>NZ_CP021430.1:0-3794193 GCF_002240455.1 Cellulomonas sp. PSBB021 | reverse complement strand
ACCTGCTCGTCGTCGTCGCCGCGGGGTACCTGCTGCTGCCGTTCTAACTTCCTGACCTCGGGCGCGTACCGGAACTGGCCCACCGTCCAGGCGCCCGACGAGATCGCGCGGCTGTTCGTCGGCGTCAACGCGGTGGGCACGTGGGACGAGCTGTTCTTCATCTGCCACCGTGTTCGCGCTGCTGCGCCGGCACTTCCCCGTGTGGCTCGCGAACCTGCTGCAGGCCACGGTGTTCGTGTCGTTCCTGTGGAGCTCGCTACCGGTCCTGGGGCCGCTGCTGACGGTCCCGTTCGCGCTCATCCAGGGCTGGACGTTCAGCCGCACCAAGTCGCTGACGTACGTGCTCGTCGTGCACCTGCTGTTCGACGCCGTGGTGTTTATGGTGCTCGTGCACGCGCACTCGCCGCACCTGTTCGACATCTTCGTCACCGCGCGGCGGTGACGCCCGCACACCCGACGACGTCCGCACCGGAGCGCCGATGACCCTCACCACCTGGGCGGGCAGCCACACGTTCAGCGGCGGGCCGCTGCTGCGCCCGACGAGCGTCGAGGAGGTCGCCGACGTGGTCGCCGCCGTCCTCGCACGACCGTGGGCACGTGCGGGTCCGTCAGTCGACGAGATCGCGCAGCCAGCGCAGCTGGCGGTCCAGCTGGAAGCCCTGGCCGCCCTCGTGGCGGTTGAACTCGTACACCTCGATCTCGGTGCGCGGCCGCTGCGCCGCGAGCCCCGCGTAGTGGTTGTACGCCGCGAAGACGGTCGAGGGCGGGCAGATGTCGTCGCGCAGCGCGACGCTGAACAGCGCGGGCGCCGTCGCACGGCGCGCGAGGTGCACGCCGTCGACGTAGGACAGCGTGCGGAACACCCGCTCGGTGGAGCCGCGGTGCACCGCGAGGTACTGGACGAGCTCGCCGTACGGGAAGCCGTCCGTGATGTCGACCGCGCGGCGGATGTGGCACAGGAACGGGACGTCGGCATCACCGCGACGAGCCCGTCCGACAGGCCCGCGGCGGCGAGCGCGAGGCACCGCCTGGCTGCCGCCCGTGACCGCGACGCGTGCCGGTCCACGCCCGGCAACGCGCGCACCGCGTCGACCGCGCGGACCGCGTCCGTCATGATCCGGCGTAGTAGTACCGCTCCGGGTCCTCGACGCCACGCGTCATGACGCCGGGCGCGGCCGGGCCCGAGCCCGCCTCGTCGGGCGTGTGCGCGCCGCTCCCCCACGTCGAGCCCTGGCCGCGCGAGTCCATGACCAGGTGCACGAACCCGGCCGCGGCCCACGCGAGGCGCTCGTGCGCGAACCCGCGGCCACCGCCGTAGCCGATGTACTCGACGACCGCGGGCAGCGCGTCGCCCTGCGACCCTGCGGGTCGCGTGACCCATGCCTTCACCGGCTGACCGTCGAAGCCCGCGAACGTCACGTCCGTCGTCTCGCCCGGCCGCAGACCGGTGTCCTGCGCCGGGCGTCGAGCAGGACGTCGTGCCGACGCGCCTGGGTGAGCGTGCGGGACCAGAAGTCGTCGAGGTCCGCGGGTTCGTCGAGCTCCGGAAGGTAGCGCTCGAGCTCGGGCAGGGGGAGGTCGAAGAGAGCCACCCGCCGACCCTAGCGAGGTCGACGGGTGGCTCCGTGTCAGGTGTGCGGCGCGCCGGGTCGCAGCCGGCGTCCCCGCGTCAGTTCCGGAAGATCGCGAGGATCCGCAGGATCTCGAGGTACAGCCAGACGAGGGTCACGATGAGGCCGAAGGCCGCGGCCCAGGCCATCTTGCGCGGGGCGCCGCCCTCGACGCCGCGCTTGATCGCGTCGAAGTCGACGATGAAGCTCGCGGCCGCGAGACCCACCGCGAACAGGCCGACGAGGATGCCCAGACCGCCGCTGCGCAGCGGGCCGAAGTCGCCGCCGCCCACGCCCGCGATCATGAGGACCACGTTGAGCAGCGAGAACACCAGGTAGCCGACCATCGCGAGGACGAGCCAGCGCGTGAACTTCGGCGTGACGCGGACCTTGCCGGACTTGAAGACGAACAGCGCGCTGGCCGCGACCGCGACGGTGCCGAGCACGGCCTGGCTCACGATGCCGGGGTACGCCGCCTCGTAGAACGCGCTGATGCCGCCCAGGAACACGCCCTGCGCGACCGTGTAGAGGGTGATGAGCACCGGGCTCGGCTCGCGCTTGAACGCGTTGACGAGGCCCAGCACGAGGCCGACCACCGCACCCGCGATCCACAGGCCCGGGGCGAGCGCCCACGTCGCGGCGCCGACGACCACGAGGAGGGCGAGCAGGCCGCCCGTCTTCATGATCACGTCGTCGTACGTCAGGCGGCCCGTCTCGCGGGTCGTCGCTGCCGGTGCCGCGTACAGGTCGTCGAGCGTCGCGGCGTCCACGGTCGAGTACGTCGTGCTCGACTGCGCGTAGACGGTGCCACCGCCACGGCGCTTGTCCTCGCCGAAGACGGGGCTGTTGCTGAAGACGGGGTTCGCCACGTCGTCCTCCTGATCGGCCCGCGCCACCTCGGCGCAGGTCTGTGGTCCTCCAACGTACAAGGTGCACGGGCAGTTCCCGGGTCCTGACCGACCGTCCTGGGACGGACCCGCCGCCGTCCGCGCGGGGCAAGGTCCACCCGCAGTCGGATGCCTCGGGCCGGGAACCTGGCCCTAGGTGTACTCGGCCATCACGTTGGTGACAGGGCGTTGACGTGGGCGAGGGCCTCCGGCGTAGTGGAGATGTCTCGTCTTCACGATCCGGAGGCCCTCGTGGTTCACGCTAATGCGCGGCTGACGCCGCATGGGAGATGGTTGTTGGTGCAGCGGGTGCGGGTGCAGGGGCGCCCGGTCGCTCATGTCGCCCGCGAGCTGGGTGTCTCGCGCCAGTGCGCGCATCGGTGGGTGGCTCGTTTCGATGCGCAGGGCCGTGCCGGTCTGCAGGACCGGTCCTCGCGTCCGCGACGGTCACCGGCGGTGACCAGCCCTGAGCGGGTCGCACTCGTGCTCGCTGCGCGTGAGCGGTTGCGGCGCGGTCCGGACGAGCTCGCGCGGGCGACCGGAGTGCCGGCGCGGACCGTCTCGCGGATCCTGCGCCGCGCCCACGTGCCCTACCTGTGGCAGTGCGACCCGATCAGCGGTGAGCCGATCCGGGCGTCGAAGGTGACCGCGGTCCGCTACGAGCACGCGCACCCGGGTGACCTCGTGCACGTCGACGTCAAGAAGGTCGGGCGGATCCCGCAAGGCGGTGGGTGGAGAGCGCATGGGCGAGCCGGCACCCAGGCCGCGAAGAAGAAGCGCCCGCTGATCGGCTATGACTACGTCCACGCCGCCGTGGACGACTACTCACGAGTCGCCTACGCCGAGATCCTGCCGGACGAGAAAGGCGCGACCTGCGCGGGCTTCATCGACCGTGCCCTGACCCACTTCGCCGCGCTGGGCACACCCGTCAGAGCCGTCCTCACCGACAACCACTGGTCCTACGCACACGCCCACGAGGTCGCTGCGGTGCTCGCCGCGCACCAGACCGCGCACTGGTTCATCAAGGCCCACTGCCCCTGGCAGAACGGCAAGGTCGAACGATTCAACCGCACCCTCGCCAGCGAATGGGCCTACCGGCATCCATGGACCTCGAACGACCAGCGAACCACCGCCTTCACCACCTGGCTCAACGAGTACAACACTGAACGTCACCACCACGCCGTCGGCGCCGCCCCCGTCACCCGACTGTCACCAACGTGATGGCCGAGTACACCTAGGGTCGGGGCGACACGTCACCGAACGGAAGAGCCTCCGCGATGATCGAGGCAACGAACCTCACCAAGCGATACGGCGAGAAGCTCGCCGTCGACTCCATCTCGTTCCGGGTCGAGCCCGGGACCGTCACCGGCTTCCTCGGCCCCAACGGGGCGGGCAAGTCGACCACCATGCGCATGATCGTCGGCCTCGACCGTCCGACGTCCGGGCACGTCACGGTCAACGGCAAGCCCTACGCCGAGCACGCCTCGCCCCTCACGCAGGTCGGCTCGCTGCTCGAGGCGAAGGCCGTGCACACCGGCCGCAGCGCCCGCAACCACCTGCGCGCGCTCGCCGCGACGCACGGCATCGCCGACGCACGCGTCACCGAGGTCATCGAGATGACGGGCCTCGAGTCGGTCGCCAAGCGCCGCGTCGGCGGCTTCTCGCTCGGCATGGGGCAGCGCCTCGGCATCGCCGCCGCGCTCCTGGGCGACCCGCGCACCCTCATCCTCGACGAGCCGGTCAACGGGCTCGACCCCGAGGGCGTGCTGTGGGTCCGCAACCTCGTGAAGTACCTGGCCGGCCAGGGCCGCACCGTGTTCCTCTCGTCGCACCTCATGAGCGAGATGGCCGTGACCGCGGACCACCTCATCGTCATCGGGCGCGGCCGGATCATCGCGGCGGGTCCGGTGCAGGACATCGTCGAGCGCGGTACCCGCACGTCCGTGCGCGTCGTCAGCCCGCAGGCCACGCAGCTCGCCGAGCTGCTCACGGGGCCCGAGGTCAGCGTCACGTCGACCGAGCCGGGCTCGCTCGTCGTGCACGGCGCGACCGCCCCGCAGATCGGTGAGGCCGCCGCGGCCGCGGGCGTGGTGCTGCACGAGCTCACGCCCGTGCAGGGCTCGCTCGAGGAGGCGTTCATGTCCCTCACGCAGGACACCGTCGAGTACCACTCCACGATGGGCCACGACGGGTCCGCACCCCTCGGCACGACCGGTCAGGAGGCCGCGCGATGACCGCCACGACCACCGACGCACCCACGGCCGGCGCCGACGTGCGTGTCACGTTCCCGCGGCTCGTGCGGTCCGAGTGGATCAAGCTCTGGTCGCTGCGCTCCACCGTGTGGACGCTCGCCATCACCGCCGTCGTGATCGTGGGCTTCGTCCTGCTCATCACGTGGGGCATGCTCGACGCGAACGAGATGTCCGGGAGCAGCGACGACGTCAACGCCCTCGACGCGTTCGGCGCCATCCCGTACCTCGGCCCGACGGCCGTCGCCGTGCTCGGCGCGCTGACGATCACCGGCGAGTACACCACCGGGATGATCCGCAGCAGCTTCGCCGCCGCGCCGCGCCGCCTGCCGGCGCTGTGGGCGAAGGGCCTCGTCCTCGCGCTCGTCGTGTTCGTCGTGACCGCTCTCGCGGTCGCCGTCGCGGCTTCGCTGCAGGCGCTGATCTTCGGCGGGCAGGGCGCGTCGGTCGACCTGGGCGACCCCCAGGTGGTGCGCGCCCTCGTCGGGAACGCGCTCTACGTGACGATGATCGGGGTGCTCGCGTTCGGGCTCGGCGTGCTCATGCGGCACTCCGCGGCCGCGATCACGACGACGCTCGGCATCCTGCTGGTGCTGCCGATCCTGTTCAGCCTGATCCCGTGGAAGCCGCTGCAGGACCTCACGCCGTACCTGCCGAGCGTCGCGGGCTCCCAGATGACGTTCACCGACGCGATGATCGAGCAGCAGGCGGGCTTCACCGACTCGGTGGTGCTCTCGTCGTGGGAGGGCTTCGGTGTGCTGCTCGCGTACCTCGTCGTCGTCCTCGCCGCCGGTGCGTGGCTCACCAAGCGCCGCGACGCCTGACCCGGCACGACCCACGCGGCCCCGTGACCTGCCCGGTCGCGGGGCCGCGTCGTCGGTGCGCGCGGTCCTGCGCCACGTCCGCGGCGCCTAGGTGTACTCGGCCATCACGTTGGTGACAGTCGGGTGACGGGGGCGGCGCCGACGGCGTGGTGGTGACGTTCAGTGTTGTACTCGTTGAGCCAGGTGGTGAAGGCGGTGGTTCGCTGGTCGTTCGAGGTCCATGGATGCCGGTAGGCCCATTCGCTGGCGAGGGTGCGGTTGAATCGTTCGACCTTGCCGTTCTGCCAGGGGCAGTGGGCCTTGATGAACCAGTGCGCGGTCTGGTGCGCGGCGAGCACCGCAGCGACCTCGTGGGCGTGTGCGTAGGACCAGTGGTTGTCGGTGAGGACGGCTCTGACGGGTGTGCCCAGCGCGGCGAAGTGGGTCAGGGCACGGTCGATGAAGCCCGCGCAGGTCGCGCCTTTCTCGTCCGGCAGGATCTCGGCGTAGGCGACTCGTGAGTAGTCGTCCACGGCGGCGTGGACGTAGTCATAGCCGATCAGCGGGCGCTTCTTCTTCGCGGCCTGGGTGCCGGCTCGCCCATGCGCTCTCCACCCACCGCCTTGCGGGATCCGCCCGACCTTCTTGACGTCGACGTGCACGAGGTCACCCGGGTGCGCGTGCTCGTAGCGGACCGCGGTCACCTTCGACGCCCGGATCGGCTCACCGCTGATCGGGTCGCACTGCCACAGGTAGGGCACGTGGGCGCGGCGCAGGATCCGCGAGACGGTCCGCGCCGGCACTCCGGTCGCCCGCGCGAGCTCGTCCGGACCGCGCCGCAACCGCTCACGCGCAGCGAGCACGAGTGCGACCCGCTCAGGGCTGGTCACCGCCGGTGACCGTCGCGGACGCGAGGACCGGTCCTGCAGACCGGCACGGCCCTGCGCATCGAAACGAGCCACCCACCGATGCGCGCACTGGCGCGAGACACCCAGCTCGCGGGCGACATGAGCGACCGGGCGCCCCTGCACCCGCACCCGCTGCACCAACAACCATCTCCCATGCGGCGTCAGCCGCGCATTAGCGTGAACCACGAGGGCCTCCGGATCGTGAAGACGAGACATCTCCACTACGCCGGAGGCCCTCGCCCACGTCAACGCCCTGTCACCAACGTGATGGCCGAGTACACCTAGGGTGGTGCTCACCGGACACAGGAGAGCACCCATGGATCCCGCGATCGCCGACGTCGAGCGCCAGGTCGCCCTGCTGCTGCGCCTCGCGGACCGCAACCGGCGCCGCAGCCGCCGCCTGGAGGGCACGCTCGAACGCTCCGCGTACCTCGCGCTCGGCCGGCTCGCCGACGACGGGCCCGCAGGCATCAACGAGATCGCCGACCACCTGCGCCTCGACGCGTCCACGGTGACGCGCCAGGTGCTGCAGATGGAGGCCCTCGGCTACGTGAGCCGCTCGCGCGACGACAACGACGCGCGACGCTCGGTGATCGACGCGACCCCGGCCGGCCTGGCCGCGCTCGAGGCCACGCGACGCGCGCGCGCCGACGTGTACGCGCAGGTCCTGTCCGACTGGGCGCCCGACGACCTGCAGCACCTGGCCACGTCCCTCACGCGGCTCAACGCGTCCCTGAACGCCTCGCTCGACGCCTCGTCGGCGGCCGAGTCCCGCTCCTGACCCGGCCGTCCGGCCGAGCCGTACGCCCCGCCGAACGCCCACCGAACGCCCGGTCGCGTACCGCTCGGGCGGACGTAGGCTCACGACTCGTGACGACCCCCTCCCCCGCCGACGACCGCACGCCCGGCGGGACCAGGCGCCGACCGGCACCCGTCCTGGCGCACGTGCTGCGCACCGAGCGGCCGACCCCGCACCTCGTCCGCGTGGTCCTCGGCGGGCCGACCATGGCGCCGTTCGTCGCCGACGAGCACGCGGACTCCTACGTCAAGCTGATGTTCCTGCCGGCAGGTGAGCGCCCGCTGACCGACGACGGTCGCGTCGACCTGGACGCCGTGCGCGCCGCGCTGCCCGAGGGCGTCGCACCACGCCTGCGTGCGTACACCGTGCGGCACTTCGACGCCCACGCGCTCGAGCTGACCGTCGACGTCGTCGTGCACGGCGACCAAGGGCTGGCCGGCCCGTGGGCCGCGGGACTCGTCGGCGGCGAGGAGATCCTCGTCTCGGGCCCGGGCGGCGCGTGGTCGCCCGCGGTCGACGTCGACCACCACCTGCTCGTCGGCGACGCGAGCGCACTGCCCGCGATCGCGGTCGCGCTCGAGCGGATGCCCGACGACGCGCGCGGCGTCGCCGTGGTCGAGGTCGACGGCCCGCAGGACGAGTTCCCGCTCACCGCTCCCGCGGGCGTCGAGGTCCGCTGGGTGCACGCCGACCGCGGGCACCCGGGGCGGCGGCTCGTCGAGACGACGCTCGCGCTGCCGTGGCCCGGCGGCCGCGTCGGCGCGTTCGTCCACGGCGAGGCCGGGGCGGTCAAGGAGGTGCGCCGGCACCTGCGGCTCGAGCGCGGCGTCGCGCGCGCGGACCTGTCCGCGTCGGGGTACTGGCGCATCGGCGTCGACGACGAGGGGTGGCGCCGCGCCAAGCGCGCCTGGGTCGCCCAGGTCGAGCAGACCGAGCAGGCCGCCGGGCTGGTCTGACGCGGGCCTTCGCGTCGGACGCTCCGGTGGGAGGATGCTCGCGTCCGCGCCCGTAGCCCAACCGGCAGAGGCGGCCGGCTTAAACCCGGCTCAGTGCGGGTTCGAGTCCCGCCGGGCGCACGACGACGAGAGCCCCGGTCCACCAGGACCGGGGCTCTCGTGCGCGCGACGGGCGGACCGTCAGGACGCGGACTTCTTCTTCGCGGCGGGCTTCGCGGCGGGCTTCGCTGCGGCCGCGATCGCCGGGTCGGCCGGCTGCGCGTCGGACTTCTCCTCGACGACGCGCGGCTTCGGCGGGACCGACGCGGCGCGGAACTCCGCGCGCGGGTCGTGCAGCGCACCCAGCGGGACGACCTCGCGGCGCAGCAGGAGCGAGCCGGTCCAGCCGGCCATGATGCGCAGCTTGCGGTTCACGGTCGGCATGGCGAACACGTGGTACGTGCGGTGCAGCACCCACGCGAGGAACCCGCGGACCTTGATCTTGCCGAACATCTGGGCGACGCCCTTGTACATGCCGAGGGACGCGACCGCGCCGATGTTCTTGTGCGAGTAGTCCGTGACCTCGGCCGAGCGCAGCACGCGCGCGAGGTTGTCGCCGAGGTGGTTGCCCTGACGCAGCGCGTGCTGCGCGTTCGGCGGGCAGAACGACCCGGGGTTGTACAGGTCCGGCACGGCGGCGCAGTCGCCCGCCGCGTACGCGTCCGGCACGATCTCGCCGTGCTCGTCGACGACCTGCAGCGCGGCGTTGCACGTCACGCGGCCCATCTTGTCGAGCGGCAGGTCCGACTGCTGCAGGACGGGGTTGGCCTTGACGCCCGCGGTCCACACGATCGTGTCGGCGTCGAACTCGAGCTTGTTCGACAGGACCACGTGCCCGTCGACGCACGAGCTGAGGAACGTCGACAGGTGGATCTCGATGTGCCGCTTGCGCAGCTGCTCGAGCGTGTAGCCGCCGAGCTCCTCGCTCACCTCGGGGAGGATGCGGGGGCTGCCCTCGACGAGCACGAACCGCAGCTCGTCCTGCTCGATCTGCTTGTAGTGCGCGATCGTGTAGCGCGCGATGTCCTCGAGCTCCGCGAGCGCCTCGATGCCCGCGAACCCGCCGCCGACGAACACGAACGTGAGCATCCGCTTGCGCAGCTCGGGGTCCCACGTCGAGGACGCGACCTCGATGCGGTTGAGCACGTGGTTGCGGACGGCGATGGCCTCCTCGACGTTCTTGAAGCCGATCGCCTGCTCCGCGAGGCCCGGGATGGGCAGCGTGCGGGCGACCGAGCCGAGGCCGACGATCAGGTGGTCGTACGTGACCCAGTACGGCTCGCCCTCCTCGGGCGTGATCTCGACCGTGCGCTCGGCGTGGTTGATCTGGGAGACCTTGCCCTGGAGCACGTCGACGCCCTTGAGGGCGCGGCGGTGCGGTGCGACGACGTTGCGGGGGTCGATCGAGCCCGCGGCCGCCTCGGGGAGGAACGGCGCGTACGTCATGTACGGGCGAGGGTCGACGACGACGATCGCGGCCTCGCGCCGACCGAGGCGCTTGCGCAGCCGGCGCGCCGAGTACAGGCCGACGGTGCCGCCACCGAGGACGAGGACCCGGGGGACCTTGCGCGACTTGGCGGGGCGGACCGCGGTCTCGGCAACCGGGGTGGAGGCAGACTGAGGCATACCTCAACGGTATCGGCGCACGCGCGACCCACCACCTCAGCACCCGGTGACGATGCGCACATCGGGGCGACCCGGCGTGTGAAAACCGTCACGAGAGCCGCTCGCGGCCCCCGGTGGCCGGGGTCAGGCGGGCGGCACCGCGTTCGTCCGCACGACCTGCGAGTACCACCGGGCGCTCGACTTGGGCGTGCGGCGCTGCGTCTCGTAGTCGACGTGCACGATGCCCCAGCGCTGGGTCATGCCCCGCGCCCACTCGAAGTTGTCGACGAACGACCACGCGTAGTACTGCTGCAGGTCCACGCCCTCGGCCACCGCCCGCGCCGCCTGCTGCAGGTGCGTGCGCAGGAAGTCGAGACGCTGCGGGTCGTCGATCTGGCCCTGCGCGTCGGGGTCCGGGATGCCGTTCTCGCTGATGACGAGCGGCGGCACGTCCGGGTAGTCCGCGGGCAGCCGGACGAGCAGCTCGTACAGGCCCTCGGCGTGCACCTGCTGCCACCCGGCCGACGACGGCGGGTACAGCTGCAGCCACGCACCGGTCTTGTCGATGCCCGCCACGCCGTAGTACTGGACCGCGAGCAGGTCGCACGGCTGCGAGATCGTCTCGAGGTCACCGGGCTGGACGAGCGCCTCGAACGCCGCGCGGTCGCCGCGCAGCTGGCCGGGCTTGTCGCCCACGGCCTCGTCGGGGTACGTGCCGCGCAGCACCGGGTCCAGGTAGAGACGGTTCTCGGCCGCGTCGAGGCGGTCCGCCGCGAGCTCGGCGCCCGCGGCCCCGTAGACCGGCATGAGGTTGAGCGCGATGCCGATCCCGCCGCGTCCACCGATCTCCCGGAACGCCTGCACCGCCTTGCCGTGCGCGAGGAGTTGGTGGTGCACGGCCGCGAGCCCCGCGTCGATGTCCCCGAGCGCCGGCGCGTGCTCCGTGCCCGCGTAGCCGACCATCGCGGTGGTCTTCGGCTCGTTGATGGTCAGCCAGGTCGCGTCCACGTCCCGCAGCGACTCGAACACCACGGCCGCGTAGTCGGCGAACCGGTCGGCGGTGTCGCGCACCGCCCAGCCGCCCGCATCCTGCAGGGGCTGCGGCAGGTCCCAGTGGTAGAGCGTGATCGCGGGGTGCATGCCGCGGTCCAGCAGGCCGTCGACCACGCGCCGGTAGTGGTCCAGGCCCTTCTGGTTCACCTCGCCGCCGCCCGTGAGGTAGCCCGTCGGGACGATCCGCGGCCACGAGATCGAGAAGCGGTAGGCCTGCAGGCCCAGGTCGACCATGAGGTCGAGGTCCGACTCCCAGCGGCGGTACTGGTCCGCGGTGGGGTCGGCGGTCGAGCCGTCGTCGATCCGGCCCGGCTGCGCGGCGAAGGTGTCCCAGATGGACACCCCGCGGCCGTCGGCGGTCGACGAGCCCTCGACCTGGAACGCCGAGGTCGCCGAGCCCCACACGAAGCCCTGCGGGAACCGCATCGGCTCGGCCGGGACCGCCCACGCGGTGGGCGTCTGCTCGGGAGCCGGGGTGGTGTCGGTCGTCGCGTCGGTGGGGTGGTCGTGGTCCGTGCACGCCCCGAGCAGGCCGAGGCCGACGAGTCCGCACCCCATCTCCAGCACCGTGCGGCGCGCGACGAGCCGCCCGCTCGGCGCGGCCGGGTTCGGCTGATCCATCTCTGGAGCTCCTCGTCGAGCGGCGTGGTCATCAAGGAGCGACGGCCGGTGGACCCGGCCGTGGAAACGCTCCCAGAGCGGCGTGTGCCGCACATCGTGCCACCCGGCATCACGAGGCGTCAGGCAGTTCGACCCGTGGGATGGTACCGGTTCCAGTGAGACGAGTCACAGACCCGCGAGAGGTGACACGGTTCAGCACCCGCGTTTCACCAGCCCTGCGCCCCGCAGCCGCAGCCCGCTCACGGCGCGCAGACGACTCCCCGGGCCGACTGCTCCACGGTGCTCCGGCGGCCCGGCTGCGACAACCGCTTCGTCCCGAGATCACCCGGTACGTCCGGGCTCGGGTCAGCGGACGACGCGCTCCGCCGCGCTGAACGCGATGCCGTCGAGGATGTCGTGCTCCGAGGTGACGACGTGCTCGAGCGTGCCCCCTGCCGCGGCCACCTCGTCACGCACGCGTGCCACCACGTCGTGCCAGACCAGCGCGCCGGCGCCGATCACGTCGACGCGGCCCGGGTGCATGAAACCGAGCGCCGCACGCTTCTCGCGGGTCGCGCCCAGCAGGTCCTCGCACGCCTCGAGCACGGTCGCCGTCGGCAGCACCGCGCCGTCGATGCGGTCCGGCTGGTAGCTGGGCAGGCCCAGCGCGTGCGCCGTCACCGTCGTCACCGAACCGGCCAGCCCGACGAGCGTGCGCGCCTGCCCGAGCGGGACGACGGCCGCGGCCTCGTCGAGGGCCGCCGCGACGTCCCGGTGCGCGGCCGCACGCTCGTCGGCGGACGGCGGGTCGCCCAGCAGGTGCCGCTCGGTGAGGCGCACGCAGCCCACGTCCATCGACAGCGACGCCTGCGGCTCGCGCTCCCCCAGCACCAGCTCGGTCGAGCCGCCACCGAGGTCGACGACGAGGTACGGGCCGGGGTGGTGCGCCGCGACGACGCCCGTGGCGCCGCGGAACGACAGTGCCGCCTCCTCCTGGCCCGAGACGACCTCCGGCTCGACGCCGAGGAGCGCACGCACCCCGTCGACGAAGTCCGCGCGGTTCTCCGCGTCCCGGGAGGCCGACGTCGCGACGAACCGGACGGTCGTCGCCCCGAGCTGCGCGCAGATCGCCGCGTAGCGCGCCGTCGCCGCGAGCGTGCGCTCGAGCGCCTCGGGGGCCAGCCGCCCCGTGCGGTCCACGCCCTGGCCGAGGCGGACCACCTCGGACCGCCGGTCCAGGTCGACCAGCGTGCCCGCGGCAGGATCGACGTCCGCCACCAGGAGCCGGATGGAGTTCGTCCCGCAGTCGATGGCTGCCACTCGCGTCACGCCGCACATCCTCGCACCCGGACCGGACACGTCAGGAACGCGCCCGGCGTCCCGGTCGGTCCCGGCGGTGGTCAGCACGTGCAACGGTCGGGGCGCCACGTCCCACGGATCATCGCGAGCGCCTCGTCGCCGAACGGGTTCACACCCGGCCCGGCCGCGAGCGCGTGGCCGACGAGGACGTGCAGGCACTTCACGCGCGTCGGCATGCCGCCCGCCGAGATCCCCGCGATCTCCGGCACGTGACCGATCGCCTCACGGTCGGCGAGGTACGCCTCGTGCGCGTGGCGGTACGCGGCGGCGAGGTCCGCCTCGACCGCGAGCCGCTGCGTCCACTCCTTCATCAGCCCCGACGCCTCGAGCGTGCTGACCGCCGCGACCGCCTGCGGGTGCGTCAGGTAGTACAGCGTCGGGAACGGTGTGCCGTCGTCGAGCCGCGGCGCCGTCCGGACGACGATCGGGCGACCGCACACGCAGCGCGCCGCGACACCGACCACGCCGCGCGCGGGGCGGCCGAGCTGCTCGTGGAGCACCTCGAGGTCGTGGGCGGTCACGTCCGATGCGGTGGTGGGCACGTCGCTCCTTCGTCGGGGGACGCCCATTGTCCCTCAGCACGCACCGGTCAGCGCGACCGACCCCCTGGCCGGCACGCCGTCAGGGTCGAGCCGACGACGCGTCCTTCGTCGCGGCGTCCTGCTCCGCACCCTTCGTCGTGCCCTTCGTCGTGTCCTTCGTCGTGTCCTTCGTCGGGCGCTTCGTGGCGTCGCGGGGCGTCGCGTCGTCCGTCGTGCCCGCGACGACGAGCGAGTCCCAGACCGACGTGTACCAGGGCTGCTGCGCCTGCGTGCGCGCCACGGGGGTGTCCTCGTCGACGACCTGCGTCGTCGGGACCTCGACGGTCTCCGGGTCGACCACGCGGTACGCCTTCTCGCCCGGCAGCACGTAGGACAGCCGCTCGCGCGCCTGGGCCGTGACGAACGCCGGGTCGTCCCAGCGCTCGAGCTCCGCCTGCAGGTCGTCGTTGCGCTCACGCGCCGCCGCGACCTGGCTGCGCAGCTCGCGCAGGTCCGCCTCCTGACGCAGGTAGGTGTGCAGCGTCGGGTAGACCAGCACGAACGCGAGGACGAGCACGCAGCCCAGCACGATCGCCCGCACCGAGAACAGCCGCGGCGGCTCGACCCGGGCCCGTTCCGCCCGGGCCGTGCCGCGCGGCGGTGTCGACGGCGCACGGTTGCCGGGCCGGGTGGCGCCCGGGCGTGACGTGGCGCGCGGGACCCCGCGCGAGGGGGTCGCAGCCGAGCGGGTCCCCGCGCCGGCGTGACCGGGCGTGCTCCCGCCCCACCGGTGCGCGCGGCACCGGCCGCCCCGGTCCGCGGCGCACGCGGCGTTCGCGGGGCACCCGCCGTGTCGGGGCGGGGGGCGCCGGACGCGCCGTCGCGGACGCCCTGGCGCGGGTCGACCGGGCGGCGGGGTGCGGACATGCGCCCGATTCTGCCCGCGTGCACCCGTGAGCCCGGGACGTCGCGCCGCCGCGTGGCTTCCTTCACCGATCCCCCACGTGCGCGGGGGCCGGCAGGGACGCGAGAGGCCGGTCGCCCCCGGGGGGCGACCGGCCTCGGGGTCGGCGTGGGCCGACCGGTCAGGCTGAGGTGATCAGGCCTGGAAGCGCGGGAAGGCCGAGCGGCCGGCGTAGCGACCGGCGTCGTCCAGCTCCTCCTCGATGCGCAGCAGCTGGTTGTACTTGTTGATGCGCTCGCCACGGGCGGGGGCACCGGTCTTGATCTGGCCGGCGTTCGTCGCGACCGACAGGTCGGCGATCGTCGTGTCCTCGGTCTCGCCGGAGCGGTGCGAGGTCATCGTCGTGAAGCCGTTGCGCTGCGCGAGCGTCACCGCGTCGAGCGTCTCGGTGAGCGTGCCGATCTGGTTGAGCTTGACCAGCAGCGAGTTCGCCGACTTGAGCTGGATGCCCTTGGCGAGACGCTCCGGGTTCGTCACGAACAGGTCGTCGCCGACGATCTGCACGCGGCCACCGACCTCGGCGACGAGCTGCGACCAGGAGTCCCACTCGTCCTCGGACAGCGGGTCCTCGATGGACACCAGCGGGTAGTCCGTCACGAGCTGCTCGTAGTACGCGATCATCTCGGCGGGCGTCTTGGCGCCACCCTCGAACTGGTACGCGCCGTCCTTGAAGAACTCGGTCGACGCGACGTCGAGCGCGAGCGCCACGTCGGTGCCCGGCGTGAAGCCGGCCTTCTCGATCGCGGTGAGGATCAGGTCGAGCGCCGCGCGGTTGCTCGACAGGTTCGGCGCGAAGCCACCCTCGTCGCCGAGGCCGGTCGACAGGCCCTGGGCCTTCAGGACGGACTTCAGCGAGTGGTAGACCTCGGTACCGGTGCGCAGCGCCTCGCGGAAGGTCGTGGCGCCGATCGGGGCGACCATGAACTCCTGGATGTCGACGTTCGAGTCGGCGTGCGAACCACCGTTGAGGATGTTCATCATCGGCACGGGCAGGACGTGCGCGTTGGGGCCGCCGACGTAGCGGAACAGCGGCAGGTCGGCCGAGTCGGCCGCGGCCTTGGCGACCGCGAGCGAGACGCCCAGGATCGCGTTCGCGCCGAGCTTGCCCTTGTTGGGCGTGCCGTCGAGCTCGATGAGCGCGGCGTCGACGAGGCGCTGCTCGCTCGCCTCGAACCCGATGATCTCGGGGGCGATCTCGTCGATGACCGCGTTCACGGCCTGCTCGACGCCCTTGCCCAGGTAGCGCGACTTGTCGCCGTCACGACGCTCGACGGCCTCGAAGGCGCCGGTCGACGCGCCGGACGGGACCGCCGCGCGGGCGATCGTGCCGTCGTCGAGAGCGACCTCGACCTCGACAGTGGGGTTGCCGCGCGAGTCCAGGATCTCGCGGGCGCCGACGGCCTCGATGCTGGCCATGGGAGCTCCTTCGACATGCAGGTGGGGTCCGTGCAAGGTGGGTTTACGACCTCACCCTAGTGGCGTCCGACGACGGGTGCGCCGGGACCTCCGTCCGCTGGACACGCGTGTGCATGTCCTACGCACGGCTCCCGGCGCACCCCGCGCGGCTACGCCGCCGTGCAGGCGGACCCGTTGAGCGCGAACGCCGTGCCCGGCGTGGGCGTGCCCGGGTGCGACGCGTTGAACCCGATCTCGACGCTCGCGCCGGGTGCCAGCCGCCCGTTCCACGGGGCGTTCTGCGCGGTGACGCGCGTGCCGCTCTGCGACCAGTGGGCGCTCCAGCCCTGCGTGACCTGCTGCCCCCCGCCGAACGTGAACGTGAGGGTCCACGCGTCGAGCGCGGTCGAGCCGGTGTTCGTCACCCGGACGTTCGCGGTCAGGCCGGTGTTCCACGCGCTGGCCGACCAGCGGACCGTGCAGGCGCCCACGGGCGGGGGCGTCGGGGTCGGCGTGGGCGTCGGGGTCGGAGTGGGCGTCGGCGTCGGGGTGGGCGTCGGCGTCGGGGTGGGCGTCGGCGTCGAGGTGGGCGTCGGGGTCGGCGTGGGCGTCGGGGTCGGCGTGGGCGTGGGGGTCGGGGTGCTCGTCGTCCCGATCCGCGACGGGTCGACCACGCCCCAGAACGCGTCCTTCGCCTGGAGCTGCCCGTCGAACAGCAGCGGCGCGGCACCCGCGCGCAGCCACGTGCGCGAGTCGTCGACACCCCAGATCGTCACGGACTCGAACGACGGCGCGTGCTTCTTGAGGACCGCGAGCAGGTCGCGGTAGTAGTACGCCTGCTGCCGCAGCCGGTCCGCGGGCGGCGTGGTCCACGACTCGCCACCGTGCTGGTACGTCGAGACGTCGAGCTCGGTGACGGCCTGCCGGACCGGGAGCGCCTCGAACGCGGCGATGGTGCCCTCGACGTACTCGAGCGAGCGTCCGACCTCGACGTGCAGCTGGTGGCCCACGCCGTCGACGGGCACACCCTGCGCGAGCAGGGACTTCACGAGCGCGAGGTAGGGGGCGCGCTTGTTCGGGTACTCGCTGTTGTAGTCGTTGATGAACAGCAGCACGTCGGGACCGAACGCGTCGCGCGCGTAGCGGAACGCGTCGGCGATGTAGGACGGCCCGAGGACGCGGTACCACTCGCTGCGGCGCAGGCCGTCGCTCTGGTTCTCGTCGATGACCTCGTTGACCACGTCGAACGCGAAGATCGGGTTGCCCGGTGTGCCGAACTCGCCGTACGTGGTGCGGTAGTGGTCCGCGACGGCCTCGATGTGCGTCTTGAGCCGCGAGCGCAGCAGCGCCTGGTCGGCGGCGCTCGTGGTGAGCGCGGCGCCGTCCCGCTGGAAGAACCACTCGGGCGTCTGCTGGTGCCACACCAGCGTGTGGCCGTAGACGCGCTGGCCGTGCTCGAGCGCGAAGTCGACGAGCTGGTCGGCGGGGCCGAACCGGAACGTCCCCTCGGTCGGCTGGATCGCGTCGGGCTTCATCTGGTTGCCCGGCGTGATCTGTGCGGCGTGGTGCGCGACGAGCTCGCCGCGGCCCGCGAGCACGTCGGCCGGCTCGACCGCGAGGCCGAACGTGAACCACGGCGCGAGCGTCTCGTCGATCTGCGGGAGCGACAGGTCGGGGCTCACCTTCTCGCTCGTGACCGTGACGTCGTCGACGAGGAAGTCCGTCAGGGACGAGGTCGACTCCACGTACAGCGACGCGGTGTCGAACAGCCCCGGGGTGTAGCTCGCGCTGACGTGGGTCCACGCGCCGCTCGTGACGCCCGTGGCCGTCGCGATCGTCTCGTACGCCGACGTGCCGTCGACGTCCCGCTGCGCGGACACCCGCAGGTCGGCGTAGCCGCTGCCGGTCGCGGGCAGCCGCAGCCACAGCGACACCTGGTGCGTCACGCCCGGCTCGAACGTGTCGGTCACGTCGACGACCGCGCCGTTCCAGGACTTCGTGCGCCCGGTCGCGAGGAGGCTCTGCGTGCCGCGCGCGTCCTGCGTGGTCAGCGCGACGGTCGCGTCGCCGCGGCCGGTCCAGCCGTCGAGGCCGTCCTCGAAGTCGGCCTGCAGGACGGTCGTCGCCGCGTGCGCCGGCGTCGCGGACTGCGCGACGAGGGCGAGCACGGCGACGAGGGCCGCGACGACGAGCGCCGCGAGGCCGCTCACGGGCAGCGCGGTCGCCCGGCGCGTCGGGGTCCCGGCGCGGGGGTCGAGGTGGACGAGGGCACGGCGAGGCATCGCATCGCTCCTGACGGCATGCCGACGGCACCGTCCGCCGGTCAGCCCGGAGGCTAGGGACCGCACGGACCCCGGGACGACGGGTGAACCGTTTCGTCCCGGGGGCCGCGGTCAGCCTGCGGCGAGCGCCGCGACGATCTTCTCGGTCTGGTCCCGCGCGTCGCCGAACAGCATCGCGGTGTTGTCCCGGAAGAACAGCGGGTTCTGCACGCCCGCGTACCCGGTGGCCATCGACCGCTTGAAGACGACGACCTGCTTGGCGTTCCAGACCTCGAGCACCGGCATGCCCGCGATGGGCGACGACGGGTCGTCGAGCGCCGCGGGGTTGACCGTGTCGTTCGCGCCGATCACGAGCACGACGTCGGTCTCGTCGAAGTCGCCGTTGATCTCGTCCATCTCGAGGACGATGTCGTACGGCACCTTCGCCTCGGCGAGGAGCACGTTCATGTGCCCGGGCAGGCGGCCCGCGACGGGGTGCACGCCGAAGCGCACCTCCACCCCGCGTGCGCGCAGCTTCTCGACGAGGTCCGCGACCGGGTACTGCGCCTTGGCGACCGCCATGCCGTAGCCGGGCGTGATGACGACGGACCGCGCTCCCGCGAGTGCCTCGGCGACGTCCGCCGCGGACATCTCGTGGTGCTCCCCGACGGGTCCGCCACCGGCGGGCGCCGCGGCACCCTCCTCGGCCCCGAAGCCGCCCAGGATCACCGAGACGAACGACCGGTTCATGGCCCGGCACATGATGTAGGACAGGATCGCACCGGACGCGCCGACGAGGGCGCCGGTGACGATCAGCAGGTCGTTGCTGAGCATGAAGCCCGCGGCCGCGGCGGCCCACCCGGAGTACGAGTTGAGCATCGACACGACGACGGGCATGTCCCCGCCGCCGATGGCCGCGACGAGGTGCCAGCCGAGCGCGAGCGCGATGACCGTCATGAGCGCGAGCGGCCAGACGGACGGCTCCGCGAGGAACCACGCCAGCAGGCCGCACGAGACGAGCACGGCCGCGAGGTTGAGCAGGTTGCGGCCGGGCAGCGTGAGCGGCGCGCTCTTCATCCGCGCCGAGAGCTTGAGGAACGCGACGACCGACCCGGTGAACGTCACGGCCCCGATGAGCACGCCGAGGAACACCTCGACGAGGTGCACGCCGTCGTGCGTGCCGGTCAGGTAGGAGTTGTAGCCGACGAGCACGGCCGCGATGCCGACGAACGAGTGCAGGATCGCGATCAGCTCGGGCATCTGCGTCATCTCGACGCGGCGCGCGCGCCACGTCCCGACGACCACCCCGATGCCCAGCACGAGCGCGATGAGCAGCGCGGTCACGCCGACGGCCCGCTGGGACTCGTTCAGGGCGCGCGCGACGACGGCGGCCAGCGCCAGCCCCATGCCGACCATCCCGAGCACGTTGCCGCGCCGGGCCGTCTCCTGCTTGGACAGGCCGGCGAGCGACAGCACGAACAGCACCGCGGCGAGCAGGTAGATGGCGTTCGTGAGCGACACGAGCGTCATGTCAGGCCCCCCGTCGGAACATGCGGAGCATCCGGTTCGCGACCAGGAACCCGCCGAAGATGTTGATGGACGCGACCGCGGCGGCGACGCACGCGAGCACGGTGACCACGGGGTCGTCGGACCCGATCTGCAGGAGCGCGCCGACGAGGATGATGCCGGAGATCGCGTTGGTCTGGGCCATGAGCGGCGTGTGCAGCGAGTGCGACACGTTCGAGATCACGTAGTACCCGACGAACACCGCGAGCACGAACACCGAGAAGTGCGCGAGGAACTCGCTCGGCGCGTACGAGATGCCGAGCGTGAGCAGCAGGGCACCGAGCGCGTACGCGACCGTGCGCCGCTGGGCGCGCACCTTGGCACGCTCCGCCTGCTCGGCCTGCCGCGCCGCGACCTCCTGCGGGCTGGGCGGCGGCGGGCCGGTCGTCGGTGGCGGCGCGGCCGAGACCGCGACGGGCGGCGGCGGCCACGTGACGTCCCCGGCGTGCGCGACCGTCATGCCGCGCTGCACCGGGTCCTCGAGGTCGAGCACGAGCTCGCCGTCCTTGCCGGGCGTGAGCAGCTGCATCAGGTGCACGACGTTCGTGCCGAGCAGCTGCGACGAGTGCTGCGGCATGCGCCCGGGCAGGTCCGTGAAGCCGAGGACGACCACGCCCCCGTCGGTCACGACGCGCTCGCCCGGCACGGTGAGCTCGCAGTTGCCGCCACCCGTGGCGGCGAGGTCGACGACGACCGAGCCGGGCCGCATGCCCGCGACGGCGGCGGCCGTGATGGTCGTGGGTGCGGTGCCGCGCACGAGCGCGGTCGTCACGACGATGTCCGCGTCGGCGCACTCGCGCGCGTAGACCTCGAGTGCCGCGGCGGCCTGCTCCTGCGTCAGCGGCTTCGCGTAGCCGTCGGCGCTGATCTCCTGCTGCGCCTCCGGGGCGCGCACGAACGTCGCGCCCATCGACTCGATCTGCTCCCCGACCTCGGGTCGCACGTCGAACGCGCGCACCTGCGCACCGAGCGAGTCGGCGGTGCCGATCGCGGCGAGGCCCGCGACGCCCGCACCGATGACGAACACCTTGGCGGGCGGGGTCTTGCCCGCGGCCGTGACCTGCCCGGCGAACATCCCGCCGAACTCGCCCGCGGCCTCGACGACCGCGCGGTAGCCGGCGACGTTCGCCATGCTCGAGAGCACGTCGAGCGCCTGCGCGCGGGAGATGCGCGGGACGGCGTCGAGCGCGAGCGCGGTGACGCCGCGGGCGGCGAGGGTCGCGACGAGCTCGGGCCGCTGCGCGGGCTGGAGCTGGGCGACGAGGACCGCTCCCTCGCGCAGCAGCGCGACCCGCTCGTCGGGCGGGGCGTCCACGGCGGTGACGACGTCGGCACCCCACGCGCGCGCCGAGTCGACGACCTGCGCCCCGGCGGCGGCGTACGCGTCGTCGGCGAACGTCGCCGCCTCGCCCGCACCGGCCTCGACGAGCACGTCGTACCCGAGCCCGACGAGCTTCGTCACGGTGGCCGGGGTCGCGGCCACCAGGCGCTGCCCGGCCGCCTCCCGCGGGATACCGATCGTCGTCACGCAACGCCTCCTGACCTGCGCGCACCCGCCTGACGCGGGGTGGACGCACGGTGACCGAATCGTGGCCGGGTGACCGTCTCACCGGCTCGCCGCCGACCCTACCGACGTGCGGCGACCTGCCACGGGACCACTGTCCCTCGTGGACACCCGCGACCCTTCGCGGGGCGCGTCAGCCCGACTCTGCGGCGCGCACGCGGGCATCCCAGCCCGCCGTCGTCCGCCGCAGCTCGCCCTCGGCGTCCAGGCCCGCCGCACGCGCCTCACGCACGAGCGCGAACAGCCGCGCGCCGAGGTCGTCGCCCGCGGGCGCGTCGACCGCGAGCCCCGCGCGCTCCGCACGCGCGACGAGCTTCTGCGTGCGGGCCAGCGCCCCGAGCGCGAGCGGCACGCCGTCGAGCGCGGACGCACGGTCCTTCTCGGCGCGCTTGATGCGGTCCCACGCGACGTGGCGCCCCTCGTCGTCGGGTGCGGACTGCTCGTCGGCGAACACGTGCGGGTGCCGACGGACGAGCTTCGCGACGAGGTCCGCGGCGACGTCCTGCACGTCGAACGGGTCGTCGGCGTCCTCCTGCGCGACGCGGGCGTGGAACACGACCTGCAGCAGCAGGTCGCCCAGCTCCTCGCGCAGCCCCGCGCGGTCGTCGTGCTCGATCGCCTCGACGAGCTCGTACGCCTCCTCGAGCGCGTACGGCGCGAGCGAGGCGTGCGTCTGCTCCGCGTCCCACGGGCACCCGCCCGGCGAGCGCAGCCGGTCCATGACGGCGACGAGCTCGTCCAGCGCGCTCGTCGTGCCCCCGGCCGGGGGCCGGTCGGCCGCGGCCGGGCTCAGGGCGCGTCCGCCCGGGGCGTCACGATCCACGGCCGCGCGGACGCACCCTCGACCGCCGCGCTCTCGCCGAGCGTGCCGAACCGGGGGTTGACCTCGACGTCCAGCGCGTCGAGCCGCTCGGCCACCTGCTGCCCGAGCGCCTCGAGGTCGCCCGCGTCCTGCAGGTTGCCGGACGCGAGCGAGTAGCGCGCGATCGCGAGCGTCGCGTCGCTGTACTCGCCGACGTCGATGCCCACGGACTGCGAGACCTGGTCGAGCAGGCCGGCCGCGTCCTCGTCGGACACCGCCACGCCCTCGTCGGCCGCGAACCGCGTCATCGTCGGCTCCTGGATGAGGATCGACAGCACGGTCGGCACGTCGAACTGCTGCCCGAGCTCGGTGAGCTGGTCCGTCGCGGACCGCACCTCCTGCGCGGTGATGACGTGCCCGTCGACCACGGCGGCCGCGCCGGGCGTGCCCGAGCACGCCCCCAGGGTGGCGGCGGCGAGCGCCGCGCCTCCCGCGAGCAGCACCGCCCGCGCGCGCGTCATCCGGTTCGTAGGCGTGCTGGTGTGCACCTGACCTCCCGCGTCCTCGCGACGACCTCGTCGACGGGCGCCATAGTAGGCCCACCGGCGCAGCGTTCAGGCACCGCCCGACGACGGCGCGTGCCGGTCGAGGAACGCGTACATCTCCGCGGCGTCCACGCCGGGGAACAGACCGGCGGGCAGCGGTGCGAAGACGTGCTGGTGGATGCGCGCGCTCGGCCAGGACGCCTGCTCCCACCGTGCGGCCGACGCCTCGTCGGGCCGGCGGCAGCACGCGGCGTCGGGGCACGTGCTCGTGCGGCGTACCTGCGTGTCCCGCCCGCGGAACCACCGCGCGGCCGAGAACGGCACGCCCACCGCGAGCGCGAACCGTCCGGTGGGCGCGACGCCGGGCTGCGTGGAGCACCAGAACGTGCCGGCGGGCGTGTCCGTGTACTGGTACGACTCGGTCGCGTGGTCGCGGCGGGACAGCGCCTCGCGCACGCCCCAGCGGCGGCACACGACCTGCCCCTCGATCGCGCCGGTGACGTCCGCGGGCAGCGGCAGACCGTCGTTCGCGTAGGCGCGGTAGATCGAGCCGTCCTCGTTGATACGCAGGAAGTGCACGCGGATGTCGAGGTGGTGGGTGGCGAGCGACGTGAAGCGCTGCGCGGCGGCCTCGTGCGTCACCCCGAACGCGTCCCGGAAGTCCTCGATCGCGAGCTCGCGCGAACGCTTGCGCGCCGCGAGGAACTCGACCGACGCGGACTGCGGCATGAGGCACGACGACGCGAAGTACGTGATCTCCATGCGCTGGCGGAGGAACTCCTCGTACGTGGCGGGCCGGTCGTGGTCGAGCACGCGGTGGGCCATGGCCTGCAGCGCGAGGGAGCGCAGGCCGTGCCCGCCGGGGGTCGAGGCGGGTGGCAGGTAGATGCGCCCGTTCGCCAGGTCGGTCACGGTGCGGGTGGAGCGCGGCAGGTCGTCGACGTGGCGGATCTCGAAGCCGAGCCGCTCGGCCATGCGCCACACGGTGCGGTGCGTGAGCGGCCCCGAGGTGTAGCCCGCGTCGCGGACCATGCGCTCGGCGACGACCTCGAGCTCGGGGAAGTGGTTGTCGCGCTCCTGGCGCGCGAGGCGCAGCGCGGTGTTGGCGCGGCGGGCCTCCTCGGGCGTGGCGACGGCCTCACGGTCGCGCCGCGCGAGCTCGGCATGCAGGCCGACGAGCTGCTCGAGCACCGGGGTGGGCAGCGTGCGGCCCGGGCGGACCTGCGGCAGCCCGAGGCGCTGGAACGAGGGCGTGCGCTGCGCCCTGTCGAGCTCGATCTCCAGGGCGGCCCGGCGCGTGGGCGGCTCGGGGTCGACGAGGTCGTTGACGGTGACGCCGAGCGTCGCGGCGAGGTCGCGCAGCAGCGACAGGCGAGGCTCGCGGCGCCCGTTCTCGACGAGCGAGAGCATGCTCGCGGTGACACCCACCCGCGCGCCGAGCGCGTCGAGGGTCAGGCCCCGCGCGGTGCGCAGGTGCCGGATGCGGCGGCCGGTCGTGAGCACGTCGTCGGAAGGCACGGACCTCACGATACGTCAAGAACGCCGAAACTTGACGGCGGTTCGAGTTGGCAGCGCCCGTCCAGGTTGACAGACGATCGAGAGGCAGGACCACCCCGCCCGGACTCGCACAGGAGCTGTCCATGACCGTCACGTCCGTCCGCATCCCCCGGCTGCCGACCGTCGACGCCCACCGCCCGCTCTCGCTGCTCGCCTGGGTGGACGCCGTCGCCCGGCTCACGGAGCCCGACGCGGTCGTGTGGTGCGACGGCTCCGCCGCCGAGCGCGAAGGGCTGCTCGCGCAGATGGTCGACTCCGGCACGCTGACCGCCCTCGACCCCGAGCGCCGCCCCGGCTCCTACCTGGCGCGGTCCGACCCCGACGACGTCGCGCGCGTCGAGTCCCGCACGTTCATCTGCAGCGAGGACGCCGCCGACGCGGGCCCCACCAACAACTGGCGCGAACCCGCGCTCATGCGCGCCGAGCTCGCGGGCGTGTTCGCCGGCGCCATGCGCGGCCGCACGCTCTACGTCGTCCCGTTCTCGATGGGTCCGGTCGACAGCCCGCTCGCCCGGTTCGGCGTGCAGCTCACCGACTCGCCGTACGTCGTCGTCAGCATGGGCGTCATGACGCGGGTGACCGGCGACGTCGTCGACCGCATTCGTGCGGGCGCCGCCTGGGTCCCGGCCGTGCACAGCGTCGGTGCCCCGCTCGTCTCGTCGGACGGCACGCGCGTCGCGGACGTCCCGTGGCCGTGCAACCCGCGCAAGTACGTCGCGCACTTCCCCGAGTCGCGCGAGATCTGGTCGTTCGGGTCCGGGTACGGCGGCAACGCGCTGCTCGGCAAGAAGTGCTTCGCGCTGCGCATCGCGTCCGTGATCGGGCGCGACGAGGGCTGGCTCGCCGAGCACATGCTGCTCGTGCGCGTCACCTCCCCGAGGGCAAGCGGTACCACGTGGCCGCCGCGTTCCCCTCGGCGTGCGGCAAGACGAACTTCGCGATGCTCCGGCCCACCCTGCCCGGGTGGCGGGTCGAGACGCTCGGCGACGACATCGCGTGGCTGCGCCCGGGCGACGACGGCCGGCTGTACGCCATCAACCCCGAGGCCGGCTTCTTCGGCGTCGCGCCCGGCACGGGCGTCGAGACCAACCCCACCGCGGTGCGGATGCTCGAGCGGGACGTCATCTTCACCAACGTCGCCCTGACCGACGACGGCGACGTCTGGTGGGAGGGCCTGACCCCCGAGCCGCCCGCGCACCTCACCGACTGGACCGGCCGGTCGTGGACCCCGGACTCGGGCCGCCCCGCGGCGCACCCGAACTCGCGGTTCACCGTGGCCGCCGCGCAGTGCCCGAGCATCGCCGACACGTGGCAGGACCCCGAAGGCGTGCCGGTCGACGCGATCGTGTTCGGCGGTCGCCGCGCGACGAACGTGCCGCTCGTGACCCGGGCGTTCGACTGGCAGCACGGGGTGTTCCTGGGCGCGACCGTCGCGTCGGAGCAGACCGCCGCCGCCGAGGGCACCGTGGGCACGCTGCGCCGCGACCCGTTCGCGATGCTCCCGTTCTGCGGCTACGACATGGCCGACCACTGGGGCACTGGCTGTCCGTCGGCGCGGGGCTGTCCGAGCAGGGGCGCCCGCTGGTGTTCGGCGTCAACTGGTTCCGCAAGGCCGCGGACGGCTCGTGGCTGTGGCCCGGGTTCGGCGAGAACTCCCGGGTGCTCGCGTGGATCGTCGGCCAGGTCGAGGCCGCACGGGCCGGGTCCGACGAGGGCGCCGTGGCCGGTCCGGTCGGGCTGCGGCCCGCACCGGGTGCGCTCGACCTCGACGGCCTGGACCTGACGGACGAGCAGGTGGCCGAGCTGTTCGCGGTCGACCCGCAGGCGTGGCTCGCCGAGGCGGAGCTGACCGAGGTCTTCTTCGCGCAGTTCGGCGACCGCCTCCCGGCCCCGCTGCGCACCCAGCTGGCAGCCCTCCGCCACCGCCTGTCCCAGCCCTGACCCCGGCTGGACCACGCGCGTCAGGCGGGCGCGTGGCGCTCGAGGAACTCGTAGACCTCGGTCGTGTCGACGCCCGGGAACACGCCCACGGGCAGCGCAGCGAGCAGCGACGCGTGCGGTCGCGCCGACGGCCACGCCGCGCCCTCCCACCGCTGCGCGAGCGGCTCGGGGGGTGTGCGGCAGCACGACGGGTCGGGGCACGTCGACGACGAGCGCAGGGTCGTCTCGCGGCCGCGGAACCACCGCACGTGCGCGAACGGCACCCCCACCGAGACCGAGAACGCCCCCTGCGACGACGGCTGCACGCGCGACGTGCACCAGTAGGTGCCCGACGAGGTGTCCGTGTACTGGTAGTACGGCGAGAACCGGTCCTCGCACGTGAACACGGTCCGCGCGGTCCACTGCCGGCACACCGGCTGGCCCTCGATCGCGCCGAGCGGGTCCGACGGGAACGCGACGCCGTCGTTCTCGTACGCCTTGTGCAGCGTGCCGCCCTCGTGGACCTTCATGAAGTGCACGGGCAGGCCCAGGTGCCGCGTCGCGAGGTTCGTGAAGCGGTGCGCGGCGGTCTCGTAGGGCACCGCGAACGCGTCGCGCAGGTCCTCGACCGACAGGCGGCGCTCGTCCTTCGCCGCCGCGAGGAACCGCACCGCACCGTCCTCCGGGAGCATGAGGGCCGCGGCCAGGTAGTTCGCCTCGACGCGTTGGCGCAGGAAGTCGCGGTAGTCGCGCGGCTCGGTGTGGCCCAGCACGTGGCTGCCGAGCGCCTGGAGCACCGGCGAGCGCGAGTCCGAGAAGCCGCCGCCGATCTGCGGCAGGTAGATCCGGCCGTGCGCGTGGTCGGTCACCGAGCGCACCGAGCGGGGCAGGTCCGGCACGTGGTGCAGCGTGAAGCCCAGGTGCGCCGCGATGTCGGACGTCGCGCGCTGCGACAGCGGGCCGCCGTCGTGCCCGATCGCGGTCAGCAGCGTGCGCGCGTGCTCCTCGAGCTCGGGGAAGTAGTTGTCGCGCTCGCGCATCTGCGCGCGCAGCTCGGCGTTCGCCCGGCGCGCCTCCTCCGGCGTCGCCGCGTGCTCGGTGAGCAGCCGCTCCACCTCGTGCTGCATCGCGACGAGGGCCTCGAGCGCGTCGGTCGGCAGCGACTTCGCGACCTTGACCGTGGGCAGGCCGAGCTGCGCGAACAGCGGCCCGCGCTGCGCGCGCTCGAGCTCGACCTCGAGCGCGGCGCGGCGGCTCGGCGCCTCGGTACGCAGGAGCTCGGCGAGCGGGACGCCGAGCGCCTCCGCGATCTGGCCCAGCAGGCTCAGGCGCGGCTCGCGGTGCCCGTTCTCGAGCATGGACACCTGCGAGGGCGCGCGCCCGACCGCGCTGCCGAGGTCCTCGAGGGTCATGCCGCGCTGCGTGCGCAGGTGCCGGATGCGGCGTCCGAGGACGAGCGTGTCGATGCCGCCCGAGCCGGCGGACACGTCGGTGCGCTCGTCGGCGCGCTCGTCGGCACGCGGGGAGGTGCGCGGGGAGGTGCGCGTGGGTGCGCTCGGGCGGTGCGGTGCTGTCGTCGTCACGTGACCAGCGTCACACCGGGCGCGGATTCTGTCACGCAGAAGTTTCGCTGATCTTCTCGTCGATCAGCCGGTGAAGAACCCTTGCCCATGCCCCAACGTGGTGTCCACGGCCAGCCCGGCCGGAAGAACTGACGGACCCCCGGAGGAGCCATGACCACGCAGACGGACCCGACCGTCGCCCCCACGGGCACGGCGGGCCACCGCCCCGGTGACCAGACGACCACCGCCGAGCAGCTCGAGGCCGCCTGGCAGCTCGACCCGCGGTGGGCCGGCATCCGCCGCACCCACACGGCGGCCGACGTCGTCGCGCTGCGCGGGTCCGTCCGTGAGGAGCACACGCTCGCCCGCCGCGGCGCCGAGCGCCTGTGGGAGCTGCTGCACACACGCACCCACGTCCCCGCCCTCGGCGCGCTCACCGGCAACCAGGCCGTCCAGCAGGTCAAGGCGGGGCTCGAGGCCATCTACCTGTCCGGCTGGCAGGTCGCCGCCGACGCGAACCTGTCCGGGCAGACCTACCCCGACCAGTCCCTCTACCCCGCCAACTCCGTGCCCGCGGTGGTCCGGCGCATCAACAACGCACTCCTGCGCGCCGACCAGATCGACGTCCAGGAGAACGGGCGCCGCACCCGCGAGTGGCTCGCCCCGATCGTCGCGGACGCCGAGGCCGGGTTCGGCGGACCGCTCAACGCGTACGAGCTCATGCACGCGATGATCGCCGCCGGCGCCGCGGGCGTGCACTGGGAGGACCAGCTCGCCGCCGAGAAGAAGTGCGGCCACCTGGGCGGCAAGGTCCTCGTCCCGACGAACCAGCACGTGCGCACGCTCAGCGCCGCGCGGCTCGCCGCGGACGTCGCCGGGGTCCCGTCCGTCCTCGTCGCCCGCACCGACGCGCTCGGCGCGGACCTGCTCACCAGCGACGCCGACGAGCGCGACCATGAGTTCCTCACCGGGGAGCGCACCGCCGAGGGCTACCACCGGGTCCGCCCGGGCCTCGACGCGGTCGTCGCGCGCCAGAAGGCGTACGCGCCGTACGCCGACCTGCTGTGGGTCGAGACGTCGACACCCGACATCGCGCTCGCGATCGAGTTCGCCGAGCGGATCCACGACGCCTACCCCGGCAAGCTGCTCGCGTACAACTGCTCGCCGTCGTTCAACTGGCGTCAGCACCTGTCCGACGGCGACATCGCGCGGTTCCAGCGCGAGCTCGCCGGCCACGGGTACGCGTTCCAGTTCATCACCCTCGCCGGCTTCCACGCCCTCAACCACTCGATGTTCACGCTCGCCCGCGGCTACGCGCAGCGCGGCATGAGCGCCTACGTCGAGCTGCAGGAGGCCGAGCTCGCGTCCGAGGTCGACGGCTACACCGCCACGCGCCACCAGCGCGAGGTCGGCACCGGCTACTTCGACCGCGTCGCGACCGCGATCACCCCCGACAGCGCCACCCTCGCGCTGGCCGGGTCCACCGAGGCGGCCCAGTTCACGCACTGACCCCGCCGACGACCCGCGCGGGGCCCGGACCGGCCCCACCCGGCCACCGGCGCACCGCCGCGCCACCCCGGGCCCCGCGCGCACCCCGTCGTCCCCCCTGCCTCACCCTCGGAGACCGCCATGACCGTGATCACCCCCCTGGCCAGCCGCACGCTGCTGACCGACCCCCTGTCCCGCCCGCATCTCGAGGTCACCGGACCTCGCACCACCGGCACCGACGAGATCCTCACGCCCGAGGCGCTCGACTTCCTCACCGACCTGCACGCCCGGTTCGCCGGCCGCCGCCACGACCTGCTGCTCGCGCGCCAGCACCGCCGCGACCGCTGGTCCAACGGCGCCGACCCCGGCTTCCTGCCGCTGACCGCCGGCATCCGCGCCGACCCGACGTGGCGCGTCGCCGGCCCCGGCCCGGGCCTCGAGGACCGACGCGTCGAGATCACCGGTCCCACCGACCGCAAGATGACCGTCAACGCCCTCAACTCCGGCGCGAAGGTCTGGCTCGCGGACCACGAGGACGCCATGAGCCCCACGTGGTCCAACGTCGTCGGCGGACAGCTCAACCTGTTCGACGCGATCCGTGGGCAGGTCGGCTTCACCTCGCCCGAGGGCAAGGAGTACCGCGTTGGCGAGCAGACCCCGACGATCGTGTTCCGCCCCCGCGGGTGGCACCTCACCGAGAAGCACGTCGCCTACGTCGACCGGGCCGGCATGCGCTCGTCGTCGTCCGCCTCGCTCGTCGACGCCGGGCTCTACCTGTTCCACAACGCGCAGGCGCTGATCGACGCCGGCCGCGGCCCGTACCTGTACCTGCCGAAGCTCGAAGGTCACCTCGAGGCGCGGCTGTGGGACGAGGTGTTCCGGTTCACCGAGACGTACCTGGGCCTGCGCCACGGCACGATCCGCGCGACCGTCCTCATCGAGACCATCACCGCCGCGTTCGAGATGGAGGAGATCCTCTACGAGCTGCGCGACCACTGCGCGGGCCTCAACGCCGGGCGCTGGGACTACATCTTCAGCGTCATCAAGAGCTTCCGGAACCGCGGCCCGCGGTTCGTCCTGCCCGACCGGTCACGCGTCACCATGACCGTGCCGTTCATGCACGCGTACACCGAGCTGCTCGTGGCCACGTGCCACCGGCGCGGGGCGCAGGCGATCGGCGGGATGAGCGCGTTCATCCCCAACCGGCGCTCGCCCGAGGTCACCGCGCGCGCCCTCGAGCAGGTCCGCGCCGACAAGCAGCGCGAGGCCGGCCAGGGGTTCGACGGCACGTGGGTCGCGCACCCCGACCTGGTGCCCGTGGCGCGCGAGGTGTTCGACGAGGCGCTCGGCGACCGGGTCGACCAGCGGCACCGTCTGCGCGACGACGTGCACGTCACCGAGGCGCAGCTGCTCGACATCCCGTCCGCGGGTGGCGCGTCGCCCGGCGCGGTGACCGACGAGGGCCTGCGCGGCAACGTGTCCGTGGCCGTGCGCTACCTCGAGTCGTGGCTGCGCGGCGTCGGGGCCGCGGCGATCGACGACCTCATGGAGGACGCCGCGACCGCCGAGATCTCCCGGTCCCAGGTGTGGCAGTGGGTCCACCAGGAGGTCCGCACCGGGTCCGGCACGCGCATCACCGCGGACCACGTCCGCTCGGTGCTCGCGTCGGTCCTGGCGCAGCTGCCTCGCTCGTCGGACGACCGGTTCGACGACGCGGCCGCGCTGTTCGAACAGGTCGCGCTGGCCGAGGACTTCCCGACGTTCCTGACGGTCCCCGCCTACACCCAGCACCTGGTCACGCCCCGCTGACCAGCCCGACCCCGTCCCGTCCCCACACCGCGACCCCGCGGTTGCTCCGGCTTCCAGCCCCCATTCCCGGAGCAACCGCGGGGTCGTCGGTCTGCCCGACGACGAGCCCGTGGTTGCTCCGGCTTCGGCTCCTCTTGGCCGGAGCAACCGCGGGGTCGTCGTGGCCGGGCGTCGGTCAGAGGAGCTGGCCGCCCGAGGCCTCGATGCGCTGGCCCGTGACCCAGGACAGCGACGACGAGACGATCGCCGCGGCAGCGCGACCGATGTCGTCGGGCTCCCCGACCCGGCCCATCGCGCTCCCGCCCGCGATCATCGCGCGGTACCGCTCGTCGTCGCGGATGACGCCACCGCCGAAGTCCGTGGCCGTCGCGCCCGGGGCGATCGCGTTGACCGCGATGCGCCGCGGACCGAGCTCCTTGGCGAGGTACCGGGTCCACACCTCGACCGCGCCCTTCATCGCCGCGTACACGCTGTAGCCGGGTGCGCCGACGAAGCGCGTCAGCCCGGTCGACACGTTGAGCACGTGCCCACCGTCGGCGAGCAGCGGCGCGACCTCCTGCGTGAGCAGCACAGGCCCGCGCACGTGGATCGCGTAGAGCTCGTCGACCGCCGCGGCCGTGGTCCCGCCGAGCGGGGTGTGCGCGGCGACGCCGGCGTTGTTGACGAGCACGTGCAGCCCCGGCGCGCCCCACCCGGCGAGCACGCCGCGCAGCGCGTCGACGAACGCGGCGAACCTCTCCGGCGCGGACGTGTCGAGCGCGAGCGCGGCGGCCCGGCCACCGGCCGCGTGGATCTTCGCGACGACCTCCTCGGCCGCGGCGGCGCCGTGCACGTACGTCACGACGACGTCCGTGCCGTCGGCCGCGAGCGCGAGCGCGGTCGCGCGGCCGAGCCCGCGTGAACCACCCGTGACGAGTGCGGTGCGAGTCATGTGCGTTCCTTCCCTGGTGGTGGCGCCCCGGATCCGGGTGCCTCCCCACCGTGCGGCGCGGCACACGGCGCATCCAGGCCGAGGTCATCCAGGGACCGGCGATCCCTGGCTGCCGCTCGTGGTCCGCGCCACGATGCACGTATGGACCGACCGCAGCTCGCCGACTTCCTGCGCGCCCGGCGCACCGCGCTGCAGCCCGAGGACGTGGGGTTGCCCCGCGGCCCCCGCCGCCGCACCGCCGGGCTGCGCCGCGAAGAGGTCGCGGCGCTGTGCGGCATGTCCGCCGACTACTACGGCCGGCTCGAGCAGGGCCGTGGCCCGCAGCCGTCCGAGCCGATGCTCGCCGCGATCGCGCGCGGCCTGCACCTCACGCTCGCCGAGCGCGACCACCTGTTCCGTCTCGCCGGCCACCACGCGCCGGACCGCACCAGCCGCGCCGACCACGTCGCCCCGGCCGTGCAACGCATCCTCGACCGGCTGCAGGACACGCCCGCGATGGTGGTCACCGAGACCGGCGAGACCCTGGTGCAGACACCCGCCGCGATGGCGCTGCTCGGCGACCAGACCCACTACACCGGGCTCGAGCGCTCCACCCCGTTCCGCTGGTTCACCGACCCCGCGTCACGCGACGTCTACCCGGCCGAGGACCACGACGAGCGCGCCGCGACGTTCGTCGCCGAGCTCCGCGCCGCCTACGCACGCGGCGGCGCAGGGTCCCGGGCCGCGCGCCTGGTCGACGCGCTGCTCCCCCGCAGCGAGGAGTTCGCGACGATGTGGGCCCGCCACGAGGTCGCCGACAAGCGCAGCCGCACCAAGCGCATGCAGCACCCCGACCTCGGCGTGCTGACCCTCGACTGCCAGACCCTCCTCGACACCGACACCGGTCAGCGCCTGCTCGTCTTCACCGCGAGTCCCGGCACCCCCGACGCCGACAAGCTCGCCCTCCTCACGGTCCTCGGTCCCCGCCAGACGACCGCCGCCCCCTGACGCTCAGACGCGTCGCCACAACCTCGGGCGACGGGCTCGCCCACTCGGACGGAGCAACCGCGTCGTGGCTCGTCCCGCGATCCCGGTGTCCAGTCGTCGTTCGGCCACGGCCAGCCGCTCCCCGATGGTACGTTCCCGACCGTCTCCGACTCGCGGTGACGGTCCTCCGGAGGTACGCGTTGCTGCGCTCACAACTCGCTCGACCGGCACTCGCCACCGTCGTCGCCGTGGCAGCTGCGGTCGCCGGTGTTCCCCACCTGCCCTCGACCGGTTTCACCCAGTCCGTCACCGAGGCGACGTCGAGCGGCTCCACCGTCACGCTCACGGGCGTCGCCGAGCTCTTCGGCCGGGTCCGATCGACCGACAAGGTCGTCTTCGAGGCGCAGCTGTTCGAGCGGGTCGCAGGCGTCGCCTCCGGACCGGCGGTTGCGACCACCCGGATCCAGGGCTTCACCGCCGCGACGCGAAGCACGGCCGTCTACTCCTTCACCGCGGCGACCTGGCATGACTACGTCGTCCACTTCCGACCGATCACCGCGAGCGGCCGCGGCTCGGTCACCGCCAAGATGCCGGTCGTGGCCCGTGGCGCCCGGTCGGTGAACCTCCCGACGCGGACCCTGTCCTGGGGCAGCCCGATCCGCGGCACGCTCCGGGGTGACATGAACACACCGGTCAGGTATGGACGCGTCTCCGCTATCGAAACCTCGTGCTCCGGGCCCGTATTTGGGCCCGTGCGGTCCGCGTCGTCGTTCCCCCTCAAGGCCGACGGCACGTTCGAGGTCCCCACGATCACCGGGCACTGCTATGCCCTCCACCCGTCCGACGCGGGGTTCCAGCTGATCCCAGGGCAGTCCCGCGTCAAGGCGGGCACGCAGGACCTCGTCGTACGGCCGCGGCTGGCGACCACGGTCGAGCTGCGCACCACGAGCGGAACCACGTCGACGAACACGCTCTGGGTTTCGGTCAGGTCAGGCTCGGCCTATCCCTGGCACACCCCCGTCACGGTGACGAACGGGACCGTGACGGTGTACGAGGGCGACGCGGTGCTCGGTAGGGCTGACGTGTCCCAGGGGCGAGCAGCGGTGTCCGTGACCAGGCGGCTCGGCTGGGGTACGCACTACCTGCGCCTCTCGTACTCCGACTCTGGGACGTTCTCGTCGGCCGAGTCGACAGCTGTGCTCGACGTGAAGGGAAGCAACTCATGATCCGGCTCCCTCGACGCGCCGTCACCGCGCTCACCGCGCTCGTCGTCGGCATCGGGGCCTCCGCGCCGCTCGCGACTACCGAGACCACGACCGTCGTCATCGAGGGTGACTTCGACCTGCCCGGCGAGCTCGGCGTCACGGACAAGGCACCCGTCTACGAGATCGCGTTGTACCGCGCTGCGCGTGGCGAGCCCGTCGGGGCGCCCGTGGCGCATGCCGAGATCGGTGATCTCAAGCAGACCGCGTGGCGGAAGGACACGGCGCGGTACCGCTTCCCGGCCGTTCCCGAGGGCACGTACCTCGTCCGCTTCTTCGAGGTCGTGAGGGACGTGCGGTACGGACGGGGCCGCGTGGTGGTCAAGGCGAGCAGAGGCGACAGCTTCGTGGACTGGGTGACCTTGTCCGCCGGTGAGCCCATCACCGGGCGCGTGCTGGACGCGGCCCTGCGGCGCACAGGCCTGACCGTGGTGGCCGAGGAGGTCGCCTGCACCGGCGAGCAGCCGACGTTCGGCACGAGCAACATCGACGCGACGTACAACGACGACGGGACGTTCGTGCTCCCGACAATGCGCGGGCGCTGCTACGCCCTCCGGGTCGGCAACAGCAACTGGAGCATGCAGCGGGTGTCCGGCCTCACCCGGGTCAAGGCCGGGACCAAGGGGGTCAAGGTCCACCCGCTCCTGGTCTCTGAGCTGTCCGTGCTCACGGTGCGGGCGGGCAGCCGCACCGCGACCGTGCGGATCGATGCTCCGCGCGCCCCGTCGGGGATGACCCAGCCGGTCGCCGCGAGCGGGAAGGTCGAGATCTGGAAGGGTTCGACCCGGATCGGGAGCGGCACGGCACGGGGCGGCTCAGCGCAGGTCACGCTCAACCGAACGCTCGCGACGGGTGACCACCAGGTCTACCTCCGCTACGTCGGCAACGGCCTGTTTCTCGAGAGCGCCACGGCGGCCACGCTGAAGGTCCGGTGACCGCACGCTCGGTAAGCGGGCGCGCGACGGGAGGCCGTCCTGTCAGCGCGTGGTGCCGACCTGGGCGGCGGCGGAGACGTCGTTGAGCATGACCGCGTCGATGAGCTGGCGGCACCACGTGAGGACCTCGCGGCCGTGGAGCGGCTTGCCGCCGATGCGCGCGGTCGTCGGGAGCGGCACGAGCACGGTGCGCAGCGCGGGCTTGAGGACGGTGCCCGGGTAGAGCCGCTTGAGGCGCAGCTGCGCGGACTCGGGCAGCTCGACGGGCGCGAAGCGCACGAACTTGCCCTGCGCGGTGATGTCGGACAGCCCCGCTCGTCGGGCGTGCTGGCGGAACTGCGCGACCTCGAACAGGTTGTCGACGGCCTCGGGCACGGGCCCGTAGTGGTCGACCAGCTCGGCATGCACCTCGCGCAGCGCGGAGTTGTCGGTGAGCATCCAGCACCCCGGCCTCGGCGTGCTGACCCTCGGCTGCCAGACGCTGCTCGACACCGACACCGACACCGACGCCGGGCAACGTCTGCTCGTCTTCACCGCGGCGCCCGGCACCCCCGACGCCGACAAGCTCGCCCTGCTCACCGTCCTCGGTCCCCGCCAGACGACCCCCGCCCCGTGACGCGCTCGCGCTCAGCGACGAGCCCGTCGCAGGTAACCGGGGCTGCGCGGATCCCAGACCGCGAGCGCCAAGCCGACCACCGCGACGACCGCCGCCACGACGAGCTGCTCCGTGGACGCCGTCTCGCGGAACGACATCGACCACGGCGCCCACTCCGAGCTCTCACCGGGCGTGACCATCGCCGCCGCGAGCGCCACGACCGCGGGGACGAACACGTACACCGGGCCCGCGAGCGCACCGACCGCCGCGCAGATCCCGCTCAGCAGCAGCAGGTTGCGCAGGCACGCCGGCAGCGGCAGTGCCGTGCCGAGCCGCGACCCGAGCAGCACGATCCCCCAGCTGACGATCAGCGTCAGCGCGTAGCACGCCGCCCGCACCGTGAGGACCCGTCGGTTGCGGAACACGATCGGTATGGGTGCGATGCCCTGGGAGATCCCCACGGCCACGGCCATGAGCAGCGGCACGGCGACGAGCACCCGCAGCTGAGGGTTCAGCTCGAGCGGACCGAAGTGCGAGATCCGCCCGTCCGGGAACGCCACGGTCAGCACCACCGCGAGCGCCAGCACGGGCACGGTCGAGTACCACCCCGTCGAGGCGAGCACCGCCCGCACCAACCGCAGCGGGCGGACGCCCCGAGCCGCGGTCATCGGAACGGGTACGAGCATGTCCGAAACTCCCCCGTGAGGCGTTCGATCTCGTCCGGTGTCAGGGTCAGGTAGGGCTCGTGCGCAGCCGCCACCTCTGGGTCGGCCAGTCCGAGCCACGTACCCTGGACGTTCTCCGAGTCCATCCAGAACTGTTCGGACGGCGGCTCGTGGCCGCCGCGCTCGTCGCAGTACCAGGGGTCGACGAGACCCTGCACGAGCTCGGCCAGCGTCACGGGGCCACCGCTGAGCGGCGCGTCTATCAGAAGCGACGCCCCGTACCACTCGATGTCACCACCAGTTACCTCACGGACCTCCGACGGTACGAGCGAGTGATAGCCGGCCTCACGAGCGGCGTCGAACAGGCGCGCGAGCTGAGCGTTGACTTCCGCCTGCACGCGGGCATGTTCGGGATACATGCACACCGTGACGCCCGAGACATCCGCGCAGAGCGACGGAGGCGTCCTCGTGTATGTGAGTCGGCTGCTCGGCCCAACTGATCCGGCAACGAAGACGAGCGCCACAGCGACGACTGCCATGAACCGCTCCCCCGCGCGCCGCCACCGACCTCGTTGGACTCCTCGTCGCGCGAGGAGGAGCGCGGTGATGAGGATGGAGAGAAGGACCACCTGGCTGCCGAGATAGGTGACGTTGTAGGAGCGGCCCACTCGCGGAACGAGCGACGATCCGGCGTAGAGCAGGGCGATGTGGTCGGTCCGCGCAGAGAACAGGTAGATCCCGGCCAGTGCCGTGACCGCGGCGATGACGCCGCCGAGCACAGGCGTGAGCGTTCGACCGACCACGACACCCATCGCCGCGAAAAGCGTCAGCATGAGCAGCTGCGCCGCGACAGCGAGCAGCACGCGAGGATCGAACGACGGTGGCAGCTCGACGAGCGCCGCCACGAGGATCGTCGCGACATAGACAGCACCGACTCCCACCGCGTAAGCGAGCGTGATCGCCGCGCCCGGCGACCGCGTCCAGCGTCGGCTCTCGACGTGCCGTACGCCGACGCTGAAGCGCGCCATGTCGATGGCCGCCGCGCCCGCGATCACCGGTCCGATCGCGATGTGACCGATGGGGATCCAGTCGACGATCCACAGGAGATCGGCCCGCCATGGCGCGCCCCGCATGCCGAACACGCTGGCGTTCACGCCAGCGATGACGAGCAGCGCCCATGGCAGCACACCGCTGCGCAGCACGAACCAGACCAGTTCAACGGATCGCATGGCTGGACGTCCCGGAGTGCCGCGCCCGACGTCCACCAACGCCCCCGCGGAGGGTGGGGTGATGACTGCGGTCGATCCGGGGCCGCTCACGCCGGAACCTGCCCGCGGAGCACTGACAGGAACCCTCGCTCGACGGCTTCCGAGGTGACGGTGGGACCAGCCCCTCGCTCGGCCAGTGACGCCACGGTTCCCTGGAATACCTCGGAACCGTCCGAGAGGATCACGACACGTTTCGCGATCGCCGCGACGTCCTCTGCCAGGTGCGTCGAGACGATGACGGCACGGTCGTTCGCGAGCGTCGAGATGAGCTCACGCAGCTCCGCGCGCTGCACCGGATCGAGGCCTACGGTGGGCTCGTCGAGGACGACCGCTCCCGGCGACCCGAGAAGTGCCTGCGCGACGCCGACCCGCCGGCGCATGCCGCCGGACAGGTCTCCGAAGCGAGAACCCGCCCGGTCCGCCAACCCGACCGAAGCCAAGGCATCGCCAATCGCTCGGTCGGTAACCAGGCGGCGTCGGGTACTCCGGCACCAGCCGACGAACCGGAGATAGTCCACCACCCGGACTCTCCGTGGGGCATCGAAGTCCTGCGGCAGGTAGCCGGGCACCGCCTGGTCACCACCCTCTGACCCGACGGCGACGCGTCCACGTGCAGGCGCTAGCACGCCCACCACCGTCGCCATCAGCGTCGACTTTCCTGCACCGTTGGCGCCGAGTAAGGCAGTGACTCCAACTGGGAACTCCGTGCTAACGGGCCCCAGCTCGAAACGACCTCGACGCACGACCACGTCCTCGAGTACAACCATCGTCTTGCCCCCCCTGGTCGGTTGGCGGCGCCCGGGCAGGCGCCGCCAACCGACTCGTCGCGACTAGTAGTTCAGGTAGGAGTAGAACGCCTTGCCCGAGGAGCACACGTCCGGGCGCGACGGGATGTCGAGGCACGTCTTCACGAGTGCGTCCACACGGACCTTGACCGGCTTCATCGTCACCGAGTACGTGTGGACCGGAAGGGACTTGTACCGCGTCCAGATGTGGTTCTGCTTGCCGAGCTGCGACTTCGACGACTTCTGGTGGGGCCCGAGATTGCCGATCGCCGCGATGGACTTCAGATGGACGTAGACCTTGTGGTCGTCCTTGTTGTCGAGGTAGTAGTACGCCCCCGTGATCTTCGAGACGGCGCTGGAAGACCCCTTCGTCAACGACCAGTTCCCGAAGGTCTTGCCCGTGCTGCCGTAGCCCTTGGCGACCTGAGGCGACGAGCTCGTCGCGTACGCGATGGTGACCGCGCCGGCCGCCGGTCCGATGACGGCCATGCCGACGACGACGGCGAGGACCGCCATGAAGCGGCGCCGCTTGGACATTGGTGTACCCATGTGTTCCCCCTGCTCTGCTCTTACGTGGGAGCACCGCAGCCCTGCGGCGCCCGCCGGTGGGAACGATCCCATCCGGCCGAGGCAAAATCTAGTGAAACGTCACGAACGGCACATCGACGGCGCAAGCCTCCTGTGGAAAAGGAGGCGACAGGCGTCAGTCGCAACGCTCCGCACGGGCCGGCGGCACCGTGGCGCTGACTCCGGACCCGGCCCGCCCACACGGGTGAAAGCGCGGGAGCCGTCTACCTCGGGCGCGGACCGCGGGTGTTGGCTGGGCAGCGTCATGCAACGGCGCGTGGATGGAGCAGCCCGATGAAGTTCGAGATCGTCAAGAGCGACAACGGCAAGTGGTTCTTCCGGATCGTCGCGCAGAACGGCAACGTCCTCGCCCACAGCCAGCAGTACACGGAGAAGGCGTCGGCGAAGTCGACGGTCGAGTCGATCAAGAAGAACGCGGCGGACGCCGCGGTCGTCGAGGCGTGACCCCACCTGCGCGCCCGGACCCCCTCCCGGGCGCGCAGGCGAGGTCGCATGACGGCCCGGTCAGCGGGTCGTGCCCACCTTCGCGGCGGCGGAGACGTCGTTGAGGACGACCGCGTCGATCAGCTGGCGGCACCACGTGAGCACCTCGCGGCCGTGCAGCGGCTTGCCGCCGATGCGCGCGGTCGTCGGGAACGGCACGAGCACGGTGCGCAGCGCGGGCTTGAGGACGGTGCCCGGGTAGAGCCGCTTGAGGCGCAGCTGCGCGGACTCGGGCAGCTCGACGGGTGCGAAGCGCACGAACTTGCCCTGCGCGGTGATGTCCGACAGGCCGGCTCGTCGGGCGTGCTGGCGGAACTGCGCGACCTCGAACAGGTTGTCGACGGCCTCGGGCACGGGGCCGTAGCGGTCGACGAGCTCGGCGTGCACCTCGCGCAGCGCGGTGTCGTCGGTGGCGACGGCGATCTTGCGGTACGCCTCGAGGCGCAGCCGCTCGTGCGCGATGTAGTCGTGCGGGATGTGCGCGTCGACGGGCAGCTCGATGGTGACGTCGGGCAGCTCCTGCGGCACGTCGTCGCGGAACGCGGCGACGGCCTCGCCGACCATGCGGATGTACAGGTCGAAGCCCACGCCCTCGATGTGCCCGGACTGCTCACCGCCGAGCAGGTTGCCCGCGCCGCGGATCTCGAGGTCCTTCATGGCGACGGCCATGCCGGCGCCCAGGTCGGTGTTCGCGGCGATGGTCTGCAGGCGGTCGTGGGCGGTCTCGGTGAGCGGCTTCTCCGGCGGGTAGAGGAAGTACGCGTAGGCCCGCTCACGGCCGCGGCCGACGCGCCCGCGCAGCTGGTGCAGCTGCGACAGGCCGAGACGGTCGGCACTCTCGAGGATGAGGGTGTTGGCGTTGGAGATGTCCAGGCCGGTCTCGACGATCGTCGTGCAGACCAGCACGTCGAACCGCTTCTCCCAGAAGTCGACGATGACGCGCTCGAGCTGGTGCTCGCCCATCTTCCCGTGCGCGACGGCGATGCGGGCCTCGGGCACGAGCTCGTTGAGGCGCGACGCGACGCGTTCGATCGACTCGACCCGGTTGTGGACGTAGAACACCTGCCCCTCGCGCAGCAGCTCGCGGCGGATCGCGGCGGAGATCTGCTTCTCCTCGTACGGTCCGACGAACGTCAGGACGGGGTGGCGCTCCTCGGGCGGGGTCGCGAGCGTGGACATCTCGCGGATCCCGGTGACGGCCATCTCGAGCGTGCGCGGGATCGGGGTGGCGGACATCGCGAGCACGTCGACGTTGGTGCGCAGCGCCTTGAGCGTCTCCTTGTGCTCGACGCCGAACCGCTGCTCCTCGTCGATCACGACGAGCCCGAGGTCCTTGAACCGCACGCCGCCCGTGATGAGCCGGTGCGTGCCGATCACGACGTCGACGGACCCGTCGGCGAGACCCTCGAGGATCTCCTTGCTCTCCTTGGCGGTCTGGAACCGCGAGAGCGCCTTGACCGTCACGGGGTACGGCGAGTAGCGCTCGGCGAACGTGTCGAAGTGCTGCTGGACCAGCAGCGTCGTCGGGACGAGGACCGCGACCTGCTTGCCGTCCTGCACGGCCTTGAACGCGGCGCGCACCGCGATCTCGGTCTTGCCGTAGCCCACGTCGCCGCACACGAGCCGGTCCATGGGGATCGGCTTCTCCATGTCGGCCTTGACCTCGTCGATCGTCGCGAGCTGGTCGGGCGTCTCGACGTACGCGAACGCGTCCTCGAGCTCGCGCTGCCAGTGCGTGTCCGGGCCGAACGGGTGGCCCGGGGTGGCCATGCGCGCCGAGTACAGGCGGATCAGCTCGGACGCGATCTCCTTGACCGCCTTACGCGCCCGCCCCTTCGTCTTGGCCCAGTCCGCGCCGCCCATGCGGTTGAGGCTGGGCGCCTCGCCTCCGACGTACTTGGTGACCTGGTCGAGCTGGTCGGTGGGGACGTACAGGCGGTCGCCGGGCTGGCCCCGCTTGGACGACGCGTACTCGATCACCAGGTACTCGCGCGTCGCGGCGGCGGCGCCCGAGCCGATGGTGCGCTGCACCAGCTCGACGAACCGTCCGACACCGTGCTGCTCGTGCACGACGAAGTCCCCCGCGCGCAGCTGCAGCGGGTCGACGACGTTGCGCCGCCGGCTCGGCATGCGGCGCATGTCCCGCGTCGAGGACCCGGCACGCCCGGTCAGGTCCGACTCGGAGAACACCGCGAGGTGCTGCGCCTCGGCGACGAACCCGGGACCGACCGGAGCGGGCGTGACCAGGACGACGCCGCCCGCGGGCTCCTCGTCGATCGTCGCGACGAGCCGCGCGGGGCAGTCGGCGGCCTTCAGCTGCTCGACCATGCGCTGCGCGGGGCCGTGACCCTCGGTCGCGAGCACGAGCCGCCAGCCGGCGCGCTGCAGCTCACGCACGTCGGCGACCGCGCGGGCGACCTCACCGCGGTACCGCTCGACCTCGCGCGCCGCGACGACGAGCGTCTCCACGCCGTCCGTGTCACGCACCGGCGCGTCGGCGCTCTCGTCGTCGGCGCCGGCGTCCAGCGTGAACCCGGACAGCGTCCACCAGCCGAGCCCGCGGACCTGCGAGAGCGCGCGCACCTCGGCGAACGTCGCGAACGACGCCGCGGACAGGTCGAGCGGCGTCGCAGCACCCGCGGCGGCCGAGGTCCACGCGGCCTCGAGGAACTCCTGGGTGGTCGCGACGAGGTCGTGCGCGCGCCGACGGATGCGCTCCGGGTCGGCGAGCACCAGCAGCGCGTCGTCGGGCACGAGGTCCAGCACGGGGACCATGCGGTCGACCAGCACGGGCGCGAGCGACTCCATGCCCTCGACCGCGATGCCCGCCGCGAGCTTGTCGAGCATGTCCACCGCGCCCGGGAGCTGCGGCACGAGGGACGTCGCGCGCTCGCGCACCGCGTCCGTCAGCAGGATCTCGCGGCACGGCGGCGCCCACAGCCCGTGGTCCGCGACCTCGAGCGACCGCTGGTCCGCGACCGAGAACCACCGGATCTCCTCGACGTCCTCGCCCCACAGCTCGACACGCAGCGGGTGCGACTCGGTCGGCGGGAACACGTCGATGATGCCGCCGCGCACCGCGAACTCGCCGCGCTTCTCCACCATGTCGACCCTGCTGTACGCGGCGTCCACGAGCCGCTGCGTGAGGTCGTCGAGGTCGACGCGGTCCCCCACCGCGACCTCGACCGGGCGCAGCTCCCCCAGGCCCTCGACCACGGGCTGCAGGAGCGCGCGCACGGGGACCACGAGCACGCGGATCGGACCCGCCGGGCCGCGCTCCGGCGTCGGGTGCGCGAGCCGGCGGAACACCGCGAGGCGCCGTGCCACGGTGTCGGCGCGCGGCGACAGCCGCTCGTGGGGCAGCGTCTCCCACGCGGGCAGCACCGCGACGTCGTCGTCGGGCAGGTAGCAGCGCAGCGCGTCGGCGAGCTCGTCGGCGTCGCGGCCCGTCGCGGTCGTCACGACGAGCGGGCGCCCACCCACGTGACCGCCCGCTCCGGCGAGCGCCGCGAGCAACGGCGGCCGGATGCCCGCCGGTCCGACGACGTCGACCTCGCCACGCGCGGGCACGGCCTCGAGCGCCGCGGCGGCGGCCGGGTCGGCGAGGAGGGCGGGCAGCAGTCCGGTGAGGTCCATGGGTCCTTCACGTTCGTCGGGCGGGCAGCGGTCGCGGGGCTCCTCGGGAGTGCCGCGGGCAGCACGAGCACCCCTGCTCCGGCGACGACGAGGGCGCGGGACCGGGCGAACCGGTCGGCGCGCACCGCTGCCACGCGGGGTCAGGGGGCGTCGTCAGTGTACGAGCCGCCACCGACACCGTCCCGGGGGCGCGGAGGTGCGTCAGGCGCCGCGACCGGAGTCCACGGGCGCCGGGCGCCCGGGTGCGCGCGCGTCGACCGCGGCCAGCCGCTCCTCCCACCGGCGCGGCATCGCGAACGCCGGGACGAGCGCGTGCGCGCGCCGCGCCCCCGCGTGCACCGCGAGGCTCAGCACGACGACGAGCGTGGTGACCGCCGGCGGGTAGAGCAACGACCCGACGGTCGTCGCCGTGACGTCGCGCGCGAGCCCGCCCGCGTACGCGAGCAGCAGCGCGAGCCACAGCGGGTGCAGCACGTAGATCGGCAGCGTCTGGCGCCCGAGGAGGAGGCCGAGCCGACGCAGCGGCTCCCACCGGACCGCGAGGACGACGACGAGCACCGCGAGCACCAGGAACGCCAGGCACCGCACGACGAACACCACGGCCTCGGCGAGCTCCACCCCCTCGGCGAGCCGCCCCGACGCGGTGGCGGCGACAGCGAGGCCCGCCGCGAGGAGCAGCGCGCCCCACGACGCCCGCTCGCCCAGCCGGCGCAGCGGGCCGGCGCCGTACACGCCGACGGCGAAGAACAGGAACATCTCCGGCACCTTGGCCCACATCTGGTCCGACGACGTCAGGACGTGCGTCGCCAGGCACAGCGCGACGAGCCCCGACAGCACGGCCCACGGGGGCACGCGGTGCAACGCCCCGAGCACCGCGATGTACACGGCGAGCGCGAACACGTACCAGAGCGTCGTCTCCGGAACGACGAGCTGGCGCAGCAGGTCACCGACGCCGTCGACCCGGTGCGGCAGGCTCGGGTCCCGCACCACCGCGTAGAACACGGCGTACAGCAGCAGCCACACGACGTACAGGTAGTAGTTGCGCGCGACGCGCAGCGTCAGGCCGCCCGGCCGCCACCCGAGCCGCACCCGACGCGCGACGACGAGGCCGGAGACGGCCAGGAGCACCGGCATGCGCGCGCTGCCGAGCACCCCGTACACCCGGCCCCACACCGACTCCCCGGCGTCCGCGGTGGGTGCGTCCACGGCGAGCAGGTGCCAGAGCACGACGTGCGCGAGCACGACGGCGACCACGGAGTACCCGCGGACCGCGTCGACCCACTCGAGCCGACCGACCGTGGGAGCGGTGCGCGCCGGGGCGACGTCTCGCGCGGCCAGCGCGCTCACCCCCCGGGCCGGGTCGCGGCACGCGACGCGCGTGCGGCCCGCCGCCGTGCGGCGACGTCGAACCACGCGGGCGGCTCGTACAGCCACCCGGCGCCGACGCGCTTCGCGCCGCGTTCGAGGGCGAGCGTCGCGACGATCGCGGCGGCGGCGAGCAGCGGGGGGCCGAGCACCGCGACGGCGGGCGAGTCGACCGCGCCCCAGCTCTTGAGCAGCGCGGCGGTCACGATGATGAGCGGCGTGTGCGCGAGGTAGACCGGCAGGGTCCGTGCGCCCAGGTCCCGGAGCACGTGCGACCGGGACAGCGCCCGGCTGACCGCGATCCCGGCGGCGACCCCCAGGACGCAGTTCACGAAGTACAGCCCGGGTGCCTCACGCAGGTCCGCGGCCCACAGCCCGAACGCGACCGCCGCCCACAGCGCGACGACGCCGACCATCGGCAGCACGCGCGCCTCGGAGCCGCGCCGCAGCACCACGTCGCGCAGGTGGAGGCCGACGAGGAAGAACACGTAGTACTTGACCGAGCCGTTCCACCCGGGGCTCGCTGTCTCCCACCCGGACAGCGCGATCGCGGAGCCGACGGCGGCGACGCCGATCTGGACGGCCACGGGCACCCGGCGCGTCAGCTTGGCGACGACGAAGAACAGCGCGAGCGCCCAGATGAACCACAGCTCGAGCCGCGGGACGAACGGCGAGAGCACGTACGGCTGCAGCACGTTCGACAGGAACGAGCCGGTCCCCCGCATGCGCACGCCCACGTAGTACGCGAGCGAGCCGACCGCACCCCACACGAGGAAGACCCACAGGTACAGCCGGATCTTGGAGTGCCACAGCGCGGTCCACGCGCCGCGCACCCACTTGCCCGCGAACAGCCCGGCGAGCGTGAAGAACAGCGGCATCCGCAGCGACGAGACCACGACGTTCGCCTCGACCCAGGGCCTGACGTGCGCGCCCGCGCCGAGCAGCCAGTTCGACGAGTGGAACAGCACGACGAGCGAGATCGCGATGCCGCGGCCGGTGTCGACCCACTCGACGCGCGGACGGCGGGGCCGCGGGGCGTCGGGCACCGCCTCACCCTCCGCAGCGGCCTGCACGGGAGCCGGTGCCGTCGCCTCGACGACACCCGGCTTCGCGGGCCCCGAGGGCGGTCCAGCGCTGCGCATGCGAGCGAGTCTATGCGGGCAGAACGGGCGAAACAGGGGCCAGACGGGCGAAAAACGGCACACCCGTCCGGGTCACGAGGGTGCGGGTGCGACGATGTGGCGGAACCGGGCCGCACGGGTGCCGGTCTCGACCGACCTCGGGGAGGGACGTGTCCCGGACGGCGACCTCGGCGCCCGCGTGGCTGACGGCGCGGGTCTCCGCGCCCCACGTCCTCGTCGTCGTCTCGCTGCTGGCCGTCGGCAGCGGCCGGGTCATGGTCAAGTCCGTCACCCTGGGGACGATCGTCGCGGTCGCGCTGCTGCCGATCTGGTGGCGTCCCGTGCGCGACCTCGTCGGGATCCGGACGCTCGTCGGCCTGGGCGGCCTCGCCGCGGTCGTCGGCGTGTGGCTCACGTGGTTCCACGAGGCCGACCACGCGACCTCGACGAACCTGCTGGTCGGCAACACCTCGACGGTCCTCGACGCGGTGCTCGGCGCGGCGGTCGTCGCGTGGGCGCGCACCGTGCTGCGGGACCCCGTGGTCGCCGCGTGGTTCGGCGTGGGGATGCTGCTCGGCATCAGCACCGGCGGGCGGTTCCTGGAGAACCCCTGGCGGTTCGGCTTCTCCGTGCCGCTCATCGTGCTGCTGCTCGGCCTCGCGTGGGCGTCCGGCCGCGGGTGGCTGCAGGTCGTCACCGCGCTCGGGCTCGCGGGCGTCTCGGTGATGAACGGCGGCCGCTCGACGTCCGCCATGCTCGTGCTGGCCGCCGCCGTGACCATCCAGCAGACCGCGCGCCGCGCGACGACGCGCGCGGGCTCGCGCGTGCGCGCGCTGCTCATCATCACGAGCCTCGTGGCCGCCCTGTACCAGCTGGGCCAGGTCGCGATCCTCGACGGCCTCCTCGGCCAGGACGCGCAGGAGCGCACCGAGGCGCAGATCGCGCTGTCGGGCTCGCTGCTCGCCGGCGCCAGGCCCGAGAGCGGGGCGACCCGCGCGCTCGTCGTCGCCCATCCCTCAGGGTTCGGCTCCGGGACGCTGCCGGGCACGCGCGACGTGTTCGTCGCGAAGACCGGGATGGCCGAGCTCAACTACGACCCGCACAACGGCTACGTCGAGAAGTACATGTTCGGCAGCGGCTTCGAGCTCCACTCCACCGCGGCCGACCTGTGGGTCCGCTTCGGCTTCGCGGGCGTGCTGCTGGCGCTGTGGGCGGCGTGGCTGGTGGTCCGCGGGTACACGGGCGCGATCGCGACGCACACCGCGAGCGCCCTGCTGACGTACCTGGCCGTCCGCACGCTGTGGAACCTCGCGTTCAGCCCGCTGTCGAGCTCGAGCACCCTGCTCGCCCTCACGCTCGGTCTCCTCGCCGTGCGTCGTGTCGCGACCTCGTCGCCGCCGGACCTCACCGGGGACGTCGTCGAGCAGGTGTACGACGACGAGCGCGGCGCCCGACCCGAGCGCAGCCTCCCCGCCCGCTGACCCGCGTCCACCGCATGCGACGAGGCCCGGGGTGGGACCTGCCCACCCCGGGCCTCGTCGTACGTGCGGGTCAGACCGCGCGCGCCACCAGGTCGTCCCAGACGAACACCAGCGACGGGTCGCCGGTCGCGCCACCGTGGTAGACCTCGAACCCGACACCGCCGGGCTCCTGCAGCGCCGCGTTGTTGTCCGTCGTCGAGACGCGCCACTGCTCGGGCTCCGGCTGTCCGGCGACCCAGACCTTGGCCCGGATCGTCGTCGGCGAGGTCCCGGTCACCTGGACGCGGACCGCGAGCGGCGTGCCCGGCTCGACCACGAGCCCGCCGACCGCGCCGCCGGAGATCGCCGTCGTCGTGCCACCGACCGTCCGCACCGCGTGCAGCTGGACGGTGCCGTCGGCCGCGATGCGCACGCGCCCGCCGTACGCCGCGTCGCCGACGGTCCGGCCCTGCAGCGTCGCGAACGAGGTGCCGCCCGGCACGCGGTCGAGGTCGAGCGTCGCCACCGCGTCGGTCGACTCCTGCGAGACGGAGTTGAGCCGGGCGCCCGTGGTCCCGCCGCGCGGCACCGTCATGACGCCCTTGCCGCCCGAGACGGTCAGGCGGGCGCCGGGACCGACCGAGGTCCACGCGCCGCCGACCTGGGCGTCGCCCCAGCCGTTGGACGCGGTGCGGCCGAACGCGTCCTGCGCGAACGGGCCGCCGGGCGCCGGCGCGGTGACCGTCACGTCGTGCGCGACCGTGGCGGTCAGCCCACCGGCGTCCGTGACGGTCAGCCGCACCTCGTAGGTGCCCGCCTCGGCGTAGGTGTGCGACGCGGTCGCGCTCGTGCCGGTCGTGGGCGCCGAGTCGTCACCCCACGTCCAGCTGTACGACGCAATCGCACCCTCCGCGTCGGACGAGCCGGAGCCGTCGACGGACGCCGTCAGCCCGGCGGCGCTGCTCGTGAACGCCGCGGTGGGCGCGGTGTTCACGGGCGGCTCGGGCTCCTCCGGCTCCTCCGGCTCCTCGGGCGCCTCGGCACCGACGCGCTGCGCGAGCAGGTCGTCGACCGAGAACACGAGCGACGGTGCACCGGTCGCGCCGCCGTGGTACGCGACCACGCCCACGCCGCCGGCGGTCTGCAGCGCCGCGGTGGAGTCCGTCGTCTGGACCCGCCAGGCCGCCGGCTCCGGGGAGCCCGCGGGCCACGCCTTCGCCCGGATCAGCGTCGGGTTCGTGCCCTCGGCCTCGACGCGGACCGCGATCGCGGCACCCGGCGAGTACGTCAGGCCGGACACGGCACCGCCGGCGATCGCCGTGGTCGTGCCACCCACCTCGCGCGTCACGTGCAGCTGGACGGAGCCGTCCGCGGCGAGCCGCAGCCGGCCGCCGTAGGAGTCGGCGTCGACGCGACGAGCCTGGAAGGTGACGAAGGAGTTGCCGGTCGACAGGGCGCCCAGCGAGACCTTGCCCGTCAGGGACGTGTCGCTCGCGGCGACGTCGCCGAGCACCGCGCCGCTCGTCGCGCCGCGCGGGGCCGTGATGACCCCCGCGCCGCCCGCGACCGACAGCCGGTTCGCCGCGCCGACCGCGGTCCACGCGCCGCCCACCGGGGCGGTGCCCCAGCCGTTGCTCACGGTGCGCGCGAAGTCGTCGCGGACGAACGGGGCGTCCGCCGGCGGCTCGGTGACCGTCACCTCGTGCGTGACGCTCGCGGTCGCACCGTCGTCGTCCGTCACGGTCAGCGTGATGGTCTTGTCGCCCGGCGTCGCGTACGTGTGCGTCGCCGTCGAGCCGGACCCGTTCGGCGTCCCGTCGCCCCAGCTCCACGACCAGGACGCGACCGACCCGTCCGGGTCGCTCGACCCGGTGCCGTTCACCGAGACGACCAGGTGCTGGACCTCGGAGGTGAACGCCGCGACCGGCGCCTGGTTGGCCGCGACCGTGACCTCGTGCGTGACGCTCGCGGTCGCGCCGTCGTCGTCGGTCACGGTGAGCGTGATCGACTTCGTGCCGCCGGTGGCGTACGTGTGGGTCGCTGTCGCACCCGTGGACGTCGTGCCGTCGCCCCAGGCCCACGACCAGCTCGCGACGGTCCCGTCGGCGTCGGCCGAGGCCGAGCCGTCGACGGACACCGCGAGGTGGTCCGCCTCGACGTCGAACGCGGCCGTCGGCGGCTGGTTGGGCACCGGGGCGCCCGAGCCGACCGAGTAGTGCTGCGCCACGGTCGCGGCGTCGAGGACGCTGCCGTAGACGGCGACCTCGTCGATCGTGCCCGCGAACCACGCCTGCGGTCCCCAGGTGGTGTCGCCGCCGACCCGCCAGTAGCCGGTGTACACCTGCTGCGAGGTCTGCGCGTGGGTCCCGCGCAGCACGCCGTCGACGTACAGCTTCATGCCGTCGGGGCCCTGTGTGGCGACCATGTGGTGCCATGCGCCGTCGTTGTACGACGCGGGCGTCGTGATGGTGTTCGCCTCGCCGGTCCACACACCGAACGTCAGCTTGCCGTTCTCCTCCATGTACACGTGACGGTCGTAGTTGCTGCTCGTCCCGGTCGCGGCGTCACCGAACCCGATGAGCTTGCCGCCCGCCGTGGTGGTCGTCTTGAACCACAGCTCCTCGGAGTAGACGTCGGGGCCGTTGAAGTCCGCCTGGCTCGCGACCAGCCCGTTCGTGCCGCCGAACGTCACTGCGGTGTTGCTCGTCCCGGCGAGCGCACCCGCCACGCCGCGCGTCAGGCCGCCGCTGTACGTGCCCGGGTAGGACAGCGGACCGGTGTCGGCCGCCGTGGCACCCGCCGCCTCACCGAGGCGCCAGTACAGGTCGGGGTTCGCCGCGCGTACAGCGGCGCCGTACGCGTCGGCCGGCACCGGCGTGACGCTCGAGGTGCGCCCGGAGGTCACCCAGTGCGCGTCCACCTGGGCCGCGGTGAGCGGCTCGTCGTAGATCGCGACGTCGTCGATCGTGCCGGCGAAGTACGCCGCCGCCGTCCACGGGCTGTCGCCACCGATGCGCCAGTAGCCGTTGTAGCTCTGCGCGCTGGTGACGCTCGTCTTCTGCGCGACGCGCTTGCCGTCGAGGAACAGCTTCATGCCGTCCGGGCCGAGCGACGCCACCACGTGGTGCCACGCGCCGTCGTTGAAGCCGGTCGCGCTCTGGACCGTCTGCGACGAGCCCGGGTACACGCCGAACAGCACGCGCCCGGACGTGTCCATGTAGACGTGCCGGTCGTAGCTCGTGGAGTTGCCGGTCTTCTCGTTGCCGAAGCCGATGATCTTGCCGCCGGCCCGTGTCGTCGTCTTGAACCAGCCCTCGATCGCGAAGGTCTGCGGACCCGCGACCGCGGTCTGCGTGGCCACGAGGCCGTTCGACGACCCGCTGAACGTCGACGCGGTGTCCGTGTCGCCGGTGATGGCACCGGCCGCGCCGCGCGTGACGCCCGCGGACGCCACCGCGTCGTCGCCGCCCGCGTAGTCCGTCACGGTCGTCGTCCCGGTCGGCTCGGACAGGCGCCAGTAGTGCGCCGCGCCGTCGTCGAGCACCTTCGTGCCGTACGCGCCGACCGTCTTGTCGCTCACGGTGACCGAGGTCCACGCGGACGAGGCCGAGTTCCCGAACGGGTCTGTCACGACCACGCGGTACCTCGTCGTCGTGCCCGGTGTCAGGGACGGGTCACGGTCGGTGAACCGCATCGTCTTGACGTTCCAGAACGTCGTCGACAGCGTCTCGACGTGCACCGGCGGGTTGTTCTGCGTCTGCCGGTAGACGGCGTAGGTCAGCGTCTCGTTGTCCCGGTCGTAGTTCGACTTCCAGGAGACGCGCACCTCGCCCACCTGCACCGAGGTCGCGGTGACCGGGTAGTTCGACCCGGACAGGCGCGGACCCTGCTGCATGGGCGCCTTGTCGATCGTCGTGAACCGCACGAGGCCCTGCTGGCCCGCGCCGTTGACCTGCGTGAACTCGCCGCCGAACACGACGTAGTCGTCCTTCGCGGTGACCGTCCACGGGCCCTGCGACTTGCCGGTGTACGTGCCGGCGTTGATCGTCGGGTACCAGTTCAGGATGGTCGGCGAGGGCTCGCCGTCGTGGTCCGGGTACCCGTAGATGTCGGGGGTGTTGATGCGCGTCGCCCACTTCGTGAGCGCGGTCGCGCGGTACACCGACCACGGCGTCGTCTGCGGGAAGCCGCCCGAGTTGCCGCAGTAGTGCTTGTGGCTCGCCGAGTAGACGACGTCACCCATCGGATACGACGAGTACGTGTCGCCGTGGCAGTCCTCGACCCACAGCTCGGACCCGGTCGCCCAGTCCGCCGCGAACGTGCCCTCGACGTTCCCGCCGCCACCGAAGTGGTAGCCGGTGCCGTAGAAGTTCTCGCCGTCGGTCTCGAGGCTGAGGATCGCGGACTCGGTGCCGCCGTTGCGGATCTGGGTGTTGACCGGCAGCGGGAGCAGCGTGCCGTCGGTCGCGAGGCGCGCGAGCCCGTAGCCCGGGTTGGACGAGCCGTTCACCGACGTGAACGCGCCGCCGAGCACGACCGACTCGCCGTCGGGGGCGACGACGAGCGCCTGGATCGCGCCGCCGTCGATCGTCGCGGTCAGCGGCAGGTTCCCGCCGTCCGAGGCGCGCAGCGCCGCGAACCGCTGGCGCGTCTGCCCGTTGACGCTCGAGAAGTTGCCACCGATGTAGACGGTCGAGTTGGTGACCGCCACCGCGTTGATCCCGGAGTTCACCGTCGGCCGGAACGTCGAGATCAGCGCGCCGGTCGCGGTGTCGAACGCCGCGATCCGGTAGCGGGCCTGCCCGTTCACCGACGTGAAGTTCCCCACCGCGTACAGCCGCGTGCCGTCCGGCGAGAGCGCGAGGTCGTCGACCTCCGCGTTCAGGTCGGGCGCGAAGGAGCTGTCCAGCGCACCGGTCGTCAGGTTGAACGCCATCATGTTGTTCCGGACGACCTCGCTGGTGCCCGGGGCCGCACCCGGCGGCCGGGCCCGCGTGAACTCACCCCCGACGTACACCTTGTTGCCGGCGGGCTGCAGGTTCCACACGACGCCGTTGACCTGCGCGGTGGGGAGCCCGTCGGCCGAGACGGTCACGGGGTTGTCGGGGTTCGGCGGCGCGGTGTCGGCGAGCGCCGACGGCGCGACGACGACGGCCAGCGCCGACGTCACCGCGCACGCGGCCAGGAACCCGATGGTGCGCGCGAGGCGGCTGGTGACGGCCATGTGCGTGTCCTCCCGAACAGGCGGGCGCGGAGGCGTCGCGGGTGCGACGATCGGCCCGACTCTAGGGCGAAAGGGACATATCGGGACCTGGGCGATCGGGTGAACCGGCGTGTGCCGCGGGTGAAAACGGGCTTGTGTACCGGTTTGAGGCGTGCGGCGTCATTCGACCGGGTGATAGGCCCGTCCGCCGACCCGCGTGAGCCCCGGGCGAGACCCCGGGGCGGACTCGGGGCTCAGACGCCCGCGGGCCCCCGGAACAGCGCGATCGTCGTGCCCACGCCGAGGTCCAGCTCGATCGTCACGTCGCCCCGGTCGGCGACCGCGACCGTGTGGACGAACACTCCCGTCGCGTCCGCACCCGGCGCGACCTCGCCCGGGAACGCGCGCGAGCCGGTGGACAGCGGGAGCTCGGGAGTCAGCCCGGGGCCGGAGTAGACGTTCAGGACCGCGAGCGACAGGTCGAGCGGCTCGTCGGTGCCGTTGTGCACCTCGACCGTCACCTCGAGCGCCGGACCGCCGACCTCACCCGGCAGCTCGGCCTTCCCGGTGACCGCCCGGATCGAGGCGACGCGCGCCGTCACGCCGGGCGACGGCTCGGCCGTGGACTCGATCGGGGCGAGCGTGACCGCCCGGCCGTCGGGCCGCGGGGTCGGCGTGGGGAGCACGCCCGGGGCGGCGCTCGACGGCTCCGCCGAGGCGGCGGGTGTCGTCGGCGCGTCCGAGACCGTCGGGCCGGGCGCCGGTGTCGACGCCGTGGTCGCCCCTGCGGTCGACCCTGGGGTCGACGCGGCGGCGGTCGAGGGGGCGCTCGTCGGGTTCGCACCGTCGTCGGAGCGCCCGGAGGTCACCGCGAGGACGATCAGGACGGCGAGGACGACGACGCCGGCGGCGGCCGCGATCCGCACCGTCCGCCTGCGCCCACCTGCCGAGGCGGTCTCAGCCTCCGTCACGACACACCCCCAGGATCCGAACGACAGCCGACCGGGTCCCCGACGGCGCCAGGGCTCGGGTCAGTGTAGAGACCACGGGGGGTCACCCGGACCGAGTTCGCGCGGTCCGCATCCGGGTGAATTTCCCCGTGGGTGCGAGAATTGTCCGGATCACCACCTACCGTTCCGGGGGTCGGCAGCACCACGAAGGAGAGTCATGGAGATCGGCGACTACCTGACCGCGCTGCGCAAGCGCTGGTGGGCGGTCGCGCTGCTCGCCGTCCTCGGTGCCGGCCTCGGGTACGTGCAGGCGTCGGGTGCGACTCCCCTCTACCGGTCGACCGCCAAGGTCTGGGTCTCCCTCGCGCAGGGCAGCGACGTCACCGAGCTCGTGCAGGGCTCGACGTACACCCGCAACCTGGTCGAGTCGTACGTCCAGCTGACGACCGTGCCGCTCGTGCTCGAGCCCGTGATCCAGGACCTCGGGCTGACGGTCACCTCCCGACAGCTCGCCGCCGTGGTCTCCGCCGAGGCCCCCATGGACTCGATGATCATCGAGATCTCGGCGACGAGCCGCAGCGCGACGCGCGCCGCGGACATCGCGAACGCGGTCGCCGGGCAGCTCGCCACGGCGGTCGAGCAGCTCACACCGACCTCGGCCGAGGGCCAGGCGACCGTGAAGATCACGCTGGTGGGCCCCGCGACCCCCGCGGCGGCGCCGTTCGCCCCCAACACCAAGCTGCTCGTCGCGACCGGCGGTGCCGTCGGGCTCGGGCTCGGCGTGCTCGTCGCGCTGGCGTGGGTGCGGCTCGACACCCGGGTGCGCACGACGCGCGACCTACCGGACGGCCGCGTCGTGCTGGGTGAGGTCCCGCACGACCGGGCCGTGACCCGGGACGGTCCCCGCTCCGTGCTCGACCAGCCCCGCAGCGCGCTCGCCGAGGGCTACCGGCGCGTGCGCGCGAACCTCGACTTCCTCGACTCGACCGAACCGGTCCGGGGGTTCGTCGTGACCTCGACCCTCCCCGGCGAGGGGAAGTCGACGGTCTCCGTGAGCCTCGCGCTCGCGCTCGCCGACACCGGCCGGCGCGTCCTGCTGATCGACGCGGACCTGCGCCGACCCAACATCGCCAACGTGCTCGGGATCGAGTCGGCGGTCGGTCTCACGACGATCCTCGCGCGGCGGGCCACGCTCGAGCAGGTCACCCAGCAGTGGCGGCTCGAGAACCTGCACGTCCTGCCGTCCGGACCGGTCCCGCCGAACCCGACCCAGCTGATCGACTCCGCGGCGTTCGCCGACCTGCTCGCGCACGCGCAGGAGGTGTACGACATGGTCATCGTCGACACCTCGCCCCTGCTCGCGGTGTCGGACGGCGCGGTCCTCGCGCGCCGCACGAGCGGCGCGATCCTCGTCGCACGCGCGCGCAAGGTGAGCAGGCGCGAGCTCGCCGAGTCGCTCGACGAGCTCGACGCGCTCGGCGCGGACTGCCTCGGCGTGGTGCTCAACGGTGCGCAACGCCGACGGCGTGCGACGTCGTACGGGTACATGGAGCCGACGGGCCGTCGTCTGGCACCTCCCCGTCGCCCCCGGCGCCGGGGCGGCCGCCCGGACGTGCCGGTCGCGTCGGCACCGTCCCGCCACACGCACGACGAGACGCCGGACCGGGCGCCCGTCAGCCCGACCCGACCCCCCGTGGAACCGGCCGGACCCTCGCTCGAGATGGACCGCCTGTCCGTCGAGCCGACCCGACAGTACGTCGGGTCCGTCCGGTCGCCCGCCGCGCCGGACCGCGAGCGGGCCGCCGGCCCCGAGGAGACCCGTGCACCGGTGACCACCGCCGACGCGACGGAGACGACGGAACCGACGCGCGCACCGTCGTCCGAGCCCACGCCCCTGCCGACGCCGGAACCGGAGCCTGAGCTTGAGCCGGAGCCCACGCACGCGCGGTCGTCGGAGCCCACCGGGGCACCGGAGCCGTCACGGGCATCGACGGAGGGCGCGCACTCCCGCGCCGACGCCTGACGCGGACCGACTCCCGCACAGACTCCCGCACCGACGACGACGCCCGGGTCCCCGCGTGGGGTACCCGGGCGTCGGTACAGGTGAAGGCGCTCGGGTCAGCGCACCGCCTCGGTGAGCGTGGCCGCCTCGGGCTCGAGGAGCGCGAGGGCGCGGCGCAGCGCCGTGCTCGAGGTGTGCATCGTGTAGGGGAAGTAGGCGACCTCGACGCCGACCGCCGCGAACTGCTCCTCGAGCGCGCGCCCCTTGGCGGTGCCACGCCAGTCGTCGCCCTTGAAGATGATGTCGAAGCGGAGCCGCTCCCACATCGCCAGCTTGCTCGGCACGTCCTCGAGCACGGCCTCGTCCACGATCGACAGCGCGCGGACGATCTCGAGCCGCTCGTGCGCGGGGACGACCGGACGGATGCCCTTGGTCAGCTCCAGCACGTCGTCGTCCACGACCCCCGCGATGAGACGGTCGCAGTGCGCGGCGGCGTGCCGCAGCAGGTTGAGGTGCCCGACGTGGAACAGGTCGTAGGCACCCGGCGCGTATCCAATGGTCATCGAGACTTCCCTTCCACGATGATTCGTCCCGGACCCGCGCCGTTGTGGGTGGCTGACGCTCGGACGTTACCGACATTCCGGACATGGCGACAGGGTGTCCGTCGGGTGAAGAAACGGTTCGCGGTGGGCACGTCAGGTCCCCCGCGCGTAGTCGTAGACGACCCGCCCGAACGCGCCGGTCACCATGCCGCGACCTCGCGCGACGGTCCGCAGACCGCGTGCGTGGTGCTCCGGGGAGCGCGTGAGCGCGCCGACGAGCGCACGGGCCCCGCCCGCGAGGACGCGCGCCGAGCCGAGGGCGATCCCGCGGGCGCGGGCCGCGGCCCGGCCGGCGGTGCCGCTCGCGAGCGCGACGTCGCAGCGCGTGGCCGAGTTCCCGCTGCGGGACGCGCGGTGCAGCACCCACGTTCGCGTCGCACGAGCGGCGGGGACCTCGTCGGTCACGAGCGCCTCGTCGCACCACACCATGGGGATGCCGGCGGCGACCAGGCGGCGCGTGAACAGGGTGTCGGAGCCGCCGCTCAGGCCGAACGCCTCGTCGAACCGGACCCCGGACGCCCGCACGGGGGGCAGGTCGAGCAGCAGGTTGTTGGTCGCGGCGACGACGACGGGCGTCCCGGTGCGCAGGCGGCGGCGGTCGAAGAACCGGCCCGCTCGCACCCAGGCGTCGGGCTCGACCTCGAAGCGCGAGACGACCGGGCCGACGACGCACGCACCCGTGCGGCGGTGCGTCGCGAGCAGCTGCGCGAGCCAGTCCTCGACGGGTCGCTCGTCGTCGTCGAGGAACACGAGCACGTCGGCGTCCCCCACCTCGTCGAGCGCGCGGTTGCGTGCCGCGGCGATGCCCGGGCGTGGCTCGTGCACGTAGCGGACGTGCGGGCCCACGACCGTCTCGCGCGCGCCCGCGTCGGGGTCGTTGTCGACGACGAGCACGCTCACCTCGTCGTCCACGGACCCGACCTGCGTGCGCAGCGACTCGAGCACGGCTGCGAGGTCGTCGGGGCGGCGGTAGGTGAGCACCGCGACGACGACCGTGAGGGCGCGCGTGCGGTCCTGCTCGGCCAGCTGCTGGCTCGTCTCGGTCACGGCGTCGACACCTGCACCCGGCCGGCGGCGGGACCCGCGTCCGGCGTGACCGCGGGCCGGGCGCCCTGGTCGAGCGCCTTGAGCTCGGCGTACCACTTGCCGCACGCGAGCACGAGGAACGCCGCGGACGCGGCGGTGATGAGCGTGTACGCCACGAGGAAGACGGGCAGCGCGCCGATCAGCACGAACGACCAGCACAGCACGCCGTAGTCCATGGGCAGCACGAGCAGGGAGCGCAGCGACGCACCGCGGCCGCCCTCGGGTGCGCGTGACTGGACGCCCCGGGCGCGGCGCAGCTGCTCGGTGAGGATCATCGCGAAGAACAGGACGCTGGTGACCACGGCGGAGACGAGCGGGACGGCGAGCCACCGGTCGTCGACGTCGGGCGCGCGCCACAGCCCGACGAGCAGCCCGAGCGGGAGCATCACGGACTTGCCGGCGTCGACCACGTGGTCGAGCCACTCCCCGGCGCTCGACCCGCGGCGCTGGAGCCGGGCGACCTGGCCGTCGGCGGAGTCGAGCGCGTACCCGAGGACGAGCGCGGCGGCGACGGCCACGCCCGTGCCCCACGTGAGCGGGAGCGTCGCGAGGCCGACGATGCCCGCGAGCGTGAACAGCGCGCTGATGCCGGTCACCTGGTTCGGGCTGAGCCCGGCGACGTGCGCGCCCGCGGCGAGGAACCGGCCGAGGCGTCGGTTGACGAACCGCGAGTAGGCGGGCGCGGACCTGGCCGCGGCCTTCTGCGCGTCCTTGAGCTCGCGGAGGGCGTCGGTGTAGCGGCTCATGACGCCTCCGCCGTGGCGGCCGCGAGCGGCTGCGGCTCGGGCGCCGGGCGCCGGCGGCCGAGCCCGCGGGGCGCCGTACCCGACGCTCCGCGAGCCGGACGGCCAGGTCCGAGTACCGTGCGGCGACGTCGTCCCAGTCGTAGTCGAGCGCGCGGCGCGCGAGGTCCCGGCCGCGGTCGCGGCACCCGTCGGGGTCCCGCTCGGCGGCGGTGAGCTCGCGCGCGACGTCCGCGGGGGTCGTGAAGTAGCGGCCGGCGTCGCCGAGCACCTCGCGGTTGAACGAGACGTCGAACGCGAGGGTCGCCGTGCCCGCGCCGATCGCGCGCAGGAGCGAGGGGTTGGTGCCGCCGACGCTGTGGCCGTGCACGTACGTGAGTGCGTGGGCGTACAGGGTGTCGAGCAGCTCCTGGTCCCACACGCCCCCGAGCAGGCGGACCCGGTCGTCCGCGAGCGACTCGACGCGGCGCGTGTACTCCGCGGCGTACGGGGCGGAGCCGACGACCACCAGGGGCTCGCGGCACCCGCTCGCGACGTAGCCCTCGACGGCGACGTCCACGTGGTTCTCGGGCTCGAACCGCGCGACGACCAGGTGGTAGCCGCCCGACGTGAGCCCCAGCTCGGTGAGCCGGTCCGCCGGGACGTCACCGAGGCGGGGTGCGCCGTACGCGATGATCTCGGTGGGCGCCGCGAACTCGCGCTGGTAGTAGTCCGCGATGCCCTGCGCGTCCGCGATGAGCGCGTCCGACCAGCGCACGGCCAGCGCCTCGGCGTTGCGGTAGTACCGCCGGCCGGTCCCCGACCACTTGGAGCGCTTCCACTCGAGCCCGTCGACGTGCGTCGCGACCGGCATCCGCGCGGCTCGGAGCACCGGGAGCCACGGCGCGTTCGCGGCGTTGAACAGGATCACCGCGTCCGCCCGGTGGCCGAGCAGGTGGCCGACCGAGAGCCCGGTGTGGGAGAGCGTCTCGAGCGCGCGGTGCCGCAGCGCGGGCAGGTGCACGAGCCGCATCCCGAGGTGCTCGGTGAGCCGCGGCTCACCCGCGACGGGCCGGCAGTAGACGGTCACGGGGTGTCCCGCCGCGACCAGCCGGCACCCGATCTCCTCCGCCGCGGTCTCGAAGCCCCCGTAGCGCGCCGGCACGCCGCGCGTGCCGACCAGTGCGACGTGGGGACGATGGGATGTCACGTGGCGCTCTCCTCGGATCGACCTCACAGACGGGTCGAGTGTGCCCCCGGAGTCGGACGAACGGTACGAATCCACCCGTTTTTCGCCCGCTGGTCGTAACGATTCACCACTGTGGCGGCCCTGGCGGCCGCGGTGTCACCTGATCGCGCGTCGCCGCACCGCGCGCAGCGCGGACGCGTAGACCTCGCGGTGCCGCTCGACCACCTCGGGCCACGAGCGTCGGCTCAGGTCAGGGCCGTCGACCGGCCCGTCCGCGGTGGCCTTGAGCGCCGCCGCGAGCGCGTCGGCGGTCAGCGGCCCGTCGAACCGCTGGACCCACCACGCCCCCACCTCGCGCGCGAGCGCGTCCGTGACCTCGTTCGCCGGGACGAGCACGGGCCGACCGAGCGTGAGGGCCAGCAGCACCGCACCGGAGTTGTGCATCGCGCGGTACGGCAGCGCGACGAGCTGCGCGGCACCGACCTCGGCGACCAGCTCGGCGTCGGTGAGGTGCCGCAGCTCGGTGCCGACGCGGGGGTCGTCGCCCGCGGCGGCCTCGATCTCGTCGGCGGCCGTCGGCCCGGCGGGCCTGCCTGCGACCCGCAGGCTCGACTCCGGGTCGTCGAGCCCGCGGAACGCGTGGACCAGGTCGAGCACGCCCTTGTACGGCCGCACCAGCCCGACGTAGGCCACACGGCCCGGCGTGGCGGCGGGCAGCGGGTGCGCGGCGTACCAGTCGCCGTAGTCCGCGAGCGGGATGGTCGACGAGCGCGCCTCGTCGGGCACCGGCGTCGTGTCGTTGAGCCGCACCCACCACGTGGTGCGCCGGTCGCACACCCGCAACGCGACGCGGCCCCACCACGGCTGCCGCTCGTGCGGCGCGAGGTTGTGCAGCGTCCGCACGACGGCGGTCCGCCGCACCGCGCAGCGCGCGAGGACCACGACGAACGCGGCCGACGCGAGCACGCTGCGCCACGCGCTCGACTTGGTGACGACGACCTCCGGCCACTGCACGTGCAGCACGTGGTACCGCCCGAGCAGCGCCTCGCGCCAGCTGAACGTCCGCACGTCGAGGTGCTCGCGCAGCCCCTGCAGCAGCAGCGTCATGTGGGGGTTCGTCGACGGACGGGGCTCGCCGAACGACTGCAGGACGACGGGCGGACGGTCGTCGTGACGGGTCACGGTCCATCCCTCCCGGCGCGTGCGCGCGCCCTGTCGTCGTCCCCCGGCGGTGTCCGGATCGTACCGATGTTCACCCTCGCGGAGGCCCGCTCCGGCCCTCCGGGGTCGCTAGGGTCGCTGGCCGGGGGCGGTTCCAGAACCGACCCCGCAGACGACGAGCCGGGAGGTGCCCCCAGTGACCGACGCGGTCGTCGTCGTGAACCACCGTTCGCACGCACTCCTCGCGACGTACCTGGCCGCGACGACGGACGGCCTGGAGGCCACGGTCGTCGTCGTGGACAACTTCTCCGACGACGACGAACGCGCCGCGGTCTCCCGGCTCGCCCGCGAGCGCGGCTGGCACCTCGTCACCGCCCCGAACGACGGGTTCGGCGCGGGCGTCAACCGCGGCGTCGAGGCCGCCCGCGCGCTGGGTGCGTCGGTGTTCCTCGTGCTCAACCCCGACCTGACGCTCACACCCGCCGGCGCGCGCGAGCTGCTCGACCTGGCCCGGGCCGACCACGACGCGCTCGTCGCGCCGCACGTGCTGCGGCCCGACGGCTCCGTCTGGTCCCAGGGCGGCCTGCTCGACCGGACCACCGGCCGGACCCGCACCCGGCCGGAGCTGGTGGGCGACGAGCCCGACTGGCTCACCGGCGCGTGCCTCGCGGTGCACGTCGACCTGTGGGACCGGGTCGGGGGGTTCAGCGAGGACTTCTTCATGTACTGGGAGGACATCGACCTCTCGGTGCGCGTCGCCGCCGCGGGCGGCCACCTGCTCGTCGCGCCCACCACCGCGGTGCACGACGTCGGCGGGACGCAGGAGCACGGCGGGTCGCGCCGCAAGTCCGACCTCTACTACCGGCACAACTGCCGCGGCCGGCTGGTGTTCGCGGCGCGCAACCTCGAGCCGGAGCTCGCGCGGCGGTGGGTGCGCTCGGCGCCGCGGTACGCGCGCGACGTCGTCCTGCGCGGCGGGCGCCGCCAGCTGCTGCGGTCGCCCGGACCGGTGCTCGCCGCGCTGCGCGGCACGCTCGAGGGTGCCCGGTTCGTGCGCCGCGGCGCACGCCGGCCCGCGGCCGAGCGCCCGCTGCGCGTGGTCGTGGCGCACCCGTCGCCGGACCTGTACGGCTCCGACCGCCAGCTGCTCGAGTCGCTGCGCGCGCTCACCGCGCGCGGGCACCGCGTGACGGTCGTGCTCCCCCACGAGGGTCCGCTCGTGCCGCTCGTCGTCGACGCGGGCGCGCAGGTGCGGATCGCGGGCTTCCCCGTGCTGCGCAAGTCCGAGCTCGCCCCCACGCGCCTGCCGCGGCTGCTGTGGGGCTCGCTCACCGCGACGCTCCGGGCGGCCCGCCGGCTGCGCTCCGACCGGCCGGACGTGCTGTACGTCAACACGGTGACCATCCCCGTGTGGGCGGCCGCGGGCCGCCTCGCGGGAGTCCCGACGCTCACGCACGTGCACGAGGCCGAGGACGGCAACCGCATGGTCGCGACCGCGCTCGCGCTGCCGGTCCTCGCGTCCCGGACCGTCGTCGCGAACTCCGCGGCGGCCCGCGAGGCGCTCGTGCGCGCCGTCCCGCGCCTGGCCCGTCGCACGCTCGTCGTGCACAACGGCGTCGCCGGCCCGCCCGACGGCCCCGTCGACGCCCCGACGGACGCCGAGCGCGCCCCGGGCGCACCGTGGCACCTGGTCTCCGTCGGGCGGCTGTCGCCCCGCAAGGGGACAGACGTCGCGCTCGAGGCGGTCGCGCTGCTCGTGGCCGCGGGCGAGGACGTGCGGCTGTCCGCCGCGGGGACGACGTTCGCGGGCTACGAGTGGTTCGAGGACGAGCTACGGACCCGCGCGCGGCAGCCGGACCTCGCGGGGCGCGTCGAGCTCCTCGGGTACGTGCACCCGACCTGGGACCTGCTGGCGTCCGCGGACGTCGTGCTCGTCCCCTCGCGCGCGGAGCCGTTCGGCAACACCGCCGTCGAGGCGCTCCTCGCGCGCCGCCCGCTCGTCGCGTCCGACGTGCAGGGCCTGGCCGAGGTGGTCCGCGACGGCACCACCGGCCTGCTCGTCCCACCCGGAGACGCGCACGCCCTCGCCGACGCGGTCGCGGCCCTGCTGCACGACGAGCAGCGCCGCCGCACGCTCGCGTCCACGGGCGAGGACGACGCGCACGAGCGGTTCTCGTTGCGGCGCTACGCCGACGACGTCGTGGCGGCCGTGACCGGCACCGCCGGGGACGCGACCAACCGGGCGAGCACCCCGGGGAGCACCACGGCGACCACCCCCGTGGGCGACCCCGCGAGCACCCCCAAGTTCACCCGCACGCCGGACGGCGAGCTCGAACCCTTTGTGTAGATTCGTCCGGGTCGACGGCGCCGGGGCCTCGACCCGGTACCGGGCCCGGCGAGAGGTGAGACAGACGTGCGAGCACTGGTCCTGTGGGCCGACGACAGGTCACCCAACCTGGGGGTCCGCGCCCTGGCGCACGGCACCGCGGCACTCCTGAGGCGGGCGTTCGACGACGTCACGGTCGAGTTCCAGAGCTCGGGCCGAGGCGTCGCGCCCGTCCCCGTCGGCGGTCCGCGCCAGCTCGTGCGCGAGCACGTGACCGGGCACCACGGGCTGCGGCGCTGGATCAGCGGGTACGACGTGGTGGTCGACACGCGCTCGGGCGACAGCTTCGCCGACATCTACGGCCTGCCGCGCCTCACGACGATGTCGCTCATGGCCGAGCTCGCGACCCGCTCCGGCGTGCCCGTCGTGCTCGGGCCGCAGACCATCGGGCCGTTCTCGACGCTCGCCGGGCGGGCCGTCGCCCGTCGGTCCCTCGCACGCGCGACCACCGTCATGGCGCGCGACCACCTCTCCGCGCAGGCCGCCGCGTCGCTCGGGCGCGAGGTCGACGTCCTGACGACCGACGTCGTGTTCGCGCTGCCCGTGCCCGAGGTCGAGCGCGACCGCGACGTCGTCCTCAACGTCTCCGGCCTGCTGTGGCAGCCCGGCCCGCACGTCGACGCGACCCGCTACCGCACGACCGTCACCACGATCCTCGACGAGCTCACGGCGCAGGGCCGCCGCGTCACGCTCCTCGCGCACGTCCTGGCGTCCCGCGGTCACGACGACGACGTGCCCGTGGTGCGCGAGCTCGCGGCCGAGCGCGGCCTCGAGGCCGTGGTCCCCGAGGACCTCGACGAGGTGCGGCGCGTCGTCGCGTCCGCGACCGTCGTCCTCGGGTCCCGCATGCACGCGTGCCTCAACGCGCTGTCCGTGGGCACGCCCGCGGTCCCGCTCGCCTACTCGCGCAAGTTCGCCCCGCTGCTCGAGGCGCTCGGCTGGCACGCGACGGTCGACCTGCGCGAGGACCCGGACCCGGCGGCCACCGCGCTCGCGCTCGTCGCGGACCCGACGCTCGCCGCGCAGGCCGCGCGGGTGCGCGAGACGGCGCTCACGGCGCTGCTGCCGGCCGAGGCCGCGCTGCGCAAGCTGGCCTGACCGTGGCCGGCGACGACGACGTCCTGCAGGCCGGACCGGCCCTCGGGAAGCGCGCCGCGCGCGGCGCGATCGTGACCGTCGGCAGCCAGGTCGTCCGGATGGCCGTGCAGGTCGGCGGCGTCGTGGTGCTCGCCCACCTGCTCACGCCGCACGACTACGGCCTGGTCGCCATGGCTCTCGCCGTCGTCGGCATCGGCGACCTGTTCCGGGACTTCGGCCTGTCGTCCGCCGCGATCCAGGCGCAGCGCCTCACCCGGCAGCAGCGCGACAACCTGTTCTGGCTCAACACCGGGATCGGCGCGCTGCTCGGCGTTCTCGCGTTCGCGTGCGCACCGCTCGTCGCGGCCCTGTACGACGAGCCCGACCTCGTCCCGATCACGCGTGGGCTCGCCCTGACGTTCCTGCTCAACGGCATGGCGACGCAGTACCGGGCGCACCTCACACGGCACATGCGCTTCGCCCAGCTCGCGGCCGTCGACGTGGCCTCCCCGCTGCTCGGCCTCGTCGCGGGCATCGTCCTCGCGGTGTCCGGCGCGGGGTGGTGGGCGCTCGTCGGGCAGCAGGTCATGACCGCCGCGACGCTCGCGGCGGGCGGGGTGATCGCCGCGCGCTGGCTGCCCCGGCGCCCGCGACGCGGCGAGCCGATGGCCGGGCTCCTGCGGTTCGGGTGGAACCTCCTGGGCACCCAGCTCGTGGGTTACGCGAGCAACAACGTCGACTCGCTCACCATCGGTCTGCGGTTCGGCGCGCAGCCCCTGGGCGTCTACAACCGCGCGTTCACGCTGCTCATGCAGCCGCTCACGCAGCTGCGCGCGCCCTCGACGACCGTCGCGCTGCCCGTCCTGTCCCGGCTGCGCGACCAGCCCGAGCGGTTCGGTGAGTTCGTCCGGCGTGGCCAGCTCGCGCTCGCGTACACGCTCGTCGCCGGGCTCGCGTTCGTCATCGCGGCCACCGGCCCGCTGACCTCGATCCTGCTGGGCCCGCAGTGGCTCGACGCCGAGCCCGTGCTCCGGTTCCTCGCGGCCGCGGGCGTGTTCCAGACGCTCGCGTACGTCGGCTACTGGGTGTACCTCGCGACGGGCCTGACGAACGTCCTGCTGCGGTACACGCTCGTGTCGGCGTCGATCCGGATCACGTGCGTGCTCGTCGGGAGCATCTGGGGGGTCGTCGGTGTCGCGGCGGGGTACGCGGTCGCGCCGATGCTCGCGTGGCCGCTGTCGCTGTGGTGGGTCGCCCGCCACACGCCCGTCCCGCTGCGCGCGCTGCTCTCGGGCGGCACGCGCGCGGTCGTCATGTTCGGTTCCTGCGCGCTCGCCGGCTGGGCCGCCTCGACGCTCGTGACGGGCGCGTGGGCGCAGCTGGCGCTCGCGCTCGTCGGCGTCGGCGCTGCGTTCGCGCTCTGGTACCTGACGGTGCCGCGGGTGCGCAAGGACCTGAGCGAGGTCGCGTCCGTGGTGCACACGGCGCGCGGGACGCGCAGCGCCGCCCCCGCGCCGGCCGCCTGACGGCCGCACCGCCCGACGAGCCCTCGTCGTCGGCGGTGGTCCCGTCAGTCGAGCACCTCGTCGAGCGCGGCTCCCAGGCTCGGCGCGAGCGAGCGCATGTACGTCGTCGTGACGTGCTGCGCCTGGTGGTAGACGAGGACGTCGCCGATGACGGCCGGGCACGTGTCCTCGACGCAGAACCGGTCGGTCAGGTCCACGAGGTCCGCGCCCGGGGTCTGCGAGACGGCCTCGACGAGCGGGTCCGCGCGAAGGCTCCGACCGGGGTCCGTGCCGCACCCCAGCGGCCCGCGCTCCTCGACGCAGACGGGCGTGCTCGGGATCCCGGCGTGGGTCGGGTCGGGGTTGTCGCGGATCGCGACGACCTGCGAACCCGCCTCGAGCAGCGGCGCCCACGCGTCGGTGAACCCCTGCACACCGGACGGGTCCTCGGTGTAGACCGTGCCCGCCAGGGCCGAGGTCACGACCACGTCGAAGTCGCCCTCGGCGAGCGCGCGCAGGACGTTGCGCTCCCACACGCCGCACGCCTCGTTCGACGTCCCCCGGCCCGCGGGGCGGGTCTGCGTCACGGGGCAGCCCGAGCGCAGGTAGGTGGTGACCTTCCAGCCGCGCTCCTCGCCCACGAGGTCGAGCGCGGGCGCCCACTGCGCGGCGTGGGAGTCACCCACGAGCGCCACGGACGTGGCGCCCGACGGGTCGCCGAACGTGCACGTGCGGGCCTCGGTGGTGGTGCTGCGCACCTGGCACCCGCGGTTGAGGATGCCGAAGTCGTCCAGGTCGGCGATGACCGGGTCCGGCACGACGTCGCCGCCCGGCGCGCAGTCCGCGTCCAGCGCCGCCGCGCCGAAGCAGTCCCCCGCCGCGGCGACGCGCGCGTCGAGCTCCGCCCATGCCTGCTCCCGCCGGTGCTCGACCGTGCGGTCGGCCGCGAGGGCCGGGACGGCGACGAGCGCCATGGCGCACGCGACGGCCACCCCGATGACCCCGGGCCGTACGTGGGCGGACCCCGAGCCGGGACGGTAGCGCTCCATGAGCGGCACCTCGACGTACCGGCGGGTCAGGTACGCGAGCGGGAAGGCCAACGCGACGGCGGCCACGCGTCCCCTCGCGCCGGACGCCTGCGACACCACGTACGGCAGCAGGACGATCAGCGGCCAGTGCCACAGGTACAGCGAGTACGACATGTCGCCGACGACCTGCACCGGACGCCACCGCATGATCCGCGCGGGCCCCCACCGGGTCTCGGGCAGACCGGCCGCCAGGACGGCGGCCGCGGCCACCACCGGGATGCCGGCGACCCACCCCGGGAACGGCGTGCGCGCCGAGAACAGCAGCGCGCAGGCGCCGATCACCGCGAGCCCCGCCCAGCTCGCGAGCGCGCGGCGGTCGCGGGGCAGGAGCCCGAGCCGGTCGGCGACCAACCAGGTCAGACCGCCCGCGGCGAACTCCCACGCGCGCGTCGTCGTGACGAAGTACGCGGCCGACGGCTCCTGCGCGGTCCGGTACACCGACCAGGCGAGCGAGACGAGCGCGAGCGGGACGAGGACGGCAGCGAACGCGAGGCGCCACGAGCGGGTGCGCCGCGAGACCAGGAGCCCGAGCAGCAGGAGCGCCGGCCACACGAGGTAGAACTGCTCCTCGGCCGACAGCGACCAGAAGTGCTGGACCGGGCTGACGTTCGCGGCCGGGGCCGAGTAGTCCGTCGCGTTGCCGGCGAGCACCCAGTTCTCGACGTAGAGGGCGCTCGCGGCGATCTGCTGCCCGAACTGCGGCCACCGGCTCTGCGGCACGACGGCGAGCGTGACGGCGAGCGTGAACGCCAGGACCAGCAGCGACGCGGGCAGCAGGCGCACCGCGCGGCGCGCGTAGAAGCCGCGGAACGTGAAGGTCCCGCGGCGCAGCGGCTTGACGATGTGCGCCGTGATGAGGAACCCGGAGATGACGAAGAAGACGTCGACGCCGATGTAGCCGCCCGGCAGGCGTGCGGGCGCGACGTGGTACGCGAGCACGAGCAGCACCGCGACCGCGCGCAGCGCCTGGATCTCGGGGCGGATCTCGCTCGCCGACCCGCGCAGGCGCTGCGCGGTCGGCACGTCGTCGGCGCGCTCCTGCTCGGCGAGGCGGGCGCTGCTCGTCGCCGTCACGGCCACTGCGGTCCGGCCCTCAGTAGGCGCCGGTGGAGAGGAACACGGCGCGCGCGGTCTTCCACAGGATCATGAGGTCCATCGCGAACGACCAGTTGTCGGCGTACCGCAGGTCCAGACGCACCGAGTCGGCCCAGTCGAGGTCGGAGCGTCCGCTGACCTGCCACAGGCCCGTGAGCCCCGGCTTGACGCGCAGGCGGCGGTGCACCTCGTCCTCGTACTCGCTGACCTCGCCGGGCAGCGGCGGTCGGGGGCCGACGAGCGACATGTCGCCCCGCAGCACGTTCCACAGCTGCGGGAGCTCGTCGAGCGAGTACTTGCGCATGAACCGGCCCAGCGGCGTGACGCGCGGGTCGTCGCGCATCTTGAACAGCACGCCGTTGCCGTCGGAGGAGGCCTCGAGCGCGGCCCGGCGGGCGTCCGCGTCGACGTACATCGAGCGGAGCTTCCACATGGTGAAGGGGCGCCCGTCGACCCCGATCCGCGTGTTGCGGTAGAACGCGGGCCCGGCCGAGGTGAGCCGGACCGCCGCGGCGAGCACCAGCACGACGGGTGCGGCGGCGAGCGCGAACAGCGGCGACAGGATCCGGTCCATCACGGCCTTGGCGACGATCCGCCGTCGCGGCGGCGCCACCTCCACCTCGAGCAGCGGCAGGATCCCGACGGGCCGCACGCTCAGGCGCGGCCCGCTGACCTCGACGAGGTCCGGCATCATCACCATCTCGGCGCCCGCGCGGTCGAGCGCCCAGCCGAGCCGGCGCGCGGCGGGGCCGCTCAGCGTGCCGCTGGTGACGATGACGACCTCGATCGCGTAGTCGGAGACGACCTGCGCGATGTCGGCGACCGCCCCGAGCACGGGGACGTCGACGAGCGGTGCGCGGTCGTCGACGGACGGCAGGCAGAGCCCGACGACGTCGTAGCCCTCGTAGGCGGTCTGCTGGAGCTCGTACGTCGCGCGGGACGCGTCCTGGGGCCGCCCGACGACGAGCGTGCGGCGCATGTCCAGGCCGTGCTGACGCCGGTGGTGCAGCCGCTTGCGCGCGGCGTACCGCAGCAGGCAGGCGAACGCGACGGCGCTCGGGATGCCCGCGAACACCACGGCGCGCGGGACGGGCAGCTCGAACGTGAAGGCGAGGCCCACCACGGCCGCGGCCACGGCCAGCCCGCCGGTGACGACGGACTGGAACTCCTGCGCACCGACCCCGATCCGACGGGCGTCGTAGCCGCGCGTCAGCGCGATCGCGGCCGGCAGCACGACCCCGGCGGCCGCGGCCCACGCGAGCGTCGCCCCCTCGACGCCGATGGTCGTCGCGGTGAGCGCGAGCGCCACGAGCGACGCCGACAGCGCGTCGGTCACGACGAGCAGGGCGCGCGAGCGCCGCGAGCGCACCGCCCAGGTCCGTGCGACGACCGTCGGGGCGTTGAACGGCGTCCTGCGCGGTTCGAAGGGTCGCGTCGACGCCCACGACCGGCGCGGCTCGCGCGAACGGGCGCGGCGGTCGAACGACTCGTAGACGTCAGGTCCACCACGGTCGGCCGTCAGCGTCATGTCAAGCCCCCCCCAGGGTTCCCATGCGTACGGCGAGGTTACTGCGCGATCCGTCCCTGTCTACACCGCTTCGTCCGATTTCACCCGGTTCGCTGTCACTCGACCGAGTGCGCACGGAATTGCGCGCGGGTGAAAAAGCGCAGAAATGCGGATTGTGGCTCGGCTCACGTCCGACTTGGTCCGTACGCCCCAGAAGTCCCGACAAACAACGCGTAACCATGGAATGGCCGCGGAGAGCACATCCCCCCGCTCTGGTCCGATCCGGACCGCGGCAGTAGGCATCCCCCCCAGGAGATTTCTGTGCCCATTTCCACGCGCGTCCCGTCCCCCTCGCCGTCCCCCACCTCGGCATTCACTTCTTCATCGAATCCCCGCCGGCGCGTTCTCGCGACGGCCGGTGCCGCGACCGCCGTCGCGCTCGGCATGGTCGTGACGAGCACCACCAGCGCCTCGGCGTGGGGCGCACCCGACAGCACGGCCCCGAGTCCGAGGCCGTGTCGACCCAGCCGTACGCCGTCGACACGTTCGACCGCGAGACCACCAGCGGGTGGGGCGAGGCGTCGTCCGGCGCCTGGGAGCACTCCGCCGCGGCGTCCGCCTTCCGGGCCGAGGGCGGCGTCGCCACCACGGCGCTCGGCAGCACGGGCGGCAACCAGTCCTCCTTCCTCGACGTGTCGTCGACCGACACCGAGCTGCAGGCCCAGGTCGGCCTCGCGGCGCTCCCGAAGAGCGGCACCGTGGACCTGTACGCGACCGCCCGCGCGCTGGACGCGACGTCCGGCTACCGCTTCAAGCTCAAGGTCCAGACGGACGGCACCGTGGTCCCCAGCCTGCTGCGGGTGAACGGCACGAGCGCCTCGACGATCGCCACGACGACCGAGCGCCTGCGCCTCGACCCCACCGCTGACCTGCAGGTTCGCGTCCAGGCGACCGGCACGTCGCCCACGGTCGTGTCCGCCAAGGCCTGGCCGACCGGCACGCAGGAACCCGACGCCTGGACGCTCACCGCGAGCGACTCGACGGCCGCGCTGCAGACCGCGGGCGGCGTCGCGTTCACCACGTACGCGCCCGCGGCGGCGGGCGCCGTGACCTCGCAGGTCGCGGACGTGTGGGCCGGCCCGACCGACGCCGCGCGCGACCTGAGCGCCGACAAGACCCTCGCCCCCAAGCCCGGCACCTACGTGCCGAGCGCCTCGACCACGGGCGTCCCGCGCGGCACCTACCTCCAGGTCCACAACGGTGACCTCACGATCACGAAGGCCGGCACGGTCGTCAACGGCATGGACATCCGGGGCTTCGTCACGGTCAAGGCCAAGGACGTCGTCATCCAGAACACGATCGTGCGCGGCCGTGCCACCGACGTGGCGCGCGGCCTGGTCGTCGTGGAGTCCACGGGGTCGCTGAAGATCTCCGACTCGGAGCTGTACAACTCCAAGCCGAACTGGCTGGTCGACGGCCTGCGCGGCAGCGGCACCATCGACGCGACGCGACTGAACATCCACGACGTCATCGACAATGTGCACTTCTACGGTGACAACAAGAAGCTGACCGCTTCCTGGCTGCACGACACGCTGCATTACGAGAATGACCCGAGCCACTCCGACGGGACGCACGACGACAACGTGCAGATCGTCAAGGGGGCGAACATCTCGCTGATCGGCAACCGCATGGAGGGCGCGTACAACGCGGCCATCATGGTGACGCAGGGCCTCGGCACCGTGACCGGCCTGGTCATCGAGCGCAACTTCCTCGACCACGGCGCCTGCACGGTCAACGTGGCCGAGTCCGGTCGCGGCGCGATCGCCCTGCAGATGAGCGGCAACACGTTCGGCTCGCACAGCCGCAAGGGGTGCGCGTACATCGCCCCGACGACGACGACGAGCAAGAGCACCATCACCTCGAACACCTACGAGGACGGCTCGGCCATCACCCTGAAGAAGGGCTGACCCGCGCGGCCGTCGACCGCTGACGCCGAGGGGACCGTCCCGGGGAAACCCGGGACGGTCCCCTCGCGTCTTCGCTACGCTCGCCGGACCCGTGACTGGAAGGACCCGCGGTGCCGGCACTCACGTTCGTGACCCCCGTCTTCGAGGCGGAGGTCCAGCTGCTCGGGCTGCAGGCGCGGTCGTTCGCGCGGCACGCCCCGTCCGACGCCCGCGTGGTCGTCCTGGACAACACCCGCCGGGGCCTGCGGGAGGTCGACGCGCTGGTCCGCGCGTACGGCGCGCTCGCCCCGCGCGTGCGGGTGCTGCGCCCGGCCGACGTCACGGACCTGCCGACGACGTCCGGCTGGCGCAGCCAGCAGATCCTCAAGCTCGCGGTGGCCCGGCTCGTCGAGACCCCGCACTACGTCGCGCTCGACGCGAAGAACCACTTCGTCGCACGGCCCGACGACGCGTTCTTCGTCGCGGCGGACGGACGCGCGCGTGTGCGCGCGTACTCCTACACCGACCACACGTTGCGGCCCGCGCTCGAGCGCGTGTGCCGGTACCTCGGCCTCGACCCGGCCGAGCACGTGGGCCGCTTCGCGGCGACGACGACGCCGTTCACGCTCGACCGCGAGGTCGTGCTCGCGATGCTGGCGGACGTCGAGTCGGCCGCGGGGCGCCCGTTCGCGCGCGAGTTCCTGGCGCACGACCTCACCGAGTTCTTCCTGTACGCGGGTTGGCTGGCGCGGCGCGACGGCACGCTCGAACGGACCCTGGAGCTCACCGACGAGCCGAACCCGGTGGTGTGGCCCCGGCTCGCGACGCCGCAGGGCGTGCGCGCGGTGCTCGACGCGGGCCGCGACCTGCCGGTGCTCGGCCTGCACCGGGACGCCGTGCCCCGGCTCGACCCGCAGGCGACGGCGCAGCTCGCGGGCTTCTGGGCGGAGCGCGGGCTGGTCGACGCACCGGCCGACGGGGTCGCGCTCGTTGCGTCGATGCGCGCCCGGTACGACCGTGAGCGGCGTCGCCGGCAGATCCGCGAGCTGCCCGCCCGGGTGCTCAACGTCGGGCGTCGCGCCCTGGCCAGGGTCTCACGGCGGTGAGAATCTCACATTTCGGACAATTGTCTAGGTGGGCGCTGCCGCAGGTCAGCAAGGTCACGACGCGGTAACGGTCCCTGGTCACGGGCAGAGGGTCTCGGCCGAACGGGTGAATTCTTGTACGTTCGGCGCACCCGCCCGAGGTCGATCCTCCCGACCTGCCGTATTCGCGCCGATGTCCTCGTCACCCGAGCGGCCCAACCCGAGACCCAGGAGGTGCTCGTGCCCGGACGCCACACCGCTCCCCCCGGTGCGCGCACGACCGCGCTCGACAGCCCCCGCCGCCGCCAGCTCGTCGCACTCGCTGCGATGGCCTGCGCGGCCGTCGTCCTCGCCACGACCATCGCGACCCAGGCGTCGTCCGCCGACACCGCCGTCCACCGCCCCGCGGACCCGCTGCGCGTCCTGAAGGGCACCACGCTCGCGGCCGGCGCGTCCACGACCGTCACGCTGCCGTCGGTGCCCAGCGGCACGACCGCCGCCGAGCTGCACGTGAGCGTCAAGCCCAGCAAGACGAACGCGACCGTCCGCGTGTGCCCCGGCACCGCGTCGACGTGCAGCAACCCCCGGACCGTCACGGCCGCCGGCGGGTTCGCCAACGGCTCGGTCCTCGTCGCGCCCTCGTCGGGCAAGGTCACGCTCACCGCGCTCGACGGCGCGAAGGTGTGGGCAGACGTGCGCGGCTGGTCGCTGCGCTCGACGAAGACCGACGCGCGCGACTCCCGGTACCTGCCCGTCGAGCCCCGCCGCGCCGGGACCGTGTCCCTCACGAGCAAGAAGACCCGCACGGTCTCGCTGTCGGGCGTGCCGAAGAACGCCACGGGCGCCGTCGTGCGCCTCACCAGCGCCGCCGGCGCGACCGCGACGAACATCGGCGCGTGCGCGACGGGCAGCTCGCCCACGTGCAACGGCACCACGTTCCTCAACCCCAGCACGTCGCGCGCCGCCCAGGCCTCCGGCGTCGTCGCCCTCGGCGGTGACGGGTCGCAGGTCAACCTGTACGCCACCGGCGGCAGCGCCCACGTCTCGATCGACATCGACGGCTTCTACGTCGCCGCGTCCACGCTCCCCGACGGCGGCCTTCTCGCGCCCGCGTCGGGCTCGCTCGACGCCCGCGTCATCAGTCCCGGCTCGTCGTCCACGCTCACGCTCTCGCCGCCGAGCGGCGCGACCGCCGTCCACCTGCGCGTCCGCGTCTCCGGCGCGTGGCGCGAGACGGTCGTCGCCGCCTGCCCCGGCACGTCGGCCACGGCGCGGTGCCGCTCGACGTCCCTCGTGACCGCCTCGTCGTCGGCGCCGACCTACGGCGACGCCGTGATCCCCCTCGGCGGCTCCGGCGGGAAGTCCGTCACGCTGACGAACACCGCCGCGAGCGTCAAGGTCGCGCCCGAGGTCCTCGGCTGGGTGGTGGGCGGCAAGACCGTCACCGTCGCGTCGACCTCGGCCACGACGAGCGCGACGACCAAGGCGACCGCCACCGCCACCGCGAAGGCCACGGCCACCGCCACCGCCAAGGCGACCGCCACGGCGACGCCCAAGCCGACCGCGACGGCGACGGCCAAGCCCACCTCCTCACCGTCACCGACGAGCTCGCCGCGCGCCACCACGGCGCCGACGACGCCCGCCCCGTCGCCCAGCGCGAGCACCGGGACCGGCGGCAAGCCGGGACCGAGCAACACCGGCGTGCCGTCGGGCGTGTCCCTCAAGGTCCACGACGGCGACCTCGTCATCAAGGAGGACGGCGCCGTGATCAGCGGGCTCGACATCCGCGGGTTCGTCGACGTCCGGGCCTCGAACGTGACGATCAAGAACTCGATCATCCGCGGCTACAAGGTCAGCACCGGCCGCTCGCTCGTGCAGAACACCAACGGCGCCCCGCTGCTGATCCAGGACAGCGAGCTGTTCGCGGCGTCCCCGTCGTACTGGATCGACGGCGTCCGCGGCGCGAACATCACGATGCGCCGCGTCGACGTGCACGACGTCATCGACTCCGTCCGCATCACCGGTGACGACGTCCGCGTCGAGGCGTCGTGGCTGCACGACAACCTGCACTACGCCAGCGCGCCCTACCAGGAGGACGGGACGCACGACGACAACATCCAGATCCAGCGCGGCTCGGACATCGTCATCACCGGCAACACGATCGAGGGCGCCTACAACGCCGCGATCATGTACTCCCCGGGCCTGGGCGTGGTGTCCGACGTGACCGTGTCCGGCAACTGGATCGACGGCGGCGGGTGCTCGGTCAACATCGCCGAGCAGGGTCGCGGCCCGATCCAGGGGCTCGTGTTCAGCAAGAACACGTTCGGTCTCGACACCCGCGTCGACCGCTGCGCGATCATCTCGCCCTCGACGACGGTCCCCAAGGTCTCGTCGAACTACTACGAGGACGGCAAGACCGTCGCCGTCCGCCAGGGCGGCTGACGCAGCCGCCCACGCAGGGCTCCGACGCAGGGCGGTCGCTCCCGAGCGGCCGCCCTGCGTCGTGCCGTCAGGGCTTGGTGTGGAACCGCTGCTGCGCCGCCTCGAGGCCCTCGAGGACCACGGCCTCGACCGCGTCCGCGGCGCGGTCGACGAGCCAGCCCAGGTCCTTCGCCTCGGTCGTCGAGAAGTCCTTGAGCACGAAGTCCGCCGGGTCCTGGCGGCCGGGCGGGCGGCCGATGCCGACCCGCACCCGCACGTACTCCTTGGTGCCGAGCGCCTTCGTCGTGTCGCGCAGCCCGTTGTGGCCGCCCTCACCGCCGCCGCGCTTGAGGCGGACGTCCGCGAACGGGATGTCGAGCTCGTCGTGCACCATCACGACGCGGTCCACCGGGACGTCGTAGTACTTCGCGAGCGCGGCGACCGGGCCGCCGGAGACGTTCATGTACGTCGTCGGCTTAGCGAGCACGACCCGCGGGCCGGGCGCTCCGCCCGGCAGGACGCCGAGCCGCGTCTCGGCCACGGCCGCCTGGGGGCGACGGGACAGCAGCCCGCTCGCGCGCGCCCCGAACGACGAGCCCGTGCGCCGCGCGAGCTCGTCGAGCACCATCTGACCGACGTTGTGCCGGTTGCCCGCGTACTGCGGTCCGGGGTTGCCCAGACCCACCACGAGCCACGGTCCGTCAGCCACTGGTCCTCCTCGGTCGTCGGGTGCGTGAAGTCGTCGGGGTGCGCCGACGCCCGGCACCGCACGTGACGGTACCGGGCGTCGGTCGCAGGTCCGCGGGCCGGGCCCGCGTCGGAGGTCTCAGGCCTCGGCCGGCGCCTCGGCGGCGTCGCCCGACTCCTCGCCGAGGTCCTCGGCGGAGACGCGCGGCGTCGAGACCGTCAGGACGGTCGCCTCGGCGTCGGTGACGAGGGTCGTGCCCTGGGGCAGCGTGACGTCGCCGGCCTTGACGATGGCACCGTCCTCAAGGCCGTCGATCGACACCTCGACCGACTCGGGCAGGTGCGTGGCCTCGGCCTCGAGGGCCAGCGTCTGCGTCTCGACGACGTGGATGGTGCCGGGCGCGGACTCGCCGACGATGACGACGGGGATCTCGACCGAGACCTTCTCGCCCTTCTTCACGATCAGCAGGTCGACGTGCTCGATGATCTGGCGGACCGGCTCGCGCTGGACGTCCTTGGCGAGGGCGAGGACCGGCTTGCCGTCGACCTGGATCTCGAACAGGGCGTTGGCGTGCTTGACGGCGAGCATCGTCTCGTGGCCCGGGAGGGACACGTGGACGGGCTCGGTGCCGTGCCCGTACAGGACGGCGGGGATCTGGCCGGCACGGCGCAGGCGACGCGCGGCGCCCTTGCCGAACTCGGTGCGGGTGGTGGCGGCGAGCTTGACCTCGGACACGATGACTCCAGTGATGCTGGGCGCACGGGGGCGCGACGTACGAGAACGGGTGCGGCACGGGGCCGGTGGTCTGGCGGTGGGCCGACGAAGGGCCCGGTGGCCTCGACGCGGGGCGCAGGACGGGCGCACGCGGAGGCGCTCGCCCAGTCGATCACGGACCGGAAGCGGTGTGGACCGTCCGACGTCCCTCGCCGAGGCAACCTGAGGATCTTACCCGCTCACGTGGCCCGGCTGAAACCCGGCGGCGCGGGGTCGGGCGTGGGGTCAGTCACCCGCCGCGGGCTCGTCGCGGCGTTCGAGCACGCGCACGGGTCCGGCGACCACGGTCGCCCCCGCGGGGACGTCCCTCACCACGACGGCACCCGCGCCGACGCGGGCACCCGCGCCGACGGTCACGGCGCCGATGATCTTGGCGCCCGCACCGATGTACACGCCGTCGCCGATCGTCGGGGAGCCGAACCGCGGGCTCGTCTCGATGTCGTTCTTGCCGATGGTCACCTGCTGGTAGACGGTGACGCCGCGCCCGATCACGGCGCCGGGTGCGATGAACACACCGATCGGCTTGTGGGGGAACACCGGCGGTCCGGCGAACATGGTCAGCAGCGAGATGTACCCGCCGAACTCCTCGAGGTAGAGCTTGTGCACGGTGGCGTGGAGCCGCCGCAGCGGGCCCCGCGCGCGCAGCGTCCGCTCGCGGTGCGCCCACCAGCCGCCCGACAGCCTCACGAGGATGCGCACCAGCACGCGTGCAGGCTCCCACACGAGGACGGCCCCGCACACGGGGCGTCTCGGGGGGCGGTCGGCTCAGGCGTTGCCGTCGAACAGGCTGGTGACCGAGCCGTCGTCGAACACCTCACGGATCGCGCGCGCGATGAGCGGCGCGATCGACAGGACGGTGAGCTGCTCGAAGCGCTTGTCGTCCTCGACGGGGAGCGTGTCGGTGATGACGACCTCGCGCACCCCGCACGACGAGAGCCGGCCGACGGCGGGCTCGGACAGGATGCCGTGCGTCGCCGCGACGATGACGTCCTTCGCGCCGGCCTCCTTGAGGACGCGCACCGCCTCGGAGATGGTGCCGGCGGTGTCGATCAGGTCGTCGACGAGCACGCACGAGCGGCCCTCGACGTCGCCGACGACGCGGTTGGCGACCGCCTTGTTCGCGGTGCGGACGTCGCGGGTCTTGTGGACGAACGCGAGCGGGCCGCCGCCGAGCTTGGCCGCCCACTGCTCCGCGACGCGGATGCGGCCCGCGTCGGGCGAGACGACCGTGACGTTCGTCAGGTCGACGCGCGAGCGCACGTAGTCGACGAGGATCGGCATGGCCCACAGGTGGTCGACCGGGCCGTCGAAGAAGCCCTGGATCTGCGACGTGTGCAGGTCGACCGACATGATGCGGTCCGCACCGGCGGTCTTGAACATGTCGGCCAGCAGGCGGGCCGAGATCGGCTCGCGGCCGCGGCTCTTCTTGTCCTGGCGCGCGTAGCCGTAGAACGGCGCGATCACGGTGATGGTCTTGGCCGAGGCGCGCTTGAGCGCGTCGACCATGAGCAGCTGCTCCATGATCCACTTGTTGATCACGGGCGACGCGTGCGACTGCAGCACGAACGCGTCCGCGCCGCGCACCGACTCCCCGAAGCGCGTGTAGATCTCGCCGTTCGCGAAGTCGTACGCGCTGGTCGGGACGAGCTCGATGCCGAGCTCGTCGACGACGGCCTGGGCCAGCTCGGTGTGCGCCCGCCCGGAGACGACGACGAGCCGCTTCTCTCCGTCGTGGGAGATGATCCCCGTCATCGCGTGCTCGTCTCCTCGGTGCCGTGCTCGGCGGTGGTCTGGCCCCCGGTGGGGCTGGGCGGGTCGGACAGCTGCGCCGGCTGGCCGGGCAGGCCGGGCGGGGGCGTGACGGGGATGCCGCGTGCGGCGGTGGCAGCGCGCTCGAGCTCCGCGCGGGCCTGCGGCGAGAGCGACTCGTCGAGCGGGGTGCCGGCGGCGGGCGCGGCGGCCTGCGCGGCCTTGGCGGCGGGCGTGCCGGCGCGCGAGCGCTGCACCCAGCCCTCGATGTTGCGCTGCGCCCCCGCGCTGACGCCGAGCGCGCCCGCGGGCACGTCGCGGCGGATGACCGTCCCGGCGCCCGTGTAGGCGCCGTCGCCGACCGTGACGGGCGCGACGAACATGTTGTCCGCGCCCGTGCGGGCGTGCGAGCCGATCGTCGTGCGGTGCTTGTTGACGCCGTCGTAGTTGACCGTGACGGACGCGGCGCCGATGTTCGAGTGCTCCCCGATCGTCGCGTCGCCGATGTACGACAGGTGCGGGACCTTCGAGCCCTCGCCGATCTGCGCGTTCTTCGTCTCGACGAACGTGCCGATCTTGCCCTTGCGGCCGAGGACCGTCCCGGGGCGCAGGTACGCGAACGGGCCGACGCTGGCCTTCTCGCCGATCACCGCGAGGCTGCCGTGCGTGCGCACGACCGTGGCGCGCGGCCCGACCTCGACGTCCGTGAGCGTGGTGTCCGGGCCGACGGTCGCGCCCTCGCGCACGACCGTCGCGCCGTGCAGCTGCGTGTTCGGCAGGATCGTGACGTCACGCTCGAGCTCGACGTCCACGTCCACCCACGTCGTCGCCGGGTCGACGACGGTGACGCCCTCGCGCATCCAGTCCTCGAGGATGCGGCGGTTCAGCTCCGCGGCGAGCGCGGCGAGCTGCACGCGGTCGTTGACGCCCTCGACGACGTACGGGTCGTCGGCGCGCAGCGCGCGCACGTGCCCGCCGTCGCCGCGCGCGATCGCGAGCACGTCGGTCAGGTAGACCTCGCCCTGCGCGTTGTCGCGGCCCAGGCGGCCGAGCGCGCCGCGCAGCACCGCGGCGTCGAACACGTAGATCGAGGAGTTGATCTCGCGGATCTCGCGCTCGGCGTCGCTCGCGTCCTTGTGCTCGACGATCCGCAGCACGTCGCCCGTGCCCGGCTCGCGCACGATGCGCCCGTAGCCCGTCGCGTCCTCGACCTCGGTGGTGAGCACGGTGACGGCGTTGCCGTCCGCGTGGTGCGCCGCGAGCAGCTCGCCGAGGGTGCCCGCGTCGAGCAGCGGGACGTCACCCGCGACGACGACGACAGCGCCCTCGAGCAGCACGCCCGACGCCGAGCCCGGCACCCCGGGGCCGTCGAGCGCCGCGACGGCGCTCGCCTGTGCCGCGGCGTCGAGCGCGGTCATCGCGACCTGCACGGCACGGCCCGTGCCGGGGATCGCGTCCTGGTCGGCGACCAGCGCGGTGGGGACGTGCTCGATCACGTGCGCCGCGACCTTGTCCCGCTCGTGCCGGACGACGACGACGACCCGCTCGGGGTCGAGCGCCTGGGCGGTGGCGAGCGCGTGGCCCAGCATGCTGCGACCGGCGAGCGTGTGCAGGACCTTCGGGGTCGCCGAGCGCATCCTGGTTCCCTCACCTGCGGCGAGGACGATGACGGCAGCTGGGCGGGGGACGGTCACCTGTGGGTGCTCCTCGCGGGGGTGTGCCCGACGATCCGGGCGTGAGATCCGTGCGCGCCCGCCACTCTACCGCCGCGTCCGGGCGCGCCCGCGCGCGGTGGCCGAGTCACGGGTCACACCGCCGTCCGGCGTCAGGGCGCCGCCGCACCGCACACCGCGACCGGCCCGGTGCGGCCGTGCTGCAGGGTCGGCGTGCGCTCGACGCGCACCTCGTCGGTACCCGCACCGGCTGTCACCTGGACGTCGAGGGTGGCGGTCTCGCCCGGTGCGAGCCGCACCGTGAGCGCACCCGCCTGACGCCCCGCGTGCTCCCGCAGCCCCGGGCCCACGGACTGCGGCTCGCCGCCGTCGCGCGCCACGCGGATCTCGCCGAGCGCACCGCCGCGCGGCGAGTACAGCAGCACCTGGGTCGTGAACGACCCCGCGGGCGTGCCGTTGTCGCCGCCGCCGGTGACGTACTCGGGCAGCGTCGTCGCGGCGTCCGCCGGCGCGGTGCTCGTGAGCGTGAGGTGCAGCCACGTGCTCGCGCCGTCCGCGGTGCAGGTCGCGTCGTCGACGGTGAGCGCGGTGTCGAGGTAGTAGTCCATCTTCGAGACCGTCGTGTCGTTGAGGAACACGCCGGCGGTCACGTCCGCCGTCGCGTCGTCGGCGAGGAAGTCGTGCACCAGGCCGACCTCGCGCAGCCGCTCACGCACGGCGTCGTCGGACGTCCACACCGACACCCGCCCCTCGCCCACCACGTCACCGACCGCGTCGACGAGCGCCGACCCGGAGTACCCGCCGGCGAACGTCGCGGCGACGACGGACTGCGCGACCTGAGCGAAGAACGCGTCGGAGTCCGCCGCGTGGGGGTAGCGCGCGTACGCGGCCGACAGCAAGGTCTCGACCGCGTCGTCGGACGTGAGCGTCGTGCCGTCGGGCGTGGTCGTCGGGCCGATCACGTCCAGCAGCCGCGCGAGGACCACCGGGTCGACCGTGAGGACGCCGTCCACGGTCCGGCCCGTCTCGCGCGTCCACAGGGCGCTCGCGAACGCGGCCGTGCGTGCGAAGTCCGGGGTCGCCGTCACCGCCTGCATGTACCGCGCGGGCACGTCGCCGAGCAGCGCACGCTCCGCCGGGTCGAGCGGGACCACCGGCTCGTCGGGACGGCCCATGGTCCGCGCGGGGTGCTGCGCCCCCACCGTGATCGCCCCAGCGTCCGCGCGCACCTCCAGCACCGAGCCGACGATGCCCCCCGCGCTGCGCAGCTCCGCCGGGTTGAGCACGAGCACCAGGTACGAGCGCGGGCCGTCGACGCCGAGCAGCGGCGGCACGATCGCGAGCGCGGTGTCCGCGGCCTCGAGCCGGTCGCGCAGCTCGACGAGCTGCTCGCGCGCCGGGACGAGCCGGTCCGCGAGCGCCGGGACGAGCGCGTCGGCGTCGACCGCCTCGAGCCGGGACACGCCCGCGTCGACCGCCGCGTGGGCCTGCGCGACGGCGGGTGCCATCGCGTCGAGCCGCGCCACGTCGACCCGGCCCTCCTGGGGCGTGAGCGCGGCGGTCGAGAAGTTCCCCGCGACGTCGACGAGCGGCGGCAGCGCGTCGTGCGCGAGCGCGTCGACCGCGTCGGTCGCGGCCGAGACCGCCGACACCTGCGCACCCAGCCACGGCGCGTGCTCGGCCACGCGCCACACCGGGTCGCCCGTCGCGCGGCTCGCGCGGTCCGCCGCGTCCTGCAGGCCGGGCAGCACCCCGCCGACCGCGGCGACGTCCCCCGCGCTCACCGCGTCCCGCACCGTGCCCAGGTGGGTCTCCGCGTCCGCGAGCGCCGCCGCGACCTGCGTCCCGCGCCACGCGAGCCACACCCCCGCGAGCACGACGACGACCAGCACGACGACGAGCGACAGCAGCACGCGCCGCCCCCACCGCCGCCCGCTCGGCGCGGCTGCCGGACCGGCGGGGTCGGTCTCTTCGGGGCCCGTCTCGTCGGGGCCGGTCTCGCCGAGAACCGGCACGTCCGCGCGCTCGTCGGCGGCGACGGGCTCGCCCCCCGCACCCTCCTGCACGTCAGCCCGCTCGGACACCCGGCCCCCGTCCCCACCAGCCCGGCCGGTGCTCACCCGGCCGCGGCACGGCCTGCTCCCCCGAGGCTAGGTGTCCGGTCTGACACCCGTCAGCAGGGCTCGTCCCGATTCACCCGGTTCGGCGCCGACCGATCGGAGCACGGCGTCACACACCGGTCACCCGCCGGGGACCTGCTCGTCACAGGACCGCGCCACGATGCCCGCGACACCCGTCGTCGCCGCACCGTCACCGCACGCACCCACGTGCCGGCCACGCGCCCACCCGAACAGGTAGCGGATCCCGTCGACCTCGCGCAGCAGCGGCACCACGCGCCCACCCCCCACAGGCCGGGCCGGGCTCCGCCCCCAGGATTCGAACCTGGACCGCAAGGCTCCAAAGGCCTGCGTGCTGCCGTTACACCAGGGCGGATCGTCGGCGGCGCGCGCGCCGCCGACTGCGCCCCAAGTCTGCCAGCCGGACGAGGCCGCCCGGTCGCGCCGGGGGCGGGGCGGTCGGGTGACCTGGGCGCCCCGGCGCGGGCCCCGGGCCCGGGGGCGGGGGTGGCACGGCATGATGGGCGCCATGGCGGAGAGCAGACGGGCACCCCGGTCGCGGATGACGGGGGTCCAGCGACGTGCGCAGCTGCTGGACGTATCGCGCACGCTGTTCGCCGAGAAGGGGTTCGAGGGCACGAGCGTCGAGGAGATCGCGGCACGCGCCGAGGTCTCCAAGCCGGTCGTCTACGAGCACTTCGGGGGCAAGGAGGGCGTCTACGCGGTCGTCGTGGACCGTGAGGTGCAGGGCCTGACGGGCGCGCTCACGGGGGCGCTGGAGGGCGGCGGGCACCCGAAGGTCCTCGTCGAGCGGACCGCGCTCGCGCTGCTGTCGTACATCGAGGCGAACGAGGCGGGCTTCCGCATCCTCGTGCGTGACTCGCCGGTCGCGCAGGCGACGGGCACGTTCTCGAGCCTCATCGGCGACGTCGCCACGCAGGTGGAGCACCTGCTCGCGGACGAGTTCCGGAAGCAGGGGCAGGACCCGAAGACCGCGCCGATGTACGCGCAGATGCTCGTCGGGATGGTCGCGCTCACCGGTCAGTGGTGGCTCGACGCGCGTCGCCCGGGCAAGTCCGAGGTCGCGGCGCACCTGGTGAACCTCGCGTGGAACGGCCTGCAGGGCCTCGAGCGGCGCCCCTCGCTCACCAAGGTCACCGCGGGCGAGGCGCCGGCCGGGCGGGCCGAACCCGCGCCGGTCCGCCGCCGTTCTGTCGACGTCGAGTAATCTCGGCGTATGGCGGAGACGGCTCACGACGAGGTCGACCGCATCGTCGCCGCCTGGAACCGGGAGCGGCCCGACCTGGACGTCCGCCCGCTCGAGGTCCTCTCCCGCGTGAGCCGCCTCGCGCGGCACCTGGACCTGGCCCGCCGGGGCGCGTTCGACCGGCACGACCTGGAGACGTGGGAGTTCGACGTCCTGTCCGCGCTGCGTCGCGCGGGCACGCCGTACCGGCTGTCGCCCGGGGCGCTGCTGACGCTCACGCTCGTGACGTCGGGAACCATGACGAACCGCATCGACCGGCTCGCGGAGAAGGGTCTGGTCGAGCGTCAGCCGTCCCCCGACGACCGGCGCGGTGTGCTCGTGCAGCTCACGCCCGCGGGCCTGGCGCGGGTGGACGCGGCGTTCGCGGACCTGCTGGACACCGAGCGCACGCTGCTGGCGGACCTCACCGAGGACGACCGCACGCGACTGGCCGACCTGCTGCGCTCGGCGCTGCTGCCGTTCGACGCCCCGCACTGACGCCGGCACCGCTGGCCAGTACTGACGGCCAGCACCGCCGACCGCCGACGGGTGCTGCCGGGCCGGCGCTCAGCCCGCGACGTCCGCGACCTCGAGCCACGCCTCCTCGAGCTCCTCGCGCTCGGCCGCGAGGGCGCGCAGCTCCGCGTCGAGACGCTGCACGGCCTCGTGGTCGGTGGCCTGCTCGGCCATGCGGGCGTGCAGCGCGGACTCGAGGTCGGCGATCTTCGCCAACCGGCGCTCGATGCGCGCGACCTCCTTGCGCGCGGCGCGCACGTCGGCGGCGCTCGGCGCGCCCGTCGTCGTCGCGTCCGTCCCCGCGGCAGGGGCGCCCGACGACGAAGCCGCGCCCTCGAGCGCGACGCGCCGCAGCTCGAGGTACTCCTCGACGCCACCGGGCAGGTCCCGCAGGTGCCCGTCGCCGAGCAGCGCGACCTGCCGGTCGCACACGCGCTCGAGCAGGTACCGGTCGTGCGAGACGACGATCAGCGTGCCCGGCCAGCCGTCGAGCAGGTCCTCCAGGGCCGCGAGCGTGTCGGTGTCGAGGTCGTTGGTCGGCTCGTCGAGCAGCAGCACGTTGGGCTCGCCGACGAGCAGGCGCAGCAGCGACAGGCGCCGGCGCTCCCCGCCGGACAGGTCCTTCACGGGTGTGCGGGCGCGGTCGCGCGTGAAGCCGAGCCGCTCGACGAGCTGGGCGGCGGTCAGCTCCTTGCCGCCGACGACGACCGAGCGCTTCTCGGCCTCGACGACCTCCACGACCCGCAGGTCCGCGACCTCGTCGAGGTCCTCGACGTCCTGGCGCAGCTCGGCGACCTGGACGGTCTTGCCGCGCTTGACCCGTCCCGCGTCGGGCGCGAGCCGCCCGGACAGCAGGCGCAGCAGCGTCGTCTTGCCCGCGCCGTTGACGCCGACGACGCCGTACCGGTCCCCCGGTCCCAGGCGCCACGTGACGTCGTCGAGCAGCGTGCGCCCACCGAGCGCGACCGTGACGCCCTCGACGTCGAGCACGTCCTTGCCGAGCCGGGCGGTGGCCATGCGGGACAGCTCGAGCGGGTCGCGCGGCGGGGGCTCGTCAGCGATCAGCGCGTTCGCGGCGTCGATGCGGAACTTCGGCTTGGACGTGCGCGCGGGGGCACCGCGGCGCAGCCACGCGAGCTCCTTGCGCAGCAGGTTCTGCCGCTTCTCCTCGGTGACGGCCGCGGTACGGGCACGCTCGGCGCGCGCGAGCACGTACGCGGCGTACCCGCCCTCGTACTGGTCGACCGCGCCGTCGTGCACCTCCCACGTGCGCGTGCAGACCGCGTCGAGGAACCACCGGTCGTGGGTCACGACGACGAGCGCGCCGGGCCCGCGCGAGAAGCGCTGGTTCAGGTGCGCGGCGAGCCACGCGACGCCCTCCACGTCGAGGTGGTTGGTCGGCTCGTCGAGCACGAGCACCTCGTCGTCGCGCACGAGCAGCGCGGCGAGCGCGACCCGGCGGCGCTGCCCTCCCGAGAGCGTGCTGACGTCTGCGGTCACGTCGACGTCGGGCAGCAGGCCCGCGTGCACGGCGCGGATGCGCGGGTCGGAGGCCCACTCGTGCGCGTCGGCCGTGCCGTGGATCGCGTCGAGCACGGTGCCGGAGCCCAGGTCGTCGCGCTGGTCGAGCATCGCCAGGCGCACGCCGCCCGCGCGGGTCACGCGCCCGTCGTCGGGATCCTGGACGCCCGCGAGGACGCGCAGCAGCGTGGACTTCCCGGCGCCGTTGGGCCCGACGACGCCGACGCGCTGCCCGTCGTCGAGACCCAGGGAGACGCCGTCGAGCAGGACCCGGGTGCCGAGCGCGAGGGTGACGCGGTCCGCGCCGAGGAGGTGAGCCATGGGATCTAGAGGCTACCGGCCCCGGCGCGCCGGGCTCACCGCGTGAGGAACGCCCCCAGGGCGTCGAGGATCTGCCCGCAGCCGGACTCCCGGCCCGCGACGCCCTCGGGCCCGTAACTATTGACCCGTCGCCGGGCGTCGTCAAGAGGTGGTGGGGATCGTCTAGTCCGACGTCGACACGACGCGCGCACCCGCGACCGGGCCCGTCGCCGTGAGCACCCGGTCCGCCGCGCCCGACGCCGTGAACGCCGCCGCGAGCACGAGCGCGTGCTGCCTGCTGCGCCCGAGCGCCGCGACCGTCGGGCCCGAGCCGGAGACGACGACACCGAGCGCGCCCGCGTCCCGCGCGACGCCGAGCGGCTCCGCGAGGCGCGGGTCCAGCGACAGCGCCGCATCCTGCAGGTCGTTGTGCAACGCCGCGCCCAGCGCACGCGGGTCCCCCGCGCGCAGCGCCTGCAGCAGCGGCACGTCGTCGTCCAGGTCCGGCGGCAGGCCCAGGTCGGCGGCACCGTCACGCAGCGCGTCCAGCTCGCCGTACACCGCGCCCGCCGACAGGCCACGCCCCTGCACCGCGAACGCCCAGTGGAACTCGCCGCGGCCCAGCACCGGCGTCAGCAGGTCACCCCGGCCCTGGCCCACCGCGGTGTGCCCCTGCAGCACGAACGGCACGTCCGAGCCGAGCTGCGCCGCGAGCTCCAGCAGCTGCGCCCGCGAGAGCCCCGCCCCCCACAGCGCGTCGCACGCGAGCAGCGCCGCCGCCGCGTCCGCCGAGCCGCCCGCCATGCCGCCCGCCACCGGCACGCCCTTGTCGATGTGCAGGTGCACACCCTCGTCGATCCCCGCCGCCTGCGCGACCAGCTCGGCCGCGCGCAGCGCGAGGTTCGAGGCGTCCGTGGGCACCAGCTCCGCCTGCGGGCCCGAGACCGTCACCACCCGCTCGTCACACGTGCGCGCGACGACCTCCTCGAACACCGACACGGCCTGGAACACGGTCGTCAACGGGTGGTACCCGTCGGGCGACACCGGCCCCACGTGCAGCGACAGGTTCACCTTGCCGGGGGCACGCACACGGACCTCGCGGGTGATGGCGACCTCCACCGGGCTCAGCGTCACGGCCCCACTGTGCCAGCAGGCGCGCCACGGCGCGTACCGGCCAGCTGCTCCGCGACCCGCGCGAAGCCCTCCACGTCGACCGTCTCCCCCCGCGCCTGCGCGTCCACGCCCGCGGCCGCGAGCGCGGCCGCCGCCGCCTCGTTCGAGCCGAACAGCGGGGCCAGCGCCGCGCGCAGCATCTTGCGTCGCTGCGCGAACGCCGTGTCGATCACCTCGAAGACCTCCAGGCGCGTCGCCGACGTCGTCGGCGGCTCACGGCGGTCCAGGCGCACGAGCGCCGAGTCGACGTTCGGCACCGGCCAGAACACCGAGCGGCCCACGGTCGCCGTCCGGCGCACGTGCGCGTACCAGGCCGCCTTCGCGGACGGCACGCCGTACGTGCGGCTCCCCGGCGGCGCCGCGAGCCGGTCCGCGACCTCCGCCTGCACCATGACCAGCGCGTGGTCGAGCGAGTCGAACCGCTCCAGGAACGTCAGCAGCACCGGGACGGACACGTTGTACGGCAGGTTCGCGACGAGCGCGCGCGGCGGCTCACCCGGCAGCGCCGTGACCTCGAGCGCGTCCTGGAGCACCACCGTGAGGCGCGCGCGGCCCTCGTCGTCCCGCAGCACCGCGGGTTCGCCGGACGCGCGCTCGTCGGACGACGTGGCGTCCGGGTGCAGGCCCGCGTGCTCCGCGACCGTGCTCGGCAGCAGGCGCGCGAGCACCGGGTCGATCTCGACCGCGACCACGTCCGCACCCGCCTCGAGCAGCCCCAGCGTGAGCGACCCGAGGCCCGGCCCGACCTCCACGACCCGCATGCCGGGCTCGACCCCCGCCTGGCGGACGATCTTGCGGACGGTGCCCGCGTCGAGCACGAAGTTCTGCCCGAGGGTCTTGGTCGGGCGCACCCCGGCGCGCTCGGCGAGGTCGCGGATCTGCGCGGGGCCGAGCAGCGTGACGGTCATGGGCGCCAAGCCTACGAGGGCGCCCGCCCCGGGCGCGCACGCGTGCTGCGTGCGGCCGGGGCGAGCGCCCTCGTCGGACGTGCGGCCTCCCTCATCGGGGAGCCGGCGGGACAGCGGTCAGCTGAACAGCCGCGGGCCGCAGTGCGGCCACTGGCCCGCGCCGGAGCGCAGGTAGAGCATCTTGGCGCGCGAGGTCTGCTCCGCGGGCGACGCCTGCGACGGCAGACCGGCACCGCCGACCGAGCGCCACGTGCCCACCGAGAACTGGTAGAGCCCGTGGTACAGCCCGTTGGCCGAGACGATCGTCGGGTTGCCACCCGACTCGCACTTCGCGAGCGCGGCCCAGTTCAGCGAGTCCGCGTCACGCGTGTCGCCGATCGGGCCGCCCTTCGAGGAGCCACCGCCGCCGCCCGTGCTGACGACCGGGCGCTTCTTGGTGCCGACCGACACGACCTCGTGCACCGGGTTCACGGTCTGCGTGTCGGCGACGAGGACGCGCTTGGTCTCCTTGCCGTCGACCGTGGTGACGCGCTCGACGATCGTGCGCGTGCCGGGCACACCCTTGGTCGTCACGACCTGCGTGCCCACGTAGCGCGAGGCGTCGTCCTTCTCGCTCGAGGAGAACGCGACCTCCTCGGACCGCGTGACGGTCCGGACCGAGACGCGCTGCACGACGACCCGCACGTGGCGCTCGTCGTCGTTGGCAAGGCGCACCCGGTCGTACCCGCCGAGCGCGATGCCCGCGTCCTCGAGCGCGTCCGCGACCGTGGTGCGCACGTCGCCGACCTCGAGCTCCTTGCCGTCCACCACGATCGTCGCGGGGCCGCGCAGGGACAGGTCGAGCGAGAGCTCGGGGCGGCCGCCGCCGGAGCGCGACGCGACGAGCTGCACATCCGGGTCGCGCACGGCGAGCAGGTCGAGCGCCTCGTCGGCGGTCAGCGCGGTGGTCCACACGGTGCGGTGCTTGCCGTCCTGCGCGACCGTGACGCGGTGCGCGTGGCGCACGGTCACGACGTCGCCGTCGGACAGGCTGCCGGCCGGGTCGACCGAGTCGCGGGCGCCGGTCGCGACGCCCTCGTCGGACAGCAGGCCGTCCACGGACCCGGCGAACGTGGTCACCGTGCGGGTCGTGCCGTCGACGTCGAGCGTCACGGTCTTGTGGGCCTGGGCGTAGACGGCCGTCCCGCCGGCGGCGACGAGCGCGCCGGCCGCGACGAGCGCGGGAAGAGCCAGGCGTCGGCCCGGTCGGCCGCCCTGCTCGGTGGTGGTGTCGAGCGGAGCCGTGGGCTCCGTGGTGGCACGCGTGCGCGTGAGCAGGCGTCCGATGCGGGTCGAGAAGGGCACGGGGCTCCAGCCGTCGTGGTTCCCGGGCACGGGGAGCGGGTGCGTCCCGCAGGACGCCCGACGTCGCCGGTCGCTGCGCACGCGGGGCGTGCGCGCTGGGCGTGTGGCGACTGGAGGGAGTCGTCACCGTCGGTCCCGGATCCCCGATCCGGCTGTCGCTCGCGGCGGCCGTCCAGGCCGGTGCGCGAGGCCGCGGCGAGCGGGCAGGGACCCTGTGTGCTCACACGACGACACGCGACCGTAACCCGATCGTGATCATCCCGCCAAGCGTCACGGCGGGCGAAGCGGGACGTTCGACGCGGTCCGGACGTGACCGACCCTTGACCTGACGGTGGCCCGGCTGGTCAGGACTTGGTCAGTACCAGCCCTTGACCGTGAAGTGGCCCCAAGCGCCGCACGGCGTCTTGTAACGCCCCTTGATGTAGTTCAGGCCCCATGTGATCTGCGTCGCAGGGTTGGTCCGCCAGTCGCTCGCGACCGACGCCATCTTCGAGCCCGGGAGTGCCTGCGGGATGCCGTACGCACCCGACGACTTGTTCTCCGCGTTGACCCGCCATCCGCTCTCGTGCTTCCAGAGCGTCAGCAGGCACGCGAACTGGTCGTCGCCCCAGCCCCGCGCCGCGGCCATCTCCTTGCCCAGGGCCTGTGCCGTGCCCGGCGAGACCGTGGCGTTCGTCGGCAGCTCGGACGTGCCGACCTTGACGACCTGCGTCACCGGCTCCGTCGTCACCACCGACGTCATGACGTGCCGCCCGACGACGACACCCCCCACGACCTCGAGCTCGTACGTCGTGGTCCGCACGCCCGCGCGGCCCGCCTGGGTCACGATCCGCATGCCCTTGAGCAGGTTCGCGTCCTCGATCTCCTCGGTCTCGAACGGGAGGGTCTCCGTGACGACCTCGCCGCTCTGCTCGCCGCGCGTGACGAGCACCGCGAGCCCGTCCACCGCGGCCGCGTCGAGCGGCACCGAGACCTGGTCACCCTCGTTCAGCACCAGGCCGATGTCCCGCAACGCGTCCCGCACCGTCGACCCGCTCGAGATGCCGTCGATCACCTGACCGTCGACGACGAGGTGGATCGTCTTCTGCGTCGAGACGTGCAGCGTCCCGCGGCCCAGCGACGCCGAGCGCGACGCCGACAGGCGCACCTCGCCGTCCCGCAGCCCGAGCGCGTCGACCGCCTCGCCGACCGTCAGCGCCGTCGTCCAGATGCGCGCCTGCTCACCGTCGACCGCCACGTCGAGCTGGCGCGCGTGGCGCACGACGATCTGCTCACCGCGCGTCACCGCCTCGTGCACGCCGGGCGCGACGAGGTCGCGCTCACCGACGTGGATGTCCCCCGCCGCGAGCACCTGGCCGACCGTGCGGCCGAAGCCCTCGACCTGCACCAGCTCGCCGTCGACGTCGACGACGACCTCCTTGTGCAGCACCGCGAACGCGGTCGTGGCACCGACGACGAGCGCGACGACCGTGCCCTGCGCGACCGCCTTGCCCAGCCGACGGCCCAACCGGTGACCCGAGGTGTGACCCGAGTCGTGACCCCGGCGAGGGCCGACGCGACGTGCCGTGCTCACGCGGTGCTCCTCCGTCCTGCGGGCCGTCGTCGCGGTCCCGCGACGCCTGTCGTGCCGGTGCTCGTGCTCGTCGTCGACCACGAACGGCCGTGCTCGATCGTCCTGCCCCCCGGACGCACGTCCGACCGTAACCGATCGGTGATCGGCGGTGGAACCCGGCATCTGGACCTTCCCAGCAGGTGATCACCCGGTCGCGCGCCCCGGCCCACCCGTGCTCCGGCGTGTCGCCCGGCGTGTCGTCGCGGGTCGGTGGTCACCAGGAGCCGTAGACCTCCTGCGAGGTGCGCGCCAGCGTCGCGCACAGCCCCGCCACGTCCTCGTCGCGCGCCGCCGCGAGCGCCCGCACCGTCCCGGGCAGGAGGTACGGCGCGTTCGGCCGGCCGCGCAGCGGGTGCACCGTCAGGTACGGCGCGTCCGTCTCGACGAGCAGGAGCTCGGCCGGGAGCACGCGCGCGGCGTCCCGCAGGTGCTCGTTCGCCGGGAAGGAGACGGGGCCCGCGAACGAGCAGTACCACCCGTGCTCGGCCGCGAGCCGCGCGAGGTCCTCGCCGCCCGAGAAGCAGTGGAACACCGTGCGCTCGGGTGCGCCGTCGCGCAGCAGCACCTCGACCACCTCGTCGTGCGCGTCGCGGTCGTGGATCTGCAGCGCCAGGCCCAGCTCCTTCGCGAGCGCGACGTGGGCGCGGAACGCCTCACGCTGCACCGCACGGCCCCGCGGCCCCGCGCGGAAGAAGTCCAGCCCCGTCTCACCGATCGCCCGGATCCGCGGGTTGCCGCGCGCGGTCGTCGCGACCAGGTCGAGCGCCTCGTCCAGCGGCAGGTCGTGCCACGGCTGCGGGTCCGGCTCGAGGCCGTCGGGCGCGACCTCGTGCACGCCCGCGTGCAGCACCGCCTCGTTGGGGTGGACCGCGACCGCACCGAGCAGCTCCGGGTGCGCGCGCACCGCGGCGTCGGTCCAGCGCACCGCCTCCACGTCGCAGCCGACCTGCACCATGCGCGTGACGCCGACCTCGGCGGCGCGGGCCAGGTGCGCGGCGAGGTCGGGCCCCTCGCCGCCCTCGTCGGCCCCGTGGTCCGCGCGCTCGTCGTCCCAGCCCGGCGCACGCCAGCCGACCACCGTCTCCAGGTGCGTGTGGTTGTCCACCACCGGGACCGGCAGCGGCTCGGGCGTCGCGGGCCAGCCCCGCTCGCGCGACCGGCCCATCAGCGGTTCTGGTAGCGGGCGAGCTCCTCCTCGACGATCGAGTCGTCGAGCTTGGTGAACACCGGCGTCGGGGCCGGCACGGGAGCCCCGGGCGTGAGCGTGGGCGAGACCCACGCCGGCACGTCGGAGTAGTCACCCGTGATCACCGGGTAGTGGCGCGACTCGTCGTCCAGGTCCGTGACCTCGTCGAGACGCGGCTGCGGCGCGAGCACGCCCGTGCCACCCAGCGTCTCGTGCACCTTCTGCGCCGAGTGCGGCAGGAACGGCGCGAGCAGGGTGTTCGCGTCCGCGACGACCTGCGCGGCCGTGTTCAGCACCGTGCCCAGACGCTCCCGGTCGCCCTTGAGCTTCCACGGCTCGGTCTCCGAGACGTACCGGTTCGCCTCCTGCACCACGCGCATCGCCTCCGCGATGGCGGCCTTGTGCCGGTGCGTGCCGATCAGCTCCCCGACCGTCCCGAACGCCGCGCGCGACTGGTCGAGGATCGCCCGGTCCACGTCCAGCAGGTCGCCCGCGGCCGGGATCTCGCCGAAGTTCTTGTGGATCATGCTCGCCGTGCGGTTCACCAGGTTGCCCCAGCCGGCGACCAGCTCGTCGTTGGTGCGTCGCAGGAAGTCCGACCACGTGAAGTCGGAGTCCTGGTTCTCCGGACCCGCGACCGCGATGAAGTAGCGCAGCGCGTCCGGCTGGTAGCGCGCCAGCATGTCGCGCACGTAGATGACGATGCCGCGCGACGACGCGAACTTGCGGCCCTCCATGGTGAGGAACTCGGAGCTGACGACCTCCGTCGGGAGCTGGAGCTCGCCGTACGCGCCCGGCGCGCCGCCCTTGGCGCCCTTGCCGTCGTAGCCGAGCAGCTCCGCGGGCCAGATCTGCGAGTGGAACGTGATGTTGTCCTTGCCCATGAAGTAGTACGACCGCGCGTCCGGGTCGTTCCACCACTGTCGCCACGCGTCCGGGTCGCCCGAGCGGCGCGCCCACTCGATCGACGCCGACAGGTAGCCGATCACCGCGTCGAACCACACGTACAGCCGCTTGTTCGGGTTGTCCTCCCAGCCTGCGAGCGGCACCGGGATCCCCCAGTCGATGTCCCGCGTCATGGCGCGCGGACGCATGTCGTCGACGAGGTTGAGCGAGAAGTTCAGGACGTTGGGCCGCCAGTCCGAGCGCGTGCGCAGCCACGCGTCGAGCGCGTTCGCGAACGCCGGCAGGTCGAGGAAGAAGTGCGTCGACTCCACGAACTTCGGCTTCTCGCCGTTGATCCGGCTGCGCGGGTTGACCAGGTCCACCGGGTCCAGCTGGTTGCCGCAGTTGTCGCACTGGTCGCCGCGCGCGCCGTCGTAGCCGCAGATCGGGCACGTGCCCTCGATGTAGCGGTCCGGCAGCGTGCGCCCCGTGCTCGGGCTGATGGCACCCATGGTCGTCTTCTCGATCATGTAGCCGTTGGCGTGCACGGTGCGGAACATCTCCTGCACCACCGCGTAGTGGTTGCGCGTCGTCGTCCGCGTGAACAGGTCGTACGTCAGGCCCAGCGCGGTGAGGTCCTCCGCGATCACGCGGTTGTACCGGTCCGCGAGCGCCTGCGGGGTCGTGCCCTGCTTCTCGGCCTCGACGAGGATCGGCGTGCCGTGCTCGTCGGTCCCCGAGACCATCAGCACGTCGTGGCCCGCCATGCGCATGTAGCGCGAGAAGACGTCCGACGGGACGCCGAAGCCGGCGACGTGACCGATGTGACGGGGACCGTTCGCGTACGGCCACGCGACGGCCGACAGGATGCGGGACATGCGCCCGATCCTAGGTGAGCGTCCGCGTGCGCCGAGGGCGCGTCCACCTAGGGCGTGTCTCCTAACTCTGAGGTGAGGTGCCTGTCAGACTCGCGGTCGTGAGTCGGTTCCGGGTGTTGACGGATGAGCAGTGGGCGCGGATCGAGCCGTTGCTGCCCTCGAACGTGGGCAAGGTGGGTCGTCCGTTCGGTGATCACCGCACGGTGGTCGAGGGCATCGCCTACCGGTACCGGACCGGGATCCCGTGGCGGGACCTGCCTCGTGAGGCGTTCGGGCCGTGGCAGACAGTGTGGAAGCGGCACAAGCGGTTCGCCGACGACGGGACGTGGGACCGGGTCTGGGCTCAGCTGCTGGCCGAGGCCGACGCCGTCGGGCAGATCGACTGGACGGTGTCGGTGGACTCCACGATCAATCGGGCTCACCAGCACGCGACGAACACGACCCGCCCCGAGCAGGACACAGGGGGCTTCGTCGAATCACAAGAACCCGCGTGGCGACGCCGTCCACAGTGAACCTGCAGGTCACGGCATCGGACGGTCGCGTGGCGGGTTGACCAGCAAGATCCATCACGCCGTCGACGGTCGTGGCCGCCCGCTGGCTGTGGTGGTGACCCCGGGTCAGTCGCACGACGGGCGCGCGCTCGAGGCCGTCCTGGCCGACATCCGGGTCCCGCGCGTCGGTGCCGGGCGCCCGCGCACGAGGCCGGACGTCGTGCTCGGAGACAAGGCGTACTCCTCGCGCGGCACCCGGTCCATGCTGCGCCGACGCGGGATCACGGCCGTCATCCCCGAACCGTCCGACCAGCAGGCCAACCGCAAACGTCGCGGCGCCCGAGGCGGACGGCCGCCGAACTTCGACCGCGAGACCTACAAGAAGCGCAACGTCGTCGAGCGCTCGTTCAACCTGCTCAAGCAGTGGCGCGGACTGGCCACCCGCTACGACAAGCACGCCACCATCTACCGCGCAGGCGCCGTCCTGGCCGCCATCATCACCTGGCTACGCAGTTAGGAGACACGCCCTAGGGCGAGGGCCGCGGCGCGCACGGCGGGACGTTTGCCGCCGGGGCCGCCGGCCCCGGGAGGAACGGGGCGACCGCTGTCGTGAAGTACCCGATCCCCGTCACCGCAGGACCGACCGCGCTCGACAGGCCGATCCCCTCCTGGCGCCGCCTCAGGAACTCGCCGACGGCCCGGATCGGGCGGGTGACCGAGCGCACGAGGTCGACGAGGTTGTCGATCGTGCGGGCGAGCGCCACGACCTGCGGTCCGAGGCGCACGCCCCAGCGCGCCGCGAGCCGGCTCGCCCTCGCCACGGCCGAGACCGGGTTGGTGCAGCAGACGACGGACGAGACCACGTCCGCGATGGCGTCGCGGATCAGGTCGTGGACCATCCGCACCAGCTTGGCGCAGGCCGCCAGCGCGCTGCCGAGCGCACCGGCCGCGTGCGCGACGGTCCGGGCGGCCTCGACCTGGACCGACGCCACGCCGCGGTAGGCGGCGACAGCGGGGCCGGACATCGACGCCAGGTCACGCGCGACGTCGCTCTCGAGCCCGTCGGCGGCCGCGACGAGGTCCCGCTCGATCGTCTCCCACGTGCGCGCGTACGCGGTGACCTGGTCGGCGTCGCCCCCGACCTCGTCGAGCCACCCCTTGAGCGGCTGCACGTGGTCCAGCACCCACCCGACTCCCCACGCGACCGCCGCGCCGAGCGGGTCCACCCCGAGCGCCACACCGTTGCCCGCCAGGGCCGCCGTGCTCAGCGTGGCGTCGACCCACGACCCGCTACGGGCCTGCCCGGCAAGGCTCGCGACGTCACTGATCAGCCCCGCGCCCGAGTGCCACGCCTCGGTCTCGGCCACCTCGACCCCGGGAACGGGCAGCCCGCTCATCGCAGCACCACCTGTCCCGCACGGAACACCGTGCGCACGGCCGTGTCGGTCACGTCGTACGAGTCGGCCACCACATCGACCGCCGTGCCCGTGACGGCGAGGGCGCCCCCGACGCCGCCGATCGCGACGCCGCAGGCCGCCTGCGCGAGCGCCATGGCGTTGCCGACCGGGGCGAGCGCGATCCCGAATGCACCGGGGTCGGCGGCCATCGCGAGCGCGACCGGCGCGAGTTCCGCGACGTCTCCCGCGCGCTCGCGGACGTGCCGCGCGTGCTCGCGCAGCCTGTCGGTGTCCACCTCGAACCCGTCCATCTCCACCCCCGGTATCGGTCGTGGCAGGACGGTAGCCGGGACGGGCAACGGCCCGCCGACGCCCTGTGGACAACCCGGCGACAGCGCGTCGCCGCAGGTCAGCGGATCGTCAGCCGCAGGATCGTGTCGTCGTCCGGGCGCGGGTCGCCGCGACCGTCGGTGTTTCCGGTGACGACGAGCAATGCCCCGTCGGGTGCGACCGCGACCGCGCGCAGGCGACCGTGCCGGCGTTCGAGCAGGGCATGCGGCTCCCCCACACCGTCGGAGTCCGTCGCCGCCGCGGGCCGCAGCGGCACGCGCCACAGACGTTGGCCGCGCAGCCCCGCGAGGTACACGCCCTCGTCGGTCACGGCGAGCCCGCTCGGCGACGCGTCGGCGGTCCGCCACACCGCGACCGGGTCGACGAACCCCTCACCAGCGCCACCCTGCCCCTCGACCAGCGGCCAGCCGTAGTTGGCACCCCGGTGGATGACGTTGAGCTCGTCCCACGTGTTCTGGCCGAACTCCGAGGCGAACATCCGACCGTCCGGCGACCAGCCCATGCCCTGCACGTTCCGGTGCCCGAGGCTCCACACGGGCGAGCCCTCCACCGGGTTGCCGGGCGCCGCGGCCCCCTCGGGCGTGATCCGCAGGATCTTGCCGCCGAGGCTGTCCGGGTCCTGGGCCCGACGAGGGTCGCCCGCGTCACCCGTGCTGACGTACAGGTAGCCGTCCGGACCGACCGCGAGCCGCCCGCCGTCGTGGTTCCGGGCCGCGGGGATGCCCGTGAGCACCGGCGTCAGCGGGCCGAGCGCGTCGCCCGTGAGCGTCGCGCGCAGCACGCGGTTGTCCCGCGAGGTCGTCGCGTACAGCGCGACGTCCAGGCCGCCGCCGGTGCGGCCGAACACCGCCACACCGAGCAGCCCGCCCTCGCCCTGCGGGGCGACGACGTCCGTGAGGCCGCGCGCACCCGGGCCGGTCACCGGCGTGACGGTGCCGTCGGCGTCGACGAGGACCAGCCGCGCCTCGTCGCGCATCGTCACCAGCGAGCGCCCGTCGTCGAGCGGGGCGATCCCCCAGGGCACGTCGAGCCCGGTCGCGAGCGTCGCGACGTCGACCTCGACGGTCGCGGGCCCGGACGGCTGGACGGGCGCCGGCAGGCCGGACCCGTCAGCGGCCCCACCGGTGGCCCCGCTCGTCGGCCCGCTCGTCGGCCCGCCGGCCGGGGCGGAGCCCAGCATCGTCGGCCCGCTCGTCGTCGTCGCGGGCTCGACGCACCCCGCGAGCACGGTTCCCCCCACGACGAGCCCGACGACGACCCCGACCGCGCGCCCGGTCCACCGCGCCCCCGCGACCCCGCACTTCCTCCGGCTGCGTGGCTCCGGACCCGGAGCAACCCCGGCCTCGCGCGACGCCGAGCCGACGACCCCGCGCTTCCTCCGCTTCCGGCCCGTCCGAGCCGGAGGAACCGCGGGGTCGGGCGGCAGCGAGCAGACCGCGCCGGGGGCGGGGGTGGCGGGCGGGTGGGCGCGGGGCATCGGGGTCTAGTCCACGAACGCGGCGGTGCTCGCCACCAGCTTGACGCCCGCGGCTCGCAGGTCGTCGCGCGCCGCCGCGCCCAGCTCGGGGGTCACGGGGACGGTCAGGTCGGTCAGGACGCGCGTGCGCAGCCCCTCGGCGTGCGCGTCGAGTGCCGTCGCGCGCACGCAGTGCGACTCGGCGATCCCGACGACGTCCACCTCGGTCACCTGCTCATCGCGCAGGATCTCCGCGAGGGCACGCCCCCGCGCGTCGACTCCCTCGAACCCGGAGTACGCGGCGGCGTACTCGCCCTTGCGGACGCTCACGTCGGGCCCGAGCTCGGACAGCGCCGGGTGCAGCTCGGCCTCCGCGGTGCCCGCGACGCCGTGCGGCGGCCAGGTGTCGACGAAGTCCGGCGCGTCGGAGAAGTGCGCGCCGGGGTCGACGTGCCAGTCCTGGGTGGTCACGACGACGTCGTACCGGTCGCGGTGCGCGGCGGCGTACCGGGCGATCGCCTCCGCCACGTCGTTGCCGCCCGCGACGGGCAGCGCGCCGCCCTCGCAGAACGTGGGCTGCACGTCGACGACGAGCAGCGCGCGTCGGCCCTGGTCCATGGCACCCCTCCTGTCGCCGGCCGGTGCGGTCGGCATCCGGTCCCAGCCTGCCACCGCCCGCGCGCGGCGTCAGGGTGCGGGGCGCGTCCCCGCTGCGGGCAGCGCCGCCTCGTAGAGCGAGCGCGTCGGGACGCCCGCAGCGGCCGCGACCGCCCGCGCGGCGTCCTTGAGGCGCTCGCCGGAGTCCACCCGCGCACGCACCTGCGCGACGAGCGCCGTCAGGTCACCCCCGCCGGCGGGCCGGGTCGCACCGCCCACGACGACGACGACCTCGCCGCGCACCTCGCCCGCGGCCCACTGCGCGAGCTCGGCGAGCGCGCCACGGCGGACCTCCTCGTAGGTCTTGGTGAGCTCCCGGCACACGGCTGCGGGCCGGTCGGCGCCGAACGCGTCGACCATCGCGCCCAGCAGCGCCTCGAGCCGGTGCGGCGCCTCGAAGAACACCATGGTGCGTCGCTCGTCCGCGAGCGCGGCCAGGGCCCGTGCGCGCTCACCGGGCTTGCGCGGCGCGAACCCCTCGAAGCAGAACCGGTCCGTGGGCAGGCCGGACAGCGCGAGCGCGGTGAGGACCGCGCTCGGGCCGGGGGCGGCCGTGACCGGCAGGCCGGCCTGCACCGCGGCGGTCACGACGCGGAACCCGGGGTCGGACACGGCGGGCATCCCCGCGTCCGTCACGACGACGACCGTGCCGCCGCCCGCGACGACGTCCAGCAGCTCGTCGGAGCGCGACGCCTCGTTGTGCTCGTGGTGCGAGACCACGCGGCCGCGCACCTCGACCCCGAGGCGTGCGGCGAGTGCGCGCAGGCGGCGCGTGTCCTCCGCCGCCACCACGTCGGCCGTCGCGAGCAGCGTGCGCAGGCGCGCGGAGGCGTCGTCGACGTTGCCGATGGGGGTCGCGGCGAGCACCAGGCGTCCCGCGGTCTCGTCGTGCGCCATGCGCCCAGCCTGCCACCCGGCACCGTCCGGGACGGAACGATCGAGGACGAGTCCCCATCAACTGGTCGCACCCGTAGCATGTCCGCGTGCCGCAGTCGCCCGACGCCGTCGACCCCACCCCGGGAGCGCCCGACGACGCGCGTGCGCGCGCCGGGGCCGCCCGTCCCGAGGACGGCCTCGCGCCGCCCGGTACGAACGGCGCGCCGCACCCGGCGCCCCTGCCCGGCCCGCCCGCGGGGTGGAGCACGCCGTACGTCGCGCCCGTGCCGCTCGAGCCGGAGCAGGAGTCCCCGCCGGACGAGCCACGGACGGGAGACGGCTGGGCCGACCCGTCCGCCGGCACGCCGTCGGGCACGGCAGCCGGCACAGCGGCCGGCGAAGCGGCCGGCGACGCGGCCGGGACGCAGACCGCGGTCGACGCGCCGCCGTGGGGCGCCGGTCCGGTCGTCGCCACGGCCGCGCCCGAGCGTCGCATCCCGGACGCCGACGAGCTCCGCGAACGCCTGCTCGGGGCAGCGACGCTCGCGCTGGACGCGACGCGACGCAACCGTGTCGTCGGCTGGGTCGTCGCGCTCGCCGTCACGGCCCTCGGCGCCGTGCTGCGGTTCTGGAACCTCGGCTCGCCGCACGAGCTCGTGTTCGACGAGACGTACTACGTCAAGGACGGCTGGTCGCTCGTCGAGCGCGGCTACGAGGCCGACTGGGGCGAGGAGCCGAACCCGCGCTTCGAGCAGGGTGACGCGTCGATGCTCGGCACGAAGGCCGAGTACTTCGTGCACCCGCAGGTCGGCAAGTGGCTCATCGGGCTCGGCATGCGGCTGGGCGGCGGCGTCGAGTCGGCGTTCTCGTGGCGGCTCGCGGTGGCGGTGCTGGGCACGCTGTCGGTCCTCATGCTCACGCGGATCGCGCGGCGGCTGTTCGCGTCGACCGCGTGGGGGGCGGTCGCGGGTGGTCTGCTCGCGATCGACGGCATGGGGATCGTCATGTCGCGCACGTCGCTGCTCGACCCGGTACTGATGTTCTTCGTGCTCGCCGCGTTCGGGGCGCTGGTGCTCGACCGCGAGCAGTCCCGGCGGCGGCTCGCGGTCCGCCAGGCGGCGTTGCTCGCGGAGGGCAAGGAGACCGAGTTCGGGCCGGGGCTCGGGTGGCGGTGGTGGCGGTTCGCGGCCGCGGTGCTGCTGGGCCTCGCGATCGGCACCAAGTGGTCCGGCCTGTACTTCCTCGCGGTGTTCGGTGTGCTGACGGTGCTGTGGGACGCGACCGCGCGGCGCACCGCCGGGGTACGCGTGTGGGCCGCCGTGGCGTTCGTGCGGGACGCGGTCCCGGCGGCGTTCGTCATGGTGGGCACGGCGGTCGTCGTGTACGTCGGCACGTGGTGGTCGTGGTTCACGAACGCGGGCTCCTACGGGCGGCAGTGGGCGGCGGAGCACCCCGGCGAGGGCCTGACGTTCCTGCCCGAGGGGCTGCGCTCGCTGTTCGAGTTCCACCGGCAGATGTGGAACTTCCACCGGGACCTGGACTCGCCGCACACCTACCAGGCGCACCCGCTCGGCTGGATCGTGCAGTGGCGACCGACGTCCTTCTTCTGGGGCGACGAGTCCGGCCTGTCGGGCGCGGACGCCCAGGCGGCGTGCGGGACGGACCACTGCGCGCGCGCGATCCTCGCGATCGGCAACCCCGTGGTCTGGTGGGCCGGCGCCGCGGCGATCCTCGTCGCGCTGTTCTGGCTCGTCTGGTACCGCGACTGGCGCGCGGGCGCGGTGCTGTCCGGCCTGGTCGCCGGGTGGGCGCCGTGGTTCCTGTACTCCGAGCGCACGATCTTCGCGTTCTACTCGATCGCGTTCACGCCGTGGGTGGTGCTCACGCTCGTGTACGTGCTGACCCTGGTCGTCGGGCCACCGACGCTCCCTCCGCGGGCGCGTCGTGGCGCGATCATCGGCGTCGGCGTCTTCCTGGCGGTCGTCGTGCTGGTGAGCGCGTTCTTCTACCCGATCTGGGCGGGCTGGACCGTGCCGTACGACTTCTGGCACCAGCACATGTGGCTGCGCCAGTGGGTGTGACCGGCCCCTGAGCCCGGTCCGGCCCCTGAGCCGAGCAGGGGTCAGGCCGTCCGCGTCCCGCGCGTCCGGCTCGGCCATGCGACCTGCCCGCTCGCGTACCAGCGCACGCCCAGGCGGTCCCAGAACGGGCCGTGCTCGGCGACGCGCGTGCGGAAGTCCTCCCAGTCGCGCCGCTCGGGTGCGGTCCACGCGACCTCCGCGACGGCCGCGAGCCGCGGCAGCAGCATCGTCGTGAGCCCGTCCAGGTCGCGGATGGTCTCGGTCCACACCGCGGCCTCGACCCCGACGACCGACTCGGCCGGCAGGCCCTCGACGAGCGTGGTGGGCTCCCACTCGTACGCGTCGCGCACCTCGACGTGCCCGGCCCACTCCAGGCCCAGCGCGGTGCGCTCGTCGTACTTCATGTCGAGGTAGACCTTGGACGCGGGCGACATGAGGATCGACGCGCCCGCGCGGGCCGCGGCCACGAACGGCTCCGGGTCGACGCGCGTGTCCCAGTACTGCACGACGGTGCCGGGCTCGAGCGGCGCCGAGGCGATCTCCTGCCAGCCGACGACCTTCTTGCCGGCGGCCCGCACCGCGGCGGCCGCCTCGCCGACGAGCGTCGCGTACTCGTCCGGCTCCATGGTGAGCACCTCGTCGCCGCCGATGTGCACGTACGGGCCGGGGGTCATCGCGGCGACGTCGGCGAACACCGCGCGCAGGAACTCGCCCGTCGCGGGCAGGTCCGCGTACAGGCGCGAGAAGCCGACCTCGATGCCGGTGTACTCGTCGGTCGGCACGCCGTCGGGCGTGAGCTCGCCGTACGCGTGGGTCGCGGCGTTGACGTGCCCGGGGACGTCGATCTCGGGGACCACGGTGATGCCGCGCGCGTCGGCGTACTGCACGAGGTCCGCGAAGTCGGTCGGCGTGTAGCAGCCGCCCCGGTCGCCGCCGACGGCCGTGCCCGACGACTTGCGGGCGAGGTGCGGGCGCGACGGCACGTGCAGGCGCCAGCCCTGGTCGTCGGTGAGGTGCAGGTGCAGCACGTTGAGCTTGTAGTGCGCCATCAGGCCGACGACGACCTTCAGGTCGTCGACCGACAGGAAGTGGCGCGCCACGTCCACGGACAGCCCGCGCCAGGTGAACCGGGGCGCGTCGCGCACGACGACGGTCGGCACCCGCCACACGCCGTCGCTGCCCTGCTCGAGCAGCTGGCGCAACGTCACCAGGGCACGCGTCAGGCCGGCGGAGGTGCGCGCGACCGCCTCGATGCGGCTCGGTGCGGCGACGATCGTGTACGCCTCGTCGCCCGGCAGCAGGTCGGTCTCGTCGGGCGCCGCGAGGCGCAGCCGGATGACGTCCCGGGCCCCCCGCGCGTCGTCGGTGTAGCGCACCTCGATCGCCTGGTCGGTGACGCGTCCGAGCAGGTCCGCGGCGAGCACGCCGTGCGCGATGAGGTCCGGCCGGGGGTCCACGACGACGGTCGCCGACTCGCCCACGACGAACGGCGCCTCGGTGCCCAGCTCCAGGTGGACGGGTCGGGGGACGACTCCGGGCTGCGTCACGATGCTCCCTGTGGTGCTCTCCGCACGGTGCGGTTCGAGCGCACGCTACCGGACGCCACCCAGGCGCCGGGCCACGACGGCGCACGTGGCCAGCTGGATCTGGTGGAACACGATCACGGGCAGCGCGACGGTGGCCGCGACGACCGGTGAGAACAGCACCGCGGCCATGGGCAGGCCCGTTGCGAGGCTCTTCTTGGAGCCGCACATGAGCAGCGCGATCCGCGCGCCGCGGTCGAGCCCGAGCCGGCCGCCGGCCCACCAGGTGAGCGTGAGCATGACGGCGAGCAGCACCGCGCACACCGCGGCGAGGACGACGAGCGCGGCGAGCGTCACGTGGTCCCACGCGCCCGAGGTCTGCGCCTGGCTCACGGAGGTGTAGGCGACGAGGAGGATGACCACGCGGTCGGTGACCTGGGTGAGGCGTCTGCGCGCGCGCAGCCACGCGCCGGTCCAGCGTTCGAGCACCTGCCCGACGACGAACGGCAGCAGCACCTGCAGCAGCACGCTGCGCACGGCGTCGCCGTGCAGCCCGCCGGAGGTGGCGCCCAGGGTGAGCGCGACGAGCGCGGGCGTGAGCACGACGCCGGCGACGTTGGAGATCGTCGCGCCGGTGATCGCGCCGGCGACGTCCCCGCGGGCGACGGAGGTGAACACCACCGATGCCTGGACGGTCGAGGGGAGCAGGGACAGGTACAGCACGCCCGAGCGCAGCTCGGGGGCGAGCACCGAGTCGGGCAGGAGCTGCGCGGCGAGGCCGAGGACGGGGAAGACGACGAAGGTCGCGGCGAGCATCGAGCCCTGCAGCCGCCAGTTGCGCAGGCCGCGCACGACCTCCTGCGTGGGCATCCGGGCGCCGTACAGGCCGAACAGGACGACGATCGCGACCGTGCGGACGGTCTCGAGCAGGTCCGCGAACGCACCCGTCGCCGGCCACAGCAGCCCCACGGCGAGGACCGCGAGGATCATGACGACGAGCGGGTCGACCCAGGCCTTGACGCGCGCGAGCACAGGCCGCGGGGCCCGAGCGCCCGCGGCACCCGCTGCGCTCTCAGGACTCTCAGGGCTCTCGGGGCTCTCGGGCGTCACCACCCGGTCATCGTGCCCCAACGTGCCGCGGCGCCCCCTGCGCGCCGCGGCACGGCAGCCTGTGCGCGTCGTCACGCACTGCTCCGCGGTGACCGGTCGCCCTCCAACGACCGGTCACCGCGGTGGTCCCTCAGGTGCGCGTCAGGAGATCCCGCACACCGAGTCGGCGCTCGAGGTGCCCGACGCCCGGCCCTTGACGCGGGCGCACGGCGTCGGGGACTGGAGCGTGATGCCCCCGACCTTGAGCACGAACTTGTGCCGCGTGTAGGAGCGGCCCTCGTTGGACACGACGCCCTTGCCGCTGCCCGTCACGCCCTCGTAGGACCAGCCGGGCGTGGACGTCTCGCCACCGGAGTCCGCGATGCGCGCGGAGGTGACGCTGCTGCCCGACGCGCACCAGTGGCCCACGTGGTAGTAGGTGTACAGCGTGTTGCCGGCGGCGGCCCGGGGTGCCCAGGTCCACCGCTGCGACCAGCACCCGGTGGCCGAGGGGGTCACGGACAGGCCCGAGGCGCGCGCGGCGAGCAGCGAGCGCACGGCCGTGATGTCGGCGGGCTGCTGGCCCCCGACGACGACGTCGGTGGTGGCCGGCAGCTGCGTCTCGACGAACTCGGCACGCTCCTGAGGGCTCAGCGAGTCGAGGTACTCCTGCAGGGCGGTGTCGTCCGACGTCGGAGCGTCGTCCTCGGCGCGCGCGGCGGTCCCCCCACCCAGCACGAGCGCGGCCACGACGAGCGCGGTCGCGATCTTCCTCATGTACTGCACTGAACCCCCATCTCGGTCCTCGGGCGGCACCGGTCGCCGCTCGCTCTAACCACAGCAGAGATCTTTGCACCAGTCACTACCTTGCGGCGCAAGAGACTGCTAAGTTCCCCCGCATGGCCGCAGAGTCGGACGCGCTGCTGACGCAGCTGCGCAAGGGGGTCCTCGAGTACTGCGTGCTCGCGTGCCTGCGCAAGGACAGGGCGTACGGCCTCGAGCTGGCCACCCGCCTGTCCCGCTACCAGGTGCTGTTCGCGAGCGAGGGAACGCTCTACCCGCTGCTGTCGCGCATGCGCCGGCAGGGCTGGGTGGAGACGTCCTGGCAGGAGTCCACGAGCGGCCCACCACGCCGCTACTACGAGCTCACCCCGCAAGGTCGCACCGCGCTCGACCTGTTCACCCGTGCGTGGGAACCGTTCCGCCAGGACGTCGACACCGTGCTGGAGGAGTCCCGATGAGCCGGCCCCCCGCCCCGGAGCACCCGCTCGTCGCGGCCTACCTCGCCGACCTCGAGCGCGCGCTCGTCGCCGCCGACCCGCGCGAGCGCGAGGACACCCTCGACGCGGTGCGCGAGCACCTGCGCGAGGCGCTCGGCCCGGCCCCCTCGACCGCCGACGTCACCGAGGTGCTCGCCGACCTCGGGTCGGTGGACGTCATCGCCGGGACCGTCACGCCCGCGGGCCACACGCCCGTCGTCGCGCTCGCCGCCGCGCAGGAGACGCTCACCGCGCCGGCACGGCCCGCCGGACCCGACGCGGCCTCGGTCGTCGCGCTCGTCGCCGGTGCGTTCGCGCTGCTGCTCGTGCTGCTCGTGCCGGTGCTGGCGATCCCCGTCGCGCTCGTCGCGCTCGTCGTCGCGGTCCTGCGCGTGCGCAGCGTCGGCAGCAGCGCACTCGCGTGGTCGGCCGTCGTGCTCTCGGGCACGTCGCTGCTCGTCGCCGCGCTCCTCAGCCTCGCGATGCTGTCGACGGGCGGCGACGACGAGCCGTCCCCGGGACCGGTGCACAGTGAGCCCCTCGACCAGGGGTGAGGCGGCCCGGCACGCCGCCGACCTCCGCGCGGTCCGCCGCGCCGCCTACCTCCAACGCCGTGCCCTCGCGAGCCTCCCGCTCGACCAACGCGTGACCCTCGCCCTGCGCGGGGCAGGAACGCGCACCCGCACACCGGCGCGCTCGACGTCGTAGCGCCGCCCACACCGACCGGCACCCGGCTGCGGTGCCCGTCGGACCGTCCGCACCGCAGCCGTGACCGAAGGAGCCTCCCGTGCACCGCCCCACCGCACGGGCCACCGTGCCCGACACCGTCCCGACCGCCTGGTCCTCCCGCGAGCCCGCTCGAGAGCTGCTCGTCATGTCCGCCTCCGCTCCCGACCGCTGGTCGCCCCTGCCGGCCGCCGCGCTCGGCGAGCACCTCGTCAAGCTCGAGGCCGGTCACGCCCTGGTCGTCACGCTCGAGGTCACCGACACGCGCATCGCGCAGGTCGTGCGCGCCGTCAAGGGTGACGGCGCGTGCTTCCTCGTCGAGCTCACGGGCGACCAGGGCACGCACCAGGTGGGCGCCGGCCCCGACCCTGCCGCCGCCGTGACGGTGCTGTCGCGCGTCACCCGACGCTGCGGGCACGCGCCCGTGCTGCGCGTCGGGGCGCAGTGGCGGCACACCGCGCGCACCGCGCCCGCGCTCGTCCTGACCTGGCTGCTGCGCGGCGACGTCGGCGCGCAGTACACGGTCGCCCCGTTCCTGTGCGGCGGGTCCTGCCCGTCGCAGCGGAGCGCCTGAGACCCCGCCCCCCTGCGGACATCGGGACGCGGCTGAGCAGGGGGCGGCCGCGTCCGCACGCGACGAGGCCCCGGCTCGGGGGAACCGGGGCCTCGTCGTGGTGCTGGTGCGTCAGGCGCCTGCCTGGCTCACCTCGTGCTCACCGTGCTCACCTCGTCGTCATCGGGAGACCGTCACCGTGTCGGTGCCGGTGCTCGTGGCGTGCGAGCCGCTGCCCGTGTAGACGACCTTGACGTGGAGCGTGGCCGTCGACGTCGGCGTGACCGAGGACGACACCGTGCCGTTCGCGCCCACCGCGACGGTGCGCACGAGCTTCCAGTCCGCCGTGCCGACCTTGGTCCACACCTGGGCCCTGCCGGTCGCGTCGCCCGGGGCGACCTTCGCGGTGAAGGCCACCGGGGTGCCGACCTTGCCCGTGGCGGGTGCCGAGACGGTGGTCGTCGTCGCCTTCTTGGCGACGGTGACCGTGGCCGACGCGGACGTCGAGCCCGTGTAGACGGCGTCACCGGCGTAGACCGCACGCACCGACAGGGTCGTCGCGGTGGCCGGGGCGGTGAACGACCAGCTCGCCGTCCCGTTGCTCACGGTTGCCGAGGTGACCGTGGTCCACGCGCCCGAGCCGCGCTTGGTCTGGACGGTGACCTTGCCGGCCGCCCGCACCGTGGCGGAGCCGCCCTTGACGGTGACCTTGCCCGTGACCTTGCCGCCCACCGTGACCCGGGCCGGCGCCGTGACGACGGCGGTCGTGCCGCGCCTGGCGACCGTGACGGACACCGGCTCCGACGACGAGCCCGCGGCCGTGGCCGTCTCGCCGAACGCCGCCGTGACCGAGTGCGCGCCGGCGGTCAGGCCCGGCACCTCGAGCACCGCACGGTTCTCGACGACCTCGGTGGTGCCGAGCACCGTCGTGCCGTCGGTGAACGTGACCTCACCCGCGGTGTCGACGCCCTCGACCGTGGCCGTGAGGGTCACCGTCTCGAGGGCCGTCGGGGCCTCGGGCTGGACCGTGAGCGACGTGACCGTCGGGGCCAGCACCTTGACCGACGCGGTCCCGGCGATGCCGGAGCCCGCACCGACCGCGACGAGGTCCGCCGCGCCGAGCGTGGCGTCCGCGGGGATCTCGAAGGCCGTGGCGGTCGTGCCGTCCGCGGCCGCGTCGGCCGAGCCGAGCACCGAGCCGCCGAGCGACCAGAGCACCGACTCACCGGAGCGGAAGCCGCTCGCCGCGACCTCGAGCGTGCCGCCCGGGGCCACCGTGGCCGCACCCGGCGTCACGACGCCCTGCGCGGTCAGCTCGGCGCACGGGTCACCCGGCACGCCGAACGCGGCGGCGGGGGTGCCGCTGGTCACGCCGTCGTCCTCACGGACGACGAGCGGGGCGAACGCGTCGCTGCCCATCACGGCGTTGCTCGTGTTCGTCACCGACATGGTGTACGACGTCGTCGCGGCCGCGCCGGCGTCGCCGTCGCCGTAGGTCGCGACCGGCACCGTGGTGCAGACCTGACCCGGGGCGAAGACGACCTTGCGCATCTGCATGCCGGCCTTGGCGGTGGCCGTCGTGCCGCCGATCACCGAGAGGTACGCGGTGACGGGCGTCGTCGCGGGCTGCGACAGACGGACCGGGACGAGCACCTCGTCGGGGCCGGAGCCCTCCTCGACGCGCACCGGCGCCGTGCCGACCGAGACGGTCGTGGCGGGCGCGGCCGTGCCGAGCGCGGACGACGCGAACGCGAGGTCCGTGAGGTAGACGCCGCCGCTGACCGCGCCGCCGAGGCCGACCGCGGCCGTGAACCGCACCTCGCGGACGTCGGTGAGGTCGATGCCCGTGACCGACTCCAGCGGGAGCCGGACCTCGTGCAGGACGATCTTGCCGAGCGTCGTGGAGTTCTGCGTGCTCTGCGGCAGGCGGACCAGGGCGTTCGGGTTGAGGTCGGAGACCTTGGTCGCGAACGTCGCACCGTGGCCGTCGACGAGCGTGACCGTCAGGTCCGTGCCGGCGCCGTAGGCGACCGACTCGTCCGGCGACGCCTTGACCGTCAGGAACTCGTACGACGAGGCGTCACGCGCCGAGCGCGGGACCGACACGCGGACCTGACCGGTGCCGCTCGTCCACTGCACGCGGGTCATCGGGCTCGCGGGGACGTCACCGCCGAAGCGGACCGAGGTCCAGTGCGGCAGCTGCGCCGAGGCCAGCGTCGTCGAGCAGTACGGCAGGACCTGCGGGACCGTGCGGCCGGACATCGACGCGCACAGCGTGGCCGTGGCCGTGCCGTAGGTACGGGCCGCGCCCGTCGTCGTGAACCGCGCGATGTCCGCACGGGCGGACGCGGGCTGCGTCGCCGAGACGCGGACGTCGAAGTCGGCGATCGAGTCGACCTTCGCACCCGAGCCGTCGAACATCGGCAGGAACTCGTCCTCACCGCCGACCGTCAGGCGGAACCAGCCGGCCATGAGCGTCGTGCCCGTGTCGTACTGCTCGTCGTCGGTGAGGCGGATGGTCGTGTCGACCGCCGCGCCCGTCGTGCCGCAGACCGAGTCGGTCGAGCGGGCCGAGGTGGCGTTGGTGCCCGACCAGTCGTCGGACGTCGACAGCGCGTACTTCGACGGCGTCCAGACCGTGTTGAAGAAGTTGTGGTTCGCACCCATGACCCACACGTCCGTGCGGAGCACGTCGTCGTCGAACGCGTAGCGCGAGTCGTCGTTCATGTGCTGGCCCTGCTGGCTCGAGACGTCACCGTCGCAGTAGGGCAGCAGCAGCATCGTCGGGATGTCCGGCGTCGTCATGCGGCCGAAGTCGACCGGGGCGAGCGGAAGGATCGAGACGATGTCGAACGGGTCGTCGAGCGCCGCGTTGAGCGTCGCCGCGGACGTGACGCCCTCACCACCGCGCGAGTGGCCCATGAGGCCGATGCGCGAGAAGTCCAGACGGCCGACGAGGTCCGCCGGCGTGATCTCGGTGATCTCGTCGTCCAGACCGGCGGCGGGCAGGCCCGCGTTGCCGGACAGCGCGTCGGCGAGGGTGACCTCGGTGTCGGTCTGGGCGTCGTAGAGCGTGGTCGAGACGCCCTCGTTCGCGTCCTCGAAGATCGAGAGCGTGTCGAGGATCAGCTGGCCGCGCGCCTGGGCGCCGTAGTCGAGCGCGAGCTGGTTGTCGTTCGAGTTGATCGCGTTGGCGCCGATGGAGATGACCGCGTAGCCGTGGCTCGCGAGCGCCTCGGCGGCGCCGTCGTAGCCCGCGTAGCTGGGGATGTTGGTCTGCGTCGGGAGGCAGGGCCAGCGGGCAGGGTTGCTGCCGGCGCCGTTGCACGAGGTGTGCCGGCCGTGCAGGAAGAGCACGACGGGTGCCTCGCCGTCGGTGTCGGGCAGGTAGACCTTGCCCTCGACCTCACCGCGGATGCCGCCGATGCCGGCGAGCTCGATCGCCTGGTTGCCGAACGAGTAGAGCGCCTTGGTGTACGAGTACTCCCCCGGCACCGACGGGTCGGGCGTGCCCTCGGGCGCGTCCTCGATGTCGCCGGGCTCGGGCGCGGGCGCGACGTCCGCCGGCGCGGCCGACGTGGTGCCGGCGTCGCTGAACCAGCCGGCAGCCACGTCCTTGGCGTCGAGGACGGACGGGTCGTCGGTCAGGGCCGTGAGCGTGCGCCCGGTCGCCGACTCCGTGGCGAGCCCGACGGCCTTGCCGTCGACGACGATCGTCGGGGCGTCGCTGCGGACCTCGAGGGGGCGGTCGAGGTCGAGCGTCACCTGGTACATGCCACCGAGGTCGGTGACGGTCCAGCCGTCACCGGACGCGACGGTGGAGTCGGTCGAGGAGGTGGGGGCGGCCGCCGCGGACGTGGCGGTGGCGAGGGTTCCTGCGGTCAGCGCGACGGCGAGTGCTACCGCCGTGAGCCGACTCGAGCGGTTCGGGATTGGCACGAGTGTCCTTTGCGTTCGGGGTCCTCGCCCGGGGGGTGACGAGGCGGTGCCGACGCTACGAATCGCCGTACGCGCTCCGGTTCCGGTCGCGTTTCCCGCAGGTCACGCGGGTGCCGCTCAGGTTCCGACGAGATTAACTGCTCCAGGCAACTCACCCGTTCGGCCCAGCCCGCCCCGCCGCGTCCATCAGCAGGAGGGTGTGCCCGGGTGGGGGCGCGGTGTCCATCACGACGATGCGCTCCGTCGTGATCAGGAACGTCGGGCAACGGCCTGACGGGCAGGCCCCACGCGACGGCCGTCGCCCGGAAGCACAAGAGCCGGACCCTGGGGTCCGGCTCTTGTCGATGTCCTGGGACATCCGATCGGTGGAGCTGAGGGGATTCGAACCCCTGACCTTCTCATTGCGAACGAGACGCGCTACCAACTGCGCCACAGCCCCTTGAAGCGGGCTACAGACTAGCACCCTGCAGGCCGGTCGAGAAAAACCGAGGCCGCGTGACCTGCACGACTCCGCGGCGCCGGATCACTGCCCCGACGCGCGGCGGCGGGCCAGGATCGCGTCGAGGTCGATCGAGCCGGTCGTCGTCGGCGTGGTGACCGCGGCCGGCACGGTCGCGGCGGGCACCGCCTCCGCCTGCTCGTCGGCGGTCCCCTGCGGGGCACGCACCGCGGAGGCCGACGTCGAGCCCTCGAGGTTCGTCAGCGGGACGGGCTCCCGGCGCGGCGCCTCGGGCTTGAGCGCGTACGTCGGGCGCGGCAGCGGCACGGGCGACCAGGACTCGTCGCCGGCCGCGGTGACGCGCGCGATCATATGCGTGGGGGTGTCCGACGGGCGCACGGCGTGGCCGGTGACGGTCGGCTGGACGACGCGCTGCGCACCGGTCACGGCGCGCGCGGCGCGGGCACGGGCCTCGTGCGCGTCGCGCGCCGCCTGCTCCATGCGCGCGGCGAACGCGGCGTCGGCGGCACGGCCGGCGACCACGGCCCGACGGCCGAGCACCACGACCGCGGCGAGCAGGGCACCGGGGACGGCGCCCGCGACCCACGTGACGGCGGGCGCGGCGGCCGCGACGACCGCGCCCACGACGGTGAGCACCGCGAGGCCGGACGCGAGCAGCCCGCGCCGGCGCGCAGCCGCACCGCGGCGCGCGACCGCGGCGGCGTGCTGGGCACGCGCCTGCGCGGTCCGGCGTGCCACCTCGGCGGTCAGTCGGTCGTGCTGCGCCGTCGGTCGGTCCATGGTCCTGCCTCCTGTCGCGGAGCTCGTCGCTGCCACGAGCACCCCTCTGCCGGGGGTCAGCAACCCCGACGTGCCGGCAGGCCTGCAGTCGCCGGGGTTCACCGCCGCCTGCGCCCGGTCGCGAGCCGGTCGGTCGCTCACCGCGACCACGCGCAGCGCGTCGGAGAACCGGTCGTCGACGCGGGACTCCACCAGCTGCTGCCGGTACCGCAGCTTGTGCGGCACCAGGTAACCCACCCACAGGCCGACCAGCGCGAGCGCGAGCCAGCCGGTGAGATCCTTCACGGACCGACGGTAGGGCGCGACGTCCCCCTCTCGGGGCAACTGTCCGGCGTGTCGAGCCGAATCGCGCTCAGGGGGCCGGGTGCTGCGCCCGGTAGCGCGCGAGGAGCCCGTGCGGGACCTCCTCGACGGTGAGCGCGAACGTGCGGTGGTCGCACCACTCGTCGCCGATGTGCAGGAACCGTTCGCGCACGCCCTCGTCGCGCAGCCCCAGCTTCTCGACGACGCGCAGCGACGGGCCGTTCTCCGGCCGGATGTTCACCTCGATGCGGTGCAGCCCCAGCTCGGTGAAGCAGTGGTCGGTGGCGAGCGCGACCGCGACCGGCATGATGCCGCGGCCCGCCACGTGCTCCGAGACCCAGTAGCCGATCGCCCCCGAGCGCAGCGAGCCGTACGTGATCGACGAGACCGTGACCTGACCGACGAGCTCGCCCTCGTGATCGATCGCGAACGGCAGGCTCACCCCCGCGCGGGCCTGCGCGGACAGCGTGCGCACGAACTGCGCGAACGTGGGCCGCGGCCCCTCCACGGGCACCGGTGACGTCGCGTCCCAGGGTTCGAGCCACGCGACGTTGCGGGCGCGCAGCGCGAGCCACGCGGTCGCGTCCCGGCGGCGCAGGGGCCGCAGACGCACCGGACCGTCCTCGAGGACGGCGGGCCAGCCGCGCGCCATCAGCCCTCCAGGACCAGGCAGTGCACGACCTGCCCGGGCTGCACGCCCGTGTCGTGCTCGCCGACGACCGCGAGCGCGTTGGCGTGCGCGAGCGCGCTGACCGTGGGCGCCGTCGGGTCTCCAAGTGGCGTCGCGCGGTAGCCCTCCTCCGGCGAGCCGAGCACGGTCGCGGGCACGAACTGCCGCAGCCCCGCGGGCGACGTCCAGCCGTGCGTCGCGCGGGCGGTGACGCTCGGCCGGTACAGCTCGGCGTGGCCGCCCATCGCGCGCAGCGCGGGCCGCACGAACACCTCGAACGACACCTGCGCGGCCACGGGGTCGCCCTGCAGCGCGAAGATCGGCACCGTCCGGTCGGCCCCCAGGTCGCTGCCGACCGTCCCGAAGCCGTGCCGCAGGCCGGGGGTCATCGCGACGTGGTCGAGCCGCACGGTCCCGAGGGTCGCGAGCACGTCCTTCACGGTGTCGCCGACGAGCTCGGACAGACCGCCCGTGATCACGACGAGGTCCGCGCGCACCAGCTGGTCGTCGAGCGCCTCGCGCAGGGTGCCGCGGTCGTCGGGCAGGATCCCGACGCGCACGGGCGTCGCCCCCGCATCGCGGACCGCCGCCTCGAGCGCGTGCCCGTCGGTCTCGAACACCGCACCCTCGCGCTGGCGCGACGTACCGGGCTCGACGAGTTCGTCGCCCACCGACAGCAGCACGACGCGCGGCGTCGGGTGCACGTGCAGCCGCCCGTGGCCGAGCGTGGCCGCGAGCGCGAGCTGGCGCGCCCCCAGGCGCGTGCCCGCGGCGAGCACCACCTCACCGGTGCGCACGTCGGCGCCCACGGGCCGCACGTGCTGGCCCCCGACCGCCGGGCGCTGCAGCGCGAACCGCACCGCACCGCGGTCGGTCTCCTCGAGCGGGACGACCGCGTCCGCACCGAGCGGGAGCGCGCCACCCGAGGCGATGCGCACCGCCTGACCGGGCGCGAGCCGCACGCCCGCGGGCGCACCGGGCAGCACGTCGTGCGCGACGGGCAGCGTCAGCGGCGTGTCGAGCCCCGCCGCCGCGGTCTCGTGCGCCGCGACCGCGTAGCCGTCACGCGCGGCCACCGCGGTCGCGGGCACGTCCCGGGTCGCGACGAGGTCACGCGCGAGGATGCATCCCACCGCGTCGTGCAGCGCCACGTCGAGCGGGGCGACCGGCCCGACGGCAGCGAGCACGGCCGCCAGGTGGTCCTGGACCGATCTCATGGCGGCATTGTGCCGCGCATCCGGCCCGGCACCGCGCGTCAGGCGGTGGTGCCGGCCACGTACTTCTCGAGCCACTCCTTGAAGTCGGGGCCCAGGTCGGGGCGATCCACCGCGATCCGGACGACGGCCTTGAGGTAGTCCAGCCGGTCACCCGTGTCGTAGCGGCGGCCGCGGAACACGACGCCGGTGACGCCGCCGCCCTGCTCGGCCGGCAGGTCCATGAGCGTCGCGAGCGCGTCGGTCAGCTGGATCTCGCCCCCGCGGCCCGGTGCGGTGTTCTCGAGCACCTCGAACACCGCGGGGTGCAGCACGTAGCGGCCGATGATCGCGAGGTTCGACGGCGCCTCGTCGACCGGGGGCTTCTCGACGAGGCCCGTGATGCGCACGGTGTCCGCGTCCTCGCCGTCCAGAGCCTCGACCGCGGCGCAGCCGTACGACGAGATCTGCTCGCGCGGGACCTCGAGCAGCGCGATGACGGACCCGCCCAGGCGCTCCTGGAGCGCGAGCATCGGCGCGAGCAGGTCGTCGCGCTCGTCGATCAGGTCGTCGCCCAGCAGGACCGCGAACGGCTCGTCGCCCACGTGGCGCTTGGCCTGCAGCACGGCGTGGCCGAGACCCTTGGGCTGGCCCTGCCGCACGAAGTGCACGTTGGCGAGCTCGGTGGACTCGCGAACCTTGGCGAGACGCTCGGCGTCCCCCTTCGCCTCCAGCACGGCCTCGAGCTCGGGCACCGCGTCGAAGTGGTCGGCGAGCGTGCGCTTGGAGCGCCCCGTGATGAGCAGGACGTCGTCGAGACCGGCCGCGACGGCCTCCTCGACGACGTACTGGATGGCGGGCTTGTCGACGACCGGGAGCATCTCCTTGGGCGTCGACTTCGTGGCGGGCAGGAACCGGGTACCCAGTCCCGCGGCGGGGATGACTGCCTTGTGGATCGTCATGCCGGAACGCTAGCCGCGCGCGTCCGGCCTCGCCCAGGGGACGCCGGTGTGGCGTGGGTCATGTCGATACGTCGTCATCCGGGCGCCATGGCCGATTCCGCAGGTCGTCATCTGTTCACCCGCGCGGGTGACCCCGAGGGTGTGTCCGAGGCGTGGGACACGGCCCGGGCCCGGGTACGACCGCCCGCGGAACGTTTGCGACACTGGGCGCATGAGCAGCGCCGCCGAACCGTCGCTCCGCACGTCCCCTCCCGAGCCCGAGGAGGCGAAGGAGCTCCTCCGCTCGGCGGTCCGCAAGGCGCGCTCCCACCGCTCGGCCCGGCTGCGCGACGAGGCCGCCACGGCGATCGCGGACGTCGTCGCGGCCATCCCCGCGGTGCGCGACGCGCGCTGCGTCTCGGTCTACGCCGCGCGTCCGACCGAGCCGGCGACCGGGGTGCTGCTCGAGCGGCTCGCGGCACGCGGGGTGCGCATCCTGCTGCCCGTGCTCGGCTCGGGGCTGCAGCGCGACTGGGCCGAGTACCGCGGTGGCGAGGACCTGCGCGAGCGCGCACCCGGCCGGCCGCCCGAGCCCGGTGGCCCGACGCTCGGGCCGCAGGCGCTCGCCGACGCCGACGTGATCGTCGCCCCCGCGCTCGCGGTCGACACCGCCGGCAGCCGCCTCGGTCAGGGCGGCGGCTGGTACGACCGGGCGCTCGAGCACGCCCGGCCCGACGCGCTCGTCGTCGCGCTCGTGTTCCCCGACGAGGTGCGGGACGCGAGCGTCGACCCGCTGCCCCGCGAGCCGCACGACCGGCGCGTCGACGCGTACGCGACGCCCGAGGGCTGGGCCCCGCTGCGCTCCTGACCCGGCCGCGGTCCCCACCGGCCGTGCTCATGACCGGCCGTGGCCCCGACGAGTCGCGGTCCCGACCCGGCGTCAGGGGCGCAACGTCAGCCGGTCGACCGCGTCCGCCTGCGTCGCGGCGGTCGAGAACGGCCACGGGAACGTCGTCCCCTGCGCCCACGCGCCCAGCTGGTCGGCGTAGTGCGGGCTCGCCGGGTGCCCCGACGTCCCGGTCAGGGTCACCCAGGTCGAGGAGTCCAGGTCGCCCAGGTCGACGACCATCCGCATCGAGGGCGCCGCGGTCACCCCGTACCCCTGCGACGCGTCCCACGCGGTCGCGTCGACGATCGACGAGCCGCCGCCCACCTCGACCGGGTCGGGGTTCACGAACGAGCGCACCAGGCCCGGGACCGACGAGCCGCCCAGGACCGGGTGCTCGGGTGCGGCCGTGTGCAGCCGGCCCCAGCGCCACTCGTCGGCGTCCCGCCCGAGCTGCTGCGTGAGCGTCAGGCGGGCCGTGACCATCGCCTGGTAGAGCACCTCGTCGCGGCCCTCGAGCAGGCCCGGGGTCGTGCGGTCGTCCCACCAGGGCGAGTCGGGCTCGTCGAGCAGCCCGCGGACCACCTCGAGCCAGCGCGAGCCGCCGTTCGGCAGCTCGCCGTCGGGCAGGTCGTCGGCGAACGTGAGCTCGAGCAGCGTCTTCCAGACCGCCGCGAAGTACGCCGCGGCCGCGGAGTCGGCGCTCGCCACGTGGTCCCACGTGCGCAGCAGCTGCTGACCGTCGTCCGCGAACGCGTCGTCGATGTCGATGCGCAGCAGCCACGGCACGAGCACGTCCGCGTACGGGCTGCGCTGGTCGTTCTGGAGCGTGTTCACGTCGGCGACGTCGATCCTGTCGCCGCGCGCGATCGCGGTCGACAGCACCGTGCGGATGCGCTGGGCCCGGTAGCCGTAGTCCCAGTCGTCGGTGAGGAACGGCCCGACGCCCTGGGGCGTGACCGCCTGGTTCGCCGCGACGACGAAGCCCTCGGCCGGGTCGAGCGCGCGCGGCATCTCCTCCGGGTCGACGTAGCCCTGCCAGTCGTAGGCGGGGTCCCAGCCGGGGCGCGGCCACGTGCCGTCGGACGGCACCGCTCCCCTGACCGTCTGCCGCACCGGGATCCGACCCGGCGCCTGGTACCCGATGTGCCCGTCGGTCGTCGCGAACACGATGTTCTGCGACGGCACGTCGAGCAGCCGGCCCACGCGCGCGATGTCGCTCGCATCCTTCGCGGTCGCCGTCGCGAGCACCGCGTCGGCCGTGTGCCCCGGCGCGAGCGCCGTCCACGCGAGCGCCACCTCGTACCCGCGGTCCGACGTGCCGTCCGGCATGGGCGCGTCACCGACCTGGTCGACGTCCAGCACGTCCGAGACGATCGGCCCGTGCACCGACTGGCGCACGACGATGGTCACGTCGTCACCGCCGTTGACCTTGATGACCTCCGTACGGGCTCGGATCCGCGCCGTGCCGTCGCCGCGCACGGTCGCGTTCCCCTCGACCCGCTCGACGAAGAAGTCCGTCACGTCCGCGCCCAGGTTCGTCAGACCCCACGCGAGGTCCGCGTTGTGGCCGATCACCACGCCCGGGAAGCCCGCGAAGCCGAAGCCCGACACGTCGTACGGGCACGCCTCGTCGACCTGCGCGCAGCGCAGACCCACCTGCATCCAGATCCCCGGCGCGGAGATGCCCAGGTGCGGGTCGTTCGCGAGGATCGGCGCGCCGCTCGCGGTGTGCTCGCCCGAGACCACCCACGAGTTCGACCCGACACCCTCCCCCTCACCGACGAGGTGCGGGACGGCGTCGAGCGCCTTGTTCGCGCTGTCGATCGCCGCCTGCAGGCCCGAGTCGTCCAGGTCGAGCTCGCCGGCCGCGCTCGCCGGCGTCGCGCTCGTGAGGTCCTCGGCCGCGACGATCGGGGCGTTGAGGTCGTACGGGTAGGCCGGGAACAGCTCGTCGACCTTCGCGACGTCCCGCACGGACGCGTACACGCGTGCCCGCGACAGCTCGGCGTCGTAGTTGCCGCGCAGGTCCCACGCCATCGCCTTGAGCCACGCGAGCGAGTCCACGGCCTCCCACGGCTCGGGCGCCTCGACGTGGACCTGCAGCCCGAGCACGGTGTACTCGACGGCGATCTGCGAGGGCGCCTTGCCGTCCAGGTAGGCGTTGACGCCGGCGGCGTACGCCTCGAGCGCGTCGCGGGTCGACGGGTCGATGATCGCGAGCTCGGCCTCCGCGACCCGGCGCCAGCCGAACGTGCGGATCACCTTGTCCGCGTCGAGCGCGTCCTGGTTCTGCCCGACGAGCTCCGAGAGCCGCCCCGCGACGACGTGGCGGCGGTAGTCCATCTCGAAGAACCGGTCCTGCGCCGCGACGTAGCCCTGCGCGAGGAACAGGTCGTGCGGGTCCTGCGCGGTGATGGTCGGGACGCCGCGTGCGTCGCGTGTCACTGTCACCTCGTCGTGCAGGCCCGCGACCTCGAGGGTGCCGCTCACCTGGGGCAGCGGCCGGCGCACGACGACGAATGCGGCGACGACCGTCGCCACCAGCGCGACGACGAGGACGATGGCGACCGACAGGACGGTCAGACGGGCGGCACGGCTACGGAGCACGTCTGCGAGGGTAGTGCGGGCCCGGCGCGGCTGCCGTCAGGAGGCGGCCGGCGCAGCGGCCGGGGCGGCCGAGGGCGCGGGCGACGAGGCCGTGGAGGACGACGACGAGTCCGACGACGCGGGCGTCGAGGAGGCGCCGGACGTGCCCTTGTCGGACGAGACCGCGGGGACCGACGACGACTTCGTGCCCGAGCGCGCGTCGTTGCGGTAGAAGCCCGAGCCCTTGAACACGACGCCGACCGACGAGAAGACCTTGCGCAGCCTGCCCTCGCACTCCGGGCAGACAGTGAGCGAGGCGTCCGAGAACGACTGGTGGATGTCGAAGGCGTGGCCGCACGCCGTGCACGCGTACGAGTAGGTGGGCACCGGTTCTCCCTGAGGTCCGTCCTTGATGCTGCGAGCCCGGGCGCCGGGGTGGCGCGGCCTGGCACTCACACGTTCCGAGTGCCAATGGTAACGACCCGCGCAACCCGTCGATTCCCGGACCGCCGGTGGGCGCGGTGCCGGGTGCCCAGCGCGCGACGAGGGCGCCCGGCCGAGATGTCGGGCGCCCTCGTCACGCGGAGCGTCAGACGGTCGGCGCGGGCGGCGTCGGGCCGTCCTCGGGGCGGATCGTCGGCGGGGTGGTGAGGTCGGACTGCAGCGCGGGCGTGGGGCGCTGCGCGAGCAGGTCGCGGATCTCCTGCAGCAGCAGGATGTCCTCGGCCGGCGCGGCCGGCTCGGCCTCCTCACCGCGCTTGCGCCGCGCGGCGAGCTTGTTGAGGGGCAGCACGACCACGAAGTACACGGCCGCAGCCGTGATGAGGAACGTGATGGCGGCGCTGAGGATGTGGCCGAAGCTGATCGGGTCCTTGCCATCCGGGCCGAACGCCAGCACCTTGTCGAGGTTCGGCTGTCCGAAGATCCACCCGATGAGCGGGTTGATGAACCCGTCGACGATCGACTGGACGAACGCGCCGAACGCCGCACCGATGACGACGCCGACCGCGAGGTCGACGGCGTTGCCACGCGAGATGAAGTCCTTGAACCCCTCGAAGACCTTCCCCAGGCCCTTGGCGCCGGAGCCGAGGGCGTTCGCGGCGGATCCCGCCGTCGAACCGAATGTGGACTGCGACACGAGTACCTCCGATGAGCACGGGACAACCAGGCCGGACGTTCGATCATGGCACGACGACGGCGCTGAGCAAGGCCGTCACCGCGGCTCCCGCCAGCGCCGCGGCCTCCTCGGGCGTCACGGCGAGCAGCACGGGCGGCGTCTGCGCCTCGCCGCCGACCGCCCAGCCCCCCTCGTCGCCGCCCGGGGCGACCGGCAGGACGAGCGCGCGCCGCGCGACGACGACACCCTGCGTGCCGGTCTCGGCCGCCGCCGCGAGCACGTCGACCCGCGTGCCGGGTGTCAGCAGCGCCGCGACCGCGGGGTCCGCGAGCCGCACGGCCGCGACCACCGTGCCCGGCGGACCGACGAGCTCGCCCGAGGTCAGGAGGTCGGGCACCACGGGCAGGCCCGCGGGGACCGGCACGGCCGTCGCGCGGCCGAGCAGACCGGCCGGGCTCGTGCGCGTGGCGTGCAGCGCGAGGGCCGCCGGGAGCCGGGCGACACGCAGGTCGCCCGAGCCGAGCGTCGTGCCCGCGGGCAGGTCACGCGCCGCGACCACGACCGCCCGGACTTCGGGCGCGGGCGGCCTCAGCACCTGCAGCGCCGACGACGCCGCGAGGCCCACCCCGAGCGCCGCGACGACGAACCGCCACCGCCACAGCACCGCGCGCCACGCAACCCGCACGGGGCGGCGTCGCCGCTCGAGCGGCGGGACGGGGAACCTGGTCGACGGCACGCCCGCACGCTAGAGCGCAACGCGCCACGCGGGGCCCCCGGTTCGGTCACCTGTGGACGGGTGCACGTCCGCGCGGGGCTGGGGTCGGGTCGCGACGGACCGGACGCCCGCGCGCGGTCAGGTCACCAGTGCGGCGGCTTGTCGCGGCGCAGGCGCTCGTCGTTCGCGTCCGTTCCCTCGCCCCACCCGACGTCGGAGTCGTCCGCGCTGCGCAGCGCGAGCAGCGCATCGCCGGACCGGTCTCCCGCGCCGCCCGACCGCGGTCCCGCGCCGGGGGACGCCGCGGGCGACACCGCGGGTGCGGTCGTCGCCGCGGGGGCCGCGGGCAGCGTCGAGCGCAGCACCGACTCGTCCGTGCCGACCGTCCCGGGCGGGCGCACCGCGCGGCGCGGCCGTCGCGGGCGCGGGTCCTGGCTGCTCATCGCCCGATCATCGCACCGCGGCGGAACCGGTCCGAGCCGGGTGACCCGTGCGCCGACCGCACCGGGCGCTCAGGACAGCGCGCGCTCGATCGCCCCGCGCACGGCGGTGTCGATCCGGTACGACCGGCGGGTGACGCCCAGCTCGTCGCGCAGCGCCTCCGCGAGCTCGTCACGCGAGCGCTGCACGCCGTCGGACTGCAGCCAGCCGACCAGGTCGTCGAGCTGGTCGTCGCTGTAGGCGGCGATCGGCAGACCGCGGCGCACGTCGGGGCGCGGCAGCGTGCGCACCGGCAGCGCGGGCTGCTCGGGACGCACGACCGACAGCGGGCGGTGCCGCGTGTCGTCGACGACGACCCCGTCCATGGCGACCGGCGCCACGCCTGAGCGCGACGCGCCCTGCAGCACCATGCTCCCCGTCACGGTGGGCGGCTCCGTGGGCGTCGCCGCGGGCCGCGCGGGCTCCTGCATGGCCTCGCGCGGGGCGGGCACCTCGGGCGTCGGGGCCGTGCCGGTGGGTCCGGTCGGTCCCGAGGCCTCAGCGGCGGTCGGCCCGGTGCCGACGCGCTCGTCCGAGCCGCGGCCCTTGCGCTGGCGACCCTTGCGGCGCAGCGCACGTCCGCTCGCCCGGCCGTCCTGCGCGTCGTCGGCGGGGCCGGCGTCGCCCGCGCTCGGGGCGGTCGGCCGCGCGGGCGCGAACGCGCCGGCCGACGCGACCTCATGGTCGTCGGTCCCCTGCGCACGCTCCGGCGCGTCGTGGGTGCCCGCCTCGGCCACCTCGACCGCGACACCCGCCTCGGCACCCGCCCCGGCACCCGCCCCCGCAGCCTCGCCCGGTGCGCGCTCGTCGTCGGTCCAGGACTGCGGCAGGCCGATGACGGCCGTACCGGTGCGTGGCTCGACGGGTGCGGGCACGGCGCGGTGCACGTAGCGCCGGATCCGGTCGACCTCGGCCTCGGGGTCGAGGAACGCCGCGGCGGACCACACGCGCACGACCGTCCAGCCGAGGCGCTCGAGCCGGTCGGCGGTGAGGCGCTCGCGCACGCGCACGGACGGCTCGCTCACGTACGCGTCGTCGTCGGTGAGGACCGCGACGAGCATGCGCCCCGGCAACGACGGGTGCCCGACGACCATGGGGATGCGCTGCCCGCCGGGGACGCCGTAGTCGAGCTCGACGACGAGCCCGTGCCGCCACAGGCGCTCGGCGAGGTCGACGAGCAGGCGGTCGGGGTCCACGGCGTGCGACGCGGGTGCGGTCCGGCCGGCGCCGCGCTCCGCGGCAAAGGCCAGCAGGTCGCGCAGCAGGCGCGGGCCGTCGCCGCGCAGCCGCTCGGGGTCGAGGTCGTCGGCGCCGAAGCAGGACACCACCGACAGCCGGTGACGGGTCGAGCCGAGCGCGTCCAGCAGCAGGGCGTCGCCGCCCGGCCCGGACAGCACGCCGAAGGTGTGCAGCACGCGCCGGTGCGGCGTACGGCCGAGCCCGAGCGTGAGGACCACCGCGTCGCGGTGCAGCCCGGCGACGCCGGTGAGGTCGGTCACGACGAACGGCTCAGGCCGCACGGGGTCGAAGAACGCGGCGAGCGCGGGGTTGGTCCGCACCTCGTCGAGCACGGCCTCGCGCACGGCCTCGGCGTGCGCGGGCGTGACGGTGACGACCGCGAGCGACTCCTCGGGGCGGGACAGCGCGTGCTCGAGCACGAGGTCGACGGCCTGCGCGACCTCGGCCGGGGTGGTCTCGACGATGCCGCCGGGGCCGGGCATCCCCGTGCCGTCGACGACGTCGAGCCGCACGAGCGGGCGGCTCGTGGGCAGCGGGGTCGCGACCAGCGCGTCGCCGTACCCGTGCTCGGACAGGAACGTCGTGAGGTAGGGGTCGCGCGCGACCGTGTCGGCGCGCAGCGTGGCGCGCGGCAGCACCTCGGCGAGGTCACGCACCGCGCTGCCGGACGCGCACCGGGCGTCCCCGACGACGACGACCTGCCGGCCGCGGGCGACCGCGGCGAGCGCGACCTCGGTGGGCAGGTGCGCGGCGGCGCCGAGCACGACGAGGTCGACGGTGCGGGACGCGGGCAGCACCTGCGGCACGAGCATGGGGCTCGCGACGAGCACGGGGCGCAGGCGGCGCGCGACGTCGGGGTACCGCGCGAACGTGTCGCGCAGCGACGTCAGGCGCTCCTCGACGAGCTCGGCGAAGAGCTCCTCGGCCTGCTCGCGGTGACGACGCAGGACGGCCGCGACCTGCGCGGCGACGGCGGTGCGCACGGGGGGCGCGAGGCTCGCGACGTGCGCGCGGTCCAGCTCGGCGTACCGCTGCGCCATGGCGCCGAGCGCCTCGCCGTCGTACCCGGCGAGCGCCGGGTCCTCGGCGAGGATCTGCTCGATCACGGTGCTCCACCACGCGAGCTCGAGCTCGGCCGGTGCCTGGGCGGCGGCGACGCGCCGCTCGGCGAGGTCGTCGACGAGCGCGCCGAGGCCCGCCGCGCGCAGCCGGTGCAGCAGGCCGGTGCGGTCGGGCAGGGTCTCGAGCGCGTCCTGCGCCCCGCGCAGCCGCTCGAGCCGTTCGGTGAGCGCGGGCAGCGGGAGCGCGCACAGCCCGGCGCCGCCGGGGGTGGGTGCGAGCACCTCGTCGAGCGCCTCGAGGTCCTCGCGCACGGCGCGGTACTCCTCCTCGAGCGTCTCGAGGCCCTCGGGCAGACGCGGCCAGCCGCCGCTCGGGCAGTGCGCCTGCCACGTCTCGCGGCGCGCCTGCACCTCGACGAGCGCGGAGTGCAGGTCCGCGACGGGGCGGCCGGGGCGCACCATGTCCTTCGCCTGGCGGCGCAGGCGTCGCCGCAGCCAGTAGCCCATCGGGAGCTCGCGCTCGGCGCGCCACTGCTTGGTCGCGGTGGCGGCGACCAGGTCGGCGGCGGTGCGCTCGAACACGATCGGCAGGAACACGTCGAGCGAGGCGCGCACGCCGTCGAGCATGCGCAGCTGCTCGCCCCACGCGTCGACGGTCTCGGCGGGCAGCAGGCCCGTCTCGGCGTCCACCTGCGCGGAGCGCTGGGCGAGGCGAGGCAGCGCGTCCTCCAGCAGACGCTCGAGGCGACGGCGCGCGACGTCCGCGTCGGCGTGCGTGCGCAGGTCGGCGCCGTACCAGGGGGTGTCGCCGGGCCGGACGGAGAACGCCCCGAGCTCGCCCGCGCGGCGCAGGTCGGCGGCGAGCCGCGTGCGCTGGTCGCCGTCGAGGGCGCGGGCGACCTCGGGTGCCAGCCGGACGGTCGTGCGGGGTGCGGGCCGGGTGGACGTGAGCCGCGCGAGGTGCTGCAGCGCGTCGTACGCGGACACGCCGAACGGCTCGCGCGGGGTGTGCAGGCCGGCGACGTAGCCGCGCAGCGCCTCACGGTGCCCGACGAGGTCCGAGCGCAGCGCCTGCACGCCGCTCGGGTCGACGACGGGCGGCTCCACGGTCATCGCGCCGAGCATCCGGCGGGCCGCGGCGCTGCGCCAGCTCGCCTCGGGGGCGATGTCGAGCAGCAGGTCGTGCAGGCCGTGCGCGGCGAGCCGCTCGGTGAGCGCGACGGCGGCACGGCGGTGCCCCGGCACGTACAGGACGGTGCGCCCCGCGGCGGCGGCGTCGGCGACGATCGCGGCGACGGTGCCGGAGTCGTCGGCGCCCGTGGGGCTGTCGACGAACAGGTGCGCACCGGTCGCGACGACGTCGAGCACGTGCTGCTGCGCGGGGTCCAGGTCGCCGACGCCGCGCTCGTGCGCGGGGTCGCGGTCGCCCGCGGCGGGCGCGGGCAGCGGGTGGGCGCGCAGGCGCTCACGGTCCGCCTCGACGCCCGCGAGCGCCGTGAGGACCTCGTGGTGCGCGACGCCGGCGGCGAGCGTGTCGAGGTCGTCGACGAGCACCTGGCCGGGGTGGACGAACGTGCCGACGACGACGCGCTCGCTCAGCTCGAAGTCCTCGAGGACCGCCTCGCCGAGCGACGCGAGGCGCTGGAGGGCGGCGCGCGGGTCGAACCCGCCGCCGGTGAACGCACCGCGCGCGACGGCCGCCGGGTCGAGCAGCGCGCCGCGGGAGCGCAGCGCGCGGGCGAGGACGGGGTTGACCTCGAGCGACGGCTCGAGCGCGAGCTCGTAGTCGCTCTCCCCCGTGCCGCGGGCGCGCAGCGCCACGGGCCGCAGCAGCACGGGCGCGCGCAGCCGCCGGGGTGCGGCGGCCGGCTCGTCGTCCGCGGGGGTGCCGCTCCGGGTCGAGGTGGCGAGCACGGTCGCGAGCGCGGCGACGTCGTCCTGCGCGACGTCCGCGGTGGTGCGCTCGGTCCAGGTGGCGACGCCGATCGCGAGCGACGTGGGCGCGATGCCGTAGCGCTGCTCGTAGGCGGCGGCGCGGGAGCCCACGGCGCGTGCCCGCCGGCGCGCGGTGGACAGCGCGGCCCCTTCGCGCACGAGGTTCGACAGGCGCGTCTCGCGGCCCGCGAACAGCTGGGCCATGCCGGACGGGTGCGCCGCCGACAGGTCGAGCGCCGCCTCGCCGAGCAGGTCGATGTCCGCGAGCGTGGAGCCACCGGCGGCCTCGACGAGCGCGCCGCGCCACGTGGCGAGCGCGCCCTCGACGAGCTCGGCGTCGGACGGCGGCTCGACGAGCGCGACGGGACCGGCGGCCTCGCCGGGGACGGCGGGCTGGGCACCCGTCGCCGCACCGGGGCGAGCGGTGGGCGTGGTGGACGTGGGGTCGGCCGTGCCGGGGGCAGGCCCGAGGTCCGAGCCGGCTCCCGAGCCTGGCGCGCGCGCGGGGACGGTCACCCTGCGACGGTAACCGCGGCCGCGACGCGCCCGGAGGTGACGCGCCGAGGGCGTCCGAGTTCTGCCCGGTCGGCGGATCGGCGTGATCCTGCGGATCGCGGGGTGGCGCAGGACGCGTCAGGAAACGCGAGAGGCGGCCGCGGATGATCGCGGCCGCCTCTCGGACGTAGAAACGGTGCGCACCGCGCAGGGGGCAGGCGATGCGCACCGTCGGGGAACAGTGTGCTCCACCCCCACCCTGTTGGTCAACCGTCCAGTCCATGACTTTGCAGATTATTCGCGCGTGACGCGGCTCACACGCCACCCGTCCGCCGCGACCGTCCAGGTCAGGCGCCCAACACGGCTGCGTGCCCTGTCACGCGAAGGTGTCCACGATGCGGCAGAGTCGGGTGCGCGGCGCGCCTCCGAGCCGCTCGAACCATCGTCGGAGGCCGTGCGGCACGCCGGCAGGACCCCATGACAACGCCCGCACCCGGGCCGGACGCACCGCGCACCACGCACCTCGGCGTCCCGACGATGGCGATGCTCGTCGTCGGCTCGATGGTCGGCGCCGGCGTGTTCTCCCTCCCCCGCCAGTTCGCCGAGTCGACCGGCGCGGCGGGCGCACTCGTCGCATGGGGGGTCGCCGGCGCCGGCACGCTCATGCTCGCGCTCGTCTTCCAGACCCTCGCGCTGCGACGCCCCGACCTCGACGCGGGGGTCTACGCGTACGCGCAGGCCGGGTTCGGCGAGTACCTCGGGTTCTTCTCCGCGTTCGGGTACTGGGCCTCGGCATGCGTCGGCAACGTCACGTACTGGGTCCTCATCACCTCGACGCTCGGCGCGGTGTTCCCCGCGCTCGGCTCGGGCGACACGCTGCTCGCCGTCGCGGTCGGCAGCGCGGGACTGTGGGTGTTCTTCGCGGTCGTGCGGCGCGGGATCCGCGAGGCCACCGCGGTCAACCGCGTCGTCACCGTCGCCAAGCTCGTGCCCATCGTCGTGTTCGTCGTGCTGGCCGTCGTCGCGTTCGACCCCGCGGTCTTCGCCGACAACTGGGGTGGTTCGCCCGGATCGGGCACGCTGCTCGACCAGGTGCGCGGCACCATGCTCGCCACCGTCTTCGTGTTCCTCGGCGTCGAGGGCGCGAGCACGTTCTCCCGCCACGCGCGCCGCCGCAGGGACGTCGGCCGCGCCACCCTCCTGGGCTTCGGGTCCGTGTTCGCGCTGTTCGCGTCCGTCACGATCGTGTCCTACGGCATCCTGCCCGCCGACGACATCGCCGGGCTCGAGGAGCCGTCGATGGGCGGCGTGCTCGAGGCCGCGTACGGCCCGTGGGGCACCACGTTCGTCTCCGCAGGCCTCGTCGTCTCCGTGCTCGGCGCGTACCTCGCCTGGACGCTCATGGCCGCCGAGGTGCTGTTCGTCGCCGCACGCGGCGGCGACATGCCCCGGTTCCTGGGCCGGACCAACGCGCACGACGCCCCGGTGCCCGCCCTCGCGATGTCCACCGCCCTCTCGCAGGCCGTGCTCCTGCTGACTCTCGCCTCCGAGCACGCGTTCGACTTCGCGCTCGAGCTCACCGGCGCCCTGGTGCTCATCCCCTACCTGCTCGCCGCCGCGTACGGGGTGCGGCTCCTGCGGCGGGACCGCGGCGCGCTCGTCGTCGCCGCGGCCGCGACCCTCTACACCGCGTGGCTGCTGTTCGCGGCGGGGGTCGACCACCTGCTCGTCGTGTTCGTGGTGTACGCGCCCGCGTCGGTGCTGTTCGTGCTCACCCGCCGCGAGCAGGGCCGCCGCTGGTTCTCGGCGCGCGAGCGCGTCGTGCTCGCCGTCTCGCTGCTCGGCGCGGTCGCAGGCCTCGTCGCACTCCTCACCGGCACGATCCAGCTCTAGGCGCGGGCGACCCGCACCGGTCCCGGCAGGGACGCCGTGAACAGGTGCGGGTCGCCTCGACGCCTCAGGCTGCGAGCGTGTGGCTCGTGGCGGGGGTGACCTGCGAGCGTGCGGGGACGACCGCCTCCGCCGGGACGTGCGTGCCGTCCGCGACATGCGCGCCGGCGCCGACCGAGACGCGCGTCGCGAGGCGGGTGCGCGAACCGATGACGGCGCCGCGCCCGACGTGCACGTGCGTGCCGAGCTGCGAGTGCGGTCCGACGACCGCATCGGGCTCGACCCAGACGTGGGCGCCGATGTGAACTCCGCCGCCGATCGTCGCGCCCGGGTCGACCCAGGCGGTCTCGGCGACGTACGTGGTGGGATCGACGGTCGCGGCCACCGCCACGAGTCCGCCGCCGTTGTCGTGCCGGCGGTAGCGGACGGTCGTGCCGTCGTCGGTCTCGAGCTCTTCGTATCGCTTCTTCATGGCGTCTCTAGGAACGATTCGACAGGGTCTCTTGTTCCCACCGCGCGCGCTGGGCGGCGCAGGGGCGTGCCGGATCGGTGCGAGCTCCGGGGCGACAGGAGCTGTGCGGACCGGGGCCTGACCGCCCCGGCGCTGGGGCTGCGGGTGGCGTCGTCGTCGAGCGGGCGGCGACGCCGGGTGGTGCGGGTGTCAGTCGCGCGAGGACGCCTGCGTGGGGATGCTCGGCGTGATGAGCGCGCGGACCTCGGAGCCGAGGTACCGGCGGTGGCCACCGAGGGTGCGGATGGCGTTGAGGCGGCCGGCCCGCGCCCAGCGGGTGACGGTCTTGGGGTCGACGCCGAAGAGCATCGCGACCTCCTGGGGGGTGAGGAGCTCCTGGGCGGTCTGGGTGTCGGTCATGTCTTCTCCCTCGTGACAACTGCCGTCTACTCGGTCAGTCGTCACACGTTCGTGTCAGTGCATGACAAGTTTGACACGTTTCGACGAGAAGTCCACCCCTTGTGTCCTACTGTGTGCCAATGGCCCCCGATGTGTCCCTCCGCGAGCGCAAGCGCCGCGCCATCCAGGACGAGGTGTCCCAGGCAGCGATCGACCTCTTCCTCACCCAGGGTTTCGACGAGACACCGGTCGGTCAGATCGCCGCCAAGGTCGGCATGTCGGAGCGCACGTTCTTCCGGTACTTCGCGACGAAGGACGACGTCATCGACCATGTCTCGGACCGCTGGCGGCGCCGGGTCGTGCTCGCGTTCGCCGAGCGCCCGGCCGACGAGCCCGTGTGGACCGCGCTGCGCCGGGCGTTCGACGACTACATCGCCGAGACGGCCGCGACCGGGCAGTCCCTGCCCGTCATGCGTGTGATCTACAAGACACCCGCGCTGCACGGCCGGCACATGGCGCGGCAGTTCGACTGGCGGGCGGACCTGACCGAGGCGCTCCTCGCCCGCGAGCCGCAGCTCGACCCCTTCGTCGCACTGACGGTCGTCGGCGCCGCGGTCGGCTGCTTCGACGCCGCGCGCGAGACGTGGGCCCGCTCGGACGGCGCGCGGGCGCTGGACAAGCTGTTCGACGAGGCGATGGCCGCGGTGGCAGCGGTCGGCTGACCGCGGCCCCGCCTCGTCGCGCTCAGACGAGCCGCCACCACCTCACCTCGTGCGCGCACTGCGGGCACGCTGGGAGCGCTTCGTCGTCCTCGAGCTGGACCGTGTGACCACAGGCATCCAGGAACTTCCCCTTGCCCGGCTTCGCCCCGATGGAGAACACCGGCATCACCTCCTTGTGACGGATCAAGGCCTATCGCCCCGCGCCCGGCCCGCGCCTGGGACCAAAGGCCGCAGTTCCGCCCGGACCCGCCCACCGAACCGTTCACGCGGCACCCGAGCGCCGTCGGCGGCAGTACAGGACGGTCTCGCGCGCCACCCCCCGTGCGACGTCCAGCGTCCACGGCAGGCTCGTCGGGTAGCCCGGGTTCAGGTGGGTGCCGCGGCCGCACAGCTGCTCCTGCGTGCCGACGAGCGCGCGCCGGGCGACCACGTCGAGCTCGATCCGCTCCTCGTCGTGCGCGACTCCACGGGCCCGACCCGCTGACGGACCGGGCCCGCGGAGGTCAGGAGCGGTCGGTGCGCGAGGTCGGGGCGCCGGCGGTGCGGGCCGCGCGGCGCGGACCGGAACGGCGGGCGCCGCTCGTCGTCCCCGCGGCCGCGGACGTGCGCGCGGCAGAACCCGGCGTCGACCCCGGCGTCGAGGTGGTGTAGGTGCGCGGCTGACGCGCAGGCGCCGCGGCCGCCCCGGCCTGCTGCCGACGACCGCCCTGACCACCGCTCGTCGGACGAGCGGTGGCGCCCTGCTCGCCGCCACGGCCGCCACGACGACGCGAGCGACCGGTCGGCCGCGCGGCTTCCCCGGACCCGGCCGAGCGACGCTGCTGGGGCTGCGGCTGCGCGGGACGCGCGGGCTGCACGAACGGCGCGGTCTCACCGACGAGCTGCTCGAGGACAGACGCGCCCGGCGCGACGGGCTGCGGCTTCGCGGTGATGCCGGCCTGGCGGGTCATCGCACGGACCTCGCCGACCTGCTCGGGCAGCACGATCGTCACGACGTCCCCCGCGGACCCCGCACGCGCGGTGCGGCCCGAGCGGTGCAGGTACGCCTTGTGCTCGGCCGGCGGGTCCACGTGCACGACGAGCTCGACCTCGTCGACATGGATGCCGCGCGCGGCGATGTCGGTCGCGACGAGCACCTTCACGGCACCGGTCGAGAACGCCTCGAGGTTGCGCTCCCGCGCGCCCTGACCGAGGTTGCCGTGCAGGTCCACCGCGGGGACGCCCGACGCGGTGAGCTGCTTCGCGAGCTTCTTGGCGCCGTGCTTGGTGCGCGTGAACAGCACGCGCCGGCCGGTGCCGGACGCGAGGTGCTGGACGACGTGCTTCTTCGCGTCCGCGTCGGCGACGGTGAGCACGTGGTGCGTCATCTGCGAGACGGGCGAACGGTCGGTGTCGACGGAGTGGCGCAGCGGGTCCTTGAGGAACGCCGCGACGAGCTTGTCCACGCCGTTGTCGAGCGTCGCGGAGAACAGCATGCGCTGACCGCGCTTGTCGGTCGCCGCCATGATCCGCTTCACGCCGGGCAGGAAGCCCAGGTCGGCCATGTGGTCGGCCTCGTCGAGCACGGTGATCTGCACGTCCGCGAGCGAGATGACCCCCTGCTTCATGAGGTCCTCCAGGCGTCCGGGGCACGCGACGACGATGTCGACGCCGCCCTTGAGCGCGGACTCCTGCGGGCGCTGCGAGACGCCCCCGAAGATCGTCGTGACACTCAGGCGCGCGGCCTTCGCGAGCGGCTCGAGCGTCGCGGCGATCTGCGTCGCGAGCTCACGCGTCGGTGCGAGCACCAGGCCCGTGGGGCGGCTCGGGACGTGGCGCACCATCGTCGTGCCCGGGACGAGGCCCGCGAGGCGCGCGACGAGCGGGAGGGAGAACGCGAGGGTCTTGCCGGAGCCGGTGCGGCCGCGGCCGAGCACGTCACGCCCGCGCAGCGTGTCCGGGAGCGTCGCCTCCTGGATGGGGAACGCGGACGTCATGCCGGCCTTCGTGAGCGCACCGGCGAGGACCTCGGGCACGCCGAGGCTGGAGAAAGAAGTCAAGGAAAGTGTCGCCCTTCAGGCGTCGAGTGGGGCGCCCGCCAGGCAGCCACAGCACCCAGGACGCGGGCCCGCGCAGAACCTTCCGCCGCGCCGGGGCCACCCCCAGTGTGCCCTATGAGCAGCGAAGATCCGCTGTCGGTCCGCTCACACCGGTCGTCGGGCGCGTTCGTCGGGACCGCGCGGGACGTCGAGCACCCACCGCACGCCCACCGCAGGCGCACGGCATGATCGGGTCCATGACCGCGTCCGACGAACCCGGCTACGGCGAGCCGATCAGCGCCGAGACGGTGCTGCACGTCCGCTTCAGCACGACGAAGTTCACCGACGGCTACGACCAGTCGGAGGTCGACGACCTCCTCGACCGGGTGATCGCGACGCTGCGCGCCCGGGAGGCGGGCGAGCCCGGGGAGCTCGGCGCGGAGCAGGTCGCGGGGACGACGTTCAGCCGTACGCGGTTCCGCGAGGGGTACGCGATGGACGAGGTCGACGACTTCCTCGACCGGATCGCCACCGCGCTCGCCGGTGGGGCGCCCCGCACCTCGGCGACGCCGCCCGTCGCGCACGACCGGGTGGTCGCGGACGCCCCTGACCCCGGCGCGACCCCGGGGCTCATCCCGCCCCGACGCGGCTGGCGTCGGCTGTTCGGCGGCTGACCCGCCACACCACCGCGTACAGGACCACGGCCGCGACGACGACGGCGCCGGACGTCGTGACGAGCCGCGCGAGCGTCGACTCGACCGGCTCGCGCGCCGTGATGCTCGCCGCGAGCGCGACCCCGCGGCCACCAGCCCGAGCACGACGACGCCCGCGATCACCGCCGCGCTCGTGCTCGACACCTCGAGCCGACCGCCGCGCTCCCGCCACCGAGCGGCCCACCGCACGGCCCACGCGGCGACGACGAGCAGCCCGACGACCGTGCTCGCGTGCTGCAGCACGCGCGCCACGTCCATCCCCGCGAACGCCGGCTCACGCAGCGCGTCGACGCGCTCGACCAGGAACCCGTCGCCGTGCGTGAACGAGTCCCACAGCACGTGCGTCGCGACCCCGATCACGAGAGAGAGCAGCGTCCACCCGGCGCGCTCGGCCAGCCCGGCGCGCTCGTCGGACCCGGCCCTTCCTCCCTCGCGCGTCACGAGCGCGACGAGCGGTGCACGCACCACCCACCACACCGCGAGCAGCACCGCGGCCGTCGGCACGGCGACCGTCAGCGCACCGGGCCAGTGGTGCGTCGTCGTCGCGTTGACGAACGGCTCGCACCAGGCCCCCGCGTAGCGCGGCAGCTTGACGAAGTACGGCGCGTCCGGCGCCATGGCCCGACGACGAGCGCGGCGGGCACCAGCGGGCCGCGCGCGAGCGGCAGGACGACGGCAGGGTGCGAGAGCGTGAACGGCACGCTCGAGGATGACCCGGTCCCCCGCCGCTCGTCGTCGTGCCGGGGAATGGACCACCCGGCTCGGGGGTCCACCTGCGGTCGCACGCCATGCGCGACCGCTGTCCCCTCAGCCCTTGAGGATCGCCCAGGCGAGGAGCTTGTCGAGCCGGCGGATGTCGATGTCCTTGCCGAGCTTGACCTTGATGTGACCGGCCCGCGTCCACAGCTCGAGCTCGGCGTTGATGTCGAAGACCTTGCCCGCGTTCTCCGAGGACCACATGTTGATCGAGCTGTAGGGCAGCGAGTAGATCTCGACCTTCTTGCCGGTGAGACCCTGCGCGTCGCGCACGATCAGGCGTCGCGTGGTGAACACGGCGCTGTCGCGGAACGTCTTGAAGGCCGCGACGGCCTGCTCGCCCTCGATCAGGAGGTCCACGACGTCCGGCGGGATCGGGATCTCCTGCAGCAGGGTCCATGCGGCGATGGCGGCGGGTTCCACGGGTATGCCTCCTGACGTCGGTGAGGGGGCTCCAGGATGGCGCACCGAGCAACGCTCCGTGCGTCGTCCTCGGGCCGCGTCACCCGGACGGGCTCAGGCGACGACACCTGCCGCGAGGGCGTCGGTCAGCAGGCTGACCAGGGCCTCGAGCTGCACGTCGGTGGAGGTCTCGGCGTCGTCGAGGTCCGCGCCGTCGAGCGCGCGGGCCGCGAGGCCGGACTTCGCGTCGATGAGCTCGGCGATCTTCGCGTCGATGGTCTGCGCCGCGATGATGCGCCACGCGGTGACGGGTTCGGACTGGCCGATGCGGTGGATGCGGTCGATCGCCTGGGTCTGCTCCGCGTCGGTCCAGGACAGCTCGGCGAGCACCAGGTTGGACGCGACCTGCAGGTTGATGCCGACCCCCGCGGCGAGCAGCGAGCACACGGCGATCTGCACGTCGGGCTCGTCGGTGAACGCCGCGATGGCCTTGTCGCGCGCCTTCGTCGTCTGGTCGCCGCGGATCGACACGGACCGGATGCCGCGGTCGGCGAAGGTCTGCTCGGCGGCGTCCAGGACGTCGACGTGCTTGGCGAAGAACACGACCTTGCCGACGTTGCGCGCGAGCTGCGCGGCGTAGTCGGCGGCGAGCCCGGCCTTGGCCTGGCCGATGCGCCGGACCATGGTGAACACGTTGTCGCCGGTCTTCTTGGACGACGAGTCCTTGAGCTCGCCGGCCGCGACGCGGCGCGCCAGGTCGTGGTCGACCGCCCCGCCGATCGACGTGTCGCCGCGCGCCTCGAGCGCCGCGCGGTAGCGGCTGACGAGGCGGCGGGCGAGCGCCTCCTCCGACGCGCGGATCGAGCGCCCGACGGCACCGTCCAGCTCGACGGGCAGGTCCGCCACGCGGCGGGCCGGGATGTCCGCGACGACGTCGATCTTGCGGCGGCGCACGATGCCCATGTCGATCACCGCGGCGCGCGCGGCGGCGGAGAAGCCGCGGTCCGCCGGGGTCAGGCCGGTCTCCTCCAGCGCGTTCATGAGCGCACCGAGCGGCTTCTCGTCGTCGATCCACCCGAGGAACTCCCAGATCGCCTGGAAGTCCTCGATGTCGTTGATGAGCGGCGTCCCGGTGAGGGCCATGAGCAGCGGACGCGCGGTGCGCAGCCGGATCTGCTCGGAGAGCGCCAGCACGTTGCGTGAGCGCTGCGAGCCCTTGTTCTTGATGAAGTGCGCCTCGTCGACGACCATCCCGCGGAACCCGAGCTCGCCGAGCCACCCGACGTGCCGGTCGAGGATCTCGTAGTTGACGATCACGACGTCGGCGAACGCGTCGACGTCCTCGCCGTCGCCGTGCAGCACGGTCGAGCGGCGCTGCGGGGTCCACAGCTTCACCTCGTGCGCCCAGTTGGTCTTGACGACGTTCGGGACGACGACGAGCAGCGGGTACGCGTCGGCCGCCTGCGCCGCGAGCAGCGCCTGCGCGGTCTTGCCGAGGCCCGGCTCGTCGGCCAGCAGGAACGTGCGGTGACCGCGTGCGGCGGCCGCGACGACCTGCGCCTGGTGGCGCATGAGCTCCTTGCCGCGCGGCACGAAGCCGGGCGTCGGCTCGGGCAGCGCCATGCATGCGGGCGAGCCCGTCGCGGCCTTCTCGAACGACCAGAACAGCGGCTCGAGCAGCTCCCAGCCCGCGAGGCGGCGCGGGCGGGCCGCGGCGCGCTCGGCGGCCGCCTCGAAGTCGGGGGCGAGGAACGGGTTGGCGAGGCGGCGCGAGATCACCGACTGCGGGACGACGCGCTTCTCCTCGGCGGGCGTCGGCGGGGCCTGCGGCGCGGGCTCGGGCTCGTCGGGCGGCTCGATGCCGCCGGCGCGCAGCACCGACGCCCGGTACTCACGCGCCGCGTCGGAGACCCGCGCGTCCTCGCGCAGCAGCTCCAGCAGCGACGTGTCGCGCGCGGCGGTCTTCGCGAGCTGCGTCGCGACACCGTCCAGGCGCTTGAGCTCATGCGTGCGCTTCGCCTGGCCGAGCGTCTCGTCGGCCGTCACGCGGGCGCGTTCCTCCCGCACGAGGAGCGCGACGACCTGGAACTTCGTGCGGACCGCCGGGCGCGTCGGGGGGCGCTTGACCGCGTTGTCGACGTCACGCGCGATCCCGGCGAGCACCGGGATGAGGCCCTCGTCGTCGGGACGCGCCGGACGGCGTCGCTGGCCACCGGCCTGACCGCCGGTCTGACCACCGCGCTGGCCGCCGGCCTGACCGCCTCCGCGACCCGACCGACCTCGGCCTGCTCCTGCCACGTCTCCTCCTTCAGCGTCCACGTGGGGACGCGCGTCGCCGAGCCCGACGAGGGCCCGGCCGGCCAACCGCGTGCCGCCGGGAGGGCGGGACGTCGGCGCTGCGGTCAGCGCCGCCGCACGATCGCGCAGCTGCGTCGGCGCCGCGTGGGGCGTGCGCGGGCGCCGTGGTCGTGTCCGTGCCGGGGCGAGTCCGCGACGATCTGCGGCACGGCCGGGCCGTGCTCCGCCCACCGGCGGGATGATCGTACCGCCGGGTCCCTCGGGCCGCCGACGACGAGCCCGATCTCACCCGGTCGATCTGGCCCGGTCGCGGTGGCGCTACCCCTGGCTGCCGGGCTCCGCGGTCCGCGTCACCGGCGCGCCCGCGCGGATGGCGCGCGGGATCTCGGCAACCTCGTCGACGACCGCCAGCAGCCGCGCGACCTCGGCCGACGACGCATCCGTGTCCACCTCGACCACGTACGTGACGCCCGTGGACTCCCACTCGTCGTCGAACCCGCCCTGCGCACTGACGCGCACGCCCGCGAGCGCCGTCCCGAGCCGCGTCGCCTCACGGTAGACGTCGTTGAGCACGCAGCCCGCTGCGGCCAGGTGCAGCAGGTGCGCGCCCGTGAACGCCGCCTCGACCACGACGCCCTCGGCCGTCCACCGGTGCGGCAGCCGCCACGCCCCGTCCGACGACGAGCGCAGACTCCCGGCACCCACGACGACCCCGTACGTCTCCGCCATCGCCCCTCCCGCCCGCCATCGTGAGCGGCAGGCCAGAGCGGCGCAAGACCTCGCCCTCCCTGCCCCATATTTTCGTCATACGTTGAGTCGGTGGCGAGCGACGAGCGGGTCCGGAAGTTGGCCGACGAAGCCGAGAAGGGTTACGACGTCGAGGTGCTGAAGCGCCGCGCCCGAGGACGTCCGGGCCGCGGCGCACAGCCGATGCAGGTCGTCGCCGTGCGCCTCACCGCCGAGGAGCTCGACCGCCTGGACGCGGCGGCAGCGCGGCACGGCCTGACCAGGTCCGAGGCCATCCGCGCCGCCCTCGCGCACTTCACCGCGTGACGGTCCATCCGCCGAACGACGCTCACAGGAAGCTTGACCCGCTGTAGTCGGCAGACACCCGTTCCGTCGCCGGCACTACTGGTCGGCAGTTCCTACGCCGTCTCCTCCGCGCGCAGGTCTTCGATGAGCCAGAGAAGTGCCGAGACGGCGTTCGAGTACCGCAGGTACCGGGGGTTTTGGTTCGACTTCGGCTCGCAGTCGTTCCGCTGGCGCCGGAGTGCGTCAACCATCCGCTCGAGCTCGTGGATCTTCGACATGGAGCAACGGTTGACCGCACGGCTGTGCGAGTGCAAGACCGCCGTGCAGATCACTTGGCTGCGCTGGCAGCCGCAAGCGGCTTATCAAGGAGCGGCCAGAGACCGATGCAGGAACTGACGGGTCTGCCCCCGGTCTGGTTGACACTCGGGGTTTGCGGTAGTCAGGCCGCGTCTGCGGCCGTGTAGATCATCTCAAACTCGACGGGCGTGAGCTTGCCGAGGGCGCGTTGGCGTCGTCGGCGGTTGTACTTGGTCTCGATCCAGGTCACGATCGCCAGGCGCAGGTCGTCGCGGGTGTGCCAGCGGCGGGTGTTCAGGACGTTCTTCTGCAGCAGGGAGAAGAAGCTCTCCATGCTCGCGTTGTCGCCCGCGCCGTAGGAGCGGCCCATCGACCCGACCAGGCCGTTGTTCGCCAGCAGCCGCTGGGTCGCCTTCGCACGGAACTGGCCGCCTCGGTCCGAATGACACACCGTGCCGGCCGGTGAGCGCAGCGCGATCGCGTTGCGCATCGCCGCCCGCGCCAGGGACGACTTCATGCGCGAGTCGATGGAGTACCCGACGATCTTGTTCGAGTAGACGTCCTTGATCGCGCAGATGTAGAGCTTGCCCTCGGCGGTGGGGTGTTCCGAGATGTCCCACAGCCACACCTTGTCCGGGGCGTCCGCGACGAACTCGTGACGGACCACGCCATGCTCGTCGACCACGGCGAGCAGGTCGTCGTGCGGCGCGGGACCGCTCGATCCGGCCTTGGACCGTCTCTTGTGGTGGCTCGCGGTGATGCCGGCGAGCCGGCACAGCCGGTGCACCCGGTTCTCCCCGACGCTGATCGCGTGCTCGTCGGCCAGTTCGTCGGTGATGAACCGGTAGCCGAGCGTCGCGTCGTCGCCATGGATCTCGTAGATCGCGTCCAGGACGTGCGCGTCGTCCCAATCCCGCCGAGACACGGGGTCCTTGAGCCACTTGTAGTACCCCTGGGTCGACAGGCCCAGGACCCGGCACGCCACCGCGACCGGCACCCGCACTCGGGCGCCGGCCGCGGCCATCTCACGGACGAGCGGGAAGACTATTTTCCCGGCAGACCCGCCTGCGCCAGGTAGGCGGCCGCGCGACGCAGGACCTCGTTCTCCTGCTCCAACACCCGGATCCGCCTGCGCGCCTCACGCAACTCGGCGCGCTCGGCCTGCGTCGGCCCGGACCGGCGACCGTCCTCGACATCGGCCTGCTTCATCCAGTTCGACAACGACCCTTCGGAGATACCGAAGTCCTTCGCGATCTGCGTCAGCGGCACCTGCCCCTTGCGGGCCACGGCCACGACGTCATCACGGAACTCCTTGGGATACGGCTTCGCCACGGGGACATCCTTCCAGCGAGGACCAGATCCTCACAGGTCAGGTGTCAACCAAACTCGGGCAGACCCGACTCTCACAATGAATCGAGGAAGAGAATGCACCGGGGTCAGTTGCTGGCGGTTGGTTTCTTGATGCTCGGTATCGCGGGTTGCGGAGCCGAGAAGGATGCCGGCCAGATGCCGGACGTCACGGGACAGCAGCTCGACAAGGCGCTTGCTGCGATCGAGAGCGCAGGCTTCACGGACGACGTCGACGTCGAGGGCGGTGGTCTGTTCGGAGTCGTCGTCGAGTCGAAATGGCAGGTGTGCGAGCAGATTCCTGCCGCTGGACAGGCGATGACCGCCACTCCACGGCTCACCGTCGACCGCACGTGCGCAGAGACCGAGGAACCGCCGGTGTCGGCCGAACCGACCTCGCAGTCCACGCCCGAGACGGAGAGCGAACCGGAGCCCGAGCCGACACCGTCGGAGCCTGACGTCCTCACCCCGGCGACCAACTCGGACTTCGCGGCACTGCTCGCAGGCACCGACGGGTGCAGCGACGCGGTCGCTCACTTCGCCGAGACGTACGCCGGAAGGACGATCGAGTTCGACGGCAGCATCGTCGCCATGAACAAGCACGGAAACTGGAAGACGCGGTACGACGTCCTCGTCGCCGCGGGCGACTTCAACGAGACGTCTCAGCCTGGCCCGAACTTCCAGTTCCGCGATGTCAACATGGTGGGCGACCTGCATTGGACCAACGACAGCCCCACAGGCATGGTCGGGGTCGGCGACAACCTCCACATCGTCGCGGAGGTCGGCCGTTTCGAGGCGAATCATGGATGCCTGTTCCTGATCGAGCCGATCGCCACGACGATCCGGTAGCCCAGCGCCCCACCGCGTCCCTGCAACCAGACGACGCGGGGCCCCGCAGCCCGGGACTCTGGGCTGCGGGGCCCCGCGTACGTGCGTCAGGGGCGTTCGAGGTTTGCGATCGCGGCGGTGAGGGCCGTGGTCGCGTCGTTCACCGCGTGCTGCGGGTGGGGCTTCTTCAGCACGTGCTCGGCCCGCTTCAGTGCGTCCTTGACCTTCTTGGCGCTCTTGGGGGTGTAAGCCCGCAGGTCGAGATCCTGGGCCTCGGACACCGCCGCCGAGAGCCGGGAGGTGTCGGTGATCGGCCCGCGCACGCCCAGCCACTTCTCCGGGTTCGCTGTCGCGGCCGCGCCGAGCTTCTCGGAGAAGTCGCTGTTGAAGATCAGCGGGTTGTGCGTCGAGCGCCAGCTCAGCTGGTCGGTCAGACCCCAGAACGTCACACGGTTGATGTCCTGCGAGTACTTCTTGTAGACCGCGAAGTACTCCGCGAACCGCTGCGCCTGGATCTTCTCGAGCTCGGCCCGGTTGGTGATCTTGCCGACCCAGTAGTCGAACTCACCGCGCGAGATCCGGTCCGCGACCGTCGGGTCGTTCAGGTCGCGGTACTGGGAGCGGTCGTCGCCCTCGGGCTGGCCGTTCCACGCCTCCCAGACCTGTAGGTCGAGCTCGCTGATGCTGGCCTCGAAGCCGGCCTCGGTGATGAGCTGCAGCGAGCGCTCGACGGACGCGTGGTCGGAGCACGCGCCCGGCTTCCACTCGGGCGCCGCGTCGTTCACGAGCTTCGGCAGGCGCGTGTTCGACGAGCACGCGAACGCCGGGGTCTGGTTGATGTAGTTGTGCGACTGCATGCCGATCGCCTCGACCAGCGGGCGCGGGTCCTCGGGGTGCTCGGCGGCGTAACGCGCGTTGAGGTCCGTGGCCATGGCGATGATCGCCTGCGCCTTGCCCTCGGACTGGAAGACGTTGAAGTCGTTGTACTCCAGCCGCGTGTCCGGGTCGTACGTGCGGGCGAACACGAACGCGTCGTACAGGAAGTCCGCGGGGCTCTCGCCCTCGGCCAGGTCGCCGCCGTTGCGGTACGCGTTGTACCAGTTGGACCAGCCGCCGTTCGGGCCGCCGCGCAGGAAGTCACGCCAGTCCTGCGTGGCCGGGTCGAACTCGTCGAGCCCGTCGACGAACGCCTCGTTCACGACGTCCCACGAGACCGTGCGGCCTTTGAAGTGCGTGAGCACCTCCTTGATGTACCGCTCCATGTTGGCCTTGGCGAGCGCACGCGTGCCGCCCGTGGTGCCGGAGTTGATGCGCGCCGGGGACTGCCCGTGCCAGACGAGCACGTGACCGTGGACCTTCATGCCGCGCGCGAGCGTCTCGTCGACGAACTGGTCCGCCTGGTCCCACCGGAACGTGAACTCGCCGGTCTCGGGGTCGATGTTGTCGTTCGGCAGCAGCTGGTCGGGCTTCATCGCGTTCTCGGCCGTCATCACGCTGTAGTGCCGCGCGATCGTCTCGGAGTTCGGTGACCCCTCGGCGTACGTGCCGGGGTGCGACCAGATGTTCCCGACGTCGAAGTAGTCGCGGTACGCCTTCTTCAGCGACTCCATGCGCGGGCGGAACGACGTCGTCAGCAGCACGTCGTGCGCGGGCATCGTGAACTCGTCGACGCGCGCGCCGATCCAGTTGAGCTCCTTCGACGTCCAGCCGCCCCACACGTCGTTCTTGTGCGGCGTGGCGGTCAGGTCCACCGTCTCCCCCGCCTTGTACTTCCCCGCGCCGGTGACCTTCCCGTGGCCCTCGACCCGGATGGTCACGCGGAACGTGTCCCCGTGCCCCGGGTGTCCCGGCGCGTGGCTGTGACCCGGCCCCGGGCCGTGCCCCGGCGTCGCCTGACCGGGTGCGGCGAGGCCGACGGTCGCGATCGCGACCACCGCCCCCGCGCCGATCCATCGCGCCACGCGGCGTCGTCGGACCGACGCCGTCCCAGCACCCTCACGTCGTCGTGCGGTATGCGCTGTCATGGTCACTCCCTCTCGTCCCCCTACGGAGCCGGCGGCCCTGGGCCTGACCGGCCGCTTGCTCGCACCGCCCGGGACGGCCACCTCGTCGTGACCGCGGCCCCGCGCGCCCCGGCGCTCTTCATCGGTGAAGAAGCGTTCTGCGGACGACGAGCGTGCGGTCCGGGGTTGGCTGCCCAACGTAGGTAGGTCATTCCAGGACGTCAAGGACGTCCTAGGAGCAACCGGACGGCGGGTGGGCTATGAGAAGCAGGCGCGCCGACCGGAGGTGGATCCTCGACTCGATGGCCAGCCGGTCTCTTACGCCCGGGCGCCGTGCGGGAACTCGGCCTCGACCACGTCGCTCGTCAGCACGCGGGGCGGACGGAACGCGTTAACTCCGGATGGAGCCTCCACGGTGACACGCTCTGAGTACTCGCCGATCTGCTGGCGCCGGCACTCCTCGGGCACCGTGTCGAGCCGCTCGCCCTTCACACCGATGCGGCGCTGCCCGTCGTCCGGCACGCCCTCGTCACTCGAGGCACATCACCCCGGCGGCCACGGTATCGCCCGGACCGTCAGCGCGGGGCGGCCAGAACCGGCTCCCGGCGTAGTCGCTGTCGACCGTGTCCTGCGACTCAACGCGCGCTCACGATTGCTCCACGCAAGCCTCGGCATCGCGCGGTGTCACCGTGGTTGAATCCAGCCGCAACCGAGACCCTGGCGCTTCTCGCGCAACTCGGCGCTAAGGGAGATATTACCGTCCGGCGCACGGACCTTTCGATGGCAGATCTGGATCGCGCCACTCAGGCCGTTCTTGACACGGAGAGCCTTTCCGACGAAACAGTCATCGCCGGTCCCGACTACTCAAGATCGCGGATCTTGGTCGGGATATCGAGTTCAAGCAAGATCAGACCAGCCACCCTCCCCCGTATTGTTAGCATTCCAGGCACCGAGGAAATCTCCGCGCCCAACACGTACCGGCGCTCGCTGCTCAAAGCAGAAGTTCCGGTTGAGTACTACGAGGAGGGATCGCCCGCCCCCACCTCCCGCTACTACGACGCTCCCCCGCTCTCGGGCGGAAGCTTGGTGATCGTGTACGGCACCTCGTCAGCTCGATACGGATGCTCAGCCGCATTCGGATGGGTAGAGCAAGGGAACGATTATCTTGTCACAGCCGCACACTGCTACAAGAATCCAAACGGAACATACGGGAACGTTGCGCGAGTCAACAGCGATAAGTCGATCACGAAGATCGGCACGGTGACATGGTCGTCGGGCGACGCAACGGGAACAAAGTCCGGCCTCGCTGGCGACATCGCACTCGTCCGACTGTCGTCCGCACGAACATCCGGGATGCTCTACACCGGCACCTACAACACCACAACAAAGAAGAAGGTCCTCGGTCGCACTTACCTCACCCAGGGTTGGACCGGCTCGAACCTTCGTACTTCTGGCGCAAGCGGTTTCGCCGGCAACGGGTCCGGGGAAATCAACCCTAATTGGGTTTCGCTGGTCAATCAGACCCTATCGTACGGGGGGATGAGGTTCACGAAGATCTCGGTCGCTGAACACTCGTCCACATGCACCAAGGATGGTGACTCGGGCGGAGCCTTCTACCTCAATGTCTCTGGGGGGGTGCACGCCGTTGGTGTCATCAGCGGAAGCAATGGAGGCGGAGCACTCACCACGAATTGCCGAAACTACTACCCGCCGATTTCATTTGTTGCCGCCAACTTTGGCGGTAGCATCAAGACGAGCTAGGGGGAAGAGAATGCATCTGTCGCGCACTCAGGTCTGGGTCGGCATCACCGTTGTACTGGTTGTAGCCGCGATAGCGGTACTCGTCTGGGCAATTCTTCCCGAGGACACGCTGCTGCCACCTCGTGTCGATCACCTGCTGAAGACGCCCTAGCGACGCCGAGTGCCCGGCGGGTGCGCCACAAGTCCCGACGGGGGTGCTCATAGAGGTTCCACACGGGTCACGGAACCGCCACCACCTCGGGCGAAGGGCTCAGACACGGAAGAACGTGCGCAGGTCGTCGACGAGGACGTCGGGCACCTCCATGGCCGCGAAGTGCCCGCCGCGCTCGTGCTCGGTCCACTGGACGGTGTGGGTGTTGTCCCGCTCGGCGAACGGCCGGATCGTCTTGAAGTCGTCGGCGAACACCGAGACCCCGGTGCGACCGTGGCTGACCTGCGGCTCGGCCTGCGCGCGCGCCTCCTCGTAGTAGAACCGCACGGCGGTCGACGAGGTGTTCGTCAGCCAGTACAGCGAGACCTGGGTGAGCACCTGGTCGCGGGTGAGCAGGCTCGTCCCGTTGCCGAAGTTCTCGAACAGCTCGTTCCACGCGAGCTGCGCGACGGGCGAGTCCGCCAGGCCGGCGGCGACGGTCTGGGGTCGCGACGAGTTCGCGGCGGCGAAGCCGGCGCGCTGCTGGAACCAGCCGAGGAACTCCAGCGCGGCGTGGTCGGCCGGGGTGAGCTGCTCGAACTCGGCGGGGTCGCCGGACGGGAACGAGAACAGTTGCAGCACGTGCGCGCCGAGGAACCCGGGCGGGTCCATCACGGCGAGCTCGCGGGAGATCATCGCGCCGCCGTCGCTGCCGTGCGTCCCGTACGACTCGTACCCGAGCCCGCGCATGAGCGTGTCCCAGGTCCGCGCGAGCCGCGCCGTCGTCCACCCGCCGTCGACGACGGGCGTCGAGAACCCGAACCCGACCATCGACGGGATGACCACGTCGAACGCGTCCTCCGCGCGGCCGCCGTGCGCGACGGGGTCCGTGAGCGGGCCGATCATGTCGAGGAAGTCGACGAACGACCCCGGGTAGGTGTGCCCGAGCAGGAGAGGCGTGGCGTCCGGCTCCGACGAGCGCACGTGGATGAAGTGGATCGTCTGCCCGTCGATCTCGGTGCGGAAGTGCGGGAAGGCGTTCATGCGCTCCTCCTGCGCGCGCCAGTCGAACTCGTCGTGCCAGTACGCGACCATCTCGCGCAGGTACTGCTCGGGCGTGCCGTAGTCCCAGGAGTCGCCGGGCGCGGCGGGGGCGAACCGGGTGCGGGCGAGCCGGTCGTGCAGGTCGTCGAGAACGGCCTGGTCGATCGAGACCTGGAACGGGCGGACGGTCAGGGTGGTCTGCTGTGTCGTCGTCATGACTGTCACGCTATGAACCGTTCCGGCACGGTTCGTTCCTCTACTCTCGAGGAGTTCCGACGAACCTGAGGACCCGCATGCTCGAGGCCTCCGCCCGCCTCCTGCAACTGCTCGCGCTCCTGCAGTCACGCGCCCGCTGGACCGGCGACGAGCTCGCCGAGCGCCTCGGCATCACCACCCGCACCCTGCGCAACGACGTCGACCGCCTCCGCACCCTCGGCTACCCGGTCGACTCCGCGCGCGGCACCGGCGGCTACTACCAGCTCGGCGTCGGCAAGACCCTGCCACCCCTTCTTCTCGACGACGACGAGGCCGTGGGGATCGTCGTCGGCCTCGGCGCCGCCACGGGCCTGCGCGGCCTCGAAGACACCACAGCCCGCGCCCGCGCGAAGCTCGAGCAGGTCCTCCCCCACCACCTGCGCCGCCGCGTCGCCGCGCTCCGCGACGCCTTCGAGCACGGCCCGCTCAACACCGACAGCAACGTCCCCGACCCCGAGGTCGACCCCGCGCTCGTCGCCACCATCGCCGCCGCGATCCGCGACCACGAGTCCCTGCGCCTCCTCGAGGACGACGAGCCCCGCACCGTCGAGCCCTACAAGCTCGTCACCTGGCAACGCCGCTGGTACGTCGTCGCGCGCGACCCTGCCACCGACACCTGGGCCCCGCACCGCCTCGACCGCATCACCATCCGCACCCCGAACGGCCGCCGCTTCACCCCCACCCCGCTCCCCGGCGAGGACTACACCGGCCTCGTCGCCCGCGAGGTCGCCCGCGCCGGCTGGGCCGTCCACACCCGCATCACCGTCCACGCCTCAGCCGAGCAGGTCCTCGCCCGCATCAACCCCACCGTCGGCGTCGTCGAACCCGTCTCCGACACCGAGTGCGTCCTCGTCACCGGCGGCGACAGCGTCGAGATCGTCGCCGTCTACATCGGCATGCTCGGCTACGACTTCACGGTCACGAACCCGCCCGAGCTGGCGGAGTACGTCGACGTCCTCGGCCGGCGGTACGCGACGGCCACGCACTGAACGAGGTGGCCGAGGCCCGCTCGGGATGAGACGACTGCACGCGAGCGGACGCGTCAGAACTCCCGCAACTCTCCGAGAGGCCGCTGGAAGACCATGAACAACATCGCCGCACCGACGGTCATGATCGTGACGAACACGTTAACGGACCACAGCCCCGTCCCGACGACGAGCACGATCGCGGTGTGCGCCGCGCGTCGGCCGGGCCGGGGGAACAAGGGCCGCGGCTGCCTGCCGCGCACGGGCGCGGATACGGACGCACCCGGCAGGTGGATGGGATCTCGGCGGTGCTCGAGGAGCCGCCGCTCGGGCAGACGAGCCGTCCAGGCCAGCCGTCCCGTAGTAGTAGGCCCGTGGCGCGCGCTCGTGCCACCCGGCCGCTCGGAGGTTCGCCCTCACCGCGCACCCTCACGATCGCCATCCCAGACGTCCTCCCGAGAACCATGGACCGCTGCCGCATCCGCGGCAACGGCGTCGCGCACTGCCGTCGAACCCGCCTCCCACCTCGTCGCACGCGCCCCCGGTGCGCGCCCCCGGACGAGCGCAGCGGGGCAAGACCTCGGCGCCACCCCGAGAATCGACGACGGTGTCACGCTCGCGGACACGACCGACGGCCGACGACCGACGGCCGATTCGAGCGGCGAAGAGTTCCGGGCGTATGCGGACCCCTCACTGACGTTTTCGCGCGAACTGTTAGCAAGGGTGCGGCATTGCTACGGAGATTGCGTCTCGCGGTTCCAGCGACGGCGCACGAGTCGCACCACTGGCTGGCGCAGACCGACGGCATGAACGCGCGCACCCAGCTCTCGATCGCTTCGTGCCCATACGGGTCGAACGTTCCCGCACGCAGTGCCGACCGCTCCCTGACCATCCCCGCGGACCTGGGGGCGGACATCGACGAGGCGACCGGCACACTCGCACGTCTTCATGTACGCGAGCGCGAAGCTCGGGCGCCGAGAATCCGGCGCTCGGCCCGATGCCGTCGCTCCTGCTGCGCACCGAGTCGGCCTCGTCCTCGGAGATCGAGAACCTAACAGTAGGCGCCCGCCAGCTCGCCCTGGCGGCAACGGCCGCGCCCGGCGCGCGCTGGTCCACGCGATCTTGCCCCGTGGGCGTCATGCCCCGCAGGGCGGCGCCCGTTTCCGCGGTGCGTCTGACGGATACTGAGGCGTACTTCTCGGCGCTCGGCGCGTACTGAGCAGCCCGGCTTTCGTGGAGAAGGACTACTCGCAGTCACCCGCCGTGAGATGCGCGACGAGGCCGTCGAGGTACTCGACGGGATGCGCGTCCTCCTCGAGGACCAGCGGCTCGGAGCGGGACCGATGCCGCCACAGATACGCCGACGCGGGGCTCCCAGACCGGAGATAGGCGCTCGCCTCGGCGAGGGCGACAGCCTCCTCGTCCCTGCCCAAGAGGTGCAGCGCGAGGCATCGGTTCGCCACATTGATCAAGGGCTGCTCGAGCTCATAGAGGCTCGCCTGTTCGAGGGCTGCAAAGCCGCTTGCGGGTCTGCTGTAGAGCTCGCAGAAGCCAAGGTTGTTCCAAGCGTCCCCGTCCGCGGGACGGATCTCGACGAGCCCTCGGAAGATCGACGCAGCGTCCTCACACCTACCGCCCTTAAGATGCTCCACCGCCTGTCGGACGAAGTGCATCGGGTGAAGGTCTTGCGGCTCGATGTGCTGTCCCCGAGATCTGGACATCCGCTCAAGCGCGCGCTCGGCGATGACTTCGCGGGCCGTGACCCGCTCGGCAAAGACTCGGTCTGGACACGAACCGGCGTACTCGCCCCGCAGATAGCGCCACTCGAGCAGCAAGGAGGAGTCGCTCCACTCGGCGAAGTCGGTGACGGCAAGCCGCTCCCAGATCCAGAGGCCGGTCTCATCCCGAACCACTCGATCGTGCTGCAACGCAAAGAAGACAGATGGGGGCGGGGGGGTAGCGGCGAGCGCAGCGAGGAGGTCCTCTTCGAGGAGGCGGGCCAGCCACTCCTCGACCCGTCCCAGGAATCCGGGCGACAGTGCCAGCACGACGTGCGCATCTAAAGGGACGTCGATTGCGTCCGCCTCGTCCCGCTCGCTAAGCGGTCGCCGCGGTAAGCCCGGCGCTAAGCCTCTATATGGAGTGCTTGAGTTGATGAACGCGTGCAAGGCCCCGTCGGGTCCGGAACCGAACGAATCGACCAAAGCGTCGAGTAGTGCGGACCAGGAACCGGCAGGTATGTCAGCCAACTCTCGCCGGAGCGCGACACTTGCAGTGGCCGGGAGCTCGCCGGACCGGGCGACATGCGACAGCGCAGCGTGTGCTGCGATCTGAACGGCCATCTGCGGCAGGATCGCACCGCGAACGACGCGCTCGACCGGCACTGATCTCGCCTCTAGCTCGCGCCAGATCGTCAGCACCCTGTCTTCGTCCAGCTGCCTGGAACCTCGCCCCTCTGCACGCAAGGCCGCAGCTAGCCCGATGAGCAGGGAAGCCGTGGACTGCTCGCCATAGGCGAGCGACCGCTCCTGGATGTAGATCGCTTGGGCGTCGAAGTCGACCATCCCGGCGGCTGCAGTGGTTGGGATCTGCCGGCCCGTCATGAGAAGTCCGCCCTCGACCACGGCGGCTCCGACGGGTCGCGACGTGACTCCCAACGCCTCCGCGATACCCCGGCACTCTTCACCGCAGGTCGGGCCGTCCTCGCCTCGCTTGTAGAACGGACAGGACGGCGTGAGGTGCGGACGTGTGCACGCGTCAGCGTACGTAACCAGGGCGTCCAGGATCAGTTCTTGAGCGTCGTGAGGCAGGTCGCCCACCATGCAATTGCCCCCAGGACAGCCGACAGCAGGTAATCAAACTACTTGGGATGCGGCGTGATCGACACGACGGTGATCTCGTTCGCTCCGGGGCCATAGTGCCAGAAGATGCGCCATGCGCCTGGCGTCTTGTTCTCGACATACGAGTCCCAGACGTCCTCCCCGTTCACACCTCTCATAGACGTGTACTTGTGCGACTGGAGCGATGGGTACCGCGGATCCACCTGCAATCGGCCCAGCGCACGGCGCACCTTAGCTAACTTCTTCGACAGGTGCGCGTCGCCCTCGAGGTCTCGGAGCACCCCCGCTGCCTCAGCAGTGAACCTGAGCTCGTGCGGTGCAGGGCCCACTTACTCCGACTCCTCGTCTTCACCGTCCGCGTACTGCGTGAAGTCCCCGAGGTCTTCGGTCTCGTTAGCGGCGCTCTGTGCCAGCCCTCGCCCGAGGGCGGCCCGAATAAGCTCGTTCTCCCAAACGAGCAACTCCCGCTTGGGCACCGACACCAGCGGGGTCAGGAGGATCTCTCCGTCCCGACTCACTGCGACGGCGTAGCGGTCATCTCGGCGTACGCCCGCCTTGCCGAAGGCGATCCGCGACCGTTCGTCAGCCGTCACTTCGCCGATAGGTGCGAACCCCACGTGACCAAGCGATTCGCGCGTGTCCATGTCCGGGACAGTACCCCGGGTGGGCATGTGGGCGCCACCCCGGTGGGGACTCCTTCACCCGACATCCACACCAGCTCGGTCGCCCGGCACCAGGGCAAGGCGAGCCACAGCATTGTGATCGCAAGTGGTTGGCCCTCCTGCTCGGCGGGTGGGATGTCGCCGAGCTCGCTGGTCACGTCCCGGTTCGGGGCCTTGGTGGCGCTCAACAGACAACCTCGGTCAGGCCGAACGCGGCGTCGAAGGCGCCCAGGTCACGCTGCACAACCTCGTCGGGGTCCGACACCGACGGGCGGTGCGCGGCCGCGCGTGACAGAGCCAGCGCGGCGGCCTTGTGGGCGGGGTCGGTGATCGTCTGCCGCCGCGCCCAGCAAAAGGGGCTCTTCGCAGATCCGGTGGGGGTGTCGCGACGCGCCGGTGAGGCGGGTTGCGTGGTGATGTAGGTCGAGGTCCTCAGGATCGGTAGCGACCAAGCAAACCGTTCCACGATGACCTCGACGATGCCCAACGCTACGGGGTGCGCCGCTGGCGCGCCCGCATCTGACCCCTGCCCGCGGTGCGAGGTGCTGCTCGGCCTGGACGGCGTGCAGGTGGTGGGCGTCGAGCGTGACGACGGGCGCCTGCGGGTCACGGTCCAGACGCCGTGGACGCTGATGGGCTGCCCGGACTGCGGGGTCGTTGCCCCCAGTCGGGGGCGACGCACCCGGGTCCTTCACGACGTGCCCGGGACGGTCCCCGTCGAGATCGTGTGGCGCCAGCGCCGGTGGGCGTGCCCCGATGCGGGCTGCCCGCGGCGCACGTTCAGCGAGCAGGTGCCGACCCTGGTCACTGCGCGCGGGTCGATCACGACGCGGGTGATCTCCTGGGCGATCAGGCAGCTACGCGCCGAGCACGCCACGATCGGCGGTCTGGCCCGTCAGCTGCGCGTGGCGTGGTGGACGCTGTGGCGGGTCGTCAAGCCGCGTCTGGAAGACCTGGCCGCCGATGAATCCCGGTTCGCCGGGGTGGGGACTCTCGGGGTCGATGAGCACGTGTGGCACCACACCCCGCACAAGACCTCCACCAAGGGGCCGGCGATGTTCACCGGGATGGTCGACCTGACCCGTGACCAGGACGGACGCGTCCACGCCCGGCTGCTCGACCTCGTGCCGGGGCGCACCGGCAAGGCGTACGCGACCTGGCTGACCGACCGCACGGCCGCGTTCCGGAGCGGGGTGAAGGTCGCCACCCTGGACCCCTACCGCGGCTACGCCAACGCGCTGCGCGACGAGTTGTCCGAGGCGGTCCCGGTCCTGGACGCGTTCCACGTCGTCAAGCTCGCCGCCCAGGCGATGGACGAGATCCGCCGCCGCGTCCAACAAGCCACCCTCGGGCACCGCGGCCGCGCCGGCGACCCGCTCTACCGGATCCGCAACATCCTGCACCGCGCCGCGGGCGAGCTGACCGAGCGGCAGTGGGCCCGGCTTCTCGACTGCCTCGAGCGCGGCGACCCCGGCGACGAGGTGCTCCTGGCCTGGCAGTGCTACCAGCAGGTCCGCTCCGCCTACGCCGCCGTAACTCCCGCCGCCGGCAGGGCCATCGCCGAGCACGTCGTGGCGAGCTTCGCGTCCTGCCCGATCACCGAGATCGCCCGCCTGGGCCGCACCCTGCGCCAGTGGAAGAACACCTACCTGGGCTACTTCACGACCGGCGGTGCGAACAACGGCGGCACCGAGGCGATCAACGGGATCATCGAGCTGCACCGACGCATCGCCCGCGGCTACCGCAACCCCGACAACTACCGCCTGCGCATGCTCCTCGTCGCCGGCGGACTACTCCTCCCACCGGATCTGCGATGAGCCGCACATGGGCACGCCTCCTCCTAACACTTCCCCCGAAACTGTTAGTAAGGCTGGGGCATGGCAACGGAAGTTGCGGCGCCGGCCGTTCCAGCGACGGCATACGAGTCGCACCACTGGCTCGCACGGACCGACGGCTGAACTCGCGCGCGCTGCGGTCGAGCGCCTCCGGGTCGTACGAGTCGAGCGTGCCCGCACGCATCGCCGACCACTCCGTGACCATCCCTCGGACCTGGGTGCGGACGTCGACCAGGCGACCGCGGCACTCGCACGGTTCGACCTGTACGCGAGCGCGAGGTTCGGCGCCGAGAGCCCGACGCTCGGCCCGATGTCGTCGATCCTGCTGCGCACCGAGTCGGCCTCGTCGTCGCAGATCGAGAACCCGACGGTCGGCGCCCGCCAGCTCGCCGTGGCCGAGATCGACCAGGCCGGCAGCGAGAACACGCGGCTCGTCGCGCCAACGTCCGCGCTGACCTGCGGAACTACACGCGGGTAGCTCGCGGGGTGACCCGGTTCCGGGACCCTGCTGACCACACGCTGACCACGCCTGCACTCGGACAGCGGGGCCTAAGCGCAGGCGCACACGGGAACGTCCATCGCCTGCGCGCGACTGGATCCCCCTCACTGAGCGCCGGCCGGCGCCTCGATGCTCGCCTCGAAGAGGCTCCGTGCGCCATGATCGAAGGCGGGTCCCCGCCCCCGCCGCCGCCGACACGGGCTCGCCGAGGAGCGGGCACACAATCGAAAGAGGACGGTGACGTGACCTTCAAGCAGATCGCCATACTTCCCCTCCGCCCCATCGAGAGCGCCCGCCTCGACGAGACGGAAGGCGACGACTTCACCTTCGCCGACACCGGGGATCGTGTCCCGAAATTCAAGGTCGGCCCTGTCATCTGCATACTCGTCGACCCTCCGACGGGCGCCTTCGACCTTGCGGTTATAACCCGCGGGCAGCGGCTCTCTACTTTTGAGTGGCGTTATCGAGTGGAGGACATCCTTCGCCTTGGTTTACCGTTCGGGGAGTTTGAAGCGCTTGAACAGCTTGACCCTAGTCGCGGCCAACTCTTAAACCCGTCCCAGTCGGACGCGCTCCTACACGAGATTCCGCGCCAGGCCGAGAACTTTGATGATTGGTACGCGTTTGTTCGCGAACGGCACGCCTTCGCACTCGATCTTTCTAGCCACGGGCGCGATATCGTGCGCCAACAGGCCGACGCGACTCGAATGGCGCTTCAGATTGTTGGTTTCGATGGATCTGAGGTGCGCCGGGCCTTGAGCGAAGACCGCCAAGCTCCGTTCATGCGCGACCTAGACGAGGGCGCGCGCGCCCTTGAGGACGCGGTCATAATAAGCGACTGGTCCGCATTTCAAGATTGGGACGAGACGCCCCCGCTCCATGCGGCTGTGAAGAGATATAGGTCCGCGCAGGGCCGCCAGGTGACGATCGTGTATGCAAACCGAACCAACATCGAAACAAGCACCGGCGTCGATCTCGTGTATTACCGACACCGCCCGCCCGGCTATCTGCTTGTCCAGTACAAGATGTATGAAGGATCCGGAGATTCGGCCCGCGCGTCCGTCAACCGGCAGTTCCGGAAAGAGCTCCGCGCGATGAACCGTGTCGACTCCGCCAGTCGCAAGCATGCGAACGCGACCTGTGAAGTCCTCGAGGGCTACCGCCTATCTGCGGCCGCATGCTTTGTGAAGTTCTGCTACCGGAAGCCTGGTTTTGAAGGACTCGACACGCGCCTTCTCTCTGGCGATGTCGTGCCCACGGAGCATCTGAAGATCGCCACAAAGGCAGGCGTGAAGAGCTTCACCCCCGACTCCGTAGCATCAAGCCGACTCACAGCGTCTCAATTCACAAGTCTGGCAACGAGTGGACTCTTCGGGACCTGCGGCGACGTGACCGAAGCGCTCGACGCGTTCCTCGAAGCCAGCCTTAAGGACGGCCGCCGGGCCGTACTGGCGCTCGAGTCGGGCGAATGACGTCCAGCCCACTTTCGGCGACAGAGTTGTTGGCGGCGCGCGGATCCACGCGTAGCGGGCACCATCTGTGGGATCCATGCGGGCAGGTACCGTGGGGTGCCGGGCGGCGTGGCCTCCGGCAGCGGCCGCGGAGGGCAGGCTAGCGTCTGCAGCGATACGGCGACGAGCGAGGAGACCCCGACCCGATGCACTTTCAAAGTCTTCGCGTACGGAACTACAGAAGCATCGGCACGGAGCAGACGGTCGACCTGCCCAATGGACTTACTATTGTAGGCCCCAACAACTCCGGCAAGACGAACCTATTGCGTGCAGTCGAACTCTTCTTTACGGGCTTCGACAACGCTGGCGGCTACCGTCGGGAGGCCGACCTCACTTTTGGCCAAAGCAGCGCTCAGACGACGCTAGTCGGAACCTTTCGCGCGAACGGTAATGCGCGTGACGAGCAAGTTCTCGACACATACGACAGGTTGCTAGCTCTGTATGAGCCGGCGCGCGTGCGAGGGCACGACGATATTGTTCTCCAGCTCATCTTTTCCTCAGCAGGAAATCCCACATACCGTCTCAGCTCAGATACGACGAGCAAGCTGCCGCGAGAGAACCAGAGCGCGCACTCAAGGCTAATCCGACAGCTCGTCGATGAGTTGCATCGCGGCTTTTCAGTGCACTATGTTCCAAGCGCAAAGAGCGGCGAGGCTATCTTCTCGGATGTCATCTCGCCACTATTGAAGGCCTCGGTGGCCGCCGAGTTGGCTGACGAAGTCCGCGCACTGGAGGCGGCGCTCGGCCGCATCTCAGCCCAGCTAACTGAGGCACTTCAAGAGAACGGCCTCCCGGGACTCGCGGTGGAGTTCGGCGTTCCCGACCCACTCCTCGGCGGATTCCTAAGCTACTTCAAGTTCCACGTCTCGGATCCTGAGGTGACTTCGATATTCGACAAGGGCCGCGGCATCCAATCGCTGGCCATGTTCGCCTGCTTCGCCTGGATCGCGGAGCGAGAGAGACTCGCCGGCAAGGACTCCCTTTGGCTCGTTGAAGAGCCCGAATCCTACCTGCACCCGCAACTGTACGACAGTGCGAGGCGGCTGCTCGAGAGGCTTGAGGCATTCGGTCAGGTCCTCAAGACGACACACGCACTAGGATTAATCCCCAGCGACCCCCTCGCGATCCTCGGCTGCGACCAGGAGGTCGATGGGCGTACGAAGACAAGCGGGTACGCCAGCGTGACTGAGGCAACGAGGTCGCTGCGCGACGCTTTAGGAGTGCGCTTCAGCGACTACTTCGGACTGACCGAGTGCAACATATTCTTCGAAGGGGAGTCCGACGTACGACTCTTCGAGTGGGCGCTCGATCGCCTCGGAGGAGCAGAGTCGTTCCCACACATCGCTCGGGCTTCGAAGCGCGCGTTCGGAGGAACGGCAGGGCTGCAAGCATTCCTTATGTCGAACTACGAGTACATCGCACCTGAGCGCGCAGTCGTATCCGTCTTCGACGGAGACGAGGCCGGCACTCGAGCGGTGCGCGCGGTGAACGGCAAGCTAGGTAACGCTGGAATCCAGTTTGTCCCGAATCGGGACTATGTAATGGTGCGTAGCGGACGCTCGGTCGAAGGGCTGTTCCCTGACTCCTATCTGGTTCAGGCCCACGAGCGCGAACCGGCATGGTTCGATCGATGGATCGTTGACGCTGCGGGCGCCTTGATGGAGTTCCACATCCGAGACCAGTCCAAGGGTGCCGTAGAGAACTTCCTCGTAAAGAGAGCGGAAGCTGCACCGCACGTCAACGAGTGGTCGGAGCACTGGCTTGCTGCCATCGGGGCCATCGAGCGTGCACTGGCCTCTGCGCTGACGGTGCAGACATGAGGATTGGTAGAGCCAAGCGCGCACAGGCTTGCTCATCGCCCCGTCAATACTGGCCGCCTCGTCGCGGGAGAAGCAGCATCGCGGAGATGCAAGAGGAGTCGCGGCCCGTCATCGCGACTGGGACGGTCGAGGGGAGGGCGAAGCAGTGACTCCGGCTCAGAGGAGGCGGGCGGAGAGTCGACGCCGTCGCGTTCACGTGCGGGACGGCGCGTAGTCAGTCGTCGAGCTCCCAGAGCCGGACGACGTAGGCGACCTCGAGGCCCCGGCGCCACCGATAGCGCACCTCCTGGATCTGGCGGTCGTTCTCGTACAGGCCAACGTGGCGAAGCTCGCCCAAGTGTTCTAGTGCTGCACGTCGATCCTTCACCTCGAGGACGTCGCCGACGCCGCCCAAGAAGTTGGTCGCGTCGGCGCGCGGCTCGGTCGGGGATGAGACCGTCAGCTCGAGCCCCAGTGGCCGAGCTCCGAACAGCACGTCCGCCGCGCCATCCTCCGTTGCACCGCGCGCTGCCTCGAGGAGAGCGGTGACCCGAGCGAAATGGACGTGGCCCACCGCGAAGAGCGACTTGGCTTCGTTCTTCGCCGGCGGCCAGCCAGCGACTCGCAACGTGACTTCCTGCTGACCCATCGCCCCATCGTTCCAGTCCGCGTCCGCTCGGTGCCCGCCGACGTCTTGCACGTCGCAGCAGCCAAAGCCCGAGGTTGGTAGGCCCGCTGGCACACCTCTACCTAGACGCCGTCGCGGCGGCAGGTGCGCATCTTCTCCCCCGGTGCCGCACACCTGCAGGTAGCGACGGAGTCGCGAGGGGAGGTGGAGCCGGTGATGTCGATGCACAAGCTGACGGCTCGGGACGGGTACGCCTACCTGACCCGGCACGTCGCCGCGGGCGACGCCGGCCTCGACGCCGGGACGTCGCTCACCGCGTACTACGAGCAGACCGGCAACCCGGCCGGCCGCTGGTACGGCGAAGGGCTCGCCGGGCTCGGTGACGCGAACCGGCGGCTCCGCCCGGGCGACGCCGTCACCGAGGCGGCGATGACGGCGGTCTTCCGCGACGTCGTCGACCCGCTGACCGATGACGCACTCGGCCGGCCCTATAGCCGGTTCGATGACGGAAAGCGTCACGCCGTCGTCGGGTTCGACCTGACGTTCACTGCACCGAAGTCGGTCTCGGTGCTGTGGGCGCTGGCCGATGACGCGACGCGCGTCATCGTCTATGACGCGCACCGGGCGGCGCTGGCGTCATCGCTGGAGTTCGTCGAGCAGCGCGTCATCCGCACGCGCACCGGCGACGGTGGCCGTCATCAGGTCCGCACCCGCGGGATGGTCGCGGCGGCGTTCGACCACTGGGACACCCGGGCCGGGGACCCGAACCTGCACACCCACGTTGTCATCGCCAACAAGGTCCAGGGGCCCGACGGCGCCTGGCGCAGCGTTGACGGTCGGACGGTGCACGCCGCGGTCGTCACCGTGTCCGAGCTCTATGACGCGCTGCTCGCCGACGAGCTGGCGCGGCGGCTCCCTGTCGAGTGGTCGATGCGCGACCGCGGCCCGCGACGGAACCCGGCGTTCGAGGTCGACGGGATCGGCGAGCACCTCCTCGCGCACTTCTCGACACGGGCCGAGGCGATCCACTGCGCCGAGCAGGAGTGGCTCGCCCAGTTCGAGACCACGCACGGCCGGGCACCGACCCGGGTCGAGACGACGCGTGCGCGCCAGCACCTGACCCGTGCCACGCGGCCGCCGAAGACGGTCCGGCCGCTCGCGGATCTGCTGGGGGACTGGGCGAACCGCGCCCGGGTGCTGACCGGGCTCGAGCCGCGTGACCTGGCCCGAGCTGGCCAGCGCCTACGGGCGGGCGCTGCACGCGCTCGACGTCGGGCCGGAGGTGCGGGCGGCGATGGTCGCCCAGGTGCTCGATGACGTGTCGACGCGGCGGTCGGTGTGGACGACGTGGAACCTCGGCGCCGCCTCCGTCCGCGCCTCGAAGCTGCTGCGGATGGCGTCCCCGACCGAGCGGCGGGCGCTGCTCAACGAGGTCACCACCCAGGCAGCGGCGGCGTGCGTGCACCTGGACGACAACTGTGACCCGATGACGCGGCGCGTCGGGGAGTCGCTGTTCACCTCGACCGAGCTGCTCGGCGCGGAGAAGGTGCTCATCGACGCCGCGGAGACCGCCGGCGCGCCGCACCGGCCGGCAGAGATGCTCGGCGCCATCCCGCTGCGCACCGAGCGCCACCTCGGCGCCCTCGCCCCCGACCAGCGTGTGGCCGCCGAGGCCGTCATCACCTCCGGGCGGCTGCTCGACGTGCTCGTCGGCCCGGCCGGATCGGGCAAGACCACCACCCTTGCCGCGCTGACCTCGTTCTGGCGGCACGGCATCGGGTCCGTCGTCGGGCTCGCGCCATCGGCCACGGCGGCGCAAGCGCTGGCGGAGTCGCTCGGGGTGCCGTGCGAGACCACCGCGAAGTGGCTGCACGAGTCCACCGGCGACGGCGCCACCGCACGCGCCCTGCGCTACGCCGACGCCGTCGCCCGCAAGGCCAGCCGCGACTACCGGGAGCAGCGCGCTGCCAACGAGGAGCACTGGCGACTGCGGGCCGAGCAGGACCAGTGGCGCTTCTCCCCTGGGCAGCTCGTCATCGTCGACGAGGCCTCCCTGGCCGACACCCGGACCCTGGCGGCGATCGTCGAGCAAGCACGGGCGGCGACGGCGAAGGTGCTGCTGGTCGCGGACCACCTGCAGCGCGGGTCGGTCGACGCTGGCGGCGCTTTCGGGATGCTCGCCCGCCGCGGGCCGACCGCCGAACTCACCAGCCTGTGGCGGTTCGCGAACCCGTGGGAGGCGCGGGCGAGTCTCGAGCTGCGCCGCGCCCATCCGGCCGCGCTCGACTCATACCAGGCTCACGGCGCCATCACGGCTGGCGGGCACGACGCGGTGCTCGACGCCGCCATCGACGCCGTCACCACCGCGAATGAGCACGGCCGGGTCGCGGTGCTCCAGGCGGTCGACAACCGGACCGTCCGCGAGCTCAACGCCCGCATCCGCGCCGACCGCATCGCAAGCGGCGACGTCGGGCCCACCGGGGTGAGCCTGCACGACGGGCTGGCGGCCGGCGTCGGCGATCGGATCGTCACCCGACGCAACCAGCGCCGCCTCACCACTGCCGACGGGTTCGTGCGCAACGGCGCCCTGTGGGACGTGACCGCCGTCCTACCCGACGGGTCCCTCCGCGTCCGACCCGCCACCCACGCCGACTCGGCCACCGTCCGGCTGCCCGCTGACTACGTCGCCGAGCACGTCGAGCTCGGCTACGCCACGACCATCGCCCGCACCCAGGGCATGACCGTCGACGAGACCCACACCATCACCACCCCGGGCATGGGCCGCGAGGACCTCTACGTCGCGATGAGCCGCGGCCGCCACACCAACCGCGCCTACGTCGTCCTCGACCACGGCGACCCCGAGTGCCTGCCCGGCCACGCGCCATCGTCGGGCCGCGAGGTGCTCGAGCAGATCCTCGCGACCAGCCACGCCGAGCCCAGCGCCACCGAGACCTGGGACACCTACCACCCGGGCCGCGCCGCGCCCCTCGTGCCGCCCGTGCATCCACAGCAATCGTGGAACGCCTGGCCTCCACAGCCCGCGTCGCAGCTCTTGACCGCGCCGCCACCGTCGTCCGCCGATGGACCGGTGCTCGGTCGCTGACCACCGCCACACCCAACCCAACAGAAGGAGAAGGTCATGACCACCACCGCACAGCACACTGTCCCCGCCACTGCGGCTCGGCAGTACTACCGCGTGAAGGACGCGGCGCGGGTGCTCGGGGTGCCGCCCCGGACGCTGTACCACCTGGTCGAGCACGAGCAGATCCCGTACCGACGCCTCGGCACGGTGATCCTCCTCCCGGCGGCGTGGGTCGAGCGCGAACCGACGATGCCGGTCAAGCGGCGCTGATGTCCGTCACCAGGCGGGCCCACCCGACGGGCGACGTGAGCTGGCGCGCCAAGGTGTTCTTCGAGGGCCGGGTCATCGCGCAGCGGTCGTTCGGGCGCCGGGTCGATGCCAAGCGCTGGGAGGCGGACCAGCTCGCGAAGCTGGACGCCGGCTCGTGGATCGACCCGGCGCGCGGGCGGATGACGTTCGCGGCGCTGGCCGAGGAGTGGCAGGCCTCGCGTGGTCACCTGGCGGTGCGCAGCCAGGAGACCACGCGGTTCCTGCTGGACAAGTACGTGATCCCGGAGATCGGCGCGTACCCGATCTCCGGGATCTCGGCCGCCGACGTCGAGCGGGTGATGTCGGCGCTGACGGCACGCGGGCTGGCGACGGCGACGCGGCGTCGGGCGCTGTCGATGATTCGGCTGGTCTTCGACTACTCCATCCGCGACCGCCGGCTGTCGGTGAACGTCGCGCGGATGGTGGCGCTGCCGCGCGGCGGGACCAAGCGTGAGCCGCACTGGCTGCGGCCCGAGCAGCTCGGCCGGCTGGCGATGGCGGTGCCGCCGCTGTGCCAGCCGGTCGCGGGCGTTCCTCGGGACCACGGGGTGCCGGTTCTCGGAGATGGCGGCGCTGCGGGTCGACGACGTCGTGCAGACCCCGCACGGGCTCGGTGTCCGGGTGCACCGGGCGGCGACGCAGTCGAAGCGAACCAGCGGTGCGGTGTTCGGGCCGACGAAGACGCACCAGACGCGGACCGTGCCGGTGCCGGCGGCGCTGGATGAGTACGTGCGGACGCGGGTGGCCGGTGCGGCGCCGGGCGGGTACCTGTTCCCGAGCCCGACCGGGGGCGTGTGGACGAACACCAACTTCCGGGCGCGGTCGGGGTGGATGGACGCGACGCGGCGCGCTGGCGTGGAGGGGACGACGATCCACGATCTGCGGCACACCGCCGCGTCGCTGCTCATCGCGGCCGGGGCGGACGTGAAGGCGGTGCAGGTGATCCTCGGGCACTCCACCGCCACGATGACGATGGACCTGTACGGGCACCTGTTCAGCGAGGCGACCTGGCAGGCGATGGAACGACTGCCGGTGATACCGCTGATGCAGCGGCCGCGGGCGATCGAGGCGCCAGCTGCAACTCACCACGTGATCCCGCTCCAAGATGGCCCCACGGAGTAGGCGCCAGCCCTACGGTGTCTGCCGTGACGCGTCACATCGAGCACCCGAGCCGGGTCTCGCGGTGGCGCTCGGGCGCGTTCGAGGTACATCCCGACGCAGCAGCGGCCGACTCGGTCGTGTGGTTCGGCGTCGATGTGGCGGAAGACGGCGAGGTCACGTGGGAGGGCCTCAACGCGATCGATCTGTCGGAGTCGCGAGCAGCGCTCGTGTCGATCCCTGCATTCGCCCACGGCGTGAGCCTCGGCGATGAGGTTGAGGTGGTCGCCTCGGCCGAGGGCGGCCTCGTCGCGACCGGCCGCGTCAGTCAGGCCCGCGCGCGAACGTACCGCGTGTGGCTCCCAGAGTGGACCGGCGACGGCCCCGATGAGCGGTGGCGCGATCTACAGGTCGAGCTCGAGCCGTTCGGCTGCTGGTTCGACGTGTTCTCCCCGCGGCTAACCGCGATCGCCGTCGACCACTCGGCCGCGCATGAGGTCGAGGACTGGCTCGCCCGCGGCGAGCGTTCGGGCCGCTTCGAGTTCGAGACCGCCGGGTAGCCAAGCGAGCGAGCCTCGGCGGGCGACCCTTGCGCCATCTGCGCTACGTCATCCCGAGCGTCATCCGCGAACCCATCCCGCGCACGGGGTGACGCGCGCCTACCGATCCGCATCTTTTCGTCATACGATATGGGGATGGTGAGCGACGACCAGATCCAGCAGTGGGCCGATGAAGCCGAGGCGGGCTACGACGTCGACGCCCTTAAGCGTCGAGGGCGCGGGCGCCCCGGCCGCGGGGCGGAGCCGATGCAGGTCGTGGCAGTGCGGCTCACAGCTGAGGAGCTCGACGCCCTCGACGCCGCAGCGGCGAAGCAGGACATGACCCGATCCGAGGCGATCCGGGCCGCGCTCGCCCACTTCGCTGCGTGAGGGTCCACCGCAACGCACTCAAGCACGGCGTCGCGCAGGACGACGCGATCCAGGCCGCCCAGTGGCCCCTGTGGATCGAGCCCCTGGACGACGACGGCCCGCCCTACCGCGAGCTGCGCCTCGGCTTCGACACCCAGGCGCGACTGCTCGAGACAGTGGTCCTCGTGCTCGACGGCGGAGACGAACTCGTCATCCACGCGATGCCCGCCCGCCGGAAGTACCTCGACCTGCTGCCGTAGAGCGGCACAGTGCCGCCGTCCCGGCCATCCGGCCCCGGCGACCGACCCGGCTTATGCAATCCAAAGACGAAGGAGCGCCGGATCCGGGAACTCCGCCGGGTCACGCTCGCCCGAGACTCCCACATACTCGATGCCGCCCAAGCGGCCCGCGACAGTGAAGAGGAACAGGCCGTCATCGGAGCCGTCGACTGCGGCGTTGACCTCAATCTTCATCCCGACGCCGACCGCACGCTGGAAGTCAATCGACGGGCAGCCGCACCCGCAGACACCGACGACGCGGATCGCCTCGGCCTCACGGCGGAGTCGTTCGACGCCCAGGAAGTCCACCGCCAGGAACGCGTTGAGGACGTCACGCTCACGCCCCGTCAGCGGCCGGTCCACGGGATCAGGCATCGAGAGCTGCCACTGACGCCGCGACCGCGTTCTCGTACTGGCGGCGATCGAAGACGAAAGGACCGAAGCCCGCGTACGACCACGCCGGCCGGTGCGGCTGGGAGAAGTTGCACCACCAGACCGACTGATCGGAGACCGTGATCTCAGCCTCGAGCGGCCAGCACCCGACCTCACCGCAGTCGCAGCCAAGGACCCAGAGGTGTCCGTCCCGGGGCCACAGCCGACTCGCGGTGCCGAGGTAGTAGTCGGCGAGGTCACCGAACTGGAAGTGGGCGGGGATGATGCCGGCGTAGCCCCCGGCGGGTGTGAAGCCGCGGACCTGCTCGAAGGCCCTCACCATGTCGATCAGTGACGCGCCGTCGATCGAGGGGACCAGGGCCGCGACGCCGTCGCTCTCCACCACTGTCATGCCCAGAACTTGGACCACGGCGCGAGTCTGCCACCGCCGTCGCGGCGCCTGCGCAGCGTGCAATGCTCGGGCTCAGGCCGGAAGGACCGTGCTGGCGATGGCGACGAGACGGCGAGGCGGGGGGATGGCTGACTGGCGGGCCAGGTTCCACGCCACGGTCGCGAGCGACGTCCGCACACTCGAGGGGCTCGCGTGGACGTTCACCGATGCCTCGTCGGGAGACGTCGTGTGGACCGTCCGCCGCGAGGACGGCGGCGCGTTCCCTGTGTTCTCCGCGGTGCGCGCTCCCGGCGTGCTGCCGGTGCACAGCGACCTAGAGGCCATGACGGTGGAGGCGGTGTCCGCCCTGCTCAGCGCCGCCGACGTGGCCGACTCGGTCGGGTGGATCTCGCGCAACATCGCGGCCGCCTTGCTCCTCGCGTCATGCGACGTGCTCTCGTGGGAAGGAGAGGAGTGGGCGCTGGAGTCGGGCGCCGATGACGTCCCTGTCGCGTGGGCATCACCAGGTGACCTCCGCGTCCCGTACGCCTGGCTGCGCGCCCGATGCCGTGACTCGGAGCGGCTGATCAGCGTCTACCAGGACGACGGCGTCTTCGGACTGTCCTTCCTCTACCCGGTGGATCTTCGCCTCCCTGCTTCCGACTCTGGCTCGCGTCGCTCGCGCACAGGCATCGACCTCGCCCGTGGCCCGATTCGGGCCGTCGACGTCACCTACGACACGACAGTCGAGGGCGGCCGATGCGCAGGACTCGTGACGGAGGCCCTCCTCCACGGCGACACCGGGACGACGCTGCTGATCGCCGCCGAGGCGTACTCGAGTAACGAGTGGCACCTGTACGACGAGTCCGTCGTCGCGCTGCCGAGCCTTGAAGCAGCGGACCGCCTGGAGTGGTTTCCTCCCCGAATGCCATGGCGCTCGACCAGTGGCGCTCCGCATGCCCGGGACGATGAGGCCCGACCCGCGCCCGTCAGTCGCCGTGCGGCAGACGGCTCGCCCACCGACGTCGGGGCGCAACTGGAGGTCGTGCTTCGCGACCTCATGGCCCGCTTCGGGCCGGAGATCCTTCGGCCCGGCGAATGGGGCGGGGTCGTCCTCCCCCACCCTGCTGGAGCCTGCCCGGTCAACTGGCTGGTCCTCGGAGACGAGATCATCCTCGCCGTGGGCCGCGGCGGATGCCGATGGGAGCTCGCGTCGACGCCTGAGGATGTGGCGTTCCTCCGGGACGTGGTGGACGCCGCCCTCGAGGGCCGCGTCAGCGAGGTCTTCGGGCCCGCGCGCTCCCAGGTGACCGTGACTCTCCCGGACGGGAGGCTAGTCAGGACGGCGCAGTCCAGGTTTCCTCGCGGGTGCCTTCCGGTACCTCGCTGGCGCCAGACCACCAGCAACCGGATGGACTACACGCCGTACTCGTGAGGCGGGCCTGCGGAAGTGCGAGACCTCCGGCTCGGGTCGACGCCAAGCTCTGGGAGGCCGACCAGCTCGCGAAGCTGGACGCCGGCTCCTGGATCGACCCGGCGCGCGGGCGGATGACGTTCGCGGCGCTGGCCGAGGAGTGGCAGGCCTCGCGTGGCCACCTGGCGGTGCGCAGCCAGGAGACCACGCGGTTCCTGCTGGACAAGTACGTGATCCCGGAGATCGGCGCGTACCCGATCTCCGGGATCTCGGCCGCCGACGTCGAGCGGGTGATGTCGGCGCTGACGGCACGCGGGCTGGCGACGGCGACGCGGCGTCGGGCGCTGTCGATGATTCGGCTGGTCTTCGACTACTCCATCCGCGACCGGCGACTGTCGGTGAACGTGGCGCGGATGGTGGCTCTGCCCCGCGGGGGGGACCAAGCGCGAGCCGCACTGGCTACGGCCCGAGCAGCTCGGCCGGCTGGTGATGGCGGTGCCGCCGCTGTGTCAGCCGGTCGTGCTGTTCCTCGGGACCACGGGGTGCAGGTTCTCGGAGATGGCGGCGCTACGGGTCGACGACGTCGTGCAGACCCCGCACGGACTCGGCGTGCGCGTGCACCGGGCGGCGACGCAGTCCAAGCGGACCAGCGGCGCGGTGTTCGGGCCGACGAAGACGCACCAGACCCGGACGGTGCCGGTGCCGGCGGCGCTGGATGAGTACGTGCGGACGCGGGTCGCCTTCACTGCGCCGGGTGGTTTCCTGTTCCCGAGCCCGACCGGGGGCGTCTGGACCAACACCAACTTCCGGGCGCGGTCGGGCTGGACGGAGGCGACGCGGCGAGCCGGCGTCGAGGGGACGACGATTCACGATCTGCGGCACACCGCCGCGTCGCTGCTCATCGCGGCCGGGGCGGACGTGAAGGCGGTGCAGGTGATCCTCGGGCACTCCACCGCCACGATGACGATGGACCTGTACGGGCACCTGTTCAGCGAGGCGACGTGGCAGGCGATGGAGCGGCTGCCGGTGATACCGCTGATGCAGACGCCGCGGGCGATCGAACCACCACCCTCGAGGTAGGGCCGGCCGACCGGGCCACCGACGAGGCGCCCACTCGATCTACTCCGGTGGTGCGGGCGGCCTTGGCCTGGCGTCCCGCAGCACCTCTGAGGCGCGCAGCGCTCCTAGGGTCTTGTAGGCGTTGACCGGTCGCCGGAGGCGTCGCTGCGCTTGCTGGACGAGTGTCACGAATCCGCGTTCACCCACCACCGCATCTGCGTACCCGCACGCTTGAACGAGATAGAAGATGTCCGTGAGGTCGTTGCTCTCCCACTTGGCGGCGGAGTTCACAATCTTCAGGTAGGTGACCTCGCGGGCGAGCCCGAGTGCTGGCAGCGTTCCGAGATCCTGACGGGATGCGCTCCTGAGCCAGGTGTCGAACGCCTGGACCGAGCAGCCAACGGCGTTGGCGGCACGAGCAAGCTCCGCCCGCGCGTCGCCGACGATCGCCCCATGGACTGCCCGTTCCGTAAGGTGCCTCGGCTTGCTGGTCTCGGCAACATGCGCGGCGAGCGCTGCCCAATGTTCCGCCCAACCGGTGGGGTCCGTCCTTGGCGTGGCCTCTACGTCGAGGATGGACGATAGGGCGGCCAACGTGGATGCGATGGAGTCCACCGTCAGTGCGTGCTCGGGTGGAAGGCCCTCGCCAGAACGGTGACTAAGCCCACGCGCCTGCGCCCAGGCGCCCGGCGCCAAGGTCCAGACTCGCGGAAGCGACCACCGCGCCTTGTCCACGGCGAGGACATGCTCGAACTCCGCAGCACGCACCGCGAGCGGGTCCAGCATCTGCCACCCTCGGCTGAGGCTCGCGATGGTTGCGGCCAACCTGCGACGCCTCTCGTAGTCGGACCAGTGCGCGGTCTCCACGAGCACGCCACCGGAGTACGGCAGAACGACGGACCAGTTCTCCGCCAGGTCGATCAACCAGAGGGCGGCGTCCCGCTCGTCGTCTGGCCGAAGCCGCTCCGGCTCATGCTTGGCGAGCGCGAGCTTCGACCACGCTTGCTGGTCCAAGTAGACGACGGGTCGGCCACGGAGCGGGGCCGGGTCGGCACGAGTCGGGAGCTCGATCGCGATGTCTTCGCCTCGGTCGGTTGTGGCAACGACGTAGGGCAACCCGAGGAGGTGAACCGCGCGAACGACCGGGGAGTCTGGGGCGGGCTCGGACACCCGCGCCTCGATGTACTTCCCGTCAGGTCGGAACAGATGAGCAATCCCTGTCGCGTGGTTCAAGTCGATGAGGATCGACGTGCGTCCACCCAGCCCTGCCTCACCCGGTTGCGGCGCGCTCGCACTCATACGGCCCGGCCCTCCCGCGCATCGCCCGCCCCTCCACACCCGCTCGGAGGTCGATATCCCGGAATCGGCCAGCTGTAGTCCGCAATCAGTGAGCCATGCGAACCGCTGCCATGGGCGGCAATCTGCTCCAGCACATCCGCCAGAGGCCGCTCGCGGTTGGCGAAGTCCAGCCCACCTCTTACCTCGAGTCGCCTGGGCCGCGGCCGCGGAAGGCTCGCATCCGGCGGCACGGGATCATCGCTCGGGTGGAAGTACACGAACCGCTCGGCGCTCGCCACGGCGGCGAGATTGTAAAAGTTCGCGAAGACCGCGGAAGGGTGAAGATCACGGTCGACCCTGGCGCCCTCCTCTCCTGGACGCTCTAGCCACAGCAGGGTCCGGCGATCCAATGGGACCGCGATAGCCGCCGACCCGGCCAGGCCTCGCTCGTCATAGCCGTCGCCGGCCACCAGCGACACCGGGGCGTCCGAGACCATAAGCCGCTTCCGCGTGTACGTAACGCGACACCATGACCGACCGTAGATCGAGGCGGTGGCGGCGTCGTAGTTGCGCGCGAGGGCGCTGAGGTGCTCCTCGCTGTCCGCGACCACATTCGGCCCTGCTGACGAGTGGACGTCATCCCATACTCGTTCGGCCTCCGCCTTGGTGACCTCGCGGCCCATCGCTTGGCTCATGACGTACTGGAGATAGGCAAGGCCACCCATGCCCACCTGAGCGCGCAGGGTGAGCGCAGCGAGCTCGGTCATCTGGCGGCGGCTGTCGGGCCCACGGAGAAACTGGAGAGCGACCCAGCGGGCAAGGCGTTCGCGGTCCCCGTCGTCAAGTTGAAACGTGGGCATTGCGATCGCTCGCCGCAGGGCCGGAGCGATGGCGCCCTCGACGTCACCCAGCCACCGCTCCCACGCATCCGTCACGGACCCGTCAGGGAGCACCAGGGTGTAGAAGTTCCTGATTACTGCGGCGTCGGTCACCGAGACCTCTTGCCGCAGTCCGCTGTCGAGATCGAGCTGGACGATCCGCCCGTCGGCATCAGCAAAGCCGCGGAGATGCAGTCGGGGCACGACGTGGTGACGTTGGCGGCGGTTGCTCACTGACACAGCGAAGCAGACGCCACCGACCCGGGCGGTTGCTCCGTCGGTCCGTTCGATCAGGTCGAGCGCCACCTTGAGTCCGCCGGCGTCCGTCCACGTCCTTCACAGGCCGTGCACGTCCTGAGACAAGTCGCTGACCACACGCTGACCATTGCCCGGCAAATCGGACCAGCCGCGACGGCGCCTGCGGCGCCCGTACCCACCCTGACCTGCAACAACACATCTGTGCGCCTGGGCAGATTCGAACTGCCGACACCCGCTTTAGGAGAGCGGTGCTCTATCCCCTGAGCTACAGGCGCTCGGGACCTGGCACATATCCGGGCACAGACTTCAGCGCGTGGTCGGGTCGCTGTCGTTGGTCCCGTTGGGTCCCTGCGGTGGAGCTCCCAGGCCGGGTTGAGGGTCTGAGGTCCGTCTGGATCGTACAGGAGAGACGACAGCCACCCCGGTGGTTGGTCGGGTCTGCTGCACGGATAGGTGACACCTGACCTGTGGTGCCGAAGGGCACCGCTGGAAGGATGTGCACCGTGCCCAGGCCCTATCCCCAGGAGTTCCGCGCGGACGTCGTGGCGGTCGCTCGTGGCGGCGAGGCTCCGATCAAGCAGATCGCGGCCGACTTCGGCCGAGTCGTGTCTGCGGAACTGGCTGCGTGATGCGGACGTCGAGGACGGCAACCGCCCCGGCGTGAAGTTGCGTCCCTGATAGTGGTGTAGCGCTGGTGGCGACGTTGTCGTAGACGACGGCGCGGTCACCGCGTGATCCTTCGAGTGAACCTTCCACAGCACTCTCGAACGGAGCATCGCGATGACCGCACCACGCATTGTCGACCCCGGCGCCGTCCTGGGCCAGGCCCTGGCCGACGCCTCGCCCGATCTGATGCGTCACCTGCTCGGCACGGTGATCAACTCGCTGCTCTCGGCGGAGGCGGACGCGGTCTGCGGCGCCGAGTGGGGACAGGCCCCGCCCGACCGGGTCGCCCAGCGCAACGGGTACCGGCACCGCGACCTGGACACCCGGGTCGGCACGATCGACGTCGCGATCCCCAAGCTGTGCCAGGGGACGTACTTCCCGGAGTGGCTGCTTGAGCGGCGCAAGCGCGCCGAGGCCGCGCTCATCTCGGTCGTGGCGACGTGCTACCTGCTCGGGGTCTCGACCCGGCGGATGGACAAGCTCGCCGCGTCCCTCGGGATCACGTCGTTGTCGAAGTCGCAGGTCTCGCGCATGGCCGCCGACCTGGATGCGCAGGTCGCCGCGTTCCGCACCCGGTCGTTGGCCGACGCCGGACCCTTCACCTTCGTGGCCGCGGACGCGTTGACGATGAAGGTCCGCGAGGCCGGCCGTGTGATCAACGCCGTCGTGCTCGTGGCCACCGGCGTCAACGCCGACGGACACCGCGAGGTCCTGGGCTGCAAGGTCACCACCTCCGAGACCAAGGAGGCGTGGAACGCTTTCTTTGCCGACCTGGTCGCCCGCGGCCTGGCCGGGGTGCGTCTGGTGACCTCCGACGCCCACCGCGGCCTGGTCGAGGCCACCGCGGCGAACCTGCCCGGCGCGACGTGGCAGCGGTGCCGCACCCACTACGCCGCGAACCTGATGTCCGTGACGCCGAAGAGCTCCTGGCCGGCGGTGAAGGCCGCCCTGCACTCGGTCTACGACCAGCCCACGGCCAAGGACGTGCACGCCCAGTACGACAAGCTGCTCGACCTCGTCGCCGACAAACTGCCCGAAGTGCACGAGCACCTGGACGCCGCCCGCGCGGACCTGCTCGCGTTCACCGCGTTCCCCAAGGCGATCTGGCGCCAGGTCTGGTCGAACAACCCGAACGAGCGGCTGAACAAGGAGATCCGCCGCCGCACCGACGTCGTGGGGATCTTCCCCGACCGCGACTCGGTGACCCGCCTGGTCGGCGCCGTCCTGGCCGAGCAGCACGACGAATGGGCCGAAGGCCGCCGCTACTTCGCCCTCGACGTCCCGACCCGCTCCCGCCTCACGCTCATCGACGACACCCCGGAGGTGACCGAGCAGCCCTTGGCTCTGACCGCCTGACCAGCACGAAGATCACGCCGAAGCGCTACACCACTTCCAAGGGCTTGACCGGGCGAAGGCCACCTCGGCCCAACGGCAGCCAGCGGACTTGAGTTGAGCCCCAGGTCCTGGGTGTGACCTTCGTCGCCGATGGCGTCTGCAGCCACTAACTGGCCGTCGAAGACGGGAGATCTTGGCGCGGAGCGCCTAACCTCGGAACGTGTCCCTGACCGAGGTCGCTCCGGCGCGTCATGTGCCTCGCCCGCGGTCACATGGGCGCGCTCTTGCGTTCGATCGCGAGGCGGACATGCACGCACCCATCGCGGATGTCGTCGATCGCCTCGCAACTGGGCTGCCGGGCCAACGCTCCGCGTCGACGCACGTCCTCTTTGAAATCCCGACGGCTGCTGGAATACCGGATGTGCTTCGAGTCGCACTCAACCCGGCAGAACTCCGACGCCGGGCACAGTTCGAACTAGCACCGGTACTCGACTTGACCGCACTGCGCAGCCTGGCGGCCGTGAGCGGTGGTCCCGCGACGCTCGACGAAGTGGCGCTCCGCGCGGGCGTGACCAGCAAGTACCTGCGTCGTTCGGTTGTACCTCGGCTCATGGCCGACGGCTGGCTGAGTCGACCCACAGGTCGTGGCGAACAAGCCACGCTCGATCCACGCCATCCCTACCGCTCGCTGGTGCGCTCGGTAGTAACGGTCGAGGCCAAGCGCCGTGACTGGCGTGGAGCGATATCTCAGGCGCGTCGCCACAAGGCATGCGCTGACCGTGTCTACATCGCGATCGATGCCGCCACGCCCGGTCGACTGCTCGAGCTAGCCGGGGAACTCGCGCGCGAAGGCATCGGGCTGATCACGGTCGATGCGCGCACGGGCCGAGCCATGGAAGTCACGCGCCCCGCGCCGGGACGTCCACGCGCAGACGAACACTCCCTCGTCGGCGAACGCGCATGGATGCTAGTGGGCTCGGGTCGCTCGAGGTGGGACACCTTCGACGTCTTCGGCCAGGACTTGACCACGCCTTCTTGACGACCAGCACGCTGACTAGAGGAGTCGAGCCCGCCACTCAGGGAGGTGCTTCGGCACCCACTTCGCTGGCAACGCGTTGGCGGTTCCGCTCAACGCGGTGACGAACGCCTGGGCGTCCTGCACGATCCGGAGCGCCTCGAGACGTCGGTTGCCTCCTCCGATCTCGTCGAGCAGCCGGGCCGCCCGTACGAGGTAGTGCGCACCGGCGTACTCGCGTGAGTACCCGTTGGCGCGGATCGCAGCGCAATACCGGCACTGGCATGGGCGGTAGCCCGCGACTCCTGCCAGGCTCTGCGCGTCAGACCACAGGAGGGGGTGCAGCACGGAGCGCTCAAAGTACCGCTCAGCTGCCGGAGCCGGCTTCTGGCCGGGCTGCCGACCGAACCGAGGCTCGTCACAGAACGCCTGCTCGGGCCAGAACGTGCCGGTCGAGAAGCCGGACGCGCCGAGGGCGGTCGCTACCCACCCGGTCAGGCCAGCGTTCGGCAAGACGAGGACCTTCCGTTCGAGCGCAGCGGTCGTCGCCAGTTCCCGATAACCGTCGAGCAGCGCAGGATCAGTCAACTGCCCGTACCGCGGGTCAACGATCGGCCACCTCACACGGATGTACCAATGCGTCTCGGTCGACTCGACGATCTCGTGGAGGAGCATCTGCCGCAGCGTGGGATTGGCAAGCCAGTCTCCGGCCAGCGTCAAGTTGACGAACATCGGGGTGCCGCTGCCGGCGACCTGGCGAGACCAAGCAGTCCAGGAGATGGCGGCCTGGAGCTCGTTCCGCGCCTGCGCCGCTCCGACCCAACCCGTGGCGGACAACAGAACGTTCGCACCCGCGGCCTGCTGAGCCGCGAACACGTCGGCGATCCAAGCGTTCCTGACCGCGGGCGGGTCATTCAGCGCCGGAACTGCCGCAGCCCACGGGTAGTGCTGCACGTTCTTGGCAGAGATGGAGTTGGCCGGCGACCCGGTCCCCGCAATGGCGTGCACCTCGGGGTCGGCAATCCTCAACGCGCCGTGGTGGCACGCATCCAAGAACAGCCTCGCGGCCGCTGGCGCATGGCGGGGTAGACGGATGACCGCACCCAATCCGATGCGGCCGCCCGTGACTCGCCGCGCTACACCGAGCGCCTCGGGCGTGCGCTGCCAGAGCTGGTGGCTCTTGTGCACGAGGAAGACGGGGGCTGCTCCGGCAAGGATGTCGCCGACCGTCGGCATGTCCGGCCCCGAGGCGCCGACCTGGTCGGGCAGTTGCGACCCCGCTGGAAGGGGTGGCGCGTCGATGTCGGGGTCGTCGTCAATGTTCTCGGAGTTGGCGACCGCCTCGGCGATTGACTCGGGGTCAACGTCCTCCACGTCGTCTTGCGACTCAAGCTCTTCGTCGTACTCGTCTTCGGTGTCGGCCACCGTGGGTCCTCTCGTCAACTCGCAGTCAGATCGGCAAGCGCCTGTCAACGCCGGGCGAATCTTGACCCCCTGGTGCTGGTTGAACTTTGACCCCCCTGATGGTCTTGACTACTTGGTCTTGCGGTGGGCGCGTGTGCGGTAGGAGTCACCGTCCAGGGGGATGACGTGGGCGTGATGGACGAGGCGGTCGATGGTCGCGGCTGCGACGACGTCGTCGCCGAGGGTCTCGCCCCAGCGGGAGAAGGGCAGGTTCGAGGTCACGATCACGGACCCGGTCTCGTAGCGGGACGCGATGAGCTGGAAGAACAGGGCGGCTGCGGCTGGGTCGAACGGCAGGTAGCCGACCTCGTCGATGATCAGTAGCCGGTAGCGGTTCAGGCGGCGTAGCTCGCGCTCGAGGTTGCCGCGCTCGTGGGCGTCGCTCAGGCGGGTCAGCCAGCCGTTCGCGGAGTCGAACGCGACGGGGAACGCGGCTTCGGCGGCTTTGATGCCCATCGCGATCGCGAGGTGGGTCTTGCCGGTCCCGGGTGGCCCGAGCAGCACGACGTTCTCTCGGCGTGCCACGAACGTGGTCGTGGCCAGGTGCGCGATCACGTCCCGGGGTGCGGCCGGCAGGTGTTCGAAGGTGAAGTCCTCCAGGGTCTTGACTGCGGGGAAGTGCGCGGCCGAGATCCGCATCCGGGTGCCGTTCGCGGTTCGGGAGGCGACCTGGCGGCCCAGGACGGCGGCGAGGTATTCCTCGTGGGTCCAGCCCTCGGTGCGGGCCTGGTCGCCGAGGGTCGCGAACGTGTCGGCGATCACGGGGGTCTTGAGCTCACGGGCGCAGAACGTGATCTGCCCGGCGGTGTCCTTGCCGGTGGCGCTCACCGCACGACCTGCAGGTTCGGGCGCGGGGCGGGGACGGGCAACGCGAACATCTCGTCGTAGTCGCTCAACTCCCGCAAGCCCACGTCCGTCGCGGTGACGGGGCCGCGGGTCGCGGCGCAGCGGTCCTTGAACGCGGTCCGCAGCTCAGCGGCGGCGGCGACGTGCGCGGGGTCGGTGATGACCTGCCGGGACGCCCAGGACCGGGCGTGGTCGGCCACGACCTGCCCCGCGCACGTGACCATGACCCGGTCCAGCCCGGGATGGATGTCCACGAACCGGCCGATGACCTGCGGGTCCACCGAGTAGTCGTTGCCCGCGACCCGCACGTAGTAGTCCCGCGCCAGGCGCACCCGCAGCGGTGGGGCGCTCGTCGGCGCGACCGGTGGCAGGGCCCCCATCGCGGCGAGGTCCGCGCCGAGCAGGTCGACCGGGCGGGCGCCGGTGGCCCGCACCTTGCGCTCGTTCGCGCGCGGCAGCCACGCCGCGAGCTGGGCGTTGAAGTCGACGCCGCCGGTGAACGAGCGCCCGGGCATGAACGAGGTCTGCAAGTACTGGTTGGCTCGCTCGACGACGCCCTTGGCCTCCGGGTCCCGGGCCGCGGTCTGATAGATCCGCGTCCCCAACGTCCCGGCGAACGTCCGGGCGGGCAACGTCAGGCGCTTGTGCTGACCGATGCCCGCCTCGTTGTCCCAGACCAGCGTCTTGGGCACCGCACCCAGACCGGCCAGCAGCTGCCACATCCCGGCCAGCAGGTCCCCCGACAGCCGCGAGGGCAGCATGACCGCCATCACGAACCGGGAGTACGCCGCGACCATCGTCAGCACCGGCGGCGCGATCCACGCCCCGGCCCCGTCGGGGATCACCTTGGCCGGGAACCACAGGTCGCACTGCACGATATGCCCGGCCGCATACGTCGTGCGGTCGGCGGGGTCCGCGCCGCGGAACAACGGGCGCAGCAACGCGACCCGGGCCCGCAGCACCGAAGACGAGCCCGTCCACCCGACCCGCTCACCGATCACCGTCGCGGGCATGTCCGGGAACTGCCCGAGCAACTCCCGGATCGCCGGCTCGAACGCATCGACCGCCGAACCCGCAGGCTTGCGGTGGTACTTCGGCGGCTCGTGCGCGGCCAACGCGACCCGCACCGTGTTCCGCGCGATACCCAACCGGCGCGCGATCGTCTTGATCCCCAACCCCTCAGCTCGATGCAGCCGACGGATCTCAGCCCAGTCCTCCACAGTGATCACTCCTCCACTCTTCAGCGAAGGGGGGTCAACATTCGCTCGGCGCCAGGGGGTCAGTCTTCACGCGGCATCGACAGCGCCCTCGCCGCACTCCCGCGCGCGTGCGCCTCGGGGCTGAGCAGTCGCGTAGCCACGCCGCGAAGCGGCTCGGGAACCCCCTCCGGCAACGGGGGAGCACCTGCTGCCACGATCGTCAACGCCTGAGCTCGTGGGACGCGCTCGTTCCGGGGGCCAAAGAAGGGGTGCTTCTGGGTCAGTAGAAGGTGGAGCACGCATCCGAGTGCCCACACATCGGCGGCCTTGCGTGCCTCCTCGCCGCGGATCTGCTCGGGTGCCATGAAGGGCAAGGTTCCGAGCAACTGCGGGTACGTCGTCAGGGCGTCGACATCGAGCTGCTTCGAAAGGCCCAGGTCCAGGAGCACAGGGCGCGACCAGTCCCCGCCGCGCAACGCGATGTTCTCCGGCTTGATGTCCCGGTGGGCCGTGTTGGTCTCGTGCAGCGCGACGAGCCCCCGAAGGACGCCGATCCCAAAGGCGTGAACCTGCTCGTGAGTAGGCCAGGATCCAGCCGAGATCGCAGCAGCCACGTCCCCGCCCTCGACATACTCGAAGACCAGCACCGCCCGCTCCTTGCCAGCGAGCGGCACCAGCCCGGCTGTCAGCAGCCGCACGACGTGCTCGGACGAGGTCCGCTGCAAACCCTCCGTCTCTCGGGTCAGCCTTGCGGCCGGGTACCCCTCGCGGTAGATCACCTTGGCCGCGGCTTCGCCCGTCGCCACGAGCGGGGTTCCGCTCACGTGCCACGTCTCTCCGAACGCTCCTCGACCGAGCGGGCGCGCGGCGTGGCACCCAAATGCGCGTTCCACGTCAGTACTCGCAAGCACCGGGGTGTACGGCGCGCTCAACGGGGCGAGTTCGAACCAGAACTCGGCGTCGATGTCATCTACAGGCATGGGGCACCTATCGGGGAAGGTGGGCAACCAACAGATACCACCGACCACGGCCACCGCGCGCACGTACGCGCTGATCACAGCGCTATCGGTCGAAGAGGCGGCGAGGCCGGTCGTCCGCCTCCGCCGACTCCCTGGCGCAGCGTGACCTTCAGTACCGACTCGGCCTTCGGTAGTGCAGCCCGTTCGCTCCGGGCGAGAGGAGCGGCCTTCCCCGAGGCCTCCCAGCACGAAGTCGGCAAGCCGGGCGACCTACACAGCGCCCCGACCCCGATGGCCTCACGCCGCCCGAGTGCTGCTCATGTCAGTCCACGGCGGCTTCCTGTCGATTCTCGCGGGGTGCCCCCAACGGCGTCGGCGACCTCTGTCTGTCGGAGACGACTGTTCGCCAACAGGACCGCGATGTACCACCCGAGCAGCCAACGCCATCGAGCGATAACGCGGCCCGCCACGGAAGGACCACTCCAGTTGCACCGCGACGCGCCACGACAGCCATCCGGCGCAAGAAGCAACCCCAACAGGCTACTGACCTGCGCCGTCACGCTTCGACTCGCCGCACCACTCCGTGCCCACCGCAGTTGCGTTATGAGAATGGGCGAAGCGCGTTATGGGGCACTCACGCACATGGGCCCTGATCAGGACCTCGATCATTTGTGCCAGGTCCCCAGGCGCTCGGGCCGGGGCCCGGGCTGCCGCGTGCGACGCGGGTCGCGGCGGCGCAGGCCAGCCTACCGGCCCGACGGCCGGGGCTTTGGCGGAGTGCCACGGTGCGCAAGAGGGACGACGGTTGCACGGGTGAGCGGACGGGCCGAAAGATAACCGGTTCAGCGCACGAAAGTGCACGTCCGACATCTTGACCATCTCGGACCATCGGGCACACACTCGGCAGGCAAGGCCCTGCAGGGGAAGGTCCTCGGGCAGGTCATCGGTGTGGATCGACAACTGAAGCCGCAGGTCAGGGGCTCAGAAGGCGGTGACAGGCCGCCACGTCTCCCCGATCCACGATTCCGCACGAAGGAGTGCAGAATGACCGCAAGTTTCGCAACTCTCCGGCGTCCGAAGCACCGTCGTCGCTCCGTGAAGCAGCTCGTCGCGGGCGTGGCCGTCGCTGGTCTCGTCGGGACGGGCCTGGCGATCGCGCTGCCGGCGTCGGCAGCGGTGACGACCAACCAGACCGGCAACAGCGGCGGGTACTACTACTCGTTCTGGACGGACTCGCAGGGCACGGTGTCGATGGAGCTCGGCTCGGGTGGCAACTACTCGACGTCCTGGCGCAACACGGGCAACTTCGTGGCCGGCAAGGGCTGGCAGACGGGGTCGGGCCGCGCGGTGTCCTACTCGGGGCAGTTCAACCCGTCGGGCAACGCCTACCTGACGCTGTACGGGTGGACCACGGGTCCGCTGATCGAGTACTACATCGTCGACAACTGGGGCACGTACCGCCCGACGGGCACGTACATGGGCACCGTGAACTCCGACGGTGGCACGTACGACATCTACCGCACGCAGCGCGTGAACCAGCCGTCGATCCAGGGCACGGCGACGTTCTACCAGTACTGGTCGGTGCGCCAGCAGAAGCGCACGGGCGGCACGATCACGGCCGCGAACCACTTCAACGCGTGGGCCTCGAAGGGCATGAACCTGGGCACGCAGAACTACCAGATCCTCGCGACCGAGGGGTACCAGTCCTCGGGCTCGTCGAACATCACGGTGTCCGAGGGCTCGGGCGGCGGCGGCAACACGGGCGGCGGCGGCAACACCGGCGGTGGCGGGTCGTGCACGGTCTCCGCGACGAAGACGCAGGAGTGGGGTGACCGGTTCAACGTCACCTACACGGTCTCCGGCTCGAACAGCTGGACGGTGACGGTGTACCCGTCGAACGGCCAGTCGATCCAGAACCACTGGAACGCGAACCGCAACGGGAACACGTTCACCCCCAACGGCTCGGGGAACACGTTCGGCGTGACCTACTACAAGGGTCCGAACAACGTGAACTGGACGCCCAGCGCGTTCTGCTGACACCCGCGCACCACGCAGGGGCGAGGCCGCACCAGCGGCCCCGCCCCTGCGTGTGTCAGCGCACCAGACCCATCGGCGACCGCGCACGTTCGGGAGCGGGTGCGCACGTCCGGCGGGCGCACCCGGAGCGGAACGTGCGCGGTCGCCGGGCGGGGTCGGCGGGGTGTGGACGGTGGCGGGAGCGGTCAGGCGGGTGGGGGTGTGCGGAGCCTGGCGAGGGGGATGCCGAGGATCGCGCGCTCCGGGACGTCCAGGCGGTCCAGGCCCTGCGGGACCTCGGGGAACGTCTCAGGAACCGGGCCGGCCCACACGCGCCACAGGACGCCGTGGCGGTCGTCGCCGTCGCGCGGGAGCTCGTGCACCTCGGGGTGGACGCAGCCGTGCACGACGCCCACCGCGCGCCCACCCGGGAGCCGGGCGGTCAGCTCGCCGGCCCGCTCCGGCGGCACGAAACCGACGATCATGTTGCGCCACACGACGACGAGCGCACCCTCGCGCCCCGGCTCGAGCTGGAGCTCGGCCGGCACCGGCACACCGCCGACCCGGTCCATGCCCAGGACCTGGACGATCGCGCGCTGCAACGCGGGTGCCTCGGCGATATGGAAACCGTCGTCGACCTCGATCGTCACGCGTTCCTTGCGGCGCCAGAGCTTCACGGCACCAGCCTGCCACGCCCCACGTCTCGTCCCGCCGGGCCTCGGCGGGACGAGACGGGACGAGGCGGGACGGGACGTCAGTCTCGCGCGTGCGGGGGTCGCTCGGCATGCGCACCTGCACCACACCGTCCGACGCGTACCGGCACCGCGCGCCGGGCACCAGCGCAGCACCCCGGACATCCGTGGCCGGTGCGCGGTCGCAGCCCCCGCGCGCCGACGCGCACCGTGCGAGGATCGGCTCATGACGAGCCAGACGCCGGTCCCTGACGCAGTCGCCCCCGCGCCCGCGCCGATCCCCGCGCGCGAGCCCGCCAACGCGGGCGGCACGCGGCTGTGGGTCGAGCGCACCGGCTCACGCCGGTATGTGGGTCGCAGCTCGCGCGGCGCGAGCGTCGAGATCGGGGACATCTCCTACGAGGGCGCGTTCACGCCCGGCGAGCTGATGAAGGTCGCGCTCGCAGGGTGCTCGGGGCTGTCGTCGGACGCCGCGCTCGCGCGCCGCCTCGGCGACGACGTGCCCGTGACGATCGAGGTCGAGGGCCTCGCCGACGACGCCGAGGACCGCTACCCGGCGCTCGCCGAGCGGCTCGTCGTCGACCTGTCCTCGCTCGACCCGGCGGCGCGCGAGCGCCTCCTGACCGTCGTGCACCGCGCGATCGACCAGCACTGCACGGTGGGCCGCACGCTCACGGCCGGCGCGACGGTCGACCTCACGGTCGTCGGGGAGCGCTGAGCGCCGTGCCGCGCATCGTCGAGGAGGCCCTCGCCCGGGCGGTCCAGCTGCCGTCGAGCGCAGTGCACCAGCACGTCGCGAGCCTGCGCCGGCGCAACCCCGAGGCGACGCCCGAGCAGCTCGTGCGGCTGCTCGAGAAGGAGTTCCTGGTGCTCGTCGCGAGCGCCGGCGGCGCCGTGGGTGCCGCGGCCGCCGCCCCCGCGGTCGGCACAGGCGTCGCGCTCGTGCTGACCGCGAGCGACGTGGCGACGTTCTTCAGCGCGTCCGCCGCGTACGTGCTCGCGGTCGCGTCCGTGCACGGCATCGAGGTGGAGGACGTCGACCGGCGCCGCGCGCTCCTGCTGACCGCGCTGCTCGGCGAGTCCGGCGCCAAGGCGCTGACCGACATCACCGGCCTGGGCGCGACGAACGTCGCACGGCTGCTGCTCACGCGCATGCCCGTCGCGACCGTGAAGAAGGTCAACACGACCCTCACGCGGCGCATGCTGCGCAAGCAGCTCGCCAAGCAGTCGGGGCTGTTCTTCGGGCGCCTGCTGCCCTACGGGATCGGCGTCGTCGTCGGCGCGTCGGGTGGACGTGCGCTGGGCCGCGAGGTCATCGCGGGCACCCGCAAGACGTTCGGTCCCGCACCGGCGACGTTCCGCGACCCGGTGGAGCTGCCCGCGCAGCCCGTGCACGTCGAGCTCACGGCCGACGCGGCAGGGGGCACCCCCACGACGCCGGACGTGCCCGAGCTGCCCGCGGGTCCGACCAGGCGCCGCCGCGGCCTGCCGCGCCTGGGGCGCGGCTGACCCACGACGGCTCAGCGGGCGGCGGGCAGGGTCACCAGCGGTCGTGCACGTGGGCGCGGATGCGCTCGTCGTAGATCGCCGCGAACCGCTCCTGCAGCTCGGGGGTGAGCGGTGCGAGGTCCGCCGCACCCGCGTTGCCGCGCGCCTGCTGCGGGTTGCGCGCACCGGGGATCACCACGGACACGCCGGGCTGGTCGATGATCCAGCGCAGCGCGAGCTGCGCGGTCGTCGCACCGGCGGGCGTGAGCGCCGCGACCTCGCGGGCCGCCTCCACACCGACCTCGTACGGCACGCCCGAGAACGTCTCACCGACGTCGAACGCCTCGCCGTGGCGGTTGAAGCTGCGGTGGTCGTTCTCCGCGAACGTCGTCGTCGCGTCGTACTTGCCCGAGAGCAGGCCGGACGCGAGCGGCACGCGCGCGATGATCCCGACGCCCGCCTCGACGGCGGCGGGCAGCACCTGCTCGAGGGGCTTGCGGCGGAACGCGTTGAGGATGATCTGCACCGTGGCGACGTGCGGGCGCGCGATCGCGGTGAGCGCCTCGTCGACGGTCTCGACCGAGACGCCGTACGCGGCGACGCGGCCCTCGTCGACGAGCGTGTCGAGCGCGTCCCACGTGGACTCGCGCGAGTACACCTCGGTGGGCGGGCAGTGCAGCTGGACCAGGTCGAGCGTGTCGACGCCCAGGTTCTCGCGGGAGCGGTCGTTCCACGCGCGGAACGCGTCGAGCGTGTACGCGTCGGCCACGTGCGGGTCCGCCCGCCGGCCCATCTTCGTCGCGACCGTCAGGCCGGACGCGGCGCCGCCGCGCGACGCGACGAACTTCCCGACGAGGCGCTCCGAGCGCCCGTCGCCGTACACGTCGGCCGTGTCGAGGAACGTCACCCCGGAGTCGACGGCCGCGGAGAGCACCTCCAGCGCGGTGTCCTCACCGACCTCGCCCCAGTCCGCACCGAGCTGCCAGCAGCCCAGCCCCACGACCCCGACCTGTCGTCCCGTCCGCCCCAGCGCGCGCGTCTGCATGGGACGAGGCTAACGTCGCGGGAGCACGTTCCCGAACCGACGAGGAACCGACGAGGAGGGTCACCACGTCCGCCGCCCGCGCGTCCCTGACCCTGCCCGTCCCGGCCGACGAGGCGTGGGCGCTGCTCGTCGACGCACGCAACCACGCCCGGTGGATCCCGTGGACGACCGTCACGACCGACGGCCCGCCCGCGGTCGGGGGACGCGTCGAGGCCCGTACCGCGCGCGTGCTGCTGGACCGCATGACGATCACGCGCCTGGACCCGCCCGTGGACGGCCGCGCGGGCGTCGCGGGCTTCGAGAAGCGGGGTCCGCTGCTCCTGGGGCGTGCGCTCATCGCGGTGCGTGCCGACGGGGACGTGGCGCGGGTGCTGTGGCTCGAGGACGTGCACCTGGCCGGCCTGCCGCCGGCGCTCACGCGCGTGGTCCTGCGCCCCGTGCTCGCGGGCATGGCCGCCCTGGCGCTGCGCGCGGTGCGGCGCGAGCTGCGCGGCGCGGGCCGGTCCGCCTGAGCCGGGGCGGCGCAACAGATCGTTCGCCGACGCTCGTCGTACGCAACAGATCACGCACAGGTGCGCAAGCGCCGTTCATCGGTTGCGCGGCGCCACGCCTCTACGCTCGAACCGACCACGGCCTCATGCGCCGCGAGACCCGCCGTCCCCGAGCCAGGGAGCACCATGACCGCCTCCGCCCGACGAGCACCCGGCCGTACCGACCGCCACTACCTCATGTGCGAGCCCGTGCACTACACGGTCTCCTACGAGATCAACCCGTGGATGGACAAGACCCGGTACACCGACGTGGAGCTCGCCCTGCGGCAGTGGCGCACGCTGCGGGACACCTACCTCGACCTCGGGCACACCGTCGAGCTCATCGACCCCCTGCCCGGCCTGCCGGACATGGTCTACGCGGCGAACGGCGCGACGGTCGTCGGCGGCGTCGTCTACTCCGCGCGGTTCCGCTACCCCGAGCGTCAGCCCGAGGGCCCCGCGTACCAGAAGTGGTTCGCCGACCGCGGCTACGTCACGCACACCGCCGCGCAGGTCAACGAGGGCGAGGGCGACATCCTCGTCGTCGGCGACCTGATCCTCGCCGGCACCGGGTTCCGCACCGAACGCGCCGCGCACGCCGAGGCGCAGGAGCTGTTCGGCCGCCCGGTCGTCAGCCTCGAGCTCGTCGACCCGCACTACTACCACCTGGACACCGCGCTCGCGGTGATCTCGTCGGACCCCGCCTCGCCGCAGATCGCGTACTACCCGCCCGCGTTCTCCGCGGGCAGCCGTGCGGTCCTCGACCAGCTGTTCCCCGACGCGATCCACGCGACCGCCGCCGACGCGGCCGCGCTCGGCCTCAACGCCGTCTCCGACGGCGAGCACGTCGTCGTCGCCCCCGGCGCACGCGACCTCGCCGCCGCACTGCGCGAGCGCGGCTACACGCCCATCGCCGTCGACACGAGCGAGCTGCTCAAGGGCGGCGGCGGGGCCAAGTGCTGCACCCTCGAGATCCGCGCCTGACCCGCTCGCGGACCTGATGCGAAGGAGCGCGCGATGACCGCCACGACCACCGCCGTCAGCCGGCTCGCGCGCAACTACGCGCCCCTGCCCGTCACGCTCGTCGCGGGCGACGGCGCGTGGGTCACCGACGACGAGGGCTGCCGGTACCTCGACCTGCTCGCCGGCTACTCGGCGCTCAACTTCGGGCACCGGCACCCCGCCCTCGTCGCCGCCGCCCACGCACAGCTCGACCGGCTCACCCTCACGAGCCGCGCGTTCGACCACGACCTGCTGCCGCGGTTCGCCGACGCGCTCGCCGGGCTCGTCGGACCGCTGCTCGCCTCGGGACCGTCGGGCGGCGACCCGCTCGTCCTGCCCATGAACACGGGCGCCGAGGCCGTCGAGACCGCGATCAAGGCCGCGCGCAAGTGGGGTTACGAGGCACGCGGCGTCGCACCCGACCGCGCGACGATCGTCGTCGCCGCCGGGAACTTCCACGGCCGCACGACGACGATCGTGTCGTTCTCCGACGACGCGGACGCGCGCACCGGCTTCGGACCCTTCACCCCCGGCTTCCGGACCGTGCCGTTCGGCGACGCCGCCGCGCTGCGGGCCGCGCTCGACGAGACCGTCGTCGCCGTCCTGCTCGAACCCGTGCAGGGCGAGCACGGCGTCGTCGTCCCGCCCGACGACTACCTGCCCGCCGTGCGCGCCGCGTGCGACGAGGCGGGCGTGCTGCTCGTCGCCGACGAGATCCAGTCCGGGCTCGGCCGCACCGGTCGCACGCTCGCCTGCGAGACGTGGGGCGTGCGGCCCGACCTCGTGACGCTCGGCAAGGCGCTCGGCGGCGGGATCCTGCCCGTCTCCGCCGTCGTCGGACGCTGTGACGTGCTCGGCGTGCTCACCCCCGGCACGCACGGCTCGACGTTCGGCGGGAACCCGCTCGCGTGCGCGGTCGCGCTCGCCGTGGTGGACCTCCTGGCCCCGGGCGACGTCCAGGCCGCGGCGGGCGCGCGCGGGCGCGAGCTCGGCGCCGCGCTCGACGCCATGGCCGACGAGGGGCTCGTCACCGGCTACCGGCGGCTGGGCCTGTGGGCGGGGCTCGACGTCCCGCACGGCACCGGCCGGGCCGCGTGCGAGGCGATGCTGCGCGAGGGCGTGCTGGCCAAGGACACGCACGGCCGGACGCTGCGCCTGGCCCCGCCGCTGACCATCTCCCCCGCGGACCTCGCCGAGGCCCTCACCCGCACCACCACGGCCCTGCGCACCCTGTCCTGACCACCCCCGCCTGACCACCCGCCCCGCCCGACCGCTCCCCGCCCCGCCCGCCTGACCACCTCGCCCGGCCGCGCTGCCCGGGCCGCACGCCGACGACCCCGTTATTGCTCCGGGAATGGACGGTCGGAGCCGGAAGAACCGCGGGGTCGGCGGGGGTCGGGGCCGTCAGCGGAACAGGACCGCGCCGAACAGCCAGCCGCTCTGCGTCGCCGCGCCCACGTACATCGTCGACACGTCCGTGCGGCGCATCTGCTTGTCGTGGCTCGGCGAGTGCGCCCACGCCTGGACCAGGTACGACGCGGTACTCGTCCCCACGCAGCCGACGATGTTGTCGCCGCCCGAGTGCCAGATCCCGCCGCGCGTGCCCATGTCGAGCGCGTGCGACGTGAGCGAGCCGGACCGCGCGACTCCGAGCTTCGGCAGCCCCAGCGACGCCCGGTAGGAGTTGATCGCGGCGCCGAGCGTCGACGCGCTCGCCTCACGCGCCCCGGACCCGCCCGTGCCCGAGCACACGAGCCCGCCCGCGGGGATCCCGCGCCGCACGGGCGCCGAGCCGGCCCCGGGCCCGGTGGTCGTCGTGCGCGGGGGCGCAGCCACGCGCTGGCGTGCGCGCTGGGCCGCCTCGGCGGCCTTGCGCTCGGCCTCGGCCGTCTGCCAGGCCTTCTCGCCGTCCTGCGCGGCCTTCTGCGGTGCGACGAGCCCGGCCCGCGCGGTGCGCAGCGCGTGCAGGCTCGCGGCGCCGTCGGCGGCCGTGGTGCGGGCCGTGTCGAGGGCGCGCTGCAGCGCGGCGCGTGCGTCCGCCGGGGCGTGCGTCGTCGCCGCGAGCGCCGCGGTCGCGGTCTTCAGCGCGGCGGTCAGCGCGCCGGTCTCCGACGACCGCGCGTCCGTCCACGTCGCGACCTCCACGCGGGCGCCCGACGACGACGGCGCGTCGACCGCCGCCGTGACGGCGTCCACGCGCGCACGGGCCTCGGCTCGCGCGACGTCCTGGCGGTGCGCGCGGTCCTGCGCGACCCAGCCACCCGTCGCGGTCGCGACGAGCGCGACGACGGCCGCTCCGGCGACGACGCGCAGCGCGCGCCGGTGCGCGGGCGGCGCGGTCACCGGCCGGTGCAGCACGTCCGCGACCTCCACGCCGCCGCGCGGGACACCGGCCGCAGGCACCACCCGGGGGGTGCCGTGCGGGGTGGCCTGGCGGTCGCCCTGCCGGGTGCCCTGGAGGTCGTCCTGCGAGGTGGCCTGGGGGTCGCCATGCGGGGTGGCCTGCGGCGCGCCCTGGCCCTCGACCGCCGGCGCCGGGCGCGGCGTGACGAGACCGGTCGGCACCTGGCGGGCAGGGGTCGTCGAGCCCGGCGTCCCCGCTGGACGCTGGGTGGGCAGCGTCGGCGCGGGCGCACCCGTCCGCGCGGAGCGCGGCGTGGGAACGGGGTGGAACGACGGCACAGCGCGCTGGCGGGGCAGCACGGCGGGCGGTGCTGCCGGCGGCCGGGCAGCCGTCGCGCCGTCGGACGCGTCGTTCGCTGACGTGGGCTGGTGCACGCCGTCCCTCCCGTCGCATTCGTGCCGAACATCCTGCAATGGCATCGGCACGCCCGCCTCCCGACTGAAGCCGTGCGCGGAACTCCCCGACCAGCCGCTCGCTCGTCGGCGGACCACCCGCGCCGCGTTCGCGGGATCATGGGCGCATGACCGACCCCCTCGACGCGGCGATCCTGCGCGTCCTCGCGGCCGACGCGCGTGCGACGTACGCCCAGATCGGCGCCCAGGTCTCGCTCTCCGCACCCGCGGTGAAGCGCCGCGTGGACCGCATGCGGGACGACGGCGTGATCCGTGGGTTCACGGTCCGGCTCGACCCCGCGGCGCTCGGGTGGCAGACCGAGGCGTTCGTCGAGATCTACTGCCAGGGCTCGACGAGCCCGGCGACCATGCGTGCGGCGGTCGAGCAGTACCCGGAGGTCGTGGCGGCGAGCACGGTGACGGGTGACGTGGACCTCGTCGTGCAGGTCCGGGCGCGGGACATGCGGCACCTCGAGCAGGTGGTGGAGCGGCTGGCGGCGGAACCGTTCGTGTCACGCACGCGCTCGACGGTCGTGCTCTCCGCGCTGGTGCGCCGCCCGGACGTCACGCCCCTCTGAGGCCGCCGCGCCCCGGGGCCGGCGGCGGTGCGGGGTCAGCGGCTGTGCAGGGTCACCGGCGGTGCAGGGTCACCGGCGGTGCGGGGTCGCACGTCCGCGCGGGTCAGGCGTCCGCGGGGTCGGTCGTCGGCTCGACGGGGTCGGCCGGGTCGGGCGTGGCGGACTCGTCGTCCAGGTCCTCGGCGCGGCTGCCCACGACCATCACGGGGCACGACGCGTGGTGCAGCACCGCCTGGCTCGTCGAGCCCAGGAGCAGCCCGCGGAACCCGCCACGGCCGCGGGACCCGAGCACCAGGAGGTCGCACGCGGTGGAGAACTCGGTGAGCAGCTCGGCGCCCGTGCCGTCGAGCGCGAACCGGCGCACCTCGACGCCGGTCCCGGCGACCGCGCGGTCGACGACCACGTTGAGCCCCTCGGTCATGTCCCCGAGCACCTGCTCGTGGTCGACGGTCGAGGGCAGCCACGCGAGCAGCCCGGTCATGGACCCGACGGGCACGCCCGACACCGCCGTGAGCTGCGCGCCCCACGCGCCGGCCTCGTCGATCGCGTAGCGCAGCGCGCGCTCGGCCTGCGGGGAGCCGTCGACGCCGACGACGATGCGGCGCACGGGCGGGACGGGCGGCACCTCGGAGTCCTCGGGGAGCTGGTGGCCCTGCGCGTCGCGCAGCGGCACGACGACGACGGGGCAGTAGCCGTGCGCGGGCAGCGCGGAGGACACGGTGCCGAGCAGGCGGTCGGCGAACCCGCCGCGTCCGCGCGTGCCGACGACCGCGAGGCGCGCCTCGCGCGACAGCTCGACGAGCACGCCCGCGGCGTCGCCGGTGTGGACCTTGGCGGTGACCGGGACCCCGCGGTCGGCGACGCGCGCGGACGCCTCCGCGAGCACGGCCGCGGCACCCTCCTGGATCGCGGTGTCGTCGAGCGCGGCGTACCCGCCGTCGAGCGAGGCTGCCGCGAACGAGGGCAGCGCGTACGCGCACACGAGGTGCAGCCGCCAGCCGCGGCGCGCGGCCTCCTCGACCGCCCAGTCGAGCGCGTAGAGGCTGGCCGTCGACCCGTCGACCCCCACGAGGATCACGTCGTCGCGCGTCATGTGCCCTGCTCCTTCGCTGGTGCTGCCCGGGTGCCCTCCCTCAAGTCAACACCAAGCGTTCCTCAAGAGCGAGGCGCTCCCCCGCCGACCGCGTGACGTGCCGTCCCCGCCGCCGTCAGGCGACCGAGGCGTCCGCCCAGCCGAGCAGGTACGGCTCCCAGTCGGGCTGCCGCACGTGCACCGTGTGGCCGGCGAGCGGCCCGCGGGGTGCGCGCGGCGTGAACGGCAGCTCCCAGCCCAGCTCGGACAGCAGGCGGTCGGCCTTGCGGTGGTTGCACCGCGCGCACGCCGCGACGACGTTCTCCCACGCGTGCGGCCCGGACCGGCTGCGTGGCACGACGTGGTCGACCGTGTCGGCACGTCCGGCGCAGTAGGCGCACCGTTCGTGGTCGCGCGCGAGGACCGCACGGCGCGTGATCGGCACGTGCGACCGGTGCGGGACGCGCACGTAGCGTTGCAGGCGCACGACCGACGGGGCGACGACGCTGAGCCGCTCGGAGTGCAGGACGGTCGCGCCCGGCCGCTCGACGACCGCCTTCTCCAAAAGGAGCAGGAGCACCGCGCGCCGCACGGGGACCACGCACAGCGGCTCGTAGGAGGCGTTGAGGACGAGCGTGCCGCTCACGGGCGCCCCCGTCGCCGGACGCGCGCCCGCGCGCCCCCTGGTCCGTCTCCTGATGTGGCGACTGTCGGCGGCACGGCGCCCTCCCTGCGTGGTGGGACGGACCTGGCTGGCCCGTCCGAGGAGCTTCGGTGCGCGATCAGAGTAACCACACCTCGCGGTGCGGGGACACGACGAAGCCCCGGCGACACCAGGTGTCGCCGGGGCTTCGTGACGTGCGGGGCTGCTCAGCCGATGCGGATGAAGATCGGCGAGCTCTGCCAGATGGAGCGGAACTGGATCGTCTTGCCCGGGCGGGGCGAGTCGATCTGCTGGTTGCCGCCCGCGTAGATCGCGACGTGGCCGGGGCTCCAGATGATGTCGCCCGGCTTGGCGTCGGCGCGCGAGACCACGGTGCCCGCGTAGCGCATGCCGCTCGAGGTGCGGGGCAGCGAGACGCCGAGCTGGCGGTACACGTACGAGATGAAGCCCGAGCAGTCGAAGCCGCTGGGGGTCGAGCCGCCCGAGACGTACGGGACGCCGACGTAGCGCGCGGCGATCTCGAGGACCGCGTTGCCCGAGACGCTCTGCGGCACCGGGTTGTTCGCGACGCGCTGCGACGAGCGCGAGGGCGACTTCGTGACCGTGCGGGTCTCGACGACCGGCGGGGCCTTGGGCTTGGGGATCGACACCTTGAGCGCGGGGGCGTCGATCGTCCACGCGGCGTCGGCCGGGGCGCTGACGACGGCCTCGGTCTCGAGCAGCGCGCGGGCGGAGGCGGTGAGCGCCTCGGTGTCGACGGCGGCGAGCGCGCCCACGGAGGCGTCGTCCGACGTCGCGGCCAGAGCGGGGGTCGCGCCGAGCATCGAGACGACGAGGCCGCCGGAGGCGGCGACGACGGCCGAACGGCGACCGACGGTACCCATCTGCTCTGATGCGACCGCGGCCAGCTCGGTCAGCGGCGTCGAGGGCCGGCGTGCGGCCCGGTGACGTGCATTCGTCATGCGTGGTCTCCTAGCGCCTGCGAGGTCAGCTGTCGGGTTCGGGTGGGAGATCACCCGGCCTCGCCGCGGACCGGAGTCTGCGACGGGGCTTCACCCCAAGGACGCCGTAGCGCCCGAATGTGGGTCCCCCGCCCCTGCCGGCGGTTCGTGCGGACCTCTCGCGGCGGCAGGGCTAGGCGTTCCGCTCGAGGGCTTCGCAGAGGAGGGGTTCCGTGAAGCAGGTCGAACGTACATGAGGCTCCCGGAGATTGTCACGTTCCGATCACGACGAATCTGCGGGAGATTGGACGAGCGCCCAGGAGGCGCTCACCAGGTGGGGACGAACGTCCAGGCCAGGGGCCGTGGGAGCGTGGGTCACGGGACGTGACGCAGGTCACCCGTTGGGCGGACGTCTCACGATCCGACCATTTCGGACGCATGACCACATCACGCGCAGGTCACGACGCCCCGTGACGGCCCCGTCACGGGTGTCGCGGTGGAGAGCCTCAGGCCCGTCCGACGAAGATGTGCCGCGCGACCTCGTCGGGCAGGTCGAGGACGACGTCCGCCCCCGGGACGCCCACGGTGACCACACCCGCGGCCTTCTCGACCGTGATCCGCGCACCCGGGACCACGCCCGCCGAGGCGAGCCGCGTCAGCAGCTCCACGTCGACCTGCAGCGGCTCGGCGATCCGCGCCACGACCGCGTTCCCGTCCGCCCCCGCGGTCGGCTGCGTGAGCGACTGGACGCCGTCGAGGAACGCGACCGGCGTCTGCTCCTCGCCGATCTCCGGCAGGCCCGGGATCGGGTTGCCGTACGGGTCGAAGTGCGGGTGGTCCAGCAGCGCCGCGAGGCGCTTCTCGACACGCTCGCTCATCACGTGCTCCCAGCGGCACGCCTCCTCGTGGACGTACGGCCACTCGAGCCCGACGACGTCGGTGAGCAGCCGCTCCGCGAGGCGGTGCTTGCGCATGACGCGCACGGCCTTGGCGTAGCCGAGCTCGGTGAGCTCGAGGTGCCGGTCCCCGGTCACGACGACGAGACCGTCGCGCTCCATGCGCGCGACCGTCTGCGAGACGGTCGGACCCGAGTGGCCGAGGCGCTCCGCGATCCGGGCGCGCAGGGGGGTGATGCCTTCCTCGGTGAGCTCGTAGACAGTCTTGAGGTACATCTCCGTCGTGTCGATCAGGTCGCTCACCGCGTTGCCTCCCAGGTCGCAACGGCCGCTGCGTCCTCGGCCGCAGTGACAGGGTAGTTGGTCCCACGGACGGTCCGACGGTTCTATCCTCGCGGGGTGCCCGAGAACACCGCCGCGAGCGGCGCGCCCACCGCCCTGACCATCCCCACGGACCTGCTGCCGCGCGACGGGCGGTTCGGGTCCGGGCCGTCGAAGATCCGCGCCGCGCAGGTCGAGGCGCTCGCGGCCTCGGGCTCCTCGCTCCTCGGCACGTCCCACCGGCAGGCGCCCGTGCGCCGGCTCGTCGGGCGAGTGCGCGCGGGCCTCGCCGAGCTGCTGTCGCTGCCGGACGGGTACGAGGTCGTCCTCGGCAACGGTGGCTCGACCCTGTTCTGGGACGTCGCGACGTCCTGCCTCGTCGAGCGGCGCGCGGCGCACGGCGTGTTCGGCGAGTTCGGCGCCAAGTTCGCGGCCGCGACGACGCGCGCACCGTTCCTCGACGAGCCCGTGGTGACGCGCGCCGCGCCCGGCTCGGTGGCCGTGCCCGCGCACGCGGACGTCGATGTGTACGCCTGGCCGCAGAACGAGACGTCCACGGGCGCCGTCGCACCGGTGCGCCGCGTCGAGCGCTCGCGCGAGCAGGGCGCGCTCGTCGTCGTCGACGCGACCTCGGCCGCCGGCGGCGTGCCCGTGGACGTCGCGCAGACCGACGCCTACTACTTCGCACCGCAGAAGTCGTTCGCGTCCGACGGCGGACTGTGGCTCGCCGCGCTGTCGCCCGCGGCCGTCGAGCGGGCCGAGCGGCTCGAGCGTGACCGCTGGGTGCCCGAGAGCCTGTCCCTCACCGCCGCGGTGACCAACTCGCGCCTCGACCAGACCCTCAACACCCCGGCCATCGCGACGCTCCTGCTGCTCGCCGAGCAGGTCGACTGGATGCTCGCGGGCGGCGGGCTGGACTTCACGACGAGCCGCAGCGCGACCTCGTCGGGGCACGTGTACGCCTGGGCCGAGGCCCGCGACTGGGCGACCCCGTTCGTCGAGGACCCCGCGGTGCGCTCCCCCGTCGTCGCGACCGTGGACTTCGCACCCGAGGTCGAGGCGGCGACGATCGCGAAGGCGCTGCGCGCGCACGGGGTCGTCGACGTCGAGCCCTACCGCAAGCTCGGCCGCAACCAGCTGCGCATCGCCACCTACCCCGCGGTGGACCCGGACGACGTGCTCGCGCTCACCGCGTGCATCGACCACCTGGTCGACCAGCTCGTCTGAGCCCCCCGGTACGACGAAGGTCGCCGACCCCCTCGTGGTCGGCGACCTTCGTCGTCGTGCGGGACGTGCCCCGCGTCAGGGCTGCTGCACCCGGCGGCGGTGACGCATCGTCGCGGCGAGCGCGGCCGCGCCGGCCAGCACCAGGCCGCCGCCGACGAGCGCCACGGGCAGCGCGTTGGAGCCGGTCGCGGACAGCACCGCGGACGGCACCGGCGGCTCCGCGGCGAGCACCGAGCTGCCCGGAGGGTTCGTCAGGCACTGCGGGCTCGACGGCGGGTACGCCACGGTCACGGTCGCCTCGGGGTTGACCTGGAACTTCACCTGCACGGACGGCCGCACCCAGTCGAACTCGTCACCCTCGACCCAGGTGCCGTCCGCGAGCTGACGCCAGCCGGGCCAGTCGACGCCCACGCCGTTCTTCTCGACCGCGCCCGGCCACAGCACCGTGCCGGACAGCGGCAGGTCGGACTGGACGACGTCCGCGCCGCTCGGGTTGACCCACGTGATCGTGACGGTCGTGTTGGGCGAGCCGATCGCCTCGACCGCGTACCGGAGCTTCGGCACGTCGTTGTCGCAGATCGGGCTCTTGGTCACCACGCGCAGCTCGCACGGCAGCGGGGGCGAGTAGTCGCCCTCCCCGTCGGCGACCGCGGCGCCCTCGTCGACGAGGCAGCCGTGGCCGGGCGACGGCGAGGGGTCGGTGACCGCGGAGGCCATGGACGGCGCGCCCACGACGAGCCCGGCGATCAGGAGTGCGAGAAAGCTCCGCAGGAACGTGCGCATGAGGACGACCCACCGTCTGGAGAGTTCGGACGATTCGTACATTTCGGGACCATCCTCGCGCCCGGACGGCGCTGCTCCTAGCCGCAGATCGGGTGATTTCCCACGGGCTCCCATACCTGCGGCCCGTTTCGGACCCCGCCTCGGACCCCGTCCGCGCAACCAGTTGCCCCCGTCACCGACGCGCGCTCCCCGCCCCGACGAGCCGCCCCGCGAGGAACCCGAGTGGCTGCGAGGTACCGCGGGGGCGCCGGGGGTCAGGCGGCGGTGGCCTCGTCGGAGGCGTCCTGGGCGGCCGAGCGCTCGGCGCCCGCGACGCGCGCCCGCTCGTCGGGCACGCGTGCGGCCACACCCGACCCGTCGCGGTGCACGACCTCCAGGTGCGGGCGGTGCAGGTGGTAGCGGACCTCGACGTCCCACGCCCTGCGCGCCCAGAGCGCGGCGCCCGTGGAGACCAGCAGCGCCGTGATCGAGCCGATGCCGATCGACCACCGCGCGCCGAACGTCTCCCCGATCCAGCCCACCACCGGCGACCCGATGGGCGTCGCGCCGAGGAACACCATCATGTAGAGCGCCATGACGCGCCCGCGCATCGCGGGCTCCGTGCTCATCTGGATGGTCGCGTTGGCGGCGGTCATCATCGTGAGCGACGCGAGCCCCACGGGGATGCACGCGATCGCGAAGGACAGGTACGTCGGCATGAGCGCCATGACGCCGGTCGTGACGCCGAACGCGAACGCGGACCCGATCACGAGGCGCACGCGCGGCCGCTCGCGCCGCGCGGCGAGCAGCGCGCCGGTGAGCGAGCCGATCGCGAGGACCGAGCCGAGGATCCCGTACTCCCCCGCACCCTTGCCGAACTCGGTGCGCGCCATGAGCGCGCTCGTCAGCTGGAAGTTGAGGCCGAAGGTCGAGACCACGCCGACGACGACCATGATCACGACGATGTCGGTGCGTCGCCGCACGTAGCGCAGCCCGGCACGGATCTGTCCCTTGCGGCCGCGCGGCGCGGTGGGCATGGCGTGCAGCTCGCCCAGCCGCATGCCGGTGAGCGCGAGGATCGTCGCGGCGAACGAGACCGCGTTGATGATGAACACCCACCCGGTGCCGACCCACGCGATGAGCAGGCCGGCGAGGCCGGGCCCGATGAGGCGGGCCGCGTTGAACGACGCGGAGTTGAGGCCCACCGCGTTGGACAGCTTGTCCGCGGGGACGAGCTGCCCGACGAACGTCTGGCGGACCGGGCCGTCGATCGCCGACACGCAGCCGAGCAGGCCGGCGAACACGTAGACGTGCCACAGCTGCGCGTTGCCGGAGAGCACGAGCACGCCGAGCGCGGCGGCGAGGACGCCCTGGCCGATCTGCGTCGCGACGAGGAGCTTGCGCCGGTCGACGCGGTCCGCGAGCAGCCCGGCCCACGCCGAGAGGAACAGGGTGGGCGCGAACTGCAGCGCGGTGGTGATGCCGACCGCGACGCCGGACTCGTCGGACAGGTCGGTGAGGACCAGCCAGTCCTGGGCGACGCGCTGCATCCACGTGCCGATGTTCGCGACGAGCGCGCCGGCGAACCACAGCCGGTAGTTGAAGAACCTCAGGGAGTCGAACGTGCTCATGCCTCGGCGATCCTCCGCAGCAGCTCGGTCGCCTCGTCGAGGCGGCGGCGCTCGTCGGGCGTCATGGCCTCCAGCTGCGCCTCGAGCCACGCCGACCGCTTGCGCCGGGTCTCGGTGACCTCGGTGCGACCGGCGTCGGTCAGGCTCACGACGACGACACGGCCGTCCGTGGGGTGCGCGTCCTTGGCGACGAGGCCGGCCTCGGCGAGGCAGTTGACCGTGCGGGTCATGGACGGGGGCTGGATGCGCTCGAGGTCGGCGAGCTGGCCCGGCGTGAGCGGGCCGCGCTTCTCGAGGTGGACGAGCACGGAGTACTGCGGGTCGGACAGGTCGGCGGAGCCGCGCTCGGCGCGGATCCGACGGGCGGCCATGATCACGGTGCGGCGCAGCTCCGAGGCGAGGGCGTGGGCGTCGGAGGGCATGGTCGTGAGCATAACTCATTACCTGTAGTAATGACTCTGGGAAAAGGCCGTTCCGCGCCTCACACACGACGACGCCGCCCGCCCCCACCAGGGGACGAGCGGCGTCGTGAGTCCGTGCGGCGCGTACGCCGCCGGGTCAGGGGCGACCCAGCGCCCGGTACGTCCAGCCCGCGGCACGCCAGCGCGCCGGGTCGAGCACGTTGCGGCCGTCCAGGATGTGCCGCCCCGCGACGACGCCCGCGAGCGCGTCGGGGTCGAGCTCCCGGTACTGCGCCCACTCCGTGCCGAGCAGCACCACGTCCGCGTCCCGCACCGCGTCGAGCACGTCGTCGGCGTAGTGCAGGTCCGGGCGAGCGGCCCGCGCGTTCTCGATGCCCTGCGGGTCCGTCACGACGACGTGCGCACCCGCCTTGTCGAGCATGTCCGCCACCGCGAGCGCCGGCGAGTCCCGGATGTCGTCGGAGTTCGGCTTGAACGTCGCACCCAGCACCGCGACCCGCTTGCCGACGAGCGTGCCCTCGCACACCTCGCGCGCGAGCTCGACCATGCGCTCGCGACGCCGGCCGTTGATCGAGTCCACCTCACGCAGGAACGTCAGCGCCTGGTCGACCCCCAGCTCGCCGGCCCGCGCCATGAACGCCCGGATGTCCTTGGGCAGGCACCCGCCGCCGAAGCCGAGGCCCGCGTTGAGGAACTTGCGACCGATGCGCACGTCGTAGCCGATCGCGTCCGCGAGCTGCGTGACGTCACCGCCGGTCGCCTCGCACAGCTCGGCCATCGCGTTGATGAACGAGATCTTCGTCGCGAGGAACGAGTTCGCCGCGACCTTCACGAGCTGCGCCGTCGGGTAGTCCGTCACGACGAGCGGCGTGCCGTCCGACAGCGGCGTCGCGTACACCTCGTCGAGCAGCGCCTTCGCCGCCTCGCCCGCGGCGGTCACGACGCCCGCCTCGTCGGTCGGCAGGCCGTACACGAACCGGTCCGGGTGCAGCGTGTCCTCGACCGCGAAGCCCTCACGCAGGAACTCCGGGTTCCAGATGAGCGTCGCGCCCGTGGGCGCGATCTGCTCCGCGAGCCGCTCCGCCGTGCCCACCGGCACGGTCGACTTGCCGACGACGACGTCGCCCGGCTGCAGGTACGGCAGCAGCGACGTGACCGACGCGTCGACGTAGCGCATGTCCGCGCGGAACTCGCCCTTCATCTGCGGGGTACCCACGCACACGAAGTGCACGCGCGCACCCGCGACCGCGGCGATGTCCGTGGAGAACGTCAGCCCGCCCGCGGCACCGGCCTCGAGCAGCAGCTCGGGCAGCCCCGGTTCGAAGAACGGCGCACGCCCCGCGCGCAGCGCGTCGATCTTGCGCTCGTCGACGTCGATCCCGACGACCTCGTGGCCGAGAGACGCCATGGCCGCGGCGTGCACCGCGCCCAGATACCCACAACCGATCACGCTGATGCGCACGACTTGCACTCCTGTTCCGAGGACGGTCTCACGAGGGTACCGGCCGCGTCCGGCCTACCCTCACACCCGTGGTCCCACCCGACTCGTCCGGCTCGCCCGGTCCCGGCCGCGCCTCGCGCACGCACCGCGCGGTGCTTCTCGGCGCCCTCGCGTGCTGGGCGGCCGCCGTCGCGGTCGTCACCCTGCGACCCGCGGACGACCTCGACGACGAGCTCGGGGTGGTCCGGGACGTCTGCGCGTGGCTCGTCGCGCACGGGGTCCCGCTGTCGTTCGAGGTCGCCGAGGCGGTCGCGAACGTCGTGATGTTCGTGCCGCTCGGGGTGCTGCTCACGCTCCTCGTCGGCGACGCCACGACCCGCACACCGCGCCCGCTCCGACGCGCGCCCGTGCGGGTGGTCCTGCTGAGCACCGGCGTCGGGCTCGTCCTGTCGAGCGCGATCGAGCTCGCACAGCGCACCTGGCTGCCCTCGCGCGTCCCGACCGTCCAGGACGTCGTCATGAACACCCTCGGCGCGCTCGTCGGCGCCCTCGCCGTCGTCCTGCTCGACGCGCGCCGACGCGCGCGGCCGCACCCCCGCCGCCGACGCCGACGGGCCGGCTCCCCCGCAGGAGAACCGGCCCGTCGCCGAGACGTGCGACCCGAGGTCAGATCCCGAGCGCGTCCTTGATGGGACCGAGCACGAAGTACAGGACGAACAGCACCGCGGCACCCCACATGAGCGGGTGCACCTGGCGCCACTTGCCGAGCGCCGCCTTGATGACGACGAACGTGATGACACCCGCGCCCATCCCCGCCGTGATCGAGTACGCGAACGGCATGACGACGATCGTGAGGAACGCGGGGATCGCGATCTCGTAGTTCTTCCAGTCGATGCCGGACACCTGCATGACCATGAGGAAGCCGACGACGACCAGCGCCGGCGTGGCCGCCTCGAACGGCACCATGTCGACCAGCGGCGACAGGAACGTCGCGAGCAGGAACGCCACACCCGTCGTCACCGCGGCGAGACCCGTGCGCGCGCCGTCGCCGACACCCGCGGCCGACTCGACGTAGCTCGTGTTCGACGAGACGCTCGCGGCACCACCGGCCGCCGCGGCGATCGAGTCGACGATGAGGATCTGCTTGGTGCGCGGCGGGTTGCCGTCCTCGTCGAGCAGCCCGGCCTCGTCACCGATCGCGACCATCGTGCCCATGGTGTCGAAGAAGTCCGCGAGGAGCAGCGAGAAGACCAGCAGGATCACGGCGAGCAGGCCGATCTTCTCGATCGACCCGAACAGCGAGAACTGACCGAGGAGCGAGAAGTCCGGCGTCTGGACCAGACCGTCCTCCGGGATCGCCGGCGAGTTGAGCCGCCAGCCCGTCGGGTTCTCCGCGTCGCCCTTGCCGATGTCCGCGACGGCCTCGAGGACCACGGCCAGGACCGTCGAGCCGAGGATCGCGATGAGGATCGCACCCTTGACCTTGCGGACCATGAGGACGATCGCGAGCAGCAGGCCGAACGCGAAGACCAGGAGCGGCCAGCTCGAGAGCGAACCGCCGATGCCCAGCTCGGTCGGCGTCGCGAGGCTCGCCGGGATGCGGACGAAGCCCGAGTCGACAAGGCCGATGAACGCGATGAACAGGCCGATGCCGACGGAGATCGCGGTCTTGAGCTCACGCGGGACGGCGCGGAACACCGCCTCACGGAAGCCGGTGAGGACCAGCGCCAGGATGATGAGGCCCTCGAGCACGACGATGCCCATCGCGTCGGCCCAGGTCATGCCCGGCAGCGCGGCGATCGAGAACGCGACGACGGCGTTCAGGCCGAGCCCGGCCGCGAGCGCCAGCGGGAAGTTCGCGACCACACCCATGAGGATCGAGAGCACACCGGCGACGAGCGCGGTGGTCGCGGCGATCGCCGTGAGGTTCGGCTCGTTGCCGCCGCCGAGGAAGTTGCCCTCGAAGCCGTTGTCCTGGACCGTGCCGATGATCAACGGGTTGAGGACGATGATGTAGGCCATCGTGAAGAACGTGACGAGACCGCCGCGGATCTCGGTGCCGATCGTGGAGCCACGCTCGGAGATCTTGAAGTAGCGGTCGATGGCGTTCTTGGGGGGAAGGACGCGGACGTCAGCCGCGGGAGGGGTCGAAGCCATGCGCGAAGTGTGGCAGAAGCATGTTTCTCCCGTGGACACTTCGTGTCACATGGTGGGCCGCGCCACCGGCCCTCTCATCGTCGCCTGCTGGACGTGCCGCGTCGGGTGATCGGACATACTCAGGGGATGCGCGGCATCATCCTCGCGGGCGGCTCGGGAACCCGGCTGCACCCGATCACGCTCGGCGTCAGCAAGCAGCTCGTCCCCGTGTGGGACAAGCCGATGATCTACTACCCGCTCTCGACGCTGATGCTCGCCGGCATCCGCGACGTGCTGGTCATCACGACCCCGCACGACGCGGACCAGTTCCACCGCCTGCTGGGCGACGGCAGCCAGTTCGGCATCTCGATCTCGTACGCGGTGCAGGCGGAGCCGAACGGGCTCGCGCAGGCGTTCGTGATCGGCGCGGACTTCGTGGGCGACGAGAAGGTCGCGCTCGTGCTGGGCGACAACATCTTCTACGGCACCGGACTGGGCGACCAGCTGCTGCGGTTCTCCGACGTGGACGGCGCCGCGGTGTTCGCCTACCGGGTCGCCGACCCCACCGCGTACGGCGTCGTGGAGTTCGACGACGCGGGCCGCGCGCTGTCGATCGAGGAGAAGCCGGCCCGCCCCCGCTCGTCGTACGCGATCCCGGGCCTCTACTTCTACGACAACGACGTGGTCGCGATCGCCCGGGACCTCGAGCCCTCGGCGCGCGGCGAGTACGAGATCACCGACGTGAACCGCATCTACCTCGAGCGCGGCGCCCTGCAGGTCTCGGTCCTCCCCCGCGGCACCGCGTGGCTCGACACCGGCACGTTCGAGTCGCTGCTCGATGCGAGCGACTACGTCCGCGCGATCGAGCACCGCCAGGGCCTCAAGATCGGCGCTCCCGAGGAGGTCGCCTGGCGCCGAGGATTCCTCGACGACGAGAGCCTGCGTTCGCGCGCCGCCGCGCTCGGCAAGTCCGGTTACGGCGCCTACCTCCTGAGCCTCCTCGACTGACCGGCACCACCGTCCCACCGCCCCGGCATCACACGCGGAGCGGCACCGACGGCCTTGGTGGGTCCAACTGGCCCGGTGGGCGCGGCGGGCGTGGTGGGCGTGGTGGGGAGTTGCGGGGTCGGCCGGTCCGGTCGCTGAACGTGTAGCGGGCGCGCGTCGGCGTGCCCGGCCGTTCCGCCGACTCGGCTCGCCCCTGCCGCCCGACGGGCTCGCGGACCACCGTGAGGTCGAGCCGGTGCACCTCGTGGTGGTGGAAGTCGCACAGCAGCAGGGCGTTCGCGAGGTCCGAGCGTCCACCGTCCCGGTGCCACCACGCGATGTGGTGCACCTGGCAGTACGCGGGCGCGACCGAGCAGCCGTTCCACGCGCACACCTGGTCCCGCACGACGACCGCTCGCCGCTGCGCCGGGGTGAACATCCGGCGGGTCCGCCCGACGTCGAGCGGCACTCCCCGCTCGTCCATCACGACGCGCGTCATGGCACAGTCGCACAGGGCAGCCGCGAGCTCGTGCGACGAGACCACCGTCCCGTCCTCGGCACGGGCGGGCTCGACCCGCCGCTCGGCCGCGGCCGCGGGCTCCACGCGCCCCTCGGCCGCAGCGCCGCGGCGCGCGCCGTCAGCCCCGCACGCCTCCGCGCCCACCTCGACCGCGCCCCGGCGGCGCGCCTGCTCCCGCACCGCGTGCCACGTCGCGGCCGGCACGACCAGGCTCACGTGCGGCACGACCCCCGGTGTCACGACCTGAGCGCCGTCCGGCACGTCCTCACGCCCACCAGCCGCGCCGGGCGCACCGGGCGCACCGGGCGCGGCATACCCACCAGACACGGCGGGCGCACCGGGCGCGCCGGGCGCCGCGTCGAGCGCCGGTGCGGCGAGCGATGTCGACGCACCCAGCGCGTGGCGCGCGAGGGCGGTGAGCGCGTCCGCACGCGCCTGCTCGGGAGCGCGGTCGTCGTCGGGCCGGTGGCCCGTGGCGTCGAGCGCCGCCTGCAGCGCGCGGCCGGCGAGCGGGTCGAGCCGACCGCGCAGGAACGTGCCGTCCGCGGCATGCGTCAGGTGCAGGAACCGCGCGCGGCGGGAGGCCTCCCGCGCGTCGTCGGCGCCCTGCTGGTCGTGCGTGGCGGCGAGCACCGCGAGGTCACGAGCGAACTGCCGCGCGTCCGCCCCGTGGGCGAGCTCGACCACGCGGCGCTGCCCCTCGGACGAGGTCAGGAACTCGTCGACCTGCGAGGACGCGGTGTCGAGCACACGGGCGAGCGCGTCGACGTGCGGCTCGAGCATGCGCCGCTCGTGGACCGCGTCACGGACGCCGTCCAGGCGGGTGAGGGCGTGCGCCGCACGTACCTGACGGTCCGCCTGACCACGCGTCCCGGCGATGGCCTGCGCGCGCTGGTCGGCGAACTCCCGCTCGGCCCCCACGCGCGCGGCGGCGCGCTGCTGCGCGACCAGCACGGGCGCACGCACGCTGCTGACGAGCCCCGGCACCCTGTCGAGCGCCCCGAGGACCCGCGCCCGCTCGGCGCCAGTCCACCCCGCGGCGTCCCGCGTCGCGGTGGCGAGGGCCACCAGCTCCTCGACCACCGCCCCGAGCCGGTGGGCCACCTCGGCCCCACCGCGCGCCACCGCGGAGCCCACGGCCGACCCGGCAACCGATCGAGCGCCCGATCCCACGACCGCGAGCGCCCCCTCGTCGCGCGGCGTCTCGAACATGTGTTCGATTCTACGCAACCAGTGCGATCCCGACAACCCCCGACGACCACCGAGGGCGCGACCCGGGAACGCCTACCGCGCGTCCGGCCCCGACGTCGCCACGAACGCCCGCACGTCGTCGGCCGCCGGCAGCAGCCCACCCGCGCGCGCCTCCTCCAGCGTGGGTGCGGCGGCGTCCTTCTCGGACAGCACGTACTCCAGCGGCGACCCGTCGCGCCCCACGGTCGGCCAGGAGATCCCGATGGCCGGGTCGAGCGGGTGCACGCCGTGCTCACCGGTCGGGTTGTAGGGCGCGGAGCACAGGTACGCGACGGTCGAGCCGTCCTCGAGGGAGCAGAACGCGTGCCCGAGCCCCTCGGAGATCAGCACGGCCTCGCGCGTCTCGTCGTCGAGGAGGACGGCGTCCCACGCACCGTAGGTGGGCGACCCGACGCGGATGTCGACCACCACGTCGAGCACCGCGCCGCGCACGCACGTCACGTACTTGGCCTGGCCGGGCGGCACGTCGGCGAAGTGGACGCCGCGCAGCACGCCCGCGGCGGAGACGGAGAGGTTCGCCTGGCGCAGGTCGAACCGTCGCCCGGTGACCTGCTCGAGCTCGTCGGCCCGGAACCACTCGAGGAACGCCCCCCGCGCGTCGCCGAACACGCGCTGCGTGACGCGCCACGCACCCTCGACGGCCAGCGGTTCCATGCCCATCAGCTCTCCTCCTGCCCCAGGACGGCCGCGGCGGCCGCCTCCCACCGTCCGCGCCAGTCGCCGATCGGCGTGACGCCCGCGGCCTGCAGCCCGCGGTGCCCGAGGACGGAGTACGCGGGCCGCGGTGCGGGTCGCACGAATTTCTCGGACGTGGTGGGCGCGACGATCGCGGGGTCGAGGCCAGCGGCGGCGACGACGGCCTGCGCGAACCCGAACCACGTCGTCTCGCCCGACGAGGTCGCGTGGTACGTCCCGCGCGGGGCGCCGGCGGCGACGAGCCGCGCGACGACGTCGGCGACGTCGACCGTCCAGGTCGGCTGGCCGCGCTGGTCGTCGACGACGTCGAGCGCGCCGCACTCCCGGGCGACGCGTGCGATCGTGCGGGGGAAGCACGAGCCGTGCGCGCCGTAGAGCCACGCGGTGCGCACGACGAGGTGGTCGCCCCCGGACGCGGCGACGGCCCACTCGCCGGCGGCCTTGGTGCGGCCGTACGCGCCGCGGGGCGCCTGCGGCGCGTCCTCGTCGTACGGGGTGCTCGCCCGGCCGTCGAAGACGTAGTCGGTGGAGATCTGCACGAGGCGCACACCCGCGGACGCGGCGGCGCGCGCGAGCGTGGCGGGCCCGACGGCGTTCGTCGTGAAGGCCTCGGCCTCGTGCGTCTCGGCGTCGTCGACGGCGGTGTAGGCGGCGCAGTTCACGACGACGTCGGCGCCGACGAGGGCGTCGGCGCACGCCTGCGGAGACGTGATGTCGAGCCCCGCACGGTCGAGCTCGACGACGTCGTCGTCGCCCTGGCGCAGCCGCGCGACGACGTCCCGCCCGAGCATTCCCGCGGCCCCCACCACGACCCAGCGCACGCGCACCCCCCTTGTCGACCCGTGCACTCTATGCGTTGCTACGCTCGAAACATGCGTCTTCTCGTCACCGGCGGCGCCGGGTTCATCGGGGCCAACTTCGTGCACCAGAGCGTCGCCGAGCACCCCGAGGTCGAGGTCACGGTGCTGGACAAGCTCACGTACGCGGGCAACCGGTCGTCGCTCGCGGGCCTGGGTGACGCGGTGACGCTGGTCGAGGGAGACGTCGCGGACGGCGCGCTGGTGGACCGGCTGGTGGCCGAGGCGGACGCAGTCGTGCACTTCGCGGCCGAGTCGCACAACGACAACTCCCTGGCGGACCCGTGGCCGTTCGTCCAGACGAACCTCATCGGCACGTACGCGCTGCTGGAGGCCGTCCGCAAGCACGACGTGCGCTACCACCACGTCTCGACCGACGAGGTCTACGGCGACCTCGAGCTCGACGACCCGCAGCGCTTCACGGAGCGGACGCCGTACAACCCTTCGTCGCCGTACTCGTCGACGAAGGCCGGCTCGGACCTGCTGGTGCGCGCGTGGGTGCGCTCGTTCGGGGTGCGGGCGACCATCTCGAACTGCTCGAACAACTACGGCCCGTTCCAGCACGTCGAGAAGTTCATCCCCCGCCAGGTCACGAACCTGATCGACGGCGTGCGGCCCAAGCTCTACGGAGCGGGCGCGAACGTGCGTGACTGGATCCACGTGGAGGACCACAACGCCGCGGTGTGGCGCGTCCTGGCCGACGGTCGGATCGGGCAGACGTACCTGATCGGCGCGGACGGCGAGCGCAGCAACCTCGAGGTGGTGCGCACGCTGCTGGAGATCTTCGGCCGGGACGCCGACGACTTCGACCACGTGAGCGACCGCCCGGGCCACGACCTGCGCTACGCGATCGACTCGACGCTGCTGCGCACGGAGCTGGACTGGTCGCCGCGGTACACGGACTTCCGCTCGGGCCTCGAGGCGACGGTGGCGTGGTACCGCGAGCACGAGGACTGGTGGCGTCCCGCGAAGGCCCGCGTGGAGGCCGCGTACGCGGTGACGGGCCAGGCCTGACACCCCGTCCGACGAGCGTGCCCGGGCACCCGGCGGCGACCGCATAGGCTGCGGGCGTGCCGATCGACCAGCCGCCCCCGCCTCCCGTGGAGGTCGACCTCGCGCGCGTGACCGTGGTCGGCTCGGCGCTGTGGCTGCTCGCGCTCGTCGTGACCGTGGTGCTCGCGCTCGTCGGGACCACGGGGTGGACGCCGGTGGCGGTGTGCGCGACGGGTCTCGCGCTCGGCGGCCTCGGGTACCGGTGGGCCGCGCGTCGACGCTGAGGCTCATGCCGGTGCGCTCGCGTGCCGATAGGTCCCCTAGCGACATCTTTGTCCGTTCGCGGCACCCTCCGACGAGGGTGCCCTCGCTGGTCCACGACCGGCGCACCGCGGCCACCGACGGCTCCGACGCTCGCGTCCGCGCGCGTCGGAGCCCACCACGCGAGAGAGCCTGATGCACGACGAGAACCCCGTGACGCCGACCGACGCGACGCCGGACGACACCCCGGACAGCGCCCCCGAAAGCGCCCCCGAAAGCGCCCCGGCCACCGAGCCCGCGGCTCCGCGGCGTGGGCGCCGGGGGCTGTGGTGGACGCTCGGGGTGCTGGGCGTGCTCGTCGTGCTGGCCGTGTGGGGGGCGTTCGACGCGCGTCGGACGTACACGGGTCTCGACGAGGCGGCGCGCGAGGTGCAGGCCGCGCGCGACCTGGCGCTGGACGGTGACGCGGCCGCGGCGCGCGGACCGGCGGACCGCGCGGCGCGTGCGGCGTCCGCGGCCGACGCCGCCGCGCACCGGTTGCCGTTGACGCTCGCGCAGGCGCTGCCGGTGATCGGCGACGACGTCTCGGCGGTGCGGTCGCTCGCGCGCACGGTCGACGACCTGGCGGGCGTCGCCATGCCGGGGGTGCTCGACGCGGTCGAGACGCTCGAGCCCGAGTCCCTCGTCAGCCCGCAGGGCCGGGTGGACGTCGAGGCGATCGCGCGCGTCGCGCCGGGCATCGTCGCGGCCGACGACGCGGTGCAGGCGGCCCGGGTCCGACTGGCGGGCCTGCGCGGCGGTGACTACGACGAGCGGGTCGTGGACGCGGTGACGCGGCTGCAGGACGCGGTGGACTCGGTGAGCGGCAGCACGTCGGGTGCGGCACGCGCCGCGGCGCTCCTGCCCGCGATGCTCGGTGCGGACGGGCCGCGCGACTACCTGCTGCTGGTGCAGTCGAACGCGGAGCTGCGCGCGACGGGCGGCATCCCGGGCGCGGTGCTGCACCTGCACGCACAGGACGGCCTGCTCACGGTGGTCGAGCAGCGTGGGGCGGGGCAGATCAACGCGGCGGACGCGGCGCCCGTGCTGGCGCTCACGCCGCAGGAGCAGGAGATGTTCGGCGACCAGCTCGGCGTCTACATCCAGGACGTCACGCTGACGCCGCACTTCCCGCGCGCGGCCGAGCTCGCGCGCGCCATGTGGGAGCGCGCGACGGGCACGGCGGTGGACGGCGTGCTCGCGACGGACCCGGTGGCGCTGGGGCACCTCGTCGAGCGGGCAGGCCCGGTGACGACGCCGGACGGCACGCGCATCACGGGCGAGAACGCCGCACAGCTGCTGCTCAACGAGGTCTACCTGCGGATCACCGACCCGGTGAAGCAGGACGCGTTCTTCGCCGGTGCGGCCGGGGCGGTGTTCGACGGCCTCTTCGCGGGGTCGCCGACGTCGCTGCTCGAGGGCCTCTCGCAGTCGGTCGACGAGCGCCGGCTGCTGGTCTGGTCCGCGCACGACGACGAGCAGGCGCGGCTCGCGGGCACCCCGCTCGCGGGTGAGGTGACGGGCCGCGACGGCGAGTCCCCGGTGGTGGGCGTCTACCTCAACGACGGCTCGGGCGCGAAGATGTCGTGGTACCTCGACACGACGGTCGCAGCAGCGGTCGAGCGCTGCGAGGCGGACGGGTCGCGGGTCGTCGGCGTGGACCTGACGCTGACGAACACCGGTCCCGCGGGTGGCGCGGGGCTGCCCGCGTACGTCGTCGGCGAGCACCTCGACACCCCGGGGAACGTGCGGACGAACTACGACCTGTACGCGCCCGCGGGGGGCACGCTCGAGTCGGTGGAGATCGACGGGACGCCCGAGGAGATCTTCGAGTCGACGTACCTCGACCTGGACGTCGCGTCATGGACGACCGAGCTGGCCCCCGGGGCGACGACGAGGATTCACGCGACGTTCACCGTCCCCGCGGACCTGCCCGGCGAGCTCCAGCTGAGCACGACACCCACCGCGCACGACGTTCACCCGATCGTGGACGCCGGGTGCCCGGCATGACCGATCCGGCCGTGACGGCCGTCACACTTCCAGGCGACGATCCCGCATCCTGAGCCGCAGGTTGCTCCGATCGGGTGAGATCCCCGTGCAATTCTCGAGGTTTGCCCGAACCGGCTCAGGTCGACCCGTGGGATGACCGATCATCTAGGCGGTAGCCCAGTCCTTCGGGACGCGGGGGGCGGCCCGGACACGGAATGAGGACTCACACACGTGCTCAAGAAGAAGACCCTTGCACTGACGCTGGCCGCGGCGCTCGCCGTCCCGGCCGCGCTCGCCATCCCGGCAGTCGCCGCAGGCAACGACACGACCCCGGCAGCTCCGGCCGCCACGACCTCCGAGTCCGTCCTCACGACGGTCGCGGCGCCCTACCCGGCGACGGTCCGCACCACGACGAGCGCCTCCGCGGCCCCCGTCGTCTACGGCACCGGCTCGACCGTGTCCGTCACGGTCAAGGCCGCCACCGGCACGCCGACCGGCTACGTCAAGGTCAAGGTCGGCACCAAGACCTTCACCAAGGGCCTCACGAGCGGCAAGGCGACCCTGTCGCTCGGCAAGCTCAACAAGGGCACCTACTCGGCGTCGGTCACCTACACCCCGACCTCCGGCTCGGAGTTCAAGGGCTCGTCCACCGCTGTCGCCGTCAAGGTCACCGCCGGCAAGACGACCGTCAAGATCGCCAACACCTCGATCGCCAAGGGCAAGGCGCCCGCCGTCTACGTCAAGGCGTCGCGCGACGGCAAGGCCACGGTGACGATCACCGGCCCCAACGGCTTCAAGGTCACCAAGATCATCGCCGTCAAGGGTGGCAAGCTCGCCAAGGCCGCGTTCACCTCGAAGGTCCGCGCGAGCGGCACCTACAAGGTCTCGGTGAAGTTCACGCCCACCAGCACGAACTACTCCGGCTCCACCGCCGCGGCCTCGGTCCGCGTGCGCTGACGACCTGAGCAGCACGACGAAGGGGCGGTCCACCACGAACCGCCCCTTCGTCACGTCCAGCCGAGTGCCACATCCGGATGCCCCGGTTATCTTGCTCTTCTTCAGCCGCACACCGAGAGGCTCACGTGCAGTTCCCGAGCATCCTCAGGCCACGCCGTTCATCCTTGCGCGACGCCGCGTCTTCCCAGCGACGCAGTCCTGATGGGTTCCGCCTGGACATCCAGGGACTCCGGGCGTTCGCGGTCCTCGCCGTGATCGCCGATCATGCGCTCGGCTGGCCGAGCGGCGGTTTCATCGGAGTAGACGTCTTCTTCGTGATCTCGGGCTTTCTCATCACCGGCCTGCTCCTGCGCGAGTTCGAACGCACCGGCTCCATCTCGTTCGTCCAGTTCTACGCGCGACGTGCAAGGCGGATCCTCCCAGCTGCCCTCGTGGTCCTCATCGTCACCATCGCAGCGGCCGTCGCCCTTTTCCCGGAGGCGCGCGCCAGGAACGTGGCCGGCGACGCCTTCTGGTCGTCCGTCTTCCTCTCCAACTGGCACTTCGCTGACCAAGGAACGGACTACTTCCAGCAAGGGCTGGCGACCTCACCCCTCCAGCACTTCTGGTCACTCTCTGTCGAGGAGCAGTTCTACTTCGTCTGGCCATGGCTGCTCCTCGGCGTCTGCGCGCTGGTGGGGGCAGCTCGTCTGAAGCGCTGGAGCGCCCGACGAGTCGCCGTCGTCCTGATCAGCGTGATCTCACTCGGCTCACTCGCCTGGGCTATGTCTGCTTCACACGACAACCCGACGGACGCCTACTTCTCGACCTCGACCCGAGTGTGGGAGCTGGGCGCCGGCGCGCTCCTCGCCGCCCTCACCACCAGGCTCACCGCCGTCCAGCGACTGCCTCGCCGCTCGCTCCAGGCGTTCGGCCTCACTGGCCTAGTGCTGTCGCTCTTCGTGATCGACCCGTCGCGTCAGTTCCCCGGTCCGTGGGCCATCTTGCCCGTGCTCTCCACCTCCGCACTGATCGTCGCCGGCATGCAGGGACCCGGGCCGCGAGTCCTGCAGACGCCTGCGGTCGTGTACGTCGGTACGATCTCGTACTCCCTCTACCTGTGGCACTTCCCCGTCATCATCTTCATCGAGGCGCTCCGTCCGGATCCCTCGATCATCCGTACGGTCGGGATTCTCGTGGCCGCTGGCCTGCTGGCGGTGGTCTCCTACCACCTGGTCGAGAAGCCCGTCCTCGACTCGCCGCTCCTACTACGAGGCACTGGCGACCGCCGTGCCCAGTGGCGCGCTTGGCGACACAAGGTTGCGGCGGGCACTCGCCCCGGCCTTGCAGCGGCGGCGGCGTTCGGAATCATCGCGATCATCGCGACAGTGGGGCAGGTCGATGCCTCACGCTCCTACACCCCGCCTCCAGTCGCCCTCGCCGAGGACGCAGCACCTGTCGCGGACTCCACGACCCCGGTGCAAGACGAACGCTCACAGTTCATCGCCGCAGCGCTGAGCGCCCGCGAGTGGCCCGACCTCTCTCCCGCTATCGACGAACTCAACGCCGATGCCAAGGCTAAGCAGTGGGTTGAAGACGGTTGCCTGGGAGGCGAGCGAGGCAGCCTCCCAGACGTTTGGGAGAACGCGGACCGTTGCGCATATGGCTCTGGTCCGAAGTCCGCCGTCCTATTGGGCGACTCTGTCGCCATCTCGTACGCGCCCGCGCTTGTCGAGGCGCTCTCTCCGCAGGACTGGACGATTCGCATCGTCGCTCTCCAGCAGTGCCCGGCGGCCGCTGTGGCGGTCCAGGTCAACGGCGCCGACTACCCCGCCTGCGACGAGTTCCACTCAGGGCTGGCAGGCTATCTCGAGCGCCTGGACCCGGACGTCATCATCGCGAGCCAGGCGGACAACACACTTCCAAGGCTTAGCTCCGGCGCAACGGGTGTCGAAGCCGTCGAAGAGCTCAGCTCCGGTCTTGTGAACACAATCGAAAGCCTCGGCCAACTCCGTTCGTCCTGGGTTCTGCTCACTGCGCCCCCCTAACGGGCGCACTCTCCGACTGCGCCACGGCGCTAGCTCGCCCCGACGCCTGCGTGCTACCGATCTCCGCGACGCACCTGGACGCCGCCCGGGCCGCCGCTGTCGCTGTCGACCGTCTTGGCGACGCCGAAGTCACGCTTCTGAACGCCGACGCTTGGTTCTGCGGGCGCAAGTCCAGGGCTTGCCCCTCGTTCATCGACGGCGTTCCGACGTCGGTTGACGGCGTCCACCTCACCGACGCCGCGTCTCGCGCGCTTGGACCGCTGATTACAGAGGCACTCGACCTTTCGCGCACTGACTGACTCCCGAGTTCTTTCGAGTCATCGCAATGGAGCATGTCGGACCGGGTCTGAAGCCGCCGCGGCGCGGCCGGCGCGGATCGTGCTGGTGGCTGCGGACGGGTCGGCGAACGCTCGGATCGCCGATGCCGTAGGTCTCGGTGCCTCCGGTCCTGCTCTGGCGTCGGCGCTACCAGCGCAAGGAGCTCGAAGGTCTGCGTGACGTGCCGCGGCCTGGTCGGCCGCGCACGACCGACCAGGCCGCGCTCGTGGCCGCGACCCTCAAGCCGTCGCCAAAAAAGCTCGGGCTGATGCACTGGTCGCGCCGGCTGCTGGTCGACCGGCTCGGCATCAGCGCGGCGCCGGTCGCCCGGGCGTGGCGCGCCTACGGCGTGAGCCGTGCCGTGCGGCGTCGTTCCGGTTCCCCACCGACCCCGAGCTGGTCGCCAAGGTCACGCCTCGTGTGCGGTGATCGTTTTCTCGAGGCGGGCGAGCTGGCGGTCGGTGAGGTTCTCGGCGCCGGCGCGCAGGATGGTCTGGATCCCGAACAGGGGGTCGCCCTTGCGGTTGCGGTGCCCGGTCGTGTCCTGCTGGACGCGGTGGCGGACCTCGTCGACGACCTGGGTGCCGAGCGTGACGACGTGGAACGCGTCCAGGACCGCGGTCGCGTCGGCGAGCTCGGCGTCGATCGCGGACTTGTAGCCGCCGAACGGGTCCAGGGCAGCGATCTCGATCCCGTCGCGGAACGGGGCGCCGCGCTCGACCAGCCAGTCGGCGTAGGCCTTCTTCGAGCGGCCCGGGACCAGGTCGAGCAGCCGGGCGTGGACGCGTCCTTGCTGGTCACGGGTCAGGTCGACCATCTCGGTCAGCTCCTTCGGGCCGCGCGCTCGCACGTCGCCGTGGTGCCAGATGTGCTCGTCAACGCCCAGCGAGGTGATGCCCGCGAACCTCGTCGGGTCGGCGGCGAGGCGTTCGAGCTCGGGTGCCAGTGCGCGCCACAGGGTCGCCCATCCGACTGCGAGCCGGCGGGCGAGCCGGCGATCGTGGCATGCTCGCGGCGCAGCTGACCGACCGCCCACCTCACCGACCTGCGGGTCAAGACCCCGCGCGTGGCGACCAGAGCCGGGACCTGCTCGGTGAACGTCCCGCGCGGGCACATCGCCTCGGGGCAGCGCCAGCGTCGTTGCCGCGATGCGACCTGGACGCGCACGTCGCCGTGCGGCACGTCGCGCAGCAACCGCACCCGCCGACCCCGGCCGACCGCGACGACCCCGCAGTCCGGGCAGCCCTCCAGGTGCGCGGGCGTCGAGACCGTCACCCGCATCACCGCCACGCCTCGCGTCACGGACTCAACCCGGACCCCGTCCAGGCCGAGCAGAACGTCACAGCGAGCACAGGGATCGGTCGTTGGGCGCACGTCGGCGCACCCCGTAGCGTGAGACACGTCGAGGTCCTCGAGATGGATCGGGTTGCTTGGTCGCTCCTGATCCTCGGGGACCTCGACCCCTACCCGCCGCTCAACCCGCCGAGCCGGTCACATCCCACCGCAACGGCGAAGAGCCCGAAAACCTGCCAGCTGCTTGACGCGAGACAGGAGAAACCGCGTCGAGGTCTGGTTCGGCACCGTCGAACTCCAAGCCATCCGCCGCGGCACCTTGGCGCCGCTAAAGAGCTCAACGCCAAGATCCGAGCCTTCATCGACGGCTGGCACGACCGCTGCCGCACCTTCGTCTGGACGAAGACCGCCGACGCAGTGCTCAAGAGGACCAATCAAGAGAAGACTTCACAGACAGACCACTAGCGCTCGAGACCGACACCGTTTCAGCAGGCGACGGGTCCAGTAGGGTACGAGCCTTCTACGTCACAACGGCGGGATCCATCTCGGGGACGACATGGCGGGTGGCGGTCATGACACCGCCCATCAGAAGCCCCGCAACCACCGCAACAGAGTAGATGTAGAAAGTGTCAAAGAAGATGCCCGAAGCGAGCAGCATAACCACACCAGCCGCACAAATCCGGCCCACCGAGTCGAATCTTCTGTCGAACATCACCACGAAGCTGGCAACGGCCGCTATTCCCAGAAGAACCAGCCCTACCACGCCTGCGTCCCACAGGACGGACACATAGAGGTTATCCACGGTCGAGACACCGTAGTATCCCAGGTACTCAGACATATACGATTGCAGCGCGCGGGGGCCGGATCCCAAGACCGCACAGACACCCGAGCAGGTGTCGGCCCACAATGATAAAACTTCGAGCGCCATCTTTCGATTGCTCAGAGAGACGCTCCCCGCCAGTTCAGAAAACGCGAACAGACGACTTCTGCCCATCGTGCGAACGACGGGAGGTATGGCAAGCAAAGTGAGCGGAACCGCAAGCGAGATGGCCAGCGCGGATGCCGGTCGAAGCCTGATCCGAAATCTGCTCCTAGTCGCGATCCACATCAAGAGCAAGCCTAGGATGAGGATGACCAGCCCAGACCTCGTTCCCGTGAGCCATAGGCCGAAGAGGCTTAGAGAAACACCCACGGCGACACGCGCCCCAGATACAGCACGGGACGAATAAAGACCCAGGAGAGCGGCGGCACAAAGTGCCGCGAGTATCCCAGCCGGCACGGGTTGGCCAAGTATCCCCCGGGCCCGCGTCGCGTATTCAATATTGCTATCGAAAAGCAATTCTCCGAATCGGGACGACACGAAGCCCGGGCCCATCGCGGCATCCGCCGCAAGCGACAAAGCGTTAAGTAGAGCAACTACGAATATTGCATCGCCGAGCCGGGGACGCGACACAACGGCCAACGCGATTCCTGCCGATATCGCGCCGAGAAGGCCAAAGACTCCCTGCAGATCACCGGACGTGACAATCCACACCGCGGTGAATCCCAGCAAGACACCGACAGTCCCATGTACCCGCCGGTCCCGACCCGTCGCCGCAATCGGAACGAGGGCGCACACGCCCACCACCAGCGCGACCCCGACAACGACCTGCAACCTCCGAGGCAGAACGACAAAGTTTGCGGGCACCACGAACAGAACCGAAGCCGACGCCACCACCAAGAAGTGCAGCAATCTACGCCCTGCGCCCACGTCATTCGCCGAACCCCCGAGCGAGCCGCACCCGCACCCGGCGCCGGCCGAGGTGGCGCGGTCACGGACTGAACCTCTCGAGATCACGGTGAATACCCCATTGACGAATAACGGGGAAGCGTGCGACCCGGACACGCGACGAGCCAGACGTCGATCGACCCGCGAACGGCATTCCGAGAAGCGTCACGAACAGCGCCTCGAGCCTGATTGCCAGCGAGTACAAGTACGGCTTGTGGTAAGCACAGAGCCGCAGAGCTGCGTCCTGCCTCGCTGCCTCCACGAGGCGCCCGTGACGTGCCGATGACTCGCCCCCGATGTGATTCACCCCCGCGCCAGGTGCAGCCAGCAGCGCGAAACCACGAGCTGCCGCCCGGATGGACAAGTCGGCATCCTCGCCGTAGAGGAAAAACCTCTCGTCGAAGGGGCCAAGATCCCGAAGGTGAGAAGTCAGCGCCAAGAGCACGCCGCCCGACACCTTTTCAACGCGGATTGCAGAATCGGACCGAGCGGCCCGCTCCAACCGACGCAGCTTGCGATTACGCGCCATGATACGTCCCGTTGAGCTCGACCACAGCGTCATCGCATCAATCTGAATCGTACCCTCCGAGCGCATTAGGGGACAGACCAGCGCCGCATGGGATTGCTGCAACGCATGCATCAGTTCGGAGACCGCCTGTTCGTCAAGGATCGCATCCGGGTTCAGTAATAGGCAATACCTCCCCTTCGCCTCGGAGACGGCCCAGTTCATAGCTCGCGCGAATCCCTCATTCAACTGGTTCGTGAGCACCCGCGCACCGTCGAATGAGACCACTTTCAACACATCCTGCGACTGCCGACCGTTTTCCACGAACAGGAACTCCGCTGTCACGCCCGCCGCGATTGCCGATCGTCGAGCACTACTCACGACCTGCTCGAGTAGCGGCAAGTTCGGATCGAAGAGCACCAGGCAGACAGTAATATCGGTCATATCCCATTCTCCATCACGATCTGGGGCCGAAATCACGCAGGAACTCATCGATGTTTGCGCTAGACAGCGCGCCCACCCGGGACCGGACAGTGGCCTCCGGCCAATCCCACCAAGCGATGGCAGAGAGCCGCTCCCTCTGCTCGGGCGTGAACCTAAATCGCAGCGGCTTCGCAGGCACGCCCGCCACGACTGCATAATCGGGAATATCTCGTGTCACAACGGCGCCTGAGGCAACCACGCACCCATTCCCAATGGTGACGCCAGACAGGATGATCGCGCCAGATGCAATCCAGACGTCATTTCCAAGGACGATATCCCCCGCACTATACGGGTATCCGTCGTCGGCGGGGTCCAAACCGAGACGGCGCCGCAGGGGAAACGTGGTGACCCGGTCTGTCGGGTGAGCCCCGCCAAGCACGAAGCGTGCGGAGCTAGCAACCGAGCAGTACTTGCCAATGATCAGCCGGGTGTCGTCGCCGTCAAACGCGTCGATGATCGGGAGACCGTAACTGTTCTCACCGAGTACAAGACGCCCGCGCCGCCGGAGCCTCTCGAACTCGAACCTCCGATTCGCGTACGATGAAAACAGCAGCCTCCTAATTCCAAACATCCTTCACCGCCAATCGCCTTGGCACGTCCCGAAGTGCAAACCATGCGGAGGTCACAGCGAGCGATGCGGCGCTCCCAATGATCATCGTAGCTGGCGAGCCCGCGAGGCTCCCCACCGTCCACAGGGCGACGGTACCGACCAGACACGGAAGTAGGTAGCGCAACTCAACCTGTGGCTCGCCCAAGCCGGCGGTCATCTGCGTGGCGGGAGCCGTGCAAGCGTTCACCGCATAGGCGACTGATATCACGCCGAGAATCACCCAGTCGGGCCGGCCGACAAATCCGATATGCCCCTCAACTACCCGGACGACCACAAGTACGCCGGCTGTTACCAATGCCGTCATGAGAGCCACGATGCGCAGGCTCTGCCGATACAGAGTCGCGACGCCGCCTGCCACCCTTGAGTTCACCGCGTCAACGACCAGTACAACACTGAAATTGATCGCCAGAACCCGAGGAATCGACGCTAGACGGGCCGCAATGTCGTACGAGCCCAGAACCTCGGGGCTAGCGACCAGCCCCACCGCCCACCTGTCGCCCTGCGTCAGGAGCATTCCAATTAGTGCGGTGACCGTACGCCAACCGGCGAAGCGTCTCGCCTCCGGCGCTGATATCTCACCGCGGCTTTCCACGCCAAGCCTGATCGCGAGCCATGATGCGACGACCCACGCAACAAGTCCCGTGCTCCCGACCGCAATGCATAGCGCCCACAGCCCAGCCCCACTCCGGAGCGCCGCCACCAGAATTCCGAGCTGCGCAACCGCCTGCGCGAGTATGAGGGTTGCGCGCATCTTTAGCGCTCCCTGCGCCATCAGCACGCTAGCCGTGACTACGAACATCCCTCGGATGCCACTGGCGCCTGCAGCTGCAATGAAGAGCGGCGCAACCTGCTGATCAAAATCGCCAACGGATCCCGCGCGTTCGGCATACCAGGGCCATACCGCTGAGGCGAACGCGCCCACCACAGCGGACGCTCCGAGAGTCATGCCCCATCCGAGTGCCAGCGCGCGCGATACAGATCCGCCTCTGACGGTCGCGCGCGCCACGTATGCGGGCGCACCGAGGTCAAATACCGCCGAAATGGTGACAACGGTGGCGGACAGCGCCCATACGGCGTAGTCGTCGGTGCTCAGGTAGGCCTGACCAACAAGCGGCGACACCATGAGCAGAGCCGCGGCGATGATGTTCGGCGCGCCGGCACCGAACATGCGCCTGAGGATCTGCCGCCCGCGTGTCGGGATATCGATCGATTTCATGGGCTCAGTCGGCCACGTCAAGTGTCGTGCGGAGGTGCTGGACCAGTCGCTCGCGTGCGTCACTCAGCGAGAAGCGGGCGCTAGCAACTCGCTGGTCATATTCGGCACGAGCTTCCGGGTCGAGTGTCAGCGACTCAATTTGCTTCTGTACCTGCCCCGGGTCAAACCGGAACACATTGTGGACATAGTCCCCTAGACCGAGATCGGAGTAGGCACCAAATCCCTTCCTCTCGTACGAGAGATGGATGACATAGTGACCCGCCGCCATGGCCATAAGTGCACCGTGCAGTCGCATGGCACAAACAACTCTACGTTTCCCGCTCGGTGAAAGCATTTCCTCGCGCGACAGGACCTTGCTTGGCCGAACGCTATCCATGGCCTCTACGTCGTCGTTAGAAGCGCCCCGACTCTGGACGTAGCCGTCGAACGTGCCAAGTCTGGCGGCCAGGTCCCTAGCCGATCGCGGCACGTCGCCCCGCGTGGCGCGCACAGACAACACGGGGACCACTCCAACGGGCCCCGAGGTGCGCGGGCTCCAGTCTTTCGAAAGAAGCGCAAGGTCTGGGAATCGCGCAACTCCATCAACCGGGAATTGGGCAAGCGATCTGTCATCCCGAACGCACACGCTCGCCATGCTAGAAAGTCCAAGCCGCAGAAATAGACCGGCAGGCCATCGCGCGGGACCGATGCTCTGCGGCAGATACGCAACCCGCTCACCAACGCGGCGTGCCGCAATCAATTGCGGTCCGTGAACCAGGGCGCACTTGAGGGCTTCGACCATCGTCCCGGCACGCAAGTAGCCGCCGCCGACGCCAAAGACGTAGTCGTATTCTCGAATATCACGCAGTGTCTCGAGGTACCGCCGCGAATACCCGCTAATAGTCGGCCTGCTGTTGATGACTTCCTGAAGTTCACTCGAAGAGAATGTCTCCGGCCTTGAGGCGAGCAGCGTGACTTCGGCATCACTTCCCACGACGTCACGAATGAGGCCTATCGACTCATCAACGAGAAGACCGTCACCGGCGTTGGTCGCGCTATACCCGTGCAACAGCAATACCTTCACCGCAAGAGCCCTTCGTAAACGCTGACGTGCCTAGTTGCACTTTCCTCCCATGAGAATCGCTTGGCCCATTCGAGACCCCCGGCCCGACAGTCTGAAAGCCAATTGTCATCCGCCAGCGCGTCTCTGATGCCCGCCGCGATCGCGGCCCTGTCGAGGTCGTGGATTACGTACGACGGTCCCGAAACCTCAGGCAACGACCCTCTGTCTGACGTGAGAACCGGTGCGCCAGCGGCCAATGCCTCAACCACGGGGAATCCGAATCCTTCGTACAGCGACGGAAACACGAAGAGCGCGCAGCGCTGCATCAACGCGACCGCGTCCTCGTCACCTACGAATCCCAGGTAGTGCACGCGGGTAGACGACTTGATCGCATCCATCGTCCCGTCGAAGTTCCAGGCAGGCCTTCCTGCAATGACTAGCGGCGGCAGGTCGGCGCTTCCGTCGACTGCCCTGATCAGTTCAACAAGGTTCTTCCTCGGCTCAATGTTGCCAAGGTACAGGAGGAACTCGGCTGGCAGACGTTTTGCCAGTTCCGGGCTAACCTCACGCCGTACGGAGTACCGATCAACGTCAACACCGTGCGGAATCACGGTGATATTTTCGCGCTCAACGCCGAAGACGTCTGCGACGTCGCGCGCACCTGACTCGGACACAGAAATGATGCGGTCTGTGGCGGCGATTGCCCTCGCCACTCGTCCGCGCCAGGTTCTCTCTTGAGCCGGGCGACGCGCCGTCTCAATCCACCTGCTAGCGACTCCGTGGACTGTTACAACGGAAGGTCCCCTCGTCGCCAGGAGGGGTCCCGTGTCGGCGGTGTAGTGGAGAATCGTGGAAGGCTCTCGTCGCCGGAGTGCTGTAATTGTCTCGAGCGCAGCCGTGAGTGCTGGCGCACGTGCGTAAGGCATCGCTTGTACGTCGACCCCCTGTGAACGCAGCTCCCGCGCCAGATTCATGGTGTAGGTGCTGTTACCGCCGACGTGACGCTCCAGGATTCGACCGGGCATCAAAACACGCATTTTGACCTACCGTTCTGTACATCTCTGTGACACGGTCTCTCTGACCTACGTCATTCATGTGTCTGAGCGCATGAGCCTGGCGCTCGAGCCGCTCCTGACGGGCGACCGGATCGACAGCGAGATTCGCGGCCGCGGCGGTGCCTTCGGTCGGCGTCGAAACCAGCTCAAGGTCGAGGTGCCTTACCGCATCGATCTCCCTTGCGACGATGGGCAGGCCCGAGGCGTGCGCATCCAGAATGCTAATGGGGAAGCCCTCATACTCGGCTGAGTGAAGGTACACATCCGCTCGCTGCAGACGCTGCGCGAGTTGGTTCGCGTCGAGCCAACCCGTAACTCGCACACCTGCTGCCCGGAGTGAGTCGCACAGTGCAGGATCGCCGTCGCCGAGCCAGGTGAAATCGAGAGGCAATTTTGAAGAGGCCGCCGCTTCGGCCGATTCGGCAAAGAACCATGCACCCTTTTGCGAACTCACTCTTCCGACCATTACCACTTCGAACTTTGTCTTCTCGTGGCCAAGCGGCTTACGGGCTGAGGGGGATATCGCCTGGACGGACGAGACGTTTGGCAACTCGAATGTGGGTGTTGCGGCCCCAAGCGCTTGCGCGGCGGACGTTTCTGCTGGAGAGAGTGTTGCATACGCGGCTGTGCGGTGGCTCAGTGCTCGTTCGACAATCGACGCGGGCACACGAACCGCGAGACTCTTCGAAGTTGCCGTGTGAGCGAACGCATGCGGCTGGTAGATGACGGGTGAGCGACTCACGATGCGCGCGATCACGCCGGCCACGCTCGAGTGCGCGTGGATGATGTCGGGACGGACGCGAGACTCGAGGTTCCGCACTCCGCGCAATGCCTTTGCCAGATTTGGGCTAAGATCGAAGAGGTGCGCGCGATCGACACAGTCGTAACTGTCGGCGTCGGAGGCCATGACGAAATGCTCGAATGACTGGGTGTTATTGATGATCGACGTGATCGCGCGTGGAACGCCCCCACCTACACAGGCGGAAATGTGTAGAATCCTGATCGGCCGATCCTCGCGGTGACCATCACGCATTAGTCTGTTCTCTTTCCTGCACCGTCGGAGCCTCTGCCCTCGATTGGCCACTCGCTTGGAGTGAGTGGCGCAATGCCTCCGCGTTGCGCACCCTGCACTTAACGCGCGCCCTCGCCTGCCACGACGGCCTTGGCGGTACGCATGAGGATCAGCATGTCACCGAACATGGACCAGTTCTCGACGTAACGCACATCCAGGCGGATCGAGGCCTCAGGGCTCAGGTCGGAGCGGCCCGAGACCTGCCACAGGCCGGTGAGGCCGGGCTTGACGCGCAGGCGCCGGTGGGCGGCGCGGTCGTAGAGGTCGACCTCGGCCTGGATCTGGGGGCGCGGGCCGACGAGGCTCATCTCGCCGCGCAGGACGTTGAACAGCTGCGGGAGCTCGTCGATGGAGTAGCGGCGGATGAACCGGCCGATGGGCGTGACGCGCGGGTCGTTGACGGGCTTGTAGAACATGCCGACCTCGCGCCCCTCGGCGGCGAGCACCTCGGCGAGGCGCTTGTCGGCGTCGACGACCATGGAGCGGAACTTGAGCATCGGGAACGGCTTGCCGTCCTTGCCGATGCGCTCCTGGCGGTAGAGCACGGGTCCGGGGCTGGTGACCTTGATGACGGCGGCGACGCCGAGCAGCACGGGCGACAGGAGCAGGGTGATGAGGCCGGTGCCGAGGAAGTCGAAGACGTTCTTGAGGACGTAGCGCCACCCGGTGAACCGGGGCTCGTCGACGAACGCCCACTGCAAGCCGCTGACGGGCTGGACGGTCATGCGGGGACCGGCGACGTCGACGAGCGCCAGGGACAGGGCGAGGTCGATGCCGGTGCCCTCGAGGTCCCAGCCGATCTGGCGGACGGTCTGGGAGGTGACGGCGTCGGAGCCGAGCACCAGGACCATGCGCGCGCCGGTGGTCTCGGCGACGAGGCGCACGTCGTCGAGGCCGCCGAGCACGGGCACGCCGGCGACGTCCTCGTCGTGCTCGATCGCGCCGTGCGGGACGCACGCGGCGACGACGCGGTACCCGCTGGCGGCGCCGTCACCGAGCATCTGCGGGAAGTGGGCGACCTTCTCGCGGGGGCCGACGACGACGACGTCCTGCAGGCCACGGCCCTGGGCGCGCACCCGGTGCAGGTAGCGGCGGGCGACGGCGCGCCACGTGAGCAGGAGCGCGAGGCCGAGGGGTGCGGCGATGGCGAGGTAGGTGCGGGCGACGTCGGCGTGCACGAGGAACGCGACGACGGCGACGACGGCGAACACGCGCCACGTGGCGCTCCACACGCGCTGGTACTCCGCGGCGCCCTGGCCGAGCACGCGGCGGTCGCGGGAGCGGCCGGCGGCGAGCGCGGCGGTCCAGGCCCCGGCGATCACGAGCGACGCGGTCAGGTAGGACACGTCGACGTCGCCGGACACGCTCTGGTCGCCCTCGAAGCCGATCCGCAGCGCCCACGCGGTGACGACGGCGGCGATCACGCAGACGACGTCACCGACGACGAGCGCGCGGTGCAGGCGGAGTCCGAGGCCGACGGACCTGACCTGCGGGGACGACTGACCGACCGCGGTTGCCGAGGTCCCTGGCCGAACCTCGGTAGTCCGCGAGCGGTTGGTCTCGATCGACATGTCTCCCCCTGCGGAACCCTGGAGCCGGATTGACTCGGGCATCGGCACGACGAGCGACCGAGTTGAGGAGGATTCCGAATCTTCGGACGTGACCCGCGCCACGCCCCGCCCTCACCAGGGACGATACCTGCGACGTCACCAGCGGGTGATATGCGTCATACGTCGGAAGGCGGATGTCCGAGTGTCTCAAGACCGCCACCCGATCGGACGATACGAGTCGAGGCCCAGCCGCCCCCCCGCCGGACCACCGGTGCGACAATCGAGCGCATACCCAGACGACATCTCGGGAGAAACCCCCAGTGGAACTGCACGACTACCTCGGCATCCTGCGCAAGCGGTGGCTCTCGATCCTGCTGATCACCGTCGTCGCCGCCGGCGCGGCGCTCGGGCTCTCGCTCGCGACGACCCCGCAGTACACCGCGTCCACGCAGCTGTACGTGTCCGTGCAGGGCGGGGCGACGAGCAGCGACCTGCTCCAGGGCTCGAACTACTCCCGTCAGCAGGTGACGTCCTACACGCAGCTCGTGAAGAGCCCGCTGGTCCTGGGTCCCGCGATCGACGAGCTGGGGCTCGACGTGACGCCGGCGGACCTGGCGACGCGCGTGAGCGCCAACTCCCCCCTGAACACCTCGCTCATCAACATCCAGGTCACGGACGTGGAGCCGGCGGTCGCGGCCGCGATCGCGGACACGGTCGCCACGGAGTTCTCCGCGGTGATCGACGAGCTGGAGACCCCGTCCGACGGCGGGGTGTCGTCGGTGAAGGTCTCGACCGTCCGGCCGGCCGCGGCGCCTCAGTCCCCGTCGTCGCCGAACCTCAAGCTGAACGTCGCGCTCGGCCTGCTCGTGGGGCTGGCGATCGGTGTGGGCGTCGCGGTGCTGCGCGCGGTGCTCGACACGCGCATCCGCACGGCGCAGGACGTCGCGCAGGTCACGGACGCCGCGGTGATCGCGACGATCGGGTTCGACGACGACGCCGACGCGCACCCGCTGATCGTGCACAGCTCGCCGCAGTCGGAGCGTGCCGAGGCGTTGCGCCGCCTGCGCACCAACCTGCAGTTCCTCGACCTCGCGGACCGGCCGCGCTCGATCGTCCTGACCTCGTCGGTCCCGGGCGAGGGCAAGTCCACCACCGCGATCAACCTCGCGATCACGCTCGCGGACGCCGGTGCGCGGGTCGCTCTCGTGGACGCGGACCTGCGCCGCCCGTCGGTCGCGAAGTACATGGGTCTCGAGGGTGCGGCGGGGCTGACGACGGTGCTGATCGGCCAGGCCGACGTCGCCGACGTCGTCCAGCCGTGGGGTGTGGCCGACCTGCACGTGCTGACGTCCGGCATGGTCCCGCCGAACCCGTCGGAGCTGCTGGGCTCCGCGGCGATGGCACGTCTGCTCGACGAGCTCACGGCGCAGTACGACCACGTGATCATCGACGCTCCCCCGCTGCTGCCCGTCACGGACGCCGCGATCCTCGCGAAGATCTCGGGCGGTGCGCTCGTCATCGCCGGTGCGCAGAAGATCCACCGCGACCAGCTGCGCGAGTCGATGGGCTCGCTCGAGACGGTCGGTGCGCGCGTGCTGGGCGTGGTGGTCAACGGCCAGAAGCGCGCGGTCGGTGACGCGTACTCGTACTACCACTACCGCTCGGACCACTCGTCGGTCAGCCCGCTGCCGGCCGCGGGCCGCGACGAGGCCCCGGCGGGCGAGCAGCGCGTGGACGACGAGGCGGGCGCGGCACGCGCGAAGCACTCGGCCTGACCTCGGTACGCACCGGCGCCGCCGTCCCCTCCCGGGGCGGCGGCGTCAGTCGTCGAGGGCGACGTCCAGCGTGACCTGCGCGGCGCGCTCGTCGTCGACGAGCACCGCCTCCACCGCGTAGCGCAGGTCCCAGCGGCCCGCGGCCTGCGCGAGCGCCGCCGCGAGCCCGGCGAGCGTGGTGGCGTGCACCCGCACCTCGTCGCCCGCGGCGTCGACCCACCACGCGACGCTCACGTGGTCGACGCGCAGGTCCTCGTGCTCGCACCAGTGCTCGGGCGCGCCCGGCAGGACGTCCCGCACGGCGCGGGGCACGCGCGCCCGCAGCCCGTCGTCACGGGTCACGACGCCCGCCGCGAGCTCGGACACGCGCGGCAGGTCGAGCGCGCGGGACAGCCGCAGCGCGTCGGCGCCGTCACGCGCCGGGACGAGGGCCGCGACGTCGGTCCGCTGACGCCACATGGGGCTCGGTGCGACGGCCGCGTCGTGCGCCGCGACGACGAGCACGCGTCCCGGTCCGACGACCGCCGGGACCCGCTCGGGCGGCTCGTCGGGCTCCGCGTGCCGCCACACGAGCGCCGCGGCGCGCGCCGGGACCTGCGCACCCACGGCCCACGCGTCCAGCACGTCCGCCCACGCGGCGGGCGTGACGTCCCGCGGGTCGCTCACACCGCCGAGCGCGCGCTGCACCGCCACGTCGAGGGGCGCCACGGCGGGCGGCGCCGCGGGCAGCAGCGCGCGCAGCGGCCCGTCGCCGACGACGAACGGGCCCTCGACCCCGAGCGGCCCCCGCTCGCGCAGCCACCACGCGGTGTAGGACGCGGCGCTCGCGCCGTGCTCGCCGCGCACCGGCTCCAGCACCGCGCGGCGCAGGTCCGGCTCCTCGCACAGCTGCGCGAGCACCTGCGGCCACGCCTCGGTGGCCACCGCGTCGAGGTCCGCCACCGCCGTCACGTCGCCCACGTACGCGCCGGGGCCCAGCACGTCCGCGAGGTGCTCGAGGTACTGCGGCCAGGCGTCGAGCACCTGCGCCGTGAGCGCGCCCGGCGCGTCCGGCACGGGCTCCTCGTCGGTCACGACATCCGGCACCCGCACCGTCACGAGCCCCTCGCGCACCCCCGCCGCGACCAGCGTCATGGCACCCCAGCGCTCGACCTGCTCGCTCGCCACCGGCGCCAGGACACGCGCGTCGAGCACCCGGTGCGCGGGCGAGCCCGGCAGCACCAGCCCGTCCGCGGGCGCCGGCTCCCCGCCCGCGGCGGTCAGGGGCAGCAGCGCGAGCCACTCCCGCACATCGTCGGGCAGCGCGTCCGCGGCACCCGTCGTGGCCGACCAGCGCGCCGGGTCGCGCGGCGGGAGGTGCGCCGCGACGAGCGTGAGCACCGTCGTCGTGAGGTCCGGCTCGTCGGGGTCGTCGTCCTCGTCCCACGCGAGCACCGCGGCGCGCACGGGCGGCAGCCGCAGGAGCCCGACCGCGTCGGGGCACTGCGCGCCGAGCCGCTCGAGCAGCGGGTGCGCCACGGCGGGGTCGACCACGCGTACGCCCCACCGCGCGAGCGTGCCGAGCACGGGCGTCACGGCCTCGGTGAGCGGACCCGCGAGCACCAGCGCGCCCCGCACGCCACGCACCACGCGCCCGTCCGCGAGCGGCACCGGCAGGTTCGCGAGCGCCTCGACCCCCTCCGGGTCACCCGCCGCGAGCTCGCCGAGCGCCGTGTAGAGCCCGCGCCAGTCGTCGTCCGCCGCCGGGAGCTCCTCCACCACGTCCGCGAGCGTGCGGACCTCGACGCCCACCGCGCGCGCCTGCGCGTGCCGTCCCGCGGGCACGACGACGAGCGCACCCACGCGCCGCCCCACCGCGGCGAGCGCCTCGGGCGGGCCGGCCCCCACCACGGCCACGGCGTGCCGCGGCGCGACGCGCTCCGGCGAACCGGCCGCGGTGAGCACCGGTGCGGCGGCCAGCGCGTCGAGCAGCAGCGGGCGCAGCGCCGCGTCCAGCGGGCCCGCGGGCAGCGCCGTGGGCACCAGCGTGAGCGGGTCCACGCCGTGCTCCGCGAGCTCGAGCGCCAGGTCCGCGTACACGTCCGCGGCGTGCCGCAGCACCCGGTCGGTGAGCGGGCCGGTGGCGACGTGCCGCCGCGTCGGGTCGAGCGGGAGAGTCGCGACGAGCAGCGCCGGCACGTCGAGCGGCTCGTCCGTGGGCGTGGGCGCGTGCACCGTCCGAGGCCCCGCCGCACCCGCGGCCGCGACCGCGAACGCGTCCGCGCCCTCGCGCGGCACCGCCGCCGAGCGCGGCAGCGCCCACGTCACACGCCAGCGCGTCGCGTCACGCTCCTCGACCGGCCGGCCCGCGAGCACGTCCCGCGGCACGTCCCCCTCCGCCGCCGCGACGAACCACCGCGCCGCGACGTCCGCGATCCGCCGGGGCCCGCCGTCGGACGTCTCGTCCTCGACGACGACCTCCGTGAGGCCGGGCAGCGCGAGCAGCAACGCGTCGTCCACGGCGTGCAGCAGCGCGCGCACCTCGTCCGCCGCGACCTCGTCGCGCAGCAGCAGCACCACCGCCGTGTCGAAGCCCTCGGGTGGGCGTCCCTGCGCCGCGAACGGCAGCCGCAGCGCCGGCAGCGACCCGTCGCGCCGCACGAGCTCCTGCGCCAGCGCCGGGACCTCCGCCGCGAGCGTCGCCAGCTCGGTGGCCGCGTCCCGCAGCGAGAACCGCACCGCGCCCGACGACGAGAGCACCGAGATCTCGTCGGACACCGCGCGCACCGCCGCGAACCCGACCCCGAACCGTCCGACGACCCCCGCGTGGCCACGTTTCGCGGACGCGCGCATCGACGCGAGCGCCGCGACGCCCTCCTCGTCGAGAGGTGCGCCCGTGTTCGCCGCGACGAGCGTGGTGCCCTCGTCCGTGCGGGTCAGCCGCAGCAGCAGCCGCCCGGGCACGCCCGCGCGCACCGCCGCGTCGGCCGCGTTCTGGGCGAGCTCGACGACCACGCGGTCGCGGTAGTAGCCGCGCGCGTGGTCCTCCTCGACGTTCGCGTCCTCGCGCAGCCGCGCCGGGGACGTGCGCCACGCGGTCAGGACCGCCGCACGCAGCGCGGCGGTGCCGAACGCGTCCGGGCTCACCGCTCCAGTTCGGGCTGGTCGGCCGTCACCGGCTGGTCCGGCTGGTCCGGGTGGTCCGGCACCGGCTCGGTCGCGTCGGCCCCCTCGACGACGACCTGTGGCTCGTCGGGCGTCGCCACCTCGTCCGCCTCGGGCGGCGCGGCCGCCGGGACGAGCTCGACGCGCATCTCGTCGATCAGCGGGTCCGGTGCGGGCCAGTCGCTCGCGACGGGCTCGACGTCGGTCTCCGAGTGCGCCCCGCACCCGTGGTCGAGCGAGACGACCTTGCCGTCGTCGGGCGACCACGCGTTCGCGCACACCCCGAACACGGTGCCCAGCGCACCCTGCAGCGGGACCAGGAACCCGCACGACCAGCACGCGCCCGACGACGCGAGGGAACCCGCGCTCGTCGGACCGCGCGACCCGCGGTACCAACGCTCGGCCGCCTCGTCACGGCCCTGCGGCGAGAGCACCCGCACACGCGCGAGCGCCAGCTCGTCGATCGCGACCTCGTCGAGCTCCGGGTCGCCCGAGGGCGTCCAGCCGGGCTCCAGGCGCGGGTCGTCCGCACGGAACGGCAGCACGTCACCCGGGCCGATGTCCCCCGGGCGCAGCCGCTGCGACCACGGGACCCACGGCTGGCCGAGGATCGCGTCCGGCCCCGGCAGCAGCTCCGCCTCGCAGACCGTCGCGGTGCGGCCGCGCGGCACACGCGCGACCGTGACCGTCCACTCCCACCCGCGGTAGCCGCGCGCGAGGCACGCGAACCGGTGCGAGACGAGGCGCTCGCCCTCGACGACCACGCCCAGGTGCTCACCCACGTCCGACGCGTCGGACGCGATCTCGACCGCGACCTCGCGCGCGAGGTCCACCGCCGAGCCGAGCACGGCGTCACGGGTCCTCGTGGCGGTCGCCACCCTCAGCCCTCGAGCTCGTCGGCGACGGCGCGCAGCGCCTGCGCGTACGCCTTGCCGCGCGACGGGTCCGGGTACCGACCGCGACGCAGGTCACCGCCGACCCGGTCGAGCACCTTGATGAGGTCCTCGACCACGACCACCATCTCGTCGGGCTTGCGGCGCTGCACCTTGGCGACCGACGGGATCGGGTCCAGGAGCTTGACGGACAGCGCCTGCGGGCCGCGCTTGCCGTCAGCCACGCCGAAGTCCACCTTGGCGCCCGGCTTGGGCGCGGTCACGCCCGCGGGCAGCGCCGACGCGTGCAGGAAGACCTCGCCGCCGTCGTCGGACGCGATGAAGCCGAACCCTCGCTCGGTGTCGAACCACTTGACCTTGCCGGTAGGCACGGCAGACCCCTGTCGTGAGAAGAACTACGTCGAGGCAAGGCTACCGGGCCGGGCACGTCCTTTCGTGCCGGGCCACCGTCCGCCGTGCGACGATCGCCGGGATGAGCCGGCAGACACCGACCCGACCCGGGCTCGCCGTGCTCGTCGCGGCCGTCCTGGTCGCGGCGCTGCTCGCGGGGGCCGCGGTGCTCGTCGCACGCCGCGACACCGGTCCGGCCGCGCCGTCGTCGGACCCCGCCCCCTCGCGTCCCGCCCCCTCGTCGTACGCGGACGTCGACCCCGACGCCTACGCCGCCGAGCTGCTCGCGGCGGCGCGCGCCGCGCACGTCGCGGCCGGGCTGCCCGCATGGCAGGACGCGCCGTGCGTCGGCGACCTCGCCCGCGACCGAGCGCTAGCGCTCATCGGCGCCGAGCTCACGCACGCCCCGCTCGAGGACGTGCTCACCGCGTGCGCGCCGCTCACCACCGCCGCCGAGAACCTCAGCCGCGGAGCGGCACCCGCCGCCGACGTCGTCGCCGCGTGGGACCGCTCGCCCGGCCACCGCGCCAACCTCGAGGACCCCGCCCTCACCGGCGCCCGCGCCGGGTGCGTGCACGACGGCGACCTGCTCGTCTGCGCACTCGTGCTCGTCGGCCCCTGACCTGCACCGACGCCACGCACGAGGGACGCCGGGCGCGAGCGGTCGCCGTGTCAGTTGCCCCCTGCTACGTTCGGCATTCACCGGGACGAGTGGCAGCCACACGGGGGGATGGCCCATGACGTCGACGACACACCCGTCTGTCCGTGGCCGCCGTCCGACGCTCGCGGCGACCAGCCCGCCGGGCGCGCTCACCGCCTGGAGCGGCCCTTACGCGCGGCGCATCGCCACCACCGACGCGCTCGCGATCGTCACCGCCGTGGCCGTCGCCTACGCCCTGCAGTTCCCGTTGCGCTCGTCGGTCGCCGTGTCCGGCGAGTACTCGCCCAGCTACCTCGCCGTCTCGGCCGTGCTGTGCGCCGCCTGGTTCACGCTCCTGACCATCGGCCGCACGCGCGACCGCCGCCTCCTCGGCTCCGGGTCCGAGGAGCTCGCGCGCGTGTGCGTCGTGACGTGGCACCTGTTCGCGGGCATCGCGATCATCGGCTTCCTCGCACGCATGGACCTCGGACGCGGGTTCCTCGCCATCGTCGCGCCCCTCGGGCTCGCACTGCTCCTGACGTCCCGGCTCGTCTGGCGGCGCGCCCTGCACCGGCGCCGCGACGCGGGGCTCGACGTGAGCCCCGTGCTCGTCGTCGGACCGCGGCACAAGGTCGCGACCCTCGTCGAGGAGTTCCACCGCAACCCGCGCGCCGGCTACCGCGTGATCGGCGCGTGCCTGTCCGAGAGGGACCCGAGCGCACCCGAGGTCGCGGGCGTCCGCGTGCTCGGCACCCACGCGCAGGCAGCGACCATCGCGCGCCGCGAGCGCGTGGCCGCGGTCGCGGTCGCGGGCGCCGACGTCATGACCGCCGACGCGGTGCGCCGACTCGGCTGGGACCTCGAGGGCACCGGGATCGACCTCGCCCTGACGCTCGCACTCACCGACGTCGCCGGCCCGCGCGTGCTCATGCGCCCCGTCAACGGCCTGCCGCTCATGTACGTCGACGAGCCGCGGTTCAGCGGCTCGCGGTACGCCGTGAAGTCGTCGTTCGACTGGTGCACCGCGCTGGTGCTGACCGTCCTGCTCGCGCCGCTCCTGCTCGCGCTCGCCCTGGCCGTCAAGCTCAGCAGCCCCGGCCCCGTGCTGTACGCGCAGGAACGCATCGGCAAGGACGGCGAGCGGTTCCGCATGCTCAAGTTCCGCTCGATGCGCGTGGGCGCGCACGACGAGCTCGCCGCGGTCCTCGCCGCGCAGGGGGTCGACGGCGTCGGGGCGTTCTACAAGCCGCGCGACGACCCGCGCGTCACCCGCGTGGGCCGCGTCCTGCGCCGGTTCTCGCTCGACGAGCTCCCGCAGCTCGTCAACGTGCTGCGCGGCGACATGAGCCTCGTCGGGCCGCGCCCGCAGATCGAGGCGGAGGTCGCGACGTACGACCGCGTCGCCCACCGGCGGCTGCTGGTCCGGCCGGGCCTGACCGGGCTGTGGCAGGTCTCCGGCCGCTCGAGCCTCGACCCGCGCACCGCCATGCGCCTCGACGTCGCGTACGTCGAGAACTGGACGCTCGTGGGGGACGTGCTGATCCTCGCGCGGACCGTGCGCGCGGTGCTCGCCCGCGAGGGCGCGTTCTGACGCACCCGGTCCCGGCGCATCCGCCGGACCTCCGGACGCGGCGAGGGGGAGGGTCCGCCGGGACCCTCCCCCTCGCCGTGTGACGCCTCAGCCGTGCGCGTGCTGGCGACGCCGCGCGTAGACCACCGCACCGCTCCCCAGCACCAGGACCGCGCCCGCGCCGAGCGCGAGCGGCAGGACCTCCGAGCCCGTGGACGACAGGTTGCCGCCCGGAGCCTCGGCGATGCTGCCCGCGACCTGGAACGTCTGCGTGCTGAGCACCTCACCCGACTCCGTGTCCGTCACGACCGCCGTGAACGTGCCCGCCTGGTTCAGCGTCACGGTGAACACCGCCACCCCGGACGCGTCCGTCGTGCGCGTGAGCGACTTGGTCCCGGCGATCTGGATGGCGGAGTCCGGGATGTTCGCGCTCGACGTGATGGTCAGCGTGACACCGGCACCCGCAGGGCCCACGACCCTGATGGTGAAGCTCTGCCCCGGGGCGGGCGTCGTGGTCGACGCCGTCCCCGTGTCCGTGTAGTCCTCCGCGCCGTACCCGAAGGCCACGGACGGGGACAGCACGAGCGCCCCCACGATGGCGGCCGATGCGACCGCGCGACGCACTCTCATGACATCTCCCCCCTGATGACTGACTGGCCCGCGATCCGTCGCCTAGGGCGACGACCGGTCGCAATCAGGACACTAACCCCGATCCCGGCAGGAGGAAACCGCAGAAACCCGGTCGAACCCGGAGGCGAGCGGCGTCCCGCGCACCAGCACCGGCCCGGGCGCACCCGGGCCCGTCACCACCTCCACCTCGAGCGACCGCCGCTCTCCGGGCTCGAACGTCCAGGTCAGCGCGCCGACCGGCAGACCGTCGTGCACCTGCGCGTGGACCTGCGCGGGGCGGCCGTCGACCGTCAGCCGCGCCATGCGCGCACCGGCCGGAAGGTAGAGCAGGAGGTTCGTCCGCAGCAGCCCGGGCTCGACCACGCTGCCGTCCCCGACGACGTACCAGGGCAGCCCCGCGACACCATCGGGTGGCCCGAACGTGTACGTCGCGCGCACGACGAACCGCTGCGCACCGCCCGCGAGGCACGCGCCGTGGTCCACCGCCACGTCCGCGTCGAGGTAGTACCCGACCTTGGCCTGCGTCCCGTCGTTGAGGTAGAGCCCGACGACCGGGCGGTCCCCGACCCGACCCGCGAGCTCGCCGGACAGGACCGTGCCGCCCAGCAGCGCCTGCTCCTCGTCGTGCGCCGACCACACCATGAGGCGGCCCCGGCGCGCCGCCTCGGCGAGCGCGTCCACGACACCGGCCGCGTCCGACGACCCCGCGACCACGCGGGCGAACACCGCCGCGGCGGTCTGCGCGAAGAACGCGTCCTGGTCGCGCGGGTCGGTCAGGCGGACGTACACGTCGTTGAGGAGCACCCGCACCGCGTCCTGCCCCGTGAGCGTGGTCCCGTCCGGGAGCGCCACCGGCCCGGTGGCCCGCAGCACCAGCGCGAGCGTCTCGGGGTCCACCGACAGCACGCCGTCGACCTGCTCCCCGGTGTCGCGCGCCCAGATCGCGTGGGCCAGCTGCGCCGAGCGCGGGAAGTCCGGCGTGAACGTCACGTCACGCATGTCGGTGCCGAGCAGCGGCCCGAACAGGTCCTGCTCCACGGGAGTCAGCGCGAGGGCGGGCTCGTCGGCGCCGGACAGGTCCCCGCCGCGTCGCTGCTCGAGCACCTCCACGTGCCCGTCGTCGGCCCGCAGCCGCAGCACCGCACCCGGGATGCCCCCGGTCGCGCGTGGCTCCGCCTCGTTCTGCACCAGCACCAGGTACTCGCGCGGCCCGTCCGTACCGAGCATGGGCGGCAGGAGCGCCGCCGCACGCGCCGCCGTGCCCGTGTCCGCGGCGACCCGTGCGAGCTCGTCGCGCAACCGCCGAACCGCGTCCACGACGGGGGCGACCAGACCGTCCGTGCGTACGGCCGCGACGCGCCGGTACGCGGACCGCACCGCGTCGTCCGCGTCCGCGACCTGCCCCGCGACCGCCGCCAACGGCGCGACGTCCACCCGGCCGTCGACCGGCGCGAGCGCCGCGGGGTCGACGACGCGCGTCGCCTCGACGAGCGGTGGCAGCGCGCGGTGCGTGACCTCGTCGACCGCACGCGCGAGCTCCTGCACCGCGCGCGCGTCCGCGCCGAGCCACGGCAGCCGACCCGCGAGCGCCCACAGCGGACCGTCGGTGTGGTCGCGCGCCGCGCGCGCGTGGCGCTGCGCGGACGCGAGCGTCACGCCCGCGTCGGGCGACGACGGGTCGGTGACCTGCTCGCGGAGCCGCACCACGTCCGCCGCGGTCGCCTCGAACGCGTCCCGCGCCCGGACGGCGTCGACCGCCAGCACCCCGGCGGCGACGACGAGCACCAGGAGCAGCCCGCCCGCGACCACGAGCACGCGGCGACGGCGCGAGCGCCGCGCGTCCCGGCGGCCCTGCCTGCCATGCCTCGGCTGCACCGCGCCCCCACGCTCGCCGTCGTGGCCGGCACCACCGGCCCCCGGCGATGCTAACCGGGACGCATCGGGCAGGCTCGGCGCACGCCCGCGCGGGCGCGGGTCGCACGGGCGTCCGCGACGCGCGCCTGCGGCATCATGGCCGGGTGACCTCGCCCGACGGACCCGCGCTCGTGCTCGCCGTCTGCACCGGCAACATCTGCCGCTCGCCGGCGGTCGAACGCCTGCTCGCCGCCCGGCTCGCGGGCACCGACGTCGTCGTCGCGTCCGCCGGGACCCGCGGCGTCGTCGGCGCACCCGTGAGCGCCCCCATGGTGCCGCTCGTCGAGGCCGCCGGCGCGAGCGCGGACGGGTTCGTCGCGCGCCGGCTCACCGCGGGCGTCGCGCGCGACGCGGACCTGGTGCTCGCCCTCACGCGCGGTCACCGGGCCGCGGTCGTGGAGACCGTGCCCGCGCTCGTGCGCCGCACGTTCACGCTGCTCGAGCTCGCGCGGCTGCTCGAGCACGTCGACCCCGACGAGCTGCGCGCGGCGGGTGACACCGTCGGCGCGCGCGTGCGCGCCCTGCCGCGGCTCGTCACCGCCGTGCGGCACCTGGCGGGCCGGGGCGAGGACGACGTCGTCGACCCCTACGGCGGCTCGGCGGCGCTCTACCGCGAGTCCTTCGGCCAGCTCGCCCCCGCGGTCGAGGCGGTCGCCGCGGCCCTGCGCGCCTGACGGCGCAGGACGCCGGCGTCAGCCCTCGGCGAGGCGGTCCAGGGCGAGGCCGGCGAGCAGCGCGGCGCTGCGGGCGAGCGCGGCGTCCTCGAAGCGCGCCTGCGGCGAGTGGTTGTAGGGCGCGGTCGCGGGGTCCTCGCCGGGCAGGATCGCGCTGACGAACACGAACGCGCCGGGCACCTCCCGCAGCACGTAGGAGAAGTCCTCGCCGCCCGCGAGCGGGTGGGGCATCTCGAGCCACGCGTCGTCGCCGAACAGCGTGCGCGTCAGCCGGGCGGTGCGCCCGAGCTCGTGCGCGTCGTTGACCGTGACCGGGTAGCCGCGCCGGTACTCGACGGTGGCCGTCATGCCGTGCGCTGCGGCGACGTGCTCGCACACCTCGCGCAGCCGCTCGGGCGCCGCGGTCCACGTGTCCTGCGAGAACGTGCGGACCGTGATCTCGAGCGTCGCCGTCGACGGGATGACGTTGTCCGCGGTCCCGGAGTGGATCGACCCGACCGTCACGACCACCGGGTCGAACACGTCGAACCGGCGCGTGACCATCGCCTGCAGCGCGAGCACGATCTCGGCCGCGACGGGCACCGGGTCGGCCGCGCGGTGCGGCGCCGAGCCGTGCCCGCCCGCACCGTGCACCGTGACCGTCACGTCGTCGGGCGCGGCCATCGCGGTGCCGGCGCGCCCCGCGACCACGCCGTACGGCAGCAGCCCGCCCGAGACGTGCACGCCGTACGCGGCCACGACGCGCTCGCCCGCGGCGTCGAGCACGCCCTCGCGGATCATGTACTCCGCGCCGCCGTCGCCCTCCTCGCCGGGCTGGAACATGAGCACCACGGATCCGGCGATCTCGTCGCGCCGCGCGGCGAGCAGCCTCGCGGCCCCCACGAGTCCCGCGACGTGCATGTCGTGACCGCACGCGTGCATGTGGCCCGGGTGCTCGGACGTGAACGGCTCGCCCGTGTCCTCCGTGACGGGCAGCGCATCCATGTCGCCGCGCAGCAGCACCGCCGGCCCGGGGCGCGCGCCCCGCAGGACCGCGACGACCGAGCTGAGCGACTCACCGGTCGTGACCTCCAGGCCGAGCCCGTCGAGCGCCTCGAGCACCAGGGCCTGCGTGCGCGGCAGGTGCAGCCCGAGCTCGGGGACCCGGTGCAGCGCGTGCCGCAGCCCGGCGAGCTCCGGCAGCATCCCCTGCGCGTCGTCGTACAGGCCGGTCAGCTCTCCCACGTCGTCCTCCGCTCGCGTGCTCGTCGGGGCCGACGCTACCCCGCCGCGCACGGGCGCCACCGGTCGGCGCTGCGTGCCCGCCGGTGGCCCACGTATCGTGGTGCGGATGCCCACGTTCACCGCGTTCCTGCGCTCGTCGTCCGACGAGCAGCTCGCAGGTCTGCTCTCGCGGCGTCCGGACCTCGCCTCGCCGTTCCCCGGGAACCTGACGTCGCTCGCGGTGCGGGCCACGGGGCGCGCGAGCCTGGAGCGCGCGCTGGCGGGCGTCGACGCGGTCGTCGTGCAGGTGCTCGAGGCCGTGGCCGCGCTGGGCGGCGCGGCGCGGCCGGCGATCCAGGACGCGGTGGCGGGTGGCCCGCACGACGAGGTCGCGCGCGCGACGGACGAGGCGCTCGCGCTCGCGCTGCTGCACCCGGACGACGAGGGTGCGCTGACGCTCGCGCCGGGCGTCGCGGAGCTGCTGGGCGCGCACCCCGCGGGCCTCGCGCTCGAGGTCACCGGTCCCGCGGACCCCACCGCGCTGCCGTCCGACGACGACCCGCTCGCCGCCCCCGCGCGCGCCGTGCTGGACGCGCTCACGTGGGGGCCGCCCGTGGGCCTCGCGCCCGCGCCGGGCTCACCCGCGGGGGACGCCGTCGCGATGCTCGTCGCGCGCCGCCTGCTGGTGCGCGGCGCGGGGCGGCACGTGCTGCTGCCGGCGTCGGTCGCGCTCGTGCTGCGCGGCGGGCGCACGCACCGGGGCGTCGCGACGCCCCCGGACCTCACGCAGGTCCCGCACCGGACCCCCGCGACGGTGGCGGCCGAGTCCGCGAGCGCCGGTGAGCGGTGCGTGCGGCTCGTCGCACGGCTGCTGCGCGCGTGGGAGCAGGACCCGCCGGGCGTGCTGCGCGCGGGCGGGCTCGCGGTGCGCGAGCTGCGACGTACGGCGCAGACCCTCGAGGTCGACGAGCGTGAGGCGGCGTTCGTCGTCGAGCTCGCGTCCGCGGCCGGGCTGCTGGCGGTGGACGACGACGAGCCCGCGGTGTTCGCGCCGACGACCGAGGCCGACGCGTGGTCGGCGCTCGACCTGCCGCAGCGGTGGGTCGCGCTCGCGTCGGCGTGGCTCGCGACGACGCGCACCCCGTGGCTCGTGGGCTCGCGCGACGAGCGCGGGTCGCTGATCGCGGCGCTCGACCCCGAGCTGTCACGCCCGTGGGCGCCGCGCCTGCGCCGCTCGGTGCTGGGCGTCCTGGCGCGAGAGCCCGGGGGCGCACCGGCCGCGGACGACGTGGTCGCGGCGCTCGAGTGGTCCACCCCGCGCACCGTCCCGCCGCGCGGCGCCGTCGACGCGGTGCTCGCGGAGGCGACCACGCTGGGTGTCCTGGGCGCGGGTGCGCTGAGTGACGCCGCGCGCGTGCTGCTCGAGCCTGCGTCGCACGCCGCGACGCCCGCGGACGCACGCCCCGATGCCGCGGCGGCGTTCGCCGCGGGGCTGTCGCCCGAGGTGGGTGACCTGCTGCTGCAGGGCGACCTCACCGGCATCGTCCCCGGGCGGCCCAGCGCGGCGCTCGAGTCGCTGCTCGAGCGGGCCGCCGTCGTCGAGAGCCGCGGCGGCGCGGTCACCGTGCGGTTCACGCCCGACTCGGTACGGCGCGCGCTCGACGACGGGCTGACGGCCGACGAGCTCGTCGAGCGTTTGACGACGTTCGCGCGCGGCGGCCTCCCGCAGGCGCTGGACTACCTGGTGCGGGACGCCGCACGGCGGCACGGGCGGCTGCGCGCGGGTGCCGCCTCGTCGTACCTGCGGGCCGACGACCCCGCGCTCCTGGCCGGGCTCGCCGACGACCCGCGCTTCGCGGACCTCGGCCTGCTGCAGCTCGCGCCGACCGTGCTCGCGGCGCAGGCCTCGACGCACGAGCTGGTGGAGGCGCTGCGCGCGCACGGGCTCGCGCCCGTCGCGGAGACACCCGACGGCCAGGTGCTGCACCTGGAGCGCACCGTCCGGCGTGCCCGCCGCCGCGGCGCACGGCGCACCGCGTCCCCCGTGGTCACGCGCACCACCGACGCCGCCGCCCTGGTGCGCCGGCTGCGCTCGTCGGACCAGCGCCGAACGGCCGAGGTGCCCGACGACGGCGCCCCGCCGCGCCCGACCCCCGGCGGCCCGCCCGCCGCAGGAACAGACGACCCCGCCGCCGCGTTGGCACTCCTGCGTGAGGCGGCCGCCGCACGCGAGAACGTGTGGGTCGAGCTCGTCGGACCCAGCGGGCGGCCCGAACGCAGGCTGCTGCGTCCGCTGCGCGTCGAGGGCGGGCGGCTGCGAGCCGCCGACCCCGTGCGCGAGTCCGAGCTGACGGTCGCCGTGCACCGGATCGGCGCGGTGCGGCGCGCGGCCGACGACGAGCCCGACCAGGACCACGACCAGGAGGTCACGTGAGCGGACCGCTCATCGTCCAGAGCGACAAGACGCTGCTGCTCGAGATCGACCACGACCAGGCGGACGCGTGCCGTCGCGCGATCGCGCCGTTCGCGGAGCTCGAGCGCGCCCCCGAGCACGTGCACACCTACCGCCTCACGCCGCTGGGCCTGTGGAACGCGCGGGCCGCCGGGCACGACGCGGAGCAGGTCGTCGACGTGCTGCTCGAGTACTCGCGCTACCCCGTGCCGCACGCGCTGCTCGTCGACGTCGCCGAGACGATGGCCCGCTACGGGCGCCTGCAGCTCGTCCAGGACCCCGTGCACGGGCTGGTCCTCCACGCGCTCGACCCGGCCGTGCTCGCCGAGGTCACGCGGTCCAAGCGCACCGCGGGTCTGCTGGGCGCGCGGCTGGATGCCACCGACGTCGTCGTGCACCCCTCCGAGCGGGGGCACCTCAAGCAGGTGCTGCTCAAGCTCGGCTGGCCGGCCGAGGACCTCGCGGGCTACGTCGACGGCGAGGCGCACCCCATCTCCCTGGAGACCGACGGTTGGGCCATGCGCCCGTACCAGGAGCAGGCCGTCGAGGGGTTCTGGCACGGCGGCTCGGGCGTCGTGGTGCTGCCCTGCGGCGCCGGCAAGACGATCGTCGGCGCGGGTGCCATGGCGAAGTCGTCGACGACGACGCTCATCCTCGTCACCAACACCGTGTCCGCACGCCAGTGGCGCGACGAGCTCGTGCGCCGCACCTCGCTGACCGAGGACGAGATCGGCGAGTACTCGGGTGCCCGCAAGGAGATCCGGCCGGTCACGATCGCGACGTACCAGGTGCTCACGACCAAGCGGAAGGGCGTCTACTCGCACCTCGAGCTGCTCGACGCACGCGACTGGGGCCTGGTCCTGTACGACGAGGTGCACCTGCTGCCCGCGCCGATCTTCCGGATGACCGCGGACCTGCAGGCCCGGCGCCGGCTCGGGCTGACCGCGACGCTCGTGCGCGAGGACGGCCGTGAGGACGAGGTGTTCTCGCTCATCGGCCCCAAGCGGTTCGACGCGCCGTGGAAGGACATCGAGGCGCAGGGCTACATCGCGCCCGCGGAGTGCATCGAGGTGCGCCTGACGCTGCCCGACGCCGACCGCATGGCGTACGCGACCGCCGAGCCCGAGGAGAAGTACCGGCTCGCCGCGACCGCGTCCGGCAAGAACCGCGTGGTCGAGCGGCTCGTCGCGCAGCACGAGGGCGAGCCGACGCTCGTCATCGGTCAGTACCTGGACCAGCTCCACGAGCTCGCCGAGCACATCGGCGCCGACCTCATCACCGGTGAGACGACCGTGCGGGAGCGGCAGCGCCTGTTCGACGCGTTCCGCTCGGGTGAGATCTCCAAGCTCGTCGTGTCGAAGGTCGCGAACTTCTCGATCGACCTGCCCGAGGCGTCCGTGGCCATCCAGGTGTCCGGGTCGTTCGGGTCCCGGCAGGAGGAGGCGCAGCGGCTCGGCCGCATCATGCGGCCCAAGGCCAGCGGGCGGACCGCGCACTTCTACACGGTCGTCGCGCGCGACACCGTGGACCAGGAGTTCGCCGCCCACCGCCAGCGCTTCCTGGCCGAGCAGGGCTACGCGTACACGATCAAGGACGCCGAGGACCTGGGCGTCGCCTGATCGTCGTCGTCCCCCTCGTCGTCCCCCTGACCCCTCGCCCGCGACCCCGTCATTCCTCCGGGTATCCGACGTCGGAGCCGGAGCAACCGCGGGGTCGCGGCCGGCCTTTCGCACGAGACCGTCGTTGCTCCGGGTCTGGGACGACGAAGCCGGAGCAACCGCGGGGTCGTCGGGGAGGGTCGTCGGGGAGGGCCGTCGGGTCGACGACGAGCGCGGGCGGGTCAGGCGCGGACGGCGTACCAGCGGGAGCCGAAGCGGCGGGTGAGGGTGCGGCCCTCGATCTCGGCGCGCTCGTCGAGGTGGTGCAGCACCGCCCAGCCGGCCTGGCGCGCGGACGTGTCGTCGTCGGCCTGGTAGCGGATGGTGACGCGCGCCCGTCGGCGCACGACCTCCACGTCCCAGGCCTCGACCGTCACCAGCGTGCGCGCGAAGTCCACCGCCTCGGGCAGCAGCTCGGGCGCGGACGTGCCGGGCCGCAGCGTGCCGACGAACGCGCGCACGCGGTACGACAGCACGCGCGCCGCTCAGGCGGAGACGGGTGCGTCCGCCGCCTCGCGGACCACGTCGAGGAACGAGGTGGCCAGGAGCTCGCCGGTCGCGACGAGCTCGTCCTCACGCGCGGTGTAGTCCGCGAGGATCGCGTCCGCGTCGGCCGTCTCGTGACCCTCGGCCCAGCCGCGCAGCGTCGGGGCCGACACCTCGGGGTGGAACTGCACGCCCCACGCGGAGCCGACCCGGAACGCCTGGTACGGGTACTGGTTGGACGACGCGAGCCACACGGCGCGCGGCGGCAGGTCGACGACCGCGTCCGAGTGCATCGTCGGCTGGGCGCTCACCTTGCGCTCGGCGGGGCCGGGCAGGCCCGCGACGAGCGGGCCGAACAGCGCGTCGGCGCCCGCCTCGGGGCGCCACCAGATGTCGACCACGCCGGCCTCGGGTCCGGGCGGCGCGGCGACCTGCACGCGGCCGCCGGTCGCGGCGGCGAGGAGCTGCGCGCCCAGGCAGATGCCGAGCGTCGGGACGCGGGAGGCGACGGCGTCGGCGAGCAGCGCGCGCAGCGCGGGCAGCCAGGGCGAGCCGGCGTCGTCGTAGGCGTTCATGAGGCCGCCGAGGACGACGAGCCCATCGCCCACGCGGTCGGCCGTCGGGAGGGTGTCGCCCTGGTCGGGGCGCACCACGGTCAGCTCGACGTCGCTCCACCAGCCGGCGAGGCGGTCGAGCGGGGCCTCGGGCGAGCTCTGCACCACGGTCAGTCGAACGGTCACGTCCGCCGACGGTACCCGCTACTGGTCGTCGGTCCGAAACGCGCTGTTCAGCCCGCTCGTCGGACGAACCGATTCGGACGAGACCACCCGTACGGGCGCCGAATGTGCCGCGCCGACCCGCCGCCATCCAGGCGTTTCCCAGGCAACCCCCAGCCTGCGGCGAGAGGATCAGTCCATGAGCACCCACGCGTCGGAGGTCGAGGCCCGTCTGCTCGTCGTCGACGACGAGCCGAACATCCGCGAGCTGCTGGCCACGAGCCTGCGGTTCGCGGGGTTCGAGGTGCACGCCGCCGCGGACGGGAACTCGGCGCTGCGCCTCGCGCGGGACCTGGACCCGGACCTGCTGGTGCTCGACGTGATGCTGCCCGACATGGACGGCTTCACCGTGACGCGCCGCCTGCGCGAGAAGGGCCAGCACATGCCCGTGCTGTTCCTCACGGCGCGCGACGACACGCAGGACAAGGTGCAGGGACTCACCGTCGGCGGCGACGACTACGTGACCAAGCCGTTCAGCCTCGAGGAGGTCGTCGCGCGCATCCGCGCGATCCTGCGCCGCACGTCCCCCGCCGAGCAGGACGACGCCAACCTCATCCGCTACGCGGACCTCGAGCTCGACGAGGACTCGCACGAGGTGCACCGCGCGGGCCAGGAGATCGACCTGTCCCCCACCGAGTTCAAGCTGCTGCGCTACCTCATGCTCAACGCCGGGCGCGTGCTGTCGAAGTCGCAGATCCTCGACCACGTGTGGCAGTACGACTGGGGCGGCGACGCGAACATCGTCGAGTCCTACATCTCCTACCTGCGCCGCAAGGTCGACTCCCTGACCGGACCGGACGGCGAGAAGCTGCCGCCCCTGATCCACACCAAGCGCGGGGTCGGCTACCTCCTGCGCTCGATGTCGTGAGCCTGCGCGACCCGGGTCCCGTCCCGCCCCCGCCCCCGCGCGCGGACGACGCAGGCGCCCCCACCCCCGACGAGCAGCCGTTCCCGTCCGGCCGCGGCCCGTGGTCCCGGACCCCCCTGTCCGGGCGGCTCGTCGCGATCTCGACCGTGCTGCTGCTCGCCGGCCTGGTGCTCGCGGGCGTGACCGCGACGTGGCTGCTGCAGCGCACGCTCGTCGGGCAGGTGGACGACAAGCTGCGCACCGAGGGCCTCGCCCAGGTCAGCGCGACCAGCAGCACGTCGCCCTGGGAGGGGTCGGGCACCCCGACCGACTACCTGGGCGTCTACGTCAAGAACGGTGAGTTCGGCACCCTGTTCTCCCCGCGCGCGAGCGCGCTGCACGAGCGCGGGGTGCCCGACCTGCCCGCGCTGACCGTCGCGCAGGCACAGGCTCGCGCCGGCATGCCGTTCACCGTGTCGTCGGACACCGGGTCGCGGTGGCGTGCCGTCGCGTACCCCGGCACCGAGAACGCGACCGGTGAGGCGGTCGCGATCATCGTCGCGCTGCCGCTCGAGGACGTCTCCCAGACCGTGCGCGCCATGGTCGGCGTGCTCGCCGCGTCGGGCGCCGTGATCCTGCTGCTCGGCGGGCTCGCCGGCTGGTGGGCGGTGCGACGGTCGCTGCGTCCCCTGCGGGAGATCGAGCAGACCGCGGCGGCGTTCGCGGCCGGCGACTTCTCCCAGCGCATCCCGGCCGCCCCGACCTCCACGGAGGTCGGTCGCCTCGGAGCCGCGCTCAACGGGATGCTCGCGCAGATCGAGCAGGCGTTCGCGGCGCGCACGGCGTCGGAGCAGCGGATGCGGCGGTTCGTGTCCGACGCGTCGCACGAGCTGCGCACCCCGCTCGCCGCCATCCGCGGCTACGGCGAGCTGTACCGGATGGGCGCCCTCACGACGAAGGAGCAGGTCGACGACACGTTCGGCCGCATCGAGGGCTCCGCGACCCGGATGGGCACCCTCGTCGAGGACCTTCTGTCCCTCGCGCGGCTCGACGAGCGACGCGAAGCCCGCCGCGACCCCGTCGACCTGACCGTCGTGGCCGCCGACGCGGTGAGCGACCTGCGCGCCCTCGACCCGACGCGCACCACGCGCATCGTCCCGCTCACCTCGGGCGGCACCACGGGTCCCGTCGTCGTCCAGGGCGACGAGGCGCACCTGCGCCAGGTCGTCGCCAACCTCGTCGGGAACGTCGTGCAGCACACCCCCGCCGGCACACCCGTCGAGATCGCCGTCGGCCTCGCGCAGCGCGCACCTGGTCCCGACGAGCCCGCGGGCCCCGCGTTTCCTGTGGGCGTGATCGAGGTCCGCGACCACGGACCCGGCATCGACCCCGAGCACGCCGCCCGCGTGTTCGAGCGGTTCTACCGCGTCGACGCCTCCCGCGGCCGCGACTCCGGCGGCTCAGGACTCGGCATGGCCATCGTCGCCGCGATCGCCACCGCCCACCACGGCCACGTCGACCTCTGCCAAACCCCCGGCGGCGGAACCACGGTCCGCGTCGAGCTCCCGGTTCTGAGCCCGGCGACCCAGCTGACGGGTCCGGAGACGAGAGCGGCGACTCAGAGCGGAGAGCAGTCTCGACGATCTCCCTGAAGTCCGGCTCGAGACGAGTGGGATCCCCTCCTGACGGTGACGCCGTGAAGACCACCCGTCCGTGCAGGCGATAGCAGACCTCAGCCCTCTCGGCGAGGAACGTGCCGACCTCCGCCGTCAGGCCGAGTCCGCGCATGTGGAAGCCCTCTTCGGCCTCGGCGCTTTCGAATGACGCCGAGGCGGGATCATCCGGTGGGTATATCGAGTCCCACTCTCGGGCCCAATCATCAAGCCGCGAACAAAGTTCGGCTGGCAACCCTAGCGCCTCGGGCGGAACGTTATCGAAATATCCCGCATCCACAACTGCGCGACCAGCGTCGCGCCGCACCCCGAACCACAGCGGGAAGCACTGATACTCAGCCTGAACCCGAATAAGCGGCTTGCCGCTCCAATCAAGATGCCCTGCCACGACAATCCATCCCCTCGCTCTGCAGTAGACCCTATAGGTGTGCGGAGAAGCGCGGCAGCCTCCCCTGGTCGCCTCCGCCGGCGACAAAGCCGCCATGTAGAGCTTCTTCTCCCTGCTGCAGAACAACGTCCTGGACCGACGCACCTGGGCCACCCGCCAAGGACCTGCGCCTGGAGATCATCACCTGGATCGAACGGACCTAGCACCGCCGACGCAGACAAGCCCGCCTCGGTCGACTGACCCCCATCGAGTACGAGACCCTCAACACCCTCAGGTCGCACTCGCCGCCTGAGCCCTGATCCACCGTCATCGTGCCGCCTCGCCGGTTGCCCGTGACAGCCGAAATGCCCCCTGACGTGGGAAGATACGACTTGCGAAGGAAGTATCTGACCTGCGAGAGAGGGCACCTCGGAAGTGAAAGCATGGCACGGGTTGGTCCCGGTGTTCGACGAGAAGAACCTCGTGTCGCTCGCGGGGCTGGTCCCGGTCCTCGGGTTGGGGCAGGCCGCCGGTCTCGACGACCTGATCGCCCGGCGGTTGACGTTGGGCGCGGCGAACGTGGTCGGCAAGGTCCGCACGGTCCTGGCGGGGATGCTCGCGGGTGCGGACAGCATCGACGACCTGGACATCCTGCGCGCCGGCGCGACGAGCGACCTGCTGGCCGGGCTGCGGGCGCCGTCGACGATCGGCACGTTCCTGCGTTCGTTCACCCACGGGCACGTCCTGCAGCTGCACGCGGTCAACCGTGGCCTGCTGACCGGCCTGCAGACCCGGGTCCCGGACCTGGTCGCCGGCGGTGACCTGGCGTTCGTCGACCTCGACGACACGGTCCGTGAGGTTCACGGCTATGCCAAGCAGGGTGCCGGGTACGGGTACTCCAAGGTCTTCGGCCTGAACGCGCTGATCGCGACGATCAGCACCCCGACGAGCTCACCGGTGATCGCCGAGTGCTCGCTACGACGTGGGGCGACCCGATCGGGCAAGGGCGCCAACTGGCACCTGGCACGCGCGTTGACCACCTGCGCGGCCATCCATCCCGGGCGGGTCTGGGTCCGTGGAGATGCCGCGTTCGCGACCTACAAGAACGTGAGGACCACGCTCGATGCCGGCGCGTGGTTCTCCTTCACCGTCCCGATGTGGAAGACCGTCGTCGCGGCGATCAGCCAGATCCCCGAGGACGCGTGGACCCCGATCGTCTACCCCCGGGCGGTCCGCGACGAGGACACCGGGGAGCTGATCTCCGACGCGCAGGTCGCGCAGAACGAGTTCGTCGCGTTCACCTCCCGCCCGAAGACCGAGCAGGTCACCTGCCGGCTGGTCGTCAGGCGCGTCAAGCGTCTCGGCGCCGCACCCGCCAACGCTGCGGGGCAGGGCGAGCTGTTCACGACCTGGCGGCACCACGCGTTCATCACGAACACGACCCTCGACTCGGTCGGCGCCGACGCCGCCCACCGGGGGCACGCGATCGTCGAGCAGGTCATCGCCGAGCTCAAGGACGGGCCCCTGGCGCACTTGCCCTCGGGGAAGCTCGCCGCGAACGGCGCCTGGCTGGCGTGCACCGTGCTCGCGTTCAACCTCGCCCGCGCCGCCGCGCACGGCGCCGGCCTTGCCCGTGCCCGCGCCGCGACGATCCGCACGAAGATCGTCGCGGTCCCCGCCCGCCTGGCCCGCACCGGTCGGCGCATGGTCATGCACATGCCCGAAGACTGGCCATGGGCACCCGCGTGGGAGGCGTTGTGGGACACCGCGACCGGCCCACCAAAACCCGCGACGACCTGACCACCCCGCTACGGCGGCGCGACCGGAGGACCCAAGTGGAAGAGCCAGCACCGGCTGGCCGATCCCGCACACCCTCACGCGAACGCCGCGACACTCACTGCCCGGAACACCCGACGGACGCCGACGTGAGTCAGCTCGGTGGATCAAGGCTCAGACGCCCGCCAGGTCTCCCGCTACGAGAACAACCGCGTAGCCCCCGGCCTCGACGCCCTCATCCGCATCGCCCAGGTCTTCAACACCACCGTCGACTACCTACTCATCGACGACGCCCAACGCCGGCCCCTGACCGCGCCCAGCAGCCACCTCGACGCACGCCTGGCAGACCTCGACCAACTCACCGACGACGAACGCGCCACCATCACCAACCTCATCGACGCACTCGTCACCAAAGCCAAACTCCGCCTCATCACCGGAGCCGGATAGCTACTCGACGACGTCGACGAACCTGGCCGGCACCCGGTCGGCAAGCCACACGAGTTCATTGCCCTCGTAGAACGTGACCCCGTCCCCCGCCGCCGCAGCAGCGTCGACCCTCACGATCACCGGGTGGGCGCTCTTGCGGCCACCCACCAAGACCGCTGTCTCACGGTCCACGGACAGGTGCACGTACTGGCGCCCCATCGGCAACAGCCCCCCGGCCGCGATCACGGCCCAGCTCTCCGGCGCCGTCCCATGGAACAGTCGCGCGGGAGGGGGCGCCGGAAGCCGCCGGACTCGCCCCGGCACTGAGTGCCCATACAGCGCCCGGATCCGGTCCCCATCGAGCTGGTGCCGCCGCTTCGTAGCCGTCGAGAGCATCCGCTCCAACGAACCACGATCGACCGACTCCCAGCCACCGCCCTGTTCACGCAACACCGCCAGCAGCTGGCCGACCGGCGCCCAACCCTCCTCGTCCAGTTCCAACTCGTAAAGCCACGGCTCATGACGCAGCGCGTGCGAAACCGCCCGGCTGAGTTCGATGTCGGAGACAGTCACGCCGCCACTTCCTGGATCCACTCACAGCTCTCCGCAGCCATCTCGTAGGCGCCGGAACCGTCGATGTAGATCAAGAAGTGTCGGATGGTCCTCTGCCCCCACGCCTCACCAGGTTCCGCAGAGACAAGCTCCTCGACCCAGTCCGACTGCTCGACCTCGACAAGGGTGTCGTAGGCGCCCTCGATGTGCCATGGGGTGCTGTATGACTCGGCCCGGAAGCGGTAGGCACGAACCCGGCGGAACCGCAGACCGCCGGCGAACATCGCACCATTCCGCTCGTAGATGCACCGAAGCTCCGCATCGCCACCAGGATGCGTGAACACGACATCCTCCGTGTACGCCGACGGCGGCGGAGACAGCGGCCCAATGACGCGCTTCACGTTCCGTCCACTCACGGCAGATCAGTCCCAAAGCTCGTCAGACCATTCCTGGTCAACTGGCCAGTCAGACGCTCCTCGAACGCCGCCTGCCCCGTCCGATCGATCACGTTCCACGCCTCGCGCGGGATACCCGGCCGGGTCAGGGCCTGCGACGACCGCGTGTTGAGAATCAAGGTATTGCCGTCACGAACGATGACGTCAATCGGCACATCCTTCGGCGTCAAAGTGAATCGCCCCGGGTTTGGTGGAGGCTCGGTTACGTGGCTACGGCCGCGAGTTCGACCGTGTTGTCGGCAGCGTAGTGCTGCCAGTGGTGGTGCTCGTGTTCGGCGGGTGGGACCAGGCCGATCTCGCCGTGCAGGCGTCGGTGGTTGAACCAGTCGACGTACTCCGCGACGGCGAGCTCGACGTCGCTGACGGTCTTCCAGCCGCCGGTCGGGCGCATCGCGGGGTTGCGGATGCACTCGGCCTTGAACAGCGAGTTGAACGCTTCGGCCATCGCGTTGTCGTAGGAGTCGCCCTTGGACCCGACCGAGGCGACGGCGTTCGCCTCGGCGAGCCGCTCGGTGTAGCGCACCGCTCGATACTGAACTCCCCTGTCCGAGTGGTGGGTCAGCCCGGTCACGTCCTGCCCGGCACGCCGCCGAGCCCACAACCCCATGTCCAGGGCGTCCAGCGCGAGATCGGTCCGCAGCGACGTCGAGACCTCAGCCCCTGTCAGAGCGTCACACCACTTCGTTGACCTTGAAGTCTCGCGGACTCTCCTGGGCGATGATCTCGGCGAGCTCCCGGCGGACTAAGATTTGCCGAAAACAGTTCCAGCCGTCACCAAACCACTCGGGACTCGCTGCGATATCGACGTCCAAAGTCAGAGCATCGACACCGAGGGGGGGTAAAGTTCCGAACGGAGGAGGCATCGGGGCGAAGCTCAGCGGAAGCCAGCGCCAGCGCCGACAATCGTCACATCTGGATCCGGCCGAACCATGGGTCTGGATGGCCTTTGCCTGGAGCTGGTCGCGATCAAACCACGCACGCCCGACGCTGGGGACGACAATCTGCATCACGCCGTCGATCGCCCCGCCTCCCGGCGCTTCCACTGCCCGCATCTCAAGTTCGAAAGACGATGCCAGGCGCTCAGCCAACGACGACTCAAGACAGATCGCATCGAACTGCCAGTTCGGCACCCAGGCGCCCTTGGCCGTCAAACCCTTGTGCTGAAGCACGAGCGGTCCTGTTTGCACATCGAGTGGCATGCCGCATGAGCGACACCAGCCGCTCTCGCCATACATCGGAGTCAGGCCAAACGAGTCCTCGGGCCACGGCCACCCGCGGTTCCTCTTCGACCTCAGCTCTACGTAGTCAATCATCACAACTTCAAGGCCTCCAGAATTTCAGGATAGTCGGCGTAGATCCTGCGCGCGGCGTCCTCAATCTGTTGACGCGTCGCCGCGCGCGTGCCAGCACCGTACCCGATCTCGTTCCGCCAGGCGTGTGTGAAATACCGATGCTCCTCTCGGGTCAGCACGACGGCCGGCCAATCCATCGTATTACCTCCCATCCGCCTCGCAAAGCGCTTCTCAATGACATGGTGGGCTTCGATTGCATGATTGCGACCCCGAGTAAGGAGCCGCTGGGTCCGGTACGGGGCGATACCGGCGGCGGAGTGCGCACGCTTGCCGAATTGCGACGCGCCTTCGGCAAGCTTGGCTGCCTTGATGGCGCGCGACACATACTTTCCGAGCGTGCCAAATACGCCGGCGACCGGAATGACTGAAACAGTTGACCAAGCAACGTTCTCCCAGTCGCCCTCAAGGGCATACCAGGCGGCGTTCGCAATATCGACGCCATCGACGGCAAGTCCAGTGAGATCGAGGGCAAGGTGCCCGACCTCAGACGCGCGCATGTGGTCCTGACCCGGCGCGTACGGTCCGGGGCGAGGCGCAGGTAGTGGATCGTCCGACGGGACGGGCCCCTCCGGCTCCGTCTTTCCACTCTCAACATCCGCTCGGATCCTGTCGGTGATCCAGGCAGATGTGTCCGGGTCTAGACCGGTCGGGTCCGACCACGTCGTGGGGTTGTTGTTGGCGTAGGCGTAGCCGTTCCACTGCTGTGGGTCGGACAGGTCCAGCAGTGGGTCGAGGCTGATGAACCGGCCGGTGTGTTCGTCGTAGTAGCGGGCTCCGATGAGGGTCAGGCCGGTCTGGTCGCGGGTCTTGTCGAGGAACTGGCAGTCACCCGGGACGGCGGCGGGGGTGCCGCGGGTCGCGCCGAACGGGTCGGTGTACTGCTTGATGACCGACGTCGTCTTCCACGACCCGTTGGGCACCGCGGCCAGGGTCGTGCCGTGCAAGTCCGCGACCAGTGAGGTCACGCCGCCCAGGCCGCGTCCTGTGCGCACGGCGACGCTCTGACCGGCGAAGGTGTAGTAGCGGGTCGCGGTGACCTTGCCGGCGTTGATCGACAGCTCCTGGCCACCGGGCAGGTAGACCGTCGTGCCCGTGGCATCGACGCGCACGAGGCGCTCACCGTTCGCGTCGTACACGGCCGAGCTGTCCGTGCCCACCGACGTCAGCTCACCTTGCGCGTCCCAGGTCAGGTCCACCTTGGAGCTGTTGGTCGTGCGGGTGATCTGGTGGCCCGCCGCGTCGTACGCGTACGTCGCCGTCGCGCTGGCCGCGCCGGTGCTGCTCGTCGCGAGCAGCTGGTGCGGTCGGGTCGAGGAGTACGTGTAGCTCGCCGTGACCGCACCGTTCACACCGGTGGCGGTCGCGGTCGTGCGGTTACCCAGGACGTCGTAGGTGTACGCCACGTCGTACGGCGCCGGACTGCTCGAGGTGGCGTTCGTGGCGTTCCTCGCGCACCCGCCACTGTCATTCGCGGTCCACGCCCGGGTGAGCCGGCACAACCCGTCGTACCGGAAGTTCTGCACATCGCAGCGGTCCACCCCCAGACCGTGCTCCCCGGCTCATCAACAGCCGAACATCCACACACAGGGTCGTTGGCTCGAGCCGTCGTCTCCGCCAAGCCGGGGACCAAACGGGTTCACCCGCTACTCAGACTCGTACCGCCGATATATCTCACCTCCGGGCCAGATTTCCTGATAGCACTCCAGAACCCGCTCGGCCGCTCGAATCGTTCGCCAGTCGGCGGCACGTTCTGCGATTGACCGCAGTTCAGCCCGCACCTCTGGCCAGCGAAGCTCCCGCATAGTAAACTCGAGAATTTCCACGACTCCAGGTTGGCCGAGTTGAATCTCCCCGCGCGACGGAACAAGCAGACCCAACAGTTCAGAAAGTGCGGCAGCGCGCGAAACGGTAGGCGAGGTGAGCACTGCGAGAAGTGCGGCAAGGTCTGGCTCGAGCTCCCGCACGTCCGGCGTTGCTTCCGCTCGGCGAAGCGCCTCGGCCACGAGAGAGCGCACGATGCTCATGCCGCCGTCACTCCCGTTAGCAGTTGTCGCCACTATTGACCCACCGTTCCCCAAGCGCCCTCACGAACAACGAGGCCGGCCTGGTTCTTGAATGCTTCCACAGCGATTCCCGCGATCGACCCATCGGGTCGATAGTGTCCCGACGCGTTGTTTAGCATTCGAACGACGCCATCGACGATACTAACCTCTCCAGCAGCCAACACATCGCCCCCGCGACTCAGGTCGATGTGCCCGCCGCGCTTCAACGTCTCACCGACGCGACGAACCTCGCTCCACCACGAACCGTGAAGAGCCATCAATGCCGCCCTCCCTAGAACCCACTTGCGCGCCACCTCATGCACTGGGCGGGCCCCCGGCGGCGGCCCGCTACAAGCGCAATCGGACCGGGTCGACTGATCCCGCATCCCACAGAACACCATCACCGTCTAGGAGCCACACCCGCTCATCGACTACATCAGCAATCGCCGACAGCGCCCGGGCAACCAGTTCGGGCCAACGGGACTCAAACGGAAAAGCGGCCAGATCGTCGCACTTTAGGGACGGCAACCGTCTCCCTGAAGGGGTGGGCGGCTCTTGAAATACCTCCCATTCCACCCCTTTGGGAACTGCGTCGAATACCGTGAACAGGCGCCCGTGCTCGTCGGAAAGTTGCACCACGGTTCCCTGGGAACCGCTCACCTGGAGGACTTCGCCTAGTCCTGCAAGGGCGCCGGCGAACCGGTCGAATACGGCCTTGTCGTCCGTCAGGACGTATCCACCCCTCACAGGAACTCCCGCAGATAGATCAGCACTTCCTCTGGCGTCCTGAGAATCGCAATGCCTTGCTCGGCTGCGGAGTACACCGTCGCATCGGACACGCCAGGAGCGTACCCAACGGTACGCACGCCCGTGGAAGCTTGCGTACTCGCGATCTGCGCTGCGATTCCTCGCGCTCTACCTCGGCGGTGTCAATCCGTGGAAGCAACGAGGAGTCGTTCGAAGGCTTCGCGGGGTGTGAGGAAGCCGAGCGCGGCGCGGGGGCGTTCGTTGAGCTCTTCGGCGATCGAGGTCAGGGCGGTGTCATAGCGTCGTAGCAACGGTCCAGGTCAGGGGGTTGCTCGGGTGCGGCGGATGGTGACGGTCGATGACAGGGTCGAGATCCTTGCGGGGCTGCGGGCCGGTGAGTCGTTGCGGTCGATCGCCAGGCGGATCGGGCGGGACGTCTCGGTGGTGTCCCGGGAGGTCGCGCGGAACTCGTTGAAGACTCGCGGGTACCAGCTGGTCCACGCGGACAACACCGCCGCGGGCCGTCGCAGGCGCCCGCAGGTCGGCAAGATCGCCGCCGACGAGGTGTTGTCCGCGCGGGTCCTGGCGGACCTGAAGCACTCGCGCACCCCGCGCCAGATCGCCGGACGCTTGCGCCGCGAGGCCGATGACGACACGGTGAGCCTGATGAACGGTTCGGTGCCCGCGCATGGCAAGGTCGTGTCCCACGAGGCGATCTACCGGTACATCTACGCCCTGCCCAAGGGCGAGCTCGCCCGGCACGGGATCATGCTGCGCACAAAGCGCACCCGGCGCCGCCCGCGTCGTGACCTGGGCGAACGCGGCGCTCCGATCGTGGGGATGACCAGCATCGAGGCTCCTCCACGACAACGCCGTCCCACGAAGTAGCGGCGGCCCGAGCTGGTGGATACCGCTCCTCGTCACCGTCGTCACCCGCTGCCGGAACGACGACGATGATCCGTTCACGGCATCTCGCGCAACGCAGCCTTGCGGTGCTCGATGCTCGCGACGATAAAGCGCACTGCTCCGTCGCTGAACTCCTCGTCGCGGCCCGCCCACTCGAGGAGCAGTCGATCGAACGCATCGATCTCCAGTAAGTCGATGTCGACGAACTCCTCCTTCTTCACAAGGGCGCGAGGCTCGCCCTCGATCCGCATGCGCAGTCCGATGTCGAACCTCAGCTCGACGATCCGCGGCCCGCTCGTGCACTCCGTCAGCCGCATGGCCACGTCCCCGGGCCGCCCGCCGAACGCCCCACTCGGCAGCTCGAGAATCGCGCGGTCGAAGCGCGCGAAGAACTCCGACACAGCCTGACCGAAATCCGTGCTGCTCACTGCGCCGCCTTCCACTTCTCCCAGCACCGCTCGGATGCACACCTGACTCGCACCTCCCGGAGGCGATGCATCAGCCAACTGGCGCACGCGGAGACGAGAGCGGTGATCCACAGCGGCACGGACCGTTGATCCGCGTCTCGTAGCCCGCGAGCCATTCTTGACCTACCGCCGCGTCCTGGGCGTCAGCGAGCCCCTCGAGCGAGCTTGACACCAGAAACCAGCGCTCGGGGCACGCCCGGTGACTCAAGAATTGAGCTGACTACTTGCGCAGCAGTACGTCTGAAACGCCGACATGGTCCCCGACCCGGACGACCAGCTCGCCACCGAGGACGCCGGCGTCAGACCAGATCCAGAACTCGATCCGACCGTGGTCCTCACGGACCGAGACCTTTGACACCATCTCTCGCTCGACGACCAGGCGCTCCTCGTCGGCCTCCGTCCAACGCACTTGGACAGACCCAGCGATCTCGTCCCACGTAACCGTGACGACCGAACCATCGTTGGCCCAGCCCGTCACGCTAACGACGCCCGGCTCCTCTGAGCTGACGACTTCCACGGGGAGACCGTCGAGATCGGAGAGTTGAGGAACTTCCATGAGCGCGCTCACATCCGACCGCCCATCGGGATCACCGTCGACAGAACGAAGCCATCATCCGTGACCCGCCAGCTTGACTCGAACTTCAGTTGCGTCGAGCACGTCCCACACCACCCGGGAGCCGCTCACTCGCGGAGCACCGAGATCGACCGGCACGTCGAGGCTGATCGCACCCTCGTCCGACTCGATCGCGACGAACCCCGACCCGTCCTTCGGGTCGAACGTGATCGCATGCACCGGCGAAGCGACCCGAAGCTCACCCGACTCCTCGTCGGTCACCACGCTCGGGTCGACCGGCGCCCACTCACCCGAGACGTCCGTACGAACCGCCCCCGTACTCGCACTCGCGCGCACCGCACCCGCAGACGTCGCGGTCAACGAGCTGTACGGGTCCAGCGAGTCCAGCGCGACCACGTCGTGCTCACACGCCTGAGCGAGCAGCAACGCCGCGGTCAGCGTGGGCGCCTCCGTCGCCGAGCAGTCGACATCGGAACCCCGCACCGCGTCCGCCGCCGCATACGCCGCACCCGCGACCAGCACAGCGGCCACCGCCGTCACGACCGTCCGCCGGCCACGACCCATCAAGCCCTTACGCACACGCTCCCCCTGCAGCCCGAGACTGCTCGACGGGCAACGGTGCGCGACCCGGCGCGAGGATTATGGCGAAGAATCCGCCACGCCGTGCCCGGTTTGACGCGCTACACCCCTTCGGGCGAACGCGCAGGTCATACATGCCCTCACGCCATGAATGGTCCACATCCGTGTCGACCGCGACGGGCGTCGTGCCGCCGGTGCTCAAGGACCAAGCAACACCAGTCCTCATCTTCGCCGCGCGCAGCGTCGTCACGGCCGCTCGCTCGATGACCAGCGGCTGGGCGTCCGGGACGACCGGTTCGTGCCGCGGGGCTATGCTGACCCGTCCTAGTCGTCGTCGTGAGGGTGGTCATGGGCGTCCTCGAAGCGCCTGCCTGGCTGGTGCCCGCATTCGTACGCAACGTCGTCGGGGCAGGAGCCACGGCGTCGCCGGACGAGATCCGCACCGTCGCCGAGCGTCTGCTCGACCGGTGGCTCTCCCCCGGTCGTGAGTTCCACAACGTGAAGCACCTGGTCGAGGTGCTCGTCCGGGTGGACGAGCTCGACGCGGAGAGCCACGAGCCGGACCTGGTGCGGCTCGCCGCCTGGTACCACGGGGCGGTGTTCGACTCTGCGGAGCGCAAGACGTACGCGAACAAGGGCGGCGAGGACGAGGCGGCGAGCGCCCGCCTGGCGTTCGACGACCTCGTGGGCCTGGGCGTCCCCGAGCACAATGCGCAGCGCGTGCACGACCTGGTGACGGCGCTCGTGCGCCACGCGCCGAACCCGAAGGACCCGGACTGCGCGGTGCTGTGCGACGCGGACCTGGCGATGCTCGCGTCCGAGCCGCAGCGCTACAAGGCGTACCTGCACGACGTGCGCGCCGAGTACTCGCACGTGCCGGCGGCGGACTACGCGCGGGCGCGGGCGCGCATCCTGCGCAAGCTGCTGGCTCGCCCGTCGCTGTTCTCGACCCCGCTCGGTGCCGGGTGGGAGGAGCCCGCGCGGCAGAACGTGGAGGCGGAGCTGCAGCGGCTCGAGAAGGAGATCGCCAAGCACGACGCGGAGGCGGCGGCGCACGCGCTCGTCGCGCCCGACCCGGTCGAGCACGCCGCACCGCAGGACGGGTCCGCCGCGCCGTGATCCTCCTCGACCCTCCGCTGTGGCCGCGCCACGAGCGGCTGTGGTCGCACCTCGTGAGCGACTCCTCGCTGGACGAGCTCCACGCGTTCGCGGCGCGTGCCGGCATCCCGCCGCGCGCGTTCGACCTGGACCACTACGACGTGCCCGACGAGCGGTACGACGAGCTCGTCGCGCTCGGCGCCGTCCCGGTGGGCACCCGCGAGCTGGTGCGCCGCCTGCGCGCGAGCGGCCTGCGGGTCCGCGCCCGCGACCGGCACTGACCCTGGTGGGGGCTCGTCGCGCCGGGGACGCCGGCCAGGGCTAGCGTGGCCGCATGGCCCGGATCGAGAACTCCAGGCTGACGGTCGTCGGCGCCGGGAGCGTCGGGGTGAGCGTCGCGTACGCCGCGCTCATCCGCGGTTCCGCCCGCACCGTGGCCCTCTATGACATCGACCGGCCGAAGGTCGAGGCCGAGGTGCTCGACCTCGCGCACGGCACGTGGTTCACGGGCGGCACGGTCGTCGGGGGTGCGAACCCCGAGGTCGTCGCGGGATCGCACGTCGTCGTCATCACCGCGGGCGCCAAGCAGCGTCCCGGCCAGACGCGGCTGGACCTCGCGGGCACCAACGTGCGGCTGCTCGAGCGTCTGCTGCCGACGCTGCTCGAGCGCGCGCCGAGCGCCGTGTACTGCATCGTCACCAACCCGTGCGACGTGCTGACGGTCGCGGCGCGGCGGATCACGGGGTTGCCCGCGTCGCAGGTGTTCTCGTCGGGCACCGTGCTGGACACGTCCCGCCTGCGCCGCCTGGTCGCCGACCGCGCCCAGGTGTCCGCCTCCAGCGTGCACGCCGACATCGTGGGCGAGCACGGCGACACCGGCTTCGCGCTGTGGTCGCAGGCGCGCATCGGCACGACGCCCGTCCTGGACTGGGTCTCGCCCGACGGCCACCGGTTCACCCCGCCTGAGCTCGACGCGATCACGCAGGACGTGCGCGACGCGGCCTACCGGATCATCGAGGGCAAGGGTGCGACGAACCTCGCGATCGGCCTCGCGTGCGCGCGGATCGTCGAGGCGATCCTGGGCGACCAGCACGCGGTGCTGCCCGTGAGCACGGTGCACGACGGCCTGCACCGGCTGCACGGCGTGGCGCTGTCGGTGCCGAGCGTCGTCGGCGCGGGCGGCGTGCAGTACGTGCCGGACGTGTCGACCACGCCCGCCGAGGAGGACCAGCTCCAGCACTCGGCCCAGACCCTCCTGGCCACCCAGCACGCCCTGGGCCTCTAACCTCGCCGAACTCGTTCCGCGACGGGTCACACACCCATACGGTGCTGCCATGACGAGCACCGCGCGCACACCGAACGGCGCGGACGAGAAGCCCGCGGTGCGGCAGACCGGCACCATGACCGCTGAGGACTGGGATGCGTTCGCGGCTGGGTTCGCTGGTCTCGCCGACCCCGACATCATGAGTGCGGCGTGGCGCTGACGTCAGGGCCGGTGGAGACGCCGGCGTTCGGCTGAGGCCGGCCGAGCCGGCGGTCAGGCCGGTGCGGACGAGGCGCGGCGCAGGCCGAGGGCGACCAGGCCGGCGACCGTCACGACGCCCACGAGGCCCGCCGCTCCGACCGGGACGCCGGTGAGGGTGCCGTAGTCGGCGAGCGGGGTCCCGACGAGCGCCGGGCCGGCCGGGGCCTCGAACCCGACCCGCTGCGCCGCCCACTCCAGCCCGTCCGGCGTCCCGACGGCCAGCGCCGACAGGCCGCCGGCCGTGACGACGGATGCGACGCCCAGCGCGAGCGCGCCACGGCGGACGGCCGTACGCGCATGCGGGCGGGCGTCGAGCGCGACGAGCCCCGGGGCGATCGCTGCGACGGCGGCGACGACCGCGCCCGTGACCAGGGCCTCGCCGAGTCCGATCGCGGCGTGGACGCCGAGCATCGCGGCGGTCACCGCGCCGATCCCGACGTCGGCCGTGCCACCCACCGCGTACAGGCCGACGAACGCGAGCGCGGCGGCCGGGACCGACACCACCGCCCCGCCCGCCGCGGAGAGCGCGACGCGCCCGACGTCCGGCACCCGCGCGGCGAACCGTGCCACCAGTCGCTGCACCGACCAGCCGACGAGCGTCCCGACACCCGCCATGAGCAGCGCGTTCACCCCGAGCGCGGTGATCCCGCCGTCGGCGAACAGCACGGCCTGCACGACGAGCACCGCGGTCACCGCGAGCGCGCCGAGCCACGGCCCGACGAGCGCCGCCGCCAGCGCAGCGCCGATGAGGTGCCCGCTCGTCCCGGCGGCGACCGGGTAGTTGACCATCTGCGCGGCGAACACGAAGCCGGACGCGACAGCGGTCAGCGCGACCTGCTCGCGTGTGGCGTCGGCGCGGACGCGGCGCACGACGTGGGTGAGCGCGGCGCCCGCGACGACGGCGGTCGCGATGCTCGTGCCGGGGTCCATCACGTGGTCGGGGACATGCATGTCGTGCTCCTGTCGTCGGTCCCGGTGGTGCCGGGCGCGTGGGTCGAGGTCTCGGGGTCGGTCGTCGGAGCGGTCGGGTGGGCGGCCGGGTCGGCGGCCGGGTGCGGGTGCACGGCGGGCACCGGGAGCGCCGCGCGCCATCGGCCGACGAGCGGGCCGACGTGGGCCACGTGCGCGGCGCTGCCGACCGCGCGGGCCAGCGCACCGGGACCGTGCAGGTCGAGCACGACGATCCCGCGCGTCTCGTCGCCGGGTGCGCCACCCGGCGGTCGGCGCCCGGCCAGCAGGACGGAGTCGACGACGCGCGCGTCGCCCAGCACGCCGGGTGCGATGTGCGGGCCGGTCAGGTCGAGCTCCTCGACGAGCAGGTCACGTCCACCCACGACCGCGCGGGTCGCGGACCGCAGCAGCCCGCCGCGCTGCCCGTCGCGTCCGAGCACGAGCGTCTCGCGCAGCAGCGCCGCGCCCTCGTCGTGCACGTGCACGCTCGTCGTACGCGTGACGTCCGCGCCGTCGGACACGACGAACGGCAGCGCGTCCCACACGAGCGACGCACCGCGCCCGACGTGCACGTCCGCCGCCCACGACGCCGCCCGCCCGCGCCCGTGGTACGCGACCGTGCCGGACGTCTCGACGAGCTCGAGCGCCACGCCGTCGCCGACGCGCACGTCGACGTGGACGTGGTCCCCGCCGAGCAGCAGCGCGCCGGTCGCGACGAGGGCCACGGTCACCCCGCGGTCGTCCTGCGTCAGGACGCGCGGCGCGAGGCGACCGGCGCGCAGCACGCACCGCACGCGGTCCCCCGCGCGCTCCACCTCGACCGTCGTCCGCACCGTCGCCCGTCCCTCGCCCGTCCCTGTCGATCAGTGGGTGTGCACGAAGCCCCCCGCGGGGTGCTCCTCGTCGGCGTGGAAGTGCGGCGCCATGGGGCCGGGGTCCTGCGGGACGTGCGCCCCGGCGCGGTGCGCGGTGAGCATGAGGCGCACCCAGTCCTTGAGCGCCTCGACGGACGCCTCGTCGTGCCGCGACAGCGCGAGGACCGGCCGGCCGTCGCGGGCCGCGGTCGCGTCGGCGACCATCCGCGGCACGTCCACGCCCACGTACGGCGCGAGGTCCGTCTTGTTCACGACGAGCAGGTCGGCGCGCCCGATACCCGGGCCACCCTTGCGGGCCACGTCGCCGCCGCCCGCGACGTCGAGCACGAAGATCTGCGCGTCGACGAGGGCCGGGGAGAACGTGGCCGTGAGGTTGTCGCCGCCCGACTCGACCAGCACGACGTCGAGCGGCGCGAAGTCCTCCTCGAGGTCCTCGACGGCGAGCAGGTTCGCGGTCACGTCGTCGCGGATCGCGGTGTGCGGGCACGCACCGGTCTCCACGGCCCGGATCCGCTCGGGGTCGAGGACGCCCGCGGAGCGCAGGAAGCGTGCGTCCTCGTCGGTGTAGATGTCGTTGGTGACGACGCCGAGCTGCAGCTCGGCCGCGAGCTCGCGGCACACGAGCGCGATGAGCGAGCTCTTGCCCGTGCCGACCGGGCCTGCGACGCCGAGTCGCAGCGACCTCGTGGGGGCGGGGTGGGTGTGGGTGTCAGGCACTGAACAGCCTCTCTGTGCGGCGGGCGTGCTGCTGCGCCCACTCCTCGAGGAGCGGGGCGCCGGATGCGGGGATGTCCCCCGGGTCGGTGAGGTGCGCGACGCCCGCGGCCATGGCCTCGACGGTCGGCGCGGCCGCGACGACCCACCCGGCCGCCTCGGCGGGGTCGACGGGCGCGAGCTTGAGCGTCGCGGAGGCGATGGTCTGCACGTCGTCGTACCCGACGAGCTGCGCGACCTGCCGCGCGTCGAGCCCGACGCACGCGCCGACGACGCCGAGGACGAGCGGGCGCGGCGGCTGCGCGCGGTCGCTGCGCCCCACGGGTCCGCAGCCAGCAGCGCTCTCCGCGGCCAGGCGGGTGCGCTCGGCGACCACCGCCGCGTCGAGCGCGACGACGGCGGGGTGCGCCCCCCACAGCCGGTGCGCGAGACGCAGGTACCCGCGGCCGAGGCGCTGCGACGTCTCGCGCAGCGCGGGCGCGGGCGTGCGAGCCGCCCACGCGTCCCACGTGGCGCGCAGCCCGGCGACGCGCTCGTCGGGATCACCCAGCGCCACGTGCCGCGCGACGACCGCCACCGCGGCCTCGGTGCGCGTCACGGTCGCGAGCCGCCCGCCCACGTACCCGGGCACGTCCGCGACTGACAGCCCCGCGAGCAGCGCGGGCTCGAGCCCCGCGGACTGCGTGTGCCCGCCCGTGGGCAGGCGCGCGTCGGCGAGCAGCGCGAACAGCACGCTCGTCGGCGGGTGCACGTCGGTCACGGGTCCCCCTCAGAACATCGTGTACAGCTGCGCGAGCGGCAGCCGGTCGGCGGGGGCGGGTGTGATGCGCTCACCGTCGACGTCGATCGCGAACGACTCGGGGTCGATGTCGATGCGCGGCATCGCATCGTTCAGCCGCATGTCGGCCTTGCCGACGCCACGGGTGTCCGCGACGGCGGCGAGCGTGCGGCGCAGCCCGAGCCGCGCCGCGAGCCCGTCCTCGAGCGCGGCGGGCGCGACGAACGTCATCGACAGCTCGGGCGCGATCGCGTCCCCGAACGCGGGGCGCATCAGCACGGGCTGCGGCGAGGGGATCGACGCGTTCGGGTCACCCAGCGCACCCCACGCGATGGCCCCGCCCTTGAGCACCACGGACGGGCGGATGCCGAAGAACCTCGGCTCCCACAGCACCAGGTCCGCGAGCTTGCCGGGCTCGACGGACCCCACGTGCGCGTCGATGCCGTGCGCGACCGCGGGGTTGATCGTGTACTTCGCGACGTACCGCCGCGCCCGCAGGTTGTCCGCGGGCTCGTCGGTGCCGAGCGCGCCTCGTCGGGCCTTCATGACGTGCGCGACCTGCCACGTGCGCGTGATGACCTCGCCGATCCGGCCCATCGCCTGCGCGTCCGACGACGTGATGGACATGGCCCCCAGGTCGTGCAGCACGTCCTCCGCGGCGATCGTCGTCGCGCGGATGCGGGACTCCGCGAACGCGAGGTCCTCCGGCACGTGCGGGTTGAGGTGGTGGCAGACCATGAGCATGTCGAGGTGCTCCGCCACCGTGTTGACGGTGTGCGGGAGCGTCGGGTTGGTCGAGCCCGGGATGACGTTCGCGTGCGACGCGACCGTGAGGATGTCCGGCGCGTGCCCGCCGCCCGCACCCTCGGCGTGGAACGCGTGGATCGACCGTCCCCCGATCGCGGCGAGCGTCGACTCGACGAACCCCGCCTCGTTGAGCGAGTCGGAGTGCAGCGCGACCTGCAGCCCCCACCGGTCCGCGGCCCGCAGCGCCGCGTCGATCGCCGCGGGCGTCGAACCCCAGTCCTCGTGCACCTTGAACCCGGCCGCGCCCGCGAGCGCCTGCTCGTCGAGCCCCTCGTCGGACACCGTGTTGCCCTTGGCGAGCAACAGCACGTTCACGGGCAGCGCGTCGAGCGCGCGGTGGATCGTGCCCAGGTGCCACGCACCCGGGGTGACCGTGGTCGCCTTGGAGCCCTCGGACGGTCCGGTGCCGCCGCCGACGATCGTCGTCAGGCCCGTCGCGAGCGCCTCGTGCACCTGCGACGGCGAGAGCAGGTGCACGTGCGAGTCGATGCCGCCCGCCGTGAGGATCCTGCCCTCGCCGGAGATGACGTCGGTCGACGGGCCGATGTGCAGGTCCGGGTGCACGCCGTCCGCGACGTCCGGGTTGCCCGCGCGGCCGAGCGCGACGATCCGCCCGTCGCGGATGCCCACGTCCGCACGCACCACGCCCCACCAGTCGAGCACCACCGCGTTGGTGATGACGGTGTCGAGCGCGCCCGCCGCGCGGCTCGTCGTGCCCTGCGCCATCGACTCGCGGATCGACTTGCCGCCGCCGAACACGGCCTCGTCGCCGCCGACCGTGCGGTCCTCGGTCACCTCGACCCACAGGTCGGTGTCCGCGAGGCGGAGCTGGTCGCCCGTCGTCGGGCCGTACAGCGCGGCGTACCGCGCGCGGGTGACCGCGAGGCCGGTGCGCGGTCCCGACGAGGCCGCGGGCGCGGCGGGCACCGGGCCCAGGGCGCCGCCGTCCGCCTTGTCCCGCTGCAACCCCGGCACGCGCCGCGCACCCCGGATCGTCACCGCGTCGACCCGCGCGGACGCGCCCGGCTCGAACCGCCGCGACGTCCCCGAGGGGAGGTCGAGCCGGAAGCCGTGCGCCGCCACCCGGTCGAGGTCCAGCGCCGGGTTCGCGTCGGGCAGGTGCACGTGCGACCCCACCTGCACGGGCCGGTCGCCCGTGTTCGTCACGACGAGCGTGATCCGCTCGTGCGGCTCGCGGTCGTTGAGCACCACCGGCTCGTCCTCGCGGCCCGGTGCGAGCCGCACCGCGCCCGGCCCGCTCGTCGTCGTGCCTGCCATGTGCCGCCCCCTACGCGATCGGCTCGTGGATGGTGACGAGCTTGCGCCCGTCGGGGAACGTCGCCTCGACCTGCACGTCCGGCAGCAGCTGCGCGACACCGTCCATCACGTCGTCGCGGCCCAGCACCTGCCGGCCCTCGACCATGAGGTCCGCGACCGACCGTCCCTCGCGGGCGCGCTCGACCACCCACGTGGTGAGCAGCGCGACCGTCTCCGGGTAGTTGAGCCGCACGCCGCGCGCGAGCCGGTCGCGCGCGACCATGCCCGCGACCGCGAGCAGCAGCTTCTCGGTGTCCGACGGCGTCAGGTGCACGGGACCTCCTTCGTCTTCGTCGTCACGGGCCGACCGCCACGACCGCGAGCGCCTCACCGGGCGCGACCTGCTGACCGGGTTCGACGAGCACCTCGACGAGCCGCCCGTCCACCGGCACGGGCACCGCGAGCTCGAGCTTCATGGCCTCGAGCGCGACGAGCGCGTCGCCCGCCCGTACCCGCTCGCCGACCTGCGCCTCGACGCGCCACACCGCCCCGACCATGGGCGCCTCGACGAGCACGCACCCCGGCGGGGCGGTGCGGGTCGCGGCCCTGACCGTGGGTGCGGTCGCGGCCTCGTCGGGCGCGTCGAGCTCGCCCGCCGCTGCCCACGCGGCGCGCTCGGCGGCGAACGCCTGCGCGCGGCGAGCGGTCACGGCCGCGATCTCGGCGGCGTCGCGCGCGAGCGACTCACGGTGCTCGCGCGCCGAGAACCAGCCGTCCTCGACCTCGAGCGTGCGCCGCCCGGACGCGAGGTCCTCGCGCCACCCCTGCAGCTCCTCCGGCGTGACCGCGTGCCACACGATCCGGTCGAAGAACCGCAGCAGCCACGACACCCCGGGCTCGAACGCGCCGTGCTGCGCGTACGACGACCACACCGGCACGGTCCGCCCGACGAGCTGGTACCCGCCCGGGGAGTCCATGCCGTACACGCACAGGTACTGCCCGCCCAGACCGACCGTGCCCTCCGCGGTCCACGTGCGCGCGGGGTTGTACTTGGTCGTCAGCAGCCGGTGCCGCGGGTCGAGCGGCACCGCGAGGGGCGCGCCCAGGTACACGTCACCGAGGCCCAGCACGAGGTACTCGGCCGCGAGCATCGTCGCGAGCACGTCGTCCACCGAGTCGAGCCCGTTGACGCGCCGCACGAACTCCGCGTTCGACGGCAGCCACGGCGCGTGCGGGCGCACCCCCGCGACGTACCGCCCGACCGCTGCGCCGACGACGGGGTCGTCGAACGACAGCGGCAGGTGCACGCGGCGCGACGGCACGACGAGGTCGTCGGTGTGCGGCAGCGCGTGCTCGAGTTCGACGAGCACGCCGACGAGCGTGCGCACCGGCAGGGCGTCCGGGTCGACGTGCACGTGCAGGCTCCGCACGCCCGGCGTCACGTCGACGACCCCGACGAGCCCGCCGCGCACCCGAGCGCGCAGCGCCTCCGCGAGCGCGTGCACGCGCACCCGCAGCCCGAGGTCGAGCACGGGCGGGCCGTACTCGACGAGCACGTTGTCGTCCCCGCCGCGCAGGTAGCGCACGCGTGGCCGCCCGACCGTGTCGTTCGCGTCGCCCGGGACCACGGCGAGCACGCCGTCGTCGCCGTCCGGTCCGGTCGCGACACCCGGCGGCAGCAGTGCCGCGGCGCGCAGGCGCTCGTCGGCGCGCAGGCGCTCGGCCGTGCGGGTGGGGACCGCGTCGAGGCGCACGGTGTCCCCCGGGCGGATCTGGCCGAGCTTCCACCGGTGCCCCGAGACGACCGTCACCGGGCACGCGAACCCGCCGAGCGACGGGCCGTCCGGGCCCAGCAGGATCGGTGTGTCACCGCTGATGTTGAGCGCACCCACCGAGTACGGGGTGTCGTGCACGTTCGACGGGTGCAGGCCCGCCTCACCGCCGTCCTGGCGCGCCCACCGCAACCGCGGGCCGGACAGCCGGACCCCCGTGCGGTTCGCGTGCGCCTGCACCCGCCACGTCGCGTCCAGGAGCGTGGCCATGTCCTCGCGCGTGAGGAAGTCCGGCGCCGGGTGCGGGCCCTCCTGCACCGCGAGCCGCCAGGCGTGCGTGAACCGGGGCCGCAGCTCCGCCGGGACCGGCGCCCGGTCCGGGCTCGGGTCCGCGAGGGTCGCGGGACGCAGGACGTCGCCGACGACGAGCGCGCGACCCGTGGTCCCGCCGAACCCGCCGAGCGTGAACGTCGAGGCCGACCCCAGGTAGCGCGGCACGTCCAGGCCGCCCGCGAGCAGCACGTACGTGCGCAGGCCGGCGCCGGAGGGCGCGCCCACGTCGAGCACTCCCCCGGGCGGCACCTCGACGGGCTCCCACTGCGGCACGGTCCGGCCGTCCACGCGCACCGGCGCGGGCGCTCCCGTGACGCACACCGTCGCGGCGTGGCTGAACCGCAGCCGCGGCCCGGTGAGCGTGCACTCCAGCCCGGGCGCACCCTCGTCGTTGCCGAGCGCACGGTTCCCGAGCCGGAACGACAGGTCGTCCATCGGGCCGGACGGCGGCACGCCGACCTCCCACAGCCCGCGCCGCCCCGGCCAGTCCTGCACGGTCGTCATGTCCCCCGCGCGCAGCACCTCGACCCACGGCTCGTCGTCGACGACGTCCGCGAGCAGCGCGGTGTCCACCCGGCCCGCCAGCACACGCGGGTGCGCCACGGCCGCCCGCAGCTGCGGCAGGTTCGTCTCGACCCCGTCGACGCGCGTGCCCGCGAGCGCGTGCGCCGCGCGCGCGAACGCCTGCGCACGGTCGTCACCGTGGACGACGACCTTCGCGAGCAGCGGGTCCCAGTGCGGCGTCACCCGCTGCCCCGGCTCGGCCCACGTGTCGACCCGCACGGGCGGGAGCGTGACGTGCGTGAGCGTCCCGGTCGAGGGCAGGCCGCCGCGCCGCGGGTCCTCCGCGTAGACGCGCGCCTGCACCGCGTGCCCGCGCGTCGGCACGTCGTCGGGCTGCGCCGCGAGCACGTCCTCGCCCTCCGCGAGGAGCAGCATCCACCCCACCAGGTCCACGCCCGTGACCTCCTCGGTCACGGTGTGCTCCACCTGCAGCCGCGCGTTCACCTCCAGCAGCGCGGCCTCGCCACGGTCCAGGTCGACGACGAGCTCGACCGTCCCCGCCGACCGGTACCGCGCGGCGGCCAGCAGGTCCCGCGCCCACGTGCGCAGCTGCGCGTGCAGCTCGTCGGGAAGACCCGGCGCGGGCGCCTCCTCGAGCACCTTCTGGTGGCGGCGCTGCAACGAGCAGTCGCGCGTCCCGAGCGTCACGACGCGCCCCGACCCGTCGCCGAACGCCTGCACCTCGACGTGCCGCGCACGCGTCACGAGCCGCTCGACGACCATCGCGGGGTTGCCGAACCGCTGCGCCGCGACCCGTCGCACCTCCTCGACCGCCGCGGCCAGCGTCGCGGCGTCCGCGCACCTGCGCAGCCCCAGCCCGCCACCGCCCGCGACGGCCTTGAGCATCACCGGGTAGCCGATCTGCTCGGCCGCGCGCAGGGCGTCGTCGGCCGTCGTGACGAGCCCCGACGCCGCGAGCACCGGCACGCCCGCCGCGAGCGCCGCCTGCCGTGCGCGGAACTTGTCGCCGAACGTCGCGACCTGGCCGGGCGTCGGCCCGACGAGCGTGATTGCCGAGCTCTCCACGTCCGCCGCGAACACCGCGTCCTCGGACAGGAACCCGTACCCCGGGTGCAGCGCGGTCGCCCCCGACCGGCGGGCGGCGTCCAGCACGCGCCCGCCGTCGAGGTACGCGTGCGGGTCGGCACCCAGGTGCACGACGTCGTCGGCCAGCCGCACGTGCGGCGCCGCCGCGTCCTCGCTCGTGCACAGCGCCACCGTCCGCCACCCGAGCCGCCGCGCGGTGGTGATGATCCGCACCGCGATCTCCCCCCGGTTCGCGACGAGCAGCGTGCCGACCATGCCGTCTCCTCGTCGTCGTCCCTGGTCGCGGTGCGTATACACCGACGTATCCGGGACGGTACGAACCGGATGTTTCGACTCCGAACGCCGGGTGTGAACGCGGCGTTACGCCACCCACCCCGACCCCGACCACCCCGCCGAGACCGTCATCGCTCCGGGTATGGCGCGCCGGAGCCGGAGGAAACGCGGGGTCGGCGGGGCGGGTGCGCCGGCGCGGGGTCAGCCGGCGAGGGCCATGCGGGTCATGGCGCTCGTGGCGCGTTCCATGACGACCTCGAGGGACTCGCCGACGTGCTGGTGCAGCGCGGTGAGCGCCTCGGGCAGGCGGCGGGCCAGGACGAGCTCGACGATCTCCACGTGCTCGTCGATGGTCGTCGCGATGCGGGAGGTCTCGACGAAGTCGTGCATGCGCACCGCGCGGATCTTCTGGTTCACGGCGACGAGGGCCTCGGTGAGCTGCGCGTTGCCGGAGGACGCGGACAGGACCTGGTGGTAGCGCTCGTCGAGCAGGACGAACGACGGGTCCGGCGCGGGCGGGTCGTCGCGCAGGCCCACCCAGAACTCGAGCTCGGCGCGCAGCGCGGCCTCGTCGTGCACGACGGACGGGTTCTCGATCGCCCGCTGGATGCCGCGCAGCTCGAGCGTGATGCGCAGCTCGTAGAGGTTGCGCAGGTCCTCGAGCGACGGCACGACGACGGCGTACCCGAAGTCGGTGCGCTCGACGAGCCCGTCGGACAGCAGGCGGGACAGCGCCTCGCGCACCGGGGTGCGGGACACCTCGAACGCCTTGCCGAGCTTGGGCTCGGTGAGGCGCTCGCGCGGGCTGATCCGGCCGTTGAGGATCTCGTCCCGCAGGCGGTGGTAGACGATCTCGCGCAGCGACAGGCCGTCGGTGGGAGTGCTGGTGGTCTCCCGCGCGGCCGGCTCGGAGCCCGGTCCGGTGCTCATGGACATGGAGCGTATCCCCCCTGGTGACGCGTACCCCGCGGCGCGGCGCCGGCGTCAGATCGCCATCGCCGCACGCACGCCCTCCTCCTGGTCGAGCCCACCCGCACCCTCGCTGGTGACGCGCCCGGACTCGAGCACGTAGTACCGCGCCGCGGCGGACAGCGCGAACCCGACGTGCTGCTCGACGAGCAGCACCGCGAGCCCGCCGGCCGCCGTCAACGTCGTGATCGCGTCCTCGATCTCCTGCACGACGTTGGGCTGGATGCCCTCGGTCGGCTCGTCGAGGATCAGGACCCTGGGGCCGGTGATGAGCGCGCGTGCGATGGCGAGCTGCTGGCGCTGGCCGCCGGACAGCAGACCGGCTCGTCGGCCCAGCAGGCCGCGCAGGGCCGGGAACAGGTCGAGCGACTCGTCCATCCGTCGTCGGCCCGCGGCGCCCGTCCCGTCGGCGACGAGCTGCAGGTTCTCGCGCGCGGTGAGCGTGCCGAACGACTGCTGCCCCTGCGGGACGTACGCGAGGCCGCGGCGCACGCGCTGGTGCGGGCGCAGCCTCGTGACGTCGTCCCCGTCGAGGCGGACCGTGCCCGAACGCACGGGCAGCAGCCCGACCGCGGCGCGCAGCAGCGTCGTCTTCCCGGCCCCGTTGTGCCCCATCACGGCGGTGACGGAGTCCGCGTCCACCGCGACGTCCACGCCGTGCACCACGGCGGTGCGCCCGTACCCGACATGCACGCCGGTCAGCTCCAGCATCACGCCACCTCCCCTGCGGCGCCCCGGGCGCCGGCTCCCCGGCCCAGGTACACCTCGACGACCGACGGGTCGGCCTGCACCTGCGCGACCGACCCTTCCGAGAGCACGCGCCCCTGGTGGAGCACCGTCACGGACGAGGCGAACGTCCGCAGGAACTCCATGTCGTGCTCGACGACGACGACCGTGCGCTGCTCGCCGATGCGTCGCAGCAGCTGCCCGGTCTGCTCGCGCTCGGCGTGGGACATGCCGGCCACGGGCTCGTCGAGCAGCAGCAGCCGCGCGTCCTGGACCAGGAGCATCCCGATCTCGAGCCACTGCTTCTGGCCGTGCGCGAGGACCCCGGCCGGGGCGTCCGCGAGCGCGGTCAGGCCGATGGTCTCGAGCGCCTGCGCGACCTCGTCGGGGATCCCCGAGCGCCGCCGCAGCAGGGTCGGCAGGCGCCGACCGGAGCCCGCCGCGATGTCGAGGTTCTGCAGCACCGACAGCTCGTCGAACACGCTCGCGGTCTGGAACGTGCGTCCCACGCCCGCCCGCACGATGCGGTGCGCGGGCCTGCCGACCAGGTCCACGCCGCCGAACCGCACCGAGCCGCTGCACCGGGCCAGGCCCGTGATCGCGTCGACGATCGTCGTCTTGCCGGCGCCGTTGGGCCCGATGAGGAAGCGCAAGTCGCCCTGCGTGACCGTGAGGTCGACCCCGTCGACCGCGACGAAGCCGTCGAACTCGACGCGCAGCCCGCGCACCTCGAGGTAGTCGTGCCGGAACCGGGACTCGGGTGCCGCGATCACGGCCTCGAGGGCCTGCGGGTCGAGCTGGACCTCGACCTCGTCGGCCGCGGGTGTCGTGTCGTCGCTCATGCCGTCCTCCCGGCGCTCGCGGTGGCCTCGTCGTGCTCGTCCTCGTCGGACGCCTGCTCGTCGGACGCGTGCTCCTCGTCGGACGTGCCCACGGGCGCGTCGGGACCAGGACGACGACGCCGCAGCCGCAGCCTGCCCAGCGTCGCGAACCCGTCCGGCAGGAAGGCGACGACGACGATGAACAGCGCACCCAGGAAGTACGTCCAGAACGACGGGAACCGCTCGGACAGGCTCGTCTCCGCCCACGAGACCGCGATCGACCCGACGACCGGGCCGAGGAGCGTCGCGCGTCCGCCGATCGCGACGCCGACGAGGAACGCGATGGACGGCACGACGCCCACGTCGGCGGGCGAGATGATCCCGACGATCGGCGCGAACAGCGCACCGCCGATCGCGGCGAACGCGGCCGCGAGCGCGTACGCCAGCACCTTGACGAGCGCCGGGTCGTAGCCCAGGAACCGCACGCGGTTCTCCTGGTCGCGCACGGCCACGAGCAGCTCCCCGTACCGCGAGCGCATGACCAGGCGCACGACGAGCACCATCACCAGCAGCGTGCCCGCGGCGATGTAGTAGAGCATCCGCTTGTTGACCGGGTCGGACAGGTCGAACCCGAAGAAGGACCGGAACCCGTTGAGCCCGTTGGTCCCGCCCGTGACCTTCTGCTGGCCGATGAGCAGGATCGCGAACGCCGCGGCGAGCGCCTGCGACAGGATCGCGAAGTACGCGCCGCGCACACGCCGCTTGAACACCGCGAGCCCGAGCAGCGCGGCGAGGCCTGCGGGCAGCAGCAGGATCGCGAGCACGGTGACGGCCGGGCTGCGCAGCGGCTCCCACCACGCCGGGACGGTGCCGTCGCCGTACAGCAGCATGAAGTCCGGCACGCCCCCGGGGCCTGCGTCGGAGAGCTTGAGGTGCATCGCCATGAGGTAGCCGCCGAGGCCGAAGAACACGCCCTGCCCGAGCGTGAGCATCCCGCCGCGACCCCATGCGAGCCCGATGCCGACTGCGACCATCGCGAGGCAGCAGAACTTGGCGAGCAGGTTGAGCCGGAAGTCCGACAGCACCCCGGGGGCGACGACGAGCAGGAGCAGCCCGGCCACGCCCAGGCCGACGAGCAGGCGCGCCCGCTCGTTCCCCCAGATCCTCGCGACGGCGCTCATGCCAGGCTCCTCGTCCGGACGGCGACGAGCCCCTGCGGCCGCACCTGCAGGAACGCGACGATGATGACGAACACGAGCACCTTCGCGATGCTCGCCGTGCTCGTGTACTCGATGCCGGCCTGCAGCAGCCCCAGCCCGAGCGCCGCGATCACCGCGCCCTTCAGCTGCCCGATGCCGCCGACCACGACGACGAGGAACGCGTCGACGATGTAGTTGGTGCCGAGCGTCGGGCCGATCGACCCGAGCAGCGTGAGCGCGACCCCCGCCACGCCCGCGACCCCGGAGCCCAGGAAGAACGTGAGCCGGTCGGTCGCGCGGGTCGAGATGCCGGCGGTCTCCGCGAGGTCGCGGTTCGCGACCGTCGCGCGGATGCGCCGGCCCAGCGGCGTGAGCTTGAGCGCGAGGCCGAGCGCGACGACCGCGAGGGTCGCCAGGCCCAGGATGAACAGCCGCGTCTTCGGCACGCCCACGCCGAGGATCTCGACCGCGCCGGACAGCCACGCCGGGGCGCGCACGTCGACGTTCGGCGCACCGAACACGTCACGCGCGAGCTGCTGCAGCACGAGCGCGACGCCGAACGTGACGAGCAACGTGTCCAGCGGCCGGTGGTACATGCGGGAGATCAACGTGACCTCGAGGACCAGGCCGAGCAGACCGCCGACGAGGAACCCGATGACGAGCGACACGAGCAGCGAGACGCCCGCGTCGGCGACCACCTTCTGCACCACGAACGCGGTGTACGCGCCGGCCATCATGAACTCGCCGTGCGCCATGTTGATGACGCCCATCTGCCCGAACGTGAGCGCCAGGCCGAGCGCCGCGAGCAGCAGCACCGACCCGAGGCTCAGCCCGGCGAAGAGCTGGGAGACCAGGGCTTCCATGCACCCCGTCCTTCCTGCGTCCCGGGTGGGACGCGGCCGACCTCCCGCGGGAGGGGGCGGTGACCCGGCGCACGGAGAGAACGCCGGGCCACCGCCCGTCAGGGTGGGTCAGGACAGGCCCTCGGCCCAGTCGTAACCCTCGAGGAACGGGTCCGGGTCGATCGGGCCGTCGGACTCCCACACCGGGTAGATCAGGCCGTCGGCGTCGATCTTGCCGATGAGCGCGGTCTTCGCGATGTGGTGGTTGTCGCCGTTCACGGTGACCGTCCCCTCGGGGGCGTCGAAGCTCACGCCGTCCGCCGCGGCCTGCACGTCCGCGACCGCGAACGACTTCGCCTTCTCGACCATGCCCTTCCACAGGTAGAGCGAGGTGTAGGCGGCCTCCATCGGGTCGGACGTCACGCGGTCGTCGCCGTACTTGGCCTTGAACGCCTTGACGAAGGTCGCGTTCTGCGGGCTCTCGACCGTCTGGTAGTAGTTCCAGGCGGTGAGCTGGCCGACGATGTTGTCGACGCCGATGCCGCCGACCTCCTCCTCGGCGATCGACACCGAGACCACCGGGGTCGTCTCCGCCGTCAGGCCGACGTTCTTGTACTCCTTGAAGAACGCGACGTTCGAGTCGCCGTTGAGCGTGTTGAACACCGCCTCGGCGCCCGAGCCCTTGAGCTTGGTGACGATCGTCGAGAAGTCCGTGTGGCCGAGCGGCGCGTACTCCTCGCCGACGATCTCGATCCCGTTCGCCTCGGAGTAGGCGATGATCTCCTTGTTCGCGGTCCGCGGGAACACGTAGTCGGAACCGACGAGGAAGACCTTCGTCACCCCCTGCTCCTTGAGGTAGTCCATCGCGGGGATGATCTGCTGGTTCGTCGTCGCGCCCGTGTAGAAGATGTTCGGCGACGCCTCGAGACCCTCGTACTGCACGGGGTAGAACAGCAGGCTCTTGTTGCTCTCGAAGACCGGCAGCATCGCCTTGCGCGACGACGAGGTCCAGCCGCCGAACACGGCCGCGACGCAGTCCGACTTGATGAGCTTCTCCGCCTTCTCGGCGAACACCGTGGGCTCGGACGCGCCGTCCTCCGCGACGATCTCGAGCTTCTTGTCGAGCACGCCGCCCGCGGCGTTGATCTCCTCAGCCGCGAGGTCGAGCGCATCCCGGACGGTCTGCTCCGAGATCGCCATGGTGCCGGACAGCGAGTTGAGGAAGCCGATCTTGATGCTGTCGCCGTCCGTCTTGACGCATGACGCCGCCGAGGTGGACGACGCCTCGTCGTCCGTGCGGGAGCCGCAGGCGGACAGGGCGAGGAGGGCGACGAGCGCCCCGGAGGACAGTGCGAGCGCGCGGGTGGTGCGGATCGATCTGGTCACGGAGGAGACCCTTTCGTCGGGGCTGTGCTCACGAGCGGAACCGGACGCGGGCTCAGGCACCGCGCGACACCGCGCTGTGTCCCGGGGTGTATACATCCCTGTGCCCATGACGCAGGACGGTAGGGACCGGGTGTTTCGGGCACCGACCCGGCGGCGTGAACGGGGTGTTTCGGACGTGTCCCGATCCGGTCACGCCCGTCCCGGCCGGGCGCGGGCACGGGCACGGGCGCGGGCGGGCCTACGCTGCCCCCATGCACCTGCGTCCCCTCGACCAGTCGGCCAAGCTGCAGCACGTCCTGTACGAGATCCGCGGGGCGACGCTCACCGAGGCGGCACGGCTCGAGGCGGAGGGCCACGCGATCCTCAAGCTCAACACGGGCAACCCCGCCGCGTTCGGCTTCGAGGCGCCGCACCAGATCGTGCGCGACATGATCGCCGCGATCCCCACCGCGCACGGGTACAGCGAGTCGCAGGGCATCCTGTCCGCGCGGCGAGCGGTCGTCACGCGCTACGAGACCGAGCCCGACTTCCCGACGTTCGACGTCGAGGACGTCTACCTCGGCAACGGCGTCTCCGAGCTCATCACCATGGTCATGCAGGCGCTGCTCGACGAGGGCGACGAGGTGCTGATCCCCTCCCCCGACTACCCCCTGTGGACCGCGATGACGTCGCTGTCCGACGGCAAGCCGGTGCACTACCGCTGCGACGAGTCGCAGGGCTGGCAGCCGGACCTCGAGCACCTCGAGTCGCTCGTCACGCCGCGCACCAAGGCGCTCGTCGTCATCAACCCCAACAACCCGACCGGTGCGGTGTACTCACGCGAGACGCTCGTCGCGCTCGCCGACATCGCGCGCCGACACTCGCTGCTGCTGCTCGCCGACGAGATCTACGACCGGATCCTGTTCGACGGCGCGGTGCACACGCCGCTCGCGTCCGTCGCGCCGGACCTGCTGTGCCTGACGTTCAACGGGCTGTCGAAGACGTACCGCGTCGCCGGGTACCGCTCCGGGTGGATGGTCGTCACCGGGCCGCGGGAGCACGCGTCCGGGTTCCTCGAGGGCATCCAGTTGCTCGCATCCACGCGACTGTGCGCGAACGTGCCCGCGCAGCACGCGCTGCAGGCCGCGCTCGGCGGCGTGCAGTCGATCGAGACGCTCGTCGCGCCCGGCGGACGCCTGCACGAGCAGCGCGACGTCGCCTGGCGCGGGCTGACCTCGATCCCGGGCGTCACGTGCGTGCGCCCCGACGGCGCGCTCTACCTGTTCCCGCGCCTCGACCCCGAGGTGCACGAGATCCACGACGACGCCCGCCTGGTCTACGACCTGCTCGTGAGCGAGCACATCCTGCTGGTGCAGGGCACCGGCTTCAACTGGCCGGACCCGGACCACCTGCGCATCGTCACGCTCCCCGAGGCGCGTGTCCTCGGCGAGGCCGTCGAGCGCCTGGGCAACTTCCTGGCCTCCTACCGCCAGTAGCGCGCGGCCCTCAGGACGCCGCGAACCGCGCGTGCACCCGCACCGCGACGGACAGCTCGTCCGGCTTGAGGTCGAGCCGACCCTCGGCGGCGTCCGCGACCATCGCGCGCGCCGCCGCGAGGACCGGCGGCTCGTCGCCCGGTGAGCCCGGACCCGGGTCGCCCAGCATCCCCGGCTCGGCCACCGCGAGCGGCCGCACGTCCCGCATCCCCAGCGCGCGGGCGTAGGCGCGCGCCCGGTCGACCGCATCCGCGACCGCACGCTCGCGCGCGTCCTCGAGCAGGCGCGTGCGGGTCGGGTCCGTGAGCGCCCACTGCACGCCCAGCACCGTGACGCCGTCGAGCACCGCGACCTGCTCGACCCACGCCGCGAGCCGCGCCAGGTCCGCGAACGTCGCCTCGAGCTGCACCGACGCGTGGTGCACGAGCGGCGGGCGCGCACCCTGGTCGCTCCACGGGCGCTGCGCCCACACCGCGAGCCGCTGCGACGCCCACCACGTGACCGGCCCGGCGCTCTCGTCGTGCATCGACCGGACCTGGTCGACGAGCCGCGCGTGCGCGTGCGTGGTGCGGCGCACCGCGTCGTCGCGCACGTCGGACTCGAACCCGACGTCGAGCGACACGGTCCCCCGCTCCGCGGCGTGCCGGTGCTCGAACCGGCCCTCGACGGTGACGACGGTGTCCTGCACACGCCGAGGCTAGCCGCGCAGGGCCGCGTCGCAGCGGGTGAAAGCGCCGGCTGCGCGTCAGCCCATCGCCTCCGCGCGCAGCACACCGGTCCCCCGCCGCGCGCGCGTCCGTCCCGCGCGACCGCGCAGCGCGACGACGACCGCCGCGCCGACCGCACCCGCGAGGGCCGCGACGAGCACGTCGTCGGTCGCCACGTGCCGCCCCGTGTGCAGGAGGTGCTGCAGCCCCTCGACGAGCACCGCGACCGCCGCCATCGCGAGCGCGGGCCGCACGACACCCCACCGCAGCCGCGCCGAGAGCAGACCCCCACCCACGACGAACAGCAGCGCCGTCCCGCCGAGCTGCACCGCGGGCACCTCCCACGAGCCGGCGTCGAGGCCCGCGGGCATCCCTGTGAACGGGGCGAGGTCCGGTCCCGGGTCGCTCGGGTACGGCAACGGGCGCAGCATCACCGCGAGGAGCGCGATCGCCCACGCGACGACCAGCGCCTCGCCGACCGACCGCCACACCGCGGACGCGCTGCGCTCGACCCCCCGGTACGCCCACGAGCCGAGGAACACGCCACCGCCGACGACCACGCCCAGCACGGTCGCCACGGTTCCCAGATCCGACACGTCACGCCACAGTCCTGTCACCGGAAGCCCCCCGCCCCGTCGCGCCAGGCCGCCTCACCGGACGGCGGAACGACACTACCGGGTGAAACCGGGCGCCGACGAGCCCCCCGCACCCGCCGGTCGGCCCGCACACGCCGGACGGGCCGGCCGCCCGAAGGCGACCGGCCCGTCCTGGGTCGTGCAGTGCTGCGTCAGGCGCGTGCGACGCGCCCGGGCAGGACCGGCTGAGGCAGGCTCAGCGGTCGGCTCAGAAGCCGCCGCCGAAGTCCTCGCCGCCACCGGCGGGGGCCGCGGGGGCCTTCTCCGGCTTGTCGGCGACGACGGCCTCGGTCGTGAGGAAGAGCGCGGCGATCGACGACGCGTTCTGCAGCGCGGAGCGCGTGACCTTGACCGGGTCGTTGACGCCCGCGGCGAGCAGGTCCTCGTAGTCGTTCGTCGCGGCGTTCAGGCCGTGGCCGGTCGGGAGGTTGCGCACCTTCTCCGCCACGACGCCACCCTCGAGACCGGCGTTGACCGCGATCTGCTTGAGCGGGGCCTCGATCGCGAGCTTGACGATCTGCGCACCGGTCGCCTCGTCGCCCTCGAGCTTGAGGCCCTCGAACGCCGTCTTGCCGGCCTGGATGAGCGCGACGCCACCACCGGCGACGATGCCCTCCTCGACGGCCGCCTTCGCGTTGCGCACGGCGTCCTCGATGCGGTGCTTGCGCTCCTTGAGCTCGACCTCGGTGGCCGCGCCGGCCTTGATGACGGCGACGCCGCCGGCGAGCTTGGCGAGGCGCTCCTGGAGCTTCTCGCGGTCGTAGTCCGAGTCCGAGTTCTCGATCTCGGCGCGGATCTGGGTCACGCGACCCGCGATCTGCTGCGCGTCGCCCGCACCCTCGACGATCGTGGTCTCGTCCTTGGTGACGACGATCTTGCGCGCCGTGCCGAGGACCTCGAGGCCCACCGTGTCGAGCTTGAGGCCGACGGTCTCCGAGACGACCTGGCCGCCCGTGAGGATGGCCATGTCCTGCAGCATCGCCTTGCGGCGGTCGCCGAAGCCGGGGGCCTTGACGGCGACCGACTTGAACAGGCCACGGATCTTGTTCACGACGAGGGTCGCGAGGGCCTCACCCTCGACGTCCTCGGCCACGATGAACAGCGGCTTGCCGGACTGGATGACCTTCTCGAGCAGCGGGAGCAGGTCCTTGACGTTCGAGATCTTGCCCTCGACGAGCAGGACGTACGCGTCCTCGAGGACGGCCTCCTGGCGCTCCGGGTCGGTGACGAAGTACGCCGACAGGAAGCCCTTGTCGAAGCGCATGCCCTCGGTGAGCTCGAGCTCGAGGCCGAGCGCGTTGGACTCCTCGACGGTGATGACGCCTTCCTTGCCCACCTTGTCGAGGGCCTCGGCGATGAGCTCGCCGATCGCGGTGTCACCGGCGGAGATGGCGGCCGTGGCGGCGATCTCCTCCTTGGTCTCGACCTCCTTGGCCTGCGCGAGCAGGGCGGCGGTGACGGCCTCGACGGCCTTCTCGATGCCACGCTTCAGCGCGATCGGGTTCGCACCCGCCGCGACGTTGCGCAGTCCCTCGCGCACGAGCGCCTGGGCCAGGACGGTCGCCGTCGTCGTGCCGTCACCGGCGACGTCGTCGGTCTTCTTGGCGACCTCCTTGACGAGCTCCGCACCGATCTTCTCGAAGGGGTCCTCGAGGTCGATCTCCTTGGCGATGGAGACACCGTCGTTCGTGATCGTCGGCGCGCCCCACTTCTTGTCGAGCACGACGTTGCGGCCCTTCGGGCCGAGCGTGACCTTCACGGTGTCGGCGAGGACGTTCAGACCCCGCTCGATGCCGCGGCGGGCCTCCTCGTTGAAGGCAATGATCTTGGCCATGTGGCGAGCGATCCTTCGCTTGGGTTCGGGTCGGCCGGTCGGTGCCCGCGACGGACGACGACCGGGCGCGCGGTCTTGTCCCGCACACCCGACGCCTCACCTGACGGCCGGGGTGGTTCTGTCACTCTCAACCCGAGAGTGCTAAGTCAATGGTTAGCACTCGACCCCTGCGAGTGCAAGCACGCATCCCCGTCCGCGCCCCGCCCTTCACGCACCGCGAACACGCCCGGCCCACGGCGCCCGCGGACGCGGGCCCGAACGGGCCGTCCGGACCGCCCCGCTCGGCTAAGGTCCGGGACGTGCCCGGTGACGACGCCCGCACCTCCCGCAGCCGACGACGCACGCGTCTCGTCGTCGGCGCGCTGGCGGCCGCCGGGGCGGTCGCCGCCGCGGTGCTCCCGGTCACCACGGCCCGGCCCGCGGCCGCGGCCGCGGAGCCTGCGGCCCTCCCGTACGCGGTGGTCCCGCTGCACCAGACCGGCGTCGCGCTCGCCCCCGACGGCTCGGTGGTCGAGCTCCCCGCCGACGCCGACGTCGCCTACCTCGACGGCACTCGCGTGCTCGACCCGCGCGTGGGCCACCTGGGCTCGGTGCTGCGCGGCGAGGCGGGTGCGCCCGGCGTCTCCGCGGCACGTCGGCTCGCCGACGAGCAGGCGGCCTGGCTCGCGCAGGGCACGGTCCCGGGCGCCGGCGGCCCCTACGAGGACCTCGCGCGCGACGCGCTGCTGGACCTGCGCACGCTGCTGCTGCCGGACGGCGCGGTCGTCGCGGGCTGGACGCCGGCCTGGCGGTACGTGTGGCCGCGGGACGCGTCGTTCGTCGCCGTCGCGCTCGCGCGCACCGGGCACCCGGCCGACGCGCTCGAGGTGCTGGGCTTCCTCGCGGACGTCCAGCGGGCCGACGGCGGGTTCGAGGCGCGCTACCTGCCCGACGGCTCGGGCCCGCCCGACGACCGCACGCCCCAGACGGACGGCCAGGGCTGGGCCATGTGGGCCGCGGGGCTCGTGCTCGACGAGGTGCCACCGGGCACCGCCCGGACCGCGGCCGCGCACCGACTCGCCCCGCTCGTCGCGGCCGCGGTCGACGGCACCGCCGCGCTGCTCGACCCTCGCGGGCTGCCGCCGGCGTCCCCGGACTACTGGGAGCGCGACGAGACCCGGCTGACCCTCGGCACGGTCGCACCGCTCGTCGCCGGCCTCGAGCAGGCCGTCGCGGTCCTGCGGGAGGCGGGCGACGACGAGCGTGCGCTCCTCGCGCAGCGCACGGCGCGCACCGCGCGGGTGGCCGCGGTCGAGACGTTCGGCCCCGCCGGCTGGACCCGCTACCCGGACGGCGCCGACCACGACGCGGCCTCGGCGTTCGTCCTCGCGCCGTTCTGGCAGGCGCCCGCCGCGGGCGGACGCGACGCGTGGCTGCGCTCGATCACCGAGATGAGCCGACCCCTCGGCGTCGCCCCCGCGGGCGAGTGGCGGCGCGACGGCGTCACGTGGACACCGCAGACCACCCTGTACGCGTGGGTCGCCGCGGAGAACGGCGAGGACGAGCGCGCCCGGGCCTGGCTCGCGGCCGTCGACACGCACCGCACCCCGACCGGCTCGATCCCCGAGAAGATCCTCGCGGACGGCAGGCCGGCGGCCGTCGCGCCCCTCACCTGGAGCGCCGCGTGCGCGCTGCTGGCGATCGACGCCCTCGACCGCTGACCGCCGCCGCGGGCAGCTACCGGGTGAGCTACGAGGTGAGGCTCAGAGCGGGCGGACCTGGTCGGCCTGCGGGCCCTTGGCGCCCTGCCCGACCTCGAACTCGACCTGCTGACCCTCCTCGAGGCTCCGGTACCCGTCGACCTGGATCGCGGAGAAGTGCACGAACAGGTCCGCACCTCCCGCGTCCGGCGTGATGAAGCCGTAGCCCTTCTCCGCGTTGAACCACTTCACCGTGCCGTGCGCCATGCCGTCAGCTCCTTGCTGGGGAGAACCTCCCACGCCGCTGCGCGGGGTGCGCCGAAGCCTAGTGGGAGCGCACCCGCCGCGAACAGAGCCCGTCCGAGACCTGTGGAGGACGGCTCAGGGCAGCGCGGAGACGAGCACCACGACGACGCCCGACGGCGCCTGCGCGGGGTCGAGCTCCACCGCCGAGATCCCGAGGGCCGAGGCGACCACCGACGCGGTCGTCGAGTCCTCCTCGGAGGCGTAGTACACGGTCGACGCCTCGGGCTTGGTGCCCGTGAAGTTCGTCGGGACGACCTCGGTGAAGCCGGCCTGCTCGAGCCGCTCGGCGCCCTTCGCGGCGAGGCCCTGGATGCCGGCCGCGTTGTACACCGTGACCGTCGTGGCGAAGTCCGGTGCGGGAGCGCTCGTCTCCTCCTGCGTCGGCTCCTGCTCACCCGCGGGCTCGGTCTCCTCGCCCGTCGGCTCGGCACCCGGCGTCTGCGGCGCGGTGGCGGTCGGTGCCGGCGTCTCGTCGGCGTCGCTGCCGCCGGACGAGATCGGGAGGTCGCCGCCGCGCGTGGCGAAGGCGACGATGCCGTACGCGAGGGCCGGTGCGAGCACCAGGACCACGAGGAACGGCCACCAGCGGCTCCATGCCGAACGGGGCGCGCGGTGGACGCCGCGGGGGGCGGTGGGGTCCGGGGGCGCGTCGAACTCGTCGTCCGGGTACGGGTAGTCGGCCTTGCTCACGGCAGGAAGGCTATCCGGCCCGACGCCGTGCGCATGCACCGGCGCGGCGGACACGCTCACGCACGGGTGACGACACGCGGGCGAGCCGCGCGAGCGGGGTCAGGCGTCGACGCCCAGCCGGCGCGCCGTGCGGGCCCGCTGACGCGACTGGCGCATCCGGCGCAGGCGCTTGACGAGCATCGGGTCGTGCGCCAGGGCCGCCGGGTCGTCGATCAGCGTGTTGAGGATCTGGTAGTACCGCGTGGCCGACAGGTCGAACAGCTCACGGATCGCCTGCTCCTTGGCGCCCGCGTACTTCCACCACTGACGCTCGAACGCGAGGATCTGCGCGTCCCGCTCGCTCAGCCCCTCGACCTCGCCCGCGGGCATCGGCTCGAGCTGTGCGGTCGAGAGGGCTGCGTCCATGAGCGCCAGGATAGGCCGCGAACCACACCGGTGTCATTCGCCCGCCCGAGCCCGGCCGCGGGGCCGCGCCCGCGGTTCACCCGCCCGCCGGTAGGGTCCAGCGCGTGGTTCCCGCACCGCTGTCCGAGCTCGTCGCACCCGACTGGGCCGCCGCCCTCGCCCCCGTCGAGGCCCACGTGCACGCCGCCGGGCGGTTCCTGCGCGACGAGGTGGCCGCGGGCCGCGAGTACCTGCCCGCACCCGACGCGATCCTGCGCGCGTTCCACCGCCCGCTCGCCGACGTGCGCGTGCTCGTCGTCGGCCAGGACCCGTACCCCACGCCCGGGCACCCCATGGGGCTGTCGTTCTCCGTGCAGCCCGACGTGCGGCCCGTGCCGCGCTCGCTCGCCAACATCTTCCGCGAGCTCGTCGACGACCTCGACGCGCCCGCCCCGACGAGCGGCGACCTGACGCCGTGGGCGGACCAGGGCGTGATGCTGCTCAACCGGGTGCTCACCGTCCGGCCGGGCGCACCCGCCTCCCACCGCGGCAAGGGGTGGGAGGCCGTCACCGACCGGGCGATCGCCGCGCTCGTCGAGCGTGGCGGACCGCTCGTCGCGATCCTGTGGGGGCGCGACGCGCAGACCCTCAAACCCGCGCTGGGCCGGGTGCCGACCGTCGAGTCCGTGCACCCCAGCCCGTTGTCCGCGTCGCGCGGGTTCTTCGGCTCGCGGCCGTTCTCCCGCGTGAACGAGCTGCTGGTCGCGCAGGGCGGGACCCCCGTCGACTGGCGCCTGCCGTAGTCAGCACGTGCAGCTCGGCGTCGCGCCGTTCTGCGCACCTGCCTCGAAGAGGTCGATCTCGACGTTCGTCCCGGGGCGGCGGTCCACTCCGGGAACAGCCGCGCAGGTCGATCGCCGTGTCGGGGTCGACCGCGGTCGCGCTGGCGGAGAGGCAGAATGTCCGTCGTGTCGACTGACGAGGGCGTGCGCTGGAGCCGGTACGTGGCCGTGGGTGACTCGTTCACCGAAGGGCTGTGGGACTCGCCCGACGGACGGGCGCCGGCCGACCCGACCGCCCCCCTGCGCGGCTGGGCGGACGTGCTCGCCGCACGCCTGTCCGCACGGCGGGTCGCCGGCGGCGGGGCGCCGCTCGAGTACGCGAACCTCGCGATCCGCGGGCGGCTGCTGCGCCCGATCCTGCGCGACCAGGTCCCGGCGGCGCTCGGCCTCGAGCCCGACCTGGTGAGCCTCATCGGCGGCGGGAACGACATCCTGCGGCCCGCCGCCGACGTCGACCGGCTCGCGCGCGACCTCGAGGCCGCCGTCGCCCGGCTGCGCGCGGCAGGCGTCGACGTGCTCCTCGGGACCGGCGTCGACACCGTGGACAGCGGGCTCCTGCGCGCGACCCGCTCGCGGGTCGCGACGTACAACACGCACATCTGGTCGATCGCGCACCGGCACGGTGCGCACGTCCTCGACCTGTGGGGCATGCGCTCCCTGCGCGACTGGCGCATGTGGGCCGACGACCGCATCCACCTCACCACGCAAGGGCACGCACGGGTCGCGCAGGCCGCGCTCGTCGCGCTCGGCCTGCCGCCCGACGAGGAGCGCTGGGACGACCCGCTCGCCCCGCAGCCGCCCACGCCCCGGCTCGACCGGCTGCGCGGCGACGCCCGCTGGGCACGCGAGCACGTCTACCCGTGGGCCACCCGGCGGCTGCACGGGCGCTCGTCGGGCGACACCCGCACGCCCAAGCGGCCCGCGGCCGCCCCCGTCACGTCCGAGGAGGGCTGAGCCCGGCCCGTCAGCGGGTCGCGCAGTAGGTGAACACGTAGGTCTGGGTACCCGAGATGTTCGCCGCGGTGTTGCTCGTGAACCGGAACTTGTTGCCGCCCAGGTCGGTGCGGGTGAGCTGCCAGAAGTTGTCGGTCAGCTCCGACCACCCGGACCCTCCCACCGCGGCGCGCGCCGCCGACATGTCGATCTCGGCGGTCCACCCGAAGAAGAACCGCGACGTGCCGTTACCCGTGACGGTCGCCGTCACGCACGCCTGCGTCGCGGTCCACGCGGGGCTGTTCGTGTACGTCACCGTGTACGCCGACGGCGTCTGGACACCCGGCGGCAGGTTGTAGTTGCACACCTGGAAGCGCAGCGTCGTGGCGCTCGTGATCGTCGTGACCGGCGCGTCGACGTCCGGCTTCCCGGCGATCAGCGCGGTCATCGCGGTGTGGTCGTACGTGATGCCGAGCTTCCACGCGATGTCCGCACCGCCGGGCGCGTTGAGCAGCGCGAACTGGCTCGTCGTCCCGTTGAACGGCGCCTGCGCCAGGTCCATCTTCAGCTGCCACGGCACGGGCGTGGTCGACGTCGTCGAGACCGTCGCGGTGAAGCACACCTGCACGGGGTTGTTGGTGACGAGCGTCCACTCGATGTTCGGCATCACCGTGTTCCCGTTGCCGGGGCTCACGGGACCGGCGGGCGGCGTGTAGGCCCACGTGGCGGGGACGGGCCAGCCGTTGACGGTCACCCAGGCACGCCCGCTCCCCGTGACCGGGGGCGTGAACGCCGGGCCCGTCGCGGTGAACGCGCCACCCGTGATCGCGGACGACGACGACGAGACGAACGCCTGCGTCCACGCACCCGTGGAGCCCGACGCGACCCGCACCGCACCGATCGTGCACCCACCCGCGAGGCCCGACACCGCGACCTGCGTGAACTGGCCCGCGCTCGACGTGCCCGTCGGGCTGACCGTCACCGGGCCCGGCGCGCAACGCGCGAGCTGCTTCGCCGTCGGGCGGACCGGAGACATCAGCGACAGCCCGGCCGCCTGGGCACCGGCGACCGACAGGACCGCGAGCGCGAGCACGACGAGCAGCGCCACCACCGGGTGGCGTCGCGGGGCTCGGGCACGCGTGGGCATGTCGGTCCTCTCCGGTCAGTCGGGGGGAGCGGTCGAGGCGGCGTCGGGGTGGGAGCCGGTGCCCGGCCCACCCGCGGCCTCGTCGTCGGACCCGCGCTCGGCGGAGCCGTCGTCCCCGGGCTCGTCGTCCACGTCCTCGTCGGCCATGTCCTCGTCGGCTATGTCCTCGTCGTCCACGGGCTCGTCGTCCACGGGCTCGGCGTCCTTCGACGGCCAGGCCCACAGCGCGAGCGCCAGGAACAGCAGCCCGAGCCACAGGTACGCGTTGGTCACGACGCGCAGCGCGAGCCCGATCTTCGGGATGTGCGCCTGCGCGACGCCGAGCACCTCGTCGCCCGCGGGCTCGAACGGGTCCGTGAAGGAGTTGTTGTCGCCGCGCACCACCCACCCGTCGGCGTCACCGCCGATGACACGGTGGATGATGCGCACGCCGTGCTCCGAGGCGGGCGCGTAGACGATCACGTCCCCCACCTCGGGCTCGCCGCAGCGCGAGATCACGATGTCGCCCGTGTGGTACGTCGGCTCCATCGAGTGACCGTTGACGTAGGTCAGCGTGGTGCAGCCGCCCAGGCTCGTCGGCCACACGAACCACGCCGCCAGCAGCGCGGCCGCGTAGAACAGGACGGTCGGGACAGTGCGCAGCACCCGACGCGCGGGGGGCGCGTCGGGTGCTGCGGCGACGACCGTGCCGGGCACGAGGCCTCGGGTCAGCTGTGCAGCGAGAGGGCGAAGCCCGTGATCGAGGCCGGGTCGACGCCGGACGGGGCCGCGACGGTCAGGACGCCGGCGGCGGCGTTGCCCGTGGCGAGCGCCTGCCAGTCACCGGTGGTCTTGTAGGCCACCGAGTACTTCGCGCCCTGCGTCGCGCACGCGGCGTCGATCGAGCTGAACGTGATGTTCGGGACCTTCCACGGGTTCGTCGTCGTCCCGTCGAACGTGGGGGCGCTGAACGCGACCGCGACGGCGGACGACTGGCACTCGCCCGAGACGGTCACGTTGCCGGCCTGGAACTGGCCGCCCCAGCTGAGGTTGAGCTGCGACGCGGAGGCGAGGGACAGACCGGCGACGCCGACGAGCGCGAGGCCGACGGCGATGGCCTTGCGGCGGTTGTTCTTGGTGCGCATGGGGTTCTCCTGGAGGGGGAGGCGGACGGCGGCTCCGGGGGTGGGCGCCGAGCGGCCCGCTCACGCGGACGAGATCGACGGTAGGACGGTTGTCGGAGCGCTCCCATGGCCGGGTGAGGTGCTGCCACCCACCGCGCCGGGTATGCCGGTTTATTTCACCCTGGACAACCGTCCAGGTATCAGGACATCTCCCGAGAAAGCGGTCGCCACCTGCGACGCGGCCGTTCGGGTGACATCTCAGAGCGGGAGCCGCGCCTCCAACCGCGCGCCCCGGGGACGCAGCGCCTCCAGACGCACCGTCCCACGCACCAGATGCAGCCGCGACGCGAGCCGCGCGGTGCCCCCGCCGGGGTCGCTGCCCCGCGACGGGTCCGGCGACGGCCCGTCGTTCTCCACCGCGACGACGAGCGCGCGGTCCACCACGGCGAGCGCGACGACGATCGTCGCGGCCGGTCCGTTCTTCAACGCGTTGGTGACGCCCTCCTCGACCACCCGCACCGCGAGCAGCCGCTGCGCGGTCGAGAGCGTGCCCTGCACCGGGTCGTCGACCGTGCGCACCTCGGGAGCCACCGTCAGGCGCGTCGCGATCGCGGTCGGCAGCCGGCCCAGCAGCGCACGCACCGCCGGCACCAGGCCCAGCTCGAGGCGCTCCGGGTACAGCAGCCGGCTCATCTGCCGCACGTCCAGCTCCCGCACCACGTCCAGCTCGTCACGCACCCGGCGCAGCGTCTCCACGTCGTCCGGGTCCGCACCGCGCTCGACCAACCGGCCCAGGACCTCGTCGAGATGCGCGTTCACCACCACGAGCTTGCCCTGCAACGAGCCGTGCAGACCCTCCGCGACCTCGCGGCGCACCCGGATCTCCTCGGCCTCGAGCGCCTCCAGCACGTGCTCCACCTCGAGCGCCTCACGCTCCGCGCGCCTCAGGTGCGCACGGCTGCGCCGCCGCGCCGACATCCCCCACACCCCGATGCAGCCCGACACCAGCGCGAGCACCACCCCCGCCACGAACTCCGCCTCGATCGTCGCGCGCTCCGGGTTCGAGTACACGCTCAACAGCTCCTGCGCCGCCGTGCGCCCGCCCGCCGCGACCACCGACGCCAGCACCAGACCGCCCAGGATGCGCGCCAACGACACCCAGCGGTACACACCCATCGCCCACAGCGCACCCACCAGCAGGAGGACCGCCAGCACGTTCGCCGCGACCCGCGACCACACGCTCACGTCCCGCCACGCGGGGATCAGGTTCGAGTACACGTACGCCGCCTGGATCGACGCCCCCAGGCCGTACCCGAGCGCGACGACGCCCGTGAGCCGCAGGAGGACCCTGCGGTCCGCGGTCACGTCACCCCGCCTCGTCGGCGCCCCCTCGACCATCGTCCTCCTACCCGTCGGGCCCGGTCCGCCGTGTCCGCACGCGCACTCCGCCCGAGCCGACGATACTGAACCCGATGAGCACACCCCTGGCCGAGGTCATCCGAGTGGCGGTCGTCGAGGACCAGCCGCTCTTCCGCTCGATGCTCGAGCGGACCCTCGCGGAGATGCCCGGCCTGCGGGTCGTCGCGTCCGTGGGGACGTTCGCCGAGGCCCGCGCCGCCCTGCGGCCCGGCAGCGTCGACGTCGCGCTGCTCGACATCGACCTGCCCGACGGGAACGGCATCGCCCTCGGCGTCATGCTCCGCCGCGAGCAGCCCCGGCTCGGGATCCTGCTGCTGTCCGCGCACGACGCGATGGACCTGCTCCTCGACCTGCCGCCCGACGTCGCCGACGGGTGGGGCTACCTGTCGAAGAGCAGCTCCACGAGCGAGGAGCTCCTGCTGTCCGCGGTGCGCTCCGCCGCAGTCGGCGTGACCGTGCTCGACCCCGAGCTGCTCGCGCGGGCGACCCCGCGCGCCGGGTCCGACGTCGCCCGGCTCACGCACCGGCAGTACGAGGTCCTGCGGCTCCTCGCGTCCGGGCTGTCCAACGCCGGCATCGGTGAACGGCTCGGGATCACCGAGAAGTCCGTGCAGAACCACGTCAACGCGCTGTACGCCACGCTCGGCATCGACGCCGACCCGTCACGCAACCCGCGCGTGAGCGCTGCGCTGCGGCTGCTCGAGGAGACGGGCACAGGCACCTGATCCCGTGCGCGGTTCGGTAGGCTGACCGCCCTCGCCTCCTTAGCTCAGCTGGCCAGAGCAGCTGTCTTGTAAACAGCAGGTCGTCGGTTCGAATCCGACAGGGGGCTCCACACCGGCGCCACCGACGACGACGGGCCCGGCCCCCGCTCCTGCGAGCGGTGGACCGGGCCCGTCGGTCGACGTCAGCCCTTAGCGGCGAGCGCGGCCTCGACGGCGGCACGCAAGGGGCCCTGCGTGTACAGCGGACTCTTGTCCTGACCCTCAGGCCACTCCTGGCCGTCGATGAGCACCGTCGGCGTACCGACCTCACCGCGGTCGATCGCCATCTGCTGGGTCGCGGCCGTGACCCACGGCGCGAACGTGCGCCACGTGCCGGTCTTCTCCTCGGCGTCCTTGCCGACCTCGAACGTGCCGTCCACCGTGTCCGTGAACGTGTCCGCGACCTCCTGCGGGACGCCGACCCCGACCGCGATCTCCGCGATCTTGTCGTCCGTCAGACCCGTCGTGCCCTCCTTGGGCTCGCTCTCGTACATCGCGGTGATGAAGTCCTGGACGTGCTCCGGGGACTTGTCGGCGACGACCGCGAGCGCGTTCGCCGCACGCGTCGAGAACGAGGTGCCCTTCGACTGACCGTCGAGGAACGACACCGGCCGGTAGTCGATCGTCACGCCGTCGGACGCGGCGAGCTCCTCGAGGTCCGCCGCGTTCGCGGCGTCGAACATGCCGCAGTAGGGGCACATGAAGTCGAAGTACACGGTCACGACGACGTCGTCCGCGCCCTGCTCACCCACGCCGGCCGCGCTGATGGGGATGCCGCCCTTGTCGTTCGCGGTCGACGGCGCCGTCACGTCCGCGAGCTTCGGCGCGACCACCTGCGACTCGCTGCCGCCGTAGACCACGTCGCTGTACTTCGCCTCGGTCTCCGCGTTGTTCTTGATCGTGACGCCCACGAACACGCCAACCGCAGCGATCACGACGACGAGCAGGCTCGCCGTGAGGATCTTCGTGCGCCGCGCGCGGCGCTCCTGCTCTTGACGCATCTGCAGGGCCTTGGCGCGCGCCTCGTCGCGGCGCTGCGCCTTGGTCGGCCTGGGGTCGTTCGTGGGCACGGGATCTCCTCGGTCGGTGGGCGACACGGCACAGGGTACGGGTCGAACCCGTGCGTCGGCACGGACCTGTCGGCCCGACCCCGAACTGGCACGGTTCAGCGCCTTGCGCCACACCCGCGGCAGGTCACGGGACCGTGGGCGTCGGCGCAGGCGACCACACGATCCCCGCACCGTTCGTCACCAGCGACGCCACGACGACCGCCGCGAGCACGCACGCGACCACGAGCACCGCCGCACCCAGACGCCCCGGCGCGACGACCGCGAGGACGCGTCGCGCACCCGTGCGCGTCATCCGCGACAGCGGCCCCCACCACGCGACCACCAGCCACAGCAGCACCGCCGACGCCACGACGAGCGCCGCCGTCCCCCCGTCCACCGGGTCACCCGAGCGCAGGTCCCCGATCGTCCACGTCCCGTTGTCGACGAGCCACGCGACCACCCCGCCCACCAGCACCGTCACGCACGACGCGACGACGAGCGACGGCACGAGCGCCACCACCGCCCGCACCAGGTACCACGGCGTCGCCACGACCGTGCGCGGCACGTCGGAGGCGCGCACCCCCCGCTGCTCACGCCGCCCGTACATCGCCTCGACGGCCGTCCCGGCCGTCCGCACCAGCACCAGCAGCACGACGAGCACGCCCACCGTCACCACCGGCGCGAGCGCACCCAGCGCCCCCACCAGCGCCGCGAGCGCCAGCAGCGACCCCCAGCGCCGGCGGGCCGGCGGGCGCACGTAACCCGAGCCGTCCGGGACCACCTCCGAGGCGTCCAGGTCGTCCTCGATCCAGTCGACGCCCTCCTGCGCCTCCCCGTCCGCCTCCCCGTCTCGCGACTGCCATGCCTGCGGCCCGCCACGGTCGAACCCGTCGTCCGCCAGGTGCTGGCCGTACCGCGGGTCGAGCGCCAGGTCGTCCAGCTCGTCCAGGTCCGGGTTCTCGAACACCGTCTCGTCGCGGTCCGAGCCGCCCCGCACGGAACGGTCGAGCGTGTTCCCGGACGTCGCGCCGGCGCGGTCGTCGGCCGCTGGGCCGGCGGATGCCGCCGAGGGGTTCGCCGGCAGGACGGTCGTCGGGTCGCCGGCCGGCAGGACGCGCGTGTGGCCGTCCTGCACCGGGAGGCTGCGCGTGTCGATCACGACCGTGCCCGGCTCCTTGCCCGGGTTCGCGGGGCCCGCGTCCGCGAGCGCCGTGGCGGTCAGGGCGACGGTGCTCGTGGCGTCGCGCTCGTCGTCGTCCGACGAGCCGTCGTCCGACGAGTCGTCGTCCTCGTCCTCGCCTTCCTCGTCTTCCTCATCCTCGTCGGTGTCGTCGTCCGCGTCGTCCGCGACTGCGTCGTCGTCCGACTCCTCGTCGGCCGGGTCGGCCTCGTTCGCGGCGGACGCCTCCGGCGGGGGTTGGTCGTCGCGGCCCTCGTCGTCGGGGTGGGTGTCGTCGGAGTCGGCGGGGACGTCGTCGTCGGAGTCTGCGCGGACGTCGTCGTCGGCGTCGGACCCGTCGGGGGCGGACTCGTCAGGGGCGGACTCGTCGGAGGCGGACTCGTCGGAGGCGGACTCGTCGGAGGCGGACTCGTCGGAGGCGTCGTCGTCGTCCTCGTCGTCCGCACGAGCGCCCGCGCCGGTCGAGGCGAGCGCGACGGTCGCGGCGACGGCGGCGGGCACGGCGGCGTCCGCCACGACCGCCCCGCCGGGGCCCGTCTCGACCGGGTCGCCGTCGACCGCCGCCACCGCGAGCGCCGCTACCAGGTCGTCGGCGTCGAGCCGCGCGGAGGGGTCGGGGTCGAGCGCGCGGCGCAGCGCGTCACTGGTCAACGGTCCCAGGCCGGTGAGGTCCGCGTCCCCCGCCCGGGCACGCGCCAGGACGGTCTGCAGCGGGCGCGTCCCGAACGGCGGCCGGCCGGTCGCGGCGAAGGCCAGGACCGCCGCGAGGCCCCACAGGTCAGTCTCGGGCGAGGGCTCGGCGCCGTCGAGCAGCTCGGGCGCGAGGTAGCCCGGGGTGCCGACGACGAGGCCCGCCGTGGTCACCTGGGCCGAGCGGTCACCCGCGGCCTGCGCGATCCCGAAGTCGATCAGCACGGGACCGTCCTCGCCGACGACGACGTTCGTGGGCTTGAGGTCGCGGTGCACGACCCCCGCGGTGTGCACCGCGGTGAGGGCGTCGGTGAGGTCGCGCGCGAGGTCGCGCAGGTCGTCGGGACCGAACGGCCCGTGCTCGCGGACGTGGTCCTCGAGGTTCGCGCCGGCGACGAGCTCGGTGACGATGAACGCCTCCGTGGAGTCCGCCTCGGCGTCGAGGACGGACGCGACGGACCGGTGCCGCAGCCGCTGGAGCGCGAGGACCTCGCGGCGCAGGCGGTCGCGGCCCTGCGCGTCGGCGCCGATCTGCGGGTGGAGGAGCTTGAGCGCGACCGCCGTGCCACCGTCGTCGACCGCCCGGTAGACCGTGCCCATGCCCCCGGAGCCGAGGGGGGCGACGACCGTGTAGCCGCCGATCTGCGCCCCCGGCGCGAGGCCGATCCGTTCCATGCCAGGTCACGCTAGGCGGCTGCGGGCGTGCGTGCGAACAGGCGCGCTGGTCCTGGACGGGCGGTGCGCGGGGCACCACCGGTGCCCGAGGTGTGGACAGGCGGTGGTGCGGTTCGTCCGGGTTGCGTAACATCGAACACGTGTTCGAGTCGGAGGCCGTGGCGGTCGGGGGTGCCTTGCCGCGCGGCTCTGCGCCGTCGGACGTGCTCGCATCGCTCGCCCAGGTCGCGGAGCAGCTGCGCGCGGTCGCCGAGCGGTCTCGCGGCTCCCGGGCGTGGGACGGGGCGGCGTGCGCGCGCGTCGTGCGGGCGCTGGACCAGGTGGCGAGCCTCGTCACCGCCGCGCGGGGGCCCGTCCTCCTCGCGCAGCACGCGGCGGCCGCTCGCGCAGGGGCCGAGCGGGCGTTCGTGGACACCCGGGCACGGCTGTCGGGGACGACGAGGTTCGCCGCGGCCCGGGAGGTCGCCGCGGCCCGCGCGATGGACCGGCTGCCGCTCGTCGGCGTGGCCGTGGCCGAGCACGCCGTGCCCTGCGGGCACCTCGACGTGCTCGGCCAGGCGCTCGCCGGTGCGAGCGATCACGTCGCGCGCGTGCTCGCCGACGAGCGGACGCAGGAGCAGCTCGTCGAGCTCGCGCAGCAGACGGACGCCCGGCAGTTCTCCCGGCACGTCGCGGCGCTGGTCGCGGAGCACGACCCGGCCCGGGCGGAGGACGAGCGAGAGGACGCACGCCGCGCGCGGCACCTCACGCTGAGCCACGGTCCACGCGGGACCGCGCTCAAGGGGTTCCTCGACCCGCTCGCGGGTCACGTGCTCGCCCGCGCGCTCGACGCGACGGGCCACCGCGAGGACGACGACCGCACACGCGACCAGGCACGCGCCGACGCCCTGACGGCCCTGGCCCAGCACGCGCTGGCGGGTGGGTTCAACGCCGGTGGGCTCCGCGCGCAGCCGGCATCCGACCCCGACGAGTCCGGCCGCACCGGCGGGGAAGACGACCGCCCGGCGGCGGCGGTCGCTCCCGACGGCGCCGTGAGCGCGCCCGCCGCGCAGGTGAGCCTGCTCGTACCGGCCGAGACGTGGCACGCGGTGCGTGAGCACCAGGCACGCCGTCGTCCCGGTGCGGGGCGTCGTGCCGGTGCGGGGCATGGCGTGGGTGCGGCCGGGCCGCCCGATGACGCGGCGGAGACCCTCGGGGGTGAGCATCAGCGGGTGGCGCCCGCGGTGAGCGACGACGGGACGGTCCTGACGCGCACCGAGCTCGCGGCCGCCTTGTGCGACTGCGCGATGACGCGCGTCGTCATGGACACGGGCGGTCTGCCGCTCGACGTCGGGCGCACGCGGCGCATGTTCACGCCCGCGCAGCGGCTCGCCGTGGTCGCACGCGACCGGCAGTGCGCGTGGAACGGCTGCTCGGTCGCCGCTCGGTACTGCCACGTGCACCACGTCCGCTGGTGGCACCGGGACGGCGGGCGATCCGACCTGGACAACGCCGTGCTGCTCTGCTCGCACCACCACCACCTGGTGCATGCGCTCGACCTCGACGTCGAACGGGTGGCTCCCCCACCTCGCGCGACGGACCACCGGGCACCTGCCCACGCAGAGCTGCCGGGGAGCACCGGGGAGTCCGCTCCGGAGCCCGGCCCCGGGTTGGCGAGTCTCGGCGTGCGCTACGTGTTCCGGGGGCGCCGGGGCACGGTCCACAACGGTCCGAGCCGCGAGCCGCCCGGTTGACCGGGCAGGCGACGGGCGGTCCGACCCGCGTCACCTGCGGGTTGGACTGCGCGTCGGGGGCGGCTCGGCCTGCGTGTGACGTGCGTCGTTCGGCAGGCGGGGTCGCGGGGGCACCGACTAGGGTCAAGATTCAGTCAACCCAGGAGATGCAGTGTCTGCTGTGCCTAAAGATGGCTACGACCTCGTGGTCGTCGCGAACCGGTTGCCCGTCGACGTGTCGCTCGGCGAGGACGGCGAGCCCACCTGGACCCGGTCCCCGGGAGGGCTGGTGACGGCCCTCGCACCGGTCATGGCCCAGGCGGACGGCGCGTGGGTCGGCTGGGGCGGGTCGCCCGACCTCACGCTGGACCCGTTCGAGGTCGACGGCACCCAGCTCGTGCCCGTGACGCTCTCGGCTGACGACGTCGAGCGGTACTACGAGGGCTTCTCGAACGACACGCTCTGGCCGCTGTACCACGACGTCATCGCTCCGCCCGCGTTCCACCGCCAGTGGTGGGAGGCCTACCGGCGCGTGAACCGCCGGTTCGCCGAGGCCGCCGCGGCGCAGGCCGCACGGGGCGCGACGGTCTGGGTGCACGACTACCAGCTCCAGCTCGTCCCCGCGCTGCTGCGCGAGCTCCGCCCGGACCTGCGGATCGGGTACTTCCACCACATCCCCTTCCCCCCGCTCGAGATCTTCGCGCAGCTGCCGTGGCGCAAGGCCGTGGTCGAGGGGCTGCTCGGAGCGGACCTCATCGGGTTCCAGCGCGGTGGGGACGCCGCGAACTTCGTGCGCGTGGTCCGCCGCCTGACCGACCTGACCACACGTGGCCAGGTCGTCACGATCACCGACGAGCACGGCCGCACCGAGCGGCACGTGCGCGCCGCGGCGTTCCCGATCTCGATCGACTCCGCCGCCTTCGACGCCCTCGCCCGCACCGACGCCGTGCAGGAACGTGCCGTCGAGATCCGCCACGAGCTCGGCAACCCCACGATCCTGCTGCTCGGGGTCGACCGCCTCGACTACACCAAGGGCATCCGGCACCGCATCAAGGCGTACGGCGAGCTCCTCCAGGACGGCCGCCTGTCACCCAGCGAGACGACGCTCGTGCAGGTCGCCTCACCGAGCCGGGAGAACGTCGGCGCCTACGCGCAGCTGCGTGACGAGGTGGAGCTGCTCGTCGGCCGGATCAACGGCGACTTCGGCCAGGTGGGGCACGCGCCCGTGCAGTACCTGCACCAGTCGTTCCCCATGGAGGAGATGGCCGCGCTGTACCTCGCCGCGGACGTCATGCTCGTGACCGCGCTGCGCGACGGGATGAACCTGGTCGCCAAGGAGTACGCGGCCGCACGGTCCGACGACCGCGGCGCGCTGGTCCTCAGCGAGTTCACCGGTGCGGCCGACGAGCTCGCGGGCGCGATCCTGGTGAACCCGCACGACATCGACGGGATGAAGGACGCGATCACGTACGCCGCGCACCTCGACCCGCGCGAGGCCCGCAAGCGCATGCGCCGGCTGCGGAGGCGCGTGCTCGGCCACGACGTCAACGCCTGGTCGCGCGAGTTCCTCGCGGTGCTCACCGCCGTCCCCCAGCGAGACAGCCATGTCTGACGCCAGCACGGGCGCGCCGACCGACCGGCCCGCCCCCACGGTGCCGACCCCCGCACAGCCCGGCAGGGAGCCGACGACGCCTGCCCCCGCACCGCACGACCGGGGGCTGGCCGCGCCCACCCCCGCACCGCACGACCGGGGGCTGGCCGCGCCCACCCCCGCACCGCACGACCGCCCGGCAGCGCCGTCTCCCGCGCCACGTGACCGGGGGGCGGTCGTCGACGCGCTCGTGGCGCTGGCGGACGACGCCGAGGCCCGGCCGCTGCTCGTCGCGCTCGACTTCGACGGCACGCTGGCCCCGTTGCAGGACGACCCGTCGCTGTCGCGGGTGCTGCCGGAGGGGGTCGAGCCGCTGCGGCGCATCGCCGAGGCGGACGACGTCGCGCTCGCGCTCGTGTCCGGGCGCGCGCTGCACGACCTGCACGCGCTGGCCGAGGTCCCGGTCGGCACGTACCTGATCGGCTCGCACGGTGCCGAGCGGGCGCGCGTGACGCGGCACGGCCTCGACCGCGACGTGGTCCGGCTCACCGACGAGCAGGCCGACCGGCTCGCCGCGCTCGGCGCGCAGGCGTCCGCCATCGCGCGCGGACGCGACGGGATCTGGGTCGAGACCAAGCCCACCGCCGTCGTCCTGCACACCCGGCTCGCGGAGCGCGCCGACGCGGCCGCCGCGCACGAGCAGGCACTCGCGCTGGGCGCCGAGCTCGGCTCGGGCGTCCTGAGCGGCAAGGACGTCGTCGAGATCTCCGTGCTGCACGCCAGCAAGGGCGAGGCCCTCGGCGCGCTGCGTGACGAGCTCGGCGCACGCGTCGTGGTCTACGCGGGCGACGACGTCACCGACGAGCACGCGTTCGAGGCCCTCGGCGAGCACGACGTCACGGTCAAGGTCGGTCCTGGCGACACCGCCGCCCGGCTGCGCGTGGCCGACCCGCACGAGATGACGCGCGCCCTGGCCGCGCTTGCCGACGCCCTGCCCGGCTGACCCGCACGAGATGACGCTCGCCCTAGGGCGTGTCTCCCAACTCTGCGGCGAACTGGGCGGCAGGCTCTCGGGCGTGAGTCGGTTCCAGGTCTTTACGGACGTGCAGTGGGAGCGGATCGAGCCGTTGCTGCCGTCGAACGCGGGCAAGGTGGGTCGCCCGTTCGGTGACCACCGCACCATCGTCGAAGGCATCGCCTACCGGTACCGGACCGGGATCCCGTGGCGAGACCTGCCGCGGGACGCCTTCGGACCATGGCAGACGGTGTGGAAGCGGCACAAGAAGTTCGCCGACGACGGGACCTGGGACCGCATCCTGGCGCACCTGACGGCCGAGGCCGATGCCGCAGGTGAGATTGACTGGACGGTCTCGGTGGACTCCACGATCAACCGCGCCCACCAGCACGCGACGAACACGACCCGCCCAGAGCACGACACAGGGGGCGGCGTCGAATCACAAGACGCAGGGTCGCTCGGTCGTCCACAGTGAACCCGCAGGTCACGGCATAGGTCGCTCCCGTGGCGGGTTGACGAGCAAGGTCCACCACGCGGTCGACGGTCGCGGGCGCCCGCTCGCCGTCGTCATCACTCCCGGCCAGTCGCACGACGGGCGAGCGCTGGAGCTGGTGCTGGCGGACCTCTGGGTGCCGCGCCTCGGTGCGGGCCGCCCGCGCACCACGCCGGACGTGGTGCTCGGGGACAAGGCGTACTCGTCACGAGCGAACCGGGTCATGCTGCGTCGGCGCGGGATCCGGGCCGTGATCCCTGAACCGTCCGACCAGCAGGCCAACCGCAAGCGACGCGGCGCGAATGGTGGGCGTCCGCCGAAGTTCGACCGCGAGGTCTACAGGCGGCGCAACGTCGTCGAGCGATCCTTCAACCTGCTCAAGCAGTGGCGCGGCCTGGCCACCCGCTACGACAAGCACGCCGTCGTCTATCGGGCTGGCGCCGTTCTCGCCGCGATCGTGACGTGGTTGCGTACATCCGTCGGCTGAATACGGAGACCGCTCACCACACGAGTCGGGGCTTGCACCATGATCGTCACGTGGACGAGGCACCTTCCGAGCGACTGGTGGACCAGCGGGTGCGCAACAGGGCGATCGAGGTCCTCGAGGTCCTCGCCGATGGCGATGCGGGTCTCTACGCCGTCGGCGTGAACGAGTACTTCAACCACTTCTTCGATTACGTCGACGACGACCTGCCACACGACTGGCGAGGACTGTCGACCTACACCCAGGAGGAAGTCACAAGGATCGAACTCGTTCTCGACGAGATGCTGGCGGCCCTCAAGGCCACGGCAAACCTCACCACCGAGCGTGAGGTCGCTGCCAGCGGGTGGCCAAAGCGCATCGCACCGATCGCGCGCGAGGCTCTCGGGGTCATGACCCAACGGGGCAGATTCGACGAAGAGCGCGAGGAGGTTGAGCCGTCACACCGCTGATGCTCTCCGACCAGTGACCAGACCTTCGCGGGGGTTGGGAGACACGCCCTAGCTGTACTCGGCCATCACGTTGGTGACAGTCGGGTGACGGGGGCGGCGCCGACGGCGTGGTGGTGACGTTCAGTGTTGTACTCGTTGAGCCAGGTGGTGAAGGCGGTGGTTCGCTGGTCGTTCGAGGTCCATGGATGCCGGTAGGCCCATTCGCTGGCGAGGGTGCGGTTGAATCGTTCGACCTTGCCGTTCTGCCAGGGGCAGTGGGCCTTGATGAACCAGTGCGCGGTCTGGTGCGCGGCGAGCACCGCAGCGACCTCGTGGGCGTGTGCGTAGGACCAGTGGTTGTCGGTGAGGACGGCTCTGACGGGTGTGCCCAGCGCGGCGAAGTGGGTCAGGGCACGGTCGATGAAGCCCGCGCAGGTCGCGCCTTTCTCGTCCGGCAGGATCTCGGCGTAGGCGACTCGTGAGTAGTCGTCCACGGCGGCGTGGACGTAGTCATAGCCGATCAGCGGGCGCTTCTTCTTCGCGGCCTGGGTGCCGGCTCGCCCATGCGCTCTCCACCCACCGCCTTGCGGGATCCGCCCGACCTTCTTGACGTCGACGTGCACGAGGTCACCCGGGTGCGCGTGCTCGTAGCGGACCGCGGTCACCTTCGACGCCCGGATCGGCTCACCGCTGATCGGGTCGCACTGCCACAGGTAGGGCACGTGGGCGCGGCGCAGGATCCGCGAGACGGTCCGCGCCGGCACTCCGGTCGCCCGCGCGAGCTCGTCCGGACCGCGCCGCAACCGCTCACGCGCAGCGAGCACGAGTGCGACCCGCTCAGGGCTGGTCACCGCCGGTGACCGTCGCGGACGCGAGGACCGGTCCTGCAGACCGGCACGGCCCTGCGCATCGAAACGAGCCACCCACCGATGCGCGCACTGGCGCGAGACACCCAGCTCGCGGGCGACATGAGCGACCGGGCGCCCCTGCACCCGCACCCGCTGCACCAACAACCATCTCCCATGCGGCGTCAGCCGCGCATTAGCGTGAACCACGAGGGCCTCCGGATCGTGAAGACGAGACATCTCCACTACGCCGGAGGCCCTCGCCCACGTCAACGCCCTGTCACCAACGTGATGGCCGAGTACACCTAGCCGCCCTCGACGACACCCTGCCCGGCTGACCCGCACAGCGCACCGCACATCTGAGCCACCCCGCCGCCCGCTGGACCCGCCGTCCGCTGGACCGCCGGACCCCAGCTGACGCCCTCGCCTCGGACCCGTGCGGCCGTCCCGCGTGCACCCGCCAGGCGGTGGAGCGCGGGCTGAGGCACCTCGGCGATCGTGGGGCGGTTCGGCCGGGCGCGGCCGGGGGGTGTGGTTGGCTGGGCACCGACCGCGCAGGTGCGGTCGGTCGCGGGTCGGTCGCGGGTCGGACGGTTTCGTCGGTCCCGGGCGGACCGCGGCAGGCACCCCGGCCGAGGAGGCGCCGTGGCCCCGATGCGGCCCGTCGAGCTCGAGGACGACGACCCGGGCACGCACGACGCCGCGCCGCCCGCCGGGCGGTCGTCGAGCCAGCGCGCCGCGGCCCAGCCCGGTGACGCCGGACGCCGGGGGTGGGGCGTCCGGCGCGGCAGGCGCGGCCGGGGAGAGCGGACGACCGTCGTCGAGCTGGACGACGACCCCGCCACCGCGCACACGGCGGACGTCGACCCGGCGGACATCGACGCGACGGACATCGACGCGGCGGACGCCGATGGCGCGGGCCAGGGACGAGACCAGGGACCGGGTCGTCGGCACCGGGGGCGCTGGTTCGTCGTCGGGGGCGCGGCGGTGCTCGTCGTCGGCGCGGTCGTCGCGCAGCACGTGCTCGACGAGCGTCGCGAGGCGCGCGCGACGCGGTTCGACGACGTGCCGGGCGTGCTGCTCCCGCTCGACGGCCCGCCGCGCGTGCGCGACGACGTGCGGTTCGAGGCCCTGTACGTCCCGGTCCAGGTGGGCGGCGTCCTGCTCGTGCACCGCGCGGTCCCCGACAGCCGCACGACCGCACGCGTCGAGGCGCTCGACCGTGCGACGGGCGACGTCGTGTGGCGCCGGGACCTCGCGGTGCCGCCGGCACTCGAGGCCCTCGTGCGCGAGGACCCCGAGCCGCTCGACGTGACGTGCCGGCCGCTGGGGACGCAGGCCGCGGCGTGCGTGGTGACCACCGGCACGGTGTTCGCGGGCGACGGGGTCGACGACCTGCTCGTCGTGCTCGACGCGACGGACGGGACCGTGCTCGAGCAGCGCGACCTCGGCGCGGCGGGCTGGACGACGTCGGGGACGTCGATCGTCACGGCGGACCCGGGCCGTGACCCGCTGCGCCCCGAGCGCGAGCTCTGGACGGTCCAGTCGCGGGTCGGCACGGGGCCGCGGGCGGGGACGCTCGAGTGGACGTGGACCGCCGACGAGCCCCTCGACCGGGACGCGCCCACATACACCACTGGCCAGGCGATCGACGTGCTGGGCGACCGCATCCTGCTGACCCCGCTCGACGCCCCGTGGTGGCTGCTCGACACGAGCGGCGCGCTCGTCGCGCAGGGCGAGCTCGCCGAGGGCAAGTTCGCGGCGCTCGCACGCGGTGGCGTCGTCACGGTGAGCCCCGTGCTCGGCAGCGACCTGAACGACGGCGCGCTCGTCGTCGGCGACCGGCGCGTCGAGGCGGGCTGGGTCACGCGGGCGTCGGTGGACGACGGCACGGCGCCCGACGTGACGTTCACGGTGCGGCAGGACGGCGCGGCCGTCTCGGTGCACGCGTGGGACGCCGCCACGGGCGACGCGCTGTGGGACCGCACGGTCCTCAGCCCCGACCCGCTCGTGCTCGACGGGCGGGTGTACCTGCTCGGTGCCGGGGGCACGGTCGCCGCCGTCGACGCGCGCACGGGTGAGGAGGTCTGGTCCGCATCCGCCGGGGACTTCGCGTCGTGGCTCGCGACGGACGGCCGCCGGGTGCTGGCGCTCGGCACGTCGGACCGCGTGCGAGCCCTGGACCTGGACAGCGGCGCGCGGGTCTGGGAGGGCACGGTGCCCGGGGCGGAGTACGGCCTGTGGCCGACCGGCGGAGTGCTCGCCGCCCCCGAGAGCGGCCTCGAGCGCCCGGCGCTCGTCGTAGCACGCCCCTGACGGTGCGGACCAGGGACCTCCGGATGACGGAGGTCACACCGGCGTGTGGCAGGATGTGCGAAGGCCGGTGCGGGTCCTTCCGCGTCGGCCGTGTCAGTGAAGACACTGAACACCCTCCACGACGGATCGTCCGGCACGTACCTGCCGGTGAAGGGATTGGTAGCACCATGGCTACGGTCACGTTCGACCACGCAACCCGGGTGTACCCCGGCACGGAGCGTCCCGCGGTGGACGCCCTCGACCTCCACATCGAGGACGGCGAGTTCCTCGTCCTCGTCGGCCCCTCGGGCTGCGGCAAGTCGACCTCGCTGCGCATGCTGGCGGGCCTCGAGGACGTCAACGCGGGCCGCATCCTCATCGGCGACCGCGACGTCACGGACGTCCAGCCGAAGGACCGCGACATCGCGATGGTCTTCCAGAACTACGCGCTGTACCCGCACATGACGGTGGCCGACAACATGGGCTTCGCGCTCAAGATCGCCGGCACGCCGAAGGCGGAGATCCGCCAGCGCGTCGAGGAGGCCGCCCAGATCCTCGACCTCACCGAGTACCTCGACCGCAAGCCGAAGGCCCTCTCGGGTGGTCAGCGTCAGCGTGTCGCCATGGGTCGCGCGATCGTGCGTCAGCCCCAGGTGTTCCTCATGGACGAGCCGCTGTCGAACCTCGACGCGAAGCTCCGCGTGCAGACGCGTACGCAGATCGCGTCGCTGCAGCGCCGCCTCGGCGTCACCACGGTCTACGTCACGCACGACCAGACCGAGGCCCTCACCATGGGTGACCGCATCGCGGTGCTCAAGGACGGCATCCTGCAGCAGGTCGGCACGCCGCGCGAGATGTACGACACGCCGGCCAACGTCTTCGTCGCCGGCTTCATCGGCTCGCCGGCCATGAACATCGGCACGTTCCCGGTGCTCGACGGCCACGCGTCGCTCGGCCGCTCGCGCGTGCCGCTGTCGCGTGAGGTCATCTCGCAGCTCACCGAGGACGACAAGAACCACGTCACGCTGGGCTTCCGCCCCGAGTCGGTCGACGTCGTGCCCGCCGGTACGCCGGACGCCGTCCCGGTCATCGTGAACATCGTCGAGGAGCTCGGCTCGGACGCGTTCGTCTACGGCTCGCTCACCAACGAGTTCGGCCAGGCCAACACGGTCCACTCGGGCGCCGGCGACGCGCAGGTCATCGTGCGCGTCGACCCGCGTCAGGTCCCGGCCAAGGGCGAGACGGTCGCGATCCGCATCCGCGCGGGCGAGCAGCACCTGTTCCACGCGGGCTCGGGCGAGCGCATCGACGCCTGACGTTCGCACGCACCTCGGGAGGGGCGGTCGTGGCCTTCGGGCCCGGCCGCCCCTCCTGCCTGTGCGGACCGCCTGACCTGCGTCCTCCCCCCGTCCGCCGCCCGGTCCGCGCGAGACCGGTCGGGGATCTTCACGCCCTCCCCGCGTTCGTTGTGGGGTTCCGACGATCGCGCCGTCGGGCCCCGCTGGCAGGATGGAGCCCATGAGCACCACGCCGCAGCGCCTGCAGATCACGGCGGCCGACCCCGACCCGGCGCTGCTCGACCTGCCCTGGCACATCCCGCTCGAGGAGTGGCCCGCCGAGACGCTCGCGGCGCTCCCCCGCGGCATCTCGCGCCACATCGTGCGGTTCGCACGCCTGTCGGGCCGGGTCATCGCGATCAAGGAGATCGGCGAGACGGTCGCGTACCGGGAGTACGAGCTGCTGCGGCAGCTGCGTCGGCTGGACGTCCCGTCGGTCGAGCCGGTCGGCGTGATCACGGGACGCCGCTCACCGGAGGGCGAGCCGCTCGAGGCGGTGCTCATCACGCAGCACCTGCAGTTCTCCCTGCCGTACCGCTCGCTGTTCAGCCAGTCGCTGCGGCCGGACACCGCGACCCGGCTGATCGACGCGCTCGCCGTGCTCCTCGTGCGGCTGCACCTCGCGGGCTTCTACTGGGGCGACGTGTCGCTGTCGAACACGCTGTTCCGCCGGGACGCGGAGACGTTCGCGGCGTACCTCGTGGACGCGGAGACGGGCGACCTGCACGAGCGCCTCACGGAGGGCCAGCGCGGGTACGACCTCGAGGTCGCGCGCGTGAACATCATCGGCGAGCTCATGGACCTGCAGGCGGGCGAGTTCCTCGACGAGGACGTGGACGCGGTCGCGATCGGCGACGCGCTCGCGGTGCGGTACCGGGACCTGTGGACGGCGCTCACGGAGGTCGAGTCGTTCAGCTACGGCGAGCGGTGGCGCGTGCAGGCACGCGTCGACCGGCTCAACGACCTGGGCTTCGACGTGGGCGAGCTGGACATCACCACGGACGTGGACGGCACCACGGTCCGCATCCAGCCGAAGGTCGTGGAGTCGGGGCACTACTCGCGCCGGCTCATGCGGCTCACGGGGCTGGACGTGCAGGAGAACCAGGCGCGCCGCCTGCTGAACGACCTCGACGAGTACCGCGCGGCCACCGACCGTCAGATGGAGGACGAGGCGTTCGTCGCGCACGACTGGTTGACGGAGATCTTCGAGCCCGCGGTGCGCATGGTGCCCAAGGAGATGCGCGGCAAGCTCGAGCCCGCGCAGGTGTTCCACGAGCTGCTCGACCACCGCTGGTTCCTGTCGCAGCAGCAGCACCGTGACGTGCCGCTGCAGGAGGTCGCGCGCAGCTACGTGAAGAACATCCTGCCGAACCGGCCCGACGAGCAGTCGATCCTCGGCGTGCAGCCCGGCGACCTGCGGGACCAGACGGAGTCGATCCCGACGATCGACGGCGACACGCTCATCGGCTGACCGGCGGCACCCCGAGGCCTCGACCCCGGGGTGAGTGGACGGCGGCGGCGCTCAGGCGCGCTGCCGTGCCACCTCGTACAGCGCGATGCCGGCCGCGACACCCGCGTTGAGCGACTCGACGTCCGAGGTGATGGGGATGGACGCGATCGCGTCGCACTGCTCGCGCACGAGCCGGGACAGCCCCTTGCCCTCGGAGCCGACGACGAGCACGAGCGGGTCACCGGCGTAGGGCAGGTCGGCGACCGAGACGTCCCCGCCGCCGTCGAGCCCGACGACGAACACACCGGACTTCTTCCACTCCTGCAGGGTCCGCGCGAGGTTGGTGACCCGGGCGACGGGCACCCGCGCCGCGGCACCGGCGGACACCTTCCACGCGGAGGCGGTGACGCCGGCGGCTCGGCGCTCGGGCACGATCACGCCGTGCGCCCCGAACGCGCCAGCGGAGCGGAGCACCGCGCCGAGGTTGCGGGGGTCGGTCACGCCGTCGAGCGCGACGGCGAGCACGGGCGCACCCTTGGCCGCGGCGATGTCGAGCAGGTCCTCGTCGTCCCGGTACGGGTAGGGCGGGACCTGGATCGCGACGCCCTGGTGCACGGCGCCGTCGGTGAGGCGGTCGAGCTCGAGGCGCGAGACCTCGAGCAGCGGGTAGCCCGCGTCGGCGACGATCGAGATGATCTCGCGCGTGCGGTCGTCGGCCTCGAGCCGCGCCGCGAGGTAGACGGTGGTGACGGGCACGCCGGTGCGCAGCGCCTCGAGCACGGAGTTGCGGCCCGCGACGATCTCGTGCGTCGACGACTTGCGTCCGCCCTTGCCGCCCGCGGCGGACCGCGACGCGGCGGCGGACGGCCGCCCGGACGTGCCGCGCGCGCCTGCGGGGCGCTCGGCGGCGATCTTGCGCTTGTGCGCCACGTGGTAGACGCGGTCCTCGGCCTTGGGGGTCGGGCCCTTGCCCTCGAGCGCCTTGCGGCTGTGCCCGCCGGTCCCGACCGACGAGCCCTTCTTGCCGCCCTTGCGCGTCGCGCCGCGACGCGAGGAGTTGCCGGCCATCAGTCCTCCGATCGGGGTGCGAGCGTCCACCGGGCGCCCGCGGGTGAGTCCTCGACGACGACGCCCGCGGCGGTGAGCCGGTCCCGGATCGCGTCGGCGGTGGCGAAGTCGCGTGCGGCGCGCGCCGCGGCGCGGGCCTCGAGCTGCGCCTCGACGAGCTCGTCGAGCGCGTGCGCGTACCGCTCGTCGGCGCCGTGGGAGCGCCACTGCGGCGAGCCGGGGTCGAGGCCCAGCACGTCGAGCATGGAGCGCACGGTGACCATCGCGTCGCGGGTGGCGAGCGAGTCGCCCGCGGCGAGCGCGGTGTTGCCGGTGCGCACGGTCTCGTGGACGACCGCGAGCGCGGCCGGCACGTTGAGGTCGTCGTCCATCGCGGCGACGAACTCGTCGGGCAGGGTCGCGGACGCGACCTCGTCGGCGGACGCGGCGCCCGTGCGCTCGGCGGCCCGCTCGACGAACCCGGCGACGCGGTCCCAGGTGGCCTCCGCCTCGCGCAGCGTGTCGTCGGTCCACTCGAGCATCGAGCGGTACTGCACGGTGGTGAGCGCCCAGCGCAGGACGACGGGCCGCACGGTCTGCAGCACGAGGTCGACGAGCAGCCCGTTGCCGAGCGACTTGCTCATCTTGGCGCCGCCCTGCGTGACCCAGCCGTTGTGCAGCCAGTAACGCGCGAAGCCCTGACCGGCCGCGCGGGACTGCGCGAGCTCGTTCTCGTGGTGCGGGAAGCGCAGGTCGAGGCCGCCGCCGTGGATGTCGAACTCCGACCCGAGGTAGCGCGCCGCCATCGCGGAGCACTCGAGGTGCCAGCCCGGGCGGCCGCGCCCGAACGGCGTGTCCCACGACGCGGTCTCGGGCTCACCGGGCTTGGGGGCCTTCCACAGCGCGAAGTCGTGCGGGTCGCGCTTCGCCCCGCCCGTGGGGGCGTCGTCGGGCGCGGGCACCATGTCGTCGACCGGCTGGTGCGTCAGCGCGCCGTACTCGGGGAACGACCGGACGTCGAAGTACACGTCGCCGGGTGCGGCCTGGTAGGCGTGCCCCTTCTCGACGAGCGTGCTCATGAGCTCGACCATCGCGGGCACGTGCCCGGTCGCGCGGGGCTCGTACGTGGGGGGCAGGACACCCAGCGCGTCGTACGCGGCGGTGAACGCGCGCTCGTTCGTCATCGCCCACGCCCACCACGCGACACCGGCGTCCGCGGACTTCGCGAGGATCTTGTCGTCGACGTCCGTCACGTTGCGCACGAGCGTGACGCGCTGGCCCTGGCGGCGCAGCCAGCGCACGAGCACGTCGAACGCGACGCCCGAGCGGACGTGCCCGACGTGGGGCGGCGCCTGGACGGTCGCCCCGCACAGGTAGATGCCGACCTCGCCCGTGACCCGGGGGACGAAGTCGCGCACCGTGCGGGTGGCAGTGTCGTACAGGCGAAGGCTCACGTCGGCAAGGCTACCGGCCCGCTCGTCAGCCGAACGTCCGGCCCTCACCGCGGTACGTGGGCACGGTGCGCTCGACGGCCTCGCCGCGCACGAGGTGCACCCGGTCGAACCGCTCCATCACCTCGCCGGACTTCGCGTGCCGGAACCACACGCGGTCCCCGATGCGCAGGTCGGCGCGTGCGGGCACGCGCAGCGGGGTCTGGACCTCGCCCGCACCCTCGCGCGGCGTGAGCGCGAGCCCCGCGGGCCACACGGGCCGCGGCTGGCGGGACGCGCTCGGCGGACCGGACGCGACGTACCCGCCGCCGAACGTCGTCGCGAACCCCGGTGCCGGGAGGCGGACGACGTCGAGCCCGAAGAACGCGGCGGGCCGCGGCTCGAACGAGCGGTAGTGGTCGAACAGCGTGGGGACGAACAGCCCCGACCCGGCCGTGACCTCGGTGACGGTCGGGTCCGACACGGACGTCTCGACCGAGCCCGAGCCGCCCGAGTTCACGAGCTCCAGCCGGTCGCCGGTGACCTGCGAGACCGCGTCGACGACGAGCCCGCGCCGCCGTGCGAGGTCGCGCACCGACAGGCGCTTGACCGCGCGGACCGCGGCGCTCGAGTCGGGCATGCCCGCGACCTGCGCCTCGTAGAACATGACGCCGCGCACGCTCAGGCCGTCGCGCTGCAGCACGGCGTGCGCGAGCGCGGCGGCGTCGTCGGGCGTGTGCACGGGCGAGCGCCGCACACCGAGGTGCGCGCGCAGCCGCCCGAGCCCGACGCGCAGCGACGCGTCGACGTCCAGGCACACGCGCAGCGCCGAGCCGTGCGCGGCGGCGGCCTTCGCGGCCAGGTCGGCCTGCGCGACGTCGTCGACCATGAGCGTGACGGCCGCCGCGGCCACGGGGTCGGCGGCGAGCTCGTCGAGCCCGCCCGTGTCGACGCTCGGGTACCCGACGAGCACGTCGCTCACGCCCTCGCGCGCGAGCCACACCGCTTCGCGGACCGAGTACGCCATGACTCCCGCGAAGCCGGGGCGCGCGAGGACGGCGTCGAGCACGGCGCGCACGCGCACCGACTTCGAGGCGACGCGCACGGGTGTGCCCGCGGCACGGGCGACGAGGTCGCTCGCGTTGGCCTCGAGCGCGTCGAGGTCCACCACCGCCAGCGGCGCGGGCAGGTGGCCCGTGGCGGCGTCGAGCCGGTCACCGAGCGTCATGCGACGTCTCCTCGCTGGTGCGTGCGCGGACGCCCTGGTCCTGCCGGGTCGGCGTCGGTGCAGGTGCCGGCCCAGGTGCAGGTGCCGGTGAAGGTGTCGGCACGGCGACGCGGCGGGCGGCCTCGTGCGCCGGCGAGTCGAACCTGCCGGACAGCGCGACGATCACGAGCGACACCGCGACCGGCACCAGGAACGCGTAGCGGAACGTGCTGGTCGAGCCGATCGCGCCGACGAGCACCGCGCCGAGCAGCGTCCCCACGTAGTTGAACACGTTGAGCCGCGCGACCACGGCGTCGGCGTGCTCGGGTGCGAGCTCGCCCGCGGCGGCGAACGCGAGGGGCGCGACGAGGCCGAGCCCGGCACCCGCCACGGCGAACCCGACGATCGCGACGGGGGCACCGGGCGCGACGACGACGAGCAGCAGCCCGACCGCGGCGACCGACCCCGCGACGCGCACGACGCGCACGCGCCCCCACCGCCGCACGGCGCCGTCGCCGACGACGCGGGAGCCGAGCGTCGTCGCGAGGTACGCGCCGAGCGCGAGCGGACCGAGCCAGTCCGCCGCGTCGAGCGTGTCGCGCACGTAGAGGCTGCCCCACGTCTGCGCGGCGTTGTCGGCCACGTAGAACGCGACGAGCGCGACGCCGAGCAGCGTGATCGCACGCCACGGGACGGGGGTCGAGCCGACGAGCCGGACGTGGTCGGAGTCGGCGGGGTCCACCGCGTCGTGCACGCGCAGCCCGTCGCGGCGCACGAGCGCGGCGGCGGCGAGCCCGACGAGCAGGCCGGGCAGGAACACGAGCATCACGGGGTCGACGGACCAGCGCCCGACGGTCGCGGAGCACACGAGGGTCGCGATGATCGCTCCGACGGACCAGGACGCGTAGAAGCTCGACAGGAGCGGGCGGCCGTAGGCGCGCTGGATGGCGACGGCCTGCATGTTGGTGCCCGCGTCGACCATGCCGAGCGCGAGGCCGTACAGCGCGAACGCGGGCACGGCGAACGCATAGCTGGGTGCGACGGCGACGAGCGTGACGGTCAGCCCGATGCCGGCCAGACCGGCCGCGAGCGCGACGCGGCTGCCGGAGCGCCGGCTCACGTAGTCCGCGATGCCCGTGCCGATCGCGGCGGCGACGAGCACGCCGAGCACCGCGGCGGTGATCTGGTCGTCGCCGATGCCGTAGCGGTCCTTCACGTCGGGCAGGCTCGCGAGGATCGTGACCAGCACGTACCCCTGGGCACCGAACGCGACGGACCCGGCGACGCGGGACCGCGCGAGCGCCCCGGTCACTCCTCGACGCCCGCCGGCTCGAGCGGCTCGGCCTGCGTCGCGAGGAACGTGCCGAACCCCGCGATGGTCTGCTGCGCGATCTCGTCGTCGCCGTCGACGAGCCATGCGAGCGACAGCCCGTCGACGACCGCGACCGTCGCGCGGGCGAGGCGCGGCACCGGGACGACCCACTGGACGCGTGAGATGCGTGCGATCTCCTCGAGCACGGCCTCGGCCGCCGACCACTGCCCGCGGTACTGCTCGATCGCGACCTCGCGCAGCTCGGGGTGGCGCAGGGACGACGTCGTGAGCTCGTACGAGAGCAGCTGCGGGCCGCGGGACGTGGTGATCTGCGTCCACAGCGCGGTGACCACCGCCTGGATGACGGCCTCGGTGGGCGAGCCCTCGGGGACGTCGGACAGGTCGGCCTGGGTGTTCTGCTCGGTGATCGCGTGCGCCATCGCACGCATCAGCTCGGACTTGTCCTGGAAGCAGTAGTGCACGACCCCGAGCGAGACACCGGCCTCCGCGGCAACCGCTCGAACGGTCGCTGCCTCGATCCCGTCCCTGCTCGCGACCGTCATCGCGGCCTCGATGAGCTGCTCGCGCCGCTCGGCCACCGGCATGCGGTTCATGCGGTCCCCTCCACTGCACCGGCCAGGGCCCGGGCCCCCGCCCGCGACCGGTGTGCCACCGTGCGACAACGATAGCCAAGCATGGACGTTCCGCTTGACTTGGACAAGTGTTCAGTCCACAGTCGCCAGTGATGGAGACGACGCGCTGGGTCAACTGGGCGCGCACCGCCTCGTCCACGCCCGTGCGCCGCGAGCGCCCGAGCGACGCCGACGAGCTGGCGCGTGCCGTCTCGCGCGCGGTCGACGAGGGCCTCCACGTCCGCGCCGTCGGTGCGGGCCACTCGTTCACGGCCGCGGCGGTGACCGACGGCGTGCTGCTCGACCTCGACGCGCTCGACGCGATCGAGCGCGTCGAGCGCCGCCCGGACGGCTCCGCGCTCGTGACAGTCGGCGCGGGCATCCGGCTCGCGGCGCTCAACGGCGCGCTCGGCGCGCTCGGCCTCGCGATGCGCAACCTCGGGGACATCGACCAGCAATCGATCGCGGGCGCGATCTCCACCGGGACGCACGGCACCGGCGTGCGCCTCGGCGGGCTCGCCACGCAGGTCGTCGGCGCGCGCCTCGTGACCGCCGCGGGCGACGTCGTCGAGACCTCGCCCGCGCAGCAGCCCGAGCTGTTCGAGCTCGCCCGCCTCGGCCTCGGGTCGGTCGGCGTGCTCGCCGCGGTCACGCTCGAGGTGGTCCCCGCATTCCTGCTCGAGGCCGTCGAGGAGCCGTGGGCGCTGGACGACGTGCTCGAGCAGCTCGACGGCCCGGACGGCCTGGTCGAGGGCAACGACCACTTCGAGTTCTACTGGTTCCCGCACACGCGGCGCGCGCTGACCAAGCGCAACAACCGCGTCCAGGACGGGCCGGGCCTCAACCCGGTGCGCCGGTGGGTCGACGACGAGCTGCTGTCGAACTCGGTGTTCGAGGTGACCAACCGCATCGCGACCGCGGTGCCCGCCGCGACGCGCCGCATCAACCAGCTCGCCGCGCGCAGCCTCTCGGCGCGCCGCTACGTGGCGCCCTCGCCCGAGGTCTTCGCGTCGCCGCGTCGCGTGCGGTTCCGGGAGATGGAGTACGCCGTCCCCCGGGCCGCACTGCGTGACGTGCTCGCCGAGATCGACCGCTGGGTCGAGACCTCGGGCGAGCACCTGCCGTTCCCGGGCGAGGTGCGGTTCGCCGCGGCCGACGACGTGTGGCTGTCGACCGCGCACGGGCGCGAGACCGCGTACGTCGCGGTGCACCAGTACTGGCGTCTGCCGTACCAGCGCTACTTCTCGGCGGTCGAGCGGATCATGGCGGAGCACGAGGGGCGCCCGCACTGGGGCAAGCTGCACTGGCTCGACGCGCGGCGCCTGGCCGAGCTGTACCCACGGTTCGCGGACGCGCAGCGCGTGCGTGCCGCCGCCGACCCGGACGGCGTCTTCGACAACGACTACCTCACGCGCGTCTTCGGCCCACGTCCCTGACTCGTGTCACCCGGGCGGGTGGTCGCCCGGTCCTGACCCGTTTCGGTCGTCCCCAGGTCTGGTACCGCTCCGGCGGGTGCGGCACGCTGCCTTCCGTGCACCCGACCACAGTCGTCGCCGCGGTCGCCTACGGCGGCCCCGAGAACCTCCGCCTGATCGACGCGGACGCGGGCGAGCCCGGTCCCGGTGAGGTCCTGCTCGACGTGCGCGCCGCGGCGGTCAACCCGATCGACTGGAAGGTGTACTCGGGCGCCATGGGCGCCGACCCGGCGCGTCTGCCGATGCGGCTCGGTGCCGAGGTCGCGGGCGTCGTCGCGGCCGTCGGCCCCAACGTGCGCTGGCTCGCGGTGGGCGACGAGGTCGTGGCCTGGCCCGTGCGCGGCGGGTACGCGCGCCGGCTCGTCGTGCCCGCGCTCGCGACCGTCCGCAAGCCGCGCGCGCTCGGCTGGGCGCCCGCCGCGGCGCTGCTCGTCGCCGGCACCACCGCGGTAAACGCGCTCACCGCCACACGCACGGGCCACGGTGACGTGGTGCTCGTGCACGGCGGCTCGGGATCGGTGGGTCGCATGATCGTGCAGCTCGCCGAGCTGCGCGGGGCGCGCGTCGTCGCGACCGCGTCCCCCGCGAGCCACGACGACCTGCGCGCGCTCGGCGCGGTCCCCGTCGCGTACGGCGGGTCCAGCGGGTCCGACGGCCCGACGCTCGCGGACCGCGTCCGGGCCGCGGCGCGCGAGCTCGGCTCCCCGGTGACCACCGCGATCGACGCGGTCGGGTCCGACGAGGCGCTGGACACCTCGGTCGAGCTCGTCGCGGACCGCACACGCATCGCGACGATCGCCGGCTTCGCCCGCGCGCGCGAGCTCGGGATCCTGCTCCTCGGCGGCGGGCCCGGGGCCGACCCGGGCACCGAGGTCCGCGAGGCGGCGCGCGCGCAGCTCGTCGAGCTCGCGACCGACGGCACGCTCGACGTGCACGTGACGCGCACCTACCCCTTGGAGGACGTCGCGCAGGCGCACGCCGACTCCCGGGCGGGCCACGCGCGCGGCAAGCTGGTGCTGCTCCCCTGACGCGCGCTCCCGCCCGGGACCGCGCGGCGCGGGCCGTCAGGTGGCGGGTGCGGTGAGGCTCGCGGCTAGCGCCTCGAGCTCGCCGAGGACGCGCTGCACGACGAGGCGCTCGGCACGGTCGGGGCGCAGCAGGGCCTCCACGTGGCGGCCCGCGCGGACGCCGGCGAGCGGGACCAGCCGCACGCGCGGGTCGGCGCCGAACGTGTAGCGCGGGAGCAGGGACACGCCGTGCCCCGCCCCGACGAGCGCCGCCACCACGTGGAAGTCGTTGATGCGGTGCCGCACGCGCGGGGTTACGCCCGCGCGCGCGCCGATCGCGTCGAGCACGCGTGCCACGGGGAACCCCTCACGCACGGCGACCCAGTCCTCGTCGGCGAGGTCACGCGGTTCGAGCGCGGCGCGCCCCGCGAGGGGGTGCGCGGGGGCGAGCGCGACGTCGAGGGGCTCGCGCAGCAGGTGCCGCACGACGACGCCGGACCCCCAGCCCGGGGAGTCGTCGCCGCGGTGCGCGACCACCACGTCGATCTCGTCGGTGAGCGCGACGAACGCGTCCTGCGCGACGTCGTCGTCCGAGCACTCGACGACGACCCCCGGCAGCGCCGCGGCGCGGGCGAGCAGGCCGGGCAGCAGGAGCTGCGCCCCGCTCGCGAACGCGCTGACGCGCACCGTCCCGCCCGGGTGCGCGCGCAGCCGGTCGACGGCGGCCGCCGCGCGCTCGACCGCGACCGCGACGTCGACCGCCGCATCGGCCAGCGCACGGCCCGCCGCGGTGAGCCGCACGCCGCGGCCGGCGCGCTCGGTGAGCGGGACGCCCACGCCGCGCTCGAGGTGGGCGAGCTGCTGGGACACGGCGGACGGCGTGAGGTGCAGCACCCGGGCCGCGGCGGTCACGCCGCCCTGGGTCGCGACCGCGCGCAGCGCCTGCAGTCCCCGCACGTCCATAAAGCAACGCTACATCGTCGGTTCATGACTTTTCGCTTGTCCTGCACGCTCGGCACGCGCACGCTCGTCGTCATGTCCACCCGCGACCGCCTGCTCGCACTGCTCGTCGCCGTGACGTGGGGCCTGAACTTCCCCGCGATCCACCTCACGCTGCAGCAGTTCCCGCCGTTCCTCGCGGTCGCGCTGCGGTTCGCGGTCATCGCCGTTCCCACCCTGCTGCTCGTGCCCCGCCCGCGCGTCCCCGTGCGGTGGCTCCTGCTCTACGGCACCGGCTTCGGCGTGCTGCAGTTCGTGTTCCTGTACGCGGCGATGGACGCGGGCATGCCGACCGGGCTGGCATCGCTCGTGCTGCAGTCGTCCGCCCCGTTCACGGTGGTCCTGGCCGCCGCGCTCCTGCGGGAGCGGGTCACGCCACGCCAGGCAGTGGGGGTGCTCGTCGCGGTGGTCGGGCTCACGGGCATCGCGCTGCACCGCGCGGGGCTCGAGGGCGGTGCAGCGCTCGTCCCGGTGCTGCTCACGCTGTGCGGCGGCCTGGGCTGGGCGCTCGGCAACCTCGGGAACCGGCTCGCGACGCGCGCGGCACCGCGCGAGTCGTTCCGCCTGATGCTCTGGATGTCCGTCGTCCCGCCCGTGCCCATGCTCGCGCTGTCGCTCACGCTCGAGGGGCCGGACCGGATCACCGCGTCGTTCGACGGGCTGACCACGCCCACGGGCCTCGCCGCGCTCGGCGGGCTCGCGTTCACGGTGCTCGTCGCGACCGTCGGCGGGTCGGGTGTGTGGACCGCGCTCATGTCGCGCCACCCCGCCGGCGTCGTCGCACCGTTCTCGATGCTCGTGCCGGTGGTCGGCATCGGCTCGTCGTGGCTCCTGCTGCACGAGGCCACCGCACCGGCCGAGCTCGCGTGGGGCGCCCTCGTCGTCGCGGGCGTGCTGCTGGGCAGCACCGCGCGCCGACGACCGGCCGGCCCCGAGCCCGCGCGTCAGCCGTGGGGGACGACGAGCGCCGTCGCGATGGCCGCGACCCCCTCGCCCCGCCCGGTGAGCCCGAGCCCGTCGGTCGTCGTCGCCGAGACGGTCACGGGCGCGCCCACCGCCATCGACAGGACCGCCTGAGCCTCCGCGCGCCGCGGCCCGAGCTTCGGCCGGTTGCCGATGACCTGCACCGACACGTTGCCGATCAGGAACCCGGCCGCGCGCACCCGGCGCGACGCCTCGGCGAGCAGCGACACCCCCGACGCCCCGGCCCAGCGCGGGTCGGCGGTACCGAAGTTCGAGCCCAGGTCACCCTGCGCGGCAGCCGAGAACAGCGCGTCCGCCGCCGCGTGCGCGGCCACGTCCGCGTCGGAGTGCCCCGCGAGCGGTCGCTCGCCCGGCCACTCGAGCCCCGCGAGGTGCAGCACCGCACCCGGCGCGGGGTCCTCGTCGTAGGCGTGCACGTCCACACCGATGCCGGTGCGCGGCAGCGGGACCCGGGCCTGCCCGGAGCCTGTCGTCATGCGTCCCCCAACAGCTCGGCGACCCGCAGGTCGCGTGCGGTGGTGATCTTCGCGGCGCGCTCGTCGCCCGGCACGACGACGACCGTCGCGCCCAGCCGCTCGACGAGCCCCGCGTCGTCGGTCGCCGCGAGCGACTCGTCGTGCGCGTGCCGTGCGGCCTCGTCGTGCGCGCGGCGCAGCAGACCCAGCCGGAAGCCCTGCGGCGTCTGCACCGCACGCAGCTGCGCACGCTCGACGGTGCCGACCACGGGCGCCGCGCCCGCGAGCTCGGCGCCGACGCGCTTGACCGTGTCCGTCACCGGGAGCCCGGGCACCACCGCGTCGTGCCCCGCCTCGACGGCCGCGACGACGCGCGCCACGAGCTCGGGCGGCACGAACGGGCGTGCGGCGTCGTGCACCAGCACCACGTCCGCCGCCTCGTCGTCGTCCGACGACGCCGTGTGCGACGGCCCTGCGCCCGAGGATCCCGCGGGCGGCACGAGCGCCGCGAGGCCGGCCGCGACGGATGCCTGCCGCGTCGCTCCCCCGGCCACGACCCGCACCCGGCCCGGGTCGACCGTGAGCGCGGCCAACGCCGTGCCGAACGCCGCGAGGTGCTCGGGCGGCGCCGTCACGACGACCGTGTCGACGAGCGGGCCCCGAGCGTCCCGGGCGTCGAGCAACCGCCGCGCGGCGTGCACGACGAGCGGCTCGCCGCGCACCGGCACGAGCGCCTTGGGCAGCGCGTGCCCGAGGCGGGATCCGCTCCCGGCAGCCGTGAGGACGGCGACGACGCTCACGCGACCGCCACCCGTCCCCCGCCGCAGCAGCACGTCACGCACCGCAGCACGTCGCGCACCCGCGCGTGACGAACCCCGCCCGGACGCCCGAGGGCGTCAGGAGGCGAGGACCTCGTCGAGGATGGCCTCGGCCTTCTCCTCCTCGGTGTGCTCCGCGAGCGCGAGCTCCGAGACGAGGATCTGGCGGGCCTTGGCCAGCATGCGCTTCTCGCCCGCGGACAGCCCGCGGTCGGCGTCACGGCGCGAGAGGTCGCGGACGACCTCCGCGACGCGGATGACGTCACCCGACGCGAGCTTCTCGAGGTTCGCCTTGTACCGGCGCGACCAGTTGGTCGGCTCCTCCGTGTACGGAGCGCGCAGGACCTCGAACACGCGGTCCAGGCCCTCCTGGCCGACGACGTCGCGAACACCCACGAGATCGACGTTCTCGGCAGGGACCTCGATGGTCAGGTCGCCCTGGGCGACCTTGAGCTTGAGGTAGATCTTGTCCTCGCCGCGGATGGTCCGGGTCTTGATCTCTTCGATCAACGCTGCACCGTGGTGCGGGTAGACGACAGTCTCCCCAACCGTGAAAGTCATCTGCAGGTGTCCCCTTTCGCAGGCGGCCCATCCTAGCACGGTATATTTCGGCCCCTTTCGGCCCGTGCTGCCGCCGCGGCACCCCCAGGACGAGCGTCGTCGCAGGTCAGAGGCTTGCAGGACCGCGCGCGCTCGCGCGCGAGGGGCGCCGCGGCATCCCGGACGTGCGCCCAGGTAGGGCGGCCGGACAGTCCTCCGACGGGCCCGGCCGCCACTCCCGCACACCGAAGGGCCCAGGCACCCCCGCCGTCGACACCTTCGTCCCCGATGGTGTGGCCGGTCTCACGCACGCGCGAGGGCCGAAGGTCCCGCCCACGCCCGTCCGGACGCCTCCGGGCCGCCACCGCCCGATAGGCTGGCCCCGCTCCACGACGGTCCCGCGAGCCTCGCGTGGGACGCCCGGACCGCCCGAGCGCCGCACCGGCCGTCCCGTCCGCAGGAGTCATCGTGAGCTCGCACCATTCCCGTCGGTCCCCTCGGTCCCTCCGGCCCCTTCGGTCCCGCCGGGCCCGCGCCGCCGTCGCGGCGACCGGCCTCGCCGCCGCTCTCGTGCTCGCCGGCTGCTCCGCGACGAACCCGATCCAGACGCAGGACCAGTACGACGCCTCCGACGGCGTCTCGGTCCGCCTGGGCGACGTGCGTGCGTCGAACCTGATGATCCTGAGCGCGGCCGAGGGCGAGGAGGGCGTGCTGCTCGGCGCGCTGACCAACACCGGCGCGGACGGGGTCACGGTCACCGTGACGTTCGGCGCCCCCGGCGAGGGAGGCGACGCGGCCCCCGCCGCCGACGCGACGACCGTCGACGTCCCCGCACGCGGCACCGTGCTGCTCACCGGCAGCCTGGGCAGCGACGAGGACGACACGAAGGTCGACGTGCGCGTCTCGCAGACGCCCGCCGCGCCGGGCGGCGTCGCGCTCGTCGGCATCGACGTGGACAGGGCCGGCTCGACCGCCGTCCAGGTCCCCGTGCTCGACGGCACGCTGCCCGACTACGCGACGCTCCTGCCGACCCCCTGACGCTGCCCCACTGACGCTGTCCCCCTGACGCCGGCCCGTCCCCCTGACGCCGGGCCGGCTCGTCAGTCGGACTCGTCCGGCCGACGAGCACGTCGGCCGGACGGGGCCCGTCAGCCGAACCGGCCCGAGATGTAGTCCTCGGTGGCCTGCTCGCGCGGTGCCGAGAAGATCACCGACGTGTCGTCGATCTCGACGAGCTGCCCCGGCTGCCCCTGCCCCGCGAGGTTGAAGAACGCGGTGCGGTCGGACACGCGCGCGGCCTGCTGCATGTTGTGCGTGACGATCACGATCGTGTAGTCCGTCTTGAGCTCCGCGATCAGGTCCTCGATCGCGAGCGTCGAGATGGGGTCGAGCGCCGAGCACGGCTCGTCCATGAGCAGCACCTGCGGCTTGACCGCGATCGCCCGGGCGATGCACAGACGCTGCTGCTGCCCGCCCGACAGGCCCGAGCCGGGCCGGTCGAGCCGGTCCTTGACCTCGTTCCACAGGTTCGCGCCGCGCAGCGACTCCTCGACGAGGTCCTGCGCGTCGCCCTTGGACATGCGGCGGTTGTTGAGACGGACGCCCGCGAGCACGTTCTCGGCGATGGACATCGTCGGGAACGGGTTGGGGCGCTGGAACACCATGCCGACCTGGCGGCGCACCGCGACGGGGTCGACGTCGGGCGCGTACAGGTCCACGCCGTCGATCTCCACGCGGCCCTCGACGCGCGCGCCGGGGATCACCTCGTGCATGCGGTTCAGGGTGCGCAGGAAGGTCGACTTGCCGCAGCCCGACGGGCCGATGAACGCCGTGACCGAGCGCGGTTCGACGCTCATCTCCACGTCGCCGACGGCGCGGAAGTCGCCGTAGTAGATGTTCAGGTCCTTGACGTCGATGCGCTGTGCCATGGGGGGGTCCTCAGACGGTGGTCTTGGGTGCGAAGAGGCGGGTGACGAGGCGCGCGACGAGGTTGAGCAGCATGACGACGAGGATCAGCGTCAGTGCCGCGGCCCACGCGCGGTCGTAGGTGACGGTCGCGATGCAGGCGGTGTCCTGCGCCGAGCACGGGATGAGGCCCTGCTGGAACTGCCGGTACACGTACACCGGCAGCGTCATCATGCGGCCCTCGAACAGGTTGAAGTTGATCGAGTCGGCGACGCCGACCGTGATCAGCAGCGGCGCGGTCTCGCCGATGATGCGTGCGATCGCGATCATCACGCCCGTGACGATCCCTGCGACGGCGGTGCGCAGCACGACCTTGACCACGACGAGCCAGCGCGGCACACCGAGTGCGAGCGCGGCCTCGCGCAGCTCGTTCGGCACGAGCCGCAGCATCTCCTCGCTCGAGCGCACGACCACGGGGATCATGAGCACCGACAGCGCGACCGACCCGACGACACCCATCCGGATGCCCGGGCCGAGGATCACGGCGAACAGCGCGTACGCGAACAGGCCGGCGACGATCGACGGGATGCCCGTCATGACGTCGACGAAGAACGTCACCGCGCGTGCGAGCGTCCCGCGGCCGTACTCGACGAGGTAGATCGCGGTGAGCAGGCCGATCGGCACCGAGATCAGCGCCGCGAGCGCGGTGATCTCGACCGTGCCGATGATCGCGTGGTAGATCCCGCCCGCGTCGACGCCGCCGAACACGCCGCGCATCGAGTGCGTCAGGAAGTACGCGTCGAACCGCTCGACGCCGTGCGAGACGACCGTCCACGCGACCGAGACGAGCGGGATCATCGCGAGCGCGAACGCACCGGTGATGACGACGCGCATGAGCAGGTCGGTCCGGCGGCGGCGCGGGTCGACCTGCCGCAGCAGCGTCGCGAGCTCGGAGCCGGCGCCCGGACCGGCGGGGCCCGGGGTGCGGGTGTCGGTGGCGGCCATCAGTTGGCTCCCGAGAAGTCCTTGCGCCGCGCGACGATCGCGCGGGCCGACATGTTGACGACGAGCGTGATGACGAACAGCGCGAGACCCGTGGCGATCAGCACCGACATCCCGAGGTCGCTCGCCTCGGGGAACTGCGCGGCGATGTTCGCCGCGATGGTCTGCTGCTGCCCCGCGGCGAGCAGCAGGAAGCTGTACAGGAAGCCCTGCGAGATGATCATCAGCACGGCCATGGTCTCGCCGAGCGCGCGGCCGAGGCCCAGCATCGCGGCGGACACGACGCCCGAGCGCCCGAACGGCAGCACGGTCATGCGGATCATCTCCCAGCGCGTCGCGCCGAGCGCGAGCGCGGCCTCCTCGTGCAGCCGCGGCGTCTGCAGGAACACCTCGCGGCTCACGGCCGTGATGATCGGCAGGATCATCACCGCGAGCACCACCGCGACGGTCGCGATGACGCGCCCCGTGGGCGAGACGGTCCCGCCGAACAGCGGCACCCAGCCCAGGTTCTCGCCGAGCCACGCCCACAGCGGCTGCACCGCGGGCGCGAGGACGATCGCGCCCCACAGCCCGAACACCACGGACGGCACCGCGGCCAGCAGGTCCACGACGTAGCCGAGGCCCGCGGCCAGGCGGCGCGGCGCGTAGTGCGAGATGAACAGCGCGATCGCGATCGAGACGGGGACGGCGAGCAGCAGCGCGAGCAGCGCCGCGAGCACCGTGCCGAACACGAGCGGCCCGACGTAGTCGAGCAGCGACGACGAGCCGCGCATGAAGCTCACGCCGTCGACGAGCTCGTCGGACGACGCGGTCATCGCGGGCATCGCCTTGAGCACGAGGAACACCGCGACGGCGGCGAGGACGATCAGGATCAGCGCGCCCGCGCCGGTCGCGGTCCACCGGAACACGCGGCTCGCGCCGCGCTCGACGACGCGCTGCGCGCGCGGGCGGCGGCGCGGCGTGCGGCGCTCGGCGTCCGGGAGGCCGCCCGGCTCGGTCCCCGGCGGTGCGGGGCTGGTGGTGGCAGTCACGTGAGACTCCTGGTCACGGGGAGGACTGGTGGGGGGACCGGGGGCTCGCCCCCGCACGGTCGTCGGTGGCCGGCCCGCGTCCCCCCGGGACAGGCCGGCCACCGACTCCTTGCGTCAGCCGACGCTGATCGCGTCGACCGCGGCCTTCGCGTCGGCCGCGAGCTCGGCGGGCAGCGGGGCCGAGCCGGCGGCGGTCTGCGCGGCGGCCTGGCCCTCCTCGCTCACCACGTAGCCGAGCAGACCCTTGACCAGGTCAGCGGTCTCCTGGTCGTCGTAGGTGAGGCACGCGACCGCGTACGACACGAGGATCACCGGGTAGGCGCCGGCCGCGGTCGTCGTGCGGTCGACCTTCACGGCGATGTCGTGCTCGCCGCGCTCCTCGTCCCGCGGGGAGGCCGCGAGCGCCGCGGCGGCCGACTCGGCCGACGGGGCGACGAACGCGTCGCCGACCTTGACGCTGACCTTGCCGAGCTCGGCCGGGACCGCGGACTCGTCGGCGTAGCCGATCGTGCCCTGCGCGGCCTGGACCGCCTGGACCAGGCCCGAGGTGCCCGTGCCGGACTCGCCGCCCTCGACGGGCCAGTCGTCGGCGCCCTCGTCGGTCCACACGTCACCGGCCGCCTTGTTGAGGTAGTCGGTGAAGTTCTTCGTGGTGCCCGAGCCGTCCGCGCGGTGCACGGGCGTGATCGTCAGCGCCGGGAGCTCGACGTCGGGGTTGTCGGCCTTGATCGCCGCGTCGTCCCACGACGTGATGTCGCCGCGGAAGATCTTCGCGACGGTCGCGGGCGCGAGCTTGAGCTCGGTGACGCCCTCGAGGTTGAACGTGATCGCGATGGGCGAGATGTACACGGGGATGTCGATGGCCTCGCAGCGCGCGGCTGCGGACTCGATCTCCTCGGGCTTGAGCGCCGAGTCCGAGCCGGCCCAGTCCACGCCGCCGTCGATGAACTGCTGACGACCGCCGGACGAGCCGACCGGGTCGTAGTTGACGGTCACGTCCGGGTTGCTCGTCTGGAAGCCGGCGCGCCAGGCGTCCATGGCCTTCTCCTGCGACGACGCACCCGCGCCGTCGAGCTCACCGGACAGGGTGCTCGTCTCGCCGGACGTCGTCTCGCCGGCACCCGGCGCGGCCGAGGCGTCGGTGTCGAGCGGGTCGTCCGATCCGCAGGCCGCGAGCGACAGGGCGAGTGCGCCGACGAGGGCGACCGCGCCCACGCGGCCGTGGAGGGAGAGCTTCACAGTGGGTCCGTCCTTCGATCAGGTGCGCACCGGGGTGTGCGCGCACCGGAAGGTTGCCGCCTGGACGTGACCGCTCCCCGGGCACCGGGTGAACCCCGGGTGAACGCTGGCCGACGATCCCCTGCTCAGGGCTGCGCGGGCAGGTCCTCGAGCTTGTAGCCCAGGCCCCGGACCGTCACGAGCAGCCGCGGCTCGGCCGGGTCCGGCTCGATCTTCGCGCGCACGCGCTTGACGTGGACGTCGAGGGTCTTGGTGTCGCCCACGTAGTCCGAGCCCCAGATGCGGTCGATGAGCTGGCCGCGCGTGAGCACGCGGCCCGCGTTGCGCAGCAGCAGCTCGAGCAGCTCGAACTCCTTGAGCGGGAACGCGACGAGCTCGTCGTGCACGTGGACGGTGTGCCGGTCCACGTCGAGCCGCACGGGACCCGAGACCAGCACGTCGTCGTCCTCGTCGTCCGGCGCGGGCGCAGCGGGCGCGGCCGACGACGAGCGGCGGCGCAGCACGGCGCGGATGCGCGCGACGAGCTCGCGCGACGAGTACGGCTTGGTCACGTAGTCGTCGGCGCCGAGCTCGAGGCCGACGACCTTGTCGATCTCGTCGTCCTTGGCGGTCAGCATGATGACGGGCACGTCGCTCGTCGTGCGCAGCGTCCGGCACACCTCCGTGCCGGGCAGGCCCGGGAGCATCAGGTCGAGCAGCACGAGGTCCGCGCCGTGCGCGTCGAACTGCACGAGCGCCTCGGGACCGGTCGCGGCCTCGACCACCTCGAAGCCCTCGCGCCGCAGCGCGTACGTCAGGGGGTCGCGGTAGGACTCCTCGTCCTCGACCACGAGGATGCGGGTCATGAGGCGCTCCGGTGCGGCACGTGCTCTCCCTCGTCGGGGCTCGTCTGGTCGTGCAGGTGCTGGTCCTGCGGGTGCTGGTCCTGCGGGTGCTGGTCGTGCTGCTCGTCGGGGACGCGGGGCAGCCGGATCGTGAACGTCGAACCGCGGCCGGGCTGCGACCACACGGTGACGTCGCCGCCGTGGTCCGCCGCGACGTGCTTGACGATCGACAGCCCGAGGCCCGTGCCGCCGGTCTCGCGCGAGCGCGCCGCGTCCACGCGGTAGAACCGTTCGAACACGCGCTCCTGGTCCGCGGCGGGGATCCCGATGCCCTGGTCGACCACCGCGATCTCGACGAGGTCGCCGACCTCGCGCACCCCGATCCCCACGTGCGACGCCTCACCCGAGTACGCCACGGCATTGTCGACGAGGTTGCGCACCGCGGTCACCAGCAGGTCGTGGTTGCCGAACAGGTGCACGCCCGTGTCGCCGCCCACCTCGAGCCGCACGCTCTTCGCGGTCGCCGCGGTCCGCGCCCGGTCCACGGCCTCCGCGACCACCGCGTCGAGGTCCACCGTCGACAGGGGCCCGAGCGCGCCCGCGACCTGCAGGCGGGACAGCTCGATGATCTCGTGCACGAGCGACGACAGCCGCTGCGCCTCCGACTGCATGCGCCCCGCGAACCGGCGCACCGCCTCCGGGTCGTCCGCCGCGTCCTGCACGGTCTCCGCGAGCAACGACAGCGCGCCCACGGGCGTCTTGAGCTCGTGGGACACGTTCACGACGAAGTCGCGACGCACCGCCTCGAGGCGTCGCGCCTGCGTGAGGTCCTCCGCGAGGACGACCAGGTGCCGGTCGCTGACCTGCGCGACGCGCACCTGCACGAGCGACGTGCCGCGCCCCACGGGGCGGTCGACCTCGAGCTCCTCGTCGCGGATCACGCCGTCACGGCGGACCTGCGCGACCAGGTCCCGGATCGCCGGCGGCGCGATGCGGCCGTTGCGCACCAACCCGAGCGCGTACGCGGGCGCGCTCGCCCGCACCACCTCGTCGGACGCGTCGAGCACGACCGCCGCCGAGCGCAGCACGGCGAGCGTGCGCACCAGCCCGTCGTCGACCTCCGGCTCGGGCTGCGCCGGTGCCGTGCGCTGCGCGCGCTCGCTCCACCGGAACGCGAGCACCGAGCCGAGCCCGACGAGCACGCCGAGCAGCCCGATCACGAGCGGCGTGAGCCCCGTCCCGTCGTTCACGCCTCCACCCTAGGCGTGACCAGCGGGGCGCAACGGCCGCGCGACGCCCCCGCTGCCAGACGCTCGTCCAGCGTTCACCGTGCGTTCACCGCGCCCGCCGCCGTCAGCGCGCGGGCGGCCCCTCGATGACCGCCGCGACCACGTCGTGCGGGATCCGCTCGGTCGACCGGAGCATCCCGCCCGCGTCGCGGATCGAGGCGACCAGCCCCTTGGACCACAGGTGCTCGACCACGATGAGGAGCGCCGAGGTCCCGGGCCGCAGGCCCTCGCCGACCTCGTCGATGTCCTCCTGCCCGACCAGCCCCGCACCGACGAGGTCCAGCCCGTGCACACCGAGCTGCTCCCCGACCTCGAGGGCCTCGGTCACCTCGAGGTCGCCCTCGGCGGTGCGCTGCACGCGCACGAGGTCGATCAACCGCACCTGGGGCTGGCGCGCCAGGCGCGTGATCTCCTCCCGCACCGGCGACGGGATCGCGTCCTGCGGGAACTCGAGCACGACGAGCTCCACCGTGCCGTACGACGTCGCCATCGGCACCTCCGGAGATCAGCCCCCTGCTCCCTGCACCCCCATCGTGTCCCAGACGGGCCGTCCGCGCGCGTCGTGCCGGTCATGGCGGCGGTCCGGGCCGCCGGTCCGCCGCCGCGCGTTCACCGCAGCGGCCCCGGCCGTTCACCTGGGTCTGTCACCGTGGGCGCCGACCGGACGGGCCTCGTCGTGCCCGCCGACGGGAAGGACTGACATGCGGGACATCTTCGACGCCGAGCTCACCCAGCTCGGCGAGGACCTCGTGGCCATGAGCCGCCGGGTCGAGCGCGCCGTCACCGACGCCGGTGTGGCGCTGCTGACCGCCGACCTCGCGCTCGCCGAGTCCGTCATCGCCGACGACCTCGGGATCGACGCGATGGAGCGCGACCTCGACGAGCGTTGCGTGCTCCTGCTCGCGCAGCAGCAGCCCGTCGCGACCGATCTGCGCATCGTCGTCTCCGCGCTGCGGATGAGCTCGACGCTCGAGCGGATGGGCGACCTCGCGCGGCACGTCGCGCAGGTCGCGCGCGGCCGCTACCCCGGCCACGCGGTGCCCGAGCCGCTCGCACCGACGTTCGCGCAGATGCACGACGCCGCGGTGCGCGTCGCGCGACGCACGACGACGCTGCTCGAGAACCGCGACGTCGCGCTGGCCGGCAGCATCGAGGCCGACGACGACCTGCTCGACGGCCTGCACGAGGACACGTTCACCGCGCTGCTCGGCGGCGCGTGGACCGGTACGCCGCAGGAGACCGTCGACGTGACGCTCCTGGGCCGGTACTACGAGCGCTTCGGCGACCACGCGGTCTCGGTCGCGCGCCGCATCACCTACCTGGTCACGGGCACGACCCAGCCCACGTCCGACGGCCTGCCGACCCCCGCCTGACCCCGCACCCGACCGCCGCCCCACCGCCGCGGTGCGAGCGGCTCAGCCGCGCAGGGCGGCGGTCCAGGCGACCGCGGCGACGCTCGCCGCGGCGAGCGCCACGAGGATCGCGACGCGGGCCGCCGCCGGCAGGCGCCGTGCCGCGAGCGTGGCGACGCCCGCGCCCAGCACCGCTCCGAACGGGACCGCGATCGCGACGATCGTGTCGAGCCCCCGCTCGGGCTCGCAGCCCTCGGGCGGCGGGAAGATCGCGGGGCACGACGGCCCGTTGCCGGCCGCGGTGAGGAACGCGACGTACGCCACGACGGCGAGGCACACGCCCGCCGCGAGGCACGCGCCCCGCACCCAGCCGCCCTCCGTGCGCACGGTCTCCCGCCGCTCGATCGTGGTGCTCATGCGTCGACCTCTCCTCGGGTGCGTCCTACCCGCCTCGTGTCGCGAGGCGTCCGCTTCTTGCCGACTCGCCCGGTCCGTCGCTGCACCCGCGGGTGGGGGCGGCGCGGATGCGACGGGGCCATGGGTGCCGGGCCGCCTCCGCACCCGGGGACGACGAAGGGCCGCCTCCCGGTGAGGAGGCGGCCCTTCGCGGTGGGTCGGTCAGCGGCCCTGGTTGGCGACCGCGGCGATCGCGGCCTCGGCCGCGGCGGCGTCGAGGTACGTGCCGCCCTTGACGACCGGCTTGAAGCTGTCGTCGAGCTCGTACACCAGCGGGATGCCCGTGGGGATGTTGAGCCCGGAGATCGTGTCGTCGTCGATGTCGTCGAGGTACTTCACGAGCGCGCGGATCGAGTTGCCGTGCGCGGCGACCAGGACGGTCTTGCCGGCCTGCAGGTCCGGCACGATGCCCGACTCCCAGTACGGCATCTCGCGCTCGAGGACGTCCTTGAGGCACTCGGTCAGCACGACCGGCTCACCGGCGTAACGCGGGTCCGTGTCCTGCGAGAACTCCGAGCCGGGCTCGATCGCGGGCGGCGGGACGTCGTACGAGCGGCGCCAGAGCATGAACTGCTCCTCGCCGAACTCCTCGAGCGTCTGCTTCTTGTCCTTGCCCTGCAGCGCGCCGTAGTGGCGCTCGTTGAGGCGCCACGAGCGCTTCACCGGGATCCAGTGCCGGTCCGCGGCGTCGAGCGCGAGGTTCGCGGTGGTGATGGCCCGGCGCAGCAGCGAGGTGTGCACGACGTCCGGGAGGATGCCGGCGTCCTTGAGCAGCGCACCGCCGCGCTTCGCCTCCTCGACGCCCTTCTCCGAGAGGGCCACGTCGACCCAGCCGGTGAAGAGGTTCTTCGCGTTCCACTCGCTCTCGCCGTGGCGGAGCAGCACCAGGGTGTACGTCATGTGCCCATCCTGCCTCAGCACGGCGCGGGGGTCGCAGGGACGTCCGTCCCCCGGGCACGCTCGCGGGCGCGGGTACGACGAGCGCGCGGTCAGCCCTGGGCGCGCGCGCCGCGGGCCTCGCGGGCGACCGCGTAGACCTTGAGCAGCTGGTCCGCGGCGCTCTCCCAGCCGAACCGCTCGGCGGACCGCCGGGCGGCGGTGCCGAACTCCGCGAGCCGGTCCCGGTCGGCGAGCGTGTCGGCGAGCACACCGGCCCAGCGCCGCGGGTCGTGCCCGCGCACGAGCATCCCGGAGACGCCGTCGTCGACGATGCTGCGCAGCCCACCGACGGCCGCGGCGACGACCGGCACGCCCGCGGCCTGCGCCTCGGCCGCGACGAGCCCGAACGACTCGGAGCGCGACGGCATGGCGACCAGGTCGGCCGCGTGGTACCAACCCGCGAGCTCGTCCCGGGCGGCGGGCGGACGCACGACGAGCGAGTCGCCGACGCCCGTGATCTCCGCGAGCGCCTCGAGCTCGCGGACCGCGGTGGTCCGGCCCGACGGACCGCCGAGCACGACGAGCAGCGGCACCGGGCGGCCGGTCTCGCGCAGCACCCCGAGCGCGCGGACCAGCACGTCGGGGGCCTTGAGCGGCTGCACGCGCCCCGCGAACAGCACGACGTCGCGGTCCGCGGGCAGCCCGAGCGCGGCCCGGGCAGCGGCACGCTCGTCGGGCGGGACGGGGGCGAAGCGCTCGAGGTCCACGCCGGGCTCGACGACGTGCACGCGCGCGGGGTCGGCGCCGTACAGCTCGACGAGCTCGGCGGCCTCGGCGGGCGTGGACGCGACGAGCGCGTCGGCGTCGGCGACCACCTGCTCCTCGCCGAGCACGCGCGCGGGCGGCTCGGGCTGGTCCCCGGGCGCGAGCGACGCGTTCTTGACCTTGGCCAGGGTGTGCGCGGTGTGCACGAGCGGCACCTCCCAGCGGTCGGCGGCGATCGCACCGACCTGCCCCGAGAGCCAGTAGTGCGAGTGCACGACGTCGTACCAGCCGGGCCGCCGCGCGGCCTCCCACCGCAGGACGCCCGCGGCCATGCCGCACAGCACGCCCGGCAGGTCGTTCTTGTCGAGCCGCTCGAACGGGCCCGCGGGCACGTGGTGCACGACGACGGGCGGGACGACCCCGGCGGGCACGTCGCACGCGGTGAGCACGTCGCGCACGCGCTCGGGCGAGTCCTCGATCGTCAGGGGCGTGCCGTCGGCCTCGACGCCGGGCAGGACGACGTTCTCGGGCAGGTCCGACGAGGTGGCGCGCGTGAAGATCTCGACGCGCGCGCCGCGGGCCGCGAGCGCGCGCGACAGCTCGAGCACGTAGACGTTCATGCCGCCCGCGTCGCCCGTGCCGGGCTGCTCCAGCGGCGAGGTGTGCACCGACAGCATCGCGATGCGCGGTGCGCGTTCCACGGATCCTCCTGCTGGTCGTCCGCTCCGGCGTGGGATGCCGGGCGGGGTGCCGGGCGGGCTGCTGGGCGGGGTTGCTGGGCCAGGGTGCGGGGACATTGTCGCCTCGGCGGCGGCCGCCCGCGCCGCACCGCGCGTCGCGTCCGCCTGCTGGGACGCGCTCAGGGGTGCGGCAGCACGCACGTGGGCGACGGCAGCGGCACGCGCGAGCGCACCGGGTCGGCGCCGGGGGCACCCGCAGGGTCCGCCTGGGCGGTCAGCAGCACGCGGTCGACCACGACGAGCTCGCCCGCACGCTCGAGGGCGACCACCACCCACCGCCCGACGACCGCGAAGTGCCGCGGCCAGGAGCCGCCGAGGTCCGCGGACCTCCCGGCGCCGAGCAGACCGTCGTCGCCGACGGCGTACGCGGTCAGCACGTCGGTGCCGCGCACCGCGACGAGCACCGTCCCGGAGTCGACGACGAGGTGCGACGGCTGACCGGGCGCCGGGCCGGCGGCGCCGCCGACGACCGCGGGGACCGACTGCACGAGCGTGCCGGTCGCGGTGTCCCGGTCCCACGCGAGCACGTGCACCGCGACGTCGAGCTCACCCGCGACGTAGGCGAACCTGCCGTCGGACGAGAAGTCCAGGTGCCGCGGCCCGGTGCCGGGCGGGAGGGTCGCGGCCACGCCGTCGGGCGTCGCTGTGCGGCCGTCCCACAGGTACCGGCGCACCTCGTCGGTGCCGAGGTCGACGACGAGCACGTGCCGTCCGCCGGGCGCGAGCGCGACGAAGTGCGCGTGCGGTCCCTCCTGCCGGTCCTCGCGCGGCCCGTGGCCCGCGTGGCCGAGCACCGCGGGCTGGTCGCCGCGCAGCGCGCCGGTCTCGTCGAGCGCGAGGACGCCGAGCGTGCCCGAGCCGTAGTTGGCGACGAGCAGCGCGTGCTCGGTCGCGAGCAGGTGGCAGGGGTACGCACCGCCCGAGGGGACGAACGCGTCGGGTGCGAGCGTGCCGTCGTGCGGCAGCAGGCCCGCGACCCGGCCCGCCTCGTCCTCGAGCACCGCGTACACGCGGGTGCGCACGTCGTCGGGCACGGAGGTCCCGTCGGGGACGGAGGTCCCGTCGGGCGCGAGGACGTCGTCGGGGGCCGGGGTCCCGTCGGGGGCCGTGACCTCGTCGGGCGCCGTGGGCGCGCGCAGCGCGAGGAACGACGGCGCGGGCAGCTCGGTGCGCAGGCGCGCGCCGGTCAGGGCGCCCGTCTCGTCGTCGAGGAGGACGGACCAGACGCCCTCACCCTGCCCCACCGGCGTGCCGGCCCCGGCGACGGGGTAGGTCCCGATCCACAGCTCAGTCACCGGGCGAGTCTAGGCAGCGAGCGCCCGGAGCCGCCGGTCAGGGCGTGAGCCAGGCCGTGGGGTCGGCGACCACGCGGTCGCGCACGGCGTGCGTGGCGCCGGCGACGGCGGCGTGGCTCCCGGCGCGCGCGACGTCGACGCTGGGCTCCGCCCAGGGCGCGGCGAGCACGTGCGCGCGCAGCGCGGCCAGCACCGGCTCGCGCACGTGGTCCGCGAGCCGCGCGTACGTCCCACCGAGCACGACGTGCGGCACGTCGACGGTGTTGAGCACGTTGGCGAGCGCGACGCCGAGCGCCTCCCCGGCGCTGGCGACCGCCGCGAGCGCGGCCGGGTCGCCCGCGGCGAGGGCCGCGACGAGCGGCTCGACGCCCTCGTCGCGCGGCAGGCCGGCGGCGCGCAGCATCGCGTCCTGGCCCGCGACCTGCTCGAGCTGGCGGGAGCCCGCGACGAGCGTGTGCCCGAGCTCGCCGGCCCAGCCGTGCCGGCCGCCGAACACGCGACCGTCGAGCACGATCGCGGCACCGATGCCGACCTCGCCGGAGACCAGGACGAAGCTCGCGAGGCCCTCGGGCCGCCGCACGCGGGACTCGGCCAGCGCGGCGAGGTCGGCCTCGTTGGCGAGGGTCGGGCGGTGCTCGGCGAACGTGCGGGACGACTCGGCGAGGACGCGCACGACGTCGACCTCGCGCCAGCCGAGGTTGGGGGCGAGCAGCAGCGTGCCCGTGCTGCGGCCGACGAGGCCGGGCAGCGCGACCGCGGTCCCGACGACGCGGGGGGCGACGCGGAGGGCGGGGGCGGCGCGGAGGACTGGTGCGGCGCGGACGGCTGGTGCGGCGGCTCGTCGTCGGGCGCCGGCGGCCGCGCGCGCGCCTCGTCGAGCACCTCGTCGGCGACCGCGCCCAGGACGCGCAGGACCACGTCGGGGTCGGAGCCGCGGTGGTCGGCGTGCCGGACCCGCTCGGCGAGGACGTCCCCGGCGAGGTCGACCGCGCGCACCGCGAGGTAGTCGACGTTCACCTCGGCGCCGATGGCGACGAGCGTGCCGCCCGCGGGGACGAGCGGGACGGCGGGGCGCCCGGCACGCTGGGTGGGGACGGGGTCGAGCTCGGCGAGCAGGCCGCCCGCGACGAGCCGGTCGACGAGCGCGGAGACGGTCGCGCGCGTGAGTCCGGTGGCCGCGGCGACGTCGGCGCGGGACGGTGGGGTGGTGCCCGTCGCCGCCGCGCCGAGCACCTCGCGCAGCACGAGACCCAGGTTGAGCTCGCGCAGGGTGCCCTGCCGCGCCGCCGGACTCTTCACGGGCTTGACCCTAGCCGTTCTCGCGCATAAGTTCATCCATACAACAAATACCCACCCCGCTCGATGACGAGAGGTACCGAGATGGTGCGCAAGCCCACCCCCGCTGACAAGTTCTCCTTCGGTCTGTGGACCGTCGGCTGGAACGCCCAGGACCCGTTCGGCGCCGCCACGCGCCCGTGGCTCGACCCGGTCGAGTCCGTCCACAAGCTCGCCGAGCTCGGCGCGGCGCACGTGACGTTCCACGACGACGACGTGGTGCCGTTCGGCTCCTCGGACGCCGAGCGCGAGAAGATCCTCGACCGCTTCCGCGGCGCGCTCGCCGAGACCGGCATCACCGTCGAGATGGTCACGACGAACACGTTCACGCACCCCGTCTTCAAGGACGGCGCGTTCACCTCGAACGACCGCCGGGTGCGCCGCTACGCGCTGCGCAAGATCCTGCGCAACGTCGACCTGGCCGCGTCGCTCGACGCCGACACGTTCGTCATGTGGGGCGGCCGCGAGGGCGCCGAGTACGACTCCGCCAAGGACCTGTACGCCGCGCACCAGGCCTACGCCGACGGCATCGACACGGTCGCCGCGTACATCAAGGAGAAGGGCTACAAGCTGCGCATCGCGCTCGAGCCCAAGCCCAACGAGCCCCGTGGCGACATCCTCCTGCCGACCATCGGCCACGCGCTCGGCCTCATCGCCAAGCTCGAGAACGGCGACATCGTCGGCCTCAACCCGGAGACGGGCCACGAGCAGATGGCCGGCCTGAACTACACCACCGGCCTCGCGCAGGCGCTGTGGGCCGAGAAGCTGTTCCACATCGACCTCAACGGCCAGCGCGGCATCAAGTACGACCAGGACCTGGTCTTCGGCCACGGCGACCTGTTCTCCGCGTTCGCGACCGTCGACCTCATCGAGAACGGCTTCCCGGGCGGCGGCCCGAAGTACACCGGCCCGGTGCACTTCGACTACAAGCCCTCGCGCACCGAGGACTTCGACGGCGTGTGGGAGTCCGCGCGCGCCAACATGGCCACCTACCTCCTGCTCAAGGAGCGCGCCATCGCGTTCCGTGAGGACCCCGAGGTCAAGGAGGCCATCGAGGCCGCCGGCGTGCTCGAGCTCGCCAAGCCGACGCTCAACGAGGGTGAGACGCTCGCCGACTTCCTCGCGGACCGCTCCGCGTTCGAGGACTTCGACGTCGACGCCGTCGCCAAGCACGGGTTCGGCTTCGTCCGCCTCAACCAGCTCGCGCTCGAGCACGCGCTCGGCGCGCGCGGCTGACCCTCTCCACGGGACAGGACGGAACAGGCATGGCGCTCGTCGCCGGGGTCGACTCCTCGACCCAGTCCTGCAAGGTCGTGGTCCGGGACGCCGCGACCGGGGCGCTCGTGCGCTCCGGTCGCGCGTCCCACCCCGACGGCACCGAGGTCGCCCCCGCCGCGTGGTGGGACGCCCTGCAGATCGCGATCGCGGACGCGGGCGGCCTCGACGACGTCGACGCGATCAGCGTGGGCGGGCAGCAGCACGGCATGGTCACGCTCGACGAGACCGGCGAGGTGGTCCGGGACGCGCTGCTGTGGAACGACACGCGCTCCGCGCAGGCCGCGCTCGACCTGATCGCCGAGGGCGGCGGCCCGCAGGCGTGGGCGGACGCGACCGGCTCGGTGCTGGTCGCCTCGCTCACGGTCACCAAGCTGCGGTGGCTGCGTGACGCCGAGCCGCACAACGCGCAGCGGGTCGCGGCGGTCGCACTGCCGCACGACTGGCTGACGTGGCGGCTCGCGGGCCACGGCCCGGGTTCGCCCGCGTTCGACGACCTCGTCACGGACCGCTCGGACGCGTCCGGCACCGGCTACTGGTCCCCCGCGACCGACGCCTACCGGCACGACCTGCTCGAGCTGGGCCTGGGTCACGACGCGGTGCTGCCGCGCGTGCTCGGCCCGCACGAGGCCGGTCCGCGCTCGGTCGTCGGCGCGCGTCGTCCGGTCCTCGGACCGGGTGCGGGCGACAACGCGGCCGCGGCGCTCGCGCTCGGGCTGCGCCCGGGTGACGTGGCCGTGTCGATCGGCACGTCGGGCGTCGTGTCCGCCGTGACCGGCTCGGCCGCCGCGGACGGCTCCGGCCTCGTCAACGGCTTCGCCGACGCGAGCGGGCACTTCCTGCCGCTCGCGTGCACCCTGAACGCGTCGCGGGTGCTCGACGCGACCGCTCGGATGCTCGGCGTCGACCACGCCGGCCTGTCCGAGCTCGCGCTGCAGGCCCCCGCGGGTGCGGACGGCCTCGTGCTCGTCCCCTACCTCGAGGGCGAGCGCACGCCGAACAAGCCCGACGCGACCGGTGCCCTGCACGGGCTGCGGCTCGCCAACACCACGCCCGCGCACCTCGCGCGCGCCGCGGTCGAGGGGATGCTGTGCGCGCTCGCGGACGGCATCGACGCGCTGCGGGCGACGGGCGTCGCTGTCGAGCGGCTGTTCCTCATCGGCGGCGGCGCGAAGTCCGAGGCCGTGCGGCGCATCGCGCCGAGCGTGCTCGGGCTCGACGTGCTGGTCCCCACCCCCGGCGAGTACGTCGCCGACGGTGCGGCCCGGCAGGCGGCGTGGGTGCTCTCGGGCGCCGACGAGCCGCCCGCCTGGAGCGCGGCCGGCACGGCCGAGGTGTACTCCGCGGCGTCCGCGCCGCGGGTGCGCGAGCAGTACGCGGCGGTGCGCGACCTCACCGCCACCCGACCCGTGGACGCCTGAGCGGCCACGAACGACGAAGGCCCGGTCCCGTGGCTGCGGGACCGGGCCTTCGTGCTGCGCGCTGCGGGTCAGTGCGCCTTGTCGTACGCCTCGCGCACGTCGGCGCTGATGCGACCGCGCTCCGAGACCTCGAGACCCTGGGACTTGGCCCACTCGCGGATCGCCTGGGCGTCGTTCGAGCCGCGACGACGCGCCGCGGGCCGGGCCGCGCCGCTCGTCGAGCGCCCGCCGACCTTGCGCGCGTGGCCGACCCACGTCGCGAACGAGTCCCGGAGCTGGCTCGCACGCTCCGCGGTGAGGTCGATCTCGTAGGTCACGCCGTCGAGCGCGAACGTGACCGTCTCGTCGGCGGCCGCGCCGTCGACGTCGTCGATGAGCAGGACCTGAACCTTCTGAGCCATCCGGTGTTCTCCTGGAGGATGTGGCGCGAATATGCGGGGTGACGCACGTCAGCATCACACCGGATGCATTTGTCGGTCAAACGCTCGGGCGGTTCTCCTGAGAATTCTTCGTGATCGCTGCTTCCGCCGCGTCCTGCTCGGCGTCCATCCGCGCGAGCGCCTGGCGCTCGGTGCGGTCGGCGTTCACGATCGCGCGCATCGCGAACCAGAACAACAGACCGACACCCACCGACGGAATGACCGCCGTCAGCACACCACCGATGCCGTCCACGATCACGCCTGCGGCTTCGTGAGCGGGAACAGGATCGTGTCGCGGATTCCCTGGCCGGTCATCGCGATGAGCAGGCGGTCGATGCCCATTCCCATTCCACCGGACGGGGGCATGGCGAACTCCATCGCGGTGAGGAAGTCCTCGTCGATGCGCATGGCCTCCTCGTCGCCGCGCGCCGCGAGCAGCGCCTGTGCCTCGAACCGCTGCCGCTGGACCACCGGGTCGACGAGCTCGGAGTACGCGGTCGCGAGCTCGAGGCCGCGCACGTACAGGTCCCACTTCTCGACGAGGCCGGGCTTGCTGCGGTGGTCACGCGTGAGCGGGGACGTCTCGACCGGGAAGTCCCGCACGAACGTGGGCGCGTACAGGTGCGCACCCACGTGGTGCTCCCACAGCTCCTCGACGAGCTTGCCGTGGTTGCGCTGTGCGGGCGCGAGGTCGATCTCGGCCTTCTCCAGCAGCGCCAGCAGCGTCTCGTCGTCGGTGTCGTGGGTGATCTCGACGCCGACCGCCTCCGACAGCGACTCGTACATCGTCAGGTGCGTCCAGTCGCCCCCGAGCTCGTACTCCGTGCCGTCCGCGAGCGTCATCGTCGTCGTGCCGAGCGCCTCGAGCGCCGCGGTCTGCACGAGGTCCTGCGTGAGCGCCGCCATCGTGTCGTAGTCGCCGTAGGCCTCGTACGCCTCGAGCATGGCGAACTCCGGCGAGTGCGTCGCGTCGACACCCTCGTTACGGAAGTTGCGGTTGATCTCGAAGACCTTCTCGACGCCGCCGACCGCGGCGCGCTTGAGGAACAGCTCAGGCGCGATCCGCAGGAACAGCTCGATGTCGAACGCATTCATGTGCGTCTCGAACTGACGCGCCGCAGCACCCTCGGGTCGCGTCTGCAGCATCGGGGTCTCGACCTCGAGGAATCCCCGGCGCGCGAAGTTGTCGCGCAGCGAACGCACCACCGCGGAGCGTGTGCGCACCATGTCGCGCGCCTTGGGGTTGACGATCAGGTCGACGTAGCGCTGACGCACGCGCGCCTCGTCGGACAGCTCGGCACCCTCGTACAGGTTCGGCAGCGGACGAATGGCCTTCGCGGCCATCTGCCAGGAATCCGCGAACACCGAGAGCTCACCGCGCTTGGACATGATCACGCGACCGTGCACGAACAGGTGGTCGCCGAGGTCCACGTCGGTCTTGAACGCCGCGAGCCGCTCCTCACCCACCTCGGCGAGCGAGAGCATCGCCTGCAGGCGCGTGCCCGCGCCGTCCTGCAGCGTGACGAAGCACAGCTTGCCCGTGTTGCGCAGGAACACCACGCGCCCCGCGACGCCGACCTCGTCGTGCGTCTCCTGGCCCGCCTCGAGGTCCGGGTACGCCGCGCGGACCTGCTCGATCGTGTGCGTGCGCGGCACCGACACGGGGTACGCCGCGGTGCCCTCCGCGAGCAGCCGCTCACGCTTCTCCCGCCGGATACGGATCTGCTCGGGCGTGTCGTCGGGGACGACCGCGGGCGCGTCGGCAGCGGGCGAGGACGGGGACTCGGTCACCAGACCATGGTAATCGGGCCACCGGACGCCTCCGTCCCGCGGTCCGTGCGCGGTGCGGGAAGATCGCCCCAACGCGAGCGACCAGCACGAGCGTTATGGCTACGACATCCCGACGACCTCAGGGGAGACGCCGTGGCGAGACCATGGGAACAGCTGCTCGACCAGGTGGCGCGTGAGCGCTGGCCACGCCTGGTCGCCCACGCCTCGCTCGTCGCCGGCTCGACGAGCGAGGCGCCGGACCTCGTGCAGGAGGCGCTGATCGCGACCTTCCGCGGCCGCGCCCGGTTCACGACCGTCGAGCAGGCCGAGGCGTACGTGCGCCGCGCGATCGCGTCCCGCGCGGTCGACGAGGCCCGCCGACGCCGCCGCGAGCGCCTCGTCGCGCTGCGCGCCGCCGCGCAGCCCGCACCGCCGGACACCGTCGAACCACCCGGCCCGGGACGCGACGTCGTGCGCGCGCTCGCCCTGCTGGCCCCGCGCGAGCGGGCCTGCGTGGTGCTGCGGCAGATGGAGGACCTGTCCGTCGCCGAGACTGCGTCCGTGCTCAACCTCAGCGAGGGCGCCGTCAAGCGGTACACCGCCGACGGCCTGGCGAAGCTCGCCGAGACCCTCGGCACCCACCCGCACACCGCGACGGACGACGAGCGCGTCCCCGTCCGCCCCTCCCCCACCCCGCGCATCGCCCCCGGAGGCGCACGATGAACCTCGACCAGATGCTGAACGGCGCCCGCGACGAGATCGCGCAGGCGACGGCCCCGATCGACGACCGCACCCTGACCCGCGTGCGCGGCACCGTTCGCCGGGCGCGCATCCAGCGGCACACCTTCGAGTCCGTGGGGGCCGCCGCGTGCGCCGGCGTGCTCGGCCTCGGCGCCTGGACGCTGACCTCGTCGGACTCCAGCACGCCCGTCGACCCCGCCACGGGCAGCACGACCACCGGCCCCACCGGCACGCCGAGCCCGACGGCCGAGCCGACCGCCGAGCCCACGACGGCCGCCGACGACGGCCCCGCGGTCCGCGCCGACGAGATCGACGACGCGACCGTGCTCGCCCGGCTGTCCGCACCCCGCACGGGCGAGCGCTGGTTCGACGAGGCGATGGACGCGTCCGACGCGCTCGACGCGCTGTTCACCCCGGACGAGATCGCGAACGGCCCCGAGTACCGGCTCACGCTCGTCGGGGACCGCGAGGCCTCGGCGATCTACGCGCTGTCGTTCCCCGCCGCGCAGACCGACGACTCCGTGCTGTGGGCGCCGCGGGTCGAGCTGTACGAGATCGACGAGGACGGCCCCCGCGCGATCGTCTGCCCGAGCGCGCGCACGACCGACGCGTGCGCGTCGGAGTTCTCCTCCTCCAAGGCCGCCGAGGACCGCGACACGTTCTACGACACGCTCACGCTCCCCGCGAGCCTCGCGCTCGGCGACGGCTGGGCGTTGTCCACGGACGTCACGCGGGCCGAGGCGGACCGCGTCGGCGGGGTGGCGCTGCCCGCCGCGGACTCGCCCGAGCACCTCGAGGTGGTCGCGGCGTTCGGGCCGCTGACGGTGGCGCGCCGCGACGTGGTCAGCGACGTCGACGGGCTGCGGTCCTCGTCGTACGTCGTCACCACCCCGTTCGGCTCGATGATCCCGGTCGCGGACGCCGACGTGCCGGGCCTGGACTACCTCGACGTCACGTGGGACGACGGCGTGGACCGCAGCACGCGGGTCGCCGACGGCGACTGGGCGGACTACGCGCAGGCACCCGCCGTGGGCACGTGCTCGACCGCGCAGTTCTCCGTCGAGAGCTCGCACGACGCGACCGCGTGGCGCACTGCCGGCCGCACCGCCGACGGGCGCGACGTCGTCGTCCCCGTGGCGGGCAACCCGCTGGCGGCCGCGGTGCACGACTGGCAGCTGAGCCACTCGGGCACGATCGACGAGAAGACGGGCGAGACCGTGACGGGTCTCGACGCCGGCTACCGGTTCGCCACCACCGAGGAGTTCCTCGCCGCGCAGTCGCTGTACGGCGTCCAGGGCCCCGGCGGCGAGTGGCACCTGCGCCCGGAGGCGACGAACGTCGTCTACGAGTGCGCGTGATGTCGTGACTCTGATGCCAGGTCGTGCGTCTCTCGCCACGTCGTGCAGTCCTCTGCACGACTCACCGAGGAACGCACGACCTGGCGGCGCGTCCATGCCGGGCGCGCAGGTCGATAGCGGGACGCTGCGTCGGCCTCACTCCCCGGAGCGAGCGACGTGACCGTCGGCGACGACGTAGCGCGCTCCGACCGCGAACCACAGCACGACGGACACCGCCGCAGCGGCCGGCGCGTCGTACGAGTGGTGGTGCCAGGTCGCGAAGCTGACGTCGTGAACTGGCCGAGCCGCTACCCCGCGTCTACACGGCGCGCAGGTCGAGGGCCAGGTCGAGGATCGGGGACGAGTGGGTCAGCCCGCCGACCGAGAGGTAGTCGACGCCCGTGGACGCGACCTCGGCGGCGCGGCCCAGGGTGAGGTTGCCGGTGGCCTCGAGCTGCGTCGTCGGGGCGACCGCGCGGACCGCCGCGACCACGTCCGCCAGGACCGGCGTGGGCATGTTGTCGAGCAGCAGGAAGTCCGCGCCCGCCGCGACCGCCTCCAGGGCCTGCGCACGCGTGTCGGCCTCGACCTGGATCGCGACGTCCGGGAAGCGCGTGCGCACCGCCTCGATCGCCGCGGTGACCGAGCCCGCCGCGGCGACGTGGTTGTCCTTGACCATCGCGACGTCGTACAGGCCCATGCGCTTGTTGGTGCCGCCGCCGCAGCGCACCGCGTACTTCTCGAGCGCGCGCAGGCCCGGCGTGGTCTTGCGGGTGTCGAGCACGAGCGCACCCGTGCCCGCGAGCGCGTCCGCCCAGCGGCGCGTGTGGGTGGCGACGCCCGACGCGCGTGAGGCGATGTTGAGCAGCGTGCGCTCCGCGACGAGCAGGAGCTGCACCGGGCCCGCGAGCTCGGCCAGCACGTCGCCGCGCGTCACGCGCGTCCCGTCGGGCACCCGGACGACGACCGTCGCGGGGCTCAGTCCCAGCCGCTGCGCGACCTGCCGGAGCACCACGGGCACGACGACGAGGCCCGCGACGACACCGTCCGCGCGGGCCACGAGGTCCGCGGTGCCGGTCGTCGTCGGAGCGATCGTCGCCTGCGACGTGACGTCCCGGCCGGGCGCAGCACCCAGGTCCTCGTCGAGCGCGGTCGCGACGAGGCGCTCGACCGCGGCCTCGTCGGGCCCAGGGTCGCCGGGCAGCACGCCGGGGCGCGCGCTCGTCGTCGGGACGCCCGTCGGCCCCGTGGTCGTGTCGGTCATCGTCGTCCTCGTCGGTCGGGCGCCCGGTGGCGCGTCAGTCGATGGGCGCTCGGCGCACGACGAGCTGCCCGTCCGGGTCCAGGCTCGCCTCCAGCCGCACCCGCCAGTGCTCGTCGTCGCGCTCGGGGAAGTCGCTGCGCGCATGCCCGCCACGGCTCTCCTGCCGCGCCAGCGCGGTCGCGGTGAGCACCGAGGCGACCTGGTGCACGTTCGTCGTCTCCCACTCGGCGGTCTGCGGCGCGGCCAGCGCACGGCCGTCGTCGTGCCGCAGGTGCGCGTCCGTGGGCACCCCGGCCAGACCGCTCGCCGCACGGCGCAGGCAGTCGCCCGAGCGCAGCACACCCGGGCCCTCGGTCGCGAGGCGCTGCACGCGTGCGCGGGACGCCGCGGCGACGAGCGCCTCCGACCCCGAGCGGACCGTGGGCTCCTGGCGGGTCAGTGCGCCCGCCGCGACCTTGTCGGTGATGTGCCGCGCGGCGCGGTGCGCGAACACCAGGCCCTCGAGCAGGGAGTTCGACGCGAGCCGGTTCGCGCCGTGCACGCCCGTGCAGGCGGCCTCGCCCACCACGTACAGCCCCGGCAGCGACGTCCGCCCGACGAGGTCCGTGACCACCCCGCCCGAGTGGTAGTGCTGCGCAGGTGCGACGGGCACCAGGTCCGTGGTCAGGTCGATCCCGTGCTCGAGCAGCCGCTCGTGGATCGTCGGGAACCGGCGACGCAGGAAGTCGCCGCCCAGGTGCCGCGCGTCGAGCCACACGTGGTCCGTGCCGGTGTCCGCCATGCGACGCACGATCGCGTGCGCCACCACGTCCCGCGGCGCCAGCTCGGCCATCGGGTGCACGTCCGGCATGAACCGCACGCCGTCCGTGTCGAGCAGCAGCGCGCCCTCGCCCCGCACCGCCTCCGAGACGAGCGTGAGCTGCCCCTTCACGCCCGAGCCGAGCCACAGCACCGTCGGGTGGAACTGCACGAACTCGACGTCCCCGACCACCGCGCCGGCACGCAGCGCCGCCGCGATGCCGTCACCCGTCGCCTGCGGCGGGTTGGTCGACGAGCGGAACACCTGGCCGATGCCGCCCGTGGCGAGCACCACCGCCTTGCCGAGCGCCGCGCCCACACCGTCACGCTGGCCCTCGCCGATCACGTGCAGCGTCACCCCGCACGCCGCACCCGGGCGACCGTCCGGCCCCGCCGGGCCCGTCAGCACGTCGAGCACGACCGCGTGCTCGATCACCTCGATGCCCGGGTCGTCCCGCACCGCCTCGATCTGCGCGACGAGCGCCCGGGAGATCTCCGCACCGGTCGCGTCACCGCCCGCGTGCGCGATCCGGTCCGCGTGGTGCCCGCCCTCACGCGTGAGCGAGATCTGCCCGTCCGGCGCCCGGTCGAACACCGCACCGCGCGCAACCAGCTCGCGCACACGCGCCGGCCCCTCGGTCACCAGCACCTCGACCGCCCGCGGGTCGCACAGGCCCACACCTGCGACGAGCGTGTCCTGCAGGTGCGCCGCCGGGGAGTCCTCCGGGTCCAGGGCCGCCGCGATGCCGCCCTGCGCCCACACCGTCGAGCCCGAGCCGAGCAGGTCCTTCGTCACCAGCAGCACCCGCGGCACCCGCGTGCGCAGCTCGAGCGCAGCCGTCAGGCCCGCGATGCCCGAGCCGACGACGATCGCGTCGACCTCGACCGTCCAGCCCGCGGCCGGTGCGGCCAGGCGCGTCGCGAGCCGCGGCGCCGAGTCCAGGCCGCCGTCCGACGAGGGTGCGGTCGCCAGGTCCCGGACCGGCGGCGCGGCGACACCCGCCTGCGGGGTCACCGGCCCGCGCCGTGAGGCACGGAGTCGTCCGCCTGCTCGTCGGACACCGGGGGCGGGGTGCCGCGCCCCGGGTGCGTGTGCGGTCCCTGCACACCGCAGCCGGCATGCGTGTGCGCCGCCGTGCGGTCCACCGGGCTGGGGTGCTCGACCAGGTCACGGCCCTGCGCGAACGGCACGCCGCTCGGCTGCAGGCCCGCCGCGGCCGTCCACTCCTCGGGCACCTGGCCGGGGTCGTCGGACAGGTCGACGATCCGGTTGTCCGAGTCGACCAGCACCACGTGCGGCTCGTACGTGCGGGCCTCCGCGTCCGACATCAGGCCGTACGCGATGAGGATGACCACGTCCCCCGGGTGCACCAGGTGCGCCGCGGCACCGTTGATGCAGATCTGCCCCGAGCCCGCCTCACCCGCGATCGCGTACGTCGTCAGGCGCGAGCCGTTCGTCACGTCCACGATGTCGACCTGCTGACCGGGCAGCAGGTCCGCCGCCGCGAGCAGGTCCGCGTCCACCGTCACCGACCCGACGTAGTGCAGGTCCGCCTGCGTCACCGTCGCACGGTGGATCTTGCCCGTCATCATCGTGCGCATCAGCGAGCTCATGCGTCGCCTCCCGTCCGGCCGAGCAGCACGGCCGTGTTGTCGATGAGCCGTGTGGTCCCGAGCCGCGCCGCGAGCGCGAGGACCGCCTCGCCCGCCCGGTCGTCGGCCACCGGCGTGAAGTCGTCCGGGTCGACCAGCACCACGTAGTCGACCGCGTCGAGCCCCGCGTCCGTGAGCACGTCCCGCGTCGCCGCGAGCACCTCCCCCGCCGCCGCGCCACCCGCCGCGGCCTGCTCGCCCGCGCGCAGCGCACGCGGCAGCGCCAGCGCGCGTGCCCGCTCGTCGGCCGTCAGGTACGCGTTGCGGCTCGACAGCGCCAGGCCGTCCGCGTCACGCACCAGGGGCACGCCGACCACCTCCACCGGCACGTCCAGGTCCCGCACCATGCGACGCACCGCCGCGAGCTGCTGCGCGTCCTTGCGGCCGAACAGCGCCACGTCCGGGCGCGTGAGGTGCAGCAGCTTGAGCACGACCGTGAGCACCCCGTCGAGGTGCCCCGGCCGCACGGCACCCTCGAGGGTCTCCCCCAGCGCGCCCGCGCTCACCCGCACCCACGGGTCGCCGTCCGGGTAGACCACCTCGGAGGTCGGCGCGAACACCACGTCGGCCGGGCCCAGCAGGCCCTCGCCCGTCAGGAGCGCGAGGTCGCCCTCCAGGTCCCGCGGGTAGCGCGAGAGGTCCTCCCCCGCACCGAACTGCAACGGGTTGACGAAGATCGTCACGACCACGCGGTCCGCGAGCGTCCTGGCGTGGCGGACCAGCGACAGGTGGCCCGCGTGGAGCGCACCCATCGTCATCACGACCGCGCGCGCGTGCCGCTCGCGGCGCGCGACGACCGGCGCGGCCAGGGCGGCGTCGAGCTCGGCGCGGGTGCGCGCGAGCGTCGGGCCGGCGGCGGTGGTCATGGGTCCTCCTGCGGTCCCCGCGGAGCGGGGCGGCGTGTCAGTCGTCGTGTCAGTCGTCGTGCTGGTCGTCGTGCTCGTCGGGAGGCTGCTCGTCCTCACGCGGGCGCTTCGAGTGCAACGATCCCGCATCCGGTTCGATGCCCGCGACCGCGGGACCGTGTGACGTGCGAGACGCCACGCCGCCGACCGGGCCGTCGTCGGCGGCGTCAGGGCCGGTACCAGGAGCGGTCTCGACGGCGGCGTCGGCGGCCGACGAGGGCGGTCCGAGCGCGTCCAGCACACGCGCGGCGGCGTCCTGCGAGAGCAGCCCCGCCGAGAGCGCACGAGCGTCGGCCGCGCGCGCGAGCGCCCGGTACGCGGCCGGGACGTCCGGGGCGCCCGCTCGCGCCGCGAACGCGTCGAGCACCGCCAGGTGCTGCGCGACCGTGCCCGCGTCGCCCCGGCGCACCGGACCCGTGAGCGCCGTGATGGCCCCCGCGCGGGACCCGGCCGCGTCGCCCAGCGCCGCGAGCTCGCCCGGGGACTCGGCGCGCAGCGCGCCGTCGAGCGCCGCCTCGAGCAGCGGCGCGAGCATGCGTCCCGGGTCCGCGACGCCCGCCGCCGCGAGCGCTTGCGCCGCCTGCGCGACGAGCACGACGAGGTGGTTCGCGCCGTGTGCGAGCGCCGCGTGGTACAGCGCCCGGGCGTCCTCGTCGAGCACCGTCGGCTCGCCGCCGATCTCCATGACGAGCGCCTGCCCGATCGGCAGCACCGCCGCAGGCGCGGTGACCGCGAACGGGCAGCCCACCAGCCGCGCCAGGTCGAGCGACGTGCCCGTGAACGTCATCGCCGGGTGCAGCGCGAGCGGGATCGCACCCGCCGCACGCGCGGGCATCAGCACCTGCGTGCCGTACCGCCCGGACGTGTGCACGACGATCTGCCCGACCTGCCACGCGCCCGTCTCCGCGAGACCGGCGACCAGGTCCGCGAGCGCGTCGTCGGGCACCGCGAGCAGCACGAGCTCCGCGCGGCGCACCACCTCCGGGACCTGGAGGACCGGCACTCCCGGCAGCAGCGCGTCCGCACGGTCGCGCGACTCCTGCGAGACCGCGCTGACACCGACGACCGGGTGGCCGGCGCCGCGCAGCGCGTTGCCGAGCACCGCACCCACGCGGCCCGCACCGACCACGCCGACGCCGAGCCGTCCCGGGCGGCGGTCGCTCACACGCGCTCCCGCATCCACTGCTCCGGGCGGGCCGCCGCGCGCGCCGTGCGCGCACGTTCCGCCTGCTCGTCGAGCAGCGCCGCCGCCACGCGGCCGTCCAGGTGGTTCACGCGCGGCGCGACCGGTCCGGGAGTCGAGTGCACGACGAAGCTCGCCAGCCCCAGCCGGCGCTGCACCGGCCCCTGCTCGAGCCCGAGCGACTGCGTGCGCTCGTGCGGCACGACCGACACCTGCCGGACCACCCGGCCCGAGCGGGCGAGCAGCGCCGTGCGCGTCACGCGCACCCCGTGCCGACGCCACCCGATCGGGTCCACCCAGCGGGCCGCGCGCGGCGCCGGCGTGAAGCCGCCGTCCTCGTCACGACCGGACAGCGCCGCCTCGACGAGCGCGCGCGGGTCCTCGACCCCCAGGTCGGGGAGCACGAGCCACAGCGCGGTCGCGGCCTCGTCCCGCGTCGCGACCGGGTGCAGCACGGTCGCGCGGCTCGCCTCCTGACCCTGCGAGTAGCCCGCGACGTTGATCTCGACGCGCCACCAGTCCGGCCCGCGCCACAGCACCGGCTGCAACAGGCGCACCGCTTGCACGCGCCCCGGCGGGACGGTCTGCGCGCGCTGCTCGGTGAGCCCGTGCCGCAGGCGGATCCCGTCGGGCGACAGCGCGGCGCGGAAGCTCGCACCCCCGTTGACCCGGCCCCACAGCGTGCCGCCGAAGCCCAGGAACGCGGGCAGCAGCACCGCGAGCGGGCTCACGTCACGCGCCACGACCGCCGCGACCACCCCGCCGACCACCAGCAGCACGAGGCCGACGACGGTGCCCGACCGCACCGAGGCGCCGATCAGCCGCGGCATCGGCAGCGCGTACACCTCCTGCTCGGGCGCCTCCTCGAACGCCGCGGGAGCCGGGACCTCGCCCGCGTGCGGTGCGGCATCGACCGGGGCACCCGGGATCGTCGTCGTGCCGGACCCCGCCACGGCGGGCACCGCGATGCCGGGCCCGGCCGTGCCGGGTGCCGCCGAGCCCGGTGCACCCGCCGCGGACGGTCGACGCAGGCCCGCGGCGAGCGCGAGCAGCTCCGAGCGCAGGCGCTGGGCGTCCGGCTCCCGCAGGTACGCCAGCTGCACGGCCGAGCCGCTGCCGCCCGCGACCTCGAGCCGCAGCTCCGCGAGACCCAGCAGCCGCGCGAGCAGCGGCTGCACCACGTCCACGGCCTGCAACCGGTCCAGCCGCGCCTGCCGCTGGGTGCGGAACAGCACGCCGGAGTGCAGGTGCACCGCCTCGTCCGTCACCGCGAACCGCATGTGCCGCCACGCGAGCGCCGCGTAGCCCCAGCCGACCAGCGCGACCAGCACCACGACGCCCAGCGCGATGAGCCAGCCGCGGCCACCCAGCAGGTCCGCCGCCGAGCGCACGTCGTCCGCCGCCTGGTACCCGACGATCGCGACGACCGCCACGAGCGTCTTCCAGCCCTTGAGCGCGGGCGTCACGGGGTGGACGCGGCGCCACGCCTGTGCGGGCACGCGGTCGTCGTCGCTCACAGCCCCGCCAGCCGTGCCTCACCGCGCGACGCGAGCCGGTCGCGCAGGCGCGCCGCCTCGGCGGGCGGCAGGCCGTCGATCGACGCCGTCGTGGCGGGCGACGCGGTGTGCAGCTGCACGGACGCGATGCCGAACCGGCGCGCGAACGGCCCCGCGCTCACGTCCACGTACTGCATCCGCCCGTACGGCACGACGACGAGCTGGCGGAACATGATGCCGCGCCGCACGAGCAGGTCGTCGGCGCGCTCGGCGTACCCCAGCGCGCGCACCTGACGCGGTACCAGCAGCGCCCCCCACAGCCCGAGCGCGGCGACGACGGCGGCCGGGACCCACAGCCACGACGCGCCCGTTGCCAGCGCGAGCACGACGAGCAGCGCCAGCACCGGCCCGAGCCACAGCGCGAGCGCCGTGAGGCGGGCCGTGGCGAGGCGCCCCGACACCGGGGTCCAGGTCACGCCCTCGGGCTCGAACGGCAGGCTCGCGCCCGTCGGACGGTCCGTGGTCGGACCGGTCGGGTGGTCGCTCGGGAGATCGGCCGTGCGGTCGCTCGGGTGCGGTGCGGGCTGGTCGGTCGGTCGCTCGGCCGGTGGCGTGGTCACGTCCGTCATCCTCCCATCGTCGTGCGTGCGGTCCGGGCCTCCCGCCTCAGCCCGCGGTGGGGTGCGGCGCCTCGACCTTCTCGTCGTCCTCGGGGGCGGGACCGCGCAGAACCACTCGACGACGAGGCCGACCGCCGCGAGGACGACCGCACCCGCCGTCGCGGCCCCCGCCGCGACGGCACGCCCGCCGTTGCCGTGCGTCGCCAGGTCGGTGACCAGCGCGATCGTCTGCCCGCCGTACCAGCCGCTGAGCAGGGCACCGGTGTAGCAGGACGCCTTCGCGAGCACCGCGGTGCGCGCCGCCCGGATCGGGTCCAGCGCCGGCCGCCTGCCCCGCAGGAACTGCCGCACCGCCCAGCCCATCGAGAACACCACGGCCGCGATCAGCACCTCGACCGCCGCGACGAGCCACGGGACCTGCGGCGGCAGCCCGCCCCGACCCGCGACGACCCGCCACCCCAGCCACGTCAGCGCCGCGACCCCGACCGCGACGAGGACGAGCGTCTGCCAACGCGTGCGACGCATCACGCGCCCGGACCGGGCTGCCCCGACCCGTCCTCGTCGACGTCCCACTGCGCCGCCGGCACCGGGGCCGTCAGCCAGTCGAGCGCGAGCCAGCGCACGCCCTCACGGTCCGGCGCCGTCGCCGCGAGCGCGGCGACGGGGCCACCGCCGAGGCCCGGGAGCACGGCGTCGGGGTCGACCTGCGCCCACGGCTGCAGCACGAACGCACGCTCGTGCGCGCGCGGGTGCGGCAGCTCGAGGTCGTCGGTCACCGCCAGCACCGAGCCGTAGACGATCACGTCCACGTCCAGCGTGCGCGGACCCCAGTGCTCGAGCCGCTCGCGCCCGTGCGCGTGCTCGACCGCCTGCACCGCGTGCAGCAGGTCCCGCGGCGAGAGCAGCGTGCGCACGAGCACGACCGCGTTGAGGAAGTCCGGCTGCTCCGGTCCCCCGACCGCGGCCGTCCGGGCCAGCGGGGACACGTCGAGCACGTCGATGCCCGGCGTGCGGTCGAGGTCCCCGACCGCCTGGCGCAGGGTCTCCTGCGCGTTGCCGAGGTTCGCCCCGAGCGCGAGGACCGCCTCGACGGGCGCCGCCGGCGTCTCGTCGAGCCGGTCCGAGACCAGCTCGCCCGGCACCACCTCGTCGTCGCGAGCCGGTGCCTCGTCGGGACGGCCCACCACCACGGGCTCGCGGTACGCGTCACCGTACGCGGCCTGGTCGCGCTGGGCGGCCGCGTCGAGCTCCGCGAGCGAGAGCGGCGGCATGACCTGGGTCGCGTCGGCCGGCGCCGGCGGTCCGGGGGCGGCAGACGGTGCGGGCGCGGGGGCGGGCGCCACCGCGGGGTTCGACGTCGTCGGCGGGCCGGACGCGACGATCGACGTCTCGTCCGCCGGGCGCAGCGTCGCGCCACCGCCGAGCGGACCGCCGACGACGAGGTCGCCCGGCTTGGGCAGCGGGACGAGCGGCGGCGCGACCGCCGCACCGCCCAGCGGACCCGCGAGCGCACCGATCGCGGGTTCGACGACGGGCGCGACCAGCGGGGGCGCGGGGACCGTGGCGGGCGCGGCCGGCGGCCCGGCCACGGGCGCCTCGGGACCCGCGTGGGGCGCGGGCGCCTGCGGGGCAGGTGCGACCGGGAGGGCCGCGGTGTGCGTGAGCGCGCGCGTGGCCGGCTCCGCGCGGGGCTCCGCGCGGTACGGCTCGGCCGCGGGCAGCTTGCCGCGGTCCCGGCGGATCGCGACGACCACGTCCCCGAAGGGCACCGGGATGGGCGCCTGCGGCTTGTGCACCGCGACGTCGACCGCCGCGACCGAGCCGTCTGCGAGCACCGTCGCCGCGATGCGCTCCGCGACCGTCTCGATGAGGTCGGCGGGCGGCCCCTCGATCACCGCGACCACCTGCTGCGCGAGCGCGCCGTAGTCGAGCGTGTGCTCCAGGTCGTCGCGCGCCGCGGCCCGCCGCGTGTCCAGGTGCACGACCACGTCGACGACGAACGTCTGCCCCTCGCGGCGCTCGTGCTCGAACACGCCGTGGTAGCCCGTCGCGCTCACCCCGACGAGGCGGATCTGGTCCAGGCGGTGACCCTGGCCGTCGGTCACGTCGCTCACGCGTCCTCCTGTCGCTCGTCGTGGCGCTCGTCGTCGTGGCGCTCGTCGCTCGCCACACCCTGCCATGCCGCGGCGACACGCACGGCGTCCACCGAGGCCGCGACCTCGTGCACCCGCACGCACCACGCCCCCGCCGCCGCGGCGAGCGCCGAGATCGCCGCCGTCGCGTGGTCGCGCCGCAGCGGCGGCGCGGGGGTGCCGTCCGGCGCGGCGAGCAGGTGCCCGAGGAACCGTTTGCGGCTCGCGCCGACGAGCACCGGGAAGCCGTCCGCGACGAGCTCCGGCAGCCGCGCCAGCAGCGGCCAGTTGCTCGCCCCCGACTTCGCGAACCCGAGGCCCGGGTCGAGCACCACCTGCTCGTCGCGCACGCCCGCGGCCCGCAGTGCCGCGACCCGCTGCGCGAGCTCGCGTCGCACGTCGTCCACCACGTCGTCGTACCGGTCCATGCCGTCCATCACGTCCGCGTGGCCGCGCCAGTGCATCGCGACGTACACCGCGTCCGTCGCGGCGACCGCCTCGTACATCGCGTCGTCGGCCAGACCGCCCGAGACGTCGTTCACGACGAGCGCGCCCGCCTCGACCGCCTCGCGCGCCACCTGCGCGCGCGTCGTGTCGACGCTCACCGTCGCGCCGCGGCGTACGAGCTCGCGGATCACCGGCAGCACGCGTTCGCGCTCCTCGTCGACGGGCACGCGACGCGCGCCCGGACGCGTGGACTCGCCGCCCACGTCGAGCAGGTCCGCCCCCTGCTCGAGCAGCGTGAGCCCGTGCGCGACGGCGGCGGCGGGCGTGAACCACCGGCCGCCGTCGGAGAACGAGTCCGGCGTCACGTTGACGACGCCCATGACCAGGCAGCGGTCGGCGCGGCTCAGCTCCGCGGGCAGGCCTGCGGGTCCCCTGACGGTCACGCCCCGAGCCTAGGACCCCGGCCGCTCCCCCCGACCCCGCCATCTCACGCTCTCAGCGGACACCGCGCGAGATCCCTCCCTCGGCAGTGCCGCGGGGCCGCGCGGGCGCGCGCTCGGGTGGGGCGTGTCGGTGGGGAGGCCTAGCGTGGTCAGGGTCCGATTGGTGCGGTTCGGGAGGGACCACTCCCGGCCTGACGGAGGAACCGACATGCCACACGGAGACATCACGCACATCGACATCCCGGTGAGCGACCTCGCCGCCGGGGCGAAGTTCTACGGGGAGCTGTTCGGCTGGCAGATCGCGGAGGTGCCCGGCTTCGAGGGGTACCCGATGTGGCAGGCGCCCAACAAGATCAGCGGCGGCGGCCTCGCGCCGCGCGACGAGTCCTTCACGCAGCCGCGCAGCTACGTGGAGGTGGACTCGATCGACGAGGCGCTGGCCAAGGCGGTCGAGCTCGGCGGGACGGTCGTGCAGGGGAAGCAGCCCATCACCGAGACGAGCTGGTGGGCCTTCTTCCGGGACCCGGACGGCAACGTCATCGGGCTCTACGAGGGCACCACCTGAGCGCGACCGCGAGGGTCGTCGGCGTGCCGGGTGCAGACCAGCACCCGGCACGCCGTCCCGAGCGGTCAGTAGTACGTCTTGGGGAGCAGGACGAGCTCCTTCTCCCAGGCGAGGCCGGCGAGGATCCGGTGCGCCGGGATCGCACCGCCGGGAAGGGTGCCGGGCGAGAGGTACGTCGTGAGGATCTTCGCCGTCACGCCACCCGTGAGCGTGGGGGGGACCTCGATGTCGAACGTGCTCTCCTCCTCGTTCAGGAGGAAGCCGAGGCCGTCCTCGCGGCGGTCGCCGGTGCGGCGCTCGCGCAGCGCGGCGCAGCGGTCCGCGACCTGGCGCAGCCACTCGCCGTCGCGGATGTGTGCGGGGTCGGTCGTGTAGAGCAGGACGGCCGGCGCCCACGTCGCCTCCGCGGGGTCGAACAGCGCGCTGTTCGCCTGCACGACGGCCGCGAACACGAGCGGCGCGTTCGCCATCTCGTGCTCCCACGTCTTGACCGCCTTGCGCAGGAGGCCGAACGGCTTCCCCTTGATCGTCGTGAGCTCGTCCGTCAGCGGCCGCGGCGTCGCGACGAGCTTCTCCCATCACTTCGGGGGATTACCGGCCGGTACCGGTTCCGGCGCGCCAGCAGAGCCCTCAGGATGGACGGCCGCCGCGAACGGCCACCCCGCGCGGGCACCGCGCCGGGACACCGCCCGCGGGCACGACGACGAGAGCGGCCCCGCGGGGTCGGACGTCAGACGAGGGGCCCGGCGGCCAGGGTCGCGACGAGGGCGACGGACGTCAGACGAGCAGCCCCACGGCCAGGGTGGCGACGAGGGCGACGGCCGCGACGATCGACACGGTCATGAGCACCGCGCGCGAGCGCAGGAACCTCATACGGACTCCTGCCCGTCCTCCGCGCGCAGGCGCGGCTCGGTGCGCCGGGACGGGCGCAGGCCCGACTTGTCGGCGTAGAACGCGCGCACCACGTCCATGTCGGCGCGGACGTCCCCCGTCAGCCGGATCGTCGGGCCGAGCCCGGAGGTCATGGTGGGCCGGTCGACGTACCCGAGCGTCACGGGCCAGTCGGCGTCCCGCGCGATGCGGTAGAACCCCGACTTCCAGCCGGAGCCGCTGCGGGACCCCTCGGGCGTCACGACCAGGTAGAACCGCTCGCCGGCGCGCACGCGCGCGAGGAGCTCCTCGACGAGCCCGGCCGGGTTCCGCCGGTCGACGGGGATGCCGCCGATCGAGCGCATGAGCGGTCCGGCGAGCCCGCGGAACAACGTGTGCTTGCCGAGCCAACGGAACCCGAGCCCCTGCTCCCACGCGATCGCGAGCATCAGCACGAAGTCCCAGTTCGACGTGTGCGGGGCGCCGATGATCACGCCCGCGCCGTCCCGCGGCAGCCGCTGCGTGGACAGACGCCACCGGCTCAGGGCCCAGTAGAGGCGCGCGAGCGCCCGGCGGACGCGCATGTCAGCGCGCGTGGATGAGGCTCATCGCCTCGGCCCGGGTCGCGGCGTCGCGCATCTGCCCGCGCACGGCGGACGTGACGGTCCGCGAGCCGGGCTTGCGCACCCCGCGCATCGACATGCACAGGTGCTCGCACTCGACGACGACGATGACGCCGCGCGGCTTGAGCTGCTCGACGAGCGCGTCGGCGACCTGCGAGGTCAGGCGCTCCTGGACCTGCGGACGCCGCGCGAACACGTCGATCAGCCGCGCGAGCTTCGACAGGCCGGTGATCCGCCCGTCCTCGCCCGGGATGTACCCGACGTGCGCGATGCCGTGGAACGGCACGAGGTGGTGCTCGCAGGTGGAGTACACCTCGATGTCCTTGACCAGCACCATCTCCTCGTGACCGAGGTCGAACGTGGTGGTCAGCACGTCCTGCGGGGCCATGCGGAGCCCGGCGAAGATCTCCCGGTAGGCGCGCGCGACGCGCGCGGGGGTCTCGCGCAGGCCCTCGCGCTCGGGGTCCTCGCCGACCGCGAGCAGCAACTCACGGATGGCCGCCTCGGCGCGGTCCTGGTCGTACTCGCCGACGACCTGGTCGGGCGCGGTGATCGGGTCGACCATCAGGACAGCTCGGGCGTCTGGGACGGGGGGACCTCGACCGTCTCGGTCGGCGGGCGCTCCGGGTTCGCTGCGGCGGCCTCGTCCTCGGGGACGACGGCGTGCCCGTTGCGCGACGCGACCTCGGCGGGCGTCTGCACCGGCGGGCGGTCGGAGACGGCGCGCTGGTCGCTGGACAGCCACACCTGGCGCGGTGCGCGCTTCTCGACCGGCCGGAAGATCTCCGCGAGCTGCGCCGCGTTGAGCGTCTCCTTCTCGAGCAGCTCGAGCACGAGCGCGTCGAGCACGTCGCGGTACTGGACCAGGATCTCCCACGCCTCGTCGTGCGCGTGCTCGATGAGGGCCCGCACCTCGGCGTCGATCCGGCCCGCGACCTCCTCGGAGTAGTCGCGCTGGTGGCCCATGTCGCGGCCGAGGAAGACCTCGCCGGAGTCCTGGCCGAGGCGGATGGCGCCGAGCGTGCTCGACATGCCGAACTGCGTGACCATGCGGCGTGCGGTCGCGGTGGCCTTCTCGATGTCGTTGCCCGCGCCCGTCGTCGGGTCGTGGAACACGAGCTCCTCGGCGACGCGGCCACCCATGGCGTACGCGAGCTGGTCGAGCAGCTCGTTGCGGGTCACGGAGTACTTGTCCTCGACGGGCATGACCATCGTGTAGCCGAGGGCGCGGCCGCGCGGCAGGATCGTCACCTTGGTGACCGGGTCGGTGTAGCGCAGCGCCGCGGCGACGAGCGCGTGGCCGCCCTCGTGGTATGCGGTGAGCTTCTGCTCCTTGACGTTCATGACGCGCGTGCGCTTCTGCGGGCCGGCGACGACGCGGTCGATCGCCTCGTCGAGCGCGTGGTCGTCGATGATCTGCGCGTTCTTGCGCGCGGTGAGCAGCGCGGCCTCGTTGAGCACGTTCGCCAGGTCGGCGCCGGTGAAGCCCGGCGTGCGCCGCGCGACTGCGGTCAGGTCGACGGCCGGGGCCATCGGCTTGCCCTGCGCGTGGACCTGCAGGATCCGCTCGCGGCCCTTGAGGTCGGGCGGCTCGACGGCGACCTGGCGGTCGAACCGCCCGGGCCGCAGCAGCGCGGGATCGAGGATGTCGGGCCGGTTGGTCGCGGCGATGAGGATGACGTTCGTCTTGACGTCGAAGCCGTCCATCTCGACGAGCATCTGGTTGAGCGTCTGCTCGCGCTCGTCGTGCCCGCCACCCAGGCCCGCACCGCGGTGGCGGCCGACGGCGTCGATCTCGTCGACGAAGATGATCGCGGGCGAGTTCTCCTTGGCCTGCTGGAACAGGTCGCGCACGCGGCTCGCGCCGACGCCGACGAACATCTCGACGAAGTCCGAGCCGGAGATCGAGTAGAACGGCACGCCGGCCTCGCCCGCGACGGCGCGCGCGAGCAGCGTCTTGCCGGTGCCGGGCGGGCCGTACAGCAGCACGCCCTTGGGGATCTTGGCGCCGACGGCCTGGAACTTGGCGGGCTCGGAGAGGAACTCCTTGATCTCCGTGAGCTCCTCGACGGCCTCGTCGACGCCCGCGACGTCCGCGAACGTGACCTGCGGCGACTCCTTGGAGACGAGCTTGGCGCGCGACTTGCCGAAGCTCATGACGCGCGAGCCGCCGCCCTGCATGTTCGCCATGAGGAACCAGAAGATCGCCAGGATGATGATGAACGGCAGCACCAGCGACAGCAGGCTGCTCCACCACGACGTCTGCGGGTTCTCGGACGTGAAGCCCTTGTCCAGGTCGGCCGACTGCACGGCCTCGACGACGGTCTCGCCCTGCGGCGCGACGTACTGGAACTGCACGAGCTTGCCGTAGTCGTCGTCACCCTCGACGAAGTTCTTCTTCAGCGTCAGCTGCACGCGCTGCACGCCGTCGGTGATCTTCGCGGACTCGACGGTGTCGCCGCGCAGCAGCTCGAGGCCGTCGGACGTGTCGATGGACTTGACGCTGGGCTGGGCCAGCGTGCTCACGCCGATCCAGAGCAGCACGACGGCCAGCACGATCCACAGCACGGGACCACGGGCGAGGCGCTTGACGTTCATAGGCGTTCGGGGCCGAGCCCCACATCCTCCTGCTCGAGCGGGCTTGTCGGTCGAACGTACACGGTGATCCTGACGTTCCCGGCCGGTGTTCGCGCAGGGCACAGCCCGCCGGTCACCGCCCGGACCGCACCGGCGACGGCCGGGCGGTGCGTGCGGGCCGTGCGGACGGGCAGGCGGACGGGCAGCGGCTCAGGAGGTGTACACGTGCGGTGCCAGGGTGCCGACGAACGGCAGGTTCCGGTACCGCTCGGCGTAGTCGAGGCCGTACCCGACGACGAACTCCGACGGGATGTCGAAGCCGACGTACCGCACGTCGACCTCGACCTTCGCCGCGTCCGGCTTGCGCAGCATGGTCGCGATCTCCACGCTCGCCGGGCCGCGGCTGCGCAGGTTCGACACGAGCCAGGACAGCGTCAGGCCCGAGTCGATGATGTCCTCGACGATCAGCACGTGCTTGCCCGTGAGGTCGGTGTCGAGGTCCTTGAGGATCCGCACGACACCGGAGGACTTGGTGCCGGAGCCGTACGACGACACCGCCATCCAGTCCATCGCGACGGGCGAGTGCAGCCGGCGCGCGAGGTCCGCCATGACCATCACGGCACCCTTGAGGACGCCGACGAGCAGCAGGTCCTTGTCCGCGTAGTCCGCGTCGACCTGCGCCGCGATCTCGTCGAGCCGACCGTGCAGCTGCTCCTGCGTGAGCAGGACCTTCTCCAGGTCGTCTCCCATGTCCGCAGGGTCCACAGCTGCTCCTGTCCAGAGGCTCTCGGGGTCGCTCGGGCGGTTCGTCCCGGGTCGCGCCGCGCGGGTGGCGGGTCCGACCACAAGCCTGCCACAGCGCCGGGCCGCGACCACGCGCCCGGGCAGCGTGAGCGGGCCCTGGCCGTGCCAACGGGTGAGCAGCGCGTCGAGCTCGAGCACGTGCACGCGGTGCACCGAGCCGGCGGGTGCGCCCGCGGCGACGAGCGCGGCGCGCAGGGCCCGGCGGCGCACCGCGGGCGGGGCGTCGGCGAGCGTCGCGACGTCGAGCACGACGGCGTCCGCGTGCTCGTCGTGACCCGGGCGGGCGCCCGCGCCGCCGTCCCGGGCCGCGTGCTGCGCGGTGTCCCGACGAGCGTGCTCGCGCGCGTCGTGCAGCAGCGCGGCGGCCTGCTCGTCGAGCGCCTCCGCGTCCTCGCGCAGCTGCGTGGCGGTGCGGGCGAGCGCCGCCGCGACACCGGGCCCGAGCTCGCGCTCGAGCACGGGCAGCACGGTGGCGCGCACGCGGCTGCGCAGCGGGTCGCCGCAGCGGCCCGCGTTGGTCGGGTCGTGCCACGGGTCGAGGCCCAGGGCGTCGCAGACCGCGAGCGTGTCGGCACGGCGGACCGCGAGGAACGGCCGGCGCAGCCGGCCGCGCACGGCGGGCATCCCGGACAGGGACCGCGCGCCCGACCCGCGCGCGAGGCCGAGCAGCACGGTCTCGGCCTGGTCGTCGAGCGTGTGGCCGAGCAGCACCGCGGCGGCGCCGGTCTCGTCGGCAGCGCGCTCGAGGGCGGCGTACCGCGCCGCGCGCGCGGCGGCCTCGGGGCCGCCCGGCCCGGCGACGTCCACGCGCACGACGAGCACCGGGTCGAGCCCGAGCGCACGGCACTGCTCGGCCGCGCGCGCGGCGACGTCGCCGGAGCCCGCCACGAGCCCGTGGTCGACGACGACAGCGCCGGCCCGCCGCCGCACCTCGTCGGACCGCCCGCGTGACCCGCGGCCACCGGGCACCGCGAACGCCGCGGCGGCCGCGAGCGCGAGCGAGTCGGGACCGCCCGAGCACGCGACGAGCACGAGCGCGTCGTCGGGCAGGTCGGCGACCGCGGCGCGGACGGCACGCCGGGCGGCCGCGACGCGCGGGTCGGGTCCGGTCACGGTCAGCGTCCGGCCACGAGCGGCACCCGCCGACGAGCACGCGCGTGGGCGCGCATCAGCCGTGCACGCGGCGCACCCAGGCGCCGGGGTCGGCGATCTCCGCGGCGGTCGGCAGGTGCGCGGGGTCCGCGAACACCGCGTTGAACCCGGTCACACCGACGCGCGAGCGGACGGCCCGCACGAACACGGCACCGTCGCGGTACTGCGCGAGCTTCGCGTCCATGCCGAGCAGGCGCCGCAGCACCGACTCGAGTCCGCGCACGCGTGACTGCGCGTCGCGCCGCGCCTCGAACTTGCGCCGGATCTCGTTGACCGACGGCACGACGCTCCGCCCGACGGCGTCCATCGCGACGTCCGCGTGCCCCTCGAGCAGGGACATGACGGCGCCGACCTCGTCGACGACCTGGCGCTGCTCGGGCGTCAGGACGTCCAGGATGCTCGCGTCGTCGTCGGTGAGCACGCGGCCCAGCGCGGAGAGCATCCGGCTGAGCGTCTCCTCGCGGCCCTCGTCGCCCGCGTGCCCCGTGACCTGCCCGGCGACCTCGCCGAGCAGCGCGGCGGACCGCTCCCGCAGGTGGTCGGCGAGCCACGGCGCGGCGGCGAACTGCAGCGCGTGCGTCTGCTCGTGCAGCGCGACCCACAGCCGGAAGTCGGCGGGCTCGACGCGCAGCGTCCGCTCGAGGTGCAGCACGTTGGGTGCGACGAGCAGCAGCCGCCCCTCGCCGGGACCGCCGGCCGGGGCACCCGCGCGTGGCGTGTACGGGTCGAACTGCCCGAGCACCTTGCCGGCCAGCACGCCGAGCACGGCGCCGACCTGGGCGGCACCCCCGAGCCGCCCGACGGCCGAGGAGCCGCGCGCGCCCGACCCGTCGGGGCGCGCGAGCGCGTCGACGAGGGGCGTCGCCATGACCTCGAACATCCGCACGTTCGCGCGCGCCCAACCGGCACGGTCGACGACGAGCACGCGCGAGACGTCCGCCGCGGGTCGGCCGTCGGCCGCCTCGAGCCGGGTGACGCGTGCGGCGTGCTCGGCCGCGGGCCCGGCCGCGGCCCGCAGCCCCGCGACGAGGTCCTCGAGCTCGGCACGCGGCGCGCGCGGGCCCGGCCGCACGGCGCGCGCGGCGAGGCGGGCGGCGGCGTCCCAGTCGACGGGGCCGGGGGCGCTCGTCGTCGTGCGCGTGGCGCTCATGCGGCTCACCGTAACCCGCGGGACCACGCGTACGACCGGCCCGGTCAGCCCTGGCAGCCGCACCCGTGCAGCGCGGTGACGAACGCGTCGATCGCCTGGCGCGGACCCCACGGCCCGGTCTCCTTGGCGTGCCGGACCAGCACGACGAACGTGAGCTGGCGGCCCTGCGCGGTGAGGACGGTGCCCGCCAGACCCTTGACGCCCGCGAGGCTGCCGGTCTTGGCGCGCACCAGCCCGCGCGCGTCGGACGTGAGGTAGCGGTCGTGCAGCGTGCCCGTGAGACCACCGATCGGCATCCCGGCGGCGATCGAGCGCAGCTCCGGGTGCGCGGGATCGGCCACGAGCTGGACCAGGTCGAGCAGCGTCGTCGGCGTGAGGCGCGAGCCCTCGGCGAGCCCGGACGCGTCCGCGAGCGCCGCGTCCGTGGTGTCGGCACCGAGCCGGGTGACCGCCCGCAGCACGGCCTGCGTGCCGCCGTCGAAGCTCGCGGGCAGGCCCTGGTCGAGCGCGACCGCGCGCGAGACGACCTCGGTGATCGTGTTGTCCGACGACTCGAGGAAGAAGTGCACGACGTCCTGCAGCGGGGCCGAGCTCACGGTCGCCAGGACGGTCGCGCCCGAGGGCGCACCGCCGCGTGCGACCGTCCCGGTGACCGTCACGCCGGCCTCCGCGAGCCGGGCCGCGAACACCTGCGCGGCGGACAGCGCGGGGTCCGACGAGCGCGGCGGGTACTCCACGCCCTCCTTGGTCGCCGCGATCCGCACCGCGAGCGGCGCGACGGGCGCGACGTAGCCGAGGTTGAGGTCGTCCTCGTCCCAGCCGGGGCTGGTGCGCGGGCCGGAGTACAGGGTGTCGTCGACGCGCAGCGTGACCTCGGTCAGCCCGACGAGCCTGAGCTGCTTGGCCGCGGCGCGCGCCAGGTCACCCAGGCCCGCGCGCCCGTTGACGGCGGACGCGTCGCCCTCGTCGGGCGCGAGCATCATGTCGCCGCCGCCGACGAGCACCACCTGGTTGCCGGGGCCGCGCACGACGCTCGTCGTGAACGTGCTCGCCGGGTCCAGCGTGCCGAGCGCCGCGACGGCCGTGACGAGCTTCGCGGTGGACGCCGGCTCCCGCGCGACGTCCGCGCCGTGCTGCGCGACGACCTGCCCCGTGAGCTCGTCCGCGACGACCACCCCGACGGCGCTGCCCTCGCCCAGGCGCTCGTCGGCGACCAGGTCCGCGACGAGCGCCTCCACGGGCGCGGACGCCGGCACGGGCGCGTCCGCGGCCACCGGCCCTAGGGCGGGCTCGACCTCGGGCGGCGCGACGGCGGCGGGCGCCGTCGGGAACGGCGCGGGGTCCGGCGGGACCGGGTCGAGCGTCACGAACCCGGGCGCGACGTCGTACGCGTCGGCCGCCACGTAGCCCCCGACGCCGAGCACCAGGACGAGCATCGTCGTGCCGACGACTCGCGCGCCTGTGGCCATCGTCACGCTCCGCTCAGGGGCCTCGAAGAAGTGCGATGGGACGATCGGCCCACCGGTGCGTCAGACTATGACGGACAACTCGGTGCGCCCGAACCCGCGGCACGCCGGTCACCGAACCACGCCGCGTGCGCGCGCACCTCCCACCGGTGGTGCGCCGGCGCCGCGAGCCGACAGGAGAGCTGTGGAGTTCGACGTCACGATCGAGATCCCCAAGGGTCAGCGCAACAAGTACGAGGTGGATCACGCGACGGGGCGGATCCGGCTCGACCGCATGCTCTTCACCTCGACGCGCTACCCGGACGACTACGGCTTCATCGAGGGCACCCTGGGTGAGGACGGCGACCCGCTGGACGCCCTCGTCCTGCTCGAGGAGCCCACGTTCCCCGGCTGCCTGATCCGGTGCCGCGCGCTCGGCATGTTCCGCATGCGCGACGAGGCCGGCGGCGACGACAAGGTGCTGTGCGTGCCCACGGGCGACCAGCGCGCCGCGTGGCGGCAGGACATCGACGACGTCTCCGACTTCCACCGCCTGGAGATCCAGCACTTCTTCGAGGTCTACAAGGACCTCGAGCCCGGCAAGTCCGTCGAGGGCGCGCACTGGGTGGGCCGCGCGGAGGCCGAGGCGGAGATCCAGCGCTCGCGCCAGCGTGCGATCGACTCGGGCTACGACCAGCACTGAGCGAGTCGCTGAGCCGGCGCTCAGCCGGCACTGGCCGGTCACGACGAAGGCCCGGACCCCCGCGGGGAGTCCGGGCCTTCGTCGTCGGTCCTCAGGTCAGGTCACGGGCGGCCGGCGTAGGGCATCGAGCCGGCGTACCGCATCGACGTGATGCGCACGGCCACGCCCGGCCGCGGCGCCTCGATGATCTGCCCGCCGCCGATGTACATCGCGACGTGGTAGATCGAGTCGGGGCTGTTCGGGTTGGTGCCCCAGAACACGAGGTCACCGGGGCGCATGTCGGCGTAGCGGATCTTGAGGACCTGCTTGTACTGGTCGCGTGACGTCCGGTTGAGCCCGACACCCGCGCCGCTCCACGAGGTCATGGTCAGCCCGGAGCAGTCGTAGCCCGGGCCCGTGCCGCCCCACACGTAGGGCGCGCCCAGGCGGGTCTTCGCGATCGAGACGGCCTTCTGGCCCTGCGACGACGAGCCGCGCGAGACGCCGGTGCCGAGGCCGTACCGGTCGGTCGGGGTGGGCGCCGGGGCCGGCGTCGTGGGACGCGGGGCCGGGGTGGTCGGGGCCGGCGCCGGGGTCGTGGGGCGCGGTGCCGGGGTGGTCGGCCGCGGGGCCGGCGTCGTGGGGCGCGGGGCGGGCGTCGTCGGGTCGGGCCTCGTCGGCTCCGGGTCGCGCGTCGGCGCGGGGTCCGGCGCGGGGTCCTGCGTGCGGATCGGCTCGGGGTCGGTCGTCTCGACGGGCGTCGGGTCCTGCTGCTCCTCGCGGCGGCGACGAGCCTCCTCCTCCTCGCGTGCGCGACGCTCGGCCTCGATGGCCTCCTGCCGCTCGCGCTCGACCTCGACGCTCGTGCTGCGTGCGGCGGCGAGCTGGCCGAGCAGCGCCTCGCGCTCGGTCTGGGCGGCGGCCTGTGCGGCGTCCGCGTCGTCGGCGAGGTCCTGCGCGTGGTCGAGCGCGGCCTGCGCGTCGTCCTGCGCGCGCGCCGCTGTGGCGGCCGCGTCGTCCGCCGTGCCGGCGAGGGTGCTCGAGACGAGCTTCGCCGCCTGGTAGCCCTGCACGGCCGAGTCGGCCTTGCGGGTGATCTGGTCCATCGCGGAGGTCCGACGAGCGACGTCGGCGAAGCCGTCCGCGGACAGCAGGGACTCGACGAGGTCGGCGGAGCCGCCGGACCGCGCGACCTGCCGGGCGATCGCGAGCAGCTCGCGGCGCGCCTGCTCGGCGTCCGCGGCGGCCTGGTCGGCGCGCGTCCGGGCCGCGTCGGCACCGGCCTGCGCCGCCTGCGCGTCGCTCATCGCCTGCGTGTACGCCTCGCCGGCCTGCTGGACCTGGAGGGTCGCGGTGTCCGCCTCGGCGGACAGCTGCGCGAGCCGGACCTCGATCTCGGCGACGGACTGCTCGGCGCGGCCGACCGCGGCGCGCGCGTCGCGCACGTCCTGGTCGCTCGGGCCCGTGGGGTCGGCGACGGCGCCGGGCGCGCCGACGAGCAGCGCCGCGATCGTCGCGACCGTGAGCGCGCCTGCGCCGCGCGCTCGTCGTCCTCGTCGCTCCACCTCGTGCGTGCCCTTCGTCGTGCCGATGTCCCTGCCGGACCCACCAGCGGCGGTACCCGTTCTCGGACGGTACCCACGCGTGCCACAGAAGTGAACTCCCGTCACAAGAGTCACTCCTTTCACAGCAGTCACATCCGGGACGAACCCGACACATGCGACGCAACCCGTCCACCATCTGAGACGAAGGTCCTGGTCCAAGGGTGCTGCGCCGCCGCGAATGAGACACCTATCTCAGTAAGCAAGACGCCCGTTCCACGGCGCGGACGCAGCCCGTAGCCTCGGCCCCATGCTTCGTCGAATGTGTCGCTGACCAGCGCACGTTCGGCATGCCTGCGGGCAGCTCGCCGCCCGGACCCCGTCCGGCCCGACGACGCCCCGCACCAGCCCGTCTCGACCGTGCGCCCCTCCCCTCTCCCCGCGGGTCGGACGTCGGCTGCCGAGCTCCCCGCGGACCCACCCCGCCACAAGGAGCCAGCAGTGAGCAACGAGAACTGGAACTTCGAGACCCGCCAGATCCACGCGGGCCAGGTCCCCGACCCGACGACGGGCGCGCGCGCCCTGCCGATCTACCAGACCACGTCCTACGTCTTCCCCGACGCCGGCGTCGCCGCCGCGCGGTTCGCGCTGCAGGACCTGGGCCCGATCTACACGCGCATCGGCAACCCCACGCAGGAGGTCGTCGAGAACCGCATCGCGTCGCTCGAGGGCGGCGTCGGCGCGCTGCTCGTCGCGTCCGGCCAGGCCGCCGAGACGTTCGCGATCCTCAACGTCGCCGAGGCCGGCGACCACGTCGTCGCGAGCCCGTCGCTCTACGGCGGCACGTACAACCTGCTGCACTACACGCTGCCCAAGCTCGGCGTCGAGACGACGTTCGTGACCGACCCGCACGACGCCGAGGCGTGGCGCGCCGCGATCCGCCCCAACACCAAGGCGTTCTTCGCCGAGACCATCCCGAACCCGAAGTCCGACGTGCTCGACATCGAACTCGTCGCCGGCGTCGCGCACGAGTACGGCGTGCCGCTCATCGTCGACAACACGGTCGCGACGCCGTACCTCATCAACCCGCTGAAGTGGGGCGCCGACGTCGTGGTGCACTCCGCGACCAAGTACCTCGGCGGGCACGGCTCGGCGATCGGCGGCGTGATCGTCGACGGCGGCACGTTCGACTACGCGCAGTACCCGGACCGCTTCCCCGGCTTCAACCTGCCCGACCCCTCGTACCACGGCCTCAAGATCGCCGAGGCGCTCGGCGTCGGCTCGGCGTTCGGCGCGAACCTGTCGTACATCCTCAAGGCGCGCATCCAGCTCCTGCGCGACCTGGGCTCCGCGATCTCCCCGTTCAACGCGTTCCTCATCTCCCAGGGCATCGAGACGCTGTCCCTGCGCGTCGAGCGGCACGTCGAGAACGCCACGAAGGTCGCGCAGTGGCTCGAGGCGCGCGACGACGTGCAGCGCGTGCACTACTCGGGCCTCGAGTCGAGCCCGTGGCACGCCAACCAGGTCAAGTACGCGCCGCGCGGCGGTGGCGCGGTCCTCGCGTTCGAGATCGAGGGCGGCTCCGCGGCCGGCCAGGCGTTCGTCTCGGCCCTCGAGCTGCACTCGAACGTCGCCAACATCGGTGACGTGCGCTCGCTCGTCATCCACCCCGCGTCGACCACGCACAGCCAGCTGACCCCGCAGGAGCAGGAGCTGTCCGGCGTCACGCCGGGGCTCGTGCGCCTCGCGGTCGGCATCGAGCACGTCGACGACATCCTCGCCGACCTCGAGGCCGGCTTCCGCGCCGCCAAGGGCGCCTGACCGCCGGGCCGGGTGGGCGCCACCCCCGACCGCCCACCCGGCCCGCACCCCGTCCCGCCGTCGTCGCCCCGCCGTCGTCGCCCCGCCGTCGTCGCCCCGCCTTCGTCGTCCCGCCTTCGTCGTCCCGCAGGACGGGACGACGGGCGGCGTCCCTCCCCCTTCCGTAGATTGGCTGACCGTGTCCGACGAGAACGCGACGGTGCCCGCCACGAGCCCACCGGCCGGCGGCGCCCACGCCCGCACAGGGACGAGCCGCGTCCCGGTCGCGCAGCGCCCGCCGGTGCCCGCGTCCGCCGCCTGGCAGGACGGCGACCCGCTCGGGCGTCGGCAGCTCGCGGACCTCGGGCCGTTCGCGCTCGAGTCCGGCGGTCGCCTGCCCGCCGTCCGCCTCGCGTACGAGACGTGGGGCACGCTCGCCGAGGACGGGTCCAACGCGGTCCTCGTGCTGCACGCCCTCACCGGCGACTCGCACGTGACCGGCGACGCGGCCGAGGGCCACCCCACCCCCGGCTGGTGGCAGTCGATGGTCGGGCCCGGCGCACCGATCGACACCGACCGCTGGTTCGTCGTCGCCCCCAACGTCCTCGGCGGGTGCCAGGGGTCGACCGGTCCCGCGTCACCCGCGCCCGACGGGCGCCCCTGGGGCTCGCGGTTCCCCGTGCTGTCCGTGCGCGACCAGGTCGCCGCCGAGGTGCGGCTCGCCGACCTGCTCGGCATCCGGCGGTGGGCGCTCGTCATCGGCGCCTCGATGGGCGGGCAGCGCGTGCTCGAGTGGGCCGCGTCCGAGCCCGAGCGGGTCGAGGCGTTCGCGGCGATCGCGACCACCGCCGCGACCTGCGGGGACCAGATCGCCAACTTCCACACCCAGCTCGTCGCGATCCAGCAGGACCCCGCGTTCCGCGGCGGCGACTACTACGACGCCGCGCCCGGCGACGGCCCCCACCGCGGGCTGGGGCTCGCACGCCAGATCGCGCACCAGAGCTACCGGTCCGCGTACGAGCTCGACGAGCGGTTCGGCCGGATCCCGCAGGGCGCCGAGGACCCGCTCGAGGGCGGCCGGTTCGCCGTGCAGTCCTACCTCGAGCACCACGGCGACAAGCTCGCGCGCCGGTTCGACGCGAACACCTACGTCACCCTCACACGCACCATGCTCACGCACGACCTCGGCCGCGACCGCGGCGGCGTCGACAACGCGCTGTCGCAGATCACCGCGCGCGGGCTCGTCGTCGCCGTCGACACCGACCGGCTGTTCCCCGTGGCGCAGTCCGAGCGGATCGCCGCGCACGTGCCCGGCGCGGGTCCCGTGCGCGTCGTGCACTCCGACTTCGGGCACGACGGGTTCCTCATCGAGGAGGACCAGGTCGGCGCGCTCGTCGCGGACTTCCTGACCGAGCGGGTCCGCAGCCGGCCCTGAGCGGGGACCCGCCGCGAGCCGGCACGGTCACCCGCGCGGGCACAGGCACGAGTAGGGGCACGGGCACGGGTACGGGCAGGGCGCGAGCACGGCAGGATGGCGCCATGACCGCGACCCTCGACGAGGCCACCACCGCGCTGCACGCCCAGTGGGACCGGCTGCGCACCTGGGTCGTCGACGTCGTCGACGACTCCGTGGGTGACGCACCGTCCGTGCTCGAGGGCTGGACCGTCACCGCGCTCGTCGCGCACGTCGGCCGGGCCATGGACGCGCTCGCCGCGTGCACGCCGCTGCCCCCCGGGACCGTGCCCCTCACGCTCGCCGAGTATCTCGGCACGTACGCGGGCCGCGCGGCGGACATCGCCGAGACCACGCGCGCGCTCGCCGCGCAGGTCGCCACCGACCCCGTCGCGTGGATCGACGCACGCGCCGCCGCGGCGTTCGCCGCGCTCGAGGCGCACAGCCGGTCCGGCGACCCCGTCGTCCAGGCCCGCCGGGGTCCCGTCCGGCTCTCCACGATGACGGTCTCGCGCGTGATCGAGCTCGTCGTGCACGCCGACGACCTGTTCGTCTCGGTGCACCGCGTCCCCGGCGCGGGCGCCGGCCCCGACCCCGTGGAGCCCGGGGCGCTGCGGCTCGTCGCGGACGAGCTGCTCGCGATCGTCGTCGCCCGCGGCGGCTGGGACCTCGAGGTGGACGACGCACGCCGGTGGGTGCGGCTCGCGTCCGGACGCGAGCCCTACGACGTGGACGCGCTGGCCGTCGCGCTCGCGCCGCGGTGGACCGGGGACTCGCTGCCCGACCTGGGGCGCATGCTGCCCGTGCTCTGACGCGCGTCATCCTGGGCACGCGCGCCCCGCTCGGCCACAGTGGGGGCATGGGGCAGGACAGCGGTGCCCGGACGAGCCCAGGCTCGGGGTCGACGGCGGGGTCGGTCGCGGGGTCAGCGGGAGCCGTCGCGGGTTCCGTCGCGGGTTCGGTCGCGCTGGGCCGCGTGGTCGCCGCCATGGACGCCGAGCGCGAGCAGTGGCCCGCGGGCGACGGGCTCGGCGTGTTCAGCGACGTGTACCGGCAGGTCACGGTGCTCGTCGCGCGCCGCGTCGTCGACGGGACGTTCGGCGACCCGGCCTTCGTCGAGGACCTCGACGTCCGGTTCGCCGACCTGTACCTCGACGTGCCCCGCGACCTCGCCGCACGGCGCCCCGTCAACCGCGCGTGGGCGCCGCTGGTCGAGCGCCGCGCGCACCGCGGGATCTGGCCCGTGCAGTTCGCGCTCGCCGGCATGAACGCGCACATCAACCACGACCTCGCGCTCGCCGTCGTCGCGACGTGCGAGGCGCGCGGCACCACACCGTCGGCGCGCGGCGTGCACGCCGACTTCGAGCGGGTCAACGACGTGCTCGCCGAGGTCGTGCGGCCCGTGCGGCAGTCGTTCCTCGACCGGCGCGTCGTCGCCGCGGGCGGCGAGCTGTCACCCGTCGCGGACCTCGTGTCGAGCTTCTCCATCGACAAGGCGCGCGACGCCGCCTGGGCCAACGCGCTCACGCTGTGGCACCTGCGTGACCTCGGGTTCGTCGCCGCGGCCGCGCGTGACGCGCTCGCGCGGACCGTCGGGCTGGTGAGCCGCCAGCTCCTCACGGTGTTCCCCGACCCGCTGAACCGCCCCGGCGACTGACCGGCCCGACCGGCCCGCGGACGGCCCGCGACCGGCTCGCGTCCGCGATCCGCGCGTGCGCCGGGCTACCCATCGGTAACGTGACGGTGTGATCGCGGCCTACGTACGAGAGCTCTCGTCCGACGACCCCGTCTCCGGCCTCGAGGTCGGCGACCGGCCCGAACCCGCGCCGCGCGAGCACTGGTCCGTGGTCGACGTCCGCGCCGCCGCGCTCAACCACCACGACCTGTGGTCGCTGCGCGGCGTCGGGCTGCGCGCCGACCAGCTGCCCATGGTGCTCGGCACCGACGCCGCGGGCGTCGTCGACGGACGCGAGGTCGTCGTGCACGGCGTCATCGGCGGGCCGAGCGGGCACGGCGTCGGGCCCGACGAACCGCGCTCGCTGCTGTCCGAGCGGTACCCCGGCACGCTCGCCGAGCGCGTCGCCGTCCCCACGTGGAACCTCGTCGACAAGCCCGCCGAGCTGACGTTCGTCGAGGCCGCGTGCCTGCCGACCGCCTGGCTCACCGCGTACCGGATGCTGTTCACGACCGGCCGCGCCACACCCGGCCAACGCGTGCTCGTCCAGGGTGCCGGCGGGGGTGTCGCCACCGCCGCGATCCTCCTCGGCGCCGCGGCCGGCCTCGAGGTCGTCGTCACCAGCCGGTCCGACGAGCGACGCCGCCGCGCCCTCGAGCTCGGCGCGGCCGCCGCCGTCGAGACCGGGGCCCGCGTCCCGCGCGCCGACCTGGTCCTCGAGACCGTCGGACGCGCCACCTGGTCGCACACCATGCGCTCCGTGCGACCCGGCGGCACGGTCGTCGTCGCCGGCGCCACCTCGGGCGACCCCACCGCCGCCGAGCTCACCCGCCTGTTCTTCCAGGAGATCACCGTCGCGGGCGTCACCATGGGCTCGCGCGACGACCTGCAGCACCTGCTCGCGTTCCTCGCCCGGACCGGGGTGCGCCCGCTCGTCGACACCACCTACCCGCTCACGCAGGCAGGCGACGCACTGCGGCGGCTCGCCGCGGGCACGCAGTTCGGCAAGATCGTCCTGACGGTCTGACCCGCGACGGCCGAGCAGGGGGTGCGATGAGCGAGCGGACGACGAGCGGGACGGCCGGCACGCCGGTCCTCCCCGTCGCGCCCGTCGGGCCCCGCACGGACGTGCCCGACGAGGACGTCCCCACCGTCGAGTCCGCGCCCGGCACCTGGGTGCCCGACGTGCTCGGACCGGGGTACGAGGCGCAGACCCTGTACCTCGCACCCGACGACGAGGGCGCCGTCGTCGCGACCCTCGTGCGACACCGGCCCGAGACCGACGAGACCCTGCGCCCCGCACGCGCCGTGCTCTACCTGCACGGCTGGTCCGACTACTTCTTCCAGACCGGGCTCGCCGAGCACTGGACCGCGCGCGGCGTCGCGTTCTACGCGCTCGACCTGCGCAAGTACGGGCGCAGCCTGCGCGCGCACCAGACCCCCGGCTACGTCGACGACCTCGAGACGTACGACGAGGAGCTCGACGCAGCCCTCGCCGTCGTGCGCTCCGAGCTCGGTGCGCACGCCCGCGTCATGCTCATGGGCCACTCCACCGGCGGGCTCGTCACGAGCCTGTGGGCGCACCGGCACCCCGGACGCGTCGCCGGACTCGTCCTCAACTCCCCCTGGCTCGAGCTCCAGGGCTCCGGCCTGCTGCGGCACGTGTCCAGCCCCGCCGTCGCCCAGCTCGCCCGGTTCCAGCCCAAGGCGCCCCTGCCCAACATCGACCCCGGCTTCTACAACCGCACCCTGTCCGCCGCGACCGGTGGTGAGTGGACCTACGACGAGCGGTGGCGGCCCACCCCCGCGTTCCCCGTCCGCGCCGGGTGGCTCGCCGCGATCATGACCGGCCACACGCTCGTCGCGCGCGGCCTGTCCGTCGACGTGCCCATCCTCATGCTCGCGTCCACCCGCACCCTCATCACCCCCCGCTGGCACGACGACATGCGCTCCGCCGACATCGTCCTCGACGTCGAGCTGCTCGCCCGGCGCGCCGTGCAGCTCGGGCCCTGCGTCACCGTCGTCCGCATCGCCGGCGGCATCCACGACCTCGTCCTGTCCGCACCGCCCGTGCGCGCCCGCGTGTACGCCGAGATCGACCGGTGGACCGCCGGGTACGGCTGGACCTGAGCCCCGCCCGCGACCCTCAGGACTCGGTGCGGCCCGTGGCCTCCGCGAGCGTCGGGCCGCCGTCACCCAGCCGCCACGCACGCCACCCGTCGACCTCGACCGACGAGCTCGACGCGTACGCCGCCGCGTCCCCCGGCTCGACGAACCGCGCACCGTCCGGCAGCAGGATCGTGCCGTCCGGCTGGAGCTCCGCCACCAGCCGCTGACCCCGCCGCTCGCGCAACCACACGAGCGTCGCGATCGCACGGCGCCGCTTCGCCAGCATCGCCAGCTCCGGGTACGGCACGTCCGGGTCGCGCGGCGCGGGACCCGCAGCCGACCGGGGCGGCGGGCCGTCCGGCAGGTGCGCCGGCCAGTCCGCGAGTGCCTCGAACAGCGGCGACAAGCCGTCCGCCCGATCGTGTGCCCGGTCGTCTGCCCGGTCGTGTGCCCGGTCGTGTGCCCGGTCGTGTGCCCGATCGTCTGCCCGGTCGTGTGCCCCGTCGTCCGTCCGACCGTCTGCGGAGCGGCCGTCGGGCGTCCGGGCGTCGGCCGTCGACGGCGTCGGGGCCGTGCTCGTCGCCCGCGAGCCGCTGGGCGTGCGCGGGGTCACCGGGATCGACGGCATCGCGCCCGTGCCGACGACCGCGCCGTACGACGCGGCGGGCTTGGCGAGCGCCGGGTTCGCCGGGACGTCGCTCGTCGGCGCGTGGTTGGCCGGCGGGACGTAGGGGGAGGTCGTGCGGTTCGCGGGGGGCGAGTACGCGCGCGGCGCGAACGACGCCGGCGCAGCCGCTCGCGGTGCCGCGGGGCCGTGCGTCGACGACGACGAGCGCGGCCCGGACGACGCGCCGACCGGCGGGACGACCGTCGGGACCGCGCGGGTCTGCGCGCCCACCTGCCTGCTCGGCGTCCCCGCGACCGGCAGCGCGGTCGACGAGATCGTCTCCGACGCCGGGCGGGCGTCCCGGGCGCCTCCGCGGGAGGACCTCGTCGTGCCCGGTGCGGCCGTCGTCGTACCGCTGGTGATCCCCGCGGTCGTCGTACCGGCGCGCATCGTGCTCGTCGGACCTGCCGTCGTCGGACCTGCCGTCGTCGGACCTGTGCCCGTCGGGCCTGTGCTTGTCGGGCCTGTGCTCGTCATGCCCGTGTTCGTCGTGCCGGCGGCGCTGGTCGGGCGGGGTGGAGGCGGGACCGCCGGGACGGCCGCGGACACCGGGCGGCCGGGACCGTCCTGGCCCGTGCGGCCCCCGGCCGGGAACGCCGACGACGCGGGCAGACCCGGCGTCCCCGCCCGCGACGACCCCACGGGCGACGGCGGGCGACGGCGGCCGTCCTCGTACGCCATCGCCGTCGCGAACGACGCCTCGCTCGAGCGCACGAGCCGCAGCGCGGTCGGCTCGACGGGCCGGCGCACGTTCTCGTGGCGCGCGAGCGGGGACACGTCGAGGAACCTGCGGTCGTCGACCCCGCGCACGACCCCGAGCTGCAGGATGTCCACGTGGCGGCCCGGGCCGCGCAGGTAGCCGAGCGTGTCCGCGGCCTCGGGGGCGACCTCCGAGCACACCACCAGGAGCCGCACCCCCTCACGCCGGCTCGACGTCATGCCGAACGCGACCTGCTCACGGAACGCCGCGAAGTCCACCGCGAACCGCTCGGGGTCCGCGTGGTACGCGCGCGCCAGGTCCGTCGACGTCATGCGCGAGGCCGCGCCCGCGTGCCGCAGCGCCGCGACCACCGCGTCGTCGTCGAGCACCTGGACGGCCTCGAGGACGACCGCGCGGCCCGTCGAGTCCAGCGCCAGCAGCTCCGGCAGGTCCGCGTGGTCCGACGCGCTCGCCCGGTGCCGCACCGGGAACAGCGGCTCGCCCGCGATCGCGGCGAGGTGGTGCTGCACCAGCAGCGCCAGGTCCTGCGAGAACGACGCCGGGAGCGGCTGCATCGGCTGGACGAGGCGCGGCCGGCCATCGTCGAGCTCGAACAGAGGCATCCGTCTCGCCGGCCTTCCTGGGTCTCGCAGGCACTTCGTGCGGGGTGGAACGGGGTGGTGCGTGCGCGGGCGAGCGGCGCGGACCGCGACGGGTCCGCTCCCTGCCGGAGCGTCCGTCCGACCGGGTGGCGGTCGTCGCGTGCCTACTGTCGCATGGCCGCGAATGTCCGGTCTGTCCGCCGGACGGGTCAGGTTCCGACCGCGGACAGGGCCGTGCGGGTGACGACGAGCGCGTGGCCGTCCCCGGGCGCCATCCTGGCCCGCTCGGACGCGGGTGTCACGCGCCGTCCACGACCGCTCGCACCGTGTCGCGCGACACGCCCACGCCACGCCGACCGGTCCGTTCCACGCCGACGACGAGACGTGGTGATCCATGAGGTTCCGGGCGCGTCCGTCGTCCTCCGTGGACGCCGCGCGCCCGGGCCGCGGCCCCGTCAGCCGCCCTGCCTCGGGACCGGCTCGTCGGCCCGTGCCAGTGCGCCCTCGAGACGCTCGACCTTGCCCGTCAGCTCACCGACGTGACCGGGCCGGATGTCCGCCTTGAGCACGAGCGACACGCGCGAGCCGAACGGCGCGACCGCCTCGGTCGCGCGCCTCACGACGTCGAAGCACGCATCCCAGTCGCCCTCGATCGTCGTGAACATCGCATCGGTGCGGCTCGGGAGGCCGGACTCCCGCACGACGCGGACCGCCGCCGCGACGGCGTCCGACACCGAGCCGTCGGAACGGCCGGTGCCGCTGGGTGCGACGGAGAACGCGACAAGCATCAGACACTCCTCAGGTCGGGATGGTGGCGGGGACCGGGTGGGGGCGTCACTCGCGCTCGACCCGGGTGATGCCGCGTCCCGGGTGCCACGCCGTCACGACCAGGCGGGTCCCGGTGGCGTCCATGCCGGTGTGGACGACCTCGGTGACGTCGAGCGCGAAGTACGCGCCGGGCAGCCCGCCGGCCGGCTGGGGGATCGGGACGAGCCGGCCGGCGAGCTTCGCGTCACCGACCCACTGCGCGAGGTCCGCGGGCGGCTCGATCGTCGGTGAGTGGATCGCCACGCGCGGGTCACGCTCCACGTCCCGGAGCTTGCGCGACGCGGGCATCATGCCGAGCGTCACGTCGTCGCCCATCTCCAGCTCCGTGCCGGAGATGCGCGGCGAGCCGTCCGCCCGCGTCGTCGCCAGGGTCTTGTTGGTCCCCGCTGCGAACACCTCCTCGACCACCGCCGCCAGCTGCGGCACCTCGCGCCGCACGTCCACCCACCGCACTCGTCCGTCCACCCGACCATCAGACCGCGGACCACTGACATCCGCACCGACTCCGACCCGCGCGCTCCACGCACGCTGACGCCTGTCGCCTCCTCGTCCACAGGGCGCGCCCGCCCGTTCCCGCATCCATGTCCGATCGACTAGCGTCGTACACATGTTCGATTCGTCGGAAGCGTCCTGGTCGGGCGGCGCAGCAGACCGCGCCGTCGCCCGTGCGGCGCTGCCCGCGAGCCGTGAGTCGCCGGACGGAGCTCTCGACGAGCTCGAGGCGGTGCGGGTCCGGCTCGCCACGCTCGCGGCCGTCGCCGCGCGGGCCGACGGCTGGTCCGGCACGCAGCGGGCGCGCGCCTTGGGGACGCTCGACCGCATCGCATCCCTCGTGACGGTCGTGCGGTCGCCCGTGCTCGCGGCACAGCAGTCGGCGGCGGCCGCGGTCGGTGCCGGCCGCGAGTTCGCGGACACCCGCGCGCGGCTCACCGGCTCGACCAGGTGGCACGTGGCCGGTCAGGTCCGGTCCGCCGAGGCGCTGACGCGCCTGCCCGCCGTGCGCGCCGCGATGGCCGAGGGCGTGGTGCGCGACGGTCACGTCGACGTGCTCGCACGCACGCTCGAGCAGGCGCCCGCACAGGCCGCCGAGTCGTTGCGCACGCCGCAGGGACAGGCGGCCGTGGTCGAGCTCGCGCGCGGGGTCGACGCCCGTGAGTTCGGCCGCACGCTCACGGCCTGGGTCGCCGCGCAGGACGACGACCACCTCGAGGCCAGACGCGCGGCCCAGCACCGCGCGAGGTTCCTCACCCTCACCCACGCGGCGGACGGCACCCACCTGCGCGGGCGCCTCGACCCCGTCACGGGCCGGCTGCTGCAGCGCGCCCTCGACGCCACCGGGCACCGCCCCGACGACGACCGCACACCCGAGCAGGCTCGTGCCGACGCGTTGGCCGCGCTCGCCGGCAACCCCGCTGCTGGGCGCATCGCTCCCCCGTCGGCGTCGCAGCCGATCGAGCCGGTCGCCCACGCACGCCAGGTCGTGCGCGACGAGGTGCGCGACGAGGTGCGCGACGAGGTGCGTGCCGGGGCGTGGGCCGACGTGGGCGACGAGGCGCGCGGCGACGGGGAGCGGCCGCAGTCCGCCGCCGGTCCTCACCCCGGCTCGCTCGCCGTGCCCCACGTGTCGCTCCTCGTGCCTGCGGAGACGTGGGTGGAGCATCGTCGCCGCGCCGCGCGGCGTCACCGCGCGCCCGGCGCGCCGTCGAGCAGATCGGCGCCGGCGACGCCCTCCTCCTCCTCGGCGGTCCCACTGCCACCGGCCGTCACCGACGACGGCACCGTCCTGTCGCCGAGCGAGCTCGCGGCCGCGTTGTGCGACTGCGCGATGACGCGCGTGGTCATGGATGCGGCGGGCAGACCGCTCGACGTCGGCCGGACGCGACGCTCGTTCACGCCTGCCCAGCGCCTCGCTGTCGTCGCGCGTGACCGCGCGTGCGCGTGGAACGGGTGCTCGGTGCCGCCCGCGTACTGCGAGGTGCACCACATCGCGTGGTGGAACCGTGACGGGGGCACGTCCGACCTCGTCAACGCGGTCCTCCTGTGCTCGTTCCACCACCACGAGGTGCACCGCCTCGACCTCACCGTCGAACGTCACTCACGCGGCCCCGTGCGGACACACGGCGGCCCGCAGCGCACGCCCACGCGCGCCGAACCACGAGAGTCAGATGCGACACCGGAGCCGGATAGCGCCCCGGGGCGGCCGCCGGGTGCGGTACCGGAGACGGAGGGCGTACCGGAGCCCTCGTGGGTGGCAGGAACGCCGCGCCCGGACCTCGCGATGTCAGGCGGGCGCTCCTCGGCCGGCACCCGCTACACGTTCCGCGACCGGTCGGGTCGGCCCTACAACGCCCCGGCGTCACCGACGCGCATCGTCGGGCACGCGCCGGGCGCCGGCCACGGCGTGGGTCCGCACCTCGGCCCGGGCGTCGAGGCGAGACCAACGGGGTGGACGGCGTGAACGCGACCCGACACGGGTATGCCCTGCGGCCACGGTCGGCCCGGCGCGGGTCAGCCGGGGCGCGGGTCAGCCGGGGCGCGGGTCCGCCGGGGCGCGGGTCCGCCGGGGCGCGGGTCCGCCGGGGCGCGGGTCCGCCGGGGCGCGGGTCCGCCGGGGCGCGGGTCAGGCGGGGCGTGGGTCAGGCGGGGCGTGGGTCAGGCGGGCGTGGGCTCGGCGCGGTCGGGCGGTGCGGGGGTGGGGCGTGCGCCGAGCCGGGAGGCCAGGAGCTCCGCGAGGTGCATGCCCCGCACGCCCGCGAGCTGGTCGGCCTGCGTGCGGCACGAGTAGCCGTCCGCGAGGTAGATGTCACCCGGGGCCGCGTCGCGCAGAGCGGGCAGGAGCGAGTTCTCCGCGACCGCCACCGAGACGTCGTAGTGGCCCTTCTCCATGCCGAAGTTCCCGGCGAGCCCGCAGCAGCCGGCCATGGCCGAGAACGTCGCGCCGGCGTCGGTCAGGAGCCGACGGTCAGGCGTCCACGTCATGACGGAGTAGTGGTGGCAGTGGGGCTGGACGACGGCGGTCACGTCGGACAGATCGGGGACCTGCCAGCGGTCCCCGGGGCCGATCGGCGCGGGGGCGGTGAGCAGCTCGGCGAGCGTCCGGGTCTCGCGGGCGACGGCCACCGCGCGCGGGTCGTCGGGCAGGAGGTCGCGCAGGTCGGAGCGCAGCACGGCGGTGCAGGACGGCTCGAGGCCGACGATCGGGATGCCGTTCACGGCGAACGGTCCGAGCACCTCGAGGAGGTGCTCGAGCTGGTGGCGCGCGCCCTCGAGCTGGCCCGTGCTGATCCAGGTCAGGCCGCAGCACGCCTGGTGGTCGGGCACGAGCACCTCGTAGCCCGCGTCGCGGAGCACCGCGACCGCAGCCCGCGCGACCGACGGCGCGAGCGCGTCGCTGAACGAGTCGGTCCACAGCAGCACCCGCGGCCGGGAGCCCGTCGGGGCATCGGTCGTGGCATCCGCGCGAGCACCCTCCACCGCTCCGGTCCGCTCACCCGCCGGGCCGCTCGGCTGCCCGCTCGCCTGGTCGGTCGTGGGCGACGAGGACGTGGGCGGCGCCGGGGCGAGCGAGGCCGCTGCGCCCGAGGCGACCCGGGTCACCTCGGAGGCGCCCGCGCGGCGGACCCAGCGGCGGAACGGCTCACCGGCGAACGTCACCATCTGCCGACGGGTGTCCATGCCGCCCGCCGCGAGCACGAGCTTGGCGATCGGACGCACACCCAGGACGGCGTTGGCCACGGACGCGACCCCGGGCAGGCCCGTGACGAGCCGCGCCCACCGGGGCAGCCATCCGAGCGCGTAGTGGTTCACGGGACGCAGGCGGCCGCGGTACGTGCGGTGCAGCACCTCGGACTTGTACTGGGCCATGTCCACGCCCGCAGGGCAGTCCGACGAGCACGCCTTGCAGCTCAGGCACAGGTCGAGCGCCTCGTGCACCTCGGGCGAGGACCAGCCGCGCGACACGAGCGAACCGTTCGCCATCTCCTGGAGCACGCGGGCCCGCCCGCGCGTCGAGTCCTTCTCGTCCTTCGTCGCGAGGTACGAGGGGCACATGAAGCCGCCCGCCGCGGTCGAGTCGGCGCGGCACTTGCCGACCCCGACGCAGCGGTGGACGGCCGTCGTGAGGTCGCCCGCGTCGTGCGCGAAGGAGAAGCCCGTGGTCGCGGGCAGCGGGCGCGCGGCGGGCCGGCGCAGGTCGGCGTCGATCGCCGCGGGCCGCACCAGCACGCCGGGGTTGAGCAGGTCGCGCGGGTCGAACAACGCCTTGAACTGCCCGAAGACCTCGATGGCGCGCGGCGAGTACATCACGGGCAGCAGCTCGGAGCGTGCGCGGCCGTCACCGTGCTCGCCCGACAGCGACCCGCCGTGCGACGCGACGAGCTCGGCGGCGTCCTGCATGAACGCGCGCAACGGGTCGCCCGTGCGCTCGAGCGGGATGTCGATGCGCAGGTGCACGCACCCGTCGCCGAAGTGCCCGTAGGCCAGCCCGTCGACCCGGTGCCGCGCCATGAGCGCCTCGAGGTCGCGCAGGTACCCGCCGAGCTTCGCGGGTGGCACGGCGGAGTCCTCGAACCCGGGCCACGCCTGCTCACCGGACGGCGTGCGACCGCCGAGGCCGGCCCCGTCCTCGCGGATGCGCCACATCGCGGTCGCCTCGGCCCCCGGCGGGAAGAGGGCCACGGCTCGGGTCCCCGCGTCGGCGGCCAGGGCGCGGGCGCGCTCGAGGGCCTCGTCGAGCGTGTCGCCGCCGACCTCGACCATGAGCCAGCCCGCGCCGGGCGGCAGGTCCGGCACGGCGGCCGCACCGCGAACTCGTCGGACCACGTCCACCAGACGCGCGTCCATGCCCTCGATCGCGATGGGCCGGTGCGCCAGGAGAGCGGGGACCGCGTCCGCGGCGGCGGGCATGTCCGGGTAGCCGAGCACGACGAGCACGGGCGCCGCGGCGATCGGGACGAGCCGGAGCTTCGCCTCGAGCAGCGTGCCGACGGTGCCCTCCGTGCCGACGAGCGCCTTCGCGAGGTCCGTGCCGTTCTCGGGCAGCAGGTGCTCGAGCGAGTAGCCCGACACCTGGCGGCCGAACCGGCCGAGCTCGGTGCGCAGCAGGTCGAGGTTGGCACGCACGAGCGCGGGCAGACCCGCCACGACGTCGAGCCCACCCTCACCGGCGCGCGCCTCGACCCGCCGGCCCGTGCCGTCGACGAGGTCGAGCGCCAGCACGTTGTCGGCCGTCCGGCCGTAGGCGACGGCCCGCGGACCGCACGCGTTGTTGCCGATCATCCCGCCGAGGGTCGCCCGGGTCCACGTCGAGGGGTCCGGGCCGAACCGCAACCCGTGCGGCGCGGCGGCCGTCTGCAGCGCGGCCATGACGACGCCGGGCTGGACCCGCGCAGTCCGCTCCTCGGGGTCGACCTCGAGGATGCGGTTGACGTGCCGGGAGAAGTCGAGGACCACGCCGGGGCCGACGGAGTTGCCCGCGACGGACGTGCCCGCGCCGCGGGCCGTGATGGGCACGCCTGCCTCGCGGGCGACCGCGAGCGCCGCCTCCACGTCGTCGGTGTCCTGCGGGAACACGACGACCTGCGGGACCACCCGGTAGTTCGACGCGTCGGTCGAGTACTCCGCGCGACGCCGGGACGAGTCGTCGACCGCCCCGCGCACCGCGGACCGGAGCGCGGCGACGACGTCGGTCACGGCGCTCTTCTCGTCGGCCACAGCAGTCACGGGGGGCATCTTCGCACCACCGCCCGAGGGCGGTCCGGGACCACCCGAGGACCGGACGCCGCCCCCGCACCCCGGGTTCCCGGCGCCCCACCGCCGCCTATTCGCCGGCTCCTGCCGCGGCCGCCCTCGTCGGCGCCGCGCGAGGGCTGGCAGGTCGCGTGGCGCGCAGGCGCGTTTCCCGGGCGGTGCAGGGGGTGTGGACCCGGTCGGGCCCCGGGCGATGCCGTGGACCGAGGCGAGGCTGGCGTAGGCCCGGGCAGGGCCCGGCAATGCCGAGGAGCCGAGGTGGTGCAGTGCTGCAGGGGTGCTGGGTGCAGGGGTGCTGGGTGCAGGGGCACGACGGTCGGGCCAGCGACCGTGGGCCCTCGGCGGGCGGTGTCAGGCCGGGTCGATGCCGTGGACCGGGGAGACGTAGCGGCGGACGCAGGTCCAGGACCGGAGCGCGAACCGGTCGGTCCCCAGCCCGACCTCACGATCGCCCAGCCCGCCGCGGTGGGTCACGTGCACGGCCGCCCCCGGGGCGAGCCCGAGGCTCCGGCACCGGCGACGCATCGCGGTGTCGAGGTCGATGCGGACGGCCCGGGCAGCGTCGCCCGGTGTCCCCTCGGCGAGGGTCACGCTCGCGACGGTAGGTCCCCGACGAGCCGTCGGCCTGGGCCGGAGGTCCTCGGGGGACGTCCGCCCAGGCCGACGACTGCCCAGGTCAAGCGTGATGAAGCGCCCGCCGGCCGGCCACGGCGTGTCGAGCAGCGAGCGAGCGCGGCGTCAGGTGAGCGCGGCGTCGAGCGTGATCTCGGTGCCGGTGAGCGCCTTGCTCACGGGGCAGCCGGCCTTGGCGCTCTCGGCCGCGGCACGGAAGCCGTCGGCGTCGAGGCCCTCGACCTGCCCGCGCACGGTGAGCGCGATGCCGGAGATGCGGAACCCGCCGGCCGGGTCGGGGCGCAGGGTGACGTCCGCCTTCACGTCGAGCGCGACGGGCGTGCCGCCGGCCTCGCCGATGAGCGCGGACAGCTGCATCGCGTAGCAGGACGAGTGCGCGGCCGCGATGAGCTCCTCGGGGCTCGTGACGCCGCCGGCCTCGTCGGCCGCGCGCCGGGGGAACGAGACGTCGTAGGCACCGGCGCCCGAGCTCGAGAGCTCGACGTGACCGCTGCCGTCGGCGAGAGTTCCCTGCCAGGAGGTGTGTGCGCTGCGCGTGGGCATGACCGCTCCTTCGTCGTGACGTGGATGTGCGCCCGCGACCGCGCTGGTGCGGTCGGCGGACCGCCGGCACCAGCGACGACGCGCATCGCGCGGCGTCCGGGCCGGCTCGTCCACGCTAGGCGCGGGGGCCGCCCGCCGCAGCCCGGCGGCCACGCCTCGGACACCCGGGCCCCGACCGGCACGCATCACCCGGGAGCCCGCTCCCGGCCACGGGGCGTCACGCGCCGGCGGGCCGCTCGGGCATCACACCGGCTGTGCGCGTCACACCGGCTGCGTGCGTCACACCGGCTGCGCGCGTCAGCGCACGTACTCCCAGTGCCACGCCTCGGGCTTGCTGCCACCCGCGCGCGCCCACGCGGGGTGGACCCAGCCGAACTCGTCGGCGTGCTGCTGCATCCACGCGTGCTGCGCGGTGCCGAACGCCTGGATGCCGCCGCCCAGGTCGACCGCGATGCCCGTCCCGTGGTTCGACGTGCCGGGGGCCGCGCACAGCCAGCCCTTGGTCGCGCGGCACGTGACCTGCGCGCCGTACGAGCGGTAGGAGTCGGAGACCGCGAGGTGCGTCCCGAAGTCGTCGAGGTACGCGGCGTCCAGCGCCTCGAGGTCCTCGGCGGCGTCGCAGCGCAGCAGCTGGCCGGCGTCGAACGACAGCGCGCACAGCGCCGACGACGGCACCCGGCCGTTCGCGTAGCCGAGCAGCGACTTCTTCCACGCGGCACGCTCGGCCGCGGCTTCCTCGGCCGCAGCCTCGGCGGCGGCCTTCGCGGCCGCCTCCTCCTGCGCCTTCTTCGCGGCGGCCGCGGCGGCTGCGGCGGCCTTCTTCCGCTCGGCCTCGAGCCGCGCGGCCTCCTCCTCGGCGGCGATGCGCGCGCGCTCCTCCTCCGCGGTGTCGAGGACCTCGCCGCTGAGCGCGACGACCCGCGCGAGGGCCGCGCGGATCTTGCGGGTCGTGGCGTCCTCGGGCCCCTGGACCGGCGGGATCTCGACGACGTCGTCGGCGGACGCCTCGGCGGGGTTGTCGGTCGCGCCCTGCGTGGGGCTCTCGGTGGAGGTCGCGGTGGAGCTCTCGGTGGGGTTCTCGGCAGCCGTCCCGGTCGCGTCGGGGGTCGGGGTGGCCGACGAGGCGGCACCCCCTGCCGCACCCGTGTCGGCCGGGTCGGCGGGCGCGGGCGTCTGCTGCGGGGCGCCGGCCGTGGCCAGCAGGTCCTGCGACGCGCTCAGCAAGGGCTCGCTCGAGGGCGCCTGGGCATCGGCGGCAGGAGCGTCGGCAGCGGCTTCGTCGGCCGCGGGAGCGTCGGCAGCGGCAGCGCCGGCGGCGGGAGCGTCGGCAGCGACAGCAGTCGGCTCGTCGGTCGCGCCGCGGGCCGCACCCGAAGGCGTACCCGAACCCGCGCTACCCGAGCGCGCGCTCGTCGTGCGCTCGGTCGAGGTACGCGACCCGCTGCGGGACGCGGTGTCCGCACCGCGCAGCTCGGCGATCCCGAGGTCGGCGACACCGGCGTCGTCGAGGAGGTCCTCGAGCTCGGCGGTCGCGGCCTCGAGGGCGGCGAGGGACTCGTCGTCGAGCGTGACGTCCTCCGCGGCGAGGCTGGCCTCGTGCGCGGTCTGCATCGCCTCGAACGCGGCGCCCGCGACGGCCGTGCGCGCCTCGCGCATGGCGGTGCGGTCGGAGCTCGCCGCCGCGGTGCTCTGCGCGACGAACGCACCGAGCGAACCGGTGAGGGCGACGACGACGAACCCCTGGGCCAGTCGGCGGGGGGTGATACGGAAGGGGCGCGGGCGGGCCGGGACCGCCGCGTGGCGGCCGCTGCCGGACGTGCGCCGGCGCTGCGGCTCGTCATTCATCGCGTCCACGTTAAGAACGTTCGGACGGGGGACCGCGTGACGTGAGGTCAAGGTTCTGCGAAGGCTTTCGAGGGCGCTTCGCACATGTCGGACACGCCCGCTGCCGGTGGTCGCGTCGGGCCGTCGACGGGTCGCGCGACGCCTCGGGGGTGTCGCCCCTGGTCAGTCGGCGGATGTCCCGACGAGGCCGTGGAGAACGTTCTGGCATGAATCGGGCAGCCGCTCGCGACGCGCCGAACATCGCTCACCATCACACTTCCGCCACATTGTTCACCCGCTCGCAGCGGCGTGTCGCGCGGGTCACAGTGGGGCCTTCACCCAGTCGCAGAGCCCCTCGACCTGCACAAACGCCCCACGGCTGCGCGAACCGGACATCCGGTCCCGCTCGACGCCGCCGCCGCGTCCGCGGCACGCGACGCACGGCAACGGCGTGCGCGCCGTCACATCTCCGCCACGCGCGGTGAGCCCCTCCCCGAGGTGGGTGGCGGCGAGTCGAGTAACGCGGAGCGGATGGCGCGGAGCCGATGCTGCGGGGCGGGATGGCGCGGAGCCGATGCTGCGGGGCGGGTGCTGGGAGCGGATGGTGCGGAGCGGGTGCTTGGAGCGGATGGCGCGGAGCGGGTGGGTCGGTCGCGGCGACGGGGTCAGGGGTCCGGGTGCGCGACGCCCCGCGTCGGTCGCAGCGCGCCCGGCGCACCGGCCGGGACCACCGGGCGGGCCGGGGCGACCGGGGCCAGGCGCAGGTAGGGCTCGCCCGGTGCGGGACGCGGGTCGACCTCGCCGCGGTTGGGCCACAGTGCGCACGCGCGCTCGGCCTGCGCGGTGATGGTGAGCGACGGGTTCACGCCGAGGTTCGCCGAGATCGTCGAGCCGTCGACCACGTGCAGCCCGGGGTGGCCGTGGACGCGGTGGTACGGGTCCACCACGCCCTCGTCACGGGTCCGCCCGATCGTGCACCCGCCGATGAAGTGCGCCGTCATGGGCACGTCGACGACCTCCGCGAGGCTCGAGGCCGGGAACCCGCCGAGCCGCCGCGCCATCGCCCGGTACGCGGCGTGCGCCTGCGGGATCCAGGTGGGGTTCGGCTCGCCCTCCCCCGGTGTCGACGTCAGCCGCACCCGGCCGCGCCACGTGCGGCGGGGGCGCACGACGATCGACGCCCCGCCCGTCTGCATGACGAGCCCGATCACGGTCCGTTGCGACCAGGACCCGATGCCCAGCACCAGCGACGCGACCTGCCCGGGGTGCCGCGCGACCGTCCCGAGCCACCGCAGCGCCCGCTCGGCCCGCGCCCCACCGGGCCGCCCGTCGGCGGGTGCGACGCCCGCGCCGCCACCGCCCGGGCGGGTGCGACCCGCGGTGACGACCGTGGAGAGCAACCCCATGAGGTTCGACCCGCGTCCGTACCGCACGGGCTCGAGGTGGGTGCGCTCGTCGAGCCACACGGACGACGTGATGGCGACGCCGCGGGTCAGGTCGGGCGCCGAGCGCCGGTCCCGCCACCGGGCGACGGCCCCGCCGAGCGCCTCGGAGTTCGTCCGCGTGAGGTGGCCGAGCCGGTCGGACAGCTCGGGCAGCACGCCGTCGGCCTTGAGGCGGTGCAGGAGCGCCTGCGTCCCCCACGCACCGGCGGCGAGCACGACCTGCCCGGCGCGCAGGGTCCTGCGGCCCCGGCGTGGGTGCCCGGTCGCGGCGACGTCGACCTCCCACGTCCCGTCGGCGGCGGGGCGCACGGACGTCACGGTGGTGAGCGCACGGACGCGCACGCCCGCACGCTCGGCGAGCGCGAGGTAGTTCGTCGTCAGCGTGTTCTTCGCGCCGAACCGGCAGCCCGTCATGCACGCGCCGCACTGCGTGCACCCGCGACGCTGCGGCCCGACCCCGCCGAAGAACGGGTCGGGCACCGCCTGGCCGGGCTCGAGCCGTCCGTCGCGCCCGAACACCACGCCGACCGGCGCGAGGCGGAAGGACCCCCCGACCCCGAGGTCCTGCGCGGCGCCGCGGACCACCTCGTCGGCCGGTGTGGTGCTGGGATTCTCGACGACGCCGAGCATGCGCCGCGCCTGGTCGTAGTGGGGCGCGAGCTCGGCGCGCCAGTCGGTGATGCCCGCCCACTGCGGGTCGTCCCAGAACTCGTCACGCTCGGGCTCGTACAGCGTGTTCGCGTAGACCAGCGAGCCGCCGCCGACGCCCGCGCCGGCGAGCACGACCACGTCAGGCAGCACGTGGATCCGCTGGATGCCCGTGCACCCGAGCCGCGGCGCCCACAGGAACCGCCGCACGTCCCAGGACGTGCGCGGCAGCGTGTCGTCGGTGAAGCGCCGGCCTGCCTCGACGACGAGCACGCGGTAGCCCTTCTCGACGAGCCGCAGCGCCGCGACGCTCCCGCCGAAGCCGGATCCGACGACGACCACGTCGGCGTCGAGCGGGTCGTCGGCACGCTCGTCGGCGTGCTCGTCGGCGGCGACGACGCCCGGCGCCTGAGGCGCGGCGGGGTGCGCGGGCGTGTGCGACGACGTCGTCGTGGTCCGGGGGGCGGTCACCCGCCTAGTGTCGGTGGTGAGCGCGGCGTGCGCCGTCACCGCCACGTGCGGCGCGCGCCGTCCCGGACGGAAGCGGACGTACCACCTCGCCCGAGGCGACGGAGGCGGCGAATGCGCGGTGACGGACCTGGCGACGAGAACGGCCGAGCTGACGAGCACGGCCGAGCTGACGAGCACGGCCGAGCTGACGAGCACGGCGGCGACGAGCGCGACGCCACGCACGAGGCACCCGCCGCGAGCCAGCGGGTCGCGGACGCGATGCGGGCGGTGCCGCGCGCGGACTTCCTGCCGCCGGCGCAGCGCGGCAACGCCACGCAGGACCAGGCGCTGCCGCTGTGGCAGGGGTCGACGTGCTCGCAGCCGAGCACGGTCGCGGCGATGCTGCGCCTGCTGGACGTGCCGCGCGGCGCGAGGGTGCTCGACGTGGGCGCGGGCTCGGGCTGGACGACGGCGCTGCTCGCGTGGCTCGTCGGGCCGCAGGGCGAGGTGCTGGGTCTGGAGCTGGAGCCGCAGATCGCGCAGTGGGGCGCGCAGAACCTCGAGCGGTTCGTCGCGCAGCACCGCGCCGAGGTGGGTCGGGCGCGGCTCGAGCGGGCCGAGCCGGGCACGGTCGGGCGCCCGCGCGCGGGCGGGTGGGACCGGGCGCTGGTGTCGGCGGCGGCGCGGACCGTCCCCGACGCGCTCGTCGGGATGCTCGCGGACCCCGGGCGGCTGGTGCTGCCCGTGCGGTCGACCATGCACCTCGTCGTGCGGGCGGACGGGCAGGTCAGCGTCTCGACGCACGGCTCGTACGCGTTCGTCCCGCTGCGCTGACCGGGCGCCGCCGCACCCGAGCGCACCTGAGCGCACCTGGGCGCACCTGGGCGCACCCCGGCGGCAGGTCGGGCAATCGGGAGCGAACGGGTGACGCGGGACGTACCGGTAAGTAACGTGCGTCGGGCGTGCTGCATGACCGCCGAGGAGGGAACGAGGACGATCGCCGGTCCGACGATCACGCGGGACGCTCCGTGAGAACCACGACTCCAGGGGTGCACATGTCACGTCCACCAGCTCGTCGTCCCGCGCTCGCCGCAGCCACCGCGCTGTCCGTCGCGCTCACCACCGGTGTCCTGGCGACCTCCGCGTCCGCCGCCCCACCGGGGCCGCCCACGCCGGCCGACCACCGCATCGACCCGTCACGGCTCGACGCGTCCCTCGCCGAGGCACGCAAGACCGTCGGCATCGCGGACGCCGAGGGCCGGGTCACGGCGCTCGTCACGCTCGACGCCCCCGCCGGGGTGGACGTCGCCGCGCAGGGCAAGGACGCCGTGCAGGACGCCGCCGCGCAGACCCAGGCGGTCGCCGAGGCCGTCGTCCCCGCCGAGCTGACCGCGAGGAACGCCCGCTCGGCGACGCCCAAGCGCGTCGGCACGCTCACCAACCTCGTCGCGGGGACGCTCGTCACGGGCGACGCCGCCAAGATCCGCGCGCTCGCCGCGAAGGACCAGGTCACAGCCATCTACCGGGTGGTGGAGAAGCGCACCACGAACTCCAGCACGGTCGCCTTCACCCGCGCGCTGCAGGCGTGGCAGGACACCGGGCAGACCGGTGAGGGCGTGAGCCTGGCGGTCATCGACACGGGCCTGGACTACACGCACGCCGACTTCGGCGGCGCCGGGACCCAGGAAGCGTACGAGGAGGCGTACGGCGAGGACGGCACGCAGCCCGTCGACCCCGCGTGGTTCGACGCGGCGAAGTTCGCCGGGGGCTACGACTTCGCGGGGCCGCTGTACGACGCGAGCCTCGACGAGCCGGGCTCCACGGACGTCCCGACGCCCGACGAGAACCCCATCGACGCGCTGGCCACGTCGCCCAACTCCGGCCACGGCACGCACGTCGCGGGCAGCGCCGCGGGCTACGGCGTCGATGCCTCGGGTGACACGTTCCGCGGCGACTACGCCACGCTGACGGACGTGTCCGACTGGGAGGTCGGCCCCGGCTCGGCCCCGCGCGCGCAGCTGTGGTCGTTCAAGGTCTTCGGTGACATCGGCGGGTCCACGGACCTCACGAGCCTCGCGCTCGACCGCGCCGCGGACCCGGACGGCGACGGCGACCTGTCCGACCGGGTCGACGTGGTCAACATGTCGCTCGGCGGCGACGGCGCCCCGGCCGACGACCCCGACAGCCTGCTGGTGGACGAGCTCACGAAGCTGGGCGTGCTCGTCACCAACTCCGCGGGCAACGCCGGCGACATCACCGACATCGGGGGCGCGCCGGGCAACGCCGCGAGCGCCCTCACCGTCGCGAACTCGGTCGGCTCCCCCGTGCTCGACGCCGTGAAGGTCACCGCGGCGTCCGACGACGCGCTCGTGGGCGACGAGCTGCCCGCGCAGAACTCGGTCGCGTACGCGGGTCCGGACGTCGAGGCGCCCGTGGCGTACCTCGGCGCGACGTTCGACGGGTGCACCGCGTTCACGGCCGCGCAGGCCGCTGCGGTCGCCGGGAAGATCGCGTACCTGTGGTGGGACGACGACGACACGTCCCGCCGGTGCGGCTCCGCGGCGCGCTTCACCAACGCGGCGACCGCCGGTGCGGTCGGCGTGGTGCTGCCCACCGAGCTCACGGTGTTCGCCGCGGGCATCGCGGGCAACGCGGCCATCCCGGGCGCGCAACTCACCCAGCAGTCGACCGACGCGCTCCTGCCGGAGATCGAGGCGGGGACGCTCACGCTCTCGATCGGCCCCGGCTACGCCATGAGCGGCAGCCTGGACGGTGCGCAGGACCTGCTGAACGACGGCTCGTCGCGCGGCGTGCACGGTTCGCTCGGCGTCGTGAAGCCCGACGTCGCGGCGCCCGGCACGGGCATCCTGTCCGCCGCGTCGGGCGGCGGCTCCGCGGGGCACGTGCTGTCCGGCACGTCGATGGCCGCACCGCACGTCGCGGGCATCGCCGCGCTCGTCCGGGCCGCGCACCCGCGCTGGTCGCCGACCGAGGTGAAGGCCGCGATCGTCAACACCGCGACGCACGACGTCACGACCGAGCCCGGCGGGGCCGGCCTGGCCTACGGGCCGGAGCGCGTGGGCGCCGGGCGGGTCGACGCGCTCGCCGCGGTCGAGACCGACGTCGTCGCGTACGCCGCGAAGGACCCGGCGCTCACGTCGGTGGCGTTCGGGGTCGTCGACGTGGGCGCCACGAAGGTCACGCGCAAGGCCACGGTCACGGTCCGCAACTTCGGCCGGTCCGCGCAGAGCTACGACGCGTCGTTCGCCGCCGCGTCCACCACGGGCGGCGCGACGATCACGGTCTCGCCCGCACGCGTCACCGTCCCGCGCGGCGGCAAGGCCACGGTCACGCTCACGCTGTCGGTGGACCCGGCGACGCTCGAGCGGGACATCGACCCGACGTCGTCGCTCGAGCAGGGCGGGCTGCCCCGCGAGTACGTCGCGGCGCTCACGGGCCGGCTCGTGCTCGACTCGCGGTCGGGTGACGACGAGCTGCGCGTCCCCGTCCAGGCGGCGCCGCGGCTCGTGAGCGACCTGCGCGCCCAGGACGTCACGTTCACGGGGTCCGCGGACACCGCGGGCCTGGCGCTGCGGGGCCGCGGTGTCGCCTCCGGCGGGTGGCAGTCGCTGACCACACCGCTGATCCTCGGCGCCACCAGCCCGCGTCTGCCGCGGGAGGCGACGCTGGGCACGTCCCGGTCGGCCGTCCGGTCCGGTGACCTCCGCTACGTCGGCTGGTCGTCCACCGCGCCGCACGTCGAGGCGCTCGGCGCCGACCCGCAGGAGTACGGCCTGCTCGACGTCGGCCTCGCGACCGAGGGCGACTGGGCCTCGCTCGGTCGCAGCGTGTTCCCCGTGATCGACATCGACGTCGACGGGGACGGCAGGTTCGACCTCGAGTCGATCGTGTGGAAGCTCGACGACGCGATCGACCTCACCGTCGTCGCGACGTACGACCTGCACGCGCCCGCGAGCGCTCCGGCGGTCGACGTCCAGCCGGTCAACGCCGAGCTCGGCGACGTCGACACCGGCGTGTTCGACTCGAACGTGCTGGTCGCACCGATCGCGCTCGGCGCGACCGGCATCGCGCCCGGGGACACCCCGACCGTCACCGTGTGGACGTACTCGCCGTACGGCGGGGACGACTCGGTGGTCGACGAGGCCGAGGCGTTCACGGTCGACCCGTACTCGCCGCCGTTCTGGTTCGAGAACGACCGGTCGTCCCTCGTCTCGACGAACGGCGCGGGCGGGGTGAGCATCCCGGTGCACCGCTCCGCCGACGCGACGAGCGGCGAGCTGCTGGTGCTGCAGCACCACAACCGCGACGGCAGGCGCGCGCAGGTCGTCGACGTCACGGTCCCGACGAGCACGACGACGACCCTCGCGGTCAGCGGCGGCACGTCGTACGGCTCCACGGCGACCCTCACCGCGAGGGTCGCACCGTCGGCCGCGACGGGGTCGGTCGCGTTCCGCGACGGCACCCGGCTGCTCGCCGTGGAGCGGGTGCGTCACGCGACGGCGACCGCGCGGGTCCGGCTCGGCCTGGGGGCGCACTCGCTCACCGCGTCGTTCGTGCCCGACCGCGGGACGCCGTACCTCGCGTCGACGTCGGCACCCGCCGCGGTAACGGTCGGGAGGTCGGCGACGACGACGTCGGTGAAGGTGGCGGGCGCGGGCGGCTCGTCCCGCTCGTCGGCCCTGCCGGCCGGCGGCAGGGGCGGGTCGCACGGACCGGTCACCGCGGTCGTCACGGTGGTCGGGGCGACCGCCGCACCGTCCGGCACGGTGACCCTGTCCGAGGGCGGGGCGACGCTGGGCACCGCGAAGCTGTCGGTACGGCGGCTCACCGGCACGGCCACGGTCACGCTGCGTGACCTGGCACCCGGGTCGCACACCCTGACCGCGACCTACCCCGGCACGGCGACGACAGCGCCCTCCACCGGCACGGTCACCGTCACGATCCGCCGCTGACCCGCAGGACCACCGCACGACGACCCCGCGGTCGCTCCGGCTCTGCCCCACGAGACCCGGAGCAACCGCGGGGTCACGCGTGTCCGGACGGCTGGGGGTGGGGTCGGGATCAGAAGAGCGGGTCCATCCCGACGAGACCGGGGTTGCTCCGGGTCCCGGCCGCCGAAGCCGGAACAAGCACGGCCTCGGCCGTGGCGTCCCCGACGAGACCGGGGTTCCTCCGGGTATCCACGCTCGAACCCGGAGCAACCGCGGGGTCGACGACGGTGGGGGCGGTGACTGTGGGGTCGACGACGGGGCGGTGACTGTGGGGTCGACGGGGGTGGGGTCGGTGACCTCAGTGGCGACGACCGTGGGGTCGGGGTGGGGTCGGGATCAGAAGAGCGGGTCCATCCCGACGAGACCGGGGTTGCTCCGGGTCCCGGCCGCCGAAGCCGGAACAAGCACGGGCTCGGCAGGTGGGTTCCCGACGAGACCGGGGTTGCTCCGGGTATCCGCGCTCGGACCCGGAACAACCGCGGCGTCGACGACGGTGGGGGCGGTGGCCTCGGAGTCGACGGTGGGGGCGGTGGCCTCGGAGTCGACGGTGGGGGCGGTGGCTTCGGAGTCGACGGTGGGGGTGGGGGTGGGGGGCGCGGGCGTGGGGGGTGGGGGGAGGGTGCCGGCGCGGGCGGCGCGGGCGGCGATGCCCGCGAGCTCGTCGGCGCGCTCGTTGAAGCGGTCGCCGCGGTGGCCGCGCACCCACGAGAACGTGACGGGACCGGTGCGCTCGCGGATCGCCTGGTCGATCGCCTGGACCAGCGCGAGGTTCTGGACCGGGCCGCCGCTCGCGGTGCGCCAGCCGCGCCGACGCCAGCCGCGCACCCACTCCGACGAGCACTTGATCGCGTACTGAGAGTCCGCCTCGATGCGCAGCGGCTCGGGGCCGGGGTGCGCGAGGACCGCCTCGAGCACGGCCGTGAGCTCGGCGACCTGGTTGGTGCCGGAGGGTGCGCCGCCGCTCGCGCTCGTGCCGTCGTGGTTGGCCCACGCCCAGCCGATCGCGCCGCCGGGGTTGCGTAGGCAGGAGCCGTCGGTGCTCACGGTGATCATCGGCGCCATTGTCCGGTACGGCGCCCGGCCCGCGCGCCGCGCGTCCACGGCGAGCACCGGCGGCAGGCGCGTGGTCGGGCGGCCCGTGGGCGTCCGACGGGCGGTCCCGCGCACGGGTCGCGGCGTACCGGGCATGTCCCCCAGACGCGACACAAGTGTTTCGATCTGGTTACAAACGCCCGGAGAGCTCTACCGATCAGTAACGTGCGCCGCACGTCTGCTCCGTGTCGCCCATGACAGCCGGCACGGCACCGCCGACGTCCCGAGAGATCCACGAAGGGGCACGCATGTCACGACCAGTCCGGCGACCAGTCCTCGCCTCAGCCACAGCGGTGTCCGTCGCGCTCACGAGCGCGCTGCTCGCCACGTCCGCCACGGCCACGCCGTCCGGTCCGGACCTCTCCGACCGCCCGGACGCGTCCCGGGTCTCGACGACCCTCGCCGAGGCGCGCAAGACCATCGGGTTCTCCGCCGACGACGGCCGGATCACGGCGCTCGTCGAGCTCGACACGGCCACGGGCGTCGAGGTCGCGGCCCAGGGTGCCGACGCGGTCCTCGACGCCGCCGAGACGACCGAGGCGCTCGCGCAGGCCGTCGTCCCCGCCGAGCTCACCGCGAAGAACGCGGACTCGGCCACCCCCAAGCGGCTCGGCACGGTCACCAACCTCATGGCGGGCACGCTCGTCACGGGCGACGCGGAGAAGATCGCGGCGCTCGCCTCGTCGGACAAGGTCACGGCGATCTACCGCGTCGCGACGAAGAAGCCGATGAACGCGGGCAGCGACACGTTCACGCGCGCGCTGCAGACCTGGCAGGACACGGGCAACACGGGTGAGGGCGTCTCGATCGCCGTCATCGACACGGGCCTGGACTACACGCATGCCGCGTTCGGCGGTGCGGGCACGCAGGACGCGTACGACGAGGCGTACGGCGAGGACGGCACGCAGCCGGTCGACCCGTCGTGGTTCGACGCGGCCAAGTACGCGGGCGGGTACGACTTCGTCGGCCCGGACTACGACGCGAGCCTCGAGGAGCCGGGCTCGACCGACGTCCCGGCGCCCGACGAGAACCCGATCGACTCGCTGTCGACCTCCCCGAACTCGGGCCACGGCACGCACGTCGCCGGCACGGCCGCGGGCTACGGCGTCGACGCGGCCGGTGAGACGTTCGAGGGTGACTACTCCGAGCTCACGGACCTCTCGGACTGGAAGGTCGGCCCGGGCTCGGCGCCGCATGCCTCGATCTGGGCGTTCAAGGTGTTCGGCGACATCGGCGGCTCGACGGACGTCACGGCCCTCGCGCTCGACCGCGCGGCGGACCCGAACGGCGACGGTGACCTGTCCGACCACGTCGACGTGGTCAACATGTCGCTCGGCTCGGACGGCTCCCCCGCGGACGACCCGGACAACGTGCTCGTCGACCGTCTGACGAACCTCGGCGTGGTCGTCGCGGTCGCGTCGGGCAACGCGGGCGACATCACCGACGTCGGCGGTGCGCCGGGCAACGCGGCGAGCGCGCTGACGGTCGCCAACTCGGTGGCCGCGCCGGTCCTGGACGCCGCGCGCGTCGAGGACGCGTCGGACGCGGCGCTGGAGGGCCGGACGTTCGCGGGCCAGAACTCGGTCGCGTACGCGGGTGCGGACGTCACCGCCCCGGTCGTGTCGCTGGGTGAGACGTTCGACGGCTGCTCGGCGTTCACGGCCGAGCAGGCCGCCGCGGTCGCGGGCAAGATCGCGTACCTGTGGTGGGACGAGACGCCGGCGCGTGTGTGCGGCTCGGTCGCCCGCTTCAACAACGCGACGGCCGCGGGTGCCGTGGGCGTCGTGCTGCCCACGGACGTCGCGGTCTTCTCCGCGGGCATCTCGGGCAACGCGGCGATCCCCGGCTTCCAGATGACGCGGACGACGACGGAGGCGCTCCTGCCCGAGATCGAGGCGGGCACGCTCACGCTCACCATCGGTCCGGGCCTCGCGATGCGCGGCGCGCAGGACGGTGCTGCCGACCTGCTCAACTCGAGCTCGTCGCGCGGTGTGCACGGCTCGCTCGGCATCGTGAAGCCGGACGTCGCGGCGCCCGGCACGGGCATCCTGTCGGCCGCGTCCGGCGGCGGCGCCGCCGGTCACGTGCTCTCGGGCACGTCGATGGCGACCCCGCACGTCGCGGGCATCGCGGCGCTGGTCCGCGCGGAGCACCCGGGCTGGACCGCTGCGCAGGTCAAGGCGGCGGTCATGAACACCGCGACGCACGACGTGACGACCGAGGCCGACGGCGGCGGGATCGCCTACGGCCCCGAGCGCGTCGGCTCCGGCCGCGTGGACGCGCTGGCCGCGGTCAGCACGGACGTCATCGCGTACAACTCCGACGACGCGAACCTCGTGTCGGTGTCGTTCGGCGTCGTCGACGTGGCGGACGAGGTCGTGACCCGCAAGGCCACGCTCAAGGTCGCCAACTACGGCACCACGGCACGCACGTACGACACCGCGTTCGTCGCGGCGTCCACGGCGGGCGGCGCGTCGGTCACCGTCTCGCCCGCGCAGGTCACGGTGCCTGCGGGCGGCAAGGCGGCGACGGTCACGCTGACCCTCACGGCCGACCCGAGCACGCTCGAGCGCGAGATCGACCCGACCCAGGAGACCACCCAGTTCGGCGAGGAGCGCGAGTACGTCACGACCCTCTCGGGCCGTGTCGTCCTGACCTCCACGGACGACGACCAGGAGCTGCGCGTGCCCGTCCAGGCCGCGCCGCGCCTCGTCGCCGACCTGTCGGCGTCGAAGGTCACGTTCACCGACGGCTCGTCGGCCGCGGAGCTGGGGCTCTCGGGCCGCGGCGTCGACGCGGGCGGCTGGACGTCGCTCACGTCACCGCTGATCCTGGCGCGCACGAGCCCCCGCCTCGAGCGGGACGCGTCGCTGACGACCTCGGCGTCGGCGATCGCGTCGGGCGACCTGCGGTACGTCGGCTGGTCGTCGAACGCGCAGTACTTCGAGTCGCTCGGCCTCCCGAGCGACTACGCGACGCTCAACATCGGCATCGCGACGGACGGCGACTGGGCCTCGATCGGCACCACGATGATCCCGGTGATCGACACCGACATCGACGGTGACGGCGAGGCGGACCTGCAGTCGATCGTCACGAAGTACGACCCGGAGGCCGACGTCACGGTCGTGCTCACGTACGACCTGCACGCGGACCCGTCCGACGGACCGGTCGACGTGCAGTACGCCAACGGCGTGACCGGTGCCGACACCGGGCTGTTCGACAGCAACGTGGTCGTCGCGCCGATCGGTCTGGAGTACGCGGGCATCGAGTCCGGCGCCACGCCGACCGTCCAGGTGTGGACGTACTCGCCGTACGCCCGCGACGAGGTCGTCGACTCGGTCGCGCCGTTCACGGTGTCGCCGTTCGACGCGCCGTTCTGGTTCGAGACGCAGGACTTCGTCCTGTCCGTCGGCGACGACGGCGTCTCGATCCCGGTGCACCGCTCGGCGACCGCGAAGTCCGGCAAGCTGCTCGTCCTGCAGCACCACAACGCGGGCTCGGCGCGCGCGCAGGTCGTGGACGTCAGCGTCCCGGTCCGCACGGCGACGAAGCTGGCGTTCACGCCGGGCAAGACGCACGCGGACAAGGCCACGCTCACCGCGACGGTCTCCCCCGCGGCGGCGGGCAAGGTCGAGTTCTTCGACGGCCGCACGTCGCTGGGCAAGGTGACGGTCTCGAGCGGCAAGGCCACCAAGCAGGTCGCGGTGACCCTCGGGTCGCACTCCTACAAGGCGGTCTTCACGCCGACGAGCCCGACGGCGTACGGCTCGTCCGGCTCGGCGGCGGTCAAGGTCACGAAGTCCGCGACCACGACCTCGCTGACGCTGTCGCCGACGACCGTGAAGAAGGGCACCTCCGCGAAGGCGGTCGTCACGGTCAAGAGCACGTCGAAGCCGCCGACCGGCAAGGTGGTCATCAAGGAGAACGGCAAGGTGATCGCGTCGGGGACGCTCAAGGTCTCCGGCACGACCGGCAAGGTCACGATCACGCTGCCGAAGACGCTGGCGGTGGGCAAGCACTCGCTCACGGCGTCCTACGCGGGCTCCGGCTACACCGGCAGCTCGTGGAAGACGGCGACGCTCACGGTCACGCGCTGACCCTCACCCGCGCGTCGGCCTGAGTCGACGACGTGGACCGCGACGGGGTGTCGCGGCGGGCTCCGGCCCGCTGCGGCACCCCGTCCGTGTGTCCGCCGGAGCCTGGCAGCCGCGCGGAGCAACTCGGTACATGTGTCTCATGTCACGTCCCGGCCGTGCCGATGACGGGGCATGACCACGTTCGAGGACCTCGACCTCGGCGAGGCGTTCGGCGACTTCGGTGACGCGGCCGCTGCGCCCCGCCGACGCTCGCGCGCCTGGGGAGCCGCCGCGTTCCTGCTCGCGATCGCCCTGCTGGTGGTGGGTGTCGTCTGGCTCGACGCCGCCCGGCGTTCGCCCGTCGACGTGAGCGCCGCACCGTCGGACCTGGTGCCCGCGCTCGCCGCGGAGCAGACGGCCGCGGACCGGATCGCCGACGCGGACCTCGACCTGATCGACGTCGTCACCACGACGACGCGCCGGCTGGGCACGTCCGCGTGGGGCGAGCACTACGTCGGCCTGACGGCGGGCGGTGCGGTGTGCCTGCTGACGGTCGTCGAGGGCGACGTGCCCGGGCAGTCCTGCGCACGCCCGACGACGCACCTCGTGCTCACCACGGCGGACGTGGACGGCCGCGACGTGGTGTGGCTCGCCGCGCAGGGTGCGGGGCCGACCGACGCCGGCTGGGCGCAGCTCGCCCCGAACCTCTGGGTGCGCGACTGACGCGACGCCGACGCGTGCGCCGGGTCAGCCGGCGAGCGCCGTCACGACGCGCGTGATCGACGACGCGATCCCCCACCGCTCCGCGAGCGCGACGAGCGCGTCGGGGTCCGCGGGCGTCGCGGGCAGGTGGTCGTCGACGTCCGGCACGGGTGCGTCGTGCGCGACCCGCACCACGCGCGGCGCGACCGCGAGGTAGTCGGCGGCCTCGGTGAGCCGGCGCAGCTGCGTCGCGGTCAGGCCGCGGTCGCCCGCGTCGCGCGCCGCGAGCACGCCGTCGAGCGAGCCGTACCGCCGCACGAGCGCGGCCGCGGTCTTCTCCCCGATGCCCGGCACACCGGGCAGCCCGTCCGACGGGTCGCCGCGCAGCGCCGCCATGTCCGCGTACGCGGCGCCGGAGTCCACGTCGTACCGCTCGCGCAGCCGCGCCAGGTCGACGACCTCGAGGTCCTTGATGCCCTTGACGGTGTAGAGCACGCGCACGCGCGTCTCGTCGTCGACGAGCTGGAACAGGTCACGGTCGCCCGTCACGACGTCCACGGGGTCCCGCTCGTCGGCGGGGCGGGCGCGTTCGCGCGCGACGAGCGTGCCGATCACGTCGTCGGCCTCGAACCCCGGCGCGCCGAGCCGCGCGATCCCGAGCGCCGCGAGCACCTCGGCGATCACGGGCACCTGGGGCGCGAGCGTGTCCGGGACCTCCTCGACGCTCGTCGTGCCGCCGCCCGGCGCCGGGACCTGCGCCGCGACGCGGTGCGCCTTGTACGAGCTGATGGCCTCGACCCGGAACTCGGGACGCCAGTCGTCGTCCCAGCACGCGACGAGGCGCGTGGGCCGCCGGTCGACGACGAGCCGCGCGATCATGTCGAGCAGGCCGCGCACGGCGTTCGTCGGCGAGCCGTCGGGCGCGCGCCCCACGGACTCGGGCACGCCGAAGTACGCCCGGAAGTACAGCGACGCGGTGTCCAGCAGCAGCAGCGGTCGACGGTCCGTCATCGGTTCGTGGTCCTCACCCGGGCCACCGTAGAGGAGACCACCCTCACGGGAGCAGACCCTCCGTCACGCGGTGGGTGCCGGGGGTGCGGCGGCCGCCTGCTGCGGCGGCAGACCGAGCCGCTCGCGGAACAGCCGGCGCTGCACGTACCAGCCGGTGCCGGCGACCGCGAGCCACACGACGAGCATCACGGTCTGCTCCCAGCCCTCGTCCGGGTGCGCGAGGAACCCGAGCCCCTCGGGCCACAGCGCCGCGACACCGGACAGGATGACGCTCGCGCCGCCCAGCGCGGTGCACCACAGCAGCGCGCGGCGCGCGTACTTCTCCGCGAGCAGCGCGCACGCGAACGCCGTGACGACGACGAGCACGATGCCGAGGAGCGCGCTCGTGCCCGGGTCCGCCAACGCGGACCACAGCTTCGCGCCGATCACGGCCCCCGCGACGAGCCCGACGACGAACGTCGCGAACCGGAAGACCAGGGACACCGTGAGCCACACGAGGACCGCGGAGCCCAGCCCCACCCACAGCGCGGTCCACGGGTCCGCGTCGAACGCGTCCGCGACCAGGTACCCGATCGCGAACCCCGCTGCGAGCAGCGCGAGGTTGACCGAGCGCACGCCGTAGAAGCACAGCAGGACGCCGACGAGCAGCACCACCAGGGCCGTGGTCACGTCGCCCACGCTAGACCCGCAGCTCACGCCCGGCACGACGGAAGGCCGGCCGGTGCTGGTGCGCACCGACCGGCCTCACGTCCCTGCCCGTCCCGGGGACGTACCCACCCGGTCCGGACGACGAGCACGTGTCCCTCGGACTCCTAGCGCGTGAGGTCGAGCTGGTCGTCCGCGACGGCGATCACGCTCCACGTGGCGCCCGAGCCGTCGGACAGCTCGTACGCCGGGACGAGCATCGAGGCGCCGTCCTCGAGCACCTGCAGCGCCACACCGAGCCGCGCGTCCGTGATCGCGACCTGCGTGACGGGCCACGCGATCGGGTCGCCCGCGCGCGGCGTCGCCGGCACGGTCGGCTCGTCGGCCGTCGCCGCCTCGGTGTCGAGCTTGTTCTCGAGCACCGCGCCCCCGCGGGCCGAGGCCGCGAGCGGCCACACCCCACCCCAGCCGCCCGCGAAGCGCGGGTCGTTGAGCCGCTCGACCGCGTCGGCCGCGCTGACCACGTCGTAGTCGCCGAGCTCGACGACCGGCGCGAGCGGGCCGTACGCCGACTGCACGCCGTCCGCCATGACCGTGAAGTTCCACACGGCCTGGGTCGCCTGGCCGTCGACGACGAGCGTCGCGAGCACGTTGGTGCCCGCACCCTGGTCGGTCGTGACGTCGAACGTGAAGTCGTCCGCGTCGAGGCCGAGATCGTCGAGCGTGGCCTCGGCGGCCGCGGTCGCGTCCTTCGCCGACGGGCCGTCCTGCGCGCAGTCCGCGCCGCCCGTGGACCCGGGCTCGGCCGCACCCTCCGGGACGTCGCCGTTCGGCTTGTCGGGCATCGAGATCTGCTCGCAGCCCCACGGGTCACGCGTCGGGTCGTAGTAGGCGATGCTCGCCAGGCCGTCGGCGCTCAGGCTCACGGTGGGCGCCGAGCCGTCGAGCGCGCCGATCGTCAGGCCGTACTCGTCGCTCAGCTCACCGGAGACGCCGAACACCTTCGCGGCCGCGCGCAGCGTCGCCTCGGAGTACACCGACGCGGCGTCGAACGCCCACGCGGCGTGCTCGCCGGTCGCGTCCGACAGGCCCTCGCCGTGGAACACCTGCCGCCCGCCGTAGCCCCACGCGGGCATCATCCGGTCGGCCCCGCCCTGGAGCTCGGCGGGCACCTGCAGCGAACCGACGCTCGAGGGCCCCTCCGCACGGTGCCCCAGACCCATGGCCCCGTCGACCTCCTCGCTCGCGCCCGCCGCCGACGAGTCCAGCGAGATCGCCGCCGCGACCTGCGGCGAGCCGCCCTGCGCACCGATCGCGTAGCCGCCGCCACCGACGGCCGCGAACGCGGCGACCGCCGCCGCGGCCCCCACCCAGCGGGTGCGGCGCAGGCGTCGGGCGCGCGCCGCGGCGAGCTCGTCATGCTGCAGGTCGTGCTGCTCGTCGGGCTGCTCGTCATGCTCCGGCATCCGCACGCCCGTGCTCGCGGCGAGCGCGGTGTGCAGGCGTCCCGTGTCGAGCGTCGCGCCCGCCGCGGGGTCCGCCGCCGTGACGCGGCGCAGCGCGTCGTCGACGAGCGCGGGGTCGACCGGACGGTCGTCGTGCGTGCTCACGGCTCCTCCAAAGGGTCCTGCGCGTCGTGCCGGACGCGCGTCCTGCCCCCTCTGTGTGCGGGGCGCGTCGCGTCTTGCACCACGAGCCCGGCGCACCGTCCCCAGCTCGTCCTCGGCTCAGTCCTGGTCGTCCGACGAGGCCGCCCACGCCGCGGCGAGCCGCGAGCGGGCACGGCTGAGTGCGGCGTCCGCACCGCCCCGGCCGATACCGAGCACGTCCGCGAGCGCCTGACCCGTCAGGCCCTCCCACGCGTTGAGCAGGACGATCTTGCGGTCGCGCGGGCTGAGCGCCGCGAGCGCGGTGCGCACCTGCTCGTCGTGCACGGCGCGCAGCGCGGGGTCGTCGTCGTCGACCGTCTCCGGCAGGTGCTCGACCGGCACGGGCCGGCCCTTGCGCCGGTGGTTGGCCAGCACGTACCCCGCGGTCCGGTAGAGCCAGGGCAGCTCGGCACCCTCGGGGACGTCGGCGCGGCGGCGCCACGCGATCGTCAGCACGTCGGCCGTGAGGTCGTCGGCGTCCTGGCCCGCGCGGCGCACGAGGAACCGGAACACGTCGCGCTGGTGCGCACGCACGAGCGCGGTGTACCAGTCGGCGCCGCGGTCCGGGCGCGTCGCGTCGTCGGGCGCGTCGGTCGAGAGCTCGTCGGCGTGCGCGTCGTCGGCGTGCGCGTCGTCGGCCGCCTTGTCGCGCTCGTCCCGCTCGTCGTGGTCGTCGTCGGTCACGTCGTCACGCTCGTCGTCGGGCGCGTCGTCGCAGGCCTCGTCGCGCGGCAGCAGGCGCAGCGCGACGGGGCTCGTCCTCTCGGGCGCGTCGGCCAGGGCGGCCAGCTCGTCGCGTGACACGGGCACCTCGTCTCGTCAGTCCTCGACCGGCAGTGCGGGGCGCGCGACGGCACACCCTGCACCCCTCCATGTCGCGAGACCGAGGCTTCTTGCACACCTCGCCGCAGACTCCTCGTCCGGCCGCACGCCCGACGACGCGCACGGCCGCCGGTCAGAGACCGTCGGCGACGATCGCGGTCGCGCGCAGCCACGCGTCACGCGTCGCGGGACGCAGCGACTCGTACGCGATCGGCCCGCCGGACACGAGCGACGGGTCGTACGGGACCTCCACGACCGCGCGCGTCAGCGCCCCGAAGTGGCTGCGCAGCCGCTTGCGCAGGTCCTTGTCGATCTTGCGGTCCGGCGCGGACAGGATCGTCACCGCGCGGCGCACCGCGTCGTCGTTGCCCGTCGCACGCAGCGCGTCGAGCGCCCACGCGGCGGACTGCGCGGTGTCCTCGCGGATCGTCGAGACGACGACCACCTGGTCGGCCGCGTCGATCGCCGCCTGCCAGTTCGACGCCCGCATGTTGTTGCCCGTGTCGATCACCAGCACGCGGTAGAACCGCGACAGGACCCGGTGCAGCGCGGCGAACGACGCCGCGTCCATCGACGACGCCGACCCGGCGCTCTCGTCGGACGCGAGCACGTCGAACTGCTCGTCCGTCTGCGTGCGCACGTACCCGTCGAGGTCGCCCACCCGGACCGTCGCCGCACCACCGAGGGACGGCAGCGCCTGCAGCAGGTCGACCGCGGTGTGCTGGTGGTCGGTGTGCGCCGAGCGCCAGCCGAGCGTGCCGCGGGTCTCGTTGTTGTCCCACGCGAGCGTGTAGCCGCCGCGCTGCAGGCCGAACGTCGCGGCGAGCAGCATGGTCGCGGTCGTCTTGTGGGCGCCGCCCTTGGGGTTGAGCACGACGACCGTGCGCGGGCCGTCGAACGTGCGCCGCACCGCGGCGGTCTGCACGCGGCGCTGCTGCTCCGCGCGCCCCGGACCGAGCTTGACGCCACCGAACGTCGCGCGCCGCAGGCCGGCGCGCCAGCCCTGCTCCGCGGGACCCGTCGAGGCCTGGTGCCGCTTGGCGAGCAGGTCGTCGAGCGTGGGCAGCGTCGCGGAGGTGCGCTCGGCCTCGCGCGGCGGCGTGTCGACGCTCGTCGCGCCCGCGGCGGAGGCTGCCGGGCTCGCCGGGTCCGCGCTCGTCGAGCCTGCGCTCGTCGAGGACCCTGCGCCCGTCGGGGACCCTGCGCTCGTCGGGAACCCTGCGCTCGTCGGGAACCCGGTGCTCGTCGGGGAGGCTGCGCTCGTCGGGGAGGCTGCGCTCGGCGAGGACCCTGCGCTCGGCGACGGTGCGCCGGTGGTGGTCGGGGCGGCACCCGGGAGGGACGCGGCCGCGGCGGGCCCGGCGAGCTCGGCGTCGAGGGCGCTCGTACCGGATCCCGGCACCGCACCCGGCGCGGGCACCTCGACTCCGTCGGCGGCCGCGAGCGCGGCCTCGGCGACCGTGGCGGCCTCGGCGGCCGCGGCACCCGCCGCGTCGTTCGCCGGAGCCTCGTCCACCAGGCCGTCCGGGTGGATCAGCAGCGACCACATGCCGTCGGGGTCGCGGACCTGGACGGGGACGGGCGCACCCACCTCACCGGCGATCGCGGCGATCCGCTCGGTGATCGCCGCGCCCGCCTCCTGGAGGTTGGCCATGCGGATGCGCTCGATCACCCCGTCGACCGAGATCTGCCCGGTGCCGTCGTCCCGCACCTCCGCGGTGACCTGCGGCAGCCGCGCGATCCGGGTGGTGCTGTCGGTGTCGCTCATCGGTGGTCCCTCCTCGTCGGCCCCCCGGTGGCGAAACTACGCGAATGTCCGGTTCCGCGCGCGCGCCGGAGCAGGCGAAAACCTCGCGCGACCTGCGGGGGATGGCCCCGATCCTCCCATGAGGATGCCTCGGGCACCGATCGGCGGCCGTCGACCCGACCCGCCGCGGCACGCCGCCCGAGGGTCAGGAGTCGTCGACCTCGAACCAGACGACGGTCCGGCCGGGCTCGTGCGTGGTGCCCCACGCGGACGACAGCGCGTCGACGATCGCCAGGCCACGCCCGTTGGGCGCGGTCGGCTCGGTGCGGCGCAGGTGGGGTGTGCCGCCGCCGTGGTCCGTGACCTCGACGTGCAGGACGCCGGCGGTCACGGTCACGCGCACCACCACGTCGCTGTCGTGCGGACCGTGCACCACGGTGTTCGCGACGACCTCTCCCGTCAGCAGCTCCGCGACCTGGTTCGCGGCGCCGCCGATGCCCGCGTCCGCCGCGATCTGCATGACCCAGTGCCGCGCGGTCCGGGGCGCCGAGGGGGTCGCCGTGAGCACGAGCTCGTCGTGTACCTCGGGCGCGCGCAGACGCACGCTCGCCGCGCTCCGGATGTCCCTCACCTCGCCCACGCCAACAGGGTGCACGACGATCCGCGGTTCCGCCGGTCGAACGTCCCGATCGTGGACACGCGGGATCCCGGACGCGGGGGTCTGCGTGGTGGGCACGCGGGCATCGTGCCATCACCGAGTGACGCGCGTAACCTGGGACACCTAGGTTGTGGACATGCCGTCCAAGACTCCCGCGACCGAGATCGACGTCCGTGGCCGGACCGTGCGCGTGTCGAGCCCGGACCGGGTCTACTTCCCGGCGCGCGGGCTGACGAAGCTCGACGTCGTGCAGTACTTCGTCCAGGTCGGGGACGGGATCCTCGGCGCGCTGCTCGACCGTCCGACGACGCTCGAGCGCTGGCCCAAGGGCGTGTTCGAGGGTGCGAGGCTCGCGACGCGCGCGGACTCGTCGGGCGACGCGTTCTACCAGAAGCGCGTCCCGGCGGGCGCGCCCGACTACGTGCGCACCGCCCGGATCGCGTTCCCGTCGGGCCGTACGGCCGACGAGGTGGCGCCCGGCGAGCTCGCCGTCGTCGCGTGGGCCGCGAACCTCGGCACGCTCACGTTCCACCCGTGGCCCGTCACGTCGCAGGACGTCGAGCGTCCCGACCAGCTGCGCATCGACCTCGACCCGCAGCCCGGCACCGACTTCTCCGACGCGGCGCGCGTCGCCCCGCACGTGCGCGAGCTGCTCGCCGAGCACGGCCTCGAGGGCTGGCCCAAGACGTCCGGCGGGCGCGGCATCCACGTGTTCGTGCCGATCGAGCCGCGCTGGACGTTCGTCGAGGCCCGCCGCGCGACGATCGCGTTCGGCCGCGAGCTGGAACGCCGCCTGCCCGGCGAGGTCACGATGAAGTTGTGGAAGGAGGAGCGCGGCGCCAAGATCTTCGTCGACTACAACCAGATGGCCCGCGACCGCACGATCGCGTCGGCGTACTCGGTGCGCACGAACGCGCGCGCCACGGTCTCGGCGCCGCTCACCTGGGACGAGGTCGCGGACGTGCACCCCGACGACTTCGACGTGACGACGATGCCCGCGCGGTTCGCCGCCGTGGGCGACCTGTTCGCGCCCCTCGCGGCGCACGCCCCCGGGCGGTTCTCGATCGACTCGCTGCTCGAGCTCGCGCAGCGCCAGGAGCACGACGAGGGGCACGGGGACCTGCCGTACCCGCCGGAGTACCCGAAGATGCCGGGCGAGCCGACCAGGGTCCAACCGAGCCGCGCAAGGCGTCCCACCAGCGAGAACACTCCGTAGGGCGTTGCGTTGGGTGTGAGCATAGCGCTCACTCCCCTGATAACCTAGCGTCGTGGCTACCGTTCTGCGCGACCTGGCGACGTCCTTCGCGCGCTACCTGCGCGCCGAGGGGAAGGCCGCCGGCACGCTGCGGCTGTACGGGCAGTCGGTCGAGTTCTACGCCCGCTGGCTCGAGTCGCATGGGAAGCCCGCGACGCTCGACCACCTGACCCGGCGCGAGATCGTCGACTGGCTCGCAGACCTGCAGGCCGACCGCGAGGCGTCGACCGTCCGCACCCGCTACCGCGGTCTGTTCCGGTTCTGCTCCTGGCTCGTCGCCGAGGACGAGATCGCCAAGTCGCCGATGGAGGGCGTCCGGCTCGACGTCCCGCGGGCCAAGCCGGTGCCGGTCCTGTCGGACGACGAGCTCGTGCGCCTAGTCAGGGCGTGCCACGGCAAGGACTTCGTCAGCCGGCGTGACGAGGCGATCGTGCGAGTCCTGCTCGACTGCGGGGTGCGCGTCTCCGAGCTGTGCGGGATGCGCGTGCTGACGAGCAAGCAGCTCGACGACGGGTACGTGATGGTTCACGGCAAGGGAGACAGGGTCCGCCCGGTCTACTTCGGCGACCGCACGGCGCAGGCGCTCGACCGCTACCTGCGGATCCGCTCGTCGAGCCGGTGGGCGCACCTCGACGCCCTGTTCCTGTCGCAGCGTGGCGCCCTGTCGACGGACGGCGTGCGGGAGATCGTCCGAGTGCGCGGGCTCGCCGCGGGGATCGCCGACCTGCACCCCCACCGCTTCCGGCACACCTTCGCGCACGATTTCCTCATGAACGGCGGCCAGGAGCGCGACCTCAAGCGACTCGCCGGATGGTCGTCCGACGCCATGCTCGAGCGCTACGGCGCGAGCGCAGCCGACGCCAGGGCCAAGGCGGCAGCGCAACGGATGAAGCGAGGGGACCGAGTGTGAACGATCGAGTCATCCAGGAGGCGCGCTGCCTCAACAAGGGCCGTCACCCCATCGCGCGTGCGTACGGAGACCGGGTCGAGGTCCGCATGGGCACGGTCACGCGTGACGGTGTGACCGACGAGTGGGCGGTCGTGACCCGCGGCGCGGTCGGCGACGCCACCGACTACGGCGTGCCGGCGACCTGCCCGTGTGGCGACCTCCTGAACATCGACGTCGCAGCGATGCTGCGCGGTGATCGTCCTCGGGTCGACCGGCAGGGCCGTGGCGCCTCCGGCGTGTCGTTCCGACGGCGCCCGAGCGCTGTGCAGTAGTCTCGGCAGCGCAGGCCCCCGCCCGAGAAGGGCGAGACGGCTCCACGATGGGCACAGGAGCGACGATCCCAAGGACGTCGCCATGCCCGCACCTACCCCCGCCGAACGCTCTCTCGTCGCGAGTCTCGCGGCGCACGAGTCGTGGGCGGCAACCCCCGACCGGTCTGCGCGCACCGCTCCCGCACGCCGCGCCCTGCTGGCCAAGTTCGAGCGTGAGGTCGACCCCGACGGGGTCCTGAGCCCCGCGGAGCGCACGCGCCGAGCCGAGCACAAGCGCAAGGCGTACTACCAGCGGCTCGCGCTGCGGTCCGCACAGGCTCGGCGCTCGCGCCACGCAGGCGGTGACGCCGCGTGATCCAGACAGACGAACGCCGCCCGACGGGGGCGGCATCCGAGGCGTGGCGGCCTGCAGCCAGCGTACCCGGGCGACCGCGCCCGGACCTGTGGACACGCTATCCCGACCCCTCCGTCAACCTCCGTCGCGCACTGCCCTTCGGCCTGACGCTCGCCGAGCTGCGCAAGGAGTGGCACTCGTGCGCCGACGACGGCTGGGAGCGCTGGGAGCTCGAGGCGCGCCTGGCGCCGCGGGAGGTGCCGGCATGAGCATCGAGTGGCCGATCATGCCCACCGCGCCGAGTTACCGAGTTACCGACGTAACCGACTTCCGCGATCACGGGTGGGCGCTCCTGCAGGACGTCGAGACGTTCCTCGCCCGCTTCGTCGTCTACCCCGGCGAGCACGAGCGCGTCGCACACGTCCTGTGGATCGCGCACACGTGGTTCATGGACCAGTGGGAGTCCACGCCGCGGATCGCGTTCCTGAGCCCCGAGCCTGGTAGCGGCAAGTCCCGTGCGCTCGAGGTCACCGAACCACTCGTCCCCCGGCCAGTCCATGCGGTGAACGCCACCCCCGCCTACCTCTTCCGGAAGGTGTCAGACCCCGACGGGCCTCCGACGATCCTCTTCGACGAGATCGACACCATCTTCGGGCCGAAGGCGAAGGACAACGAGGAGCTCCGCGGGATGCTCAACGCCGGCCACCGTCGAGGGGCGATGGCGGGGCGGTGTGTCATCCGTGGCAAGGAGGTGCTCACCGAGGAGCTGCCAGCCTACGCGGCGGTCGCGCTGGCAGGACTGGACGACCTCCCCGACACGATCATGACCCGCTCCGTCGTCGTCCGGATGCGACGTCGCGCACCCGGGGAGAGCGTCGAGCCCTGGCGCCTGCGCACCTGCGGGCCGGATGCCGACATGCTCGGCGAGCGTCTGCGGGAGTGGGCAGGCCGAGTCCGGCACCTCGCGGGCGAACGCTGGCCCGAGATGCCCGCGGGCGTCGAGGACCGGGCGGCCGACGTCTGGGAGGCACTCCTGGCCGTCGCGGATCTCGCAGGAGACACCTGGCCCGAGCGCGCACGCGCCGCGGCGGTGCACCTCGTCGGCAGGTCCCAGGAGCGCGCACCGTCGATCGGCGTCCTGCTGCTGCGGGACCTGCGCGCCGTGTTCGAGGCGGCCGGCGCCGAGCGGCTGCGCACCGAAGCGATCTTGGACGAGCTCGTCGAGATGGACGAGTCACCGTGGGGCGACATCCGCGGCAAGGCACTGGACGCACGAGGCCTCTCCCGGCGGCTGTCGAAGTACGGGATCGGCCCACGGACGATGCGCATCAACGGGAGCGTCGCGAAGGGCTACGACGCCGCCGACCTCGCCGACGCATGGGCGCGCTACCTCCCCCCGTCGCCCGAGACGTCGGTAACAACGGTTACGCGGTTACGCGACGCCTCCTGCTCGACGTGCGGCGAGCGGCTCGACGCGGCGCTCGCACTCGTCGGCGAGACCTCACACCCGGGCTGCGAGCCGGCGGCCGACACCAGCAACCTGACGGAGGACCACTCATGACCGACATCGACTGGGAAACGCATGAGAGCCGCGTTCAACACGTCCGGCGGGAGCTGCTCGCCATCGGGCGGCTGATCGAGGATCTCCCGCCTGGCGAGGACAGGACCGCGCGGCAGGTCGCCTGGGACGAGAACCTCATGCCACTGCGGGACTACGCGTCCGCCGTCCGTGCGCGTGACGCCGAGGCGCTGGCGCTGGTCGCTCTGGTGCACGGCCCGGAGGTCGTCGGCACCCGGAGCGACTTGTGAGCGGCGCCGACGACCTGTTCGAGGCCGCGGTCGGGCTGCGGGACCGCGAGAGGTCGGCACTGTGCCACCTGTTCGCTCAGCAGCGCGACGCGTCGGCCGCGTTCCCCGATCGGCGGGATACGGAGGCGCTGTGGGCGTCTCTGGTCGACGTGCTGCACGAGGCAGGGCTTGAGGCGCGTCGCCGACGGCAGCGGCTCGATGACGACTTCGCGCGTGTCATCGGCGTGACCGCGGTACCCCTGCCCGGTACGCTGGGAGCCAGCAGGACGAGGGCTGGCGATCCGCCCGGCCTGCAGGGCCGGTCATCCGCCCACGACGCGCTCGATGGTGAACCTCGCGCGACCGATGACCCTGCCACCTCTGAGGAGTCCTGATGGATGACCTCGTCTCGCGCCGCCGCGCACTCGCCGGCCGCGCGGACCTCATGGCCCGAGCCGCGGGCCGCCCGATGACCCGCGACGAGCGACGGCTGGCGAACCACTACGACCGCACGCTCGGCATCGAGCGGCGCTCTCGCATGGACGTCTCCGACGCCATCATGCGCTGGTGCGAGGCGCGGGCCGCCCGTCACGGCGGCCAGATGACGCCGATGACGGACGACGAGCGGGCCGAGTACAGAGCGCTCGTCGCCGAGCACCGCGCCGCACCGCTGACCGGCGCGTCGCCCGACGCGTCCCCGAACCGCACCCAGACCCCCACCCTCAACCTTCGCCGCCGCCGCGCGGCGCTCCTGTGATCGGAGTACCCCATGAACCCCACCCTCACCGAGCTCCGCACCCGCGAGCAGTCGCTGCGCGAGGAGGCGACCGGCCTGCTGGACGTCGCCGAGCGTGCCGCCCGGGACCTCACGTCCGACGAGTCGCGCCGCTTCGACGCGCTGACCGAGAACCTCTCGGCGGTCCGCCAGCGGATCGCCGACATCGAGCAGCGCGAGAACGTCGCGCAGGAGATCGACGCGACCTTCCGGCGCCTCGGCGTCAGCGCAGGCGGCGCCGGGGACGAGCTGGACTACGGCGAGCACCTGCGCAGCCTCGCGCTCGGCCGGTCCAACGAGCCCGTGAACGTCACGTCGACCCGCTCGGGCACGTTCACGTGGCAGCCGGGCGCCGAGGCGCGCGCGCTGTCCAAGGGCGCCGGCACGGGCGGCAAGGTCGTGCCCACCACGTTCTACGACCAGATCATCACGAGCATGACCGAGACGTCCGGCGTCATCGCCGCCGGCGCGACCGTCCTCACCACCTCCACGGGCGAGGACCTCGTCGTGCCGCGGGAGACGGCGCCGCCGACGGCCGCGCTCGTCACCGAGGCGTCCGCCATCACGGGGACGGACCCGACGTTCGACCAGGTGACGTTCCGGTCGTACAAGTACGGCGTGCTCATCAAGTGCAGCCGCGAGCTGGTCGAGGACTCGATCCCCGCCTTCGTCGCCTACCTGGCGCGCCAGACCGGGCAGGCGCTCGGCCTCGCGCTCGGTGCGCACCTGATCAACGGCACGGGCACCGGCCAGCCCGAGGGCGTCCTGTCGGCCTCGACCCTCGGTGTCACCGGCCCGACCGGCGTCACGGGCGGGTTCGGCACGCAGGCGACCGCGGGCCAGGGAACGGACCTGCTCAACTCGCTCTACGCCTCGGTCGCCGAGCCCTACACGCAGTCGCCGGCGGTCGGCTTCCTGGCGCGGAACAACACGCAGAACGCGGTCCGCAACCTCAAGACCAGCTCCGGTGACCTCGTCGGGCACCAGTGGCTCGCGAGCTCGCCGGCGCCCTGGTACGTCGACCCGTTCGTCCCGACCATGGCCGTGGACGCGAAGTCCGTCATCTTCGGCGACTGGTCGCGCTACTGGGTCCGGATCGTCAACGGCATCCGGTTCGAGCGCTCCGACGAGTTCCTGTTCGACACCGACCAGGTCGCCTTCCGCGCGGTGCTCCGCGCCGACGGCCACCCCATGGACGCCTCGGCCTTCAAGTACTTCAAGGGCGGCGCCTCCTGATCCAGCGCGTCAACGTCACCCGCTCCGCGACGTGCGTGGAACGGCAGCGGGATCGATGGGCGGCGAGGACCCCTCCGGGCCGATGACCCCCCAGCGCGCGAACCCCGCTGGGCGCCCCGCGGCGCACGCCGTGCGGGCGCCCAGCTCGGGGACCCACACCCAAGAACTGAGAAGGAGGCAACCGAGATGGCCGGTGACCCGATCAAGATCCGGATCGACGGTGAGACTCAGGATGCGGAGCGGTCGCTCGAAGCGGTAGCGGACTCGCTCGAGCAGGTCGACAAGGCTCTCGACAAGGTCGAGGACGCGTCGAAGGACGTCGACCGCGCGCTCGACAAGATCGAGGACGCTGCGGACGACGCCGCCCGCACGATCGACCGCGACCTCGTCAACGCGCTCAAGGAGGCGCGCGAGGCGTCGGAGAAGGCGAGCCGCGAGCTCGGCGACGGCATGACCGACGGCACGCGCCGCTCGAGCGAGTCTGTGGCCGAGTTCAAGGACGAGGCGAAGCAGAACTTCTCCGAGGTCACGTCGAGCTTCTCGGGCGACATGGACTCGGCCGTCGACCTCGTCCAGGGCACGCTCGGCGGGCTGGCGGCCTCGATCCCTGGGTACGGCCTCGCGCTCGGCGGTCTGGCCGCCACGGCGGGCGGGTTCTACAACGCCTGGAAGACGAAGGCAGAGGCCACCAAGAAGGCCATCCAGGACATGTATGCCGACATGAAGGAGTCGGGCAACGACTTCCTGTCGGAGAGCTTCATCCAGGGCGAGGTCGACAAGATCGTCACGGGCGCCGACGAGGCCGTGACGAGCTTCGACACGGTGAAGGAGCAGGCGGAGTTCGCGGGCGTCTCCATGGGGACGATGCTGCGCGCCTGGGCGGGCGACGCCGAGGCGCTCGCGGTGGTCTACGGCAAGCTCGAGAAGGCGACCGCGGACAACGAGGAGGCGCAGCGGCGCCTCACGGATCAGGAAGCGATCACCGGCCAGACGAACCAGGCGGCGTGGGAGGAGATCAACACCCGCCGCCAGGAGATCGAGCGCATGTCCGAGGCGCTCGGCAAGACCGTCGACAACCAGGACAAGGCGCGTGCGGCGGTCGAGGCAGGGCGGACCGCGATGAAGGCGACCGCCGAGACGACGCGAGAGGCGGCCGACGCCGAGGCGGCATATAAGGACGCGGTGAAGTCCTCTGCGGACGCGATCAAGACCAACGGGAAGAACCTCGGCGCGAACCGGCAGGCGATCCTCGATGCCGCGTCCGCAGCCGCCGACTACACCGACGCGCTCAAGGCCAACGGTGCCAGCGCCAAGACGGTCGACGACGCCCAGCGCGCGATGTACTCCAGGCTCGTCGACCTGGCCGAGCAGGCAGGGCTCACCGAGAAGGACGCGCGCGACCTGATCAACACCTTCGTCGACTTCCCCGACGACATCGAGACCGGGGTCACGCTCGACTCGGCCGAGGCCGAGCGTCGGCTCCGGGCCATCCAGAACGGCAACTACACGGCGACGGTCAAGGTCACGACGGACGCGTCCGGCGTCGTGCGGCAGATCGAGAACGCCCTCAGCGGCAAGACGATCCGCGTCGACGTCATGCCGCGCGTCGGAAGGCCGGTGGTGAACCCCTGAGCCCCGGTCTTTAGGCGCGCGCGCGCCATTACCGCGCTCGGCCCACGGCTTTCACACACAGAGCCCAGGGGGGTGCCCGACGGTCCGCCAGACCCGCTCCCGGGGTTTTTTCCCTCGCGGGGAGAGAGTCCGTGGGCCGAGCGCGGTAATGGCACTGGCGCCCCCAAAAGACTAGGCGCCCAGCTCGAGGCGGCCTCGAGTGGCAGGAGGACGCCGATGGTCAGGGATGCTCTAGGCGCCCGGCATGGGCCGCCAACGCCTGGTGTGTCTCCGCACCGACGCGCGCGACGATCCCCGCTGTGACGTTGTCACGGCTCGCGACGCGGAGCTCCCACCCACACTCGCAGCGCAGGTCGTGAGTCTGGCGCTCGTCGAACCACGCCATGACGGTGTGGCCGGGCGGGCCGGGCCTGACTCGGGCTTCGCCGGCGTCAGGCATGCGAGCTCGTGTAGTTGACCGTGATGGACCCGCACTTCGAGCACGAGTCCTCTACGCGCACCCGGTGCGGATCGGCAAGGACTGCCGCGCTCGAACGACGACGCTCGATCACCCCGCCGCACTCACACCGGCCAGCGCTCTCGGGCCGCGATCGATCAGACAAGCGGTGGTCGTTAACCATGACCGCGAGTCTGCCACCAGGTTCCCCGAGGCGATGAGGCGACGCGGGAGGCGACCCACAGGGTCGACCCGGATGCCGTCGGTCAAGTCCCTGGGAGTGGTGTAGCCGTCGGGCGTGATCCTCGGAGGTTCAGGCGGACAGTGCGAGGGGCTGCTCCTGGGGGTCGGGGTCGGTGGTGGTGATGAGGTTCAGGCGGGCGCGGTGCAGGACGTCCAGGGCGAAGTAGCGTCGGCCTTCGGCCCATTCGTCGTGCTGCTCGGCCAGGACCGCGCCGACCAGGCGGGTGATGGAGTCCCGGTCGGGGAAGATCCCCACGACGTCGGTGCGCCGGCGGATCTCCTTGTTCAGCCGCTCCTGAGGGTTGTTCGACCAGATCTGCCGCCAGATCTCCTTGGGGAACGCGGTGAACGCGAGCAGGTCCGCCCGGGCGTCGTCGAGGTGCTCGGCCACGGCCGGCAGGGGCGCGGTGACCTGGTCCAGGAGCTTGTCGAACTGCGCGTTCACGGAGTCGGCGTCGGGCTGGTCATAGACGGAATGGAGCATCGCCTTCACCGCTGGCCACGAGTTCTTCGGGCAGGTGCTCATGAGGTTGGCGGCGTAGTGGGTGCGGCAGCGTTGCCAGGCGGCTCCGGGCAGGTTCGCCGCGATGGCTTCGACCAGGCCGCGGTGAGCATCGGAGGTCACCAGCCGGACCCCGGCAAGTCCGCGGGCGACCAGGTCGGCGAAGAACACGTTCCACGCCTCCTTGGTCTCAGCTGTGGTGACGGTGCAGCCCAGGACCTCGCGGTGCCCGTCACCGTTGACGCCGGTGGCGACCAGCACGACGGCGTTGATGACACGTCCGGCCTCGCGGACCTTCATCGTCAACGCGTCCGCGGCGACGAACGTGAACGGGCCGGCGTCGAGCAACGACCGGGTGCGGAACGCGGCGACCTGCCCGTCGAGGTCGGTGGCCATGCGTGAGACCTGCGACTTCGACAACGACGTGATCCCCAACGACTCGACCAGCTTGTCCATCCGGCGGGTGCTCACCCCGAGCAGGTAGCAGGTCGCCACGACCGAGATCAGGGCGGCCTCGGCGCGCTTCCTGCGCTCGAGGAGCCAGTCGGGGAAGTAGGACCCCGTGCGCAGCTTGGGGATCGCGACGTCGATCGTGCCGAGGCGGGTGTCCAGGTCCCGGTGCCGGTAGCCGTTGCGCTGGTTCGTCCGCGCGGGCGACGGCTGGCCCCACTCGGCGCCGCAGACCGCGTCGGCCTCGGCGGACAACAGCGAGTTGATCACCGTGCCGAGCAGGTGCCTCATCAGGTCCGGGGACGCCTCCGCGAGGGCCTGGCCCAGGACGGCCGAAGGGTCGACAATGCGAGGTGCGGTCATCGTGATGCTCCGTTCGAGAGTGCTGTGAGAGGTTCACTCGAAGGATCACGCGGTGACCGTGCTGTCGTCTACGACGAGCACGGGCCCCGCGCCTACACCACTATCAGGGACGCCGCTATGCCGTCAGCCAGGCTGACGGCACCGACACCGCGAGGAGGGGGTACTCGAAAAGCGAGTACCCCTGGCGTCGAGCGAGCTCATCGGGGGTCGCCTCCGCTGCCGCTAGCGCCCTTCCGTCTCGTCCCGCGCCGCGGTGCCCGCGCCGAGCACCAGCGCGTGCCTCGTCGAGCGCCCGCACGTGCTGCAGCGCAGGTCTCCCGTGTGGTTCTCGTACGGCCGCTCCACCCGCTCGCGCCAGAACGCAAGGCATGCCTCCTGCGAGTTGGTGATGCGCCGGCCGCGTGCACGCGAATCGGCGATCTTTCCTTCGATCCAAGCGAGCATCTCCCTCGCTCGCGTGATGTCCCCCGACGCGTACACCCCACGCGGCCGTCGGCACGTCCGGAAAGTGCCACACTCGCAGCACAACGCGCCGACGACTCCGGAGGCGAGCGTGACCTCGCGAGCTATGGCGGACTTGGCCCTGGCACTCATGGCTGGCTTCCTCTCGACGAATGGGGCACTCACAGGCGCGACTCGAGGCTCGCCCGATAACCTCGCCCACAACGCTCCACCGGACTGAGCGTTACCGCAGGTCGTGCACAGCGCTTACGGGCTAGGCACCCCGAAGATGCCCGGCGAGCCGCCGCGCGTGCAGCCGTCCCGCGCGCGCAAGCCGGCGAGCGAGGCCGACGACGAGGGCTGAGGCTCAGCCCACGTACTCGAAGTGCCAGTACTCGGGGTTGCTCCCGCCCTGGCGCGCCCACGACGGCTGCACCCAGCCGAACGACGGCCCCGTGCCCACGAGCCACGTGTGCTGCGGTGTGCCGTACCCGTACTCGCACGGCAGCTCGGGTACGTCGAGTGCGTACCCCGTGCCGTGCTTCGACGTCCCGGGCCGGGCCGCGATCGAGCCGAGCGCCTCGCGCATCGCGACCTGCGTCGCGTAGTCCCGGTACGTGAGGTCCAGGTCGAGGTCGTGCCCGAACTCCGCGCGGAACGCGACGTTGAGCCGCTCGAGGGCCGCGGTCGCCTCGGTGCGCAGGTAGTACCGCGTGCCCTTCGGGTCCACGCCCCAGGACGTGGCCGCGAGCATCGACCCCGGCAGCCTGCCGTTGGAGCCGTCGCCGCCCTTCGTCGGCGGCGACGTGTAGAACGGCGGGCCGTCGTACGTGGTGCGGCACCGGTCGTCGTCGGACCCGCCGGGGTCGCGGCCGGCCGGTGGTGGCGCGGGCGTGCGGGCGGCCTCGCGGGCCCGCGCCGCGCGCGCGGCCACCCACTCCTCGTGGGACGCGGCGACCGCGGCGCGGGCTGCGAGGACCTCGGCCGCGAGCGTGCGCAGCGCGGCGACCGACCCGCCCTCTCCCGCCGGCCCGCCCCCGCCCGCCGAGCCGCCCTCGCCCGCCTCCGCGTCCTGCGGCGTGGACTCGAGCGCGTGCTTGGCGCGCTGCAGCACCTGCGCGAGCGCGTCGCGCACCGCGTCGTCGGCCACCTCGCCGTCGGTCGCGTCGAGCGTCGCACCGCCGTCCTCGACCGCGGCGAGCAGCGCGGACCGGGCCTCCTGCCGGGTCGTCGCCGCGAGCGAGGCCGACGCGCGTGCGGCCGCCACCTCGCGCGCGGCCGCGTCGTCGGCGAGCGCCTGCGCCGCGACGCTCGCGGACGCGCTCGCCTGCGCGTCCGCCGCGGCCGCGTCCCGGCGCCCGTCCAGCACGCCGACCCCGACGGCGGCACCGGCGAGGACGCACAGCACGACGGCGCCCGCCACCGCCACCCGGCGGGCTGTGCGTCGGGCCGTGCGGTGGGCCGTGCGGCGTGAGGTCCCGGAGGCCATCGGGCGAGTGTGCCGGGTGGAGGAACCGGACGCAACGCACGGACCACCCGGCCCGTGCGACCCGTCCGGGTGCAACTCGCGCACATCGGCCCCGGTCCGCTCAAGCGGCACAGGTCGCACGCCGATGGCATCGGCATGACCGAAGCCTCCGCCATCCCCGCGGCGGGTGCTGCCGCGCTCGCCGCCGCCGGGATGCGGGAGCTCACCGCCGACGAGCGCGGACACCTCGACCGGCTGCGCGGCCACCTCGCCGCGAGCGGCGCGCCCGTCGCGACGGTCGAGGGCCTCGGTGACCTGCTGCAGGCCGCGCACGCGGCGTGGGTCACGACGCCTGCGGGGCAGCGGCCCGACCCGAGCCCGATGATCACGTCCATCGCGGTCGGCGTGGGCGACCTCATCCGCGCGTCCGCGCCCGCCGCGCGGTGGGTCCTGCACGTCGACGGGCCGTCGGCCTCGCCCGCGCTGCTGTCCACCGACGGGTCGGCCGCGGTGGTCCCGTTCGCCGACGTCCGGCGCCGCTGGGCCGACGGCGCCGCGCGCGCCGACGAGCGCGCGGCGGGCGGTCACGGGCCCACCGACCCGGCCCAGCCCGACCCGACCGAGGTCGAGGGCGACGCCGCGTGGCTCGAGCGCTACGTGAGCGCCGCCGCCTCGCACCTCGCCGCGGCCGAGGCCGCGCCCGCCGCCCCCGAGCCGCACGAGCCCGCCGTCGACGTGCAGGACCACGTGCGAGACCACGTCCCCGCGCCGCGCCCGCCCGTCCCCGACGAGCACGCATGGGAGCCCGAGCACGCGTACGCCGCCCCGGACCACCCCGTCGAGCCGGCGCCCGACACCGCCCCGCGCGGACGCCGCGCGACCCACGCCCGCGGCGCGGCCGAGCTCCCCGACGAACCCGTCGTGCGCTACCGCACGCCCGGCGAGCTGCCGTACGTGCCGTCCGTCGACGCCCAGAACCTCGCGCTGCGCGCGCTCGACCGCGGCCTCACGCACGCGATCTCCGACGGGCCCGCGCCGTTCGCGCTGCGCGACGACGGCACCAACGTGCACGTCAAGTGGTTCCACGCCGACAACGACGAGGCCCTCGGCCTCGCGGAGCGGTGGGTCGCGGACGGCATCGGGCTGCGCGCCGCGATCGGCTGGGTCGTCCCGCTCGACGACGACGCCGCGGCGCACCTGCCCGGGCTCGGCGCCGTCCCGCCGGACGACACCGCGGCGTCGCTCGGCGCCGACCACGCGGTCGTCGTGCTCGCGTCCGACTCGCGCATGCCCGGCATGGTCGTGGCCCACCGCTTCTCCAGCGGCGCGCGCACGGGCGCGGCGGGCTGCCCGATCGGCGAGCCCGTCGTCGTCGGCCCCTGCCCGACGGTCCTGTAGCGAGCGGCCGCCGGCCCCGCGTCAGGCGACCGCGAACTCGACCCACAGCGGGTAGTGGTCGCTCACGCGCCACGACACCTCGGTGCGCGACAGGCCAGGGAACACGTGCGGGAGGAAGTCGAACCCGCCCGCGCGGCGCGTGTACGTCAGCCCCTCGAGCAGCGACGCGCCCGTCGGCTCCGAGAACCACGCGACCTGGTCGTAGAAGTGCCGGTCGTTGTCGTCGTCGAAGATGGTGCGCGGCACCTGGTCCAGCTCGCTCGGCGCCCACAGACCCGTCGAGACGAACGCCTCGTACAGCGGGTTGCCCAGGCGGTCGAGGTTGAAGTCCCCGAGCACCAGCAGGTTCGAGCTCCAGTCGTCCTCACGGTCCGCCCACCGGCGCATCCACTGCGCGAACTGCTCGATCTCCACCACGCGCGCGGCGGGCGTCCCCCACAGCACGTGCACGGTCGTCAGGACGAACGACACCGGCTCCCGCGCGTCCCCGGCGGCCCGCACCCGCTCGAACCCCACCGCGTACGGGGTGCGCGCGAACTGGTCGGCGGCCCGCCCCGCGACCGGCGGGAGCACAATCTCCCCCACGAGCCCGAGGGCTCGACGCGCGACGAGTCGTACAGGAACGCGAGCCGCTCCCCGTTGCCGGCGCTGCCCTCCGTGACGTCGGACGCGAGCACGCGCCACGTCGGCCCGAGCCGTGAGCGCAGGAACCGCAGCGCCCCGGTCGAGCGACGCACCTCCTGCAGCGCCACGACGTCCAGCTGCTCGACGACCGCCGCGACCAGCGCGACCGCGGTCCAGTCCCGCTTGGGGGACGTGCGCGGTCCGGCGGCCCACGTGGGGCTCACGTCACCGAACGCGCGCAGGTTCCACGTGCCGATCAGCAGGTTGTCGTCCGTGCGGGGCGGGACCGCCGCCCGGACCTGCGCGCGCAGCGCCTCGACCTGCGCCACGACCTGGTCGGGCGTCGCCGGCGGACCCGTGGGCACGCTCACCCCTCCATGGCACCACCGCGCGGGTGGGCTCACCACCCCCGCAGCGGGCGAAGTCTCACGCCTGCGGCGCGCGCCCCTCGTCCGTCGTCGCCTCCGGCTGGGCGGGCGGCTCAGCGGGCGACTCGGCGGGCGGCGCGGCCGGCGGTTCGACTCGCGCCGCCACGGCCGCCGCGCGCACGCGCACGACGGTCGCGACGAGCCACACGACGCCGATCAGCGCGAACGGCCACGGGTAGCGAGGCGCCGAGAACACGGCGGCGACACCGATGACCAGACCCGCGGCGAGCGCGGACAGCACCTGCCGGTCCCGCAGGACGCGACCGAGGACGGACCGAGGCTTCGAGGACATGCCGCCATTCTCCCCGCCCGGGCGCACGACGAAGCCGCCTGCTCCCGCTGGCGGCGCACGGGTGCGGCCAGCAGTGCGTCCTGCTGGTCGACGGTCAGGGCGGGGCGCGTGCTGGACGTCGCCGCACCTCCTGAGGGTCAGGACATGACGAGGCGCGGTGCGAGGTCGCCGACCCTGCGACCGAGCTCGGCGACGGCGAGGTCGAACGCGTCGTCGGTGCCGGCGGGCACCGGGTCGGGGATGGACCAGTGGACGTCCGCGGTCAGGCCGACCTCTTCGTGGGCGCGGTCGCACACGGTGATGACGAGGTCGTCCTCGCGTCGCACGGAGTCGAGGTGCTGGGGGTGCTGGTCGCGCAGGTCGAGGTCGTGACGACCGGCGGCCGCGACCGCGCCAGGGGCGATGGCGGAGGCCGGGCGCGTGCCGGCGGAGACGGCGGGGATGGCGCTCGCGCGACGCCAGAGGGCGACGGCGAGGTGGGAGCGGGCGGAGTTCGCGGTGCAGATGAACAGCACGCGCGGCGGCTTGGGGAGCGCGGTGGTGAACGGTCCGAGCTCGGTCGGCAGGAGCCGCAGGTAGGTGCGGCGCCGGTCGCCCTCGGAGCGGGTGCGCTCGACGAGGCCGTGCTCGACGAGGACGTTGACGTGGTGCGCGAGCAGGTTCGAGGGCATGGACAGCTCGGCGGCGAGCTCCGACGGAGAGGCGTCGCCGCGGGAGAGCAGGTCGACGACCGCGAGACGTCCGGGGTCGGACAGGGCCCCGTGCAGGGCCGCACGGCGCTCGACCTGACGCATCCACTCAGTGTTCATTGAGTCAATCTTGACTGAGTGGCACGCCGCCGGTCAACATGTCGGCGTGACCTCTTCCGAACGGCCGTCGGCCCCACCCTCGCTCGGCCGACGCCTCACCGCCGAAGGCGGTCCTGGCGCGATGATCAACGTGCTGTTCGTGTGCGTGCACAACGCCGGCCGCTCCCAGCTCGCCGCCGGGCTCGCCGAGGCCATCGGCGGCGGTCGCCTGAGCGTCGCCTCGGCCGGCACGGAGCCCGAGGACCACGTGAGCGACGTCGTCATCGGTTCGCTCGCCGAGGTCGGCGTCGACTGGACCGGCCGCACCCCGACGCGCCTGACACGCCAGGCCGTCGAGGCCGCCGACGTCGTCGTCGCACTCAAGCCCTCCCTCGTCCTGCCGCAGGTCGACGGCGTCCGCTACGAGACCTGGCCGCTGCCCGACCCCGCAGGCTGGGACCTCGACGGCATCCGCCCCTGCGCGAGCACCTGCGCGAGCGCATCGAGTCCCTGGCGTCGAGCTCGACACCCACCACACCCTGAAGGAGCACACCCATGACCACGACCGACTCCCCCAGCGTCCTGTTCGTCTGCGTGCACAACGCCGGCCGCTCCCAGATGGCCGCGGGCTTCCTCACGGCACTGTCCGGCGGCGCCGTCGAGGTGCGCTCGGCCGGCTCGATGCCCGCCGACCAGGTCAACCCCGTCGCCGTCGCTGCGATGGCGGAGGTCGGCATCGACATCGCTGCCGAGCAGCCCAAGATCCTCACCGCCGACGCCGTGCAGTCCTCCGACGTCGTGGTCACCATGGGCTGCGGCGACGCCTGCCCCTACTTCCCCGGCGTCCGCTACGAGGACTGGAAGCTCGACGACCCGGCCGGCCAGGGCATCGAGGCCGTCCGCCCCATCCGTGACGAGATCCGCACGCGGGTCCTGGGCCTGCTGGACCAGCTCGGCGTCCAGCCGGTCAGCGCATGACGAGCGTGCGCGACCTCGTCATCGTCGGATCGGGCAGGCCGGCGGCTCAGCCGGTCGCGGTCGAGCCGAGCACCGATGAGCTCGTCGCCAACGCCCTGAGGCCCTCGGCATCGACCGGCTCGGCCGCCTGGAGCGCGATCACCGCGTGGCGAGGCGCGAGCATCTCGACCCGGTCGAGGTAAGGGCGCTCGGCCTGGGCGCGCCGGCGGAGCAGCGCGCTCCTCGGCCGGGCCGCAGCCAGCGACTGGTCGACCACCCACGCCCACGGATGGATCCCGGCCCGCTCGAGGTCCGCGGCCAGTTCCTCGGCCTCCAGCACCGGGGTCATCTCCGGAAGGGTCGCGACGATGACCCGGGTGTGGTCCCGGTTCTGCAACCGCATCAGGGGTGTGGTGTAGGAGACGCCCTCGGCCATGTGACGTGCGATCTCTCGGTGGTAGGACCCGGTCGCGTCCATCAGGAGCAGGGTGTGGCCGGTGGGCGCGGTATCCATCACGACGATGCGTCTGCTCGACTCGTGCACCACCCGGGAGAACGCCTCGAACACCGCGATCTCCTCGGTGCACGGGCTCATGAGGTCCTCGGCGAGCACAGCGCGCCCGGCGTCGTCGAGCCGCTTGCCCTTGGTGGACATCACGCGAGCGCGGTAGTCCGCCACGGCCTGCACAGGGTCGATCCGTGAGACGCGCAGGCCCGGGACCTCGGCGAGCGCGGGGTCGATGCGCCCCGCCGGGTCCGTCGTCGTGAGATGGACGTCCAGACCTCGGTCCGCGAGGGCCACGGCGATCGCGGCGGCGACGGTGGTCTTGCCGACCCCGCCCTTCCCCATCGTCATGACGAGCCCCGTGCCGGTGGCGGCGAGCTCGTCGACCAGCCTGTCGAGACCCGGCGCCGCGACGTCCTCCAGGTCGGACGTCTCGTCCGCCGACCCCTGGGGTGCGTCGTCCAGCAGCGCGCGCAGCGCCTCGAGCCCCGCCGCGTTCACGGGCTTGAGGCTCACCTCGTCGCGCCGGATCGACCTGAGACCGGCGGGCATCTCGGCCAGTGCCGCCTGCTCGCGCTCGCGGATCGCCGCACCGAGCGTGTCGTCGGCCGCATCGACGGGAAGGACGGCGTTGATCACCAGCGCCGCGGGCGCGATGCCGATCGCGGTGAGCTCCTCTGCCGCGCGGGCGACCTCGGCCAGGCTCGACGGCTGCGGGCGAGCCACGAGCACCAGTGCGGTCCGCGTCGGGTCCGTCAGCGCCTCCACCGCGCCCGCGTACACCGCGCGCGCCTGGTCCAGGCCGGACAGCGGACCGAGGCACGAGGCGTCGCCCTTGCCACCGTCGAGGAACGTCGTCCAGTCACCGGGCAGCTGCAGCAGCCGCAAGGTGTGACCGGTGGGCGCGGTGTCGAAGATGACGTGGTCGTAGGCGGCCGTCGTCTCGGGGTCTGCGAGCAGCGACGTGAACTCGTTGAACGAGGCGACCTCCGTCGTGCACGAGCCGGACAGCTGCTCGGTGATCTCGGCGATCTCCTTGGCCGGCAGGAGATCCCGCACCGGGCCGATGATGCGCTCGCGGTAGGCCTCCGCCGCCTGAGCCGGGTCGATCTCCAGCGCATCGAGGCCGCGCACGGCGGGGACCGGCGTGATGCGGTTGCCGATCGTGATGCCGAAGACCTGTCCGACGTTGGACGCGGGGTCGGTCGAGACCAGCAGGACCCGCCGCCCACGGTCAGCAAGCCGGACAGCAGAGGCGCACGCCAGCGACGTCTTGCCGACGCCACCCTTGCCGGTGAGCAGCAGGACGCGGGCAGGGTCGTCGAGGTAGCGCATCACGCCCCCTCAGCAGCAGGAGGACGACGAGCCGCCGCAGCAGGTGCCACCGCCGGCGGAGGTCACGGCGGTCAGCGGGAGCACGCCGCCCGGCTCGAGGCCCGCGTACCGCACGAGCTCGGCTCGCGTCGGGTAGCGCCCCGTCAGCACGATCGCGCCGTCGACCACGACGACGGGCAGGCCGTCGGAACCGGACACGCGCAGGAACTCACGGACCGGCTCCACCTGGGAGAACGCCGCCGGGTCGTTGGCGAGGTTGTGGCGAGCGGCATCGGCGCCCCGCGTGACCACGTGGTCGAGGTCAGCCGTGAACGCGAGGAGGGACTCGCTCGGGTCAGGACCGCAGACGCCGGTGTTGCAGCACAGGGCAGGTTCGAAGACGCGGATGGACGGCATGACCAGATCCTTCGACGAGAGTGACGTGACCCCTCGAACGTATCGACGCATCGACAAACGTCGAAGCGACCAAGGTCCCGCCGTCGCCGCCGGCGGCTCTCAGCGCCGGCCGAGGACCGCGTCTGCTGACGCACCGAGAAGCTCACGCGCGCCGGGCGCCACCGCGAAGTGCGCCCACCTCCCCTGCTGGCGTCGCGTGACAAGCCCCGCATCCGCGAGGATCTTCATGTGGTGCGAGACCGTCGGCTGCGACAGCCCGACGGGCTCGGTCAGGTCACACACGCAGGCGTCACCACCCGGCGCCGAGGCGATGATGGAGAGCAGGCGCACGCGCGCAGGATCGGCCAGCGCCTTGAAGGTCTTCGCCACCTCCGCCGCACGCGTGGGGTCGATCGCACCCACGGGGGCCTCGCACAGGCATGCGTCGGCGGGGTCGGTCGCCAGGGGATGCGTCGTGGTCACACCGCGATCGTGTCACATCGACCGACATCGAATCGGCGGTCGAACGTCTCGAGGTGCCGGCAACGGTCGACCGCCCCGCCCGCCCGCGAGACACGAAACCCGCGCCGTTCCAGCCTGAGATGGCTGGTCAGACGCGGGTTCCTGGTGGAGCCGCCTTGGGGAATCGAACCCCAGACCTTCTCATTACGAGTGAGACGCTCTGCCGACTGAGCTAAGGCGGCGCTGCCGGGACTGGTCAGGACCAGCCGGTCCGGCGAGCGCGCCCACTGTACCCGTAGGGGTGCCGGGTCTCCAAAGCGAGCCGTCGTCGGTCCGCCCGGGGCCCACCACCGGCCGTCGGCGCGTCAGCAGCGGGTGCCCTCCGCAGGGACCTCGCCGTCCAGCAGGTACGCGTCGACGTTCTCGGTGACGCAGTCGTTCGAGCGCCCGTACGCGGTGTGCCCCTCGCCCTCGTAGGTCAGCAGCACGCCCGAGTCGAGGATCGACGTGAGGGCCACGGCCTGCTCGTACGGCGTCGCGGGGTCGTTCGTCGTGCCGACGACGAGGATCGGCGCGGCGCCGGTCGCGGAGTAGTCGTCGAGCCCACCGACCTCGGGCACGGCCCACTGCGCGCACAGCACGCCGCCGTACGTGAACAGCGAGCCGACGGTCGGCGCCGCGGCGACGATGCGCTCGGCCTCAGCCGCCATCTCGTCCGGGTCGGCCGTGGGGCGTCCGTCGGCGCAGCCGATCGACCAGAACGCCTCGGTCTGGTTGGCGGAGTAGGTGCCGTCCGACGAGCGGTTGTAGTACGCGTCGGACAGCGTGAGCAGGACCGAGCCGTCGTCGTCCTGGATCGCGGCGCGCAGGCCGGACGTCAGGTAGCTCCAGTACGACTCGGAGTACAGCGTCACCGCGATGCCGGTGAACGCGAGCGCCTGCGTGAGGGGGCGGTCGTCGTCGCCCGTGTCGAGGGGTGCGGAGCGCGCCCGGTCGAGCAGGCGCCGGACCTGCTGCATGCCGTCGTCGACGCCGCCGCCGAGCGGGCACGACGCGCCCGCCTGGCAGTCCGTCACGTACGCGCGCAGCGCGTTCTCGAAGCCCACGGCCTGCTCGAGCGCCGACTGCTCGGGCGTGAGCGTCGGGTCGATCGCACCGTCGAGGACGAGGCGCCCGACGTTGCCGGGGAACAGCGCCGCGTACGTCGCGCCGAGCTGCGTGCCGTACGAGTAGCCCAGGTAGTGCAGGCGGTCGTCACCCAATGCGGCACGCAGCACGTCCAGGTCACGCGCCGCGCTCACGGTGTCCACGTGCCCGAGCAGCGGGCCCGTGCGCTCGAGGCACGCCTGCGAGAAGTCCGCGTAGCGGTCGATCGCGGCCTGCACGCCCTCGGGCGTCGAGTAGTCCGCGTCGAACGCGGTCAGCTCGTCCATCTGCGGGCCGTCGTAGCAGGCGATCGCGGGCTCGGAGTGCTGCACGCCGCGCGGGTCGAAGCCCACCAGGTCGTACCGCTCCTGCACGTCGTCGCTCACCGTGTCCCGCGCGCTCGCCAGGAAGTCCAGGCCGGACCCGCCGGGGCCGCCCGGGTTGAGCAGCAGCGAGCCGATGCGGTCGCCCGAGGCGCGGCTGCGCGCGAGCGCGAGGCTCGTGGTCTCGCCACCCGGGTCCGCGTAGTCCACCGGCACGACGGCAGTCGCGCACTCGCCCGCGTCGCAGTCCTCCCACTCGAGCCGCTGGGAGTAGAACCGCTCGAGGTCCGCGTCCGGCGCGCTCGAGGCGTCCGGGGCGGACGTCGCCGCGGAGCCGGCGGTGGTCTGCACGGACGACTGGTGCTTCGTCGTCGGCGAGCAGCCCGCGACGACGAGCGCCATGACGACGAGCACCCCCGTCAGGACGCCGCGGCGCGAGCCGGCGGCCGCGACCGGGGACCGGGACGAGGACCGGGACGAGGACCGGGACGAGGATCGGCGGGAGGTCGAGGACCGGGACGAGGATCGGCGGGAGGTCGAGGAGCGGGAGCCGGCGCGAGCGGGACGAAGCACCCGCACACGGTAACCGCACCACCCCCGCCCGAGCGGCGCCCCACCCCCGGATGTGGACGGCCCGGCCCGTCGACGCGACGAGCGCGTGCGCGTCGCTCTCGTGCGGCTCAGGCCTGGGGGCGCAGCGCGATCGCCATGGCCTCGACGGCCAGGAGCGGGGCGACGTTGCCCTCGAGCCGCGTGCGGGCCGTCCCGATCGCGTCCATGCGGCGCAGCGTCTGCTCGGGCGTGGCGGCCGCGGCGAGCTCGCGCACGGTCTCGGCGTGGTCGAGGTTGACCAGCGACACGTCGGCGCCGAGCTGCACGACGAGCACGTCCCGGTAGAGCGACAGCAGGTCGAGCATCGCCCGGTCGAGGACGTCGCGCTGCGCGCGCGTGGCCCGGCGCTTCTGGTCCTCCTCGAGCTGGCGGACCTGACCGCGCACGGCGGGCGGGAGCGTCGCCGCGCCCTCGGCGCCGAGCGTGCGCAGCAGCGCGGCACGCTCGGCGGCGTCGCGCTCCTCGGTCGCGGCCTTCGCGTCGGCCTGCGCGGTCGCGACCAGGTCTCCCGCGGCCAGCACCGCGTCCCCCACGCCCCGGATGCGCGCGGCGATCTGCAGCACCTCGGCGCGCCGCCGCCGGGCCTCGGGGTCGCGCGCGAGCCGGCGCGCGATGCCCACGTGGCTCTGCGCCGCGCGCGCGGCGACCTCGGCCACCTGCGGGTCGATGCCGTCGCGGCGGACCAGCAGGTCCACCACGGCCGCCACGGGCGGCACGCGCAGCGCGACGGCCCGCGACCGCGAGCGCAGCGTGACGAGCACGTCCTGCGGGCTGGGGGCGCACAGCATCCAGACGGTGCGCGGCGCGGGCTCCTCGAGCGCCTTGAGCAGGACGTTCGACGTCTTCTCGACCAGCCGGTCGGCGTCCTCGACGAGGATCACGCGCCAGCGTCCCTCGGCGGGCGACCGCTGCGCGAGCTCGACGAGCGGGCGCACGGCGTCGATGAGGATGTTGACGCCCTCGGTCGCGACGACCTTCACGTCGGGGTGCGTGCCCGCCAGGACGGTGGTGCACGCGTGGCACCGCCCGCACCCGCCCTCGGTGCACTGCAGCGCGGCGGCGAACGCGCGGGCCAGGTTGGAGCGGCCCGAGCCGGGTGGGCCGGTGAACAGCCAGGCGTGCGTCATGGCCTGCGGGTCGACGACGGCGCGCTGCAGCTCCGTGATCGCGGGCTCCTGCCCGACGAGACCCTCCCAGACGCTCACGCGGCACCCCCCGCCACGGGCTCGGCGGGCACGCCCAGCAGCGGCGCGACGCGCTCGCGCACCGCGCGGGCCAGCTCGTCGGGTGCGGTGGTCGCGTCGAGGACGAGGAACCGGGCGGGGTCGGCCGCGGCACGCTCGAGGAACGCCTGGCGGGTGCGTCGGTGGAACTCGTCGCCCGCGCGCTCGAGCCGGTCGGGGCTGCCGGTGAGGCGCGAGCGGCCGAGCACCGGGTCGACGTCGAGCAGTACCGTCACGGCGGGCAGCAGCCCGCCCGTCGCCCACAGCGAGAGCCGCTCGACCTCGTCGGCACCCAGGTCCCGGCCGTGGCCCTGGTAGGCGACCGACGAGTCGAGGTACCGGTCGGTGACGACGAGCGCGCCGCGCGCGAGCGCGGGCCGCACGAGCGAGGCGACGTGGTGCGCACGGTCGGTCGCGTACAGCAGGGCCTCGGTCCGCGCGTCGACGTGGTCGCCGTGCAGCACCGCGTCCCGCAGGAGCCGGCCGAGCTCGGTGCCGCCGGGCTCGCGCGTGAGCACGACCTCGCGGCCGAGGCCGTGCGCCCAGTCCCCGAGCAGGCGCGCCTGGGTGGACTTGCCCGCACCGTCGCCGCCCTCGAGGGACACGAACACGCCGGGCAGCGGCGCGTCCGGCCCGGGGGGAGGCGCGGGCAGGCTCGTCGGACCGGCGGGCGATGTCACGGCGTCAGGCTAGCCGCCCGCGCCCACATCACCGCCCCCGCGGGTGCGGGGCCGTGGGTCACTCCCCGGGGTACGCGAGGCCGATCTGCCGGCGCACCTCGTCGAGCGTGCGCAGCACCTCGACCGTGCCCTGCCAGGTCATGCGCGGGCTCTGCGTCTCGCCGTCGGCGATGCGCCGGGCGACCTCGGCGGCCTCGTACTGCAGGCCCTTGGTGCCGGGCTGCTCGAACGTCCACACGCGCCCGTCGTTGCGCGTGACGCGGAACGACGAGGGTCCGTAGAACGGCCCGGCGACCTCGATGTACCCCTCGGTGCCGGAGACGAGCGCGACCGTGGGCGTGCGGGCCCACAGGGTCGTCGAGAGCGTCGCCTGCGTGCGCTCGCCGTACGCGAGGACCACCGAGACGTGCCCGTCGACGCCGGTCGAGGTGAGCTGGCCGACGGCGTGCACGGAGTCGGGGACGCCCAGCAGGTCGTGCGCGAACGAGACCGGGTAGACGCCCAGGTCGAGCAGCGCGCCGCCGGCGAGCTCGGGGGCGTACAGGCGCGAGGCCGGGTCGAACGCCATGTGCTGGCCGTGGTCGGCGGTCACGTTGACCACGTCGCCGATCTCACCGGCGTCGATGACCTGGTGCAGCGCCGCGACGTGCGGCAGGAACTGGGTCCACATGGCCTCCATGACGAACACGCCCGCATCGCGTGCGGCGTCGAAGACCTGCTGCGCCTCGTCGGCGTTGCGCGTGAACGCCTTCTCGACGAGGACGTGCTTGCCCGCGCGGATCGCGAGCAGCGCGTGCTCGAGGTGCTCGGAGTGCGGCGTGGCGACGTAGACGACGTCGACCTGCGGGTCCTCGACGAGCGCCTCGTACCCGAGGTGCGTGGTGGGGATGCCGTGCGCGGTGGCGAACCGCTCGGCGCGGTCCCGGTGCCGCGAGCCGACCGCGACGACCTGCGCGCGCGTCTGGCTGCCGACGGCGTCGGCGAACGTGCCGGCGATGCGGCCGGCGCCGAGGATCCCCCAGCGGACGGGCGGGGCGGTGCGGGGGTCGGGAGTGCGAGCCATGGCGTCAACCTAGCGTGTGGACCGTTTTGGTCGGGCTCGTGCACTTTCTTTGCTCGCTTGACTTAGTTAGTCTCGGTCGCCATCGGCCCGACGGTGGGCCGTGCGGTCGCCCGGCGCGCCCGCCGGGTCGTTCGACGGAGAACGCGATGCCCACCTCAGCAGCCACCCGCCCCGCCCGCCGAGCGGTCGCGCTCGTCGCCGCCGCGGCCCTGACCCTCACCGGCCTGACGGCGGCGGCCGGCAGCGCGCACGCCGCCGACGACCCCGCGCCCGGCTCGGGCGGCACCGTCGCGATCGCGGACACCGACGCCACCGCGCAGACCCGCTCCCTGATGCGCTACCTGCGCGACCAGGAGTCCGGCGGCATCCTGTTCGGCCAGCAGCACGCGACCGACGAGGCCGTCTCGTCGTCGGTCACGGGTCCCGACGGCAAGCCGCTGAGGTCCGACGTGCACGACGTGACGGGCGACCTGCCGGGCATCTTCGGCTTCGACACGCTCGCGCTCAAGGGCGACGAGAAGCCCGGCTCGCACACCCGCACCGACGAGGAGAACGCGCTCGCGCTCGCCGCGGAGATGGTCCGCGCCGACGACCTGGGCGCACTCGTCACGCTCTCCGCGCACATGCCGAACTTCGTCACGGGCGGCTCGTTCTACGACACCGAGGGTCGCGTCGTCAGCCACATCCTGCCGGGCGGCGACACCAACGCGGAGTATCGCGCGTACCTCGACCTGGTGGCGCTGGCCGCGCAGAGCGCGCAGCGCACGGACGGCTCGCTCGTGCCGATCGTCTTCCGACCGTTCCACGAGAACACCGGCTCGTGGTTCTGGTGGGGCGCCGCGCACGCGAGCGTCGGCGAGTACAAGGAGATCTTCCGGTACACGGTCGAGTACCTGCGCGACGTCTTGGGCGTGCACAACCTGCTCTACGCGTTCTCCCCCAACGGCACGTTCGACGGCGACGCCGCGCGCTACCTGGAGACGTACCCCGGCGACCAGTGGGTCGACGTGCTCGGGTACGACAACTACGAGAACTCCGACGCCGCCGACGACTCGACCGCATGGGTCGCGGCCGTCGTCGACGACCTCGAGATGGTGGTCGACCTGGCGGCCGAGCGCGGCAAGGTCCCCGCGTTCACCGAGTTCGGCCGCAACGGCGACCGCACGATCAAGCCCAGCGGCAACAAGTCGCTGCACTACTTCACCGAGCTGCTCGACGGCCTGAGCGCCAGCCCCACCGCGAGCCGGGTCGCGTGGATGCTCACGTGGGCGAACTTCGGCTCGGGCCAGATCTACGTCCCGTACGCGGGCCACGAGATGGCGGCGGACTTCCAGGCGCTGTACGACGACGACGCGTCGGTGTTCGCGAGCCAGACGGGTGACCCGTACGCGCTCACGGCCACCGCCGGGGCGCAGGAGCCCGCGCTGCGGGTCGTCACCCCGGCCGACGGCACGCGCGTCACCACCGCGACGACGACCGTGCGCGCCAAGGTGACCGCCGCGCCCGGCGTCGACACCGTGACGTTCACGGCCGCGGGCTACGAGCCGCTCGAGCTCGCGCCCGACGACGACGGCTACTGGTCGGCCACCTGGGAGGTCGGCGAGGACGCCCTGACGAACCGCACCGTCCCGGCGGAGGTCACCGCGACGGGCGGCGGTCACGACCTGTCGGACGACGTGTCGCTCATCCTCGGCTCGGCGCCCGTGCTGCCCGTCGGCACGGTCGACGACTTCGAGGGGTACGGCGACGACGTCGCGCTGCGCGCGGCGTACACGACCGCCAACGCGACCTCCTCGGCCATCGCACTCGCCGACCACGGCGACGGCCAGGCGGTGCGCCTGTCGTACGACTTCCCCGCCTCGCGCACGGGCTACCTGGGCTTCGGGAAGTCGTACGCGCCCACGCAGAACTGGTCCGGCTTCGGGCAGCTCGACCTGTGGGTCGACCCGGACGCGTCCGGTCACAAGCTCGTCGTCCAGGTCCAGGCGGGCGGCGTCACGTTCGAGGCGTACCCGTCGCTCGCGGGCGACGAGCCGTACGTCGCCTCGATCCCGTGGACCGAGTTCACCGTCGCGCCGTGGGACACCGCGAACCTCGGGCAGACGCTCACCTGGGAGCGGCTCGCGAAGGTCTCCCAGTTCTTCGTCTACCTGAACGACGCCGGGGGCGACGCGCCGCTCACGGGCTCGGTCCTGCTCGACGACATCGCGGCGTCCGGCGAGGGCGAGTACGTCGACCCCGAGCCGTCGGCCGAGCCGATCCTCGTGGACGACTTCGAGTCCTACGCCGACGAGGCCGCGTTCGACGCCGCGTGGGGCAACCGCGCCAAGACCGACCTCGTCAGCCTGTCGACGGACGCGGGCGAGGGCGCGCAGGCGCTGGCGTTCACCTACGACCACGCGGACGGCGCGTGGCAGGACGTCGCGCGCTGGCTCGGCGGGCAGGACTGGTCCGGCCGGGACGCGCTGTCGCTGCGGGTCAAGGGCGACGGCACGGGCAACCAGCTCGCCGTCCAGCTCGGCCTGGGCGGCGGGACGTACTACCTCGCGCAGGTCCCGCTGACCGACACGTCGTGGCACGTCGTCGAGATCCCGTTCTCGTCGTTCGCACCGTCCTGGCCGCAGGACCTCACCACACCGATCTCCGACGAGGCGCTGGGCGTGGTGAACGAGCTCGTGCTCGCGTCGAGCTCGCAGAGCGGGTCGGGCACGTTCGGGGTGGACGAGATCCGCGTCGTGGGCGGTGACGCCGAGCCGGAGGTGCCGGACGGCACGCCCGAGGTGCTGGACCGGTTCGACCAGTACGGCGCCACCACGGACCTGCGCGCCGCGTGGAACAACATCGCCGAGCAGGAGTGGGGCGACGGCTGGCAGCTCGCGCTGGCACCCGGCAAGGGCGCGGGCGGCTCGGCGGCCGCCGCGTTCGCCTACGACTTCTCGACGACCACGTACCTGCAGGAGTCGCGCTGGCTGGGCGGACACTCGTGGGCCGGGCTCGACGGCATCTCCGCGTGGGTCGACCCGAACGGCTCGGGCCAGTCGCTCTCGCTGCGGTTCCGCACCGTGTCCGCGTCGGGCACGGGCGACGACTGGTACTGGGACCTCCCGGTGCCGCTCACGGGCTCCGCGCGCACCGTGCGTGCGGCGTTCGCCGACGCGGTCGCGACGTGGCCGGCGGGGATCGACCCGGCGACGCGGCCGACGCGCGCACAGCTCGCGAAGGTCAACGAGGTCATCCTCATGGCCACGCAGGCCGACCCCGCGCTGCCCCCCACCGGCACGTTCTACCTCGACGACCTCGAGGTCGGCGACTTCCCCGCCCAGCCCACCGAGGTCGCACCCGCCGTGACGACGCAGCCCACGGCCGTGACGGGGAAGATCGGCACGACCGTCACGTTCACGGCCCAGGCGTCCGGCCTCCCGGCGCCGACCGTCCAGTGGCAGTTCCGCAGCAAGGGCGCCGCGTCGTGGCGGCCGATCGCCGGCGCGACGTCGACGACCCTCACGCTGCGGCTCGCGAAGGCCCACGACGGCGGGCAGGTGCGCGCGGTGTTCACCAACGTGGCGGGCACGGCGGCCTCGTCCGGCGCCACCCTCACCGTGACGAGGACGAAGCCGCGCATCACGGCCCAGCCGCGGTCCCTCACCGTCGCCCGCTACCGCGCCGCGACGTTCCGCGTCACCGCCACCGGCTACCCCGCCCCCACCTACCAGTGGTTCCGCAAGGCGCCCGGCAGCGCGGCGTGGGTCAAGGTGACGGGCGCGACCTCGTCGAGCCTGACGGTCAAGCCCCGCACGACGAAGGACTCGGGCACCCGGTACCGGGTCGTGGTCACCAACAGCCAGGGCTCGGTGATCTCCGCGGTCGCCACGCTGCGCGTGCGCTGACCCCACGGACGACGACGCCCCGCCGGATGGGCTGCCGGCGGGGCGTCGTCATGTCCGGGAGCGGCGCGTCACGACGACGACGTGGCGCGGGCGGCACGCGGCTACGTCGTGTCGGACTGGTCCGCAGCGAGTGAACGCACCGAGCGGACGTCCTTCAGATCGGATGCCCACAGCGGCTTCCCGTGAGGGTCGTCGGCGGCGAGCGGTGCGGTGAGCGCCGCCCTCGCCGCGTGCGCCTGCTCGGGGTCGGTCGCGCCGAGTGACAGCTCCACGTCGACCTCAGGCGGCCCTTCGCCGCTGGCGACGTCGCTCACCGTGAACTCGAACGGCAGCACGTAGGCCTCCGAGCCGCGCTCGCCCACGGACCGGACCGGGCCCCCCGACCACACCCGACGCCGCCAGATCCGCCGACGTCAGCATGTCGTCGAATCCCGCGTACGGCTCGACCTCGTCGCCCGAGATCCGAAGGGTGACGAAGTCAGCCGTGGACGGCAGAGCCGTGGCATCGCTCGTGCAACCCGCAAGTGTGCCGACGGCCGAGGGACCCGACGGCGAGGGCGGCGACGGAGCGGAATCTCTGGTGTGTCACGACGACGACTTGGCGCTCGCCCTCGGCTTGGCGCGGCGAGCCGGGGCCTTCTTCTTGGCGGGGGCGGATGCGCGCTTGTCGGCGAGCAGCTGGACCGCCTGCTCGGGCGTGATCGACTCCGCGGTCACGTCCTTGGGCAGCGTCCGGTTGGTCACGCCGTCGGTCACGTACAGCCCGAACCGGCCGTCCTTCACGACGATCGGCTTGCCCGACGTCGGGTCGTCGCCCAGCTCGCGCAGCGGCGGCGTCGCGGTCGCGCCGCGCCCGCGCTTGGGCTGCGCGTAGATCGCGAGCGCCTCCTCGAGCGTCGTCGTGAACAGCGCCTCCTCCGACGCGAGCGTGCGCGAGTCCGTGCCCTTCTTCAGGTACGGGCCGTAGCGGCCGTTCTGCGCGGTGATCTCCGCGCCCGACTCGGGGTCCACGCCGACGACGCGCGGGAGCGAGAGGAGCTTGAGCGCGTCGTCGATCGTCACGGTGTCGAGCGACATCGACTTGAACAGCGACGCGGTGCGCGGCTTCGGCGCGGCGGCCAGGGCCTTCTTGCGTGCCGCGGCGGACAGGCCCGGGTCGAGCTCGGGCTCGGGCAGCAGCTCGGTGACGTACGGGCCGTAGCGGCCGTTCTTCGCGACGATCGTCGTGCCCGTCGTCGGGTCGGTACCGAGCACCTGGTCCCCCTCGGGCTCGCTGTCGAGCAGCGCACGCGCCCGCTCGACCGTGAGCTCGTCGGGCGCGAGGTCCTCGGGCACCGACGCGCGGCGGGGGTTGCCGTCCTCACCGAGCACCGACGGGTCCTCGAGGTACGGACCGTAGCGGCCCACGCGCAGCGTGATGCCCTCGCCGATGTCGATCGAGTTGACCTCGCGCGCGTCGATGTCGCCGAGGTTCGCGACGAGGTCGCGCAGGCCCTCACCCTCGTCGGAGTCGCCGAAGTAGAAGTGCGTGAGCCACGCGACGCGGTCCTTCTCGCCCGACGCGATCGCGTCGAGGTCCTCCTCCATCGAGGCGGTGAAGTCGTAGTCGACGAGCCGGTCGAAGTTCTCCTCGAGCAGGCGCGTCACCGCGAACGCCAGCCACGACGGCACGAGCGCCTGGCCGCGGCTCGTGACGTACCCGCGGTCGAGGATCGTCGAGATCGTCGCGGCGTACGTCGAGGGGCGGCCGATCCCGCGCTCCTCGAGCGCCTTGACGAGCGACGCCTCGGTGAAGCGGGGCGGCGGTGACGTGCGGTGCCCGTCCGCGGTGAGGTCACGGCCCGTGAGCGGGTCACCCTGCGCCATCTTCGGCAGGCGCGCGTCCTTCTCGTCGGCCGGCGCCGCGTCGTCGTCGTACCGCGAGACGTCGCGGCCCTCCTCGTACGCCGCGAGGAAGCCGCGGAACGTGATCACGGTGCCGGACGCGGAGAACACGGCGTCCCGCCCGTCGGCCGCGACGGCGCCGAGGCGCACGGACGCGGTCTGCCCGCGCGCGTCCGCCATCTGCGAGGCGACCGTGCGCTTCCAGATCAGCTCGTACAGCTTGAACTGGTCGCCCGAGAGCTCGCGCGCGACCTGCGCCGGCGTGCGGAAGTGGTCGCCCGCGGGGCGGATCGCCTCGTGCGCCTCCTGCGCGCCCTTCGCCTTGGAGGCGTACACGCGCGGCGCGTCGGGGACGTACTCCGCGCCGTACAGCTCGGCCGCCTGACGCCGCGCGGCGGAGATCGCCTGCGTCGACAGCACGGGCGAGTCGGTACGCATGTACGTGATGTAGCCGTTCTCGTACAGCGTCTGCGCGGTGCGCATGGTCTGCCGCGAGGACATCCGCAGCTTGCGCGACGCCTCCTGCTGCAGCGTGGACGTGGTGAACGGCGCCGCCGGCCGGCGCGTGTAGGGCTTCGTCTCGAGGCTGCGGACCTCGAACGCCGCACCGTCGAGCGCGGCGACGAGCGACGTCGCGGCGGCCTCGTCGAGCTGCACCGCGTCCGTCTTGAGCACGCCGCGGTCGGTGAAGTCACGGCCCGAGGCCACACGCGAGCCGTCGAGAGCCGTGAGCCGCGCCTGGAAGGCGGGCTCGTCGTCGTCGGCCACCGCGAACGTGCCCGTGAGGTCCCAGTAGTCCGCCGGGACGAACGCCATGCGCTCGCGCTCGCGCTCGACGACGAGCCGCGTCGCGACCGACTGCACGCGGCCCGCGGACAGGCCCTGACGGACCTTGCGCCACAGCACCGGGCTGACCTCGTAGCCGTACAGGCGGTCGAGGATGCGGCGGGTCTCCTGCGCGTCGACGAGGCGGTCGTCGAGCTCGCGCGTGTTCTCCAGCGCCCGCGTGATCGCCTCGCGCGTGATCTCGTGGAACACCATGCGCTTGACCGGCACCTTGGGCTTGAGCTCGGCCAGCAGGTGCCACGCGATGGCCTCGCCCTCGCGGTCCTCATCGGTCGCGAGGTAGAGCTCGTCGGACTCCTTGAGGAGCTTCTTCAGCTCCGCGACCTTCTTCTTCTTGTCGGAGTCGACCACGTAGTAGGGCTGGAAGCCGTTCTCGACGTCGACCGCGAACTTCCCGAAGGGGCCCTTCTTCATCTCGGCCGGCAGCTCCGAGGGCTGCGGCAGGTCACGGATGTGCCCGACGCTCGCCTCGACGTCGAAGTCGTCGCCCAGGTACCCCGCGATCGTGCGGGCCTTGGCGGGCGACTCGACGATGACGAGCTTGCGCCCTGCCGACATGCGTGCCTCTTCCTGTCTGACGGCCCGCACCGGCTGAGTGCCGCGCGTGGCTCGTACGTCTGGGGACTCTACGACGACCCGTCAAGCGCTTCGCAACCGGCGTCCCGCGGCATGGCGCAGCGCGAGCGCGGTCGCGAACGTCGCGGCGCACGCCGCGACCGTGCCGAGCACACCGCCGCCGTACGCCCACAGCAGCTCCGAGCGCGTGCCCGCACCCGGGACCGCCTGCCACGTCCGTGCGAGCGCGGCCACCGCACCCGCCCCGGCCAGGAGCGCCACGGTCCACAGCGCGCCGAGCGTGCCGCCCTGCAGCCGCGGGGTCGGCGGCGGGCCGTCGACGTCCGGCCCGGGCCGCGGCGGCCACGACGCCGTGAGCGCGCACGTCGCCGCCGTCCACGCGAGCACGACGAGCACCGCCGCCAGCACGTCCGACGGCCGGTGCCACTGCCCGACGAGCGTCGAGACCCCGGTCGCCGCGGCGTACGCCGCACCGACCGCCGCGACGAGCGGGCGCATCCGCGCCGGCACGACGAGCAGCAGGACGACCGCGATGCTCGTCGCAGCCGTGGTGTGCCCGCTGGGCAGGGTGTTCTCGGCGCTGCCCGTGCCCACGCCGTGGTCGGGGCGCGGCAGCACCAGGTACTTGAGCACCTGCGTCGTGAGGTTCGCACCCCCCATGACGAGCGCGACCTGCACCGCGAGCTCCCGGCGCCGCCGCACCACCGCGATGCCCACCGCCACGACCAGCACGACCGCGATAGCAGAGACGGACACGACGTCGAGCACCCGCTCGGCCATCCGCCACAGCTCCGTCTGCCCGTACACCGCGCCCTCGACCGCGGCGGCGTCGACCAGCTGCCCCTGCTCGGTGTCGACGAACACCGCCCACAGCCCCAGGACGCCCGCGAGGCTCACGACGCTCACCGCGAGGCACGCCGCGACGACCGCGCCGCGGCGGGTGCGCGCAGGCGTCGTCGGGGTCGTCGTGGTCGTCACGCCGTCCACGCTAGGCCACCGCGCCGTGCGGGCGACGAGCCCTCCACGACGTGACCACCGCGTGCGCACGGACCGCGCACGTGACCGCCTAGGTGTACTCGGCCATCACGTTGGTGACAGTCGGGTGACGGGGGCGGCGCCGACGGCGTGGTGGTGACGTTCAGTGTTGTACTCGTTGAGCCAGGTGGTGAAGGCGGTGGTTCGCTGGTCGTTCGAGGTCCATGGATGCCGGTAGGCCCATTCGCTGGCGAGGGTGCGGTTGAATCGTTCGACCTTGCCGTTCTGCCAGGGGCAGTGGGCCTTGATGAACCAGTGCGCGGTCTGGTGCGCGGCGAGCACCGCAGCGACCTCGTGGGCGTGTGCGTAGGACCAGTGGTTGTCGGTGAGGACGGCTCTGACGGGTGTGCCCAGCGCGGCGAAGTGGGTCAGGGCACGGTCGATGAAGCCCGCGCAGGTCGCGCCTTTCTCGTCCGGCAGGATCTCGGCGTAGGCGACTCGTGAGTAGTCGTCCACGGCGGCGTGGACGTAGTCATAGCCGATCAGCGGGCGCTTCTTCTTCGCGGCCTGGGTGCCGGCTCGCCCATGCGCTCTCCACCCACCGCCTTGCGGGATCCGCCCGACCTTCTTGACGTCGACGTGCACGAGGTCACCCGGGTGCGCGTGCTCGTAGCGGACCGCGGTCACCTTCGACGCCCGGATCGGCTCACCGCTGATCGGGTCGCACTGCCACAGGTAGGGCACGTGGGCGCGGCGCAGGATCCGCGAGACGGTCCGCGCCGGCACTCCGGTCGCCCGCGCGAGCTCGTCCGGACCGCGCCGCAACCGCTCACGCGCAGCGAGCACGAGTGCGACCCGCTCAGGGCTGGTCACCGCCGGTGACCGTCGCGGACGCGAGGACCGGTCCTGCAGACCGGCACGGCCCTGCGCATCGAAACGAGCCACCCACCGATGCGCGCACTGGCGCGAGACACCCAGCTCGCGGGCGACATGAGCGACCGGGCGCCCCTGCACCCGCACCCGCTGCACCAACAACCATCTCCCATGCGGCGTCAGCCGCGCATTAGCGTGAACCACGAGGGCCTCCGGATCGTGAAGACGAGACATCTCCACTACGCCGGAGGCCCTCGCCCACGTCAACGCCCTGTCACCAACGTGATGGCCGAGTACACCTAGGGTGGCCGCCATGGACGACGAGGCGGCGGCCCCGGCGCCGGGGGCCAGGCGACCGCGGCGGGTGGCGACCGAGGCGCGGCGTGCGCAGATCGTCCGCGCGGCCGCCCGGACGTTCGGCACCAAGGGGTACCGCACCGGCTCGCTCGCGGACGTCGCCGAGCAGGTGGGCATCACGCACGCGGGCGTGCTGCACCACTTCGGCACCAAGGAGCAGCTGCTCGTCGAGGTGCTGCAGCTGCGCGACGAGCAGGGCGTCGCCGACCTCGAGGGGCAGCACATCCCCGGCGGCATCGAGCTGTTCCACCACCTGGTGCGCACCGCGCGCGCCAACGCGGAGCGCCGCGGCATCGTGCAGGGCTACACCGTGCTGACCGGCGAGTCCGTGACCGAGGACCACCCCGCGCGCGCCTGGGTGACCGAACGGTTCACCACGCTGCGCGGCGACGTCGCGGCCGCGGTGCGCGAGGTCGGCGGGCCGGACGTGTCCGACGACGACGCGCGGCGCGCCGCGAGCGCGGTCATCGCGCTGATGGACGGCCTGCAGGTGCAGTGGCTGCTCGACGAGGACGCGGTCGACCTCGCGGAGGCCACGCGCGTCGGCATCGAGGCGGTCCTGCGCGCCGCCTGCCCGTCGGCGGACATCCCCCACCTGGGCTGACGACGGCCGACCCGCGCCGCGAGGTCGAGCATGGCTCGCCGGGTCGTGCATCTCTCGCCAGGTCGCGCGTTCTTCCGCACGACTCAGCGAGGAACGCACGACCTCGCGGGGGCGGGGGGCCGTTCTCAGCGGTTTCACAGGGAGGGCTCAGGTGGGGTCCAGGGGCGGTCGGCACCGTGGGCGCATGACAGCGACCACGACGGACCAGCGCACCCTCGTCGTCGGCGACCTCGAGCTCGACGAGGTCAGCGGCGAGGTCACGCGCGCCGGCGACCCCATCCACCTCACGCCCACCGAGCGCGCCCTGCTCACCTACTTCATGCGCAACCCGCGCCGCGTGCTGTCCAAGCGGATGATCCTGGACCGCGTGTGGCGCGACGACCGCGGCGGTGCCGACGGGGTCGTCGAGCTGTACGTCAGCTACCTGCGGCGCAAGATCGACCGAGGGCGCGCGCCGATGCTGCACACGCAGCGCGGCATCGGCTACGTGCTGCGCCCGCCGCTGTGACCAGGCGCGGGTGACCGTCGCCGCGGCGAGGTCGACCCCCGCCGCGCATCAGACCGGGAACGCCCGGTAGAAGTCGAGGACGTCGGCGACGGGACCCTCCGCACGGAACACCGCCGTGCGGTTGTACCAGACCACGACCCCCGTGCCGTCGCCGAGGTCGACCGCGGTGTAGGTGCCGACGATCGCGTCGTCGCCCACCCGGACCGCGTCCGACTGCGGAAGCGTGTCGTCGGACGACTGCGCGGGCGCGGGCTTCGCGGGCAGCGACGCGTCGTCACCGGACTGCGCGCCGTCGCCCTGCTCGGTGCCGTTCTGCTCGGTGCCGTTCTGCTCGGTGCCGTTCTGTTCGGTGCCGCTCGGCACGGTGCCCGCCTGGTCGCCCTGCGCGGTGTCGGTCGGCAGCTCGGCGGTGAGCGACTCGGCGAACGCCTTGGCCTCCGCGTTGCTCGCCCACTGGCCGGACTGCACGGTGAACGTGCCGCTCGCGCCGTCGGTGAACTGCTCCGACCAGGCCTCGAGCGCACCGGCGTCGGTCCACGTGTCGTCGACGCCCGACGACGCGAGCGCGTACTGCAGCACGGACGCGGGGAGCACCTGGGCGAACGGCGTGTCCGCCTCCCGCGCGACGGGGTCGACCGCGGGCGTCGGGGAGGGCAGGCGGATCGTCGTGGCCGCCACGGGGGTGGCGGAGTCGCCCGACCGGTTCGCCAGGACGATGCCCGTGACGACACCGCCGACGACGAGCACGCCCGCACCGATCGCGACGGGCAGGAGCCACCGCGGACGCCGACCACCCGCGGCCGTGGCGTCGCCCGTGGGCGGCTCACCGGCCGCGGTGCCGGCGGGTGCCGGCTGCGACGCGTGCGCCGGGGTGCGGGGCGCGGCGTGCTGCGGGGGGTGCGACGCGCCTGACCCGGCCCCGGGGGTCGCGGCACCGCTCTGACCGGTGGCGAACGCGGCGTGCGCGCCGCCGCCGACCCGCGGCGTGACCGTCGGCTCGGCGGGTGGGGGCGTGGTGCCGCGGGTGGGCAGCACGCGCGGCTGGTACGGCGTGCCGCCGGGCGTCGTCGGGCCCGCGGGGGTCGTCGGGTCCTGCGGTGCGCCGCTGTCGCTCATGGGTCCCCCTCGTTGGCTCCGTGCGGACCTGCGCAGCCTACCCAGCGTCGCGGGTGGGGGTCCGCGAGCCCGCGCGGCGCGGACACGCTCGTGTCGCACCGCTGCCGCACGGGGTGCGGGGGATGTCGGAGGCGGCGGCTAGCGTGCGCGCCGTGGCGACGAAGAGCGGACGGTCCTCGGCTTCCCGGACCCCGGGGTTCCGGTGCACCGAGTGCGGGTGGACGACGACGAAGTGGGTCGGCCGGTGCGGCGAGTGCCAGTCGTGGGGCTCGGTGGTCGAGGAGGCGGGCCCGGGCGGCGGTGCGCCGCGGACCGCGGCCGCTCCCCCGTCGCGTGGTCCCGCGCGGCCGATCGACGAGATCCCGGCCGAGAGCGCGCAGGCGCGCCCGACGGGCGTCGACGAGCTGGACCGCGTGCTCGGCGGCGGGCTCGTGCCCGGTGCGGTGGTGCTGCTGGCGGGCGAGCCGGGGGTGGGCAAGTCGACGCTGCTGCTGGACGTCGCGGCGCGCGCCGCGCGGGGCGGCCGGCGCGTGCTGTACGTGACGGGCGAGGAGTCCACCGCGCAGGTGCGGCTGCGCGCGGGCCGGATCCGCGCGCTCGACCCGGCCCTGCTGCTGGCGGACGAGACGGACCTGGCGAGCGTGCTCGGTCACGTCGAGCAGTCCGACCCGGACCTGCTGGTCCTGGACTCGGTGCAGACCATCGCGTCGGCGCAGGTCGAGGGCTCGGCAGGCGGTGTCGCACAGGTGCGTGAGGTGAGCTCGGCGCTCATCCAGGCCGCGAAGTCGCGGGACATGCCGGTGGTGCTCGTCGGGCACGTGACCAAGGACGGGTCGGTGGCGGGGCCGCGCACGCTCGAGCACCTCGTCGACGTGGTGTGCCAGTTCGAAGGTGACCGGCACTCGCGGCTGCGCCTGCTGCGCGCCACGAAGAACCGCTACGGGCCGACGGACGAGGTCGGCTGCTTCGACCTGTCGGAGTCGGGCATCGTCGGGCTGCCGGACCCGTCGGGGCTGTTCGTGTCGCAGGCGCTGCACGCGGTGCCGGGCACGTGCCTGACCGTGACGCTCGAGGGCCGCCGCCCGCTCGCGGTCGAGGTGCAGGCGCTCGTCGCTCCCTCTGCCGCCCCGAACCCGCGGCGCACGACCAGCGGGGTCGACTCGGCGCGGCTCGCGATGGTGCTCGCGGTGCTGCAGCGCCGGCTCGGTGCGCGCCTCGCGGACCAGGACGTCTACGTCTCGACGGTCGGCGGCGCGCGGGTGGTCGAGCCCGCGGGCGACCTCGCGCTCGCGCTCGCCGCGATCGGCTCGCGGGAGGACGTGGCGCTGCCGCGCGGGCTCGTCGCGCTCGGCGAGGTCGGCCTCGCGGGCGAGATCCGGGCCGTCCCGGGGATCGGCCGACGCCTCGCCGAGGCGGCCCGGCTGGGCTTCCGGCGCGCGCTCGTGCCCGCGTCGTCGGTGGACGACCTGGTGCCGCCCGAGGGGGTGCACGTGCTCGGCGCGACGGACCTGGCGCACGCCGTCCAGCTCGTCATGACGGCCGCTTCACCCGCCCAGCCGGCGCCGGTTGCCTGAGCGTCCCGGGAGGCATCGTTACCATCAGTCGCGTGGCTGCCACGCACTCCCCCGACGACCTGCTGCGCTCGACCCTCGCAGCGGTCGCGCCGGGCAGCGCCCTGCGCGACGGTCTCGAGCGGATCCTGCGGGGCCGCACGGGCGCGCTGATCGTCTGCGGCTTCGACCGCACGGTCGAGAGCATCTGCTCGGGCGGGTTCGTGCTGGACGTGGAGTTCTCGGCGACCCGGCTGCGCGAGCTGTGCAAGATGGACGGCGCGGTGGTGGTCGACCGGGACATCAGCAAGATCCTGCGCGCCGCGGTCCAGCTGCTGCCGGACGTGACGATCGAGACGTCCGAGTCGGGCACCCGTCACCGCACCGCGGAGCGCGTCGCGAAGCAGACCGGCCTGCCCGTGATCTCGGTCTCCGCGTCGATGCGGATCATCGCGCTCTACGTGGGCAACCAGCGGTACGTGCTCGAGGACTCGACCACGATCCTGTCCCGCGCGAACCAGGCGCTCGCCACGCTCGAGCGGTACAAGACCCGCCTCGACGAGGTGTCGGGCACGCTCTCGGCGCTCGAGATCGAGGACCTGGTGACGGTCCGCGACGTCTCGGCGGTGGTGCAGCGCCTGGAGATGGTGCGCCGCATCTCCGACGAGATCGAGAGCTACGTGGTCGAGCTCGGCACCGACGGCCGGCTGCTCGCGCTGCAGCACGACGAGCTCGTCGGGACGATCGGCTCGGACCGCGAGCTCGTGATCCGCGACTACCTCGACGCGTCGCGCAACGACCTGGACACCGTGCTGCAGTCGCTCGCGGTGCTCGACTCGACGGAGCTGCTCGACATCGCGCGGATCGCCCGCGTGCTGGGCCTGCCCGGCGGCGGCGACGCGCTCGACGCGGCGGTCGGCCCGCGCGGGTACCGCCTGCTGTCGCGCGTCCCGCGGCTGCCGAACACGATCGTCGACCGGCTGGTGTCGCACTTCGGCGGCCTGCAGAAGCTGCTCGCGGCGGGCATCGACGACCTCATGGCCGTCGACGGCGTGGGCGAGCAGCGGGCTCGCGCGGTGCGCGAGGGCCTGTCCCGGCTCGCCGAGTCGAGCATCCTCGAACGCTACGTCTGACGCTCGCGCTCCGTCCGACCGCCCCGGCGAGCGACATCCTTCAGCGCAGACGTCTGCGGGACCGCTACGTCGCAGGACGCTCCTGCGCGGCGGCCTCGTCGTCGCGGCGCACGGCGGGTGCCGTCGGCTCGTCGTAGCCGAGCCGCCCACGCCGGACGACGAGCACGCCGAGGACGACGGACAGCACGATCACGACGAACGTCTGGCGGTCCTGGCGGGCGTCCTGGCACGCGGCGTCCCGGTCGGACACCGGGCTGCCGTCGACGTGCACGGTGTCGGCGAGCTCGAACCCGATCGACCGGCACTCCACCCGCTCGCCGCCCTCCGTGCGGAAGCCGGGCGGCGTGAGCAGCAGGAACCCGAGCACGCCGAGGACCACGAGGGTCCAGCCCCACTGACGCCACGTCATGCGCACTCCCTGTCACGATCCGGTCCGTCGGACGCTTCGGACCCCTTGGCGATCCGGGCGAGCCGTACCGTACCGGACCCCGGGCACCCGACGCCGGGCTCGGACCCGACGGCATCACCGCAGGTCGAAGACCGCCTTGGCGACGACCTCGTCGTCGATGAGCAGGCGTGCGGTGTACGTGCCGGGGCGCGGGGCGGGCTGGCCGGGCGTGCAGCCCTTGACGGACCGCACGCGCGGCCAGCGGTAGGTCTCCTTGCTCGGCTCGTCGGGCCCGAGCAGCAGCGGGCGGCTCTCGGCGTCGCGCCCGCAGTGCCAGGACGCCCACACCGTGTCGTCGCCCGAGACGACGCTCACACGACGCATGCCGTCACCCGCGTCGACGAGGCACGGCTCGTCGCCGGTGTTGGTGTAGGTGATGCGGAACGAGGGCCGCTCCGTGCCCTCGTAGGCGGTCTTGGTGGCGTCGAACCCGACGTCGAGGTCGGCGACGCGGCAGACCGGGACGCCGGCGGCGCGCGCGGCGGCCTCGACGGGTGAGAGCGTGGGTGCGGCGTCGGGGGTGGTCGCGGCGGCCTTCGGGGTGCGCGAGGTCGGCGCGGCGGGCGTGCCGTCGTCGGGGCGCGTCACGGCCCGCACGACGAGCACGGCGGCGACGACGAGCGCGGCGACGACCGCGAGCGCGACCAGCCGCCGCACGACGTACACCCGGCGGGGCAACACGGGCCGCGGCCCTCCGGCCCGTGGGCGTCCCGTTCTCGGCTCCGCCACGTGCGCCCCTCCCGTCGTCCTGCCCGTCGACCTGTCCGTCGACATCCCCGTCGTCGGTGTCCGACGACGTCGGGGCCCACGGTACGAGCCGCGCCGGGGTGCACGCGCGCTGCGCGGTCGGGCGCGCCGCCGATCGTTGGCAGGATGCGGGGGTGAGCCTCGTCCCGCCCGCCTCCGGGCCCGCACCGGCACCCGCACCGGCGCCGGCACCGGTCGACCTCGTCGGGCCGGTCGTGGACTGGTTCGACGAGCACGCGCGGGACCTGCCGTGGCGCGCGCCGGACCGCACGCCGTGGGGTGTGCTGGTCAGCGAGGTCATGCTGCAGCAGACGCCCGTGGTGCGGGTGGAGCCGGCGTGGCGCGCGTGGCTGGGGCGGTGGCCGACGCCCGCGGACCTGGCGACGGCGCCGACGGCGGACGTGCTGCGTGCGTGGGACCGGCTCGGGTACCCGCGCCGGGCGCTGCGCCTGCAGGAGTGCGCGCGGGTGCTCGTGGAGCGGCACGGCGGGCGGGTCCCGGACGACGAGGACGCGCTGCTGGCGCTGCCGGGGGTCGGGGCGTACACGGCGGCGGCGGTGCGCGCGTTCGCGTTCGGGCGGCGCGCGGTGGTGCTCGACACGAACGTGCGACGGGTCCTGGCGCGAGCGGTGGACGGTGCGGCGCTGCCGGCGCCGACGCAGACCCGCGCGGAGGTGGAGCGGGCGCGGGCGCTGGTCCCGGCGCAGGACGCGCCCGCGGCGCGGTGGGCGGCGGCGAGCATGGAGCTCGGGGCGCTGGTGTGCACGGCGCGCTCGCCGCGCTGCGGGCAGTGCCCGCTCGTCTCGTCGTGCGCGTGGGTGGCGGGGGGGCGGCCGGGCGACGTGCACGCGCACCGGCGGCGCACGCAGGCGTGGCACGGCACGGACCGCCAGGTCCGCGGCCGGGTGATGGCGCTGCTGCGCGGGTCGCCCGTGCCGGTACCGCGGCACGTGCTCGACGAGGCGTGGCCGGCGACGCCGCAGCGGGCCCGTGCGCTCGCGGGGCTGCTGGCGGACGGCCTCGTCGTGGAGGTGGCGGCGGGCGAGGACGAGCCGCCGGTGTACGCGCTGCCGGGCTGACGCGTGGGGGTCAGAGCTCGACGAGCATGCGCGTGTTCCCCAGGGTGTTGGGCTTGACCCGCGCGAGGTCGAGGAACTCGGCGACGCCGTCGTCGTGCGAGCGCAGCAGCTCGGCGTAGACCTCGGCGTCGACCGCCTGGCCCTCGATGGCGTGGAACCCGTGCTGGGTGAAGAACTCGACCTCGAACGTGAGGCAGAACAGGTGCCGCAGCCCGAGCGCGCGGGCGCGGTCCATGAGCGCGGTGAGCAGCGCGTGCCCGACGCGTCGGCCGCGGAAGGACCGGTCGACCGCGAGCGTGCGGACCTCGGCGAGGTGCTCCCACATGACGTGCAGCGCGCCGCACCCGACGACCTGCCCGGCGGTCGCGTCCTCGTCGGACTCCGCGACCAGGAACTCCTGCACGGACTCGTAGTAGCCGACCCACTCCTTGGCCAGCAGGATGCGCTCCTGCGCGTAGGGCTGGACGAGCCCTCGGATCGCGCGCACGTCGGCGGGCAGTGCTGGACGGACGTGCACGGGCGCTGCGGTCACGGGTCCAACCTAGGTGCCGCCCGTGCCGGTGCGGTGCGGGTGTCCGGTTCCGCGCGTCGTCAGCCGCGCGTGCGGGTGCGGCGCGCGGGGGCGGGCTCGGCGGCGTCGAGCAGGCCGACAGCGGTCGTCTCGTCGACGACGAGGTCGGTGACGACACCCGCGCGCAGGGCTGCGAGCAGCGGCGCGACCTTGTTGTCGCCGGCGACGACGCACACGCGCCGCGGGAGGCGCTGGAGCTCGGTGGGGGTGGGTCCGGTGGCGCGGGCGTTGAGCGGGACGTCCTCCCAGGACCCGTCGGCGCGCAGGAAGACGGTGCACACGTCGCCGACGACGCCTTCGTCGTGCAGGACGCGCACGTCCGCGTCGTCGAGGTACCCGGCGGAGTACACGTGGGAGGGCACGGCGCCGGCGACGGCCCCGACGGAGAACACCGCGATGTCCGCACGTCGTTGCATGTCGAGCACGCGCCGCACGGAGCGTTCGCGCCACATGGCGGCCTTGGTGTCGGAGAAGTCGAAGAACGCGGGGACCGAGAAATGGTGCACGGCGGCCGCGAACGCGGTACCGAACGACGAGATGAGGTCGCTCGCGTAGTCGACGCCGGACGTGCGCATGTTCGCGGCGCCGTTGAGCTGCACCACGGCGGACCCGCGGGTGGGTTTGGGCACGAGGTAGCGGGACACGGACGCGAGGGTGGTCCCCCAGGCGACGCCCAGCACCATGTCGGAGTCGAACCACGAGGTCAGGAGCTTGGCGGCGGTCATGGACACCTGGTCGAGCCGCTCGATGTGGGACGACGAGTCGGGGACGGGCACGACGTACGCGTCGATGCCGAACGCGGCGGACAGCGACCGGCCGAGGCCGGGGGCGCGCGTGCTCGCCGGGCGCAGGGTGATCTCGACGAGGCCGGTCTCCCGCGCGCGCTTGATGAGCCGGGACACCGTGGACCGGGAGGTGCCCAGGTGCCGCGCGATGACCTCCATCTTCAGGTCCTGGAGGTAGTACATCGACGCGGCGCGCAGCACGTCCTGCTCGCGGTCCAGCTCCATCGCTCCCCCTCACGACGGCGGGCGCGGCCCAGGGTGCACGTATGTGCACTCCGGTTGCGCATTCGTTCTGGTCGTGATGACCATAGCGAGCGCCGCCGGATCGGGCGACAGGGACGACGACGGACGAGCACCACCAGGAGGACGTGCGATGAGGACCGCTGCACTGACGGCCCAGGCACGGCAGGACGCACTGACGAGGTTGCGCGAGTCCGCGCGGCAGGGCGACGAGCTCGACGTCCTCGTCGTCGGCGGCGGCGTCACGGGCGCGGGCATCGCGCTCGACGCGGTCACCCGCGGGCTGTCCACCGCGATCGTCGAGGCGCAGGACTGGGCGAGCGGCACGTCGAGCCGCTCGAGCAAGCTGGTGCACGGCGGCCTGCGCTACCTGCAGATGCTCGACTTCCACCTGGTGCGCGAGGCGCTCACCGAGCGCGACCTGCTGATCCAGCGGATCGCGCCCCACCTGGTCAAGCCGGTCTCGTTCCTGTACCCGCTGGAGAACCGGGTGTGGGAGCGCGCGTACGTCGGTGCGGGCGTCGCGCTGTACGACACGCTCGCCACCGTCTCGGGCTCACGCCGCGCGATGCCGATCCACCGGCACCTGACGCGCAAGGGCATGGAGCGCCTGTTCCCCGACCTGCGCCACGACGCGGCGATCGGCGCGGTCCGGTACTGGGACGCGAGCGTGGACGACGCCCGCCTGGTCTCGACGCTGGTCCGCACGGCCGTGAGCTACGGCGCGCACGCCGCGAGCCGCACGCAGATCCTCGACCTGCAGACGACGACGGGCGGCGCGGTCACGGGCGCGGTCGTCGAGGACCTCGAGACGGGCGAGCGCATCGACGTGCGCGCCCGCCACGTCATCAACGCGACGGGCGTGTGGACCGAGCAGACGGAGTCGCTCGCCGGCTCCGAAGGCGGGCTGCGCGTGCTGGCGTCGAAGGGCATCCACATCGTCGTGCCGCGCTCGCGGATCGCGGGCGACACGGGACTGATCCTGCAGACCGAGAAGTCGGTCCTGTTCATCATCCCGTGGTCGCGGTACTGGGTGATCGGCACGACCGACACCCCGTGGGAGCAGGAGCTCACGCACCCGGTCGCGACGAGCGCCGACATCGACTACGTCATCGAGCACGCGAACGCGGTGCTCGCCCGGCCGCTCACGCGCGACGACGTGATCGGCACGTGGGCCGGCCTGCGGCCGCTGCTGCAGCCCGGTACCAAGGAGGGCACGTCGTCGGCCAAGGTGTCGCGCGAGCACACCGTGGCCTCCCCCACGCCGGGCCTGACGGTCATCGCGGGCGGCAAGCTCACGACGTACCGCGTCATGGCGAAGGACGCCGTGGACTTCGCGATCGGCTCGCGCGCGACGACGTTGCCGTCGCTCACGCACGACCTGCCGCTCGTGGGCGCGGAGGGCCTGCCGGTCGTCCAGCGCCAGTCGCGTGCGATCGCCCGGCGGTACGGCTGGGACCGCCCGCGCATGGACCACCTGCTGCACCGGTACGGCTCGCTGCTGGGCGAGCTGACGGACCTGTGCGACGAGCGCCCCGAGCTCGCCCAGCCGCTCACGCACGCACCGGCGTACATCGGCGCGGAGGTCGTGTACGCCGCGAGCCACGAGGGCGCGCTGCACCTCGACGACGTGCTCATGCACCGCACGCGCCTCAACTACGAGCAGGCGGACAAGGGGGTGAGCGCGCTCGAGGAGATCGCCGCGCTCGTCGCGCCGGTGCTCGGCTGGGACGACGCGACGACGCGCCGCGAGGTCGAGGCGTACCGCGCGCGCGCCGAGGCCGAGGACGCCGCGGCGCAGGAGACCGACGACGCGTCGGCTCAGAAGGTGCGCCTGCGCGCGCTGGACCTGGCCCCGATGCGACCGCTGGAGTCCTGAGCCCCACCCCCCGAACGCCCGCGCCCCCCGGCGCGGGAGCACGTGACAACGAAGTCCCGTCTCCGAGAAGTGAGGACCCATGGACGTCTCGCTCATGCAAGTGTTCGTCTCCGAGGTCGTCGGCACGACCCTGCTGCTCCTGCTCGGTGCGGGGGTCGTCGCCAACGTGATCCTCCCGGGTACCAAAGGCTTCGGTGGCGGCTGGCTGCTCATCAACTTCGGATGGGGCCTCGCCGTCTTCGCCGGTGTGTACGCGGCGTTCCTGTCCGGCGCGCACCTGAACTTCGCGGTGACGATCGGTCTGCTGGCCAACGGCGCCGACGAGTACGCGCCCGGGGTCGCCGTCACGGCGGCGTCCACGTTCGTGTACCTCGCGGCGGAGATGCTCGGCGCGTTCCTCGGTGCCGTGCTTGCGTTCCTCGCGTACAAGAAGCACTTCGACGAGGAGGCGGACCCGGGCACCAAGCTCGCGGTGTTCTCCACGGGCCCGGCCGTGCGCAGCTACGGCTGGAACTTCGTGACCGAGGCGATCGGCACGTTCGTGCTCGTCTACGTCATCCTCATGTTCGCGAAGAACCCGGCGAACCTCGGCCCGCTCCCGGTCGCGCTGCTCGTCGTCGGGATCGGCGCGAGCCTCGGTGGCCCCACGGGCTACGCGATCAACCCGAACCGTGACCTCGGCCCGCGCATCGCGCACGCACTGCTGCCCATCAAGGGCAAGGGCTCGAGCGACTGGGGGTACGCGTGGGTCCCGGTCCTCGGCCCGATCGTCGGCGGTGCGATCGCCGGCCTGCTCGCGCAGTGGACGCTCGACTACCTGGGCTGACCGCGCACGTCACCCATCCCCCACTCACGACGAGGTGAAGGAAGCTGATGTCTGACACGAAGTACGTCATGGCGATCGACCAGGGCACGACGAGCACGCGCGCGATCATCTTCGACCACAAGGCGCAGATCATCGCGACCGGGCAGAAGGAGCACGAGCAGATCTTCCCGAGGGCGGGCTGGGTCGAGCACGACGCGACCGAGATCTGGGTCAACACCCGCGAGGTCGTCGGGCAGGCGCTCGGCCGGGCGAGCCTGCAGAACTCCGACATCGAGGCCGTCGGCATCACCAACCAGCGCGAGACCGCGGTCGTCTGGGACAAGCGCACGGGTGAGCCGGTCTACCACGCGATCGTCTGGCAGGACACGCGCACGCAGAAGATCTGCGACGAGCTCGGCGCTGCGGGGGGCGGCGCGGAGCGGTACAAGGACCGGGTGGGTCTGCCGCTGGCGACCTACTTCTCGGGCCCGAAGATCCGCTGGATCCTCGACAACGTCGAGGGTGCGCGCGAGAAGGCCGAGGCGGGCCACCTGGCGTTCGGCAACACCGACTCGTGGGTGCTGTGGAACATGACGGGCGGGCCGGACGGCGGCGTGCACGTCACCGACGTGACGAACGCGTCGCGGACCATGCTCATGAACCTCGACTCGCTCACGTGGAACGAGGAGATCGCGGGCGAGATGGGCATCCCGATGTCCATGCTGCCCGAGATCCGCTCGTCGTCCGAGGTCTACGGCGAGGGCCGCGCGAAGGGCCTGCTCGCGGGCGTGCCGATCGCCGGCATCCTCGGTGACCAGCAGGCCGCGACGTTCGGGCAGGCGTGCTTCGAGGTCGGGCACGCGAAGAACACGTACGGCACCGGCAACTTCATGCTCATCAACACCGGGACCGAGATCGTGCCGAGCAAGAACGGCCTGCTCACCACGGTCTGCTACAAGATCGGCGACGCCGACGCGGTGTACGCGCTCGAGGGCTCGATCGCCGTCACCGGGTCCCTGGTCCAGTGGCTGCGCGACAACCTCGGGATCATCTCGTCGGCGCCCGAGATCGAGCAGCTCGCGGCGAGCGTCGAGGACAACGGCGGCGCGTACTTCGTGCCCGCGTTCTCGGGGCTGTTCGCGCCGTACTGGCGGTCCGACGCGCGCGGTGCGCTCGTCGGGCTCACGCGGTTCGTCAACAAGGGGCACATCGCGCGCGCGGCCCTCGAGGCCACGGCGTTCCAGACGCGCGAGGTCCTCGACGCCATGAACGCCGACTCGGGCGTGGACCTCACCGAGCTCAAGGTCGACGGCGGCATGATCGCCAACGAGGCGCTCATGCAGTTCCAGGCCGACATCCTCGGCGTGGACGTGGTGCGGCCCAAGATCGCCGAGACCACCGCGCTGGGCGCCGCGTACGCGGCGGGCATCGCCGTCGGCTACTGGAGCGGCGAGCAGGACGTCATCGACAACTGGGCCGAGGACAAGCGCTGGACCCCGCAGATGGACACCGACGAGCGCGACCGGCAGTACCGGCTGTGGAAGAAGGCCGTCACGAAGACGTTCGACTGGGTCGACGACGACGTGCGGTAGTCCCGCTCGAGGGGCAGGCAGGAGGGCCGGGACGGGCGTCGTCCCGGCCCTCCGTCATGTCCCGCGCGTCCACTCCTCGAAATGAGACAGCCACGTGAGCGTCGCGGCGGGCGTGCTCGTGGCGCTCGAGGACGCACCCGCCGCCCCCTCGCCGGTCCCGGCCACCACCCCGACCCCGGCGCTCGCCGTCACGGGCACCTCGGCCGGACGGGTCCTGACGCTCGGCGCGGGCCTGCTCCTGGTGGGCGGCCTCGTCGTGGCGCTCGCCTCGCGGCGTCGGCGGGTCTGACCACGCGGACGAAGGCCGCCCCGGTTCCTCCCCGGGGCGGCCTTCGTCATCTCACCCGGTCGAGCCCGGGTTACGGGCCCACGAGGTTCCGCCGCGCACTACGGTCGGCGCAGGCGGACGTGCCGCCGGCGGTCACGGAGGTCATGATGAGGTCGAGCCAGTGGAAGCCGTCCGCGGGGACCGTCCTGTGGGGCGTCGTCATCCTGATCTTCGGGGTCGTCATCTACCTGGCCGGCCAGCAGCAGAACCTGCGGTCGATCGTGCTCGACGGCTACGACACCAGCGCGGGGGTGCCGACGATGGTGCTCGGCGCGATCATCGGGCTCATCGGCCTCGTCACGCTGCTCATCGGCGTGTGGCAGGCCGTGACGAACATCGACCTCGCGAGCATGATGGCCGCGCGCGTGCTCTTCGACCAGGAGCAGGCCAAGAAGGCGGCCGAGGCCGCGTCCGCCGAGACGCCCGCCGACGCCGACAGCAGCGCCGACGCGACGGACGAGCAGCCGGCCGACGCCGAGGTCTAGCGGCGGACCGTCGCGAAGGTGCCGTCGGGGCGCAGGTCCAGGCGGGCCATGCGGACCGTGCGCAGGTGGTCACGACCCGAGCGCTCGGCGTCGTGGTACAGCAGGTACCACGCGCCGTTCCACTCGACGATCGAGCCGTGCGTCGTCCAGCCGATCACCGGGTCGAGCAGCACGCCCCGGTACGTGAACGGCCCGTACGGCGAGTCCCCCGTGGCGTGGACGAGCTGGTGGGAGTCGCCGTTCGAGTACATGAAGACGTACGTGTCACCGACCTTGCTGATCCACGCACCCTCGAAGAACCGGTTCGGGTCGCGTGACGTGAGCGCACGGCCCTCGTCGTCCACGAGGACGAGCGGGCGCGTCGGCTCGGCGAGGGACAGCAGGTCGTCGGACAGCCGGGCGATGCGGGGGGCGAGCGCGGGCTCGTCGAGCCCGGGGTACGCGTCGACGCCGGTGTAGACGTCGTCGCGCCAGCGCTGCAGCTGCCCGCCGAGGATGCCGCCGGTGACCAGGTACGACGAGCCGTCGTCGTCGGTGAAGACCGCGGGGTCGATGCTGTACGCGCCGGGGATCGGCTCGGGCTGCGCGGTGAACGGGCCCGCGGGGTGCTCGGCCGTGGCGACGCCGATGCGGAACACGCCGTCGCGGTCCTTGGCGGGGAAGTACAGGTAGTACGTGTCGCCGCGGCGCGCGGCGTCGGGCGCCCACAGCTGGCGCGCGGCCCACGGGACCTGCTCGAGCGTCAGTGCGACACCGTGGTCGACGACCTCGCCGTCGAGGGAGTCGAGGGACAGCACGTGGTAGTCGCGCATGTCGTAGTGGCTGCCGTGGTCGTCGGCGGTCGCACCCGTGTCCTCGTCGTGCGAGGGGTAGATCCACAGCGTGCCGTCCCACACGTGCCCCGACGGGTCGGCGGTCCAGATGCTGTCGATGAGCGGGCCCGGGGGCGCGTCCGGCACGACCTGCGCGAAGGCTCCTGCGGCGGCGTGCGCGACAGTGTCGGCGGCTCGAACGTGCATGTGGACCCGTCCTTTCGAGGATGCTGCCGAAACTCTACAGGCGGACTATCGGTCCGGCGCCAGGCCTTCGGTCCTCCGGACCGCGCGGCACCCGCGGCGCACCCGCCCGGTAGCCTGCGCGGCATGCGCGTCGCCACCTGGAACATCAACTCGATCCGTGCCCGCACCGAGCGGGCGGTGGCGTTCCTCGAGCGGTCCGGCGTCGACGTCCTCGCGCTGCAGGAGACCAAGTGCAAGGACGAGCAGTTCCCGCACGAGGCGTTCGAGGCGCTCGGGTACGAGGTCGCGCACGTCGGGTACAGCCAGTGGAACGGCGTCGCCGTCGTCTCGCGGGTCGGCATCGACGACGTCGAGATCGGCTTCCCCGGCATGCCGACGTGGGGCGAGCCCGCCGCGGCCGAGGCGCGCGCGATCGGCGTGACGGCCGGCGGCGTGCGCGTGTGGAGCCTCTACGTCCCGAACGGGCGCGCGATCGACGACCCGCACTACGTCTACAAGCTCGACTGGCTCGCGCACCTGCGGGACGCCGCCGCGGGCTGGCTCGCGGCCGACCCCGGCGCGCAGGTCGCGCTCGTCGGCGACTGGAACATCGCGCCGCTCGACACCGACGTGTGGGACCCCGCGTGGTTCGCGGGCCGCACGCACGTCACGCCCGCCGAGCGCGACGCGTTCGCCGCGATCGCGCAGGCGGGGTACACCGAGGTGTCGCGCGTGCACCTGCCCGCCGAGCACACCTACACGTACTGGGACTACCAGCAGCTGCGCTTCCCCAAGAACAAGGGCATGCGCATCGACCTCACCTACGCCTCGCCCGCGCTCGCGGCGCGGGTCACCGGCGCGACGATCGTGCGCGACGAGCGCAAGGGCAAGGGCGCTTCGGACCACGTACCGGTGGTCCTGGACCTCACGGAGGACGCATGAGCGAGCAGCCCTACCCGCCCGCGCACTACGCGCCCTCGTGGGCGCCCACCGCGCGTCCGCCGCTCGAAGGTTTCGCCGTCGCCGCGCTCGTCTCCGCGCTGCTGTTCTGGCTCTGGCCCACGCTGGGTGTGCTCGGCGTGGCGTTCGGCATCACCGCGCTGCGGACCATGCGCACCAAGGGCACGCGTGGGCGCGGGCTCGCGGTCGCGGGCATCGTCGTCGGCGCGGTCGGCGCACTGCTCGCGTTCGCCGCGACCGTCGCGGTCGTCGTGGTCCTCGAGCGCCAGTCACCCCTGTCGACCGACGTCAGCGAGCCGGTCACCACGACCGTCAACCGCCTGGACGCCGGCCACTGCGTGCGCGACCTGCCCGCCGACGGCCCGGTGAGCGAGGTCGTCGTCGTCCCGTGCGCCGACGCGCACGAGGCCGAGGTGCGCGCACGCGTCACGGTGAGCGGCCAGTCCGCATGGCCGGGCCAGGACACGGTGGACGCGCGCGTCGAGCAGGCGTGCCTGGCCGCCGAGCACTACTCGCGCACCGGTGAGCCGCTCGACGTGGTCTGGGCACCGGACGAGCACGGCTGGGAGGCCGGAGACCGCGTGGGCCTGTGCGTGCAGCGGACGCGCTGACGCGTCACTCGCCCGGGTAGACGACCCCGAGCCGGCGGCGCACCTCGTCGGCGGTCTCCAGCACCGTGAGCACCTCGTCGAGCGGGTGCAGCGGTGACTCGGTACGTCCCTGCGCCACGTAGCGCGCGAGCGCCGCGGCCTGGAAGCACAGCCCGTCGAGCTCCTCGACGCGGTTGTCGTCCCACGTCGCCGACTCGTCGCCCACGTGCAGCGTCACGCTCGACGGCCCACGGAACCGCGGCCCGGTGGTGACCCAGCCCGCCTCACCGTGCACGCGCGCCTCGTCGTCGGCAGGCGTCAGCATCGACGTGAACAGCTGCGCCTGGAGCCCGGGGTACGCGACCTGCAGCGCGACCTGCTCGTCGACGCCCGTGCGCGTGAGCGAGCCCATGACCTGCAGGTCCGTGGGCGTCGCGGGCAGGCCCACGGTCGTCGCGACGAACGACGCGAACGACAGCGGGTAGATGCCGATGTCGAGCAGCACGCCGCCCGCGAGCGCCGGGTCCATCAGCCGGTGCGTGTCGGGCACGACCGTGCGGGTCGCGAACGAGCCCGTGACCCAGCGCGGCTGACCGATCGTCCCGGTCTCCAGCACCTGGCGCAGCACGTCGACGTGCGGGAGGTACCGCGTCCACATGGCCTCCATCGCGAGGACGCCGGCCGCACGCGCCGCGTCGACGATCAGGCGCGCCTCGGCCGCGTTGCGGGCCAGCGGCTTCTCGACGAGCACGTGCTTGCCGGCCGCGATCGCCGCGAGCGCCTGGTCCGGATGGTGGCTGTGCGGGCTCGCGACGTACACGACGTCGACCTGCGGGTCGTCAACGAGCGCGTCGTACGACGCGTGCACCCGCTCGACCCCGTGCTCGTCGGCGAACGCCTGCCCGCGGGCGGCGTCCCGGCTCGCGACCGCCACCACGCGCTGGCCCGTGTGCCGGTGCAGCGAGGCGACGAAGTGCCCCGCGATCCACCCCGGGGCGACCACGCCCCAGCGCAGGCTCGGCGCGTCGGACGGGTCGGGGAACCGGGGCTCGGGCAGCAGCAGCGTCACGCGCACACTGTGGCACGCTCCCGACGAGGTCGGGTGCGGCCGCCACCGGCGTGCCGTGCGGTGCGCCCTGTGGAGAACTCTGAACGGCCCGGTCGTCACGTCGCTACGGTCCTGCGTCATGCTCACAGACCGGACCCCGTCGCCGAACGGCCCGACCACCGACCTCGCCGATCCGCAGGCGCGACGCCTCCGCCGCGTGCGCACCCGGCTGATCCTCGTCGTCGCCCTCGCGGTCGCCGCTCCCGTCCTGGTGGGCCTCGCGCTGCTCCCGACGCTCGGCAGGCTCGGGCAGCTCGACGACCAGCTGTCCGCGCTGCCGTCCCCGCCCGCCGGCACCGCCGAGGAGGCGTTCACGCTGCCTCTCGGGTTGTCGCCCGGGACCTGCTACGCGGAGCTTCCCGGCGCCGACGACATGTCCGACCTGCACGAGGTCGACTGCGCGCGGCCGCACCTCACGGAGCTGAGCGCCACTGTCGCCCTGACCGAGCCGTTCGACGAGTCCGACTGGACCGAGCTCGCCGAGATCGAGGCGGCGTGCATGCACGCGAACGACGCGTTCGGCACCGCACCCGGTGAGCAGGCGACCAGACCAGAGAGCTACCGCCACTTCATCGCGTGGCCCCACAGCAGCCAGTGGGACGACGAGGGCGGACGCGTCGCCTACTGCTTCTACGTCTCCCGGCCCGGTCCGACGACGGGCTCGCTCGTCGCCGGCACCTCCGAGCTCCTCCCCGGCCGGGTGTGACGCCCACACCCGGCACGGGGGGACCGCTCAGGCGCCCGTGATGCTCAGGCCCGTGTCGGTGCGGTCGACGACGATCGTCTGGCCGTCGTGGATCTGGCCGGACAGCAGCGCGCGGGCCAGATTGTCGCCGATCTCGCGCTGGACCAGGCGGCGCAGCGGGCGCGCGCCGTACGCCGGGTCGTAGCCCTCGATCGCAAGCCAGTCGCGTGCGGCGGGCGTGACCTCGAGCGTGAGGCGGCGGTCCTGCAGGCGCCGGGCGAGCGACGCGACCTGCAGGTCCACGATCTGGCCGATCTCCTCCAGGCTCAGCGGGTCGAACAGCACCACGTCGTCGAGCCGGTTGAGGAACTCCGGCTTGAACGCGGCACGCACCGCCCCCATCACCGCGTCCCGCTTCTCCGAGTCCGACGTCAGCGGGTCCACCAGGAACTGCGAGCCCAGGTTCGAGGTGAGGATGAGGATGACGTTGCGGAAGTCGACCGTGCGGCCCTGGCCGTCGGTCAGGCGGCCGTCGTCGAGCACCTGCAGCAGCACGTCGAACACCTCGGGGTGCGCCTTCTCGACCTCGTCGAGCAGGACGACCGAGTACGGGCGCCGCCGCACGGCCTCGGTGAGCTGGCCGCCCTCCTCGTAGCCGACGTACCCGGGAGGTGCACCGACGAGCCGCGCCACGGAGTGCTTCTCCGCGTACTCGGACATGTCGATGCGGACCATCGCGCGCTCGTCGTCGAACAGGAAGTCCGCGAGCGCCTTCGCGAGCTCGGTCTTGCCGACGCCCGTGGGGCCGAGGAACAGGAACGAGCCGGTGGGACGGTCGGGGTCGCTGATGCCCGCGCGGGCGCGGCGCACCGCGTCGGAGACCGCGGCGACGGCCTTCTTCTGGCCGATCAGGCGCTCGCCGAGCACCTCCTCCATGCGCAGAAGCTTGGCGGTCTCGCCCTCGAGCATGCGGCCCGCGGGGATGCCCGTCCACGCCGAGACGACCTCGGCAATCTCGTCGGGGCCGACCTTCTCCGCGATCATCGGCGGTGCGTCGACCGTGTCCTGCTCGGCCTCCGTCGCCTCAGCGTCGGCGATCTGCCGCTGGAGCGTGGGGATCTCGCCGTACAGGATGCGCGCGGCCTTCTCCAGGTCGCCCTCGCGCTGGAGCCGCTCGGCGTCCGAGCGCAGCGCGTCCAGGCGCGCCTTGAGTTCGCCGACGAGGTTGTGGCCCGCCTTCTCCTTCTCCCAGCGCGCGTTGAGCGCCGCGAGCTCCTCGCGACGGTCCGCGAGGTCGGCGCGCAGCCGCTCGAGCCGGTCCAGCGACGCAGGGTCGTCGGACTCGGAGAGGACGACCTCCTCCATCTCGAGGCGCGTCACGGCGCGCTGCAGCTCGTCGATCTCGATGGGCGACGAGTCGAGCTCCATGCGCAGGCGCGACGCGGCCTCGTCGACGAGGTCGATCGCCTTGTCGGGGAGCTGGCGGCCCGTGATGTACCGGTCGGACAGCGCAGCGGCGGCGACGAGCGCCGCGTCGGAGATCGTCACCTTGTGGTGCGCCTCGTAGCGCTCCTTGAGCCCGCGCAGGATCGCGACGGTGTCCTCCACGGACGGTTCGCCGACGAACACCTGCTGGAACCGCCGCTCGAGCGCGGGGTCCTTCTCGATGTGCTCGCGGTACTCGTCGAGCGTGGTCGCGCCGACGAGCCGCAGCTCGCCGCGCGCGAGCATGGGCTTGAGCATGTTGCCCGCGTCCATCGCGCCCTCGCCGCCGGCACCCGCGCCGACGACCGTGTGCAGCTCGTCGATGAACGTCACGACCTGCCCGTCGGAGCCCTTGATCTCCTCGAGCACGGCCTTGAGCCGCTCCTCGAACTCTCCGCGGTACTTGGCGCCCGCGACCATCGAGGCGAGGTCGAGCGCGACCAGCTTCTTGCCGCGCAGGGACTCCGGCACGTCGCCCTCGACGATGCGCTGCGCGAGCCCCTCGACGACGGCGGTCTTGCCCACGCCGGGCTCGCCGATCAGCACGGGGTTGTTCTTGGTGCGGCGGGACAGCACCTGCACGACGCGCCGGATCTCCGAGTCACGCCCGATCACCGGGTCGAGCTTGCCCTCGGCCGCGCGCTGCGTGAGGTCCACGCCGTACTTCTCGAGGGCCTTGTAGGTGCCCTCCGGGTCTGGGCTGGTGACGCGCGCGTTGCCGCGTACGGTCGGCAGCGCGGCGAGCAGGGCGTCGCGCGACGCCCCGGCCGCGCGCAGCGCGTCGGCCACGCCGGACTGCCCGGCCGCCAGGCCGATGAGCAGGTGCTCGGTCGAGACGTAGTCATCGCCGAGCGTGCGTGCCTCCGCGTTGGCCGCCTCGATGGCGGCGGCGGTCGCGCGCGACGCGCTGGGCTGCGCGACCGTCGAGCCCGACGACGAGGGCAGGTTGACGAGGATGCCGCGCACCGCACGGCCGAGGGCCCCGCGGTCGGCGCCGACCGCGTCGAGCAGACCGTTCGCGACGCCGCCCTCCTGCTGGAGCAGCGCGTCGAGGATGTGTGCCGGCTCCAGCTGCGGGTTGCCGGCGGCGCTCGCGGACTGGATGGCGCTGCCGAGCGCCTCCTGCGAGCGGGTGGTGAGCTTGGCGTCCACGTGACCTCCCTGCGCGAGTCTCGCGCGTCGTCGATGCGTCTGCACATCCCAACGCGACAAAGTTGAGTGTATTCCGCTCAACTTGAGATCCGCTGCCCGAGCGCGGGCGACGTGCGCGGGTCAGCCGCCCGGGCCGGGGTCGTTGTCCGGAGCGCCGTCGCCCCCAGGCAGGTCGCCGCGCTCCACCGGCTCGCCCTCCGGGGGCGTGGGGAGCTCGGAGAAGAGGGTGGCGAGCTCGCCGTCGCGCGCCGGACGCACCGCAGCGCCCGCCGCGCGCAGGGTCGCGGCGTCCACGCCGTCGCCCTCGAGCAGCACGTGCACGCCGTCGGCCACCACCTCGCACGAGGCTCCCACGCCGTCGTCCTCGAGCTGTGCGCACGCCGGAGCCTGTCCGCCGGCTGCGCGGGACGTGCGCAGCAGCACCGTGCCGGCCGGGCTGACGTAGGCCGCGGACATGCCCTCGTCGCCCGAGACCCCGACGGACTGCACGGCGAGGTCGAACCCGTCGACGTCGGTCACGTAGACCAGGTCCCGTGCGATCCCCGCGTACTGCATCCGCGCCGCGACGTCCGCGCCGCCGGTCCCGGTGGTCCCGCCGCCGCACGCGCCGAGCACCAGCACGACGAGCGCCCCGACGAGCCCACCGGCGGCGGCCACCGCACCCCTGCGGTCACGGTCGCGGCAGCCCCGAGCGCGGTTCATGCCTCGCACCGTACCGGCCGCCGCCCGCGCGCGGCCGCCCGGCGGACGACGAGGCCCCGGCCCGGTCGTCGAACCTGGGCCGGGGCGTGGCCGCCGTGCAGCGCGGGACGTGCATCGAGCCGACACCTCGTCGTCGCCGCCCGGCAACCTCGCCGCCCTAGCGTCGAGCGCGACCGATGACGACGGAAGGGCGACGATGACCCTCACACTCACGCTCGTACGGCACGGGCGCACCCACTTCAACGCACGCCGCGTCCTGCAGGGCCGCTGCGACTCCCCGCTGACGCGCGACGGACGCCAGGGCGTCCGGACCACCGCCCGGCACCTGGCCGGCACCCCGTTCACGGCCGCCTGGTCCTCACCGTCCGGACGCGCCGTCTCGACCGCGGTCGAGCTCCTGCGCCACCACGAGGACGTGCGCCTGCGCACGCACGTGGACCTGCGCGAGTACCACTTCGGCGTGTACGAGCGCCGGCCCGAGCACACGCTCGACGCCGTCCAGCCCTGGCCCACGCTCGTCGAGCAGGTGCTCGCGGGCACGCACCCCGGGCTGCCGGGCGGCGAGCACGCGGCCGACTTCATGGGCCGCACGACCCGGGTGTTCGCGCGGCTCGTCGAGCAGCACCTCGGCACCGACGAGCACGTGCTCGTCGTCGGCCACGGCCTCGCGCTCGGCGCGTACCTCGCGACGCTCGCGCCCGTCGGCCTCGTCGCGCTGCCCAACGCGTCGGTCAGCACGGTCGAGGTCGACGACGACGGCACGGCCCGCATCGCGCGGCTGGCCGAGGACGTCGCCGCCCAGGGCGCGCTCGCGGCGCGCCCCGCGACGCCCGGTGCCACCCGCCCCGCGCTCGCGCCGGTCGCCTGAGTCGCAGCGGGTGGACTTGCGCTCGCCTGGTGAGCGCAAGTCCACCCGTCAGCGCGTCGCGGCGCGTGCGGCGCGTGGGGCACGATGCGCAGATGAGGGACGGGGCCGCATGGGGTGACGAGCAGCCGGACGTGCTGGGTGGCGCGTGGGTCGCGCGGACGCTCGAGCTGCCGCCCGACGACGAGAGTGCGCGCGAGGGCGTCGACCCCGTCGCCACCCTCGTGCACCGACCACCGCGCCACCGGCGTGCGGTGCTGTACCTGCACGGGTTCGTCGACTACTTCTTCCACCCGCACGTCGCGGACGCGCTCGACGCCGCGGGCTGGGACCTGTACGGGCTCGACCTGCACGACTACGGCCGGTCCATCCGCGAGGGCCGGCGCCCCAACCACACGCGCGAGCTCGCGGGGTACGCACACGAGATCGACGCGGCCGTCGCGCTCCTGCGCGCCGACCACGACCGCGTCGCGCTGCTGGGGCACTCCACGGGCGGTCTGGTCGCGGCGCTGTGGGCGGACGCGCGCCCCGGGCGCGTGGACGCCGTGGTGCTCAACTCGCCCTGGCTCGATCTGCGCAAGCCCTGGTTCGACCGCGTGGTGCTCACGCGCATCCTGCGCGTGCTCGGTCGCGTCACCCCCGAGCTCGTCGTCGGTCACATCCAGCCGCACTACGGGCGCGCGCTGCACGCCGGCTCGGGCGGCGAGTGGACGTACGAGCTGGCGTGGAAGCCGCACGAGGGCTTCCCGGTGCGCGCGTCGTTCATCCGCACCATCCGCGCCGGGCACGCGCGCGTCGCGCGCGGGCTCGACATCCGCGAGCCCGTGCTGGTCCTGACGTCCGACGCCACGGGTCCCGACGACCGCCTCCACGACGGTCTGCTGACCACCGACTCGGTGCTCGACGTCGCCCAGATCGCCGCGCGCGCCCCCGGGCTCGGCCCGCACGTCACGCTGACCACGGTCCCCGGCGGCGCGCACGACCTCGCGCTGTCCCCCGCCCCCGCACGCGAGGAGTACCTGCGCGCGGTCGTGGCGTTCCTCGACGCGCACGCGCCCGCCTGACCGCGCTCGCCTGACCGCGCCCGTCTGACCGCGCCCGTCTGACCGCGCTCGCCTGGCCGCGAGCCCGGAGCGGACGCTCGCCGCGTGCGCCCCGGGCCCGCACCGTCAGGTGACCTTGACCGACACCGCCGACGAGCTCGCGCCGTTCAGGTAGGTCGTGGAGCTCGAGGTCGGCCTGTACACCGCTGTGACCTTGTACGACCCCCTCGCCTGGGCGGGCAGCGTGACGGTCGTCGTCCCGGCGTGCGTCGCGGTCATCGTGACCGTGACGGTCTTGGTGCCGATCGTCACCGCGACCGACCCGAGCGGCTTGGTCACCAGGCCACCCGAGTCGACCCGCACGGTCGCCTTGAGCGTCGAGCCCGCCGTGACCGACGGCACCGACAGCTTCACCGTCGGCGTCACGCGCGGCACCTTCGTCTGCACCGACGTCGAGCGCGCGACCGAGCCGTCCGCGCCCCGCGCGGTCACCCGCACCGACAGCTGCTTGCCCACGTCGGACTTGGCGACCTTGTACGACGACGCCGTGGCGCCGGCGATCGCGACGCCGTCGCGCAGCCACTGCACGCTCGTCGAGACCGGGCCGGGCGACCACTCACCACGCTTGGCCCACACCGTCCGGCCGTAGCCGACCGTGCCCGAGATCGTCACCCGGGTCACGTTCGTGATCGGCGGGACGACGGTGACGGGCGTCGACGTCACTGACGTCGGCAGCCAGCCCGCGCCGCCGCGCGCGGTCACGCGCGCCGACAGCCGCGTGCCGCCGTCGGCCGCGGTCACGGTGTACGACGACGAGGGTGGTGCCGGGGAGCGGGTCGGGCAGGGCCGCGGACGGTCAGGTGACCTTGACCGTCAGGGCCGACGAGGTCGCGCCGTTGAGGTACGTCGTCGAGGTGGACGTCGGCGTGTACCTGGCTGTGACCGTGTACGAGCCCTTGACCTGCGCGGGCATGGTGACGGTGACCGTCCCGGCCCGGGCCGCGGTCAGGGTGACCGTGGTGGTCTTCGAGCCGAGCGTCACCGCGACGGTCCCGAGCGGCTTGGTCACGACGCCGCCGGAGTCGACCACGACGGTGACCTTGACCGCCGTCCCGGCCTTCACGGACGGCGCGGACACCCTGACGGCGGGCGTCACCTTCGGCACCTTCGTCTGCAGGGACGTCGACCGCGCCTGCGAGCCGTCCGCCGCGCGCGCGGTCACGCGCACCGACAGCCGCTTGCCCACGTCGGACTTGGCGACCTTGTACGACGAGCCGGTCGCGCCGCTGATCTCCACGCCGTCGCGCAACCACTGCACGCTCGTCGACGTCGGCGGCGTCGACCACGTGCCGCGGTCGGCCCACACCGTCTTCCCGTACGCGACGGTGCCGGAGATCGAGGCGCGCGTGACGTTGCTGATGGGCGCGGGCGCGACCGTCACGCCCGGCGACGTCGCGGTCGCGGCCAACCACCCGGTGCCGCCCTTCGCGGTGACGCGCACCGACAGCCGGGCGCCCTCGTCGGCGGCCGTCGGCGTGTACGTCGTGGACGTCGCGCCGCTGATCGCCGCGCCGTCACGCAGCCACTGCACGCTCGTCGTGACCGCGGCGGGGTCCCACGTGCCCGTCGTCGCGCGGACCGTGGAGCCCACCCGGACCGTGCCGGTGACCGCCGGGGCGGTCAGGTTGCGCACCGCGAGCGGGATCACGACGTCGATGCCGGTGGTGTGCCGCACGACCTTCGCCTTCGCGGGGTCGCTGGTCAGGGGCGTGCCGTTGCCCGTCCAGAAGCCGGCCGTGAACCGCGCGTTCTTCGGGTTCACGTCGGCGTGCGGGTCGAAGTACACGAGGTGGTCCTCGGTCCGCTTCGCCAGGTCGAACGCCTGGAGCGAGAACCAGCCGGTCTCCGCGACGCGCTGCGAGTCGGTCTCGGCCCACGTGCCGTCCGTGCCGCGCCGCCACAGCTGGACCTCCGCGGCGTACGTGTCCCAGTAGCCGAACAGGAAGTCGTCCGGGGCGGTGACGAAGCCGCGCCCCGGCGGTGGTCGGCGGGCTCAGGACGACGCCGGTCGTCGTCGGGCGGACCTTGCGCAGGCTCGACCACGTCGCGTCGAAGCCGGGCTCCCCCGGCCGGATCGGGGACCACGTGCCGTCGGCCCGCTGCGCGCCGGGCTTCAGGTCGTCGAAGCTGAACATCCCGATCGCGTACGAGCGGCCGGTGTCGAGGTCCGGGATGGTGAACGTGCCGTCCGCGTCCGTGTACGTCGAGATGTTCTCCCGGAAGCCGGACGCGTCGCTGACCGCGTCGAGCGCGATCGTCGTGTTCGCCAGGATCGCGGCCGGTGCGTCGACCCGCCCCGAGATGCTGCCGGCGAGGTTCGGCCGCAGCGCCAGGCCGCTCGCGGGCACGGTGACCGTGCCGACGTTCAGCCGGGAGCCCGAGAAGTACCCCGTCGCCGGGTTCCACGCGCCGTCGAACAGGACGTACTGGGGGTCGACGAGTTCGATCCGGACGGCCTGGCCCGACGGGAAGCCGCCCACGGTGAACCGACCGTCGGCCTCGATGCGCCCGTAGGCGAACCGCTCGGAGCCGTCGTACGGCTTGCCGACGGTCGCGACCACGCTGAGCGGGCGGTTCGGGTCGGGCGTGTACCCGGCGGGCAGGACGATGCTGCCGGTCACCTGCTGGCCGAGCGTGGCGGTGACGACGACGTCCGTCCGACCCGGCGCGACGAGCGCGCCGTCGGGGTGCTGCTGCGCGATCCCGCCGCTCGCGGTCACGTACCCGCCGACGAGCCGCTGCTGGCCGTCCTGGAGCACCAGGTAGTACTGACGGCCCGACTGCAGCCTGCTGCCCGGGACGGTGAACGTCCCGTCGGCCGCGACGGTGGCGTACAGGATCGGGTAGCGCACCGGCTCGGTGGTGGTGGGGCTGGCCGGGTAGCGCACCTCGAACCGCGGCGGCGTCGCGGCCGAGTACGTGTACCCGGCGGGGAGGACGACCCGCCCGGTGATGTCGAGCGGGTCGGCCGCGCGCGCGGGGACGGCGAGCGCGGACACGAGGAGCGAGAGCGCTCCCACGATGGCGAGGAGCGCGGTGCGGGCGCGCGGGACGGCTGTCGGGGCGGGGGTCATGCGTACGGCCTCTCGTCGACGACGGCTCGCGCCGGCGCCGGCGCGAATGTCGGGACTGTACCGATTCGGCCCTTGCCGCGGACCATGGTCGCCACATGTCGGGACGCCCGATGACCTGCGGGTTCACCCGCCGAGGGGGCGCAAGCGCTTCGACGGGGCGCGCTGCACCCGCCCGGCCCGCCGCCGACCGGGTGACGGGGTGAAACGGTTCGCCGGTGCTGACCGGGCCGCCGGGAGCGGTAACCAGGACCCGGCCCGCCCGCACCCGGCGGCGGGCGGGGCTGCGGACGGGCCGTCCGCGGGGAGGAGCGCACGTGCGGTCGACGAGGACGGGCACGACGACACACCCGGGGACCACCCCGGGCACCGCGGGGCGCACACGCCTGCGGCGAGGCACCCTCGCGGCCACGCTGGCCGCCGTCCTGGCCGGCACGCTCGCGGCCGCGACCGCCGCCGCGGCCGCCGAGCTCGACCCCCAGCTCGCGGCGACCGCGCACACCGCGGGCCGCGTCGCCGCGGCGGCCGACGGCTCCGCGCAGCTGTCCTGGCCCGGCGTGTACTTCGAGGGCCGGTTCACGGGCACCGGCGTCGGGGTGCGGCTGTCGGACTCCGCGGCCGACTGGGAGATCCAGGTCGACGGCGCCCGCGTCGCGACGCTCGTCATGCCCGGGACGACGACCCGCTGGGTCGAGGGGCTGGCCGCCGGGACGCACACCGTGCGCGTGGTCAAGCGCAACGAGTCGCCGTGGGCGACCAGCACGTTCCGCGGGTTCGTCGCCGCACCGGGCGGTCAGGTGCTCACCGCACCCGCGTCCCGCGACCTGCAGCTCGAGTTCCTCGGCGACTCGTTCACGGCCGGCTACGGCAACGAGTCCACGTCCCGCGACTGCTCGGGCGACCAGGTGAACCGCACGACGAACGCCGACCGGTCGTTCGGGGCGATCGCGGCCCGGACGCTGAGCGCGGACTACCAGCTCAACGCGTTCTCGGGCCGCGGGCTCGTGCGCAACTACGCGGGCGGTGAACCGGGCACGAGCTTGCGCACGTACGCGGACCGCGCGCTGCTCGCCGTCGCGGGCGACGTGTGGCAGCGGCCCGCGAGCTGGACGCCCGAGGCCGTGGTGATCGGCCTGGGCATCAACGACTTCTCGACGCCCGTCGGCTCGGGTGAGCAGTGGACGGCGGCGTCGCTGCGCACCGCGTGGGTGCAGGCGTACCGCGAGCTGCTGACGAGCCTGCGCGCGAAGAACCCGGGCGCCTACCTCGTCGTGAGCGTCGCGGCGTCGGGCGGGACGGACCAGCGCACGCTCGGACGGCAGGTCGTCGACGCGGCACGCGCGGCCGGGGACACGCGCGTCGTGCTGTGGGACTACAGCGACGCGCCGCTCGACCTGCAGGGCTGCCACTGGCACCCGTCGCTCGCGGACCACCGCGTGCTCGCCGACCGGCTCGTCGCGCTCCTCGACCCGCTGCTCGACGACCCGCAGCCCACGCCCACCCCCACACCGACCGCGACACCCACTCCGACGCCGACTCCCACTCCGACTCCCACTCCGACTCCCACGGTGACCCCCACACCGACTGCCACCCCCACGCCCAGCCCCTCCCCCACGTCGTCGGCACGCGGGTGCACCGCGACGCTCACGGTCGCGGGCACGTGGCCGGGCGGGTACCAGGCGACGCTCAAGGTCACCGCGGGCAGCAGCCCGATCGCCGGCTGGCGCGCGACGTTCGCGCTGCCCGCGGGCGGCTCGGTGGCGCAGGGCTGGTCGGGCGTGTTCACGCAGTCCGGCGCGCAGGTCACCGTGGCGGGGGCCGGCTGGAACGCGTCCCTGACCGCCGGTCAGTCCACCGAGGCGGGGTTCATCGGGTCCGGCCCGGCACCGACGTCGACGACGACGACCTGCGCGGCGGCGCTCCCGGCGGCCTGACCGGGCCGCGACCGCGGCCTCACCAGACAGCCGCGGCCCGTCCGTTCAGCGGCGGACGGGCCGCGGCGTGAGCGCGGGCTCCTCGGGCTCGGAGAGCGACAGGATCGCGCCGACGACGCCCGGCGCTGCACGGATGCGCCGCTCGAGCGCGGCGAGCTGGTGGGACGCGGCGGTCTCCCCCGGCTCGCCCGTCAGGTCGACCGCCCCGGACAGGAACACCTGGCGCGCGCCGACGAGCTCGAGGCGCAGGTCCGTCACCCGGGCGACCTCAGGCTGCGCGGCGACGAGCGCGAGCGCGGCGTTCCACACCCCGTCGTCCACGACCTGCCCGACGAGGAACCGCCGGTTGCGCTCGATGAGCACGACCGCGACCACCCCCAGCAGGACGCCGACGAGGATCGAGCCGACCGCGTCCGGCACCGCCGAGCCGGTGACCTGGTGCGCCGCGATCCCGGCAGCCGCGATCACGATGCCGACGAGCGCGGCCGCGTCCTCGAAGAACACCGCGCGGACGGTCGGGTCGGAGGTGCCCAGCACGTGCTCGAGCACGCCGCTGGAACGGCGCCTGGCGGCCGCCCGCACCTGCCGGTTCGCCTGCAGGAACGAGATGCCCTCGAGGACGAAGGCGACGGCCAGCACCGCGTACGCGACACCGAAGTCGCTCGCGGGCTCGCCGTGGCGCAGCTCGGAGATGCCGTGCGTGACGGACACGCCCGCCCCGACGGCGAACAGCCCGATCGCGGCGAACAGCGACCACACGTAGACCTCGCGGCCGTGCCCCAGAGGATGGGTGCGGTCGGGCGGCCGCGCGGCCTTGCGCTGCGCGATCAGCAGGAACACCTCGTTGCCGGCATCGGCCCAGGAGTGCGCGGCCTCGGCGAGCATGGAGGCCGCACCGGTGACCACGGCAGCGGCGGTCTTGGCCACCGCGATGAGCAGGTTCGCGGCGAGCGCGATCGCGACGGTGAGCGTGCTCTCGCCGCCGGAGCCCTCGTCGTGCTCGGTCAGGCCGGGGAGCGCGGCGGCGCCCGGACCAGGGGCCGGCGCTCCGGCCGGCGCGCCCGTCCCTGCGGCCTCGTCGGACGAGCCCGACGCGAGGGTCCCCATGCGGGCGACAGTAGCGACGCGTCGGCACGCGCGCGCGGCGTCCGTAGGCTGGCCCCGTGCCCCCCGCCACCCCCGTCGACCGCGACCTGTTCCGGCAGGCCGCCGCGCGCCCGCACGAGCCGCTGCGCACCTACCACCCGCGCCGCGCGTCGCTCGGGCGGGACCGCGGGGACGCGCTGGACCGGCTGTTCGGCCGCCTCGGGTTCTCGGTGCACGACGAGGCCGCCCCGTTCCCGCGCACCGCGGACGGGATGCTCGACGCGGCGGCGCTGTTCGGCCGCACCGCGCCCGTCGTCCTGGAGATCGGCCCCGGCATGGGCGAGACGACGGCGGCCATGGCGCAGGCCGACCCGGACCGCGACTACCTGGCGGTCGAGGTGCACCTGCCCGGCCTGGCGAACCTGCTGCTCCTGGCGGAGCGTCTGGGCCTGACGAACCTGCGCGTGGCGCACGGGGACGCGCTCGAGCTCGCGCGCACCGCGCTCACACCCGGGTCGCTCGACGCGGTGCACGCGTTCTTCCCGGACCCGTGGCCCAAGGCGCGCCACCACAAGCGCCGGCTGGTCCAGCCCGAGCACGTCGCGCTGCTGCGCTCGCGCCTGCGGGTCGGCGGGACGCTGCACGTCGCGACCGACTGGGTGCCCTACGCCGAGCAGATGGTCGAGGTGCTCGCGGCCGACCCGGGCCTCGACTCCGCGGGTCCCGTCCCCCGGCCGGAGCACCGCCCGGTCACCAAGTTCGAGGCGCGCGCGCTCGCCACGGGCCGCGCGTCGACCGACGTGATCGCGAGGCGCCGCGCATGACCGACCGACCCGACGAGCGTGCGACGACGACCGCACCCGGCTTCCGCCTGGGGATGGTGCCGGGCGTGAACCCCGGCCGCTGGGTGCGGGTCTGGGAGGAGCGCATCCGCGACGTCCCGCTCGAGCTCGTCCCCGTGCCCGCGGCGGACGCCGAGCGCGCGCTGCGTGCGGGCGAGGTCGCGGCGAGCCTGCTGCGCCTGCCGGTGGACCGCGACGGGGTGGACGTCATCACGATGTACACCGAGGCCACCGTCGTCGTCGTCGCGAAGGACCACCTGTTCACCGCCGCGGAGGAGATCGCCGCGGCGGACCTGGCCGACGAGACGCTCGTCGTGCCCGCCGACGACGTGCTCGGCTGGTCCGACGCGCCCGGCGAGCGGTTCGCGGGGGACGTCGCGACGACCGACGAGGCGCTCGACCTCGTCGCCGCGGGCCACGCGGTGCTGCTCGCGCCGCACTCGGTCGCGCGCCTGCACCTGCGCCGCGGTCTGACGACCCGACCCGTGACCGACGCCCCCGGCTCGGCGGTGGGCCTCGCGTGGCTCGTCGACGCGTACGACGACCTGACCGAGGAGCTCATCGGCATCGTCCGCGGACGCACCGCCGCGTCGTCCCGCGGCCGCGCGGGCAGCCCGTCCGAGGGCGCGCCCGAGAAGCCGGCCCGGTCCGGGACCGGCAAGGGTGCCGGCAAGGCGGGTGCCGGCAAGACGAGCGCCGGCAAGGGTGGCGGGTCGAGCAGCGGCCGCAAGCCCACGGGCCGGTCGGCCGCGAAGGGCGGCTCGTCGGGCTCGGGCCGGCGCGGCACGTCGGGCGGGCGCCCGTCGGGACGCTCCGGGGGCAAGGGCCGCCGCTGACGCCCGGCGGGTCAGCCCTGCTCGCGGCGCGCCTGCTCCGCGCGGCGGTCGGCCTCGCGCGCCTCGAGGCGGCGCTCCTCGCGGCGCACCTCCTCGAACGTCTGACGCTCGCGCACCAGCCACTGCGGCGGGTCGGCGACGAGCGCGTTGATCTCGTCGGTCGTCAGCGGGTCGGTCACGCCCGCACGCGCGAGCCCCGACGTCGAGACGCGCAGGCGGGCCGCGACGACGTTGCGCGGGTGCGGCCCGTTGCGGCGCAGCTCTGTGAGCCAGGCGGGCGGGTTGCGCTGCAGCTCCGCGAGCTCGTCGCGCGTCACCGTGCCCGTGCGGAACTCCTCGGGCGTCGCCGGCAGGTACACGTCGAGCTTGGCCGCCGCGGTGGACGGCTTCATCTCCTGGGTCTTCTTGGGCACGCGCCAACCCTACGCGTCACGTCCCACCCCACCCGCCGAGCGCGGACGGTTCGGCCCGACTGCTGACGCTGTGCGGGTGCAGTCGCGCACGAACGTCCGCGCTCGGCGGGGGTGGGCGGGTGTCCTGCCTGGTCTCGGAGCGCAGCAGGGACGACGACGGGCGCCCCCGCCCCCGGGACGGGGGGCGAGGGCGTCCGTGCGTGCGCCGGTCAGCTGCCCGGCGGGACCGGGTGGGTGTGCCAGATGCGGTCGATGTAGTCGCGCATCGACCGGTCGGACGAGAAGAACCCGCCGCGCGCCACGTTGAGCACCGCGCGCCGCGTCCAGTCCTCGGTGTCGGCGTACGCCTCGTCGACCCGCGCCTGCGCGTCGACGTACGCCTGGAAGTCCGCGAGCGCGAGGAACCGGTCCTCGTTGAGGAGGTTCGAGACGACCGGCTCGAACACGGCGCGGTCGCCGCCCGAGAACGCACCCGAGGCGATGAGGTCGAGCGCGTGGCGCAGGTCCTCGTTCGTCTCGTAGTACGCCGACGGGTGGTAGCCGCGGTCCACGAGCTCCGCGACCTGCGGCTCCGTCAGCCCGAACAGGAAGAAGTTCTCGTCCCCGACGAGCCGGCGGATCTCGACGTTCGCGCCGTCGTCCGTGCCGATCGTCAAAGCACCGTTCAGCATGAACTTCATGTTCCCGGTGCCCGACGCCTCCTTGCCCGCGAGCGAGATCTGCTCGGACAGGTCGGCGGCCGGGATGAGCGTCTCGGCGAGCGTGACGTTGTAGTTCGCCGGGAAGGCGACCGTGAGGCGCCCCTCGAGGGCCGGGTCGGAGTTGATCGTCGAGCCCACCGCGTTGATGAGGTGGATGATCTGCTTCGCGAGCACGTAGCCCGGAGCGGCCTTCGCGCCGAACGCGAACGTGCGGGGCGTGACGTCCTCGAGCCGGATCTTGCCCGTCGTGACCTTCTCGTACAGGGACACGATGTGCAGGAGCTTGAGCGTCTGGCGCTTGTACTCGTGCAGGCGCTTGACCATGACGTCGAACATCGTGTCCGGGTGGACCTCGATGCCGTCGCGCGCCGCGAGCACGTCGGTGATGCGCCGCTTGTTGGCCTGCTTGATCTCGCGGAACCGGCGGCGGAACTCCGCGTCGTCCGCGAGCGGCTCGAGGCCGGACAGCTGGTCGAGGTCGGTGACCCAGCCGTCACCGATCGCCTCGGTGACGAGGTCCGACAGCCCCGGGTTCGACAGCTTGACGAACCGGCGCGGTGTCACGCCGTTCGTGACGTTGGTGAACTTGTCCGGCCAGTACCCCGCGAAGTCGTCGAGCACCTTGTCGCGCAGGAGCTGGCTGTGCAGCTCGGCGACGCCGTTGACCTTGGTCGCGGCGACGGTGGCGAGGTACGCCATCCGGACCGCGCGCACGGGGTACTCCGCGATGATCGACATGCGGCGCACGCGCAGCTCGTCGTTCGGGTAGGTCTCACGCAGCTCGGCGAGGAACTCGTCGTTGATGCGGTAGATGATCTCCAGGTGGCGCGGCAGCAGCCGGCCGAGCAGCTCGACGGGCCACACCTCGAGCGCCTCGGGCAGCAGCGTGTGGCACGTGTACGCGAAGCACTGCTTCGTGACCGCCCACGCCTCGTCCCACTCCCAGCCCTTCTCGTCGACGAGCACGCGCATGAGCTCCGGGACGGCGATCACCGGGTGCGTGTCGTTGAGCTGGAAGACGATGCGCTCGGGCAGCCGGTGCAGGTCGTAGCCCTCGGGCAGCACCTGGTCGACGAAGTCCTTGATGGAGCACGCGACGAAGAAGTACTGCTGCTGCAGGCGCAGCTCCTTGCCCTGGGGCGTCGAGTCCTCCGGGTACAGGACCTTGGAGATGTTCTCCGCGAACGTCTGCGCGCGCACGGCCTCGGCGTAGTCGCCCGAGTTGAAGATCTGCAGGTCGAACGCGTGCGTCGCGCGCGCGCTCCACAGCCGCAGGGTGTTGACCCGGCCCTTGGCGTAGCCCGGGACCATGTAGTTGTACGGCACGCCCAGCACGGACCAGCCCGGCACCCACCGGCGCCGGACCACGCCGTCGTCGGCCTGGTACTGCTCCACGTGACCGCCGAAGCCGACGGTCACGGCGGCCTCGGGGTGCGGGAACTCCCACGGCGAGCCGAGGCGCAGCCAGTCGTCGGGCTTCTCGACCTGACGCCCGTCGACGAACGTCTGCTTGAAGATCCCGTACTCGTAGCGGATGCCGTACCCGATCGACGGGACGTTCATGGTCGCGAGCGAGTCGATGAAGCACGCCGCGAGGCGCCCGAGGCCGCCGTTGCCGAGGCCGGGCTCGACCTCGGCCTCCCGCAGCTCGTCGAGGTCGATGCCGAGGTTCGCGAGGCCCTCGCGGACGATGTCCTGCAGGTCGGACGCGAGCAGCGCGTTGTCGAGCTGGCGGCCGAGGAGGAACTCCGCGGACAGGTAGGCGACGGACTTCGCCTGCAGCTCGGCCTGGCGGCGCAGCGTCTCGATCCACCGCGTCATGAGGTAGTGGCGCACCGTGCGCGCCATCGCCAGGTACTTGTCGTTCACGGAGGCGCGCGTCAGGTCGACGCCCTGCCCGAAGTTCAGCTCGCGCAGGAACTCCCTCGTGAAGCCGTCGACCGTGTGCTCGCGCGTGGCGATAGGGGGTGTCGTGTCTGCCGTCACAAGATCCACCGTAACCATCATGTGTGTCTGCGCGATGACGAAAGTCCTTGCAATTCTTGCGAACACCGATGAAGGGGCATCCAGATTCACCCGTACGGGTGACGCCTCATCGCCACGATACGCCCGTCCCCGACGAGGTCCTCGGCGAGGGACGCGGCCGCTCCTGGGCCGTCAGGCGGAGCCGGACACGGGCGGGCGGACGCCGGTCGTGGGCTTCACCCACCCGCGCGCCACGGCGAGGACTCCCGCCTGGAACCGGCTCTCGGCACCGAGGAGCTCGAACAGCGCCGCGATGTGCCGCCGGCACGTGCGCACGCTGATGCCGAGCCGGCTCGCGAGCACCTCGTCGGTCAGGCCGCGGCTCAGGCCCACGAGTATCGCGCTCTGCAGCTCCCCGAGCCCGTCGCACGCGTCGTGCCGCTCCTGCGTCTGCTCCGGGTGGAACGGCAGCGCCACCTCCCAGGCGGCGTCGAACAGCGACGCGAACGTCGCGACGAGGTCCGGGTCCCGCAGGACGAGCGCCGCACGGTCCGCGGCGTCCCGCTGCCGCGCGACGAGCGCGAGGCTGCGGTCGAACACCAGCAGCCGGAACGGGATGTCGGGCAGCGTGCGGAACTGCGCGCCCAACGGCTCGAGCTCCGCCACGGTGCGCAGCGTCGGCACGTGCTCGCGGCGCCGGTGGTCGTAGAGAGTGCGACGGGCCACCCCCGCCTCGAGCAGCACGCGGTCCTTCGCGTTGGACTCCTCCGCGCGCTCCACGCTCGTGCTGGCGCCCGGCAGCGCGATGAGCACCTCGGTGGACACACGGCGGCCCATGTCCATGAGCAGGCTCAGCACCGTCTCGGGGTCCTCGACGACCTCGACCCGCTCGGTCGCGACCGCGCTCTCGCGGGCCAGCCGGTAGGCGGGCAGCAGCGCCATGAGGTCACGGCGCCGGCCGGCGACCGACGCGCGCAGCTCCTGGATGCGCCGCTCGTCCGGGTCGACGAGCCCCGCGAGCGCGACGTCCGGAGCGGCCGCGACGAGCGCCTCGCTCCCGGCGTGCTCCGGGGTCAGCAGGCCGAGGTCCAGCAGGTCGTGCCGCGCGGTCTCGATGTCGACGACACGGACCCCCAGGTCGACCGATGCGGACTCGACCGTCCACCCCGGGTTCTTCGTGACGTAGAGGAACAACGACGCAGCAGTCCCGCTCAGCAACCTGGCCCCCCTCGTGTCACAGGTCACACCGGGCCGTACTCTATGCCACCCGGGTGCGGCCGTGTGCTGCGCGTGCGGGCCGCGAGACCGGGGCCCGCACGCGCCGGGGTGCCACGGGTCAGGCGGTGCAGCTCGTCGTCGACGTCGTGCTCGAGCAGGTCGAGGTGCTCGACGACGAGGAGCAGGACGCGAGGATCGCCTCGGCCGCGTCCGCGTAGTCCGAGATCTCGAAGTTCTCCGACTCGAGCGCCGTGATCTCGCCGGACAGGTTCGCGATGTCGTTCGTGGTCATGATGACTCCTTCGGTTCGCCAGGGGTCCGTCCCCTGCCGACAAGACAACCGGTGCCGCCTCGCGAGTCGCTGTGCGTCCCGCTCACACACCGCTGTCACGGCGTGCCATCGACGTGTGAGCGGGACGGCGTTGACTGCTGGCATGACCACGCCTGCGCCCGCAGCCGCGCTCACCCGTGCCCTCGCGCTGTACCGGGACGTGCACGCGCACCCCGAGCTGTCGGGCGAGGAGGTGCGCACCGCGCGCGCCTTCGCCCGCACCCTCGGCGAGAGCGGGCTGCGCGTCGTCGGGGGCGTGGGCGGGCACGGCGTCGTCGGCACGCTCGACAACGGGCCGGGGCCGACGGTCCTGGTGCGGGCCGAGCTCGACGCGCTCCCGCTCCAGGAGGACACCGGCCTGGACTACGCGAGCACGGCCACGTCGTCGGGCGGCCGGCCGGTGATGCACGCGTGCGGGCACGACCTGCACCTCGCGGCGCTCGCCGGCGCGGCCGACACGCTCGCGCGGGACCGGTCCGGCTGGCGGGGGCGGCTCGTCGTCGTCGGCCAGCCCGCCGAGGAGACGCTCGAGGGGGCCGCCGCCATGGTCGCGGACGGGCTGCTCGACGTCACGGGACCCGTCGACGCGGTCCTCGCGCAGCACTCCGTGCCGCTCCCCGCGGGGATGGTGGCGCACGGCGGCGGGCCGGTGCTCGCCGGCAGCGCCACGCTCGCGGTGACCGTCCGGGGTCGGGGCGGCCACGCCGCGTCACCGCACCTCACGGTGGACCCCGCGGTCGTCGCCGCGTCGATCGTGCTGCAGCTCCAGACGGTCGTGTCCCGCGCGGCGTCACCCAGCGAGCCCGTGATCGTCAACGTCGGCCGCCTCCACGTCGACAGCCCGCCCAACGTCGTCGCCGACGTGGCCACCCTCGAGGTGACCGTGCGCGCCGTCGCCGAGACGACCCTCGTGCGGCTGGTGGAGCGCGTCCGCGCGATCGTCCACGCGCAGTGCGCGAGCGCGGGGTGCCCGGCCGAGCCGCTCGTCGTCGAGGTCGCCCGCTCGCCCGTGACGCAGCCCGACGCCGGCGTCACCGCCACCGTCCGCGACGCCCACGTGCGGCACCTGGGGGCCCAGCGCGTCACGTGGTGGCCGCCCTCGCTCGCCACCGAGGACGTCGCCCACCTCACCGCGGGTGGTGCGCCGCTCGGCTACTGGATGCTCGGTGCCGTCGGACCGGCCGCGTGGGCCGCGGCGCCCGGCACGAGCGCGCTCGAGAAGCTCTCGTCGCTGCCGGCCAACCACTCCCCGCGGTACGCGCCCGACGCGCCCCGCGCGCTCGCGGCGGGCGTCGACGCGCTCGTCGTCGCGGTCCGCGCGCTCGCCACCGCCTGACTCGTCACGGCTCGAGCGGCACTGCCCGACGCACGACGACGGCCGGGGCATGCTGCTCGCCCCGGCCGTCGTCATCGCTCAGGGGAACGGGTGCGGGACCCGCCGCAGGTCGGCGGCCGACACCGCACCCGACGTGCCGAGCGCCTTCCACGTGCGGGGCATCGTGAGCGCGCGCTGCCGGGTCCACCCGAAGTCGAACGGCACCAGGCCGGGCACGATCACGCACACGGTCCGCAGCCCCATCGGCTCCTGCTCCGGCGCCGTCTGGTCGACGACGATCACGTCGTGCTCGGCCAGCTCGTCGAGGCACGCCCGCAGATCGTCGCGCAGGTCGAGCGACCGCGGCCGCACGGCCTGCCACTCGCGGTAGAGCTCGTCCAGGGACGCGGTGCGCGAGGGGTGCAGGTAGGAGTCCGCGAACCGCGCCATGGCGGGCAGCCCGAACAGCGCCGCGTGGTCCGGCAGGCCGTGCACCAGCGAGTAGTCGCGCGCCATCGCCTCGAGCTCCTGGCGGCGGTCGGCGACGGTCCTGGCCTGGTGCGGCAGGTACGTCAAGGCCTCCTCGATCGCGCCCTCGACCGCGCGGACGGGGTCGAAGTGCGCGGCCGCCGCGAACGACAACGTCCCCAGCCCGCCGTCGGACCGCACGGCGAGGGCCGTGACCGCGGGGATGCGCATGTCGATCCGGTTGTCGAACGCGTGGATCCGGTACCCCTGGAGCCGGGCGCGGTCGGCCATCGCCGCCACGAGCGGGCTGGGGACGGACGCCAGGTCGATCTCCGGCAGGTCCGCGTTGCCGTACCAGCCGACGAGGAACGCGTCCCGCTCGACGAGCTCGAGCAGCCCGTGCAGCACCGCCTCCTCGAGGGTGCTGCCCGTCGCGCAGCCGTTCGACGTGGTGAGCACGAAGTTGTCGTGCTCCGCCCCCGAGCTGTAGTGGCTGAGCCGGCGCGGCACCAGGACGGGACGCTCGTCGCGCAGCGACCAGCCCCACACCCACGGGATCACGGCCGACGCGGAGAACGGGGCGATCATCGGGTCGCACTCGTAGGCCGCCGCCGGGTAGAACCCGCACGTCGACGGGTCGAGCGCGAACCCCTCGAGGTCCGTGTACGCGGCCATGACCGGCTCCGCGTTGCGGCGCCGGTGCGTGCCCGCGTACCGCTCGAGGCCCTCGATGAGGGCGAGCCGGCGGCTCGTCGCGTAGGAGTTGGCCTGCCCGCTCCAGGACACGTCGAGCAGGCCGCCGTACCCCCGGATGAAGATGCTGCCGGAGACGGGTGCGGTCGTCGGCGACGTCACCGTCATGAGGGCCCCCGCGCCGAGCGCGCCGCAGACGGGGTTCGCGAGCGCCGCCTCCGGCAGCGGGTAGTCGTCCAGGGCGCGCTGCCGGTAGGAGCCGGGCGAGGACTTCACGCGCTCCTCGAGGCGCACGGTCGCCTGCCGAGGACCGTCGGGGACCCGCACGCCGCAGCTCGGGCACCTCGGGTCCGGCAGGAGCGCCGTGCTGCGCACGGCGAGCGTCGCGAGGTCGAGGCTCGCCACCAGCGGGAGCCGGCGGCTCGCGGCGTCAGCCGCCCCGAGCGCGGGCGGCTCGTCGGCCACCACCAGCGCCTCGTACAGGTGCCACACGGCGTCCACCACGTACGCGGGCAGGACGGGCCACTGCCCCACCGGGGTCAGGTCCGTGCCGGTCTCGAGCGCGTCGCGGTGCGTGCGCGCGCGCAGTCGCTGCCACCGCGTGCCGAGGCAGTGCCCGCACGCGCCCGCGCCACGCGGCCCGACGAGCACCGCTCCCCCGGTCACGTGCACCGTCGCGTCCCGGCGCTCGAGGTCCGGCGCCGCGAGGACGTCCTGCGCGCCGAGCACCACGACCCGCGGCTCGACGACGCCCCGCTCGAGGGCCAGCAGCGTCAGCGCCTCCTGCAGCTGGTCACGCGTCGCCGCGAACGCCTCGTGCAGCGGGGCCGGGGCTCGCGCCCCGGCCGTCGCGACGCTCATGACTCACGCGTCCAGCGGAAGACCTTGGCACCGATCGCGAGGAACACGGCGCTGAACCCCAGCAGGACCGCGAGCGCGGTCAGGTAGTCGCCCGCGTCGCCCGCACCGACCAGCGAGTACGCCGTCGCGTCGTTGAGGTAGCGCAGCGGGAGGACCTTCGAGAAGCTCTGCAGCCAGTCCGGCATCATGTCGAGCGGCAGGAACGAGCCGGACAGGAACGCCATCGGCACGACCACGCAGTTGGAGATCGCCGCGACGGCCTCCGGGGTGTTCGCCACCGAGCCGATGATCACGCCGATCGCCATGAACGCCGTCACGCCGGCGACGACCGCGGGCACGACGAGCCACGGCTGCGGCCCGACCCGCATGCCGAAGAACGGCGAGACCGCGACGCCGATGAACAGCACGACCTGCGCGAGGCCGAGCGCGAGCGCGATGGTGTACCGCGCACCGATCACCGACCCGAAGCTCGCGGGCGACAGGCGGATGAGCCGCAGCAGGTCGTCGTTGCGCCACTGCATGAGCGTGAACGCGACGCCGAACAGCGCGGCGCTCGCCATGCCCCACGCCAGGACGCCCGACGCGATGAAGTCGACGTACCCGTGGCCCGTGTCGCCGACCTCCTGGCCGCGGAAGATCGTGCCGAACACGACCAGGAACACGAGCGGGAACGCGAACGTGAAGAACACCGTGGCGACGTCGCGGACGTTCGCCTTGTAGGTCGCCTTCGTCAGTGCCGTGTAGGTGCTCATGGCTTCGGGGCTCCGATCAGGTCGAGGTAGACGTCCTCGAGGGACGCGGTGCGGGTGCGGACGCCGTCGAGCCCGACGGACGCGCTGAGCGCGGCGAGCAGCGGACCGGGGTCCTGGGTGGTGAGGACCACGTCCTCGCCGTGGACGGCGACGTCCGGCGAGCCGGGCAGCTCGTGCGCCGCCTGCGGGTCGAGCCGCCGGCGCGGCACGACGAGCTGGACCCGCGGGTCGGACTCGCCGATGAGGTCGCGCGGCGTGCCGAGCGCAACGACCCGGCCGGCCGAGACGATGGCGACCCGGTCGCACAGCACCTCCGCCTCCTCGAGGTGGTGCGTCGTGTAGACGATCGTCTTGCCGGCCTCCTTGAGGTCGAGGAGCAGCCGCCACAGGTCCCGACGAGCCTGCGGGTCGAGCGCGGCCGTCGGCTCGTCGAGGAAGACGAGCTCGGGGTCGTGGACGAGCGCGGACGCGATGGCCAGGCGCTGGCGCTGGCCACCGGAGAGCTTGTTCACCCGCGCGTCGGCCTTGTCCTCGAGCGACACCCGCGCGAGCGCCGCGTCGGCCTCCCGGTCGCCGAGCCCGTACAGGGCGGCCATGGTGCGCAGGTGCTCGCGCGCCGTGAGCCGCGTGAAGAACGCGGCGGACTGCGTCTGGACGCCGATGCGCGGCAGCAGCGCGCGGTTGCGCGGGTGCGGGTCCTGGCCGAGCACGCGGACCGTGCCCGCGTCGGGCTCCCGCAGACCCTCGACGACCTCGATGAGGGTGGTCTTGCCCGCACCGTTCGGGCCGAGGATCCCCAGGAACTCCCCGGTGGTGACGCTCAGGGAGATCCCGTCGACGGCGCGCACGTCCCCGTAGGACTTGTGCAGGTCGACGACGTCGATGGCTGTACTCATGGCGTGCTCCTTCTGTGCTTCTCCAGTGCCGGCTGGGCGAGCCACCCGGCGACGACGAGGACGACCACCGCGATGACGACGCCGCGCCCGGCCGGCCCCATGACGGCGGCCAGGAGGTTGCCGGCGACGACGACGACCGCGGTGATGACGAGGGCGACGAGCGCGAACCAGACGAGGGCGTACGCGCCGAGCCGCACCGCGACGCCGCGCGGGTAGCGCAGCCGGGGCTCGCGGATCCGCGCCGCGAGCCCGTACACGTAGCGCTGGCTCTCGACCGCCAGACCGGCGGTGCCCATCGCGTGGCCGACGATCTTGTACCCGTCCCACGGCGGGAGCGGGACGAGGCTGAGCAGGGTCAGGGCCGCGCCGCCGACGAGGAACGCCGCGACGAACGCGCTGCCCGGCGCGACGAACCACACGACCGCGAACGGCACGAGGAACGCGGCGTTGGTGATGACGCCCGCGGCCGCGATCAGCACCTGGGCGCCGCGGGACGGCAGGTACAGGTAGTCCTCGACGACGCAGCGCAGCGCCACGACGTTGACCTTGGTGACCGTGCAGCCGAAGTACCGTGCCGCGACGCCGTGCGCGAGCTCGTGCGTCGCCTCCGACGCCCACAGCAGGACGACGACGCCGACGACGAGCGCGGGGTCGTCGAACACCGTCCGGGCGGCGGGCAGGAGCCGGGGCAGGTCCACGAGCACCGCGACGAGCCCGGCGCCGAGCACGACGAGCGCGGCCGCGAGGACGCGGCGGCTCACGACCGCGCCGAGCACGCGGGCGAGCGTGTCGAGCAGCGCGACGGCTCGCGTGGGTGCGGGCGCCTCGACCGGCGCGCCCGACGACGACGTCTCGAGCAGCGACCGCGTCCCCAGGAGCCACAGCAGCCGCTCCCAGTGGGACTCGGCGAGCCGGCGGCCGTAGGCGGCCGCGTACTCGTCGCCGATGTCCCGAGCGTCCGCACGCCGTCGAGCCGGCTCAGCACGAAGTGCTCCTTCGCGGGCACCTCGTACGCCTTGCCGTTCGCGCGGTCCTTGACGACGTACACCGTCGCGGCGCCGCGGGTCAGCGGACGCGACACGAGCAGACCGCGCCGCAGGCGCGGGGTCGCCTCCAGCAGCTGCGTGGTCATCTCGCCGCCACCGCCAGCTCCTCGCGCAGCACCCGGAACATCAGGTACGACAGGTAGGCCTCGTCGCGCAGCGTGACATGGAAGCGGTTGTTCGTCATGTGCAGGTACGGGGACAGCAGCGTCCGCAGCGCCTGCGCGGGATCGCTCTGGCGGATGTCCGTCGTGCCGTCCCAGCTCGAGAACACCAGCACTCCCGCCTCGGCGAGCTCGACCACGCGGTCCCGCAGCTGCGCGGAGTGCTCGGCCCAGCCGCGCAGCGTGCGCGGCAGCGCCTCGAGGTCGCCCGACTCGAGCGCGTCGAGCACCGACGTCATGCGCGCCGCCACCTCGGGGGCCATCGGCTCGTACATGCGCTCGTACTCGGACGTGCCGACCAGGTCCGTCCCCGAGAACGCCCGGTGCCAGAAGTGGTGGTACTGCTCCAGGAAGTCGGCCAGGTCGCGCCGGTCCGGCAGGAACGTGGCCGCCATCACCAGCATGAGCTGGGCGGCCGTGCCGAGCAGGACCGTGCGCAGGTGCGCGTTCGTCGTGCCCAGGACGTCGAGGACCAGGTCGGTCGAGTGCGTGAAGTGCCACTCGGCCAGCTCGACTCCCGCCGGGCCGCCGTACTTGCCGTACTCCGGCTCGTACGGGCGGTACTGGAACGAGTTGTTCGGCTGCAGGACCATCCGGCCGTCGTCGCCGATCAGCTCGGCGGGACGGCCCTGCGGGAACTCCAGCTCGAAGAGGATGTCGAACAGCTCCCCGAGGTAGCCGTGGCCCATCTGGTAGAGCGCGGGCCGCCGCTCGAGGTACGCCTGGACCGCACGCTCCGCGCGGGCGCGCACCTGCGGCTCGACGTCCGGCGTGACCGGCCGCAGCCGCAGCCGCACGTGCGCGCCCTCGAGCCAGTAGTTGATGAAGAAGTGGCCGGCGGTCAGGCCGTCCGCCTCGAGCTCGGCGACCAGCGGGGCGATGCACTGGGTCAGCAGCGGCTGCGGGTTCGCCGCGTAGAAGATGTGCATGGCGAACCAGTCGCCTGCGGGTGCGGTCATCGTCCGGCTCCGTCCTGCGTCGGGGCGTCCGCGCGGAAGGTCTCCAGCGCGATCTCGGTCACGTGCCCCCGGCCGTCGGCCGACCGCAGGGTCAGGTCGTCGGGCCCGGGGAGCATCTCGGCCACCACGGCTTTGTCGGCCGGGTCGGTGACCATCGCCTCGAAGGCCTGCAGCGAGAGCACGCTCGCCAGGTCGAGGAACTGCGGCTTGGGCGACGCGGCGCCCGTGCGCTGCGCCGGGTACACCGTCACGAACGTCTGCAGCGGGATGCCGTGGGTGCGGCGCCACCGGTGCCAGCCCAGGAACCAGTCGGCGTCCGACTGGCCGGGGGCCCGCAGCGGCAGGTCCGCGCCGAGGACCGCCCAGCTGCGCCGGGACAGGACCACCGAGCCGAGCCGCACGCGAGGACGGGTCGACACCCCGCCGGTCGTCACGGTCTTCGGCACGCCGCCCCACACGTCGAACCGCACCATCAGGGTCGGCGAGAGCAGCAGCAGCGTGCGGGCGATCTTGGGCAGCGCCATCGGCACCAGGTAGCCGTTGTAGACGGGGACGACCTCGCGCTCCAGACGCCGCGAGCGCAGCACCAGCCGGTCCCGGTCCGCGTCGTGCAGCAGGTACAGGTCGTCGAGCGGGATCTGCTCGTCGGCCGGTGCGTCGCTCGACTCCCCCGGGCAGACGATCACGTGGTCCGTGAGCCGGCGGTGCAGGTTGAGGTTGGACGTCGCGGGACCGCCCGTGACCTCGGCGTACACCGCGTCGGACGGCAGGTGCGCGGCCGCCGCAGCGCGCAGCGTGTGCGCCAGCGGGCCACCCGCGACGTCGTCGAACGCGTGCGTGAACCGGCTGAACGGGAACGACGGACCACCGAACGACTGGTTGAGCACCAGCATCCGGTCGTCGGCGCCGACGACCTGCGCGAAGTGCCCCAACGGCCGCGGGCCGCCCGTGACCCCGTCGAGCGCGTCACCGATCAGCCCGACGACGTCGGGGTCGAGGAACACCTCGGGCTCGCCACCGGCGACCGCGTCGCGCACGTGCGCCGACAGGCGCTGCCGAGCGTCGTCGAGCACGGCCAGCTCGGGCCGCCCCAGCCAGTCCTCCTCCGGGACGTACTGCTCGTCGTCCCACGTGCGGCGGTCCGCGGTGTACGACGAGTACTGGTCGTACAGGTCCTCGTGGAAGTCCTCGACGACCCGCAGCAGGTCCTCCGCGCGTCCACCCCGGCCGAACCGGGCGACGAAGAACCCGAGCAGCACCAGGCGGTGCGGGAACGACACGTCGAACGCCGGGATCAGGCGCTCGACCGCGGCCAGGTCCGCACCGAACGCGTCCCGCCACGGCCGCGCCGCGATCGCGACGAGCCCGTCGCCGAGCCGGACGTCCTCGTACAGGATCGTGCGGGGCAGGGACCGCTCGCCGCCGAGCCCGTCGAGCAGCTCGAGCAGCAGCTCCCGCAGCGCGGCGAGCACCGCACGCCGGCGGTCCAGGTCCGCGGTGGGCAGCTCGTCCACCAGGGCCACCGGGCCGTCCAGGTCGCTCGCGAGGTCGTCGGCCCACGGCGCACCCACGCGCTCGAGCGCCGCCTGGAACCCGCGCAGCGGGTCGGGGGTGTGCACCAGCGTCTGGAAGCCCGGCAGCGCGAGCATGCCGAGGTCGAGCAGGATCGTCAGGTACTGCTCGCACTGGTCCGCCTGCGCGCCCGTGCGCTCGGCGAGCCAGCCGACCACCGCACGCGCGCTCGCCGACCCGCGGTCGTTGAGGTAGCCCGTCAGCGCGTCCAGCGTGCCGCTGCGGCGCAGGAAGTACAGGCCGTCGCGGATCGAGTCGAAGCTCACCGACGCGTCGTCGTCGCCCATCGTCGTCCAGTGCCGCACGTACCGCAGGCGGTCGCCGTCGCTGCGCCAGCCGGGGCTCAGCGTCACCTCGAGGTCCGCGCGGCGCGCGGGGTCCCGCAGGATCGCCTCGACCAGCCGGGCGATCACCGTCACGTTGATGCGCACGTGGCTGCTCGCCGGTCCGGGGACGTCCCGCACGGGCTCGGCCCACTCGCTCAGCTCGGCCGCCGCGACGCCCGTCATCGTCGAGAACGGGCTGGTCTTGCACGCCGTGCGCGCCACGTAGGACAGCAGCGACCGCTCGACCTTGCGCAGCCGCTTCGCCGCCGGCCGCGCCGCACCCGGCGCGGCCATCGAGACCAGCTGCTGGTCCAGCGCCGGTGACGCGAGCTGGATACCGCGCCGCAGCGTGGGGTCGTCGGCCAGCTCGAACAGCCGCAGGCGGGCCGCGTCGGTGTCCGCCGCGAGCACCGCCGCCCCGTCGTCGACCCGCCGCGCGAGCGTGCCACGGCGGTCCTCCCACGCGGCCAGTCGCGCCGCCACCTGCGGGCTCAGGTCCGCGAGCGCCGCCAGCACGCCGTCCAGGTCCTGCGGCAGCACGTCCTTGAACACCTGGCGCCGGACCGCGAGCAGCCGCCGGCGCAGACCGTCGTCGTCGAGCCCGCCGATCACCTCGTGCAGCAGGTCCGCGAGCTGCGCGGACTCGGCGGACAGGTCGTCCTGCGCGTCCAGCACCTCGTGCGCCCAGCGGGTGGCGGCGAGCGTGCGCAGCCCGTCCGTCACGTCCCACGGCAGGCCCGCGACCCGCAGGCCGACGTGCTCGCGCAGGGTCCAGCGGGTCCCCAGACCCGTCACCTCGGTCGTCGTCGTCACGTCGGTCACCCCAGCTCGTAGCGGTAGTCGCCGCCGCCGGCCCGTTCGTGGCCGAGCAGCATGATCAGCAGGGGCGCCTCGTCCGTGACCGTGGTCCCCAGACGCTCGGCGTAGGAGATGTTGTCGAAGCCGAGCGCCACCCCGGCGCCCAGCCCCAGGGCCGCCGCCGCCGTGTAGAAGTTCTGCGAGACCGCGCCGATGGCCGCGTTCACGACGTTGTAGCCACGGGCCCCGACGGCGTCGAGCACCGCGTGCGTGCGGACCGTCGGGACGATCACCACGGCCGTCTGCTCGAGGTTGTAGTTCGCCAGGAAGTAGCTCTGCTGGAGGAACTCACCCGGCTCGTCAGTGCTGACGAGCCGCAGCGCGTTGGCCTCGGGTGCGTACTCGTACACGCCCGCCGGCACGTCCGTGACGTGGTTGACGAACACGTACAGCTTGACCAGGGTGCCGTCGTCCGGACCGTCGATCTCGCTCGGGACCCGCGCCGCGACCGACGCGGCCAGGGCCGCCGCGAGCTCGGCCGCGCTGATGGGACGGCCCTCGAACCGGCCGAAGCTGGACCGGCGGCGGCGCAGCGCCGTGACGAGCGGCATCGTGAGACCGGCCGGCTCGGGCAGCTCGATCACCGCGCCGTCCGCACGAGGCACTGCACCCACGCCCGCGAGCGAGCCGACCGCCGGGCGGTCCGTCGCGGCCGCGGCCGTGGTGCGGTGGATCGTCGTGAGGGTCGGGAACTCGATGACGACCTTCGAGCGCTCACGGTCGGAGCGCACGACGCGACCCCTGCCGGGCTCCCGCCCGGTGGCGGGAGCCTGAGCGCCCGCCCACGCGATCGGCACGACCGCGAAGAGGCCCTCGGCGTCCGGCTCGAGGCCCAGCAGGTCGGACAGGTCGCCCTGGTCGAACCACAGCACCGGGTTGATCAGCCGGCCATGCGCGCCCGCCCACGTCCGCCAGGTCTGCAGGGTCGTGCCGACGTCCATCGACACCGCGTGGTAGGAGAAGCTGTTGTACTTGAACGCGTTCTGCCAGTACTTGACGCCCACCACCAGGAACTGGGAGGCGTCGTCCGCCGCCGGCCCGACGATGCGGCGCAGACGCTCCACCACGTCCCCCGCGACGAGGCGCTGCATCCCGTGCTGCGCCGGGCTGTAGTAGTAGACGCCGGGGCTGACCTCCGCCCCGGGACCCGCGACCCAGTACGTGCTGCACGGGTACAGCCCCCCGCCGGACGCCGTACCCCGGTACCAGTTCGCGTACTGGTAGGCCGGGAGCGAGACGAGGTCGGTGTTCGCGGTCGGCGCCAGCCGACGGCCCTGCAGCGCGTACGAGAACTGCAGCATCGCCGACAGCGACGGCAGGTCGAACGGCTCGTCGCCGCCGGCCGCCGCGAACCCGTCGGCGACCGTCGGCGCGTCGTCGTCCGCCGTGATCGCGACGTCGGGCAGCGGGAAGGTGACCGCCCCCGGGTACAGCTTGTGCCGGCGCGGGGCGTCACCCCAGTTCGGGACGAAGTCCTCGGGGGGCATCGGGATCCTGCCGCGATGCATGATCGCTGTCGCGTAGTCGTGCGCGTAACCCATCGGAGGGTCCTTTCCTCAGTGGCTCACGGTCAGGGGAAGGGGTGCGGTGCGGGGTTGATCTCGTCGTCGCGCAGGTCCCGGTCCATCAGGCCGGCCTCGCGCAGCGCGGTGCGCACGCGGCTCGAGTGCGGCGCCCGCTGGCGCAGCCACCCGAAGTCGATGGGCACGAGCCCCGGCACCGTGACGCTCACGGTGTGCAGCCCGAGGGCCTCCTGCTCGGGCGTCGTCTGGTCGACGACCACCACGTCGAAGCCGCGCGCGGCGACCTGCTCGACGCAGTGCGCGAGGTCGGTGCGCAGGTCGTCCGCCAAGGGCGGTGCGGGCCGGTCGGCCCCGAACGTCTCGGCCACGCTGCGCGGCTCGTCGCGTCCGTCGAGGAGGAACGCCGCGTGCCCGCGCATCTGCGGCAGGCCGTACACGTGCGGGTGGTCGTGCAGCCCGTACATCGCCGTGAAGTCCGCCGCCATCGCCTCGTAGCGCTCGCGGTCCCAGCCCACGCGCATCGGCGCCATCAGGCAGTCGGTGCCGATCTCGCACAGCGCCGCGGCGATCGCCGCCTCGGGGTCGAGGCCGGCGCCCGCGCCGAACGCCAGGGTGCCGAGGCCGCCGTCACGCCGGACCGCGACACCCACCACCACGGGGATGTCGAACGACAGGCGGGCGTCGAAGAACCGCGCCTCGTACCCGTACATGTCGAGGCGGTCGACCATGCACCGGGTGCTCGCCAGGGCGCTGGTGCGCGGGTCGATCTCCGGCAGCGACCGCCTGGCGAACCACGCGACCAGGAACGCGTCCCGCTCCACGAGCTCCATGAGCCCGTGGTAGGTCGCCTCGGTCAGGGACGACCCGGACGCGCAGCCGTTCGACGTCTCCTGCACGAACCGCTCCGTGACCGGGCCCGCGTGGTAGTACGCCAGGTTCTCGGGGACCAGGACCGCGCGGTCGTCGCGCAACGACCAGCCCCACACCCACGGGATCGGCCGCTGCGGGTCGAACCGCTGGATGTGCGGGTTCTTCTCGTAGAACTCGTCCCGGTAGAGGCCCCCGACCCGCGGGTCGACCGCGCCGTCGCCGAGCTCCGCCAGGCTCGCGTGCACGGCGGTGCGCCGGCCCCGCGGCCGCAGACCCGCCGCACGCTCGAGCCCTTCCAGGACCGCCACCTGCGTGCTCACGCGGACCGAGTCCGCGTGACCGCCGTACAGCGTCTCGCGCAGGTACTCCCCGGCCCGCAGGCCGAACGTGCCGTACGCCGGCGCCGTCGAGCGCGAGGTCATCTCGAACCACATCGACGTGCCGAGCGCGCCGCTCACCGGGTTGGCGTACGCGTCGGTCTCGAGGCCGTAGTCGTCGAGGGGACGCGAGCGGAAGACGGTCGGGGCGGGCTTCGGTGCGAGCGTCAGCTCGGGCCGCAGCGGCACGTCGTCGCGGGCCGTCCCGCAGCGCGGGCACTCGGCGTCCGGGACGAACGGCACCCGGCGCACCTCGAGCGACTCCAGGTCGACGCGGTAGACGCTCGCGTACGGACCCGCACCCGCCGCGGCCTGCTCGGCCGCCGCCAGGACGGCCTCCACCGCGTCCCGCTGGAACGCCAGGAGGAACGGGCTCTCGGCGACCGCAACGGACGGCCCGCCGAGCTCCAGCGCATCCCGCAGCGACTTGTCGCGGGCCGCCTGCCAGCGCCGTGCCAGGCACGTGCCGCACGACGCCCCCGAGTCGCCCGCGCCCGGGAACGGCCCGACCAGCCCGTGCGAGCCGGCGACCAGCACCCGCGTCGCGACGTCCTGCGCGTCGGCGGCGAGCTCGTCGTGCAGCCCCAGGCGGTGCGCCTCGAACCGCGGGGCCACGGTGGTCACCGGCGCACCGCCGTCAGCAGCACCCGCACGGCCACGAACCCGCCCGCCGCGACGTCCACGCCGCCGACCTGCACGGCGAACGCGTCCTGCCCGGCGGTCTCGAGCGCGGCCCGCACCTCGCGCCACGTGGTGGCGCGGTCCAGGGGCGCGTCGGTGGTGGTCGCCGCGACGAACGTGCCCGCGTCGAGCTCGGGCAGCACCGGGTCGTCACCGTCGACCAGGCCCGCACCGGCGACCTGCACCCGGCCGACGAGGTCACGCAGCGCGGCCACCGCGGCGTCCCGCCAGGACACGTCGGCGGCCACCGCCCAGACCGGGCGGCCGGGGGCCGTCGTGCGGGCCACCACGACCGGGACCGGCGCGTGCGCCGACAGGTCCAGCACCTCGACGTCCACGTCCAGGTTGCGGGCCGAGCGCAGCAGGAACTCCAGCTCGACGTCCGTGCGGAGGCTGTCGAGCGCGACGCCCTGCACCGCCCCACCGCGGATCGTGGCCTGCAGGGCCGCGTACGCGAGCGCACCGGCGAGGCCCGCACGCACCGCCGCACCCGCCGTGTCACCCGCGCCGCCGCCCGCGGGCGTCGGCTCGAAGCCGTGCGTCGCGTTGGCCGCACCGAGCGGCTCGGCCGCGGCCAGCGGGACGGCCACCTGGTCGCCGCTCAGGAGCGACGTCGCCGCGACCCACGGGCCCTCCTCGACGAGCTCCGGCCGCACGGCGGTCACCAGGCGCTCGGCCACGCGCTCCATCTCGGCTCCCGCCGGGGCCGTCACGGCGTCCCGCGCGGTGACGCCGACGACCGCCGCGGCCAGCGCGCGCTGCCGCGCCCCCGCCACGTGGTGCAGGTCGAACGCGGGGACGGAGCGCCGCTCACCGGTCGCGGACGCGACCTCGACGACACCCACCTTGATCGGGGTCTGCAGCAGCGTGTCGTCCGCGTAGCCCGCGAAGACCCCCACGTGCGGCTGCAGGAGCGGCTGACGCGCGTTGAGCGCGGCCACGACCTCCTCGTCGGACAGGTCCGGGACGACGGCCGGCTCGACCCACGCCGTGACGTCCAGCTCCTGCGGCGCCGCCGAGCAGAACGGGCAGCGCGGGTGCACGAGCAGCGGCTCGGCGATCACGTCGAGCGACTCGATGTTCTGCACGACGACCTTGCCCTCGGTCTCGCCGGGCAGTGCGCCGGTGACCACGCGGAACGCCTCGTAGGCCAGCAGGTTGCCGACCATCGACGCGAGCGGACGACCGAGCGGACGCGCCGAGCGCGGGGCCGGCCCGGGCAGCGTGACGCCCGCCCACAGCGGCGCGGCCGCGGCCGCGTCGTGCGTGCTCGTCAGACGCAGCACCGCGCACACCCAGCACCCCGCGCCGCCACGTCGCATCGTCGGGCCGACGACCGCGCGCTCGCCGTACGTCCACGTCGGGATGAGGAGCGCGCCGTCGGGCACGCCCGCAGCGAGCAGCGCGTACGTCTGACGGGCCGCGGTGTCACCACCGGCGACGAGCACCACGTCGGCGTCGGACAGGTCCGCCCAGGTCACCTCTCCGGTCACGGCACCGAGCTCGACGACCTCCGCACCGTCGCCCGCCTCGGCCTTCGCCGCGAGCGCGACCGGGCCGGGCGTCACCAGGACACGCGCCGCGCCGTTGCGGACCAGGCCCTTCGCGGACGCGACCGCCACGGCGTCGTCGCCGAGCACCGCGACCGTCGTCGCGCGGAACCGGGCGAACCGTGCCGGGGCGTCGTCGACGTAGTGGTCGATGTACGCGATCTGCGCCGCGAAGCGCTCGGCGTCGCCCGCGTCGATCACGTCGGGACCCGCCTCGGGCGTGTCCCGCGCGAAGCCCCGCTCGTACAGCGTGCGGATCAGCTCGCCGATCATCGCCTTCTGCGCGTCCGGCAGCGAGCCGCACAGGTCGGCGACACGGTTCGTGCCGTCGAGGTAGGGGACCAGCAGGGTGGCCAGGCGGTAGCCCGACGCCGTGGTCAGCCGGAACCCGCTCGACGTGTTGTGGAACAGGACCCCGTCGGGGGTCTTCGTGAAGATGACGTCACGGCGGATCCGGGGCCGTGTGGGGGCGATCTGCTCGTACGACGTGCTCATGGCGGTGTCAGCCCTTCGAGGTGGGTGCGGTGTCACGGACGGCTCGAGCGCTGTCCCGCGCGCACAGACGCACGAGGTCGCTCAGGGTGTAGCTGCGGGGTGGGACGGGTTCGACGAGGCACGCGTCGACGAGCTCGTCGAGGTAGCGCTCCGCGGTGCGCGACGGCACGCCGAGCAGCACGGCGCAGTCGTCGAGGGACAGGACGGCGGGCCCGGCGTCCGCGAGCCGCGACAGCCCGGCCGCGAGCGGCTCCGTGAGGTGGGCCACGGCGTCGCCGAAGCGCCGCAGCACCGACATGGTCGGGTCGCCGGGCAGGGAGAGCCGCCCGAGCGGGTCCTCGGCGAGCCGGTCGTACGCGTCGGCGAGGGTCTGCGTCGGCTGGGTGAGGATGCGGGCCGCGGCGATCCGCAGCGCCAGCGGGACACGCCCGCAGAGCTCGGCGATCCGGCCCAGGTGGTGGCGGTCCGGCGACGCCGCCCGGTCCGGGCCGAGCGCCGTGGACAGCAGCGTCGACGTCTCGTCCTCCGGGAGCGGGCCGAGCCGGTGCAGCCACCCGCCCTCCCGGGCGAGGAACCCGGCGAGGCTCGTGCGGCTCGTCAGGACCACACCGTCGTCGCCCGACACCATCGAGACCGCCTCGTGCGCCTGGTCGACGTCCGCGACGTCGTCCAGCACGACGAGCCGGCGCCCGGCCGCGGACGGCCCGACCAGCAGGTCCTGCAACGCGTCGCCGCGCCGCACCGCACCGGACCGGTCCCGCATCTCGACGAACGTGGTGCCGCCCGTGTACCGCGCGGCCATCAGCTCGGCGACGTGCCGCGCGAGAGCCGTCTTCCCGATGCCGAACGGCCCGGTGAGGACGATCGGCGAGGCCGGGTACTCGGCGAGCCGCTCGCACATGAAGCGGATCGCGTCCGCCCGGCCGACGAGCGGCCACCTCTCGGCGCGCACGCGGCCGGCCTCGACGCGGTGCCGCTCGGGCCGCACCCCACCCGGCTGGTCGCCGCGCAGGATCGCGAGCTCGAGACGCTGCAGCGCCGCGCCCGGGTCGATCCCGAGCTCGTCGTCGAGGTGCCGACGGATCCGGTGGAACTCCACCAGCGCCTCGGCCTGCCGGCCCGTACGGTGCAGCGCCTCGATCAGCAGCTCCGCGACGTGCTCGTGCGCGGGGTACCGGCGGGCCGCGTCCCACAGCGCGGGGAGCGCGTCCCGCGCCATGCCCTGGGCGAGCTTGAGCTCCCACACGCGCTCCGCGACGCGCAGCCGCTCGTCGAGGAGGCCCGGCAGGAGGTCACGCTGGACCATCACCGACGGGACGTTCGCGAGCGGCGTGCCCTCCCACAGGTCGAGCGCCAGCTCGAGCTGACGCAGCTCGAGCTCCGCGCTCCCCTGGGCCGCAGCCGTCGCGACGGCGCCGCGGAACCGCGCCAGGTCGAGGCACTCCTGCGGGACCGTCATCCGGTACCCGCCGGGCACGGTCTCGACCGTCCGGCCGGGGACGTCGTGCGCCTCGAGCGTGCGGCGCAGCCGCATCATGCTCGTGTGCAGCGCCTGCTTGGCGGCCGACGGCGGCTCGTCGTCCCACAGCGCCCGCTGCAACGTGCTGCGCGAGACGGCCGCGCCGGCGTCGAGCAGCAGCATGGCGAGCAGGACGGCGGGCTTGCCCGGTGCGAGCACGGCTCCTCGTGAGCCGGACCCGACCGCGACCGGGCCGAGCACGCGGAACGCGGCGGACGTCGTCATCGTCGCCTCCTCACGCCCGCGCTGACCGGGGAAGGGTGTCGGCCTCGCGCCGGGACATCGAGAGCCACAGCCCCTTCGCCCAGGCCCGCTCGGTGCGGCCCGGGAGCGCGGGGGGCGCGGGCACGTCGTCGGCAGCGCTCGGGCGGTCGTGCTGCCCCTCGTCGGGCCGCCCCGCGACCTCGCGTGCGTCCTGGGCGTCCGCCCCGTCGTGCTCCGTCATGGCGCTCTCCTCGCTCGGTGCCGTCGCCTGGGTCGGGTCTCTCACCAGTCCCAGTGGCGGCCGGCGGTCGGGACGTTCGGGGCCGGAGGAGCGGTCGGGGTCGCCGTCGGCGTCGTCGTGCCCGCCGGCTCCTGCGTGCCGTCGTCGGCCTGCGCGGCGACGCCGGCGAGACCGACGGCACAGGCGGTCAGGAGCAGGGCGGCGACGGTGCGGCGGATGTTCGACATGACGTCTCCTGGTGAGCTCGTGGTCGGCGGTCGTGGTGCGCCCCGTCCGGGGTGCGACATGACCAGGCTCGACGGCTCTCACAGGGGTCCACAACGCCAGGTTGAGGCCATGGCCGGATGGTGCCGCGGGGTGCGTGGGCACTCCCCTGCCACCCGGGCCCCACGGGCGGAACTTCCGCATGATCACGCGGATCTACGCCCTCGACGGGCCGTTGCCGCACCCCCGACGACCGGTCGGCAGGAGGTGGCCAAGGCACGATCCTGACGCCCCGTCACCACCCGCGGACAACCCCTGCACCGCCCTCTGGACCGTCGACCGCGCACGTCGCGGACCGAGTGCTGACGTCCTGCGTGCGCGGTCGCGCACGAGCGTCAGCAGTCGGCGCTCGGGGGTGGGCCGGGCCGGGTGCGGTGGGGCCGGGGACGACGAAGGCCCCGGCGGTGATCGCCGGGGCCTTCACGATGCGCGCCCGAAGGGACTCGAACCCCCAACCTTCTGATCCGTAGTCAGATGCTCTATCCATTGAGCTACGGGCGCACTGACCCTTGCGGGCCGGGGTAGACGATACAGGCCAGCACCCGTCCCGCCCAAACCGGATCAGGGTGACGCTGCGCACGACGAGCGCGCGAGGGCGCCGTGCGGGCCTCTCGTGCGGGCCTCTCGTGCGGGTATGCGGTGGCCCGCGCGACGACGAGCGCGAGACCATGGCTCCATGAGCACCCCGACCCTCGACCGACTGACCGCCGACCTGACGACCGCCATGAAGGCCCGTGACACCGAGCGCACGAGCGTGCTGCGCCAGGTGATCGGTGCCGTCCGGGCCGAGGAGAAGGCCGGGCCCGCGGTCAAGGAGCTCACCGAGGACGACGTGCTCGCGGTGCTGAACCGCGAGGTGAAGAAGCGCCGCGAGAGCGCGCAGATCTACACCGACGCGGGCGCCGCGGACCGCGCCGCGACCGAGACGGCCGAGGCCGACGCGATCGAGACCTACCTGCCGGCGCGCCTGTCCGACGACGAGCTCGCGGCGCTGGTCGGGGCGGTCGTCGCGGACCTGGGCGCGAGCAGCATGAAGGACATGGGCGCGGTGATGAAGGAGGCCACGGCCCGCGCGGGCCTGGCCGCCGACGGCAAGAAGCTCTCGGCCCTGGTCCGCTCGGCCCTGTCCGCCTGACCCCCGGCTCCTCCCGCCCGCTCCGGGTGGACGTCGTCCGGTGCGACCGGACGGCGTCCACCCGTCGTCGGGGTCAGGAGGTCAGAAGGTCAGGAGGTCAGGAGGGCGCGGACTCGCGGGGCGACCTCGGTGCCGTACAGCTCCACCGCGCGCAGCAGGTGCTCGTGCGGCAGCGGGCCGTGCGCGTACTTCAGGTCGAACCGCTGCACGCCCAGCGTGCGCACCACGTCGGCGATGCGCCGGGCCACCGTCTGCGGCGACCCGACGAACAGCGCGCCCGAGGCGGCCTCGGCCTCGAAGTCGTCGCGGGTCATCGGCGGCCAGCCGCGCTCGGCGCCGATGCGGTCACGGTTCGCCTTGAAGTGCGGGAACAGCAGGTCCCGCGCGGCCTCGTCGGAGTCCGCCACGAACCCGGGCGAGTGCACACCCACGGGCGGCACCACGGCGTCGTCGCCGTGCAGCTGCCGCACGGCACGGCCGTACAGCTCGACGAACGGCGCGAACCGCGCGGGCGCCCCACCGATGATCGCGAGCATGAGCGGCAGCCCGTGCCGCGCCGCGCGCACCACCGACTCCGGCGTCCCGCCGACCCCGACCCACACGGGCAGCGCACCGCGCTCGGTCGTCGGCCAGGCGCGGGCGGCGTCGAGGGGTGCGCGCGTGCGGCCGGTCCACGTGACCGGGCCCTCGGACCGCAGGCGCACCAGCAGGTCGAGCTTCTCCTCGAACAGGTCGTCGTAGTCGGCCAGGTCGTAGCCGAACAGCGGGAAGGACTCGACGAACGAGCCGCGCCCGACCTGGATCTCGGCGCGGCCGCCGCAGATCCCGTCGAGCGTCGCGAACCGCTCGTACACGCGCACCGGGTCGTCCGACGAGAGCACGGTGACCGCCGAGCCGAGCGTGACGCGCTGCGTGCGCGCCGCGATCGCCGCGAGCACCACCTCGGGCGCGGACACCGCGAAGTCGTCGCGGTGGTGCTCCCCGACCGAGAAGTGGTCCACGCCGGCACGGTCGGCCGCGACCCCCTGCTCGACCACGTCACGCAGCACCTGGTGCTGCGGCACCGGCCCGCCGTCGCTCGTCGTCGTCACGTCGCCGAACGTGTCCAGCCCGAATGTCACCCGCTGCTCGTCGCTCACGCCGGTGAGAACGACGCACGACCGCGGACGATTCCGGTGCGGCCGCTGAACGGGCCGGTCAGCACGGGTGCAGCTCGACCAGCCACGACAGGTAGTGCTCGGTCACCACCCCGCCGAGGTCGCGCACCGCGAGCGCGACGGCGTCGACCTCGTCGGGCGTCCAGTCGCTGAACGTCGTGAACAGGCGCCACACCTGGTCGGCGTCGAGGTCGACGCTCCAGCGGAACGTGCGCACCGGGTCGGCGCGGAACAGCCCCGAGCGGGTGAGTGCGGCGACGCTCTGCACGGCGTCCTCCGCGTCAGGACCGGGGCGCGGCGGGCGCGTGCGCCGCGCGACGACCTCCGCGACCCGCGCCCGGAACGGCGTCGGGACGGTGCGGTCCCCGAACACGTTGCGCCACACCAGGAAGGTGCCGCCCGGGGCGAGGGCCCGGTGCACGGCGGGCAGCACCACGTCGAGGTCGAGCCAGTGCACGGACGTCGCCGCCACGGCCAGGTCGTACTGCGCCTCACCCAGGTCCACGTCCTCCGCACGCGCGACGACGACGGACGCGGCCGGGTGCGTGGCGCGCAGCCGCTCCGCGAGCCACGGACCGGGCTCGACGGCCGTGACCGCGAGCCCCGCGGCGAGCAGCGGGCCGGTCGCCTGACCGGTACCGGCCCCGAGCTCGAGCACGCGGTGCCCGGGCGTCAGGTACCCCGCACGGCGCAGCTCCTCCCAGAGCGCCGCGGGGTACGGCGGACGCGCGTCGGCGTACACCGCCGCGTACCGCTCGAAGTGCCCGGGGTCGACCACCCGCCGAGCGTACGACGCGCCTGTGACACACCGGCCGGGACGTCAGAACGCGTACGTGACCGACCAGGTGAGCTCCTCGCCGGGGGCGAGCGCGTGCTCCAGGAACGGCTCGGGCGACACGGTGTGGTGGTTGCCCCACACCGCGAACCGGCCGGGCGCGTAGCTCGTCGTCATGGTCACCGCACCCAGCAGGTCGTGGCGGTGCTCGAGGCGCACGGGACCGCCCGCCGCGTGCTCGAGCTCCGCGTACGGGCCGACGTGCCCGGGCGGCAGCGCACGGCGGCGCACGGTGTGCTCGTCGAGCACCTCGAAGCCGTCGTCCTCGGCCAGACCGAGCGCGACCGAGCTGCGGAACAGCTCGTCGGACGCCGGCTGCGGGAAGAACGGGTGCGGGAACCACACCACCGGGAGCACCGCCTCGTCCGCGGCGTTCAGCAGCGTCGTCGTGGACGTCAGGATGCGTCCGACGAGCGAAACGGTCCGCTCGAGCGCGCACGCGTGCTCCGCGAACGCGTGCGCGGTGCGGAACCCCAGCGTCGGCCCGTCGTGCGTGACGTCCCACGCGCACGGCTCGACCACCCGGCGCGCCTCGAGGTCGCACACCCCCACGCCCAGGACGAGCGCGCGCGGCTCGGGTCCGGGACCGTGCAGCGGCGCGAGCGCGAACGCGTCCGGGATCCCCTGGCCGTCGAACCAGTTGAACGAGTCCGGGTACGTGGGGCCGGACATCAGCGGCCCGCGCACCTCGTCGTGCACCTGGAAGACGTAGCCGCCCGTGCAGTACCGCACGCCCGTGCGGTCGCGGTCCGCGACGGGGTCGAGCACCTGCACCCGCAGCTCGTCCGTGAGCAGCTCGAACATCGCCTCTCCTGCCGGTCGACCCGCACGGTACCGCGGCTCGTCGGGCTCACGCCCGCGCGACCACCGCGAAGACGGGCGAGTCCGGGTCGTGGTCGGCCCCGGCCACGTCGCCGTACACCTCGACCTCGCCGAACCCCGCGGTCGCGAGCTCGCCGCGGACCTCGTCGGGCGTGAGGCACTGCATCCAGTTCCAGAACTGCCGCGTGCTCCCGTCCTTCGTGATCGTGTAGCGGTCGAGCACGAGCCGCAGCTCCGGGTAGGTCCACGTCTCGTGCACGCCGTGGTACGGCGGCTCGGCCCAGAACCCGCCGTCGAGGTCCGGGCCCTGCTCGACCCCGGGCCGCACCTGCGCGAACCGCGGCGCCGCGACGCCTCCGGACGTCCACCCATCCGCTCGACCTCCCACCCCGCTCGACGACCCAGCCGGGACCGCCTCACGACGACCGACGCACTCCCCTCGCGCCGTGGAGCTCCGGCACGCTCGCCCAGGGTCAACCGTCGTAGCGGCCGTCCAGGCGCACCAGCAGTCGCATGTGCATGCCGACGGCCGCGGGGTTCACTCGCTCGACCGTCAGCTCGTAGGGGGCCCGCATGATCTCGTGCACGTACTCGAGGAGCGGCCCCGGCACGTACCCGAGCCGTGCTCCGTCGTCGGTCACCAACAGGGCGCGAGCGTCGACAGGGTTGTCCGGTTCACGACGCAACGAGAGACGAGCACCCGGCGCGAGTCGGTCGATGGCGGCGCGTTCCGAGGGCGTCAGGTGCCGGATTCCGTGCACGAGGAACCGCAGGCTGACATCGCCGGGATGGGGCAGCGGCGTCAGCTCGTAGGTGTCTCCCGTGCGGCCGCCTCCCGATCTTGCGAGCACCTCGAAGGGACCGGCGCCGCTGGGCAGGCCCAGGTTCGCCAGTGTCTCCGTGCGCTCCGGCCGATGCGGATCGATGACGCGCTCGGCGAAGATCGGGAAGAGCGTCGCACTCTGATGGGTGCTTCCGAGCGGTAGGCCCGGAAGCGGTCGCGCGGTCCCAGGTTCGTACGTGAAGGTGTAGAGCGCGCCGTCGAAGCCCAGCGTGCCGACGCGGACGAACCGGCGTGTCGTCGGATCCTGGCGACTGACCAGGAGCTGGTCAGTCCGCAGCAGTGTGGCCATCGCTCAACCTCCTCCGGTTCTCCAGTATGACGCGAGACATGAACGTAGCCGCGACCACTGACATGCGTTCGCCCGGCGCGTCGAGTGCCGGCTCGACGCAGTCCGCGTCCAGTGACACGAGCCGGTCGAGCCAGAGGGTCGCTCCGGTCCGCGACACGGCTTCGAGCGCCAGGTCCACCAGCTTCTGCTTCGGAGGGACGAAGGGGTTCGCCTCTCCTCTGCGGGCGAAGGCCAGAGGGTCGCGCGCGCGACGATTCGCGTCCGTCATGCCGGCGCCCAGCGCGCTGCCGTGATCGAACGTCGGCGCCAGAGAGCGCTCGCCTGCCGCCGATTCGAGGAGCGCCCAGTTGCCGGGGTGTCGATCGCCGTTGCCCACGAGCGCATCGAGGACGAGATAGCCGGCGAACACCGCCGACGCCGTCATTCCCGTGACCCCGGGCGGCGGACCGACACCCTGGAGCACCTGGTCGACCGCGTCGAGCGAGTAGCCCTGATCGCGGCGCATCCTCCCGACGGGCTGGCTTTCCGGCGCATCGTCCAGCCGCGCGTAGCCCGTCACCTCCGGAAGGTACGTCCGACCCGAGAAGAGGCCGTATCCCGCCGGCGCGACGTTTCGTGAGATCAGGCCGAGCTCCCCGTCACACACGGCGAACTGGCACTCGGCGGCAGGGATGCCCAAGACCTGTGCGAGCCGGGAGACCCCGACCTCAGCGCAGTCCGTGAGCGCTCGCTGCGAACCGTCACCCGTGACCTGGCGGGACTTCCAGAGCCACTGCTCGTGGCGCGGCGTGTCCGCGTCCGGCGCGACCCAGCGCTTGTTCGGGTCACGCCCGCCGGGTTCGTCACGGATCACAGCCCATCCGGAGACGTCGACGACCACGGCCGGGCCGAGCGAGCGAGCTGCGGTCATGACCTGCTCAGCCGCGTCGCTCGGCACAGGGTTCGCACGTCACACCTGGCATACGTGCCACACCAGCGTCGAACGGACCGTTCGGGACAGGGTCGTCGATCACCGTCTCTGGCACGTCCCCATCCTGCCGCAGGCGGTGGGGGTCGAGAACAGCAACTCCCGACAGGATCACGTCCTGCCGGGAGCCGTCCGGACTACCGCGCCCTGGTTGCCCAGGACCTCATGGCGGAGACGGTGGGATTTGAACCCACGGAAGGGTTGACCCCTTCACGGCCTTAGCAGGGCCGCGCACTAGACCTGGCTATGCGACGTCTCCAAGTGCGGACAGGGTACCTGTGCTGGTCGTCGTGCGGCAAAAGCCGTCCGACGACGCGTGCGTCACCGGTCGAACGCCCAGGTCCGGTCGGTCAGCATGCGGGCGACGGCCAGACCGATCGAGAGGGACGCGACGACGAGAGCGGCCTGCACGCCGTACGCGAGCGCGGTGAGCGTGTCGCCGTCGGACAGGTGGAAGATCGCACGGTACGCGAGCACGCCCGGGACCATGATGACGACCGCGGGGACCGCGACGGTCACGCGTGGGACGTCCCGCTGCGGGGCGAGGTACGCCGCGAGCAGGCCGACGACGAGCGCCGCGAGCGCGGCCGCGGCCTGGGTCACCACGCCCGCGTCGAGCAGGAGCAGCCGGCCGACGTTCGCGAGCATCCCGACGGTCGCCGCGAGCAGCGCCATGCGCCACGGGCTGTTGAACATCAGCGCGAACCCGATCACGCCCAGGAAGCTCGCGACGAACCGCAGCCCCCACAGCACGGCGGGCGCCAGGTCGGGCGCCGGCGGCACGTCCGGCTCCAGGCCGACGACCGACGAGACCGCCCACACCGCGAGCGCCGCGGACATCAGGACCATGAGCGCGTAGGTCAGGCGTGACAGGCCCGCGGAGAAGTCGAGGCGCGCGAGGTCCAGCGCGCCTGCGACCAGCGGGAACCCCGGGATGAGGAACAGGACCGCGGAGACGTAGCCGGCCTCGTGACGCGTGGTCAGCGCACCGAGCTCGTGCAGGCCGGACACCAGGCCGAGGTACGTGAAGCAGGCCAGCGTCGCGGCGAGCATCGTCACGCCGAACGGGTTGTAGCCGCGGTGCAGCATCGCCCGGCGCAGCAGCTGCCCGAGCCCGGCGGCGATGAACACGCCCCCGACCTCGACGGGGCCACCGTTGTTGAGGAACGCGAACGCGGCACACGCGATCGCGGACCACAGGGCGTTGAGCAGCGCGGGGTAGAGCGCGGGCCGCGACTGGATGCGGCGCACCTCGTCGAGCACCTCGTCGACCGGGATCGGCACGCCCGTCTCGTCGTACCGGCGCTCGAACCGCGACACCATGCGCTCGATGAGCGCGAGCCGGTCCGCGTTGACGCCGACCGAGCGGACCTCCGCGACCTCGGTGCGGAACGAGCGCCCGCGGTGCGAGGTCGCCGTGATCTCGGTGAGCGTCACGTGCGCCTCGTGGCGCTCGACGCCCATCGCGCGGGCGATGCGGGCCATCGACGCCTTGACGCGGTACGAGCCGGTGCCGCCGGACAGGCTGAGCCGGCCGACCTGCAGCGCCGCGCCGGAACGGCGGATCAGGTCGAGCTCGTCGTCGTCCGGGAGAGCCGTGGAAGGTGTCGTCACGGGGTCAATCCTGGCGTGCGTCGCCGTCGAGGTACTGCCAGCCCTCGGGACCGCGCGCGAACCGGCTGAGCTCGCGCATCGAGCCCGGTCCGGCCGGGCCGCGGTGGAACGCCTCGAACTCGACCGAGCCGTCGGTGTCGAACACGCCGCCGCCGCTCGTCGCGAGCACGTCCAGGCGGTACCACCGGACGTCGGGGTCCAGGTCGAGCACGGCGGGCCGGGTCGACGCGTGCCAGGTGCGCAGCAGGTGCGCGGCGTCCCCGACGGCGAACGCGCTGAACCGTGAGCGCATGAGCTGCTCGGCCGTGCCTGCGGTCCGGTCCTGGCGGTGCAGCGGGCCGCAGCACTCGTCGTAGGTCAGCCCGCTGGTGCACGGGCAGCGCGTCTCGGTCACGGCTCCAGTGTGCCCGCCGGGGCGTGGCCCGCCGTCGCCCATGGTCCCAGACCCCGAACCGGAGGATCCGTCCGCTCTGGGCGAATATGCGTTGACCTGCGCGGTCGAGGCGAGGTCTGCTGGCTTCCGTGCGACGACGACGCAGGACACGTCGGGCGTCGCGCGCCCCGGCGCGGACCGCGCGTATCAGGACGTGTCAGTCCCTCTCGTCAGCGTCTGGCCCTCGAGCGGACGTCAGCCGGACGCCCTCCTCGACGGCCCCCGCACCGCTGTCTGGTGCACCTGTCCTGGACCCGTTCCTCGAGCCCGACAGCCCCACCCCACCACCACCGCGACCGTCACCGCCGACGAGGTCACCCCCGGAGCACCGGGAGCACCGCACGCAGCAGGTCCGGCCGCCCCCGACCCGCGACGCTGGCGGATCCTCGCCGTCGTCGCCGTCACGCAGTTCATGCTCGTGCTCGACGCGTCGACCATGAACATCGCGCTGCCCCGACGCGACGCGGCGTAAACCACAGGCGCGAGCGCTCGGCGTCCACCGGGCCGGACGTCGAGTCGACCCAGCCGAAGCACAGCGCCTCCTCGATCGCCTCCTCGTCGGTGACCCGGCATCAGGCCTCCTCGAACGTCACCGACCGGTTCTCGACGTCCGCCTCGACGAGCCGCACCCGCACCCGCGTGCCCGCCTCGAGCCCCGCACCGGCGACGCGTGCGTGCACCACGGGGTCGGCGAGCTGCAGCACGCCCTTGGCGCCGCCACCCGAGACGTCGACGACCATCCCCTCGAACACCTCGCCCTCCCGGCCCGCGAGCAGCGCGGCCTCCACCAGGTCCAGGCACCCGCGCTCGTACGCGGACGCGCGGCGGTCCCCGGCCGACATGAGGTCGGGCAGCCCGGGCAGGGCCTCGCGCACCCACGCGTCGGGCTCGGTGCCGGCCGCGACCGCGAGGCACACCTGCGTGGCGAACCGGTCGACGAGCCGGCGCAGCGGCGCGGTCACGTGCGCGTACGGCGCGGCGATCGCCCCGTGGCCCGGCTCGGCCGGGCGCTCGCCGTCGAACGCCGCGTACGCGGCACCGCGCAGCAGCGTGGTCGCGTCGGTCAGCACCGCGGCCTGCCGCGGGTCGGCGGCGTCGAGGCCCGCGAGGACCTCACCGGCGGGCGCGCCCTGCGGCCAGGCCACACCGAGCGCGAGCGCCGTGCGGCGCAGCCGCGCGACGTCCTCCGGCCGCGACGAGGGCAGCGTGCGCAGCACCCCGATCCCGGCGTCCAGCATGAGCTCCGCCGCACACATCCCCGTGAGCAGGGAGATCTGCGCGTTCCACTCCTCCACGGGGAGCGTGCGGCGGCTCACGAGGCGCCACGTCCCGTGCTCGTCGAGCTCGACCTCCTGCTCGGGCATCGGCAGCGTGATGCCGCCCCGCGCGCGCTCGGCGGCCTGGCGCAGCTCACCGACCTCGCGCAGCAGCGCGAGCGGGCCGTCGTCCGCCGCGAGCCCGGCGCCCGCGTCGATCGCCTCCTGCGCCTCGTCGTAGGTGAGACGGGCCGACGAGCGCACGGTCGCCCGCCGCACGACGACGCCGCGCGGCGCACCCTCGCCGTCGAGCTCGATCTCCCACAGCGCGACCGGGGCCTCCTGGCCGGGCAGCAGGCTCGCGGCGCCCTCGCTGAGCTCCGGCGGGTGCAGGGGCGTGCGACCGTCGGGCGCGTACAGCGTCGTGACGCGGCCCCGGGCCTCGTCGTCGATCGGGCCGTGCGGCTCGAGCCACGCGGCCACGTCGGCGATCGCGTACCGGACCAGGTAGCCGCCGCCCCGCCGCTCGACGTGCAGCGCCTGGTCCAGGTCCATCGACCCGGGCGGGTCGATCGTCAGGAACGGGAGGTCGCGCGCGTCCAGGCGATCGGCCGCCTGCGGGCCGGTGGTCGCGCGCAGCCGGGCCTCCTGCAGCACCGCGGACGGGAACGCGGCGGGGACGTCGAGCTCGGCGCGGAGCGCGGCGAGGCCACGGCGGACCGCGACGTCGACGTCACGGTCCCGGTCGCCCGCGGCAGGCGGGAGCGGGCGAGGGACCAGACGCACGTGACGACGGGGCACGGGCCGAGCCTAGGGCGAGCAGTCGATGGGCGAGAAGATCGCGCACCTCAAGGAGCTCGCCGCGGTGCGCGACTCCGGGGTGCTCACGCCGCAGGAACTCGAGGTCGAGAAGGCCAAGATCCTCGGCTGAGGCGGGCGTCAGGCCTGCTGCTGGTCGGCCGGCGGAGCCGGAGGCACCTCACCCGCGGCCGGTGCCGGCGGGACCGTCGCCGCGTCGACGCCGTCCCGGCGCGCGGCGCGTCGGCGCAGCAGCACCACCGTGACCACGACGACGATCGCGACCACCACGAGCCCGACGAGCACCCACACGAGCGTGAGCACCGGGAACCCGTCGCTCGTGCCGTCCGACGCGACCGCGTCGAGCTGCACGACGTCACCGGCCTGCGCCTCCCACGTCACCGTGCTGCCGTCGATCGTCCCGTTGGACGACTCCACCTCGCCGGGGAACGTGAACGCGACCCGGACCTCGCCGCCGCTCAGCCCCGTCTCGCCACCCGCCGACAGGTCGAGCTCCCCGTCGACGACGAACTTGCCGTCCTCGTGCGTGACCTTCATGTCGTCGTCGCCGAACTCCGCCAGCGGGGTGTCGGCGAAGTGGTACGTGCGGCCGACGTACGTGCCGTCCTCGTACGCCTCCGACGACGTCGCCTCACCGTCGAACGGGTCCTCCGAGCCGAACGCCTCGTCGAACGTCATGCCCGTGCTCTCGAGCAGCGAGCTGCTCACCGCGAGCACCACGGTCCCGTCGACCGTGTCGTCGGCGTGGAACGTGAGGTCCATGTCGAGCTTGAGGCAGCCGGACAGGGTCAGCAGGAGTGCCGCCATCGCGGACACGAGGGCGAGCGCGCGCGCAGGGCGTCGGGTCGTGGACATGGCACGATCCTCCCGCACCGCGGGCAGCGGCCGTGACGGACCCGCGCGTCGGTCCGGGACGCCGCCCGTTCAGCCCACCGTCCGGCCGTGCGAGAACACCCGTCCGGGCGCCACCCGCTCCCCCAGCAGCTCCGGGACCGTCACGAACCGGTACCCGTCGGCCACGAGCCCGTCGATCACGGCGGGCACCGCGTCGACCGTCGAGTCCTGCCAGTCGTGCATCAGCACCACCGACCCCGGCCGCACCTCCGCGAGCACCCGCTCGACCGTCCGTCCCGCGGGCGCCCCCGCCTCCCAGTCCGCCGGGTCCACGTCCCACAGCACCACGGCCTCGCCGTGCCGCGCGACCGCCGCGACCACGTCGTCGTCCAGGTCACCGAACGGCGGCCGGAACAGCGTCGTGACGACGCCCGTCGCGTCCCGCACCGCGTCGGCAGCGCGCGCGAGCTCGTCGTCGACCTCCGCCGCCGGCAGCTCCGGCAGGTGCGGGTGGCTCCACGTGTGGTTCGCCAGCGCGTGCCCCGCCGCGTGGACCGCGCGCACCGCGTCCGGGTCCGCCGCGACGTGCTCGCCCTGCAGGAAGAACGTCGCCCGCACACCCCGCGCCGCGAGCACGTCCAGCAGCCGCCGCGTGTTCGCGCTCGGCCCGTCGTCGAAGGTCAGCGCCACCACGCGCTCGTCGTCCCGCACGCGAGCAACCTACCCCCACCACCCCACACGACCCGCGCGCGCGGTACCGGTCGGGCTCTCGTTCAGGTTGCGCCTTGACCGGACCTTTCCGTTCTGGGATCGTCAGCGCCGCCAGGAGCGAACTGGACAGAGCGCCCAACCGCAGGTCCTGGCACACTGTGGCGCACAGCGCACACGAGGGGGCACGCATGAAGACGAGCACTCGGTCGTTGACCGTCGCTGCAGTCATCGTCCTTGGATTCGCGTTCGGGGGTGCAGCGAACGCTGCAACCCAGACGTGGGGGCCGAGAACGAAGACGTGGGACGGGGCCGTGCGGGTCGAAGCCAGTGGAAGCTTCTGGAACAACGCTGGAACCGCCAACAGCAAGGTCACGACCAAGGACCGCAAGGCCGACGGCAACGACGTTCACGGTGCGACGAACTTCTACATCAAGAAGATCGACAAGACGAACGGAACAACCTTCTGGACGTTCTTCGCCGTCAAGAGCGGGGACGACGTGTCCAACACGACGATCACGGACAGGTTCATCAAAACGTACCCCGCGTGGGCCAGCGATTACGACACCGACCAGATGCGTATCGGGGCGTTCTCGTGCGCGCAGATGGGGTGGCCGGTGCCCGACCAGTGCACCAGCGAAGCGATCCTGACCACGTCCTACTGAGCCGAAGCTTCCCTCTTGACTGGTACGCGCGTCGCAGACCTCACCGTTCAGCTCGGTCGGACCATCGCCCTCACGAACGTCACCGTCGCGTTCAGCAGCGGTGTGACCGCCGTCGTGGGCGCGAACGGGTCCGGGAAGTCCACGCTGCTGAGATGCATGGCAGGGCTGGTACGCCCGCACGCAGGGTCGGTCCATGTTGCGGGGCACTCGCTCGCGACCCCTGACGGGCGACGAGCCGCCCGAGCCGCCTTGGGGTACCTGAGTCAACGGACCGACTTCCCCGGGTCGTACACGGTCCGGGAAGCGTTGCGGTACGGCGCATGGTTGCATCGGGTGCCTCGTGCGGAACGTGAGTCGACGGTTCGGGACGCGGTCGAGCGGTTCGCTCTGACGGACCATCAGGTCGCTGAGCTGCGCACCCTGTCAGGCGGGACTCGGCAACGCGTCTACATCGCGTTGGCGTCGATCCACCGGCCCAGTGTTCTGATGCTCGACGAGCCGTCCGTCGGGTTGGACCTTGCTCAGAGGCACGCGCTTCGTGAGGTGATCCACCGGGCGTCGCAGGACAGCACGGTGGTCGTCACAACGCACGACATCGACGACCTCGTGAGCATGGCTGACAGGCTCGTCGTTCTTGCCGAAGGGGTCGTGGTGTTCAACGGCACCGTGACCGAGCTCGACGCGACCGGTGACCGCAGCAACGTGGAACGTCAGGTGCGCACACTGATGACAGGCGCACAGGTCGCATGACGGCGCTGGTCGAGCAGGCTGCTGGCGCCGGTCGTGTGAGCGCGTCGCGCAGGTCCCTGCGAACCGAGCACTGGGCTGCGATCGCCACCGTTGGGCTGCTGGCTGCGCACATCGGGTTGCGGGACGGGCAGTGGACGCACGAGTGGACCCTGAGCATCTGGCAGTACTCGTTCGCGACGATCATGCTGGCGCCCGCGTGTGCGGGATTCGGCGCCTGGAAGGCTGTCGCCGCCGCCAAGGCCTACGCGGACGGTGCGGCGGCGGCTGGACGGCAGACGGCCGTTGTGTGGCGCTCCACGCTCGTGGTGTCCGGGTGGGTTCTGGCGGCGTTCCTCGCCGGGTTCCTCGTGGTGCAGACCGTCATGCTGTTCGCAGGGCCTCCCGGAGCGCCTGCACCGAGCGACTACCTTCCGGTGCTGTCGTGCGTGGCGATGCTCGTCGCGTTCACGAGCTTTGGCTGCTGGGTCGGGTGGCGTGTGCGGTCGTACATCGCGCCGCCGTTGCTTGCGCTCGTGTGCTTCGCCGGGTGCGTGGCGTTGTACACGACGTCGTTGTCGTTCCTGTCTGACACCGGCGGGGCAACTGGAAGTCTCGTGGGTCTGCGACCGAACCCGGCGCGAGTTCTGCTGCAGCTGGTGGTGTTCGGGTTGTTGACCGTGGTGTTCACGGTCTCGGCCGGGAAGGACGCGTATCGGACGGCTCGCGCCCGGTTCGGCATGGGCGCCTTGGCAGTTGTGGCGGTCGGGGCAGTGTTGGTGGGCGCGCTTGCTGGGCCGGAGCGTCTGTTGCCCGACCCGAACGACCCGGTTCGGTGCGCTCAGGCTGACGGTGGCCCTCGGGTGTGTGTCGGCCCGGGGTACGCCGACGAGGCTGGTGAGATCTCGGCGGCGCTCGCTGCGCCCGTCGCGAAGCTGCGCAGCGCGGGTGTGGACGTCGACCTCGGGCGGTTCGACCAGCGGCCCTCAGCCCCAGGCGCACATGTGGTGAACCCGGGGATGCTGACTCGGGGGGCGTTGGCTGCACCCCAGTACGTCGCGAACACGGTGATGAGCTCGACGTGCGCGCTCGAGCCGGATGCTGCGACCGCGTTCGGTGTGCTGGCGTGGTGGCTCGCTCCGGATGGTCGTGAGCGTGACAGCCTCGTGGCGCCCGGAGAGGTGTCGTCCGCGTTGCGGTCGGCGGACCCCGCGGTCTTCGGCCCGGAGGTGCGAAGGCTCGTGAGCGTTCTGCGCGAATGCTGATGCGACTTCGAGACGCCCTGCTCGTGTGGCGCCGGCGTGGAATGGTGTTCGTGCTTGCTCACGCTGCGACGCTTGCGGGTGTTCTGCTGGTCATTCCGCGCGGGCAGCAGGAGGTCCCCGGTCGGCTCGGCATCTACACGTTCGTGTGGCCGCTGGTTCCCGCTGTCGCTGCGGTGTTCCTTCCGTTGGTGTCGATGCGAACGTCGAGCAGTCAAGATCGTGTGGCTCCCGCTTACGCGACGAGGAGAGGGCTCGATCTTGCGGTGTTCTCGACGTTCGCGGTTGCGGCTGTGGTGTGGCGGAACGATCTGGACGTCAGCGTCCTCGTGCGGAACGTCGCGCTGTTCATCGGGCTGACAGCCGTGTGCACCCGTGTGCTCGGGCCCACGGCAGCCTGGGTTGTTCCCGCTGGCGTCGTGATGATCATGTGGCTGCTCGGTACGGGCAACAGTGGGCAGCCGTACGGTTGGGCTGTCGCGCTCCATCCTGCGGGGTCGGCGCCAGCGCTCGTGGTGGCTGCGGTGGCCGCCGCTGTGGGAGTGCTCGGGTATCTGACCGAGCCAGCGCGGGACTAGTTGTACTCAGCCAGGACGTTGGTGACAGTCCGAGGCCGTTGACGTGAGGAGAACCTCCGGCTGGGGTGTGGCTTGTCGAAGGCCCACGTCCCGCCGGAGGTTCTCGTGTCTCACGGTAATGCGCGTCTGACTGTCCACGGCCGGGCCTGCTGGTCCGGCGGGTGATCGAGGACCATCGCCCGGTCGCGCACGTCGTCGGCTCCATGCGCCACTACGTACCCCCGAAGCGCAACAAGCCGGACGCCTGAGGGACCGGCTCGTTGCCGATGTCCTGCATGAGCGGAGGGCAAGGGATTCGAACCCTTGAGGACGAGAGGTCCCGCCCTAACGGTTTTCAAGACCGTCGCTTTCGGCCGCTCAGCCAGCCCTCCTCGCCGGTCGCGACCGGCGGCCACGAGTCTCCCACAGAGGCGGTCGTGACCTGCGGGCTCGGTCGCCATGAACCGCGCACGGGTCCCCTCGCACCCGGGGTTCGTCCGCGGGACGTATCTCCCGCTCCCGTGCGGACCACCTGAGGTGCACGCGGCCTCCTCCAGGGCCGCACGACAAGTCAGGGGATTGCGATGAAGAAGTCCACCTCGGCCGCGGTCGGGATCAGCACGGTCATGCTGCTCGGCCTCGGCGCAGCCGTCCTCGCGCCGTCCTACGGAGCGTCCGGCGACGACGACGCCGCGGCCACCAAGCCGCAGAGCGCCACGATCAACGCGACCACCAGCCCCAAGGTCTGTGACGGCGGCGTCCAGAAGCGCCTGCAGGCCCGCACCCAGGTCGAGCCGTTCAGCTTCGCCGGCACCGCGGGCGCCGACCGCAACGTGCCCGGCGCGGGTGTCGTCGTCTACGGCCCCGCGACGGGCTACGACACGCTGCTCATCACGTTCAGCGCGGAGACCTACTACACCGGCACCGGCTGGCTCGGGCTCGAGGTGCACGACAACAACGTGCCCATCCAGCCCTACGCCAACAACGGCAGCCCGTACGCCTTCACGTCCGAGGCCAAGTACACGGGCAACAGCGTGCAGTTCTGCACGAAGGTCAAGAAGGGCACCCATCGCATCCAGGTGAAGGTGAACACCACCGGCGACGCCACGACCGACAGCGGCTGGATCGACGACTGGACCCTGAGCGTGCTGCGGTTCGAGTGACCGCAGCACCACGCGTCGCCGGTGCATGCGGCAGTGCACCGGCGACGTGCGTGTCCGACGCACGTGTACGCGAGGGTGTCCGACGAACGTGTCCGACGAACGCGCCCGACGAGCGTCGTCCGGCGAGCGACGCGGTGTCAGTCAGCGCACCAGGAAGGGCGTCTCGTCGCGCTCCCACCAGCGGTCCGGCAGACCCGGTGACACCACGTCCAACCGGTACAGCGCGGCGACCCGCGCCAGGCGCGCGTCGTACGTCGCGACCGCCCCGACGTCCGGGTGCGTCAACGCCGCTCCCGCGTGCACCGCGACGAACGGCGGCAGCACCCCCGCGACGTCCGTCGCGCGACCGACCGCCTGGTCGGACAGCCGCACGACCTCGATCTCCAGCAGCGCACGCTGCGCCACGTCACGCGCGTCGTGGTCGAGCATCCGCGCGGTGCCGCGCAGCTCGCTGACCCCCACCTGCGTCGTCAGCAGGCGCGGACCGTTGCGCCGCGCCCACGTCAGCCAGTCGGCGCGGTGCGGCGCACCGGGCAGGTACCGCGACAGCGCCGACCCGTCCGCGTACACGCGCGCACGCTCGTCGTCGGGACTGGGCACGGTCTCATGATCCCCTCCCGGCGCCACCGGTGGCACACGGGACCCGCGCGATCCCACGAATGCCGACGGCCGGCCACCCCCGCGAGGGTGACCGGCCGCCGACGGGTCCACAGCGCTGGTCAGCGCTGGCGCAGCCGCTCCATCGCGAGCTGCACCAGGGCGATCAGGGCCTGCTTCGTGGCCGCACGCGAACGCGCGTCCGTGTACATGACCGGGACGTGCGCCGGGATGGCGAGCGCCTCGCGGACGTCCTCGAGCGCGTGCTTCGCGACACCGTCGAAGCAGTTGACACCCACGACGAACGGGATGCCACGGCTCTCGAAGTAGTCGACCGCGGGGAAGCACTGGTCGAGGCGGTCGGTGTCCACCAGCACGACGGCGCCGATCGCGCCGCGCACCAGGTCGTCCCACATGAACAGGAAGCGGTCCTGACCCGGGGTGCCGAACAGGTACAGCCACAGCTGGCCCGGCAGCGCGATGCGGCCGAAGTCCATGGCGACCGTGGTGGTGGTCTTGCGGTCCGACACGCCGCCGGCGTCGTCGACGCCGATCGAGTGCTCGGTCATCGCGGCCTCGGTGTTGAGGGGCTCGATGTCCGAGATGGAACCGATGAAGGTCGTCTTGCCGACGGCGAACCCGCCCGCGACGACGATCTTGACGGTGGTGGGCGCTACGGCGCCAGCGGTTCCGGCCGGAGCGGCCACCGCGGCGTCAGAGGGCGGAAATGCCATTGAGAACACTCTCCAGCACGCTCAGGGACAGGGCGGGGGACTCACCGGTGTTGACCTCGACCGGCTGAGAGGTGTGCACACGCACGAGCTGGTGATCGGACATGTCCGAGACCAGGATCCTGATGACACCGATGGGCAGGTGCAGCAGCGCCGACAGCTCCGCGACCGAGATGTACGTGCTCGCGGCGTGCTGGAGGATCGCACGCCTCTCGGGGGGCAGACCCTGACTCGACACTGCGTCCGGCAGCGCCTCGACCAATGCCTCGAGCGGCAGGTCGGAGCGCGCCGAGCGCACGCGCCCGCCGGTGACGGCGTAGGGCCGTACCGTCCGGGCGACGTACTCGATGTGCTCACTCATGAAGACATGCTCCTCAGACGGCGGGGGCTCGGGTAGCGCCGTCGACGGGGAGCTGGCCGCGCATCTCGGAGATGAGCTGCGGGGTCAGCGTCGCCTCGGTGCGGGACACGAGCATGGCCATCTCGTATCCGATGAGGCCGACGTCGCAGCTCGAGTCGGCGACCACGGCGAGGACGGAGCCGTTCGAGACGGTCATGAGGAAGAGGAACAGAGAGTCCATCTCGATGATCGCCTGACGCACCTCCCCCGCACGCAGCTGCCGCGACGCGCCGCGGGTCAGGCTCGACATGCCGGAGACGATGGCCGCCAGCTGGTCGCCGCTGGTGCGGTCCAGCTGTTCCGACATCGCCATGAGAAGACCGTCGGCCGACACCACGAGCGTGTGGCGAGTGCCGGGCACGGTCCGGACGAAATTGTCCAGGAGCCAGCCGAAGTTGGCTGCCTCGGTGCTGAGCGCGGTCACACTTCCTCCTTGCTGGTGCAGTCGACGACTGCGGGATCGAACGTCCCCACGACGGGGGCGATGGTAGGAACGACGGCCGGGGTCACGACGTGCTCCTCGGCGACTCGCCGGAGCCGGCGGCCTGGCGGCCGCGCGACGTCCCGGACTGGAAGCTCGACAGCCGGCTGCGCAGCTCGTTCGCGTCGCGCTGGACCGGGGCGGTCGACTCGGAGGTCTCGGGAGCCGTGGCCGGGACGGCCGTCGGCACACGCTTGGTGAGCTGCTCGCCCGAGCGGGCGACGCTCGGACGGTACGCCGAGAGCTGGCTCAGCTCGGACAGCGCCTGCTCCTGGATGTCGGAGCGCAGCGCGAGCATCGCGGCCACGTTGTCGTCGAGCGTCCCGATGCGCGGGGCGACCGACGGCGGCACGACCGGGTGCGGCACGTCCACCGCGGGCGCTGCCGACGCGGCGGGCCGGCTGGTGGCGGCCCACTCCGGCGGAGCCCACGAGCCCGACGACGCGGGCACGGCGGCCGGCACCGCGGCGGCCGGGGCCGGCGGCTCGGGCGCGGACCAGGCCGCGGGCTCGACCCGGGCCGGGACCTCGGGCTGGACCGACGCGGGCGCCGACCAGTCGACGGACGGAGCGGCGACCGGGGACGGCGCGGCGGCCGACGCGACCTCGGTCGGGCCCGTGTCGCCCTTGCGGCGGCCGAACAGGCCCCAGCGCTTGCGCGAGCCCTTCTCCTCCGCGGGCTGGTGCTCGGCCTCGCCGATCCCCTGGACGCCGAACCCGGCGGGGGCACCCCACGCCGGCGCGGCAGGCTGCTCCGCGACGGGCTGCGGGACGGCCGGGGCGACCGGCTCCACGGGCGCGGGCTGCTGCGCGTACGGCTGCTCCGCCGGGGCGGGGGCGTACGCCGGCGCGACCTCGGCCGGGGCGTCCGACTCCGCGAGCGACGGCCAGGCGGGTGCACCCCACGCGGGCGTCGTCTCGGCCCAGACCTGCTCGCCCTCGGGGGCGGCCTGCGTCTCGGCGGGCTCGTCCGCGACCAGCGACGGCACCTCGAACGACGAGGCCTCGACGGCCGGCTCGGGCTCGAGCGCCGGCACGGCCTGCGCCGCGGGCTCCTCGACGACCGGGACGGCGCCGGTGACGGACTCCCACGACGGCGCCTGCCAGGCAGGCTGCCACGCGGGCTCCTCCGCGACCGGCTCGACGGCCTCGGCCTCGGCCTCGGCGTGCGTCTGCTCCGCCTCGTACGACTCGGGCTCGGCCTGCGCGACGACGGGCTCGTACGCCTGCTCGGCGGCGGGCTCGTACGCCTGCTCGGCGACCGGCGCGTACGGCTGCTCCGCCTCGGGCGCGGCCTCGGCGACGACAGGCTGCGCGCCCGTGTGCCAGGCGCGGGCCTCGTCGAGCGTGCGCTCGAAGTCGAACGGCTCGGCAGCGGCCGCACGGCGGCGCGCGCCGGACCAGCCGGCGTAGCCGCTGTACGACGTGAACGACACGCGCGGTGCCGGTGCCGGCTCCTCAGGCGCGGACTGCGCCGCCGGGGTGTCGGACCAGGGCTCGGCCTGCGGCTGCGCGTGCGCGGCGGGAGCGGACTCCTGCTCGCCCCGCGACGCGAGCGTGTGCGACGCGCCGTCGTACGAGGCGGGCTGGTACGCGGCCGGCTCGTACGAGGGCTCCTCGTGCGACGGCTGCTCGTACGAGGGCTGCTCGTAGGACGGCTGCTCGTAGGCCGGCTGCTCGTAGGACGGCTCGAACGACGGCGCGTCGGTGGCGGCCTCGTAGCTCGTCGGCTCGTACGCCGCAGGCTCCGAGACCTGCTCGGCGACCTGCTCGTCGGCCTCGACGGGCTGCTCGTAGGAGAGCGGCTCGTTCGCGGCGGGCTCGAACGACGGGGGCTCGTACGCGGCGGGCTCGAACGACGCGGGCTCGAACGACGCCGGCTCGAAGGACGCCGGGGCGGCGACCTCGGGCTCGTCGGCGGCCTCGGGCTCGTCGGCGGCCTCGGCGGGCGCCGCGTCGAACGACGCGGGCTCGTACGCGGCCGGCTCGTCAGCGGTCGGCTCGAACGACGCGGGCTCGTACGCGGCGGGCTCGTACGCGGCAGGCTCGGGCGAGCTCGGCTCCGCCGGGCTCTCGAAGGACGACTCGTACGGCGCCGACTCGTGCGACGCCGACTCGAACGACGCCGACTCGTACGCGACCGGCTCGAACGACGGCGCAGGCTCGAACGACGGCGCAGGCTCGAACGACGCAGGCTCGAACGACGGTGCCGGCTCGAACGACGCGGGCGCGTACGCCGCGGCCTCGGGCTCGGACGGCCGGTCCTCGTCGGACGCGAACGTCGGGGCCCACGGCTGCTCGACGTCCGCGGGCGCGGCCGCCTCGGCGTGCGCGGGCTCGGGCTCGTCGTCGGGGACCAGGCCGGGCACCTCGGTGACGGGCTGCGCGGCGTCGGGCGTCCACGGCTCGTCGTCGTCCTCGACGAGCGCGGGGACCTCGGGCGCGGCGGGCTGCTGCAGGCCGTGCGCGCCGAGCGACATCCACGGCGCGCGGACCTGGTCGCTCACGCCGCCGTCGCCACCCTCGACGATCGCGTTGCGCGTGCGGAACCCGGAGAACAGGCCGGCACGGGCTGCGGGCGAGGGGATGCTCGGCGTTTCCTCGCGCGGCGCGACGGGCTCGGCGGCCGGCGCGGGTGTCGGGGCCGCGGCGGGGGCGGAGGACCGCGCGGCACGGCTGGGCAGACCCGAGCCGGACGTGGCCTGCTGGACCGCGGGCGCCCAGTCGGGGGCCGCGGCGGACAGGTCGGGCGACAGGGCCGGGACGGCGGTCTCGGGCAGGACGATCGCGTTCTCGTCGAACGTCTTGCGCGGGCGTGCGGGCAGCTCACCGCCGCCGCGGGTCGGGAGGCCGGAGCCGCCGAGCTGCGGGACGGGGATGGGCGCGGAGTCGGCCGTCGGCTCGCTGCCGTCGCCGCGGCGGCGACGCGGCAGGCCGAGCGAGGTCTCGCCGTCGGTGAGCGCGGCGAGGTCGACGGGGGCGACCTCGGGCGCCGCGGCGGCGTCGTGCTGGACCGTCTCCGCGACGGAGCCGGGCGCACCGTAGGAGGACATCTCGGTCGTCGCGAACAGCGATGCGGGCAGCAGCACGGTCGTGTCGGTACCCGTGCCGCCCTCGGCCTTCGACAGGCGGACCGCGGCACCGAGCTTCTGGGCGATGCGGCCCACCACGAACAGGCCCAGGCGCTGGGCGCCGAGCGCGTCACCGGCGCCGGACGAGATGATCTTGGCGTTCGCGGCCTCGATCTCCTCCTCGGTCATGCCGAGGCCGTGGTCGCGGATGCGGACGGCGACGAACTGCCCGGACACGCCGGTGGTGACCGTGACGGGCGTCTCCGGCTCGGAGAACACGGTCGCGTTCTCGAGGAGCTCGGCGAGCATGTGCGCGGCGGGCAGCGCGTTGAAGCCGAGCATGTGCGGGTCGACCTGCAGGTCGAGCTCGATGCGGTCGTACTGCTCGATCTCGGAGGACGCGGTGCGGATCACGTCGGACAGCGGCATGGCGTCGCGCAGGCGACGGCCCGAGTCGATGCCCGCGAGCACGAGGAGGGACTCCGCGTTACGACGCATCCGGGTCGCGAGGTGGTCGAGGCGGAACAGGTTCGCGAGGGTGTTCGGGTCTTCCTCACTGCGCTCCAGCGAGTCGATGAACGACAGCTGGCGGTTGAGGAGGACCTGGTCGCGGCGGGCGACGTTGACGAACATCTCGGCGATGGAGCCACGCAGGGCGGCCTGCTCCTGCGCGACGCGCACGGTGGTCGCGTTCATCGAGTTGAACGCCTGGGCCAGCCGGCCGACCTCGTCGCGCGAGTTCACGGGGATCGGGTCGAGCTGCACGTCCGGCTGCTCGCCGGGGGTGGCCACCTGCTCGACGATCCGTGGGAGGCGCTCACGGACGTCGGACGCGGCCGAGGTCAGTCGCCGCAGCGGGTTGACGATCGACCGGGACACGATGAGGGCGAGCAGGAAGGACAGGACGGCGGCGAGCAGGGTCGCGGCGATGGTGACGTAGAACCGCTGCAGTGCGGCGTCCACGTCGGCGTTCGCGAGCGAGCGCGCGTGGTCGATGGCCGTGCCGGCGAGCTCGACGAGCTGCGTCGTCTGCGTCTCGACCTCGCCCGCGTACGCGGCGGGGTCGACCTGGGCGACGGCGTCCTGGTCACCCGAGGCGAGCAGCGCACGCTGGGCGATGAACGCCGACGAGGGCTGGCCGGTGGGCAGCGTCAGGTCCACGCCGGACATGCGGTTGAGCGCGACGGCGGCCTGGGTACGGCTGGACTCGACCTGGTCGACCTTCTCCTGGTAGACCGCGCCGAGGGCGGGGCTGATGACGCCGCCGAGGAGCGACGACCCCTGGATCAGCTCGCCGACGAGGTCGGTCGACGTCTGCGACAGCTGCCGGTACGCGGTGACCGACGCGGCGACGTCACGGTTGGGGAATACCTCACCGAGCTGGGCGACCAGCTCGAGCTGGCCGTTCTCGATCGTCTGGAAGTTCGCCCGGACCACGGAGGACACACCACCGCGCTCGACCGCGAGCCGCGCGGCGGGCAGCGTGGTCTCGTAGTCCGCCTGGACGGACTGGAACTGCTGGACGAGCGCGTCGGGGAACCGCTCGAGCGGCAGGTCCTTCGTGATCTCCCGCACCTCGGCGAGCGCCTGGTCGGTCGCGGCCTGCGCCGCGGCGATCGCCTCGGCGTCGCCGGACGTCATCGACACGATGTACTCGTTGTCGATGGCCTGGCCGAGGGGCTGGTACGCGCGGAGCGTGTTGGTGACGCTCTGCGTGGCGCGCGCTTCCTCGAGGTCGTCGAACGCGCTCGCGGTGATGTAGACGCCGAGCAGGACGAGCACGAGCATGGGGACGGCAAGTACGGCCAGCACCTTGGCTCTGATGCCAAGTCGTCGCAGCATCTCGTTCCCTTCCTAGCCCGACGCGGGGGACCCGTCGGCGTGGGCACGCCGCCGGATGACCCGTGCCCGATTATCGGCCGTTGGACGATCGACCATTAGCCCGCGGCAGAGTTTGCCATGGACCTCACCCGGAGGGATACGACGAACCCGGACGAGGTGCCACCGGCCGGGGACGCAATGTGGTATCGAACGGACGCCCCGCGTCCGGACCCGACGTGTCGGCGACCCCCGTTAGGGTGCCCGGGTGCGCGCCGTCGTCATCACCGAGCCCGGCGGACCCGAGGTCCTGCGGGTCCGTGACGTGCCCGAGCCGGACCCCGGTCCCGACGAGGTGACGCGGCTGCTCGTCGACGTCGAGGCCGCCGGGGTGAACCGGGCCGACCTCCTGCAGCGCCAGGGCGTGTACCCGCCGCCCGCGGGTGCACCGCCGTGGCCGGGGCTGGAGGCCGCCGGCGTGGTGCGCGCGGTCCTCGCGGCACGCGCGGGCGCGGCCCTGGGTCCCGACGAGCCCACGCCCGCCGTGGGCGACCGCGTCGCGGTGCTGCTCGCCGGCGGGGGGTACGCGGAGCGCGTCGTCGTGCCCGCGGCGCTCGCGCTCCCGGTGCCGCGGGACCTGACGTCGGTGGCCGCGGCGGCGCTGCCGGAGGCGCTCGCGACCGTGTGGTCGAACCTGCGCGAGGCCAACGCGGCTCCGGGCGAGACGCTGCTGGTGCGCGGTGGCTCGGGTGGGGTCGGGTCGGTCGCGGTGCGGCTCGGCCGGCTCCTGGGGCTGCGGGTGCTCGCGACCGCGGGCGGCCCGGCGCGCGTCGCGCGCGTCGCGGAGCTGGGGGCGGACGTCGCGCTCGACCACCGCGCCGACGACCTGGCGGACCAGGTGCTCGCGGCGACCGACGGCCGCGGCGTGGACGTCGTGCTCGACGTCGTCGGCGCCGCGGCGCTCGAGGACAACGTGCGGGTGCTGGCCCACGGCGGCCGGCTCGTCGTGATCGGGTTGCAGAAGGGTCGGCGCGGGACGCTGGACCTGGGTGCGCTCATGGAGCGGCGGGCCCGGGTGATCGGGACGACGCTGCGCTCGCGCGACGCGCGCGACAAGGCGCGGATCATGGCCGAGGTCCGCGAGCACGTGTGGCCGTTCGTCGTCGACGGGCGCCTGCGTCCCGTGGTCCATGCGACGCTCGGTCTGGACGAGGCGGGGCGCGCGCACGAGCTGCTCGCGAGCGGCGAGGTGTTCGGCAAGCTCGTCCTGACCGTCGACGAGCCCGCGCCGACCGGTGGCGCGTGAGGCCGGCCGCGCCTGGCCCGCGGCCGGTCCTTCGGTGAGAATGCTCCGGTGACCGACGAGCCCCGCCCCGCTGCCCGCGACCCGCGCGTCGTCGTCGTCCCGTTGCCCGAAGCGGGCGGGGACGAGACCGTACCCGACCGCCCGGACGAGGCGGCGGACGCGGACGAGGCCGACGACGAGGACGTGCGCGGCATGGTCGCGCAGCCCGCGAAGGTCATGCGGATCGGCACGATGGTCAAGCAGCTGCTCGACGAGGTCCGTAGCGCCCCGCTCGACGATGCGGCGCGGGCGCGCCTCGCGGAGGTGCACGAGCGCTCGTTGCACGAGCTCGAGGAGGGCCTGTCCCCCGAGCTGATCGAGGAGCTGCACCGCATCACGCTGCCGTTCTCGCAGGACGAGACGCCGTCGGACGCGGAGCTGCGCATCGCGCAGGCGCAGCTCGTCGGGTGGCTCGAGGGCCTGTTCCACGGGATCCAGACGGCGCTGGTCGCGCAGCAGATGGCGACGCAGGCGCAGCTGCAGCAGATGCGCCGCGCCCTGCCGCCGGGTGCGGTCCCCGCGCCGGGCGCGCGTGGGGCGATGGGCCCCGACGAGCACGGCACGGGCCAGTACCTGTAGTCGTCGTGCCGCCTACGCGGGCGGCGGCGCCTCCTCGGCGGCGTCGCTCTCGCGCGCGGTGAGGGCGATCGCGCCGGACACGAGCACGAGGCCGAGCAGCTCGAGGCCGTGGGGCACCTGCCCGAGCATGACGGCGCCGACGACGGCCGCGGTCGCGGGGAGCAGCGCGAGCAGCACCGCGAACGTCGCGGCGCTCACGCGCCGCAGGACGACCTGCTCGATGCCGTACGGGACGACCGAGGAGAACACGGCGACGACGAGCACGAGCGCGGCGAGGCGCAGGTCGGTCAGGACGGGTCCTGCCCCGGGTGCGAGCAGGGGTGCGAGCGCCAGCCCGCCGGCGGCCATCGCGACGCCGAGCCCGGTGAGCCCTCCGGTTGGCGCGGCGGCGACCCGCCGCCCGAGCAGGATGTACAGGGCCCAGCAGGTGGCGGCGACGCCGATCGCGACGAGCCCACGCACGGCGTCGTCGCCGAGGTGCAGGCTGACGCCGGCGAGCAGGACGACTCCCGCGGCGGCGACGACCATCGCGGTGCGTTCGCGCCAGCCGCGCCCGGTCACGGCGGCGACGGCGACAGGCCCGGCGAACTCGAGCGCGACCGCGGTCCCGAGCGGCAGGGTGTCGATCGCGACGTAGAACGCGGCGTTCATGACGGCGAGGACGACGCCGAACAGCGCGGCGGTACGCAGCGCGGGCCACGTCCACAGCGGCCGGGTGCGCCACGGTCGCGTCCAGGCGAGCAGCACGAGCGCGGCGACGCCGACGCGCAGCCACGCGACGGACGCGGGCGGCATGCGGCCGAACAGCTCGACCGCGACCGCTGCCCCGACGTACTGCGCGATGGCCGAGGCCACGAACAGCAACGGGGCGGGCACGCCGTCAGGCTAGCCCGCCCCGTCGCCGGGACCGTCGTGCGCGCCGGGTGCCCTCAGCCCTTCACGGACCCGGCCAGCAGGCCGCGCACGAAGTACCGCTGCAGGGACAGGAACACGATCGCGGGGATGATGATCGACACGAACGCCCCGGCCGAGAGCAGGAACCACTGCGACCCGCGCGTCCCGGTGAGGTTGAGCAGGGCGACGGTCATGGGTGCGAGGTCGCGCGACGACCCCGTGAACGTGAGCGCGACGAGCAGGTCGTTCCACACCCACAGGAACTGGTAGATGCCGAGGGCCGCGATCGCGGGCTTGAGCATCGGCAGCATGAGGCGGAAGAAGATCGTCACGTGCCCGGCCCCGTCGACGCGCGCGGCCTCGATGAGCTCGCCCGGGATCTCCTGCATGAAGTTGTGCAGCAGGAAGACCGCGAGCGGCAGCCCGAACATGGTGTGCGACAGCCACACGGCCCAGAACGTGCCGGAGACGCCGATGTCCACGTACAGGCTCAGCAGGGGGATGAGCGTGACCTGGATCGGCACGACCTGCAGCGCGAACACCGCGATGAACAGGACGTTGCGCCCGCGGAAGCTCATCCACGCGAACGCGTACGCCGCGAGCGTCGCGAGGAACACCGGCAGCACGACCGCGGGGATCGTGATGACGATCGAGTTCATGATCGACGGCGCGAGGGACTGCGCGCTGTCGGTGGACAGCACCGTCCGGTAGTTCTCGAGCGTGTAGCTCGGGTCGAAGAACGAGGTCCACCACCCGGACTTGTTGATGTCGGCCGCGGGTCGGAACGACGTGACGAGCAGACCGAACGTCGGGATGGTCCACAGCACGGCGAGCACGACCGCGAACAGCGACGCCCACGGGCGCGACAGGCGCCGGCGCGCGGCCGCCGCGGTGGACTCCCTCGGCCGGCCTCCGGTCGGCGGGCCGACGGTCGCGGTGTCGGTCTGGACGGCGCTCATCGGTGGTCCGCCTTCCGCAGCTGGCGCACGTTGTAGGCGATGATCGGGACGACGAGGACGAACAGCAGGACCGCCAGCGCGGCGCCGAGCCCCTGGTTCCCGGCGCTGAAGCTCTGCGTGTAGAACTCGTTGGCGACCACGCTGGTGCCGAACCGCCCGGCGGTCATGGTCCGGACGATGTCGAAGACCTTGAGACACCCGATGGCGATGGTGGTCAGGACGACGATCAGCGTGGGCCGGATGCTCGGCACGGTCACGAACCGGAACATCTCGAACGAGGAGACGCCGTCGAGCCGCGCGGCCTCGGTGATCTCGGTGGGGATCGCCTTGATCGCGGCGGACAGGATCGTCATGGCGAAGCCCGCCTGGATCCAGATCATCACGACGATGAGGAACAGGTTGTTCCACGGGCTGTTGAGCAGGAAGTTCTGCGGTGAGCCGCCCAACCAGACGATGACCTGGTTGATGAGGCCGATCTGGTTCGGGTTGTTCTCGACCGACGGGTCGTAGAACCGGTACTCGTACATGAACCGCCAGATGATCGACGCGCCGACGAACGAGATCGCCATCGGCAGGAAGATCAGCGCCTTGGCGGCGGCCTCGCCGCGCGCGCCGTCGACGAGGATCGCGTAGATCAGCCCGACGACGGTCGCGACGAACGGGGTGACGAGCACCCAGAGCACGGTGTTGCGCAGCACGACGAGCTGCTCGCCCGACGTGAAGATGTCGGTGTAGTTCCCGAGCCCGATGAAGCTCGTGCCCGCGGCGTCGTAGAACGAGCGCCACAGCGTGCGCAGCGCCGGGTACACGAGCCCGACGGCGATGAGCAGGACGGTCGGCCCGACGAACCACCAGGCGACGTGCCGGGCGCCGCGACGTTCGAGCAGGTGGACGACGAGCAGGATGAGGCCGATGACGGCGGCGAACGCGACGAGCGCGAGCACCATCGTCACCAGCTTGTCGGTGACTTCCATGGCACCTCCCGGGGCAGCGGACGAGGGGGACGCGTGCGCGTGCGCGTCGGTGCCCCGGGGGCGGTCCACCCCCGGGGCACCGACGTCACGTCAGGAGGCCGGCCAGGCCGCCTCGATCTTGTCCAGCGTGTCCTTGGTCGACTGCCCGGTGATCCAGCTGGTCGCCTCCTTCCAGAACGCGTTCGACCCGACGGCGGCGGGCATCATGTCCGAGCCGTCGAAGCGGAACACCGCGTTCTCGTCGAGGAGGATGTCGGCCGAGAGCTTGTCGATCGGGTTGGTGAGGATCGACGGGTCGAGGCCCTTGTTCGCGGTGATCCAGCCACCGTTGGTCAGGTCGACGCTCGCCTGCGCCTTGAGGTTCGCCCAGGTGTCGGAGCTCCAGAACTCCTGGAGCGCCTGGACCTCGGGACGGTCCGAGAACGCGGTGACGAACTCACCGGCGCCGAGCACCGGCTTGTCCTCTGCGGTCTTGCCCGGCAGGTAGAACGCGAAGATCTGGCCGTTCTCCGAGATGTCGGTGCCCTGGGGGAAGTTCGCGGCGTAGAAGCTCGCCATGCGGTGCAACGAGCACTGGCCCTCGAGGATCGGCAGGCCGCCGTCCTGGAACGCGGTCGTCGCGATCGAGGAGACGTCGCCGAAGCCGCCGTTCACGTAGTCGGGGTTCTTGAGGTACTCGCCGACCGCGTCGAGCGCCTTCGTCGGGACCTCGGAGTTGAACGCGATCTCGTGGCTGACCCACTGGTCGTAGACGTCGGCGCCACCCTCGCGCAGGACGAAGTCCTCCATCCAGTCCGTCACGGGCCAGCCGGTCGCGGCGTCGGACGCGATGCCCGCGCACCACGGCTTGTGGCCGGAGTCGGCGGCGATCGTGTCGGAGAGGGTCTTGAGCTCGTCGAGCGTGGTGGGGACCTCCCAGCCGTTGGCCTCGAACTCCTGCGGGGAGTACCAGACGAGCGACTTCACGCTCGCACCCGACGGCGCGGCGTAGAACGTGCCGTCGACGGTGCCGAGGGCCTTCCAGTCCTCGCCCCAGAACTCGTCGACGTTCGCGGCGACGCCCTCGGGCGCCTCGACGACCGTGCCCGTCGCGACGAGCTGGGCGAGCAGACCGGGCTGCGGGATGATCGCGATGTCCGGCGGGTTGCCCGCCTGCGCGCGGACCAGGATCTGCTGCTCGAACTGCTTGTCGGCCTGGTAGTCGACCTTCGCGCCCGTGCAGTCCTCGAACGGCTTGAACGAGTCGACGTAGGGCTGGTCCTCGGGCGTGACGATGCCCGCGTAGATCGTGATCGTCTTGCCGCTCAGGTCGCCGTACTGCTCGAAGTCGGCACAGTCGGCCGTGGGCGCCCCCGTGCCGTCCGTGCCGCCGTCACCTCCGTCGTCCGACGAGCATGCCGTCAGGACGAGGGCGAGGGCCGCGGCTGACGCCGCGATCGTGGTGTACCGACGCTTGCGCATCCCGTTCATGAGACCTCCGTGTCGTCATGGCGCACGACGCGGCCGCTCGCGACCGCGTGTGCCATCCCTCGATGCAAGTCGTTGCTGAAACGACCCGCAACCCAAAAGACGCACAAACCGGTCACGATCGAGTCACGATCCGTTGCGGGCACGAGTCACCGACCGGTCACGCACCCCCGGGCCCGGTTCCGGGCCAGACGCGCAGGTCAGCCGCGCAGACGTCAGACGAGCAGCGAGCGCAGGACCGGCAGCGCACCGTCGTCCTCGATGGCGCCGGTCACCTCGTCGGCCGCCGCCAGCACCGCGGGACGCGCGTGCCCCATCGCGACGCCCCGCGCCGCCCACTGCAGCATCGTGACGTCGTTGCCGCCGTCGCCGATCGCGAGCGTCGCGAACGGCTCGACGCCGAGCCGCCGCCGCACCGACTCGAGCGCGCTCGCCTTCGACACGCCCCCGGGCGTCAGGTCCAGCCACGCGCTCCAGCCGACCGCGTACTCCACCTCGTGCAGGCCCACGCGCTCGACGATCTCGTGGAACTCCTCGGGGCTCGCGCCGACCGCGCGGATCACGACGCGCGTCGCCGGGGTCGCGACGAGCTCGTCGAACGTCACGACCTCCATCTCGCCGCTCAGCTCGCCCTCGGGGAACGGCCCCGAGACCCGGAAGCCGACGCCCAGGTTCTCGACCGCGTACAGCGCGTCCGGCAGCTCCATGGCGATCGCGCGCACCGCCGGGCCGGGGTCGAACGTCACGGTGTCGACGATCGCGAACCCGCCGGGCTCGTCGCCGTCCAGCCGTGCCGTGACCGCGCCGTTGGAGCACACGAGCCAGCCCTCCGAGAGGCCGAGCTCGCGCGCCACGGGGGCGGCCGAGTGCACACCGCGCCCCGTCGCGAGCACCACGTGCAGGCCGGCCCCCGCGAGCTCGCCGACCGCGTCACGCACCTGCGGCGAGATCACGCCGTCGTAGGACATGAGCGTGCCGTCGACGTCGAGGGCGACCAGCCGGGTGCGTGTCATCGTGGCTCCAGGACCTCGAGGCCGCCCAGGTACGGCCGCAGACCGGCCGGCACGTGCACCGAGCCGTCGGCCTGCTGGTGGTTCTCCAGGATTGCGACGATCCAGCGCGTCGTGGCGAGCGTGCCGTTGAGCGTCGCCACGGGCCGGACCTGGCCGTCCGCGGTGCGCTCGCGCACGCCCAGGCGGCGCGCCTGGAACGTGGTGCAGTTCGACGTCGAGGTGAGCTCGAGGTAGCGCTGCTGGCTCGGGAGCCACGCCTCGCAGTCGAACTTGCGGGCCGCGCTCGACCCGAGGTCGCCCGCGGCCGTGTCGATCACGCGGAACGGCAGCTCCGCGAGCTCGAGCATCTCCTTCTCCCAGCCCAGGATGCGGCGGTGCTCGGCCTGCGCGTCCTCGACCGTGGTGTACGAGAACGCCTCGACCTTGTGGAACTGGTGCACGCGGATGATCCCGCGCGTGTCCTTGCCGTACGAGCCGGCCTCGCGCCGGTAGCACGCGCTCCAGCCGGCGTACCGCCGCGGTCCGTCCGACAGGTCCAGGATCTCGCCCGAGTGGTAGCCCGCGAGCGCGACCTCGCTCGTCCCGACGAGGTACAGGTCGTCGGCCTCGAGGCGGTACACCTCGTCGGCGTGCGCACCGAGGAACCCGGTGCCCGCCATGATCTCGGGCTTCACCAGGGTCGGGGTGATGACCGGCGTGAAGCCCAGGCCGACGGCCTTGTCGACCGCGGCGTTGAGCAGCGCGAGCTCGAGGCGCGCGCCGATCCCGGTGAGGTAGTAGAACCGCGCACCCGAGACCTTGGCGCCGCGCTCGGTGTCGATCGCGCGCAGCCCCTCGCCGAGCTCCAGGTGGTCCTTCACGACGAAGTCCGCGCCGTACTCGGCGCCGAAGTCGCGCGGTGTGCCCACGTGCTCGAGCACGACGAAGTCGTCCTCGCCGCCGGCGGGGACGCCCTCCTCGACGACGTTGCCGATCCGCCGCGTGAGCTCGTCGGCGCGCGCCTGCGCCGCGTCCGCCTCGGCCTGCAGTTCCTTGACGCGGTCCGCGACCTTCTTGGCGTGCGCGAGCAGCGCCTGCTTCTGCTCCCCCTGCGCCTGCGCGACCTTCTTGCCGTGCGCCTTCTGCTCGGCGCGCAGCGACTCGAACTCCGTGAGCGCGGACCGGCGGCGCGCGTCCGCGTCCAGGACCTCGTCGACGAGGCCGGGGTCGTCCCCGCGGACGCGCTGGCTGGCACGCACGGTCTCGGGGTCGTCACGCAGGAGCTTGAGATCGATCACCCTCGAAGGCTACCGACCCTCGTCCCTCCCGCTGAACCGCACCCCCCTGTCGCCGACCCCGTCATCGCTCCGGGTATGAGCCGGCCGACCCGGAGCAACCACGGCCTCGGCAGCACGTCTCCCCACCACCCCGCGGTTGCTCCGGGTATGAGACGGCTGAGCCGGAGCGATGACGGGGTCGGCGGCGCTCGGGCGCGCGGCCCCGTCGGGGGGCGGGAGGGTGAGACGCAGCTGGCCGCGGGTATTCCGCGCGCCCGGGGGGCCGCGGCTCGGTAGTTTGCGGGGGTGAGATGGGAGGCGTGGACCGCGCTCGCCGCCGGAGTGCTCGCGGTCGCCGCCCTCGTCGTCGCCGCGGTCGTCGCGCTGCGGCAGCGGGACCTGCTGCGCCGCCTCGACGCGGAGGAGACGGCGACGAGCCCGCGGGCCCGGGCGCTCACCCGGCAGGTCCGCGCCCGCGGACAGCAGCTCGCGTTCGTCGCCAACCCCACGAAGCCCGACGTGCCCGCGCTGCGCGAGGCCATCGAGAGCGCCGCGGCGGAGCAGGGCCTGCCCACACCGCTGTGGCTGGAGACCACCGTCGAGGACCCCGGGACGGGGCAGGCCCGCGAGGCGCTCGAGCGCGGCGCGGACGTCGTGGTCGCGGTCGGCGGGGACGGGACGGTGCGCGGGGTCGCGGCCGCGCTCGTCGGGACGGGGATGCCCATGGGGCTCCTGCCGCTCGGCACCGGGAACCTGCTGGCCCGCAACCTCGACATCCCGATCGGCAGCCCGCTGTCCGCGCTCGAGGCCGTGGTCACCGGGCGCGACCGCACCATCGACGTCGGCTGGCTGCGCGTGGAGGCCACCGCGCGGGACACCGACGACGACCCGGTGCGGGCGGCGGACGGCGACGAGCACCTGTTCCTCGTGATCGCCGGGCTCGGGTTCGACGCGGCGATGGTCGCGGACGCCGACGACGACCTCAAGGCGCGCGTCGGGTGGATCGCGTACTTCCTCGCGGGCATCAAGCACCTGCACGGGCGCCGCACGCGCGTGCACGTGCGCATCGACGACCGGCCCGCGACGACCGCGCGGCTGCGCAGCCTCCTGGTCGGCAACTGCGGCCGCCTCCCGGGTGGCATCACGCTGCTGCCCGAGGCCGTGCTCGACGACGGGTGGCTCGACATCGCGGCGATCGACACGCGCGGCGGCGTGGCGGGCTGGGCGCAGCTGTTCGGCGAGGTGGTGCTGCAGGGCGTGGGGGTCCGGGGCATGCCGCGCGGCATCGGACGCATCGACCACACGCGGGCGCGCGTGGTGCGCGTGGCCGTGTCCGGCGCGGAGTACGCGCAGGTCGACGGCGAGGTCGTCGGGCGCGTGTCGGAGGTGTCGGCGCGCGTCGACCCCGGGGCGCTCGTCGTGCGCGTGGTCGCGCACTGACGTACGCCCCCCGGCCGGGACGAGGGTCCTGCCCGACGCGCGTGGACGTGCATACGGTGGACATGCCCACACCCTCGCGACGAGCGGAGCCACCGTGCCCATCCCCACGCAGACCGCGGCCGTCGAGTCCGGCCGGCTGCTGCTCGCCGACATCGTGTACGAGCGGCTCATGGGGGTCGTCGTGAGCGGTGAGCTCGCGCCCGGTGAGGTGGTGCGCGAGGAGGAGATCGGTGCGTGGCTGTCCGTGTCCCGCACACCCGTGCGCGACGCGATGCGCCGGCTCGGCGACCAGGACCTGCTGACCTACCAGCCGAACCGCGGCTCGCGCGTCGCGCCCCTCGACCCGGACCACCTGCGGGACGTCCTCGACGTGGTCGCGACCCTGTCCGCGCAGGCGGCGGGCCGGGCAGCGGACCGGCTGGCGGCCGCGGACCTGGCGCTCGTCGAGGCGCACGTCGAGCAGGTGCTGGTCGCGCACGAGCAGGGCGAGGGCATCGAGCGGGCGGTCGAGCTGGACGCCGCGCTCGACGTGCTGCTCGACCGCGCGGGCAACCGCGTGCTGTCCCGCACGGTCCACTCGATGCGCCCGCACCTCGACCGGCTGCTCGGCCTGCTGCCCGGCTACCCGGGCACGGACGTGCTGCGCGAGCGGACCGACGCGTTCGTCGCCGCCCTGCGCACGCGCGAGCCGCAGGTCGTGCGGGAGTCCGTGCGCGGGCTCGTCACCGACCTCGGGCAGGGGCTGACGAGCGAGGCCGTGCGCCGCGGGCTGGCGGTCTGAGCGTCAGGTCGTCGCGCCGCCGCGCACCCGCGCGAGCCACTCGCGCGCCGAGCGGAAGTCCGCGTCGCTCGTCCCGATGTGCACCGTGGGCCGCACGGCGTCCGCGCGCGGGTACGAACCGAGGAACCGCACGTACGGGCAGCGCCGGTGCAGACCCATGAGCGCCTCACCCACACGCTCGTCGGTGACGTGCCCCTCGGCGTCGATCGAGAACGAGTAGCGACCGAGCGAGTCGCCGATCGGCCGCGACTCGATGCGCGAGAGGTTCACGCCGCGCGTCGCGAACTGCTCGAGCATGGCCAGCAGCGCACCCGCCTCGTTGTCGGGCAGGTGGACGACGAGCGTCGTCTTGTCCGCGCCCGAGGGCGGCGGCACGTCACCGGGCGGCCCGATGAGCACGAACCGCGTGGCGGCGTCGGCGTTGTCGGCGATGTCCTGCGCGAGCGGCTGCAGCCCGTACGTGGCGACCGCGCGCGGCGGCACGAGAGCCGCGTCGAACCCGAGGTCCGGCGCGTCGGGCGTGCGCAGCGCGTCCGAGATGAGCGCGGCGGGCGCGGTGTTCGACGTCGCGGGCACGTGCACCACGTGGGGCAGGAAGCGGGCGAGCCAGCGGCGGCACTGCACCCACGCGTGCGGGTGGGCGGAGATCCGGCGCACGTCGGACAGCTCGACACCGGGCGCCGCGACGAGCGTGAACTGCACCGGCACGAGCATCTCGCGCAGGATCACCAGCGGGTCGCCGGCCGCGAGCCGGTCGAGCGTCGCGGTGACGCCGCCCTCGACGGTCGACTCGATCGCGACGACCGCACGGTCGGCCCGGCCCTCGCGCACCGCGTCGATCGCGGACGCCACGTCGTGCTGCGGCAGGTAGACGCCCTCGTCGGGCGGGACGACCTGGCGCAGCGCGTCCTCGGTGAACGTCCCGTCGGGGCCGAGGTAGGCGTAGCGCAGGAGCTCAGGCTGGGACATCGTCGCCGTCCGGTCGTCGGGTCGGGTCGTCGCTCGCAGGGTAGTCGTCGCGTACCGCACGCAGGCCGAGCGTCCCGAGCAACGGCACCGCGGCGACGAGCATGACCGTCACGATGCGCACCCCGTAGTCGTTGACGAGCCCGCCCGCGACGCCCGCGACGAGCAGGCCGACGACGACCGGCCGCACGGGCGGCCACCGGCGCTCGAGCAGGTCCCACGCGGGGACGCGCACGCGGCTGCGCGGCCACAGGACGACGACCGCGAGCACGACCACCAGGAGCGTGAGCACCGTCAGCCACCCGCTCGTGACGGTCGCGGCCGCGTACCCGAGCTTGCGCGCGACCGTCTCCCACGCGGAGCCGTCCACGACGCGCTGCACGAACACCCCCAGGTGCGTGCGCTCGGCCTCGGGACGCAGCCAGTCGAGCACCGCGATGCCGCCGACGACGAGCACGCCCGCGGCCCCCGCGAGGAGCAGCCGCACCCACGTGACCCGCACACCCGCGACGCCGAGCACGACGACGAGCCCCGCGGGGACGAGCACGAGCCCGCCGCCGACGTCCGCGCCCAGCGCGGGCCACAGGTCGACGACGAGCGCGACGCCGCACACGGCCGCCGCCACGAGAGTGCCGAGCAGGCGCCGCCCGCGCCGCACGAGCGCGTACCCGCAGACGGCCGCCGTGACGAGCGCGGCGACCACGTAGAACGAGTACGTGGGGTTGCCGAACCCGTAGAACCGGCCGCCGAGCGTCACGGCCGGCCCCTGCGGGCTGCCGCGGTGCAGCGGCGTGCCGAGCACGGCGTCCAGGGTGAGCACGGCGAACGTGACGCCCGCGACGACGCCCGGGCCCGCGGTCAGCGGCCGGCGCGGGACGAGCGCCGCGACGCCGGCGACCACCGCGGTCGCCGCCCCGCACGCGAGCCACATCGTGCGGTCGGGGTCGGCGTAGCGCCACCACGAGGTCGTCGTCATGAGGAACAGCCCGACGGGCAGGGCCGCGAGCACGAGCAGGAGCGCGTCGGCGGCGCGGCGCAGCCGCTCCGCGAGCGCGGGCCGGCGCCGCGCGAGGCGGGGGCCCAGCACCGCCGCGGCGGCCACGACGAGCAGCGCGACGACCAGGGGCGGCGAGGTCACGGGGGTCGAGGTGCCGCGCAGCGCCTGGTCGCGCGTCGTGAGGTCGGCGAGCTGGCGCACGGTCGTCGCGACCGCCGCGGGGCGGTCCTCGCCCACGCGCACGGGCGACCCCGCGAAGTCGTCGGACACCCGCGCGCCCGCGTGGGACAGCAGCGCGACGGGCACGTCCAGCAGCCGGAACACACCCACCCAGCGCGTCGACGCCGACCCGAGGTACCCCGAGCCCGTGCCCGGGTCCCCGATGCCGACGCCCAGCGCGGGCAGGGCACGCTGCCCCGGCCCGGTGCTCAGGACGAGCACGGTCGCGTCGTCGGGCACCGCGCGCAGCACGCGTGCGACGTCACGGTCGACCTGCCGCAGCGCGTCGGTCGCCGCGTCCTCGCCCAGCACGTCGAGGAGCACCGGGTCGACGGCCGAGGAGCCCGCGTCGACGAGCGTCGTCGGGCACGCGAACGCGTCGGCGGGGTCCGCGAGCGCCTCGTCGACCGTGCGGTAGCGCGCGACGGACCCGTCCGGCTCGGCGAGCGCGAGGGCCGCGCCCGGCCCGACGGCGGTCGCGCACGTGCCGACCGTCGCGAGCCCGGCGCCGAGCGCCCCGAGCCGCGGCCGGAACTCCGAGCGGGACTGCAGCGCGACGAGCTCGTCCCAGTGCTGCACGGTCGCGGATCCGTCCGCGGGCGTCACGCCCCACGACGCGCACGACCACGTGCCGTGCTGCGTCGTCCCGGCGGCGGGTGCACGGCCGGACGACAGCGCGAGCCACCCGCCGGACTCGCACCACGCGTTGCGCCCCGACGCCCCCGAGGTCACGCCGCCCGCGGGCGCGCCGTCGCGCAGCAGCCCCCACAGCGTGGGCGTGGTGGACCGGTCGACGTCGGACCAGTCGACCCCGGTGGTCCCGACGACGACGACGGGCGCGTCGTCGGGCGTCGCGGACGGCCCCGCCCCCGCGGCCACGTCGCCCGCGACCGCCGCGGGCAGCGGCACGACGACGGTGGCGAGCAGCAGCGCCGCGAGCAGGCCGCCGCCGGTCGCGACGAGCACCGCGGGCATCCGGTGCAGCGGCGCTCGCACGGGCGCGGGCTCGGCGGGCAGGTGCGCCCACCGGTGCTGCACGAGCGACGCGAGCAGCAGGCCGCCCGACAGCGCGAGCACGGTGGACGCGACCACGACGCCCGAGTCGTTGAGGAGGCTGCCGAGGACCGCGACGACGACGACCGCGAGCAGCGGCCGGCTCAGCCCGGGCCACGTGGCGTACAGGCGGCGCAGCGCCGCGGGCCGCCGGCGCTCCGGTCCGACGAGCACCACGCACACCGCGACGCACGCGAGCGCGGCGACGAACCCGACCGGTGAGGTCACGGTCGCCCACGCGCCGGCGGCCTTGCCCGCGACCACGCCGACCGCGTCGCCGTCGAGGACCCGCTGCACGAACTGCCCCAGGTGCGACGCGCGGCCGGGCCGAGCCCAGTCCACGACCGACACGAGCACGACGACGCCGATCGCCGCGGCCACGTACGCGAACGCGCGCCGCGCGCCGAACGTCCCGCCGCCGACCGCGACGACGAGCACCGCGAACGCCGGCACGAGCGCGAGCACCCCGCCGAAGTCCGCACCGAACGCGGGCCACCCGTCGACGACCACCGACACCGCGCCGACCGCCGCGGCGGCGAGCACCCCGACGTTGCGCCGCCCGCGCTCCACCGCGTACGCGGCGACGCCCGCCGCGAGTACCAGGGACGCCGCGGCGTACACGCCGAACGTCGTGTTGCCGAAGCCGTAGTACCGCGCCCCGAGCGTCGAGATGCCGAGCACCGAGCCCTGCTGCAGGACGGTCCCGGTCAGCCCGTCGACGGTCACGACGACCCACGTCACCCCGGCCGCCGCGGTCGCGAGCCGCCACCGGCTCGGCGGCAGCACCCGCGCCACGGCCCACACGACGAGCGCCGCACCGACGGTCGCGACGCCCCACCACCCGGCGGCGGCGAACAGCGGCGCGGGCGAGTCCCACCACCGCGACAGCGCCGCGAGCTGCGCGCCCACGGGCGTGCACACCCCGAGCAGCAGGACCGCGAGCGTCACGCGCCGCAGCGCGGGCGTCGGGCGGCGACCCCGGCGGCGCAGGAGCGCGACGGCGCCCACCGCGAGCGCCGCGGCCACGCCCACGACCGTGAGCAGCAGCGGCATGAGGTGCGGGCCGATGGTCGTCATCTCGGTCAGGTAGCGGCGGTTCTCGACGGTCCGGTCCGCGTTGGGGCGCCGCTCGGTGACCTGCAGGGGCGCGCCGTCGAGCTCGGCCGGGTCGGCGCCGGCCGCCTGCACGAGCGTGGCCGACAGGTCGGTGAGGGTCACGATGCCGGTGCGCCGGGTCGACTCCGACGTCAGCCACCCGGGCGACGACGAGCCCGCGCGCCACTGCAGCACGGCCTGCAGGCCCGTCTCGCCCGTGGGGCCGTCGGACGTCCCCGCGACGACGACGCGCGTGCCCGGGTCGACGACCGCCAGGACGCGGCGCAGGTCGTCGTCGAGCAGCGCGAGCGCGTCGCGCCGCGCGGTGCGGTCGGCGGGCAGCTCACCCGCGTCCAGCACCGTGACCGCGCACGACGAGAGCGCCTCGTCGGGCACGTCGCCGAGGCGCAGCGCGTACCGGTCGAGCCGGCCCGTGGCGTCCGCGAGCGCGAGCGCCGCGCCCGGCCCGACCGCGGTGGTGCACTCGCCGGTGGGGGCGACGAGCGTCGCGACGGCCCCGGGCGTGCCGTAGCTGCCCGCGGGCACCTCGTCGGACGGCGGGTCGACCAGGTCGGTCCAGCCGGTGACGACCGCGGGGCCGGGCGCCGCGTCGCTCGCGCTGACGCCGGGCATGGGCGGGCAGTCGTCGATCGCCTCGTCCGCGCCGTCCTCGCCCTGCTCGGCGGGGGTGGCGTCGGCGCCGGGCACCGGGGGGACCCGGCGGCCGGCGGAGATGGTCAACCAGCCACCGAGCCGGCACATCTGTGCCGAGGAGGTGTGCACCGAGATCGAGCCGACCGCACCCTCGTCGACCATCCGCCACAGCGTGGGCGTGCCCGACCGCTCGACGTCGTCCCAGTGCAGCCCGCCGACGCCGACGAGCACGACCGGCTCGACGGGTGCGACCGGCTCGACAGGTGCGGCGGGGTCGTCCGCGCGCGCCGGCGCGGCGCCGCCGACGAGGCCCGCACCACCGACGAGCAGTCCGAGCAGCAGCGCGGTGACCAGCGCGAACCCGCGCACGGGCAGCGCCCGACGACGCGCGGGTGCACGGTCAGGGGTCAGCGCGGGCACCGGACCAGGGTAGGGGCCCGCGCCGGGAGCGGTCCGCCGGTGCCCGGTCAGCGGTGCGTCGGCGGCTGCTTGGCCGACACCGAGCGACGCACGGCACCCGCCGCGGCCCGCACGCGCCGCGCGTTCACCGCGAGCTGCACGTCGCGGTACTGCGCCGCGCGGTGCAGCTGGCCGCGCAGGTCGCCGCCCGACGGGCGGTGCCGCAGGTCGCACGGCACCTCGACCACGCGGAACCCCTGGCGCAGCAGGTCGATCGTCATTCCGGTCTCCACGCCCCAGCCGTGCGCGAGCGGCGTCGCGGCCTCGAACGCCTCCCGCGTGAGGCAGCGCATGCCTGACAACGGCTGGTTCGGGGTCCAGCCCGTGAGGGACGCGATCGCGCGGCGTGCGGCGCCGACGACGATCCCGCGCCCGCCCGCTCCGGGCTGCGGCGGCAGGTTCGCGATCGCCAGGTCCGTGTGCCCCTCGAGGACGGGCGGCACGAGCGGCGCGGTGTTCACCGCGGTCTCCGCGAGGTCGCCGTCGATGAACAGCAGGACGCGTGCGGGGCGGTCCGGCGCGTCCCGCATCGCGACGACCGCGGCACCGGTCTCCATCGCGGCGGCCTTGCCGCGGTTGTGCGAGTGCCGCACGACGACCGCACCGGCCTCCCGCGCGACGTGCTGCGTGTTGTCCTCCGAGCCGTCGTCGACGACGAGCACGAGGTCGACGTGCGGGATCGCCTTGGCCGAGCGGACGGTCGCCGCGATCCGGCGCGACTCGTCCTTGGCGGGGATGATCACCGCGACCCGCTGACGGACCCGGCTGCCCCGCGCACGGGGCTTGGCGGTCTCCGCCTCGAGGCGCTCGGGGGTGTCGGTCGGGCCGGTCGCGGGCTTGTCGCCAGCGCGGTCGGCCGGGGCGGGGGGCGTCACGGCGCCCAGCCTACTGACGCGCGCGCCGCACGTCAGACCGGTGCGGCCACGCCTCAGAACAACGTGGCCGTGACCGCGGCCGACTCCAGGTCCAGCAGCGCGCGCTTGCGGTCCACGCCCGCCGCGAAGCCGGTGAGCGTGCCGTCCGCGCCGACCACCCGGTGGCACGGCACGACGATCGCGAGGCGGTTGGCCCCGTTCGCGGCGCCGACCGCGCGCGACGACGTGCGCGGGTCGAGCCCGACCGCGGCCGCGAGCGCGCCGTACGTCGTCGTGGTGCCGTACGGGATGCGCCGCAGCCCGTCCCACACCCGCAGCTGGAACGCCGAGCCCTGCGGGCGCAGCGGGAGGTCGAAGTCGCGCAGCCCGCCCGCGAGGTACGCCTCGAGCTGGCGGACCGCCTCGCGCAGGAGCGGGTGGTCGTCGGGCACGACGCGCGTGCTCGTGAGGTCCGCGAACGGGTCGGACGCGCGGTCGTCGGACCGGGTCATGCGCACGTGCGTGACCGCCGCGCCCTCGTCGTCGTCCACCACCCCCACGGACAGCGGTCCGATCGGGCTCGGCACGACCGTGTGCCGTCTCGTCCCCATCCCGCTCCCCATCCCGCTCCCCATCCCGCTCATCCCCCGGCCCAGCATGGCCCGTGCCTCCGACACGCCGCGGCCCGGCGGTCTCCTGCGAGGAAGACGGCCGGGCCGGGGCGGACGTGAGGTGTGGTCAGCGCAGCGTGACCTGGCGCGCGACGAGGCCCGCGCGGGCGCGGCGCTCGTTCGCGTCGAGCGGCTCGGTGCTCGCGAGGGCCGCCTCGAAGGCGGGGGCGAACGCGGCGACGGGCTCCTCGAGCTCCTCCGCCTCGGTCCCGCGCGCGAGCTCCCACACCGGCACGACGAGCCCGCTCGAGCGGAAGTAGCCGATGAACTTGCCGCCGGCGAAGCCGGACTCACGCTTGGCGTGCAGGCGGGCGAGGCCGTCCAGGACTGTCTGCTCGTCGTGCGGCTGCGCCCAGCGCAGGAACTCCTTGGCGCCCATCCGGCACCAGTAGGCCGACTCGACCGCGGCGACCTTGGCGGTGTCGATGATGCCCGCGTCGGCGTCCTCGATCGCGGCCTCGAGGTCCGCGGTGCGCTCGACGTCCGGCGCGAGCCAGTAGGAGAACGAGTCGTGGACCGTGACCTCGAACGGGACGGACAGGTCCAGCACGTCCTGCAGGCGCGGGCCGGCGTCGGGCAGGCCGGTCGTCTCGATCGCGGTGCCGGGCTCGACGTCGAGCGCCTCGAGCAGCGCGGCGGCGAGGTCGCGGCTCGCGTCGCCCGAGCTCGACGTGGTCTGCAGCGCCAGCAGGACGACGCCGTCGGAGCGGTGCAGCGCGGGCCAGGCCTGCGGCAGGATCGTCGTGACCAGGACGTCCTTGGCGCCGTGCTCCGCGGTGGTGCGGGCCGTGGCCGTCGCCGCGGGGACGACCTCCTTGAGCGCCACCCAGTCGGGCTCACCGGGGAGCCCCTCGAACGGACGCAGCACGAACTCCACAGATCCCTTGGCCATGCCCGCGAGCCTACCGGCCCACCCCCACCCCACCGCCCCTCACCCCGACCCCGCACCTGCTCCGGGTATGCACCCCCAGAGCCGGAGCAACCACGGGCTCGCGCAAGCGCACCCCGCCGAGCCCGCAGACGTGAACTCCGACGAGACCGCGGCTGCTCCGGGTATACGCAGCCGCACCCGGAGCAACCACGGGGTCGCGGCCATGGCGTCCGACGAGACCGCGCTTGTTCCGGGTATGCGCAGCCGGAGCCGGAGCAACCACGGGGTCGCGGACGTGGACTCCAACGAGGCCGCGGACGTGGACTCCGACGAGGCCGCGGACGTGGAGATCGACGAGACCGCGGTTCCTCCGGGTATGCGCGGGCGTAGCCGGAGGAACGACGGGGTCGCGGAGGTGGAGTCGGACGAGGCCGCGGACGTGGAGTCCGACGAGGTCGTGGTTGCTCCGGGTATGCGGGGGCGGAGCCGGAGGAATCACGGGGTCGCGGAAGTGGAGTACGACGAGGGCGCGGAGGTGGAGTGCGACGAGGGCGCGGACGTGGAGTCCGACGGGGCGGGGGTGGTGGCGTGTGACGTAGGGCGGGGGGTTCAGGGGGTGCGGACCCGGGCGCCGGCGAGGTTGGATGGGGGCATGCATCCCCGCGCCGGAACCCCCGCTCTGCCCGAGGACCTCATCGACGTCGACGCGCTCGTCGGCGCGTACTACGACCGCGTGCCGGACCCCACCGACCCGGACCAGCAGGTCGTGTTCGGCACCAGCGGGCACCGCGGCTCGTCGCTGCGGACCGCGTTCAACGAGGCGCACATCGTCGCGATCACGCAGGCGATCGTGGAGTACCGGCGCAGCCAGGGCACGGACGGGCCGTTGTTCATCGGCCGGGACACGCACGGCCTGTCGGAGCCGGCGCAGCGCACCGCGATCGAGGTGCTGGTCGCGAACGACGTCGAGGTGCACGTCGACGCGCGCGACTCGTTCACGCCGACGCCCGCGGTCTCGCTCGCGATCCTGCGGCACAACGGCGCGGGCACGGCCGCCGGGGTGCGCACGCAGGGCCCGGGGCTGGCCGACGGCATCGTCGTGACCCCCTCGCACAACCCGCCCGCGGACGGCGGCTTCAAGTACAACCCGCCGCACGGTGGCCCGGCGGGCGGTGAGGCGACCGGCCCGATCGCGGAGCGCGCCAACCAGCTGCTCGCGGACGGCTGGCGCAACGTCCCCCGCGTCCCCTACGAGCGCGCGGTCACCTCCCCGCTCGTGAAGCGGCACGACTACCTCACGGCGTACGTGGACGACCTGGCGAACGTGGTCGACCTGGACGCGATCCGGACGGCGGGCGTGCGGATCGGCGCCGACCCGCTGGGCGGCGCGATGGCGGAGTACTGGGGCGTCATCGGGGAGCGGTACGGGCTGGACCTGACCGTCGTGAACCCCACCGTGGACCCGCGCTGGCCGTTCATGACGCTCGACTGGGACGGCAAGATCCGCATGGACTGCTCGTCGCCGTACGCGATGGCCTCGCTCGTGAGCCGCATGACCGCGGGCGACGGGCCGGCTCCGTACGACATCGCGACGGGCAACGACGCGGACTCCGACCGGCACGGCATCGTCACGCCCGACGGCGGCCTGATGAACCCGAACCACTACCTCGCGGTGATGATCGACTACCTGTACGGCGGCGCGCGCCCCGGCTGGTCGCCGGACGCGGCGATCGGCAAGACGCTCGTCTCGTCGTCGCTGGTCGACCGGGTGGGCGCCCGGCTGGGGCGCCGCGTGGTCGAGGTGCCCGTGGGGTTCAAGTGGTTCGTGCCCGGGCTGATCGACGGGTCGGTCGGGTTCGGCGGCGAGGAGTCCGCCGGGGCGTCGTTCCTGCGCACCGACGGCACCGTGTGGACCACCGACAAGGACGGCCCGGTCGCGTGCCTGCTGGCCTCCGAGATCCTCGCGACGACCGGGCGGTCGCCGTCGGAGCACCACCGCGCGCTCGTCGACGAGCTCGGCGAGTCCTGGTACGCGCGCATCGACGCGGTCGCGACGCGCGACGAGAAGGCCAGGCTCGCGGCTCTGTCGCCCGAGCAGGTGACCGCGACGACGCTCGCGGGCGGCGCGATCACCGCACGGCTGACGCAGGCACCGGGCAACGGGGCGTCGATCGGCGGGCTCAAGGTCGTCACCGACGACGCGTGGTTCGCCGCGCGCCCCTCGGGCACGGAGGACGTCTACAAGATCTACGCCGAGTCGTTCGTGTCCGCCGAGCACCTCGCGCAGGTGCAGGCCGAGGCGAAGGACGTGGTCTCGGCGGCGCTCGCGGACTGAGCGCGGCGGGTCAGGTGGACTCGCGCACGACGAGCGACGCGGGCAGCGTCACCGCGGCGGGCGTCTTGCCGTCGACGACCTCGAGCAGCAGCCGCACCATCTCGGCGCTGATCCGCTCGAACGGCTGACGCATCGTGGTCAGCGGCGGGTTCGTCGCGGCGGCGATGCCCGCGTCGTCGAACCCGGCGACGGCGACGTCGCCCGGCACGGACCGGCCCGCGTCCGCGAGCGCGAGCAGCGCGCCCGCGGCCATGGCGTCGTTCGCGGCGAACACGGCGTCGAGGTCGGGCCGGCGCTCGAGCAGCTCCTGCATCGCGCTCACCCCGGACGGGCGCAGGTAGTCACCGTGCGCGACCAGGGTCTCGTCGTACCGGTCCCCGAGCTCGAGGCGGAAGCCGTCGAGGCGCAGGCGACCGCCCGGGGTGTCCATGGGGCCGGTGATCATCGCGATGCGCTCGCGTCCGGACTCGATCAGGTGTCGGGTGATGACCCGTGCACCGCCCAGGTCGTCGGCCGCGACGTACCCGACGTCCTGCTCGAAGCCGAGCGGGATGCCGCACGCGATCGTGGGGATCTGGAGGGCGACGAGCTCGCGCAGCACGGGCGAGCCGGCGTGCGACGAGATGAGCAGCACGCCGTCGACGTGGCCGGCGCCGACATACCCGAGCATCTGCTCCTGCTCGTCGGGCGTGCCCGCAACCATGAGCAGCAGGGGCATGCCGCGTGCGGCCAGCTCGGTCGCGGCGCCGCGCAGCAGGATCGAGAAGTTGGGGTCCTCGAACAGCAGGTGGCGCGGCTCGGTCAGCAGGAACGCGACCGAGTTGGACCGGCCGGTCACGAGGCTGCGCGCGTGCTGGTTGGTGGTGTAGCCGGTGGTGCGGATCGCCTCCTGCACCGCCTCGAGCGCCTCCTGGGAGACCCAGTGCCCGCCGTTGAGGACGCGCGAGACCGTCCCGCGCGACACCCCGGCCGCAGCCGCGACGTCGCGGATGGTGGGCCGTCGGCGCGGGTTCCCGGTGGTGTCCATCGGGTAGGCACTCTAGGGCCATGGCCGGGAACGGTCCCAGCCCCGGGGCCGGGTGTCGCAGATCGCGTGCACGGGAGGTGGGCGGCGGGTGCGACGATCGTGGGGTGTTCCGGCCGTACCTCGACCTCCTCTCCCGACCCGGAGCCCTCGCCTTCTCGGCCGCGGGCGTCCTCGCGCGCCTGCCGATCTCGATGGTGGGGATCGGCATCGTCCTCGCCGTCTCCGCGATCTACGACTCGTACGCGCTGGCCGGCCGGGTCTCGGCCGTCCTCGTCGTCACGTCCGCGCTGACGGCGCCGCTGATCGCGCGCCTCGTCGACCGGCACGGGCAGGCGCGCGTGATGTTCCCCGCGCTGCTGGTCAGCGGGGTGGGGCTCAGCGCGCTCGTCGCGGCCCTGTCGCTCGAGGCGCCCGAGCCGGTCCTGTACGCGACGGCGGTCGTCGCGGGCGTGACCGGCCAGTTCGGGTCGCTCGTGCGCGCCCGCTGGACGTACCTCCTGAAGCGCGACGCGGACGCGATCCACACCGCGTACTCCCTGGAGTCCGCGCTCGACGAGGTGGTGTTCATCGTCGGCCCCGCCGCCGCGACGCTGCTCGCGACGAGCGTCGACCCGACCGCGGGCATCGTCGTGCCCCTGGTCTCCGCGGTGCTCGGCGGGACGTGGTTCCTGCTGCAGCGGCGTACCGAACCGCCGCCCACCCCGCACCACCACTCGACGGGCGGGTCGCTGATCCGCCTGCCCGGGATGTTCGTCGTCGTCCTCGTGTTCCTCGCGCTCGGCGCGATCTTCGGGGCCACGGACGTCTCGACCGTCGCGTTCGCCGAGGAGGCCGGGCGCACGTCCGCCGCGGGGTTCATCCTCGCGGTGTTCGCGGCCGGCTCGCTCGTGTCCGGGCTGCTGTACGGGGCGCGGCGCTGGGCCCAGCCGCTGTGGGCGCGGTTCGGCGCCGGGATGGTGGCGCTCGCCGTCGGGGTGTCGCTGTTCGTGCTGGTGAACTCGCTGTGGGCGCTCGCGGCGGTCATGTTCGTCACCGGGTTCGCGATCGCGCCGACGCTCATCAACGGCAACGGGCTCGTGCAGGAGATCGTGCCGCGCACGCGCCTGACCGAGGGGTTGACGTGGGTCGGGACGTCGCTCGGGGTGGGTGTGTCGATCGGGTCGTCGATCGCCGGGACCCGGATCGACGCGGACGGCTCGCACGGTGGGTTCCTCGTCGTGGTCGTCGCGGGCGTCGCCGCGCTCGTCGCCACGCTGTCCTCGCTGCGGCCCCTGCGCGCCGGGCACCGCGCCCGGCTGGCCGACGAGCTCGCGAGCGGCCGTCGCGACGACGCACCCGTCCGGGACACACTGGAACCGTGACGCCGCCCGCCGACCCGCGCCTGCGCGAGCTCGCGCAGCTGCGCCGCGTGCGTGACCGCATCGACCGGGAGTACGCGCAGCCGCTCGACGTCGAGGCGCTCGCGCGCGGCATCAACGTCTCGTCGGGGCACCTCAGCCGCACGTTCCGCGCCGCGTACGGGGAGTCGCCGTACAGCTACCTGATGACGCGGCGCATCGAGCGCGCGATGCACCTGCTGCGGCTCGGCGACCTGAACGTGACGGACGTGTGCTTCGCGGTCGGCTGCCAGTCGTCGGGGACGTTCTCGACGAGGTTCTCCGAGCTGGTGGGGATGTCACCCAGCGAGTACCGCCGGCGCGCGGCGGCCGACCCGCACGCCGTGCCCGCGGGCATCCCGAGCTGCCAGGCGCGCCAGGTGCTGCGACCCGTGCGGCGCTCGACCCGCGAACCGGTCAGGAATCGAGAAGCACCCACCGCCCCGCTCTCCTAGCGTGGCTCGCATGACGCTCTTCGTGCACTCCACGTTCCTGCCCGCCGACGACCCGGAGGCCTCGCTCGCGTTCTACCGCGACGTGCTGGGCTTCGAGGTCCGGGGCGACGTCGGCCAGGGGTCGATGCGGTGGATCACCATCGGCTCGCCCGAGCAGCCCGACGTGTCGATCGTGCTGCACCCGCCGGCCGTGGACCCCGGCCTGACCGACGACGAGCGGCGCACGATCGTCGAGCTCATGGCCAAGGGCTCGTACGCGAGCCTGATCCTCGCGACGCACGACCTCGCGGGCACGTTCGAGAAGCTCGCGGCCGCCGGCGCGGAGGTCACGCAGGAGCCCACGGACCAGCCGTGGGGGCTGCGCGACGCCGCCGTGCGGGACCCCGCGGGCAACCACCTGCGCATCAACCAGCTCTGACGCACGCCGGGCGTCACCATCCCGACGACGAGTCGGGCAGGAGCTGCGGGCAGCGGTCCGCACCGTCCGGCATCGCCTCGAAGTGCCAGATCTCGTTGGCGTACACGCGGCACAACCCGTACTCCTGCCCGTGCTCACCGAGCCAGAGCGCACCCTCCGTCCGCCCGACGTCGATCGCCGTCCCCGCGACGTGCGCGGACCGGTCGGCCGGCAGGACCCACCGGCGCGCCTCGCGCTCGGAGCCGTACCGCTCGACGGCCTCGTCGAACAGCCGCCGCTGCTCGGCCGCGCTGCGCCGCCCCGAGGTGACGACGAGCTCGACGCCCTCGGCCGCCGCGGCGGCGTCGGCGCGCGCGTACCGCCGGGACAGCTCACGGTCGATCCCCGCGGCGGTCAGCTCGTCGACCACCCGGGTGAGCCGCGCCTCGAGGTCGTCGTCGGCCGGTGCGTGCCCGTCACGGCCCCCGTCACGGCCCCCGTCGTCCTGCTGACCGCCTTCGGGCGAGCCGTCCGCGGCGGTGTCGCCCGACGAGCGCCCGGGCACGGTCGCTGCCGACGGATCCCCCTGCGACCCGGCGAACGCGTCCTCGGCCCACCGCACGCCGTACCAGGTGGCGACCGCGAGGACGACGACGAGCACCGCGCCGCGGCGACGCCTGCGCCGCGCACCCTCCTGCGCGACGGACGCCGCGAGCGGCCCCGGCACGGCCTGCGGCCGCCCGGACCGCCCCGAGCTCGCGGTCCTCGCAGCGCGCGCAGCGCCCGGTCCGGGAGGCGGGGTCGCGGGCCACTGCGGCCCGGTGCTCGTCGTCATGCCGCCAGCCTGACGGGCGCACCGGGGTGCGGACGTCGGGCCGTGGTCGGGTCGCGTGCCTGGTCAGAGCCCCTCCGAGGGTCGAGACGCCGCCCACCCTGCGGTCGGCGCGGCCGAGCGGCCTCCACCCCAGGGTGGAGGCCGGGTCCGCCGCGAGTCTCGTGATCACGGCGCCGCACGGCGCGTACGTTGACGGCATGTCCGCCGAGCTCCGTGCCGTCGCGTCCGGGCACGACGCCGCGGGCGCGACGGGGTCGCAGGTGGCGCGCGCGCAGCGCCGCGAGGTGCGGCGCCAGGACCTGCAGGTGGCCGCCGCGGCGGGCGCGCTGTGGACCGCGGGGCTCGTCGTCGCCAGCCGGTGGGACTACTGGATCCCGGCGTCGTCGGAGGCGTGGTGGTGCGCGGGCGCCGGTCTGGTCGCCGCGCTGGCCGTACGCCGCTGGGCCGCACGCGCCGGGTTCTGGGCCGTGTCCGGCGGGTACCTGGTGGCGTACTCGCTGGTGCTCGACGGCGGTCGCATGCCGTCGTTCGTCCACGTGATCCCGCTGCTCGTCACGACGTACGCGGTCACGCGCGCGGGCGCGGAGCCGCCCGTGCTCGCGGCGCTCGTGGCCGGCGCGCTCGGTGTGACGCTCCAGGCGGGCGTCGCCAACGCCGCGTGGGGCCTGTCCACGTGGGACTGGCACCCCGCGGTCGACCTGTCGTCGGCCGTGCAGCTCGTCGCGCTCGTCGTCGCGGCGGCGCTGCTCGGTGCGATGGTGCACCGGCTCGCCCGCACGTCCGCGTCCCTCGCGGAACGCAACGCGCAGCTCGTCGCGCTGCAGGAGGTCCGCGCGCGCGAGGCGGTCGCGGCGGAGCGCACACGCATCGCACGCGAGCTGCACGACGTCGTGGCGCACCACGTCTCCGCGATCGTGGTGCGCGCCCAGGCCGCGGACCGCGTCGCGGACGCGCAGCCCGACGCGCCACGCGAGGCCGTGCGGTGGATCGCCCCGGCGGGCAAGGAGGCGCTCGACGCGATGCGCTCCGTGGTGCGGGTGCTGCGGGCCGCCGACGAGGAGGCCGCCCCGTACGCCCCGACCGCGGGGCTCGACGCGCTGCCCGGGGTGCTCGCGCGTGTGCGTGAGGCGGGCCTCGACGTGCGCGCCACGCTGCCCGACCCGCTGCCGGCGTGCGCGCCGCAGGTCGGGCTCGCGGTGGTGCGTGTCGCGCAGGAGGCGCTGACGAACGTGCTCGTGCACTCCGCCGCCCCGCACGCGACGGTGACCCTCACGCGGTCCGCGACGGACGTCGTCCTGGAGGTCACCGACCCCGGTCCCCCGCGCCCTCCGACCGCCGGGACCGGGCTCGGCGGCAACGGGCTGCTGCACATGCGCGAGCGCGCCGCGGCGGCGGGTGCCTCCGTGGTCGCGGGCGCCCTGCCGGGCGGCGGGTGGCGCGTGCGGCTCGTCGTCCCCCTGGACCGCCTGCCCGAGGACCCGGCGCGGCGAGCGCCCCGACGAGAGGCCGCCGATGCCTGACGTGACCCGCGTGGTCGTCGTGGACGACCAACCCACGATCCGCCTGGGCCTGCGGATGATCCTCGACCACGAGCCGGACCTCGAGGTGGTCGGCGAGGCCGCCGACGGCGCCGCCGCGCTCGACGTGGTGCGCGCCGTGCGGCCCGACGTGGCGCTGCTCGACATCCGCATGCCCGGCACCGACGGCGTCGAGGCGACCCGCCTCATCCGCGCGGACCCCGCGCTCGCGGACGTGCGCGTCGTCGTGCTGACGACGTTCGACGACGAGGAGTACGTCACCGGTGCGCTGCGCGCCGGGGCGCACGCGTTCCTGCTCAAGGACGCCGAGCCCGCCGCGCTGGTCGACGCCGTGCACCGCGTGCGCGCGGGCGGCCAGGTGCTCGACCCGAAGGTGACCGGCGTGGTCGTCGAGCAGTGGCGCGCGGCCGCGGCCGCGGCGACCGCACCCCAGGGCACCGGTGCGGCGGCGACGCTCGTCGGGACCCTCACGCAGCGCGAGCGGGACGTGCTGCTCGCCGTCGCGCGCGGCGGGACCAACCAGGACGTCGCCGACGCGCTCGGCGTGGGCGAGGCGACCGTGAAGGCGCACGTGCACGCGCTGCTGCGCAAGCTGGCGTGCACCACCCGCACGCAGCTCGTCGTCGTCGCGTACGAGTCCGGGCTGGTGACGGTCGGCGGCTGAGCCGCGCCCTCAGGCCGGGACCGACATCACGCGACGCGCGTCGTACCGCCAGAACGTGCGCTGCGTGCGGACCAGCACCCACAGCGCCGCCACGCACGCCAGCCCGCCGATCACGACCGCCCACCCCTCGCCCACCGCGGACGACATCGACCCGATCACGACGTCCCCGAGCCGCGGGCCACCCGCGACCACGACGATGAACACGCCCTGCAGCCGGCCGCGCATGTCGTCGGGCGTCGCGGTCTGCAGGATGGTCTGCCGGAAGATCGCGCTCACCTCGTCGGACGCGCCCGCCGCGACGAGCGTCAGGCACGCGATCGCGAGCGCACCCCACAGCACGTGCCCGGGACGGTCCCGCCCCACGACGACGAGCACCAGACCGAACGCGACGACGGACGCACCCCACCCGGTGATCGCCCACGTGATCACGCGGCCCTGCCACCGCACGCGCGCCAACCCGCCCGACAGCAGCCCCGACGTCACCGCCCCCACCGCGAGCGCCGCGGTGAGGATGCCGGTCGTCGTCTCGCCGCCGCCCAGGTACCAGATGCCGACCGCGGGGAACACGACGCGCGGCATCGCCAGGACCATCGCGCACAGGTCCACCAGGAACGTCATCCGCACGTCCGGCTGCGTGCCCAGGTAGCGCAGCCCGTCGACCACCGAGCCGATCCCCACCCGCTGCCGCCGGTTCTCCGACGGCTCCGGCAGCACCGGCGGCAGCCGGAGCACCGCCCCGAGCGCGAACGTGAACAGCACCGCGTCCACCGTGTACGCCAGCCCGTAGTCGACCGCCGCGAGCACCGCACCCAGCAACGGCCCCACCGTCAGAGCCACCTGGAAGCCGATGGTCTGCAACGCGTTCGCCGCCGGCATCAGCCGCGGCTCCAGCAGCCGCGGGATGATCGCCGACCGCGCCGGCGAGTTCACCGCGTTCGCACCCGACTGCACCGCCGTCAGCCCGTACAGCAGTCCCACGTGCTCGTTGCCCGCCCAGCCCTGCACCGCGAGCACCATGATCGCCACCCACGACACCACCGAGGCGACCAGCGCGACCTTGCGCCGGTCGTAGTGGTCGACGATCGCACCGCCGTACAGCCCGAACACGACCAGCGGCACCAGCGCGAACATCCCCAGCACGCCGACCGAGAGCGTCGAGCCCGTGATCCCGTACACCTGCAGCCCGACCGCGACGACCGTCAGCTGCGTCCCCAGGTTCGCCACCGACAGCCCCAGCCACAGACGCCGGAAGTCGGGACTGATCTTCAGGGGCGTCGTGTCGACGACGAGAGACCTCACCAACTCACTCTAGGCACCGACCCACCACCCACGCGGACACCGCCATCGCGCGTGCCCGGCCTCGCGGGCGGGCCGGCTCGTGCGGCGGTCGGTGTCGCCGCGCGCGGGACCGGTGCGGTGGTTAGGGTCGGATGGTTCGCGCGGCGCTCGGTCGCGGCGGCGGTCTTCAGGAGGTGGTCGTGTGAGCGGGAGGATCGGCACGTTCGTCGTCGGCGTCGGCTTCGGGTACCTGCTGGCAACACGCAAGGGCCGCGACCTGCTGGGCAAGGCGGGCGAGAAGGCCGGTGAGGCCTGGCGCCACCCGAAGGTGCAGGGCGTCGTCAAGGACGTCGAGGAGCAGGCGCTCGACTTCGCGAAGCAGCAGGGCGTCGCGCTGAAGGACAAGGCGGTCGACGCGGCACGGTCCGCGACGGGCCGCTCGGCCGACGAGCCGTCGGTGGTCGTCGAGCCGGAGACGCCGTACAGCATCTAGCCGTCCAGCACCCGGCCGTCCAGCATCCGGCCGTCCAGCGGCCGGCCGCCGAGCGTCCGACGGGCGCTCAGCTGGTGACGCGCGCGAGCCCGTAGACGTCGGACGCGGTCCCGGCGCGGACGTCGTGCAGGTCGTCGTGGCCCAGCGCGGCCTGCAGGGCCGCGTCGACCGCGACGCACGCGACCGCGGGCCCGCCGTGCAGGAGCGAGACGGGCCAGGCCGAGCCGAGCATGAGCCGGCGTGGGCCGAACAGCTCGAGCGCGACGTCGACGACCTCGCGCACCTGGTCGGCGTACTCGCGGCCGGGCACACCACGGGGGAAGATCCCGGACAGCTTCGCGACGACGCCGGGGTGCTGCGCGACGGGTGCGAGCAGCGCGCGCCAGTGCGCGAGGGCGTCCGGGTCGCCGAGCGGCGGGCGGCCGAGGTGGTCGACGACGAAGCGCAGGCCCGGGTGCCGCTCGACCACCGCGGGCAGCTGCGCCAGGCCGTCGGGCGTCGTCACGAGGCACTCGTAGGCGAGCCCCAGGGCGTCGACCACCGCGAGGCCGGCGTCGGTCTCGGGGCGTGCGAGCCAGGCCGCGCCCTCGTCGCGGTGCTGCATGGTGCGCACCCCGACGACGCGCGTGCCGGCGTCCGCCGCGATCACACCGGCTCGCTCGACCTCACCCTCGACGAGCTCGGGCCGGTCGACCGGCGCCCACACGACGAGCCCGGCGACGCGCGGCTCGTCGGCGGCGACGTCCGCCATGACCTCGACGTCGCGCGGGTCGTCGGCCGCCTGGACGAGCACCGCACGGACGTGCTCGCCGCGGTCGCACGCCTCGAGCTCGTGCTCGTCGTCCAGGTGTGCCGCGAGGTCCGCGTAGCCGAACGCGCCGTGCAGCGGGCCCATGCCCGGGCGCAGCCACGGGTAGCGGACCCGGGCGGGGTCCCACACGTGTGCGTGCGTGTCGACGATCACGTGATCACCTGGTCCTGTCCGTGCCGGTCGGCGTGCTGGCCACCACCGGCGACGCGGGCGCGCACGAGGCCCCATCGCCTCGTCACCGGCCCGGACCGGTGAACGACTGGCGTGATCCTGACATACCGGACGGCCGGTCGGATAGGGGCCTCGCCGCGCGCCGTCGAAGCGCTTACGCGCCGGCCGCCCCGCGCGTCACTCCCGCAGCGTCGCGCGACCCACCAGGACCGAGCACGGGGCGTGGTGCACCACGGCCTCCGCGGTCGACCCGAGCACCACCCGCCGCAGCCCACCGAGGCCCCGCGTCCCGACGACCACGAGGTCCGGCTCGATCTTGTCGACCATGCCGAGGACCGTCGGCCGCACGTCGAACGTGACAGTCATCGGCACCGCGCCGACGAGCAGCGTGCGTACGTCGCCCGCCCCCGCGTCGCGCAGCACGTGCGCCGCCGCGGTCACCGCGTCGGTCTCGTGGCCCTCCAACGTGTCGACGCCCAGCACCGTGACGTGCGCGCCCTGCAGCAACGGCAGCGTCGTCAGCGCACGCACCGCGTCGACCGAGTCGGGCGAGCCGTCCGCGCACACCAGCACCGTGCGCACGGGCTCGGTGCCGCGTGCGACGAGCACGGGCGTGAGCGGCCGGTGCGACGACACGAGCCACTCGGCGGTGCTGCCCAGCCCCAGCCGCTTGAGCAGCCCACGCCCGCGCGGTCCCACGACCACGAGGTCGGCGTCGTCGTACCCGTCGAGGACCACGCGCGGGTCCGCCTCCGCGACCAGGTGCTCGACGTGGTTGCCCGGCAGCTCGCGCGGCGGCTCCGGGCTCCACGCGTGCGGCAGCGCGCGCTCACCCGGCGCCTCGTCGGAACGCGGCCGCGCCGTCACGGCGGTCACCCGCCACCCCGGCCACGGCTGCGCCGCGACCCAGCCCCACAACGTCGCCGACGCCTCACCCCGGTCGTCACCGACGACGAGCCATCCGGGTCCGGGAGCGGCACCCGCCCGTGTCGAGTCGGCCTGGGTCTGCGTCACCCTCTGCTCGGTGGTCATGGCCCCCACGTCCTCGTCGAACAGCCGCGCACCGGCAGTCGTCGGGCTGACGGCTCGGGGCCGACGCGCGGTGCTGCTCACCTCCGGCATACCACGGTCACGGCCCGAGCGCGTGGGTCCTTGATCCCGTTCGTCGGACCTCGTCCTGGCGCGGGGCCGACGACGACCGCCGGGACCTTCTGCGGCACTCGTCGACAGCCGCGCTCGTTAGCGTGGGGGACGACGAACCACGCCCCGCCCTGGAGGACCCGTGCCCGCCCCGCACCCCCACGAGCTGCAGACGCAGGTCGAGACCCGACTGCGCGACCTGGCGGGCCGCACCGGGGTCACCGTCGACGCGGGCGAGGTGTTCGCCCGCCTGCGCGAGGTGGGCGACGAGTTCCAGCGCCTGCAGATGTACTACCAGTTCGGGATCGACGAGGTCTCGACGAAGATCGCGATCCTGCGTGACGAGTTCGCGACGATGTACGACTACAACCCGATCGAGCACGTCCGCTCGCGTCTGAAGTCCCCGGACAGCCTGCTCAGCAAGGCGCTGCGGCAGGGTGTGGACCTCACGGTCCCCGCGATCCGGGCGAGCATCCGGGACATCGCCGGCATCCGGATCACCTGCTCGTTCGTCTCCGACGTCTACTGGATCGCGCAGATGCTCAGCGCGCAGCCCGACCTCACCGTGCTCACGACGAAGGACTACATCGCCAACCCGAAGCCGAACGGGTACCGCTCGCTGCACCTCATCGTCCAGGTGCCGGTGTTCCTGTCCCGGCACACCGAGCACATCCCCGTCGAGCTGCAGATCCGCACGATCGCCATGGACTTCTGGGCGAGCATGGAGCACAAGCTCCGCTACAAGTACTCCGCGGACATGCCGGCCCACCTGCGCGCCGAGATCGACGACGCGGCCCGGGTGGCCGCCGACCTCGACGCACGCATGAGCCGCCTGCGCGACGAGGTCCGCCCGAACCCGACCGACGACCTCACCGACGGCGCACCCGGCGCGCCGGGCGACGCCGGCACGGCCGGGCACCTCGGCACCTACCTGGTCTGAGTCCCCGCCCCGACATACCGGGCGAGGTGCTCGCCCGTCAGCGTCGAGGCGTCCGCGACGAGCGCGGCGGGCGTGCCCTCGAACACCACGCGACCACCGTCGTGGCCCGCGCCCGGGCCGAGGTCGATGATCCAGTCCGCGTGCGCCATGACCGCCTGGTGGTGCTCGATCACGACCACCGACTTGCCCGAGTCGACCAGCCGGTCCAGCAGCGCGAGCAGCTGCTCGACGTCCGCGAGGTGCAGCCCCGACGTGGGCTCGTCGAGCACGTAGACGCCCCCGTCGGTGCCCATGTGCGTCGCGAGCTTGAGGCGCTGACGCTCGCCGCCGGACAGGGTCGTCAGCGGCTGTCCCAGGCTCAGGTAGCCGAGCCCGACGTCGACGAGCCGGTCGAGGATCTTGTGCGCGGCGGGGGTGCGCGCGTCGCCCGCGGCGAAGAACTCCTCGGCCTCCGCGACCGGCATGTCGAGCACGTCGGCGATGTTCCGCCCGCCGAGGGTGTACTCGAGCACCGCGGCCTGGAACCGCCGCCCCTCGCACTCCTCGCACGGCGTGGTGACGCCGCCCATCATCGCGAGGTCCGTGTAGATCACGCCCGCGCCGTTGCACGCGGGGCACGCACCCTCGGAGTTCGCGCTGAACAGCGCGGGCTTGACCCCGTTGGCCTTCGCGAACGCCTTGCGGATCGGCTCGAGCAGGCCCGTGTACGTCGCGGGGTTGCTGCGCCGCGAGCCGCGGATGGCCGACTGGTCGATCTCCACGACGTCGTCCCGCCGGCCGAGCGAGCCGTGGATGAGCGAGCTCTTGCCCGACCCGGCGACGCCCGTGACGACGACGAGGACACCGAGCGGCACGTCCACGTCGACGTGCTGCAGGTTGTGCGTGGCCGCGCCGCGGATCTCGATCGCCCCCGTCCGCGTGCGCACCTGCTCCTTGAGCCGGGCACGGTCGTCGAGGTGGCGGCCGGTGAGGGTGCCCGACCGGCGAAGCGCCTCGACGGTCCCCTCGAAGCACACCTGCCCGCCGCCCGAGCCCGCGCGCGGGCCGAGGTCGACGACGTGGTCCGCGATCGCGATGGCCTCCGGCTTGTGCTCCACGACGAGCACGGTGTTGCCCTTGTCCCGCAGCTGGAGCAGGAGGTCGTTCATGCGCTGCACGTCGTGCGGGTGCAGGCCGATCGTCGGCTCGTCGAACACGTAGGTCACGTCGGTGAGCGACGAGCCGAGGTGCCGGATCATCTTGGTGCGCTGCGCCTCGCCGCCGGACAACGTGCCCGCCGGCCGGTCGAGGCTGAGGTAGCCGAGGCCGATGTCGACGAACGAGTCGAGCGTCTCGGTCAGCGACGTCAGCAGGGGTGCGAGGGACGGCTCGTCGATCCCGCGCACCCACTGCGCCAGGTCGCTGATCTGCATCGCGCACGCGTCGGCGATCGAGACGCCCCCGATGGTCGACGAGCGTGCGGTCTCGTTGAGCCGCGTGCCGTGGCACTCGGGGCACGTGGTGAACGTGACCGCACGGTCGACGAACGCGCGGATGTGCGGCTGCATCGCCTCGCGGTCCTTGGACAGGAACGACTTCTGGATGCGCGGGACCAGGCCCTCGTACGTGACGTTGATGCCCTCGACCTTGATCCGCACCGGCTCCTTGTAGAGCAGGTCGTCGAGCTCCTTCTTGCTGTACTCCCCGAGCGGCTTGTCGGGGTCGAAGAACCCGGACTCGCGGAAGATCCGGCCGTACCAGCCGTCCATCGTGTAGTTCGGGATCGTGAGGGCGCCCTCGTTGAGCGACCTGCTCGCGTCGAACAGCGCCGTGAGGTCGAAGTCCGTGACCGAGCCCATCCCCTCGCAGCGCGGGCACATGCCGCCGAGCTGCGTGAACGAGCGCCGCTCGGTCTTCGCCCCGTGCGCGCCCTCGACCGTGATGGCACCCCCGCCGCGCACGGTCGGGATGTTGAACGCGAACGCCTGCGACGAGCCGATGTACGGCTGCCCGAGACGCGAGAACAGGATGCGCAGCTTCGCGTTGACGTCCGTCGCGGTGCCGACCGTCGAGCGCGAGTTCGCGCCCATGCGCTCCTGGTCGACGATGATCGCCGTGGTCAGCCCTTCCAGGACGTCCACGTCCGGGCGCGGCAGGTTCGGCATGAAGCCCTGCACGAACGCCGGGTAGGTCTCGTTGATCATGCGCTGCGACTCGGCCGCGATCGTGCCGAACACGAGCGAGCTCTTGCCCGAGCCGGACACGCCCGTGAACACCGTGAGCCGCCGCTTGGGCAGGTCGACGTCCACGTCCTTGAGGTTGTTCTCGCGCGCGCCGCGCACGCGGATGAGGTCGTGGCTGTCCGCCGCGTGGCGAGTCGCGTCGTCGGTGACGCCGTCCCGGGTACTCGTCATGCGGTCACGCTAACGGGCGCGTCCCACACTCCTCGAGCGCGCGTCACAGGTACCAGTCGGGACCCATCGCCTCGTCGTGCCCCCGGTACTCGAACGACCGGACGGTCAGCGTCCCGCGCTCCGCGACCAGCCCGACCATGCGGCCCGTGAACCCGCCCGCGACCTCGGTGGACAGGTACCGTCCGTCGAGCCGGCCCAGCTCGCGGCGGCCCTGCGCGTCCTCGACCGCCGCGACGATCTCGTCCGGCCCACGCCGGATGTCGAACCGCCCCTTCGGGGACGGGCGCACCGCGACCTCCAGCAGCGCGTCGTCGTCGACCTGCGCCTCGCCGAGCACCGACGTGAGCGTGCCCACGCGTGCGACCGCGCGCACCCGCGAACCCTCGACCTCGAGCGTCACCGCGTGCTGCGGGTCCATCCGCACCTCGAGCCCGCCGACGACGCCGGGCCCCGCCTCGACACGGGCGTGCGCGACCACCGTCTCGTGCTCCTGCCGCCGCCCGACGAACGTGCGCCCCGCCGGCTGCGCCGACAGCTCCCACGCCTCGCCCGCGCGCCGCAGCACCTCGTCGGGGAACACGTGCGCCCCCACCCACGAGTCCGCGGGACCGTGCTCGCGGAGCAGCGCGACCTCGTCGGGCTCGATGGGCTCCCCCACGACCGGCCACCCGTCGACCCACGTCACCTCGACCGCGAACGTCTCGCGGCCCCGCACGTGGAACGCCGGGAAGTAGCCGCGCGGCCGCACCCCGAGGAACACCATCGCCCACGAGCCGTCCGGCCGCTGGACCAGGTCCGCGTGCCCGGTGCTGCGCACCACACCACCCGTGCTGCGCGCCGTCAGGACCGGGTTGCCGGGGTACGGCTCCCACGGGCCGGACGGCGAGGGGCCGCGCGCGATCGTCTCCATGTGCCCCGCGGCGGTCCCGCCCTCCGCGGCCATCAGGTACCACCGGCCGTCCACCCGGTACAGGTGCGGGCCCTCGACGTGCTCGCCGCCCGTGCCCTCCCACACCAGGCGCGGCTCGGTCAGCAGCTCGCCCGTCGCCGGGTCCAGCACCGCCTGGCGCAGGCCCTGGTCGCACCACGTGAGGTAGCACGTGCCGTCCTCGTCCCAGGCCAGGTCCGGGTCGATGCCGCCCGCACCCTCGATGCGGACCGGCGCGCTCCACGGCCCCGCGGGGTCGTCCGCCGTGACCAGCAGGTGGCCCGGACCGTCCGAGACGTTCGTCGTGACCATCCAGAACCGGCCGTCGTGGTGCCGCAGCGTCGGGGCGTAGATGCCGCCCGACGGGTTCGCGTCCGCGACCTTCAGCTGCGCGGGCGTGTGCAGCGCATGGCCCACCAACGTCCACGTCAGCAGGTCGTCGGAGGTGAAGATCGGCACCCCCGGCGCGTACTCGAAGCTCGAGCACGCCAGGTAGTAGGTCTCCCCCACCCGGCACACGGAGGGGTCGGGGTGGAACCCCGGGATCACAGGACGCGACGGCAGCGGCACGGCGCCCACCCTGCCAGACTCGCGCCGGGGAGTCCCGCAGCCCCGAGGGGAGAGCCATGGGTGTCGCGCACGACGTCGTCGTCGTCGGGTCCGTCAACGCCGACCTCGTCGTGCGGGTCGCCCGGCACCCCCGGCCCGGCGAGACGCTGCTCGGGTCGACGTCCGACACGCTGCCCGGCGGGAAGGGCGCCAACCAGGCGGTCGCCGCGGCGCGCCAGGGTGCGCGCGTCGCGCTCGTCGGAGCCGTCGGCACGGACCCGCAGGCCGCTGTCGCGCTGTCCGCGCTGCGCGCCGCGGACGTCGACCTCACGCACGTGCGGCGTGTCGACGGCGCGACCGGGCTCGCCGTGGTGACCGTCGCAGGCTCCGGCGAGAACACCATCGTCGTCGTGCCCGGCGCGAACGCCACGCTCACGCCCGCCCGAGTCGACGAGGCACGCGGGACCATCGCGCGCGCCGCGGTCTGCGTGCTGCAGCTCGAGATCCCGCTCGACACCGTCGCGCACGCCGCCCGGCTCGCCCACCGCCACGGCACGCGCGTCCTGCTCAACGCCGCACCAGCCACTGCGCTGCCGCGCGACGTGCTGCGGCTCGCCGACCCGCTCGTCGTGAACGAGCACGAGGCCGCGACGCTCCTGGGCCGCGCGCTCGACTCCCCCGCCGCCGCCGCCGCGCACGAGCTCACCGGGCTCGGCGTGCGGTCCGTGGTCGTCACGCTCGGCGCCGCGGGGCTCGTCGGGCACGGCCCCGACGGCGCGTTCTCATGGTCCGCACCCGTGGTCCAGCCCGTCGACACCACAGGTGCGGGCGACGCGTTCGTCGGCGCCCTGGCCGCCGGCCTCGCGGCCGGTCAGCCCCTGCGCGCGGCGTCCGCGCACGCCACACGCGTCGCGGCATACTCGGTCACCCGCCTGGGCGCGCAGCCGTCCTACCCGGGACCGGCCGACCCGCTGCCCTGAGCCCCCGGAGACCGTCATGGACCTCGACGCGCAGCGCCGCCACATGCTCACCGGCGCGATGTACGACGACCTCACCCCCGAGCTCGTCGCCGCCCGCGAGCAGGCCGTGCTCGCCACCGACCGGTACAACGCCGCGTTCGGCCGGCCCGCGCCCGAGCGCCTCGCGCTGCTGCGCGACCTGCTCGCCGCCGCGGGTGACGGCGCCCACCTCGAGCCCACGTTCCGGTGCGAGTTCGGGTTCAACATCAGCGTCGGCCGCAACTTCTACGCCAACTTCGACTGCGTGATGCTCGACGGCGGCGGCATCAGCATCGGCGACGACGTGCTGCTCGGCCCGCGCGTCGGCATCTTCACCTCCAACCACGCGCTCGACCCCGCCGAGCGCGCCGCGGGCGCCTGCTACGCGCGGCCCGTGACGATCGGCTCGCGCGTGTGGGTGGGCGGGCACGTCACCATCAACCCGGGCGTGACGATCGGGGACGGCGCCGTGATCGGCTCGGGCAGCGTCGTCACGCGGGACGTCCCGGCGAACACCGTCGCAGCCGGAGTGCCGGCGCGCGTCCTGCACCCCATCACGGACGCGGACCGCACGGGCTACACCCCCACCCACCTCTGACCACGAGAACGGGCGGAGCTAGTCGGCGCGCACCGCCTGCGCCGGTTCGACCGCGGCGGCGCGCAGGGCCGGGTAGAGCGACGAGACCACGCCGGCGGCCAGGCCGACCGCCGGGCCGAGGAGCACCCCGACCGGGCTCAACGACGCCGTCCACCCGTTCACCGCGGCCACGACGACGACGGAGACGGCCGCCAGCGCACTGCCGGTGACCCCGCCGACCGCACCGCTCAGCGCGCCCTCGGTCCAGAACATCGCCGCGACCCGTGAGCGTGACGCGCCGATCGCACGGCGCAGCCCGATCTCGCTCGTGCGGGACATGACGGACACGACCATCGCGTTCCCGATGAGCAGGACGGTCAGGGCGAGCAGGAGCGCGCCGACCCAGGCGGCGAGGCGGTCGAGCTGTGTCGAGACGCCGGTGCGGAGCGAGGAGACGTCCACGACCTGCGACGACGCGAGGTCGTGGGGCGCGTCGGGGCGCACCGCGAGCCGCACGACGTCCGCGACGACGGTGCCCGCGCCCGGCGCCGTCCGCACCATCATCGTGGCCGTGACGTCACTTTCGGCCATGCCGACCGCCAGCCGGTAGGGGATCGCGACGACGTCGGAGAGCGTCGCGTCAGAGCCGTCGTCGAGGAACCCCGCGATCTGGAAGGGCTCGCCGTTCACGCGGATCGTGAAGCCCGTCGGGTCGAGTGTGGCCGGCACGTCGAGCGCCTGCGCGGCGTCCACGCCGAGCAGGGCGACCGGCTCCGTCCCGTCGAGCATCCACGCGGCGCGGTGGGGAGCCCGTACCGCGTCGAGGTAGCCGGAGGTCAGGCCTGCGACGCTCACCCCGGCGACCGGCTGGCCGCGCTCCGCGCGAGTCACGGCGACCGTCGTGACCTCGCCGGGGTCGAGTCGCTGCCCGGCCGCGTCCACGAGGTCGACCGCAGCGACCCGCGCCGAGGCCTCGGCGGGGAACAGCGGGTCGTCGGCCGAGGCCTGAACGCCCGAGGCCGCGACGACCGAGATGAGATCGAGCGTCGAGGCCGCCAAGTCCGCGTCGACCTGCCGCGCGGCGACCGTCGAGATCCCGACGGCGGACAGGAGCGTGCCGGTGCTCAGGGCGACCGCCGCGATCATGAGCGCGGTGCGGGTGCGGCGGGCGTGCATCTCGACCGTGACGTCGACCAGCACGTCGCGTGCGGTGGCCCATCGACTCACCGCCGTGCCCCTTCCTCGAGCCGGCCCGCATGCAGGCGCACGGTCCGGTCCGCCCAGGCGGCGATGCGGTCGTCGTGCGTGATGACCAGGACGGCGACGCCCGCGGCCGCCTGCTCGTCGAACAGCGCGAGGACGTTCTCGGCGTTCTCCGGGTCGAGGTTCCCCGTCGGTTCGTCGGCGAGGACGAGCCGCGGCCCGGAGAGCACGGCGCGCGCCACCGCGAGCCGTTGCTTCTCCCCGCCGGACAGCAACCGCCCCAAGGCCTGCTGCCGTCCGCTCAGACCGACGCGCGCGAGCGCGGCGTCGACGAGAGCCCCGCGCTGCGTGCGAGGTGTCCCCGCGATCGAGGTGGCGATCTCCAGGTTCTCCGTGACGGTCCGGTGGCCGAGCACGTGGTGCTCCTGGAACACGAAGCCGAGCGTGTGCGCTCGCAGCCGGTCGCGCTCCCGCGCGCTCAACGACCCGGTGTGCTGCCCGAGCACCTCGACCCGCCCGCTCGTCGGGGTGTCCAGGAGCCCGACGATGTTGAGGAACGTCGACTTCCCCGAGCCCGAGCGCCCGACCACCGCGACCCGCTCCCCCGCCTGGAGCTCGAGGTCGACGCCCGTCAGCACCCGCACGGGCGGGTCGGTCCGGTACGTCTTGTGCACGTCGAACGCGCGCAGGACGGGGGTCACGGGCTCGTCGCGACGACGACCACGTCACTCACCGCCAGGTCCGTGTCCTCGACCAGTGCGTACCCGTCCGCGGTCGTCGTCACGCTGACCCGCACTTTCTCGGCGTCCTGCTCGCGCGGGCCCTCCAGGCCGGGAGGCAGACGAAGGACGAACGTGCCCGACGAGTCCTCGCGCACCGCGACGAGCGGAACCGCGAGCCCTTCGGCTTCGTCGCCGTCCGAGGCCTGCACGACGACGCCGGTGCCGTCCTCGAACCCCGCATCGGCAGGCAGCTCGATCGAGACGTCGTAGCCGGGCGGTGCACCGTCCTGCGTCGCCTCAGCGACGAACGCGCCGACCGCCGTCACCGTCGCCGCGGTCGTCGCGTCGCCGACCTGGGCCGACACGGAGACAGCTGCTCCGACGGTGTACGCGGCGACCGCTGCGACGCCGACCCGGGCCGTGACGCTCGCGGCGCCGGACCGCACCTGGGCGACCGGGCCACCCGGTTCGATGACGGTGCCGACCCGGGACACGCGCACCAGCGTCACGCCCGCGCCGTCCAGGTCGAACGTCTCGGCGACCGGCAGGGGCGTGAGCGCTGCCGTACGCGCCTCCGCGGCCGCCCGACGAGTGTCGGCCAGCGCCTGCTCCGCGCTGCTCCCGCCGGTCGCGCCTTCGTCGAGGTCGTCGCCCTCATGGCCCGAGGACAGCACGTCACGTGCGTCCGCGACCGCCTGGTCGGCGGCACGGGCCGCCGCGACGGCCTCCGCCGGCACCTCCGGCGGCTCGGCACGTGCCGCCCGGTACAGCGCCTCGACCGCGAGCGCGGTCGCCGGCCCGTACTCGCCGTCGACCGACCCGGAGTAGTGACCGGCGTCGAGGAGCGCCTGCTGCACCGCCCGGACGTCAGGCCCCTGCGCCCCGCCCCGCAGGTCCCGGTACATCGGGAACGGCAGCTCCCACCCGATCACGGGGCGACCCGACACCTCGACCAGCACCGCCCCGGGAGCGACCGGGTCGCCCACGGCGACGGGCGTGGCGGTGACCACCGCCCGCACACCCTCGCCGCCGGGCGCGGGGACGTCCTGGGTGCGCCCCAGCGTGACGGTCCCCGTGACGTCCTGCCCGGCCACGACGAGCGTGCGCTCCTCGACGGTCGCCGTCACCAGCGGGTTCGAGCGAGAGTTCGCCACCGCAACCTCCCACGGCGAGCGCACCTGCGATCCGACGACGAATGCGACGACCACGGCCACGCCCGCCCCCGTCGTCCAGAGCCACAGCCACCGCGACCGCGACGGGATCCGGGTCACGCGTCGGCCAGGAGCGCGCGTGCCGCCATGAGAGCCTCGTCGATCTCGGCACGCTTCTGCACGAGCTCGTCGGCGTACTTCACGACGATCGGCGCCTGCAGGCGGGCCTCCACGGCGGCGACCCGCGCGGTGAAGTCCGTCTTCTGCTTGCACTCGACCGACGCGAGCGCGAGCTGGATCTGCTGCTGGTCGATCACCGAGCCGTTGGCACCGCGCGGCCATCCCGGGCTGCCGTCCGACGACACCCCGAGCCCGGCTTGCTCGTAGCACTCCTCGAGGTCGCGGAGCGCGCCCTTCGCCTCGGCGTCGTCCAGGACCTGGGCCTGGACCGCCTCGAGCTCGGCATACCACGGGCCCACGTGACGCAGGGCGTCGTCGAACCTCGCGGACCGAGGGGCCGCGCCGCACGCGTCGACGATCTCCCAGTCGGCGGCAGTGAGGTCACCGTCCGGCGGCGCCTGGTGGTCGGCGCCCGTCGTGTCGGCGACGATCCCGTTCGCAGCCAGGTCCGCCTGCGTCATGGGCTTCACGAAGCCGAACCGCTCCGCCTGGTCCCGCGTCCACGGGCCGTAGTACTGCTCCGAGACGTACACGGGGTCGGTCAACGGCTGCGGCGGCGTGATCGTCACGCCGTTCTCGGCAGCACAGAGCCCGACCGCTACCGACGAGGCGGTGGCCAGCAGGTCCATCTCGAGGAACGTCTCGGTGAACCGGTCGGCCGGCAACACCACCGCACCGGTCTCCTCATTGAGCTCAGCCGTCAGGCCGATGCCCCGAACCTCCGTCGGCAGCACCTTCGCATGGGTTGAGTCCCCCTGGGCGCAGCCCGCGACCGCGGCTGCGGCCACGGCCATGACGACGACGAACGGCAATCGGTGCTGGACTGGCAGATTCCTCACAGCATGCCCCCTCGAACTCGTTCGGTGTGTGCCTGCACCTGGCCTTCACCGGACGGAGATCAGCAACCGGTGAACTCGGTGGCCTCGACGTCGTTGTTGACGCTATTGCCGTCACTGTCGTAGCCCGCGCCGTTCGACAGGTTCGGGTCGCGGTAGTTCTTCTTCATGAGCTGACGGCTGTAGAGCGTGAACGCCTTACCGATCGGGCGGCTGTCCCACCAGTGCCACGTGCGGTAGAAGACCGTGTACTTGCACTCCGCTCCGTTGACCGAAACCGACTCGGCACGATTGGCAAAGCCCTGGGTTCCCCAGTCGGAGAGGTTCTTGGCCGTCCCGAAGACCGCGCCGTCGTAGCTCGTCGAGTCGTAGCCGCATGCGAAACCCGAGTCACACAACCCGTCGCCGGCATCCGAGGCGGTAGCGAGCGGGATCGCGAGACCCGTCGCGAGGACGGCGGCAGGGAGTACGCGAACACCTTTGTTCATGTGGGCCCCCTGGATCGTCTCCGGTCCGCCACCTGCGACGGAGCCCCTACGTCGACGCCACGGACGTTATCGGGAGCACCCGGACCGCTCAGGGCCGAACGTCCCTTCCACATGCCCTTGAGGCGTGGCCGCGCTGTTTCACGCCGGCTCCAGCGTCGAGTGACGGGCCGCGTGGCCGTTGCAGCTCCAGATCGCGTGGCCGATCGCGTTCTGCCTGACGATGGTCGCGTGGCCCGCAGCCATGAAGGTCGCCGGTGCGTCGCGGCGCGCCCGTTCGAGCGCGGAACCGGCCTCGTCCCAGGCCCGACGACCGACCATGCAACGACCCGACACGGGGCGGGACGCCACCCGACGTGTCCTGGCTCCCGCCTGGTCATCGGGCACAAGGGGAGCGCGGTGTGTTTGTGGACGAACCGCCCACGGCGGCGCGGCCTGGGGGTTAGTGTCTCGCCACGGCCCGTCGACGACGACGGGTCGGTGCGCGAGGAGGCGTGATGCTGGGGACCTCACTGGTCGGCGGGTGGTACGACATCGCCTGGACGTGCGCCGTGCTCGCCAACCTCGCGCTCGTCGTCGTCGCGCTGCAGCGACTGGCCGCCGCGCACGACGTGAGCAGGCTCGCGCGAGCCGCGATGGCCGTGGCGGCAGTGTTCGTCCCGTTCCTGGGCCCCGGACTGGTCCTGCTGCTGACGCCCGTACCGCAGCGCGCGACGAACCACTGACTTCCCACCTGCCGCGACGGGTGGAGAACCGCTCACCGGACGAGCGTTTCGCCACCCGTCGGGGCAGGGCTGCTCGGTGGCCGGGTCGTCGGGGGCGGGAGGTTCGCCGACATCGACGCCGACCAGCGAGCGGCTGGCCGCCGACTGCATCCGCCCTTGCGCGCACCGAACGCCGCGTTCACGCAGATCGCGACACTGCCCGCCTAGGTGTCGTGCCTCATGAGGTCGGTAACACCGCTCGGGGTGTCAGGCAGGGGCAGACCCGCCGGCGACAGGATGGGAAGTCGACGATGCGCCGGTGGCGTGGGTTGCCGAAGGTCTGCGGAGATGAGATTTCGTACGCTCAGAACAGCGAACTTGAGATGCCCTGGATCGTCGAACTTGAGAACGTGCAGGTCAGGGCGTTACGAAGTGCATAACGCGCCACGCCCCACTGGGACGTGCCGCGGCCGCACCCTGATCAGGGCTGGCGTCCGGTCCGATCCGGGCCACGTCGTCGCAACAGACATGCTCGCTGTCGCGCTGAGCGCCGCGCCGCATTGACCCGCGGAGCGCCCGTACGGGCGGGCGACGATCGCAGGGCAGAGCTGCGACCCAGACTCGGACGCAGCTCTGCTCATGACCAGGAGGAAGACAATGAAGAATCTGGACGTGCACAAGGTCCGGCGACGGGTGGCCACGGGGTCGGCTGTGACGATCGGCCTCGCCCTGCTCGCCGGGTGCGGCACGGCAGCGGGCGACGCGGCAGAGAGTGACACCGTGACGGCGAAGCGCGACGCCGGTCACGTGCACACGGTCGCCATCAACCCCGCGGACGGCCTCACCTACCTCGGCACGCACGGCGGCCTCTTGCAGATCGACGGTGACCAGGCGACGTGGGTCGGCCCACAGATCGACCTCATGGGCCTGGTCGCTGTCGGCCCCGACCACTTCTACGCCTCCGGGCACCCAGGTGAGGGCGCCGGCCTGCCCGATCCGGTCGGCCTGATCGAGTCCCGCGACGGCGGTGAGACCTGGACGCCTCTGTCGCGGCAAGGGAAGTCCGACTTCCATACGCTCGCCGCGTCCGAGACGGGTGTCGTCGGCTTCGACGGCGCGCTCCGCAGCTCGGCAGACGGCCACGCCTGGCAGGACGTGACGATCCCCCGCGAGCCGTACGCGTTGACGTCATCGACGTCCGGTGACGTTCTGCTCGCGACGACCCCCGAAGGGCCGCTACGGTCACCCGACGCCGGCGCGACCTGGCAGGAGATCGAGTCCGCACCGCTGCTGCAGTTCGTCGACTGGGTCAGCGGCGACGACGTCGTCGGAGTCGACCCGGAGGGCGCTGTGTGGACGAGCGCGGACGCCGGTCTGACGTGGGAAGCAGGGTCGGCGCTGCCGACGGGGGCGGTTGCGATGTCTGCGGCGCCCGTGCACGGTGGCCCGGCCGAGATCGTCGCCGTGTCGGAGGGCAGGTTGTGGCGGTCGACCGACGGGGGTGGGCTGTTCGTGAGCGCGCCTATCCCCACCCCGGAGGCCTGACCCCGCTGACCTGGGCGGGCTTCGCTCACCCAGGTCGACGGAGCGGGACGAGTGCTGCCAGCGCGGAGCCGGAAGGGCAGGAATATCCACGGAAGCTTCATGGAAAACCGATCTGGCGTAGTGGGTGCTGGGCGGACAGTCAGCGATGACGCCGAACCCCTCGACACCCTGGAGCACGACATGCTGATCTCGGTCCGTCGCCGAACGACCGCGCTGACCCTCCTTGCCGGGGGCGCCCTGCTGCTCACGGCGTGCGGAACCGGGGCGATCGACTCCTCCACCGCAATGCAAGTTCCGTCGGACGGCACCGGCAACGTCACGCGCACCTCGGTGACGGGCACGGTGTGGGTCGCCAACGAGGACGGGGGCAGCCTGACCGCGATCGACGCCGCGACCAGCACGGTCCTGGCGACGGTGGGCGGCATCCCGAGCCCGCACAACGTGCAGGCCAGTCCCGACGGGCGCACGGTGTGGGCCGTCAGCGGGCACAACAACGCCGTCGCCGCGATCGACGCGCAGAGCCTAGAGCTACTGCGCACCGCGGCGACCGGCGCCAGCCCCGCGCACGTCGTGCTGAGCCCTGAAGGGGACTGGGTCTACGTCACCAACTCCGGCGAGGACACGCTGGCCCGGTACGACACCGCGACCCTGACCACCAGCGGCACCCTCGACCTGAGCTCAGGACCTCACGGCTTGCGTCCGAGCGCCGACGGCTCGGTGATCGTCGTGGCCGGCATGGCCGCGGGAACGATCGACGTCGTCGACCCCCGGACCATGACGCGGACCGCGAGCATCCCGGTCGGCAGCAGCCCGGTGCAGGTCGCGGTCGCTCCCGACGGTGCCACCGCCTACGTCAGTCTGGCGGGGAGCAGCAGCTTTGCGAAGGTCGACCTGGCACGGCAGGAAGTTGTCCGGACGGTCACCGTCCCGGCTCCGCCCGTGCAGCTCTACCTGTCGACGGACGCGTCGCGGCTCCTTTCGGCGAACCAGGGGACGCCCGATGCGCCCGGCGACTCGGTGTCCGTCATCGACCCCGAGTCGATGACGGTGACCGCCACGATCACCACCGGCTCAGGACCGCACGGTGTGGTCATCGAACCCTCGGGACGGGTCGCATGGGTCACGAACCTTTACGACGACACCGTCTCCGTCATCGATCTGACGACGAACACCACGACGGCGACGATCCGCGTCGGCGACATGCCGAACGGCATTTCCTTCACCCTGACCGGCGCTGCACCGCAAGGAACGGTCAACGCACTCGACGTCCCCGACTACACAGCCGCGGCCGACGAAGCCGATGGCGCCCATGCCCACGGCGGGCACGACGACTGACTTCTGCGCCGGAAGGAGTGCTTCAAACCACGAGCACGCCGCGCACTCGAAGGTGCGGTCGCGCGACGCCTCTGGCGCAGTCGCTACAGCGCGTCGGGTCCGACGAGGCGGTGCCGCTCAAGTCCCGAGGGTTCGGCAGCCACTCCAGGACCTCCGGCGGCGAGCCACTCACGGAGCTCTCCCATCGCGCTGGGCCCCGCCATCCGCTGAAGCCAGACCGGAGCCGCGCCGATCGCTCGGCCCGCCGCCGACGGCCGCACGACGACAACGTCGCCGCGCTCGCACGCGTCAAGGCAATCGACGACGGTCAGCGCGGCGCCGAGCTCGCCGGCGAGGTCACGCAGCACCCGCATCTGCTCGTCGCGCGCGCCGTCGTCGGGGCCACCGAGCGACTCGCCCGCGCACGTCCCGCACACGGTCAGACCCGGAACTCGGCGTGGCGTAGGACGACCACGCTTGCCGGGCGACCGGGTCGCTCCGACGGGCTGGTCGTGGCACGACGCGGGCAGGGCCATGGAACTCCGATGCATGTTCACGGTGAGACAACCGCGCCCAGTCTATACCCCTCGGGGGTATGGGCTGGGCGCGGCTCGGAGGTGCCCAGCCCGGCGAGCTGGCAAGCGACCTCAGGCGATGCCGGATCGTGTCGCGGCGATCAGTGGGTCATGCCCTCCATCTGCGACCCGTCGTCCATCTCGTGGGTGGGGTCCCAGCCGGCGACGGTCGGGTCGAGCATGCCCGCGATCATCGCGATGTGAGCGACCACCAGGAAGATGCCCACGAAGGTGGCGTGGATCTTCAGGCGGTGCTGCTCGTCCCACCCGGCGCCCAGCACGCGGGTCTCGAGAAGGCTCATCCCGTACAGCGGCACGACGCCCAGCAGGTAGAACCCGACGGCGATCACGTCGGCCGGGCCACGCCAGCCCCCGGACTGGGTCAGCGGGATGACCGCGTTGTCGAGCAGGTAGACGAAGATCCCGAGGAAGTAGAACCCGGCGAACAGGCCGACGTAGCGGTTCAACGCCCGCACGGTCCGGCCGGCACGCTGCGGGCTGAACAGGATGACGAGCTCGGTGACGGCGACCGTCTCGGCGCAGATGACCGGGACCGCCATGAAGATCAGCAGGTTCCACGGCTGGTTCGCGGCGAGCAGGCCCATGTAGTGGGTCGACCCCATGTCCTCGCCGGCGGGCCAGGCCGGCAGCAGGAGTGCGACGATCCCGATCGCCACGCTGACTGCGATGACGACGGCGAGCCGCAGGCCCGCTCGGCCGCTCGGCGTTCCGGGACCTTCCGTGCCGCGTGAGACCTCAGGAGCGGTGGCGACCACGACGTACCTCCGATCACGGCGCTGGTCTCTCCAGCGCGCGCAACCACATTCCCGAGAGTTGATTGAGTCTCGGCTCAGGAATCATGAAGGTCCGATGAAGGTAGCTTCGCCCGGGTCGACGGGGCCGTGGCCGTCCACCCGGGAGAAGGATCAGAGCCTGCCGAGCAGGTTCCTCATCTGCACGATCTCGGCGTTCTGGGCATCGATGATCCGGCGGGCGAGCGCGAGCGCGTCGGCGTTCTCGCCGTCGGCCAGCTCCTGCTCGGACATCTCGACGGCGCCCTGGTGGTGAGCGGTCATCAGCTCGAGGAAGCGGCGGTCGAACTCGGTGCCGGACAGCGAGTCGAGGTCCGCCATCGCGCCGGCCTGATCCATCCCGTCCATGTCCATGCCGCCGTGGTCCATGCCGTCCATGTCCATCATGTCGTCCGCCGTCGGCTCGCCCCAGCTCTCGAGCCAGCTCGTCATCTGCTCGATCTCGGGTCCCTGCGCTGCCGAGATCGCCTTGCCGAGCGCCTGGACCTCGGGGTTCGTGCCTCGTTCGACGGCGAGGTCGGCCATCTCGATGGCGCCCTCGTGGTGGACGACCATCATCTGGGCGAACGTGACGTCGGTGCCGTTGAACGACGCTGCGACCGTCTCGGAAGCCGTGGCGGCTGGGTCTGCTGGTGTGGCGGTACTCGAGCATCCGGCCAGAAGCAGTCCTGCGGCGGTCGTCGAAGCGATGATGGCGACGGTGACTCGTCGGCGCACTTTGGTTCTCCTCCATGTCTGGACGGGTTGTCGCGGGCTCGGTTGCCCTGGGACCTTGGTCCTACGCTGCCGCTCCCAAACGAGGAAACGACTGCGAAACGATCAAGTTTTGATGAAGGTGTGAGCCGAGACCCGACTCCCGTCGAGGCTCTCTTGAGGCCGTTCCAGGCGCCGGGCACGCACGCCGTCGCGCCAGAGGAGCACCCCGCCGGCAGCCACACTGACGATGGCCCACAGCTGCGGTTGGGTGAGGCCGAGCAGCGCGGGCTCGTTGATCCGGAGGTACTCCACAAGGAACCGCGACAGCCCCGAGAGGATCAGGTAGGCACCGAACACCTGGAGCGGCCGCCATGCCCGTCGCTGCAACGCCCACAGCGCGGCTGCGATGAGCACAGCGGCGAGCGCCTCGTAGAGCGGCGTGGGGTGCACCGGTATGTCAGTGGCGATCATCCCGTCAGGGAACGACTGCCCCCAGGGCAGGTCGGTGGGCTTGCCGTAGGTGCCGTCACCCGACAGCCAGCAGCCGAGGCGACCGACGCCGTACGCCAGCGTGAGCGGGATCGCTGCGGCGCCGACGACGAGCTGGGCCGGGAGCCGGCGGCGCCTGATCATCACGAGGAATGTGACGACGCCGCCGATCAGCCCGCCGTACCAGGTGAACCCTGAGCCCCCGAGGTGGTGCCAGGTGAACTGGTCGGCGTGTTCGAGCAGGAAGTACACCTTGGCTGCGACGAAGCCCCAGATCGTCGCCCACATGACGAGGGAGTGGGCGTCCTCCTTCTTCAGGCCGTGACGCTGGAACGCGCGGCCGAGCAGGTAGGCGGCGAGCAGTGCGGCCGCTGCCTTGCTGACGCCGTAGGACTGCACGTCGAAGCCGAAGACGGAGAAGAGCACGGGTTGCATGGAGGTGGTTCCTTCCGGCGTCCGGCCCGCTTCGGGTCAGGCGCTGACGGGTCTGTCGTCAGGGTGAGGGCCGAGCGGTGCGACGAGGGTCAGGTGGCGTGACACGCCGTGGTCGCTGTCCGCCGCGTCCCGGTTGCAGGCGCAGTGGTGCTCGGTCTCCGGCGCAGGGTCGGCGGCGCTGGTGCTCCGGCAGCAGGTGTCGGTCATGGGTGTTGCTCCTTCGGGGGCGTCAGAGCTCGCTCTTCACGATGGCGAGCAGCTCGGAGGGCTCGATCCACATCGAGGGGTAGTCGCCCTGCCAGACCTGGTTGCCGTCGGCGTCGATGAGGACGAAGCCGTGGCCGGGGAGGCCTTCGTGCATGCCGGTGCCGAGCGTGCCGTACTCCTCGGAGACGGTGCCGTCGTCGAGCAGGAACGGGGTCGTGGCGCCGAGGCGTTCGCGGTCGGCGTTGATCTGCTCGGCGGTGTTCATCACGATCGGCAGGACGGTGATGCCGGCCTGCTCGAAGCCGGGCTCCGCCTCGATCTGGGTCTGCTGCTGGATGCACGCGTCGCAGCCGGCGCCCTCGTTGAAGTAGAGCAGGACGGGTGCGCCGCGCAGGTCGGACAGGGTCACGGATCCACCCTCGGAGTCGGACAGCGTGAAGTCGGGGGCGACTCGCGTGGCGTCGGACGTCTGCGGTCGCGCGGACCACAGGGCCGCGGCGATCAGTCCGACGACGATGAGGGCGACCGCGCCCCACGCGCCCCCGATCAGGAGGCGGCGGCGCTGCTGCTGTGCGTGTTGGTCCGCACGGACGCTCTCGAGCGCTTCCTGGCGTTCCATGGCGCGCTTGGTGGCCGATCCGGAGGTCATCAGTGGGTCCTTGCTGCCGGGTGCTGGTGGCACGACGGGGTGGCGTCGGCGTCGGTGTGGGACGGGTGCCCCTCGACGGCTTCGGGTTGAGCTTCTGCGAGTCGAGCGTCGGGGCGCGGTGCGGGGTCGTCGACGTCAGGGGGAACGGCGACGACCCCGCGGCGCCGTCCGGTCAGGGTGGCCGCGACCAGCCCGCCGACGACGAGGAAGAGCAGCAGCGCCTGGACGACCTCCGGCACGGGGGCCGCCCAGTCCTGGATGCGCAGGAAGGCGTCGGTCAGGCGCTCGGAGGCCCAGGACTGTGCTGCGGTGCCTCGGGACATGTCCGACTGGTTCGCCAGGCCGATGATCGCGATGCCCATGGCGAAGAAGCCCACGGCTACGACCAGATTGACGGTGTTCGTGGCGATCACGCGCCCGGCGACGCGGAGCCGCACCGGTCGTGCGCGCAGGAACTGGCGCTCGTTGAGCCGCGCCTTGTCCCACAGCAGGGCCATGACGAACAGCGGGAACACCATCCCGAACACATAGGCGACACCGAGGACGAACCCACCTGCGGGGTTGGCCGACAGGGCCGACAGGGTCATCACGCCGACGAGCACGGGAGCGCAACAGGCGGAGGCGATGCCGGAGAACACCCCGAGCGCGAAGAAGCTCCCAGTGTCCGCGCGGGCGGTGTCCGGAGCGCGCACGAACGAGGGCAGCGACCACATCCGTCCCGAGAGTGCAAACACGCCCAGCGCGATCATCAGCAGCCCACCCGCGATGTACAGCGGCTGGTGGTACTTCGCGATCGCTCCGGCGAGGACGCTGGCCCCCAGGGTCAGCGGAAGCATGACCAGTCCAAGGCCCGCAGCGAAGACGAACGTCAACGGCAGCAAACGCCAGCGTCGGCTCTTCACAGCTGCCGCAAGGTAGCTCGGGGCCAGGAAGACGATGCAGCACGGCGCGAACAGGGCGACACCGCCGGCGAGGAACGCCGCGATGACGCTTCCGGTGGTCAGCAGCTCGCTACCCACGTCGAGCCCCCGCCTCCGTGGCCGCGAGCCGACCTGCGCCCCGCGTAGTCAGGAGCTTGATGAGCTTCTTGCGCGGGAGCCGCCCGGCGCTGAAGTACGCGCCGTCGACCAGGACGAGCGGGTTGAGCGCCGGGCGGTGCTCTGCGACCAGACGCGCCCCGTGGGCGCTGTCGAAGGGCACCAGGTCCAGCTCGAAGTCGAACGTGTCCGCCAGGGCCGTCAGTGCCTGCTCGGCGTCCTCACAGAAGTGGCACGCTGGAGTGGGCACCACGGTGATGACGACCGTGCCCGAGGGTGTTGCTTGCACGAGGGACCTCCGAACATCTTCTGCGGCGCGTGCGCACGGACGTGCCCGCGCCGAACTGACATCACGATCTTCGGCACGGTCCCCTGGGCTGCCGGTATCGGTTCGCTCAAGAAACGATGAAGACCGGTGCGGCCTGCGCGATCGCGCTGTCCGGACGGGCCGTGTGCGGAGACACTGGCGCCATGAACACCGTCACCACGCCGCAACGGCGCGCCCTTGTCGTCGACGACGAGGAGGCGCTGGCACGCCTCGTCGCGGGTTACCTGGAGCGTGAGGGATTCGAGGTCGACCTCGCGTTCGACGGACCCACCGGCGTGCGCCTGGCGCAGGAACGCGACCCCCACGTGATCGTTCTCGACCTCGGGCTGCCGGGTCTGGACGGGGTCGAGGTGTGCCGGCAGGTGCGCACGTTCTCCGACGCGTACGTGGTCATGCTGACCGCGCGCGCCGACGAGGTCGACACATTGATCGGGCTGTCGGTCGGTGCCGACGACTACATGACCAAGCCGTTCCGGCCCCGCGAGCTTGTCGCGCGCATCGCAGCGCTGCTGCGACGGCCTCGAGGCCTGCATACCGAGGCAGCCGCCGCTCCAGCCACCGTGATGACTGTGGGGGCGTTGAGCATCAGCCCTGACGCTCGCGAGGTGCGCCTCGACGGCGAGCCGGTCCCGTTGACCCGCACCGAGTTCGACCTGCTGTCCGCGTTGGCCGCCGCCCCGCAGCGGGTGTTCAGCCGCCAGGCGCTCATCACGGCGGTGTGGGGCGACGGGTATGTGGGCGACGAGCACCTGGTGGACGTCCACCTCCTGCACGTTCGTCGCAAGCTCGGTGACACGGCGAGCCAGCAACGGTTCGTGCGCACCGTGCGCGGTGTCGGGTACCGCATGGGGTCCGGCGAGTGAGCGAGAAGGGCCCCGCGCGGGGTGGCATCGCCGCGCGGCTCATGGTCGCGATGGCACTCGTGCTCGTCTCGGCTGCGGCGGCGGCCTGGCTCGTGGCCGGCGCGGTCGGCCCCGGCCTCTTCCAACACCACATGGAAGCGGCCGCGAACTCGCCAGGCGACGCGATCGAGCACGCCGAGAAGGCGTTCGGCGCGGCCAGCACGGTCACCGTCGCGGTCGCGCTGACCGTTTCGCTGCTCACCGCGCTCTTCGCCTCCGTGGTGCTCGCACGACGCATCGGCGCGTCCTTGGGCAGCCTGTCCGCTGCCGCCGGACAGGTCGCCGCCGGCCGGTTCGACATACGCCTCGAGCAACCGCACGTCGGGGTCGAGTTCGACGACCTAGCCGACGCGTTCAACGCCATGGCCGGCCGGCTCGAGCGCGACGAAGCGTTGCGCCGCCGTTTGATGTCTGACGTGGCGCACGAGCTGCGCACGCCGGTGGCCACCATCACCGCGTACATCGACGCCATCGAGGATGGCGTCGAAGAGCTGGGCCCGCGGACCGTCGAGGTGCTGCACGCACAAGCCGCCCGGCTGACCAGGTTGTCCACGGACCTGGCGGCGGTCACCCAGGCCGAGAGCGGTGCGCTCCGCCTGGAGCCGCGCGAGATCACACCCGACGCACTGGTCGAACGCGCGGTCGCCGCGGCGCGCACGCGCGCCGACGACGCCGGTCTTGAACTCGTCGCGATGCCGGAGCCGGACCTCCCCGAGCTGTGGGTCGACGTCGACCGGCTCGGGCAGGTGCTGGGCAACCTGCTCGACAATGCGATCCGCCACACCCCGCCGGGCGGGACTGTCTCCCTCGCGGCGCAACGCACCGACGTCGGCGTGCGGTTCACCGTGACCGACACGGGCGAGGGCATCGCCGCCGAGCACCTGCCGCACGTGTTCGAGCGCTTCTACCGGGCGGACGCGGCCCGCGACCGCGGGCACGGCGGCTCGGGGATCGGCCTGGCGATCGCCAAGGCCCTCGTGGAGGCGCACGACGGCTCGATCTCGGCGCTCAGCGCCGGCCCGGGCCGTGGCGCGTCGTTCGTCGTCGACCTTGCCGTCTGAGACCCAACGTCACCGCGAAGCTTCATCGCTCGCGATCCGTTGCCCGGGCGATCCGCGAGCGACGAACAGCTCGGGCTCGGTGAGGAACTCGCGCCGGCATGCGTCGGAGCAGAACCACCACTGATCGCCGCTCCAGGTCGCACTTGGGCCGGTCTGCTCGACCTGCATGCGGCACACCGGGTCCATCACCATCGCGGCGATCTGGCGGAACTCGCCGTCCTCCAACCAGAGCACGCGGTCGGCGATCTCGCGGAGTCGGTCGTCGTGGCTCACGATCACGATGGCGCGGCGATCCTCGTCTGCGAGCCTGCGCAGAAGGCGGGCCAGGTCGCGGCCGCGGGACGCGTCGAGATTGGCGGTCGGCTCGTCGGCGAGCAGGACGGGCGGGTCGTTGGCCAGCGTGCGCGCCACGGCGACCCGCTGCTGCTCGCCGCCGGACATCTGACTCGGTCGTGCGGTCGACCGGTGCGTGAGGCCGACACGGTCGAGCAGTTCGCGGGCGCGCCGGTGGGCGAGGGTCCCGGTCGAGCCCGCGAGGTTGGCGGCGACGGTGATGTTCTCGGCCGCCGTCAGCGCGTCGAGTAGGGCGTAGTCCTGGAAGACGAACCCGAAGGTGCGAGCCCGCAGCGCCGGGAGCTGCTTCTCGGGTGCAGATGCGACGTCCACGCTGTGGCCGTCGCTGCTCGTGACGGCGATCGAGCCCGACGTCGGTCGGAGGAGGGCGCCGAGCATCAGCAGCAGCGTCGTCTTCCCCGACCCGGACGGACCCATCACGAGCAGGACCTCACCGGCGTCCACGTCGAGGTCGATCGCACGGACGGCGTCGACGGCGACCACGCCCGAGCCGTAGCTCTTGGACAACCCTCGAGCGGTGAGCACCCGCGCCCCTGCGGATGCACCCGGGCGCGTGTCGTCGCCGGCGGGCGGCACTGCCGGGCCGGGGAGCGGCTCTGGCGCGGACGCGATGCCGACGTTGCTGTTCATCGAGACCTCCGGAATGCGGACGCCGCGTCGAGCACGGCGATACGGCGGAGCGGCCACAGGCCACCGAGCACGCCGACCACGAGCGCTCGTGCCGTGGTCTGTGTCACCGCCGAAGCGGTGACCGAGATCTCGACCGACGGCTCCACGAGCAGCACCAGCCATGCCACCGCCAGCGCTGCCGCGGAGGCGACGACCGAGGCAAGGACGACGGTCAGCACGACCTGGAATGTCACGACACCGGCAAGGTGCGGCGTGCGACCGCCAAGAGCCTTGAGCACGGCGAAGTCGCGGAGTCGGTTCAGTGTGGCGCTCATCAGACCGAGCGCGATCACGGCCAGTGCGATGACGAGCCCGATGGTGGACATCAGGCGCAGGAGGTCGGCGCTCATGTCCCGGACGACACGCGCCTCCGAGTCGGCGAACTGCTGCCGGGTCTGCACCGTCACCCCGCCGACTGTGGCCCCGATCCGATGTGCCCCGGCGCTCGGATCGACGCCCGTGTCAAGGCCGGCGAGCACGTAGGACACACGGTCGCCGCGGATCCGGCCGAACTCGGCGAGGTCGACGAACACGGTGGTGTTGGTGATGCTGCTTCCTCCGGTCGAGAGCTCGACGACGCGCAGCGACGCCCCCATGGCCGTCAGCAGGTCGCCTACCCCGACGCCGAGCCGATCCGAGGCCTGCTCGTCCATGACGGCTTCGCCGGCGCCCGGCGCCCGCCCGTCGACAAGGCGAGCGGGTCCTCCCCGGCCGGTGCCGGTGTCGTAACCGATCAGGTACGAGAGCTCTCGCCCCCGTGGCCCGGCGACCGTGCCGGAGGCGAACGCGATCGGCGCGGCCCAGGCGACACCAGGCACGTCGGCGACGCGGTCGGGGGTGTCGGCCGGGAGTACGGATGCGGACATATGCATCGTGCGTACCCCGGATTGGGCGACGAAGACGTCTGCCGGCGAGGTCCGGATGTAGTAGGTGACCCGGTCCACAGCCCCGGCAAATATGCCGTCCAGCAGGAGGACCAGGAGCAGCGAGGCCGCGACGCCGAGGACGGTCAATGCGGCACGGCGCCGGTCGGCGAAGAGGAAGCGACGTCCCAGCGGCACGGCCCGTGTCGGGTGGGCCTGATGCGTGGAGCGGGGTCGGCGCACCGTGTCCGTGGTCATCGTCCGCTCCTGAACGCGGAGGCAGCGTCGAGCCGGCCGAGACGGCGAGCCGGCAGCCACGCGGCGAGCAGTGCCATCCCAACGGCCGCCGATGCGGTTCGCGTGATCGTGCGTGTGGTCAGCACGACCGGGAACGAGGGCCGCCACCACGCAAGGAGTTCGCGAGCGACGACCAGCAGGACGATCGCTGCCAAGGTGCCCAGCGCTGTCAGTGCCATCGTCTCCGTGACGGCGATCCTGCGCAGACGTCCCGGCGTCGCTCCGAGCGCCTTGAGGACTCCGAGGTCGCGCTGCTGCTCGCTGATCCGGGTGTAGGCCACGAGCGTCACGACAAGGGTGCCGGCCGCGAAGGCGACCCCGACCATGAGCCGCATGGGAGGCCCGTAGATGTCCGTGGCGAGCCGCAGCGACGTCTCGTGCAGCTGGGCCGGACTGCGGACGGTGTAGCCGGCGCCCTCGAGCCGTGCTGCCACACCCTGAGGGTCTGCTGTGGTCACGAGCACCGCGCCCGTGGAACCGGTGGCCCGCAGCATCTGATCCATCCCGGTCATGGTGGTGAAGACCAGTGGCGTCATGAACAAGTCGGTGTCGTCTGTCAGTCCGACCACTCGCATCGGGTGTCCGAGGACCGGCAGCCGGTCGCCGATCGCGACCTCGTGCTGCGCGGCCCAGAGGGCGTCGACCGCGATCTCGTTACCCGTCGCGGGGCTGCGGCCGCCGGCGAGGTCCCACGGACCGCCGAGGCCACTGGCGGGCTCGTACGCGACCGCCGCGACGGCGGCCTTCCCGTGCGGCAGCTCGAGGATCTCGTAGAGCGTGCGTAGGCGTGCGGTCTGTGCGACGCCGGGCGTCCGCGCGATGGCGTCAACCGTCGGGGTCCGGAGCAGACCTGGATCGGCGAACAGGTGGCGGCTGCCGGTGAGCAGCACAACCAGGTCGACGGCGAGGTGGTCCTCGTAGGTGGTCACGCGTTCCTGGACGCCCGCCCAGAGCCCGGCCAGCAGCAGCATGAGCATCAGGGCGAGACCGATGCCCGCGGCCCCGCGGCAGTGCGCGCCGGACGGAGGGCGAGGAACCGGCTGGCGACGGGAACGGGTGATCCTCGGTGGCCGTGGGTGCGCGCTCGGGACGTCGGGCGGGCACGCGCAACGTGCTCGTCCCGGTCGTGCCGGGAGCGATCGGGGGTAACGGGACCCGTCAGCGGGACGGACATCTCGGGCTCCCTCCGTCGACGGCCGCGGTCATCGCCGGGCAATCGTGCGGACACCCGGCATATACCCCTAGGGGGTATCGTCAGGATATTTGCGATTCGTTCCGATGTCGTCCGTGCCGCGATGAAGATCCGATGGAGATTGGCGCGCCTCTGTCGTTGGCGGCTCGATGGCGGTGGACGGGCGGGGTCGCGCGCACCTGGCGCGCTCGGGCCGAGATTCGGCGTTCGTCGTCACCTGCTGCCGATCTTCAGAGAGGCTTCATCGTTCGCGACCCAGAAGTTGACTCGCCTGACCGACCGTGGTTGTAGGCGGTCCCCGATGCCGCCAACCCGAGGCGAGGAGGGCGCGCGATGGGTCTGTGGTGCAGCCAGATGAGCGCCGCAAGCTGGGTCGTGATGATCGCCGGCTGGGCCGCCGTCGCCGGACTGGCGATCTGGACCGTGTGCCGGCTGTTCCCCGCGCAGCGGGACCGCGATGCGCACGCGATCCTCGATGCCCGCCTCGCCTCGGGGGAGATCGACATGGACAGCTATCAGCGGATGCGCGACCTGCTCGGGAACCACTCGCAGATCAGGACGGAAGGACTTCGATGAAGCACCACCTCAAGCACATGCTCATCGCCGGCGGCGCGATTCTCGCGGCCCTGGTGATCTTCCAGGTGGACATCAGCCGCGCGCTGCCCCTCGCGGTGGCCCTGGCCTGCCCCGTCGGCATGCTGTTCATGATGAAGGCCATGGGCGGCCACACCCAGAGCGGCGGCCACCAGCACGGCCCGACGCACGTGCCGACGCAGAAGACCGACACGGAGTCCCATGGGCCGGATCACGGCGCCGTTGCCGCGTCCGGGCCGAGCGCTTCGTTGACTCGCGAGAACCACGAACGCATCGACTGACACCTTCCGGCCGACGGATGCCCGGCTCGATCTCCGGGCTTCCGTCGGCCGTTGGAATACCCCTAGGGGGTATCTGGTTGAGGCAAGTCAGGGCGCAGATCGCCGGCTCAATGGCGGCACCGGCCCCGACGGCAGCTATCGGCAGACGATGGAGTGGGAGGTCCGAGCGTCATGGACGTTGTGGTCATTGCGGTAGCGGTCACACTGACGGCGGCACTGGGCTGGTACTTCTTCGGACCTCGCGCATCGGCTCGCGCCGGCGTCGAGAACGGCGTGCAGGTGCTCACCGTCGCAGTCAAGGGCGGGTACAGCCCGAACATCATCGAGGTCGAACAAGGCATGCCCGTGCGGCTGCTCTTCGACCGCCAGGAGGCCGGCGACTGCTCGTCGCGCGTGGTGTTCCCCGACTTCAAGGTGAACCAGACCCTGCCCGCGTACGCGACCACCGCCGTGAACTTCACCCCGCAGCAGGCCGGTGAGTTCGGGTTTGCCTGTGGGATGAACATGCTTCACGGCACGCTCAAGGTCGTGCCGTCTGCACGCGGACGTGGCTCGGTCGCAGTCGACGACTCCGACCGCGGTACGGCGGCGTCGCAGCCGAGCCACGACGCCCACCACAACCACGGGGACCCTGAGGCGTCGAGCCCTGCCGTGCCACGCGCGCAGCCCTCAGGCGAAGCGGCCGATGTGGAGGCCGCGGAGCGTTCCGCCGAGATCGCCGACCTGCGCCGCAGGGTGATCGTCGGCGCCGTCCTCACGCTCCCGGTACTCGTCGCCGTGATGGCCGAGACCCTGCTCGCCGCCACCTGGGTACCGGGCGTGCTTCTGGAACCGTGGTTCCAGCTGCTTCTGATCACACCCGTGATGGTCTACACGGGCTGGCCGATCCATCGCACCGGCTGGCTCGCGCTGTCCCACCGGACCGCGGAGATGAACTCGCTGATCACGCTCGGCACGATCGCCGCATTCGGGTTCAGTCTTGTCGCCACTGTCGCACCCGGGCTGCTGCCCGCCGACAACCGCGAGGTGTACTACGAGGCGGTCGGCGTCATCCTCACCCTGATCCTGCTGGGGCGGTTGCTCGAGACGAAGGCCAAGGCCGGCACCGGTGAGGCTATCCGAGCCCTGATCGGCCTGCAGCCACGAACTGCTCGCGTCGTGCGGGGAGGCGTGGAGGTCGACGTCGACGTGGACACCGTTGTCGTCGGCGACACCGTGGTGATCCGACCGGGCGAGAAGCTCCCGGTCGACGGACAGGTGATCGCGGGCGCGTCCCTCGTGGACGAGTCGATGGTCACTGGCGAGCCGATCCCCGTCGCCAAGCGGCTCGGCGACACCGTCATCGGCGCGACGATCAACCAGACCGGCTCGTTCCGCTATGCCGCGACCAAGGTTGGCGCGGACACGATGCTCGCCCAGATCATCGCCCTCGTTCGCGAGGCTCAGGGCTCCAAGGCGCCCATCCAGAGGCTCGCGGACAAGGTGTCCAGCTACTTCGTGCCGGCCGTGATCGCGATCGCGCTGTGGACGTTCGTCGTGTGGTGGCTCGTGGGCCCGCCGCCCGCGGGTGTGTATGCCCTGGTGGCCGCGGTTTCCGTCCTGATCATCGCGTGCCCGTGCGCCTTGGGTCTGGCGACGCCGTTGTCGATCACTGTCGGAACCGGGAAGGGCGCGACGGCGGGAGTCCTGATCCGCTCTGCGGAGGCGCTCGAGACCGCACATCGGCTCGACACCGTCGTGCTCGACAAGACCGGCACGATCACGCAGGGCAGGCCGGCTCTCACCGACGTGCTGCCCGCGCCCGGGTTCGACGCCGACGAACTGCTGACGCTGGTCGCCGCGGCCGAACGCGACTCAGAGCACCCACTTGCCCTCGCCATCGTGACCGGCGCGACAGAGCGCGGCCTGCAGGTGCCGACCGCGGCGATGTTCGAGTCGGTCACCGGCCAGGGCGTGCTCGCACACGTCGAGGGCACGCAGGTCGTGGTCGGCAACCCCCGGCTGCTCACGGAACACGGTGCAGATCCCGAGCAGCTCGCTGGGGACCGGGACCGGCTCGCCGCCGACGGCAAGACACCGATGCTCGTCGCCGTCAACGGGCGAGCCGCGGGCGTGATCGGCGTGGCTGACACACTCAAGGACGGCTCAGCCGCCGCCGTCGCCGACCTGACCGCCCGCGGTATCGACGTCGTGATGATGACCGGGGACAACCGGGAGACGGCCCGCACGATCGCCCGTCAGGTCGGGATCGCCAGAGTGGTCGCCGAGGTGATGCCGGAACACAAGGCCCGCGAGGTCAGACGACTGCAGGCCGAAGGCCGGGTCGTCGGCATGGTCGGCGACGGCATCAACGACGCGCCCGCCCTGGCACAGGCCGACGTGGGTTCGGCGATCGGCACCGGGACTGACGTGGCCATCGAGTCCTCCGACATCACCTTGATCTCGGGGAACCTCGGCGGTCTGGTGACCGCGATCGACCTGTCGCGGGCGACGATGCGCAACATCCGCCAGAACCTCGTGTTCGCGTTCGGGTACAACGCGATCGGCATTCCGATCGCCGCCGGCGTGCTGTACCCCGCGTTCGGGCTGTTGCTCAGCCCGATGCTCGCGGCTCTCGCGATGGCGCTGTCGTCGCTGTCGGTGGTCGCCAACGCCAACCGGCTGCGCGGCTTCACCCCTGCTGCCCCGACGACGTCGGCGGCTCCCCTTGTCCTGACCACCGAACCGGTGGTCGAGCTCGGAAACGACCACGAAGAAGCGGAGAACACCATGTCCCACCACGAGCACCACCGGCACTCGTCCTCGGCGTCGATCGACCCGGTCTGTGGCATGAGCGTCGACCCGAGCAGTGCGGCTGCCACGAGGGAGCACGACGGCGTCACGTTCTACTTCTGCAGCCCGGGCTGCGCCGCCGCCTTCGACGCCGACCCTCACCGGTACGGGCACCCGGCTACCACGCACTGACCGCACGAGCCGCGCCTCGAGGACGACATGACGCAGGCGTCTGGAGACGACGGTCCACCTGCCCGGCGCCGACTGGTGCGCGCCGGGCAGGGACGCCGACGATGCCCGTCGGGCCGGGCGGACAGCAACGATGTCCCGGACCGTCGGCCGCTCGCGCGGCGCACAAGACAGCGGCGAGCGTCCCTCAGGTGGGTCGGAACGGACCCGTACCCCCACCTGACATGGCTCGCAGTCATGGGGGCGGTGGCCGCAGGGGCGCTCGCACTCTGGGGGCTTCCACCAGTGGATCTGCACGGGCCCTTGCACCGTCTCGGAATCATGGATCCCCTGTGCGGGGGAACGCGTGCGGCCCACTTCGCGGTGACCGGTCAGTGGTCGAAGGCGTGGCTCTACAACCCCCTGGGGCCGCTTGCCGTCATCGGGGCGGCGGCCGTGGCACTCCGCGCAACGCTTGGGTTCGCAGCCCACCGTTGGCTCGTCGTCGATCTCGTGGTCTCCCGTCGAACGACCCGGCTCGCATGCGCGCTCGGCGTCCTCGCCGCTCTCGCCCTCGGCGTCCGCCAGCAGCTCCTCGTCGACCTGTTGCTCTGAGTGGGCGCGTCGACGAGCGACACCACGACGCTCCCCAGCCGTCCGCTTCGCGGGATCTTCATCCGGCCTCGATCAGACAGCAACAGTCCAACGCGCACGATGTCGTCATGACTGACGTGCAGCACGCACCCGAGCTCACAGTCGCCGGCGGTCACGTCGTGGCCGCGCGACGCCGACCGCTGAGGACAGTCGGGTCCGCCATCACCGCGGCCACAGGCACGGTCGTCGGCCTCGCGCCGCACGTGTTGCACCACATCGGTCCGCTCGTCGGTACCGCCCTCGTCGCCGGTGTCGGCGGGCAGGCACTGTTCGGACTCGTAGGGCTCATCGCTGCCCTTCCGATGCTCGTTCGGTTGCGCCGACGTTCGGGAACCTGGTGGGCCCCCGGGCTGGCGCTGCTCGCCTTCGCGGCAGCCTTCGTCGTCTCGACGACCGTGATCGGCCCGATGATCAGCGGCGACGGGGTCCCGTCCGAGGTGACGCCGAGCGCCCCCGCCGACCATGACCAGCACCACTGAGACGCGGTACCGAACAGCCCCGCCGCCAGGCGCCCGAAGTCAAGCGAACCTCCATTGTTCCGGCGTCAGACGTTGATCGTCGCTACGTCAGGCTGACGGCAGACCGCCGGACTCCTCACCGCGTCCGGAGGCTGCGGTGTGTTCACCAGCGCATCCACCCCGCGCGCCGTCAAGCACGACATGAGCTGACGCGCTGCTCGAGCAGAAGGGACTGACCGGGTACCGAGCCGCCATCGCCACTTGGTCGCGCCACCGCGCCGCGGGCGCTCACCGGAGAGAGAACATGGGACGTCACGCCGCAGAGGCATCTCCGCCGCGCCGACAAACTGGCCGTCGAACCCCTCGGACCGCTTCGGGCAACAGCGCCCGCTACCGACTCCGTGTGTGGCCCGTTCGCATCACGACGCTCATCGCGATGGTCCTCGCGACGACCGCGTTCACGCTCGCTGACCGGAGTCCCGCGTCCACACCCGCGTGGACGGCGGACGCTGGCCCGTCGACCGTCGAGGCGCTGACTGCCACGGCAACCGACCTGACCCCTCCACCATCACTGGTCGCGCAAGGTGCCGCTGAACGGGTGGTTCGACAAGAACAGGCGTCGCGGTCGGCAAGTCGGCTAGAGAGCCAGGCAGACGCCACGCCCGACTGCGACGGAGTCGTCACGAACCCCGGCACGAACGGACGGGTGCCCGATTCTGAGCTGTGTGACCTGTGGCAGCGGCCGTACCGAGACAGAGCTGACGCGGCCGAGTCGCTGTTCTCCCTGAACGCCTTCTATGTCGCACGGTTCGGCGAGCCCATGTGCCTGTCGTCCGGGTACCGCTCGTACGAGGAACAGGCTGCGCTCCGCAGAAAGAAGGGCGGAATCGCGGCTCCTGCAGGGCTGTCGAACCACGGTTGGGGCTTGGCCGTCGACTTCTGCAGTGAAACCTATGCGGGAGAACGTGGCGACTGGCTGTGGGCGAATGCCGCCACCTTCGGGTGGGAGAACCCTGAGTGGGCCCGCAAGGGCGGTTCGGGCTACTACGAACCGTGGCACTGGGAGTACAAGAGCGCTGTCGAGGCGATGAAAGAAGCTGGCACGTCCTGACCATTGGCCAGCAGGTCTATGTCCAGCATCACGACGTGCCGGGCGCCGCCGTCTCGGCTGAACGCTGGAAAGACGCGAAGTCGCCGACACGGCCCAGGGCTCTCAACTCGGGCATCGGGCTCTCGCGCTGGACAGATGCCGTCACGGTGTGTCCTCGTCGCCGTCTGCCCGTTCGGGGCCATTTCGGACTTCGTCCGGAAGTGGGTCGGGGTCAAGCGTCCGGTGCCGAACGACCGAGCGCGACCCGCAGGCGGTGCTGGACTTCCTCGAGCAGCGCGGCGTCGAAGTCGTCGACCGGTCCGGCCGGGAGTTGCTCGACGCGCACGAGCAGCAGCTCGGCGAGCCGCACAGTCGTGAGCGGATCAAGGTCGTGCCGCGCGAAGAGATGCTGGCCACGGCCCTCGGGCGCAGATGAGGCGGAACACGGAGCCCGACCGCCGTCCGCCGACTCAGTTCGTTGGTCCCCTTCTGAGGATCGCCTGCACTCGGATAATGGCCGGCATGAGCCGGTCCAGTGACGCCGCCATGACCGCTACGACACTGTCCCTCGACTGGGCCGCGACGCGGGACCTCGTCACGGCGTGGCGAGAGGATCCGGCCAGCACCTACCGGACCTGGTTCCTGTGGCCGGAGCGAGTCAAGAACTTCCGGTCGCTCCGCCGCGGCATCGAGCGGGTCAGCGCAGACATCGAGGCGGGCACGTTCGGGAACTCCTACAAGGAGTCGTCACTCGAGACGGTCGTTCGCGGCATCGCGGAGCAGCGGCAGCTGTTCAAGGGGGCCGATCATCCGTTCCACTGGAAGCCGAAGCTCCGCATCCCCGACATCTACGAGGACCGTGACAACCAGCTCGCCTTCGGTCGCCTCCTCGAGACCTGCCGATGCTGCACCACCGAGGCGCAGGTCCTAGCCGCGATCGGTGCCTTCGCAGGCCGGGGAATCCGCGGTCTGGGTCCCGCAGCGGCGAACCTGCTGTACTTCCTGCACCCCACGATCGTCCCACCGTTCAACACGGCGATCGTCCGCGGCTACAACGCGCTAACCGGAGCGCGCGTCCGGCTCGGACGTTGGGACGACTTCCTCGCCATGAGGGCGGGGATCCTCGAGCTCAACGAGCAGCTGCGCGACCTCTTGTCCAACGACCTCGGGGCGGTCGCTGGGTTGCTCTTCGACATCGGCGCCGGCCGCATCACCGCCTCACCGCTCCCCGGGCAGGACGCCACCGCAGCGCTGACCGCGTGGCGCGAGCAGCTGCAGCGCGTCGGCTCACTCAGCGAGGACTCCGCGCTCACCGCAGCGACCCGGCAGGACACCACCCACACCGAGGTGCAGGGGTGGCTGCGTGACCTCGGGCATGCGTTGGGGTTCGACGTGTGGATCGCGAGCAACGACCGGAGCCGGCCCTACGCCGGCGGCCGGCTGGCCGACGGGTGTCTGGCAGCGCTGCCCGATGCCCTCGTGGCCGGCCCGGCGGGCGACGCTATCCGGCTCATCGACGCGCTGTGGCTCGACGGCGAAGGCTCGGTGGTGGCGGCGTTCGAGGTCGAGCACACGACGTCCATCTACTCGGGCATCGTCCGCATGCTCGACCTCGCACTGTCCGGTGACGGGCGCGTGGTCACAGGGCTGTACCTGGTGGCACCCGACGAGCGCGAGCACGAGGTGCGCGCCCAGCTCAGGAGACCGGCCTTCAGCCCGGTTGCCGATCTTCACCTGCGTTACCTGCCGTACGGCGAACTTGCTGCTAACCGTGAAGCCATCGCCAGGTTCGGCGCCGGGCTGCACCCGATCCAGCGGCTGGCCCGCGACCTGAGCTGACTGGCCGCGGCGGCGGCGCGACGCGGCGGCGCGCCGCGGCGGTTGCCTTTGATCCCGGCCAGGCGCGTCATGGGCAGCGCCATCGCAACTCGACACCACGAAGCAGTAGGGGTCAGGAACGTCTCAACTTGGCACTCGTGGGCGACAGACTTCTCACGAATCTCAAGTTAAGGGCGAAATCTCGCCGTTGCGGATCGGCGGCATGGGTCAGCTGGCCTCGGACTTGCCGTGGCGCCAGTAGCCCATGAACGCCACCGACTTGCGGTCGATGCCCAGCTCGGTGACGAGGTGGCGGCGCAGCCCGCGGATCACGGCGGACTCGCCCGCGAGCCACGCGTAGACCGGGGAGTCCTGGCGCATGGGGGCGCCGGTCGCGGGGTCGACGGGCACCTCCCACAGCATGTCGTCGGTGTCGTACGCCCACGGGACGGCGTCGAGCTCGGTCGCGGAACCGCGCGGCAGGACGCGCGCGGCGGCCTCGCGCACGGCCGGGTCGAGCAGCGCGCCGTGCGGTGCGCCGTCGCGGCCGAGCCAGTGGATCGTCACGCCGGCGGGCGCGTCGATGTGGACCCGGTCCGCGGACAGGGGCATCTCGACGAGGGCCTCGCCGCGGGCGTCGCGGGGCAGGCGCTCGAGGATGTTCGCGATGGCGGGCAGGGCGGTCTCGTCGCCCGCGATGAGGAACGCCTCGGTGTGCAGGGGCGGGACGAAGTCGACGCCGCCGTGGGGGCCCGTCGCGTCCGCGTTGGGACCGAGCACGACGAGCTCGTCGCCGACCTGTGCGCTGGTGGCCCAGCGGGACGCGGGGCCGGCGTCGCCGTGCAGGACGATGTCGACGTCGAGCTCGCGCACGTCCTGGCGGACGCCGCGCGCGGTGTAGGTGCGGATGGGGTGGCGCTGGTCGTCGGGCAGCGCGCGCCAGTGGCCGTACCAGTCGCCGCTCTGGGTGAGGTCGAGCAGGCCCTCGTAGCCGCAGTCGAGCGGCAGGAAGAACTTGATGCGCTGGTCGAAGCCGTTGTCGGCGAACTTGTGCAGGTCCTCGCCGGTGAACGTCACGCGCAGCAGGCTGGGGCAGACACGCTCGATGGCCCGGACCCGGACGTGGAACGTGCGGAACGGGGCGGCGGCGGGCGCCTCGGTCTGGGTCACGGTCACGCCGCCACTGTAGGCAGGCAAGCCTTACCAAACAAGACGGTGTCCGTCACACATCACCCGACGGTGGTGCCGAACGCGAGACCGAGCAGGTACGTGACCGCCGCGGCGCCCCACCCGATCGCGAGCTGGCGCAGCGCGCGCCGCGCGGGCGACGTGCCGGACAGCAGCCCGACCACCGCACCCGTGACCAGCAGCGCGATCCCGACGAGCCCCGCGGACCACGCGACCGCGTGCCACCCCTCGGCACGCAGCAGGTACGGCACCACGGGCACCGCGGCGCCCGACGCGAAGAAGCAGAAGCTCGCGAGCGCGGCACCGACCGCGGTGCCGACGGTCTCGTGCTCGTCGACCTCGGGCGCACCCGCCGTCGCGTCCTCGGGCCCGGCGGCACCCTCGGGACCATCCGGGTCGACCGGCACGACGAGTGCGGCGCCCGACGCCTCGAGCGAGCCGAGCACCTGCCGTGCGTGGGCGTCGGCGTCCTGCGGGGCCATGCCGCGTGCGCGGTAGACGAGCGCGAGCTCGTTGGCGTCGACGTCGAGGTGCGGCAGCGCCGCGCGCGCGTGCGGGCCGGGCCGCGACGCCTCCAGCAGCTCGCGCTGCGAGCGCACCGAGACGTACTCGCCCGCCCCCATCGACAGCGCGCCGGACAGCAGTCCGGCGAGTCCGGACAGCAGCACGGTCTGCTGCGAGACACCCGACGCGCCGATGCCCATGACGAGCGCGAGGTTCGACACCAGCCCGTCGTTCGCGCCGAACACCGCGGCGCGGAACGTGCCGGACATGCGGTTGCGCCCCCGCATCGCGAGCCCGCGCACGACCTCCTCGTGGATGCGCTCGTCGGCGGCCATCTGCGCGGTCGCGTCCGCGTCGTCGTCGTACGACGAGCGCGCCTCCGCCCGCTGCGCGAGCGCCAGGACGAACACGGACCCGAACCGGCGCGCCAGCCAACCGAGCACACGCGTGCGCCAGTCGCCGCGCAGCGGCTTGCCGACCTCGTCACCCAGCAGGTCGAGCCAGTGCTGCTCGTGGCGGCGCTCGGCCTCGGCGAGCGCGAGCAGGATCTCGCGCTCCTCGCCGGTGCGGCGGGACGCCAGGTCGCGGTACGCGGCGGCCTCGGCGCGCTCGTCCGCGAGGTACTGGCGCCACCTGCGGACCTGGGCACGGGTGGGGGCAGTCGGGGAGGTCACGGCCTCCATGGTGGCAGGCGGGATACGGACATCACGGACTCGGGGCCGAGTTCGCAGAGCCGAATCCGCAGGTCCGGGCAGCCGCCCCGACGCCTGCTCCGGTCAGGACTCCCAGGGCGGGGTCTCGTCGAGCTTCGCGTAGTACTCGGCCAGGTGGCTCTTGATGCGGTCGACGTCCGTGGCGGGGACGTCCACGCCGCCGCGTGATCCCTGCATCACGGCCGCCGCTGCGAACACGCCACGCGGCACCGCCCTGAGCCGTCCGTCCACGACGTCCGCGATGAGCAGCTTGTAAGCGGTGAAGTTCTCCTTCGAGTCCGCGTCGTACCAGACGTGCGCGTCGCGGTACCGCTCGTTCGGCCCGTCCTGGGCCTTCGCCCACTCCCGCACCCGCTTCTCGGCGGCCGCGCCGTCCCACTCACGGTCGCGGTCGGCCAGGGGAAGATCCCCGAACGCGGTGACAGCCATCGCACCTCCCGGCAGGTCGCGGTCGTCGCCCGACGACCGGCCCTCCCTCGACGCTCGCACCGGCTCGCGGATCGCGCATCCGGACGTTCAGGCCCAGGGCGGCACCGGGAGCGTGACGGCCTGGCCGGTCTCGGCGGCCTCGCCGATCGCCAGGCCGAGCCGGTGGTCGTGGATGCCGTCCGCGAGCGGGTAGGGCTGCGGGCCGTCGTCGTGCAGCCACGACGCGCACGCCGCGAGCAGGTGGGCGACCGCGAGCTCGTCGTCGGCGAACCGCGTCCCGACGAACGGGTTCCGGTACAGCACGCGCTCCCCCAGGCTCAGGTGCGTCAGGTCGAAGCCGTCGAGGTCCTGCTCGACGCCGCTCGTGCGCCGGTCGACGCGGCTGGTCAGGACGGTCCGGTCGCCACCCCACCACGTGACGGCGGCGTCGACGACCTCCCCGTGGGAGCCGCGCACGACCACCCGGTTGGTGCGCAGAGGGTTGTGCCACTGGTTGTCGGTGAAGTCGTACAGGCCGCTGCGACCGCCGCCGAGGTCGAGCGTCGCGAGCACGGTGCCCGCCGGTGCTGGCTGCGTGGCGTCGGTCCAGCCGTCGCGCGCGACCGGGTCCAGCAGGGGCGCGGTGAAGCGCTGCGCCCGCACCGTCGCGGGTCCGCGGCCCACGCCCAGCAGGAACCGGATCAGGCCGACCGCGTGGTACAGGTGCGTGGACGAGACCTGCACGCTCGTCGGCTCGCCGATCAGCCCGGCCTCGACGACCGCGCGCCTAGCCTGGTGCGCGGGCATGAACGGGCTGTGCTCGGCGACCTGCACCAGCCCCGACGCCCCGACGTCCGCCCACAGGCTCTCGAGCCCGGCGACGTCGGGTGCGGGCGGCGTCTCGGCCAGCACCGGGACGCCGGCGGCGACGAGCTCGCGGGTCACCTCGGGCGTCACGGGCCAGGGCACGGACACGACGACGAGCTCGGGCCGGTCGGGCGCCGCGAGCAGGTCCGCCACCGTGCGCACCGTCGGCACGCCCCACTCTCGCTCGACCTGCGCACCACGCTCCGCCGACCGCGTCACCACCCCCGTGACGGCGAACCGCTCCGGCAGCGCGCGCGCCGCCCGCGCGAAGAACTGGGCACGCCAGCCGCTCCCGACGATCCCGAACCGCAGCGCCGCCATGCGTCCTCCTGAAGGTCGTGGCCCACCGGTACGAACGCACCGAACCCTACGAACCCCCACCGACAGGGGCACGACGAGCGGCGCGGCGCGGTGCGCGCGCCCGGCGTGCGGTGGCACGCTGACGTCCGCGTCGGCGCCGGTGCCGACCGCCGCCGACCAGGAGCCGCCCAGGAGGTCACGTGGACGTCGTCGTCGCGCTGTTCCGGTTCTTCGTCGTGTACCTCGCGCTCATGGGGACGCGCGACATCTGGCTGCACGGTGAGCTCGACGGCCTGCTGTACTTCACCAACCAGTCCGGCTTCCTGCTGGCCGTCGTGATGACGTGGGCGGGGATCGCGTCGCTGCGCCGCGCGCCGCAGCCGCCGGGGTGGCTCAAGGGCGGCGTGACGCTCTTCCTGGCGATCACGGGACTCGTCGCGGCGTTCGTGCTCGAGCCCGAGGCCGCGGACGCCCCGACGCTCACGCTCGGCCTCACCGCGGGCCAGGTCGAGCACCAGCTCAACCCCGTGCTCGCGGTGCTCGACTTCCTGCTGCTCGACCCGCACCGGCGCATGCGCTGGCGGTACGCGTGGTGGTGGCTGACGTACCTGGTCGCGTACGTCGTGGTCACGACCGTGCGCGGCACCGTGTGGGACCTCGGCTACCCGTACGGCTTCATCGACCTCGGCGAGCTCGGGTGGGGCGGCCTGCTGCTCAACGTGCTCGTGTACGGCGTGGGCTTCGCGGCGCTGGGGCTCGTCATCATCCTGCTCGACCGCCGCCTGCCGAAGCGCGCGCTCGTCGGCTCCCCGGTCACGACTCGCACCTGAACCCACGCGGACCGGTACGAACCGTTTGCGGGGCGGGACGCCCAGACACCTCCCAGCCGAGTCGCGTACCGTTCGTGGGTCGTCGCCGTTGCGGCGGCTCCCCGACCCCCGGAGCTCACCGTGCGCCGCACGCCCCACCGCCGCCTGGCCGCCGCCGCGATCGCGGCGTCGCTCGCCCTCACGCTCGCCGCGTGCAGCGACGACGACAACGGACCGGACGCCACGCCCACCGCGACGACCACCGCGGACACCGACGCGACCGCTGCGCCGACCGCCCCCGCGACCGCCTCCGCCGAGGACGTCGCCGCGCTCGAGAAGGTCGAGGTCGAGGGCGAGCCCGGCAGCGAGCCCACCATCACCCTGCCCAGCACGCCGTTCTCCGTCTCGGCGGCCGTCGCACGCGTCGCGACACCCGGCGACGGCGAGGCGATCGCGGCGGGCGACACGCTCGAGATCCAGCTGACCGCCGTGAACGGCGAGGACGGCGAGAAGCTCGGCAGCACCTACCAGGACAAGGCCACGGGCACGTGGAGCGTCGCCGAGGACGGCAGCGGCATCCCCGCGCTCGACGAGGTGCTGGTCGGCGAGAAGCTCGGCGCGCAGGTCGTGTTCGCGCTCGTCTCGGGCGACGTGACGCAGGTGTACGTGCTCGAGCCGGTGCAGAAGATCGGCTCGCGCGCGCGGGGCGAGGCCGTCGCACCGGTCGAGGGCCTGCCGACCGTCGAGCTCGCGGAGGACGGCGCCCCGACGCTCACCGCCGCGACCGCCGACGCCCCGACCGAGCTCGTCGTGCAGCCCCTCATCAAGGGCACCGGCAAGGAGGTCGAGGAGGGCGACAACATCCTCGTCCAGTACCACGGCGCGCTCTGGGACGGCACGGTCTTCGATTCCAGCTGGGCCAACGGCCAGCCGTTCCCCGTCTCCTCGATCGGCAACGCGCAGGTCATCGACGGCTGGAACCAGGGCCTCGTCGGCACGCACGTCGGCGACCAGGTGCTGCTCGTCGTCCCGCCGGACCTCGGCTACGGGGACAAGGAGAACGGCAAGATCCCCGCGAACTCGACGCTGGTGTTCGTCGTCGACGTCCTGTGGGCCTCCTGACCGACCGCCGCACTCCGTACGCACGCACCCCCGGCGCCCAGGGACCGACGTCCTGACGGCACCGGGGGTGCGTCGTTATCGTGGGCCCAGGTCGCCGACGATCACCGTGGGAACCGCCCTCGCACCCGCCTGGCGGCCGGGGAGACGAGCATGGACCAGGCAACGACGCCCAGGATCCGCACCGTGGCCCTGGTGGGAGCCTCGGGCGCGGGCAAGACGACCCTCACCGAGGCGCTCCTGCACCGCGCCGGCGTGATCCCGAGGCCCGGGAAGGTCGAGGACGGCTCGACGGTCAGCGACCACGAGCCCGAGGAGATCGCGCGCGGCATCTCCCTGACGCTGTCCTCGCTGCCGTTCACGTGGACCACGCCGGACGGCGCGCTGCACGACGTGACGCTCCTCGACACCCCCGGCTCGGCGGACTTCGTGGGCGCGGTGGACGCGGCGCTCGCGGTCGCGGACCTCGCGCTCGTCGTCGTCTCCGCGGTCGACGGCGTGCAGCCGGGGACGCACGTCGCCTGGCGGCTCGCCGAGGCCGCGGGCGTGCCGCGCATGGTCGTCGTGACCAAGGAGGACAAGGCGCGCGCGGACTTCCACCACGTGCTGGAGGACCTGCGCGCGGCGTTCGGTGACGGCTTCGTGCCCGTCGAGCTGCCGCTCGGCGAGGAGCAGGCGTTCCACGGCGTCGCGGACGTGCTCGCGCAGGAGGGGCTCGAGTACACGCCCGACGGCCGGCACTCGACGGGTCCCGTCCCGGACGACGTGGCCGACGAGGAGCACCGCCTGCACGACGAGGTCACCGAGGAGATCGTGTCACACGACGACGACGCGCTCGAGCGATACCTCAGCGGCGAGGAGCCGTCGGCCGACGAGCTCGAGCGCACGCTCGCGCACGAGGTGCGCGACGGCGAGGCGTTCCCCGTGCTCGTCGTCTCGGGCGTCACGCAGGTGGGCGTCGACCGGCTCGCTGACCTGCTGTGCGAGCTCGGACCCGCACCCAGCGACCGGCCCGCGCACGTGCTCGCGGGCGACACGCCCGTCGAGGTTCAGGTCGACCCGGTCGGCCCGGTGCTCGTGCACGCGTTCCGCACGGTCGCCGACCCGTTCGTCGGGCAGGTCACGCTGCTGCGCGTGCTGTCCGGCACGCTGCGCGCGGGCGACAGGCTCGTCAACACCACGACCCGCACCGAGGAGCGCGTCCCCGGGGTGTTCCGCCTGCGCGGCAAGGAGCACCTGCCCGTCGAGGAGGCGCAGGCGGGCCACGTGGTCGCGGTGGCGAAGCTCACCGGGACGCCCAGCGGCTCGCTGCTGGCCGACCGCAACGGACCGGGCGCCGCGATGTCGGCGCCCGCGGTGCGTCCGCGGCAGGGGGTGTACGGGCTCGTGCTCGAGCCCGTGACCCAGTCCGACGACGACCGCCTGTCCGCCGCGCTGACCCGGCTCGTGGCGGAGGACCCGACGCTCCTCGTCGACCGCTCGTCGGACCGCACGGTGCTGCGCGGGCTCGGCGACACGCACCTCGCCGTCGCGCTCGAGCGTCTGGCGCGCGTGTTCGGCGTGCACGTGTCGACGTCGCCCGTGCCCGTGGCGTACCGGGAGACGATCCGCCGCCCGGTCGAGGCCGAGGGCAAGATCAAGAAGCAGTCCGGCGGGCACGGGCAGTTCGCCGTCGCGCACCTGCGGGTCTCCCCCGCGCCGCACGGTGCCGGCCTCGAGTTCGTCGACTCGGTGGTCGGCGGGGCGATCCCGCGCAACTACCTCCCGGCGGTGGAGCGCGGGGTGGTCGAGGCGATGGCGCACGGCGGTCCGCACGGCTACCCCGTGGTGGACCTGCGCGTCGAGGTGTACGACGGCAAGGCGCACTCGGTGGACTCGTCCGACATGGCGTTCCGCACGGCCGCCGCGAACGGCCTGCGCGACGCGCTCGCCGCCGCGGGCACGGTCGTCCTCGAGCCGATCGACCACGTCAGCGTGACCGTTCCGCCGTCGGTGCAGGGCGACGTCATGGGCGACCTGTCCGGCCGGCGCGGCCGCATCACGACCACGACGACGCTCGACGACGGGCGCGTGGTGATCGAGGCGGACGTGCCGCAGTCCGAGCTCACGCGGTACGTGCTCGACCTGCGCTCTCTGACCGGCGGCCGTGCCGAGCTCACCGTCGCGCCCGGGACGTACGAGGTCTGCCCGGACCACCTGGTCACGGCCTGACGCGGGCGGGGTGCGGCGAACCGCCCCGGGGCGGTGCAGGCGGCCGCTGGTACGTTCGGGCGAACCCGGCGGGCACGAAGTGCACGAACCGTGCGATCAGGGCAGCGTGGTGCACCAGTTGCCACGCGAAACGGTTGCAAGGAGGCACCCATGCCGCAGCAGCAGCACCACCAGGACGATCACACCGAGACGCTCCTCACCCCCGCCGAGGTGGCGTCCTACTTCCGGGTGGACCCGAAGACGGTGACGCGGTGGGCGCGCGCCGGCAAGCTCTCCGCGGTGCGCACGCTCGGCGGGCACCGGCGCTACCGCGAGGCCGAGGTGCTGGCGCTCCGCGAACCACCCACGCAGGCCTCGTCCGACGAGTAACCCGCACCCGTCACGCGGGTGCGAGCCGGGTCGCGGCGCCCGCTGCGCACGCCACGACCCGGCTCGGTGTGCGTCACTCGGAGGCGATCGCCTCGAGCGCCCGCATGCGGGCCGCGCGCGTCGCGGGCCACAGCGCCGCGACGACCCCCACGACCACGGCCAGCACGACCATCGTCACGAGCCCGCCCCACGGGACGACGAGCTGGTCGAGCCCGTCCTCCGCGTAGACCGTGGGCAGCGCGGCAGCGAGCCCGACGCCGACGACGAGGCCGACGACCGTCCCGAACACCGCGGTGAGCACCGACTCCACGGTCACCGTCCCCGCGAGCTGCAGCCGCCCGAGCCCCACGGCCCGCAGCAGCCCGATCTCCCGGGTCCGCTCGATGACCGACAGCGCGAGCGTGTTCACGATGCCCAGCACCGCGATGACGAGCGACAGGCCCAGCAGCGCGTACAGGATCACCAGCAGCTGGTCGACCTGCGCGGCCATCTGGTCCACGAACTCGTCTCGGTCTTGCACGGACACCACGACGTACGGCGCGACCGCGTCGGTCACCGCGGCACGCAGCGCGTCCGGCGAGACGCCGGCCGCCGCGTCCACGAACACCGTGTCGATCTGCTGCGCCTCGCCGGGCGCGAGCTCGTCGAGCACGGCCGGCGTGACGACCACCGACGAGCCGACGACCTGGCTGGAGAACAGCGCACCGACCCGCAGGTCACGCGACCCGGCGGCCGTGCTCACCGTGACGGTGTCGCCCACCGACCAGTCGTCGCCCGCGAAGTCCGTGTTCAGCAGCGCGGTGTCGTCCGCGAGCGCCGCGGTGTCACCCGCGGCCACGTCGACCTTGAGCGTCGAGCCGAGCACGCCCTCCCCGAGCGCGACCACGCCGCCCGCGTCCTGCGGCGTCGGCGTGACGCCCGGGCTCGGCGAGACACCGGCGAGGGTGAACGCGACGACGGCCGTACGCCCCACCTCGGGCAGGTCCGCGACGTCGTCGGCGGCACCCTCGGGGATCACGTACGTCGCCGAGCGCAGCACGAGGTCCGCGTCCGTGGAGCTCTCGACGACGCTCGCGAGCGACGCCTGCGCGGAGGCGGCGATCACCGACACGGCACCCACGAGCGCCATGCCGATCGTCAGCGCACCGGCCGTGTTCGCGGTGCGGCGCGGGTTGCGCACCACGTTGCCGCGCGCGAGCCGCCCCACGGGCCGCAGCAGCGCGACGAACGGCGCTGCGAGGACCCGCATCGACGCGCGGGCGAGCGTCGGGGACGCCACCAGCACGCCGACGAGGACGAGCGCCGCACCCGTGCCGAGCAGCGCGTCGGCCGCCTCCGACGCGGGCCGCAGCACCGCGGCGACGACCGCCGCGGCACCCGCGGCGACGACCGCCGCACCGAGCACGGCGCGCAGGCGCAGCGAGCGCTCGTGCACCGTGATGTCGCCACGCATCGCCTCGACGGGCGCGACGAGCGCGGCCGTGCGGGCCGGGAACGCCGACGCGACCGCGGACACCACGGTGCCGAGCACCAGGCAGCCCACCACGTTCGACGTGGACAGCGGGATGTCCGCCGTGAGGTCCATGCCCATCTGCGCGAACACCACGCGCAGCGCCGAGACCAGACCCAGCCCGCCGAGCACACCGAGCGCCGCCCCGACGAGGCCGACGATCGCGGCCTGGCCGACGACCACCGTGAACACCTGACCGGGCGACGCACCCACGGCACGCAGCAGCGCGAACTCGCGCACCCGCTGGCGCACCGACATCGCGAACGTGTTGGCGATGATGAACGCGCCGACGAACAGCGCGATCACCGCGAAGATCAGCAGGAACGTCGTGACGAAGCCGAGCATCTCGTCGATGTCCGACTGCAGCGCGTCGCGCAACTCGGTGCCCGTCACGACCCGCGCGTCGTCGCCGCCCGCGAGCGTGGGCAGCGCGTCCGCGACGGCGGCGGTGAGCGCCGCCTCGTCGTACCCGGGCTCGGCGTGCAGCGCGATCTGTGCGACCGTGCCGTCCGGCGCGTACGCGGCCTCCGCGGTCGCCGGGTCGAGCAGCACGATCGTCGCGCCCGCCATGGGACCGCCCAGGTCCACCTGGCCGACGACCGTCACCTCGCGCACCCCGCCGTCGATCACGACGCGCGTCGTGTCACCGATCGCCAGGCCCGACGACTCGAGCGTCGCCGACTCGAGCGCGACCTCGTCGGCCCCCTGCGGCACCGCACCCGCGACCAGGTCGAGGTACGGGTCGCGGTCGTCGAACGCGACGCCGAACGACGGCGCCTGCGTGGACTGCACGGCCGTGCCGTCCGCACCGACCAGCACGATCGAGCCCGCGACGTCCGGCAGCGCGTAGCGCACCCCGTCGACCTGGGCGAGCTCGTCGGCCAGCGCGAGCGGCACGGGCGTGCGCGTCTCCCCGACGCTGAACCCCGCCTCACCACCCGCGACCTGCGTCGCGCCCTGCACGTACGCGTCCGCGGGGGCGGACGCCTCGACGATCCCGTCGAAGGTGCTCGACATCATCGTGCGCAGGCTGAACGTGCCCGCGACGAACGCGACCCCGAGGGCCACGGCCAGCACCGAGAGCAGGAACCGGACGGCGTGCGCCCGGACCCCGCGCAGCGTGACGCGCAGCATCACACCACCTCGGCGGGCGCGGACTGACGCGTGAGCCGGCCCAGGCGCTCCAGCACCGAGTCCGGCGTGGGCGCCAGCAGCTCGTCGACGATCCGGCCGTCGGCGAGGAACAGCACACGGTCCGCGTACGACGCGGCGACCGGGTCGTGCGTCACCATGACGACCGACTGGCCCAGGTCGTCCACGCTGCGGCGCAGGAAGCCCAGCACGTCACGCGCGGACGTCGAGTCGAGGTTGCCCGTGGGCTCGTCGGCGAACACGACCGCCGGACGCGTCACGAGCGCACGCGCGCACGCCACCCGCTGCTGCTGACCGCCCGACAGCTCGGCGGGCTTGTGGCCGAGGCGGTCCTGCAGACCCACCGCGCGCACCACCGCGTCGAGGTGGTCGGGGTCCACCGGGCGGCGGGCGATGTCGAGGGGCAGCACGATGTTCTCGAGCGCGGTCAGCGTCGGGACCAGGTTGAACGCCTGGAAGACGAAGCCGAGGCGGTCGCGACGCAGCCTGGTCAGGCGCCGCTCCGACATCGAGGACACCGCCTCGCCGTCGACCGTCACGGTCCCGTCCGTGGGCTTGTCGAGGCCGGCCATGCAGTGCATGAGCGTCGACTTGCCGGAGCCCGACGGGCCCATCGTCGCGGTCAGCCGACCGCGCTCGAAGTCGACGTCGATCCCGGCGAGGGCGTGCACCGCGGTGTCGCCGCGGCCGTACGTCTTGACCAGGCCGCGCGCGGACGCGATCACCGTGGCGGGGTCAGGGGGAAGCATGTCAGTGGTCACGACGACGATCCTCGTCCCCGGGTGCCCCCCGGTCGATGGGGTTTTCCCCCGGATGCACCCCTGAGTCACCCCACGGGCCGCTCAGGGTTCCCCCGGTCCGACGAAGGTCCTGGTCAGGGCCTCGGCAGCCGTCCGGCTCGACCGGCGTGCCATCCCGCCCGGGACTACGGTGGGCACCATGGCCCGGTACCTCGACGTGCACCCCGATGACCCGCAGCCGCGCCTCGTCGCGCAGGCGGTCGACGTCCTGCGCGGCGGGGGCGTGATCGCCTACCCCACGGACTCCTGCTACGCGCTCGGCACGACGATGGGCTCGGCGCAGGGCGCCGAACGCATCCGCCGGCTGCGGCACCTCGACGACAAGCACCACTTCACGCTCGTGTGCGCCGACTTCGCGCAGCTCGGCCAGCTCGTGCACCTGCCCAACAGCGCGTTCCGCGCGATCAAGGCCGCCACCCCCGGCCCGTACACGTTCATCCTGCAGGCCACGCCCGAGGTCCCCGCCGCCTCGCGCACGCCAAGAAGCGGTCGGTGGGCGTGCGCATCCCCGATCACGCCGTCGCGCAGGCGATCGTCCGCGCGCTCGGCGAGCCGATCCTGTCGTCGTCCCTGCTCATGCCCGGCCACGACTGGCCCATGACCGAGGGGTGGCAGATCAAGGAGGAGCTCGACCACGAGCTCGACGCCGTCGTCGACGCGGGCGACTGCGGCACCACGCCCACCACCGTCGTCGACTGGACCTCCGACTCCCCCGAGGTCGTCCGCGAGGGCGCGGGGGACCCCGACCGGTTCCGGTGACCGCGCCACCCGTCCCGCCGGGCGACCCGGACGCGGCCCGCTCCCCCGCGCTGGCCGACCTCGACGCCGACGTGGTCGTCTGCCGGCGCTGCCCCCGGCTCGTGGCGTGGCGGGAGCAGGTCGGCCGCGAGCGCCGCGCCGCGTTCCGCGACCAGGAGTACTGGGCCCGGCCCGTCCCCGGGTTCGGCGACGCGCACGCCCGCATCCTCGTCGTCGGCCTCGCACCCGCCGCGCACGGCGCCAACCGCACCGGCCGCATGTTCACCGGCGACCGCTCGGGCGACTTCCTGTTCGCCGCGATGCACCGGGTCGGCATGGCGAACCAGCCCACGTCCGTGAGCGCCGACGACGGCCTGCGGCTCACCGGCGTGCGGACCACCGCACCCGTGCGCTGCGCACCGCCCGCCAACGCGCCCACGTCCGACGAGCGCCGCGCGTGCGCACCGTTCCTCGCACGCGAGCTGTCGGCCGTCGACCCGCGCGTCGTCGTGGTGCTCGGCGCGTTCGGCTGGGCGGCCCTGCTCGACACGTTGCGCGACCTCGGCTGGGCCGTCCCCCGGCCCGCGCCGCGGTTCGCGCACGGCGGCGAGGTCGTCGTGACCCGTGGCGAGCAGGCGCTCACGCTGCTCGGGTGCTTCCACGTGAGCCAGCAGAACACGTTCACCGGCCGGCTCACCCCGCCCATGCTCGACGCCGTGCTGCTGCGCGCGCGCGACCTCGCAGCCACCTGAGCCGGCGGACCAGCTGACCAGCGGGCCGGCTGACGGACGGTCCGGGCGCCGCGCGGGTCACGCGTCGCGCCGCACCTCGGCCACGAACCGCGCCGAACGCTCACGCAGCCCCGCGACCCGAGCAGCGACGATCAGCTCGCGGCGCTCCTGCGCGTCGTCGCCCGCCTCCGTGCGCGTCGGCGGACGCCGCACGTTGCGCGAGCACGCGAAGTGCGTGCAGATGAGCGTGCCGATCGTGTTGCCGCGCCGGCCCGCCGCACCCGCTCGTCGGGCCACGTACAGGCTCACGTCGTCGGTCACGACGACGTCCTCGCACCACGCGCACACCGCGCGGCGGCGGATGCGCTCCTTGGCGTCGGTCGAGCGCAGCAGCACCCCGACGGGTGTGCCGTCCACCGGCACCACCGCGTACGCGACGAGCGGCGCCTTGCGGTCACGCCAGCCCAGGTAGTCGAGGCGGTCCCAGTCGAGCTCGTCGAGCACGGGCAGCACGGCCTGGGCCGCCTCCCGGCGCGAGGCGTTCACGAAGGACGCGCGGATCTGCTTGTCGGTCAGGGGTTCCATGGGGATCTCCGGTCAGGGTCCCGCCGGGCGCGCGACGGCGCGGGTGCGGCGGTGGTGGGCACGACGACGGTGCGCCGCCCTGGTCCCGACCGGCCGGCTCGTGCGACGGGTCAGGCGGGGGCGACGCGCGGGGCGCCGTGGCCCGAGCAGGCCGCAGCGGCCACCTCGCAGCCTGCGATGCCGTGCATCCGCGTCCCTCTCGTCCCTGCTCGTCCGTGCTCGTGCGTGCTCGTGCGTGCTCGTCCGTGCTCGTGCGGCGTGCTCGTGCCGTCCGGGCGCGCCCGCAGCCGTCCCTGCCGGGCGTCGCCATTGTGCACCCCGGCGCCGGCGGACCCACCAGGAATACCCGCGGCGCGCGCGGTCGTTGCCGCTGGCATGCCGCTGACCGGAGAGTACGAGCCCAGCACGTCGCAGCGCACGCGCGAGCAGGTCGAGCTGTACGAGACGAGCGGGGGGACGCAGGGCACCACGCTGAACGGCAAGCCCGTCGTCGTCCTCACGACCGTGGGCGCCTCGTCGGGCAAGCTGCGCAAGAACGCCCTCATGCGCGTCGAGCACGACGGGCGCTACGCCGTCGTCGCGTCGATGGGCGGCGCACCGCAGCACCCCGCCTGGTACCACAACGTCGTCGCGAACCCGCTGGTCGAGCTGCAGGACGGGCCCGTCCGCAAGGACTACGTCGCGCACGAGGCGACCGGCGAGGAGCGCGACGCGTGGTGGGCGCGCGCCGTTGAGGTGTGGCCCGACTACGACGCGTACGTCACGCGGACCTCGCGCACCATCCCCCTGCTCGTGCTCGAGCCCGTCGACTGACGGTCAGCCGAGCAGCAGCTTCCAGCCGCCCACGCCGACGAGCCCCGCGAGCATCGGCGCCGCGACCGGCACCCAGCCGTAGCGCCAGTCCGAGCTGCCCTTGTGCTTCAGCGGGAGCAGCGCGTGCACGATGCGCGGGCCCAGGTCACGCGCCGGGTTGAGCGCCGGACCCGTCGGGCCGCCGAGCCCCGCGACGAGACCCCAGACCAGGAAGCCCAGCGCGAGGTGCGCGAGCCCCGGCTCGTCCCTCGTGAGCGGCGAGTGCACGATCGCGAGCGCGCACGAGAACAGCACCACCGAGCCGAGCAGCTCGTTCGCGAAGCCGTTGAGCCGCGAGCGCGCCGCGTTGACCGTGGAGAACGTCGCGAGGATGTCGTCCGGGTCGTCGGTCAGGTCGTAGTACGGCTTGTGGGTCGCGACGATCGCGAGCTGCCCCGCCATCGCGCCCAACAGCTGCGCGATCACGTACGGCGCGACCTGCGCCCACGGGAACAGGCCCCACGCCGCGAGGCCGACCGTGAACGCCGGGTTGATGTGGTTGCCGCTGACCCCGCCGAACATGAGCGCCGGGATCATCACGCCGAACCCGTAGCCCATCGCGATCAGCGACCAGCCGCCGCGGTACCCCTTCGAGCCCTTGAGGTGGACGTTCGCGACCGTCCCGTTGCCGAGGATGATGAGGATCGCGGTGCCGATGAACTCGCAGGCCACACGCGTCATGAGGTCGTAAGAGGGGTCCACGTGCCCAGCGTGGCAGCCCGAGCGCCGTGGCGCAGCGAAGCACGACGCGCGTGTCCCGCCGCGACCCGACCCCAGCCCCCCGGGTCGTCGTGGTCCTCCACCGGTCGCCGCGCCCGCCGCCCGCGCCCACCCGCACACCGCGAGGCTGCTGCCCGTGCGCGGTGGCTGGCCCTGGTGGACCGGGTGGGCGGTGGTCCTCGTGCTCGCGCTCGTCGTCGGGCTCGGTGTGCCCGTAGTGCTGCGCGAGCGCGCCGCCGCACGCTGGCCCGTCACCGCCGCGGACCTCGCCGACGGCCGCACGGCGCTCGCCGCGCTCGTCGTCGGGACCCCGCGGCACGTCCCCCCGTACGACCGCGCGCGGTTCGGCACCGCGTGGGCGGACGTCGACCGCAACGGGTGTTCCACGCGCGACGACGTGCTGCGCCGCGACCTGACCGCCGTGCGGCTCGACACCGACGGGTGCACCGTCCTGACCGGTGTGCTCGACGACCCGTATACCGCGCAGGTCGTCGAGTTCCGGCGCGGCCCGGGCTCCGCCGACGTGCAGGTGGACCACGTCGTCGCGCTCGCCGACGCGTGGGCCGCCGGTGCCGACGCGTGGGACCCGCCCGCGCGCGAGCGGTTCGCCAACGACCCCGCCAACCTGCTCGCCGTCGACGGTCGGGCCAACCAGGACAAGGGCGCCGCCGACGCGTCCGACTGGCTGCCCCCCGACCCCGGCTACGCGTGCGTCTACGCGCTGCGTCAGATCCGCGTGAAGTCCGCCTACGCCCTGCGCGTCACCCCACCCGAGCGCGACGCCCTGTCCCAAGCCCTCACCACCTGCCACACCACCCCCTGACCTCCCGCCGACGACCCCGCCATCGCTCGCGGTATCCGTCCGCATACCGCGAGCAACCACGGGGTCACTCGGGATCCCAGCGACGAGACCGCCATCGCTCGCGCCATCCGACCCGAGACCCGGAGCAACCACGGGCTCGGCCCCCGCCGACGAGACCGCCATCGCTCGCGGTATCCAGTTCCATACCCGGAGCAACCCCGGGGTCGCGCGGGTGCCGGCGACGGGACCGCCATCGCTCGCGCAATCCGACCCGAGACCCGGAGCAACCACGGGCTCGCGACCCCCGCCGACGAGACCGTCATCGCTCGCGGAATCCAGCCCCATACTCGGAACAACCCCGGGCTCGCGCGGGATCCCATCGACGAGACCGTCATTGCTCGCGGTGTCCGGTCCCATACCCGGAGCAACCGCGGGGTCGCGCGGGATGCCTTTGACGAGACCGTCATGGCTCGCGGTATCGGGCGTCGGAGCCGGAGGAAGGGCGGGGTCAGGGGACAGGGAGTCAGCGGGTCAGGAATGGAGGGTCAGGGGGTCAGGAATGGAGGGTCAGGGAGGGTGGGGGGATCGTGACGTCGGTGCCGGAGGCGGTGATGCGCAGGCCGGCGGGGTCGACGACGGCGTCGGTCAGCACGAGCCCCTCGGGGAGGCCCTCGAGCGGGACCTCGAGGCCCGTGAGCCGGCCCGACACGTCCTGCGGCAGCAGCGTCGGGTCGAGCTCGACGCCGCCGACCGACACGCTCCCGAGGTCGACGAGCAGCCTGCCGTCGACCACGCGCGGCGTGAGCGTCGCGACGAGCGGCAGCCCCAGCGCCGTGCCCCGCAGCTCGAGCTCGTCCCCCTGGACGCCGACCTCGACGTCGAGCTCGGTGCGCTGCGTGACGAGGTCCTGCACGGACGCGGCCGGGACGATCGCGTGCACGTCGACGTGGTCCATCCGCTGCGGGCCGGTGGTGGGCACCCCGCGCGCGGCGATGGCCAGGTCCGTCATCGCGACGCCGCCGAGCGTCGCACCGTCGAGCCGGATGTCGACGTCGTCGATCCGACCCGCGGCGAGCTGGGTGAGCACGGGGAACCCGCCGACCTCGACGCGGGGCTCCCCCACGGGGTCCTCGACGCGCGCGGTGAACCCGTCGGCGACCGCCTGCTCCACGCGTGCGGCAGCGATGCGGTCGACCACGACGAGCGCGAGGACCACGACGAGCAGGCCGACCACCGCGACCGCCCACCGGGCCCTCCGTCTCGCACGCATGCGCTCCACGCTAGGTGCAGTCCCCGGCAACCCGCCCGGCGGTGCTCGCCCGCGGACGCCGCGCGTCCCGTCGGGTCACGGCGGGGGCGGGCGGACGTCGGGCATCTCGCTCGGACCGCCCACCGCGCCTGTCACCAGCGTCTTCGCGCGCCGGGCGCAGACCCTGCGGCCCCCTGACACACGCTGTGGGCCCCCCGCGGCCAGGCGCGTGATTTGTGTGGCGCGCGTCACGTCCCGCACCTAGCCTGGATGCCGAAGGACCATGACGAAGGACGCCCGATGATGTGGGTTCTGCTGCTGATCAGCGTTCTGCTCCCGGCGGTCCTCTTCGGGACGATGATGTCGCTGTTCCCCGGGGAGGACGAGCCGCCGCGATGGCGCACGGCCCTGGCCCGGGTGTTCGAGCGGTGGGCTCGGGCCCTGCGCCGGCCGGAGCCGCTCGAGCCGCCCGCCGACCCGTTCGACGCGCTGTGGGTGCAGGACCGCCTGACGAAGGTCGCGGACCACGTGCGCCGGCTCGAGCTCGACACGCGGGGGTACGCGCGGGCGGAGCGGATCATCGCCTCGCAGCTCGCGTACGACCAGCTGCTGGCGAAGGCGTGCACGCTCGCCGGTGTCCAGGTCGAGGAGAGCCCGCTCGGCGACCCGGCCGAACGCTTCCGCGAGGAGGTCGAGCTCACGTCGCGCGGCTGGTCGTGGTGAGCCCCCGGGCGGCCGGTCAGCCCGCCCGGACGGTGAGGGTGCTGGGCCCGGTGGCGGTGCGCCGCACCTCGACGCGGTCCGCGATGGTCTGCTTGAGCGCGTCGACGTGCGACACCACGCCGACGACCCGCCCGCCCGCCCGCAGCCGGTCGAGCTCGGCGAGCACCTGGTCGAGCGTGTGCGGGTCGAGCGAGCCGAACCCCTCGTCGACGAACAGCGTGCCCAGGTCGATGCCGCCCGCCTCGGCCGTGACCACGTCCGCCATGCCGAGCGCGAGGCACAACGACACGTAGAACGTCTCGCCGCCGGACAGGGTCCGCGGGTCGCGCTGCTGCTCGGTGTGGTGGTCGAGCACGCGCATCGCGAGGCCGCGGCGGCGCGAGCTCACGTCCTCCTTGGCGTCGCTGCGCACGAGCTCGTACCGACCGTCGGACATCGCACCGAGCCGCGCGTTGGCCGCGGCGACGACGTCCTCGAACCGCCGGACGAGCACGTACGTGGCGAGCGACAGCGCGTGGTCGTTGTCCGATCCCGTGCCCGACGCGAGCCCCGCGAGCCGCAGCACCGGTGCGGCGTCGCCGAGGCACCGCACGTGCTCGGCGAGCGCGGCGAGCACGCCGTGCGCGGCGTGCTGCGCGGCCTCGGCGCGGGAGGCGGAGACCCCGGCGCGCGCGGTGGCCACCTGGGCGACCTCGGCGGCGGCCCGCTCGGCCTGCAGCACCGGCTCGACGTCCGGGACCGTGCCCTCGGCCACGTCCGCGAGCAGCGGCTCGTCGGCGAGCTCGGCGAGGCCCGTCCGCACGCGGGCGAGTGCGGCCTCGTGCTGCCGGACCAGCCGGTCCAGCGCGTCGGCCTGGTCGTCCGCCAGGTCGGCGGCGCGGGCCGCGTCGGCGTCCGCGAAACCGTGCTCGGCGAGCGCGGACTCGAGCTCACGCGTGCGGCGCACGAGGTCCCCGCCGGTGGTGGCGACGGCCTCGAGAGCCCGGCGCAGGTCCGCCGCCGTGGCGGCCCGCTCGACGAGGGCCGCGTGCCGCGCGGCGACGGTCGGGTGCTCGCCCCGCGCGAGCGCGACCCCGGCCTCCGCCGCGGCGAGCTCGCCGGTCCGCACGTCCACCAGCACCGCGGCGCTGTCCCGCCCGGCGACCGCGAGCGCCCGTGCGCGGCGGCGGACCTCGGTCTCCTCGTCGTGGGCCGCGAGCCGTGCGGCGAGCCGGTCGGCCTCGACGACGGCCGCACGCGCCTCGTCGAGGGCGCGGCCGGCCCGCACCAGCGCGTCCCGCGCCTCGTCCGGCGTGGTGCCGTCGGTCGCCTCGCGTGCGGCCGCTGCCTCCGCCTGGACGCGCACGAGCACCTCCCGCGCGGCGACGAGCGCCGCCTCGGCCTGCCGCGCGTCGGCCTCCGCTGCGGCGACCTCGTCGGCCGTCACGTGGTCCGCGCCCAGTGCGGCGGGCCGCGGGTGCTCGGCGCTGCCGCACACCGGGCAGTCCTCGCCCGGGACCAGGGCGTCCGCGAGCTCGCCCGCGAGCCCGGCGATGCGCGCGAGCCGCGCGCTCGCCGCCGCGTGCACGGCCACCTGCGCGCCGCGCCCGGCGTGCGCGACCTGCGCCTGAGCCGTCTCCTCGCGGACCAGCAGCGCCGCGAGCTGCTCGTGGGCCTGCGCGCGCAGCCGCGCGGCCTCGACCGCGACCGCCGCGTCCGCCTCGGACGTGCCCTGCGCGCGCGCCGCGGCGAGCGCCTCGGCGAGGGCCGCCGCCTCGGTAGGGCGCTGGGCGAGCCACGCGTCGTGCGCGGCGATCTCCGTCTCGCGGTCCTCGACAGCGCCGCGCGCCTGCGTCACGGACGCGCGCAGCGCCTGCAGCGACGCCTCGGTCGCCACGTCCCGCTCGAGCCCTGCTGCCGTGCGCACGGCCTCGTCGTGCGCGGCCACGAGCCGCTCGACGCCGGGGCCGTCCGCCCCGGGCACCGGGTCGCCGCCGTCGACGAGCCCCGCGAGGCCCGTCGGTGCGACGTCCCGCGCGGCGACGAACGCCTTCGCCGCGGCGTCCCACGCCGACGACGCGAGCCCGACCGCCCGCAGCAGGGGCCGCACGGCGCGCGCGGCCCGGGCCGACGCCAGCCGGCGGGCCGCCTCCCGCTGCGCGTCCTGCGCCCCGACCAGCGCCGCGAGCTCGGCGCGCAGCCGGTCGCGCTGCTCGGCGAGCCGCACGGTGCGCCGCCCGGCCTCCGCCGCGGTGCGCGCGGCCTCGAGCGCGGCCGTCGCCTGGTCGGCCTCCGCCCGGTCACGCTCGGCCTGCGCCACGAGTGCGGCCAGCGGCACGGCGAGCGCCCGCTCGGCGTCGTCCACGGCCCCGCGTCCGGCGAGGACTCCCGTGACCGCGTCGCGCGCCTGCGTGAGCTCGTCGTCCAGCCCCGCGGCACCCGCGAGCTGCGCGACACGCTCCTGCACGGTGCGGCGCGTCGCGTCCGTGGCGCGGTCGGCCTCGCGGCGCATCTCGACGAGCCGCGCCTGCATCCGCTCGTACACCTCGGTGCCGAAGATCTTCTGCAGCAGGCTGCGCCGGTCCTCGGGGTCCGCGCGCAGGAACCGCGCGAACTCGCCCTGCGGCAGCACGATCGTCTGGACGAACTGCGCCCGGTCCAGCCCGACGAGCCGCTGGATCTCGGCGCCCACCTCGTCGAGCCGGGTCGAGAGCATCTCGCCCGCGGGCTCGTCGTTGACCCCGGCCGCACCGCTGTCCCCCGTCAGCCGCCACAGCCGCACCGACGCCTGCTGCCGCACGGTGCCGGTGCCGCGCCGCTTGGCGCGGTCGAACGCGGGGGTCCGGCGCACCCGGTACCGCCCGGCCGCGACCTCGAAGACGAGGTCGACGAACGTCTCGGTGTCGTCGTCCGCGTACGCCGAGCGCACCCGGTCACCGCTCGCGTCGGCGGAGGCGACCTTGCCGTACAGCGCGAACACGACCGCGTCGATGAGGGTCGACTTGCCCGCACCCGTCGGGCCCTCGAGCAGGAACAGCCCCGACGAGCCGAGCGCCGCGAAGTCCACGGTGTGCCGGTCCGCGAACGGCCCGACGGCCTGCAGGGTCAACGACAGCAGACGCATCAGGCGCTCCGCTCCGCGGCGGCCGCGTGCTCGTACGCGGCGCGCAGCACCGCGAGCTCGTCGGCGTCCGGGCGCGCGCCGCTCACGTGCGCCACGAAGTCGCACGCGACCTCCACCGGGTCGGCCGCGGCCGTCACCGCCCGCAGCACGGCGCCCTGCGAGGTCTGCGGGGGCCGGTGCTGCACGACGAGCGCGTGCGGGAACCGGGCGCGCACCCGCGCGTACAGGTCGTCGGGCCGTCGCTCGTCGGTCACGACGACCCGCACCCAGTCGCCCACGTGCGGCTCTCCCGCGGCGCCCAGCAGGTCCGCGAGCTCGCCGGTGACGTCCGCGAGCCGCCGCGGCACGGGTGCGGGCACCAGCTCGGTGCGCACCTCGTCGGACGACAGGTCGACGAGCACGCTCGACTTGGTGTGCCGCTGCTCGGAGAACGAGTACGCCAGCGGCGAGCCGCTGTAGCGCATCGTCGTCCCCGCGGGCCCGGTCACCACCTGCGGCCCGTGCAGGTGCCCGAGCGCGACGTAGTCCACACCGCCCAGGACGTGCGACGGGACGTGGTCGACCCCGCCCACCCGGATGTCCCGCTCGGACTCGCTCGCGACCCCGCCGACGACGAACGCGTGCGCGGCCACCACGCTGCGCGGCCGCACGGATCCCGGCGGACGCGCGGCCAGGTCGGCGCGCACGCGCGCCATCGCGGCGGCGGTGACGGCCTCGTGCGAGCGCGCGAGGGGCGCCGCACCCGGCTCGGCCAGCTCGGTGCGGACCGAGTCCGGGTCGAGGTACGGCAACCCGTACACGAGCAGCGCACGCCCCTCGTCGTCGACCACCTCGACGGGGCGGGCGAGCGACGCGACGCGGGTGCGCAGCTGCACGCGCTCGCGCATCAGCGCGGCACCGAACCCCAGGCGCGTCGCGGAGTCGTGGTTGCCGGAGGTGAGGACCACGGTCGTGGAGCCGGCGAGCCGGGCGAGCGTCTCGGACAGCAGCGTCACGGCCTCCACGGGCGGGATCGCACGGTCGTACACGTCCCCCGCGACGACGACCGCGTCGACGGCCTCGGAGCGCACCACGTCGACCAGGTGGTCCAGGTACGCCGCCTGGTGGTCGAGCAGGTCGACCCCGTGCAGCGACCGGCCCAGGTGCCAGTCGGAGGTGTGCAGGATCCGCATGTCCCGGACCGTATCCGCCGCCGCCGACACTCCCGCGGGGACAGGCCGGGGACGCGGCCGCACGTTTTCGCCCCCGGGCGGACGCACCGCGGTCCCCACCCCCAGGGCGAGGTCGGCGCGCGCGTCCGACCTGCACATCCGCTCGCGCGCAGGAGGTTGTCGGCCTCTGGGAGGATTCGTCGGGTCGAACCGTTCGCGAAGTTCATCCCCCAGGGGGACCTCACGGCGACCCTTGCTTCGGCAAGGTGTGCCCTGCGTGCCGCGGGAATCCAGGTCGACCGGGCCAGGGGCGGCGCACGACCCAGACAGGGGGTTTTCTCGTATGCACACTCGACCTCGTGTGTCCGCGTTCGCGGCGCTCGTCGTTGCGGTCGCCCTCGCAGGATCCACGACCGCGGCCCAGGCCGCCGAGCCCACCGCCGCCACGCCGGACGCCGTGACCGTCCCCGACCAGACCGACCCGGCCGAGGCGGCCCGCGTCGACTCCGTCGTCGCGGACATCGACTGGTTCGACTGTTCCAACGTCGTCGACAAGGGTGTGCAGTGCGGCACCGTCGATCTCCCGCTCGACTACGACGAGCCCGAGGGGCCGACGACGAGCGTCGCGCTCGTCCGCGTCCCCGCGACGAAGCCGACCGCCAAGCTCGGCACGCTGTTCCTCAACCCGGGCGGCCCCGGCGGCTCGGGCGTGAACATCGCGATCAGCGCCCCGTACTTCCTGCCGAAGGACATCGTCCAGCGGTTCGACCTGGTGGGCATCGACCCCCGCGGCACGAACTTCTCGGACAACGTCGCCTGCTTCCGCAACATCGGCGAGCAGACCGACACGCTGCTGCCCACGTGGGAGGCCGCCTACCCGCGGACGACCGCGCAGCGCACCGACTTCGTGAACTCCGCGAAGAAGTACGGCCAGGCCTGCTCCACGCTCGGCAAGCCGATGTCGGCGTCGATGTCCACCGCGAACGTCGCGCGTGACATGGACGTGATCCGCCGCACCCTCGGCGACTCGAAGCTCACCTACCTGGGCTTCTCCTACGGCAGCTACCTCGGCAACGTGTACGCGAACATCTTCCCGGACCGCGTCCGCGCCATCGTGATCGACGGCGTCCTCGACCCCGAGGGCTGGGCCGGTACCGCGGCGAACCAGAGCACCCCGCAGACGCAGCGCATCGCGTCGGGCGACGGTGCGTGGAAGGCCCTGCGGTCGATCCTCACGCGGTGCGGGCAGAAGGGCCCCGACTACTGCTACCTCGCCAAGCGCAGCTCGAACCCGGCGAGGAAGTTCGACAAGTTCGCGAAGGCGATCAAGGCGAATCCGATCGTCATCGACGAGTCGTTCGAGGTGGACTACGGCCTCGTGATGTCGTTCCTGATGTCGGACCTGTACCAGCTCGAGGCGGCCGCGTGGGTCGACATGGACCTCGACATGTTCATGGAGCTGCAGGAGACGCCGACGAGCGCCGCCGAGCGCAAGCAGTGGAACGCGGCGGCGAAGAAGCTCACGTCCCGCATGAAGGAGTACAAGCAGCTCTCCGCAGCGCAGGACGCGGCGAAGCAGGAGCTGGCCGCCAAGGTCCCCGGCTTCGCGTTCCCGTACGACAACGGGCCGGAGGCGTACCAGTCGGTCATGTGCACCGACAGCCTGAACCCGGGCAACGCGGCGAGCTGGGTCGCGGCGGGCACCACGGCCGCCAAGACCGGTAACGCGTTCGGCCAGATGTGGACCTGGGCCTCGGCGCCGTGCGCGTCGCGGACCTGGACCGCCAAGGACGAGGACGCCTACCGCGGCACGTTCGACCACGTGACGTCCGCGCCGGTGCTCGTCGTCGGCAACTGGTGGGACCCGGCGACCAACTACAACGGTGCCAAGGCCGCGGCGGCGCTCCTGCCGAACTCGTCGTTCATCTCGAGCAACAGCTGGGGTCACACCGCGTTCGGCTCGTCGACGTGCGTCGACAACGCGATCACGAACTACCTGCTGACGGGCAAGGCCGTCAAGGGTGCGACGCGCAGATGTGTCGGGGCGCAGCCCTTCGCCCAGAAGCTCGAGTCGTACGAGTCGCTGTCGCTGACGCCGAAGAAGGGCCGCGCGCCCGTCTCGATCCCGGTCCCGGGCACGGCCCCCACGCTGTGACCTGACCGCACGGCACCCCACGGGTGCCCGCACGACCCGACGGGGGTCGCGACCGAGCGTCGCGGCCCCCGTCGCCGCGTCCCGGCGTCGTGTGGTGAGGTGGGGCCATGGGATCGGTGGACGGTGAGCGGCGCGCGACCGCCGCGCTCGAGGCGTCGGGGCTCGACTTCGTCGTGACGCGGCACGGCCGCGTCGGCTCGCTCGAGGAGGCGGCCGCGGCGCGCGGCGTCACACCGGCGGACGTCGTGAAGTCGCTCGTCGTGCGGCGCGGCGACGACGACTACCTGTTCGTGCTCGTCACGGGCGACCGCGCGATCTCGTGGCCGAAGCTGCGCGCCCTGCTCGGCGTGTCCCGGCTGTCGCTGCCGGACGCCGGCACCGCGTTGGACGTGACCGGGTACGAGCGGGGGACGATCACGCCGTTCGGCTCGCTCACGGCGTGGCCCGTGGTCGCCGACGAGCGCGTGCTCGGGCGGCGGGTGTCGATCGGGGCGGGCGCGCACGGGGTCGCCGCGACCGTCGACGGCGACGCCCTGGTCACCGCGCTCGACGCGACGGTCGCGGACGTCACGCAGGACGCGTCCGGACGCTGAGGCCCCGACCTGCGTCCGGAATGAGCGCGCCACCCCGCGGGCGGACCTGGGAGGATGGGACGCCGTGACCACCGACCAGCGCGACGAGCGCCGCCAGCGCCGCCGTCGCCCTGAGCCGAACGGCGAGGCCCGGCGCGCTCGAGCGGCCGCGGCGCGCGAGGAGGCGGTGCTGCCGCCGATCACCTACCCCCCGGAGCTGCCGGTCAGCGCGCGGCGGGCGGACATCGCGGCCGCCATCCGGGACCACCAGGTCGTCGTCGTCGCCGGTGAGACCGGGTCGGGCAAGACGACGCAGCTGCCCAAGATCGCGCTCGAGCTCGGCCGGGGCCGGGCGGGGCAGATCGGCCACACGCAGCCTCGGCGCATCGCGGCACGGTCGGTCGCGGAGCGCATCGCGCAGGAGATCGGCACGCCGCTCGGCGAGCTCGTCGGGTACCAGGTGCGGTTCACTGACACCTCCAGCGAGCACACGCTCGTGAAGGTCATGACGGACGGGATCCTGCTCGCGGCGATCCAGCGCGACCCGCTGCTGCGGCAGTACGACACGCTCATCATCGACGAGGCGCACGAGCGGTCCCTCAACATCGACTTCCTGCTCGGCTACCTCACGCGCCTGCTGCCGCGCCGCCCGGACCTCAAGCTCGTCATCACGTCCGCGACGATCGACTCCCACCGCTTCGCCCGGCACTTCGCGAGCGCCCCCACCCCCGAGCACCCCGACGGTGTCCCCGCGCCGGTGGTCGAGGTCACCGGCCGCACCTACCCCGTCGAGATCCGGTACCGGCCGTTGTCGCCCGACGCGCTGGGCGTGCAGGACGACGAGCTCGACGACGACGCGCCGCCGCGCCGCACACCGCCCCCGGCCCGCCCGCCCGTGCGGGAGCGCGACCTCATGACCGGCATCACGGAGGCGGTCGACGAGCTGTGCGCCGAGGGACCCGGCGACGTGCTCGTGTTCCTGTCCGGGGAGCGTGAGATCCGCGACGCGACGGACGCGCTGCGCGCGTCGTTCGGCACGCGCGTGACCGACCCGCGCCACCCGCAGGCGGTCGAGCTGCTGCCGCTGTACTCGCGCCTGTCGGCCGCCGAGCAGCACCGCGTGTTCTCGTCGCACCCCGGGCGGCGCATCGTGCTCGCGACGAACGTCGCGGAGACGTCGCTGACCGTGCCGGGCATCCGGTACGTCGTCGACCCGGGTACGGCGCGCATCAGCCGGTGGTCGAAGGCGACGAAGGTGCAGCGGCTGCCGATCGAGCCGATCAGCCAGGCGTCCGCCAACCAGCGCTCGGGGCGGTGCGGCCGCGTGGCCGACGGCATCGCGATCCGCCTGTACTCGCAGGACGACTTCGAGCGACGCGACCGGTTCACCGAGCCGGAGATCCTGCGCACGTCGCTCGCGTCGGTGATCCTGCAGATGATCGCCGTGGGCGTCGCGGCCTCGCCGCAGGACGTGGTCGACTTCCCGTTCGTCGACCCGCCCGACGTGCGCGCGGTGCGCGACGGCGTGCAGCTGCTCACCGAGCTCGGCGCGATCGAGACCGGGCCGGACGGGACCCGGCTCACCGAGACGGGGCGTGCGCTCGCGCAGCTCCCGGTCGACCCGCGGCTCGCCCGCATGGTGGTCGAGGCCTCGCGCCACGGGGTGCTGCGCGAGGTCGTCGTCGTCGCGGCCGCGCTGTCCATCCAGGACCCGCGCGAGCGTCCCGCCGAGGAGCGCGAGAAGGCCGACGCGCTGCACGCGCGGTTCGCCGACCCCACCTCCGACCTGCTGTCCTACCTGAACCTGTGGGCCTACCTGCGCGAGCAGCGGCGCGAGCTGTCCGGCAACGCGTTCCGCCGCGCGTGCCGCGCCGAGCACCTGAACTACCTGCGGGTCCGCGAGTGGCAGGACGTCGTCACCCAGCTGCGGGACCTCGCCAAGGGTCTGCCCGCGGGGCGCCGTCGCGGTCCCGACGAGGCGTCCGGCGGCGGTGCGGAGGGCGGGTGGCCCGCGCTCGCGGACGGTCCCGACGAGGGTGCGGGTGCCGGCGGCCCGCGGCGCGGCGAGCTGCGCCGCGACTGGGACGCCGACGCGATCCACCGCTGCGTGCTGTCCGGGCTGCTGTCGCACGTGGGGATGCAGGAGGCCACCGAGGTCGCCGCGCCCGCTCGTCGGGGGGACAAGCGCCCGGCGCGGCCCGACCGGCGCGGGCGCAACGAGTACCTCGGCGCGCGCGGCGCGCGGTTCGCGATCTTCCCCGGCTCGGGGCTCGCCCGGAAGCCGCCCGCGTGGGTCATGGCCGCCGAGCTCGTCGAGACGTCCCGACTGTGGGCGCGCGACACCGCGCGCATCGACCCCGCGTGGGCCGAGGAGCTGGGCGCGCACCTCGTCAAGCGCACGTACTCCGACCCCGCCTGGTCCACGAAGCAGGGCGCGGCCATGTGCACCGAACGCGTCCTGCTCTACGGGCTGCCGGTCGTCGCGGGGCGGCGCGTGCTGTACGCGAAGGTCGACCCCGAGGCCGCGCGCGAGCTGTTCGTCCGGCACGCGCTCGTGCAGGGTGAGTGGACCACGCACCACCAGTTCTTCCACGAGAACCGCCGTCTGCTCGCGGAGGCTTCCGAGCTCGCGGCGCGCGCCCGCCGCGCGGACCTGCTGGCCGACGAGGACGCCCTGTTCGACTTCTACGACGAGCGGGTCCCCGCGGACGTCGTCTCCGCCCGGCACTTCGACCAGTGGTGGAAGACCGCGCGGCGCCGCGACCCCGACCTGCTGACGTACTCGCGCGAGCTGCTCGTCTCGTCCGACGCGGACGCGATCGACGAGTCCTCGTTCCCGTCGCGCTGGCCGCAGGGCGATCTGTCCCTCCCGCTGACCTACCAGTTCGAGCCCGGCACCGAGGCCGACGGCGTCACCGTGCACATCCCGCTCCCCCAGCTGCCGCGCCTGACGCCCGACGGCTTCGGCTGGATGGTGCCGGGGCTGCTCGACGAGCTCGTCGTCGCGACGATCCGCGCGCTGCCCAAGCCAGTGCGCGTGCAGCTCGTCCCCGCACCCGACGTCGGCCGCGCGGTGGCCGCCTGGCTGCGCGAGAACACCGCGACCTGGGCCGACACCGTGCGCGCGGGCGACGCCGCGCCGTCGTTCCACGACGCGTTCCGCTCCGCCGTCCGGGCCGTGCGCGACGTGGACGTCCCCGCCGACGCGTTCGACGACGACCGCCTGCCCGCGCACCTGCGCATGACGTTCCGCGTGGTCGGGGACCGTGGCGGAGTGGTCGACGAGGGCAAGGACCTCGCGGCGCTGCAGCACCGGCTCGCGGACCGCGCGCAGGACGCGGTCGACACCGCCGTGAAGGCCGCGCTGCGGCAGGCCATGCGGGAGGCGGGGCTGGCGGCCGACGAGCCCGCGCGGCCTGGTCCGCGCGCGCGCCCGGACCGCGGCGATGCCCGCTCGTCGGACGCGGGTGCCTCCGAGTCGCGGCACGCGAGGGACGGCTCGTCGGGGCCGGTCGCCGAGTCCGTGTCGCGCGCGGGCCTGACGACGTGGCCCGCCGACCTCACGCTCCCCGAGGTCGTCGAGGTGCGCTCGGGCGCGACCGTCGTGCGCGCCTACCCGACCCTGGTCGACGAGCGCACGAGCGTCTCGGTGCGCACGCTCGCCGACGCGTCCGCGCGCCCCGCAGCCGCGCGCGCAGGCCTGCGCCGGCTGCTGCTGCTCGACGTCGGGCTCGCCCCGGCCCGCGTGACGTCCCGCTGGACGGGTGCCCAGGCGCTCGCGCTGGCCGCCAACCCGTACCCGAGCCGCGAGGCGCTCGTCGAGGACGTGCAGCTCGCCGCGGTCGACGCGCTCGTCGACGAGCACCTGCGCACACGCCCCGCCGAGGCGGGCCGCACCCCCGCGGACATCCGGACGCCCGAGGACTACGCCGCGCTACGCGCGTTCCTGCGCGACCGGCTCGAGGACCGGGTGCACGCGCTCGTCGGCGTGCTCGTCCAGGTGCTCACCGCGTGGCGCGAGCTCGAGGTCGAGCTCAAGGGGACCTCGAGCCTCGCGCTGCTGGCCACCGCGTCCGACGTGCGCGAGCAGGCCGCGCGGCTGGTCCACGCGGGGTTCGTCGTCGAGACCGGCACGGACCGCCTGATGCACCTGGTGCGCTACCTGCGTGCTGCGCGGTACCGGCTGGGCAAGGCGGCCGAGAACCCCGCGCGCGACGCCGACCTGGCGTGGCAGGTGCACGACCTGGAGAACGCGCTCGCGGCTGCGTCCGGGGCGGACCGCGCGCAGGTCGCGATGGTCCGCTGGCAGCTCGAGGAGCTGCGCGTGAGCCTGTTCGCGCAGCAGCTCGGCACCCCGACCCCGATCTCGGCCCAGCGCGTCCGCAAACAGCTCACCACCCTGACCTGACCCCAGCGGATCACGAGAGCCTGCCGATCGGAGCTGGACGCGGTGATCGCGGACAGGGCGTGCATCGGCCGGCGCCTACCGCCGGTCGATGCACGCGCAGGGCATCAAGGTCGTCGTCCCCTAGAAGTCCTGGAACGCCACTTCGCCCCGGACCAAGCAGCAGCGCCGGCTGGTCACCCGTGACGACAAGCCCGCGATCCCCTACCGCACCGCCGTCGTCCCGGCCGCATGCATCACATGGTGACGTAACAACGGAGACAGGGCCTAGCCGTACAAGCGCTTCAGGCCGGTGACGTCGCCCTTACCGAGAGTTCGACGGTCGAACGTGCAGGCCGGGCGCTTGGTGCTCATGACGAGTGCGGAGTCGCCGTTTCCGACATGGGCCAGCCCCATGGTGTGCCCCAGCTCGTGGTTCACCACACCGCGGAGGTCGATCTTGCCCTTGCACCCGCTGCTCGTCGTGGTCCAGCGTCCTGATTGCTTGTTGATCCGGACGTCCGACTCTTGAGCGATGTCGAGCCCCACCCGCCAACTGTCTCTGGTGCATGAGATGCCATTCAGTCCGGACGGGAGCACTCCGAAGTCGACGACGTTCTTTCCATCGCCTGACTTTGCGCACTTGCCCTCGGGTCCATTGACATTGCTGTTCCTTGTGGTTATCCCTTGGTTCTCGGTGTCGTTGACCCAGTAGTTGAAGTCCTTGAACCACTTGTGGCCGAACAGCGCGTTGCGGTTGTCTGTGCACCGGTTCTGCAGGGCCGACGTGCCCTCGTCGCCGAGCTCCACGTCGGGTTCGGCGAGCAGGCCGAGGGACTTCTGCGGCGCCACGGACGAGATCGTGGCGTCACCGTTCGGGTCCACCGCGACAGTGACCGCGTAGTCACCGTCGTCAGTGCTTGCCGCCGCGGTAATCGTGTTTCCTGGCTAGGGGATCTCGACAGCGACTAGCCCGGCACGGACCTCGGCTCCGACAAGACCGCACCGCGCGACGTCGGCAATCGCGATCTCCTGGGTCGAGGCAAGTAGCAGGGGGCCGGACAAGCCCGCGCACGGGGCGGCAGCAGACGAATCAGCAGACATCGCTGGCGCGCCCGTTGCCCCCACGGCGACAACCGTGACGAGGCGGTGTGCCGCAAGCGTCTTCGCCCGGCTCACTCCGCCACGCTCACGGAGACTTCCGCCGTCGTGGCACCGTCGAGGGACACGGAGACCGTGGCGTCGCCTGCAGCGGCGTCGGCGGGCACCACGATCGTCGACGTGAGCTCGCCGTCCTCGTCGATCGACGCTTCGGCAACGGTCGCGCCCGGGGCGGCTTCCTGTGCCCACAGCACGGGTGCGGTTGTCGGGCTGGGCTCGGGTGCGTCCTCGCCGGCGTCGTTGCAGCCGACGGTGAAGTACGACCCCGTCAGCGTGATCTCGTCGCCCGGAGAGACCGTGCTCTGCGACACGGCGAGCACCGGAGCCACGCAATCGCCGTCAGAACTCGAGCCGGAACAGCCCCCTACTATCACAGTGAGCAGACAGACTCCTAGGACGGCTAGTTGTCGATGCATTGCGAGACTCTTTCCCCTGCTTATGCGCCTCGCCCCGGCGAGGCACTCGAATCGCACCATAGCGGAGCTCCATCGCATGCCGTGGCAAAACGTACGTCTGATGTTCAGGTCAAGGCACCTTTCCCTGCGAGACTCTGACGTCAGCCTCCACCGTGAAAGGCCGAGGTGGCCGGTCGCCGCCCCCGCGGATGCTCCGGGAACGGCGCGTCTGAGCCGTAGCAACCACGACGTCGGGGTCTGGGAGCGGGGCCGGGCCGACGGCGGGAACGGGGGGTTCGGCTGACGACCTGTCGTCCACAGGGGGCGCGCGGGGTCTGCCGCGCGTGGGCGGGAGACGGCAGACTCGACCGCATGGACGACACCGTGACGGTCGACACCCCGCTGGCGGCCGCGACCGCTCCGGCGCCCGTGACCGGGCGGTGCTTCGGGGACGGGGACCCGCTGTACGAGCGCTACCACGACGAGGAGTGGGGCGTGCCGGTGCACGGCGAGGAGGCGTTGTTCGAGCGGATCGCGCTCGAGGGGTTCCAGTCGGGGCTGTCGTGGATCACGGTGCTGCGCAAGCGTGAGTCGTTCCGGGCCGCGTTCGCGGGGTTCGACCCGCAGGTCGTCGCCGGGTACGACAAGCACGACGTCGAACGGCTGCTGGCGGACACGGGCATCGTGCGCAACAGGCAGAAGATCGAGGCGACCGTGGCGAACGCGCGCGCACTGCTCGCGCTGCACGCGGCGGGCCGCACGCTCGACGCGCTCTTCTGGTCGTTCGCGCCGGACCGGACGCAGCACGTGCGCCCCGCGTCGTGGGCGGACGTGCCCGCGGTGACGCCCGAGTCCCGCGCGCTCGCGCGCGAGCTCAAGTCGCTCGGCTTCCGGTTCGTCGGACCGACGACGGCGTACGCGGCGATGCAGGCGTGCGGGCTCGTCGACGACCACCTGGCGGCCTGCCCGTCGGTGCGTGGGTGAAGTCCCCCGGCGGGCGCGGAGGCCGTTGCGGTAGGCCGTGGCGTTCGGGTGACCCGTCGCGAGAGCAGATCCGCAGGTCAGCGCACGTCGGCCGGGACGGGTCATGCGATTGCCCGCGGCGTCCGGCCGTCCGGGTGCCGCCCGCTCGGAGGACCCCGGGACGTGCTCCCCTCGGGTGATCCGGCCGTGGGGACTTCGCCTGATCGTGCGCGGCGGTTACAGTCCTGCGCATGACCGACATGCCCGACCACGACGGCGGCCTGGACGCCGTCCGCGGTGCGCGGGAGGCGCTGGGCGGGTCGGTCCCGCCGGACGCGCAGGTCCTGCAGGCGGTCGAGGCCGGTCTGCTGTCGACGGTGACGGGCACCCAGCCGTGGGGCGAGATCCCGCACCAGCGCCCGCGTCCGCTGGCCTGACCCGCGGAGCCTCCTCCCCGCCTGATCTGCGTGTCTCCGGCGACGCGTCCGCTGGGCGGCCCGCCCGTCTCGCAACGTGAGAAGTCGTGGTCAGCATGTGGGCTTCCGGCCTACGATCACGGCAACCATCCAGAGCGGCCGAGAGACCTGGCTCGTCGACGCCGCAGCAACCCCCCTCCGCGACGAGGGTGTGGGTGCTTCCGCCAGGACCGATGGAGTGGACATGTCGCAGACCCAGTGTCTGAACGGCCCGCCGGCGTGAGCGCGGCGACCGTGAACCCGCCCGCGGCGCAGCCGCGGCTCGACGACGCGCGCGCCGACGGTGCGAGCAGCGCGGCGCGCCCCGGCGTCCCGACCGGCGCGCACGTGGCCGCCGACCCGCGACCGCTCGGCACGCTCGACCGCCCGACGCTCTCGTTCGAGTTCTTCCCGCCGCGCAACCCGCAGGCCGCGCCGCGCCTGTGGGAGACCGTGCGCCAGCTCGAGGCCGTGCACCCGGACTTCGTCTCGGTCACGTACGGCGCCTCGGGCAGGACGCGCGAGACGTCGCGCGCGTTCGTCTCGCGGCTGCTGCGCGAGACGTCGCTGTCCCCGATCGCGCACCTCACGTGCGTGGGCACGAGCCGCGACGAGATCACGACGATCGTCGAGGAGTTCCTCGACGAGGGCGTGCGCTCGTTCCTGGCGCTGCGCGGCGACCCCCCCGCGGGCCAGGCCGACTGGCAGGCCCACCCGGACGGCCTGGAGACCGCGAGCGCGCTCGTCGGTCTGCTGCGGGACATCGAGTCCCGCCGCTGCGGTGCGAGCCCGGCGCAGGCCGTGCGTGCGCGGGTGCGGCCGCTGTCGGTCGCGGTCGCCGCGTTCCCGCGCGGCAACGCGGCGACGGGCGGCACGCGCGCGCAGGACGTCGCGTCGCTGCTCGCCAAGCAGGAGGCGGGTGCGGACTTCGCGATCACGCAGGTGTTCTACGACGCCGAGTCGTACCTGGGCCTGGTGGCCGAGGCGCGCGCAGCGGGCGTGGTCATCCCGATCATCCCCGGGATCATCCCGTTGACCGACCCGGCCCGGCTGCTGCGCACGCAGGAGCTCACGGGTGTCCCGGTGCCGCGCGACCTGCTCGATGCGCTCGGCTCCGCGGACGACGCGTCGGCGGCGCACCGCATCGGCACCCGCGCGGGTGTCGACCTCGTCAAGGGCGTCCTCGACGGCGGCGCACCCGGCGTGCACCTCTACACGTACAACAAGCACGAGGCCGCGCTCGACCTGCTCGAGGGCGCGCAGCTGGACGGCTCGACCCGCTGAGGTCGGCGCCCACGTCCCCCGAACCCCGCACCACCACGACACGAAGGCTGGACCCCATGAGCGAGACCCCGCAGTTCCCGACCGGCTCCGTGCTCGGCTACCCGCGCATCGGGCCGCGCCGCGAGCTCAAGAAGGCCGTGGAGGCCTTCTGGGCCGGGAGGTCCACGGCCGACGAGGTCGAGGCGACCGCCGCGGCGCTGCGCCGCCGGACGCGCGAGCGCCTCGTCGAGCTCGGCCTGCCGAAGGACACGGCCGCGATCCCGAGCGCGTTCTCCTTCTACGACCAGGTGCTCGACGCGACCGCGGTCGTCGGCGCGATCCCCGCGCGCTTCGCGGACCTCGTCGGTGAGGACGGCACGCTCGACCTCGCGGCGTACTCGACGGTCGCGCGCGGCCGTGGCGACGACCTGCCGCTCGAGATGACCAAGTGGTTCGACACCAACTACCACTACCTCGTCCCGGAGATCGGCCCGGAGACGACGTTCTCGTACGTCGGCACGCGCCCGGTCGCGGAGTTCGTCGAGGCGCTCGCCGACGGCGTCCTGACCCGCCCGGTGATCGTCGGCCCGGTCACGTACCTGGCGCTCGCGAAGGCGACCGAGGGTGCGCCCGCGGACTTCGCGCCGATCGACCGGCTGCACGACCTGCTGCCGGTGTACGCGGACCTGCTGCGCGACCTCGCGGCGGCGGGGGCCACGTGGGTGCAGCTCGACGAGCCCGCGCTCGTCTCGGAGAGCATCGACGTGCCGGTCGAGCGTCTGCTCGCGGCGACCGCGGACGCGTACCGCGTGCTCGCGACCGAGCTCGCGCGCCCGCAGCGTCCCGCGCTGTTCGTCGCCGCCCCGTACGGGGACCTGGGCGCCGCGCTGCCGGTCCTCGCGGGCACCGACGTCGAGGCGATCGGGCTGGACCTGGTCAAGGGCACGGCGCCCACCGAGGCGGTGCCGGGCCTGGAGTCGAAGACGCTCGTCGCGGGCGTCGTCGACGGTCACAACATCTGGCGCGCGGACCTCGACGCCAAGCTGCAGGTGCTCGAGCAGCTCGAGGTCATCGGTGCGGGCGCGGTCGCGGTCGGCACGTCGACGTCGCTGTTCCACGTGCCGCACGACACGGCGGACGAGCCGAACCTGGACCCGACGCTGCGCTCGTGGCTCGCGTTCGCGGACCAGAAGGTCGCGGAGGTCGTCACCCTCGCGGAGGGCCTGTCCGAGGGCCGCGAGGCGATCCACGAGCAGCTGCTCGAGGCGTCCGACGCGGTCGCGTCGCGCCGCAGCGCGCCGGGGGTGGTGCGTCCCGAGGTGCGCGAGCGCACGGGCGGCCTGTCCGACGACGCGTTCGCGCGCGGCTCGTTCGACGAGCGCAAGGAGGCCCAGGCGCAGCGACTGAACCTCCCGCCGCTGCCGACGACCACCATCGGCTCGTTCCCGCAGACGCCCGAGATCCGCAAGGCCCGCGCGGCGCACGGCAAGGGCGAGCTGACCGACGAGCAGTACGTCGAGGAGATGAAGGCGGAGATCCGCCGCGTCGTGGAGCTGCAGGAGCGCATCGGTCTGGACGTGCTGGTGCACGGCGAGCCGGAGCGCAACGACATGGTGCAGTACTTCGCGGAGAACCTCGACGGCTTCGCGGTCACGGAGAACGGCTGGGTGCAGTCGTACGGCTCGCGCTGCACGCGCCCGTCGATCCTGTGGGGCGACGTGTCGCGGCCGAAGCCGATCACGGTCGACTGGACGACGTACACGCAGTCGCTCACGAGCAAGCCGGTCAAGGGCATGCTCACGGGCCCGGTGACGATCCTCGCGTGGAGCTTCGTGCGCGACGACCAGCCGCTGCGCGAGACCGCGAACCAGGTGGCCCTCGCGCTGCGCGACGAGATCACGGACCTCGAGGCCGCGGGCATCGCGGTGATCCAGGTCGACGAGCCGGCGCTGCGCGAGTTGCTGCCGCTGCGCGCGGCGGACCACGCGGACTACCTCGACTGGTCGGTGCGCTCGTTCCGGCTCGCGACGTCGGGCGTGCGTCCGGACACCCAGATCCACACGCACCTGTGCTACTCGGAGTTCGGCCAGATCATGGGTGCGATCGACGGTCTGGACGCGGACGTCACGTCCATCGAGGCGGCGCGTTCGAAGATGGAGATCGTCGAGGACATCGCGGCGGCGGGCTACCCGCGCGCGGTGGGCCCGGGCGTGTACGACATCCACTCGCCGCGCGTGCCGTCGGTCGAGGAGATCACCGAGCTGCTGACGGGTGCGGTCAAGGCCATCGCGCTCGACCAGCTGTGGGTCAACCCGGACTGCGGGCTCAAGACGCGCCGGTACGAGGAGACCACGCCGAGCCTGGAGCACATGCTCGTGGCGACCCAGGCGGTCCGCGCCACGCTCTGAGACACCCCGCGAACGGGTCGGCCCAGCCCCGGGCCGACCCGTTCGTCGTCCCGACCCGAGCCCGCGCGTGCTGGACGCGGGCCGCGACCAGGGCGATCGCGACCACGTCGGACGGTGGGTAACGTCCGGGGGGTGAGCCTGTTCGACGTGTCGCTCGAGGAGCTGCGGACCCGCACCAGCCAGAAGTGGCGCCGCTACCCGCCCGACGTGCTGCCGCTGTTCGTCGCGGAGATGGACGTGCGCGTGTGCGAGCCGGTGGTGGCGGCGGTGACCCACGCGCTGCGGCGCGGCGACACGGGCTACCCGGCCGGGCGGCCGTACCAGGAGGCGTTCGCGGGCTTCGCGGAGCGCCGCTGGGGCTGGGCGCCGGACCCGGCGACGACGGCCCTGGTGCCGGACGTCATGCAGGGCGTCTCGGAGCTGGTGCGGCTGCTCACGGACGACGACGGCGTGGTCGTCATCAACCCGCCGGTGTACCCGCCGTTCCGGGCGTTCGTGCGGCGCACGGGCCGCGCGGTGGAGCGTGCGGACCTGGGCGCGGACGGTCGCCTCGACCTCGCGGCGCTCGACGAGGCGTTCGGCCGGGCGCGGGCGGGCGGCCGGTCGGCGGCGTACCTGCTGTGCCACCCGCAGAACCCGACGGGCACGGTGCACGCCCCGACGAGCTGCGCGCGGTCGGCGAGCTCGCGGCGCGGCACGGCGTGCGGGTGGTGTCCGACGAGGTGCACGCCCCGCTGGTGCTCGACGCGGACGTGCGGTTCGTGTCGGCGACGACGGTGATCCCCGGCGCGGTCGCGGTGCACTCGGCGTCCAAGGCGTTCCACCTCGCGGGCCTGAAGGCGGCGCTGGCCGTGCCGGGCCCGGACGCCGTGGCGGATCTGGCCCGCCTGCCCGAGCTGGTCTCGTCCGAGGTCGGGCACGTACCGGTCCTGGCGCACACCACGGCGCTCACGCACGGCGACGGCTGGCTGGACGCGCTCCTGGAGTCGTTGCGGGACTCGCGTGCGCACCTGGGCGCGCAGCTCGACTCGCGGCTGCCGCGCACGCGGTGGACCCCGGGCGCGGCGACGTACTTCGCGTGGCTGGACCTGCGCGAGCAGCTCCCGGGCGAGGAGGACCCGGCGGCACGCCTGCTGGCGGACGCGCGCGTCGCGCTGAACGCGGGCCCGACGTTCGGACGCCCGGGCGCGGGCTTCGCGCGGCTCAACTTCGCGACGTCGCGCGCGGTCCTCACCGAGGCGGTCGAGCGCGTGGCGCGGAGCCTGCCCGTCTGAGGTCGCACGCGCGCGACCGGCCCGCGCGGTCGTGCGCGGGCCGGTCACAGGACGGTCGTGGAGGGTGGCCGGTCAGGCCGACGCGGAGGTGATCTCCGGCGTCGGGGCGGTGGTGCCGTGCTGCACCTCGATGCGCCGCGGCTTGGCCTCCTGGGCGACCGGGATGGTCAGCGTGAGGACGCCGTCGGTGTAGGTCGCGCTGATCGCGTCGAGCGCGAGCCCGCGGCCGAGCGTCAGCTGGCGCGCGTAGGTGCCGGACGGGCGCTCCTTGGCGAGCCACTGCACGTCCTCGTCGGTGCGCGGCGAGCGCTGCGCGCGGATGGTCAGCGTGCGGTCCTCGACGTTGACGTCGATGGTGCCCGGGTCGGCGCCCGGCAGGTCGACGTGCAGGACGTAGTGGTCGCCCGAGCGGTACAGGTCGACGGGCATCGCCTGCGAGAGCGCGGCGGTCCGGTCGGCGTTCAGGACGGACGTCAGGAGTCGGTCCATCTCCCGGAACGGGTCGGTACGAGTAGCCATACCCTCACCTCCTTCGCAGCGAGGTGCCGGACCACCCGGCGCCTCGGGTACGTACCGGGCGCGCGGCCCGGTGGGCTACGACACTGTTCTAGCACTCTCGCCGACCGAGTGCTAAGCGAGGTTCGCTCAGGGCAGACGCGCGCCGACGAGGTGCTCGACGATCCGCACGTCGGCGTCGAGCCACGGCACGTCGAGCCAGTGCGCACGCGGCAGCCACCGCAGCTCGTCGTGCTCGACGAGCGGCTCGGGCGTCCCGGCGCTCACCTCCGCGAACCACAGGCGCATCGCGTACGTCTCGGACAGCCGCCACGCACCCTCGTCGGGGCCGACGACCTCGTCGCCGAGCGTGACGCGCACGCCCAGCTCCTCGCGCAGCTCACGGTGCAGCGCCTGCACCGGGCTCTCGCCGACGTCGACCTTGCCGCCGGGGAACTCCCAGCGGCCGGCGAGGCTCGCGGGGGTCGCGCGGCGCGCCGCGAGCAGCGCGTACGGGTTGTCGAGGTCGTCGACGATCGCGGCGGCGACGACGAGCACGGGAGCCATGCGGCGAGTCTGCCAGGAGCGCCCCGGGCGGTCCCGCACACGACGACGGCCCGCCCTCGTCAGGGCGAGCCGGTCGGGTGCCCGCTCAGCGGCGGGGACTGCCGTTCGTCCTCGAGCGGCGCGGTACGGGTGCGGGTCTCAGCGGATGCCGTGCGCCACCGCCCACGAGACCGCCTCGGACCGCGTCGAGACGCCGATCTTGCGGTAGACGCTGCGGACCTGCGACTTGACGGTGTTGCGGGTCACGAAGAGGCGGGTCGCGATCTCCTCGAGAGTGACGTCCTCGGCGAGCTCCGCGAGCACGACGCGCTCACGCCGGGTGAGAGTCTCCGCACCCGTGAGGGGGGCGGTGGTCTCGAGCATGCTCATTCTGTCCTCCGATCGGTGCACGGCCCCGGTCCTGGACCGGGTGCCGCGGGGCGTTCGGAGGATGAGAGCGTGCAGACGCACGACTATGACGCCGTTTCGTCCGACTTCTTCTCACCGTGTTCCGCACCCCACGGTCGTCCTGCTGTGCCCACAATGAACGCGGAACCGTCGGCCTGATACACCCGGTCCCCGTGGGCCGCTCGGCTTTCACCCGTTCGGCCCTCGCGCCGCCGGGGCGCAACCGCTTCGACGGCTGCGCGCCCCGGACGCCCTGTGAACACCCGCCGGAGGGTCCTCCCGACCGGCGGCCCGATCAGCCCGCCGCGTGCGCGGCGTACTCCTCCGCGGTGAGCAGCGGACCGGCCTCGGCGACGTCGACCTTGATCAGCCAGCCCGCGCCGAACGGGTCGGAGTTGACGACGGACGGGTCGTCGACGGCGGCGGTGTTCACCTCGACGACCGTGCCGGTCACGGGCGAGAACAGCTCGGACACGGACTTCGTCGACTCGATCTCGCCGATCACGGTGCCTGCGGCGATCGACTCGCCGACCGCCGGGAGCTCGAGGTAGACGATGTCGCCGAGCGCCTCGGCCGCCACGGACGTGATGCCGACGGTCGCGGGTGCGCCGTCGGTGAGCCACTCGTGCTCGAGGGTGTACTTGAGGTCGCCGGGCAGGTCGGTCATGAGGGTGCTCCGCTCTGGTGTCGCTAGGTGAGGTCTACCGGGGACGACGGTAGAAGGGAAGAGGCACGACGCGCACCGGCTCGTGCCGGCCGCGGACGTCGACCGCGAGCTCCGTGCCCTCGGCGGACACCTCGGGCGTCACGTACGCCATCGCGACGGGGTGGCCGAGCGTGGGCGACGGGGCGCCCGACGTCACGGTCCCGACGACCGCGCCGGTCGCCGTGACCACCGGGTAGCCGTGCCGGGCCGCGCGGCGCGACAGTCCCTGCAGCCCGACGAGCGTGCGGGCCGGGACGGCGTGCGCGCGGGACTCGAGCGCCTCGCGCCCGACGAAGGGCAGCGGCTCGCCCGCGGCGTCGACCTTGTCGAGCTTGACCACGCGGCCCAGGCCCGCGTCGTGCGGCGTGGTCGTGGTGTCGAGCTCGTTGCCGTACAGGGGCATGCCGGCCTCGAGGCGCAGCGAGTCGCGTGCGGACAGGCCCGCGGGCACCAGGCCCAGCGGCGAGCCCGCGTCGAGCAGCGCACGCCACAGCGTCGGCGCGTCGCCGGCGGGGACGAACAGCTCGAAGCCGTCCTCGCCCGTGTACCCGGTCCGTGCGACGAGCGCGTCGAGCCCCGCGACGCGCGCGGGCACCGACGCGTAGTACCGCAGCGCGGCCACCGCGTCCGCCTCGGCGGGGTCCGCGACGAGGCCGACGACGATCTCCTGCGCCCGGGGCCCCTGCACCGCGACGAGCGCGGTCTGCTCGGACCGGTCCGTGAGCGTCACGTCGTCGCGCCCCGCGAACCGCTCGGCGAGCGCGTCGCGCACGACGTCCACGTTCGTCGCGTTCGCGACGACGAGGTAGCGGCGGCCACGCTCGTCGTTCGGGTGCCGGTACACGACGAGGTCGTCGAGGACGCCCCCGTCGGCCTGGCAGATCATCGTGTAGCGCGCGCGGCCCGGCTCGAGCGCCGTGAGGTTGCCGACGAGCGCGCGGTCGAGCGCATCGCCCGCACCCGGACCCTCGACCTCCAGCTCGCCCATGTGCGACAGGTCGAACAGGCCCGCGGCGGTGCGCACCGCGGTGTGCTCGGCGACGTCCGAGCCGTACCGCAGCGGCATCTGCCACCCGGCGAAGTCGGTGAGCGCCGCGCCCAGCGCGACGTGCTCGTCGTGCAGCGGGGACGGCCGCGCCTGGTCGCTCATGCTCGGTCCTCTCGTCGTGCGGGTGAGGTGGTCGGGTGGCTCACTCGGCGAACGCCTCGACGGGCGGGCACGAGCAGACCAGGTTGCGGTCCCCGCGCGCGCCGTCGATGCGGCGCACGGGCGGCCAGTACTTGCCGCGGCGCAGGCTCGCCAGCGGGAACGCGGCGCGCTCGCGGGAGTACGCGTGCGTCCACCCGTCGGCGCTCACGGACTGCGCGGTGTGCGGCGCGTGCCGCAGCGGCGAGTCCTCGAGCGGCCACGTGCCGGCGGCGACCTCGTCGATCTCGGCGCGGATCGCGACCATCGCGTCGACGAACCGGTCGAGCTCGGCCAGGTCCTCGCTCTCGGTCGGCTCGACCATGAGCGTGCCCGGCACGGGGAACGCGAGCGTCGGCGCGTGGAACCCGTAGTCCATGAGCCGCTTCGCGACGTCCTCCGCGGTCACGCCCGTGCGCCTGGTGATCTCGCGCAGGTCGAGGATGCACTCGTGCGCGACCAGCCCGTTCGGGCCCGTGTAGAGCACCGGGAAGTGCTCACGCAGGCGCGTCGCGAGGTAGTTCGCGGCGAGCACCGCGACCTCGGTCGCGCGGCGCAGCCCGTCGGGACCCATGAGCGCGACGTACGCCCACGAGATGGGCAGGATGCCCGCCGAGCCCCACGGCGCCGCGGAGACGGCCGGCACGTGCGACGCGTGCGCCGCCGCGTCGGGCGTGCGCGGGCTCGTCGTCGGGTCGCCCGGCAGGTACGGCGCGAGGTGCGCCGCGACCGCGACGGGACCCACGCCCGGGCCGCCGCCGCCGTGCGGGATGCAGAACGTCTTGTGCAGGTTGAGGTGGCTCACGTCGCCACCCATCTCGCCCGGGCGGGCCAGGCCGACGAGCGCGTTGAGGTTGGCGCCGTCGATGTAGACCTGGCCGCCCGCGTCGTGCACGAGGTCGCACACCTGGCGCACGTGCTCCTCGTACACGCCGTGCGTGGACGGGTACGTGATCATGATCGCGGCGACCCGCGGGCCGTGCTCCTCGAGCTTCGCGCGCAGGTCGTCGAGCAGGATCTCGCCGTCCTCGGCCGTCGCGACGACGACCACGCGCAGGCCCGCGAGCGCCGCCGACGCCGCGTTCGTGCCGTGCGCGGACGCCGGGATGAGGCAGACGTCGCGCTGCGCCTCACCGCGGTCACGGTGGTACGCCTTGATCGCGAGCAGCCCGGCGAACTCGCCCTGCGACCCGCCGTTCGGCTGCACCGACACCGCCGCGTACCCGGTGATCTCCGCGAGCCAGTCCTGCAGCTGCGTCACGAGCTCGGCGTAGCCCTGCGTCTGGTCCGCCGGCGCGTAGGGGTGCACGTCCGCGAACTGCGGCCAGGAGATGGGCTCCATCTCGGCGGTCGCGTTGAGCTTCATGGTGCACGAGCCCAGCGGGATCATCGTGCGGTCCAGCGCGAGGTCCTGGTCCGAGAGGCGACGCAGGTAGCGCAGCATCGCCGTCTCGGAGCGGTACAGGTGGAACACCGGGTGCGTGAGGTACTCGTCGGTGCGCACGGCCCAGTCCGGGAGGGCCGTCGGGGCGGCCATCGGGCCGTACGCGAACGCCTCGCCGCGGACCGTGAACGACCCGCTGGGCGACGTCCACTGCTCGTCGTGACCGCCGGACGGCGCGTCCGTCACCCCGGCCGCGACGAACGCCAGGACCACGGCCAGCACGTCGTCGTCGCCGGTGGTCTCGTCGACGCTCGCCTGCACGTGGTCCCCGTCCGGCGCCCACAGGTTGACGCCCTGGCGCACGCCGGCGGCGACGACGTCCGCCGCACGGCCCGGGACGACCGTGCGCACCGTGTCGAAGACGACCTCGTGCTCGACCTCGACGCCCAGGTCGCGCAGGCGCGCGGCGAGCGTCGCCGCGTGGCCGTGCACGCGGGACGCGATGGCGCGCAGGCCGTCGGGGCCGTGGTGGACCGCGTACATCGACGCGACGATCGCGAGCAGCGCCTGCGCGGTGCAGATGTTGCTCGTCGCCTTCTCACGGCGGATGTGCTGCTCACGCGTCTGCAGCGCGAGGCGGTACGCGGGCGCGCCGTCCGCGTCGACCGACACCCCGACGAGCCGGCCGGGCAGCATCCGCTCGAGGCCCGAGCGCACCGCCATGAACGCGGCGTGCGGGCCGCCGCCGAACAGCGGGACGCCGAACCGCTGCGCCGAGCCGACCGCGACGTCCGCGCCGAGCGTCCCCGGCGAGGTGAGCAGCGTGAGCGCGAGCAGGTCCGCCGCGACCGTCACCAGGCCGCCGCGCTCCTTCGTCGCCGCGATCACGTCCCGCAGGTCCCGGACCTCGCCGGACGCCGCGACCTGCTGCACGACGAGCCCGATGAGGTCACCCTCGACCTGCGGCAGCCCCTGCGACAGGTCGGCCACCACCACGGGCAGGCCGATCGCCTCCGCGCGGCCGACCGTCACCGCGAGCGACTGCCCGAACAGCTGGTCGTCGAGCACGACCGTGCCCGCCTTGCCGCGCTGCGCGCGCCACATCAGCGCGACTGCCTCCGCGACCGCGGTGGCCTCGTCGAGCAGGCTGGCGTTCGCCACGGGCAGCCCGGTGAGGTCCTCGACCATCGTCTGGAAGTTCAGCAGCGCCTCCAGGCGGCCCTGGCTGATCTCGGGCTGGTACGGCGTGTACGCGGTGTACCAGGCCGGCGACTCGAGCACGTTGCGGCGGATCACCGGCGGCGTCGTCGTGCCGTAGTAGCCCTGGCCGATCATCGGGCGCAGCACCTGGTTCCTGCCCGCGATCTCGCGCAGTGCCGCCTGCACCTCGGCCTCGCCCTGCGCCTCGGGCAGCGCGAGCGGACGACCCGTGCGGATCGACGCGGGCACCGCCGCGTCGATCAGGTCCTCGATCCGCTCGTAGCCGACGACCGCGAGCATCGCGTCCGTCTCCGCGCCGCGGCGGGGACCGACGTGACGGTCGGAGAAGTCGAGCGCGGCGGGGGCCGGGCCGGTGGGGGCCGAGTGGGGCGTGGTCTTCGACACGGGCTGCTCCGGGGGTCGCCCGGCGTCGGCCGGGACGGGCGGTGGGCTCCCCGCTCTGTCATCCGCCGCGTACGACGACCTGAGAGTTTTGCCGGTCCGCCATGGCTGGTCCCAGCCCGGGGCGCGCCGGCTTGCACCGTCGGTGGGCCGTCCCGTGGTGGGACGGCCGCTTTCCAGAGTTGCCTCGCCGTGGCGGTACAGGGGCCTGAGAGATTCCCGGGGAGGGTTGCTCCTTCGGCGCCCGCTGCGCGGGACTCTCCCGCCTCGGTTCGAGCAGCATGTTCAGTTGACCTACCGCCCCAGGCTACCGGCTCCCCCACCGTCTCCCCCACCGTCTCCCCCAACGTCTCCCCCACCGTCGGCGGCACCGGGATCACAGGCGGGGGGTTTCCACGGCGAGACGGTGGGCAATTGCGGAGGAGTCGTGGTTAGCCTGGCGCGGTGAGCCAGCACCCGCAGGGGCCGAGCACGACGAGCGCCGATGCGTCCGCCCCCGCTGCGACGGCTCCCGTGCGGGCCGCGGTGGTCGTGGTCTCGGACCGGAGCGCGGCGGGCGCGCGCGAGGACCGGTCGGGCCCCGCGGCCGTCGCCGCGCTGCGCGACGCGGGGTTCGCGGTACCGGACGCGGTCGTCGTGCCGGACGGTGCGGCGTCGGTGCGCGGCGCGGTCGAGGACGCGATGGCGCGCGGCGCACGCCTCGTCGTGACGTCGGGCGGCACGGGCGTCGGGCCGCGTGACGAGACGCCCGAGGGCACGCGCCCGCTCCTCGCCAAGGAGCTGCCCGGCATCCCGGAGCTGCTGCGGCGCTCGTCGGACGTCCCCACCGCGGTGCTCGGCCGGGGGCTCGCGGGCGTGACGGACGCGGGCGTCGTCGTGGTCAACCTGCCCGGCTCCCCGGGCGGTGTGCGCGAGGGGCTCGCGGTGCTCGCACCGCTCCTGCCGCACCTGCTGAGCCAGGTGGGCGGAGGTGATCACGCATGATCACGCGGATCTGCGACGAGCCTCTTGACCTGCTGTTTCACGTGGAACATGTGCAGAGCCCGCGCGTGGGGGCGGTCGCGACGTTCGTCGGGCTGGTCCGCGACCACGACCCGTCGGTGACCGGCGAGGTCGTCGGGCTCGAGTACAGCGCGCACCCGGACGCCGAGGCCGTGCTGCGACGGATCGCCGACGACGTCGCGGCGGACGACGACGTGCTCGGCGTCGCGGTCAGCCACCGGGTCGGGCACCTGCGCGTGGGCGAGGCGGCGATCGTCGTCGCCGTCGCCGCGGCGCACCGGGCCGAGGCGTTCGACGCGTGCCGCCGGCTCGTCGAGACCGTCAAGGCCGAGCTGCCGGTGTGGAAGCGCGAGCTGCTCGCGAACGGCACGCACCATTGGGTCGGGCTGTGACCGGCGGGTCCGGCGCGAGCGGCGCGACGACGACGCGCGGGCAGCTCGTCGACCGGTTCGGCCGCGCGCACCACGACCTGCGCATCTCGCTGACCGACCGCTGCTCGCTGCGCTGCACGTACTGCATGCCCGCCGAGGGCGTCCCGTGGCTCGCACGCTCGACGATGCTCTCGACCGACGAGATCGTGCGCGTCGCGCGCGTGGGCGTCGCACTCGGGATCCGCGAGATCCGGCTGACCGGCGGAGAGCCGCTGCTGCGGGTCGACGTGGTCGACGTCGTGCGCCGGCTCGCCGCGATGACCACGCCCGACGGCGCGCCCGTCGAGGTCTCGCTCACCACCAACGGGCTGCGCCTGCCCGCGCTGGCCGCTCCCCTGCGCGACGCGGGCCTGCGCCGCGTCAACGTCAGCCTCGACACGCTCGACCGCGCGCGGTTCCTCGAGCTCACGCGCCGCGACAAGCTCGTCGAGACGCTCGCGGGCATCGCGGCGGCCGACGCCGCCGGGCTGCACCCCGTCAAGATCAACGCGGTCGCGATGCGCGGCGTCAACGACGACGAGGTGGTCGCGCTCACCCGGTTCGCCGTGGAGCGCGGCTACCAGATGCGGTTCATCGAGCAGATGCCGCTCGACGGCGGGCACACGTGGGACCGGCACGTCATGGTCACGCAGGCCGAGATCCTCGAGCGGCTGCGCGGCGCGTTCCGGCTCGACGAGGTGCCCGGCCGCGGGGCCGCGCCCGCCGAGCTGTGGACCGTCGACGGCGGGCCGGCCACGGTCGGCGTCATCGCGTCCGTCACCGCGCCGTTCTGCGGCGCGTGCGACCGGCTGCGCCTCACCGCGGACGGCCAGCTGCGCGCGTGCCTGTTCTCGCAGGCCGAGGTCGACACGCGCGAGGTGCTGCGGTCCGACGAGCCCGCGGAGGCGGTCGACGAAGGACTCGCCGCCGCGTTCCACGCATGCCTGGCCGGCAAGAAGGCCGGTCACGACATCGACGACCCGACGTTCCTGCAGCCGCGCCGGCCCATGAGCGCGATCGGCGGCTGACCCAGCCGCCCCGCCTATGCCCTCAGCGCGTCCGCGATCGCCGCATCGATCGCGCCAAGGAACCGTCGGAAGGATGGACTGCGCTCGGCAGCCGCATCAATGTCAAGGAGGGCATTGAAAGCTGGCTGATGGCGAACCGATCCGTACGGCTCCACCATCAAGGCTGCCAATTTGTCCTTGGGGCTCCTCGGCAGCTCGGGATCGCCTGCGTAGGCAGCATCGTCCAGCACCGATCGGTGCGACCGAAGCGACTGCACGCCAGCAAGGAACCAGGCTTCGTATTCCTTGACTGCGACCGCGACTGCGACCCGCGCACCGACGGCCGCACCGTCAACCGTCTGCTTGAGGTCGTCGGCCAACTGCGCAGGTTCGTCATCGTCACTGTCCGCGAGCACGAGAAGGACCCCACCGTCGGGCAGCCTGGCCGCCTGCAGTCGAACCGCGGCCTGGAGTTCGGTCGGCCGGTGTGTCATCTTGCCTCTCGGAACTCGATGCGGCTTGCTGACGAGTGCGTTGCAGTCGTGCCGCTCGGCGGCGATCCTCCGCAGGAGTACCGGCAGGCCCTGCACCTCTCCGTGGCCCTCGACCACCGAGGCGATGACCACGCCGCTCACGCGAACAGCCCCGGCTGTGAGAACGCCTCGCCGGGCTGGAGCTGATCGACCCGCAACAACTCACCAGCCGTGAACTCTCGGCTCTCTATCGACCTGGCTGTCACGTCGTCCACACGTCCGATCGTTGTGACACCAGCGTCCGCTCGTACCGCGAGAATGTTGTCGGGACGCAGGTCGGTGGAGTCTAGAAGTTCGGGACTATGACTGGTCGCGATCACCTGCCGATCCGCACTCGCCATTTGCAGTGCCTCGAGTAGCAAGCCCGCCGCCGCGGGATGAAGCGCCGTCTCGGGCTCCTCAATACCAATCGGACTGTATCCGTGGTTGCCTCGGGAGAAGAGCGCCACTAGAACCCCGAGCGCCCTCAAGGTTCCGTCACTCATCGACGTCGCCGGAAAGGTCCAGGCGTCCTTCCGTCCTGCGACCTTTTGCCGGAAGGCGATGCTCTCGTACGCGCCGTAGCTCACGCGGCTGGCGCTAGCCGTGCCTGGCACGACCAGCTGGAGGTACTCCTCGATCTTGAGCTTCGTCGCAGGGTCATTTCTCTGCAGGTGCTCTAGAACTGACGCAATGTTCGCACCGTCCCGCCGTAGCAAGTCGCCCGCATCGGGACGCTGCGGCGCACGCATCACGCCCGGATTCAGGTTGTAGACATTGACGTCGCTCAGCCCGTCGAAAACACCTCTGAAATGTGGGAGTGCCGATGCGTTGACCAGGTACAAGCGGTCGTCTGAGGCAGGCGGCATGACAGCCTCGTACGAGGATTCGACCACCTTGCCGTCACGGACTTCGTACCAGTGGTCGCCATCCGCCATCGCCGAAGCCGGACGGACCCGGCAGATCTCGCGCGATACCCGATACTCTCCACCTTGACTCGCCCCGATCTGGAACATGTAGTTCCCGGAGTACTCCGCAGACCTGAATGTCAGATCGATCATGAAGTGAGTCGGATGGCCGTTTGAGCGCCGGCGAACCTCGGCAGCCCCACCCCTTTCGCGCAAGGCATTATCCAAGTTCTCATCGAGCGCCTGACTGACCAACCGCAGACTGTCTACAAAGTTCGACTTTCCGGAGCCATTCGGTCCAACGAGAATTGTGAGAGGCTCGAGCTTTACGTCACACTCCCCAATGCTTCTATAGTGCTTGAGCTTGACACGCGTGATGTCGAACCTCTGGGTCGAAGGCATGCGCCAAGGCTAAGGGCGGAGCCGCGCGAGCGGAACTCCGGGTTTGCGGCTCCTCGCGCCTGCAAGTCGTCGAGGCACGAAGATCCAGCAGGCGGCCCCTGCGCCGTGCCCTTACCTCAGCCGCCCGCGAACGGGGGCAGGACGTCGAGCGTGGCTCCCCCGGCCACCTCGTCGGACGCCTCCAGGCGGCGACCGTCGGCGAGCAGCGCGCACCGGTCGAGGACCGGCGCGAGCGCCGGGTGGCGGGTCAGCAGGTCTGCGCGCACCGCCGCGCCCGAGCCGGCCGGGACCTGCTCCGAGTCGACACCCGCGGCCTCGGCGGCGGCCGCGAAGTAGCGGACCGTGATCACGGCGCACCCCACGCCGCGGCGGCCGAGTCGACGTCGGCGAGCAGGGCCGCGATCTCGTCGGGCGAACGGCCCGCGGCGGCGAGGCCCGCGACGAACATCGACACCGGGACGGCCGGACGCGCCACCGAGTGCGCGACCCCGCTCGACAGCTCGAGCAGACGGTCCACGTCGACGAGCGCGGGATCCACCCCCAGGCGGGACGTGAGGTGCTCGACCCACTGCGGCAGGTCGGCCCCGGGGGCGCGGCGAGGATCGGTCATGACGGGCTCCGTCCCTGGTCGGCTGGATGATCGCGGGGGTCGTCGGCCGGGTGGTCGGCGACGTGCTCCGCCCCGATCGTCCCACCCCCGGGGCGTGCGGGGGCGTCCCGAGGTGGCTGCGTGCGCGGGGCCCGCGTGAGCGCGGCGGACAGGGCGCGGACGGACGGCCACGTGTCCGCGTCCGCCCCGACACCGCCGGGGTCCGGCACGTCGACGAGCGTGAGACCGCCGACGAGCCGCCGCACGGACGCCCCGCGCACCCCCGCCCCCAGCGCGACGACCGCTGCGTCGAGCGCCGCCCGCCGGTACGCCGCGACGAGGTGCTGGGGGGCTCCCTCGTCGTCCACCAGCCGGGCGCCGTCGACACCGGCCCGTGCGGCGGCCGCGACGAGCGCGGCCACCACCTCGCCGGCGCGCGGGACGTCGCACGCGAGCACGACGACGACCTCGGCCGGGTCCCCGCCCAGCGTCGCGAGCAGCGTCAGCCCCGCGGCCAGACCCGCGACGGGACCACCCAGCGGCGGGTCCTCGAGGGTCGTCGGGACACCCGGGCGCGCGAGCTGCAGGGGCGCGACCAGCACCCGCCGCCGCGCGTCCGCGACCGCCGCGAGCGCGTGGTCCACCAGGGCCAGCCCTCCGACGACGAGCCCCGGCTTCACGTCCCCGGGCCGCTGGCCGCCCAACCGCCGCGCGGCGCCGCCGGCGAGCACGAGGGCGTCGAACGGCAGCCCGCGCTCCTCGGGCGCGCCGGGGACCGCGGCGTCAGACACGCGCGGGCCGGTCACGTGCGGGCTCGTCACGTGCGGTGCCAGTCACCCGACTTGCCGCCCGTCTTCGCCTCGAGCCGCACGTGCTCGATGTGCACGGACTTGTCGAGCCCCTTGACCATGTCGACCACCGCGAGCGCCGCCACGGACACGGCGGTGAGCGCCTCCATCTCGACACCCGTGCGGTCCGCGGTGCGCACGCTCGCCGTGATCCGCACGCCGTCGTCGTCGACCACGAGGTCCACCACGGCCCCGTGCACCCCGATGACGTGCGCGAGCGGCAGCAGCTCGGGTGTGCGCTTGGCCGCGGCGATGCCGGCGATCCGCGCGACCGCGAGCACGTCGCCCTTGGGCACCGAGTCGTCCCGCAGCGCCGCGACCACGGCCGGCGGGCACGCGACCAGGCCCGTCGCGGTGGCGGAGCGGACCGTGGGCTGCTTCGCGGTCACGTCGACCATGCGGGCCTGCCCGCGCGCGTCGAGGTGCGTGAGCGGCTGGGCGGGATGCTGGCTGGGACCGGTCATGTCCAGAAGACCTCCAGGGTGTCGCCGGCGCGGACCTCGTCCACGTCGGCGGGGATGACGGCGAGCCCCTCGGCGACGGCGAGCCGCGCGACGAGGTGCGAGCCGGACCCGCGCGCGGTGGCGCGCCGCACGCGGACAGCAGGGCCGGGCTCCGTGCTGGGCTCGGAGCCGGACGCGGAGCCGGAGCCGGCAGCAGGCACGCGGCGCACGGGCATGAGCTGGGCGCGGCCCGGCGGGGTGCGCCAGCCCTCGTCGGCCACGGCGGCGACGCGCGGCCGCTCGGGGTGCGCGCCGAGCATCCGGCGCACCGCGGGCCGCACGAACATCTCGAACGACGCGAACGCACTCACCGGGTTGCCCGGCAGCGTCCACACGGGCGTCCCGGACGGCAGCCGGCCGAGCCCCTGCGGCTTGCCCGGCTGCACGGCCACGGGCACGAGCTCGACCCCGGGCTCGTCGGCCAGTGCGGCCTTGACCACGTCGAACGCGCCCGCGCTCACCCCGCCCGAGGTCACGATGCCGTCGACCGTGCCGTGGTCGCCCGCGTCGACCTCGTGCAGCAGGCGGCGCAGCGCGGCCGGGTCGTCCCCCACCGGGCCGAGGCGCAGCGCGTCGGCGCCCGCGGCCTGCACCGCGGCGGCGAGCAGCCACGAGTTCGAGTCCGGGATCTGCCCGCGCCGCAGCGCCGTCCCGGGCGCGACGAGCTCGTCGCCGGTGGACACCACCGCGATCCGGGGGCGGCGGTGCACTGCGAGGGTCGCGCGGCCGACCGACGCCGCGGCCGCGACGTGCGCCGGGCCGACGAGGTCGCCCGCCCGCAGCACGACCTCTCCCGCGGCGGCGTCCTCGCCGGTGCCGCGCACGTGCTGCCCCGCGGTCACGGCCGCGCGCACCTCGACGTCGCCGCCGCTCGTCGCCCACGCGTGGTCTCCGGCGTCCTGGCCCCCGGTGCCGGGAGAGGTGAGCTCGACGGGCACGACGGCGTCCGCGCCGGGCGGGACCGGCGCGCCCGTCATGATCCGCACCGCGGTGCCCGGGGCGACCACGGGCGCGTCGTCGGACCCGGCCGCGACGTCACCCACCACCCGCAGCACCACCGGGCCGTCGGGGGTGGCCGCCGCGACGTCCGCCGCGCGCACCGCGTACCCGTCCATCGCGGAGTTGTCCCAGCGCGGCAGGGGGCCGTCGGTCGTCACGTCCTGCGCGAGCACCTGCCCCACGGCCTCCAGCAGCGGGACCAGCACGGGCGGCAGCGGTGCCGCGAGCGCGAGCGCCGCCGCCCGGTGCTCGTCGAGACCTCGCACGCTGCCCCTCCCCTCGTCGTCGCCCGATCCTGCCACCGCGCAGGTCAGGACGGTGTGCGTGCCCGCCAGGCGACGACGCCACCGGTGAGGTTCGCGGCCTGCACGCCCGCCGCGCGCAGCACCTGCGCCGCGGCGTGCGAGCGCGCGCCGGCGTGGCACACGACGACGACGTCGCGGCCGTGCTCCCACGCGCGCAGCGCGGACCCGTCGAGCACGCGTGCGAGCGGCACGTGCACCGCGCCCGGGAACGGCGTGGCCTCGACCTCGTACGCCTCGCGCACGTCGACGACGACGACCGGGTCGGCCGGGTCGTCGAGCCGCTCCGCCAGGGCGTCGACGCTGACCGCCGGCACGTCGTCGGTCGGCACGTCGTCGGTCGGCACGTCGTCGGCCGGTCCGGCGACGAGGGCCTCGGGGGGCGGCGCGGATGCGGCCGCGCGCGGGACGACCGGGACCTGCGACCAGCGCGCGCGCAGCGCGTCGACCACGAGCACGCGCCCCAGCAGCGGCTCCCCCACGCCGCACACGAGCTTGACGACCTCGGTCGCCATGAGCGACCCCACCTGCCCGCACAGCGCACCGAGCACGCCCGCCTCGGCGCACGAGGGCACCTCGTCGGGCCGCGGCTCGCGCGGGAACAGGTCACGCAGCGTGACGCCCGCACCGCTCGGCGGCGCGGACCAGAACACGCTCACCTGCGCGTCGAACCGCAGCACCGAGCCCCACACCACGGGCACACCGAGGGCGGCGGCGGTGTCGGACACCAGGTAGCGGGTCGGGAAGTTGTCGGTGCCGTCGACCAGCACGTCATAGCCCGCGAGCACGTCGGCGGCGTTCTCGCGGGTGAGCCGCACGTCGTGCCGGACGACGACGACGCCCGGGTCGATCGCCGCGACCGCGTCGGCCGCCGAGTCGACCTTGCGCCGCCCGACGTCCGACGAGCCGTGGACCACCTGCCGCTGCAGGTTGCTGAGGTCGACCTCGTCGTCGTCGACGACGCCGATCGTGCCCACGCCCGCGGCCGCGAGGTACTGCAGCACCGGGGCGCCCAGCCCGCCCGCGCCCAGCACGCACACGCGCGCGGACCGCAGCCGGCGCTGGCCGGTCAGGCCGATGCCCGGCAGCAGCAGGTGCCGGGCGCTGCGCACCCGCTGCTCGTCGTCGAGCTCGACGACAGGCTCCACGACCGCGGGAATGCGCACGCGCCCAACCTACGTCGCGGCACCCGCCCGACGCCCAGCCGATCGGGTGGGGAAAATCGCGCGCGGCGCGACGTCCCGCACCCGACGGGCCCGGTCAGTCGAAGTCGAGCAGGTCACCCAGCCAGGAGTCGCGCTTCTTCTTGCGCCGGTAGCGGGGGTCGCCGTAGCGCGGGTCGTACGACGAGCCGTAGCGGGACCGGTCGTCGCGGGACTCGTCGTACCTGGGCTCGTCGTACCTGGGCTCGTCGTACCTGGGCGCCTCGTACCTGGGCGCGCGGGCGTCCTGCGGCGGCGTGCCGTACACCGGTGCGCCGGGCGGGGTGGCCGGTGCCGCCGCGCCCGGCGCGGACAGCGCCGCCGCGCGGTCGAGGATCTTGTCGAGCTCGCCGCGGTCCAGCCAGATCCCGCGGCACGTCGGGCAGTAGTCGATCTCGACGCCCTGCCGCTCGGACATCACGAGCTCGGCCTGGTCGACGGGGCACTTCATGGCACGCTCCTGCGGGTTCGGGGACCTGACCTCACCCCAACGAGCGGACGGCCCCGCTGGTGCCCGGATCGTCCGGACCCGTCGTCGGCCGGGCTCAGAGCGTGCGCTGCCAGGCCACGATGCGGTCGACCGCCTCGCGCACCGCGTCGGGCGACGACGCGAACGACAGCCGCACGTACCGCGAGCCGTCGACGGGGTCGAAGTCCGTGCCGGGCGTGAGCGCGACGCCGGCCTCGTCGAGCAGCTGCGCGCACCACGTCACGGAGTCGAGGCCCGCGGCGGACACGTCGCCGTACAGGTAGAACGCGCCGTCCGCGGGCGCCACGTGCGTCCAGCCGAGCTCGGGCAGCCGCTCGAGCAGGAGCGCGCGCGAGCCCGCGTACCGCTCGACGTTCTCGCGTGCGGCGGCCATGCCCTCGGGCGAGAACGCGGCGACGCCCGCGTGCTGCGCGAGCGCGGGCGGGCACAGCGCGACGTTCCCGGCGAGCGCGTCCACGGGCGAGACCAGGTCGTCGGGCAGGACGAGCCAGCCGAGCCGCCAGCCCGTCATCGCCCAGTACTTGGAGAACGAGTTCACGACGACCGCGCCCGCGTCCAGGTAGCGCGCGGCGGTCGCGACCTCCGCGTCGGTGTACGTGATGCCGTGGTAGATCTCGTCGCTCACGAGCCGCACGCCGTGCGCGCCGCACCATCCGGCCAGGGCCTCGAGCTCGGCGGCGTCGATCATCGTCCCCGTCGGGTTGGCGGGTGACGCGACGACGAGCCCGTCGAGCGGACGCTGCGCGTGCGCCTCCTCGAGCATCGCGACCGTCGGCTGGAACCGGGTGGCCGGGCCGGCGGCGAGCTCGACGACCTCGCACCCGAGCGCCGCGAGGATGTTGGTGTACGCGGGGTAGCCGGGACGCGCGAGCGCGACGCGGTCGCCCACGTCGAACGCGGCGAGGAACGTGAGCATGAACCCGCCCGACGAGCCCGTGGTCACGGCGATCCGGGCGGGGTCGAGGTCCACGCCGTACCAGCGGGCGTAGTGCGCGGCGATCGCGGCGCGCAGCCCGGGGGCACCGAGCGCCTCGGTGTAGCCCAGGTCGCCGGTGGTCAGCAGCTCCACGGCACGCCGCCGCACCACGTCGGACGCGCCGGTGGCCGGTTCGCCCGCGCACAGGTTGAGCACGTGCTCGCCCGCGGCGCGCCGCGCGTTGGCCGCCGCGATGATCTCCATGACCGCGAACGGGGGGACGTGGGCCCGGGCTGCAACCTTCACGCCCTCATCCTGCCCGCCCGCAGGCTCGGCGCGCGGCCCGGGTCAGGGGGCGGAGGTGGAGAGCGCGGCGCGGACGTGCGCGACGACGCCGTCGGCGGCGGCCTCGATCTGGGCGAGGCAGTCCTCGAAGTCCTGCATGCCGCCGTACCAGGGGTCGTCGATGTCGAGCACGTGCTCGGGCTCGCCGGGTCCGACGACGGGCGCGGCGGGGTCGAACCGGCGGAGCATGACGATGCGGTCGGCCACCTCGGCGGGTGCGAGCCGGCGCAGCGCGCGGGCGTGCTGCGCGGTGGCGGGCAGGAGCAGGTCGCGGGACGTCAGCTCGGTCGCGGTGACGCGGTGCGCGCGGTGGCCGTCGCCGGTCGGGTAGCCGTGCGCGGCGAGCACGGAGCGGGCGCGGCGGTCGACGGGGTTGCCGTGCTCCTCGTCGGACACCCCGGAGGAGTCGACGACGACGAGGTCCCCCAGCCCGGCGGCCTCGAACCGGTCCCGCAGGACGATCTCGGCCATCGGAGAGCGGCAGATGTTGCCCGTGCACACGGTCATCACGCGGTAGGTCACGCCTCATCCTCCCCCAGCGGGGTGGCCCGCTGGCCTGCGTGTTCACCTCCGCTTGACTTTGGGTTCACCCACCCGCACCCTGGACATAGCACCGGTGACACGAGTCAACGGACATACCGAAGCCTCGGGCTCCTCGACGTGGAGCCGCCACCCGCCGGTGCCGTACCACGGTGACCCACCCTCACCGCCGCTTCCTTGTGCGGGCAGCTCCCGGGCGACGGCGCCCTGGCTCTGCCCGGTCCGGCGCCCCGTCACGGACGCCGGTGACCCGCGCTGCCCGACGCCCCCCGGCGTGGCAGCCGAGAACGGAGATGACCGGATGCCTCCCCTCGCCCACCCGTCACGGACCGGGGTACCGCGCCCCGCGCCCGACCCGCGACCCCTGCCGGCCCGCCGCACGGTCGTCGCGCTCGTCGCAGCCGCCGCGCTCGTCGTGTCGCTGCTCCAGGCCGTCGCCCTCAGCCCCGACCGCGCGCAGGCCGCGACCGTCGGCTCGGGCAGCTACGCCGACTCCGCCCCCGCCGGTGCCGCCGTGCCCACCGAGTGCAACGACCGCCCGATCACCAACCCGCGCGCGCACGTCACGTCGAGCTTCCCGTCGGGTGCGATCCCGACGAACGACTGGTGGACCTCGCTGCTGTGGCGCAAGTTCGACTGCTCCGCGGTCTCCGCGGCGCTCGCGGCCCACCCGGCCGTCTTCCAGGCGTACACCGACGGCCTGGGCGTGAGCTACCCGACGACCCCGTCCATCTCCGGCACCGCCACGGGCGTCTCCGAGTACCACTACTCCTACGCGGAGGACGTGCGGATCGGCCTCGCGGGCCTGACCGCCGACGGCAAGGTCGACGGCTACTCCGACTGGACCGTGAGCGAGCTGTGGAGCAACGGCTCGAGCAGCCTGCGCACGACGTTCGGGCACGGCCTGCCGTTCGTCTACGCCACCAAGACCGGCGCGGGCGACGCGACCCTGACGACGCAGGGCACGCCCACGGTGTGGAGCAACAGCGGCGGAGCGATCGGGTTCACGGTCAACGGCCACGACTACGCCGCGTACGCCCCCACCGGCGCCACGTGGACGGTCTCGGGCACCACGATCCGCTCGTCCCTCTACAACCGTGACTTCTTCTCCGTGGCGGTGCTGCCGGCCACGGGCAGCGCGTCCGGCCGGGCCGCCGCCCTCGCCGCGTACGCGCCGTACGCGCACAACCACGTCACGGGCACCAAGGTCTCCTGGTCGTACGACGAGGCGTCGGCGAAGATGACCGCGACGTACGCGTTCACCACGCAGGCCAAGCAGGGCTCCGGCACCGGCACCGTCTTCGCGCTCTACCCGCACCAGCGCGACCACCTCACGGGCGTCACGCCGAGCAGCTACTCCTACGTCTCGCCGCGCGGCCCGATGCGCGTCGTGATCGGGGCGTCGCAGTTCCGCACGGTCACCACGTTCAACGGCGTGCTCCCGCAGCTCGCCAACACGGGCTTCTCGTCGGGCGCGGACGCCTCCCAGCTGGCCGGGTACGTCGACGACGTCGCCGCGACCGACCCGTTCGCGGGCTTCGGTGAGGACACGTACTGGACGGGCAAGGCCATCGGCCGCGCCACGCAGGTCATCCAGATCGCCAACCTCACCGGCAACACCGCGGCGCGGGACACGCTGCTGAGCAAGGTCAAGGCGCGCCTCACCGACTGGATGACCGCGTCGCCCGGCGAGACGCAGCGCCTGTTCGCGTACAACCAGGCGTGGGGCACGCTGATCGGCTACCCCGCCTCCTACGGCTCGGACACCGACCTCAACGACCACCACTTCCACTACGGCTACTACGTGGTGGGCGCGGCGACCGTCGCGCAGTTCGACCCCGCGTGGGCCGCGAGCTCGGCGTACGGGTCGATGGTCAACACCGTCATCAAGGACGCGGCGAACTGGGACCGCACCGACACGCGCTTCCCGTTCCTGCGCGACTTCGACATCTACGCCGGGCACGACTGGGCGTCCGGGCACGGCGCGTTCGGCGCCGGCAACAACCAGGAGTCGTCGTCGGAGGGCATGAACTTCGCGTCCGGGCTCATCCAGTGGGGCCAGGCCACGGGCAACACCACCGTGCGTGACCTGGGCATCTACCTCTACACGACCCAGGCGTCCGCGATCCAGAACTACTGGTTCGACGACGACGACGAGGCGTTCCCCGCCGCGTTCGGCCACTCGACGGTCGGCATGGTCTGGGGCGACGGCGGCGCCTACGCCACGTGGTTCTCCGCCGAGCCCGAGATGATCCAGGGCATCAACCTGCTGCCCTCCACCGCGGGCCACCTGTACCTGGGCTACAACCCGGCCTACATCACGCGGAACATCGCCGAGCTCGAACGCAACAACGGCGGACCCGCGACGGTCTGGCAGGACATCATCTGGGAGTTCCAGGCGCTCGCCGACGCCCCGAAGGCCCTGGCCCAGTTCCGGTCGCAGGCCTCGTCGTACGCCGTCGAGGAGGGCGAGTCCCGGGCGCACACGTTCTACTGGCTGAAGAACCTCGCGGGCGTCGGCACGGTCGACCGGTCCGTCACGGCGAGCACGCCGCTGCACGCGGTGTTCCTCAAGAACGGGGTGCGCACCTACCAGGCCGCGAACATGAGCGGCTCGGCGACCACCGTCCGGTTCTCCGACGGCACGACGCTCACCGTCCCGGCCCGCTCGGTGGCCGCGACGACGAGCGACGGGGCGACGACGAACCCCACCCCCACGCCCACACCCACACCGACGCCGACGCCGACGCCGACGGTCACGCCGACACCCACGCCCACGTCGAGCCCCACGCCGACGACGAGCCCGACGCCGACCCCGAGCCCCACGCCGACCACCGGCACGGGCGTCCCGGCCACGTCGCGCATCCAGGCCGAGGCGTACAGCGCGGCCTCGGGCGTGGACACGCAGGCCACGTCCGACGTGGACGGCGGGCAGAACGTCGGCTGGATCGCCGACGGCGACTGGCTGCGGTTCGACGGCGTGGACTTCGGCAGCACGCCGCGCACGCAGTTCGTCGCGCGCGTCGCGTCCGGCGCGGACGGCGGGGTCAGCGGCCTCGTCCAGGTGCGGCTCGGCTCGCCGACCGCACCGCCGATCGGGAGCTTCGCGATCGGCAGCACCGGCGGGTGGCAGGAGTGGCGCACGGTCCCGGGCAACATCGTCGGGACCACCGGCACGCACACCGTCTACATCACGTTCGACTCCGGCCAGCCGGCGAACTTCGTGAACGTCAACTGGTTCACCTTCCAGTGAGCGTCCCACCGAGCGGCCCACCGCCGGGGCTGACCGGCGGCGGGTGACACAGCGGGGCCCGGCCGATCGCACCCGGCCGGGCCCCGCGGCGTCGTCGTCCGGACGCGCGTGCCGTCAGGTCGACGCGCGCGTCACCACGTGGAACACGTCGTCCGGCCGGGTCGGCCGCGGCCGCGCCGGGTCGAGCGCCGCGAGCACCGCCTGGGCCAGGTACTCGGCCTGCGCGTCGATGGCCTGCCACACGGTCGTCAGCGGCGGGGTCGCCAGACGGGCGACCGGGATGTCGTCCACCCCGATCACCGCGAGGTCCTGCGGCACGAGCAACCCCTGGTCGTGCGCCGCCGCCAGGACCGCGAGCGCCACCTCGTCGTTGTACGCGGCGACCCCCGTCGCAGGCTCGTCGGCCCGCCACGCCGCGAGCGCCGCGGACGCCGAGCCGACCGTCAGCTCGACCTCCGTCACCCGCGGCTCCGGGAGGCCGAGGCGCGCGCACGCGGCACGGACACCCGAGATGCGGCGCTCCGCGAACGCGGACAGCCGCGCGTCGGCCGGCGCCGCGTACGCGAGCACCCGGTGCCCGCGCTGCGCGAGGTGCTCGATCTGGAGCTGGCCGATCGCGGCCTGCGGCACGGAGAACGTCTGGGGGTGCGGGTCCTCGTCGAGCGCCGCGTCGACGACGACGATGCCCGCACGCGTCATGGCACGCGCGTCCTGCTCGGCGAACGGCAGCAGCCCCATCACCGCGCACGGCGTCACCGCGCGCCACAGGTCGGTCAGCGGCCGCGACCCGCGGCTGATGTGCACCAGCACCGACAGGCCGTGCTCGTGCAGCGACGTGGTGACGTGGTCGATCAGCGAGTCCAGCAGCGGCCCGACCGTCCAGTCCGGCAGGACGCACAGCACCAGGTCGCTGCGCCCCGAGCGCAGCGCCCGCGCCGCGGCCGACGGCGTGTAGCCGAGCCGCGCGGCCGTGTCGAGGACACGCTTACGCGTCGCGTCGGTGATGACGACTCCCTGCTTCGCGTTGAGCACGTAGCTCACGGTGGTGCGCGAGACCCCGCTCTCGCGGGCGACGTCAGCACTGGTGACCCGCACGGCTGACCTCCTCGTCCCATCCTCGCGACACCGGCACGGCTGCTCGATCGTAGACCTGATCAGGCACGACGCGGCCGCGCACGCACGTCCCGGCGCACCGGGGCGCCGGGACGTGCGTGGTGCGAGGTCAGCGCACGGTGAGGGTGCGGCTCGCGCTCGCGGGGAGGTGGTCGGCGGATCCGGCGTACCGGACCGTCACCGTGGCGGTGCGCGAGACGCGCGGCAGCGCGAGCACCAGACGGCCGTCCCGCAGCGCGCGCGTCGCGACGGTCCGGCCACCCACGGCCACGCTCACCTTGCCGGTGGGCGTCCGGCCGGCGCCCGTCACGTCGACCACGATCGTCGGGCGCGAGCCGCGCGCGGCGTGCCAGGACGCGGCCCCGAGACGCACGCGCGCCTCGGCACGCGTGACGCGCAGCGACGCGGAGGTCTGCGAGGCGGCGACGTCCGCCGTCCCCGCGTACGCGACCGTGAGCCGGTGCGTGCCCGCGCGCAGCGTCGCGGGCAGGGTGAGCCGCGCACGGCCCGACGCGTCGAGCGTCGCGGACGCGAGCACCCTCGAGCCCTCACGTACCTGGACCGTGCCGGTCGGCGGGGTGGCGCCGCCGGTCACGGTGACCGCCACGCGCGCCGCCGTGCCGTACGTCGAGGTCGCGGCGAGCTGCGCGGTCGTCGTCGACGCCGTGCGGCCGAACACCGACGTGCGCGAGCCGAGGTCGAGCAGCACCGTCTCGCCGGTGGCGTCGGCCAGCCCGTCGTTGTCCGTCACCGCCCACACCGTGCCGTCGCCCGCGATCGTCAGGCCCTCGAGCTTCTCCTGCGTCCAGCCGGCCGTCGCCCGCAGGTCGGGCAGCACGTCGTGCGCGAGCGTCTTGGTCAGCGGCGCGACCGCGCCGGGTGCCGGGTCCGCCGGGACGTCGACGGTGTACACGCGCTTGACCGCGGCGCTCGGACCGTTGAGCTTGTCCCGCTCGACGACGGCGAGCGTGTCGGCGTCGACCGCGACGACCTCGGAGAGACCGACCCAGTCCCCCGCGACGTCGGTCGACGACAGCGGGTAGCCGAACCACGACCACGAGCCGTCGGCCACGTCGTACCGCCCGAGGCGCGCGGTGCCGCCCAGCCCGCCCGGGTCGCTCGTCAGGCCGCGCTGCAACGCGACCCACACGTGCTCGCCCGACGCGTCGTCGACCGTCGTGACGCCCTCGACCCCCCACTTGGTAAGGCCCGCGGCCACGTCCGCCGGCAGCGTGACGCGCTCGACGACCGCGCCGTACGCGTTGGTCCGCACGAGCTGGTTGCCGGCACCGGTCGCCCCCTCGACCCCGAGCCAGAACCCGCCGGCGCGCCGCGTCGCGACGCCCTCGACGTCGAGCGAGACGCCCTCGCCGTGCTCGGTCACGCGCAGCTGCCGGTCGATCACCGCAGGCGTGCCCGAGACGTCGAGCGAGAGCAGTCGCGTGTCGGCGTACGCCGCGTCGGTCGCGGTCCACAGCCGCTGCGCGTCGCGCCGGTCCGCCGCGAGCGCACCCAGCGCACCCCACCCGATCGGGGCGCCCGACGCGTCCGCGGACACGACGGACGGGAACGCGGGCGTCCCCGCCGCGGGCGCGTGCTGCGCGCCGCGGCCGAGCACCGTGACCGCGGAGCGCACGCCCGCGGCGGGGGTGTCGGTCTCGGACGAGACGATCAGCAGGTCCCGCGACGGCACCGGCAGGATGCCCTCGGGTCCGTTGGTCGTCGCGAGCACCTGCGAGAAGACCGGTCGCGTCGGGTCGGACACGTCGTACACCGCGACGAAGTTCGAGCGCTCGGAGCCGACGAACGCGTACGGCGTGCCGCCGAACGTCGCGACCGCGAGCCCTTCGATCTCGACGCCCTTCTTCCCGGCCCGGTCCTCGGTGTGCAGACCGACCCGCACCGCGAGCCGCTCGAGCGACGCACCCGCGTCCCACACGACCTCACCTGTGGTCACGTCGAAGACGGACCAGCCGCGCGTGCCGCCCTTCCAGTCGCCCTCGTTCGCGGTCGCGACGTGCGTCGCGTCGAGCCACGCGACGGCGTCGGGCTCGCGCGGCCGCGCGGGCAGCGTGCCGCTCTGGTCGACCACGCCGTCCTTCGCGGTGTCGACGCCCGTGAGCGCCTGCGTCCCCGCGGAGAACACGCGCGTGACCTCGCCGCTCGCGACGTCCACCAGCACGACGCCGTTGTTCTCCTGGAGCGTCACCGCGACGGTCGCACCCGACGGGTCGACCGCGACGTACTCCGGCTCGGGGTCCTGCGGCGTGTCCAGCCCGGCCGCGACGAACGCGGGCAGCGGCTGCGTGCCGTCCGTGAACGGCACGGCCCGCAGCGCCCACGTCGCCGGGTCGTCCCGGTCCGGCAGGTCGAGCAGCTGCAGGAAGCCGCCGGGCACCTGCGGCAGGTCGCCCTTGGCGCCGCCCGCGGGGCGCGCGTCCTCGTCACGCTGGTTCTCGATCGCGATCGCGGCGTGCGCGCGGTCGGGGGTCAGCGCGATCGAGTCCGGCTGCCCACCGAGCTCGAGCGTGCGCACGACGTCGTGCGTCGCGAGGTCCACGACCACGAGCGCACCCGACGGCGCGGTGAACGACGGCGACGTGTCGACGACGACCAGCACGTACCCGCCGACCACCGCGACGCTCGTCGGCTCCGCGTGCGCGCCCACCCCCAGGTCCGCCGCGAGGTCGAGCGTGCCCGCGCCCACCGGCCGGGCGGGGTCGGTGACGTCGACGAACCCGATGCGCCGCGCCAGCGCGTCGGTGTGCACGAACGTGCGGCCGTCGTCGGACACCGCCGAGATCTCCGCGACGGTCACGTCGCTCGCGGGCGCACCCGCGGGGCGGTTCAGGTACACGGGGTACGTCGCCAGGCGGTGGAACGTCGCGTCGGGCGAGGGCGGCGTCCACCCGTCGTCCGACCAGCCGGGCGCGGGCGCGAGCGCGGTCGCGAGCGGGGTCGCGGGTGCGGTCGTCGCCGTCGCGGGTGCGACGACGAGGGCCGTCGCGGCGAGCGTGCCGACGAGCACGCACGCGACGGTCGTGCGCACCGGGCGCGCACGGTGGGGGTGGGCAGGCAGCATGGAGGTCCTCCTCAGGACGGGGGGCGCACGCACTGTCGCGGCGGCCCGTGTCCCGCTGCGGAACCGCAGGTGAACGCTCTGCGGCGAGGGCGCGACGGTTCGTCGCGCAGGTGCCGTGAATCGCTCCCTGTGCACGTCACGCGCCGTCGTGTAGGCTTCCAGGGCGTTCATGTCGCGGGCATCCGTCCGCTGCGCTCTTCGGTTCAGCATCGAAGCAGGACCGCGAGCCAGGACGGCACCCTCCGTCACCGATTCACGAGATTCACCCATCCCGCCCCGGCGGGGTGCGAGAGTAGTCAGCATCTTCACCAGTCTTCATCCCCTGTCCCCGACAGGTCCCCGGCCCGCCGCGCCACGCTGGCGCCAGGCCGACGAGGACCTCTGGGTCGCCACGATCGCCGACGAGTACGCGGGCCTCGCCCAGCGGACTCCCGCCGGTCTGCGCGTCAGCGACCGCTTCACGCGGCCCCTCGGCGTCGTCGCGACCTGGGCCGCAGCCGACGTGCTGCTCGTGCCCGCCCGTGCGACCCGCCCCCACCCGCGTGCTCGCCGAGCACGCGCCCACACACGTCCGTGCCCGTCGGGGCGCGGCGAGCGAGGTCGCGCCCGCGGCCGCGCCCCTCGAACGAGAAGAGACATCATGGCCACCGGAACGGTGAAGTGGTTCAACGCGGAGAAGGGCTACGGCTTCATCGCCCCGTCCGACGGTTCCGCTGACGTGTTCGCGCACTACAGCGCGATCGCGACGCAGGGCTTCCGTACCCTCGAGGAGAACCAGCAGGTCGAGTTCGACGTCACGCAGGGCCCCAAGGGCCCGCAGGCGGAGAACATCCGCCCGCTCTGACTCGAGCACGCGAAGGGGGCCGCACCCGGCTGGGCACGGCCCCCTTCGTCGTGCCCGGGGTTCGTCAGACGCGACGGAAGCGTGCGACCACGTGGCACTCGAACGGGTCGCGTGCCGCGAGGCCCACCTCGTTGAGGTAGCGCACGACGATCGCGTACGACCGGAACAGCGACGTCTCGGTGTACGGCACGTCGAGCGCGCGGCACTGCTCGCGCACCAGCAGGCGCGCCTTCGCCAGGTGCGGGCGCGGCATCGACGGGAACAGGTGGTGCTCCACCTGGTAGTTCAGGCCGCCCATGAGCGACGTCGCCCACCAGCCGCCGCGCACGTTGCGGGACGTGCGGACCTGCTTGGAGAAGAAGTCGAGCTTCGAGTCCCGCGCGATGACCGGCATGCCCTTGTGGTTGGGCGCGAACGACGCACCCATGTACACGCCGAACACCGCGACCTGCACGCCGACGAACGCGAACGCCATGCCGATCGGCAGGAACCAGAACACCGGCACCCAGAACGCGGCGAACCGCAGCACGATCAGGCCCAGCTCGGTCCACCGCTGCTCGACCTTCTCGCGCCCCAGCAGGTGCTGGAAGCCCAGGCGGTGCAGGTTCAGGCCCTCGAGCGTGAGCAGCGGGAAGAACAGCCAGCCCTGGCGGCGCGTGATGAGCGCCTGCAGGCCGCGCGCCTTGACCGCGTCCTCCTCGAGGAAGGAGATCGTGTCGACGTCGATGTCCGGGTCCTTGCCGACCTTGTTCGGGTTGGCGTGGTGGCGGTTGTGCTTGGTGTTCCACCAGGACAGGCTCACGCCGACGACGCCGCACGCGAGGACGCGCGCGAGCCGGTCGTTGGCCTTGCCGCCCGCGAGCACCTGCTTGTGCGCGGCCTCGTGCGTGAGGAACGCGGTCTGCGTGAGCAGGACGCCCAGGCCGCCGGCGATCAGGAGCTGGAACCACGAGTGGCCGAGCAGGAAGAACCCGGCGAGCGCGCCGGCGAACCCGGCGGCGAGGACGGCACCGACGCCGCCGTAGAACCCGTACGCACGGCGCAGCAGCCCGCGGTCGCGCACCTTTGCGGCGACCTCGGTGTACGCGTGCGTGAGATGGGGGAAAGAGGTGTCCCGCCGGACCGTCGCGCGGAAGCCGGCGGGCAGCTCGGTCGCAGTGGTCGGGGACGCGGTCACAGGGGGAGAAGCGATGAAGCACCTGCTCGTTCCGGGGCCCGCAGCGGCGGGCGACGTTGCCAAAGGCGGATGCCTGTCGCCAGCCCACCGTACCCCGGCGGCCTGTGACGGGCAGGGGAATCGTGGGCGGGCCGTGTGTGGGTCCCGGGCCGTAGCGTGCGCGTCATGCACGCCGCCGAGGTCGTCCGCCGCCGCCTGCAGGCCCAGCACCTGCGCGGTCGTCGGCTCGAGCACCCTGCCGAGGTGGTCTCCGCACTGCTCGCCGTGCAGGGTCAGGAGCTGCCCGTCGCGCGGTGGTCGCTCGGTCGTCGTCTGGCGGACGCGACCGACGCGGACGTGCGCCGCGCGCTCGACGACGGTGAGGTCCTGCGCACGCACGCGCTGCGGCCCACCTGGCACCTGCTCGCGCGGGAGGACCTGCGCTGGGTGCTCGCGCTGACCTCGCCGCGCGTGCTGCGGGCGTGCGCGCCGGCGTTCCGGCGCACCGGCCTGGACGACGAGACGCTGGCCCGCACCGACGTGCTCGTCGCGCGCGTCGTCGAGCGTCTGTCCGCGAAGGCGCACCCCACGCGCACGGAGGTCGGTGCGGCGCTCGCCGCGGAGGGGTTCGAGGCCGGGCCGGAGACCGTGGGCTTTGCGATGATGCACGCCGAGCTCGGGGGCCTCGTCGTCAGCGGGCGGGCCCGCGGCGCGCTGCACACCTACGCGCCGGCCGACGAACGCGCACCCGCGGGCCTCGACCTCGCGGGCGACGAGGCGCTCGTCGAGCTCGTGCGCCGCTTCCTCGCAGGGCACGGGCCCGCCGCGGTCCGGGACGTCGCGTGGTGGGCGACGCTCACGCTCACGCAGGTGCGCCGCGCGCTGGCCGCGCTGGGCGACGCGGTCGAGCGGGTGGAGGTCGACGGGCACGAGCTGTGGTGGGTGCCGTCCGAAGACGAGCTCGCCGCACCCGCGTCGGACGGGCCGCGCGTCGACGTCCTGCAGGTCTACGACGAGGTGTTCGGCTCGTTCCCGACGACGAGGTCCCTGGCCGACCCCGCAGGCCTGGGCGCCGCGCGGCCCACCGACTACGCGTCGCTGCACGTGGTGCTCGTCGACGAGCAGCTCACGGCCTGGTGGCAGCGGCGGGTGGAGCGCGGCGTGGTCGAGGCGCGTGTCCACCCGCTGCGCGCGCTCTCGTCTGCCGAGCGCGCCGCGGTGCTCGCGGAGTTCGAGGCCTACGGCCGCTTCGCGGACCAGGAGGTCGCGGTCACGCTGGCCTGACGCTTCCCTGACGCCCGCTCCTGGGCGACAGTCCGTCATCCGGTTCCGGGCAGGGAACAGCCCGTGGGCCGGGCCCCTGTCGGGGCCCTGCCGCGAGGGACGAGGTCGCGGCTCCCACGGGCTGCGGTGACTGCCGTGGATTCGCTCGCCGCCCTGCCGTGGTCCTGGACCCCGGCCGAGCTCTGCGAACGGATCGAGCAATCCGTCCGAGTACTCGGGCGACTAGCGGACAGTCACCTCACGCGTCCGAAGAAACTTCATGTCTCCGACCACCTCCTTCCCGTGTGCGTCCGACGCTAACCCCGCCCCCCGCACCCCCGCACCCCTAATTCCCACCCCACCACCCCCGCGCCCCCGGCCTCGCCCCCCCTCCCGCCCACCCCGCGCTTGCTCCGGGTTCCGGGTCGCATACCGCGAGCAACCACGGTCTCGGCGAGTCCACTCCCGCCCACCCCGCGCTTGCTCCGGGTCCGGGCGCGCAAACCGCGAGCAACCACGGTCTCGGCGAGTCCACTCCCGCCCACCCCGCGCTTGCTCCGGGTCCGGGGTCGGACACCGCGAGCAACCACGGTCTCGACCCACCTCCCGCCCACCCCGCGCTTGCTCCGGGTCCGCGCGCGCAGAGCGCGAGCAACCACGGTCTCGACGCACCCGCTCCCGCCCAGCCTGCGGTTACTCCGGGTTCGGGGTCGGATACCGCGAGGAAGGGCGGGGTCGTGGCGGGGTGGCGCGGTGGTGGAGGGGCGGTGGCGTGGGGGTGGGAGGTGGGAAGGTGGGGGCGTGATGCTGAAGACCGCCGCCGAGCTGACCGCCATGCGACCCGCCGGGAGGTTCGTCGCCGGGGTGCTGTCCTCGCTGCGCGACGTCGCGAGGGTCGGCACGACGCTCCAGGAGCTCGACGACCACGCGCACCGGATGATCGACGCCGCGGGCGCGCACTCCGTGTACCTGGGGTATCACCCGAGCTTCGGCGCGATCCCCTACCCGGGCGTGCTGTGCACGTCGGTCAACGACGCCGCGCTGCACGGCCTGCCCTCGCCGTACGTGCTCGCCGACGGCGACGTGCTGTCGATCGACTTCGCCGCGCAGGTGCAGGGCTGGGTCGCGGACTCCGCGATCACGTTCCAGGTCGGGACGACGACGCCCGAGGCGACAGCGCTCATCGAGACGACCGAGCGCGCGCTCGAGGCGGGCATCGCGGCGGCGAAGGTCGGCAGGCGGATGGGCGACATCTCCGCGGCGATCGGCGACGTCGGGCACCGCGCGGGCTACGGGATCAACACCGACTTCGGCGGCCACGGCGTGGGCCGCACCATGCACGAGGACCCGCGCGTCCCGAACGACGGCCGCCGTCGCAGCGGCATGAAGCTCCAGGCCGGCCTCGTCATCGCGATCGAGCCGTGGTTCATGGCCGGAAGCGACGGGTACGTGATCGACGACGACGGCTGGACGATCCGTTCCGCCGACGGCTCGCTCGCGGCACACTTCGAGCACACGGTGGCGCTCACCAAGGACGGCCCGCTCGTCCTGACGTCACGCGACTGAGGAGGAGCCGTGTCGGGGAGCGACGGTGTCGACCGCTACGTCGACGGGTACGCGCGCCGGTACGACGAGCCCGCGACCTCGCCGTACGGCAGCCCGGTCGCGGGCGGCTCCGCCACGCCCCCGCGTACGGCACGCCGCCGACCGCACAGCTCCCCACCGTCTCGTCGTACCCGGTCTCGTCGTACCCGGTCTCGTCGTACCCGGTCTCGTCGTACCCGGTCTCGTCGTACCCGGGTTCGTCGTTCTACGCAGTTCCGTACGACGCCGTGCCCTACGACGCCGTGCCGGCCACCCCGCTGCCCGGAGCCGCACCCTACGCGCCCGGCACGTGGCCGGCGACCGCGCGCACCGACCAGGTCACGCCGTCGACCGCGGGGATCGTCGTGGCGTGGTTGCTCACCGTGCTCACCGGGTTCTACCTGCTGCCGTTCGCGATCGCGATGACGCGCGGCAAGGCCGCCCGGTGGGGGATCTTCTGGGTCACCCTGCTGCTGGGATGGACGTTCGCGGGATGGGTCGCGGCGCTGGTGTGGTCCTGCCTGCCGCACCGGGTGCTGACATTCGCGCCGGGCCCGGCCGCGTATGCGGTGCCGCCCGGCTGGTACCCGACGCCGGACGGTCGTCGTGCGTACTGGGACGGCGCGCGCTGGACGGGGCACGTCGCCTGACGACGCCCCCGCTGGTCAGCGCAGGTCGCGGAGGGCCTCCTCGAAGGTCCGACGGCCCGTCCCGTGATCGGGTGTGAGCTGCGCTCCCGCGCGGAACGCGGCGAACGAGCGTCCCGGCAGGCGCACGCTGACGCTCCGGGGCCGACGACCCCGCGCCTGCGCGACCAGCCGGTAGGCGGTGCGCGCGTCGACGACCCCCGGCCCGCCCAGGTCCGCGACCCGCCCCGACGGCCCCGCCTCGACCAGCTCGACGAGCCGCTCGGCGACCTCGTCGACGTCGACCGGCTGCAGGCTCGTCCCCGCGGGCAGCACGGTCACACCAGCGACCGTGAACCGGTCGAGCAGCCGCGGCACGAACTGGTGGAACTGCGTCGCGCGCAGGATCGACCACGGCACGCCGCCGACCTCGACCAGGTGCTCGACCTCAAGCTTGGCGCGGTAGTAGGAGTACGGGATCGCGTCGAGGCCGACGATCGAGACGAACACCAGGTGCGGCGTCCCGGCCCGGCGAGCGGCGAGCAGCAGGTGCGCGGCGGCGGCGACGTCGTGCTGCGGCCGGCGTGGCTCACTCGCGCAGTGCACGACGGCGGACACTCCCGCGAGCGCCTCGTCGACCCCCGCACCCGTCGTGAGGTCGCCGACGACGCGCTCCACCCCGGCCGGGCTCTCGCCCGGTCGGCGGCTCAGCACCCGCACCCCGCGGCCTCGTCGGACAAGCTCGGCGACCACCGCCCGCCCGAGCATCCCCGTCCCGCCGGTGACCAGAACCGGACCGTCGACGTGCGCGCGCTCCCCTGCCATGGCGGCCATCCTGGCAGTGCCGGGGTCCGCCGACCATGGTCCTGGACGCCCCGCGGATCGTGCTAGCCTTCTGCAGCGCGCGCGAGTGGCGGAACGGCAGACGCGCTGGCTTCAGGTGCCAGTGTCCGAAAGGGCGTGGGGGTTCAAATCCCCCCTCGCGCACCCTGGGGTCTCGGGACAACCGAGGCCTGGTAGTCCGGACAACTCCCGGCAGGACGTGGTCCTGCCGGGAGTTTCTGGTTTTCGGAGTGGAGTGCGCGCTTGCCTAGCACGCTGGCGTGCTATTGCCGTAGCTTTACCTGGCCGGCGCCCGTGATGGCTCTGCCGGGCGCACGCCGATCAGCCCGGTCACCGTGGTGGTGCCGGGCTGGGTCGTGCCGTGTTTGGAGTTCGGTGGCGCCGCGCGTCTCAGGCTGCGGCGGGAGGTCTCTGTCTCGCGGCGTAGTAGGCCTCGTGGAAGGCCCGTGACGAGGACCCCGTTGGCTCGTTGACACTTCCCTGAGCCGTCGGGCTTGGGGAGGATGGTCGCTCGATCGCCCGAGGAGGGCTGATGAGCGAGAAGCGCAAGTACCGGCAGTTCACGCCGGAGCAGAAGACCGAAGTCGTCCTGGCCGGGCTGCGCGGGGACCGTTCCGTGCGGGACGTGTGCCGCGAGTACGAGATCTCCGAGACGCCCTACTACTCCTGGCGGGACAAGCTGCTCGAGGGCGGCAAGGCCGCCCTCGCGTCATCGAACGCCCGGACGCCGGAGCACGTCGAGGTCGTCGAGCTCAAGAAGAAGGTCGCCGCCCTGGAACGCAGTCTGGGGCGCAAGACCTACGAGCTGGAGATCGCGGGGGAACTCTCGCGGGACTGGACGTGAGCACCCGGGTGTCCAGGGCCCGCGCCGTGATCGCCACCGGGCGCCAACCCGCCGTCGTCGCACGCGTCGCTCGCGTGAGCCGCCAGGCGCTCTACCGACCGATCTTGCGCCGCCCACCAGGCGCCGGCCCGGGCCGCGGTCGACCAGGCGACGACGCGATCGTCGAGGTCGCCCGCGCGAACCCGGTCGACGGCACCCGGATGGTCGCCGCCCTGGCCTCACGAGCGCTGGGCGAGCCGGTCAACCGCAAGCGGGTCCAGCGCGTCATGCGCGCCCACGGGCTGCTGCAACGCTCGCGGAACACCGACCGACGCCGCCGACCCGGCTACTTCCGGGTCCGGCGCCCCGACGAGCTGTGGCACCTGGACATGACCAAGGTCTCGACCGCGGCGCACGGATGGGTCTACCTGCACGTCGCCGTGGACTGCTGCACCCGGGAAGTCGCCGGCTGGACCCTGGACGTGCGCACCCGCACCGACGAAGCCATCGCCTGCGTCGAGGGCGCTGTCCTCGCGCGATCGGTCACGCCGGGGCGTCTGACGCTCGGGACCGACAACGGGTCGCAGTTCACCTCGCGGGGCTTCCGCAAGCACCTGTCCGCACGCGGGATCACGTCCTGGAACGGGTGCGTTCAAGAAGCGCTGCGCCTGGCGCCCCGAGTGGGAGACCATCGACCAGGCACGTCACGAGATCGCCTCGTACATCGACACCTACCACCACCGGCCCCACTCCGGGCTGGCCTACCGCACCCCCACCGAGGTCGCCCGCACCTGGGCCGACCCCGAATCCCTACACACCACAGCGACCTGACCCGTCAACAACGACGGGGTCCACGTCAGTGGGCGGTTCTGGACCGTCCGCGACCTGCCCGGCGACGCCATCGCGAACCAGCGCGTCCTCGCGGGGCTGGTCAAGCGCGGATAGCTGCTCCGCGTCCGGCGGGGCCTGTACTGGCGCGGTCGTGCCACGCCGCTCGGCATGGCACCGCCGACGACCTGCGAGGTCATCCACGCAGTTCTCGCTGGCGGGACCGCCCGCAGAACGCTCGTGGGCGTCGGGCCGTGGCCTGTCGGCGGCTCTCGAGCTGAGGATCTCCACCCAGGTGCCCAGGCGAGCCCGCGTGGCTGTCCCGGGACGAGCCCCTGCCTCGACGGCAACGATCCAGTTCTTCTCACGCGCCGCCCGCACGGGCCGCATCATGGAGGAGCTGACGACCACCGAAGTCGCGCTACTCCAGGTCCTCTCCGGCTGGGAAGACGTCGTGGAACTTTCCGAAGGGGGGCCTGGAGTCAGCTGAGACGACTCGTCACGGAACACCGCGCGCGTCCCGATCGACTGATGGCGGCCGCACGGACCGAGCCAGCTCGCATACAAACCGCGCTCGACCGGCTGCTGCACCAGACAGCCAGCAGGGACGCCGGCGCCAGGCAGGTCGCCGCTGAGGCTGTTCGGGGGCAGGGGCGCCGGCTCGAGCCTTGAGTAGTGCGGCGGCCGCGCCTCCTGGGCCGCGCCACACCTCTGCTCCAGACTTGCTCCGGCCGCAGACGCCGTCGGGCGAGCCGCTGGCATCATGAACATCGCCGCAGATGGAAAGGAGCAGCGTGGACGCCAAGACCTACCCGTTGCAGGAGATCCTGAAGCCTGAGCGCCGATACATCATCCCGACGTTCCAGCGCGACTATGAGTGGACGCTCGATGGTCAATGGAGGCTCCTGTTCGAGGACCTGGAAAGCACGGCGGACAGACTGGTCGATGCGCGTGCGAGTCAGAACGAGGCTTCCGTCGTCCTGAAGAACAAGGAGCAGAACGTCACCCCCCATTTCCTCGGGGCGATCGTCTGCGCCAGTCTCCCGTTCGCCACGGGCGGTGTCGCGCTGCGCTCGGTGATCGACGGTCAGCAAAGGCTCACGACCATCCAGCTCCTAGTGCGTGGGCTGCTGGACGTCCTGCAAGAAGCCGGATCGGACAGGCGCAAGTCCGTCCGTCGCATGCTCTTTAACCCCGACGACGTCGTGGACTCGCCCGAGGAGGTGCACAAGCTGTGGCCGCGGCGACGCGACCGCGAGGTGTGGCCCACGGCGATGGGGGATGCGATCCCGGCCTACGCCGGGAGCAGCGACCACCTGTACCTGCGAGCACGTCGCTTCTTCGCGGAGGCCGTGCGCGAGAGCGTGCGCAATGACGCGGGCGAGCCCGACCCCGACCGGCTCCAGGCACTTGCGGACGCCTTGTCGAGCCTGTTCAAGCTCGTTGTGATCGACCTCGAGGACAACGACGACGCTCAGGTGATCTTCGAGGTGCTCAACGGACGGCAAACCCCGCTCGCGCCGATCGACCTCGTGAAGAACCTGCTGTTCCTCCGGGGCGAGCTCGCCGACGAAGACGTCGACCGGCTCTACGACACCTACTGGGCCGGCTTCGACGACGACTGGTGGAAGGACGTCGTTGGCCGAGGCCACGCCGCTCGCGGGCGGCGCGACGTCCTGCTGTCGGTGTGGCTCACCGCCGTCACGGGCGAGGAGGCGAATGTCAGCCATCTGTACCGCGAGGCACGCGAGTACCTCAACAGACCCGATGCACCTGACACGGAGCACGTCCTGCGCGAACTGAGCGACTACGCGAAGGCGTACCGCGCCATATACGGCGCGGAGACCGTCGATCCGCGCTTGCGCCCGTCGTACGACAGGCTCAACGAGTTCGAGATCACGACGGCAGTGCCTCTCCTCGCCTGGCTGCGGATCGCGTCACCGGATGTGGTCAGCCTCGACGATGAGGTGCGCGCCGTCCGCGCCGTGGAGTCCTGGGCGATGCGCCGCTCGTACGTGGGTTGGCAGACGCGTGGATACGGCACCCACCTGGCTCGCGTCCTGCGCGCAGCGAAGAACGCGTCCGGCGAGGGCAGGAACGTCGCCGACGCGGTGGTCGACGCGCTTCAGGACGGCGCGCTCGCCTGGCCCTCAGACGACGTGATGCAGGAGGCTTTTCGAACTCGGCCGTTCTACAACGCCGTCGCGCAGTACCGCATCCGCGCGCTGTTCCGTGCGATCGACGACCAGCTCCGCAGCGAGGATCCGCACGAACCGCCCGCGGCTATCGGGTTCGACGGCCTCCAGATCGAACACGTGATGCCGCGTAGCTGGATGACGCACTGGCCGCTGCTCGGCGTCGACGGGACTCCGGTTGATCCTGATGCCACGGACGCCGCGTCCGTGCAACGGGTCTTGGAGCGCCGGCAGGCTCTCGACCGCTTGGGCAACCTGACGCTCGTCACGCAGGCGTTCAACCTCGACGTGTCGAACCTCGGGTGGCCAGCGAAGCGGCCGGAATTCGCTAAACAGGGCGCTCTCGTGATCAACAAGAGCATTGCCGCCGTCGAAGACTGGACGGAGGCGGAGATAGACGCGCGAGCTGCTTTCCTGGCAGCCGTGGCAACCCGCGTCTGGCCGGGCCCCCTTGCCCTCGGTGGGACGGTGCGCGCGAACTCCGCGCAGGCGCCTAGTCAGCCGATGGCAGTCCGGGCGGAGCCTGGCGCTCCCGAGTCTGACGCACCGGTCCCCGGACAGCCTGTCGGCTCCGTCGCGCCCTTGGTCACCGCGCTCGAGACGGTCGGGATGCGGGTGGCCGACGCCGACGCGCCATGGCCCGGTTGGGGGGTCGTCGTGAAGTGCGTCGGCGGCAGCGCCTATCTCAATCGCACCAACGTCGATGTGCGGAGCGACGAGCCTGGGCGGGTAGCGACATGGGCGGCAGCAGGGCTGGGGGAGGAACGGGGCAGCTACCTTCGGATAGCGCTCCGGTGAGAATCCGGATCCATCTCGCCGGCCGTGTTATCAGGCTCTCCGCCGTTTTGTGGATCAACCGGATCCGTCCGCCGGGGGTCAGGAGCAGCGAAGGCGGCAGTCGTCGTGGGTTTCGTTGCCGCGGCGAGGCGCCTGCGCAGCTCGGCTGGACCTTGCTCAACGGGCGACCTGCCCGACCTGTCGCATGCAGTTGCCGGCCTCCGGGCGCTGAGACAACTGCGACTCGTGAACCGTGTGGCGGTCCGCTCGGTCCTCTCGATGAGCGCCGGATCGGCCAGAGACCGACGCCCGGCGGGTCAGCACTTCCGCAGGAGCGCTCCGACCTCCACAATCGCGGCGTGACGACGTACACCGCACTCGACTCCGTGTTCCACTACACCGACATGGCTGGCCTCCTGGGCATCGTGTCTGCTGGTGAACTCCGCGCTACCGAGGCTTCGGGCATGAACGACCCCTTGGAGGTCGGCGGCGGATTGGCGCGAGTCCGGGATGGGCTTGAAGGGCACCGGAGTGACCCCACCGCGCAAGACATCCTCGATCATGTGCTTCCACCAGCCACAGACCGGTTTCCGGCGATGTCCTTCGTTCTGTCCGCATCGCTCGACCACGACGATGCCACGCAGTGGCGGCTATACGGCGACGGAGGGGACGGCGGTGTCAATCCGTGGAAGCAACGAGGAGTCGTTGGGTCTGCCCCGAGTTTGGTTGACACCTGACCTGTGAGGATCTGGTCCTCGCTGGAAGGATGTCCCCGTGGCGAAGCCGTATCCCAAGGAGTTCCGTGATGACGTCGTGGCCGTGGCCCGCAAGGGGCAGGTGCCGCTGACGCAGATCGCGAAGGACTTCGGTATCTCCGAAGGGTCGTTGTCGAACTGGATGAAGCAGGCCGATGTCGAGGACGGTCGCCGGTCCGGGCCGACGCAGGCCGAGCGCGCCGAGTTGCGTGAGGCGCGCAGGCGGATCCGGGTGTTGGAGCAGGAGAACGAGGTCCTGCGTCGCGCGGCCGCCTACCTGGCGCAGGCGGGTCTGCCGGGAAAATAGTCTTCCCGCTCGTCCGTGAGATGGCCGCGGCCGGCGCCCGAGTGCGGGTGCCGGTCGCGGTGGCGTGCCGGGTCCTGGGCCTGTCGACCCAGGGGTACTACAAGTGGCTCAAGGACCCCGTGTCTCGGCGGGATTGGGACGACGCGCACGTCCTGGACGCGATCTACGAGATCCATGGCGACGACGCGACGCTCGGCTACCGGTTCATCACCGACGAACTGGCCGACGAGCACGCGATCAGCGTCGGGGAGAACCGGGTGCACCGGCTGTGCCGGCTCGCCGGCATCACCGCGAGCCACCACAAGAGACGGTCCAAGGCCGGATCGAGCGGTCCCGCGCCGCACGACGACCTGCTCGCCGTGGTCGACGAGCATGGCGTGGTCCGTCACGAGTTCGTCGCGGACGCCCCGGACAAGGTGTGGCTGTGGGACATCTCGGAACACCCCACCGCCGAGGGCAAGCTCTACATCTGCGCGATCAAGGACGTCTACTCGAACAAGATCGTCGGGTACTCCATCGACTCGCGCATGAAGTCGTCCCTGGCGCGGGCGGCGATGCGCAACGCGATCGCGCTGCGCTCACCGGCCGGCACGGTGTGTCATTCGGACCGAGGCGGCCAGTTCCGTGCGAAGGCGACCCAGCGGCTGCTGGCGAACAACGGCCTGGTCGGGTCGATGGGCCGCTCCTACGGCGCGGGCGACAACGCGAGCATGGAGAGCTTCTTCTCCCTGCTGCAGAAGAACGTCCTGAACACCCGCCGCTGGCACACCCGCGACGACCTGCGCCTGGCGATCGTGACCTGGATCGAGACCAAGTACAACCGCCGACGACGCCAACGCGCCCTCGGCAAGCTCACGCCCGTCGAGTTTGAGATGATCTACACGGCCGCAGACGCGGCCTGACTACCGCAAACCCCGAGTGTCAACCAGACCGGGGGCAGACCCTACGGATCGCGATCATCATCTGGATCGAGCGCACCTACCACCGGCGCCGACGCAGCACCGCCTCGGACGATTGACACCCGTCGAGTTCGAGACCGTCATGACCACTCAGGTCGCACTCGCCGCCTGAGACCACCTGTCACCTACTCGTGCATCAGGCCCCGTCTCGGGCGGGTGAAGTCTTCTCTTGGATGGCGTCACCGCCACGCAGGGTGTGCTTCACGTTCGAAGCCGACTGCGTGCACGGTGTGCGAGACGACAGGAGCCTGACCCGCGGTCAAGCCCCTGGGAGTGGTGTAGCGCTTGGTGTGATCTTCGTGCTGGTCAGGCTGTATGGGCTAGCGGCTGGTCGGTCGCCTCCGTGGTGTCGGGGGCAAGGTTGAGGCGGGACTTGGCCCGGACGTCCAGGGGTTGGTCCACACTGATCGCGAGCACACCCGCCCGATGTCTGGGGGCGCGGCTACGTTTCGCGCATCGCCGTCAGCCGGAGGTCGAGAAGGATGCCGAAGCGCAACCGTCACCGCGAGTCCACGCGGGCCCTCCCGGCCGGCGCGCCCGCCGCACAGGGAACCATCACGGCGGAGGTTCCCGTGCCCGTGCGGCCGCCGTCGAGCGTGCAGCGGGTCCGCACACCGGCCGATGCGGAGCAGCTAGCAACGCGTTTGCTCTGCGGTGCGCCGTGGCCGATCGCCGTCGTCTCGATCCCCTCCGGCGCCCAGGAGCCGTTCATCGACGCCGACGAGCTCAAGCGTGAGGTCGGTGACTTGGGCGAGGTCGTGCTGATGCCGACCGATGAGACGTCGCGGGCGTTCTCCCGCGCGATGCCCGACATGACGCAGGTCTACGGCGGTGCCGGCCGCGTGTACCGCGTGGACCGGACCTGGATGTCGGACCCGTACCGCAGTCCGCTGCGGTTCGCCTACTCGCGCGGTGACTCGACCCGCGTCGTCGACGCCCTCGCTCGCGATCTCGCGGCCTTTGCCCTCGAGGCGGGCCTGACCAACGCCTCGTCGCCGGTCGCGTCGCAGGCTGACGCGTCGGGCACCGTGAAGGTGACCGTCGCGGGCTCGCGGGCGATGCTGCTGATGGACGACGACTCGTACGCGACCATCTGGGCCGAGCTCACCGTCCCCGATGTGCCGATCGAACACGTCGTCACACCAGGCCAACGCGTACAAGGCGTACTGGACGTCGAGACACGTCGGCTCGATGTCCGCGACTTGCTGCGACCCGCAGCCCAAGCCCTTGCTGAATACACACCGGGCATGACCGTCATGGCCCGAGTCGAGGCCGTCGCCAACAACACGGCGACCCTCGCCGTCTACCCCGGGGTCACGACAGTCCTCGAACACCGACGGATCACAGACAACCCGCTAGATGACATCCGCGACCTCCTGTCACCGGGCGAGGTCGTCATTGCGCGCATCGAATCGCTCGACCTCAGCCGAGCGCCGAGTTGCGGGCTCCGCCTCGACACGGTTGACGATGACGACGAGCCGGCGGCGGCACCCGCGCTGCTTGCCGGCGGCCCGCCGTGGCTGGTCCTGACGATGCCCGAGGCCGAGCCCGAGATGGCCTCGATCCCCGTCGTCCCTCGCGTCCTCGAACCCGTCGCTGCCCTCGAACCTGCCACGACAACACCCGTGGCTCGCGCAACGCCGCTGGACGCGGGGCGCCGGACACCGGCGGTAGCGAACCCAGCACACGTGGACGAGATCCGCGAGCTTCAACGCACGCACCAGTGGCTCGAGTCGGAGAACGCCCGACTTCGGCGGGACCGGGACAACCTACGAACGCGGCTGCGCACGTCCGGTAGCCAACGCCGCAAGGCCGAGCGTGCGGCGCGAAGCCCCGGTGACGACCTCGACCTTGCCGACCTGTTCAGCGACCCCATCGAGCAGTTCCGCTTCGAGGTCCACCTGGAATGGGCGCGCCGGATTCCTGCGGGACAGAAGGCAGAACTGCCGCTGCGCGACTACGACATCGGATCCTCGTTCCTGCCGTCTCTCGAGCAGGTGCAGGGCCTGGAGCGCGCCAAGGTCGTCTCGGTCGTCGTCGAAGTGGTGACTGGCCTTGCCGCCGGCCTCGACTCCCGCGAACTGCACCCCCTGCGTACCGACCGGTCCGGCGGTTCGCCGACGGTGCGTCGGCCAGGCGGCGCCACCTGCATGCGTGTTGCCCTCCAGCGCAACTCCCCGGCCGCCCGTCGCATGCACTTCTGGCAGCTCGGCGACCACATCGAACTGTCGAGAGTCACGCAGCACGACGACATGACCCCGTAGGCACCACTCACGACCCACCGGTCGCGAGCCGATATCAGACGGAGAGAAGTCACGGGCCAGCGCCGGCCCTGATGGGAGAAGCCAAGTGCCGTCCCTTCGAGATCTGCTCGACGCCGAGAGCTACGGCCAGCTCCGTGCGCGCGCAACGGCGGAACTCGCTCCGAAGCCGACCCCACCCAAGACGACGCGACGCACACGCTCCGAGCGTGCACGTCAGCGTCGCGGCGATCGACCAGCCGCGCCCGTGAGCGAGGCGCCACGCCAGCCCACGGTTCCTGTTCGAACCGCCCCCCGACCGCCAGCGCGACCGACCGACCCCGAATCCTGAAGGCGATCCGCAAGCTAGACGACCTGCAGTCCCGGATCAAGCGGGCCGAGCGTCAAGCCGCAGGCCCGCATCCTGTCGATGACGAGTACCTGCGGCGAATCAAGGTCGTCCTGCTCGGTGACATCGCCAAGGTCGGCGCATCGCTCAAGGGACTGGCGAACGCGGTCTCGACCGAATCGGCCGCCCGTCGTGAACTGGCCCGGATCGAGAAGTTCACCGCAGCTGTCCGAGCCCTGAAATGCACTGCTTCCAGAGGCGAGGCCCCGACACAGACGATCCCGCGGAGGTCTCAGGCGCCTACCGCACCAACGCCCCGCCCTGCTGGCGGACCCGCCGCGGGTGCGGCTTTCATGCCACCGCGCCCCCTTCGGAGAACCACCTTCGGCCCTGACCACTCCGACTACTACGACGATCCGACGATCAGCAAGTAGCGATTCAGCCGGTGCGCCGCCGTCGGGCGCCAGCGACGACCGAGACCACTCGCGAACGGAGTGACACTGATGACCACTTGCCCGGCCTGCCGAAGTCCGCGGACTGTCCCCGTGCAGGAATCGTCCAACCGGAACAGGCTCAGGGTCTACGGATGGGTGAAGAGCCGACGTAGGTCATGATCTCGGCCGCCTCCTCCTCGTCCACCTCAAGCACGCCCGATCCGAAGCAGCGCTCGCACTGCACCCACTCGGCGTCCCCGTAGTCTCGGTCGCCCACCTCGATTTGTCCGTCGCCGTCGCATTCGTGGCAGTCGAAGACGTACTCGCCGGGAACGAGTTCCATACCGTCGCTCCATTCCTCGTTTGAGTCACTTGACTTCATGCCACTTGCCCAAGCGTCCGACAGTCCGTTGGCGTACGCCTTCGCGTTGTGGAGGACGGCTGACTTGTGAGATGCCGCCAGGGTGATGACCACGATTCCTACTACGGTGGCCACGCCCCCGGCCACGATCAGCGCCACGGTCCTCCACCGAGGTCGCTGCTTCGTGTCACACGCGACGCCCGAGGCGCAGGCGGGTTCGTCGGGCGGCACCTGGCCTTCCTCCAGGCCGTGCTGAGTTGCGTCGAGTGTCATCTGACTGGCCTGCGCTTCTGGGTGAGGATCAGGACCGGCTGCCGCCGCACGTGACCGTCCCGGTGCCGTCGACAGCGGTGTCGACCGCGCAGCTGCGGCTTGCTCGGGTGAGTCGTCGAACCTGCTCACGGCTGTTCCGTCCTCTCACGTGGTGCATCCGGGCTAGGTCGCTCGACCTCATCGGTTGCGAGCGACCGCCGGTGGTCCCAGTGGACGAGTGCGTCCCAGTCGAACATCTCGCGGGCGACGCGCTCGGCCAGGTTGAGGGTCGCGGCCGTCGAAATGGGGCGGAGGGTCGTGCCGGGGAATGCCGCGAGGACCTCACTGACTGCATTCGCGTCGACCCTGAGCCGGCCGAACGTCCGCTCATGCGCCGGCGGCCGAGGTTGCCACGATGCAGTGCGCGTCCATGTCGCGAACGACGTCGCGTACGCGACAACGGCCGGCCACAACCTCTCGTCCACACCACTGACGCCAGCGCGCTCGGCGACGCCCTGCAAGGTGATGCCTCGCTCGTCCACGTTTCCCAGGAGCGCGCCCAGGCACGCGCCCGTGTCCAAGTCCGGCAGGACGTCGGGCCGGTTGGCAACCGGCGGCAACCAGATCCACAGGTCGCCAGGGGTGCGCCAGAACTCTGCGGACGCATCGTCCAGCAGCTCCGGGAACAGCTTGTTCATCGTCGTGCCGGTGCTGGCGGCGGCGACGTTCAGGAACGCGATCAGCCCGGCCCATGTGCCGTCGATGCTGAGGTCGGCTCGCATCCGCCGGTCGAGCTCGACAGCCACGTTGGCGACGTCTCGACCAGGGCGCTCACCGGTTCCGCTCAGCCAGCACGACGGGCATACCGCTGGTCCCGCCTCCTGGATTGGCAGCAGGTTCTTGGGCCGATACAGGTCACCGCAGCCGGGGCAGCGGTGGTCGGCGGCGGCCCGTTCGCTGTGCCGGCGGTCCATCGCGTTGCGGATGATGTCCCACGCGCGAGGCAACTCTGGTCGTGGGTCGTCCGGTGTGAACAGCGCCCCCGGGAAGGGCCGGAAGTCGTCGTCGTCGTTGAGCGGCTCGAGCATGACCGACCCCTGGGGATCCACCCCTTCGGCGAACACCCACACGGTCCCTGCGACAGTAAACATGAACGACTGTTCGCTGATCTGGGTGATATTCGCCGGTGCACTGGTCAGGTTGGCCTCGTACGCGGCCCGGGCGATGTCCCGAGCCCGCAGATACGCGGGGGTGGTGGTGAGGCGAGCGGCGTCGGTGTACTTACGTCCGGTGGCGGCCTGGGTCATGCGGACGGCGTTCTTGCGTGCCCGGTTTTGGGTCACGGATGGTCCTGTTCCTCGGCGGCGGTCCCATGCCCTCCGCCGGTACTAGGGCACCAGTGGTCAGGGGTGTTGCCGTACGCGAGTCGTGGACCCTTGTCCTCGACGCCGGGTGCTCATGGGAACGGTCCAGCTCGGGTCGGGCAGTCGTACCTGCCACTGGCAGGCAGCGTACCCCGTGGAGGGACCGCGCGGAAGTGTCAGGTTGTACGCGTGTCTGGTCCCTGCCTTGCCCGGTTGCACGGCCCCTACATCGTCTGGGAGACACGCCGCCGCACCGGCGCCGCGAAGAAGGGCTCCTGTAGCCGTCACGCCGGGACCGTGCGCATCGCGGTGACGACTCGGACGTCTTACCGCCCGGCTCCAGGTTCGGTTAGGCCGCGTCGTCCCATCTGAGATCGGGCAGCAGCAGACGGGACTCTTCGAGCGCGACGATGACCTCGCCAAGAACGGCCGGCTCCCGATGAGAGAGAGCCGGCCGTTCGACTCGCCGACTACTTCGCGAAGGCGGCGCGGAAGATCGCGACGAGCGCCTCCGGCATGCGCATGCCGATCGTCCGCTGAAATCCCGGCACCGCGGGGTCGTAGAGCGTGATCCACGGCTGCGTGGGCTCGTCCTCGATCACGCCGTCCTCGATGAGGTTGTGAATGTGCTTCGTGATAGGGCCAGTGATGCCCTTCAGTGAGCCACTCTCGTTGGCCAGCTCCTCGCGGAGCGTGTCGTCATCAACGACGCCACCATCCATCGCCAGGCAACGAAGCAGCGCACGCTGCCGGGGAGCCAGTCGCTCGACGAGCGCTCGAGCCGCCTCCACGTTCCAGCCGCCCTCGTCGTACGGCTCAACCGTCACCCCGATGCCATCCGGGTATCGCTCCTGAAGCTCGGCCGCGATCTGCGCCAGGACGTCCAGCTCACCCTCGATCTGCAAGAACCCGATCATCTCAACTCCCCATGTCTACGAACCGTGTAGACCCAGAGTACAACATGGTAGACATCGGCGGAAGACCCCATATGAAACTGCGCAGCTGAAGATCGAGCGCTCGCGGATGACCGACGACGGAGGCACTGACCTGCGGCGACAGGTTTCTGGAGGCGCCAGCCCCCCGGCACGTTCTAGATCCGAGCGACTGCTCGTCTACCTGCGCCTCGCGTCGACTCGCGAGCAGGTGCGGGCGCACCGCGCCGTGCGAGCTGCGCAGCGACGACCCGGCGGTGGGCAGCGCGTCGCTCGGCGACTACGTGCGCGCGGGCCTCGGCAGCGGGGTCCAGGTCAGCCAGCAGGTGCTGTTCGGCGGCATGAACGAGGTCGGGATCGACCGCAGCAACCCCGCGCAGCCGCTGGTGCCGTTCGAGATGCGCAGCATGTTCAAGCACCGCGTGACGTGGGACCAGCTCGAGACCGACGCGATCAAGGTGCTGCGGTGGTCGCGCGACCCGGAGCACGTCGTCCTCCCGAAGAACTGACCGGCTCAGCACCGCCGCACCGCTGACAGGTGCGCTCGACCGGTGGGGGTCGGGTCAGTAGCGCCAGTGGCGCATGTCCTGCTGGTAGGTGCGGTAGACCACCGGCGCGAGCAGGGTCGACGCGGGCATCTCGACCGGGCTCAGGTCGCCGGGCAGGCGCGCGGTCCCGGCGAGCGAGCGGTGGTCGTGGAAGCGCAGGCCGTCGGGCAGCGGGGTCGCGGTCAGGAAGGTGTCACCCGCGCCGGGCAGGGACAGCGCGAAGCCCCACTCGCCGAACGACGGCACGTTCACGCTCAGCGGCACGACGGTGCGCCCCGGCCCGCCCGCGCGCAGCGTCGCGACCACCTGCCAGTACGCGTGCGGCGTGAAGTACGACGACGTCGCCTGCGTCGCGAGCACGCCGCCGGGCCGCAGGTGCGCGACGACCGAGGAGTAGAACTCCGTCGAGTACAGCTTGGCGACCCGCTCGTCGGACGGGTCGACCAGGTCGACGAGCACCGCGTCGAACGTCGCGCCCGTGTCCCGCACCCACCCGAACGCGTCGGCGTTCACGACGCGCACGCGCTCGTCGTCGAGCGAGCCCTCGTTCAGGTCCCGCAGGAGCCGGTTGCTGCGCGCCAGGTCGGTGACGGCGGGGTCGAGGTCGACGACGACGACCTCGCGGACCGTCGGGTAGCGCAGCACCTCGCGCGCGAGCAGGCCGTCACCCCCGCCGAGGATCGCGACCGACGCGGGAGCCCGCACCGATGTCAACGCGGAGTGCGCGAGCGTCTCGTGGTAGCGCGCCTCGTCGACGGACGAGAACTGCAGCTGGTCGTTGAGGTAGAGCCGCACGTCACCCTGGTAGTCCGTGACGACGAGCTTCTGGTAGCGCGACGTCGCGGCCGCGACCACCGGGTCCTGGTAGAGCCGCGTCGACAGTGCGGCCTCGAGGCCCGACGACGCGGCGAACACCGCGAGGAGGGCAGCGAGCGCGCCGCCCGTGGTCCAGGTCCAGCGCGGCTGGTGGCCCATGCGCGCGAGCATGAACAGCGCGACCGCGACGTTGAGGATCGCCACCGCGAGCGCGGTGCGCACCAGTCCCAGCACCGGCAGCAGCAGGAACGGGAACAGCAGCGACGCGAGCAGCGCGCCCAGGTAGTCGAGCGCGAGGACCTTCGAGAGCAGGCCCACGGACTCGTCGCGGCCGTGCTCCTTGAGCAGCGCGACCAGCAGCGGGATCTCGATGCCGATCCCGATGCCGATGCCGACCGCGAGCAGCACGAACACCGGCCAGTACAGCTCGGTCTGCCCGTACGCCCAGAACAGCACGAGCACCGACGAGCCGCCGAGCAGGCCGAGCACCAGCTCGTTGCGCACGAACGCGATGCCGGACGGCCCGGGCAGGCGCGGTGCGAGCAGCGAGCCGATCCCCATCCCGAACAGCGACAGGCCGGTCGCCACGGAGAACGAGACGACCGAGTCGCCGACGAGGTAGGACGCGGCCGTCCCGAGGATGAGCTCGTAGACGATGCCGCCGACGGCGACGAGCAGCGCGGCCGCGAAGACCGTCGGGCGGTCCATGCGGCGCGCGCGCGACCGGCCCGTCGCGGCGGGGTGCTCGACCTCGGTGGCGGTCATGCGGCGCTCAGGAGCTGATGGTGCCCGCGATGATCAGGCCGATCGCGACCGCCATGCCCGCGATGAGGATGCCGAACGCGACGTTGTGCTCCTCGACGAGCTCGTGGCGCAGGTTGAGCCGGAACAGCCGGTCGGCGACGACGACCGCCAGCAGCAGCATGACGATGCCGACGACCGAGTACAGCAGGGTCGACAGGAACTCGATGATCACGGGTGCTTCTCCTTGGTCGGGACGTTCACTTGCCGAGCCCTCCGCCGCCGCCGAACACGGAGCGTCGGACGCACACCTGCTCGGTGGTGGTGGTGACACCGCCCGGCTCGGCCAGCACGGTGCGGGGGGTGCACTGCTCGACGGTCTGCGAGCACGCGACGCCGAGCCCGCCGATGCCGAGCGCGATCACCAGGCCCAGGACGAGCCCGCGCAGGTTGCGCGGTGCGACGCGCCTGCCGAAGTGCGCCTTCTGGCCCGCGGTGTCGAGCTCGACGCCGTGGTAGACGTCGAGCACGCGCTCGTCGAACTTCTCGACGGACAGCACGAACCCGTGGCCGCGCAGCTCGGCGTATGCGACGTCCTGGCCGAGCTGCAGGTCGTACGTGAAGCCGCCCTCGAGGTACGCGATGCGGCCCACGCCCACCTCGTCCACGCGCACCTGGTGGGTCTGCCCGCGCCACGTGACGCCGAGCCACTGACCTTCCTGCAGGTGCGTGGGGTCGAGTCGCTCGACGACCTCGAGCGGCCGGTAGAGCGTGACCTTGCGCGTGTAGTGGTCGTACTCCACCCAGAAATCGAGGTTCTCGTAGCCGAGGACCTCCCACTCCTCCCACGTGTACGTGGTGCGGTCGGCCGGGTCGTACTCCTCGTACACGACGACGCCGTGCGGGATCGAGCGCCACGGCGGGGCGCCGACGAGGTGCTTGCCCAGCGCCATGCGGGCGCGGGGCCGCCGTCCGACGCTCATGCGGGCGGCACCTCGCGCACGACGACGGTGCCCGCGAGCGCGGTGGCGAGCGCGGCGCGCGTCCGCTCGACGAACCCGTCGTCGGGGCGGCGGCAGCTCGTGAGCGTCACGTACGCGGCGCCGTGCTCGGGCCACGTGTGGACCGCGACGTGCGACTCGGCGAGCAGGATCGCCAGGCTCAGGCCCTGCGGTGCGAACCGGTGCACGGCCTCCGCGCCCACGGCGTGCAGCCCGGCGTCGGCGACCAGCCCGGTGAGCGCGCCGCGCACCACGTCGAGGTCGTCGAGCCGCGCGGCGTCCGCGCGCAGCACGTCGAACACGTACACGTGGTTGCGGTGCACGTCGCGCGGCCTCCCGTCGTCCTGCGCCGGACGGCGCGGTGGTCGCTGGGCACCGTAGCGAACCGGGCAGCCCCGCGTGGGCGGTATCCACACGAGAGGGCGCTTTCGGGTGACGCCCGGGTCGCCCCGGGCGTCACCCGGCGGCGCTCAGGGCAGGAGGGCGGGCGTGCGGGTGGCGGCGGCGACGCGGTCGAGGATCTTGTCGAGGACGACGCCGCGCTCGAACTGCAGCGCGTGCTCGCGCGCTCGCGCGGACCACGCCGCGCGCTCGTCGTCGTCCATCGCGAGGACCTCGTCGATCGCGGCGGCGATCGCGCCGGGGTCGGACGCCGGCACGACGAGCGCGGTGCTGCCGACGGCCTCCCCGATGCCTCCGGTGTCGGTCGTGATCACCGGGCCGCCGCCGGACAGCATGTTCTCGACGAGCGCGATGCCGAACGTCTCGACGAACTCGGGCCGCGGCTTGGACGGCAGCACGAACGCGGTGCAGCCCGCCATGAGGTGCGGCTTCTCGTCGTCGGGCACGTCGTGCAGGAACGTGACCAGGTCGCCGAGACCGGTCGCGGCGGCACGGTCGTGCAGCTCGGCGGCCTGCGGGCCGTTGCCGGCGACCACGAGGCGCTGCCCGGCCGCGGGTGCCCCCGAGGCGACGTACCCGTCGATGAGGTCGTCGACGCCCTTGGCGTGCGCGAGCCGCGACAGGTAGAGCACGTACCCGCCGCGGGTCAGGCCGCGCGCGGCGAGCACGCGGCCCGTCTCGTCGTCGTCGCGCCGCACGTACGCCGCCACGTCGACCGCCGGGTAGGAGATCGCGACGCGTGCGCGCAGCTCGGCCGCGAACCGGGTGCCGTGCGCCGCGTCGAGCGCGGCCGCCTCGGTCACGACGAGGTCGCGCGTGTACTGCGAGACCGCGAGGCACACGTCGTGCTCGAGGTACCCGGACAGCACGTGCGCGGCCGCGCCGAACCGGCCCTCCTCCACGCACGCGCGCACCACGTTGGTGACGTCGGAACCCACGGCCTCCGCGACGGTCACGACGTCCACGGGCAGGCCCGTGCGCCGCGCGACGTGCACGGCGTCGGCGATCGCGGTCGCGTGCGGCGACAGGTACAGCGACATCGCGACGGTCGGGACGCCGTCGGTGAACAGCTCCACGAGCCGCCCGGTGAGCCCCGCGAGCCAGCGACCGTCGGGCACCTTGTAGTCACCCACGGGTGCGGGCCGCTCCACGACGATCCCCGGCGAGTACGGGAGCACGCCGTCGAGCGGCTTGAGGGGCAGCCCCGCAGCCTGCAGCCGGTCGACGGGCCAGGTGACGATGCGCACCTCGTCGAACCCGCGATCCAGGGCGGCCTCCGCGAGGTTGCGGGCCTCGCCGGAGTGGCCGCAGATGACCGGGTCGGCGCGCACGACGATCACGAGGCGGCGGTTCGGGCGGGCGACGTGCTGGGTCATGGCGTCGTCCTCTCGGGGTTCTGGGGATGCTGCGGTGCGGGCGCGGACGGCGGCCGGTGCCGCGTCGCCCACCCCGAGGGTTCGGGGCCGAGCCCGACGAGCAGGCGCCCGCCGCGGTGCAGCTCACCGCCCGTGAGGTACGGCCGGTCCAGCGGCACGCCGTCCAGGTGCACGGACTGCACGTGCTGCGCGGGGCCGCCCGGCTCGGGTTCGACGAAGCCCGTGGTCTCGATCGCGAGCGTCCCGCCCGCCACGTCGACGCGCGCCTCACGCCACGCGGGCGCGTTGAGCAGGAACAGGTTCTGCCCCGCCACGGGGAACACCCCCAGCGACGCCCACACGTACCAGGAGGACAGCCCGCCGGAGTCGTCGTTGCCCGGCAGGCCGCCGCGGCCGGTGCCGAACTGCTGCTGCACCACGTCGTGCACCACCTGCGCGGTGCGGTCCGGGCGCCCGGCGTACATGTACGCCCACGGCGCCTCCATGTCCGGCTCGTTGTTCAGGCCCTCGAACCGGTCGAGCGCGTAGCCCGCCGCGAGCTCCTGCACGTCCGGCCGCACGCCCGGCTGCTTCACGGGGTCCGCACCGAAGCCGAAGAACCGGTCGAGCATCCCGACGAACGCCTCGTCGCCGCCCGCGAGCGCGATTCGGGACGCCATGTCGTGCAGCAGACGGAACGAGTAGTTCCACCGGCCGCCCTCGTACCACGTGGAGTCGACGAGCAGCCCGTCCGGGCCGAACGCGCGGGTCCACCCGCCCGCGAGCGTGCCGAACTGGTCGACGAGCGTCAGGTCACCGACGCGCGCCGCGACGATCGCCGTGCACCAGTAGCCGAACGCCAGGTCGAGGGTGTGGCTGACGGGGTGCGTGATGCCGCGCTGCAGGTACTCCTCGCCGTACGTGCGGCGCAGGTCGTCGTGCATGTGCACGAGCGCCCAGTCCCAGTCGACGCCGGGCAGGCCGAGCGAGCACAGGTCCGCGAGGAACGTGTGCGCGAGCGCCGAGCCCTGCCGCGAGAACCGGTCCGCGCCGCGCGCCATGCGGTACCCGATCGGGAGGTTGCCCTCCTCCTCCGCGATCTGCAGCAACGCGTTCGCGAGCTCGACGGACCGCTCCGGGACCAGCGCCGTCATCAGCGGCAGGTGCGTGCGGTAGATGTCCCACATCGTCGACAGGTCGAACGCGAACGGGCCGGGCGTCGGCCAGAACGGCGACTCGTCGGGCGCGAGGCACGGCTTGACGAGCGAGTGGTACAGCGCGGTCGCCAGCACGGTCTGCTTGTCCGACGAGGGCGTGTCCACCGCGACCTTGCCCAGGTGCTCGCGCCACACCGTGCGCGTCGCGCCGCGGCGCTCGTCGAACGCCGGCCCGCCGCCGCCCAGCTCGGCCTCCAACGTCTCGCGCGCCTGGTCGACGCCACGCAGCGAGAACCCGAACCGCAGCTCGACCACCTGCCCGGCCTCGGCGGGGCCCGCCCACATCAGGCCGAACGGCCGCAGCGTCGTCGGCCGGATGCGGTCGAAGTCCAGGCGCGTGCCGCCCGGCATGAGCCGGCGGTCGTACCAGAGCATCTGCCGCCAGCCGGGGGCGTCGCACTCGACACGCACCGCGAGCGGTGCCCCCTCGACGACGATCTCCCCCTCCGCCTGCCCGGGCCCGACCATGCCGAGGTGCGCGCGCAGCGGGATCGTCCGACCGAACGGGATGTCGAGCCCGCCGAGCGAGAAGTCGATGACCACACGCGCGTCGTGGTGCGCGGGGAACGTGTACCGGTGCACCGCGGACTTGGGCCCCACGGTGATCTCCGCGCGCACACCCGACTCGAGCGTCGCCGCGTAGTACCCCGGCTCGGCCTGCTCCTCGACGATCCGCCACGCGGTGCCCAGGTCGTCGAGCGGGCGCAGCATCGGCGTCACCCGGAAGTAGTTGTAGTACTTGCGGATCGCGCCCGTGCCGGACTGCTGGAAGTGCGTGAACCCGCTCGCGACGAGCTCGTCGTGCAGCACCGGCGGCAGACCCTCGGTCGACAGGTCGTAGCGGCCGTAGCCCGTGGGGTACGCGCCCGAGTACGCGCACGCCGAGACCATGCCGAACGGGTACGTCGCCCCCGGGTGCGTGTTGCCGACCTGCGGCTTCGGCCACCACCACGTCGAGGCGAGGCCCGTCGGCACGGGCAGGTCGGTCGCGTCCGTGCCGATGAACGGGTCCACGTGGTCGAACATCCGCGCGCCCTCCCCTGCTCACCTGCGTGGGGACGGCGGACGCGGCCGTGCTGACCGCGCTGTCGTCGCCCCGTTCGTGCGCGACGGTACGAGTGGAGTGTGACAGCAGTGTTGCGCGCACGTCACGACGAACGCGGGCGCCCCTCGTCCCCGACCCGGCACCCGGCCTCCCGGCGCGCTCCTATGCTTGCGCGGTGACCTCCACCGGCGACCGACCGACCGCCCGCATCGCGATCCTCGCCTCCGGGACGGGGACGACGGCCGCCGCGATCATGGACGCCGCGGGACGCACCATCGCCGCCGAGGTCGCCGTCGTGATCAGCAACAACAGCGGCTCCGGTGCGCTGGCCCACGCGCGTGAGCGCGGTGTGCCTACCCGCCACCTGTCCGGCCTCACGCACCCCGACCCCGCGGTCCTCGACGCCGCAATGCTCACCGCGCTCGTCGAGTCCGGCGCGCAGCTCGTCGTGCTCGCGGGCTACATGAAGAAGCTCGGCCCGCGCACGCTCGCCGCGTTCCCGGGCCTCGTCGTCAACACCCACCCCGCGCTCCTGCCCGCGTACGGCGGGCAGGGCATGTACGGCGACCGGGTGCACGCCGCGGTGCTCGCCGACGGCGTGCGGCAGACCGGCGCGTCCGTGCACGTCGTCACGCCCGAGTACGACGAGGGTCCCGTCCTGGCCCAGGCGACCGTGCCGGTCGAGCCCGACGACGACGTCGCCTCGCTGCGCGCCCGCGTGCAGGCGGCGGAGAAGACGCTCCTGCTCGACTGGCTCGCCGCCCACTTCGCCTGACCCCGGCGCGTCACTGCTGGTTGCGGCCGAAGAACCAGACCGCCAGGACCACCAGCAGGATCCCGACGAGGACCGCGGCGACGATCTTCGGCACGGACCACGGGCGCTCGCCGACGACCTGCCCCGTGTTCGCGTTGACCATCACCTGCCACTGCTTGCCCGCGTACATGAACGTCGCGAGCCACACGGGCAGCAGGACGAGCTTGAACATCACGTCCGCGTAGGTCGTGCTGATCGAGTGCACGCGCTGCTCGTCGCCGCCGATGTCGTGCTCGACGTCCTGGCGGATCCGCGCGTCCATGCGCTGCTTCGCCTGCGCGTGGGCGTCCTGCGGGTCCACGTCGTACCGCGGCGCGGAGTGCCCGACGAGGTACTCGTGCCGGTACGGCTGCGCGGCGCCGAGCGTCCACGGCCCGAGCTGGTCGAGCCGGTTGCGCGGCAGCGCGCGGGAGGCGGGGACGAGCAGGTCGTCGAAGTCGCGGCGCACCCGGCCGGCGGCGTGGCGCCAGCGCGTGCGACGGACCTCCTGGTCGCCCTGCTTCTCCGTGTAGTGGTCGCCGCGCTGGCCCACGTAGTCGCTCGTCGTGCGGGCGTCGAACGTCCAGTGCGGCACGTACGTCCCGCGGATGGACTCGGTGTCACCGACCTTCTTGAGCGCGGACGGCGCGAACCACCGCGAGCGGACCCACTTCGTGACGTTCTCGCGCGCGGCGCGCGAGTCGACGCCGAACGGCAGGACCGCCTCGGGGACGATCACGCCCTCGGGGAGCGTGGTCGCCACGAGGTTGCCGCCGCAGAACCGGCACGCGCCCGCGATGTCCGTGGTCTGCGTGGTCGCGCCGCAGCCCTCGCACGCGAGCGGCTGCCCCGGGACGGAGGCCACGGCGTACTGCGGGTGGCGTGCGCGCCAGCGCTCGTAGTCGTGCTCGTCGACGCGCTCGTCGGCGCCGTGCGTGACGTCGAGCGTCGCGCGGCAGGACCCGCAGCGCAGCGCGCCGACCGCGGCGTCGAACGCGAGCGACCCGCCGCACGCGGGGCACCGCCCGCGCTCGACGGCGGCGCTCGCGTCCGACCACCCGACGGGGGTGGCGGTCGGCTCCTGCGGCAGGGGCGGCGGCACGGTCGTCCCCGTCACGTCAGGCCCCCGGCGCCGGGGCGGCCGCGGTCGGCGGCAGCGGCGGCGGGGCGGTGAACAGCCCGGCGAGCTGCGGCACCTGGCCCGCCGCGGTCCAGGCGGCCATGCCCTGCTTCCAGACGAGCGTGTCGCGGCCCACCTGCCCGGCGGCGACCTGCTGCGCGAGCGCCTCGGGCGTCACCGGGCCGGCCTGCGCGCTGCCCGCGGCGTAGTACCAGAGCTCGTCGGTGACGGGCAGCGGCGGCGGGCCACCGGCGGCGGCCTGAGGCGCTGCCTGGTGCGTCGCCTGGTTCGCCGCCTGGATGGACTGCGCCATCTGCGTGCCCATCGCCATGCCCATGCCGAGGCCCATGCCCTCGCCCGCACCGCCCGGGTTCTTCGCGGCGTCGCCGATCGCCGTGGCGGTCTGGAACTTGGTGAACTGGTCGAGGTCGCCCAGGACCCCCATCTGCGTGCGCTTGTCGAGCGCGGCCTCGACCTCGGGCGGCAGCGAGATGTTCTCGATGACGAACCTCGGGATCGTCACGCCGTACTCGGCGAGCTCGGCGGACAGCGCGGGCGCGAGCTTCGCGGACAGGCCCTGCTGGTTGGCGGCCAGGTCGAGCATCGGGACACCCGACTGCGCGATCGCGGGTGCGAGGTGGCTGATGACGTTCTGGCGGAAGAACTCGCCGATCTCGTCGGTGCGGAAGTTCGAGTCCGTTCCGACGAGCTGGCGCAGCAGCGCCGACGGGTCGCTCACCTGCAGCGCGTAGGTGCCGAAGGCCCGCAGGCGGACCATCCCGAACTCGGAGTCCCGCAGCGTGATCGGGTGCTGCGTGCCCCACGCGAAGTCGGTGAACTGCCGCGTCGCGACGAAGTACACCTCGGCCTTGAACGGGGAGTTGAAGCCGTACTTCCAACCCTTGAGCGTCGAGAGGATCGGCAGGTTCTGGGTCTCCAGCGTGTAGCGGCCGGGGCCGAACACGTCGGCGATCTGGCCCTCGCTCTCGAAGACCGCGACCTGCCCCTCACGGACGATCAGCTGGGCCTGGTTCTTGATCTCGTTGCCCTGGCGGGGGAAGCGCCAGACGATCGTGTCCCGCGAGTCGTCGAGGAACTCGACGATGTCGATGAACTGGCCGCGCAGCTTGTCCGCGAATCCCATGCGGTGCTCCTTCGTCTCAGCCGGGCCGTGCCCACCCCGGTCGTGGTGCCCGCCGCGCCCGGGCGGGGTGGCCGGGGTGCGGTGAACGGAGCAGCATCGCAGGTCAGGCCGCGCCCGTCCACCACGTCTTGACCGCCACATGAACTGCTGCATACCCGCAGGTGGGCGCGGGGACAAACTTCACCCGGACGGCGCACACCCGGAGACCGGGCTCGGTCCTCGGTGCCGTGACCGAGGCGCGTCGCCGCGCGGGCCGGACTGTAGAGTCGCGGCCATGCCGGCGGGGGGCAGCACGCGCAGCGGACAGGACGCCGCGACCCCAGGCGAGCCCGGCCTCGGCCCGCTGACCGCGTACACCTGGCTCAGCCTGCTCGCGGTCGGCCTGATCTCCGTCTCGTTCCCCCTCGGCGAGCTCGTCACCGTGGCGTTGCCGCCCGGCTGGACGGTGTTCGCGATCGCGACGACCCTGCTCGCGGGCTACCTCCAGGTCGACCTCCTGCGCCGCGCTCCCGGACTGCGCGCGACACCTCTCCCGGACCACCCGCACCGTCTGCTGTGCGCGCTCGCGGTGGTGCTCGGGCTCGTCGCCTCGCTCGTGCTGTGGGCGGTCGCGGGCACCGGGCACCGTGTCGGTTGGCTCTACGCGATGCCGTTCGGCGCGCTCGTCGCCGCCGTGCTCGTGCACCGCACCCCGTCGCTGCTCGAACCCGACGCGTCGCACCGGCCGGCCGCGCTCGTCGCCGGCGCGTCCGTCGTCGGGACCGCGGCTGCGGCGCTCGTCGGCTACCGCGCCGACGTCCCGCACGCGGACGTGACCGTGCGCGCCCTGTACGGGGCGGCGGTCGTCGTCGCGGCCGCGACCCTCCAGCTCGGGCAGGTGTGGGTCTGGCAGGTCATGCAGGCCCTGCACGTCGCTCGCGTGCGCGCCGCGGATCTCGCGCTCACGAACGAACGCATGCGCTTCGCAGCCGAGCTGCACGACGTGCAGGGCCACCACCTGCAGGTCATCGTCGTGACCGCCGAGCTCGCCGAGCAGCTGGTGCCCCGGGACCCGCAGGCTGCCGTGCGGCACCTGCAGCGGATCCGGTCGCTCGCGGTGACCGCGCTCGAGGACACGCGCGCCGTCGCCTACGCGTACCGCCGCACATCCTTCACGGCCGAGCTCGACAACGGCGTCGCCGTGCTGCGGGCCGCAGGGGTCGACGTGCACGTGCACGGCGAGCCGGACCTGCTCCCGCCCGAGCACGGCTCCGCCATGGGTCACCTGGTGCGCGAGGCGACGACGAACCACCTGCGGCACTCGGACGCCCGTGAGTGCACCATCGAGATCGGGCACGTCGGCACCGACGTCGTCGTCACGGTGCGCGACCCGGGGCCTGCGCGCGCGTCCTCCGTCGTGCGCGACACGCGCCGCGGCCAAGGGCTCGCGGGGCTCGCGGACCGGTTCGCCGCGGCAGGTGGCACGATCGAGGCGCGTGACACCGAGCACGGCTTCGTCCTGACGGGACGGCTCCCGCGCGACGCGACGGCGAGGAGGGGGACATGACGGCCACACCCGCAGCCGGGCGGCACACCCGCGTGGTGCTCGCCGACGACGAGGACCTGCTGCGCACCGCGCTCGGCGAGCTCCTGTCGCTGCAGGAAGGGATCACCGTCGTCGACCAGGTCGCGGACGGACCAGCGGCCGTCGCGTCGGTGCTGGAGCACCAGCCCGACGTGGTGCTGCTCGACCTCGAGATGCCTCACCTCGACGGGATCAGCACCGCCGAGCAGATCCTCGCGCAGTCGACCACCAAGGTCGTGCTCGTCACGCGGCACGCGCGGCCCGGCGTGCTGCGCCGTGCGCTCGCGGTGGGTGTGAGCGCGTTCGCGTCGAAGTCGACCTCCGCGAGCCTGCTCGCGGCGATCGTGCACGACGTCGCGGCCGGCGGCCGGTACATCGACTCCACGGTCGCCGCTGCCGCGCTCTCCGCCGACGCGTGCCCGCTGACGAGCCGCGAGCTCGACGTGCTGCGCGAGGTGCGGCGTGGGCTGCGGGCCCGCGAGATCGGCGAGGCGCTGCACCTGTCGAGCGGCACGGTGCGCAACTACCTGTCGTCCGCGATGGCGAAGATCGGCGCGGCCGACCGCCGGGAAGCGGCCGACCGCGCCTGGTCCGAGGGCTGGATCTGACTCAGCGCGTCAGGTCCCGCCGCTGGGTCAGCACCAGGGCACCCGCGACCAGCACCGCGAGCGTGACGCCGACGACGGTGGCGGACTGCGCGTACGGCGCGGTACCGGTCAGGTTGCGCAGCTCGGCGAGCGCCGTGTGCGGCAGGAACGGCACGACAGCCTCCGGGAGGAAGCTGCGCACGACACCCTCGAGCACGACGATCCACACGAGCGCGCCCGTGATCGCGCCCGCGACGTTGCGCGTCGCGAGACCCAGGGCGGCCCCCGCCACCGCGAGCGCGGTCGGCGAGATCACCGAGCCCGCGACCGCCTGCCACAGCACGCCCTGCGACCACTGGACCGGACCGGCACCCGCCGGCTGCAGCGCCGCGAGCGTGCCCAGCTTGACGAGCTCGGCGACGACGCCCACCACAGCACCGAGCAGCGCAGCGACGACGACCTTCGCGGCCGCCCACCGCCACCGCTCAGGGGTGGCCAGGTACGTCCACACCACCGCTCCCGTGCGGAAGTCACCGGCCGCGAGCACGACCCCCAGAGCCAGGACGACAAGGCCCGACAGCGGGTCGATCAGCACCTCCGCCTGACCCGCGGCAGTCGACACGTCGACGGCCTGCTGCTCGGACCCGTACGTGGACAGCAGCCCGCCCGTCACCACCGCCGCGAACAACCAGGCGGTCACGACCGACCAGCGCACCGCGCGGGAGCGGGTCAGCAGCACGAGCTCGGCCCGGATCGACGCCTTCATCGCACTCCTCCGTTCGTCATGGGTGTGGCCGGACGCGGCGTGCCGTCGACGCCTCGGCCGGGCGGCGCGGCGCCGCGCTCGACGAGCGCGAAGAACACCGACTCGAGCGAAGCGGCACCCATCGGCCCGCTCTCGACGAGCGTCGGCAGGGGTGCCTGCGCGAGCACCTGGCCACCGTGCAGGATCACGACGTCGTCGACCGTGAGCTGCGCCTCGGTGAGCAGGTGCGTGGACAGCAGCACCGAGCCTCCGGCTTCGGCGTGGCGTCGCACCAGCCCACGCAGCCACTGGATGCCCATCGGGTCGAGGCCGTTGAGCGGCTCGTCGAGCACGAGGTGGTGCGGCTGCGCGAGGAGCGCCGCCGCGACGCGCAGTCGCTGCACCATGCCGAGCGAGAACTGCCCGATGCGGCGCCGTCCGACGTCGGCCAGCTCGACCTCACCGAGCACCTCCTCCACGCGCTCGGCGGGGACGCGCGAGCGCACCGCGAGCGAGCGCAGCACCGTCGTCGCGGTGTGCTGCGGCGGGAAGCCCGCGACGTCGAGGCATGCGCCGACCGCCCGGGTGGGGGAGGTCAGCTGCGAGTACGGGGTGCCGTCGATCGTCGCGGTCCCCTCGTCGTGCCCCGCGAGCCCCAGCACGACCTTCAGGCACGTGGTCTTGCCGCTGCCGTTGGGACCGAGCAGGCCCGTCACGCGGCCCGGTGCCGCCGTGAACGACACCCCGCGCACACCCCCTCCGCCCGCGTACGTCTTCGTCAGGCCGTGGCAGCGGATGCCACCGTCGGACCGGCTCATGGTCAACTCCTCTCTCGAGACCCGGCGCTCACGCCGTCTCAGTGGTCAGCGCGCCCACCGGCACGCGCGCCGGCGTCGGCTCCGGCCGCGCCGTCCCCGGGTCGCGAGCGGCGCTGCGGCGCAGGTGCGCGACCTGCACGCGGACCCGCTCCCGCAGCCCCAGCAGCTCGCGGTCGGTGAACACCAGCAGGTCGGACGCGATCATGAAGGCCGAGAACACCGGCAGGCCCATGAGGAACCCGATGCTCACGTGCATCCCGACGAGCACGACGAACGCGACATGCCGACCGACCGGGCGCAGCAGGAGGAACGGGAACGCGATCTGCACGACGACCGCGGCATACGTCGCGAGCGTCACGAGCAGCGGGACCGTGTACACCGCCTGGCTCAGCTCGGGCCACGGGCTGTAGTCGGCGACCCGCAGGATGTAGTAGACAGCCGTGCCCTCCTGCCACACCTCGCCCTGGGCCTTGAACAACCCCGACGCGCCGTAGAGGACGCACAGCTGCGCGACGCACGCGACGAGCGCCGCGTTGTGCAGGATCGTCGCGAGCTGGCGGCGAGTGGCACGGTGCGCGGCGAGCGCGTCGTACCGGTCCGTGCGGGCCTCGCGGCGAGCTCGACGCGCGTCGAGCGACAGGTACGCGGACACGTGCGCGACGCACATGTACAGCAGCAGGATCCGCATGATGTTGTCGCCGCCGTTCGTGACGAACGGGTTGCGCTCGTGCCACGACCACAGCAGGACGAACAGCACGGGCGTCACGACGCGCGTGCGCCACCCGAGCGCGAACAGCGCGGCCGCGACCGCGAGCGCGAGGTAGATCAGGTCGGTCTGCCACGCGGTCCGGGCGAACAGGTACAGCGAGAGGATCGACCCGTCACCTCCGTCGGCCCGCAGCCGCTCGAGGCTGTACGCCGCGTCGGGACCCCAGATGCGGTGCCGCACGGGCAGGTTCACGACCAGGTCGACGAGGAGGATCACGCCGTAGGCGATCCGGACCAGGGAGAACGCGACGAGCCCGTGCCGCCGGTCCGCGACCAGCGCGACCGCACGGTCGGCCAGGTCGCGCAGCCGTGTGCGCACGTCGACGAGCGTGAGCGGTGCGGGAGCGGTGCTGGTGGGGGTCATCGCCGGTCTCCTGTCGGGTCGGTGACGCCGTGCGCGGCCGCCGACGACGTCGTCGGGGTCGGCAGGTCGCGCCACGGGAGGGTCACGTGGCTGATCTCGCCGAGGCCGTCGTCGTGTCGCTGCGACCAGCGGGGGAACTCGTGCGTGACGAGGCGGACCTGGATCCGCGTCACGTCCCCCAGGTGCGGCGCGCGGCGTCGGCCGCGGCGTCGTGCAGGTTGCGCAGCGTGTCCTCGTAGGCCTCCCGCGTGTGCGCGGGGACGTCGGCGAGCTCGTCGTCGGGCAGGAGGATCGGCAGATCCGCGGGTGGGTCGGCCGGGTACGCGGCCTCGACCGCGGCGTCGCGTGACATGAGGAACGCGTGCATGACGCCGCTCACGGTGTAGTAGGAGCGGTCGGGCAGCGGGTTGTGGTGCCGCGCCTCGAGGTACGGCGCGTTGATCGTCAGGAAGTCGGTGTCCTCGCCGTCGCGCGTCGTGGCACGGACCAGGACACCCGAGTCGGTCCGGACGGGGTCGGGGGCGAACAGCTGCCAGTTCTGCTCGAAGAACGGCTGGATCCACGCGTTCACGGGGCGCTGCAATGCGTACTTGAGCGGGTTGGGTGGCGCGACGTACAACGCGGTCACCGCGAGGTGCGTCCCGAGCACGGCCGCCACGAGGCCGAGCGCGAGGAGCACCGTCCGGGGCCGGCGGGTGCGGGTGGACATGGGAGCCTCCGGGACGAGGGACGGGTGAGGTGGTGCGGGTGGGTGACGCGCAGCCACCCACCCGCACCGGTGCGTCAGTCGAAGACGGCCTCGGACGGCACGAGCTGGTTGGTGTCCCAGATGCCGATGACCTTCTTCGCGGCCCAGCCGGCGACGACCTTGCCGGCGCCCGCGGCGGCACCCGCGACGAACGCCGTCGCGACGACCGCCGGGACCGCGGCCGGCGACGCGTCGGCCGACTGGACGTCCTGACGCGCCGCGGCGTCGAACGCGGCGACGGCGTTGATCGACGACGTCGGCCCGGCGGCCGGGGTCGCGGCGTGCGCGGCGACCGGGGCTGCGCCGACGGACAGCGCGGCGATCGACGCGATCGCGGCGAGACGGGTCTTCATGGACATACCTGGTGCTCCTTGTCTGTCGTGACTGCTGTCGGGACGGTTCCTGCGAGTCGTCAGCCGCGGGCCGGCAGGGAGCACGCGGAGCCGCTCAGCCGGTGGCGGTTGCGCGCGACCCACGCGTAGACGAGGGACGCGACCCACGCGCTCGGCTGCTCGAGGACCAGACGGCCCAGGAGCCGGTCGTCACGCGACGGCGCACGCAGGAGCGCGTGCCCGAACGCCTCGTGACCCACCCGCCTGGTCCCGTCCTCCTCGACGAGCACCGCCGCGGCCTCCAGCTGCTCCGGCGTGAGCCCGTACGCGTGCAGGTCCACGCCCTGCCACGCCTGCGCGCGCACCGTGCTGCCCGTCCGCTCGAGCAACCACCTGGTCGCCCGCTCGCACAGACCGCAGTCGCCGTCGTAGAGGAAGGTCGCCGTGGTGCCCATGTCTCTGCCCTCCGTGCTGGTCCTGCTGACATCGACCATGCTGGTCAGCGGGCTGCGTGGCGGGCAGTGCCGGGACGTCACAAGCTCGTGGGACACAACGCGGCCCCGCGGCATGACACCTGTCACGGGTCGACGGTGACCCGTGCGCACGACGGCGGGCTGCACCCGACCGCTCCTCGGTGCCGTGGCCGTCAGGAGCACGCGCATCCACGAGAATGCGCGCATGACACGCGCTGATCATCTGACTGCGATCATCGACCTCGACCTTCCCGGCCCCCGCATCTCGCGTCACGTGTACGGGCACTTCGCCGAGCACCTGGGCCGGTGCATCTACGGCGGGTTCTGGGTCGGTGAGGACTCGGACGTGCCGAACGTGCGGGGTATCCGCTCCGACGTGGTGGACGCGCTGCGTGCGCTGCAGATCCCGAACCTGCGCTGGCCGGGCGGGTGCTTCGCCGACGACTACCACTGGCGTGACGGGATCGGCCCGCGCGACCAGCGGCCCCGCATGGTCAACTCGCACTGGGGCGACGTGGTCGAGGACAACTCCTTCGGCACGCACGAGTTCATGGACCTGTGCGAGCTGCTCGGTGCCGAGCCGTACGTCTCGGGGAACGTCGGGTCCGGCACGGTCCGCGAGATGAGCGAGTGGGTCGAGTACCTCACGCGCGCCGACGACTCCCCCATGGCCGCACTGCGCCGCGGGAACGGGCGCGACGAGCCGTGGCGTGTCCCGTTCTGGGGCATCGGCAACGAGGCGTGGGGCTGCGGCGGCAACCTGCGGGCCGAGCAGTTCGCGTCGCTCGCGCGCCAGTACGCGACGTACGTGCGCGACCACGGCGACAACACGGTCTACCGGATCGCCGCCGGCGCGGACTCGGACGACCTGCACTGGACCGAGGCGCTCATGCGCTCGTTCGACCAGGCCGGGCTCGGGCAGTCGCCCGCCGCACCGTTCCAGGCGCTGTCGCTGCACTACTACACGATGACCGGCTCGTGGTCCGCGAAGGGCTCCGCGACGCAGTTCACCACCGACGAGTGGTACCTCGCGCTCGCCCGCGCCGCGCACATGGAGACGCTCCTGCAGCGCCACAGCACCGTCATGGACCGCTACGACCCCCAGCGGAACGTCGGGCTCGTCGTCGACGAGTGGGGCACGTGGTGGGACGTCGAGCCCGGCACCAACCCCGGGTTCCTGTACCAGCAGAACACGCTGCGCGACGCGCTCGTCGCCTCGACCCACCTCGACGCGTTCCACCGGCACGCCGACCGCGTGGTCATGACGAACATCGCCCAGACCGTCAACGTGCTGCAGGCCATGCTCCTGACCGACCCGGACTCCGGGGCGCTGGTCCTCACCCCGACCTACCACGTGTACGAGATGAGCACGGGGCACCACGACGCCGACGCGCTCGCGGTGCACCTCAAGGACGTGCCCGCCGTCGAGACCGCCAGCAAGGAGCTGCCGCTGGTGTCCGCGTCCGCGTCCACGCGCGGCGACACCGCGCTCGTGTCGATCTCGCACCTCGACGCGGCCGAGTCCCGCACGCTCGTCGTCGACCTGCGCGGACGCGAGGTCACGGCGCACACCGCGCGCGTCCTGACCGCCGACCGCGTCGACGCGCACAACACGCCCGACGCGCTCGACCGGGTCGCCCCGCGCCCGCACGACGACGCGGTGCGACCCCACCCGCGCGGCCTCGAGGTCACCCTCCCCCCGGCGAGCTTCGTGACGCTGTCCCTCACGCTCGCCTGACCCGCACCCGACCCCGCCGTTGCTCCGGGTATCCGCCACCGGAGCCGGAGCAACCGCGGGGTCGCGGGGTGGTCGCGGGGTCGACGGTGTCCGGACCTGACGTCGGGCCGCTCAGGCGTCGCCGCGCTGGTCCTCGTCGAGGCTCGTGACGGTCGTCAGCAGGAACACGCTGTCCTCCAGCGCGAGCACCGCGTGCCGCTGGTGCGTCAGCACGACGAGCTCGCCGCGCGCGAGGTCGCTCTGCTCGACCCCGGTGACGCGCACCCGCCCCTCGAGCACCTGCAGGCTCGCGGCGGGCGGTGAGTTGTGCTCCGCGAGCTCGACGCCCGCGACGAGCGCGATCACGGTCTGCCGCAGCACGCCGTCGTGCACGACGAGCTGCGCGTCGCGTCCGTGCGCCGAGGCGCGCGCGGCGTCCAGGTGGGTGCGTGCGGCGGTCACGAGGTCCGTCATGTGCTGCCCTCTCTCGTCGGCTGTGCCCAGCCTGCCCTACGAGCCGCGGGCGCGCTGCGGCTCACGGGTCCAGGATGGGCGGGTGACGGAGCACGAGCCGGCCGACGAGCTGAGCCCCGACCCTGACCCGCGCACCGGCCGCCGGCACGGTGCGCACGCCGACTGGAACCCGCGCGGCCCGCGCGTGCGCCGCGACCCAGTCGCCGCGTACGACGCGCTGCGCGCGCAGTGCCCGGTCGCGCGCGGGCCGGACGGCGCGTGGACGGTGTTCACGCACGCGGACGTGATGCGCGTGGCGCTCGACCACGAGACCTTCTCCAACGCGGTCTCGCGCCACCTGCAGGTGCCCAACGGGGTCGACGGACCCGCGCACACCGCGTACCGCGCGGCCGTGGAGCAGTTCTTCACGCCCGAGCGGATGCGGGAGCTGGAGCCGGTGGTCGGGCGGGTCGCCCAGGCGCTCGTCGGCGGCCTCGTCGTCCCCGGTGCCGTCGACGCCGTGGCGCTCGGCGCGCGGTTCGCGGTGCGAGCCCAGAGCGCCTGGCTCGGGTGGCCCGCCGACCTCGAGGAGGAGCTGCTCGCGTGGGTGCGCGACAACCGCGACGCGACCCGGTCCCGGGACCCGGAGCGCACGGCACGCGTCGCCGCGCGGTTCGACGCGATCATCCGCTCGCTCACCGACGTCCGGCGGGCCGCGGACGCGCCGCAGGACGTGACGACCGAGCTGCTGCGCACCCGCGTCGACGGCCGGGCGCTGAGCGACGACGAGGTCGTCTCGATCCTGCGGAACTGGACGGGCGGCGACCTCGGGTCGATGGCGCTGTGCACCGGCGTCGTGGTCACCTACCTCGCCGACCACCCCGAGCTGCAGGACCACCTGCGCGGCGGTGTGAGCGACCGCGAGCTCGACGCGGTGCTCGACGAGATCCTGCGCATCGACGACCCGTTCGTCAGCAACCGGCGGGTCACCACGCGCCCGGTGGAGCTCGGCGGGCGACGCGTCGGCGCGGGTGAGCGGGTCGTCCTGAGCTGGACGTCCGCGAACCGCGACGAGCGCGTGTTCGGGGACCCGGACGCGTTCGACCCGGTCGGCAACGCGCCGTACAACCTCGTCTACGGGATCGGGAAGCACGTGTGCCCGGGCCGGCCCCTCGCGACGCTGGAGCTGCGCGTGCTGGTCCGCGCGCTGCTGGCGGCCACGGGCGCGGTCCGTCCCGACCCCGACGCGGCCCGGGTCCGTGAGCAGCCGCCGGCCGGTGGCCTCGCGTCCGCGCCGGTGCTCCTGGTCCCGCGCCCCGCCTGACGACACGCGCACCACCCGTCCGGGTGAGCGGACCGCGGGTCCCCGGGCAGATACCGGGCCCGATGACGACCGGTGTGCCGCCGTCCGTGGTCGACGGCGGGGAGGGGGCGGTCGGAGCGCCGACGACGGCGTGGCCCCGTGTGCCCGAGTGCGCGGTCGTGCGCGCACGACTGCTCGACCGCCTCGACCGGATCGACCCGGTGGGCGTGATCCGTGCGGCACCGGGGCTCGGCCGTACGCTCCTGGCCGCGCAGTGGGCCGGGCGCCAGCACGAGCGTGGGCGACCGGTCGTCTGGGTCGCCGGCGCGGGCCGCCGCGGCCGGCCGCCCCTCACGTGGGCCGCGGTGCGCGCCGCGCTCGTCGCCGCGTTGCGCGCGGCCGGCACCGCCGTCCCCGACGACGTCACCGCCGTCACCCGGCTCGTCACGGCAGCCCACGGCCTGCGCACCCTCCTCGTCACAGGCACGCGCCACCCGCACAGCCCACCCGCCGCGCGGCACCCCGTCGTCACCGCGCTCGACGACCGGCTCGACGTCACGACGTTCACCACGCGCGACCTCATGCTCACCGCCGACGAGCTCCGCGCGGCCGCCGCGTCGTGGGGGGCACCCGGTGGACGACCGCATGCTCGCGTGCGTCGTGGAGCTCGTCGGCGGCTGGCCCGCCCTCGCCCGGACGGTCCTGGACGACACCGGGCCCGACGACGAGGAGCCCGCGACCGCCGCGGTCCGGGCGTTCGTCCGCGACGTCGTGCTCCCCGGCATCACCGACACCCCCCTGCTCGACGCCGCGATGGTCGTCGCGCTGCCCGTGGACCTCACCGAGCGGACCGCGCGCGTGGTGCTCGACCTCGCCCGCCGGCACGGCCTGGACCCGGTGCCGGACCCGCTCCTGCTGCTCGAGGCCGCGGGCGTCGTCGCGCGGCTGCCCGCCGTCGGCGGCACGCCGCAACGCTGGGTCATGCCCGCGGTGCTGCGCGACGAGCTGCGCGCGCACCTCGCCGAGCACGACCGCGCGTTCGTCGTCGAGGCGCACCGCACGCTCGCGCAGGACTGGACCCTCCTCGAGCTCGTGAGCCTCGAGTTCGGGACGTACCTCGCGGTCATCGGCGGTGCGACCGTCGACGACTGCTACGCCCGGGTCCCCGACCAGGTCGCCGCGACGTCTTGGTGAGCCCGACGACCACACGACCCCGTCGTCCCTCCGGGTAAGCCGGCCCGAAGCCGGAGCAACCACGGGGTCGGCGGGTTCGGGCAGGGGTCGGCGGTGTGCGGGGCGGGGCGGGTGGTTCCGTCAGGTGAGGGGGCGTTGCATGAGGACGACGAGGAAGCCCGGGCGGTCGGTCTGCGCGACCTGCTCGAACCCCCACGAGCGGTAGACGTCGTCGAGGTGCGGGTTCGACGCGCGGTGGTCGAGCCGCAGCCACCGCGCCCCCGCCGCGCGCGCCCGGGAGTCCGCCCACTCCACGAGCGCCCGCCCCAGCCCGGTGCCGGACGCGCGGCGGGCCACCATCAACCCGTGCACGTACAGCGCGGGCGTGTCGTCGTCACCCCAGTAGTCGACGTCCGGGCTGACGAGCCGCAGGCAGCCGCGCAGCCCCTCGTCGTCGTCCTGCACCCACCACTGCCCCTGCTCGACCTGCGCCGCGACGCGCTCGGCGGGCAGCGACCCGACGGGCCACTGGTCCAGCCCGCGTGCGGCCATCCAGTCCTCGAGCGAGCGCCGCAGCGCGTGGATCGCGGCGACGTCCTCGGGGCGGGCCGGGCGCGGGTCGACGGCGGGCAGGGGCGGGGTCGACGGTCCGGTCACGCCTCCCGACGATAGGCGCGGGCCGGCCGGGGCGCGACGGGGCCCCGACGACCCCCGCGCGGTCAGCACCGCGTCAGGCGGACCCCGGGGCGGCGGCGGCCCGGCGGCGCGCACCCGCGCGGACCACCCACCAGATCACGCCCCCGATCGTCAGGCCCAGCCCCACGACGCCGAGCGCGATCGCGACGAACACACCGCCGACGGTCCCGAAGATCCCCGACACGAACTGCGTGAGGTCCGGCCCCCGCACGAGCACGACCTGCGCGTCCTGCGTCGTCGCCTCGGGGACCGAGAGCGTGTACTCCCCCGGCTCGACGACGCGGAAGCCCGCGACGAGGACCGCCCGGCTGCCACCCGTCGACGCGGTGCCGTCGAGGGGCGACGGCTCGGCCGGGAGCGTCTCGCCGTCGGGACCCGTGAGCTCGACCGTCCCCGGGAGGCCGGCGTCGTGCTCGTCGGACGGGACGACCAGGTACAGGTGGTGGTAGCCGGGCTCGAGCACGGCGGTCGTCGTCCCCGGCGCGGAGGTCGAGGCGACCGCGGCCGAGCCCGGCCCGCCGCTCGCGTCGAGCACGCCGAGCGGCACGATCGACAGGAACGTCCGCACGACGAGCACGGCGACGACCGCCGTCGCGACCAGCAGGAGGGCGCCCACCGAGGTGAGGACCACCGGCCCGACGAGCGAGGTCCGCGGGGCGGGGCGCGGCGCGGGCGGGTAGGGGCCGTACGGGCCCGGACGCTGCGACTGACCCGGGTACGGCTGACCCGGGTACGGCGGTGGTTCCTGCGGCGCGGCCATGACCCGCGACCCTACGGCCCCCGCACCGTGCCGCACAGCCCTCGGACGGGATCCGCGCACCCGGGCGACGGGCGACACCCGATCGGTCGAACCTGCGGCGGACGTCCCGGCAAAGCGGACATCCTGCCCTGTAGGTTGTCGGCGCCGGGCAGATGTCGGGCAGACGCCGGGCAGACGACGAGCAGGGACGACAGGGGGCTTCGTGGGACCGACTCCGAGCGGGGCGCGCGACGCGACGGCGTCCGCGCCGACCGGCCCGGCGCGCATCGTCGCGGAGCCCGGCGAGGTGGTCCGCGGGCAGGACCCGGACGGGCTGGTCACGGTCGGCCGTGACCTGGCCGGCGCGGTCGTCGAGATCCGGCTCACCGACGGCTGGCGCACCCGGGCGACGGCCGCGACGCTCGGCGCGCACGTCCTGCGGGCGCACGAGGCGTCGGCGCTGGAGTACCTGCGGCGGCGGCTCGCGGCGTCACGGGGTGAGGGCCCGTCGGTCCCCGTCCCCCGCGAGGACGCACCCCCGGTCGAGCCCGCCGAGTTCTCGTCCGAGGAGCTGCTGGAGGCGCTGGCCGCGCAGGAGGCCGAGCAGCCCGGGCTCCGGGCGGCCCGCGCGCAGCGGCCCGCCGAGCGCACGGTGCGTGACGTCGAGGGCTGGGTCACCGCGACCGCGGTCGGCGAGAGCGTCCGGTCGCTCGAGCTCGACGCCGCGCGGCTGCGCGTGGTGCCGGACGCGAGCGTCGAGCAGGCACTGCTGCGCGTGCTCGCGCAGGTCACGGCGAGCGCCGCCGAGGTGCAGCGGGCGTTCGAGCGGGACTTTCCGGCGACCGCGCGGCTCGCCGCGATGAGCGCCGCCATCCGTCAGGCGAGGTCAGGAGGTCGGTCATGACCGACGGCACGGGGTTCCGCGTCGACACCGCGCTGCTGCGCACCGAGGCGGCCAGGTGGGACGAGATCGCCGCGACGTTCTCGGCGGGCGTCCGGACGCTGAGCGACGAGTGCGGGGTCGTCCTGTGGTACCTCGACAGCATCACGGCGGAGACGGCCTGGCAGCACGAGTGGGTGACGACCACCACCCAGATCGTGAACTTCGCCTACCGGGGCCGTGACCGCATCGCGGGCGCCCCGGGCCTGGGCATCCCCGGCGTGGCGGCCGTCCTGCGGGCGATGGCGGACGCGTACGACGCGGTCGACGACGACGCGCGTGTCACGTTCCAGCAGGGCTTCGACGCCGCGCTCGACGCCCGCTGAGCCGACACCCGCTGAGCCGACACCCGCTGAGCCGACACCCGCCGACCGACGAGACGAACGGACGACGACCATGACCGCACCCGCACCCCTGCCGCCCCGGGCCACGTACGACGCGCAGGTCGCCGCGCACGAGAGCGACCTGGTGACGCTGGGCGAGCAGCCGACCGAGGCCACCGCGGGGGCGAACGCGAGCCTGCAGGAGCTCAGCTGGTGGGACCGGCTGTGGGAGTGGGTCACGGACGTGGTGGACGAGGTCCAGCGCAAGCTCGAGGAGCTCGTCGCGAAGGTGGACGAGTTCTTCGGGACGGTCACGGGTCTCGACCAGGGCGACCCGTACGCGCTGTACGCCGCGGGCGAGGGGTACCTCGCCGCGCAGCGGACGTTCAGCGGGCTCGCCACGTCCTTCTCCCCCTGGAACCTCCCGGCGCTGGACGGGTGGGAGGGTCAGGCGGGCTCCGCGTACGCGGCCGCGGTCCCGGTGCAGGCCGCGGCGGTGGACCGGCTCGCGTCCTGGTGCGGCTCGGCGGGCGGGATCCTCATGGACCACTCGCGCAACGTGGTGAACGAGTACCTCGCGATGCGCGCGACGGTCCGCTCCAAGGTCGTGGCGATCACCCAGGCGGTGGCGTCCCTCGCGTTCGTGGACCCGGTGAAGCTCACGGACACGATCGAGAAGGTCATCGGGCTGACGGCGGAGATCATCCAGGCGGTCGACGACCTGCGGACCGCGTTCCAGCAGTGGGCCAACGAGTCGCTGCGCTCGACCGACGCGCTCAAGGTCGCGATGGCCGACCAGACCGGGACGCAGGGCGGAGGGTGGCCCGAGCTTGTCCGCGCGTAGGTCCGGCACGCGCGCCACGCCGGACCGGCAGCGGCGTCGCCGACGCCCGCTCGTCACCGTGGCGGCGCTCGCGACGCTCGCGGTGCTGGCCACGGGCGTCGGCCTGGCCGTCGCGCACGCACGGCGCGACGACGCACCGGACCTGGTGGCGCTCGACGAGGTGTTCTCCGACGAGGGTCTGCGCGGCTGCGTGGCGCGCGCGCTCGACGCGGACGGCACCGCCCGGGTCCCGCGCGACCGGCTCGAGCGACTGGACCGGGTGAGCTGCGCGAACCCGGAGCCCGACGTCGCCTCGCTCGAGGACCTGCGGCACCTGCCCGGCCTGACGTCCCTCGACCTCGTCGGGACCGGTGTGCGGACGCTCCCCGCGGGCGCGCTGCCCCACCTGACGGACCTGTCCCTCACCGCGACCGGCGTGACGGACCTGAGCGCGCTCGCGGCGCTGCCGTCGCTCACGTCGCTGCACCTGGGCGGCCGGTGCTGGGCCCCGCAGGCCCCTGCGGACCTGGGCGCCCTCGCGCGGGTCCGCGGGCTCACGCGGCTCACGCTGGACTGCGTCGACGCGGACCTCACGCAGGTCGGCCGGCTCACGGGGCTGACGGACCTGTACCTGAGCGTGCCCGCCACCGACCTGGGCCCGCTGCGCCCGCTCGCGTCGCTGCGCGCGCTCGCGGTCGTCGAGATGGACGTCGACCTCACGCCCGTGGCGGACCTGCGGGGGCTGCGGTCCGTGGACCTGGCGCGCAGCCGGGTGCCGGACCTGAGCCCGCTCGCCGCGCTGCCCGAGCTGGCCCGGCTCGACCTGACGGGCGCGACGGTCGGGTCCCTCGCGCCGCTGGCGGACGTGCCCGCGCTCGAGGACCTGGTGCTGCGGGGCACGGTCGCGCCCGACGCCGCCTCGCTCGCGCTGGACGGCGTCGAGATCCGCCGGTAGGGCGTCAGCAGCAGCTCTCGTGCGCGGTGTGCTCGCGCGCGTCGTCGCGGGCGCGCCACCACTGCGCACGGGTGAGCGGCTGGTGGTCCGCACCGGCGTGCGCGGCGACGTACCGGTCGTACGCCGCCTCGCCCGTGAGCTCGCGGACGTACCAGCGCACGCCCGCGAGCGCCCGGCGCACGCGCGCGCCCATCAGTGGTGCCCGCCGCGCAGCAGGGCCGGGTCGCCGACCACCGCGTGCTCCGTCTCGACCTTGCGCTCGAGCGGGGTGGGGACCAGGAGCCCGGACGGTGCGTAGAAGTGCGAGGGCTGCGGCGGGTCCTCGCTGCTGCCGACGTCGTACCCGCGGCCGGCACCGGCGCGCACCGCCTGCACCACGGTCACCAGGGCGGCGGCCATGAGCGCGGCGACGAGCACGACGAACGCGATGGACAGCGTCCCCTGGATCGCGGTGTTGCGGACCGTGGCCTGCGCGTCCGCGAGCGCCTGCCCGCTGAGGGTCCCGGAGTCGATCGCGTCCTGCGCCTTGCGGTGCAGCGCCCAGTACCCGAGCGCGACGTCGTCGGAGAAGATCTTCTGGAACGACGCGGTGAACGTGGTGGCGGTGTCGATCGCGAGCGGGACGAGCGGGATCCACGCCCATCTGACGTAGCCCTTCTTGACGACCATGACGGTGACGATGGTCAGCGCGCACGCGGCGATGAGCTGGTTCGCGATGCCGAACAGCGGGAACAGGGTGCGGATGCCGCCGTTGGGGTCGGTGACGCCCATGAGCAGGAGCGACCCCCAGGCGGCGACGACGACGCCCGTGGTCAGCCACGAGCCGACCCGCCAGCCGGGGTCGCGGAACTTCGGCACGAGGTTGCCGATCGCGTCGCCGAGCTGGAACCGCGCCACGCGGGTGACCGCGTCCACGGCGGACAGGATGAACAGCGCCTCGAACATGATCGCGAAGTGGTACCAGAACGCCATCATGGCCTTGCCGCCGACGACGTTGTGCATGATGTTCGCCATCCCGACCGCGAGCGTCGGCGCGCCGCCGGTGCGCGACACGACGGACGGCTCGCCCACGTCGTCGGCCACGGCCTCGAGTGCGGGGGCTCCGGTGAGCGTGACCTCGTCGCCGTCGACCACCGTCTCCCAGATGATCTCGGGCTGGTTGCCGGCGGGGTCGGAGACGCCGAGGTTGGCGATCGCCGCGGCGGCGTTCTCCTCGGGGGTCGCCTGCGCGGAGTACGACGAGCCCGCGGTCGCCTGGATGGACGCCGCCGACATGTTCATCGAGAAGTAGATGCCCTGGTTGAGGGACACGGCCGCGGCGAGCGCCATGATCGCCACGAACGACTCCATGAGCATGCCGCCGTACCCGATCATCCGGGCCTGCGACTCCTTCTGGATCATCTTGGGGGTCGTGCCCGACGAGACCATCGCGTGCATCCCGGACAGCGCGCCGCACGCGATCGTGATGAAGAGGAACGGGAACAGCGCTCCCGCGAACACGGGCCCCTCGGTGTTGAACGCGAACTCCGTGAAGTCGGGCATCTGCGCGACGGGCCGCACCACGACGATCCCGATCGCGAGCACGACGATCGTGCCGACCTTCATGAACGTCGACAGGTAGTCGCGCGGCGTGAGCAGCAGCCACACGGGCAGCACGGCGGCGAGGAAGCCGTAGACCACCATGCACACGACGAGCGTGGTGGGTGTCAGGTGGAAGAAGTCGCCCCACGACGACTCGGCGACGTACCGGCCGCCGATGATCGCGGCGAGCAGCAGCAGGAACCCGATGACCGAGACCTCGCTGACCCGTCCGGGCCGCAGGAACCGCAGGTACAGGCCCATGAGCAGCGCGATGGGGATGGTGCAGCCGACCGAGAACACCCCCCACGGGCTGTCCGCGAGCGCGTTGACGCACACGAGCGCGAGGACGGCCAGGACGATCATCAGCATGACGAACACGACGACGATCGCGACCGTCCCGCCGAACCGCCCGATCTCGTCGCGCGCCATCTGACCGAGCGACCGCCCGCCGCGGCGCATCGAGTAGAACAGCACGAGCATGTCCTGCACGCCGCCCGCGACGATGACGCCGAAGATGATCCACAGCGTCCCGGGCAGGTAGCCCATCTGCGCCGCGAGGACGGGCCCGACGAGCGGACCCGCGCCGGCGATGGCCGCGAAGTGGTGGCCGTACAGGACGCGCCGGTCCGTCGGGTCGAAGTCGCGGCCGTTGTTGATGCGCTCCGCGGGGGTCGCGCGCGTGTCGTCGGGCCGCATCACCTTGCGCTGCACGTACAGCGCGTAGAACCGGTAGGCGATCGCGTAGGACGCGACGGCGGTCACGACGAACCAGATCGTGTTGACCTCTTCGCCCCGGACCACCGCGAGCATGGTCCAGCCCAGGGCGCCGACGAGCGCCACCGCGACCCACACCGCGATGCGCGCGGGCGTCCACCGCGGCCGCTCGACGATCCCGACCGGGACCCCCGAGCCGTCGCGCAGGACGTGCTCCGCCTCCTCGTCCGTGTACTGCGGCAGCGCGTTCGTCGTGCTCGTCATGGCGGCAGCTCCATCGGTGCGGGGTTCGACGACGAGCCCATCGTGTCCCTGCCCTCCGCGGGCGGCGACTGGACCGGCGTCCGACTCCCGGGCGCGGTGCACACCCGGGGCCGGGTGCGACGATCCCGGCGGAACGGGCAAACGGTGCCGGGGGTGCGGTGTACGGTGACGGCAGCGCTGGTCCGACGAGCGACGTCGTGGGGGCGGACGTCGGGCAGGCAGACCACGGGCGCGGCACGGCCGGGTCGCGATGAGGCGCACGGCCGTGGGAGGGGCGCGGGCCGCCCCACGCCGGCAGGCACCTGCCGCACCGGATCCCCCTGACGATCGGACGGCACATGCCACCGACCTCCGCGCCCGGGCACCCAGCCCCCGCCCGCTGCCCCTCGGCCACCCCTCGGCACCGCTCGAGCTCCTGGGCGTGATCTCGGCGACCGTGCCGCTCGAGCACCGGTCCGGGTCCCGGTCGGCGCGCTACACGGTGGCCGCCCGGTTCTCCCGCAGCGCGTCCGCGTGGGAGCGCTCGTTGATCGAGCACCCGCACGTGCACACGATCCTCGCCGAGCAGGGCTACGGGTCGGTGCGCCTCAAGGTGCTCGACCGCCGCCTGCTCATCGAGAACACGAACATGCAGATGCTCGAGCGGGGGCTGGCCGCCGCGATCGCCGCGATCCTGTCCGCCGTGGACCGGGAGGTCGCGGCCGGGCGCGCGCGCAGCCTGCGCGAGGCGCAGCAGCGCCGCGCGGCCCAGGCGCAGCGCTCCGTCGTCGGCGAGTGAGTCCGGCCGAGCCGGTGGCGGACCTCGCGGTGCTCGCCGCACGGGTGCGCGCGCTGCGGGACGCGCGCGGTGGCGAGCGCGTGATCGTCGGGATCACCGGGAGCCCGGGCGCGGGCAAGACGACGCTCGCGTCCCGGCTCGTCGCCGAGCTCGGGCCGGGTGCGGTGCACCTGCCGATGGACGGCTTCCACCTCGCCAACGCGACGCTCGACGCGCTGGGCCGTCACGACCGCAAGGGCGCGCTGGACACGTTCGACGGGTGGGGCTTCCTCGCGCTGCTGCGCCGCGTGCGCGCCGAGCGGGACCACGCGGTGTACGCACCGTCGTTCCGGCGCGAGGTCGACGAGCCCGTGGCCGGCGAGGTCGCGGTCGAGCCGCACCATACGGTCGTCGTGGTCGAGGGCAACTACCTGCTGGTCGACGCGGGCCCGTGGGCGCACGTGCGCAATGTGCTCGACGAGGCCTGGTTCACCGTGACACCGGCCGACGAGCGGACGCGGCGGCTGGTCGCCCGCCACACGCGTCACGGTCGCACCCCCGAGGCGGCCGCCGCATGGGCGGAGCAGGTCGACGGGCGCAACGCCGCGCTCGTCGAGGCGACCGCGGTGCGCGCGGACCTGCTCGTCGCGGGCGGGTGTCGGACCGCGGTGGGAGCCTCGGACGATGGAGATCCAGCGACTGCGACCTGACGGGCTCGTGCGCAGCCCGGCCTTCAGCCACGTCGCCGTCGTCCCCCCGGGCGCGACGCTCGCGGACGTCGTGCAGTGGACCGTGCTCGTCCACACCGACGCGGACCTGGGCGCGGCGTACGGGGCGATCGGGCCGATGCTCGCCACCGGCGGCGCTCCCCCGCTCGTCACCGCGGCCCGCGTCGCGGGGCTCGGGGTCCCGGGTGCGCTGCTCGAGGTCAGCGCGGTCGCGGCGGTCGTGCGCGACTGACGGCCGCCGCGACTCGCGGTGTGGGTCGCGACCGTGGGCCTCCGGCTCGCCCGCACAGGGCGTCCCTCGGGTCGTGGCGGACGGCTCTCGCTGCCCGGCACGGTCGTGACTGATGCGTGCCTGAACAGTAAGGTCCCCGCCCCCGGAGCGCATCCGGAACGCAAAGCGCAGGGCAGGAGTCGGCGTGCGCGAGGCGCGCTCGGCAACGCGTGGGGCACGTCCACGCCCCGGTCCGGGCATGGAAGCACCCCGGTGGGCGCGGTTTCCGGGCGCGCGCCCACCGGGGTGCGTCTGTGGCTCGACTCAGCCGACGCGGTGCGTCAGGAGGCCGAGCAGCTGATCGACGGCCACGTCCAGTTGCCGCCGTGGTTCACGGTGAAGCCGAAGGTGGTGGACTGACCGTTGGCGAGGCTGCCGCCCTGCACCACCATGGTGCGCTGCGCGGGCCAGCTGGCCTGACCGCCCCAGACCGCGGAGATGAGCTGCGGGTACTGGAGCTGCACCGTCGTCGTCCACGAGCTGATGTTGCCGTTGGCGCGGACGGTGACGTTGCCGTTGAACCGGTCGCTCCACTTCTGGCCCTCGGAGTACGTGACCGAGCAGCTGCCGCCACCCGTGGGGGCGGGGTCGTCGGGTTCGTCGTCGGGTTCTGGGTGGGGTTCTGGGTGGGGTTCTGCGTCGGGTTCTGGGTCGGGTTGGTCGTGCCGCCACCCTCGACCGGGGTGCCGCCCGCGTTCAGCTGGTTCAGGACGCTCGTGTACGCCTGCTTCTTGTTGCCCGAGCCGTCGAAGAGCAGCGGGGTGCCCGAGGAGCGCCACGAGTCGGAGTCCTTGACGCCCCAGACCGTGATGCCGGTGCAGCGCGCGACCGAGAGGCACGCCTGGACGACGCCCTTGAACTGGTCGGCCTGCGAGGAGCCGGAGCCCTCGATGTCGAGCTCGGTGATCTGCACGTCCACGCCGAGCGCGGCGAAGTTGCCGAGCGTGGTGTGGTAGTTCGACGGCACCGGGTTGCCCGAGTTGAAGTGCGCCTGGAAGCCGACGCAGTCGATCGGGACGCCGCGCGACTTGAAGTCCTTGACCATGTTGTACACGGCCTGCGTCTTCGCGTGCGACCAGTTGTCGGTGTTGTAGTCGTTGTAGCAGAGCTTGGCGCCCGGGTCGGCGGAGCGGGCGGCCCGGAACGCCGCCTCGATCCAGTCGTTGCCGGTGCGCTGCAGGTTGGAGTCGCGGCGCGCGCCGGACGACCCGTCCGCGAACGCCTCGTTCACGACGTCCCAGGCGTAGATCTTGCCCTTGTAGTGCTGGGCGACCTTGGTGACGTGGTTGAGCATCGAGTTGCGCAGCGTGGTGCCGGACTGGTTCTGCATCCAGCCGGGCTGCTGGGAGTGCCAGGCGAGCGCGTGGCCACGCACGCGCTTGCCGTTCTGGAGCGCCCAGTTCACGATCTGGTCGCCGCTCGAGTAGTTGAAGTTGTTCTGCGACGGCTCCGTCGCGTCCATCTTCATCTCGTTCTCGGCCGTGATCATGTTGAACTCACGGTTGGTGATGTTCAGGGTGCCCGAGTTGTTGAAGTAGTGGCCGGCCATGGCCGTGCCGAAGTACCGGCCGGTCTCGGCGGCAGCGGCCTGGAGCGTGCTGCCTGCGGCCTGCGCCGGGACGGCGAGCGAGACCGCGATGGCGGCGGCTGCGAGGCCGCCGACTGCGGCGACCAGCCGGCGGCTCGCCTGCCGGTTGCGGTGACGTGGGGTCGTCATCGATCCCTCCTGGGGTTCGGGGTAGCGGGGGCTCTACATCGGTGAAGATTGCCCGCCACGCCACTTTTCGCCCGGGACGCCCGACCCGTCAAGGGCTTCGGGCCCGATTGATAGTTTCGGAACCGGGACCGAAGCGATTTGCCACCCCTACGGGCGACTTACGCCCGTGTAGGGTGCACTCGAACGGTAGATTCCGGGTGACGTGGACATTCACCCGGGCGGCGCATCCGGAGGCGCTCCGCAACTATCGGACGACCGGCCTCGACGTCAGGCCGAGACCCCCACACGGTGGACCTCGATATGCACCCGCCGCTCCTCGAGCCGCGGCACCAGGAGCCCCACGTGCACGCCCGTCCGCAGCGACTCCGGCCCGCCCTCCGGGACCTCGAACACCGGGGTCGTGAGGATCGGTACCTGCGGCCGCGGCGGGTGCAGCGCGGTGTTCGTCACCGACACCACCACGCCGTCGGCGAGCCGCACCTCGTAGCGCGCCCACAGCTCCACCGAGCCGTCCGGGCGCTCGAGGTTCCAGTCCGCACCGCCCGGCAGCACCACGCCCTCGAGCCCGCCGCCCCCCGGACCGCCGCTCCCCGGACCGCCGGTCACCGTCCCGCCGACCACCGGGATGACCCGGCGGAACCCGGTGGGCACGTGCCCCACCTCAACGACCTCCCCCAGCAGCGCGTCGATCGTCAGCACGTGCACGCTCGTCAGCGCGGCACCGCTCACCTCGGCTCCTGCGTCAGCACCCGCTGCGCGAACCGCGCGATGCGCGCCCAGCCCGCCCGGGCCTGCTCGTCGGGACCGAAGTGCGTGAACGCGTGCCCGCAGCCCGGCTGCACCACGTGCTCGACCGGCACGCCGGCGGCCGCCAGGCGCGCCGCGAGCGCGTCGCCCTCGGCACGCAGCAGGTCGAGCTCCGCCGTGAGCACGAGGGTCGGCGGCAGGCCGCTCAGGTCGTCGGCCAGGAGCGGGGACGCGAGCTCGTCGGACGGGTCCGCACCGCCCAGGTACCAGGCGTTGAACCGCGCCCCGGCCTCCGCGAGGCCGACCGCCCCCGGGTCGGCGTCCGCGGTGAGCTTCGCGGCGGGCGGCGTCGCCAGGTCGAGCGGCGCGTAGTCGACGACGACCCCGCGCAGTGCCGGGCCGCCGGTGCGCCGGGCCAGCAGCGCACCCGCGATCGCGAGGTTGCCCCCCGCGCTGTGCCCGCCGACAGCCAGCCGGCCGCCGTCGAGCCCGTGCTCGTGCCCGTGCTCCGCGAGCCACCCCAGCAGACCGTGCACCTGGTGCACCGCCGCCGGGAACGGGTGCTCGGGGGCCAGCACGTAGTCGACGTTGACCACCGCGCAGCCCGTCGTGTCGGCGAGCAGCCGGCAGTACGGGTCGTCGTCGCGCCCGTCCCCCAGCACGAACCCGCCCCCGTGCAGGTTCACCAGCACGGGCAGCCCGCGATCGACCGCGCCCTCGACCGCGCTCTCGACCGCCGTCGCGTCGGCCCGCGCGGGCCGGTAGACCATCAGCTCGCGCACCGGTCCGTCCGTGGCGAGCACCTCGTACGTCCCCTCGGGGAGCTCCGGCAGGGCACGCGGGAGGGTGGCGGCGTGCCGTGCGGCCTCCGCCCGGAACGCCGTCACGTCGTCGAGTGTCACGTCGAGCTCCTCATCCCTTCACCGGTCAGCCCGCCGACGATACGCCGCTCGAACAGGCTGAAGAACAGCAACGCGGGCAGCATCGCCAGCGAGGTGAACGCGAGCACCTTGACGCCGCACCCTACGAGGCCCGCGCCGGCGTGCTCTCGCGCTCGACCAGGCGCAGGTCCGCGACGTGCAGCACCGGGGGTCGGCGCGTCGCCCCCGGCACCTCGTCGAGCCGTGCGCGCAGCAGGTCGACCGCCGCGTCGGCGATCTCCCGACGGCCCGGGTCGACGGTCGTGAGCGCCGGCACGGAGTACCGCGCGTCCTCGATGTCGTCGAACCCGACGACCGCCACGTCGCCCGGGATCGACCGCCCCCGCACCTGCAGCTCGAACATCGCACCCAGCGCGAGCGCGTCGTTGAACGCCACCACCCCGTCGACCTCGACGCCCGAGTCGAGGACCGCCGCCATCGCCCGCGCGCCGTTCGCGCGGTGCCAGCCGTCGTCGGCCCAGCCGAGCAGCCGCTCGTCGACCGCGATGCCACGCGCCCCCAGGGCCTCCCGGTAGCCCAGGTACCGCAGGGCCGCCGAGCCCGCCGTGGTCGCGTGCAGCATCCCGATCGCCGCGATGCTGCGGCGCCCGACGTCGAGCAGCAGGTCCGTGGCGGCCCGCGCGCCCTCGACGTTGTGCATCGTCACGTGGTCCACGTGCCGCGAGAACATCTGCTCGCCCAGCAGCACCAGCGGGTAGTCGAGGTCCTCGAGCAGGTGCGCGTCGGACTGGTCGAGCGCGGCCGGGCTGAACACCAGGCCGTCGACGAGCCGGCGCCGCGGCTCACGCAGCGCGCCGAGCTCCCCCTCGCGTGTGAACCCCGTCGGCTGGATCAGGACGTGCAGGCCGTGCCGGCGCGCGGCCGCGAGGATCTCGTCGGCCAGCTCGCCGAAGTACGGCTGCCCGAGCTCCGGGACCGCGAGGCCGATCAACCCGCTGCGACCCGAGCGCAGGATCCGCGCCGTCACGTTGATCTCGTAGCCCAGGTCGTCCACCGCGGCCAGCACGCGCGCCCGCGTGGACTCGCGGATGTACGGGTAGCCGCTCAGGACGTTGGAGACCGTCTTCGCCGAGACGCCGGCGCGCCGCGCGACGTCCGCCATCGTCGCCACAGCCCACTCCTTCGCGTCGCCGCCGGGGTCCCGCGCGCGGGCGCGCAGGCAGCGGCAATCTACCCGAGCACGCCCGGGCACGGCGGTGCGACCGCCCTGCTCCCGCGGGACCTCATCGGTACAGTTCTCGCGTGCCCGACAAGCTCCTCTCCGCCGGACAGGTCCGACTCGCCCGCACGGCGGCCGCGCTCGTCATGGGGCTGCTGGTGCTGGGCGTGACGGTCGCCCTGCTCACCTACCCCAGCTGGCAGCTCGCGCTGGCCCTCGCGCTCGTCGTGGCCGCGGCGGTCGGGGCCGTGCTGCTGCCGGGACGCATGCTCGCGCCGCTGCAGCAGGGCGTGCCCGCGTCCGCCTACCTGCCCTCGGCAGGGCTCGCGCTGCTCGTCGTCGCGCTCGTCGTCGTCGCCGGCGTGCTGTTCTCGCAGGCGCCGATCTCCTGACCGGCGGACGGGAGGTCAGGTCCGGTCGGTCCGGTCAGGTCCCGTCGCCGTACCGCTCCCGGTAGACCTCCTCGCGCGCGCGGGCGACCTGCTCACGCCCCTGCGCGACGAGCGTCTCGCGCTCCTGCGGCGTGAGGGCCGCCCACTGCTCGGTCGCGACGCGTGCCGCGGGGGCCACCACCTCGTCGAACTCCGGCGTGCGCGCCACGTCCCGCAACGTCCGGCGGCCCGCGAGCACGTCGTCGAGCATGTCCCCGAGCGGGGTGCCCACGGCCTGGTCCCGCAGCGCGGCGACCTGCCGGCGCAGCACGCGGTCCGCTCCCGCGTCACCCGCCGTGACGCTCAGGAGAGGCGGCCGCTCGTCCTGCTCGCTCATCACACCCCCGGGTTGTCGTAGGCGCCCGCGGGCAGCGGGTGCGTGCTGAAGCCGTGGATCGATCCCAGGTAGCCCGCGGTCACGCCGACCACCCCGTCGACCGCCGTGATCGCGTACCCGTGCACCTCGATCACCTTGAGCCACGTGCGCACGGCCTGCGTGATCGAGAACGCGGTCGCCCCACCACCGAGGATCCCGCCGACCACGGTCCACGACGACGCCGCGGCCGCCGCCGCGCTGATCGCCGCCGCGATCGCGTAGTCCAGCAGCGCCTGCAGCAGTCCGACGAGCATCGTCTGCGTCGACTTCATGCCCTGCGCGACCACGTCCACCTCGTGCGCGATCGACGTCAGCGGCGTCCCCTGCTCCCGCACGGCCGACTCGAGCTCCGTGAAGTAGCGCGACGCCGCCGCGGCCGCGTTGCCGTCCCAGCCCTCGCGGAACGTCGCGCGCGCCTCCGCCAGCTCGCTCGCGTACTGCTGGTGGAACGTCGCGAGGTGCTCGAGCGCGGACGCCGCGCGGGACATCGCCTCCCAGTCGCCCGAGAAGTGCTCGGTCACCCACTCCAGGGGGTTCGTGCCGCTCACCTGCTCGATCACCCACATCAGCCAGTAGCTGGGGCTGATGAGGTCCGGGAAGTGCAGCGCCAGGTCGACGAAGTCGGGGATGGGCGCCGACGCGACGGGCGTGACGAGGGCGTCCGCGGCCGAGGTCATCGCACCCCGCCCGGCGTCTGGGCCTGCAGCGCGTCCATGCGTGCGTCCGTCGCGTCGTCGGTCCGGCGGTAGGACTCGGCCGTGAGCCGCAGCTCGCGCGCGGACGCCTCCGTGAGCTCCTTCAGGCGCGAGATCTCGGCCTCGACGGCGGCGCGCACGTCGTCGAGCACGCCGATCGCGGTCACGAACATCCCGGAGTCCCCGAGCCCGCCGGAGAGCTCGACGTGCGAGCGCACGTACGTGCGCGCGGTGCTCGTGTCCCCGGCGAGGCTCGTCAGCGCCTGCGCCGCTGCGTCGAGCTTCGCCTCGTCGACCCGGAACGTCATCGCCCCACCCTCTCGTCGCTCGTCGTAGGCCCCCGGCGCCACGTGGACGCACCCTAACAACCCGGACATCGGCGCGCGCACCGGCCGTCCGGCGGGCGGGCACGGCCGCCGGTCAGCCGGCCGGGACGGGGGCCCGGCGCGCCCGGTCGATCACCGTGAGCACGCCGACGACGACGAGCGCGAACCCGGCGAGCTCGAGCGCGGGCGGCATGCGGCCCTCCCACACGAACACGTACGTCAGCCCCGCGCACACCTGGACGACCGCGAGCTGACCGGCCACCGAGATCGGCGTCAGCGCGGACGACCGGCTCCACAGCACCGTCCCGAGCCACGACACGACGACGCCCAGCACGAGGCTCGCCGCGACGACGGGCCCGACCTCACCGGGACCGTCCAGGCGCAGGCCGCCCGTGACCGCCACGACCGGCAGCGCCACGAGCGACAGCACGAACGTGCCCACACCCATGAGCGTCGACCACGTGGTCGAGGCGATCTGCGGGTTCGCGCGCACGAACTGCGCGTTGCGCACCGCGTACGACGTCCACAGCACCAGCGCACCGAGCGACGCCGCGATGCCGAGCGCCCACTCACCGCGCGACCGCCCCGCCACCGCACTCTGCCAGTCCAGCTCCACCGCGTACACGAGCGCGAGCCCGCACACGATGAGCGCGAGCGGCGCGACCAGCCGGGAGAACGGGTACTCGCGGCGCAGCCAGTTGCCCGTGACCGCCACCGACACCGGCAGCAGCCCGATGATCACGGTCGCGATCGGCGCACCCGCCCACCGGATCCCCTGGACCAGCAGCGCGTAGTAGCCCAGGTGCCCGGTGACCGCGAACACCATCGCGGTGCGCCACGCCTGCGGGCCCACGCCCACGAGCGCCCGACGCCACGTCGCCGCGAGCAGGACCGCCGAGAGCGCGCCGAACGCCAGGTACCGGCCGAGCGCGAGCGCGGTCGTCGGCGCGTCGGGCAGCACGACGGGCACCAGGAACGCCAGGCCCCAGACGAGGTTCGCGCCGACGCCGCACGCGACGCCGACCCTGACGCCCGCCGCGCTCGTCGTCGCCCTACCCGGCACGACCCCGGACGGCCGTCGCCACCGACGCGCGCAGGATGTCGAGCCCCTCGGTGAGCTCGTCGTCCGTCGTCGTCAGCGCGGGCAGGAGCTTGACCACCTCGTCGCGCGACCCGGCGGTCTCCACCAGCAGCCCGCGGGCGAACGCCTCGTCGGCGGTGCGGCGCGCGAGGCGCGGGTCGCGGAACGCCAGACCCCACACCAGGCCGCGCCCGCGCGCCTGCGTCACGTGCTCCTCGTGCTCGTGCGCGAGCTCGCCGAGGTGCTCGCGCAGCAGCAGCTCGCGGACCATCGTCTGCTTCTCCAGCGAGTCGTCGGACCAGAACTCGCGCAGCGCGGCCGTCGCGGTCACGAACGCGGGGTTGTTCCCGCGGAACGTGCCGTTGTGCTCGCCCGGGCTCCACACGTCGAGCTCCGAGCGGAACAGCGTGAGGGCCATCGGCAGACCGTAGCCGCTGATCGACTTCGACAGGCAGACGATGTCCGGCACGATCCCCGCGGCCTCGAAGCTGAAGAACGGTCCGGTCCGGCCGCAGCCCATCTGGATGTCGTCGAGGACGAGCAGGATGCCGCGCCGCGCGCACACGTCGGCGAGGTCCGCGAGCCACGTCAGCCGCGCCGGGTTGACGCCGCCCTCGCCCTGCACGGTCTCGACGATCACGGCCGCCGGCAGGTCCATGCCGCTGCTGCTGTCGTCGAGCATCGACTCCAGCAGCGTCAGCCCGCAGACCTTGCCGCCGCCGAACCCGTCGTACGGCAGGCGCCACGTCAGCCCGAGCGGCACACCCGCGCCCGCACGCTTGCTCGCGTTCCCGGTCACCGCGAGCGAGCCGAGCGACATCCCATGGAACGCCCCGGTGAACGCGACCACCGTCTGGCGGCCCGTGACCTTGCGCGCGAGCTTGAGCGCGGCCTCGACGCTGTTGGTGCCGGTCGGTCCCGGGAACTGGACCTTGTAGTCCAGGCCGCGGGGCTGCAGCACGCGCGCGTCGAGCTCGTGGAGGAACGCGGTGCGCGCGCCCGTGAACATGTCGAGGCTGTGGGTCACGCCGTCGCGCTCGACGTAGCGCAGCAGCTCCTGCTTGAGCGCCGGGTGGTTGTGCCCGTAGTTGAGCGCGCTCGCTCCGGCGAAGAAGTCCAGGTAGGCGCGGTCGTCCTCGTCGTACAGCCGGCTGCCGCGTCCGTGCGTGAAGACGACGGGCCAGCTCCGGCTGTAGCTGCGGACCTCGGACTCGATGGTGGTGGGTACGGCCACGACGGTCTCCCTCGTGTGTGGGTCAGGCGGTCGGGTCAGGGCGGTCTCGGGATCGGGTGCTCTCGGGATCGGTGGGTCTCGGGTGGGTCTCGGGTCGGTCAGGGGTGGGGTCAGGGGTGCGGGCGCGGGCGCGCGTGCCGGACGGCCGCGACCGCGGCGAGCGCGTACGTGACGACGACCGCGGCCGCGGGTCCCAGCAGCAGGAGCGGCACCGCGCCGGGGCGGTCGACCGCGACGACGAGCGCGCACGCGAGCGCCGCGACGGCGACGACGAGCCCGCGCGGGGCGGGCCGGGCATGCGGGTCGGCGGGTCCGTCGCGCGATGCGGCGGGTCCGTCGTGCGGGCCGCGCAGCCGGGCGGCGATCCCGGCCGCGGCACGCAGGTTCGTCACCACGTACGAGGCGAGCACGACGCCCACCGCGACGCCGAGGGCCCGGCGTACGAGCGGCGCGTCCGCTGCGGCAGCGGACGCCGGTGCCCACCGCGTCAGGACCGCGAGGCCGAGGTACACGGCCGCGACCACGGCCGCCGCGCGCAGCACCGCGCTCGTCGCGCGGCGCCCGGCCGCGTCGTCGGGGCGGGCCTCGGTCACGGACTCCCAGCCGACGCCCGCGAACAGCGTCGCGGCGAACGCGAGCCACACCGCCGCGGTCGTCGTGATCCCCGCGGGCACGAACGCCGCCGCGTCGCCCGGCCATCCGCACACGCCGCACGCGACCGCGAGCCCGCCGGCGACGAGGCGCCGCGCCCGCAGGACCGCGTCGGGCACGCGCAGCGCGGAGACCGCGACGGCACCGGCCACGACGAGCACGCCGACCGCGAGCCATCGACCGTCGGGACCGGCGCCAGGGCCGGCAGCGCCCGGCAGGGCCGTCACGACGAACCACGCGATCGCTGCCTGGCCGCCGGCGAACGCCACCGCGAAGCACCCGTCGACCACGAGCCGGGCCCGTCGGCCGAGCGCGGCACCCAGCACGAGCGACACCGGTGCGGGCGCCCACCGGCCGCGGGCGACGAGGCGGGCGAGCAGCAGGCAGGCCGTCGCGCCGAGCACCAGGTGCGCCGCCCAGACGAGCAGGCCGGCACCGGTTGCGAGCGCCAGGACCACGGGTGGCACGACGAGCATGCCCGCCCCGAGCACGCCGCGCACGACCGTCGTCGTGACGTCGTGCCCCGCGCCCGGCGCACGCCCCGCACCCGCGACCCGCCCCGTGTCGCCGCCCGGCCCGGGGCGCGGCTCCTGCGCCCGCCGCCCCGGCACGGGGGCGGGCGCGGCGGACGGGAGGTCGGCGGCGGTCCGGGTCACTACGCGAGCCGCTTCCAGAGGCTCTCGGCGATCACCTTCGCGCGCAGCGACAACAGGCTGAACGAGCCGGCGTCACCGATCCCGTGCGTCGACTCGCACAGCCCGTTGAGGAACAGCGCGGGCGTACGCGCGTCGAGCGGGCGGACCTCGTAGTGCGGCTCGACCTCGAGGTACCCGTGGTCGTCGAAGCGGAAGTCGTCCGCGACGGACCGGATGAGCGCGGGGACGCGCTCCTGGTGCGGCCCGGGGCCCAGGTCGCGGAAGCCCGTGGCGAGGACGACCGCGTCGGTCTCGAGCCCCTCCACCTCGCCCGTGTTGAGCTCCTCGACCGTCAGGCGCACCCCGCGCTCGTCGGCGTCCACGGTCCGCACCTGACGGCTGCCGCGCACGAACACCCGCTGGTCACCGTCGATGCGCTGCTCGTAGACCAGGCGGTACAGCTCGCGCAGCACGTCGCCGTCGGCCGACGAGTAGTTGGTGAGCCGCATGAACGAGTCGATCGCGTCCTTCCGGTCGCGCGGCGCCCGGTAGTAGTACTCCGTGAACTCCGGGAAGTAGCCCTCCTCGCTGAACGGGCTCGTGTCCTTCTGCCGCAGCGTGAGCGAGCGCACGAGAGTGTGCACCTGCGCGCGCGGGTAGCGCCGCGCGAGGTCCAGCGTGAGCTCGACCGCGCTCTGGCTGCCGCCGACGACGGTCACCGAGCGCGGGCCGCCGTCGTCGGCCGCGAGCGCGTCGAGCCGCTCGAGCGCGGGCAGGTAGTCGGTGAGGTGGAAGACGCGCGGCGAGTCGACCGTGTCGAACGGCTCCGGGACGAACGGGCTGCGCCCGGTCCCGACGACGAGCGCGCGGCCCAGGAGGGTCTCGCCGTCCGACGTCGTGACCCGGTAGCAGGGCTCCCCCGCGTCGTCGGTGGTGCGCTCGACACCCACGACCCTGACGCCGTAGTCGACGTGCGCGGGCACGAGGCCCGCGACCCAGCTCACGTACTGCGCGTACTCCTTGCGCAGCGGGAACTCCATCGGCACGTTGAGGTGGTCGAGGAGCCGCCCGTTCTCGAACAGGAAGTTGATGAAGCTGTACCGGCTGCGCGGGTTGCGCAGCGAGACGAGGTCCCGCACCGGGTGGTTCTGGATGTCCGAGCCGTCGAGCATCATCGCGGCCTGCCACGACGGCTCGGGGCGGGACTCGACGAACTGCACGTCGAGGTCGTAGCCCTCCTCCTCGAGCGCGACGGCGAGGGCGATGTTGGCCGGGCCGAATCCGATGCCGATCACGTCATGTCGGTGAGCCACGGGTCTCCCTTTCGGTGGGTGGTGGGGACAGGTGCGGCGGCCGGCGCGCGGTGGCGCTCGGCGACGGCCGCGACGACGGTCTCCGCGATGCGGCGGCCCGCCTCGGGTGCGACCTTCACGCCGCCGCCGTCCCAGCCGCGGACGGTCCGCACGTGCGGCACGGCGGTCGGGGCGAGCAGCGACGCCCCGGCCGGGCCGTCCGCGTCGGGCAGCGCGTACGCGTCCGCCGAGCGGACCGTGCGGCGGACCGACACGTCGGGCAGCCACGGCAGGTGGCCGGCGAGCGCGGCGAGCGTCGCGTGCACGTGCTGCTCGTCGGGCTCGGCGTCGAGGTCGACGTCCCACACGAGGTGCGGCATCCCGACGAGGCTCGCGCCGGTGCCGTACGGGCGCGCGTACACGCCGGTGCGCAGGTCGACCACGGTGGCGTGGTCCGTGCCCGGCGGGCGGCCCTCGACGATGCTGACCTGGATCGAGCGGGTGCGGACCCGCGGCGGCGGGCCGAGCCCGTCGAGCGCGTGCGCACCCCACGGTCCGACGGCCACGACGACCTCGTCGGCGAGCACCGGTCCGGCGTCCGTGAGCACGCGCGCGTGCCCGTCGGCGTCCTCGACCCCCGTGACGCGCACGCCGTAGCGCACCTCGGCGCCCGCCTCGGCGGCGCGGCGCAGCCAGGTGCGGGTCACCGCGACCGGGTCCACGAAGCCCGCCTCGGGCTCGACGAGCGCGACACCGCCCGAGAGCTCGACGCCCACGGCGGTCCGACGCTGCGTCACCACGTGCGCGGACGTGCCGAGCACGTCGTTGATCCGGGCGGCCGCGGCGCGCAGCGCGTCCTCCTGCGCGGGGTCCGCGATGGTCAGCGCACCCACGGCGTGCAGCGGCGCGCCCTGCGGCCACCGTGCGTCGTCGCGGTACGTCGCGAGGCTGCGCAGCGCGAGGTCGGCGACGACCGGGTCGGGGTCGTACGCCCGGACCATGCCGCCCGAGTCGCCCGTGGCGCCCGTCGCGGGCTCGTCGGACCGCTCGAGCACGACGACGTCCAGCCCCCGCCCGGCGAGGGCGTCCGCCACCGCGGCCCCGATGATGCCCGCGCCGACGACCACGACGTCCGCGCGGGACGGCGGCCTCGGCGCTCCGGTCGTGGTCGGCGCTTCGGTGCGGCCCGGCGCTCCGGTCGGGCTGGTCACGCGCGCCCGCTCGCGACGAGCTCGCGCTCCTCGTCGGGTGCGGTCTCGCCGCCGGCGGCGTCCACAGGAGCCTCGTCGGACGCAGCCTCGTCGGACGCGGCCTCGTCGACCCGCGGCGCCGGGCCGTCGCACCGCGTGCCGCCGGGCAGGAACGTCCACCCGGACTCGCGCACCGGCTCGCCCTCGAGGCCGATCCACCGCCACACCGCCAGCGCGGTGCGCGGCGCGAGCGGCCACACGAGCGCGGCGAACACCTTGGCCGCGAGGAACTCCAGCGCGAGGCTCGTGCGCGCCTCCTCCGCGAGCGAGCCCACGGTACGAGCCACCGTCTCCGTCGCCCGGAACTCCGCGCACCGCTCGACGAACGCGTCGAGCAGCCGCACGTACCCGCGCGCGCTGAACGACTCGGGCAGCAGCAGCCCGTCGAGCTGCTGCGTGACCAGGCCGAGGTAGCGGTAGAACTCGCGGTGGGCGTCCGTCCACGCGCCCGTCCCGGGCACCACGCCGTCCGCGCCGATGCCCGCGAACCCGGCCAGCCACGCGCGCGCGGCGCGGTGCAGCGGGTCCTGCGTGAGGCTGACCGCGCGCTCCTCGTCGAGGTGGGTGACCCGGCCCTCGGGCGCGTCGCGCAGCAGCGCGACGCGCAGGGCGTCGGGACCGGAGGCGCGCAGGGCGTCGTCCGCCCACACGGCGTGCCCGCGGCTCGTCGAGAACTTCTCAGCGCCCAGGTGCAGGAACTGGTTGGTGACGAACGTGGCGGGCAGGTGCTCGGTCAGCCCGGCCGCGATCGCGAGGACGGGGAGCAGCACCGCGTAGTAGTAGCTGTTGTCGTACCCGAGGAACAGCACGGTCCGGGCGGGGCCGTGCTCGTCGGCCTCGGCCTGCACCGCCGCGAGGAACGTGAGCGCGAGGTCCACCCACGCGTCGATCGCCTGACCGTCGTCGAGCGTGATCCCCCAGTCGCTCGTGCGCGTCAGGCGGTACGGCGCGAGGCCCTCGTCGAGCAGACGCTCGACCAGCACCATGAGGTCCGGCGACGCGTGGACCGAGCGCAGGTAGGCCCGCAGCTCGTCGGCGTGCGCGGCGAGGTCGAGCCACAGCGCGCGCTCCGTGCGCAGCTCCGCCGGCCCGTCGCACGCACGGCAGCGCAGGTCGACGAGCTCGCGCGCCTCGTTCGGCCGGCCGCACGCCTCGCAGATCTCCCCGTCGCTCGCCGCGTCGCAGTGCGCGCACGTCCCGCGCGCGAACGCCTGGTGCAGCGACAGGTCGCACGCCGGGCAGTACGGCGTCTCGCGCTCGCGCTCCTCGACGGTCGGCGCCGCCGCGACCCGCGCGAACAGCTCACGGATCCGCTCCGCGTGTCCCGCGTCCCGCAGCGGCCGCGTCACGCGGTCCACCCGGACGTCCGCCGCCGCCAGCGTCGCGACGATCCCGTCGCCCGCCGCGAGCGCGACGTCCGTGCTCGTCGCGCCGGTGACCCGCGCGTGCGCGGCCACGTACGACTGCTGGTCGTCGGTCCCCGTCAGGTGCCGCGCCTCGCGGCCCTGGCTGCGCAGCGCGCGCACCAGCATGTCGGCGCGCACGTACGGCCCCGACAGATGCCCCAGGTGCAGGCCGCCGTTCGGCGTGACGGGCGGGCACGCGACGAGCGTGCGGTCCGCGACCTTGTCCGCGGCCGGCTGCCGGCCCAGCACCTCGACCGCGCTCGGGATGTGCTCCCAGTAGATCGAGACGATGTCGAACGGCTCGTCGCGCCCGTTGCGGATCTCGTGCGCGCTGAACGGCGGGATGAACACCGTCTCGCCCGCGCCGAGCTCGCGCTGCTCGTCGCCGACCACGACGACGGCCCGCCCCGCGAGCACGACGAAGACCTCGCCGTCCTGGTGCGCGTGGCGCTTGGACACGGTGTGCCCGGGCACGCTGCCGAACACCGAGCCGAAAGGCAGGCCCTCGATGTCGGTGGCCGAGAGCATGGGCTGCAGGTGCATCTCGTAGGACCAGGTCATGGCCGATCGGTCGAAGGCGCGGGTGAACATCCGGCTCACTCCTCAGGACGTCGGGACGGGGTCGGGCGGGGTCGAGCGGGGTCGAGCGGCGGCGGTGCGGGGTGCGCCGCGCTCAGGCGTCGGCGGGCTGCGCGGCGACGAGACCGCGCACCCGGACGGGCGAGCCGTCGGCGTCGAACGCCTGGCGCAGCGTGAAGGCGTACGGGCTCGGCCCGGTGTCGTGCAGGTGCTCGAGGCGGCGGCACGCGTCCGCCCACGTCGGGATCACGTCGTCGTCGACCCACCACACCGCGTACGTGGGCCACTCCGGCTTGAGGAACCAGTCGTGCCGCTGCGCGAGCGCGGTGCGGTGGATGCCCGAGTAGACGAAGGAGAACACCGACTCCAGGTCCGTCCACAGCGACAGGGTCGACGCGCGGCTGTCCGTCTCGTCGGTCCGGCCGCCCGTGTAGAACCGCGGGACCTCGAACCGTCCCCAGGCGCCCCAGTCGCGGTTGAAGTTCGTGATGTGCGACTGGTCGGGGCTCTCCTTGGCCCGCGCGACGAAGCCCGGGCTGTTCTCGGCCTGCGCGAACGTCGGCGGCGTGAGGTCGTCGAACCCCTGCACCACCGGGTCCCCGTACGGCCGCTTGAGGATCGCGAAGGTCGTGAAGGCGACGCGTGACATCGAGCTCTCTTTCGTCCGGAGGGTGACGGGCGGGCTACGCGGACGCGAGCGAGGCCGCGCGTGAGCGGCCCGCCATGAGATGCGTCAGGAGCGCCCGCTGGAACCGGGCGGGCTGCGCGAGCCGCCCCGTGACGTCGAGGTACAGGCGCGCGAGGTCGTCGTCCGCGCAGACCGCCTCGAACATGCGGCGCTCGGACTCCTGGTTGCGACCGACGAGCGAGTCCGCGCAGATCCCGTCCACGTGCGGTCGGATCTCCGCCGCGTGGCCGGCCGCGTAGTCTGCGAGCGCGGCCGCCACGTCGTCGGGCCCGAGCGACCGGCCCTCGAACGCGCGGCGCAGCAGGTCCGCGGACAGCAGCGCGAACCCGCACCCCGTCCCGCTCATCGGGTCGAGCGACAGCGCCGCGTCTCCCACGAACGGCACGCCACCGGCCACGGTGCTGCGCACCTGGTTCGGGTAGTCCGTGAACCCGAGGACCGGCGAGTCCAGGACCGCACCGGACATGTCCGGGACCGCGTCGAGCCGCGCGAAGTACCGCACGAGCTCGCGCGCCCGTTCCTCGCCCCGCCAGTCCTGCACGCGCTCGTGCTCCGCGAACAGGACGAGCGCGGTGCGTCCGTCGACCAGCGGGTACAGGCACGCGAGGTCGCCCTCGGTCCGGACGAACACCGAACGGTCGCCCGCCGGCGCGTCGATCCCGCGGAAGTAGGCGAACACCGCGGCGCGCTGGTTCGGCCGCACCTCGGCCTCGTTGCCCAGCAGCCCTGCGACGCGCGAGCGCCGGCCGTCCGCCGCGACCACGAGCCGCGCCCGGACCTGCCGGCGGGCGCCGCCCTGGCGCAGCGTCACGTCCCACCCGTCGCCGCCCTGCCGGACCTCGTCGACGCCCGTCTCGTCCAGGAGCTCGGCACCCACCTCACGCGCGCGGGCACGGACCTGCGGGTCCACCACGCGCCGCTCGAGGTTGAGCGCGTACGAGTCCGGGCGATCCGGGTCGTAGCCCGTGCCCGGCGGGTCGATCACGCCGCCCGACGTCACGAACACCGCCTTCGTCGCGATGCCGTGCTCGCGGCCCCGCAGGTGATCCAGGCCGAGCGCGTCGAGCAGCGGGACCGCGTGCGGCTGCACGAAATGCGAGCAGAGCTGCTTGTAGTGGTCGTCGGTGAGCGACCGCTTGTCCACCACCGTGACCCGGTGCCCGAGGCCCCGCAGGTGGATCGCGGTGGCGCAGCCCGCGAGGCTCGCACCGACGACGAGGACGTCGGTCTCGAGCGCGGGCTGCACCACGCGGTCGTCGTGCGACGTCATCCGGCGCAGCCGCAGGCCGAGTGCGCACCGTCCACCGCGCACGCCTGCTCCGCGGCGCCCTCCACGGGGTGCCCGTCGCGCTTCCACCAGTCGAGCCCGCCGATGAGCTCCTTGACGCGGAACCCCTCGCGGCCGAGCTTCAGGGCCGTCTTCGTCGAGGCGTTGCAGCCGATCCCGTCGCAGTACGCCACGTACAGCGGCTCGCGCGAGAGCTCCGCGACCGACTCCGGCGTGATCGTGCGGTGCGGGATGCTCACCGCGCCGGGGATGTGCCCGGACGCGTACGCGTCCGCGCTGCGCCCGTCGACGACGACGATGTCCTCGCCCTCGGCCAGCGCGACCGACAGGTCCCAGGAGTCGATCTCGTACGCGAGCTTCGCCTCGTAGAAAGCCAGCTGCTCGGTCTGCTCGTCGATCGGTGTCGTCTGGACCACGGTGTCATCTCCTCCTAGGAATCGTGCTGCCATGTCGTGCAGGTCGGCGATGGTGCTGGGGGTCTCGAGCGCGTCGGGGTTGTCGACGAGGTCGACGCCCGCGTCGTCGAGAAGCGCGACGATCACGCTGATGGTCAGGAGCGAGTCCAGACCCAGGTCGCTGAGCGCGGTGTCGTCGGGGACCGAGTCGTCGACCGGTCGACCGAGCGCGCCCTCGAGGTACTGCGCGACCTTCGCCCGCACGGCCTGGCTCACTGCGGTCCGGCTGACCGCGGTGCTGCTGACTGCGGTGCTGCTGACTGCGGTGCCGCTCGCTGTCGTCGTCATGTCGTCCTTCCGTGGGTGGTCCCGCCCGCTCCCGCGGGTGTGCGCAGCGCTCCGGTGATGTCCCGGGCGAACGTCTCGACGGCGTGCCGCGCGGAGCGCAGGCTCGGCGCGTACAGGCAGAAGTCGTGCGGCAGGTCGTCGAGCACGAGATGGCGGACGTCCGCGCCGCGCGCGCTCACCTGCTCGACCCACGCGAACGCCTCGTCGCGCAGCACGTCGCACCCCGCGGTCACGACGAGCGTCGGTGCGAGCCGCGCCACGTCGGCGTCGGGCAGGTGCATCGGGTCCAGGCCGAGCGCGTCGAACGCCGGCCGCAGCAGCGCCGTGAACTGCCGCATGGCGTCCCGGTCGAGGAACAGCCCGGCGCCGAACTGCTCGTACGAGGGGCGCTCGGTGTGCAGGTCGAGCACCGGGTACAGCAGCACGACCTGCGAGAACATGTCCGGAAGCGTGCGCAGCGCGAGCAGCAGCGAGAGCAGACCGCCGACGCTGTCGCCGACGAGCACCAGGCGACGCCCCTCGACCGCGCGGGCGCGCGCCGTCACCCGCAGCGCGAGGTCCCCGACCGAGCCGAGCACCGGGTTCTCCGGCGCCTTGTCGTAGTCGAACGCCTCGACGGGGGCGCGCAGCTCGTCGGACAGCACCCGCAGGAACGGCGCGAAGACGTCGGTCGAGTAGTAGACCAGCCCGCCGCCGTGCACGTAGAGCACCCACAGCTCGCCCTCGTCGTGCACCGGACGCACGACGAGCGAGCGGCTGCCGGTGCGCTCGGAGGCCGGACGCCCCTCGTCCTGCGCGGCGGACCCCGCGCCGAACCGGGCGACCCAGCGCTCGGCGTCACGGCGGTCGTCGGCGAGCGAGCGGGTCGTGCCCGTGCGCGGCGAGACCAGCGCGCGTGCCGTCGCGAGCCGCGCGAACTCCCGGTCGACGCCCTCAGCCACGCCCCGCCCCGATCGTCGGGGCGGCACCGTCGGGCAGCAGCGCGAAACGCGTGTCCCGCGTGCCCTTCGCGGCGTCCGCGAGACGGCGCAGCAGGTCACGCTCGTCGGTCTTGCCCGTCGACGCCACCGCGAGCGACGGCGACCAGCCGACGAGCGTGGGGAGCATGTACCCCGGCAGCAGGGCCGCGAGGCGCGCCTCGACGTCCGCGAGCACCGCCTGGTCGGGCGCGACGACGATCATCGCGATGACCTGCTGCGCGTCGCGCGGCAGCAGCGCGACCGCCGCACGCTCGACGCCCGGGCAGCTCAGCGCGGTCTCGCGGATCTCGCCCAGGTGGATCCGCCGGCCGGCGAGCTTCACCTCGTCGTCGTCCCGGCCCCGGAACACGAGCCGGCCCGCGTCGTCGTAGCTGCACAGGTCGCCCGTGCGGTAGTACCGGACGCCGTCGACGACGACCACGCGCCGCGCGGTCTCCTCCGGCTGGTCGAAGTACCCGCGCATGACCTGGTCCCCGCCGACCCACAGCTCGCCCACCGCACCCGGCGCCGTGACCTCGCCCGTCTCGTCGACGAGCCGCACCCGCACCCCGGTCAGCGGTGTGCCGATCGGGTAGGAGCCGACGCGGTCCCGGTCGACCTCACGGATCTCGTACGCGAGGCACACGATCGTCGCCTCCGTCGGGCCGTACACGTTGAGCACCCGGACGGCCGGCAGCGCGTCCTTCCACGTGTTGATGACCGTCGGGTCGCACACCTCCGCGCCCGTCATGACCATCTCGAGCCGCGGGAACGTCTCGCGGTCCACCTGCCGGCCGTCCTGCGTGATGATCGTCAGCAGCGTCGAGACCGCGATGAGGTGCGTGATCTGCTCCCGCTTGAGCGCACCCCGCATGACCGGGCCCGCGTGGATGCCGCGGAACTGGAACACGTACGCGCCCAGCGACAGCGGCAGCAGCGTGTCCTCGATCGACACGTCGAAGTGGAACGGCGACAGGCTGAACACGCGCGAGGCCGGCGTGAACCGCAGCACCTCGTTGTGCGCCGCGAAGTACGCCACGAGGTTCGCGACCGTGATCTCGACGCCCTTCGGCTCACCCGTCGAGCCCGACGTGAAGATGATGTACGCGGTGTCCTGCGGCGCGTGCACCACCGTCTCCCACGGCTCGGACGGCCCCGCGAGCACCGCGTCGAGCTCGCCGCGGCCGACCCAGCGCACGTCGTCCACCACGGGTTCGCGGTCGTCGAGCGCGAGCACGACGCGCGCCTGCAGGCGTCCGACGAGCGCGCTCAGCCGAGCCGGCGGCGCCGCGCCGTCCAGCGGCACGTACACCGCACCGCACTTCCACAGCGCGACCGCGAGCAGCGGCACCAACGCGCTCTTCTCGGCCATCACCGCGACCCGGTCACCCGGCCGCACGCCGAGCCCCGCGAGGTGCGCCGCGAGCGTCTGCGCACCGCGCTCGAGCTCGGCGAACGTCAGCGCGACCTTGCCGTCGCTCACCGCGGGCCGGTCCGGCCAGCGCAGCGCCGGCACGCGCACCAGGTCACCCAGCGCGGGCGCGACCGCGTCGCGGTCGGACTCGTCCACCGACCACGGCGCCAGCGCCGGCTCCGTCACCTCGCTCGTCAGCACTCCGCCTCACGCCCCTCGACCTCGTAGGAGAACCGCGCCTTGACCTTCGACGTGGCACCCATGCGCTCGTAGAACCCGATGCCCAGCTCGTTGTCCACCGGGGTCTGCCACTCCACCCACCCGCACCCCTGGGTGCGGGCGAACTCCTCCAGCCGCTCGAAGAACCGGCGGCCGATGCCCTTGCCGCGGTACGGCTCCCGCAGGAAGAGGCAGTCCATGTACGCGAACCGCCGCGCGCTCCACGTCGCGAAGTCCGTCGTGACCGTCATGAAGCCCGCGGGCTCGTCGCCGTCGGTCGCGAGCCACGCGTGCAACGCCGGCCGCGGGCCGAACAGCGCGTCGCGCCAGCGCTCGACCTGCCCGTCCTCGACGAACACCGCGCGCTCGTACGCCGCGTGCTCGCGGCACAGCTCGACGAGCACGTCCAGGTCGTCCGCCGTGATCGGCACGACCCGCACCCCCGCGCTCACACCCACCCCGAGAACGTCGTGCCGACGTACGCCGCCGCGGTCTCGTCGTCCAGCCGTCCCGCGGCCAGGACGTTGGTGACCCACGCGTCCCGCTCGAACGCGACGACCTCGAGCTCCCACACGCACGCGACGAGGTCCTGCTCGTCCAGCGGCGCGAGCGTCGTGCGCCCCTCGTCGTCGACGTGCACGCCCCGCACCCGGTGCTTGAGCATGTCCGCGTCGAACCACTGGCTCACGAGCAGGTAGTCGCGCTGCAGGCCCGCGTGCCAGATGAGGAACCCCCACGGGTGGTCGCCCTCCCCCGGCGGGTCCCCGAACGCCGCCGAGGCCTGCTCCCGCAGCCACTGCGCGCTCGGCGTGCGGTCGCGGTCCTGCTCGCGCGCGACCATCGCGTAGGCCTTGAGCGTGCGCCCCTGGGCCTGCACGGGCGGCAGCGCCCGGACGTGGCGCGGCGCGTAGGTGATGGGGTTGCTCATCCGGCCACCGCCTCGACCACGACCGACTCCATCTCGCGCAGCAGCTCCTCCACGCGGTGCCGCGGCACGAGCTCGGTGTCCGCCATGAGGTACAGGCCGCACGTGCCGTCCGCGTCGTCCACGCTCACGAACCACGTCGCGTCCTGGCGGTCCCACGAGCCGACGAACGAGGTGGTCGTCTGCGCCGTGAGCGCGCGGACCGCGTCGAGGGAGCCGTACGCGTCGACGTCGACCGCCCAGTCGCGGCCGATCCGCATGTCGTTGAAGAAAGACCCGAGGCCCGTGCCGCCGCCGTGGCGCTCGCGGGCCTGCGCGACCAGCCGGTCTCGCGCCTGCGGGTCGTACTGCGCGTGGCGGTACGCGCTGAGCCCGGCGGCGAACGTCCGGCGCGCGGCGGTGCGGAAGTCGTCCGCTCCCGCCAGGTCGACGACGAACAGCGCGTTCTCGGCCAGCGGCGCGACCAGTCCCCGGCTGCGCTCGTCGAGCCGGTTGCTCGCGATGAGCTCGAGGGCCACGCGGTCCTGCCCGATGAGGCGCCCGAGGACGACCACGGACGCCGTGAGCAGGACCGTGCCCGTGCTCACGCCGCACCGGCCCGCCACGACGGTCGCCGCGACCGCGAGCGCGCGCGACGAGATCCCGAGCTTCACGAACCGGTCGGGCTTGCCGTCGGCCTCGGCCGGAGGGAACGGCGCGTGCGGGATCGCCTCCAGGGTCCGGGACCAGTACGCGAGCGCGGCGTCGCCCCGGGCCGCACCCGGGCCCGCGAGCTCGTGGCGTGCCTGGTCGACGGGCTGCCACTGCGGCGGCGCCTCGGCCGAGCCGTCGAGGAGCCGCTCGACGTCGCGCTTCAGCAGGTCGGCCGCCCAGCCGTCCGCCGCGAGGTGCGACACCGCGACGACGACGTGCGTGACCTGCGTGCCCGCGTGCTCGTCGTCCCCCTGACCGGACCGCGGCCCGGCGACGACGAGGCCGAACCGGACGGGCAGCTCGTCGTCGTGCCGGAACGTGTGCTGCGCCAGCCGCGCGGCCAGCGCGTGCGCCACCTCGGGCGCGTCGGACGGGTCGGCCGACGTGACGTGGACGGTGGTCGCCCCTTCGGCTCGGACGCGTTGGACCCAGTCGTCGTCGGTCTCGTGGAACGACGAGCGCAGACCCTCGTGCCGGGCGAGGAGTGCCGCGAGCGCGGCGCACGCCTGGTCCTCGCGCGTCCCGGGCGGCGCCTCGACGACGCGCGTCAGGTTGAAGTACCAGGCGTCGTCGCCGAGCCAGCGGATGGACGCGTAGATCGACCTCTGGCCCCACGTCATGGGCGCCGTGCGTGCGGCGCGTCCCGTGAACGTGATCGTCACGGGCTTCGGGTCGAGGTCCATCGATCTCCTGCCGTCGTCCGGGCGGTGGGAATGACACGTCGACCGGTTCGAGGGTGCGCGAGACCCACCCCCGACGACCGGTCCGAGAAATACGCCGCGCAGGGGCGCGACGACATATCCCTCTGGTCACGAAAACTGCGGCGCGAACGCAGTCCCTGCCCGGACCGTGCGCCGCTCCTCCCCTGATCACCGCCGTCCCCTCCGCGGCCGAGGAATGACCTCGGGGCGGGAGGGCCGGCGGTGCACTGTCGTACGAAAAATCGTTGTGTCCTGCATCTTCGCGATGCGTCGGCATGAAACGTATCGGTTCCGCAGGCCACGACGCGGACCATTCTGGACCATAAATCGATTAGGACGCAGCGTGATCGCTAATGTTCGCCCGCCACATTCTCGAACACGCGGAGGGGCGCATTTACCATCGCCCGCGCCGGGCCGTCAACGACCTGCCGGAGAATCTCATTCGGCATATCCTCGCGGAAACGTCCGAGAAACATTCACGCCCTGCTTGGACCGGATGATGAGATGGCTGGACCGGCGTCTCCCGGGGACACCGGACGGCGCCCGGGCCGGCCCAGGGCCGGGTCAGCGCGCGTACGCGCGCGCCTGCAGCTCCCAGAGCTGCGCGTACCGGCCACCCGAGGCGAGCAGCTCCGCGTGCGACCCGTGCTCGACCACCCGACCCTCGTCGAGGACCACGATGCGGTCGGCGAGCTGGACCGTCGACAGGCGGTGGGTGACGAACACCGTGACACCGCCGACCGTGGCCGCGACCTCCTTCGCCGTCTCCTGGTAGGCGTCCACCAGGCGCTGCTCGGCGAGCGCGTCGAGCGCCGAGCCCGGCTCGTCGAGCACCAGCAGGAGCGGGTCGGGCCGCATGAGCGTGCGCGCGAGACCGATCGTCTGCCACTGGCCGCCGGACAGGTCCCGCCCGTCGGCGTACCCGTTCCCGAGGACGCCGTCGAGCCCGATCTGCGACGCCAGGCCACCGGCACGCGCGCGCTCCAGCGCCGAGCCGACGGCACCGTCGTCGAAGCCCGTCGGCAGGTGACCGAGCCCGACGCTCTCCCGCAGCGCGAGCTCGACCCGCGCGAAGTCCTGGTAGAGCGCCGCGGTCCGCTCGCGCCACGCGGTCGGCGCGACCGTCGCGAGGTCCGTGCCACCGACGACGACCCGGCCGTGAGTCGGGGCATAGAGGCCGGTCAGCACCTTGAGCAGCGTGCTCTTGCCGGCGCCGTTCTCCCCGACGACCGCGACGGACGTGCCGCCCGGCAGGTCGAGGTCGATCCCGTGCAGCGTGTCGGCCGCGGCGCCCGGGTAGCGGAACGTCAGTCCCTCGAGGCGCAGGCCGCCGCCCGCCGAGCCGGCCGAGCCCGCCGACGACAGGCCACCCACCGGGACGAGGTCCGCGAGCTGCTCGGCCGCGAACGCCGAGAACCGTCGCAGGCCCGCCGCGGCGCGGTGCACGGTGCCGAGCAGCTCGACGCCCGTGGCCATCTGCGTCGCGAGCTGGGTGGCGAGCACGACCGTGAGGACCACGTCACCCGCGCTCGCCCGGCCCTGCCGCACGAGCTCGAACGCCCAGAGGACGGCGCCGACGTACGCGAGGCCGAACGTGAACTGACCGACGCCGCGCTGGAGCGCGTACCTGCGGTCCGCGCGCGCCATCGCCGACTGGTAGACCCCGAGCAGGTCCTGCTGACGCCCGAGCAGGTAGTCGCCGCCGCCCGAGAGCCGGATCTCCTTCTGCGACGCGGGGCTCGTCGCGAGCCGCCGCAGGTGGCGGACCGCGCGCGTGGTCGTCGACTGCGCCTCGCGCGTCACCTGGAACGTCGCCTCGGCTCGCTTGCCCGCGACCACGGGCACCACCGCCGCGACGATGAGGAGCAGGAACCAGGGCGAGAGCGTGACGAGCACGGCCGCGGTGAGGACCACGCCCACGGCCGTCGCCCCGAGCTGGAGGCCGGACTGGATGGTCTCGCGCATCTGCAGCACGTCCTGCCGCAGCAGGTCGACGCGGTCGGCGTGCGCCGGGTCGTCGCTGCGGTCCAGGTACGTCGAGCCGTTCACGAGCCGCACGAGGTCGCGGTTGAGCTGCTCCTCGGTGAGCTCCGCGAGCTCGAAGTAGTAGAGGTGCGCGAAGTGCGCGAGCATCAGCTCGCCCGCGAGCGCGACCGCGAGCGCCACGCCCCACACGGCCGCCGTGCTCGGGTCGCCGTCGTTGACGCCGTCCACCACGCGCCCCGCGCCGAGACCCACGACCGGGGTCGCGATCGCGCCGAGGAGCAGGAGCGTCGCGCCGATGACGAACCGGCGTCGGTCGATCGTCCACGCGATCGCGAACAGGCGGCGCAGGCAGAACAGGACGTCCCTCACAGTGCAGCCCCCTTGAGCTCCGCGGCCGGCGCCTGCGCGTCCGCGGCGTCCTTGTGGTCGAAGCGGCGCGCCTGGACGTCGAACATCTGCGCGTACACGCCACCGGCGGCGACGAGCTCGTCGTGCGTGCCGACCTCGGTGATCCGCCCACCGTCGAGCACCACGATGCGGTCGGCGTTGCGGACCGTGGAGAACCGGTGCGAGATCACCAGGCTCGTCACGCCGCGCGTGAGCTCCAGGAACGTGTCGTAGAACTCCGCCTCGCCCCGCGCGTCGAGCTGCGAGGTCGGCTCGTCGAGCACCAGGACCGACGCCCCGTGCCGGACCGCGAACAGCGCCCGGGCCAGCGCGATGCGCTGCCACTGCCCGCCCGAGAGCTCGCGACCACCCTCGACCGACCGCGTCAGCGGCGACTCCAGTCCCAGCGGCAGGCCGGCGAGCAGGTCGCCGAGGCCGACGCGCGTGAGCGCCGAGACGATGCCGTCGTCGTCGTCGCGGTGCGCGATCGCCCCCATGGCGACGTTGTCGCGCAGCGTGAGCTCGTAGCGCAGGAAGTCCTGGAACGTCACCGCGAAGTTCCGCTGCCACGCCGTCTGGTCGTAGGTGCGCAGGTCGACGCCGTCGACCGTCACGACGCCCGAGTCCGGCGGGTAGATGCCCGCGAGCACCTTGACCAGCGTCGACTTGCCCGCGCCGTTCACGCCGATCAGGGCGGTCGAGGTCCCGACGGGCAGCTCGAGGTCGAGCCCGTCGAGGACCGGCAGGTCCGGGCGGTACCCGAAGCCCACGCCGGAGAACGTGATGGTGCGCGTGGGGGCCGGGGCGTCCGTGCGGGCGGCGACCGGGCCGGCCTGCTCCCGGATCGAGGCCTCGAGCTGCTGCATCGCGGTGTACGCGGCGCGCCCGTAGACGAGCTTGATGTCCGACTCGGGGAACATGACGCCGAACCGGGCGCACAGCACGACCGCCTGGACCGCCACGCTGACCGCGACGAGCCGCGCACCGTCGTCGCCCGCGACGTCGGACACGAGCAGGAGCGCGACCGCCGAGCCGACGAGGGCCGCGACCGCGTGCCCCACGAACGGGCGCCCGTAGACCCGGCGCCGCCAGGTCCACAGCGGCCCGAGCCAGCCTCGGGTCTCGGCCGAGAAGCGGTCCTCCAGCCAGCCGAGCAGGCCGAGCGTGCGGATCTCCTTGGCGGCCCGCGTGCTCGTCGCGAGCTCGCGCACGTACTGCACCCGGCGGCGGGCCGGCTGGAACGAGCCCCACAGCTCGCCCCACCGGTGGAACGCCTCGGCCTGACCCTGCCGTGCGACGACCGCCGCGACCGCCCCCGCGAGCGCGGCCCACGGGCCGGCCGCCCACCCGAGCAGCACGACCGCGCCGGTGAGCTGCACGTAGCGCGCCGTCAGCGCGAGCCCGCCCTCGAGCGCCGAGCCGGGCGTCCACACCCACTGCTCGAACGCCTCGTCGACCTGCGTGAGCCGGTCCGCGACGTCGGGCCGCTCGAGCCCGGCGAGCGTCGCCTCGTCGAGCGTGAAGCGCGTGAGCCGGGCGATGCACGCCGCGTCGACGCGGCGCGCGATCTCCCGGGACAGGACGAGCTGGACGGGGGCGAGCAGCTGCTGCAGCAGGAACGCCCCGATGGCGACCCACAGCGCGGGCGGCAGGCCGCCCGAGACGACGTCGGGCAGCGCGAGGGCCGTCGACACCAGGAAGACGACCGGCGCGACGCCCGCGAGGACGTGGACGCCGATCGTGAGCGCGAGGAGCGGCGCTCCGGCGTACGGCGCGAGCTCGCGCATCTGCCGCGCGGCCGCCTGCCGCCGGTGGACGCGCTCCCACACCGGATGCGCCGATTGCACCTCTTTGCCCCCTGTCACGCCGCGCATCCTGGCACCCGGGACCTTGGTCCCGTCAAGCGCGACCGGCGCGTCGTCTCGCCTGACGGGCACGGGCGTGTGCGTCCACGCAGGCCAGACCGCCACAGCGGACCGCCCAGCGGCTCGCGCAGCGGCTTGTCCAGGGGCTCGCGCAGCGGACCGGACGGCGACCCGCTCGTAGACTCGCCGCGTGCCACCCCGCTCCCCGCTCCCGGCACGCCACGGCCTCGACGCCGCCCGCCTGCGCACGCCCGACCGGGTCGGCACCACGCCCGCGCCGTGGCCGACCATGGGCGCGTGGCTGCGTCACCGGCTGCCCGAGCACGTGGACGTCGCGGGGATGCTGACCGAGGGCCGGTTCGTCGACGAGACCGGCCGCGCGCTGCACGACGACGACGCCTTCGTCCCCGCGCGGTACGTGTGGTTCCACCGCGACCTGCGCGACGAGCCGCCCGTGCCGGGCGTGGTGCACGTCGTGCACCGGGACGACCGGCTCGTCGTCGTCGACAAGCCGCCGTTCCTGTCCACGATCCCGCGCGGCCGGCACGTGACGCAGAGCGTCGTCGTGCGGATGCGCGCGGCCCTGGGCCTGCCCGAGCTGTCCCCGCTGCACCGGCTCGACCGCGTGACCTCGGGCCTGCTCCTGCTGGCGACCGAGCAGCGCTGGCGCGGGCCGTACCAGAGCGCGTTCGAGCGCCGCCGGGTGGACAAGACGTACCTCGCGCTCGCGCCGCTGCGCCCGGACCTCGAGCTCCCGCTCGTCGTGCGCGACCACATCCGCAAGGAGCGCGGGACCACGCAGGCGCAGGTGGTGCCCGGTGCGCCCGTCAACGCCGAGACGCGGATCGAGCTGGACCACGAGGTCGACGGGCCCGACGGCACGAGGCTGGGCGTGTACCGGCTGACGCCGCGGACGGGCCGCACGCACCAGCTGCGGCTGCACCTGTCCGGGCTCGGCATCCCGATCGTCGGCGACCCGCTGTACCCGGTCGAGCGTGACGTCCCGGTCGACGACTTCCGCACCCCGCTGCAGCTGCTGGCCGCCGAGATCGCTTTCACCGACCCCGTCGACGGCACCTCCCGACGTTTCCGCAGCGTACGGACGCTGCCGCTCGTGACCGACGCCCTCCCGCACGCGCTGGGGGCGGACGAGAGGTCGACGAGCGGTCGACTCGACTAATCGTTTCCCCCGGATCCGCAGCCCGGGAAGCGCGTGCCACAGTCGGCCCAAGGCGCCATGTGAGCGATAACACGGCGCATGGCTCGAGCATCGCTTTCCGGGAGCGCGCACATGAGCGACATCGTCGTCGTCACGTCCAGTCATGCCTCCACGCGTCCGTCCGGACGTCTCGCGAGGTCCGCACGCCGCCCACGGCGACGACCGTGGACGGCGGTCCTGGCGCTCGCGAGCCTCGCGCTCCCCGCGCTCGTCGCGGTGGCCGCGGCACCCGCCGCCACCGCCGCGACCATCGACACCGGCGCGTCGTACGTGCTGCTGAACCGCCAGTCGGGCAAGGCGCTCGACGTGTACGACCTGGCGACGAACGACGGCGCGCGGATCACGCAGTGGAGCCGCAACGACGGCGCGCAGCAGCAGTGGCAGTTCGTCGACGCCGGCGGCGGCTACTACCGGCTGAAGTCCCGCCTGTCGGGCAAGGTCCTGGACATCACCGGCCGGTCCACGGCCGACGGCGCCGCCGTCATCCAGTGGTCCGAGAACGGCGGGACCAACCAGCAGTTCTCGATCCAGGACGTCGACGGGTACGTCCAGCTCATCGCACGGCACAGCGGCAAGGCCGTCGAGGTGCAGAACGCGTCGACCGCGGACGGCGCGAACGTGGTGCAGTACGCGGACTGGAACGGCGCGAACCAGCAGTGGCAGCTCGTCCGCCTCGGCGGCGGCAGCACCACGCCTCCGCCGCAGACCGGCACGTTCACCAACCCCGTCGTCTGGCAGGACTTCGCCGACGGCGACATCATCCGCGTCGGCGACGCGTACTACTACTCGGCGTCGACCATGCACTACTCGCCGGGCGCACCGATCCTGCGCTCGTACGACCTCGTGAACTGGGAGTACGCGGGTCACTCGGTGCCGCGCCTCGACTTCGACGACGCCGGCTACGACCTGTCCGGCGGCCGCAAGTACGTCAAGGGCATCTGGGCGTCCACGCTCGGCTACCGGCCGAGCAACCGCACGTACTACTGGTACGGCTGCACCGAGTTCAACCGCACGTACGTCTACACGGCGTCGGCCGTCGACGGCACGTGGTCGAAGAAGGCCCGGATCAACAACTGCTACTACGACGCCGGCCTGCTGGTCGACGACAACGACACGATGTACGTGGCGTACGGCAACGGCACGATCAGCGTCGCGCAGCTCAACGCGGACGGCACCGGGCAGGTGCGCGCCCAGCAGGTGTTCCAGACGCCGTCGAACGTCGGCACGCTCGAGGGCGCCCGGTTCTACAAGCGCAACGGGTACTACTACATCTGGCTGACGCGTCCCGCGAACGGCCAGTACGTGCTGCGCTCGAGCTCGCCGTTCGGGCCGTACGAGATGCGCCAGGTGCTGCTCGACCTGCCCGGCCCGATCTCGGGCGGCGGCGTCCCGCACCAGGGCGGCCTCGTCCAGACGCAGGCCGGCGACTGGTGGTACATGGCCTTCACCGACGCGTACCCGGGCGGCCGCGTGCCCACCCTCGCGCCGATCACCTGGACCGCCGACGGCTGGCCCACCCTGCAGACCGTCAACGGCCGCTGGGGCACCACGTACAACCGCCCGAACATCACGACGAGCAAGACGGTCGCCCCGATGATCGGCCGCGACACCTTCGTCGGACCGACCCTGGGCCACCGGTGGGAGTGGAACCACAACCCGGACACGAGCCGGTTCAGCGTCGGCAACGGCCTGCGGCTGCAGACCGCGACCGTCACCAACGACCTCTACAACGCGCGCAACACGCTGACCCACCGCATCCAGGGCCCGTCGTCGACGGCCACGGTCGAGCTCGACTACTCCGCCATGGCGAACGGCGACCGGTCGGGCCTGGCGATGCTGCGGCAGTCGTCGGCATGGATCGGGGTGGTCAAGTCAGGCGGCTCGACGCGCGTCGTCATGACCGACGGGCTGACGATGAACAGCTCGTGGGCGACCACCGGGACCGGGGTCGAGCGCGCGTCGGCGAACGTCTCGGGCGGGCGGATCTGGCTGCGCGCCACCGCGGACATCCGCCCGGGCTCCGGCCGGACCGCCACGTTCTCCTACAGCACCGACGGCACCACGTTCGTGCCGCTCGGTCCCGCGTTCGTCCTGAACAACCAGTGGGAGTTCTTCATGGGCTACCGGTTCGGGATCTTCAACTACGCCACGCAGGCGCTCGGCGGCGCCGTGACGGTCCGCAGCTTCGACCTCACCACGCCCTGAACCTCCCGCACGTCGTCGGCAACCGTCGACCGTGCGACCAGCGCACGGTCCCGACAGAGAGTGAGTCACGCATGCGCACGACAACCCCACGGCAGCACGGCTGGCGGCGACGAGCGGTCGCGCTCGCCGCCACCACCGGGCTGGCCTTCACGACGATGGTCGCGCTCGCCAACCCCGCCCAGGCGGCCTCGACGCTCGGCGCGTCCGCCGCGGAGAAGGGCCGGTACTTCGGCACGGCCATCGCCGCGGGCCGACTGAGCGACTCGACGTACTCGTCGATCGCCAACCGCGAGTTCAACATGATCACCGCCGAGAACGAGATGAAGTGGGACGCGACGGAGCCGTCGCAGAACAGCTTCAACTTCAGCCGCGGCGACCAGATCGCCAACTGGGCGCGCTCCAACGGCAAGCAGGTGCGCGGTCACGCGCTGCTGTGGCACGCGCAGATGCCCGGCTGGGCGCAGAACCTGTCCGGCAGCGCGCTGCGCAGCGCCGCGATCAACCACGTCACGCGCGTCGCGTCGTACTACCGCGGCAAGATCCACTCGTGGGACGTCGTCAACGAGGCGTTCGCCGACGACGGGCGCGGCAGCCGCCGTGACTCGAGCCTGCAGCGAACCGGCAACGACTGGATCGAGGCCGCGTTCCGCGCCGCCCGCGCCGCGGACCCGGGCGCCAAGCTCTGCTACAACGACTACAACACCGACGGCATCAACGCGAAGTCCACGGGCGTCTACAACATGGTCCGCGACTTCAAGGCCCGCGGCGTGCCGATCGACTGCGTCGGGTTCCAGTCCCACCTCGGGACGAGCCTGCCGGGCGACTACCAGGCCAACCTCCAGCGCTTCGCGGACCTGGGCGTCGACGTGCAGATCACCGAGCTCGACATCCAGCAGGGCGGCAACCAGGCGAACATGTACGCCCAGGTGACGAACGCGTGCCTCGCGGTCGCGCGCTGCAACGGCATCACCGTGTGGGGCGTGCGGGACTCCGACTCGTGGCGCACGGGCGCCAACCCGCTGCTGTTCGACGCGTCGGGCAACAAGAAGGCCGCGTACACCTCGGTCCTCAACGCGCTCAACGCGGGCGGCGGCAACCCCGGCAACCCCGGTAACCCGGGCGACTCGTCCATCGACACGAACGCGTGGTACGTGCTGCTGAACCGCAACAGCGGCAAGGCGCTCGACGTGTACAACCTCGCCACCAACGACGGCGCACGGATCACGCAGTGGTCCCGCAACAACGGCAACCAGCAGCAGTGGCAGTTCGTCGCCACGGGTGACGGCTACTACGAGATCCGGTCGCGACTGTCCGGGAAGAACCTCGACGTGTACGCCAAGTCCACGGCCGACGGTGCCGCGATCGTCCAGTGGACCGACAACAACGGGTCCAACCAGCAGTGGCGCGCGACCGTCTCCAACGGGTACGCGACCATCACGAGCCGCCTCAGCGGCAAGGCGCTCGAGGTCCAGGGCGCGTCGACCGCCGACGGCGCGAACATCGTCCAGTACTCCAGCTGGGGCGGCGCCAACCAGCAGTGGCAGCTGGTCCGCGTCGGCTGACCGACGCACTCCCCCGGGGTCGGTCCGGTCCGCGTGACCGGGCCGACCCCGGCCCGTCCGACGCAATTGCCGTGCGCCCCGCGGCCGGCGGGGTGTGGGATCGAGGCATGCCGATCACCTCGTCGACGCCCGCACCGGACCGGCTCGCGCACGTCGTCGCGACCCTGCGCGCGTGGCAGGACGAGGCCGTGCCCCTGCAGCTGCACCCCGGTGACCTGGGCTGGTTCTGGCGGTTCGGCACGGACGCCGTGGCCGCAGCCGTCCGGACGTGGAGCCGGGACGACGAGCTCGTCGCGATCGGCTTCCTCGACGGCCCCGACGCGCTGCGCCTGACGCTCACGCCCGGGGCGTGGCGTTCCGACGAGGTCGCGCGCCAGGTCGTCGCGGACGTCGTCGACCCTCGTCGCGGTGTCCTGCCCGAGGGTGCGGTCGTCGTCGAGTCGCCGAACGCGAGCCGCGTGCACGAGCTGCTCGGTGAGCGCGGCTGGCCCGCGGGCGAGTCCTGGACACCGCTGCGCCGCGACCTGCGCGCACCGGTGCCGGAGCCGGACCTGCACGTCGAGGAGGTCTCCGCCGAGACGTGCGCCGACTTCACCGCCGTCCACCGCTCGGCGTGGGGGAACGAGCGGTTCACCGACGAGGTGTGGCGGACCATGGCGGCCGGGGTGCCGTCCGCCGAGGCGCGCTGCCTGCTCGGCCGTGACGCCTCGGGCGTGCCCGTCGCGGGCGTCACCGTGTGGTCGGCCGGCCCGGGCCGGCCGGGTCTGCTGGAGCCGATGGGCGTGCACGCCGAGCACCGCGGGCGCGGGTACGGCCGGGCGATCTGCCTCGCGGCCGCGTCGACGCTCCGCGCCCTCGGCGCGTCGTCGGCGCAGGTGTGCACCCCCACCTCGCTCACCTCCGCGGTCGCCACGTACCGCTCCGCCGGGTACGAGCCCGGACCCGTCCGGCTGGACCGCACCCGCCCCACGTGACGGGCTCCGCCGGATAGCGTCCGACGAGTGACGACCCACCCGCTCGACGCCGCCGATGCACGAACGCCCCCGCGGACGAGGTGACCGTCGCGGCCGTCCTGCTCGACATGGACGGCACGCTCGTGGACTCCACCGCGGTCGTCGAGGCCGTCTGGGGCGAGTTCGCCGCCGCGCACGGCGTCGACCTCGACGCGGTGCTGAGCGTCTCCCACGGGCGCCGCACGATCGACACGGTCGCCGACTTCCTGCCGGACCCGCACCAGGCACGCGTCGTCGCAGCCGAGATCGAGGCCGCCGAGCTCGTCCGCCTCGACGGGCTCACCGCGATCCCCGGTGCGCGGGACCTGCTCGCCTCGCTGCCCGACGCGCGCGTCGCCGTGGTGACGTCGGCCGAGCGGGAGCTCGCGGTGCGCCGGCTGACGGCGGTCGGCCTGCCGTGCCCCACCGTTCTCGTCGCCGCGGAGGACGTCGCAGCCGGCAAGCCCGCTCCTGACGGGTTCCTGCGTGCGGCATCCGCGCTCGGGGTGCCCGCCGACGACTGCGCGGTCTTCGAGGACGCGGAGGCGGGCCTGCGGGCCGCGAGGGCCGCCGGGGCGTTCACCGTGGTCGTCGGCGGCCACGAGTCGCCCACCACCAGGGGACTGCGGCGAGTCGACGACTTCCGCCAGGTCAGAGCCCGCGTCGAGGGTGACCGCGTGGTGCTCGCACTCCCCTGAGCTCCGGGTGACGTCCGCGCGCGGGCCGGGTGAAGCTCGTCGTCCCCGCGTATCAGCCGCGGCGTCGACGTGTCCTCGTCCGACGTTGCCGCCGCGACGAGTGGCGACAGTCCGACGAGGGATGCAAGGGGGTGCAAGGAGATGACGATCGACATCATGGAGGTCGAGGAGATCACCGCGACGCGGATCCACCTCGACCCGGAGGCCGGCGGCGCCTGATCCCGCCCGCGAGCCGGCCCGGTCACGACGACCGGGCCGGCTCGTCTCGTCCGCCCGCCCATCCGCCTCCCGAGGGACCGACCATGCTGCCCCGTCTCAAGTCGCTCAACTGCCTCGCCGGCGACGGCGAGCTGATCGTCAGCCTCGACCCGAGGGTCCGCACGCGCGTCGCGGACCCCGACGGGCAGGTGCTCGCGCTGCTCACGCTGCTGCGTGACGGCACCCGGGACGTGCCCGCGCTGGCCGCCGCGCTGCGCGAGCGCCACCCCGCCGTCACGCCGGCCGACGTCGCGGCGGCCGTCGCCCAGCTCGACCGGCTCGGCTGGCTCGAGGACGCGGCCGCGCCGCAGACGTCCGACGCGCACGACCGCGAGCGCTACTTCAGCAACCTCGCGTTCTTCGACGCGTTCACCACCCTGTCCGTGCCGCGCGAGCAGCCGCAGTCGCGGCTGCGGGACGCGCACGTGCTGGTGCTCGGCGCGGGCGGGCTGGGCTCGTCGGTGCTGATGAACCTCGCCGGGCTGGGGGTCGGTGCGGTGACGGTCGTCGACCAGGACCGTGTGGAGCTGCGGAACTTCGCGCGGCAGTTCACGTACACCGAGGCGGAGGTCGGGCAGCCGAAGGCCGAGCGCGTCGCCGCGTGGCTGCGGGCGTTCGACCCGACGCTGCGCGTCGAGGCGTTCCGACGACGCGTCGAGTCGCCCGACGACGTCACGGCGCTGCTGCGGGGGTCCGCGCTGTCCGCGCTGCCGTCGCTCGTGGTCTCCGCGATCGACGAGCCCGACGAGGTGGACCGCTGGGTCAACGAGGCGTGCGTGGCTGCCGGCGTGCCGTTCATCCGCGGCGGCCTGGCGTACACGCAGGGGCTGTACTGGTCGGTCGACCCGGGCGTCTCGGCGTGCCGGGAGTGCCTGGAGCGGCACCGCGCGCGGCTCGCGGACGGCATCGACCGGGAGGTCGTCGAGCGTCCGCGGGTGCTCGAGCAGGACCGCGTGAACCGCGCGATCGGGCCCGTGACGAGCGTGCTCGGCGGGCTGGTGTCGCTCGAGGCGATGCGGTTCCTCACCGGGCTGACCGCTCCCGTCTCGCTGGGCCGCTACCAGCTCGTCGACTTCGCGGGCGACGGCGGCACGACGAGCGATGCGTGGCCCGCCGACCCCGACTGCCCGGTCTGCGCGACGGCCCCCGCCCGGGCGGCCGCGCGCGCCGCCGTCGCCTGATGACCGCGGTCTCGCCCGCACCGGTCACGGACCCGCAGCTCGGGCCGACGTCCGTGCTGCGGCTGCACCCGCTGACCCGCACCGCCCAGGGCGACCGTGTGGTCGTCGGGCGTGCCGACACGGGGCGGTTCGTCGCGATCCCCGCCGTCGGCGCCCGCGCCCTGGACCTGCTGGCGGCGGGGCGCACCGTCGCCGACGTCTCGCGCGCCGTCACGCCGCCGGACGCCGACGAGCCCGTGGACGTCCTCGCGTTCGCGGCCGGCCTCGTGCGGCTCGGGTTCGTCGCGGCCGTGGACGACGAGCGCGCGGTCGCGGCCGACGACGACGCACCGGCCGGGCACGGGCTCGTCGTCGCCCCGCGCGCCAGGGCCCGGTGGCTGTTCTCCCGGTGGGGCGCGGCGCTCGCGGGGCTCGGTGCGGTCGTCGTCGTCGGCCTGCTCGTCGTCGTCCCGGACGTGCGTCCTGATGCGCTCGACGTGTTCTTCCTCGGCACGCCCGCGCGCAGCCTCGCCGCGCTCACGCTCATCACCTACGTCCTCGCCGGGCTGCACGAGCTCGCGCACGTCATGGCCGCCGCCGCGCTCGGCGTCCCCGCGCGGCTGCGCATCACGCGCCGCCTGTACTTCCTGACGTTCGAGACGAACCTCACCGGGCTGTGGGCGCTGCCGCCGCGGCGACGCGTCGGGCCGCTGCTCGCGGGCATGGCGTTCGACACCGTCGTCCTGGCCGTGGTGCTCACGCTGCGCGCCGCCGGCCTCGGTCCGGACGCCCTGCTCGCCGCGCTCGCGCTCGTCGAGGTGTCCGCGATCGTCTTGCAGTTCTTCGTGTTCCTGCGCAGCGACGTGTACGCGGTGATGACCGCGCTGCTCGGCTGCACCCACCTGCAGCGCACCACGCGCCTGCTCCTGCGGCGCACCGCCCGGCGCCTGACGCCCGACGAGCGCGCGACGCTCGCCGCCACCTCCCCGCGGGACCTCGCGGTCGCGCGCTGGTACCGGTTCGTGCACCTGGGCGGGATGCTCCTCGCGGCATGGTTCCTCGTCGTGCTGTTCCTGCCGTCGACGTGGCACCTGCTGGTGTGGATGCGCGACTCGCTCGTCACCGCGGGCCCCACCACGTGGGCGTTCTACGAGGCGCTCGTCCTCGGGATCCTGCTGCTGTCCCCCCGCCTGCTGACGGCGGTCGTGGCGCTGCGGGACCTGGCCGAGCGCCGACGGCGCGCCTGACGCGCGGATCGGCGGCCCACCGCGTCAGTGGGGCGGTCGCAGGTCCGCGAACGCCGTGCCCGCGACGCAGCCCAGCTCGCCCGGCTGCAGGTAGACCCCCGGCACGTGCACGTCCCGCACCACGCCGTCCGGGCCGCGCGCCACGAGCACGCACTCGTCCCCGTCGCCCGTCGCGACCGCGACCGACCCGTCCTGGACCGCCGCCGTGACCTCGGCCAGCGGCGTCACGCCGTTGGCGTGCGGCTCGAGCCGGGCGGTGACGTCCGCGACCACGCGGTCCGGTGCGGGGGGCTGGGCCGGCATCTCCTCGAGCACCGACCACACGGCGTCGTGCGCGTTGACGGCGACGCGCGGCAGCCGCGCGGGCGGGACGGGCACCGCGACGAGCCCGCCGTCGGGGCAGTCCACCCCGCGGGTGTCGAGCACACCGCGGCGGTGGAACGTCACCTCGAAGCAGTACGGCCCGGGGTCCTGCTCGTGCCGGGTCTGCTGCCAGTCCTGCTCCACGACGACCTCGGGGACCGTGATCCCGAGCGTGACCGACCCGATCGGCGAGCCGTACCCGCCCGCCGACTCCTCGTGCTCGACCCCCACCATCACGACGCCGGTCCCGCGCGCCGCCTCCACGACGTCCGCGGCGATCTCCGCGATCTCGTCGCCCTCGGTCCCGGACCGGTCGAGCAGCGTCTCGAGCGTGGACCGCGCGGCGTCGCGCCCCCGGGACTCGTCGTCGGCGCACCCGCCCGCCGCGGCCGCCACGAGCGCGACGGCGAGCACGACGACGGTGCGGCAGACGGTCGGGGGCACGCGTCAGGGTAGCGGCGGCGCGGGGCGATCCGTGGCGGTTCCTGCCGGTCCGCACCCGCGCCCGTGCGATCGCGGGCCCCTCCTCACCAGGGGATCGGGCCCGAGTCGCTGAAGAACCCGCCTGTCGGGCCGTCGTCGGGCAGGGTCGCGAGCTGGATCGCGACCTGCGCGCCCTGCTGCGGCGTGCGTGTCCCGCGGAACCCGTTGAGGTCGGTCGCCACGAAGCCCGGGCAGGCCGCGTTCATGAGGATGTTCGTGCCCGCGAGCTCCTTGGCGTACTGGACGACGACCGCGTTGAGGAACGTCTTCGACACGGAGTAGGCGGCGGAGATCGGGCCGGTGTCGGCGCCCGGGGTCGTCTGCAACGTCAGCGACCCCACGCTGCTCGACATCTGCACGACGCGCGGCGAGGGCGAGCGGCGCAGCAGCGGCAGCATCGCGTTGGTGACCCGGACGACGCCGATGACGTTGGTCTCGACCGCCGTTCGGATCGTCTCCGGCGCGACCATGGTCGGCGTCTGCGGCACCCCACCGACGATCCCGGCGTTGTTGACCAGCACGTCGAGGCGGCCCTCCTGGTCCTCGAGCAGCGCGGCGGCGGCCGCGACGCTCTCGTCGTCGGTGACGTCGAGCGGGACGCCGAACGCGTCGACCCCCGCCTCGCGGAGCCGCGCGACGGCCTCGTCGCGGCGCTGCGCGTCGCGCGCACCGACCCCGACCCGCCACCCGAGCGCGCCGAGGCCCGCCGCGATCTCGTACCCGATGCCCTTGTTCGCGCCCGTGACCAGCGCCGTCGTCTTCTGTGTCATGCCCTCGATCCTGCGGGCCCGCCGGGCGGGGGGGTCCAATACCGACTCGGTGCGACCGATACCCGGCAGGTATCGATCGGGCGCGGCGTGGTTAGGCTCGGAGGATGGAGACGCGGGAGCTGCGGTACTTCGTCGCCGTCGCCGAGGAGCTGCACTTCGGCCGAGCGGCCACGCGGCTCGGCATCGCCCAACCCCCGCTGTCCCGCGCGATCAGCCGGCTCGAGCGACGCCTCGGAGTCGAGCTGTTCGAGCGGACCAGCCGCGCGGTCGCGATCACGCAGGCCGGCGAGACGCTCCTGCGCGAGGCACGTGCCGTGCTCGACGCGGTCGAGGCGGCCGAGCGGCGCACCCGGCGCGCCGCCCGCGCGACTCCCGGACAGGCCGCCGTGGTGCTCGCCACCAAGGCCGGCGCGTCCACCGAGCTGCTCGCCAAGCTGCTCGACGCGTACGCCGCGGAGCCCGACTCCGTCCCCGTCGAGGTGCTGCTCAGCGGCATCGGCGAGCAGTCCCGCGTGCTGCGCGACGGCCGCGCCGACGTCGCGCTCCTGCACCTGCCGTTCGACGACGTCGCCGGCTTCGACTCCGAGGAGCTGCACACCGAGGGGCAGGTCGCGCTGCTGCCCGCCGGGCACCCGCTCGCCGCACGGCCGCACGTCGTCGTCGCCGACGTCACCGAGCTGCCCGGCCTCCCCCTGCCACGCTGGCCCGAGCCCGACGGCACCTACCTCGCCGGTCCCGGGCCGCAGGCGCACGACCAGGCCCAGCTGCTCCAGCTCATCGGCCTCGGGCGCGCGTGCGCGATCGTGCCCGAGTCCGGCCGGGTCATCGTGACCGAGGGCGTCGTCGCCGTCCCCGTCCTCGACGCCCCCCGGGTCACGACGGTCATCGCGTGGCCCCCGCACAGCCGGTCCCAGGCGGTCGCCGGGCTCGTCCGGACGGCGACGAGCCTCTAGCCCGGCCGACGACTCGGGCTGGTCGCTGGACGCCGGACGGGTCTGGACCGGGCCGCGACCCGTCCCTACAGTGAACGTCGCGCCGGTTCGTCCGAATCGACCGCGCACTCCGGGGGGCGACGGCGGGGGGCCCACGCCCGGTGAGACGCCCGACCCCGCCGCAGGGGTGCACCGATGCGATCCAGCCTGACGACCTCCCTCGCCACCGCCGTCGTGCTCACGATGCTCGCCGCCGTCCCGGCGTCCGCGCACGGGCCCGGCCCCCACGGACCGGGCCACCCCGGTGGCGTGCACCGCCCGACGACGTACCTGCTGGACCCCGCCGGACCCGCGGCCGACGACGTGTACCCCGAGGGCATCGCCACGCACGGCGACGACTTCTACGTCAGCAGCACCACCGACGGCACGATCTACCGCGGCGACCTCGACGAGCCGACCGCCACACCTTTCCTGCCCGGCGGCGAGGACGGCCGGACCATGGCCGTCGGCCTCAAGGTCGACCGCACCACCCTGCTCGTCGCCGGCGGGTTCACCGGCCGTGTGTGGGCGTACGACCTGCGGACCGGTGACCTGACCGGGGCCTGGGAGGTCGAGCAGGACGGGTCGCCCACGTTCGTCAACGACCTCGCCGTCGGCCCGCGCGGTGACGTCTACGTGACGGACTCGATGCGGCCCGTGCTCTACCGGATCGACGGGCGCGAGCGCCGCACCACCGGCACCGAGCCGCTGACGCCCGTCGTCTCGTTCGAGGGCACCGCTTTCACCTACGACCAGGAGATCAACGCCAACGGCATCGTCGTCTCACGCGACGGCCGGTACGCGATCGTCGCCAAGACGCCCACGTCCGAGCTGTTCCGGGTCGGGCTGACCGACGGGAGCGTCGAGAGCGTCGACCTCGGCGACGACGCCGTCGCCGGCGACGGCCTGCTGCTCGACGGACGCCGGCTGTACGCCGTCGAGTGGACCACCGGCGCACCCGGCATCGCGACCGTGCGCCTCGACCGGGACCTCGGCTCCGGCACCGTGGTGTCCCGCACGCCCGACGCGTCGTTCGACGACCCGACGACGGCCGCGCGCGCCGGGCACAGCCTGCTCGTCGTGAGCAGCCAGTTCGCGACCCGCTCCGCGGGCGGGACCCCCGAGCCGTTCACCGTCACCCGCATCCCCGCGCCCTGAGCCCCGGACCCGCTCGGCCCCGCGGCGACTACCGGCCGGCGTTCTGCAGCGTCCCCGTGACGTCGACCCCGTCCAGCACCACGCACGCCACGTCGCGGTCGCCCGCGTACCAGCCACCCTTCTGCGGGTAGACGTAGAAGACCTGCAGCTGCGAGTCGTCGTACCCCACCCCCACGAACCGCTCGAACCGCTGGAGGCAGAACGACTCCGCATCCTGCTCGACCTCGTCCACACCCGGGTAGGACCCCGCCGGGATCTGCTTCGTCGCGTACACCTCACCGTTGTGCGGCACCGTGCACTCCACACGCGGCAGGGTCGGCGCGTCGCTGCCGTCGAGGTTCGCCGCCGCGCCGGAGCTCACCTGCACGCAGTCGCCCACCATGTACGCCGACGTCGGTTCCTTCGCGTTCTGCATCGACACCACGACGAGCGCGCCGAGCACCCACGCCAGCGAGATCGCCAGCGACGCGATCGCCAGGCCGCGGCCCTTGGTCCGGCCGTCGCGCGTGCGCGTCAGCGCCGCGATCCCGAGGATCAGGGCGAGCAGCGTCCCGCCGATGATGCTGAGCACGAAGGCCGCGATCGCGAGCCGGTCGTACTTGCGCGGACCCTGCTCCATCGCTGCTCCGTACCCGGGCGGCAGCGGGCCCTGCGGGTAGCCCGCGGGCGCAGCCGGGTAGCCGGGAGCTGGCGGGTAGCCCGGGGCGGCAGGCGGGTAGCCCGGTGCCGGCGGGTAGCCGGCCGCCGCAGGCGGGTACCCCGGAGCCGCAGGCGGGTACCCCGCGGGGACGGACGGATAGCCCGGACCGGCCGGTGTCGTCGGGGTCGGCTGGTCGGTGGACACGGGTGCTCCTCGGGCGCGTGGGCCAGACCCCGCGCTCGCGGGGTCATGCTTACGGTCGGCAGCGCGCATCGTCGGGTGAAGCGTTGCCGCGGCACGTCACTCTCTCGCGCGTCACGTCGACCGCGGACCTCGCCCCGGTGCCGCGTGGCGGCGCGGGTCACCCCACCAGGTGGCTGCGGAGCTCGGTCACCTCGAACGGGTCCAGCGTCGTCGTCGTCAGGGCCGTGCCGTCGATGGTCCGCCACTCGTGGTCCGGATCCTCGTCGACCCGGTACCTGCCCTCCCACACCGTGGTGACCGGGTCGACCAGCTCAGAGGCCGGTGACATCGTCGGGGTGGCCAGGATGAGCGCTGCAGTGAGCGCGGGAGTCACGAGAGAACCCCGGCCTAGCCTCACCGTCCACTCCCGACCTCATCGTGCTGCCGGACGGTGCGGTGGCATTCGAGGCACCGAACGCCACGCGCGTGTTCGAGGTCCTGGGCGAGGCCGGGTGGCGCGCGGGCGAGCCGTGGACGCCGCTGCGGCGGGACCTGACCGCGCCGGTGGACGCGCCCGGGCTGCGCGTCGAGGTGGTCGAGGCCGGCCACAGTGCGCAGTTCACGGCGGTCCACCGTGCCGTGTGGGGGAACGACCGGTTCACCGACGAGCGGTGGCGTGCCATGGCGGACGGGCCGGCGTTCGCCCGCGCACGGTGCCTGCTCGGCCGGGACTCGTCGGGGGTCGCGGTGGCGGGCCCCGCCGCCAACGGACCGGCCGTTGCCGCCTACCGTTCGGCCGGGTTCGAGCCGGAGCCCGCGCGCCTGGACCGCTCCCGCCCAGCCTGACGCGCGGCGACACCCACCGGGTCCCGTCCGGTATACGCGCGACCCGCCGGTCTCCCGCCCGCTACCGTCCCGGGATGCGCGACCACTCCTCCCTCCCCCACCGCGCCACCGCGCGGCGCCCGGCGTGGCAGGACCTGCCCGACGGCGTGCGCGCGGCCGTCGAGTCCCGCGCGGGGGCGAGTGTGCTGCGCGCGCACACGCAGGACGGGGGGTTCACCGAGGGCTTCGCGAGCCGGCTCGAGCTGGCGGACGGGACGCGGGTGTTCGTCAAGGCGGCGTCGGCGACCCGCGGGGAGCACGCGCACGCCGCCTACCGGCACGAGGCGCACGTCGCGCGCCTGCTGCCGCCCACCGTGCCGGCGCCCCGGTTCCTGTGGACGTACGACGTCGACGACTGGGTCGTCCTCGCGTTCGAGGACGTGGAGAGCGTCACGCCGCAACGGCCGTGGGTGGCCGACGAGCTCGCCGCGGTGCTCGCGGCTCTCACGCGCACCGCGCAGGCGCTGACCCCCGCGCCCGAGGCGCTGCTCCGTCGTCGACCTCGTCCGCGACGCCGAGCGGTTGGCGCGCATCCGTCCGCGCCCGGTGTGCGGACCTCGTCGGTCAGTGCGGCGGTCGCAGGTCAGCGAACGCGGTGTCCGCGTAGCAGCCCAGCTCGCCCCGCTTCAGGTAGACCGGCGGCACGTACACGTCCCGGACCACGCCGTCCGGGCCCCGCTTGACGAGCACGCAGTCGTCACCGTCACCCGTCGCCACCGCGACGACGCCGTCGTCGATCGCCACCGTCACCTCCGCGAGCGGCGTGACACCGTTGGCGTGCGGTTCGAGCCGCGCGGTCACGTCCGCGACCACCTGGTCCTGCGACGGGACCCGGTCCGGCATCGACTCGAGCACGGACCACACCGCCTCGTGCGCGTTGGGCGCGATGCGCGGCAGGCGCGACGGCGGGGCGGGAACCGCCACCAGCCCACCGTCGGGGCAACCGACGCCCTTGGTCTTGAGCACCCCGCGGCGGTGGAACGTCACCTCGAAGCAGTACGGGCCCGGGTCCCGCGTCTCGTCGTCGCCCCACCAGCTCGGGTCCTCCACGACCTCCGCGACGGTGAGCCCCAGCGTGATCGAGCCGATCGGCGAGCCGTACCCGCCGTCCGACTCCCGGTGCTCGACGCCGATCATCACGATGCCGGCTGCGCGTGCCCTCTCCTCGACGCTCTCGGCGATGTCGGCGATCTCGTCACCCTCCGTCCGCGACCCGGCGAGGAGCGTCTCGACCGCCGACCGCGCGGCGTCGCGGCCCCGGGACCTGTCGCTCGAGCAGCCGCTCAGCCCCGCGACGGCCGCGAGCGCGACGACGAGCACGAGGACGGCACGACGAGGGGCGGCAGACACGCGCGTCAGGGTAGCCCGGTGCGCGGTCGATCCGTGCCGGTTCGTCCCGTCCCGCTCATCTCCCAGGTCGACGCTGAGAACGGCTCAGCCGACGAGGCGGCCGCGGAGCTCGGTGACCTCGAACGGCGCCAGAGTCGTCGTCGTGAGCGCGGTGCCGTCGATGTCACGCCACTCGTGGTCCTCGTCCTCGTCGACCCGGTACTTGCCCTTCCACACCGTGGTAAGAGTGACCGTGAACGTGCCCGTCTGCTCGTAGACGTGCTCGACGTCCTTGTTCGGGTACGGGCCGCCCGGGGACGTCGTCGTCAGCGACTGCCCGTCACCGAAGTCCCACGTGTACTCGACCGGCCGGGTCACCACGTCGATCCCGTAGTCGAACAGGCTCGTGCGGAACGTGCGCTCGTCGGGCTCGACCCACCCGATGATCCCCTTGTTCACCAGGACGGTCCCGCCCTCGCCGGGCTGCCGGTGCGCGACGGTGGGGTCGATCGTCAGCTGGCGGAAGTCCTCCTGCGTGAACGGGGGCAGCAGGTCGTCCGGGCACGCCCACCCGATCCGCATCTCCCAGGTCGACCATGGCGAGCTGATCGTCTCCCGCGTTCGCCGCCACAACGGCATCACCGCCTCGTCCTCGCCGCACCCCGGGATGACGACCGTGCCGTTCGGCGGCGAGCACTCCCCGTCGATGTCCGACTCCAGGTACTGCGAGTCGACGTTGCACAACCGCGCGTACGCGTAGTCCACCAGCGGGTTCTTGCGAGCCTTCCACGAGCGGTACTCCACGTAGTTGGTCAACGTGTCGCCCAAGTTGACGCGGTCCTTCACCGGCTCGATCACGCGCTCGGCAGACGCAGGTGTCGAGACGCCGATCGCCAGCGCAGCTCCGAGCCCGAACGCGACGAGCGACCGGTGAACCCGACTCATCGACCGCTTCCGAACTGCTCGACCTGAACCCCGTCCACAGTCCACCCGTCGGCCCCGTGCGAGAGCTTCATGCTTGCGCGGAGCGTCATGTCGCCGGGAAAGTCCTCGATGACGTTGCCGTCGGAGTCCACGGTCTGCGACCCGTGCTCGACGAGCTGGATGCCGACGAGGAAAGAGCCGTCGCGGTCGGTCGCCACCGTTCCCAGACCGATGTCCATGGCACCGCCGGTCCCGTGGTTACCGGCTTCGTGGATCTTGGCAGCTCGTTCACGGCTGCTGGCGCAGAACTGGCAGTCGGGTCCGCTGAGTGCGTCCCACTCCGCGTAGTCGCCGGTCGCGATGATGAACGGGAAGAGCGACATGAAGTACTTGCCGACGGCGATCGCGTTGTCCTCGGTCGCCGGACCGTCGAGGGCCGCGGGACGGGCCGGGGGCTTGGTCACGTCCTGGTCGGGCCCCGAGGTCGGCGCCGCGCTGGGGCTCGACGACGGCGTGGGCGACGGCGACACAGTTGGGGTCGGCACGGGGGTCGCCGAAGTCGTCGTCGGCTCGGGCCTGGCGGCGCCCTCCGCCGTGCAGCCGGCGAGCGCGAGCGCGCTGACCAGCACGAGACCGTACGTTCGAGCCCCCATCGATCGCATGGCGACGAACCTACACATATCGGCCAGAAGGTGGCCGTGGTTCTCCACACCCTCGGACGACGACGCCGGTCAGGTGCGCGGGAGGAGGTCCGCGGTCGTCGGGCGAAGCCACCGGTCGGGCGCGTCGGGCAGGTCGCAGGCCGGACCGCGACCTGGGCGCCCTGCGTGGGGCTCGTGCGGGCGGCGACGAGCCGGTAGCCCGCCGCCGCCCGCATCGGGCTCAGCCCAGCGGCGCCGCCGACGTGAGCCCGGAGACCCGCACCGACGCGACCCGGGAGGTCCAGGAGCCGTCGCCCACCTGGCCGGAGTCGTTCGCACCCCACGAGCGCAGCGACCCGTCGACCTGCGTCACCGCGTGGGCGCCGCCCGCGCTCACCGCGCCCGCGCCGGTCACGCCGGCGACCCGGACGGGGCGCTTGCGGTCCGTCGTCGTGCCGTCGCCGAGCTGGCCGCGGCTGTTGGCGCCGAACGACCAGACCGTCCCGTCGCGCAGGACGACCGTCGAGAAGTCCGAACCGCCGTCGGCGGACAGGACCGCACCGAGCCCGGTCACCTTCACGGGGGCGAACCGCTGGGTGGTCGAGCCGTCGCCGAGCTGGCCCGCGTAGTTGTCGCCCCAGGTGAGCAGGTCGCCGGACGCGGTGACCGCCAGGGTGTGCACGCCGCCCGCGCCGACGGACACGACGCCCGCCAGGCCCGGGACGACCTGCGCGGCGGTGCGGTGGTCGACGGCCTTCCCGTCGCCGAGCTGACCCGCGTAGCCCGCGCCCCAGGTCACCACGGAGCCGTCGGCCCGCAGCGCGACCGAGTGGTACATCCCGCCCGCGACGGCGGTGACGGTCCCGGTGCCCGCGACGCGCGTCGGGGTGGTGACCCGTGCGGACACGGTCCGCCCGACCTGGCCGAACGTGTTGCCGCCCCAGGCCCACACCGAGCCGTCGATCCCGACCGCGAGGCCGTGGTAGCGCCCGGCGCCGATCGCGGCGACCGGCGGCAGGCCGGTCACGCGCACCGGCTTCGTCCGCCGGGTCGTCGTCCCGTCGCCGAGCTGGCCCTCGCCGTTCTCGCCCCACGCCCACACGGTGCCGTCGCCCCGCAGCGCGAGGGTGAAGTGCCCGCCGGCAGCGACGGCCCGCACGTCCGTCAGGCCGGGGACGGCGACCGGGGCCGACGACGCCGTGGTGCCCCCGGTGCCGAGCTGGCCGTTGCCGCCCGCGCCCCACGCGCGGACCGTGCCGTCCGCGAGCAGCGCGACCGAGTGCGAGTCGCCCGACGCGAGGGTCGCGGTCACCGCAAGCTCCAGGGTCACCAGCTGGGCACAGGTCGCGGCGTTGCCGGACGCGTCGGTCGCCGTCCACGTCACGGTCGTCGTGCCGAGGGCGAAGGCGTCCGGTGCGTCCGACGTGACCAACACGTCGGCGTCCACGACGTCGACCGCCGTGGGCGTGCCGAGCGCCGGGACCGCGACGTACCGAGCGTCGACGTCGGCGGCGCAGGTCAGGACAGGCGCCGTCGTGTCGACGACCGTCACGTGCTGGACCGCGGTCGCCGTGTTGCCCGCCGTGTCCGTCGCCGTCCACGTGACCGTCGTCGTGCCCAGGGGCAGCACCGCGGGCGCGTCGGAGACGAGGGTCACCGCAGCCGGCTCGTCCGTGTCGTCGGCGACGCTCACGCCCGGCAGGTCACCGGACCAGCCGGCGCGCGCGTTGCCCTCGAGCTCCTGGTCCTCGACCGTGACCACCGGAGGCGTCACGTCCACGGTGCCGCAGTGCAGCACCAGGTCGAGGTCGGTGACCGGCGGCGGGATCTCCAGCACGTCGCTCGTCGCGACGAGCTCGCCGTCGGGTGCGGTGCACCCGTCCTTGTGCACCGTGAGCCGGTAGTACCCGGCTACGACGTCCCACCCGTAGTACCCGTCCGCCCCCGTCGTCATCGGGTTGACGCGGTTCGCGGGCGACATCAGGTCGCTGCCGTCCGGCACGACGACGAACGGGCCCTCGGGCTCGTCGCTGCGCTCGAGCGTGACGGTCGCACCATCGACCGGCCGCCCCGCCTGGTCGATCACGTGGCCCGACGGGTCGATGTAGACGTCGAACACGATCTCGCGGCTCGCGCCGGACGGGCACTGCACGTCGATCCGGACCTGCGCGGCGCCGACGTGCGGGTACAGCGGCGGGATCGTCACGGCGAACCACCCGGTGCCGACACCCACGGCCGAGCCCGAGGCCAGGCGCGCACCGTCGTCGGACACGACCGCGAACGTCGCCGTGCCGTCCGGGCACCCGGGGAAGCGCACAGTCGTCTCGGAGTGCCAGTTGAGCATCGGGATGTCACCGCTGCCCACGGTCGGCGAGACCGTCACCCCCACCGGGAGGCCGTTGATCGCCGCGAGGTCGATGCTCACGTCGACCTGCGCGTTCGCGGTGACGGTGACCTCGACCGAGCGGGAACGGCCGCTCACGCCCGACGGCGCGAACGCCGTCACCGTGTACCGCCCCGCCGGGATGCCGACGGCCGCGAACGACCCGTCGCTGCCCGTCCGGGTCTGGAAGACGCAGCGGCCGCCGCCCTGCGGGCACACCTGCACCGGGGCGCCGGCCACGGTCCGGCCGAGGCTCGTCACCTCGCCGACGACACCGGTCGACGAGTTGCCCGCGGTGCCGTTGGTGACCGGGTACACGTACCGCCCCGGCGTCGCCAGGCCCACGTTGGAGTGCGACGAGAGCGCGTGCGGACCGCCGTCGACCAGGGCGCCGCTCTCGAGCGAGCCCGGCAGCTGGAAGAACGCGTTGGCGTCACCCGTGCCGGCCGAGTAGCCGGCCGCGGCGGGCGTGCCGCCGAACCCGTTCGTCCCGCCCGACGCGTCACCGGTCTCCCACTGGACCGAGCCGTAGTTGAAGACGATGTCGAAGTCGCCGGCGGCGCGGTCCGCGCGGTCGACCAGCAGGAGCTGCGCGGAGACCAGCTTGTCGAAGTGCGAGTAGTAGTAGCCGACGTTGATCCAGTTCACGCAGAACGCCTGGCGCCCGTTGAACGTCGTCGTCCCGTAGCTGTACGTCACCGGCGCGGAGCCCGAGCCGCGCGTGTCGATGTCCGCGAAGAACGGCGCGATGATCGGTGGCGTGCTCGCCGTGATGTGGAACGGCGTGAACGTGCCCATCGAGTTCTCGAACGTGACGTTCCCGTTGTTGTTGACGTACAGGTACGTGTAGGTCGTCCCGAAGAAGTTCACCGGGAACGGCAGGTCCACCGCGCCGGTCGAGCCGTCGTCGTTCGGCGGGAGCACGGTCGCCGCACAGCTGCCCGACGTGACGAGCGCGCTCGAGTCGAACGTGACCGGCGTGGCGCAGCCCCAGAACGGGCCCGTGGTCGGGCTGTCGGTCTGCGTGCCGACCACCCGGACGTACACGACGCTGCCGTGACCGACGACGATGCCCGTCCACTGCCTGCCGGTCGGCGTCCACGACGTCCCGGTCACCGTGCCCGAGACGAAGAACGGCTCGACGGACGGCCCTTCGGAGACCTCGACCGTGAACCGGTCGTTCTCGAAGTTGCCCTTGTTCCCGCGCGACCAGGAGATCGTCGGCGGTGTCGACACGTCCGCGGCGGGGACCGTCACCTCGTACGACCTCGCCTGCAGCCTGCCGGCGCCCGGTGCGACGTCCGCCGACGCCAGCAGGCAGCCGAGGTCGTTGACCTGGCTCGACGTCAGGCGCGGGCTCCCCGTGGCGGGGTTCACGTGGCGCAGGAAGTCGCTCAGCCGGTCGGCGTCCGCCGCCTCCAGCAGGCGCGTCATGCGCAGCGCGCCGATCGCCGTGCCGTCCTGGTAGGAGAAGCCCGACCGCCCCGACTGCGTGAGGTTGAACAGGATCGCGGCGACCGCGACCTCGTTGTCCTCGCCGCCCGACCGGTGACCGCCGTCCATCTCGACGCTGAAGCTGGGGTCGTTGCCGTTCGCGTCGCGGGGGATGCCGCCGGTGGACGTCCGCACGAGGTCGTCGTACCGGCCGTCGCCCACGCCCGGGATGGTGGGGTGCGGCGCAAGCTGTCCGGACGCGATCGAGAAGTAGTCGCCGTATCCCTCGGACCACGCGAGCTTGCCGCCCTCGTCCTTGCCGCGTCCCGGGTCGGGCCCGCAGACGTCGGTGGCGAGGTTGTCGGTGAAGCAGTGCGTCCCGCCGGGTCGGTCCGTCAGCCCGTGGTGCGCGTCGAACCAGTGCCCGTACTCGTGCGCGATGACGTCCCAGGCGCTCCACTCCCACTCGCCGATGTGCAGGCCCGAGCTGTTCTGGTACGCCCCGTTGTCGTCCCCGTACGGGTACCTGACCGTGACGCGGGGCACGTCCCCGCCGGACATCTCGCCGAACAGGTACGCGCTCCACAGCGCGTCGTGGACGGCGAACGCCGTCTCGTCGGCCCCGTTGCGTCCGACGGTGATACTCACCGTCTTCGTCGTCCCGGCGGGCACGCCGCCGGGCACGAGCACGGACTGCTGGTGCGGCATCGTCACGAACGGCAGCGGCTGGGAGATGACGCCGCCCGCCTCGCTCGACGCGACGAACGTCACCTGCAGCACGTCGCTCATGCCGACGCTGCGGCTGTACTCGTAGTAGCCCTGGTCGTCGGTCGTGACCGTGTCGAGCAGCCAACCGTTCTCGAGGATCTGGACCTCGATGTGCCGCGCGGGGTGCGTCGCGCCGTTCCAGTCGGTCCAGCGCGCGTAGCCGCGCACGACCGCCGAGCCGGCCGCCGCCGCTGCCGACTGCGAGACGGACTGCGTGACCGAGTCGGCCGGCGCTACGAACACCTGCTCCAGCGCCGTCTCACGCGCCTGCGGAGTGTCGTTGTCGGCGGCGATCGCGTTGCCCAGTGCCGCCATCGAGTTCTCACCGGTGACGACCGAGCCGTCCTCGGTCGGCTGGAGCCACAGCGACGACGAGCGCGACGCGAGCGCGCCGTCGACCTCGCGCATCGTCGTCAGCGAGACCGCGCCCGCCTTGTCGTCCCCGACGACGACCGGCACGGTCACCTCCGCGACGCCGCTCGCGTCCGTGACGACCGTCGTCCCCGCGAGCGCCGGGTCCACGTCGCCCTGGCCCAGGAACGACACGTCGAAGCTCGTGTCCGCCGGGCCGGTGAGGGTGAACACCGCGTCGCCGTCGCGGTAGTCCGCGGAGATGTCGACGGCCTCGTCGTCGTCCCGGGCCGGCGCCGCGTCCTGCGCGGGCTCCTGCCCGGTGCCCGAGAGGCTCTCGACCGCGGCGGAGGGGTCGGCCTTCGCGCCGTCGGTGACGCTCGCTCCGCGCACGTCGGGCTCGACAGCGGTGGCGGCCTGGTTTCCCGTCGCGACCAGCGCGAGGGCGATCGTCGCGACGACGAACGTTCGGGACATACGGCGGGACAGGTGCATGGGGGGTGGTCCTCCGAGCTCCGGCACTGGGCGGAACGCAACGTAGGACGCGGAACGGGACGCCATGGCCGGTCTCGCCAGGTATCACTCGAATGCCGTGGATCTGGACTCTCCCGGCACCGCCACACGGATGACCTGCATCGACGCGGTGGCGAAGCTCTGCGAGGGTGACCCCATGTCACGTCCGGGCCGCCCGCTCGTCGTCGTCGCGTGCGCTCTCGTCGCGCTCGTCGGCTGCCAGGAGCCCGACGGCCCGGGCGCCGCGACACCGGGTGCCTCGACGCCGGACGCGACGACGGCGGCCGCGACCTCCGCGGACGACTGCAACCACCCGCCCGACACGGGCGGGGGCGACGGTGGTCTCGGTGCGGGGTTCGACTACACCGAGGAGCACCACGACTTCGGCGACTCCGCGACGGTGACGCTGTGCATGACCGTGCCCGGGGGTGCGGTGCGCGCCGCGGGGTCGGCCGCGCACGTCGTCGTGACCCCGCAGTCCCTGCCCGGCCCGGGCACGCGGTTCACGTTCACGGTGACGGTGTCGCCCGGGCCATCGGGCGGGCTCGACCTCGAGGTCGTCGACGACGACGGGGATCCGGGCATCACGTTCCACGGGCCGGCGGTCCAGACCGACGACTCCGGCTGGTACCTGGGCGCCGCACGCGGGTGACGCGTCGCCGAGCGCCTGCGGAAGCCCAGCAGGTACGTCCCGGCGGCGACCGGTCCGCAGCCGGGTCACGCTCACGCGAGGTCGAAGAAGCGATCGAAGAAGGCGGTGAGCCTGTCGATCACGGCCTGCTTCTTCGCGCCGTGGTTCGCGCCCTTCGCGAAGCGGGAGACCGGCGGGAGGATCCTCGTGACGGACGTGCCGGTGGTGCGCACCTGCCCGTCGCGGAACGCGCTGTCGACGAAGGCGCGGGTCTCGTCGGGCCGGAGGTTCTCGTCGGTGATGATCCGCTGGAGCTCCTCCTCCCTCTTGGCGGCGACGTAGGCGCGCCACTCCTCGGCGACGTCCTCGTCGATCGACAGGCGGTCGACGAACTCCTCGATGAGGTCCTTCTTGTTGCGCAGGGAAGGGCTCGAGTCGACGGCGCGGTCGATGGTCGCCCTGATCTCCTTGTCCGCGCCGTCGCCCTTGGCGGCCCGGTACTGCTCGACGAGCATGAGGATGTAGTCGACGTTGATCTCGACCTGCTTGATCAGCTCGATCTCGAAGACGACGTCGTCGTTGATGGACTCGCGGTCCGCCGTGTCGGTGCGACGGAACGACTGGTAGAGGTCCAAGTAGACCGACTGGTAGTCCTGCAGGTCGCGGTCGGAGAGGATCTGGTTGCCGGCGAAGTCGTCGAACGACACCAGGATGTTGCGCAGCCGCAGCAGCGCGCCGAACAGGGCGATGAAGTCCTTCTGGGCCCGCTCCCCGACGATCTGCACACCGAGCGGGAACCGCTCGCGCAGCTCGGTGACCTTGTCGGCGTACTCGCCGGCGTACTCCGCGTACGGCTTGAGCAGCACGATGCCGGCGGCGTCCTTGTTACCGAACAGTGCGATCGCGTCGTTGGTCTGCGTCTCCAGGTCGCGGAAGGAGACGATGTTGCCGTACGTCTTGACCGAGTTGAGGATCCGGTTGGTGCGCGAGTACGCCTGGATCAGGCCGTGCGCGCGCAGGTTCTTGTCCACCCACAGCGTGTTGAGGGTGGTCGCGTCGAACCCGGTGAGGAACATGTTGACGACGATGACCAGGTCGACCTCGCGGTTCTTCATCCGCAGCGACAGGTCCTTGTAGTAGTTCTGGAACTGGTCGGCGCTCGTGTCGTACGAGGTGCCGAACATGTCGTTGTAGTCCTGGATCGCGTCCTCGAGGAAGGTGCGCGAGCTCGGATCGAGGTCGTGCGTCTCGAACTGCTCCTCACCGAGCAGCCCGGCTGCTGTCTCGTCCTCGGCCTCGTTGGCGGCGTAGGAGTAGATGAGCGCGATCTTGAGTCGCTTCGCCTCGGGGAGGTCCGCCTGGAGGCGTCCGAACGCGTTGTAGTAGACCTTCGCCGCCGTGATGGAGGCGGTGGCGAACAGGGCGTTGAAGCCGGCGACGCGTCGGTCCTGCAGCGCGTACGTCTGGTTGCGCTTGGTCTTCTGGTCGAAGTGGTCCAGCACGTACTGCGCGACCTTGCGGACGCGGACCGGGTCGAGGAGCGCCTTCTCGGTGTCGATCGCGGAGACCTGCTTGTCCACCACCGCGCCGACCTTGACGGTGTTGACGTAGTCGATGCGGAACGGCAGGACGTTCTTGTCGTTGATCGCGTCGACGATCGTGTACGTGTGCAGCTTGTCGCCGAAGGCCTGCGCCGTGGTGCGCAGCGTCGGGTTGCCGCCGGTGCCGGCGTTGTCCGCGAAGATCGGTGTGCCGGTGAACCCGAACAGGTGGTACCGCTTGAACGCCTTGGTGATCGCGGTGTGCATGTCACCGAACTGGGAGCGGTGGCACTCGTCGAAGATGACGACGACGTGCCCGCCGTAGATGGCGTGCCCCTTGTTCTTGGCGACGAAGGTGGAGAGCTTCTGGATGGTGGTGACGATGATGCGCGCGGACGGGTCCTCGAGCTGCCGCTTGAGCACGGCGGTGGAGGTGTTGGAGTTGGCCGCGCCCTTCTGGAACCGGTCGTACTCCCGCATGGTCTGGTAGTCGAGGTCCTTGCGGTCGACGACGAACAGCACCTTGTCGACGTCGCCGAGCCGTGAGGCGAGCTGTGCGGTCTTGAACGACGTGAGGGTCTTGCCCGAGCCGGTGGTGTGCCAGACGTACCCGCCGGCGGCGGTGGTGCCGTACTGCTTGAGGTGGGTGGACGTCTCGATGCGGTTGAGGATCCGCTCGGTCGCGGCGATCTGGTACGGGCGCATCACGAGCAGCATGCGGTCCGCGGTGAGCACGCAGTACTTGGTCAGCACGTTGAGCAACGAGTGCTTGGCGAAGAACGTCCTGGTGAACCCGACCAGGTCGGTGATGGGCCGGTTGGTGGCGTCGGCCCACCAGGACGTGAACTCGAAGGAGCTGGACGTGCGGCGGCCGCGCTTGGCCTTGCCCTGCTCGTCGAGGTGCAGGGCGCGGGTGGTGTTGGAGTAGTACTTGGTGAGCGTGCCGTTGCTGATGACGAAGAGCTGGACGTACTCGAACAGCCCGGACCCGGACCAGAAGGAGTCGCGCTGGTACCGGTTGATCTGGTTGAACGCCTCGCGGATGTCGACGCCGCGCCGCTTGAGCTCGACGTGCACGAGCGGGAGCCCGTTGACGAGGATCGTCACGTCGTACCGGTTGGCCCGCTGTGCGGGACCGTCCGGGCCTGCCGCCGCCCCGGGGACCTCGTACTGGTTGACGACCTGCAGCCGGTTGTTGTGGACGTGGGTCTTGTCGAGCAGCGTGATGTTCTTCGACGTGCCGTCGTCCCGCTTGAGCAGCTGGACGTGGTCCTCCTGGATGCGGACAGTCTTCTCGACGATGCCGTCCCGCTCCCCGGAGATCTTCTCGGTGAAGAAGCGCTGCCACTCCGCGTCCGTGAACGTGATGTGGTTGAGCGCCTCGAGCTGGGTGCGCAGGTTCGCGACCAGGTCGGCCTCGGAGGTGATCGGCAGGTAGTCGTACGCCTGCTCCACCAGCAGCCGGATCAGCTCGGCCTCGAGCGCCGACTCCGACTGGTAGCGCGTCGCCTCAGCCGGGTCTGCCTGGAACTCCGCGACGACCGTCGACTCCGACGACAACGCGATCGGCTCGAACCGGCTCCCCGACCCCTCGCTCATGCCGTCTTCTCCTTGAACGTCAGCAGGCGATCCCGGTAGTACGCGTACTGCTGACGGCGGGCCTCGATCTCCGCCGGCAGACCGGAGGACAGGTCGTTCACCAGCGCATCGAACTTGCTGAGGACAGCCACGATCCGCTCCTGCTCCCCGAGTGACGGTACTGGCACCACGACCCCACCAAGATCGTTCTGGCTCACCTTCCACACCCCGGAGGACGCCTTTGCGATCTGCTCAATTCTCGCCCGCACCGGGCGGCTCTCCCACACGTGGAACAGGTACTTCTGGGACACCAGTTGCAGGTTCGGTCGCGCACGGATCATCGTGTCGGGGAACGCCACATCCTCACCATGGTCGACCATGCAGGCCCGAGCCAAATAGTCCTTGGAGCCATTACCGCGCGCGAACAGCAGATCACCGGCTTCGATCCTGAACCGCTGCCCGGCCACCGCGTCCCACGCGCCACGCTTCTGCTCACGCACATCGACCACGGACCCATGCAACGCCGTCAGACGTAGAACTGGATACCCGTCCCCGTCCTGAACTGATCGGCCGTTCGCCAGTGGCTCCTTCAACAAGTCGCTCAAAGCTGCCCACCTGACTCTCTCTCTCCCAGCAAACGAGAGGAGCGCGTCCCGATAGTGGGCGTACTGCTGACTGCGGGCCTCCAGCTCCGCCTCCAGCTCCGCCTCCAGCTCCGCCTCCAGCTCCGCGAAGGCATCCAAGACCCTCACAATTTCCCGCTGAACCTCCAGATGCGGCACCGGGACAACGATCTTGGCAAGACTCTCCCCACCAACTCGCTTGACTTTGGCGCGAGCCACGTACCTTTCCTTCTGGGCATGGAAGTCCCCCGACTGCATCACGTACGCCATGTAGGTCGGATCTTCCGCCGAACGGAACGCGTAACAGTCGTCGTGGATTGCGACCTTCTCAGCACCGAGCCAGGCGACCGCCTTTGCGACGTCTTCGACCGTCTCTCCCACGCCCGCGAGGATGACGTCCCCAGGCTCGGCGAACCGCAGAGCTCCGGCGATCTCCTTGCGAACACAGGAAAACGCCTCGGTCGCAGACGTTCCGTAGCGTGTGTAGATCTCGCCATAGTGAACGCACGGAATTCCCACGTTGGTCATGTCGTTCTTGGTGAAGCGTCGCCCTCGAACGAAGGTGCCGACCTCACCGAGTGGCCGTCGGTCGACACCGTTCGGCGCGTACCGCTCGATCAAGTCATCGATCCGGCTCACGCGTCTGCGCCTTCGAGGTCGGCCACGATCGCGTCGATCTGCTCTCGTAACACGGCCTGGCGCTCGACGATCCCCGCAATCCGAGTATTGAGCTCGGTGATGTCGACGACCTCACGGGTGTCCTCGGCCTCCACCCACGACGACACGGAGATGTTGTAGCCGTTCTCGCCGATCGCCTCGTTCTCGACGAGCCGCGCGAAGTGCGCCACGTCCCGACGTGCGGTGAACGCCTCCAGAATCCTCGACTGGTTCACCTCGGCGAGCTTGTTCTTGTTCCCGCCGCGCACAAACTCGGCGCTCGCGTCGATGAACAGCACGGCGTTGTCGGTCTTCGACTTCTTCAGCACGATGATGCAGGTGGCGATCGTGGTACCGAAGAACAGATCGGGCGGAAGCTGGATGACCGTGTCGACGTAGTTGTTGTCGATGAGGTACTTGCGGATCTTCTGCTCCGCACCGCCGCGGTACAGCACGCCGGGGAACTCGACGATCGCCGCGGTGCCGTTGACAGCCAGCCACGACAGCATGTGCATCGTGAACGCCAGGTCCGCCTTGGACTTGGGGGCGAGCACACCGGCCGGCGCGTAGCGCGGGTCGTTGATGAGCAGCGGGTTGGCGTCCCCTTCCCACCGGATCGAGTACGGCGGGTTCGACACGATCGCCTCGAACGGCTCGTCGTCCCAGTGCGCCGGGTCGATCAGGGTGTCGCCGTGGGCGATGTCGAAGTCCTCGTAGTTGACGTCGTGCAGGAACATGTTGATCCGGCACAGGTTGTACGTCGTCAGGTTGATCTCCTGGCCGAAGTACCCGTTGCGCACGCCGTCCTTGCCGAGCACCTTGCGGTACTTCAGCAGCAGCGACCCCGAGCCGCACGCCGGGTCGTAGACCTTGTTGACGCTCGTCTTGCCCACCACGGTGATGCGCGCGAGCAGCTCGGACACCTCCTGCGGCGTGTAGTACTCCCCGCCGGACTTGCCGGCCGACGAGGCATACATCTGCATGAGGTACTCGTAGGCGTCACCGAACGCGTCGATCTTGTTCTCGCTGAACGCCCCGTCGCCGAGGTTCAGGTCGCCGATAGCGTCGAGCAGCTTGACGAGCCGCTCGTTGCGCTTGGCGACCGTCGGCCCGAGCTTGTTCGAGTTGACGTCGAGGTCGTCGAACAGACCCTTGAGGTCGTCCTCCGCGCGGGTCCCCACAGCGGACTGCTCGACGTTGCGGAACACCCGCTCGAGCGTCTCGTTGAGGTTCGCGTCCCGGTGCGCGCGGGAACGCACGTTGACGAACAGCTCCGAGGGGCGGATGAAGAAGCCCTTCTCGGCGACGACGTCCCGCACGAAGTCGGGGTCCTCGACGTCACCGTTCGAGAGCTTCGCGTAGTCGAAGCCCGCGTCGCCTGCGTCGTGCTCATGGGCGTTGAGGTACGCCGTGAGGTTCTCCGAGATGTACCGGTAGAACAGGAACCCGAGCACGTACTGCTTGAAGTCCCAGCCGTCGACGCTGCCGCGCAGGTCGTTCGCGATCCTCCAGATGGTCTTGTGCAGCTCGGCCCTCTGGGTCTCGCGGTTCATGCCCCGGACCCTAGCCGCGCGCGCCGACAGACCCCCGGACGCGCGCCGTCGCCAGCGGCTAGCGTGACCGGGGACGTCGTCGCTACAACGGCGAGCTGAGCAACAGCCCGTTCTCGACCAAGCGGGCCGAGCTCGCCGAGTCCGGCCTCTGGATGAACCAGCCGACCGCGGCCACCGACTCCCGGAGCGTCGAGCAGATCCGTGCGCGCGGCGAGCCACGACCAGCCCTCGGAGATGTCCACGTCGTAGGGAGGCACCGAACGGACGGGTTCGTGGCACTGGATGCCTCCAGATATCTGGTCCAGACATCAAGGACCGCTGCTCGCCACCGAGCGCTCGGCCCCACCACTGGCCGGAATCGTCGACGCTCCGAAATGCGGGTGCGGATCCCGGCGCACCCGGTGTGGGATCGGGCCATGCGCATCGCTGTGTCGACGCCCACGGCCCGGGAGCTCCCGTTCGTCGTCGAGACGCTCCGGACCTGGCAGGACGAGAGCGCACCGCTGCAGCTCCACCCCGGCGACCTCGGGTGGTCCTGGCGGGACGGGACCAGCGCGGTCGCCGCAGCGGTGCGGACGTGGACCCGGGACGGGATGCTCGTCGCCGTCGGGTTCCTCGACGGGCCCGACGCGTTGCGGATGACCGTGGCGCCGGGGCTGTGGCGGGACGACGACGTCGCGCGGCACGTCGTCGAGGACGTGTCCGACCCCCGGCGGGGCGTGCTGCCGGACGGTGCGGTGGCGGTCGAGGCACCGAACGCCACCCGCGTGTTCGAGGTCCTGGGCGAGGCCGGCTGGCGCGCGGGCGAGCCGTGGACGCCGCTGCGGCGGGACCTGGCCGAGCCGGTGGACGCGGCCGGGCTGCGCGTCGAGGTGGTCGAGGCCGGCCGCAGCGCGCAGTTCACGGCGGCCCACCGTGCCGTGTGGGGGAACGACCGGTTCACCGACGAGCGGTGGCGTGCCATGGCGGACGGGCCGGCGTTCGCCCGCGCGAGGTGCCTGCTCGGCCGGGACTCGTCGGGGGTCGCGGTGGCGGGGGTGACCGTGTGGTCGGCCGGGTGCGGGCGGCCGGGACTGATCGAGCCGATGGGCGTGCACCCCGAGCACCGCGGTCGGGGCCACGGCCGGGCCATCTGCCTGGCCGCGGCGGCGGCGCTGCGCGAGGCGGGCTCGTCGTCGGCCCTCGTCTGCACCCCCGCCGCCAACGAACCGGCCGTCGCCGCCTACCGGTCGGCCGGGTTCGTGCCGGAGCCCGTGCGCCTGGACCGCTCCCGCCCTGCCTGACGCGAGCCGACGCCCGCACCGGGCCGCGTCGGGTAATCGCGCGACCCGCCGGCCTCCCGCCCGCTACCGTCCCGGGATGCGCGACCACTCCTCCCTCCCCCACCGCGCCACCGCGCGGCGCCCGGCGTGGCAGGAGCTGCCCGACGGGGTGCGCGCGGCCGTCGAGTCCCGGGCCGGGACGCGTGTGCTGCGCGCGCACACGCAGGACGGGGGGTTCACCGAGGGCTTCGCGAGCCGGCTCGAGCTGGCGGACGGGACGCGGGTGTTCGTCAAGGCGGCGTCGGCGTCCCGCGGTGAGCACGCGCACGCGGCCTACCGGCACGAGGCGCACGTCGCGCGCCTGCTGCCGCCCACCGTGCCGGCGCCCCGGTTCCTGTGGACGTGCGACGTCGACGACTGGGTCGTCCTCGCGTTCGAGGACGTGGAGAGCGTCCCGCCGCAACGGCCGTGGGTGGCCGACGAGCTCGCCGCGGTGCTCGCGGCTCTCACGCGCACCGCGCAGGCGCTGACCCCCGCGCCCGAGGCGCTGCTCCCCTTGGACACCACTGCCGACCTCGACCCCGAGCTCAGCTTCTGGCGGCGCTGCGCCGCGGGCGAGGCCGACCGCGCCCTGGTGCCAGCACCCTGGCGGCACCGGGTCGAGGAACTCGCCGCGATCGAGAGCGGGTGGGCGCAGGCTGCCGCCGGCGACACCGCCGTGCACTTCGACCTGCGCGACGACAACGTGCTGCTCGCCGCGGACGGGCGGGTGCTGGTGTGCGACTGGAACTGGCTCCAGCTCGCCGCGCCCTGGGTGGACCTCGTCGGCCTGCTCGTCGGCGTGCACGGCGACGGGCTGGACGCGGAGCAGGTCCTGGCGACGCACCCGCTGAGCCGGGACGTCGCACGCGCGTCGGTCGACGCCTTCCTCGTCGCGCTCGCCGGGTACTTCGTCGACGCCGCCGGACGGCCGCCCGTCGAGACCTCGCCGTGGCTGCGCGTGCACCAGGCGTGGTACCGCGAGGCGGCGCTGGGCTGGCTGGCCACCCGGCTGTCCGCTGATGTCGAGACCGGCAGGTCGGCTCCGTCCCCCGGGTGAGCGTGCCGTTGTGGGCACCGACCGGAAGGATCACCGCCATGACCACGTACCTGCTGATCGTCGACTTCCAGCCCGGCGTCGACGACACCCCGATGTCCGAGTGGGACCCGGCCGACGTGGACGCCCACCTGGCCTACTACGGCCGGCTCAACGCGGAGCTGGAGGCGAGCGGGGAGCTCGTGGACGGCACCATCCTCACCGGGCCGGACCTCGCGCTCGTCGTCCGGTCGGACGGCACCGCCCCGGTCGTCACGGACGGGCCGTTCCAGGAGTTCAAGGAGTGGGTGGCCGGGTTCCAGGTCATCGACGTCGAGTCCCGCGAGCGCGCGGTCGAGATCGCCGCGCTCGTGTCCGCCGTGCCGGGCCGCGGTGGCGTGCCGCTGCAGCAGCCGATCCAGGTCCGGCGGGTCATGGACGCGGGACCGGCCGACGCCGACGAGATGCGCGAGTGGCTGCGGGACGCGGGTGAGGGCGCCTGACCGGCCCCGCCGCGGGTGACGCGGTCGACGACCTGCTGCGCCGGCACGGGCCGCGGGCCGTCGGCGCGCTCACCCGCCGGTACCGGGACCTCGACGGCGCGGAGGACGCGGTGCAGGAGGCCCTGCTGGCCGCCGCGACGCGCTGGCCGGTGGACGGTGTCCCGGACGACCCGCGCGCGTGGCTCGTCACCGCCGCGAACCGCCGCTACCTCGACGCGCTGCGCAGCGACCAGGCCCGCCGGGCTCGCGAGCAGCGCGTGGCGGGTGAGCCGTCGCCGGGTGCGGCCGCGCAGGAGGACGACAGCCTCGTCGTCCTGTTCCTGTGCTGCCATCCCGCGCTGCGCCCCGCGTCGGCCGTCGCGCTCGCCCTGCGCGCGGTCGGCGGGCTGACGACCGCGGAGATCGCCCGCGCGTACGGCGTGCCCGAGGCGACCATGGCGCAGCGGATCAGCCGCGCGAAGAAGCAGGTCACGCTCTCGGGCAGGCCGTTCGCGCTGCCGGTGGGCGACGAGGGCGCCGCGCGGCTGCGCAGCGTGCTGCACGTCCTCTACCTCATGTTCAACGAGGGGTACACGGCTGCGGCGGGCGACGACCTGGTCCGCGTGGACCTGTGCGACGAGGCGGTGCGGCTCGCACGGATGGTGGTCGCCGCGCTCCCCGACGAGCCCGAGGCGGCGGGTCTGCTCGCGCTCATGCTCCTGCTCGACGCGCGCCGCCCCGCCCGCACGGACGCGGCCGGGAACCTCGTCCCGCTCCCGGTGCAGGACCGGTCACGCTGGGACGCGGCGGCCGTCGCCGAGGGGCTGGCGTCGGTGGACCGGCTGCTGGCCGGCGGCGCGGTGGGCGAGTACCAGCTGCAGGCGGCGATCGCGGCGGAGCACGACCGCGCGCCCACCGCGGACGCGACCGACTGGCCGCGGATCGCGGCGCTGTACGGGCTGCTCGAGGAGCTGACGGGCAGCCTCGTCGTGACCCTGAACCGCGCGGTCGCGGTCGCGATGGTCGACGGGCCGCACGCCGGGCTCGCGGTGCTGGACACCGTGCTGGGTACCGTGCGCGACGGCGTGCGGGACGACGAGGGCCGCGGCCGCGGCGCGTTCGCGGGCGACCCGCACCGCCTCCCGGCGCTGCGCGCCCACCTCCTCGAGCAGGCCGACGACCCCGCCGGCGCCCTCGCGGAGTACCGCCGGGCGCACGGCCTCGCGACCAACCTGGCCGAGCGGCGGCACCTCGCGGCGCAGGTCGCGCGGCTCGAGAGGCGCTGACGACGACGGTCGGGCCCGGCGACGGCGTCCAGGCTCGGTGAGGGCGTGCGGCGAGCCTCAGACCTCGTCGCGCCAGGTGTGCTGCGGGTCGTAGCCGAGGAGTCGGCGTGCCTTGTCGATGGACAGGAGCGTCTCGCGGCCCTCGATCGGGCGCTTCACCGGGACGTCCGGGAAGTACTCGGCGACGAGCTCCGCCGACGGGCGCTCCAGCACCGTGTCGGGCGAGGCGATGACGAACGCCTCGAACCCGCGCAGGTCGCTCTCGAGCGCGAGCCGGACCGCGAGCGCCCCGTCGCGTGCATCGATGTACCCCCACAGGTTCCACATCCGGCTGCGCGGGTCGTCCGCGAAGCCGGGGAACGCGGCGTAGTCCGCGACGTCCATGACGTTGGAGAAGCGCAGCCCGATCAGCTTGAGCTCGGGGTCCCAGCGCGTGAAGTGCCGGGCCATCTCCTCCTCCACCGCCTTGCCGAGGGAGTACGTGCTCTCGGGGCGGACGGCGTACTCCTCGTCGACCGGGACGTACGGCGGCGGCGTCTCGAACGGCAGCCCGAGGACGGTCTCGCTGGACGCCCAGACGACGTTCGTGATGCCGGCGCGGCGCGCGGCGCTGAACACGTGGTGGGTGGCGACGACGTTGTTCGCGAACGTCGCACCGCTCGGGCGCAGCCCCGGCGCCGGGATGGCCGCGAGGTGCACCACGGCATCGACGCCGTCGTACCGGTCGTCGATCCCCGTGAACGCCTCGGTGACCTGGCCCAGGTCGGTGAGGTCGACCCGGGTGAAGAGCGCCTTCTGGCCCGGCGGCGGGGGCGCGGTGTCCACGTTGACGACGTCGTACCCGTGCGTCGCGAGGTGCTCGACGACCGCGCGGCCGAGCTTGCCGCTGCCACCGGTCACGACGACGCGGCTCGTGCGCCGGCCCGGGACGTCACTCGCCACACTCATGCGCTCATCACACCACGGGCCGGGGGTGACCACGGGTTGAAGCGATTCGGGTGGGATCGGGACGCATCGACCTGTGCCAGGTTGGGCCCGAGATCGTGTGAGCGATCACACGACTGATGCCATGGACACGTTGAGACGGTCATGGACGACATGGACGTCGTGCAGCCACGCCTCCCACGCGGACGGCACCCACCGGCGGTGGGAGCACGTCCGCACGCGATGACTGACGGCTCTGAGGGGAGTGGGTTCGTCGACGCGGCGCGCTCGCTCCCGGTCGGACAAGGGAGATGAACAGGTGAGAAGAAACGCAGGAAGCCTGCGGCGACGGTGGTCCGCGATCCTCCTCGCACTGGGCGTCGCGGCGGCCGGCGCGGTCGCGGTCGCGGCAGCGCCCACCGCGACGGCGGCGAGCGTCGACACCTCGGCGTCGTACGTGCTGGTCAACCGCAACAGCGGCAAGGCCCTCGACGTGTACGCCCGGGCCACCACCGACGGTGCCCGCATCACGCAGTGGTCCCGCAACGACGGCACCAACCAGCAGTGGCAGTTCGTCGACTCCGGCGGCGGCTACTACCGGCTCAAGTCCCGCCTGTCCGGCAAGGTCCTCGACGTGACCGGCCGCTCCACCGCCGACGGCGCCGCGATCATCCAGTGGACCGACAACAACTCGTCCAACCAGCAGTTCAGCATCCAGGACGTCGACGGCTACATCCAGCTGATCGCCCGGCACAGCGGCAAGGCCGTCGAGGTGCAGGGCGCGTCCACCGCCGACGGCGGCAACGTCGTCCAGTACGCCGACTGGAACGGCAGCAACCAGCAGTGGCAGATGGTCCGGGTCGGCGGCGACACCAGCACGCCGACGCCCACGCCCACGTCGCCGGGCGGCTGCTCGCTGCCGTCGACCTACCGGTGGGACTCCACCGGGCCCCTCGCCCAGCCGCGGTCGGGCTGGACGTCGCTCAAGGACTTCACCAACGTCGTCCACAACGGCAAGCACATCGTCTACGCGTCGAAGGTCGAGAACGGGAGCTACGGCTCGATGGCCTTCAGCCCGTTCACCAACTGGTCGGACATGGCCACCGCGAGCCAGAACGCCCTGCCCTCGGGCACGGTCGCCCCGACGCTGTTCTACTTCGCACCGAAGAACATCTGGGTCCTGGCCTACCAGTGGGGTCAGTGGCCGTTCATCTACCGGACCTCGAGCGACCCGACGAACGTCAACTCGTGGTCGTCGCCGCAGCCGCTGTTCACGGGCAGCATCGCCAACTCCGGGACCGGTCCGATCGACCAGACGCTCATCGGGGACGGGCAGAACATGTACCTGTTCTTCGCCGGCGACAACGGCAAGATCTACCGCGCGAGCATGCCGATCGGGAACTTCCCGGGCAGCTTCGGCTCGGGCTACACGACGGTCATGAGCGACACCACGGCCAACCTGTTCGAGGGCGTGGAGGTCTACAAGGTCGCGGGTCAGAACCAGTACCTGATGATCGTCGAGGCCATGGGCTCGCAGGGCCGCTACTTCCGCTCGTTCACGTCCTCGAACCTGTCGGGCTCGTGGACGCCGCAGGCCGCGTCGGAGAGCAACCCGTTCGCGGGCAAGGCCAACAGCGGCGCGACGTGGACCAACGACATCAGCCACGGTGACCTGGTCCGCTCCAACCCCGACCAGACCAAGACGATCGACCCCTGCAACCTGCAGCTGCTCTACCAGGGCCGTGACCCGAACGTGAACGCCGACTACAACAACCTGCCGTACCGCCCGGGGCTGCTCACGCTCCGTCGGTGACAGCAGCCGGCAACGAGGAGGGTGGGCTCCACCCGATCGAGCCCACCCTCCTCGCCCGGCGGTCCTTTCTCGACCACCGCACCTCACGCAGGACGGCCTTCCTGCGGGGACCGAGTCGTCGGGAACAGCCTTCGCGCGTCGACGAGCGCCGCGTACCGCCCGACATCCCTGCCTAGCGCGGCGGGCGGGGCCGCGCAGCCAGTACCGCGGGCAGCCTGCTGTGCCGGGTGAGGTGCTGATGCAGGTCGGGCGAGAGATTCCGCGCGACGAAGACGATGTACCGTCGGTGGTTCTCGGGCTGCCTGTCGAAGACCGACTCGTGGTGGGCGACCCGGTTGCGGAAGTCACGAAGGGCACTGAGGGCTGCGTGCAGCCGGGCGCGGTCAGCACCCGGCACGTACGCGGCGTGCAGAGCGGGCACCCACAGCGACTTCTCGTGCAGGTCGTCGGTGAGGTAGGACCAGAAGCCGAACATCAGCTCCGCGACGGCCTTGCCGCGCGGCACCACTCCGAGGTCGTAGCCGGAGTGCCGACGGGCGTCCTTGACGTTAGCCCGCGGGGTGGCGTTCTTGTCCTTGGGGTTGCCGTTCTTGTCTTTCGCGACGTGTGGCGGGAACAACAGTGTGCAGGAGGGGGCGGTCAGCCACTCGCCGTCGTGGATGTCCGGGTGGGTCAGCAGTGCTCGGTCGTACGCGTTGCGCACCGCGACCTCTAGGTGCCCGAGGTCGCGCAGGAATGCCGCTGCGATCTCGCTGTTCCACTCGTACAGCGCGAGAGCGAGCTCCGTGTCCCCGCCGGCTGCCTTCACGTACTTCGCGAACCGACCGGCAGTGAGCCAGTCATCCACCCACTGCGGCGTCGACACCTGCGTCGTTCCCCCTGTAGGCTCGGTGGCACGTGAGAGTTTCAAACGACCGCTGCCCTGCATGTTGTTGAAGCCAAGGCTTTGGGAAGCCCCGGTATCGGCGAGAGCCGACCCGGGGCTTTCTGCTGCATCGCCACCGTACTGGGTGCCTCCTACGCGCCAGTGCAGCGGGACTGCTCGCCCCGGTTGTTGGTATCGCGACCGGGCACCCGATCATCGGGCGAGTCGACGTCGGGACCACCAGCGATCGCATCACCTCCCTCATGAACCCATCCCCGCTACGCCACCGGCGCTTCCGGGGCCCAGAAACGGCTGGTACATGAGACGACCCTGGTTGACCGCGAGGAGCTCGTCGTCCACCTGGTGCCCGGCGAGGTCGAGCACGCGTCGCCGCAGCACGTTGTGGCGCGTGAAGACGCCTGGCAGGTCGTTGCGCATCTCGTGCGCGGCCTCGTACACCTCGTAGGTGTGCAGCGGCGCCCGGTCGCTGGTCCAGGCCCCGACCAGGTGCGTCTTCTCGACCGTCAGCGAGAGCCGGAAAGTCGCGGCCGTGCGGTTCTCGATCTGCAGGTCCAGCACCGGCCACGAGCACGTGGCGCCGCTGCCGAACGGCTGCGTGCGCCCGTTGTCCGGGAAGACGTCGTACGTGTGCCGCCAGCGCTCGACCACGGTCAGCGGTGTGTGCACCGTCATCCAGTACAGGAGGTTGGTCATCTGGCACATGCCGCCGCCGACCCCCTCCTCGACCAGGCCCTGCCGCAGGACCATGCCGTCCCGGAACCCCCGCCGGTGGCTCGGCCTGCCGACGAGCCGCCAGAACGACATCCGCTGACCGGGCCGCAGCGCGCTGCCGTCCAGCCGCCCGGCAGCGATCGTGAGGTTGACCGCCTTGCCCTCCTGCAGCCGACGGTCCACCCCGGCCAGCTCGCGGAAGATCGGGGTGCGGTGCGCCGCCACCTCGTGCTCGAAGCCGTCGGCGGAGACGCGGTCCAGCCGCGCCTCGACGCCCGCCTGCCGCCACTGCCACTCCCGGCGCAGGCGCCGGACGGCCGGCCCCAGCGACTCCCGGGCGCGCTCGCGCACGGAACCGGTGACCCGCGCCGTGCCGCTCGGCCTCGTGCCCACCGCAGCTCCCCCTGCCTGGCGGGGCTCGGGCCCCGCGCCCCCGGGCGCGCCGACGCGCTCGTCGGACGTGATCGTCCCGTTCCGGCGGGGCGGCGGCAAGGGCCGTCCGACCCAACGGTGATGCGCCCCCGGTGCGCGGCCCTGTGGCGGTCAGCGTGCCAGGCGCAGCCGCCAGCGCCGCCACGGCGGGAGCCGGAGCCAGTTGCGCCGGAGCGTGCGCAGCGCGCGGCCGAACCGCCGTCGCAGCTGCGCCGCCCCGCGCAGCGAGCGCGCCGAGACACCCACCCGCAGGTGCCGGTCGAACACGATCCGCCGCAGCGGTCCGAGCGCGAACGCCAGGTCGAGGTCGTCGTGGATCTCCGAGTCCTCCCTGGCCACCGCGCGCCGGACCTCCTGCCACGCGCTGCGGCGCACGGCCATCGACGAGCCCCACAGCGGCGGGTGCCCCAACGCCAGGTGCCCGAGCGCGTAGTACGCGCCCAGGTAGAGCGCGGTCGCGACGACGCCCGGGACGGGGTGCAGGTCGGTGAACCGGCCCGTGCCGCTCAGGGCGTCGAGCCCCGGATCGCCGGCCATCCGTGCCGTGATCCGCTCGACCCACCGCGGACCGGGCAGCGAGTCGGCGTCGAGGCGGGCGATGACGTCCCCGAGCGCGGCGTCGTACCCCGCGGCGGCCGCGGCCGGGATCCCGGGCCGCGGCTCGACGACCACGCGCGCCCCGTGCCGGGCGGCGACCCGGGCCGACCCGTCCGTCGACCCGTTGTCCACGACGACGACCTCCAGCGGACGCACGGTCTGCCGGGCGAGGTGGCGGAGGCACACGTCGAGCGCCTCGGCGTCGTCGCGCACCGGGATCACCACCGAGACGCTGGTCATCCCGCCATCCTCAGGTGAGCGCGCGCATCCCGCGCGGTGACGCCCGGTCCGGGTGACGATGGCGCGATGACGTCACCGCAGAACGGGCCCGACGAAGCCCACACCGTCCCCGAGGGCGTCTCCGACGAGCTGGTCGAGGCGGTCGGGGGCGTCACCGCGGCCTTCGAGGTCATCGAGCACGCGCGCGGGATGCTCTACGCGTTCCACCGGCTCGTCGGCCGCGCGGACTAGGAGCTCGCCGAGGCCCTCGACCAGCTCGAGGCCGCGGGCCGTCCCGACCTCGCCGAGGCGCTGCGGACCGACGTCGTCGGGCGCAACGTCATCGACGGACGCTGGACGTTCCAGCTCGTCGAGGAGTTCGACTCCGGGTACTACCGGGCGTTCGCCGACGCCGAGCGGGCCGTCCGCGACGCGACGATGGGCGGGCGCCGGCACGTCTTCGAGGCCCAGCTCAAGGAGCGGGAACGGACCCCCGGGCTGCCCGGCCACGAGGCACAGCCCGCGGTGACGGGTCACCAGGGGAGATAGTAGGTCAGCAGGTCGGCGGTGAGCGGCGGGAACAGGGCGCCGAAGAGCTCGGCGTCCGGCGCGTACACGTCGGGGTGGAGCCGTCCCAGCCCCTCGATGCCGAGCTGTCCGAGGAGCAGAGCGGGCAGCCGGTCCGGAGCCACGCCGGCGCCCCGCGCGACACCGGGCGCCTGCATCGGGCCGCCGACCTCGACGGGGCCCAGCCCCGCGTCGTCGGACCACGGCAGCCGGTAGTGCCGGCCGAACGTCGAGATCACGACGTCCCGGCCGAGCCCCGCGGCGCGCAGGCGCGCCGTGAGCACCGGCCGCAGCGCGTCCAGCACGATCTCCGGGCGCTCCAGACGCACGTAGTACTGCGTCGCATCCGTCCCCGCGGGCTCGAGGAGCTCCGCCCAGGCGCGCCCCGGCACCGTGAGCGGCCGGTGCACGATCGTCAGCGGTTCGCCGAGCCCGCGCAGCGCGGCCAGGAGGTCGTCCGCCGCCGCTGCGTCCGCCGCGGCGGCCTCCGCGACCAGCAGCCCCTCGTCGGGAACGCCCGTCCGCGCGGACGCGACGACGACGCCGTCACGCTCCAGGACGCGCGTCGTGCTGGCCTCGTGGGCGAGCAGGCACCGCCAACGGTCCGCCGGGTGCGGCATCGCCACGTCGTACGGCGCCTGAGCCGCGTCCTGCAGCGCGACGAGCGCCGGGAGGTCGGCCCTCGTCGCCTCGCGGAGCACCGACGCGGCCGGCGCGTCCTGCGCCGGCAGCGACCCCCGGAGCGCTCGCGCGCGGGGGATGTCGACGGCGTACTCGTAGCCGAACAGCCGGTAGAAGTACGGGATCCCGATCATCACCTGGAGCAGGTGCCCGCGCTCGCGCGAACGCTCGTGCGCCCAGCCCATCAGCGCGCGGACCAGACCCCGCCCCTCGTAGTCGGTGTCGGTCGCCACGAGCTCGACCTGACCCGCCGGCAGCACGACGTCACCGACCCGCACCGTCTCGTCGAGCAGCGTCGCCGTCGAGACCACGCGATCACCGTCCACGACGACTGCGCACGCGTCCCACCCGAGCTCGCCCTCCACGACGAGCCGGTGGTCCAGCGCGTCCGGCTCCTCACCGCGCGCGACGAGCAACGCACCGATCTGTTCCAGGTCCGACGGTCGGGCGGTGCGGAGCTCGAGCCCTCCGGGCAGCGTCGTCATGCGATCACACCAGGTGCTTCTGCCAGACCGCCGCGACACCGTCCGCCACGAAGCCGAGCGCCACGTTGATCGCGAGCATGTGGGCGTTCTCCTGCGCGTTCCACGTGTGGATCCGCTCCACGCCCGGCCGCCACGCCGCGAGCGCACGCACGTTCGTGACCTTGACGAGCGTCCCGAGGCGGTGCCCGCGGTGCTCGCTCAGCACGAGCGTGTCCTCCTGGAAACCGAACGGGACCTCGGGGACGGGGATCTGGAGCACCGTGAACGCGACGAGCTCGCCCGACGCGACGTGCTCCGCCACCGTGAGCAGCACGTGCTGCTGCCGGCCTGCGAGGTCCACCAAGTGGCTGCGCACGCGCTCGGCGTCCCACGTCTCCTCGTCGTAGGCGACCTCGCCGAGCGGCACGTCCGTGCTCATGCGGGTCCACAACCGCGCGAGGTCGTCGAGACGGTCCTCGGGGACCTCGTCGCGCCACGTGAGGACCCGGTAGGCGTCGCCGGCCGCGGCGGTGGCGTCGCCGCCGAGCCGGTCGAGCACCGGCGCCGGGACCGGCAGGTACAGCGTGGAGTGGCGGCCGACCTGCTCGAGCACGTAGCCGCGCTCGCGCGCGACGACCGCCTCGGTCGCGTCGGCCGGCACGCGCCCCGCACCCGTGCGGGGCTCGAGCGCACCCGGCCCCGCGGGCGGCTCCGGGGCGTGCGGTGCCGTGAAGACGACCGTCGTGCAGCCGAGCGCTGCGGCCTCGTCCTCGACCGCGGCGAGCAGCACGTCGTGGACGCCGTCGTGGACGTACGCCGGACGCACGGCCAGCGGCCCGGCCCAGAGCAGGTGCGTGTTGGCCTCGCGCCCGACGACGACGAGCGCGACCCCGACGACGTCAGCCGGCTCCGGCGCGACGCCCTCCGGGTGCGAGGCGCGCACCACCAGGAGCATCTGCTTGCGGTCGTACTCCTGGTGCCGGACCACGCCGTGCATGACCGAGGGCGGCGCCCACTGGTCGGTCCAGCCCCACACGGCGGCCTCGCGCTCGCGCTCGACGTCGCTGAACGCGTGCAGCGCCCACGCGTCGGGGTGGTCGAGGTCGGTGGGTGGTTCGGGGGCGCGCAGGACGCGCCAGCTCCGGTTCGTCACGTGCCGAGTCTGCCGACCCGCCACCTGGGCTGACCAGGTATTTCGGCTGCTCAGCACGCGGCTGCGACGACGACTCTCGTGCAGTGCTGCGGAGTACACCTCGCTACGGGTGCAGGCGGGTCGTCGGGACGATCTCCGCCGCCTGCGACGTGCTCGACCAGCGGAGCTCCGCGACCGCGTGCCGCGTACCGTCGAAGTACTCCACGACGATCGGCACCGCCTGCCCCGCGGTGAGCGCGACCGTCCCGGTGTCGACCCGGCGGGCGTGCCTCGTCCACGCGTCGATCACGAGCCGACCGTCGACCCACAGCCGCACGCCGTCGTCGGACGTCGTCGCGAATGTGTACGTCTGCGAGTACCGCGGCACGACCGACCCGCTCCAGCGCACGGAGAACGTGTCCGCCCCGATGCCGCTCACCGGCGCCGCGAGTCCCCAGTCGAACGCGACGGCCGGGTCGATGCGCGAGACCGAGGTGCCCGTGAGGTCGCTGTTGTCGAAGTAGACCGCGCGCAGGCCGCGCAGCCCGAGCGTCGCCGTCAGCGTCGTCGCCGTCGTCGGGGTCCGCCAGGTGCGGCTCGACGCCGTCGAGCCGTCCGACCACCCGTCGAGCTCGTACGTGCGACCCTGCGCGTCACGTTGCGACGGCACCGCGAGCCGCAGGTCGAAGCCCGCCCACGAGGTCACCGTCGTCGGACCCGTGACCGTCTCGCCGTTGACCGTGAGGGTGCGGCCGGTGGGCGAGGTCGCGAGCGTCACGGCGATCTCCTGCGGCAGGAAGTCGCGGGTGACCGTCGTCGTCGCACCCTGGGAGTCCGTCGCGGTCAACGTGATGCGCAGGTGGCTGTTCGCGGCGGCGGCCAGGTCCTCCGGTCCGGGCGCCTCGAACGACACCGACGTCCCCGTCACCGGCCCGAGGAACGGGTGGGTGTGCTGGTCGTGCACGCGCACGACCGTCCACGACAAGCGCGAGCCGGGCAGCGTGCCGTCCTGCGCGTCGGTCGCCGACCCGCTCAGCGTGTACGACTGCCCGACGACGAACGTCGCCCCCGCGGCAGGCGACGTGATCTGCGCCGTCCGCGCGCTGTTGCCCGAGCTGATCCGCGTCGTCACCGCGGCCGACGTCGCCCCCTGCGGGTCACGCACGCGAAGCGTCGCGGTCCACGTGCCCGCCGCGTACGTGTGCTGGACCGTCGGGCTCGTCGTCGTCGCGTCGGCCGTCCCGTCGCCGAACTGCCACAGGTACGTCAGGGTGCCGCCGTCCGGGTCGCTGCTGCCGCGCCCGTCGAGCGTCGTGGTCAGCGGCGCCGCGCCGCTCGTCGGGGACGCGGTCAGCGACGCCGTCGGCGGGCGGTTCGCCGTGCCCGTGTAGGCGAGCCGGCGGACCTCGCCGCCGTTCGCGTACGTCGTGTAGTACAGCGCCTGGCTCCCGGACCACGGCCCGAACTCCAGGTGCACCGCCGCGCCGAGGCCCGTCGAGACGTCCGTGCGCGTCCCGCCCTTGAGCATCATCAGCTTGCCGCAGTTGTAGTCCGAGAACAGGTACCCGTCCTCGTACGCCGCCGGCCAGACACCGTCAGGGACGAACGCGCCGCCCGTGATCGACCCGCAGCCCGTGCTGCGGCCGTAGTCGTGGATCGGGTTCGTCATCCCGGCCGGGAGCGCGCCACCGCAGCTCGTCGCCGAGCCCGTCTGCGCGCAGTGCCCCTCGCGCACCGGCCACCCGTAGTCCGCTCCCGACGTGCCCTGGTCGATCTCCTCCCACACGTTCTGCCCGACGTCGTTGACGCGGAACACCGTGCCGCTCGCGTTCGGGTCGAACGCGAACCGGAACGGGTTGCGCAGACCCCACGCGAACGTCTCACGGCACACCGTCCCGGACGCCGCCGGTGCGAGCCGGCAGCTCGCCGTCCCCGTACCGAGGAACGGGTTGCCCGGTGCGGGTGCACCCGTGGTCCGGACGACGCGCAGGATCTTGCCGTTCAGCACGTTGCGGTCACGCGACGCGTCGTTGTTGCCGCCGCAGCCGCTGTCGCCCTTGTAGTCGCAACCGCCGTCACCCGTCGAGACGTACAGGTACCCGTCCTTGCCGACGTGCACGTCGCCCGCGTTGTGGTTCCCAGCCGGGGACGCGATCCCGTCGAGCAGGACGGTCTCGCTCGCGGGGTCGACCACGTTGTCCTCGCCGAGCACGAACCGCGACACCCGGTTGACCGGCGCGCCAGCAGGGGTCCCACCCTGGCTCGTCGGGCACGACGAACCCGTGCGCACCGTGTAGAACACGTAGATCGCCCGCGTCGCCGGGTCCGGGTCCGTCGCGACGCCCAGCAGGCCGCGCTCCGAGTTCGTGCAGATGCGGCTCGACAGGTCCAGCGCCGGCGTCGCCAGCAGCGTGCCCGCCGCCGTGCGGACCCGCAGACGCCCCGACTGCTGCGTCACGAGCATCCGTCCGTCCGCCGTGAACGCGATCGCGGACGGGTTCGGCACGCTCGCGACGAGCGAGTCGGTGAACCCCGCCGGGACCGCGGCGGTCGCGGGTGGCGACCCGGCCACGGTCAGACCGGCGGCCACCACGGCCCCCACCGCCACTGCCGCGAGCGTGCGCACGATGCTCATCGAGGGCCCCCGTCCTCGTCGACACGTCAGGCGGCCACCCTCCACCCGTGGCAGCCGGAGCGCAACGCCGCCCGGGACGCCAGCCTCCCTCAGTGACCCGCAGCTGCGAACGCTGCAGCGAACCGCAGCTCACCCCGCGGCGCAGGACCCGAGAAGGTGACCTGCTGGACCAGGGACCGGTCCAGCTCCAGGTGGGAGAGCCCGCCCCCACCGGTGAAGCCCATCCGGCCATAGATGGCCGGATCGCCGATCAACGCGCAACCCCGCGCTCCCTGGCATCGCAGCCGGTCCAGCGCCTCAGCGACCAGTGCGCGACCGACACCCCGCCGTTGCCGGTCGAGGCGGACCGAGATCGGCCCGAGCCCGAACCAGCCGCCGTGCGACCCGTCGACCGTCACCGGCGAGAGCGCGACATGACCGATGACCTCGCCGTCATCCTCCGCCACCAACGAGAGCGTCAGGTCCCCCGACTCCCGCAGCGACCGGATGATCGCCGCCTCGGAACCGTCGCTGAACCACTGCGGCTCGAAGGCGGCGGTGGTCAACCGGTCGATGGCGTCGACATCGTCGGGACGTTCAGGTCGGATCAGCACTCGCGCCTCCGGTTCAGCCGGCGCGCCGCGTGGGCGCGCGTCACACCGTAGGCGGGTTCAACCGGTCGTTGCAACACCGGCCTGTTCGAGGGAGCGTAGTTGCTCTGCGAGGACCTCGGCGGGGGTGCGCCAGCCGAGGACCTTGCGGGGGCGGTTGTTGAGGGTCAGCGCGACGGCTTCGAGGTCGCCCGCGCTCCAGCGCGACAGGTCGGTGCCCTTGGGGAAGTACTGGCGAAGCAGCCCGTTGGTGTTCTCGTTCGTGGGGCGCTGCCAGGGCGAGTGCGGGTCGGCGAAGTAGACCTTCGTGCCCGTGGCGAGCGTCAGGTCGACATGTCCGGACAGCTCCTTGCCGCGGTCCCACGTCAGCGTCTGACGCAGCTGCACGGGCAGGGTGGTGATGGACGCGGTCAGCGCGGCGTTCATCGCGAGGGCCCCGTACCCGCCGAGCGAGGTGCCGTTCTTCACGACGGGCTCCTCTCCCCAGCCCTCCAGGCGTGGCAGGTGCACCAGGATCGTGGCGCGGCTGGCGCGCTCGACGAGCGTGCCGATCGCGGAGCGGCCGGTCCCGATGATCAGGTCGCCTTCCCAGTGCCCGGGCACCGCCCGGTCGGCGGCCTCGGCGGGCCGCTGCGACAACACCACGTCGGCGGTGACGTGCCCCTGCGGCTTGTTGCGGGTGCGGGCGCGCGGTTCGCGCAGCGCCCGTCCGGTGCGCAGGCACGCGACGAGCTCACGCTTGAGCGCACCGCGCCCCTCGATGAACAACGCCTGGTAGATCGCCTCGTGGCTGATCCGCATGGACTCATCATCGGGGAACTCCAGCCGCAGCCGGTTGCTGATCTGCTGCGGGCTCCAGGCCGTCGCCCAACGCCGGTCCGCCCGGCGGGGCTTCATCTTTCGACCCTTCCATCCGGGCGTGTCAGGTCCCGCCACGACCGTCCCGTCGGAGCGTCGCACGGTGCCGTCCAGGCGCTCCTGGACGTACTCGCGCAGCCTGTCGTTGACGGCGAGCTTGGCGACCTTGGGACGCTTGGCGGCCTCCTGCGCCTTCCACTGAGCGACCGTGGCCCGGTACTCCCGTCTCCCGGAACGGGTCGCAGCGTTGCGGCGTAGCTCCCGGGAGATCGTCGACGGGGATCGTCCCAGGTGGGCGGCGGTCTCCCGCACCCCGTAGCCCATCACCTGGCACAGCGCGATCTCCTCACGCTCTTCGAACGTCAGGTAGCGGCCCGTGGGCTCGGCCAGCGAGATCGGCGGCATGCCGCCAGCGTGTCGAAACCAGCGGGTGCCCACCGGCCATGACACGCCGACCGTCAACGACGCCTCCACCGTCGTGACCCCCGTCGCGATCAGCCGCCAGAACTGACGCTGCACCACCCGCGACGGGTCCGGCCGACCGGGCGAGCGCATCGCCGGGCGCAACGCGCGGTCAGCCCGCCACTGCCGGCGCAGGCCCTCGGGAACATCGCTCGTCTTCTTCCGCCAGTCCGCCTTCGCCACGACACACCTCCGGGATCAAGGTGTTGCGACGACCAGTTGAATCCGCCGTAGGCCCGGCGGCGGGTGTGCGGCTGAAGCGAGATGCGTTGGCAGAGCGACCCTCGTCCCGCGCCTGAACGTGCACCGACCGCTGCGGACCCTGCCGTGGTCGACGGGTCAGGTTGCTGTGCTGTGTGGGTGTCGAGATGCACGACAGATTGACTGCCGCTGAGCGTCGTACCTTGCCTGCTGAGGGCTGGCCGCCTCCGCCCGGTCAAGGTACGACCGCCTCCTGCCGTTCGTGCGAATGGCGGTTTTGCTCCGGCATCTCAGGGAACGATCTCTGTCAGCAGGTCCTCGATCCTGTGGTCGAGGTGATTGCGCAGCGGTCGGATGCCCTCGAGGTCCCATCCCTCGGGGTCGGGTAGCGGCCAGGTCTCGACGTGGGGATGCGCGGGCAGGGCCAGGTTCGGCTTGAGAGCGATCACGACGTCGGCCTGGGCGATGAGCTCAGGTGTGACGGGCTGCGGGATCTGGTCGCTGCGGTCGATCCCGAGCTCGGCTAGTGACGCGAGGACCGTTGCGTCGGCCCTCTCGCCCGGATTCGTGCCCGCCGACAGCACCCGGACCGTGTCGCCCGCCCGGGCGGCGGCGAGGCCGGCAGCGAGCTGGGAGCGACCGGCGTTGTGCGCACAGACGAACAGCACCGTTCGCCGGACGTTCGCCTCTGCCTGGTTCCGTGTTGTGTTCACGTCTGTCAATATAGAGACATGTCGATGCAGCGTGAAGTCGTGATCGTCGGATCGGGCCCCGCCGGGTACGCCGCGGGGATCTACGCCGCCCGGGCCGGTTTGTCCCCGCTGATCGTCGCGGGGTCGGTGACCGCCGGCGGTGCGCTGGTGAACACCACGGAGGTGGAGAACTTCCCCGGCTTCCCCGAGGGCATCCAGGGCCCGGAGCTGATGGACAAGCTGCGCGCGCAGGCCGAGAAGTTCGGGGCGCAGGTGCTCCTGGACGACGTAACCGCCCTGGACCTGACCGGGCCGATGAAGCGGGTGACCACGGCCGGCGGTGAGGTGTTCACCGCGCGGGCGGTCGTGCTGGCCACCGGCTCGGCGTACCGCGAGCTGGGCCTGGTCGACGAGAAGCGGCTGTCGGGGCGCGGGGTGTCCTGGTGCGCGACGTGCGACGGGTTCTTCTTCCGCGGGCAGGAGGTCGTGGTGGTCGGCGGTGGGGACTCCGCGGTCGAGGAGGCCACGTTCCTGACCCGGTTCGCCTCGAAGGTGACCCTGGTGCACCGCCGCGACGCGCTGCGGGCCTCGAAGATCATGGCCGACCGCGCCGCGGCGAACCCCAAGATCGCGTTCGCGTGGAACAGCGAGGTCGTCGCGATCCACGGCGAGGACAAGGTCACCGCTCTGAGGCTGCGCGACACCGTCACCGGCGCCACCCGCGAGCACCCGGCCGCCGGGGTGTTCGTCGCGATCGGGCACGTGCCGCGCAGCGAGCTGCTGACCGGGCAGGTCGACCTGGACGAGAACGGGTACGTGCGGGTGCAGGGCCGCACCACCCTGACGAACCTGCCCGGGGTGTTCGCCTGCGGCGACGTCGTCGACCACACCTACCGCCAGGCCATCACCGCCGCCGGGTCCGGCGCGGCCGCGGCCTTGGACGCCCAGCACTACCTGACCGGGCTCGGCGACGTCGGCACCGCCGGCCCCGTCGCCCCCGGCGTCGCCCACCAGCTGCAGGAGGTCTGATGCCCACCACCACCGTCACCGACGCCACCTTCGAGGCCGAGGTGCTGCGCTCCGAGGTCCCGGTGATCGTCGACTTCTGGGCCACCTGGTGCGGCCCGTGCCGCCAGGTCGCCCCAGTGCTCGAGCAGCTGGCCGAGGACTACGCGGGCCGCGTGAAGATCGTCAAGCTCGACGCCGACGCCAACCCGCAGACCGTCACCGCCGCCGGCGTGGTGTCCATCCCGACGCTGAGCTTCTACGTCGACGGGGCACCGGTGAAGTCGCTGATCGGCGCCAAGCCGCGCCAGGTCATCGCCGCCGAGATCGACGACCTGCTCACCTGAGCACGCCCCTCCCAGACGAAGGACCTCGCCCGTGGCTCAGACCTTGCCCGCACCCCAGCAGCTCGCCACCCGGCGCCTGTCCACCCTGGACCGGTGGCTGCCGGCCTGGATCGGGGCGGCGATGCTCGCCGGCCTCGCGCTCGGCCGGTTCGTGCCGTCGCTCGCCGACGCGCTCGCGCACCTGGAGGTCGGCGGGATCTCGCTGCCGATCGGGCTCGGGCTGCTGGTGATGATGTACCCGGTGCTGGCCAAGGTCCGCTACGACCGCGTCAGCGCGGTCACCGGCGACAAGCGGCTGCTGGTCAGCTCGCTCGCGCTGAACTGGGTCCTCGGGCCGGCGCTGATGTTCGCCCTGGCGTGGGTCTTCCTGCCCGACCTGCCCTGGTACCGCACCGGCCTGATCATCGTGGGCCTGGCCCGGTGCATCGCGATGGTCGTGATCTGGAACGACCTGGCCTGCGGGGACCGGGAGGCCGCGGCCGTCCTGGTCGCGATCAACTCCGTCTTCCAGGTCGTGGCGTTCTCCGTGCTCGGCTGGTTCTACCTCAGCGTCCTGCCGGGCTGGCTCGGCCTGGACACCCAGGGCCTGGACGTCTCGGTCGGGCAGATCGCGCTCAACGTGCTGGTCTTCCTCGGCGTCCCGCTGGCCGCCGGGTTCGCCTCGCGCGCGATCGGCGAGCGCACCCGGGGCCGAGACTGGTACGAGTCGCGGTTCGTGCCGCGGATCGGGCCGTGGGCGCTGTACGGGCTGCTGTTCACGATCGTGCTGCTGTTCGCCCTGCAGGGCGACGCCGTGACCCGCAACCCCCTCGACGTCGCCCGCATCGCCCTGCCGCTGCTGGTCTACTTCGCCGTGATGTGGGGCGTCGGCCTGGCCACCGGCAAGGCACTGCGCCTGGGCTACGCCCGCTCGACGACGCTGGCGTTCACCGCCGCCGGCAACAACTTCGAGCTCGCCATCGCGGTCGCGATCGGCACCTTCGGCGCCACCTCCGGGCAGGCGCTGGCCGGTGTCGTCGGACCGCTCATCGAGGTCCCCGTCCTCGTCGGCCTCGTCTACGTCTCCCTGTGGGCGGCACGCCGGTGGTTCGCCACCGACCCCTACGCCACCCCGCACGGCCAGGAGGTCCGCTCGTGAGCACCCTGTCCCCCGAACGGCCGGCGCCGACCGGCTCGGACTGCGCCCCCACACCCGAGGCGCACGCGATGGGCGCGCAGGCCGCCGCCCAGGTCGCGACCATGCTCAAGGCGCTGGCCGACCCGCTGCGGCTGCGGATGCTGTCGTTCATCACCACCAGCTCCACCGGTGAGGCGTGCGTGTGCGACATCGCCACCGTCGCCGACGTCTCCCAGCCGACCGTCTCCCACCACCTCAAGGTCCTCAAGGACGTCGGCGTGCTGACCTCGCAGCGGCGCGGCACCTGGGTCCGGTACCGCGTCGCCCCCGACGTGCGCGGTGCGGTCACCGCCCTGCTGGACTCCTTCGCCCCCGCCGCGCTGGACGCCGCCCACCACCGCGCCCGCCCGCTGACCGGCCTCGGCGACGTCGACGCCACCCTGACCCGGGTCGCGGACGACCTCGCGCCCCGGTTCCCCGACCTGCGCCCGGACCTGGTGCTGCGCACCGTGCGCGAGTCCTACGCCGCGCTGGCCCGCGGCGCCGGCACCACCGCGCACCTGGTGCCCACGGCGCAGCGGTTCGCCGCCCAGCGCCTGGCCGACATCACCCGCGCCGCCACCCCGGGCGGGCACGTGCCGCAGGTGCTGTTCGTCTGCGTCGCCAACGCCGGCCGCTCCCAGCTCGCCGCGGCCCTGCTGCGCCACTACGCCGGCGACACCGTCATCGCCCGCTCCGCCGGGTCCGCCCCGGCTGCGGCCGTGCACGCCACCGTCCGCCCGCTGCTCGCCGAGCTCGGCACCGACGCCGAGGCGGTGTTCCCCAAGCCGCTGACCGACGACGCCGTCCGCGCCGCGGACGTCGTGATCACCATGGGCTGCGGCGACACCTGCCCGATCCTGCCCGGCAAGCGCTACGAGGACTGGGTCGTCGGCGACCCCGCCCTGGCCTCCCCTGAAGGTGTCGCGGCCATCCGCGACGACATCGACGCGCGCGTGCGCGCCCTGCTCGCCGACCTGCTGCCGTCCACCACCGACCGACCCGAGGAGCACGCCTGATGACCGACACCGCCACCGAGACCACGGCCGACGGCGCGACCACCAAGCCCAGCGTGCTGTTCGTCTGCGTGCACAACGCTGGCCGCTCGCAGATGGCCGCCGGGTGGCTGCGGCACCTGTCCGGCGGGGCCGTGGAGGTCCGCTCGGCCGGGTCGATGCCCGCCGACCAGATCAACCCCGCAGCCGTGGAGGCGATGCTCGAGGAGTGCATCGACATCCGCGCGGAGAAGCCGAAGGTCCTGACCACCGAGGCCGTGCAGGCTTCCGACGTCGTGGTCACCATGGGCTGCGGCGACGCGTGCCCGTTCTACCCCGGCAAGCGCTACGAGGACTGGAAGCTCGAGGACCCCGCCGGTCAGGGCGTCGAGGCCGTCCGTCCGATCCGCGACGAGATCCGCACCCGCATCCTGACCCTGCTCACTGAGCTCGGCGTCCAGCCGGTCAACGCCTGACCGCGCCTGCGACGACGGCCCGGACGCTGCGGCGTCCGGGCCGTCGTGGCCGTTCACCCGCCGGCCAGGGTCTTCTGCAGCAGCGTCGTGCCCAGCCACCGGTCGAACTTGCGACCCACCCGCTTCAGGCGCCCCGCCGGGTCGAACCCGGCGCGCCGGTGCAGCGCCAGCGAGGCCGCGGTGTCCCCGTCCGCGACCACCGCGATCACCTCCCGGGCGCCGGCCACCGCGGCCTGCTCGAGGACGGAGGCGAGCAGGCGGGTGCCGATGCCCCGCCCGGTCGCCGCCGGGTCGAGGTAGATCGTGTCCTCGACCGTGTGCGCGTACGCCGGCCGCGGCCGCCACGGACCGACGTACGCGAACCCCGCGACCTGCCCGTCCAGCAGCGCGACCTCGAACGGCCACCCCGCGCCGGTGACGGCGTCGAGCTTGTCCCGCCACACCGGTTCGCCGGGCGGGTCGAGCTCGAACGTCGCGGTCGACGTGGCCACGTAGTGGTCGTAGATCCGCGCGAGCCCTGCGACGTCGCCACTGGTCGCGGCGCGCACCTGCACGTTCACGCGGTGCCGGTCGCCGGCTGGTCGCCCGAGCGGCCGTGCACGACGCCGGTGGCGAAGCCGATGCTCGCCGGCGCCCCGACCCCCAGGGTGACCAGCTGCGGCTCGGGTGCGCTGCCGCAGCACGAGCCGCCGTCGGCGTCGAGGTCGGTCGAGCACACCCCGGTCTCGGGCAGCTCGAGCTCGACCGCGTCCGCGCCGGCGCGGTCGCCGGCCAGGGCCGCGGCGATCGAGCGGACCTGCTCGTACCCGGTGGCGAGCAGGAACGTCGGGGCGCGCCCGTAGGACTTCATCCCGACCAGGTAGAACCCGTCGTCCGGGTGGGACAGCATCGTCTCCCCGTGCGGGGGCACCGTCCCGCAGGAGTGGAAGTTCGGGTCGATCAGCTCGGCCAGCCGGGCCGGGGACTCCACCACCGGGTCCAGGTCGAGGCGCACCTCGCGCAGCATGTCCAGGTCGGGACGGAACCCGGTCGCGTTCACGATCGCGTGCACCTGCAGGTCCAGCGCCTCCTCGCGCGCGTGGCCCAGCACCCGCACGCTGTCCCCGGTCGGCACGAGCTGCTCGATCGACACCCGGGTCACCAGCGTCAGCCGGCCGGCGTCCACGGCGTCCTTCAGCCGGGTGCCGAGCAGCCCGCGGGCGGGCAGCTCGTCGGCCGCGCCCCCGCCGAACAGCCGCCGTGCCGAGCCGGCGCGGATCGCCCACGTGATCGTCGTACCCGGCGCGGACTCGGCCAGCTCGACCAGGCTCAGCAGGGTGTTCGCCGCCGAGTGCCCCATCCCGACCACCAGGGTGTGCCGCCCGGCGAACCGCTCCCGCTGCGCACCGAGCACGTCCGGCAGCGGCCCGGTCACGAAGGCCGCCGCCTCCCGCTCCCCGACCGCCGGCAGGCCGCTGGCACCCAGCGGGTTCGACGTCGCGTACGTGCCGGACGCGTCGATCACCGCGCGCGCCAGCACGTCCTGCACCTGCCCGTCCGGGGTCAGGGCCCGCACCCGGTACCCGCGACGCGCCCGGCCCAGGGTGCGGGTCTTGTCCGCGCCGTCACGCGCCACCGCCAGCACCCGGGTACCCGTGCGCAGCCGCGAGGCGATCGCGCGCGTCGCCGCCAGCGGAGCCAGGTAGTCGCGCGCGAGGTCCGCACCCGTCGGCAGCGCGTCCGCGTCCGGCGCGACCCACCCCGTCGGCTCCAGCAGCCGACGCGCGGCCGCGTCGATGTCATAGCGCCACGGCGAGAACAACCGCACGTGCCCCCACGACGCGACCGCCGCCCCCGCACGCTCGCCCGCCTCGAGCACCAGCGGCTCCAGCCCTCGCTCCAGCAGGTGCGCCGCCGCCGCCAACCCCACCGGCCCGGCACCGATCACGACGACCGGCAGCTCCTCACGCACGACCTCGGCCATGACCACTCCTCGCATTGAAGTACGTCGATAGGTGACGCCGAGCAACGTATCCACAACCGTCGATGCGTGGCAAGATGGCTGCCATGACCGCCACACCGCTGCCGCTCGCCACGCCGCCGTCGACCGGCACGTGCTGCGCACCACCGACCCGGGCAGCGGCCGAGCCCGAGACGGCACGCGAGCTCGCGCGGATGTTCAAGGCGCTCAGCGACCCCACCCGCGTCCAGCTGCTCTCGATCGTCGCCGCGCACCAGGACCGCGAGGCGTGCGTGTGCGACCTGACCGAGCCCGTCGGCCTCGCCCAGCCGACCGTCAGCCACCACCTCAAGATCCTCGTCGACGCCGGCCTGCTCACCCGCGAGCAGCGCGGACGATGGGCGTACTACTCTCTCGTGCCCGGAGCCCTCGACGACGTCGCCGCGAGCCTCCTCGACGCCGCCCGCTGAACCTCCTCGCGACTAACGCCGTCGGGGCTGCAGTGGCAGGTAGCGAACTTGACGCCGAACGTACTTGAAGTATCCGCGCCTCAATCTCAAACCATCTTGCATCTCGACAGTGGGTGTTCGGGGTCGGCCCAGTTGCGGGCGACCTAGGCTGGCGGGAGACACAGCTGGCGGGAGACGCCCGGGTCAGGCCTGCATGTCGACGAAGCGGCTGAAGTGACCCTGGAACGCGACGGTGATGGTGTCGGTCGGGCCGTTTCGGTGCTTGGCGACGATCAGGTCCGCTTCGCCCGCGCGCGGAGACTCCTTCTCGTAGGCGTCCTCACGGTGCAGCAGGATCACCATGTCCGCGTCCTGCTCGATGCTGTTGTGGACGGCGATGCCGTTGGCGATGAAGTTGTGGGTCCCGACGACGGTGGCGTCGAACACCTGCTTGTCCCCCATCGGCTCGATCGCGACGACCTCGTCCCACAGAAGGTCGTTGACGGCGTCGACCTGCATCTCGACGCGGTCGAGAACGTCGACGACCTGGGCGAGCGGCGCACGACCCTCACCCTGTGATCGCACGGCCGCTGCGGTCAGGACGGTGCGGACCTCGTCCCAGAGCCGGACCGGCTCGGTGGCCGTGTCGATGCCTCGCTCCCGGACACGCGTGAGCAGGGTTCGAGCCGCGCCTGCGTGGCGGCCCTCGATCCCGATCTCTTGCAGGAGGCGCCGGAGGTCGTCCTTCTCGACGACCTCCAGCACAACACCGTCCGCGGACCGGCGGACCCGGGTCGAGATGCCGAACCGCAGCAGCAGACGGCTGACGCCGTCGAGGACGGAGCGCCCGCTCGCGCGCAGCGACACGCGGCCGCTCGACCGTTCCAGCTCGACCCGGCCGTTCTCCGTGAGGAGCGTCCGCAGGAAGAGCGCGATCTGCTGCTTGGGCAGGTGGAACAGCGACGCCGGCATCGACTCACCGAGCTGTGCCCACACCTCGTCGGCCCAGGCCGCCGCGTGCGGGGCAGTCCGCCCGGCGATCATGCGCGCGAGCATGACGACGTCGCGGTCGTCCCAGGCTGCAGTGAGCTCCGGACCCGGGACGTGCCGCGGGACGCCGATGCGAGTGCCCGGCTCGAGCTCACCGAGCGGGGTCCAGCCCTCGTAGGTCAGGAAGGGGTGGTTGGCGGTCGCCGTGACCTCCTTACCCGAGGCGAGGCGCAGCCGGTAGGTCGGCTTCACGCCCGTCGGGAACACATGGGTGAGGTGGCGGCGGACGTACTGCAGTCGCTCGTCGAGCGCCCAGACCGGAACGTCCGTCGCGCGCAACGCGTAGAGCTCGCCGAGCGTCGTCTCCGCGCCGGTGTCCGCGCGCAGGACGCGCGTGTCCTCGGTGAGGCAGCCGGACTCGCGCAGGTCGCTCATCTGCGGCTTCTTGTCCGTGCGCTGCTCCGGGCCTCGGTTCAGCTGCGAGATCGCGATGACCGGGACCTCGAGCTCCTTGGCGAGCAGCTTGAGCGCACGCGAGAACTCGGAGACCTCCTGCTGACGCGACTCGACGCGCTTCCCGGACGTCATGAGCTGCAGGTAGTCGATCACGACGAGCTTGAGGTCGTGACGCTGCTTGAGGCGCCGGCACTTGGCGCGGATCTCCATGAGCGACATGTTGGGCGAGTCGTCGATGAACAGCGGCGCGCCCGAGACCTTGCCCATGGTCTGCGCGATCTTCGCCCAGTCGTCCTCACCCATCTGCCCCGTGCGCAGCTTCTGCAGGTGCACGCGCGCCTCGGCGGAGAGCAGTCGCATGACGATCTCGTTGCGACTCATCTCGAGCGAGAACACCACCGCGGCCTGGTTGTGCTTGATCGCAGCCGACCGGACGACGTCGATGCCGAGCGTCGAGTTGTGCGTCGGAACCATCGCCTCGCTCGCGAGGTACAAGTGCGAGGGGTGGGCGATCTCGACGCATCGGACCGGCACGGACTCGACCGGCTCGACCGACACGATGAACCGCTGCCACAGGCGGGGTGTCGAGCGACGACGGCGTTCCTTGTGCACGAGCTTCTTGCGTTCGAGGCCGAAGACCTCGTCGTCGGTCGTGAACGTGATGGTGAAGGCGGTCGACGTCGCTGCGGAGCGTCCGGCCACGGTGCGCGTCGACCACCCCGTGCGGTAGCCGAGCGAGTGCACGAGCTCGCGGACGTCGCACGCGAGGCGCTCGTCGGTCAGCGTGATCTGCGGGCTGCCCGTGGGGTTCACGGTCCCGTCGGTGTCGAGCAGCCCGGCGAGCAGGTCCCGCCGCTGCCGCTCGCTCGCCCTCAGGTAGGCAGCCGGGATGTGCTTGTTGCCGAGCACGCCGAGCGTCCGGAGCCGAGCCTGGACCGTGCCGTGGGCGGAGTGGCACTCCTGGCAGCGCCGCAGGCCGGACGTCTCGCGTCCGCAGTCCGGGCACGTCGGGGCGGGCGCCCCGACGCGCAACACCTTGACCTTCCCCCCGCACGACTTGCCACACGTCCGGACCTGGCGACGCGGGTTCACGTATGTCGTGCCGCAGACCTCGCAGGCGCGGGGCTCGACGTCGTCCTTGGGCAAGGACACGGTGTAGAGGCGGGCGGGGCCGCTCGTCGGCGCCGAGCGCAGCTCGTAGCCGCGGCCCTCGATGTGCATGGCGATCTCGGGGTCGGCGCTGGTGAAGCGCGCGGACGCGGAGTGGCCGTCGCCGAGCCAGACGCCCAGCAGGTAGGGGTCGACGAGGAGGTCGGCGTCCGGGAGGCGCAGCGGGCGCGCGGTCTCGACCGAGTGGTTCGCGCGCCGGTCGGCCGTCGCGCACCGCACCGTGCCGTGGATCTCCTCGGTGGTCCAGATGCTCGGCATCCCGCCGTCCCGCTGGCGTCGGTCGGCCCGCGTGCGGGTCGCCCACTGGTGCTGGGCGTCCGCGACGATCGTCGTCCCGTCGTCGAACGAGACCCGGTAGCAGGGGCGGTCCACCATGACGTCCGTAGCTGCGACGACGGTCGTCGGGGTGCCGTCAGCGGCAAGGAGCTGGTCGCCGACCCGGACCTCCCCCATCGTCGTCCAGCCCGTGGGGGTGGGCAGCGGGGTGTCGAGCGCCAGGGCCTTGCCGATCGCCGGACGGGCGGCGACGACGATCATCTGGCCCGGGTGCAGGCCGTTGGTCAGACGGTCGAGGTCGGAGAAGCCGGTGGGGACGCCGATCATCCCCTCCCCGCGGTGACCGGCGGCCTCGATCTCGTCGACGGTCCCGCCGATGATCTCCGCGAGCGGCAGGTAGTCCTCCGACGAGCGCCGCTCGGTGACGGCGTACACCTCGGCCTGGGCGGTGTTGACGAGCTCGTCGACGTCGCCGCCGTCGGTCCCGTAGCCGAGCTGCACGATGCGGGTGCCGGCCTCGACGAGCTTGCGCAGGATGGCGCGCTCGCGCACGATCCGCGCGTAGTACCCGGCGTTGGCGGCGGTGGGCACGGACGCGATGAGCGTGTGCAGGTAGGGGGCGCCGCCGATGCGCGCGAGCTCGCCGCGCTTGGTGAGCTCGTCGGCGACCGTGATCGCGTCCGCGGGCTCGCCACGGCCGTAGAGGTCGATGATCGCGTCGTAGACGGTCTCGTGCGCGGGGCGGTAGAAGTCGGTGCCGCGGATCTGCTCGATGACGTCGGCGATCGCGTCCTTCGAGATCATCATGCCGCCGAGCACGGACCGCTCGGCCTCGAGGTCCTGCGGCGGGGTGCGGTCGAACTCGCGCCGTCCGGAGTCGGGCTCCGGCGGCATGCCGTACTCGAGCTCGTCGATCGTCACCAGCGCACCTTGTTCTCTGCCTTCGCCTTCTCCGCGTCACGGAGCTCGTCGAACATCCGTTTTACACGCGCCCGCCCACACGTGGCTCGGCCTGCGGGGCGGGGAGGAGTTCTCGCGCGAGACTAGGTGCGGCGCAGCGGGTCGCGCGAATCAGGCGACGAGCCTGTGGAAACGCGACCACCAACCTGTGGACGGGCCTGGGGAAGGCTGTGCGTGACGATGTGCACAGGCGGTGGACAGCCCTGTGGACAGTGAGGGCCGACACGACGACACACCGCTGTGACGAGCACAGATGAAGTTCAACCGGTGTGGACACCGCAGGGAGCGACCGCCATCTCAGCCAACGGACAGCAACCATCCAGCATCGACCGGCAGATCCTCGCGCTCGCCGTCCCGGCGCTCGGCGCGCTCGTCGCCGAGCCCCTGTTCATCCTCGTGGACTCGGCCGTCGTCGGGCACCTCGGCACCGACGCGCTCGCCGGGCTCGCGCTCGCGTCGAGCATCCTGCTCACCGTCGTCGGCCTGTGCGTGTTCCTCGCCTACGCCACCACCGCGTCGGTCTCCCGCCGCCTCGGTGCCGGTGACCACGCGGGTGCGCTGCAGGTCGGCGTCGACGGCATGTGGCTCGCGCTGGGCCTGGGTGTCGTCCTCGCGGCCGGGCTGTGGCTCGCCTCGCCGTGGGTGGTGGGGTTCATGGGCGCCGACGACGAGACCGCGCGGCAGGCCGTCACCTACCTGCGCTGGTCCGCGCCCGGTCTCGTCGGCATGCTCGTCGTCCTGGCCGCCACGGGCACGCTGCGCGGGCTGCAGGACACCCGCACCCCGCTCGGCGTCGCGGTCGTCGGCGCGGTCGTCAACACGGCCCTCAACGTCACGCTCGTGTGGGGCCTGCACCTCGGGATCGCCGGCTCCGGCGCGGGCACGGCCCTGACCCAGCTCGGCATGGGCGTGGTGCTCGCCCTCGTCGTCGTGCGCGGCGCCCGTGCCGCCGGCTCGTCCCTGCGCCCGGCCGCGGGCGGCATCTGGGCCAGCGCACGGCACGGCCTGCCCCTGCTCGCGCGCACGGCCACCCTGCGCGGCGCGATCCTGCTCACCACCTGGGTCGCCACCGGGCTCGGCGCCGTGACGCTCGCGGGGCACCAGGTCGTCAGCTCCGTCTGGGGGCTCGCCGCGTTCGCGCTCGACGCCCTCGCGATCGCCGCCCAGGCGCTCGTCGGGCACGCGCTCGGCGCAGGTGACGTGCCGCGCACGCGCGGTGTCCTGCGCCGGACCCTGCAGTGGGGCGTCGGGGCCGGCGTCGTCCTGGGTGCGGCCCTCGGCGGTGCAGCCGCGCTGTACGCACCGCTGTTCACGCCGGACGACGAGGTGCGCCACGCGATCGTCGTCGGGATGCTCGTCGCGGGCGTGTGCATGCCGATCGCCGGCTGGGTGTTCGTGCTCGACGGCGTGCTGATCGGCGCGGGCGACGGGCGGTTCCTCGCGTGGGCCGGCCTCGCGACGCTCGTCGTCTACGTGCCGTTCGCCCTCGCGGTCCGCGCCTACGCCCCACCCGGTGCGCAGGGTCTGCTCTGGCTGACCGCGGCGTTCAGCGGCGTCTTCATGCTCGCCCGCGCCGTGACCACCGGCTACCGCGCGCGCGGCACCGCCTGGATGGTCACCGGCACCTGACCGTCCGGTCCGCACTCGGCGGCTGAGGGTGGCGCGGTGGGCAGGTGGGTGCGTGGGCATGCGGAAGGCCCCCGTCCCGTCGGGGACGAGGGCCTTCCGGCGAGCGTCAGCTCAGGCAGCCACGACCTTGACGGTCACCGTGGCGGCGACCTCCGGGTGGAGGCGGACCGAGACGGTGTACTCGCCCAGGGCCTTGATCGGCTGCGCGATCTCGACCTTGCGCTTGTCGATCGCCGGGGCGCCCGACGCCTTGACCGCGTCCGCGATCTCGGCGGTCGTCACGGCACCGAACAGACGACCGGCGTCGCCGGCCTTCGCCGACACGACGACCGGCTTCGACTGCAGCGAGTCGCGGATGGCCTTCGCGTCGTCGAGCGAGGCGATCTCGCGCGCCTTGCGAGCCTTGCGGATCGCCGTGATGTCCTTCTCCGCACCCTTGGTCCAGGGGGCGGCAAGGTTGCGCGGGATCAGGTAGTTACGGGCGTACCCGTCCTTGACCTCGACCACGTCGCCGGGGGCGCCGAGGCCGGTGACCTCGTGCGTGAGGATGATCTTCGCCATCGTCAGGCCTCCTTCTCAGCGCGCCGACGACGAGTACGGCAGGAGAGCCATCTCGCGGGCGTTCTTGACGGCGCGAGCGATCGCGCGCTGCTCCTGCACGGACACACCGGTCACCCGACGCGCGCGGATCTTGCCGCGGTCGGAGATGAACTTGCGCAGCAGCGCGGTGTCCTTGTAGTCGACAACCTCGATCTTGGCTGCCTTGAGCGGGTTCTGCTTCTTCTTGGGCTTACGAACAACGGCCTTGGCCATCGCGGTGCTCCTGTCTCTGGAGCCCCGGGCGTTGCCATGCCCGGGGATGTGGTGTCTGGGGGTTCGAGGGACCTCGTGCGGGACCGTGCGTCAGACGCGCGGGACCGCGGGGCCGGTCAGAACGGGGGCTCGTCCGAGTAGCCGCCGCCAGCGGGCGTGGCCCACGGGTCGTCGCCGGCCGAGCCGGACGACTGGCCGCCACCGGAGTAGCCGCCGAAGCCACCGCCGCCACCACCCGAACGCTGGGTCCGGGTGACCTTGGCCGTGGCGTAGCGCAGCGACGGGCCGACCTCGTCGACCTGCAGCTCGACGACCGTGCGCTTCTCGCCCTCACGCGTCTCGTACGAGCGCTGGACGAGGCGACCGGTCACGATGACGCGGGTGCCCTTGGTGAGCGACTCCGCCACCGACTCCGCCGCCTCCCGCCAGATCGAGCAGCGCAGGAACAGCGTCTCGCCGTCCTTCCACTCGTTGCTCTGACGGTCGAACGTGCGCGGCGTCGACGCGACGGTGAAGTTGGCCACGGCCGCACCCGACGGGGTGAAGCGCAGCTCCGGGTCCCCGGTCAGGTTCCCGATCACCGTGATGACGGTCTCACCAGCCATGCCAGCTCCTCGCTCGATTCCGAACTGCTTCGACGTAGGTCCTTCGAGGTGGTGAGCACGCTAGGCGCGCCCACCCACAGGTCACGCCTCGCGGCGGAGGACCTTGGTGCGCAGGACGACCTCGTTGAGGCCGAGCTGACGGTCGAGCTCCTTGGCCGTCGCCGGCTCCGCGGTGAAGTCGACCACCGCGTAGATGCCCTCGGACTTCTTCTTGATGTCGTACGCCAGGCGGCGGCGACCCCAGACGTCCACCTTGTCGACCGAGCCACCGTCGGTCTTGACGACCGTCAGGTACTTGTCGAGCGACGGGGCGACGGTGCGCTCCTCGATCTCGGGGTCGAGGATGATCATGATCTCGTACTGACGCAGGCTCATACCCACCTCCTCTGGTCTCAGCGGTCACGGTCGTTCCGTGACAGGAGGGTTCTCGTGCGTCGCTGCGGCGGCCCGGTCCTCGTCGGACCCGGTCGCCGTCCCGCGTCCCCGCCGATGGCGGCAGGGGTGAGCGGGCACAGCAATGTTCTAGCCTACCGGCCCGGCTCCGCGGCGGCGAAATCGTCGGGCTGTGGACGACGAGGCGTCACGCACCCCCACCGTCTCCCCCGCCCTCCTCCTCCTGCGCCGGCGGTGCCTCCGTCGGGGCAGGCGTCTGCGTCGGCGTCGGGTCCGGCTTCGGGTCCGGCTTCTTCGTCGGCTGGGGCTTCGGGCCAGACGAGACGACGAGCGTCACCTGCGACCCGACCGGCAGCCGCGTGCCCGCCGCCGGGTCGACCGAGATGACCCGGCCCGCCGCGACGTCGTCGGACGGCTTGGTCACGATCACCGGCTCCAGGCCCACCGCGAGCAGCGCGGCCGTCGCGTCGCCCTGCGTCTTGCCCTGCAGTCGGTACGGCACCTTCGCGGTCGCGTCCTGCGTCGGCTCGGTCGTCGGCGCGGTCGTCGGCGTCGGGGTGGGCGAGGGCGTCGTCGTCGGACGCTGCGTGGGCTTGTCGCCCACGTCCGCGCGCGGCGGGAAGTCCCGCTCCTTCGCGAACTGCTCCATCTGCAGCACCGGGCCCATGTAGTCGGCCCACAGGTGAGCGGGGATCGACGCACCCGTCACCTCGACGAGCTTGCCGCCCCACGGGCTCGGCCCGAACGGCGTGATGCTGTTCCACGACCTGCCGTCGTCACCGACCTGGCTGAGCGCGACCGACGTCGCGAGCGTCGGGGTGTACCCCACGAACCACGCCGAGATGTTGCCGGTCGAGGTGCCCGTCTTGCCGGCCACCGGGACGCCCAGCGGCTTGATGTACGGCTCGCCGGAGCCCCGCTCGACGACCTGCGTCATGGCGTACGTCGCGTCCGCCATGACGTCCTGCTCGAAGCGGCGCTCGGGGTTGCCGTCGGTCTCGTAGTTGACCGAGCCGTTGGCGTTGAGGACCTTCGCGACGACGTGCGCGTCGTGGTGCACGCCCTGCGCCGCGAACGTGGCGTACGCGCTCGCCATGTCGAGCGGGTGCACGGTCGCGGAGCCCAGCACGTTCGCGGGGTTGTCCTGGACGGGGGTCGTGACGCCCGCCGCGTTCGCCACCGCGGCCGTCTTGTCGGCCCCGACCTCGAGGTTGAGCTGCGCGTACACCGTGTTGACGGAGTCCGCGGTCGCGTCGACGAGGTCCATCGTGCCGTAGGACGTCCCGCCGAAGTTCGTGACCTGCTTGTCGCCGTCGCCCCAGCCGTCGAGCGTCATCGGCGAGCGGCCGGAGTAGCGCTTGTCCAGCGAGATCCCGCTCTGCAGCGCCGCGACGAGCGTGAACGGCTTGAACGTCGAGCCGGCCTGGACGCCGTCGCCGTACGTCGCCCAGTTGATCTGGTCGGTCAGGAAGTCCGGACCGCCGTACAGCGCGACGACGCCGCCCGTGGCCGGGTCGACCGACGAGGCGGCGATCTTCAGGTTCGGCGACGGCGGGGTCTCACCGTCGGTGAGCTCGCCCTTCAGGAGCCGACCGACCGACGTGAGGAGCTGGTCCTGCACGGGCTTCTGGATGGTCGTGACGACCTTGTACCCGCCGCGGTCGAGCTTCTCCTTGGAGATGTTGATGGCCTCGCCGGCCATCTCGTCCTCGACCATCTTCAGCAGGTGACCGTCGGGGCCCTCGTACTTCGACGAGCGCACGTACTCGACCGTCTCGGGGAACGCGGCCTCGTCGTGCTGCTTCTTGGTGATGTGGCCGTCCTCGAGCATCCGGTCGATGACGATCTGCCAGCGCGCCTGCGCCTGCTGCGGACGGACCGCCGGGTCCCAGTTGTTGGGCGACGGGATGATCGCGGCGAGCATCGCGGCCTGCGAGATCGTCAGGTCCTTGGCGTCGACGCCGAAGTACGACTGCGCCGCCGCCTGGATGCCGTACGAGTCGCGGCCGAAGTAGATGGTGTTGAGGTAGCGGCCGAGGATCTCCGGCTTCGACTCCTGGTTGGTGATCTTCACGGCCAGGAGGACCTCGCGGAACTTGCCGACGTAGTCCGTCGTCGTCTTGTCCACGTAGTACCGCTCGACGTACTGCTGCGTGAGCGTCGAGCCACCCTGCTTGTCGCCCCCGCGCACGTTGTTGAGGAACGCGCGCGCCATACCGGTCAGCGACACGCCCTTGTTGTCGTAGAACGTGCGGTCCTCGGCGGCGACCACCGCGTTGCCGACCCACTCCGGCAGCGTGTCGAGCTCGACGATCTCGCGCTTCTGCACGGCGAACGTGCCCAGGACGGTGGACCCGTCCGCGTAGTACACGGTCGTCGTCTGCGCCTGCACGTCCTCGCCCGGCTTGGGCACGTCGATCGTCGCGTAGGCGGCGACGACGGCACCGGCGACCAGGAACACGCCGCTGAGGAACGAGCCCAGCATGAACCGCCACGACGGCAGCCAGCGGTGCAGGCCGGTGTACCCCGAGCGCGGGTAGTCGAAGAACTTGCGCTTGCGGGTGCCTGCGGAGCCGGCGCTGGTCGAGCGGGCGCGGGAGCCACGCGGCGTGCTGCGGCGCGACCGGGAGGACGCGCGGGAGGAGCCGGCCAACGTGATGCCTTCCTGACGACGACGAGGGGCGTGCGCTGCGGCGACGCGCGTCGGCCGGGGGGCTCGACGGGGTGCGCAGCGGACGCGCCGCCCAGTATGCGCGAGAAGGCCTGGCGTGGGACGCCTCGTCGGGAGTCGTCCCAGGACCTTTCACAGGATCGGCACGCCGGCCGCGCGGCAGCGGGCCCGGGGTGCGGCCGGGGTGTGGGGCGGGTCACGCGGGGCGCCGGGCGCGGGCGACTTGTGTCCGGCGAGCGGCGCGGCATAGTCTGCGCGATGTATCGAGTTGATACATCGCTTCAGTAGATCGCCCCGGATACATCGGACGGACGTCCGTGAGCGGGAGCCCCAGCCTAGAGGAGGTGCCAGGAGTGCGCGGTCGTTCCGACGTGCTCGAGCCGGCGATCCTCGGGCTGCTGCACGAGTCGCCCATGCACGGGTACGAGCTGCGCAAGCGGCTCAACCTCGTCCTCGGCTCGTTCCGGGCGTTGTCGTACGGGTCGCTGTACCCGTGCCTGAAGTCGCTCGCCGAACGCGGCTGGATCGTGGGGACCGAGTCCCCGGCGGACCCGCACGCGGTCGGGAGCAAGCGCGCCCGGATCGTCTACCAGATCACCGCGGACGGCAAGGAGCACCTGCAGTCGGTGCTCGCCACGTCCGGCCCCGCGGCCTGGGAGGACGAGAACTTCGACGTGCGGTTCGCGTTCTTCGCGCAGACCGACGCCGAGACCCGGCTGCGGATCCTCGAAGGTCGGCGCACCCGCCTGACCGAACGCCTCGAGACGATCCGCCAGTCCGTCGCCCGCACCCGCGAGCGCATGGACGAGTACACGCTCGAGCTGCAGCGCCACGGCCTGGAGCAGGCCGAGCGCGAGGTCCGTTGGCTCGACGGGCTCATCGACAACGAGCGTGGCGTCCGCCGCGCGCGTCCCGCCGGCACCGGTCACCGCGCCGGCGCCACGTCCACCGCCGACGGCGAGCACGCCGCTCCGGCCAGATCCACCGAGAAGGAGCGAGGATGACCTCCATCCGCGTCGCCATCGTCGGCGTCGGCAACTGCGCCGCGTCGCTCGTCCAGGGCGTTCACTACTACGCCGACACGCCGGCCGACGGCAAGGTCCCCGGGCTCATGCACGTGCAGTTCGGCGACTACCACGTCAAGGACATCGAGTTCGTCGCTGCCTTCGACGTCGACGCGAAGAAGGTCGGCTTCGACCTGTCCGAGGCGATCGTCGCGTCGGAGAACAACACCATCAAGATCACGGACGTCCCGCCGCTCGGCGTGACCGTCCAGCGCGGCCACACGCTCGACGGCCTCGGCAAGTACTACTCCGAGACCATCGAGGAGTCGGACGCCGAGCCGGTCGACATCGTCCAGACGCTCAAGGACAACAAGGTCGACGTCCTGATCTGCTACCTGCCCGTCGGGTCCGAGGCCGCCGCGAAGTTCTACGCGCAGTGCGCCATCGACGCGAACGTGGCGTTCGTCAACGCGCTGCCCGTGTTCATCGCGTCCGACCCGGAGTGGGCCGCGAAGTTCGAGGCCGCCGGTGTCCCGATCGTCGGCGACGACATCAAGTCGCAGGTCGGCGCGACCATCACGCACCGCGTGCTCGCCCGCCTGTTCGAGGACCGCGGCGTCATCCTGGACCGCACGTACCAGCTGAACGTCGGCGGCAACATGGACTTCAAGAACATGCTCGAGCGCGAGCGCCTGGAGTCCAAGAAGATCTCCAAGACGCAGGCCGTGACGTCGAACCTCGAGGACGGCCCGCTGGCCGGCAAGAAGGAGGACCGCAACGTCCACATCGGCCCGTCGGACTACGTCGCGTGGCTCGACGACCGCAAGTGGGCGTACGTCCGCCTCGAGGGCCGCGCGTTCGGCGAGGTGCCCCTGAACCTCGAGTACAAGCTCGAGGTGTGGGACTCCCCGAACTCGGCCGGCATCATCATCGACGCGCTGCGCGCGGCGAAGATCGCCAAGGACCGCGGCATCGGCGGTCCCATCCTGTCCGCCGCGACGTACTTCATGAAGTCGCCGCCGGTGCAGATGGAGGACGGCAAGGGCCGTGCCCAGCTCGAGGCGTTCATCCGCGGCGAGATCGAGCGCTGACCTGCGCCTGACCTCCGCCTGACGGACCTGCGGGAGGGCCCCGACGCACCGCGTCGGGGCCCTCCCGCTGTCTGCCTCCGGTCCTCCGTGCCAGGCCGCGACGACGTCCGGGCCCTCAATGGGTGGAGAAGCGCTCGCCAGGTGAGCGTTTCTCCACCCGTTGGCGTCCCCGGGGGCTGTGGATGGGGCCGACGCGCGTGGGGTGTCGTCGGGCAGGGTCGGGGCGTGGAGCGCGGGGGGCGGGTCGCCGGGCTGCCTGCCGTGCGGGGCATGGCGCCCGAGGTGCGCCGCACCGTCGTGCGGCAGGACGCCGTGGTCACCACCGCACAGCTCGTCGGCTGGGGGTACGCGTCCGCGACCGTGCGGCGGCGGGTCGCCTCCGGGGACTGGCAGCGACCGTTCCGCGGCGTCGTCGTGCTGCAGTCGGGTCCGACGAGCTGGCGGCAACGGGCGCGCGCGGCGCTGCTGTACGCAGGGCCGGGTGCCGCCCTGACGCACCGGTCCGCCGCGTACCACCACGGTGTGGTGCGCGACCCGGGTCCCGTCGTGCACGTCGTCGTGCCGCACGCGCGCGCCGTGACCGCCCAGCGCGGGCTCGTCGTCCACCGCACGCGACGCACCCGCTGGTCCGGAGGTGTCCTGCCCGCCGTCGAGCCCGCCGAGGCCGTCCTCGACATGCTCGCCGACGCGGCCACCCCACCCGGGGCCGGGACGACAGCCGTGCGGCGGGACGTGACGGACGCGGTCGTCGGGCTGATCTGCGACGCGGTGCGCGGCGGCGTGCGGCCCGAGGCGCTGCTGTCGCACGCGCGGCGGCGCGGACGGCTGCCGGGACGGGCGCTGCTGCTCGCGATGCTCGACGAGGTGCGCGCGGGGGTCGAGTCACCGCTCGAGCACCGGTTCACGCGGGACGTGGAGCGCGCGCACGGGCTGCCGCGGGGCGTGGCGCAGCGGTGGGAACGCGTCGACGGGCGCTGGATCCGCGCGGACCGCGTGTACGTCGGGCTCGGGGTGCGGGCCGAGCTCGACGGGAGCCTGGCGCACCCCTTCGGCGCGACCGACGACGACGTGTGGCGCGACAACGCCGTGCTGCTGACCAGCGGTGACACCACGCTGCGCTACCGCTGGCGCCACGTGGCCGTGACCCCCTGCGCCACGGCCGCCCAGCTCGCCACGGCGCTGCGCGCCCGGGCCTGGCGAGGCCACCCCCGCCCCTGCTCCCCCGCCTGCCCGCTGGCGGCCTGAGGCCGGCCTGACGGCGCAACGGGTGGAGAAACGCTCGTGTGGTGAGCGTTTCTCCACCCGTCGGGGGCGCCCGGGGGTGGGTCAGCGGGCGACGATCCAGCTGAGCATGCCCGGGCGGTCGCCGCGGTTGTCGACCGGGAAGCCGAGCAGCGCCCGCGCGTCGCCCGTGGCCGGGTCGTGCACGGTCAGCGTCGAGGGGGCCTGCTCGCCGTTGCAGCCCTGCTCGCCCTTGACGTACACGAGCCCGCCCGCGACCTGCGGCGTCGTCGCGAGGAACAGCCCGCTGCGGGTCTCCTCGACCGGGGTGAGGGACCCGTCCCGCTCGCGCAGGTACGTCCCCGCGCTGCCGCACGCCTCGACGTCGCCCGGCTGGAACGTGTCGCCGACGAGCACGCCGTCGGACAGCCACTGCGGCGAGTTCAGGTACGGGTCGCGGGGGCCGACGGCGGCGGCCGCGGTCCGCTGCGGCTCGTCGCCGGACAGGTCGATCTCGACCTCGTCGAACCCGGCGTCCCAGGCGGTGCCCTCGGCGCAGCGCGCCAGCAGCGTCGACGCGTCGAGCCACGCCGCGACGTCGCAGTTCTCGTCCCCGTGGACCAGCGGGTACGGCCCGTCCACGTCGCCGGTGTCCAGGTCCACGACGTCGTACGAGTGACGCTCGGAGGACATGAGGTCGTCGCGGCTGCCGATCATGCGGTGACCGGTCGGGTCGACGAGCCGCAGGCTGTCACGCGGCGCGTCGTACACGTCCCGGCTGCCGCCGTCGTCCTCGAGCACGACGAAGCCGTCGTCGAACCAGAGCTCGCCGTCCGCGACGCGGCCCACGAAGTCGGAGTCCGGCGCCAGACCCCGGGCGTCGGCGGTGACCGTGCCGTCCGCGAGGTCGAGCAGCGCACGCTGCGCGGACCCGTCGACGACCCGCCGCACCACCGCGGTCGCGTCGGGGGCGTCCCAGTCCAGCACCTCGAGCTGCGACCCGGCCCGGACACCCGGGACCCGGTAGGAGTCGCCCTCGGGCGAGGTCAGGAGCACCACGTCGCCGCCCGGGTCGCGCACGCCCTCGGGGTCGGACGTCTCGGCGAGGTGCACGCTCAGCACCCAGCCCTCGTCGGCGTCGGACAGCACGCCCGGGGTGAGCTCGCGGTACGGCGGGATGCCGGGGGTCTCGACGAGCGGGCCCTGGGTCACGCCGTGCGTGGCCGGGTCGACCGGGCCGCCGCGGTGCGCACCCGCGAGCAGCGCACCACCCGCGAACGCGGCGACCGCGGCGACGCACAGCGCGGCGGTCTGCGTGTGCCGCACGGCGCGGCGGCGCCGGACCCCGCGCCGGGCGCGCTCGAGCGGCCCGTCGGCGGTCAGACCGTCGAGCGCACGCTCGTCGGCGTCCGCCACGGCCTGCAGGAACTCGTTCAGGTCACGCACCACGGCGCGCCTCCTTCGGCTGGACGTTCGGCTGGACGTTCGGCTGGACGACGATCGACTCGGCGTCCGCGGACGTGGTCCCGAGCGCCGCGTTGAGCAGCGAGACCCCGTCGGAGGTGTAGCGCTTCACGGCGCCCTCGGAGATGCCGAGGGACTGCGGTCTCGCGGATGGTCATGTCGTCGAGGTAGCGCAGCACCACGCACGCCCGGACCCGCGGGGCGAGCACGGACAGCGCGTCGACGAGCTCACGCGTCAGACCCGGCAGGTCGATCTCGACGACCGTGGCGCGCTCCCCCGCGAGCCGGCGGTGCACGTCACGCTCCCGGCCGAGCCGCCGTGCACGGTCGACGTACTTGGTCGCGATCGCGCGGCGCACGTAGTGCTCGGCCTCCGCGACCGACTCGAAGCGCGCGCGGCCGCCGAACGTGGCGACCAGCGCGTCCTGCACCAGGTCCTCCGCGTCGTGGCGTGTGCCGCACAGCAGCGTCGCCCGCGACAGCAGGCGCGGGTATCGCTCCCGCACCAGCTGGTCGAGCATCGGTTCCCACCGACGGATCATGGGTCCCCCCGGTCGTCTTGGTCCGTCCCTCGGACAGTGTGAAGAACGCCGGGTGCGCCGTGCGGGTTGGGGTCGAGGGTCGGCCGGTCACGTGACGTGGCCCACGGCGGCACGACGACGAGCGCGCGGGCGTCGCGACCGGCGGTCCCGCGGGTGCGAGGATGACGCGCGTGCAGGTGATCGCGGACCTCAAGGCGCTGTGGCCGCTGCGGGGGTTCCGCAGGCTCCTGTCGGTGCGGCTCGTCAGCCAGTGCGCCGACGGCATGTTCCAGGTGGGCCTCGCGACGCTGTTCTTCTTCTCCCCCGAGAACGCGACGACCGCCGGGGGCGTCGCGGCCGCGTTCGCGGTGCTGCTGGCGCCGTTCACGATCGTCGGACCGTGGGCGGGGGTGCTGCTCGACCGGTGGCCACGCCGCCAGGTGCTGCTCGTCGGGAACGTGGTGCGGCTCGTGCTGACGCTCGCGACCGCCGCCGTGATGGTGACCGCCGGCGTCGGGCCCGCGGTCTACGTGCTCGCGCTCGTCGTGCTGTCCGTCAACCGGTTCCTGCTGTCCGCGCTGTCCGCGTCGCTGCCGCACGTCGTCGAGGGGCGGCTGCTGCTCACCGCGAACTCCGTGACGCCGACGCTCGGCACCGCCGCGAACGGCGTCGGCAGCGCCGTCGGGCTGGTGCTCGGCTGGGTGCTCCCGGCGGGCTCGACGCGAGACGGTGCGGCGCTCGTCCTCGCCGCGCTCACCATGGGCGCGGCCGCCGTCGTCGCCGCCGGCTTCGCGCGGGACCGGCTCGGTCCCGACGAGGAGTCCGACGCCGCCCGGATGACGGCCGCGCTGCTCGTCCTGCTGCACGGTCTCGTCGAGGGCGCCCGCTACCTCGTCGCGCGCCGCACCCCCGGGCTGGCGCTCGGTGTCATGGCGTACCACCGGTTCCTGTACGGCGTCGTGTTCATCGCGAGCATCCTCATCTCCCGCAACCTGCTCGCCGACCCGGCCGACGCCGCGCAGGGGCTCGCCACGTTCGCGACCGTGCTCGGCGCGACAGCCGTCGGGTTCGCGCTCGCGATCGTCCTGACGCCCACGCTCTCCCCGCGCACCGGCCTGCACGTGTGGATCACCGGCTGCCTGCTGCTCGCGGCGGTCAGCCAGGGGGTGCTCGCGTTCACCTACGCCCGTGGTCCCGTGCTCGCCGCCGCCGCCCTGCTCGGCCTCGCCGCGCAGGGCACCAAGATCGCCGTCGACACCATCGTCCAGCGCGACACCGGCGACGCGTACCGCGGGCGGGCGTTCGCGCTGTACGACGTGCTCTACAACGCGGCCTTCGTCGGGGCCGCCGCGCTCGCCGCCGCGACCCTGCCCGACACCGGATGGTCCGCCGGGCTGTTCGTCGTCCTGGCGCTCGGCTACGTCGTCGGCGCGCTGGGGTACGGCCTCGCGACCCGCCGCCACCCCGTCCCCGTACCCGTCCCTGCCGCGTAGTCGCACGTCAGAACGTTTCGGACGCCCCCACGGACGTCCGGTATCGCTACGGTTGCGGTCCGTGCCCCGCAGACACCGGATCATCCCCCTCGTCCCGGTCCTCGCGACGCTCCTGGCCGCCGGCTGCGGCACCGCCGCCGCCCCCGGCTCCGCGGACATCGCCCTCACCTACGCCGACGAGAGCGGCCGGCAGCAGGAGCTCAGCATCCAGGCCGACGCGACCGTGTGCACCGACGACATCACCCCCGACCGTCGGCGCCTCGCCACCGCCGACGGCACGGTCGCCGCGCTGGTCGACCCGCTCGGCGAGGCGCAGGTCCGGGTGCGGATCGACGACGAGCTGACGTTCCAGTCGACGACCGCCGGCCGCGGCGACCGCGACGGGCTCCGGCTCGAGGACGTGGAGGGCATCGTGGTGCGCATCCCCGTGTCCGGGATCCAGAAGAAGATCAGCGAGGGCGCCCGCATCACCGGAACCCTCGACTGCCCCGCCTAGGAGCGGGCGGACCACCAGGCGCGCAGCTCGGACTCGGCGCGCTCGGGGCCGAGCGGGCCGTGCTCCATGCGCTGCGCGAGGAGGAACTTGTACGCCTCGCCGACCTCGCGCCCGGGCTTCAGACCCAGGATCGCCATGATCTGCGTGCCGTCGAGGTCGGGGCGGATGGAGTCGAGCTCCTCCTGGTCCTTCAGGCGTGCGATGCGCTCCTCGAGGTCGTCGTACGCGGCGGACAGGCGCTGCGCCTTGCGGACGTTGCGCGTGGTGCAGTCCGACCGCGTGAGCCGGTGCAGCCGCTCGAGCAGCGGGCCGGCGTCGGTGACGTAGCGGCGCACCGCGGAGTCGGTCCACCCGCCCTCGCCGTACCCGTGGAACCGCAGGTGCAGCTCGGTGAGCCGCGCGACGGCCTGCACGGTCGCCTTGTCGTAGCGCAGGGCCTTGAGCCGCTTCGCGACGAGCTTGGCGCCGACCATCTCGTGGTGGTGGAACGAGACACCGCCGCCCGGCTCGAACTTGCGGGTGCGGGGCTTGCCGATGTCGTGCAGCAGCGCGGCGAGCCGCAGCACCAGGTCCGGGCCGGGGACGGCGCCGTCGGGACCGGTCTCCAGCGCGATGGCCTTGTCGAGCACGGTCAGCGAGTGCTCGTACACGTCCTTGTGGCGGTGGTGCTCGTCGATCTCCAGGCGCAGCGCCGGCAGCTCGGGCAGCACGTGGTCGGCCAGGCCCGTCTCGACGAGCACCTGCAGGCCGAGGCGCGGCTGCGCGGACAGCAGCAGCTTGGACAGCTCGTCACGCACACGCTCGGCGGAGACGATCGCGATGCGCTCGGCCTGCTCGACGACCGCCGCGAGCGCCGCGTCGTCGACCGTGAAGCCGAGCTGGGCGGCGAACCGTGCGGCGCGCATCATGCGCAGCGGGTCGTCGTCGAACGACTGCCGCGGGTCCACCGGTGTGCGCAGCGTGCGGCGCGCGAGGTCCTCGAGCCCGCCGAACGGGTCGACGAACGTCAGCTCGGGCAGCCGCACGGCCATCGAGTTGACCGTGAAGTCGCGGCGCGACAGGTCGCCCTCGAGCGAGTCGCCGAACACGACCTCGGGCTTGCGCGACGTCGGGTCGTACGCGTCGGTGCGGTAGGTGGTGACCTCGACGACGACGTCCTCACCCCCGCGCCGCCTGCCGAACCGCCGCGCGCCGATCGTGCCGAACTCCCGGCCGATGTCCCAGTGCGCGTCACCCCAGCGCGCGAGCAGCGCCTGCGTCTCGTCGGGCGTCGCCGACGTCGTGAAGTCCAGGTCCGACGACGCGCGCCCCAGGAACGCGTCCCGCACGGGCCCCCCGACGAGCGCGAGCTCGTGACCCGCGTCCCGGAACAGCTCGCCGAGCTCGAGGGCGTCGGCCGGCAGCGTGGCGAGCACGCCGAGGGCGCGCTTCTGCAGCGCGAGGAGGGAGGGCGTGTCGTCGGGCACCCGCCCGATTCTAGGTGGCGCGAGCGCCCACCCCGCCGGTGGGTTCGGGTCCGACCGGAGCAAGTCGTTACAGTGGCACGCATGTCCGGCGCCGCGCACCCGTCCCCTCAGCGGGGCGTCCCGGCGCCGCCCGGAGGGCACCGGCTGCACGCCCCGCGGCCCGTCACGCCCCCGCGGCCGTCCGGCCCCGCCGCGGCACCGCTGCCCGTGGTGGACGAGACGTCGGCGGGCGGGCTCGTCGTGCAGCTGCGCGACGGCGTCTACCACGCGGCCGTGATCGCCCGCCGCAACCGCGGCGGACGGCTCGAGTGGTGCCTGCCGAAGGGCCACCTCGAGGGCGAGGAGACGCCCGAGGAGGCCGCGGTCCGCGAGATCGCCGAGGAGACCGGCATCCGTGGGCAGGTGCTGCGCCGGCTCGGCGTGATCGACTACTGGTTCTCCGGCGACGACCGCCGCGTCCACAAGGTGGTGCACCACTTCCTGCTCGGCGCGGTCGGCGGCACGCTGACCGTCGAGGGGGACCCGGACGGCGAGGCCGAGGACGCGGCGTGGGTGCCCGTCTCGATGCTGCCGGACCGGCTGGCGTACCCGAACGAGCGCCGGCTCGCCGAGGCCGCGCTCGTGGTGCTCGTCGGCGAGGCATGACCGGCGTCGAACCCCGGCCGGCACGCACGCGGGCGCCGTCGCCGGGCCGGGTCCGCGCGGCCCTGGCCGCGGTGCTGGCGCTCGCCGCCGCGCTCGTCGTCGCCCCCGCCGTGGCGCGCACCTCGAGCGCGCGCGCGGCCGACGAGGCGGTCGTCGACGTGCGCATCGTCTCGATCGCCCCGCAGGTGCTCGAGCCCGGTGAGGACCTGCGGGTGACGGTCGAGGTCACCAACACGACGAGCGCCCCCGTCGAGGACGCCCGCGCCGTGCTGTGGCTCAACCGGTTCCGCATGGGCTCGCGCGACGAGGTCGCCGCGTGGGCGGACCGCGGGCTCGACGAACCCGCGGGGCAGTCCGAGATCTCGGTGGACCTCACCGAGCCGCTCCTGCCCGACGCGGCGCGCACCGTGACGCTGACGCTGCCCGCGGACCAGGTCCACCTGACGAACCTGCCCGGCCTGTGGGGTGCGCGCGGCATGGCCGTCGAGGTCGCCGCGCGCGGCGACCGGCTGGGGCTCGAGCGGACGTACATCCTGTGGAACCCGACCGACGACCAGCCGCCGCGCGTGCCCGTGTCGGTCGTCCTGCCGTTCGTCGGCCCCGCGAACGCCCCCGTCGCGGCGCCCGCGCCCGACGACCTGCCCGGCAAGGACCCGTCCGACGCGCCCACCGCGACCGAGGGCGCCGCCGAGCCGACGTCCGCCGCCGCAGCCGCGGCCCGCGCGGCCGACGACGACCTCGACGCGCTCACCGCACCGGGCGGACGCCTGCGCGCGATGCTCGAGGCCGCGACCGTCGACGAGGACGTCACGGTCGTCGTCGACCCGTCGCTCCTGCCGCTCGCGGAGTCCGGCAGCGCGTCCTCGCAGCGGTTCGCGCAGCGCCTGCGCGCCGCGATCGCGAGCCACGACTCCTACGGCCTGCCCTGGGCGGACCCGGACGTCGCCGCGGTGCAGCACGCGGGCCAGGGCGCGTTGCTGCAGGTCGCCGCGGACCGCACGCAGGCCGAGCTCGAGAGCAGCGAGCACCTGCTGCTGTGGGCGGCGGACGCGGGCACGCCCGACGACGTGACGCTGGCCGCGGTCTCCGGCGCGGGCGCCGCGGCGATCCTGGCGCCGCCGGCCCCGACCGCGGGCGCGTCCGGCTCGTCGTCCGAGGTCGCGCCCGACCGCTCGTCCGCCGCGTCCGGGGTGTCGTCCGACGACGCCTCCGACTCCGTGCGGACGTTCGAGGCGGGCGTCGGGCCCGTGACGACCGTCGTGCCGGACGCGGTGCTCTCGCGGCTCGTCGTGGGCGGCACCGCCACGGGCGACGGCACGTCCGGGAGCACGTCCGGGAGCACGCCCGCGAGCATCGCGCAGCGCGTGCTCGCCGAGCTCGCGGTCGTCTCGCACGAGGAACCCTCACCCGCGGGCGTCGTCGTCGCCACCGACCGCCTGACCGCGCCCGACAGCGCGGTCCTGGGCGCCGTGACGAGCGCGCTCGGCGCCGCGCCCTGGACCCGCACCGCCACCCTGTCCGAGGTGCTCGCGGAGCCGCGCGACGCGCGCGCCGACCGCGCCCCGGCCAGCACCACCGACCGCGACGAGCTCGACCCCGCCGCCGTGACGGCCCTCGCCGACGCGCGCGAGGCCGCGCGCTCGTTCAGCGAGGTGCTCGACGACCCCGACGCGTTCCTCGCCGGCATCGACGACCAGGTGCTCGCCCCCCTCGCGGTCGCCTGGCGGGCCGCACCCCGCGAGCGCGCCGAGCTGGTCGAGCAGACCGTCGAGCAGGTGCTCGCCCGGACCACCGGGCTGTCGATCGTCGAGACCAGCGACCTCAACGTCATCGCGACGACGAGCGACCTGCGCCTCACGGTGCGCAACGAGCTCGCCGTGCCCGTGCGCGCCCGGCTCGTCGTCGACCCCCGCAAGGCGTGCCTCACGGTCGGCGGGTTCGCCACGCCCGTCCTCGAGCCCGGCGACACGTCGGTCACGGTGCCGCTGGAGGCGCACGCCAACTGCGACGTGCTCGTCGAGGTGCAGCTGGTCGGCCCCGCCGGGCAGGACGTCGCCGAGCCCATCGCGTTCTCCGCGCGCGTCTCGCCCACGATCGAGAGCGTCGGCACGGTCGTCGTCGGCATCCTGCTGGCGCTCGGGCTCGCGCTCGGCATCGCGCGCACGGTCCGGCGCGGGCAGAGCGCCCGCCGCGGGGCACGCACCGTCTCGGAGTCGACCGGTCCCGTGACGCTGCCCGTCCTGGGCGGCACCCCCGCCGACGACGAGAGCCTCGCCGAGGGCACCGGCCCCGACGACGCGCCTGCCGGGGCCGACGACGACGCGCGCGAGGGCGAGGCGTCCGACGAGGGTGCCGCACGGTGAGCGACGCACCGGCCGACGACGGGCGCATGCGCCGCGGTGCGGCGCTCATGGCGTCCGGCACCGCCGTCTCCCGCCTGCTCGGGCTCCTGCGGTCGATGGTGCTGTTCGCCGCGATCGGCGCGACCGGCCAGGCCGCGGACGCCTTCGCCGTCGCCAACAAGCTCCCCAACGTCATGTACATGCTGCTCGTCGGCGGCGTCCTCAACGCGGTCCTCGTGCCGCAGGTGGTGCGCGCCTACAAGAGCGGCGCGGGTCAGGTCTACGTCGACAAGCTGCTGACCTTCGGGTTCGTCGTCCTCGCCGGCCTCACCGCCGTGCTCACGCTCGCCGCCCCGCTGCTCGTGCGGCTCTACGCGGACGCGGCCAGCCCGGCACAGATGGACCTGGCCGTCACGTTCGCGTACTGGTGCGTGCCGCAGGTCTTCTTCTACGGCGTGTACGCGCTGCTCGGGCAGGTGCTCAACGCACGGTCCTCGTTCGGGCCGTACATGTGGGCGCCCGTCGTCAACAACGTCGTGTCGATCGTCGGGTTCCTCGTGTTCATCGTCGCGTTCGGCGCGGTGCCCGAGTCCGGGTACGGCACCGCGCAGGCGTGGGGCACCTCGCAGGTCGTCGTGCTCGCCGGCGCCGCGACCCTCGGCGTCATGGCGCAGGCGCTCGTGCTGTTCCCCGCGCTGCGCGCCGCCGGCGTGCGCTACCGGCCCCGGTGGGGCGTGCGGGACGCCGGGCTGGGCCAGGCCGGCCGGGTCGCGACGTGGACGCTCGTCGGGCTCGCCGTCGGGCAGCTCGCGTACGTCGTCGTCTCGCGCGTCGTCTCGCAGGCGCCCGGTGCCGCCGACCGCGCCACCGACGTCGCGTCCAACGCCGCGTACGACGCGGCCTTCCTCATCTTCATGCTGCCGCACTCGCTCGTCACCGTGTCGCTCGCGACCGCGCTGTTCACGCGCCTCGCCGAGCAGGCGCACGACGGGGACTCGCGCGCCGTGCGCGCCACGCTGTCCTACGGCATGCGCGTCGTCGGCGTGTTCACCGTGCTCGCCGCCGCCGTCCTCGCGGTGCTCGCGATCCCCGTCACGCAGCTGATCCTTCCCTCCGCGACCGCCCAGGCCACCGACGCGGTCGCCCAGGTCGTCGTCGCGATGGTCGTCGGGCTGCCCGCGTTCGGCGCGTGGTCCATGTGCCAGCGCGTGTACTACGCGTACGAGGACACCCGGTCGATGGTGCCCGTGCAGGTCGTCATGGCGATCGTCGTCGTGCTCGGCGCGCTCGTCGGACGCGTCGTGCTGCCCGCGACCACCTGGGTCGTCGGCGTGGGCGTCGCGATGAGCGTGTCCTACCTCGTCGGGTCCGTCGTCGCGCTGCGGCACCTGCACCAACGGCTGCACGGCGTCGACGGCGGGCGCGTGCTGCGCCTGCACCTGCGGGCCGTGCTCGCCGCGGTCCCCGCGACCGTCGTCGGCCTCGGCCTCCTGCTGCTGCTGTCCTGGCTGCTCCCGGCGGGCTTCGTCACCGCGGCCGTGAAGTGCCTGCTCGTCGGGCTCGTCATGGTCCTCGTCTACGTCAAGGTCCTGCGCGCCCTGCGCGTCCGCGAGCTCGACGACCTGCTGCGACCCGTCGTCGGGCGGCTCGCCGGCGTGCGCCCGCTGCGCCCCCTGCTGCGGATCCTCACCCCCGCCGCCCCGCCCGCCCCCGAGCCGGAGCCCGACGACGCCGGCGCCCCCGCGCGCACCCCGCGCCGCGCGACCTCCCAGCCGCACTACCCGCTCACCCCGTGGGCCGCGTGGCCCGACGGCGGCGGGGGCGTGCCGATGGTCGCCGAGGCCCCGCCCGGGGCGGCGCCGCTCGTGCCCGAGCTGCCGCCCGCTCCACGTCCCCCGCGCACCGCGCGGTCGCGCCCGCACTACCCGCCCGGGCACCCGCTGTACCGGCCGAGCCGGCCCCTGTCCGACTGGCTGGGCGAGCAGGGCGACCCGGGGTCCTTCCCCGGCCCCGACCGTGGCCCCGCCCCGGGCTCCGGGCCGGGTTCCGGGCCGGGTTCCGACCCGCAGTCCGGGCCGTGGGACGACGGGCGTCCGTCCCCAGGTGGACCGCGGACCCCCGGGGGCCCCGTCTAGAGTGCTGGCAGGGCCCCGACCAGGGGTCGATGCGACGACGACGCAGCGCACGGAGGTGCACGTGAGCGAGGTGGTCGGACCCGGCACCGTGCTGTCCGGGCGGTACCGGGTGCGCGAGCAGGGCACCTGCGACGTGCCCGGGGTGTCCGTCTGGCACGCCACCGACCAGATCCTCGACCGGCCCGTGCGGGCCGTCGTGCTCTCCTCCGGAGCGGTCTCCGCCGCGCTCGACGGCGCCCGACGCGCCGCGCTCGTCTCCGACCCGCGGCTCGCGCGCGTCCTCGACGTCGGCACGCACGACCGGCTCGGCTACATCGTCACCGAGGACGTCGCCGGCCCGACGCTCGCCGAGCTCGTCGCGCGCGCCCCCCTCACGCCCGAGCAGGCCCGCGCGGTCGTCGGCGAGGCCGCCGCCGCGCTCGAGGTCGCCCGCCGGCGCGGGCTGCACCACCTCGCGCTGCGCCCGCGCTGCCTGCACCTCGTCGGCCCCGGGCGGGTCATGATCACCGGCCTCGGCATCGACGCGGCCGTCCTCGGCGTCGCGGACGGCGACGCCCGCACGACGAGCCGGCGGGACGCCGTCGACCTCGTCCGGCTCCTCTACACCGCGCTCACCGGCCGCTGGCCGGCGACGTCGAGCGACGCGATCGCACCCGGCGTGGCCTCCGCGCCCGGGAACGCCGGCGTGCCCGTGCCGCCGGTCGAGCTCGTCGCCTCCGTCACCAACGACCTGGACACGCTGTGCGCCGTCACGCTCGGGCCGCACGACGACGGGCCGCACACGCCCGGCGACCTCGTGCGTGAGCTCGAGCCGTGGGGTGCGATCCGTGCGGTGCAGGGCGGCGCCGACGCACCGACCGTCGCCTTGCCACCGGCCGTGCCGCCTGCCGTGCCGCCTGCCGTGCCGCCCGCTGTGCGAGGCGCCGGTGCGCCAGCCGTCGCGCCCGCCGGGACGGCGGTCGAGACTGGTCCGGGACACGCCCACGAGGGAGCCGCTGTGACCGACGACCGCGACACGACGAGCACGCCGCCGACCGGCACACCGGTGGGCTCGACCGACCCGACCCAGGTGCTCGGCAGCGCTGCGGCCCTCGCCGAGGCCGCCGGGGCTGCCGCATCCGGCGACGACGCGGCGGCGCACGGCATGCGGGAGGCCACCCCCGAGGACGACCTGCAGGACACCGCGCCCATCCGCGTGCAGCGGCAGTCCGTGCGGGACGCGTTCGGCGACGACTCGTCGCCCGCCGTGAACCGGCCCGGCACTCCCCCGCCCGCCGCACCGCTGCGCACCTCGGCGTTCGGCGGCTCCGCGGTCGCCCCGCCCGTCGGCTCGGGTCCCGCGCGCATCTCGACGCGGCCGGGCGCACCCGTCACGGAGGTGTCCGGCCCGGGCGCCACGATCCCGCTCGGCTCGATCCGCGCGTCCGTGTCCCCGTCGGGTCCCGCCTCGCCTCCGCCGTCGGTGCCGCCGGGCGGCCACCAGGGTCCCGGGGCCGGGCCCGGCGGCGGAGCTGTCGGCGGGGCGGGCGCCGGCTCGGGTGGGTCGCAGCCTCCCGTCGTGCCGCCGGGTGGCGGCTCTCCGTGGCCGGGTCCGTCGTCGGGCGACGACGACTTCTCGTCCGTGATGGGCGAGGTGGGCGACGAGCCGCCGCGTCGACGCGCGTTCGACCCGACCGCGCTCGTGCTCGCGGTCGTCGGCATCGGCGTGGTGATCGGCGTGGTGCTCGCGTTCAAGGCGCTGTTCTCGTCGCTCGACACGGGTGCCCCCGAACCGCGGCCCCAGGCCACGGCGTCCGAGCAGACCACCTCGGGTGAGCAGGAGCCGACCGGCGAGGCGACGGGAGAGCCGACGGGCGAGGAGTCGACGCCGCCCGCCTCCGGGGCGAAGCCCGTGATCGCGTCCGCGCGCAGCGTCGACCCGTCCGACGACGACGGCGAGCACGAGGAGGCCGTCGGCCGCGCGTTCGACGGCGACACGTCCACGTACTGGTACACGATGACGTACCAGCAGGCGAACTTCTCCGGCTTCAAGGACGGCGTCGGGTACGTGATGAAGCTCGAGGAGCCCGCGCTGGTCTCGACCGTCACGCTCAAGACCGGCTCGGAGGGCGGGAAGTTCCAGATCACCACCGGCGGGGCCGACGACCCGAGCGGCGGCGAGGTGCTCGGCTCCGGGTCGTTCGGTCCGGAGGTGACCGTGGATCTCGACAAGCCGACGGAGACCGACGTCGTCACGCTGTGGATCAGCGAGCTGCCGGCCGCGGCGGACGGGTCGTTCCGGCTCGAGCTCAACGAGATCTCGCTCGGCTGACGTTCCGCACGCGGTGCGGTGACGCCTCGACGCACCACCTCGTCCACAGCGAGGGGCGCGGCGGTGGCGGGGAACAGATCCGGCCTACGATCGGTTGACTGCGACAGCCCGCCACACCCGGCGACCCCTGCGACCCCGAGGACCGTCCTGTGACCGACCAGCCCATCCGCGAGCTCGTCATCGTCGGCTCCGGCCCTGCCGGCTACACCGCCGCGATCTACGCCGGACGCGCCGGCCTCGCACCGCTCGTCGTCGCCGGCTCCGTCACCGCGGGCGGCGCCCTCATGAACACCACCGAGGTCGAGAACTTCCCGGGCTTCCCCGCGGGCATCCAGGGCCCCGAGCTCATGGAGAACCTCCAGGGCCAGGCCGAGCGGTTCGGCGCCGAGGTGCTGTGGGACGACGCGACGTCGCTGTCCCTGACCGGCCCGGTCAAGGAGGTCACGGTGTCCGACGGCACGACGTACCGCGCGAAGGCCGTCATCCTGGCGACCGGCTCCGCGTACCGCGAGCTCGGCCTGGACGACGAGAAGCGCCTGTCCGGCCGCGGCGTCTCGTGGTGCGCGACGTGCGACGGCTTCTTCTTCAAGGACCAGGACATCCTGGTGGTCGGCGGCGGTGACTCCGCCGTCGAGGAGGCGACGTTCCTCACGCGGTTCGGCCGCTCGGTCACGCTCGTGCACCGCCGCGACCAGCTGCGCGCCTCGAAGATCATGGCCGACCGCGCCGCGGCCGACCCCAAGATCCAGTTCGCGTGGAACAGCGAGATCGTCGGGATCCACGGCGAGGAGAAGGTGTCCGGCGTGACGCTGCGCGACACCGTCACCGGCGAGACGCGCGAGCAGGACGCGGGCGCGGTCTTCGTCGCGATCGGGCACGTGCCGCGCACCGAGCTGCTGCTCGGCCAGGTGGACCTCGACGAGAACGGCTACATCGAGGTCCAGGGCCGCAGCACGCGGACCAACCTCGAGGGCGTCTTCGCGTGCGGTGACGTGGTCGACCACACGTACCGTCAGGCGATCACGGCCGCAGGCTCCGGCTGCGCAGCCGCGCTCGACGCGCAGCACTTCCTCGCGTCGCTCGGCGACGCGGTCGACCCGATGGTGCCCACCGAGGTGCCGGTCCTGGTGGAGGATGCCCGATGATCGACGTCACCGACGAGACGTTCCGCGCCGAGGTGCTCGAGTCCGAGATCCCGGTCGTCGTCGACTTCTGGGCGCCCTGGTGCGGCCCGTGCCGCATGGTCGCGCCCGTGCTCGCCGAGCTCGCGACGCAGTACGAAGGTCGCGTCAAGATCGTCAAGGTGAACTCCGACGAGAACCCGGTCGTCGTCGGCGACTACGGCATCGTCTCGATTCCGACGCTCAACATCTACTCCGGCGGCGAGCTGGTGAAGCAGGTCATCGGCGCCCGCCCCAAGGCCGCTTACGCCCAGGAGATCGAGGCGCTGCTCGCGGGCTGACCACCCGCGAGGTCCGCCCGGCATCACCGGGGCCTTCACACGACTCGTCCGTACGCGGGCCGTTTTTCCGTCCTGGGCACCCGACCCGGCGTGCAAGACTGCCAAGATGACCTCGCAGCCCTCGCCCCGGCCGGAGACGTCGGGCACCCCCACGTCCGCCGCCGCGGGTACGCGGCTCGACCCCTGGCTCGACGCGTACGCCGACCGCACGCACGGCATGCGCGCCTCGGAGATCCGGGCACTGTTCGCCGTGGCGAACCGGCCCGAGGTCGTCTCGCTCGCCGGCGGCATGCCGTTCCTCGACGGCCTCCCGCTGGACTCGCTCGCTCAGGTCGCCGCCCAGGTGGTGGCGCAGCGCGGGCTGCAGGCCCTGCAGTACGGCTCCGGTCAGGGCGACGAGACCCTGCGCGAGCAGATCCTCGAGGTGATGGCGCTCGAGGGGATCAGCGCCCACCCCGACGACGTCGTCGTCACCACCGGGTCGCAGCAGGCGCTCGACCTGGTCACGCGCGTCTTCATCAACCCAGGCGACGTCGTCGTCGCCGAGGCCCCCTCCTACGTCGGTGCGCTCGGTGTGTTCCGCGCCTACCAGGCCGACGTCGTGCACGTGCCGATCGACGAGCACGGGCTCATCCCTGCCGCGCTCGAGGAGACGCTGACCTCACTGGCCGCCGCGGGCCGGCAGACCAAGTTCCTCTACACCGTGCCGAACTTCCACAACCCCGCCGGGGTCTCGGTGTCGCTCGAACGGCGACCGCAGATCGTCGAGATCGCCCGCCGGCACGGCGTCCTCGTCCTCGAGGACAACCCGTACGGCCTGCTCGGCTTCGACCGCGACCCGTGGCCCGCGCTGCGCTCGTACGACGAGGACGGCGTCATCTACCTCGGCTCGTTCTCCAAGACGTTCGCCCCCGGCTACCGGGTCGGCTGGGCCGTCGCGCCGCACGCCGTGCGCGAGAAGCTCGTGCTGGCCTCCGAGTCCGCGATCCTGTGCCCCTCCAACGCGTCGCAGATCGCGATCTCGTCGTACCTGTCCACGTGCGACTGGCGGTCCCAGGTCAAGAGCTACCGCGAGCTGTACCGCGAGCGACGCGACGCGATGGTCGGCGCGCTCGCCGAGCACCTGCCCGAGGCGTCCTGGACCGTCCCCGACGGCGGCTTCTACACCTGGGTGCGGCTCCCCGAGGGCCTCGACGCGAAGGACATGCTCCCGCGCGCCGTCACCGCCCGAGTCGCCTACGTGCCCGGCACCGCGTTCTACTTCGACGGCACCGGCCGCGACCACATGCGGTTGTCCTTCTGCTACCCCACGCCCGAGCGGATCCGCGAGGGCGTGCGCCGCCTCGCGTCCGTCGTCTCCGCCGAGCGCGAGCTCGTCGAGATGTTCGGCACCGGCACCACGGACGAGCCCGCCGACGACGTCGTCGCGCCCGCACCCGACGTCCTGTGACGCAGCCTCCTGCCACCGCCTCGTCCTCGGAGCACGCACCCGTGACCTCGTCGTCAGCCCCCGCCCCGTCCGCGCCCGCGCCGCTCGTCCCCGGCTCGTCGGCCGCTCCCCGCGTCGCCCTCCTCGCCGGGGGTCTCTCGCACGAGCGCGACGTGTCGATCCGCTCCGGGCGGCGCGTCGCCGAGGCGCTGCGGTCGGCCGGCGTCGAGGTGAGTCTGCACGACGTCGACGCCGACCTCGTGCCCGCGCTCACCGAGCTCGCGCCCGACCTCGTCTGGCCCCTGCTGCACGGCGCGAGCGGCGAGGACGGCTCCGTGCGCGACGTCGTCCAGCTGCTCGGCCTGCGCCTGCTCGGCACCGGACCCCGCGCGAGCCGCGTCGCGTGGAGCAAGCCCATCGCCAAGACCGTCGTGTCCCGCGCCGGCATCGTCACGCCCGAGTTCGTGACCCTCCCGCAGTCTCTGTTCCGCGAGCTCGGGGCGGGGCGGGTGCTCGACGCGATCGTCGGCCGGCTCGGGCTGCCCGTCGTCGTGAAGCCGTCGCGCGGCGGGTCCGCCCTCGGGGTGAGCGTCGTGCGGTCCGCCGACGAGCTGCCCCGCGCGATGGTCGAGTGCTTCGCCTACGGCGGCACCGCCCTCATCGAGCGAGCGGTCAACGGCGTCGAGGTCGCGGTCTCCGTGGTCGACCTCGGCGACGGACCCGTGGCACTCCCCCCGATCGAGATCGTGACCGACGGGCCCTACGACTACGACGCGCGCTACAACCCCGGTCGCGTCGAGTACTTCGCGCCCGCGCGGCTCGCGCCCGAGACGCGCGCCGCCGTCGAGGACGTCGCCATCACCGCTCACCGCGCGCTCGGCCTCGCCCGGCTCTCCCGGGCGGACCTCATCATCGACGAGGACGGTGTCGTGCACTTCCTCGAGGTCAACGTGACCCCAGGGATGACGGAGACGTCGCTGTTGCCGCAGGCAGCAGAGGCCGCCGGGCACAACCTCGGGGCCTTGTACCGCGCGCTCGTGGAGGCGTCGCTCGCCGCCGAGCCGACCGGCCTGGCGGGCGTCGCGGCCCTCTGACCCGCTCGGCGCGCCGGGCCCACGCCGGCCGTCAGCCCTTCAGGAGGCCCGGGTCGTCGGGGGCGAGCGTCGAGAGGATCCGGTTCAGGTCCTGGACCGACGCGAACTCGACCGTGAGTCGCCCGCGCGACTTGCCGAGCTGCACCTTGACCCGCGTGTCGAGCCGGTCCGAGAGCCGGGTCGCCAGCTCGTCGAGCGCCTCGTTCCGCTGACCCGCCCGCGGCGCCGCACGACGCTGCCCCGGCGCCGCGTCGTCGCCACCGAGCGCGACGATCTCCTCCACGGCACGGACCGAGAGGCCCTCGGCGACGATCCGCTGCGCCAGCCGCTCGATCGCGGCGCCGTCCGCGAGCCCGAGGAGCGCTCGCGCGTGCCCCGCGGAGAGCACGCCCGCCGCGACGCGGCGCTGGACGAGCGGCGGCAGCTTGAGCAGGCGCAACGTGTTCGAGATCTGCGGCCGCGAGCGGTGGATACGCGTCGCGAGCTGCTCGTGGGTGCAGCCGAAGTCGTCGAGCAGCTGCTGGTATGCCGCCGCCTCCTCGAGCGGGTTGAGCTGCGAGCGGTGGAGGTTCTCCAGCAGCGCATCGCGCAGCAGGTCCCCGTCCTCCGTCTCACGGATGATCGCCGGGATCGTCTCCAGGCCCGCTGCCTGCGTCGCCCGCCAGCGCCGCTCACCCATGATGAGCTCGTAGCCGTCGTCGACCTGGCGCACGACGACGGGCTGCAGCACACCGATCTCGCGGATCGACCCGACGAGCTCGTCGAGCGCCTCTTCCTCGAAGACCGTGCGCGGCTGCTTCGGGTTCGGCCGGATCGAACCGACCGGGAGCTCGGCGAACCGCGCGCCCGGCACCGGCACGAGCCCGTCCCCGTCGTCGACGGCCGGGTACGCGTCCGGCACCGCTGCGGCCGTGGCGTCCGACGCGACGCCGGCGTCCGACTCGCTCGTGCCGTCCGACGTGGCCGTGCGGTTCGACGCGGCCGGCGCGGCATCCACGGCGGCGCTCGTCACGTCGTCGGTCACGGTGCTCGCCGGGACGGTACCGGTCGGCGAGGCATCGCTCGTCGGCGTCGTGGCGACCGCGTCGTCGACCACGGCCGTCGCCGTCGCGATAGGTCCGGACTCGGCGTGCTGGTCCCCGAGGTCCGGGAAGAAGACGTCGACCGGACGGTCCTTGGGGGCGGGGCGCTGTCCGTCGAGCCCTGCGGGGATCAGCGCGCCCAGGCCGCGGCCCAGTCCACGTCGCTTCTCGCTCATCGGTCCTCCTCCGTGCCGCTGGTCGCGGTCACGCTGGTCGGTGTGGTGTCGGTGCCGGCCGCGGCGCCCCGCTCGGCGATCTCGCGCGCCGCCTCGAGGTACGCCAGCGCGCCGGACGAGCCGGCGTCGTACGTCATGACGGTCTGTCCGTAGCTCGGTGCCTCCGAGATCCGCACCGAGCGCGGCACGGTGGTCCGCAGCGTGCGCTCCGGGAAGTGCTCACGGACCTCGGCGGCCACCTGCTGTGCGAGGTTCGTGCGAGCGTCGTACATGGTGAGCAGGATCGTGGAGACATGCAGGTCCGGGTTCAGATGAGCCTGGATGAGCTGGATCGTCTTGAGCAGCTGGCTCAGACCCTCGAGCGCGTAGTACTCGCACTGGATCGGGATGAGCACCTCGCGTGCGACGACGAACGCGTTGACCGTGAGCAGGCCGAGGCTCGGGGGGCAGTCGACGAAGACGTAGTCGATGCGCTCCATGCCGTTGTCTATGCGCCACTGCAGGTACGCGTCGAGCGCACTGCGCAGCCGTGTCTCCCGAGCCACCATCGAGACGAGCTCGATCTCGGCGCCCGAGAGGTCGATGGTCGCCGGCAGGCACCACAGGCGGGGCACGTCCGGGCTCTCCTGCACCGCCTCCGCGATGGGGGCGCCCTCGACCAGCACCTCGTAGATGGAGGGAGTTCCCGCGCGGTGCTCGATGCCCAGCGCCGTCGACGCGTTCCCCTGCGGGTCGTTGTCGAGCACCAGGACGTTCAGCCCCGACTGCGCGAGTGCCGCGGCGAGGTTCACCGTGGTCGTCGTCTTGCCGACGCCACCCTTCTGGTTCGCCACTGTCACCACTCGCGTCTCGGCGGGTCGCGGGAACTGCCGACCCCGCAGCTCGATGCGCCGACGCGCGTCCAGCTGGAGCTCGGCCATCAGCGGGGTGTCGGGCGTCGCCGTCGGCAGGCTCTCCACCAGTGCCGCGCGGCGCTGCTCCTCGGGGTCCAGGTCAGCCAGCGGTGCCGGCGTCTCCGGACGCGCGAGCGACTCCCCCGCTCCCGTTTCACGTGAAACGGGAGCGGTCGGGTTCAGGGTCGAGGCGTGCTCCACGGGGGCAGCCGCTCCGTTCAGGTGGTCGTCGGCGCCGTCGTGCGTCGCCGTGTCGTCGCGGCCGTCCGACGAGTCGTCGTGGATCTCGACGCTCTCGACCAGCTCAGCCGTCGCGGTCTCCCCCTGCGCCTGGATCCCCCAGGTCGCGGCCCACGTCGCGGCGCGCCCTTCACTCTCCTGGCGCTCGTCGCCATCCGCAGGCACGTCCGGCCCGGGTCCACCGTGGTGCTCGGGAGCCAGCCCGTCCTGGGCCGCGGGAAGCTCACCGGCCGCCGTAGGCGCGGTCGCCTGCTCGTCGCGCGACTCATCCGGGACGGGCGACGGTGCGCCGTCGCTCCGCGGTGCCGACGCGGGCGCTTCCACGTGAGCGACCCGCTCGACGTCGGCCGCCGCCGGGGGCGAGGGCTGCGCCACGGGCGCCGGTTCGGCGCGTGCCGCCTCGACGGGAGTCGCGGGCCACGCCGCGGTCGCGGGAACAGGCTGGGGCGCGCGCCCCTGCTTACGCCTTCCGAACACTCTTCCGCCCTTCGTGCACGGCGACGACGACGCGGGTCGGCTCGACGCCGACCAGCGTGCTGACCTCGTGCAGCTCCACGGCCCCCACCTGCGCGCGACGCGCCGCGCGGCGGCCGTTCTCGATCTCTTCCGCGGCACGGGCGCCCTTGAGCGCCACCAACATGCCGCCGGGCCGGATGAGCGGCGTCGCCCACCCGTACAGCTTCTCCATCGCGGCGACCGCGCGGGTCGTGACCGCGTCGACCTGCAGGTCGAGAGCCTCCTGCGCCCGTGCTCTGCGCACCTCGGCGTTCGAGAGGCCGAGGTGTGCGACGACCTCGTTCAGCCAGTCGGTCCGCCGCTCCATCGGCTCGAGGAGCACCACGTGGGCATCCGGGAGCATCGCGGCGACCACGACCCCGGGCAGGCCCGCGCCGCTCCCCAGATCGACGATCGAGCCGCTCCTCGGGAGGAACGGCACAGCGGCCGCCGAGTTGAGCAGGTGCCGCTCCCAGAGCCGGCCCACCTCACGCGGACCGATCAGGCCGCGGAGGACTCCCTGCTCGGTGAGCATCGCGTGGAAGGCGTCGACCTGGTCCCACGCATCAGCGAAGAGCTCGGGAAGCCGGGGGTCGCCCTCGAGGGCGTCGCGGACCGGCTCGGACTCAGGCTCGAGGACCTGCTCTCGCTCGAGCGCCTGATCTCCTGCAACCTGATCTCCTGCAACCTGATCTCCTGCAACCTGATCTCCTGCAACCTGGTCTCCTGCAACCTGGTCTCCGTCGACCTCGTGGCTCTCGGCCGCGCCGCTCTCACCCACCGACGCCACCTCTCGTTCCACGTGAAACCCTCCTGCAGGCCGCCAGAACGCGGACCGCCGCGCGACAACCCACCGTACCGGCTGGACGGGTCCAGCCAGACGCGCCGCACGCTGATGTGCACAACCTCTCGTGCCGAGTTTCGGCAGGTCGCGCGCCGCGTCCCCCCGGCCCCACCAGTACGCAGCCACTCCCCGTCCCGGCCGCGCCGGCCTGTGCGCTGAGGATCCCGCCTCGCGCTCACACCGTTCCAGCCGTGTAGGTGCTCGCCCGCGCCGTTCTGTGTCGTCCGCGTCCGCCGTTCCAGCCGTTCGACGACCGTCCGGCGTACGCCTCCCCGGTGGCTCGCGCGCTCTGCGTTGCTCCAGGCGGTGCTGGGACGGTCCTCCCGACGTGCCCGCCAGTTCGCCCGCCCGTTGCTGCCCCGGTGTCTCTGCGCGGTGGCACTCCCATGTTCTCTGCGCGGTGGCACTCCCATGTGCCTTCGGCGAGCCGGCTGCGCCGCCCCGCCCTGCCGCCGGACCCCGCTCGCGTCGCAGGTCTGACACGCGCGCCGAGGGCGCGGACCTGCACGAGTCGGCGGTGCCCGTGTCGCTGCCGCCTGACCATGCACTTCCCGGTCGGCGACACCCACCGACCATCCGGTTCACGGCCCTGGGCCGCGCACCTGGTGAGGGCGTCACGGTGTTCCACGTGAAACAGGCCTCGTGGGGACCGGACCGTCCGTTGCTCGCTGTGGGTGCACCGACTCCTCTGCCTGCGGCGAGCCCTTTGCCGACCCCCGCCGGGGCCCTCTCCTGTGCGAGGCGGCTGACCCGCCGGAACACCGGCATTCGTGTCATCAGGCGGCGTGCCTCCACACCGGGGGGCCCCGGCGCTCGCCTCCCGTTGGGATGCGATCGTCGCGCCTGCTCGACGATCGTGCGGGTGCGGCGTCCAGGCAGCTGCGCGACCCAGACAGTGGCGCAATGCAGATCGTGGCGGCGACGCCACCGGCTGGGCCAGGCCGGGCGGGCCGCCACAGCCGTCCCCCGCGCGCCGGAGCGCAAGCCCGTCATCTCTCGGACCCCGCGCTGCGATCCGCTAGAACGGAGGTCGGTTGCACCGTACGCGGCGGCACACACCGGTGACTGTGGGTCGCCGTCGTCTGCGGCGGGTCGCGGCGCCGATACCGATCTGCAGCGGAGGCGCCCCGCGCAACTGCTTGCCGCGGAGGTGAGCGGTGCCTTCGGTCCTCAGACCTCCCTCATGGCTTCGTTTCACGTGAAACTCGTTCCACTTCCCCTAGGTGCGGGCGGCCGCCTGCCTCCGCCCCGTTGCGGGACTCAAGGCACGGGGAGATCCACCCGCCTCCACAGCCGCTCCGTCGCGCGTCCACAGCCGCTCCGTCGCGCGTCCACGGCCGCTCCATCGCGCGCGTGCCCGCCGCAGCGCGCCCACGCCCCCGCGCACGGATCCCGGACCTCTCTGCCATGCCGCGCGTCTGCGCCCGGCCTGCCGCCGCTACCGGGCGACGCATGTCTTCACTGCGCGGCGAGTGCTTGACGTCCCCGCACCTTGGTGGCCCGCACGGGGTGGCGATCAGACTGGCGCACCCTCTGAGCTCGACTGTGGCGATCCAGCCCGCGTCGCGTGAGGCCTCCCTGCCGCCTGCACCGCTGGCGCCGTTCGCGTGCACGAGGCCCGGTGCCTGACGTGGTGGGTATTTGCGTTGCGTGCGTCCGGCGCTGACCTCGGGATCGCGAGCGGATCCGCTCATGCGCCCGACCTGCCTCCCGGACGAGTCGGCGCGGCACGTGTGTGCGCTTGGGGAGGCATCCTGGCTTGGCGATGCGAGCATGCCGCTCCGGCTCGCGGGGGCCGGATTGAGCGCGCGCTCCGCAACCGCCGTTGTTTCACGTGGAACAGTGATCGCGCTCGAGCACTCGGTCCCACCGTCCTGCTCTCCGGAGGTCGCCCTCCTCACGGCGCCCCGGCGATCTGACAACCTGCTGGGCGCGCTGACGACCTGCATGACGCGCATCGATCCCTTCGCTATCGCACTGCTCGGGCGGCAGGCGGGCGGAGCATACCGGTCGGCAGTAGCTGAATGAAGGGGCTGCCGACCGCCGACACCCCCACACAGGGACCCACCCTCGCATTGGTCACCGCTGGCTGATCCGCGCCTCGGTTCCGCCGACGACGGCGATACACCGTCGGTCTACGCGGGCGCGTAACCCTCGCGCCTTCAACCCTCGCGCCTTCTGCGCTCCCACACTTCTGCTCAGCAGAGCCGCAGACCCCGCACGCGGTCTATCCGCGCCACATGCCCGCACCTGGGGCGCCCTTTCCGCTCGCAGTCCCTTCCCCCGTGCTCGCCCAGCCCACCATGCATCGCGCCTCGCCTCCCGCCGGTACCCGCGCCTCTCCTCCCCGGGTATCGCATGGCTCGCCTCCACCCGCGAGCACCGCGGGCCGCCTAACCCCGCGCACCCCGGTCCTCGCGTCCCGCCGAGAAGTCCGGCCCTCGCCACCCCCTGGACATCCCGGTCCTCGCCACCTTCGCGTACCCAGTAGGCGCCGCCCCCGCAGGTAGACCGCTCCTCGCCGCCCTGTGTGTACCGCGCTCCTCGCCACCCCACGCGCGCCGCCAAGTCCGCGGCCCCATGCGCACCGCGCATCCGCCGCGCGTCGTGCGCCGCCCAGCTCGCCGCCCCTCGCGCACTGCGCACCCCGCCACCCCACGCGCACCGCGCTCCCCGCCACCCCACGCGCACCCCGCTCCTCACCACCACCAAGCCCGAACCCCGCCTCCCTCGCGCCGGCCTTCGCCTCGCGCCGTCCGGTACTCCGGTTTCCACTCGCGCGCGTCGTGCCCGCGCCTGGTGCACCGGTCCACGGTTGATCGCGCTGTTCCACGTGAAACACGTCGCGTCTCGCGACAGACCTCGGAACGCCACGCTTCGCGCTACCCCCACTGGCGGGGCGCGTGATCGCGACCGCGATAGCGCGTGGATCATGTGCCGAGGCGCGCTGCACGCCGCGCGCCCTCGCGGGCAGCGCACCCGGCCCTCCATGGCTCGCGATGCCGGACATCACGAGCGACCGCCTCCACGCACCTGCTGGCCTACGTGGGCCCGAGTGAGTCGGCCCCGCTACCGGCTCGACGACGCTGGCACCGCGCCGTTCCACGTAAAGCACAGCGCACAGCAGGCTGCGCGGGCCGATTCCCCGCAACCCGACGACGGTGCTCGCCGGTGACGCAATCGGGGCTTGAACCCACTGGTCCTCGGCGGCCTTCGGCTGGAGACGGTCGCCGCCGCGCCCAGACCACTCAACGGACGCCCGAGTGCTTTGCGATCGCAGTCGCGGGCAGAAGTCGCGCAGCTCCGAAGAAGAGCCGTGCGCTTGGTGCCGCGTGCAGCCATCCGACCCCGGGCGGCAGACCACCGGGTGCCGCACCGCGACCAGACTCGGCGCCCGATGCTGTCGCAGCCCGGCCGCGCGCCGGAACCGTGAGCTTGCGTGCGGTGTCGAGCGCCCCGCGCCCCCGAGACGCGAGCGCGATCTGGCCTCACGGCTGGTGGAATGTCGCCGGACAATCGCGAGGCCATCGGTCTCGGCGGGGCTCGTGTTTCACGTGGAACACACCGGCCGAAATGCCACGCGGGTGGCGCCCCGGCGTAGGCGAGCAGCCGTCGCTTGTCATCTCATTGAGTCCGCTTGATGCCAGTGCGCACTCTGGGCGGCAGGACTCTTCGGGGTGGAGCCCCAGAGAGACTCACGTGGTGTGGCTCGGTCGACACGCTCCCGGCCTCGGGGCCACCGCACACGTGCTCTCTCCGCGTCTCACTCCAGCACCTCAGTCCGGCGGCCGCTGGTCGACAACCCTCAGGCGGTGCACGGTGCCACCCGGGCACTGCACACTCTTCGCTGACGCCGGTCCGGTCGGCCGGCGGGCAACTCCACCTCCTCATGGCCGCCGGGCGCCATCGCCGCCTTGAGCCCGACCCGGCGTGGGCCGAGGCCGAGTCTCGCGTGCTGCGGCTGCGACCGGCCACACCAGTGTCGGCGGTCTCGTGCAGGAACCGGCGCGCAGTGCGGCCCCCACATCGGTGGATGGTGAATCGGGCGCTCTTCCGCCGCCAGACGAAGCGCATATAGCCGCGAATCGGGCGGCCCTGCGCTCGCCGAGTCGGCCTCGGCGGGACCTCACGGTCGCGCCCCGCGACCTCATACAAAACTGCATCCTTGTGTGCGCCATGTCCGAATGGGGCGATTCTGACGCCAGCGAACATCTGCTCACCTGCGCGCCACCCGGCGAGGCGCCGAGGCTCCGAGGTCGTACCGGCGCGGGCCCCGGCGCAGCTTCGCCTACCGCACGGCTCATCGTGCGCTGCCGTCGCGTCGGGTGAGGGAAGCGGGTGAGGCGTCACGGTCACAGCGAGTTCGCCACCATCGTCATCCACTGACGCGCATGCGCGGACGCCTGCGGCGAGGCCTCACGCTCGAGGTCGGCCTTCCCCTGGACTCGGCGGGGTGCTCATCGTCCCTCCAGACGGCGACCCGCTTCCCGCCCGGGTGCCTCAACCCCTCCGGGGAGCCCGAGGCCGGCTGTAACCGGCGGGGGAAGCGCATCTGCCTACCCGACCGATAGTGTCGCACTTCGGCGCTGCGCCGATGGGCGCGTTCTGGCCCCCTGCGTGGCGCGCCGGATCCGCGTCGACAGCGCTCCGCCGTCGGCGCACGTGTTGCACGTGGAACCGCGCGCAGCCTCGGCCGGCCTCACCGACGGCCAGCTGGAGCGTGCCCACGCGGATCGTCACATGCAGTCGCGTGAGACTGCAGTTCCAGTGGCAACGGCCAAACTGGTCTCTGTTTCACGTGGAACACGCCGCCGCAGAGGCAGTTCCACACATGACGAACGGGGCGGCCCCGAGGGAACCGCCCCGTTCGTGGAACGAGTGACCGCTGTCAGGCCGGGCGCACGACCACGTAGCGGGTCGGCTCGACGCCCTCGGAGTCGCTGACGAGACCGGCAGCCGCCACGGCGTCGTGGACGACCTTCCGCTCGAACGGGTTCATGGGCTCGAGCGACACCGGCTCACCGCTCGCCTGCACCCGCGCGACCGCCTCGTTCGCGACCTCGGCCAGAGCGGCACGCCGGCCGGCGCGGTAGCCCGCCACGTCGAGCATGAGCCGGCTGCGCTCCCCCGTCTTCGCCTGCACGGCGAGGCGCGTCAGCTCCTGCAGGGCGTCGAGCACCTCACCGTCACGGCCGGCGAGCCGGCGCAGCGACCGATCGGCGGGGTCCTCGGACACGATCTCCACCGCGGCGCGCCCGTGGTCGACGTCGATGTCGATGTCACCGTCGAGGTCAGCGATGTCGAGGAGCTCCTCGAGGTAGTCCGCTGCGATCTCGCCCTCTTCCTCGAGGCGCGAGGCCGATCCGGTGTCTGCGTCGTTCTGAGTCGTCATGAGGTCTCCGTTCGAAGAGCTGCCGAAGTTCCGCGTGCGAGTCGCGATCAGTTCTTGGGGCGCGGCTTCTTGCCGCCCTGCCCGGTCTTCTTGGGCGTCCCGGACCCGCCGGCGGCCTTGGAGCCCGCGCTCGGGGTGCCGCCGGCCGGGCGGGGCTTGGCGGGGGGCGCGTCGGCGACGGGAGCGTCGGTCACGGGAGAGTCGCTGGCCGTCGCACCCACGGCACCGCTGGCGGCCGTGCCGGCAGGGCGGGTCGCCGGCTTCTGCCGGTCCTTGCGCTTCGGCTGCTGGCGCTGGCCCCGCGGCTTCTCGTCGACGACCGTCGCGGGGACCTCGATGACGGGGCCCTTGCCCTTGCGGGCGCGGCGCTCGAGCATGAGCCGCTCGGCCTCCGAGCCCGGGGCCGGCATGCGCCGGATGGTGTAGAACTGCTGGCCCATGGACCAGAGGTTCGTCGTGGTCCAGTAGACGAGGACACCGATCGGGAAGTTGACGCCCGAGAACGCGAAGATCAGCGGCAGGACGTAGAGCAGCACCTTCTGCTGCTGCGCCATGGGGCCCTCGAGAGCCGACGGCGGCATGTTCTTGCGGGTCAGCTGACGCTGGGTGAAGAACGTGGTCGCGGACATCGCGACGATGAGCAGGATCGTGACGACCTGGATGTGGATGTCGCCGCCGGCCTGCATGAACGTCCCGGACAGCGGCGCTCCGAACACCGTCGCGCCCTCGGCGGACGACGCGAGCTCCTGCGTCATGGGGCCGATGTGGTCGCCGCGGGCGTAGGTGCCCTCGGAGAGCGGCTTGAGCGAGTTGAGCACGCGGAACAGCGCGAAGAAGATCGGCGACTGCAGCAGGATCGGCAGGCAGGACGCGAACGGGTTGGTCCCGTGCTTCCGGTAGAGCTCCATCGTCTCGCGGCTCATCGCCTCGCGGGACGCGGGGTCCGTCTTGCCCTTGTACTTCTTCTGGATCGCCTGCATCTCGGGCGCGAGCAGCTGCATGCCGCGCGACGCCTTGATCTGCTTGAAGAAGAGCGGGATCAGCAGGATCCGGATCACGACCACGAGGCCGACGATGGACAGCGTCCACGCGAGACCGCCGTCCTTGTCCAGGCCCATCGCGGTCAGCAGCGAGTGGAACTGGACCATGATCCAGGCCACCGCGACCATGATCGGGTTCAGCAGGCCGTCGAACCAACCCATGAGGGCAGAGCTCCTGTCGGGGTGTCAGTGGGCGCCGTGCGCCACGTGAAGTCGGCGGGACGGGCGTGCCGGTGGCACGTCGTCGACGCCACCGGGCGTCCAAGGGTGGCAGCGCAGCAGCCGACGGCCGGCGAGCCAGGTCCCGCGCAGTGCGCCGTGGCGACGGATCGCGACCACGGCGTACTGGGAGCAGGACGGGAAGTACCGGCACGTGGCCGGGGTCAGCGGCGACACCAGGTGCTGGTACAACCAGAGAAGACCAAGAAGTACACGTCCGGGGACGCGAGCGAGACAGACCAGCACGGAACGCACGGTGCTCATCGGCCGGCCTCCGCTCGCCGCGCCGCCGTGCGCAGCGCACCGTCCAGGTCCGAGCCGAGACGGTCGTACGTGGCGGTCGCCGCCGGCACCTGCGCTCGCACGACAAGCGACGTCGAGGCAGGCAGCGCTGCGATCCGCTCCCCCACGAGCGCCCGGAGACGACGCTTGACCCGGTTGCGCACCACCGCGTTGCCCACGGCCTTGGACACGACGAAACCGACCACCGGGCCAGGGGGCCCGGGGTCGGTTCGCGTCGTCAGATGCACCACCAACGTCTCCCGCCCGGCTCGCGCACCACGTCGCACCGCCTGCTCGAAGTCGGCGGAGTGACGCATCCGGTGCGCGGCCGGCAGCACCGACGCTGGGGTCAGGCCGAGAGCTCGGAGCGACCCTTGCGCCGACGAGCGGCGAGGATCGCGCGGCCCGCGCGGGTCCGCATGCGCAGACGGAAGCCGTGCGTCTTGGCGCGGCGCCGGTTGTTCGGCTGGAACGTGCGCTTGCTCACGAGAGTTCTCCCACTGGTCCATCGGATGGGCGCGCGGAACGCGCGTCCAAGACTGTCTGCCGGGCTCGACTGCTCCTCAAGGACACACACGTACGTGCGTGCGGCGTCTGGGCGCGCCAGCAGGAGCCATCAAAAGGCTGCACAACGGTACGCCGACGACCTCGGAGCGGTCAAATGCCGACGCCGAGGCGACCGCGGGCAGTGCCGTGGCCCCGGAGACCGGGTTGTGGGGTCCGCCTGCGGTGAGGACGGCGAGGGACACGGCGCTCACACCCGGCCACCTCACGTACGAGCCCCTGACCTGCGGACGTACGAGGGCGACGGCCGGCGCCGAACCGCACGGGGGCGGCATACCTCACCCTCCAGGGCACTGCCCTCGGGCGGTCGCCGACACTAGCATCGACCCTCGTCGTCCCCTGTGGACGACACGATCCTCACCCCCGGTGCGCCGGACGGACGCGGTTCGACGAGGAACCGCGTCGTCACGCGGATCCAGGCCGCCCCGAGAGCTCGACCTCCCCCGTCGGGCGTGGCACACAGGTGTGGACAAGTGTGTGGACAGCCGGGCTCCGTGCGAGACTCGGTGGTCGAACGGACGAGACGACTCGAGGTAGGACGTGGCACAGGACGAAGAGCTGACTCGAGTCTGGGGTCACGTCGTGACGACGCTCGAGGCCAGCCCGGACATCACGCAGCGCCAGCTCGCGTTCGTCCGCCTCGCGCAGCCGCTCGGCCTGCTGGACGGCACGCTGATCCTCGCGGTCGGCAACGAGTACACCAAGGAGTACCTCGAGACGAAGGTGCGCACCGAGGTGACGGACGCGCTCACGGACGCGCTCGGGCGCGACGGGCGCTTCGCGATCACGGTCGACCCGCAGCTCGTGGACGACGCGCCGCCCGCGGTGCGCGCGATGACCTCGGCGCCGGTGTCGTCGGGCGGATTCACGACGACCGCGCACGAGCCCGGCCGCTCCGACCACGGTGGACCGGACCTCGACACGGACGTGCACGGCACCGCTCCCCTCGTCGTCGCGGACGCGCACCCGCGCGCGCACGACCTGCCCGACCAGCGCGACCAGCCGCGCCGCGAGGTGCCCTCGACGCGGCGGCAGGCGGCCGAGCCCGCCCGGCTCAACCCGCACTACCTGTTCGAGACCTTCGTCATCGGCTCGTCCAACCGGTTCGCGCACGCCGCGGCGGTCGCGGTGGCGGAGGCGCCCGCCAAGGCGTACAACCCGCTGTTCATCTACGGCGACTCGGGCCTCGGCAAGACCCACCTGCTACACGCGATCGGGCACTACGCGCAGAACCTCTACCCGAGCGTGCGGGTGCGGTACGTGAACTCGGAGGAGTTCACGAACGACTTCATCAACTCGATCTCGGAGGGCAAGGCGGGGGCGTTCCAGCGCCGCTACCGCGAGGTCGACGTGCTCCTCATCGACGACATCCAGTTCCTGCAGGGCAAGGAACAGACGATGGAGGAGTTCTTCCACACGTTCAACACGCTCCACAACGCGAACAAGCAGGTCGTGATCACGTCCGACCTGCCGCCCAAGCAGCTCAACGGCTTCGAGGACCGGATGCGTTCGCGATTCGAGTGGGGCCTGATCACCGACGTGCAGCCGCCGGACCTCGAGACCCGCATCGCGATCCTGCGCAAGAAGGCCGGCGGCGACAACATGCAGGCGCCGCCGGACGTGCTGGAGTACATCGCGTCGAAGATCTCGACGAACATCCGTGAGCTCGAGGGTGCGCTCATCCGCGTGACGGCGTTCGCGAGCCTGAACCGCCAGCAGGTCGACCTGTCACTCGCCGAGATCGTCCTGAAGGACCTCATCACCGACGACCAGACCACGGAGATCACCGCGACCCAGGTGATCGGGCAGACCGCGGCGTACTTCGGCCTGACGATCGACGACCTGTGCGGCTCGTCGCGATCGCGCGTGCTGGTGACGGCGCGGCAGATCGCCATGTACCTGTGCCGCGAGCTGACGGACCTGTCGCTGCCGAAGATCGGCCAGGCGTTCGGTGGCCGTGACCACACGACGGTCATGCACGCGAACCGCAAGATCCGCGAGCTGATGGCGGAGCGCCGGTCGATCTACAACCAGGTCACGGAGCTCACGAACCGCATCAAGCAGCAGAGCCGCAGCTGACGCGGTCCCACCTGGTGCGACGCCGGTCACATCGCTCCGTCCCCATGGTTTTCCACAGGCCGGGACGGGCGTCTGTGGACGATGTGCAGAACATCACCCGGTCGACCGCCGAGCGGTATGCCCGGTTCGCACACACGGTCCTGACCTGCGCGTTTGCGCTCAACGAGAGATCCCACCTTCCGTCGACGCCGAAGATCGGGACAGAGTCGGACATCTCGGGACCCACGGGCCCACACCTTCATCCCCAGATGGAGACATGCATGGGACGAATACACACACCTGTGCACAGTCCTGTGGACAACGGTGGACGACGGGCCGTGCGATGTGGACGGCGGACGGCGGACCGGTGGACACGGAATGACGAGAATCTGGCCGTCCACGTCCGCCCACAGCCGGCGCCTCGTCGTCCACACCCCACCTGCACACGGCCCACCGCCGCCCGACCTGCGACGAAACCGGGTTGTCCACACCGTGCACAAGGGCGATGACGACGACGACAGATTCCTATGACGATGATCCACACACCTTCGCTGCGAGCAGGACGGCGCACGACGAGGGCACGACGAGGGCACGACGAGGGCACGGACGCGCCGTGAAGGCCCACGGCGAATGACACGAACGGCGGGACTCGCCGCGTCGGACCACTCGCGTAGTGTTCGCGTGACGACTGAGCAGTGAGAACGACGAGAGGTTGTGATCCATGAGGTTCCGGGTCGAGCGGGACGTTCTCGCCGAGGCCGTCACCTGGACGGCGCGCAGCTTGCCGACCCGTCCTCCGGTGCCGGTCCTGGCGGGCGTGCGCATCGAGGCCGACGCGACCGGTGTCATCCAGCTCTCGAGCTTCGACTACGAGGTCTCCGCACGGTCGCAGATCCCCGCCGACGTCTCGGAGCCCGGCACGGTGCTGGTCTCGGGTCGTCTGCTCGCGGAGATCTCGCGCGCGCTGCCCGACAAGCCGGTCGACGTGACGCTCGACGGCACGAAGGTCGTCGTGACGTGCGGGGCGAGCCGCTTCACGCTCCTGACGATGCCGGTCGAGGACTACCCGAACCTCCCGGTGATGCCGCCGGTGACGGGCACGGTCGACGGCGACGCGCTGACGCACGCCGTCGCGCAGGTCTCGGTCGCCGCGAGCCGCGACGACACGCTCCCCCTGCTCACGGGCGTGCGCGTGGAGATCGAGGGCGAGAAGGTCACGCTGCTCGCGACCGACCGCTACCGCCTGGCGCTGCGTGAGCTCACGTGGCACCCGGCCGCGCCGGACATCTCGACCGTCGCGCTCGTGCGGGCGCGCACGCTCAACGACGCCGCGAAGTCGCTCGGCAGCGCGGGTGCGGTCACGGTGAGCCTGTCGACGGGTGCGGGCGTGGACCTCATCGGCTTCGAGGCCGGCGGGCGCCAGAGCACGAGCCTGCTGGTGGACGGCGACTACCCGCCGGTGCGTCGTCTGTTCCCCGACGAGACGCCGATCCACGCGGTCGTCGCGACGTCGCCGCTGGTCGAGGCGGCCAAGCGTGTCGCGCTCGTCGCGGAGCGCAACACCCCGATCCGGCTGACGTTCTCGCAGGGCCAGGTGGTGCTCGACGCGGGTCAGGGTGACGACGCGCAGGCGTCCGAGGCGCTCGAGGCGACGCTCGAGGGTGACGACATCTCGGTCGCGTTCAACCCGCAGTTCCTGGCCGACGGCCTGGGCGCGCTGGACACGCCGTTCGTGCGGATGTCGTTCACGCACCCGAACAAGCCGGTCGAGTTCACGGGTCAGGGCTCGCTCGAGGGCGAGGACGACAAGACGTACCGCTACCTGCTGGTGCCCATCCGCTTCGCGAGCTGAGCGGGGCCTGCGTCCCGAGAGCGTCGGACGTCCGGTCCGACGCGCACCCGCGCGCGAGGGCGGGCACAGTGGGCCTGGTGCGGTCCGGGAGTGAGGGCGCGGGCCACCGCGGCGGAGCGAGGAAAGGACGACCGTCATGAGGATCGGTCTGGTCGGGCTGGGCAAGATGGGCGCGAACATGCGCGAGCGCATCCGTCGGTCCGGGATCGAGGTCGTCGGGTACGACCGCAACGCCGACGTCACGGACGTGCCGTCGCTGGAGGCGCTCGTCGACGCGCTGCCCGCAGGTGAGCGCATCGTGTGGGTCATGGTGCCGTCGGGCGCGATCACGGACGGGGTGGTCACGGAGCTCGCGGGGCTGCTGACCGCGGGTGACCTGGTGATCGACGGTGGGAACTCGTACTACCAGGACGACGAGCCGCACGCGGCCCTGCTGCGTGAGCACGGGATCGGCTTCGTCGACGCGGGGGTCTCGGGCGGTGTCTGGGGCCTGGAGAACGGGTACGGCCTGATGGTCGGGGGTGACGCGGAGCTCGTGCAGCGCGCCATGCCGGTCTTCGACGCGCTGCGGCCGCAGGGTGACCGGGCGGACGGGTTCGTGCACGCCGGGACGGTGGGTGCGGGTCACTACTCGAAGATGGTGCACAACGGCATCGAGTACGGCCTGATGCAGGCGTACGCGGAGGGTTACGAGCTGCTCGCGGCGAAGGACCTGGTCACGGACGTGCACGGGACGATGCGCGCCTGGACGCAGGGCACGGTCGTGCGCTCGTGGTTGCTGGAGCTGCTGGTGCGCGCGCTCGAGCAGGACCCGGGCCTCGCGGCGATCGACGACTGGGTCGAGGACTCGGGTGAGGGCCGGTGGACGGTCGACGAGGCGATCGACCTCGCGGTGCCGGCGCCGGTGATCTCGGCGGCGCTGTTCGCGCGGTTCGCGTCGCGCCAGGGCGAGTCCCCGGCGATGAAGGCGGTCGCCGCGCTGCGTCAGCAGTTCGGCGGGCACGCGGTGAAGCCGGCGGGGACCACCGGGCCGATGCGCAGCGACAGCACCCCGGCGCCCCGGGCGGCCGTCCCGCCGTCCGCCTGACCGCGCACTCCCCCGGCCCCCGGACGAGACCACACGATGCACGTCGCCCACCTGCAGCTGACCGACTTCCGGTCCTACGCGCACGCGGACGTCGAGCTCGACCCCGGCATCACGGCGTTCGTCGGCCCGAACGGCCAGGGCAAGACGAACCTCGTCGAGGCGATCGGGTACGTGGCGACGCTCGCCAGCCACCGGGTCCCGACGGACGCGGCGCTCATCCGTGCGGGTCAGCAGCGCGCGGTCGTCGGCGCGAAGGTGGTGCGCGAGCTCGAGCCGGGGCGGCCGCGCGCGACGGTGGTCGAGGTCGAGATCACCGCGGGCAAGGCGAACCGTGCGCGGGTCAACGGCGGCAGTCCGGTGCGGGCGCGTGACGTGCTCGGCATCTTGCACACGGTGCTGTTCGCGCCCGAGGACCTGGCGCTGGTCAAGGGCGACCCGGACGGCCGGCGCCGGTTCCTCGACGCGCTGCTCGTGCAGCTCGCGCCGCGCACGGCTGCGACGGTGGCGGACTACGAGCGTGTGCTGCGGCAGCGCTCGGCGCTGCTGAAGTCGGCGGGCGCGGCGGCGCGGTCGCGCCAGGGCGGTGCGGACCTGCGCACGCTCGACGTGTGGGACGGCAAGCTCGCGCAGCTGGGTGCGCAGATCGTCGTGGAGCGTCGAAGGCTGGTGGCCGAGCTCGCGCCGCACGTGGCGGACGCGTACGAGCAGGTCAGCGCGGGGCAGGGGGAGGCGCGGATCGCGTACAAGGCGTCGCTCGACGGCGCGCTGGAGCAGGCCGCGGCCGCGCCGAGCACGGACGCGGCGCCGGTGGAGCTCGTCGAGGCGCAGCTCCTGGAGGCGATGGGACGCCTGCGGCCCAAGGAGATCGAGCGCGGGGTGTGCCTCGTCGGGCCGCACCGTGACGACCTGATCCTCACGTTGGCGGACCTGCCGGCGAAGGGGTACGCGAGCCACGGCGAGTCGTGGTCGTTCGCGCTCGCGCTGCGGCTCGCGTCGTGGCGCGTGCTCACGGCGGGCGGGCCGCAGGGTGGGCCGGACGACGAGCCGGTGCTCATCCTGGACGACGTGTTCGCCGAGCTCGACGCCCGCCGCCGCGAGCGGCTCGCGGAGCTCGTCGCGCCCGCGCGGCAGGTGCTCATCACGGCGGCCGTCGCGGCGGACGTGCCGCAGCCGCTGGCCGGCGGGCGGGTCGATGTCATGGCGGGCGAGGTGTCGCGTGTCCTCTGACCAGACGGCGGGGCCGGCGGGCACGCGTGCGCTGCGTGAGCTCGTGGAGCTCACCCCTGAGCGGCAGGTCGCGGCGGCGGCGCTGGGCCGCGCGAAGGAGAGCGCCCGTCGGCGCGGCCTGCGCCCCGGTGATGCGGCGCGGGTGCGTCGTGAGGTGCAGCTCGGGGACGCGCGTCCGGGCGGTCGGGACCCGCGGACGGTCGGCGAGGCGCTGGACCAGCTGATCGGGCAGCTCGCGTGGTCGCCGGGTGTCACGGCGGGCACGATCCAGGCGCGGTGGTCGCAGATCCTCGGCGACGAGGTCGCGTCGCACACGCAGTACGTGTCGTTCGACGGCGGCGTGCTGACGATGCGGGCGGACTCGACGGCGTGGGCGACCAACCTGCGCTGGGCGGTGCCGACGATGCTGCGTATGCTCGCGGAGGCGGTCGGCGAGGGTGTCGTCGTCGAGATCGAGGTCCAGGGACCGGGCGGCCCGGGGTTCGGCCGGGGTCCGCGCAGCGTCAAGGGCAGGGGCGTGCGGGACACGTACGGGTGAGCGTGCGCACGCGGTCGTCGGACCTTCACGGAACCCGCCGCCCGAGGACGGGCCGTTCAGCGGGGTCAGGGCCCCTGGTGCGGGTAGACTTCTAGGGTCATTCCTGGCGCCCTGGTGCCCGGAACTCCAACGTCACGGAGTGATCTGCCCTCCTCGCGGTCGGGCGGCCCGCTCCGGCGCGTTTCGCAGATCTCGAGGAGCACCCCCGCCCGTGGCCGAGCAGCCCAGCCCCAAGCCCGAGTCCGGCGGCAGCTACGACGCCGACGCGATCACCGTCCTCGAAGGGCTGGAGGCGGTCCGCAAGCGCCCCGGCATGTACATCGGGTCGACGGGTGAGCGCGGACTGCACCACCTCGTCTACGAGGTCGTCGACAACTCGGTCGACGAGGCCCTCGCCGGCTACTGCGACCACATCGAGGTGACGCTGCTGGCGGACGGCGGCGTGCGCGTCGTCGACAACGGCCGTGGCATCCCCGTCGCGATCCACCCGACCGAGGGCAAGCCGACGCTCGAGGTCGTGATGACGATCCTGCACGCGGGCGGCAAGTTCGGCGGCGGCGGCTACGCCGTGTCGGGCGGTCTGCACGGCGTCGGCGTGTCCGTGGTGAACGCGCTGTCGAAGCGCGTGGAGTCGGTCGTCCGGCGTGACGGCTTCACGTGGGAGATGGACTTCGAGAACGGTGGCCACCCGGTGGGCGGCATCCGCAAGGGTGAGCCGACGCAGGAGACGGGCACCCAGCAGACGTTCTGGGCGGACGACACGATCTTCGAGACGGTCGAGTACGACTTCGAGACGCTGCGCAGCCGGTTCCAGCAGATGGCGTTCCTGAACAAGGGCCTGCAGATCACGCTGACCGACGAGCGTCCGCAGCACCTGGGCACCGAGGACGAGGTCGCGGGTGAGGCGGACGCGCCCGACGCCGACGACAAGCCGGCCGCGCGCACGGTCACGTACCGGTACGACGACGGCCTGCTCGACTACGTCAAGCACCTGAACTCGGCGAAGAAGGTCGAGCTCGTGCACCCCGACGTCATCGACTTCGAGTCGGAGGACACGGACAAGCGCATCTCGGTGGAGATCGCGATGCAGTGGACCACGGCCTACTCGGAGTCGGTCCACACGTACGCGAACACGATCTCGACGACCGAGGGCGGCACGCACGAGGAGGGCTTCCGTGCGGCGATGACCGGTCTGATCAACCGGTACGCGCGGGACAAGAACCTGCTCAAGGACAAGGACGAGAACCTCACGGGTGACGACATCCGCGAGGGCCTGACGGCGGTCATCTCGGTCAAGCTGGGCGAGCCGCAGTTCGAGGGCCAGACGAAGACGAAGCTCGGCAACACCGAGGCGAAGACGTTCGTGCAGCGTGTGGTCACCGATCAGCTCGGCGACTGGCTCGACTCGCACCCGAACGAGGCGCGCGACGTGATCCGCAAGTCGATCCAGGCGTCGGCCGCGCGCATGGCGGCGCGCAAGGCGCGGGAGGCGACGCGGCGCAAGGGCCTGCTCGAGTCGGGCGGCATGCCCGGCAAGCTCAAGGACTGCCAGTCGAACCGGCCCGAGGAGTGCGAGGTCTTCATCGTCGAGGGCGACTCGGCCGGCGGCTCGGCGGTGCGCGGACGCAACCCGCGCACGCAGGCGATCCTGCCGATCCGAGGCAAGATCCTCAACGTCGAGCGCGCGCGCCTCGACCGTGCGCTCAGCAACCTCGAGGTGCAGGCGCTGATCACCGCGTTCGGCACGGGCATCGGCGAGGACTTCGACCTCGCCAAGCTGCGGTACCACAAGATCGTCCTCATGGCCGACGCCGACGTGGACGGCCAGCACATCCGCACGCTGCTGCTCACGCTGCTGTTCCGGTACATGCCGGACCTCATCAAGAACGGCCACGTGTACATGGCGCAGCCGCCGCTGTACCGGATCAAGTGGTCCAACGCGGAGCACGACTACGTGTACTCGGACCGCGAGCGGGACGCGTTCATCGTCGAGGGTCAGGCCGCGGGCAAGCGGCTGCCCAAGGAGAACTCGATCCAGCGGTACAAGGGTCTGGGCGAGATGGACTACTCGGAGCTGTGGGAGACGACCATGTCGCCCGAGCACCGCACGCTCCTGCAGGTCACGCTCGACGAGGCCGCGGCGGCCGACGAGATCTTCTCGGTCCTCATGGGCGAGGACGTCGAGGCACGCCGCTCGTTCATCCAGCGCAACGCCAAGGACGTGCGGTTCCTGGACATCTAGTCGACGACGAGCAGCGCGCACCGCACGACACGAACTGACGAAGGACTGACGTGACCGACATCCCGAACGACGACGGCATCGAGCACGGCCGGATCGACCAGGTCGACCTGCAGCTCGAGATGCAGCGGTCGTACCTGGACTACGCGATGGCGGTCATCGTCGGGCGTGCGCTGCCCGACGTGCGCGACGGCCTCAAGCCGGTGCACCGTCGCGTGCTGTACGCGATGTACGACGGCGGCTACCGCCCGGACCGCCAGTTCTCGAAGTGCAGCCGCGTCGTCGGCGACGTCATGGGCAAGTACCACCCGCACGGTGACAGCGCGATCTACGACGCGCTCGTCCGCCTGGTGCAGGACTGGTCGCTGCGCTACCCGCTGGTCGCGGGCCAGGGGAACTTCGGCTCGCCCGGTGACGACCCGGCGGCCGCGCCCCGGTACACCGAGTGCAAGATGGCCCCGCTCGCCATGGAGATGGTGCGGGACATCGACGAGGACACGGTCGAGTTCGGCGACAACTACGACGGCCGCACGCAGGAGCCGCAGGTCCTGCCGAGCCGCTTCCCGAACCTGCTGGTCAACGGCTCGGCGGGCATCGCGGTGGGCATGGCGACGAACATCCCGCCGCACAACCTGCGCGAGGTCGCCGCGGGCGTGCAGTGGCACCTGGAGCACCCGGACGCGAGCCGCGAGGAGCTGCTCGAGGCGCTCATGCAGCGCATCAAGGGCCCGGACTTCCCGACGGCGGCGACGATCCTGGGCCGCAAGGGCATCGAGGAGGCGTACCGGACGGGCCGCGGCTCGATCACGATGCGCGCGGTCGTCGAGGTCGAGGAGATCCAGGGCCGGATCTGCCTGGTCGTGACGGAGCTGCCGTACCAGGTGAACCCGGACGCGCTCGCGAAGAAGATCGCGGACCTGGTGCGCGAGAACCGCGTCGGCGGGATCGCGGACATCCGCGACGAGACGTCGGGCCGTACGGGTCAGCGCCTGGTCATCGTGCTCAAGCGCGACGCGGTCGCGAAGGTCGTGCTCAACAACCTGTACAAGCACACGCAGCTGCAGGACACGTTCGGCGCGAACATGCTGGCGCTCGTCGACGGCGTGCCGCGCACGCTCAGCATCGACGCGTTCGTGCGGCACTGGGTGACGCACCAGATCGACGTCATCCGCCGGCGCACCGCGTACCGCCTGCGCAAGGCGGAGGAGCAGATCCACATCTACCGCGGCTACCTCAAGGCGCTCGACGCGCTCGACGAGGTCATCGCGCTGATCCGCCGCTCCCCCGACGCCGACGAGGCCCGCACGGGCCTCATGGAGCTGCTGGACGTCGACGAGGTCCAGGCGAACGCGATCCTCAACCTGCAGCTGCGCCGACTGGCCGCGCTGCAGCGCCAGGAGATCCTGGACCGGTACGCGGTCCTCGAGGCGGAGATCGCCGAGTACAACGCGATCCTCGCCTCGGAGCAGCGCCAGCGCGACATCGTCTCGACCGAGCTCGCGGAGATCGTCGACAAGTACGGCGACGAGCGCCGCACGCAGATCCTGCCGTTCGACGGCGAGGTCTCCGTGGAGGACCTCATCGCCGAGGAGGAGATGGTCGTCACCATCACACGCGGCGGGTACGCGAAGCGCACGCGCAGCGACAACTACCGCGCGCAGCGACGCGGCGGCAAGGGCGTCAAGGGCGCCCAGCTGCGCGAGGACGACATCGTCGACCACTTCTTCGTCACGACGACGCACCACTGGCTGCTGTTCTTCACGAACCTCGGCCGCGTGTACCGCGCCAAGGCCTACGAGCTGCCGGAGGGCGGCCGGGACGCGAAGGGCCAGCACGTCGCGAACCTGCTGGCGTTCCAGCCCGACGAGAAGATCGCCCAGGTCCTCGCGCTGCGCGACTACGAGCAGGCCGAGTACCTGGTGCTCGCCACCAAGCGCGGCCTGGTCAAGAAGACCCGCCTGACGGACTACGACTCGAACCGGACCGGCGGTGTCATCGCGATCAACCTGCGCGAGGACGACGAGGGCCGGCCGGACGAGCTCGTCTCGGCACGCCTGGTCGACTCCGATCAGGACATGATCCTGGTCTCGCGCCAGGGCCAGTCGATCCGCTTCACGGCCGACGACGAGCAGCTGCGCCCCATGGGCCGCGCGACGAGCGGTGTCACGGGCATGAAGTTCCGCGGCGACGACGAGCTGCTGGCCGCGGACGTCGTCCGGGAGGACGCGTTCCTGTTCACGGTGACGGAGGGCGGCATCGCCAAGCGCACCGCGCTGTCGGTCGACAACTACCGTCAGCAGGGCCGCAACGGCTTCGGCATCCGGGTCGCGAACCTGCCCGAGCAGAACGGCGACCTCGTCGGCGCGCTCGTCGTCGACGCGAACGACGAGGTGCTGGTCATCATGGAACGCGGCAAGGTGGTGCGTTCCGCGGTCGCGGAGGTGCACGCCACGGGCCGCGCGACGCAGGGCGTCATCTTCGCGAAGCCCGACTCGGGTGACCGGATCATCGCGGTCGCACGCAACACCGAGCGCCAGGAGCAGGACGATGCCGGTACCGTGGTCGGCGAGAGCGACGCGTCCGGCGTCGCCACCGACCCTGACCCGGCGGCTGACGCGAGCGCGAACGACGCGCCCGAGACGCCCACGGAGGACGCATGACGGACCCCGCTCCCCCCTCGATCCCGCCCCGCAACCGTCCCGGCCAGGCGTCGTCGTCGGCGCGTACGGTGGCGTCGCCCGGCGGCCGGGACTCGAGCGGGAACGGGCCGTCGAACGGCACGGCGGTCCGGCCGGACCCCGTGCCCTCTCCCCCGCGGGACGACGAGCACGCGGCACCGGACCACACCGGCCCGGACCGTGCCACGCCGGATCCCGTGCGTGCCGAGCAGACGACCGCGGCGACGACGAGCGCGAGCTCGTCGGGCACGTCGCCCCAGGACCCGCCCACCCCGCTCATGGCGGCCGTGGACAAGACCTCCGCCTGGCTCAAGAAGGCGGCCGGCGCCACCAGCGCCAAGATCTCCACGGCTACCCGGCCCCGGAACGAGGACCTCGCCATGACGACCACCCCCACGGCGCCGCCGGCGTCCGCGGGCGCGACCGGCACCAACCCGCCGTCGGTCCCGCCGCGCACGTCCACCACCGCCCCCTCGTCGGGCACGGGTGCGCGCCCGGCGACCGGCCGGATCCCGACGGTCGCGGCCGCGGGCGGCCCGCGCCGCGTGCGGCTCGCGATCTCCCGGATCGACCCGTGGTCGGTCATGAAGCTGTCGTTCCTGCTGTCCGTGGCGTTCGGCATCCTGCTCGTCGTCGCCGTCGCGGTCGTCTGGTACACGCTCAACGGCCTGCACGTGTTCACGAACATCAACGACCTGGTCACCCAGGTCACGGGCACCGAGTCCAACGTCGACGTGCTGCAGTACGTCGAGTTCAAGCGCGTGATCTCCGGCGCGACGCTCGTGGCCGTGGTCGACGTGTTCCTGCTGACCGCGCTCGCCACGATCGGCGCGTTCCTCTACAACATCGTCGCGGCGCTCGTCGGCGGGCTGCATGTGACCATGACGGACGAGTGACCTCACGAGGCACCCCGGCGTGGCCGTCGCCGGTTTGGGCGGCGGGGCAGCGCTGGGGTAGTCTCATCCGGCGCGCTGCGCTTGCCGCGTGCGACGGGCCTATAGCTCAGACGGTTAGAGCGCTTCCCTGATAAGGAAGAGGTCACAGGTTCAAGTCCTGTTAGGCCCACTCCCGACCACGTGGGGGACCCGATGAAGAAGCTCCTGCTCCTGGCGGCCCTGGCCGCCGTCGGATACGTCGTGTACCAGAAGGTCGCCCAGGACCGCGACGAGCGGGACCTGTGGTCGGAGGTCACCGACACGTTCGAGTGACCGACCCCTCGGCCCCTGGCCGAGCCGGGGGCCATGGCGCAATTGGTAGCGCACCTGCTTTGCAAGCAGGGGGTTAGGGGTTCGAGTCCCCTTGGCTCCACCCAGCATGCCGCCGGCAGTCCAGCGGACGACCTCATCCCGCCGACCGCGGATGTCCGTGCGCGGTCGACGTGCCGGGGTGACGACGAAGGGTCCCCGACCACGTGCTGTCGGGGACCCTTCGTGCGTCCGCGGTCAGTCCGCCCACTCCACGAGCGTCCAGACCTCCTGGTCGTCGGTCGCGTCAACGACGCCCGTGCGCGTCGCCCAGGCGCGTGGGGCCGCGGCGCGGCGCAGCACGTCGTGGGCGACGTCGTAGTGCATCAGCGCCTCCTCCCCCTCGGTCGTGCTCGTCGTCCAGCCCACGTGGTCGGCGTCGGCACCGATTCCCCACGTGATGTCTGCGCCGGGGAGCGAGATCCGGCCCAGCGTGGGTTCGTCGAGGCCGAGGACGTACAGGTCGCTCTCGTGGTCGAACGCGAGGAAGCCGTCACCCAGCGCCACCTCGGCGCCGCCGTTGGCGACGACCGGCCGCAGGTGGCCGTCCTCGAGGAGCCCCACCACGAACCCCTCCACCTCGGGATCGATCATCTGCACGGCGAGACGGCCGAACCCGCCGGCGACGAGCGTGGCGCCGACCGCCTCGACGCGGATCTCGCCCGTGCCGTCGATCGCACGGGAGACGACGACCGTGTCGGTCTCGTCCGGGGTGTCGCCCGGGCGCAGGTCGGGCCGGACGGTCGACCAGTAGACGCGGCCGTCGAGGATCGCGACCGTCGAGTCGGGCACCGTCTCGTCGAGCGCGGGGTCGAGGAAGTCCTCGGAGCGTGCGACGAGGTGCAGGTCGCTGCCGTCCTCGCGGGCCGCGAACACCCGCCACCGGCCGATCCACCAGTCGTGACCGGTGCTCTCGAGCCACGCGACCCAGCCGTCCGCGACGGTGAGCGGCCCGACCATGCGGAGCTCGTCCTCGTCCACGATCGTCATGGTGCTGGTCCAGGGCCGGAACGTCGACCCGTCCCACGTGCCCACGTCGCTGCCCGGGTAGGGGTTGTCCTCGTCGCTGTCCTGGTACCGCGACGCGACGTACACGCCCTCGGTGGAGGTCGCAGCCACGTTTCCCGGACGGTCGGCGAACCCGGGCACCTGGGCGCGGAAGTCGTCGGTGCCGGCGGCGACCGGTCCGGACGCGGCGAGCTCGACGGCGTCGAGGACGGACCCGTCGGGGCCGTAGACCTGCAGTGCGGTGCCCGCGGTCGCGAGGACGGACGCCGGGTCGGCCGTCGGGACGGTGCGCGCGCCCGGGTCTGGGGTGCCGGACGGGGTCGGTGCCTGGGTCGGGGTCGGCATGGTCGGGGTGGGTGCGGGGCTCGTCGTCTCGTGCGGCGTGCCGGTCTGTGCCGGGTTCGGCTGCGGCTCGTCGCTGCCTGCCAGCGCGTACGCACCGACCGCGACGAGCCCGACGGCAGCCGCGGACGACACCGAGGTGGTAGCGGTCCGCACGACCCGGCGCCGGCGCGTGCGGCGTCGGACGTCGGTCAGCAGGTCCTCGAGGTCCAGCACCCGGGTCAGGGCGTCCTCGTCGGCGTCGAGCGCCTCGTTCACCACAGCGTCCAGCTCACGCATCGCGCACCTCCTTCATCCGCACGACGACGTGCTCGTCGTCGCCGGCCGTGGTCCCGAGCAGCGCGTTGAGCGCCTGGAGCCCGTCGGCCGTGTACCTCTTGACCGCTCCCTCGCTGAGACCCAGGGCCTCGGCGGTCGAGCGCAGGGACATGTCCTCCACGTGGCGCAGGACGACGCACGCACGCTCGCGCGCCGGGAGGGTGGCGAGCGCGTCGACGAGCTCACGCGCGACGCCCGTGGGCTCGAGCTCGACCGGTCGGACCGGTCGGGAGCCGACGACACGCAGTGCCCGCCGCTCGGAGTCGCGGCGTCGTACGGCGTCGATGTACCGAGACGTGACCGCTCGTCGTACATAGGCCTCGGCCTCGGCGACGGTCGCGAACCGCGCGCGTCCCGAGAACGTCGCGACGAGCGCGTCCTGCAGCACGTCCTGCGCGTCCGCGCGGTTGCCGGTCAGCAGCGTCGCGTGTGCGAGCAGCCGTGGGTAGCGCTCACGCACCACCCGGTCGAGCATCTGTTGCCATGCCACGGGTCCTGTCCCCCTCTGTCGGTCCGACCTGTCGCGCACAGAACGGAGCCGGGCGGGATTCGGTTGGGCGGACCGGTCGGTGGGGAGGTCAGTCGCCTGCTCGCCGGGCGCGCTCGGTGATCTCGGCCAGGACCCGGTCGGTGTAGACGGGTGCGGGCTCGGGGCGCTCGGGCCGTGCTCGAGCGTGGTCCACTGCCAGTAGGGCGTGACGGACGCGCGTCGGCCCTCGGTGTGCAGGCGCAGGTCGAGGAGCATCGCGTAGCGGTAGCCGAACCGCTGCTGCAGGGCCAGGGCGGTCTCGATGCCGGGGCCCTCGTGGGCGTCCGACGCCGAGTCGACGGCGACGTGGACGAGCAGGAGGTTGTGCTCGGGACCGAGCATGCCGCGGTGGTGGACGATCAGGTTGGGCACGTGGCCGTCGTACTGCACCGACTGCTCGAGGACCATGCCGGAGCGGTCGTACTCGGAGTCGACGTCCCAGGAGCGGTCGACGGTCTGGCGCAGGTACCAGCCGAGGTGGAACGCGATGGTCCGCTCGCTCGGTCGGCTCGTCCCGGTCGTCGGGGTGAACAGCGTCCACTCCTCGACGAGCGTGTTCGTCAGCGCGATGCGCACACGGGACTGCAGGTCGGCCAGGATCATGGCTGGACGCTACAGGCGTCCGGAGCCGGCGGGCAGGGCCCAAGGGCTCCCACCCGCCGGCTCCGGGACGTGCACGTCGTCGGGGGACGACGACGCGGCGGTGCGTGTCCGACGCGAGAGCGTCGGGTCAGAGCAGGGCGCGGCGGCGCCGGCTGCCGGACACGGCGCTGACGAACAGCACCGCGAGGCCGATCTGGAGGGCGAGCTCGATCCAGTCGACGCCGGGGGTCTCCTTGACGCCGATGAGGGAGGCGAGGAACGTGCCGACGAGTGCGGCGACGATCCCGACGAGGATCGTGCCGAGCACGCCGATGCGCTGCCGGCCGCGGGCGAAGAGCCGCCCGAGGACGCCGATGATGGCGCCGATGATGATCGCGCTGATGATGCCGGTGATGGTCATGTCGAACTCCTTGACATCGAGGGGTTCTGGCAGGTAATGGACCATACGGGCGATATGTGCGGTCCGCACGGCGAGAGCGGAGCCGAAAGGGTTCGGCAGGTGTCGGTGCGCGCGGCTACCGTGGCCGACTGTGACCGCACCGAGCTCCCTGTCCCCCGTCATCTCCGCGCGCGGGCTGACCAAGCGGTTCGGGGAGTTCTCGGCCGTCGACGGCATCGACTTCGAGGTCCCGCCGGGGGAGTCCTTCGGGCTGCTCGGGCCGAACGGCGCGGGCAAGTCGACGACGATGCGGATGATCGGGGCGGTGTCCCAGCGCACCGCCGGCGAGCTGCGGGTCGTCGGGCTGGACCCGGACACGCACGGGCCGGAGATCCGCTCGCAGCTGGGCGTGGTGCCGCAGGAGGACAACCTCGACACCGAGCTCAAGGTGCGCGACAACCTCATCGTGTACGGCCGGTACTTCGGCATCCCGCGCGCGGAGTGCGCGCGCCGGGCCGACGAGCTGCTGACGTTCGCGCAGCTCGAGGACAAGGCGAGGGCGCGGGTCGACGACCTGTCGGGCGGCATGAAGCGACGTCTGACGATCGCCCGCGCGCTCATCAACGAGCCCCGCATCCTCATGCTCGACGAGCCGACGACGGGCCTCGACCCGCAGGCGCGGCACGTGCTGTGGGACCGGCTGTTCCGGCTCAAGGAGCGCGGCACCACGCTCGTGCTGACCACGCACTACATGGACGAGGCCGAGCAGCTGTGCGACCGGCTGATCGTGGTGGACCACGGCCGGATCATGGCCGAGGGCTCTCCGTCGGCGCTGATCCGCGAGTACTCGACGCGCGAGGTGGTGGAGCTGCGGTTCGGCTCCGACCGCAACGCGTCGGCTGCCGAGCAGCTCGCGCACCTGGTAGACCGGCACGAGGTACTTCCGGACCGGGTGCTCTTGTACACCGACGACGGTGAGGCTCTCCTCGAGCGCGTGACGCTCCTCGGGCTGCACCCGACGACGAGCCTCGTGCGGCGGTCCTCGCTCGAGGACGTGTTCCTGCGCCTGACCGGGCGGAGCCTGGTCGAGTGAGCCCGAGCACGAGCGAGACGACGAGCCGCAGCCCGGGTACGGACGAGATGGTCGGCGCCGCGCGGGCCGGTGCGTCGCGGCCGCGCCGGTTCGGCGCGTGGTACATCGCCGAGCACCAGCTCAAGCAGATGCGCTCCTACGGCTGGACCGTGGTGATGACGGGCATCGGCAGCCCGCTGCTCTACCTGCTGGGCATCGGCCTCGGCCTCGCGGCGTTCCTGGACGTGCCGGTCGCGAGCGGCCCGGACGGCCCGATCGACTACCTGTGGTTCGTCGCGCCCGCGCTGCTCGCGACCGCCGCGGTCTCGGTGACGACCGAGGAGTTCACGTACACCGTCATGGGCGGCTTCCGGTGGCGCCGCGTGTTCTGGGGCATGAACGCCTCGCCGGTGTCGCCGCAGCAGATCTGCACGGGCCTGGTCATCGCGGTGACGCTGCGCATGGTGTTCGTCTCGGCCGCCTACTACCTGCTCATCGTGGCGTTCGGCGCGGTAGGGGACCCGCTCGCGGGTGCGCTCATGGTGCCGGTGGGCGTGCTCGCCGGCCTGGCCTTCGGGCTGCCGCTGCTCGCGTTCTCCGCGAGCCTGAAGGAGGACAAGGGCCAGTTCGCGATGGTCCAGCGGTTCGTCTTCACGCCGTTGTTCCTGTTCAGCGGCACGTTCTACCCGCTCGACACGCTCCCGGTCGGCCTGCAGTGGGTCGGGTGGGTCTCGCCCATCTGGCACGCGAGCGAGCTCGGCCGCCTCGCGTCGTACGGCCCGGGGCCGGGCGCATGGCCGTGGGCCGCGCACGTCGCGGTGCTGCTCGTGCTGGCCACGGTCGGCTGGTTCGTGGCGCGACGCGTGTTCACAGGGAGGTTGCGCGGATGACGACCACCACCGTCCCCACCGACGAGCGGCGTGCCGGCAGCGTGCGCGCGCTGTACGCCGGCAACGTGCGCGCGGTCGTCGAGCGAGCGCTGTCGGCCACGAAGGCGAGCAACTGGACCGTCGTCGTCTCGGGCTTCTTCGAGCCCGTGTTCTACCTGCTCGCGATGGGCTGGGGTCTCGGCTCGTTCATCGGCGACGTCACGCTGGGCACGGGGGAGCAGGTGCCGTACGCGGCGTACATCGCCCCCGCGCTGCTCGCGGTGTCCGCGATGAACGGCGCGATCTACGACTCGACGTGGAACGTCTTCTTCAAGATGCACTTCGGCAAGCTGTACGACGCGATGCTCGCCACGTCGATCGGCCCGCTGGACGTCGCGCTGGGGGAGATCGTGTACGCCCTGCTGCGCGGCGGGGTCTACGCGGTCGGGTTCATGACCGTCATGCAGGTGCTCGGGCTCAACCTGTCATGGACCGCGGTGCTCGCGATCCCCGCGGTCCTGCTGATCGCGTTCGGCTTCGCGTCGTTGGGCATGGCCGTCACGAGCTACATGAAGACCTTCCAGCAGATGGACTGGATCAACTTCGTGATGCTGCCGATGTTCCTGTTCTCGGCGACGTTCTACCCGCTGTCGGTCTACGCCGAGCCCATCCAGTGGCTCATCAAGGCGCTGCCGCTGTGGCACGCGGTCGAGCTGGTCCGCGGCCTCACCACGGGTGCGCTGCACGTCGGCATGCTCGTGCACGTGGGGTACTTCGCGGCGATGATCGCGGTCGGCGTCGCGTTCACGACGAGCCGGCTGCGCGCTCTGTTCCTGTCCTGACCGGGGGAGGGCCGACCGCTCAGGACGCGCGTCCCAGGAAGTACATCGCGACCACGCCGAGCACCACGGCGGCGACGAGCGGGACCGAGCTCAGCCACAGCCAGCGGTGCTGCGGGGTGTCGTGCTCGGCGAGCCACACGGGGTCCTCGGGACGCGCGCGGCGCGGACGATGCCGAGCGTCGTCGCACCCAGGAACAGGACGCAGCCGACGACGAGCGCGACAGGCGCCCGCACCGTGAACGCCGCCGCGGTGAGCAGGAGCGTCGGGAGCACGACGAGCAGCACGGCGACGACCATCGCGACGACCAGCGCAGAGACCAGCACAGAGACCAGCAGCCGGCGCGCGCGGGACCGCACCACCGCGCGCAGCACACGCTCGCCGTGCCGCAGGAGCAGCGCCGTCGCGCCGGTCGCCAGGAGCGCCGAGCACAGCATCCCCCAGGTCAGCACGGCGTCCTCGCCGCGACCGAGCGCGGACGCGCCCTCGAACAGCACGATCACGCCGACGATCTGCGCCGCGCTCTGCAGGACGTCGACGCCCCGGGCGTCCTGCCCGTCACCGGGCTCCACCGGCAGCGCGAGCGAGCGCGCGTAGTCGACGGGGTCGCCGAAGGCCGCCGCGGCGGCCTCACCGGTCGCGACGACGTGCACCTCGACGTCGGACAGCACGCGGGCGATGTCGGTGCCGTCGACGCCGAGCACCCTCAGCTCGACCAGCACGTCCTGGGCCCACTGCGGGTCGACGTGCGGCGCGAGCGCCCGCTCGACCGCGAACCGGCGCGCGCCACGCGCGTGGTCGGTCCTCGCCAACTCCTCACCCCCCTCGGTGGTGCGTCCCTCGCGCGGGACGCACCACGACCCCAGCCTGGCCGAACCCGCCGTCAGCGGGAAGAGCCCTCGGCCTCGTCGAGCCCGAGGAACGTCCGCAGCGCGGGCACGCCGTGCAGCACGACGTCGGGCCGCTGCTCCGGCCCGCGGCCCGCCCAGGCCGCGCGGTGCATGACGTAGCGCAGCGACCGCGCGGGTGCGCCCTCGCGTGCGACGAGCGACTCGCCGTTGGCCTCGTAGCCGAGCCTGCGGGTGACGCCGTTCGACGGGCCGTTGTCCGCGAACGCGGACGTCGTCGCACGCTCGGCGTCGAGGCCCTCGAACAGCAGGTGCAGGATCGCCAGCCGCATGCGCGTCCCCACGCCGCGGCCGTGGTGCCGCAGGCCGAGCCACGAGCCGGTCTCGGCCTCGCGCGTGACCGCGAAGTCCTGCGCGTACAGACCCTGGATGCCGAGCACCTCGCCGTCGCGCAGCACCGCGAGTTCGAGCGACCACTTCTCGCGCGAGAACGACCCGCGCAGCCCCCACTGGTGCTGCAGGATCGAGCGCCGCACCTCCTCGGGGGTGCCGCGGGTCCAGGAGCGCGTGAACGGCATCGTCGCGGGGTCGTGGATCCCCTCGCCGCCGAGCGCGGCGAGCCGGGTGAGCAGCTCGTCGTCCAGGTACCGCAGCTCCAGGTCGCCGCACTGCACGCGCACGCCCGCGGGGGCCACATCTCGACGAGGTCCATCGCCCCACCCAACCGACCCCGGCACCCCGGCGGCAAGAGCATTCTGGCCCGCCCACCTGCGCCCGGACAGGTCGGCGCCGGACACGGCGAGGGCCGGCACCCGTGGTGGGGTGCCGGCCCTCGCCGGTGCGGTGCAGCGTCAGCTGCAGGCCGTGCCGTTGACGGTGAACGTCGTCGGGCTCGGGTTCTGGCCGTTGTGCGTGCCCTGGAAGCCGATCTCGGTGCTCGCGCCCGGGGCCAGCGTCGCGTTCCACGACTGCCCGGTCGCGGTCACGGTCGTCCCCGACTGCGCCCACGTCGCGCTCCAGCCGCTGGACAGCTTCTGGCCCGCGGTCAGGTCGAACGCGAGCGACCACGTCAGGGGCGACGTGCCGGTGTTCGCGACCTTGATCGAGGCGGTGAAGCCGGTGTTCCAGCTGTTGGGCGTGTACGTGACCTTGCACGTGCCCGGGGGCGTCGTCGTCTCCTCGAGCGTCCGGAACGTGACGGCCGTGGAGGCGGCGGACGTGTTGCCCGCGGCGTCGACCGCGCGCACCGCGTACGAGTACGAGGTGTCGGGCGTCAGCCCCGTGAGCGTGAACGACGGCGTGGTGGGCGAGCCGACGAGCGTGCTCGTCGTGCCGGACACCCGCAGCACCTCGTACTTCGCGACGCCGGAGCCGGAGTCGGTCGACGCGGCCCAGGTGAGCAGCGCGCCGGTCGTCGTGACCGCGGTCGCCGCGGGCGTGCCCGGGACGGTCGGTGCGGTCGTGTCGGCCGGAGCGGTCGTCGTCGTGAACGTGACCGACGGCGACGACGCCGAGACGTTGCCCGCGGCGTCACGCGCCTTGACGGAGTACGTGTACGCCGTGCCCGCGGTCAGGCCCGTGAGCGACGTCGTCGCGGCCGTCGGGGAGGCGACGAGCGTGCTCGTCGTGCCCTGGACGCGGTAGACGTCGTAGCCCACGACGCCCGTGTCGTCGCTCGACGCGGGCCAGGTGAGCGTCGCGCTGGTCGACGTCACGGCCGAGGCGACCGGCAGGCCGGGCGCCGTGGGTGCCGTGGTGTCGTCCGGCACCTGGGTGCCCGTGGGCTCGGTGCCCCAGATGAGCGTGGTGCCGTCGTACATCGTGATGTTCTTCGTCTTGGCGAGGCCCGTCTGGGTCAGGCCGGTGAACGACGGGTCGTCGGTCGCGTCCCACCCGGCCGGGCCGGTGAGGCGGAACTGGATCTCGCGGCGGTGCTGCGACTGGCCGCCCGGGTGGATGTTCTGGCCGACGCACGACAGCTCGACGTACGCCAGGTCGCCGCCCGCGGAGACGCCCTTGCCGGACTGCGGACCGCACTCGGAGTAGTTGGCCGCGAGCGTCACGTCGGACGCGGCGAAGCCGTCGGTGCGGAACCAGTAGCGCAGCTTGCCGTTGGTGAGCGACCGTGCCGGGAACGCCGACTGGTTGCGGATCATGGCCTTGACCTCGGTGAACGTGCTTCCGGGGGCCTGGTTGAGCTGCGCCTCGACGAAGATCTCGTCACCGTCGGGCGTCTCGGCCACGGGGAAGTTCGTCAGCGCCGTGCCGCCGTACCGGTCCACCAGGTAGGCGAGCGCCGAGGTGAAGCCGGCGTTGTAGTCGGTCGCGACCTCGTTGGCGACGTAGTCCTGCCGGTCGTCCTTGTACGCGTCGTTGGCCGCGGACGGTCCGCCGACGAGCGCGCCGTACAGCACGTGGCGCGAGGCGGCGGGCGTCGTGATCGAGTCGAGCCACGAGCCGTGCGCGGTGCGGTGGTGCGGCATCGTCGGCGGGTTGGTGCCGAAGCCCACGACGTACGACGACTTGCGCGGGTTGTCGCCCAGCGCGTAGTTGATCTGCTTGACGCCGAAGTCCTGGTAGCGGGCCTTGCGCGTCGAGTCGGTGATCCAGTCGGAGTAGACGAGCGCGACGAACGAGGTGTTCGCGGCGTACCGCAGCGCGCCCCACGAGTCGAGCACGGCCATGCCGCCCGGCGAGTAGGCGATCCGCTGCCCCTCGGCGCCGACGGTCCAGTAGTCGAGCCAGCGGTTCGCGTCGTCGACGTACTTCTGCTTGCCGGTCTCCATGGCGAGCAGCGCGTACGTCGCGAACTGCTTGTTGTCCCACGCGACGGTCCACTTGAAGGACTTCGTCGTCGACTGGTTCTCGGTGCCGAGCTTGTCGTACTCGGCCTCCGCCTTGGCGAGGTACGTCGCGTCACCCGTGGCCTTGTACAGCCAGTACGCGCCCCAGACGAGCTCGTCCTGGTAGCCCGACCACGACTTGTAGTACGCCTGCGCGTCCTTGACGCAGTCGGAGTACGCGCCGCGGTACGTGTCCGCGAACGAGTACAGCTGCTTGGCGTGCGTGACGAGCGTCGCCGCGTACGACGGGTCGGAGTCCGCGAAGACGAGCGACGACGACGCCATCGCGGCGGCCGTCTCGGCCGCGGCGTCGGAGCCCGGGCAGGACGCGGTGATCTTGTACGCCGGGCGGGCCATCGTCATGACCTCGGCCGGGCCCCACCACTTGTGGTCGGCCTCGCCGCCGCCCACCTGCACGTACAGCTCGTTGGGCTTGGTGTGGGCCTTGATGAAGTAGTCGTTGACCCACTTCAGGTTGCCCTTGAGCTCGTCGAGCTGACCCGACTTGGTGTAGCCGGCGGGGGACTCGACGGCGCCCCACGCGAGCATCGTGGTCGTGAAGGCCATGGGGAAGCCGAACTTCACGTGGTCACCCGCGTCGTACCAGCCGCCCGTGAGGTCGACGCCGACGTCGGAGCCGTCCGACATGCCGGAGTCGCCGCGCCAGGAGACGGGGTAGTTCGCCGGCAGGTCGCCGGACGCCTGGGCCTGGTAGAAGAACATCGACTTCTGCAGGGCCTCCGCGTAGTTGTACGCGGGGGCGGCGCTCGCGGACGTCGCCAGGGGGACGACGAGCGCGCTCGCCGCGACGGCGAGGCTCAGACCGGCGGCGAGGCGGGTGCGCCCGCGGCCGCGGTGGGTGCCGGTGACCCGGCGGGATGGATAGGGGGACTGGGTTCGGCGACGCATGGCTCCTCTTCCCGACGCGCGGACACTGGCGGTCGCGGCCGAGACGTCGCCCCGGTGCGACACGCCAGGCGAATCGTCGGATCGGGGGACGAACCACCACAACGAACTAAACGATTCATCGCCGAGCGTCCCCCGCACGCACGACGAGGCCCGGCGCACCGTGACGGTGGCCGGGCCCCGAGGAGTCGTGCGTCGGGCTCGTGCGTCAGGCTCGAGCCTCAGCGGGTGCGGCTCACACCTCGCCGCCGGCGGGCTCGTCGGTCGTCGGCTTCTTCGGTGCCGCGCGCCGCGTCGCCTTGCGCGCCGTGCCGGCCGCCGCGTCCTTGGCCTCGCCGAGCTTCTCGCCCAGCTCCTCCTTGGCCTCGGAGAACTTCTCCCCGAGCTCCTCCTTGGCCTCGGCGATGCTGTGGCCGGCCTTGCTCGCGGCGTCGCGGCCCTTGGCGACGGCCGCACCGGCCGCCTCGCCCAGCGCGTCCGCGGCGTCACCCGCGGCGTCGGCCGTGCGCTCGCGGAGCGTGTCGCCGTGCGCGGCGGGCGCGCTCGACGAGCCGAGCCCGTCGGTCGGCTCCCACGGCTCGGCCCACGGGTCGGTGGTGTCCTGCGACCGCTTCCACGCGGCGAACGCGGCACCGAGCCCGACGAGGCCCAGGAGCGTCCAGAACACCTTCGCCCCGGTGTGCTTCTTCTCCTTCTTGGCCGCCGCGGCGGCCGCAGCGCTCGCGACGCCGGCCGCGGCCTTCGCCGACGCGGCGTCGACCGCCTTCTCCGCGGCCGCGCCCGCCCGCTCGGCGGCGTCGTTGACGGCCTGCACGAGCCGCGGCAGGACCTCGTCCACGAGCTTGTCGTGCGCGGTGTCGATGGCCGGGGAGACCTTCTCGGCGGCCTGCTCGACCTTGGGTGCCGCGGCCTTCACGCTCTCCTTGTACAGGTGGTCGACGCGCGGCAGCAGCCAGTCGACGAAGGCCTCGACGCGCGGCGCGGTCCACTCCTTGGCGAGGACGGCCGCGTCCGCGGCCTTCGACGCCGCCGTCGAGCTCGCGTCCTTGAGCGTGCCCGCCGCGGCCTTGGCCTGGTCGGCTGCCAGACCTGCCTGCTTCTTGAGCTGCTCGGTGTCGACCTCGATGTTGGGCCGGCTCTTCAAAGGCATGTCCACTCCCCACGGGTCCGGGTGCTGACCTCCCACTCTGCCACCGCGAGGGCGCGCGTGCAGCGGACCGGCGACGAGTGCCGTGCCAGACTTGGCCGCATGTTCGCGACCCTGCACACGACGGCCGGTGACATCCGGATCGAGCTCTACCCCAACCACGCACCCACGACCGTGGCGAACTTCGTCGGCCTGGCGAAGGGCACCAAGGAGTGGACGGACCCGGCGACGGGTGCCAAGCGCACCGACTCCCTCTACGCGGGAACGGTGTTCCACCGCGTCATCGAGGGCTTCATGATCCAGGGCGGTGACCCGCTCGGCACGGGCCGCGGCGGCCCGGGCTACAACTTCGACGACGAGATCCACCCGGAGCTCGGCTTCTCGGAGCCCTACCTGCTGGCCATGGCGAACGCCGGCAAGCGCCTCGACCCGGTCACGGGCAAGGTCGGCGGCACCAACGGCTCGCAGTTCTTCATCTCGGTGGCCCCGACCACGTGGCTCAACGGCAAGCACACGATCTTCGGCAAGGTCGCCGACGACGCGAGCCGCGCCGTGGTCGACGCGATCGCGACGAGCCCCACGCGTCCCGGTGACCGCCCGGTGCAGGACGTCGTGATCGAGTCGGTCGAGATCGAGGACTGACGCTGAGCGAGCAGCCAGAGCAGCCACCGGTCTGCCCGCGCCACCCGGACCGCGTCGCGTACGTGCGGTGCCAGCGGTGCGGGCGGCCGGTGTGCCCCGACTGCCAGCGTCCCGCGGCCGTCGGCGTGCAGTGCGTCGACTGCGTGCGGGACGCCGCGTCGACGCAGCGCACCGCGCGCACGCAGTTCGGCGGCGTGGTGCGCCCGGGCATCCGGCCCGTCGTGACGCTCACGATCATCGCGGTGTGCGTCGTCGCGTTCATCGCGCAACGGACGGTCCCCGACTTCACGAACCGTTGGTACTACTCGCCGTTCTGGGGCCACGAGGAGCCGTGGCGCTTCCTCACGGCCGCGTTCCTGCACTCCGAGGGCTCGTTCTTCCACATCCTGCTCAACATGGTCGCGCTGTGGGCCGTCGGCCCGTACCTCGAGCTGCAGCTCGGCCGCGCGCGGTACGTGACGCTCTACCTGCTGAGCGCGCTCGGCGGGTCGGTCGTGGTGCTGCTGTCCGCCGCGTTGGGCTGGTCGAGCTGGTACGGCGGGGTGGTGGGCGCGTCCGGGGCGATCTTCGGGCTGTTCGGGGCCGCGTTCGTCGTCATGTGGCGGTCGGGCCATCCCGCGCAGAGCATCCTCGGGATCATCGCGGTCAACATGGTGTTCAGCTTCGTGGTGCCCGGGATCTCCTGGCAGGGGCACCTGGGCGGGCTCGTCGTCGGCGCGCTCGTGGCCGCCGGGTACGCGTTCGCGCCCCGGGACCGCCGCCGCCTCGTCGCGGTCGCGCTGCCCGTGGTGACGCTCGTTCTGCTCGTCGCGGTGACGACGTGGGCGTACGGGCAGGCGCCGGCGGAGGTCCGCGAGCTGTGGACACTGCCGCGTGACGTCCTGTGGACGGCGTTCTTCGGCCAGGGCTGACGACCGCCGTGGCGCGCCTGCGGACGAGTCACACGGGTGGAACTACACGCGTGTAGTTATCCACAGCTGTGTCCACCGCTGGGGATGACGGGCGTGGTCCCGGATCCGTCGTCAGGACGCGACGAGAGACGACGAGAGGCGCCGACCCCGGTCCGGGGCGGCGCCTCTCGTACGTGCGGCGGCGTCAGGGGCGCGCGTCAGCGCCAGCGCGTCGTCATGCTGAAGCCGGCGATGATCAGCGCTGCGCCGACCGCGAGGTTCCAGCTCCCGATCGGCAGGGGGAGGTCCGCGCCGTTCGTCGAGCGGGCGATGTAGAACGTCACGATCCACACCAGGCCCACGAGCATCAGCCCCAGCATCACGGGGACCCACCAGCGCGGGCTGGGCTTGGGCGCGGCCTTCGCCGGCGGCGGCGTGTACGTGGCCTTCTTGCGCGACTTCGACTCGGGCACCGAGATCTCCTGCTCTGCGACGAGGGACGCACCCGCGGATGCGTACCCCCACCGGGTGGGGTCGGACGGGGCCTGCGCACGGGGCCGGGCTCGGCGGCCCACGGGGGACCGGGATCGAGACCAGGCCGAAACCGGACGGTCGGCACCATCGCCTAGCGTAGTGGGCGACAATACCGTGCCGGCGCGGACCGTCGGCCAGCAGGACACCAGCAGCACGCCGGCCCCGGCGACGTCCGGGGCGCAGCCCGAGGGAGGAGCGCGTGATCGAGCGCACGCACCGCGCGAACCGTCGCGTCGCGCGCGGCACCGCCTCGGTGACGATCGTGCTCGCGCTGTCCGGTGCGCTGTTCGCCGCGAACGCCAAGTTCGCGCGCGCGTCCGACGCCGAGCGCCACCCCCAGGACCTGCGCGAGCTCGCGATCGCCGAGGTCGACCGCGTCGCGGGGCTCACGTCCGAGGTCGACGCGCTGCGCGGCCAGGTGGACGCGCTCACCGAGTCGGCCGCGGCCGCCGCGGGCACCGAGATCGCCGACCCGCCGACCGCGTTCCGTGTCGAGTCGGGCGTCCTGCCCGTCGCCGGTCCCGGGCTCACCGTCACGCTCGACGACGCCCCGCAGGACCAGCCGGGCCTCGAGGACATCAGCCCCGACGTGCTCGTCGTGCACCAGCAGGACATCCAGGCCGTCATGAACGCGCTGTGGGCCGGCGGCGCCGAGGCGATGTCGCTCATGGACCAGCGGGTCATCTCGACCAGCGCGTTCCGCTGCGTCGGCAACGTGCTGCGCCTGCAGGGGCAGGTGTACTCACCGCCCTACGTCATCCGCGCCGTGGGCGACCCCGACCTCCTGCGCGCCGCTCTTGCCGACTCGCCCGAGGTCACCGCGTACCGTGCCGACGCGGCGTCGGTCGGCCTCGGCTGGTCGGTCGAGGCCGACGACGATCTGCTGATCGACGCGTACTCCGGCCCCACCGACCTGCGGCACGCAACGGTGCCCGAGGGCACGGAGGTGCTGCCCGGTCTCGACGAGGCCGCCGCGTCCGTGGCCGAGCAGAAGGTCACGTCCCTCCGCGGCACCGCCGGCACCGACGGGTCCGGCACCCGGGCGGCCGAGAGCGGGGGACCCACGCCCGGATGACCACACCGACCCATGTCCGCGCACGTCGCCGACCCTCGCGCGGTGCGCGCGTGGCGTACGGCGCGCTCGGCGTGCTGGGCGAGCTGCTCATCACCGCCGGTGTGCTCGTCCTCGCGTTCCTGGTCTGGCAGCTGTGGTGGACGGACGTCGAGGGCAACCGGGCGCAGGCCGAGGTGGTCCGGGAGCTGCCGCGCGTCGAGGTGCCCACGCCCGCGCCCAGCGCGCCCGGCGGACCGCTCGTCGCGAGCCCCCGGCGCGACGACCCGCCCGTCATGGCCGAGGTCCCGCACGCGACCACGTTCGCGACGATCCAGGTGCCGCGCTGGGACGGCGAGCCGGAGCGTCCCGTGAGCGAGGGCGTCGACCGGGCGACGGTGCTCGACGTCCTGGGCGTCGGCCACTACCCGGGGACCGCGATGCCGGGCGGTGTGGGCAACCTCGCGCTCGCCGCGCACCGCACCACGTTCGCCAAGCCGTTCAACCGGATCGCGGAGCTGCGGGAGGGTGACGCGCTCGTCGTGCGCACGGCGACCGTCGACGGCGGCCCCGGCTCGGACACCTGGTACGTGTACCGCGTGACGTCGTGGCAGGTCGTGCGCCCGTCGCAGACCGAGGTCATCGCGCCCGTGCCGGACCGGCCCGGCGAGTCGCCCACCGAGCGCTTCATCACCCTGACGACGTGCCACCCGATGTTCTCCGCGCGCGAGCGGTACGTGGTGCACGGCGTGCTCGACTACTGGGCCCCGGTCGCGGACGGCACGCCCGCCGAGCTGCTCGGGGACGCATGATGAATGCCCGCGACGTGCCGGCCGACGGGAGGCGATGATGTACGCATGGCTCTGGCGGCACCTGCCCGGGCCGGCCGCGGTGCGCGTGCTGGTGCTCGCGGTGCTCGCGGTGGCGGTGCTCGCGGCCTGCTTCGTGTGGGTCTTCCCGGCGGTCGCGCCGTACATGCCCTTCAACGACACCACGGTGGGTGAGTGACGATGACCCGGATTCTCGTGATCGACAACTACGACTCGTTCGTCTACACGATCGTCGGGTACCTCGACCAGCTCGGCGCGCAGACCGTCGTCGTGCGCAACGACGCGGTGCCGCCGCTCGAGGAGCGCACCGGGTTCGACGGCGTGCTCGTGTCGCCCGGGCCCGGGACGCCGGCCGAGGCGGGCCGCAGCATGGACGTCATCCGCGAGTGCGCGGCGACCGGCACCCCGATGCTGGGGGTGTGCCTCGGGCACCAGGCCCTCGGGGAGGTGTTCGGCGGGACCGTCACGCACGCGCCCGAGCTCATGCACGGCAAGACGAGCGAGGTCACGCACGACGGTGTGGGCGTGCTCGCGGACCTGCCGAGCCCGTTCACCGCGACGCGCTACCACTCGCTCGCGGTGGTCGACGGGACGGTGTCCGACGAGCTCGTGGTCACCGCGCGCACGGGCGACGTGATCATGGGCCTGCAGCACCGCACGCTGCCGCTGTACGGCGTCCAGTTCCACCCCGAGTCGGTGCTGACGGAGGGCGGTCACCGGCTCCTCGCGAACTGGCTGGAGCTGTGCGGCGACGAGCAGGCCGTCGCCCGGTCGGCGGGTCTGCACCCGCTCGTGCGCCTCTAGCCCCGGGCCCGCGTGCGGGCCGGCCCGTCATCGACTGCCGGGGCCGGCCCCCGCGAGTCAGCCGTCCTTGCTGCCCCGGCTGTTGCCGCCGCCGTTGCCGGGACCCGGCGACTGCGTGTCGCCCGGGTCCGGCTGCTGCGTCTGCTCCGGCGGGCCGGACGAGACGTAGATGACGATCAGGTCGTCGAGCTGCAGCTCGGTGCCCGGGCCCGGCTCGGTCCACAGGACGCTGTCGCGCTCCTCGTCGGACGCCTGCTCCTCACGACGGATGTTCGAGAAGCCGAGCGCGCCGAGCGCCTGCGTCGCCTCCGAGAACGTCATGTCGTTGATGTTGTCCGGGATGCGCGCCGTCTCCGGGGCCACGGCGACCTGGATGGTCACCTGCGTGCCCTGCGGCACCAGGCCCGCGGGACGGTCCTGCTCGAACACCTTGCCGGCCTCGTGCTCGGTCGTCGTGACCTTGTTGACCGTCGCGACGAGCTTGAGCTCGGCGAGCTTGGCGAGCGCGTCCTTCTCGCTCATGCCGACCAGGTCGGGCAGGTCGACGTTGCCCGTGGAGACGTACAGCGTCACCGAGCTGCCCGCCTTGACCTGCTCACCCGCGGGCGGGTCGGTCTTGGTGACCTGGCCCTTGGGGAAGCTCGGGTTGTTGTCCTCCTTGCGGTCCCCGTTGACCGTCAGGCCCTGGCCCTCCAGGACCTGCTCGGCCTGCGACTCGGTCCGCCCGGAGACGTCCTCGACCTCGACCGAGTCGGGCCCGGAGGACACGACGTAGTCGACGACGCTCTCGAGCTCCACCTCGGTGCCCTCGGCGGGGTTCGAGCTGATGACCTGGCCCGCGGGCACCGTGGTCGAGCCCTCCTGGGTGCGCTGGCCCGGTACCAGGTCGGCAGCCTGGAGCGCGGCCACGGCCTCGTCCTCGGTCAGCCCGACGACGGTCGGCACGGCCACGGTCTTCGGGTCGTCCGAGCCGGAGTTGGCGACGAGCAGCGCGACGATCCCGGCGACGGCGAGCACGGCGATCCCCACGAGCACCCAGATGAGCCAGGGCCGCTTGTTCTCGTCGTCGTCCTCGTCGGAGCCGGCCGCGGCGAGGTCGTTGCCGATGCCGGTCGAGCCCCAGGGCGTCGCGGGCGGGAACGCCTGCGTCGGGGCGATGGTCGTCGCGGTCGGGGACATCACCTGCGTGGCGTCGGTCGCGGGGACGGCCGACACCGCGGCCATGCCGACCGGGGGAGCGCTGACGACGCCGCCGCGCAGCACGGCCTCGAGGTCGGCGCGGAACTCCGCGGCGTTCGAGTAGCGGGCGTCGCGGTCCTTGGTGAGCGCCTTCATGGTGATGCGGTCGAGCGACTCGGGCACGTCGGACGCGAACGAGCTCGGCACGGGCGCGGCCTCGCGCACGTGCTGGTACGCCACCGACACGAGCGAGTCGCCCGTGAACGGCGGCCGCCCCGTGAGCAGCTCGAACAGCAGGCAGCCCGTGGAGTACAGGTCGGAGCGAGCGTCGACCTGCTCGCCGCGCGCCTGCTCGGGCGACAGGTACTGCGCGGTGCCGATCACGGCCTGCGTGGCCGTCATGGTCGCCGCGGAGTCGGCGACGGCGCGCGCGATGCCGAAGTCCATGACCTTGACCGCGCCCGTGGGCGTGAGCATGACGTTCGCGGGCTTGATGTCGCGGTGCACGATGCCCGCGTGGTGCGAGTACTCGAGCGCGGAGAGCACGCCGATCGTGATCTCGACGGCCTCCTCGATCGGCACCGCGGACCCGTCGCGCAGGATGTCGCGGACCGTGTGGCCCTCGACGTACTCCATGACGATGAACGGCACGTGCGCGACGACGCCCGTCGGCTCGGTGACGATGTCCTCGCCCGTGTCGTACACGGCGACGATCGCCGGGTGGTTCAGCGCGGCGGCGGCCTGCGCCTCGCGGCGGAACCGGTTCTGGAACGACGGGTCGCGGGCCAGGTCGGAGCGCAGGATCTTGATCGCGACCGTCCGGCCCAGCCGCGTGTCGTGGCCGATGTGCACCTCGGCCATGCCGCCGCGGCCGATGAGCTCACCGACCTCGTACCGGCCGGCGAGGAGGCGGGGTCCGCTGTCCACCACTAGGCGTCCTTCACTTCCGTCTGGGGTCCCTGGTCGACGCGCGCAGGGCTGACATCCGGGCCGATCATCCCACCTGGTGGGGCCTGAGCGACGGACGTCCAGGTCACGATACGGGCGAGAGCGGCACCGGAGGGTGCGGAGTCCGCCTTGGTGAGCTGTCCGGCGAGCGCCGCGCCGAGCAGCGCGCCGAGCAGGAGGACGAGCGCGAGCAGCGGCCAGCTCATCCGGCCGAACCGGCCGAGCCGGGGTCCGGACCCCTGGAGCGTGCCCCGTCCGGTGGCCGGCGGGCGCGGCGGCACCGAGTCCGGGCGCAGGTCGCGCCGCGGGGGGTAGGAGGGCGGCTGCGCGCCGGACCCCGCGGGTGCGGCGGTGCCGGGAGTGGCGGTGCCGGGAGTGGCGGTGCCGGGAGTGGCAGGGCCGGGAGTGGCAGGGCCGGGCGGTGGCGGGGTGCCCGGCGGCACGCCGACGGGGGTCGGCGCACGCGGAGGCGTGAGCGGCCGCGGGGTGGGCCGGGACACGATCACGGGCACACCGCCCGCGGGGGTGCGCGGCAGCAGCCGGTCGAGCTCGCGCGCGAGCGCGGCGCCCGAGGTCGGCCGCTGCGCGGGGTCCTTCGACAGCAGGCGCACGACGAGGTCGGCGAGCTTCGGGTCGACCGCCTTGGGCAGCGGCGGGACGGGCGTGTTGACGTGCGCGACCGCGATGTCCACCGCGGTGGGGCCGGTGAACGGGCGGTGCCCGACGAGCGACTCGTACGCGATGATCCCCAGCGAGTACAGGTCCGACAACGGGGTCGCCGGGCGCCCCACGGCCTGCTCGGGCGACAGGTACTGCGCGGTGCCCATGACCATGCCCGTGGCCGTCATGGTCATCTGGTTGCGCGCGAGCGAGACGCCGAAGTCGGTGATCTTCACGCGCCCGCCGCGGCCCAGCAGGATGTTGCCCGGCTTGACGTCACGGTGCACCACGCCGGCCTCGTGCGCGGCGTGCAGCCCCCGCGCGGTCTGGGCGAGTATCGGCAGGAGCCGACGCACGGGCAGCACGGGTTCGCGCTCGAGCAGGTCGGACAGCGGCTCGCCGGTGACGAGCTCCATGACCAGGTACGACGAGCCGTCCTGCTCGCCGTAGTCGAACAGCTGCGCGATGTTCGCGTGCGACAGCGCCGCGGAGTTGCGCGCCTCGGTGCGGAACCGCTCGAGGAAGCCCTGGTCCCCCGCGAACTCCTCCTTGAGCACCTTGACCGCCACGGGCCGCGCGAGCGACTCGTCGTACCCCTCCCACACCTCGCCCATGCCGCCGACGGCGATCTGCCGCACCAGCCGGTAGCGGTTGCCGAGCGCCTGGCCCGCCGTGGTCCTCATGACGCCGTCCTCATGAGCCGAGCACCGCCTGGATGACGGCCCTCGCGATCGGCGCGGCCACCCGCCCGCCCGTCGCCTCGGAACCGGCCGAGCCGCCGTGCTCGACGAGGACCGCGACGGCCACCTGCGGGTCGTCCGCCGGGGCGAAGGCGGTGAACCACGCGTGCGGCGCGGCGTCGTCGGAGGTCTGCGCGGTGCCGGTCTTGCCCGCGACCTGCACCCCGGGGATCTGCGCGGAGGTGCCCGAGCCGTTCGCGACGACGCCGACCATCATGTCCGTGAGCTGCGCCGCGGTGCCGGGCGAGACCGCCGTCGACAGCACCTCGGGCTTCGTCTGCGACACGACCGACAGGTTCGCGGCCCGGACCCGCTCGACGACGTACGGGCGCATGACCTTGCCGTCGTTCGCGATGCCCGCGGACACCATCGCCATCTGCAGCGGGGTCGCGGCGACGTCGAACTGCCCGATCGCGGACTGCGCGGTCTGCGGCGCGTTCGCCTCCGCGGGGAACCGGCTCGCCGTCACGGACATCGGGATCGTGAGCGACGCGTCGTCGAACCCGAACCGCTCGGCCTGCTCCCGCAGCGCGTCGTCACCCAGGTCCATGCCGAGCTGCGCGAACGCCGTGTTGCAGGAGACGCGCAGCGCGTCGGCGAGCGTGATCGGGTTCGCGCCGCACCCTCCGCCGCCGAAGTTGCCGATCGTCGCGCTCGTCTGCGGCAGGTCCAGCCGCACCGGGGCGGGCAGCGTGCTCGACGCGTCGTACTCGCCGCTCTCGAGCGCGGCCGCGGCCGTGACCAGCTTGAACGTCGAGCCCGGCGGGTAGATCTCGAGCGTCGCGTTGGAGCGCAGCGGGTTGCCGTCGGCCGCCGCGAGCTCGGCGTAGGCGGTATTGGCGGCGGACACGTCGTGCGACGCGAGCGCGTTCGGGTCGAAGCCCGGGGTCGAGACCATCGCCAGGATGCGGCCCGTGCTCGGCTCGATCGCGACCACCGCGCCCTGCTGGTCGCCCTGGCCCTCGAGCGCGGCCCGCTGCGCGGCCTCGACGATCGTCGTCTCCACGGCGGCGCCCTCGGGCTTGCGGCCGGTGACCAGGTCCCGCAGGCGGGAGAAGAACAGCTGGTCGCCGCGGCCGGTGAGCTGGTCGTTGGCGGCGCGCTCGAGCTGCGAGCTGCCGTGCACCACCGAGTAGAACCCCGTGACGGCGGAGTACAGCTCGCCGTCGGTGTACTCGCGCTGGTAGCCGAACGGGTCGTCGACCTTGACCGACCGCGCGACCGCGCCGCCCGCGACGACGATCGGCCCGCGCGCGTTGCCGAACTCGCGGTACAGCGTGCGCACGTTGCGCGAGTCGGCGTTGAGGTCGGGCGCCTGGACGAACTGCACCCACGTGGCCGAGCCCATGAGGGCCAGGAACATCACGAGCATCACGGTCGCCAGGTGGCGCAGGGGGGTGTTCACGCCAGGCCCCCGATCCGCTCGGTCGGGTGCTCGTCGTCGGGCTCGGCACCCACGCCCGCGCCCGTCCCCGGCGCACGGGTCGCGGAGGCGGCCGGGACGCGCGTCGGGCCCGCCTCGACCTCGCCTGGCAGCGGCTCGTCGGGACGCACGCCGCGCGCGGCCGGCGCGGGACGACGCGCGTCGTCGGACACGCGCAGCAGCAGGGCGACGATGATCCAGTTCGCGAGCAGGCTCGACCCGCCGTACGCGAGGAACGGCGTCGTCAGACCCGTCAGCGGGATGAGCCGCGTGACGCCGCCGACGACGACGAAGCACTGCCACGCCACGACGAACGCCAGACCGCCCGCGAGCAGCTTGCCGAACCCGTCGCGCACGCCGACCGCGGCGCGCATGCCGCGCTGCGTGAGCACCACGTACAGCATGAGGATCGCGAGCAGGCCCGTCAGGCCCAGCTCCTCGCCGAGCGACGGCACGATGAAGTCCGACTCGGCGTACGTCACCAGGTCGGGACGGCCCTGGCCCCATCCCGTGCCGAACAGACCGCCGCTCGCCATGCCGAACAACCCGCGCACGAGCTGGCCCGAGCCCCCGTACAGGCGGTCGAAGATCTCCGGGTCCATCGCGTGCAGCCACGCGTCGAACCGCGCCGCGACGTGGCTGAACACGCTGCTCGCGACCACCGCGCCGCCGACGAACATCAGCAGGCCGATGACGACCCAGCTCACGCGCTCGGTCGCGAGGTACAGCATCGCGACGAACAGGCCGAACAGCAGCAGCGACGTCCCGAGGTCCCGCTCGAACACGAGCACCGCGATCGAGCCGGCCCACACGACGAGGATCGGGCCGAGGTCCCGCGCGCGCGGCAGCTGCAGCCCCGCGAACCGCGGGCCGGCCAGCGCGAGCGTGTCGCGGTGCGTCACCAGGTACCCCGCGAAGAACACGGCCAGCGCGAGCTTGGCGAACTCCGCGGGCTGCATGCCGACCGAGCCCACGTTCACCCAGATCCGCGCGCCGTTGATCGACGTCCCCAGCACCGGCAGCAGCGGCAGGCCGAGCAGCACCAGACCGACGACCATCGCGGTGTAGGTGTAGCGGCGCAGCGTGCGGTGGTCGCGCAGGCAGACCAGGACGGCCGCGGCGAGCACCACCGAGATCGTGGTCCACAGCAGCTGGCGGCCCGCGAACCCGTGGTCCTTGCCCGCACCCTCGTACGCGACGTCGATCCGGTAGATCATCGCCAGCCCGATGCCGTTCAGCGCGACCGTCACCGGCAGGATCACCGGGTCCGCGAACGGTGCGCGCCAGCGCAGCACGAGGTGCATCCCGAGGGCGAGCGCCGCCAGCCCCGTGCCGTACCCCAGCACGTCGGCGGGGACCTCGTCGGACGTGCCCAGCCCGACCAGCGCGTACGCGCCGACGGCGAGCGCGAGCGCGAGCACCAGGAGCCCGAGCTCGACGCCCCGTCCGGCGCGCACGCGGTGCGGCTCGACGGTGGCCACCGCGCTCACCCCTGCTCGCCGGCGCCGGCCGCCTGCGTCGCGAGACGCGTGGACGTCGCAGTCGGCTCGCCGGTCGGGTCGGTCGCGGGCTGCGTGGGGTCGGGGGTGCGCGTCGGGCTCGGCTCGGCGGTCGTGCCCGGGTCGGGCTCGTCGTCGGCGTCCTCCAGCAGGACGATCTCGTCGACGAGCGTGCCGGCGGACGCGCGGTCGTCGGCGTGGATGGTCTGCACGACGCGCTCGCGGACGTACTGCGACGCGATGTCGTCGACCGCGATGCCGGTGCGCTCGACGACGGTCGACAGCGTCACGGGTCCGAGCGACTCGGGCACACCCCGGAAGATCGCGACCTCGTCGCCGTCCACGCCCACGAACCACTGCGTGCGGGTCCATGCGTAACCGCCGGCGACGAGCGCCACGACGACCGCGAGCACCCCCGCGCCCGCGACGAGCGTGCGGGTCCGGCGCGAGCGCGCTGGCTCGTCGCCGTCCTCGTCGTCGTCCTCGGCGGCGGGACGCGCGTCGTCCGCCGCGTCCCCGAGGTCCGCGTCGTCGTCCGGGTCGCCGTCGGGGCCGCTCCCGTCCGGTGCGTCGTCGTCCGCGGGCCGGGCGCCCGCCAGGCCCGCCTTCTGCGCGCGGGCCGCGGCCTGCGCGAGCCCCGCGGCGCGGGCCGCGGGCCCGTCGGCCGCGACCGTCGGGTCGTCCCGCGTCGTGGCGGCCGCGCCGACGACCTGCGGGGCCGTGCCGGGGGCCGCGCCGTCGGGCAGGTCGTCGAGCTCGACGACGTCGGCGATCACGACCGTGACGTTGTCACCGCCACCGCCGCGCAGCGCGAGCTGCACGAGCCGGTCCGCGCACGAGTCGATGTCCCCGAGCTCGCGCATCGTGGTCTCGATCGTCTCGGCGCTCACGAAGCCCGACAGTCCGTCGGAGCACAGCAGCCAGCGGTCCCCCGCGCGCGCCTCACGCACCGACAGGTCCGGCGTGAGGTCGGTGTCGAAGTCGCCCAGCACGCGCATGACGACCGAGCGCTGCGGGTGGTGCTCGGCCTCCTGCGGGGTGATCCGGCCGATGTCGACCAGGTGCTGCACGAACGTGTGGTCGGTGGTGACCTGGGTGAGCACGCCGTCGCGCAGCAGGTAGCCGCGCGAGTCGCCCAGGTGGACCATCGCGAGCTTGTTGCCCGCGCGCAGGATCGCCGTGACGGTCGTGCCCATGCCCGCGAGCTCGGGCTCGGCGCCCGAGCGGGCCTTGATCTCCTCACGCGCCTCGTCGAGCGCGGACTCGAGCTCGTCGAGCGCGTCGTCGGGCCCGTGGGACTCGTCGTCGAGCGGCGCGAACGTGGCCACCGCGACCGACGACGCGACGTCGCCGCCCGCGTGGCCGCCCATGCCGTCCGCGACCATGAGCAGGTGCGGGCCCGCGTACGCGGAGTCCTGGTTGTTGCTCCGCACGAGTCCCACGTCGGACCTGGCGGCGTAGCGCAGCGCGACCGTCATCCGCCCTACCCCTGCAGCTCGATCACGCTGCGGCCCACCCGGACCGACTGGCCGGGGGTGAGCGGCGTCGGGCCGGAGATCTTGTGGTCACCCGACTGGTCGTGCACGAACGTCCCGTTGGTGGAGCCCATGTCCTCGACGTACCAGGCGCCGCCCTGCGGGAAGATCCGCGCGTGGCGCGACGACGAGTAGTCGTCCTCGAGCACGAGCGTGCAGCCGGGCGCACGCCCGACGACGACCGCCGACTGCGTCAGGGGCAGGATCGTCCCGGTGAGCGGTCCCTGCGTCACGACGAGGCGAGCGCCGCGCTGGGCTCCGCGCTGCGCGCGCTGGCCGCGCGCCGAGCGCGGCGCGGTCACGGGCGTGGGCGCGGTCGGCGGGCCCGTGGTCGCGACGGCCGGGCCGGCGGCGGCCGGCACCGGGGCCGGCGCGCCCGTGCGCGAGCGGCGCTTGGTGATGCGGGTGCCGTACAGGTCGCGGCGCAGCACGGCGATGGACGAGAGCACGAGGACCCACAGCAGGGCCAGGTAGCCCAGCCGCAGCAGGGTGATGGTCAGCTCGCTCATCGTGTGGGCGTCACCGGCCGGTCACTCGTCGACGTCCTGGTCGCCACCCGTCCAGAACAGGATCCGCGTGCGGCCGATGGTCAGGGTGTTGCCGTCGAGCAGCGTCGCCGCGGGGACCTTGTGGCCCTCGACGAACAGCCCGTTGGTCGAGCCCATGTCGGTCGCGACGACCGAGTCGGGGCCCACCCGGATCTCGAGGTGTCGGCGGGAGACGCCGGGGTCGTCGACGATGATGTCGGCCTCCGAGCCACGGCCGATGACCGTGACGGGGCCGGTGAGCAGGTAGCGCTGGCCGTCGATGTCGAGCAGCGGGTGGCGCGGGCTCGGTGCGGCGCTCGTCGCGGGCGCGACGGCGCCGCGCACGGTCGCCGAGTGCACCTCGAAGCGACCGGCCTCGAGCTCGGTGTTCTCCGCGAAGCTCACGGTCACCGGGCCGACGAACGCGTAGCGCTGACCCGCGGCGTAGTCGGTCACGTTCGCCGCGAACTCGTCGGCGAGCGTCTCCGCACCCCAGGCCTCCACCTGGTCGTAGTCCGGGGTGGAGAGCTCGATCGTGAACTCGTTCGGCACGACGGTGCGGTCGCGCCCGACGACGGCGGCGCGCTCGTCGACCTCCCGGCGCAGCCGGCTGGCCATGTCGACGGGCTTGAGCTCGCTGCGGAACGTCTTCGCGAACACGTTGTTCACGGCTCGTTCGACCCCGTTCTCGAATCGGTCGAGGAAACCCAACACCCACCTCCTTCCGGCTCACTCGGCTCGCTCGGCGACCCGACCGCTCTCGTGGCGATCGGCGTCGGTCCGCCTCGATGGTATCCGCGCCCCGTCGTCGCACGTCGGCGCCGTGCGGGACGGACCCGCGACGGCGCCCGGCGCGACGGTGCGCGCACGCCCGGACGGGTCAGGACCGCTTCTGCTCGTCGAGGAACTCCTTGGCCTTGTCCACGACGTCGTCGACGGTCTTGTCGGCGTTGTCGTCGGTGCGCGACTTGACCACGTCCGCGGCCTTGTCGAGCGCGGCCTTCGCCTGCTCCTCGTGGCCCTCGAGGGCGCCCTTCGCCTTCGAGACCAGGTCGTCGAGACCCATGTCATGCCTCCTTCACGTTGACCTTCACGTCGACGCGCGCCCGACGAGGCGCGCGTGCTGCCCCCACTCTGGTGGCCCGACGCGTCCGTGGGTAGGACCGCCGCACGGTCAGTCTCGTCCCGCCGCACGTTCGGCGCACCCGAACCGCCACGAACCCGGGCGTGACGGGCTGGGGCGACACCGCGCGGCACCGTACGGCACGGTGCGGCACCGTGCGGATCCGCGTGGGCCCGGCGTGGACGGTGGCCCGTGTGGGTGGTGGGGTCCACCCTGGGGCATGGTGACCATCTCGTGCTCGTGCGGTGCCGTGACCACCTCCCGTCGCAACCCTCTGCGGGGGCTCCCGCTCGAGGAGCGGATGGAGACGGTGCGCACCGCGTACAGCGCGCACGACGGGTTCCTCACGCTCGAGGTGGACTGCTCGTGGCACCCGGGCGCGCACGACGAGGACGACGAGCCGGGCACCGGCTGCGTGGTGCTGGTCGACATGGACGCGCTCGACGCGTGCGAGGGCCTGCCCGACGACGAGCGGCGCGGCCTGACGGCGCTGCTGGGCATCTCGCACGTGCGCGGCCGGGTGCTGCCCGCACCCGTCGAGGTGGGGTCGGTGCGGTTCCGGGTGTCCCCGTCGTTCGGGTTCGACTCCGAGGTCACGTACGTCGTGCACGACGGCCCGACGACGCTGCTCGAGCTGACGTGCCCGTTCGGCGGCCGCGACGAGCTGCGCTCGCTCGTCGAGCTGTACCGCGCCCATGGCCCGGCCGCGGTGGTCCAGGTCGACGGCCTGGCGCCCCGGATCGGGCTCGCCGCGGCGGTCGCCGGGGTGACACGTGCTCGGACCCCGTCGGTCGCCTGACGGACACGTGTCTCGTCTTTCGGTTCTCCCTGCCAGAATCGTCCCGCCGTCCGCCTAAAAAAAGACGGATGGCCGGTATGCTTTGTCCGGTTGCGCGGGTATATTGCCGCTGCACCGACAGCAGGGAGGGCGACGTGGCGCAGCAGGCGCGCGCGGTGGCGACCAGGAATGCGATCGTCGAGGCGGCCGCGGCCGAGTTCATCGAGCACGGGTTCGCCGGCGCTAGCATCGCGGACATCGCGCAGCGCGCGGGCGCGACCAAGGGCGCGATGTACTTCCACTTCCGCTCCAAGGACCTGCTCGCGCAGGCCGTGATCGACCGGCAGCGCGAGCTCAACGACGAGCTGCAGGACAAGTTCGCCTCGAGCGACCTGTCCGCGCTCGCGATCCTCGTCTCCATGGTCCACGCGCTCGGCGACCTCATGCGCGACGACGTCGTGGCGCTCGCGGCCATGCGGCTCGCGGTCGAGGTCCCGGAGGGCGGCGACGACCGCGGCCCCACGTACGACGCGTGGGCGGCGCCCACCTCCGCCGTCATCAGCCACGCCATCGCGCAGGGCGACGTGCGCGACACGATCGACCCCGAGGTGCTGTCCCGGTTCCTGGTCGCGGCGTTCACGGGCGTCCAGACCGCGTCGTTCGCGTCCACGCGGCTCGAGGACCTCATGGACCGGCTCCACGAGATGTGGACCGTGCTCCTGCCGGGCATCGTCGCGCCCGGCCGCGAGCACGTGATCCCGGACATCCTGCAGCGGGCCTGACCGGGCAGGCGCACGCCACCCGGTCGTCCCGCACCCCTCCGTCGGTGAGCCGGGTCGTCCGTGAGCCCGGTCGTCGGTGAGCCCGGTCGTCGGTGAGCCCGGTCGTCGGTGAGCGCTAGGGCGTGTCTCCTATACCGGCTCTTCACGGTTCGTGGTGGAGCGGGTCGTCGCGTCGGTGAGACGTTGAAGGCTCGTGGCCTGCTGGGATGGGTGTTGTCGAGACATCCAGTTCCTGCGAGGACCACGAGCCGTGATCGAGCCTACGGGTTCGCGGCGTGATGCTGCGAGCACGCTGTTCAACCTGCCCGACTTCCGTGTGATCGACGCGGCCGACGACGACGCCGGTGGGCGTCGGGTGCTCGTCGAGTCGTTGGCGCCGCCGGGTTGCCCGTCGTGCGGGGTGATCGCGACGAGGGTTCATGCCCGTCGTGAGCAGGTCGTGCGTGACGTGCCGGTCGCCGGGCCGGTCACGGTGGTGTGGGCCAAGCGGCGGGTGGGTCTGCGCCGAGGCTCGCTGCGGGCGGGGCACGTTCTGGGAGCGCGCGGTGCAGGTCCCGGCCCGGGCGCGTTCGACGGCGCGTCTGAAGGACGCGCTGGTCGCGGCGGTGACCGCCTCGGGACGTTCCGCGCGGGAGACAGCCGCCGCGCACGGGGTGTCGTGGTGGCTGGTGCAGGCCGCGATCAACGCCGTCGTAGTGCTGCGGCCCGCGGTCGACGACGCCGCGGTGCGCCGCCTCGGGATCGACGAGCACCGCTACCGGTCCGTGCGCTGGTTCCGCGACGAGGACGGCGCCTGGCGGCTGTTCGAGCCGTGGATGACCACGTTCGTGGACCTGGACACCGGGATCGTGCTCGGCGTCGTCGAGGGCCGTGACAGCAGGTGCGTCGGCGACTGGCTCACGGAACGCGACCCGTCCTGGCGCGAGGGCGTCGAGGTCGTCGCGATTGACCCGTCGGCCGTGTTCCGCAAGGCGATCACCGAACACCTGCCGACCGCCGCCGTCAGCGTCGACGCGTTCCACCTCGTGCAGCTCGCCAACCAGATGCTCACCGCGGTGCGCCAGCGTCGCGCCCGCGAGGTGCACGACCGTCGCGGGCGGGCGCGCGACCCGGCCTGGGCGAACCGTCGGCTGCTGCTGCGCGCCGCGGACACAATCGGTGAGCGGGCCTGGGCGCGGCTCGAGCGCGTGTTCGCGGCCGACGACCCGACCGGGCAGCTGGAGTGGGCATGGGCCGTCAAGGAGCACCTGCGGATGCTGCTGGCCACGACCTCGCTGAACGCGGCCGCCGAGGCGATGCAGACCCTGCGCGCCGTCGCGGCCGTCGCCGCGATGCCCGAGACCGACCGGCTCGTCGCGACCCTGGAGGCCTGGTGGCCCGCCATCGAGGTCCTGGTCGTCACCGGCGTCACCAACGCCCGCACCGAAGCAGCGAACACAGGCATCAAGAACATCAAGCGCACCGGCCGCGGCTTCCGCAACGAGAACAACTCTACCGCGCTCGTATCCTGCTCACCAGCGCCGGCAAGACCGCCGCGTGAACACCCCTTACCGCGCCGTGTTCACCACGAACCGCGAAGAGCCCGGTTACTGCCGTCGAGGGGGTCGGGCGATAGCCTGATGTCAGGAAATCGGCAGATAGGACGGGCAGGCTGTGACGGATCTGGTCACCACGGCGAGGCAGATCGCGACGGCAGCGCACCGCGGCCAGGTCGACAAGTCCGGGGCTCCGTACATCGGGCACCCGACCCGGGTCGCCGAGCATGCCGCGGCCGCCGGCGGCGACGAGCGGGTCGTGGCCGCGGCCTGGCTGCACGACGTCGTCGAGGACACCACCGTCACGCCCGAGCAGCTGGGCTCCTCCGGGATCCCCGAGGAGGTCGTGGCCGCGGTCGTCGCCGTCACGAAGGTGCCCGGCGAGCCGGTCGAGGAGTACTTCGGCCGCGTCAACGCCAACCCGATCGCGGTGGCGGTCAAGACCGCGGACCTGGCGGACAACACCGACCCGCGGCGCCTGGCCCTGCTCGAGGAAGCAACTCGCACGCGGCTGCAGGCCAAGTACGCGCGCGCCCGCCAGCTGCTGGCGGCCGCGCGCTGATGTGCCAGTCGTGCGCCGAGGGCGGGCGGCGGTGTCGCGACCGCCGACAGCTCGAGGGATTCACCGTCGACGAGCTGCGCCCTGAGCAGGCCGAGGACCGGCCTGACGTCGTGTGGCCTGACGAGCCGGCTCCGGCGACCCTGTGGGACCGGTACCCGACGGCCGTCGCCGGCGAGGCGGTGGCCACGATCCTGGAGGCCTGCGCCGAGGAGTCCGGCATCACGACCGACCACCTGCAGGTCGTGCCGAACGGAGCGCGCATGCACGCGCTGGAGTTCCGGGTGAAGAGCCCGTCGTCGTTGGCCCGCAAGATCCTGTCGCGGCTGCGCCGAGACCGCGCCGCCATCGGTGAGGGCACCGCACGCGACATCGCGGTCCGGTTGACCGACGTCGTGCGCTACACCGCGGTGTGCGTGCATCACGACGACCTGGCCAGCACGGCCCGCTCGATGGTGGCGGCCCTGCAGTCGCGCTCGTACCGGCTCGTCGAGGCCGAGCATTCGTACGTCGACGGCAACCCGTACAAGGGCCTGCACCTGCTGGTCGCCGCACCCCTGGGGCGGGTGTTCGAGCTGCAGATCCACTCCGAGCTCAGCCAGACCGTCAAGGACGAGCTGCACGTCGACTACGAGCTCGAGCGGGACATGGACCTCGACTGGGAAGAGCGCGCGGCCGCGCGCGAGCGGATGGAGAAGCTCTCGGCCAGCGTGCCCGCCCCTGCCGGTCTGGATGAGCTCACCCACCTGGGCGACGTGCCGGTGCGCGCACGCGCCTACCCCAACCCTTACGCGCGTGGGTAGTCGCTGATAACCTGGAGGTGTAAGGAAAAGTGGCGATAGGACGAAGGGGTGGGCCTGATGGCGACGGAGTTCTTCCGCGTGCTTGACGAGCAGGGCCGGACCAACGCCCCCGTGGCGTGGACGGACGACCACCGCATGTTCGTCTGGGTCCCCAACACTCGCGCCTGGCACCGCTCGCGCGAGCTGGAGACCGACTTCCTCGTGGAGCGTGAGCTGACCTTCGAGCCGCTGCCCGCCGCCGACGTCCCGGACGCGATGAGCGGCGCGCAGCGCATCGACGAGCGCTCCGCCGGCTGGCTGGTCGAGGAGTACCGCAACCAGCCCGCCGACGACCGCCGCACGAGCGCCGACCTCGGCCTGCGTATCGCGGGCGAGCGCTCGACGACCTCGAGCGTGCTCGTCGAGCGCCTGGCGTCGACCTCGGGCTGGGTGGTGGTCAAGACCTACGCCAACGGCGGCCGCGCCGCCGAGCGCTCGGCCGCCTCGCTGGCTAGCGACATCCGTCGCGGTCAGCGCAAGGCGCTGTCGAAGCTCGGACCCCTCGAGGCCCGAGTCGCGCCGGCTGGCGGCGATCTGGTCGTCGAGGCCCGTCGCGCGCTCTGACGTGCAGACCGCCGTCGACCCCAGCACGGGCCGCGCCTGGTCGGCCGAGCTGTACGCCCGCACGCCGGTGGCCCGCCGCCCCGCTGCGCTCGAGTGCGACGGGACCGGCGCGGCAGGTCCCTGCCGGGCGGTGACGTTCTTCCGGCGGGCGTCGGTCGACGGGCGCCGGCCATGCTTCTTCAGCCGCGACCACGTGCCCGACTGCTCGTCTGGATCTCTGGCCACCGAGGAGGACGAGGCCGGCCTCGCCCGGCCCACCGCCGCTGTGGCCAGCCGGGTGCGGTGGGTGGCGATCAACCTCGACCCGCCCGCACCGACCCCGGGGCCCGACGGGCGCCGGCGCGCGAGCGAGGACCCGACGGCGCCGAGCACCGTGCGCCACACGCTCGCGGCCGGCACGTCGACGAGCGACGCCACGCTGCGGCCGCGGCTGCGCACGGTCCTGGCCACCCTGCAGGGCAACGGGTACCCGCTCGGGGCGATCGTGCGGCTCGACGGCTTCCCCCGGCTGCCCGTCGAGCGGTTCTTCGTGCGGCTCGACGGCGACCTCGACGTCGCGGCGATGAAGGGCTTGAGCCGCGGCTACTACGGGCGGGTGCGCAGCATCCGCGTGGACCCCAAGGACCACAGCTGGCTGGTGCGCGCGCACGACAGCAACCTCTCCGTCGCGGTCACGGGCGCCGCGATGAGCCGGTCACCCCTGGCAGCCGTGGACCCGGCCACGCTGGTCGACGGGCTGCTGCTCGTCCTGGGTCATCCGCGGCCGTCGACCCGCTCCCCGGGCCGGTTCTACGTGAAGGTCAGCGACCCGTCGCTGCTGGAGATCCAGCCGCCGGCTCGACCAGGCGCAGGTGCCCCCGTGCCGTCGCCCGGGACCCCGGCTCCCGCTCGGCCGTGATCGCCTCGACGATCAGCGAGGCCGTGCTCTGCGGCAGGTCCTGCGGTGCGTAGCGCAACGACGTGCGGGCCGTGACGCCCATCTGCGTCGCAGCCTGCTCGATGCGGTAGTTGATCACCGCATCGACCTGCTCACCGGCCACTTGCACGCCGCGCTCCTGGAGCAGCTGCTCCGTGCGCTGCGCGAGGAGCGCGAACGCCGGCGTCCGGCGGGTCAGGGCCACGTCCTCGAGCGTGCCACACCCTCAGTGACCGTTCCGCGGCGCAGGTGTCGATGCCTCCTGCCGAGGCCCCGCACATCTACCCGGTGCGGGCCGCCGGCCCACTGGAGGTGCGAGATGACCTGTCCCGAGTGCATGACCCCGCCGTCTACGACGTCGACTGCTGGAGGTGTGCTCAGGTCGACTGCCACGCGGCCAACCGGCCGATCCGCCCGGCGCGGCGGAGCTGAGATGCTGGCGCCTTCCCCCGCGCGGGGCAGAGGGGGACGACGCCGGCACCACCATCGTGCACCGCGCGGCACGCGCTCGTGGCGATCTCGGCGGGTTGTCCAGGCAACGATGCGGACGAGCGCCGCCACGGCCGCGTCCATGACCGTTGGCGCACGTCGGCGCGCTCGGGCCACCCTGGAGCCCTCGATCGAGGAGAGGTGGGAGCCAGATGTGCGGCCGGTACGCCCAGACGCGCAACGCCGACCGGATCGCGCGGGACTTCCTCGTCGACCAGGTCGTCGACGAGCTCGCCGGCCCGTCGTGGAACGTCGCACCCACCCAGGTCGTGCCCGCGGTCCTCGAGCGGGCCGAGGACGACGACGTCGCCCGCCAGCTGCGGGTGCTCCACTGGGGCCTGGTGTCCTCCTGGGCGAAGGACACCAAGGTCGGCGCCCGCATGATCAACGCCCGATCCGAGACAGTGCTCGACAAGCCCGCGTTCCGCCGCGCCGCCGCCCACCGCCGAGCCCTGGTCCCGATGGACGGCTACTACGAGTGGCAACAGCCGGCGCAGCCCGGCACCCGCAAGACCCCCTACTACCTGCACGCCGACGACCCGCTCGCCGCCGCCGGCCTGTACGAGCTGTGGCGCGATCCGAGCAAGAGCGACGACGACCCGGAGCGGTGGCTGTGGTCGCTCACGATCATCACGCGCCCCGCGCACGACGAGCTCGGCCACATCCACGACCGCTGCCCGCTGCTGCTGCCACCGGATCGCTGGGACGACTGGCTCAACCCGCGCATCACCGCCCCCGACGAGGTAGGCGCCATGCTGGCCCACGTCCCCGAGCCTCACTTGCAGCCGCGCGAGGTCTCCCCCGCCGTCGGCAACGTCCGCAACAACGGGCCGGAGCTCGCCGCCCCCTTGAGGTGACCCGGCCAAGGGCGCTGGAACTGTCACATCCAGAGCGTTACATTTGCAGCATGCGGAAGTCCGACCTGGCGAGGCTCACCGAGCTTGCCGCTGGCCAGTGGGGGCTGGTGACGGCTGCCCAGGCGCTGCAGGTCGGGATCTCTCGGATGCAACTGTCGCGCCTGGTCGAGGCCGGGCTTCTCGAGCGCGTCGCACACGGCGTCTACGCCAACCCTGCTGTCGCGGGCGACGAGCTGCTCGGAGTGCGGACCGCCTGGATCGCGCTGCAGCCAACACGGCTCGTTGAGGAGCGTCTCGCGGATCCCGTCGGAGCCGGCGTCGTCTCGCACACCTCCGCCGCACAGCTGCTTGGCGTGGGCGACCTGCTCGCCGACGTGCACGAGCTGACGCTCCCCACTCGGTACCAGTCGACCCGGACGGGCGTTCGAGTGCACCGCGGCACCCTGGTGCCGACGGACGTCACCCTCGTCGCGGGCCTTCCCACCACGACCGCAGCTCGTACCGTCGCCGATCTGCTCGCCGACGGGCACGACCCCGACCACGTGGGGCACGTCGCCGCCGACGCGGTCCGCAACGGCTCGGCCGACGGCCGCTCGCTCGTGCGCGCACTCGAGCCCCTCGCCCATCGCCACGGTGCCCCCGACGCGGCGACGCTCGCTACGCGACTGCTCCAGGACGGCGGCCTCGGGCCAAGTGAGCTCGGCCAGCGGCTCATCGGCTCCGACGCCGGCGTCGAGCTCGTCGCACGGTCCCTCGACGACCGCCTGGCCCTGTCTCCGGAGAACGCGAAGCTCGTGCAGGACCTCGTCACGCTCGTCAACGCTGCGGCCGCCAGCCCCGAGCTGCGCGCAGGCCTGGCCGCCGTCGCCGAGCGCACCCGCGCGATCGTCGGACCGATCAACGAGTCCGTCGCGCGGACGCTCACGCCAGCGCTCAACGCGGCGCGCGCCCGGATCGCCGCCGCACTGCCTGGCCCCGAGACCCGGCAGCGGATCGCGACCTGGTTCGACGACCCAGAAAACCAGGCCGCCCTGCAGCAGCTGCTGCTCACACTGCAGACCCATGCACAGGCCATCTCCGCGGCCGCGGCTGTCGACGTCGTCGACGACGACGTTGACGACGACGTCGTTGACGACGACGACGATCTGCGCGCCACCGGGGCTGAGGACCTGGAGGGGCGCTCGTGAACGTCACCGGCTACCGCGACGGCGTCGCGATGTGGCGAGCCGTCGCAGATCGCGCCCGAGCCACCGCCAAGGTGACCGGCATCCCCGCGAACGAGCTCGTGCGCAGGTTCGTCTACGACCGCTTCCTCGCGCGAGTCTTCGCCGATCCCACCTCACCCTGGGTCCTCAAGGGCGGCACCGCCGTGCTCGCTCGGGTCAACGACGCGCGCCACAGCAAGGACGTCGACCTCCTTCGCAGCCTCGGCAGCATCGATGACGCGCTCGACGCGCTGCGCACCGCCGTCGCGGTGGACCTCGCCGACTACTTCCGGTTCGCGATCGCCACGGTGCGTCCGGCCGGAGGAGCTGCCCAACAGCCGGACGTCACCGGCTACAGGATCCGGATCGACGCCTTCTGCGGCCCGCGCCGCTGCGAGACCTTCGGCGTCGACCTGGTCACGGGATCGCTGATGACGACCGAGCCCGAAGCGGTGCGCTCCACCCTCCCCCTCAAGATCCCCGGAGTACCTGGGCCGACCGTGCGGGCCTACCCGGTCGTGGACCACATCGCCGACAAGCTCGCCGCCACCGAAGCGACCTACGCCGACGGGTCGCGCTCCAGCCGAGTCCGCGACCTGGTCGACCTCATCGTGTTCGCGCGCACGCAGACCGTGAACGGTGAGGACCTGCACGCGGCGATCACCGCGGAGCGTCTGCACCGTGGCCTCCCACACACCGACAGGTTCTCCACGCCGGACGGCTGGGCGAAGTCGTACCCAGCCGTCGCGGCCACCACCACCCACTGCGAGGGCCTGCACGACCTCGAGACCGCCACCAGGTTCGTCGCGGCCTTCCTCGAGCCGGCCATGACCGGATCAGTCTCGGCGCACCGCTGGATTCCGCCCGAGGAGCGCTGGAGAGGGCGGGGCTGACGCGCTCAGTTGGCGAGTGTCACCATGCGTCATGTGAGGACTTCCGCGCCGGCACTCGTGCCGATCTTCCGCTCGGCACTACAGGCGCGCCTCCTGCTCCGCGTCCTGACCAGCACCCAGCCCCCGACGGCCGCTGACCTCGCACGAGAGCTCGACGCTCCCGAACCCACCGTCTCCCGCGAGATCCGCCGCCTCCTCGAGGCCGGGCTGATCACGGGCCGGCGCATCGGACGAGCCACCCTGCTCAGCGCGGCCGAGGACAACCCGGCGACCGCTCCCCTGCGCCAGCTGCTCGTCGTCACCTACGGCCCCACCCAGCTCCTCGAGCAAACCCTGGTCGACGTGGCAGGCATCGTCGCCGCCTACGTCCACGGCTCCTGGGCCGCCCGCTACCACGGCGAGCACGGCCGACCGCCCGGCGACGTCGACGTCCTGATCGTCGGCAGCCCTGACCGCGGCGATGTCGACGCCGCGCTCGACGGACTCGAGCGTCAGCTCGGCCGCGAGATCCACCTCACCTACGCCAGCACCGAGCGCTGGCACGACCCCACGGACCCATACATCGCGTCCCTGCGGCAGCGGCCCCTCGTCGAGCTCCGACTCCACCGACCCGACCCACCCCGCGAGCCCTGCCGGCACACTGTTCCCGGCCGGAAGGAGACCGACGTGGCGATGCGACTCGACGTCGAGGACCGCTGGCCCGAGCTGTTCGCGCAGCTCGACGAGACCCAGCGCCGGGCCGTCGTGCAGGCACTGGCCAGCGCATGGCACGAGGGCTGGGAACCGAACCGCGAGGACGTGGTGAACCTGATCGACGAGGCGCGCGGAGCGATCGACGCCGCGGAGTACCGCCGCCGCGCGCACGCGGCCGCTTACCGACGGTCGGACGCCGCCCGCTGAGCGGCGAGCCTTGCGCAATGCCGCGTTGCACACGCTCAAGCACCTCGCACACCCTGCCGACGATCTAGGAGCGGCCCGATCCCAGGCCTCCCGTCCCGCCGCGACCGCCGTGCCGGAGCGGTGAGGCGCTGGTGGTAGCGGTCGAACGCGGCGTCGAGTGCCCGCAGGGCGGACGAGACGGCGAAGCGGTTCACGCCGTGGCGCTCGGCCTGCCACCACGCGAAGCGGGACTCGAGGTCGCGGGTCTCAGCGGTGAACGCGCGGCCGAGCGCGATCGCGCGCGGGGTCCGGCCGAGTTCGGCGCGCGCCGCGGCGTACGCGCGTCGACGCCAGCCGAGATCGGCCAACAGCTCGTTGGCCGAGTCGTCGTCGATCTTCGCGACCGCCTGGCCTTGGACGTGTGCGCGCACGGCGTCCTCGTGGGCGTTGACGGCGGCCAAGGCCCAGTTCCAGACCGCGCGGGCGGTGCCGGCGTGCCGGGCGAGTAGGGCGGTCTGGTCGTCGGTGAGGGCGCGGGTGTCCAGGCACAGGCGCACGACGCGTGTCGTAGTCTGCTCCCCCACCGCGCACCCCCTCATCGTTCGGCTCGGCGTGACCGTAGCGACCCGCACCGACACTGCCCTGGAACGCCTAGGTGTACTGAGCCATCACGTTGGTGACAGTCTGCTGGTCGGTGGGAGCCGCCGAGGGCGGTGTGGCGTCGTCGAGTGTTGTAGTACTCGAGCCAGGGGGCAAGGGCGGCGGTGCGCTCGGCGGTGCTGGCGAAGACCTGCCGGTAGGCCCACTCGGTGGCCAGGGTCCTGTTGAGTCGTTCGACCTTCCCGTTCTGCCAGGGGCAGTGCGGGCGGATGAACACCTGTCGGGCGCCCAGGACGGTGGCCGCTTCGCGCAGTGACCAGCGGTAGGCCCAGGCGTTGTCGGTCATGATCCGTTCGATGCGGGCGATGCCGTGCGCGGCGAAGTAGGCCGCGCCGCGCAGCAGGAAGGCGGCGCAGGTCGGGCCCTTCTCGTCGGGCAGGACCTCGCAGTAGGCCAGCCGGGAGTGGTCGTCGACCAGGGCGTGGACGTAGTCGTAGCCGATCGGGGTCTTGTCGACGCGCGACTGGTGGTTCGCGCTCGTCCAGCCGCTCGCGCGCCAACCGCCGCCCGGTGGGATCCGTCCGATCTTCTTGACGTCCATGTGGACCAGCTCGCCGGGACGTTCGCGCTCGTAGCGGATCGCGGTGACCCGCGAGGCACGGATCGGTTGACCGGTCAGCGGGTCGCAGTCGGCCAGCCTCGGGATCTGGTGGCGGGCCAGGATCCGCGAGACGGTCCGGGCTGGAACTCCCGTGTGCTCGGCGAGCCAGTCCGGCCCGCGCCGCTCGGCCTGACGCAGCCGGACCACGGCCCGCTCGACGTCCTGGTTGGTGCGGGTCGGGCAGCGGTGCGGGCGTGAAGAACGATCGATCAGCCCGGCCGGTCCCTCGGCGCGGAACCGGTTGACCCATCGATGGGCGCACTGGCGCGAGACGCCGAGCTCCTTGGCGACGTGCGCGACCGGGCGATGGTCCTCGATCACCCGCCGGACCAGCAGGGCCCGGCCGTGGACAGTCAGACGCGCATTACCGTGAGACACGAGAACCTCCGGCGGGACGTGGGCCTTCGACAAGCCACACGGGCCCTACCCCCGGATCTTGGACACGGGGTGTGATTACGCAGCGGTGGGCAGCGTAGTGGCCCGGCGGGCCTCGTAGTTGGAGGGGGACAGACTGGGTTCAACCGGTCGATGCAACACCTGCCCGTTGGAGCGACCGTAGCTGCTCATCGAGGACCTCGGCCGGTGTTCTCCAGCCGAGGACCTTGCGGGGTCTGCTGTTGATCGCGGCCTGGACGGCCAGGAGGTCCTCGGCCGGCCAGCGGGACAGGTCGGTGCCCTTGGGGAAGTACTGGCGCAGCAGCCCGTTGGTGTTCTCGTTCGTGCCGCGCTGCCAGGGTGAGTGCGGGTCGGCGAAGTAGACGGCGATCCCGGTGTCGATCGTGAACTGCGCGTGGGCGGACAGCTCCTTGCCGCGGTCCCAAGTCAACGACCGCAACAGCTCGGACGGCATCGTGGTCATCGTCGCGGTCAGGGCGTCCTTCATCGCGATGGCGCCGTAGCCGCCAAGCGCGGGCCCGTTCTTGACCGGTGGGACTGTCCCGTAGCCCTCGAGACGTGGCAGGTGGACCAGCAGGGTGTAGCGGCTCGTGCGTTCCACGACGGTGCCGATCGCGGACCGGTTCAGCCCGATCATCAAGTCGCCCTCCCAGTGCCCGGGCACTGCCCGGTCCTCGGCCTCGGCGGGCCGCTCGGCCAGGACGACGTCAGCCGTGACGTGCCCCTGGGGCCTGTTGCGGGCCCGCTCCCGGGGCTTGCGCAGCGCCCGGCCGGTCCGCAGGCAGGCCACCAGCTCGCGCTGCAGCGCCCCGCGTCCCTGGATGTAGAGCGCCTGGTAGATCGCCTCGTGGCTGATGCGCATGTCCTCATCGTCGGGGAAGTCGATGACCAGCCGCCGCGAGATCTGCTCCGGGCTCCAGGCCGTCGCCCACCGCCGGTCGCTGCGGTGCGGCTTGTTCAGGCCCTTCCAGGTCGTCGCCGGCCCTGCCGCCAGCGTCCCGTCCGGTCGGCGCAACTGGCCGCTCAGCCGGACCTGGACGTACTCCTGCAGACGAGCGTTGATGACGAGCTTGGCTGGCTTGGGGCGCCGGGCGGCGGTCTGCGCCTTCCACTGCGCGACCGTCGCCCGGTACTCGGGCTTGCCGCCCCGGGTCGCCGCGTTGCGTCGCAGCTCCCGCGAGATCGTCCCCGGATCACGCCCCAGCTCGCGGGCGATCGCGCGAACACCAAGCCCGCGCGCTTTGAGAAGTGCGAGCTCCTCGCGCTCGTGGAACGACAGGTAGCGGCCGGTCGGCTCGGCCAGCGGCAACGGCGCCATCCCGCCAGCGTGACGAAACCACCGCGACCCGACCGGCCACGACACACCAACCCCGGCCGCGGCCTCCTCGGAACTCTTGCCCGCCGCGATCAACCGCCAGAACTCCCGCTCCACATGCCGAGCGGGAATCGGCCGCCCCGGTGAACGCATCGCCGGTCGCAACGCCCGGTCCGCCTGCTGCTGCCGTCGCACCACCTGACACCTCCGTGATCACGAGGTGTTGCGACGACCGGTTGAGTCCGCCCAGGTAGCCGCACCAGGAGTGACGGCGGCGGGTGTTGTAGCGGACGAGCCACGTGAAGACCTGTCGGCGGCAGGTCAGCTCGTCGGGCCAGCAGGCGGCGTCTTGGAGGACCTCGCGCTTGATCGTGGCGTTGAACGATTCCGCCAGTGCGTTGTCGGCCGAGGAGCCGACGGCGCCCATGGACTGGGTGAGACCGAGCTTGCGGCACAGCTTGGCGTAGGCCTTGGAGCAGTAGACCGACCCGTGGTCGCTGTGGAACACGGCGCCCTTGAGGCTGCCCCGGGTTGCGGCGGCGGCCTTCAGGGCGTCCTCGACCAGCTCGGTGCGCATGTGGTCGGCGATCGCCCAGCCGACGAGCCGTCGGCTGTAGCAGTCGATCACGGTCGCCAGGTACAGGTTCGTGCCGTCCGCGATCGGGAGGTAGGTGATGTCCCCGACGTAGCGCTCGTTGGGGCGCTCGGCGGTGAAGTCGCGGTTGACCAGGTCGGGGTACTTCTGTCCCGACGGCTCGGGGATCGTGGTCCGCGCCCGGCGCTTCTTCACATAGCCCCGGATGCCCTCGACCCGCATCACCCGCGCGACGCGCTTGTGGTTCACCCGCTCACCGCCAGGACCGCTGTCGCCGAGCTGAGCGTTGAGCTCGACGGTGATCCGCGGCGCGCCCTGGGTGTTGTCGACGGCATGAATGGCCCTGATCCGCTCGGCCAGCGCGGCGTCCGCGGCCGCCTTGGCTCCGCGGGCAGGGGCCGCCTTGAGCCAGGCGTAGTAGGACGAGCGCTCGATCTCGACGAGCTCGCACAGTCGCTTCACCTCGAAGGTGGTGGAGTTGTCGGCGACGAACTGGAAGCGACTCACCAGCGCGTCTCCCCGGCGAAATACTTGGCCGCCCGCTGCAGGATCTCCCGCTCGGTCGTGAGCTTGGTGGTCTCGACCTCGAGCTCGTTCACCCTGGCCTCGAGCCGGGCGATCTTCTGCTCCGGCGTCTCCCCGGCCGGCGCGGACGACCTCGCCGGGGACGTCTTGGACTGCAGCGGGCTGGAGGTCAACGTCCCGTCAGCGGCGGTCTTCTTGCCGGTCCCGTAGACCTCGAGCCAGTGCCGCAGCGTGCCGCGCACAATGCCGAGATCCTCGGCGATGCCGCGGACCGTGGCGCCCGGGATGGACTCGTACAAGTCGACAGCCTGACGACGGAACTCCTCGGAGTAGTTCTTCCTGGCCATGGTTCCTGAATCATCTCGCTTCCCCAGCAGATGCTGGATTCAGCGTGTCCAAGAACCGGGGTCAAGCCCCCACCCCAGCCGGAGGTTCTCCTCACGTCAACGGCCTCGGACTGTCACCAACGTCCTGGCTGAGTACACCTAGGCGCCGCCGGCGCCCCGTTGCCGTCGTCGTGCGCTGGCTATGCTCCTGGCTGGAGCGCGCCCCGGGGCCGCTGCAGCGATAGGAGTGAAGGGGTGACCGAGCGCATCGATCTCGACGGCCATGGGATGTCGGCGTCCCTGCTCGATGGCGTGTTGCAGGTGAAGGCCCGCAACTTCGCCGCGAAGGGAGCCCTGGGCGCCGCGGAGCGGTCGATCCCAGTCGAAGAGATCTCGGCCGTGGAGTTCACAGCGCCGACGATGCTGAAGAACGGCGCCGTGATCGTCCAGAGCCGGGTTGGAAAGACGATCATCCACTTCCTGCGCAAGCAGGCCGCGGCAGGTCAGGCGCTGTACCAAGCACTCCTGGAGTCCTCGGGAGCGTCGCCAGAGGCCAAGGTCACCGCGGGCTTCGCCAACGAGAAGTGGGATGCCTACGACGCCCTCGCAGCCGAACGTAGAGAGGCACTCCAGTCGCGCCTCGCACAGCGGGCCGCCGAGGCGCGAGCAGCACGGGAGCGCGCACAAGAGGAGCTAGCGGCTGCGCGTGCTGCGGCGCAGGCGGCCCGCGCGGAGACCCAGGCGGCCTGGAGCGAGACGCGTGGAGCGTGGCGCGAGCTGAAGCAGGCGATGGCTGGGGCGGGCGGTGACGCGCGCAGCTCCTGGCGTGCGGTGCTTCACGCAAGCAGCGCCGGACGCGTGACTGAGCTGTCGGCGCTCCTGGACAAGGCGGAGGCGCCGGAGGAGTTCGACGTCACGGTAGAGATCGCGGCGGTCGAAGAGCAGGTTGGCGCTGGCACGGGCGGTCCGGCCCGGACCGCCACGGACTTAGCGATGTTCGCTCTCCAGGAGGCCGAGGCTGCCGCTGAGATCGGGGACATCGCGCGAGAAGAGGAGATGCTCCTGACCGCGCTCGCCGTGGGGCGGATCAGGGCTGATCGAGCCGAACGCAAGGAGATCAACGCTCAGATCGACCGGCGCATCGCCGACGGCAAGCTCAGGCGCGGAGCCCAGATGCTCGGCAAGATCCACGGCGAAGGGGCCATCGGTCGATGGGCTCGCACCAACACACTCCTCCCGATCAGCAGCGGCGAGAAGTGGATCGAGATCTGGAGCGATCGGGTCCTCACCGCAGATGCCGCCTACCCGATCTCACCCGAGACCAGCGCACAGGTGTACATGGACGGCCAGGAAGTCGTCACCCAGCGCCCCACCCTGACGCGCATGGCGCTCCTGTCGCCCCTACCCGGCTCCGCGCTCATCCCCGGCATGGCGCTACAGAAGCAAGAGTTGCGCGACCGCCGCAACGCAGAGATACAGATCCGCGACGTCAACTGGGCGCTGAGGACGGCACTCGACCCCAACACCCTCTCCGGCCCCCGCCAGCTGGCAGAGCAGGTGAACGCCATCGCCGGCCGCACGGCCCGGCAAGCTCCTCAAACCGCCCAGGCGAACGACCTCCTGAGCCAGCTCGAGCGCCTCGCCTTCCTCATCGACAAGGGAGTGATCTCCCCCGAGGAAGCAGAGGGCATAAAGGCCGCGATGCTCACTGCACAGGGCTGAACCTCTCGTGACCACGCCCGACAGCACCACCTCCGGCGACAATCCCCGCCGACGAGGCGGCTGCCTGCCACTCGTCGGCGGCCTCACGGCGCTGATCGCGGGCTTCGGGGTGATCTCGTCGATGAGCGCCGAGGGAGAGCACCGCGACGACGGCGAGGTCATCGTCGAGGACGTGATCAAGGCTGGCGGAGACGAAACCTACGAGCTCGCCGGTCCTGCGCGGGCGCTGAATCTCACAGGCGAAGGCTGGCTCGAGATCCTCGCGCGCGACGTCGGTTGGGCCAACAACCAGACCCCCATGCTCACCGCAACGGTCCGCTACGACGAGTTCGACACGGAGACGACGTGCGAGACGCCCCGCACATGGATGTGGAGCAGCCGGTCCGAACCGATGGATCTCACCTTCGAATGTCCCTCGATCCTCCTGCTCGACTCCATCACCAGCATCACCGTGACCGACTGACGATTCCTCCTCGCCGAGTCGTACGGACCTAGACGAGTGCGTCCCGCACGGGTTCGTCGGTGCGGCTGGACGTCTCGCCCGGCTCGTCGGCCGGGAGCGTCCCGCTCGCGCACGTGATGACCGCGGCCGGGGTGCCCCCCTGCAGCACCTCGGTCCGGGTCGTCGAGCCCTCCCGCACGGCGCGCACGTCCGCGACGGTGTCGAGCTCGACGTACCGCGTGCACCGCACGTCGATCGCGGTGACGTTCTCGGCGGCGGTGAGCAGGTGGTGCGCGGTCATGGCCGCGCGCGCCAGGTGCATCGCCGGCACGTGGTCCACGCCGTGGTCGAAGACCATGCGGTCGTCGGCCTCCCAGCCGAGCCAGGCCTCGAGCGCGTCCGTCGTCGTGCGCACGTCGCCCAGCGCGGCGGGGTCGTGGCGGTGCTCGACGTCCTGCCACGCGGGTGCGCCGCCCCGCAGGCGTGCGTGCACGCGCGGGTCGACGCACTGCAGGTCGCCCGACGCGTGCGCGACGAGCTCGCCGTCGATCGTGACCTCGGCGTCGAACACGTGCCGCACGAGCGTGCCGCGGCGGTGGTCCGCGGAGCGCGTGAGGAACCTGAAACGCGCCGGGACGTCGCCGACGAACGCGGTCGGGTCGACCACCCAGCTCATCGCGACGCGCGACGCGATGAACGCGAACCCGAGCGGGACGCCGCCCGCGACGTGCGCGAGCGCGGTGCCCGCCTGCCGGAACCCCTCGAGCGCGAGCAGCACCGCGCTCTGGTGCGCGTACACGGGGTGCGGGATGCCCAGCGGGAGCACCACGTCGACGTCCCACACGGTCTGCGGGTCGAGCCGGGCGTCGTCGCCCGGTCCCGTCACGTCGGTGACGAGCATCGCCCACGGGTCGAGCTTGTGGACGTACCGCTGGTCGAAGGTGCTGCGCTGCATGGCTGCCTCCACGTCTCGGGCGTCCGGCACGCCCTCCCGTGCAAGTGAACGCTAGACCCCGGCGACGGTCATAACAAGACGGGCGGTCGGTTTCGTTTGTCACGGCAGCCGCCTTGGTCTTGCCCGTTGACGTCGTGCGGCCGGGCGGTGCATCCTGAACCAAGCCGGACGTTCGGTTTGTTTTGCACTCGCCGCCGGGTGACCACCGGCAGGTCGCCCGGCGGCGGGGTGCGGGCCCACGTCCGGTGCCGGCCGACGACCGTCGGGCGGGCGCCCGGACGGTCGAGAGGGAGCAGATGGACACGATCGCCACGCGAGACCCGCGGGGGGAGGTGCGGCTGCGCAGCGGCACCCGCTCACGCGAGCTCGACGGCCGCATCGCCGTCAGCGCGGGTGAGAGCGCGGTGATCGTCGACGGCGCCGACGAGCAGGCGTTGTGGACCGCGATCGAGCCCGTGCTGCGCGCGGGCGTGCGCCCCGACCGGCTGCTCGCGGCGGTGCCCGAGCACGGGCGCGCCGTCGTCGCACGGATCCTCGCGCGGCTCGACGAGCACCACCTGCTGCGCGAGGTCGAGGCGGCGACCGAGCCGTTGCCCGCGCTCGACCACCTCGAGACCGTGACGCGCCGGCCCGCGGCCGCCGCCCGGCTGGTGGCCACGACGACGCTGCGCGTGCGGGGCTCGGGGCCCGTCGTCCGGAGCGTCGTGGCGCACCTCAACGCCGCGGGGTACGCCCGCGTCGTCGAGCAGCGTGAGCCCGCGGCGCGCGCGCTCGCCCGGGTCGAGCGGCAGGCCGCGGACCTCACGTGGCGGCCGGTCGCGTTCGCCGCGGGCGACGCACGCACCGTCGTCGTCGGCCCGTGCGACCGGGACGCGGACGCCGAGCTCGAGGCGGCCGTGCTCGCGCGGGTCGCGCGCGGCAGCGCCCTCGAGCCGGTCGTCGAGCCGGACACCACGGCGGGTTCGGGGACGGGAACGGGTACGGGGACGGGCATCGAGACCGGCATCGAGGCAGGCACACATACAGGCACCCATCCAGGCACCGACACGGGCGTCCGCACCGGCACGGCGGACGCCGGGGGCGCACCGGTGCCGTCCGTCCCGGAGACGCTGCTCGCGGAGCTCGTCGGCGCGCAGCTCGCGCTCGCGGCCCTCGACTCGAGCGCGCGCGAGGTGGAGCCCGCGCCGCCCGCACCCGCGGCGCACTACCTGGTGACGACGAGCGGGCTCGTCAGCGAGCGGCACCCGCACGTCACGCTCCCGCGCCTGGGCCGCGACGGCCGCGTCCTGGACGTCGACGCGTGGGCCGTGCGGGACGTCGTCGCGGACCCCGTCGCGCTCGCCCGGCTCGAGCCCGTGTGGGACCCGGTGCTCGGTGTCGTCGGCGAGCCGCTCCCGCTCGACCTGTCGCAGGCCCCCGTGGGGCTCGCGGCGCTCGTCGACGACGAGGGACGCACGCTCGGCGGCGTCGGCACGACGACGGCAGCCGCGCGCGTGGACGTGCTGCTCGACGCGCTGCGCGTCGCGACGGGACCCGCAGTGCACCGCGCGGGCAGCCTCGGGCTCGGGGTCGCCGCCGCGGCCGCACGCGCCGACGCGGTCGCGCGGCTCGTCGAGCGCTCGGACCTGGGCTGGCGGCCCGCGCCGCTCGACCGCACACGGCTCGACGCGCAGGCGCACCGGCTGCACACCTCGCTCACACGTCGCCTCGGGGAGCGCGCGGCCGTGGGGCTCGCGGTGTCGGGGACCGGGCTGTGCCGCGTCGACGTGCGGGACGCGGACGGCGACCTGCTCGGGCGTGCGGTCGCGACGAGCCCGGCCGCCGCAGCGGCCGGTGCGCTGCTGCGCGCGGTGGGGCGCGTGCAGTGGCACGAGTCGCAGGTCACGCTCGTGCCGACCGACCCCGTGCTCGACGTGCTCGACACGCGCACGGCGTCCGTGCGCACCGAGGTCGACGCATGGGCGCGGGCGGCGGTCGCGGCGGGCGCGGTGCAGCTCGTCGAACCGGACCACGCCGACGGCTGGGGGGGCGTCGGCGTGCACGCGGCGGTGGCGTCATGGACGTGACGAGCGACGTCGCGGACGCCGTCGCTGTCGCGCTCGCGCAGGGGCGAGCGCGGCTCACCGCCGCGGGAGGGTCGCTCGCGGTGCGGGCGCACGGGAGCCACGTGCTCGTCGGCCCGCTCGTCGTGCCGGACGGGCAGGGCGGGTGCGCGGACTGCGCGCTCGCCTGGTGGACCGACGTGTCGCCGGGCACCGCGGGCGGCCCTCCCTGCCCCGTGGGGCTGGACTGGTCGCGCGTCGTGCGCGCGATGGTCGCGCGCGTCCTGGGCGACGAGCCCGCGGTGTGGCGGCGTGCGGTCCTCGCGCTCGACCGCGGGACGGGCCAGCTCACCGTGCACCACTTCCTGACGCATCCCGCCTGCGTGGTGTGCGCGCAGCCGCCCGGCCCGCCGGGGGCGCTCGACCTGCGTACGCCGCAGCCCGCGCTCGCCGCACCGCTGCGCACGCGCGCCGCGACGCGCGAGACGTTGCGCACGCACCTCATGGACCCGCGGTTCGGCCCCGTCACGCACGTGCAGCGCGACGAGGAGTCGCCGTTCGCGCGCGTGTCGGCGACCGCCGTCGTCCCGGGCCGCGCGCGGTTCGAGACGGGCTACGGGCGGGCCGTGTCCTACGCGGACAGCGAGGTGCCCGCGGTGCTCGAGAGCCTCGAGCGTGCGCTCGGCGGGTACCGCAGGCCGGCCGTGCCGGTCGTCGTCGCCGCGTTCGACGAGGTCGCGGCGCACGCGCTCGACCCGCGGCGGCTCGGTGAGCACGAGGTCGTCGGGCCCGGACCGGCGTACGAGCCGTTCGCGCGCGGGCGCACGACGAGCTGGGTGTGGGCGCGCTCGACGCGCGAGGACCGCGCGGTCCTGGTGCCCGAGCACGTCGCGTACGCATCCGAGCAGGGTGTGGGGGCGCGGTTCCTGCACGCGACGTCGAACGGCTGCGCGGTCGGCGCGACGCGCGAGGAGGCCGTGCTGCACGGGCTGCTCGAGGTCGTCGAGCGCGACGCGGCGCTGCTCGCCTGGTACACCCGCGCCCGGCTGGTCGAGGTGGTGCCCGCCGCGGGCGGTGCGCTCGCGGTGCAGCGCGACCAGCTCGCGCAGCGCGGCCTGCGGCTGCGGGTCCTGGACGGCACGTCCGACCTGCGGGTCCCGGCCGCGCTGGCGGTCGTCACGGCCGACGAGCAGGCGGTGCGCTCCGGCCGCGCGCCCGCGCTGGCGGTCGCCTCGGCGGTGGGCCCGGACGGGCGCACCGCGGTGCGGGTCGCGGTCGAGCGGTGCGTGACGCGGCTGCGGGAGCACAGCCCGTCGGCCGCGGAGCGTCGCCGCGCGATGCTCGACGACCTCGACCTGGTGCGCACGCGGGAGGACCACGCCGGGCTGTACGCGTTGTGGGAGGCGCGTCACCTGTGGCGCTTCCTCGACGAGCCCGCCGGCGCGGTCGCCGAGGCCGAGCACCACGCGCGGCACGCGCTGCCGACCGGGGACGTCGCCCGCACGCTGCGTCTGCTGCTCGAGCGTGCGCACGCGCTGCAGCTCGACGTCGTCGTGGTCGACCAGAGTGCGCCCGAGCTGCTGGACGGGCTCGGCGTGCACGCCGTGAAGGTGCTGGTCCCGGGCACGGTGCCGCTGACCTACGGGCACCGCAACCGTCGCGTCCTGGGCATCCCGCGCCTCGCGCGGGGCGCCGCGATCCTGGAGGGAGCACAGCCGTGGGACGACGACCCTCGACCACACCCGGCCCCGCACCCGTTCCCGTGAGCCCGCAGCCGTACCTCGGACCGGCTCGTGCGCTCGCTCGTCGCAGGGGGGCGAGCGAGCGCACGGGGCCGACGACGCGGCGGGGGCGACGGTGACCACCACGACGGCACCCGACCTGGCCACGCTGTCCGACGACCGCGCCGAGCACGCGCGCGAGCTGTACCGCTCGCTGCACGCGGCTCCCGAGCTGTCGCGGCGTGAGCGGGAGACCTCGGCGCGTGCGCTCGCGCACCTGCGGGCCGCGGGCGCGGGCGTGCGGGCGCGCGTCGGCGGGCACGGGGTGGTCGGGGTGCTGCGCAACGGCGAGGGGCCGGTGGTCGCGGTCCGGGCGGAGCTGGACGCGCTCGCGGTCCTCGAGTCCACCGGGCTGCCGTACGCGTCGAGCCGCCGCACGACGCTCGGCGGCCGGCAGGTGGGTGTGTCCCACGCGTGCGGGCACGACGTGCACGTCGCGGCGCTGCTCACCGCGGTGGAGCATCTCGCGGCGGCGCGGGACGCGTGGGCGGGCACGCTCGTCGCGATCCTGGAGCCCGACGAGGAGTCCGGCCGGGGTGCCGCGGCGATGCTCGCCGACGGGCTCGCGCGGACCGTGCCGCGCCCGGACGTGCTGCTCGCGCAGCACGTGAGCCCCGACCCGCTCGGTGCGGTCACCATCGGAGCCGGCGCGGTGCTCTCGTCGTCTGTCGCCCTCGCGCTCACGCTGCACGGCACGGGCGGGCACGTCGCGTTCGCGGACGAGGGCGTCGACACGGTCGCGGTGCTGCTCGACGTGCTCGCCGCGGCGGGGGACCTGGCGCGGGAGGCGGGCGCCGAGCTCACGGTCAGCGCGGTGCACGGCGGCGCGTCGCACAACACGTTGCCGCACGTGGTGCGGGCCGACCTCGTGCTGCGCGGCGCGGACGCGCACGTGCTGGGCGTCGTCGCCGACGAGGTGGGGGTGCTCGCGCGGCACCTCGCGGACCGCGCGGGCTGCCCGCGGCCCGCGGAGGTCGAGCGGGTTGCGTCGTTCGGCGACGTGCGCAACGAGCCGCGCGCCGCGCAGCGCGTGCACCGGGCGCTCGTCGGCCGCCGCGTGCCGACGTACGTGCTCACCCGCCCGTCGCCCGCGAGCGACGACGTGGGGGCGCTCGCGCGCGGCCTGCGCTGCCCGCTCGTGTACTGGTTCCTGGGGGTCAGCGACCCGGCGCTCGTCGCGGAGGCGGCGCTCGACCCGCGCGCGTCGGCCGCGCCCGCGCTGCCCGGCAACCACGCGCCCGACTTCGCACCGCACCCCGACGCGGTGGTCCACGCGACGCGTGCGCTGCTCGTCGCCGCGGGGGCGTGGCTCGCCCGGTGACCACCGTCACGCCGCTGCGCACCGGCTGAAATCGGGACGAACCACGCCCCCGCACGCCCCGGACCGGACTAGGTTGGCGCGCGACGCGCGTCGCACGGCGCGGGACCGGTGGGACACGGGGGTGGGCGAGCTGCACGCGATCGTGTTCGTCGACGTCGACGAGACGCTGCTGACGATCAACTCGATGTCGAGCTTCCTCGTGGCGCACCTGCGGGCGCGCGGGCGCTCGTCGGACGAGGTCCGCGCGGTCGTCGGGCACCTGGCCGCGCTCGACCGGGGCCCCGACCGTGGTGCGGTGAGCCGCGCCTACTACGCGACGTTCGCGGGCGAGAGCGCCGACGAGCTGGGCGCGCTGGGCGAGCGCTGGTTCGCGGGCCTGGGCCCGGACGTGTGGCACGCGCCGGTGGCCGACGAGGTCGCGGCGGCGCGGGACGCGGGCGCGCTCGTCGTGCTCGTGTCGGGCGCGCCACCGGCGACGGTCGCACCCGTCGCGCGGGCGGTCGGGGCGCACGCGTGGTTCGCGACCCTGCAGGAGCAGCGTGACGGCGTGCTCACCGGTGCGGCGACGGACGTGGTCGTCGGCGAGAGCAAGGCGCGCGTGGTGCGTGCGGTGCTGCGGGACCGCGGCGTGCGGGGTGAGGACTGCGTGGCGTACGGCGACCACGCGAGCGACCTGCCGATGCTCGAGGCGGTCGGCACGGGCGTCGTCGTGGGCGACGACCCGGTGCTCGCGGCCGCTGCGGCCCGGCACGGCTGGCGGCTGCTGCCGTCGGCGCGCGCGGGGGCGCTCACGTCCCCCACACCGCCGGGATGAGCGCGACCGCCACCGCGGTGCGTCGCGACCTGCGTCAGTGCGACGATGCAGCCCGCACCGCCCCCGCGCGCCACCACGTCCTCGAGCAGGTCCGCGTTCGCCGCCCCCAACGCCTGCAGCAGCGGCAGCTCCGCCGTCGCCTCCGCACGCAGCGTCGTGACCGCCGCGACCCGACCCGCCGCCTGGCCGCCCGCCCCGATGTACGTGGTGCACGCCGCCTGCAACGCCTGCAGCGCCGGGGGATGCCTGTGACGCCAGCAGCGCCGCGCCTCGTCGTCAGCGGCCTGCGTGGGGTTTGGTGCGGGTGATCCCGGGCCGCGGCGCAGGCGTCAGGGGCTGTGGACGAGCGGGGTGCATGTCGGTGCAGACCCGTACGATTCGAACATGCATTCGAACGGGGTGGCGCAGGTCGTGCGCGGTGGCGTGCCGTCCGACGAGGCGCCCCCGCCGTCCGACGAGGCCGCGGGGCTCGGCGTCGTCGCGCACCGGGTCGCGGCGCGTGCGCGGGCAGCCGAGCAGTGGTCCGCGCACGAGCGGCAGACGGTGCTCGCCCGCATCGACGAGGCCGTCGCGGTGCTCACCTCAGCCCGCGCGCACCTGCTCGGGGCCGAGGCGCGCGCGGGCTCGTGGCAGGGCCACGGGGACCGGGACGTGGTCGCCTGGCGCGGCCGCACCTCCCGCGCCGGCGTGTCCGCCGCGGGCGCGGAGCTGCGCGGCGCGCACGTCATCACCACGATGCCGTCGGTCGAGCGGGCGTTCACCGCAGCGGAGCTCTCCGCCCAGCACGTCGACGTGCTCGGCCGCGCCGTGTCCCGGGCGACGCCGAGCGTCTCCGCCGCGCTCGCGGACCCGCGCACGCAGGACGAGCTCGTGGCGCTCGGCCGGCGCCTGGACGGGCGGGAGTTCGCCAAGGCGGTGGACCGCTTCGTCGCGCAGGTCGACCCGGTGACGGTCGAGCGTGAGCACGCCGCACAGCGCGCGCGCCGGCACCTGTTCGTCACCGACCTGCCCGGTGGCACGCAGGTGCGGGGCATGCTCGACCACCGCGCGGGCCACCGCCTGCGCCTCGCGCTCGAGAGCGCGCAGGGGCGTCCCACGCAGGACGACGATCGCACCAGCGAGCAGCGCCGCGCCGACGGCCTCGTCGCGCTGGCCGAGCTGGCGCTGTCCGAGCCGGAGGCCACCACCGCTGTCGCGCGACCGCACGTGTCGGTCGTGCTGGGCGAGCAGACCTTCCGCACCCTCGTCGGAGCGCTGCGCGCAGGCGACGGGGCCGTCGGCGCTCGGCGGGTGGAGCGGCCGGCGGGTGCGCGGTCGGCGAGCGCGACTCTCCCGGACACCGGCTGGTCGTCCGCCGCTACCGGTGGCTCCGGGGACGTCGAGCGGCTCGCGGAGGCGATGCGCGGGGTCCCCGCACCGGTCGACGAGGACGGTGCACCGGTCCCGGTGAGCGAGGTGGCCCGGCTGCTGTGCGACTGCGCGCTCACGCGAGTCGTGGTCGACGCCGAGAGCCGACCGGTCGACGTCGGGCGGACGCAGCGCCTCTACTCCGGTCACCTGCGTCGCGCGGTCGTCGCACGGGACGGCGGGTGCGTCTGGCCGGGCTGCGGCCGGCCCGCCCGGTGGTGCGAGGTCCACCACATCCGCTGGTGGGACCGGGACGGCGGGGAGACGTCCGTCGAGAACGGCGTCGTGCTGTGCGGCTTCCACCACCACGTGGTGCACGAGCGGGACCTCACGATCGAGCGCCATCCACCCGCGCCGCCGCCCCGAGGGGTGTCGTCGCGCCTCGCTGCGGGGGCCCTCCCACCCGTCACGTACACCTTCCGGACGCGCGGTGGGACCGTCGTGCGGTCGGCACGCGAGCCGGCGGCGCTCGGGACTGCAGCCGTGACCGGGGACGCGGCCGCGCCGCGAGGGGGTGCGACGCAAGGGCCGGGCCCGCCGGAACGGCGCGGGGTGAGTGACCCCGGCCGCCGGGCAGGTCCCGGGTTCCCGAGCGCCGGACAGGTGCCGGGGCGGGAGCGGGAGTCGGACCAGGCGGCGTTGTTCGCGATGGCACGTCCGGGCTGAGACGCGCCGGTCGCCGGTCGGCGACGGCGAGGGGTGTGACGGCGGGGGTGCGAGGGGTGTCCGCGTCCCCCGCACCCCCGCCCGGCCGGGACATGGCCCGGCCGCCGGCCCGGCGACGCGGACGTCGCGGGCCAGGTCCGGCGTCGGGTGGGACCGAGGTGCGGCCTCAGGTCCCACCCGACGCGGTCCCACCCGACGCGGTCCCACCAGACGTGGTCACGCCGGTGTCATGGGGTCAGGACACCGTGCAGGTCGTGCCGTTGAGCGTGAAGCTCGTCGGCCTGGGGTTCGAGCCGGTGAAGGAACCGTTGAACCCGATCTCGACCGACGACCCCGCGGCGATCGAGCCGTTCCACGGCGCGTTCGTCACCGTCACGGCCTTGCCGCTCTGCGTGTACGTGCCGGACCAGCCGCTCACGACCTTCTGGTCCCCGGGGAACGAGAACCCGAGCGACCACGAGCTGACCGCGCTCGCGGACGTGAGCCTCACCGACGCCGTGAAGCCACCGGGCCAGTCGTTGGTGGCGTACTTCACCGTGCACGCCCCCGTCGGCGTCGGTGTACCGGTCGGCGTCGGGGTGGGGGTGGGCGTCGGGGTCGGCGTGGGCGTGGGTGTCACCGTCGGCGTCGGCGTCGGCGTCGGCGTGGGTGTCACCGTGGGTGTCACGGTGGGTGTGGGCGTCACCGTGGGTGTGGTGCCGGTGTTGCCGACCACGATCCCGCGGCCGTTGGTGGCCACGTACACGCGCCCGAACACGTCGGGGTCGCCGGTGATGGCGGCACCTGTCCAGGCGTACTGGTGCTCGTCGTCGTTGATGCGGGTCCAGGTGCTGCCGCCGTCGAGCGAGCGGAAGAACCCACGCACCCCCTCGTACTCGGAGGTCGAGTAGACCGCCGGGTACGACGCACCGGGCGCCGCCTTGCCGAAGCCGACGGCACCGCCGTCGGTGAAGCCCGGGAGCTTCGTGAACGTCGTGCCGTAGTCCGTCGAGCGGTACAGACCGTTCTCGGCGGCGAGCCAGACGTGGCCCGCCTTGCCGGGCACGGCGCCGAACCGGACGTTGCCGGTCGTCGGGAACCCGGAGGCCGACGACGCGGTGAAGGTGACGCCCGCGTCGCGCGAGACGTAGAGCTTCCCGGCGGAGTAGGCGTAGAACGCCTTCGGGTCCTCACGGTCGGACTCGACCTGCGCCTGGGCGGGCACGCCGGTCGAGGCGGTCCACGACGAGCCGAGCGTCGTCGAGCGGTGCACGCCGGCGCCCTCGGGCGACCAGACGATCGCGGTGCCGTCGGCGTTGACCGCCACGGTGCCGGACTTCGTCACGCCCGCGGGCTCCTGCCCGGCCCACCACGTCGAGCCGGACGAGGTCGAGATGCCGATGTGCGACTCGACGGCGCCGTCGACGGCGTGCCCGACGCGCACCATCGTCGCGGGCTTCTTCTCGGCGAAGTCGACGGAGGTCCCCGTCCCGAAGAACGGCTGGGTGAACTGCTTGGCGGGCACCTTGGTGATGTCGGTGTGCACGAACCCACCGAGGTCCCCGAGCGCGGACACGAGCTCGACGGGGCCGGGAGGTGCGGCGAGGTCCTGCACGGAGGTCTCCTCGATGCCCTGGGCCTTGACGGTGATGTCGATCGTGCCGCCGGTGTCCCACGCGGTGAGGTTGTCGGTGCCGTAGATGGTCGCGCCGGTGCCGTAGAGCATCGTGTCGGAGTCGAAGGGGTCGATCTCGAGCGACTCGGTCATCCACCCGAGCTTGACCGGCGGCTCCGGCGGCTGCGGGTTCGTCGCGTTGAAGCCGAGCCAGGGCGCTGCGGAGATGTCCTGCGTGTAGCGCAGCGTGCGGTCCGGGTAGCCGGCCCACTCCCAGATGGGCGACCAGGTGGCGCCGCGGTCGGTGGACCGGAAGATGATGACGTCGGGCCACCAGGAGACCTGCGTGGCGACCATGATCGTGTCGGGGTCCTGCCGGTCGATCGTCAGGCCGGAGTAGCCGTAGTAGAGGTCGGAGCTCGTCGACGGGACGGGCGAGATCCGGGTCCACGCGCCGGTCGTCGTGTCGAGGCGCCAGACGTCACCCTTGCCGCCGTCGTACGGGCCGCCGGTGTCGCTCGTCGCGATGTAGAGCTGCTTGCCGACCTTGTCGAACACGCCCTTGTGCGGGAGGTAGCCGGTGGGCTGGCCGGGGACGCGCGCCCACGTCGCCCCGCCGTCGGTCGAGCGGTAGACGTTGTTCTCCTTGTCGGCCACGCCGACGTAGATCGTCTTGCTGGCCACACCGGCGGAGCCGCTCGTGGGGTCGAACGTCACCCACACGACGCCCTGGTTGGACGTGAGGTAGGAGTTCGACGAGGTGGGGTCCTGCACGTAGTTGCCGGGGTTGGGGAAGCTCGTGACCTCAGCCCAGGTGGCGCCGTAGTCGGTGGAGCGCCACAGGCCGTTGCCGCCCTCGGTGCCGAGGTACAGGACGCGGTTGTCGTTGGGGTCGATCTGGAGGCGCTCACCCATGCCGCGGCCCGGCATGTTGCCGCCCACCTTGAACGGCAGCATGGTCCGCTGCCACGTCTCGCCGCGGTCCGTGGAGCGCAGGATCGCCCCGTTCTGGGGGTCCCACTCGTTGGTGTAGGTGCCGACGGCGGCGTAGACGCGGTTCGGGTCGCGCGCGTCGGTGGCGAGGGACAGCACGCCGGTGTGGGACCACTCGTCCCAGCCGATGTGGTCGAGCAGCGGGATCCAGCGCTCGGTGCGGGGGTCGAGGCGGTACGCGCCGCCGATGTCGGTGCGGGCGTAGACGAGGTCCTTCTCGCCCTGGTTGTAGATGATCCCGGGGACGAAGCCGCCGCCGACGATCTCGACGTTGCCCCAGGTGTAGCCGGCGGGCGGGTCGGCGGCGTCGGCGGGGCCGGTGGCGAGGGCGATGCCGGTCGCGGTCAGCGCGAGTGCGAGCACCCCGGCGGCGGCGCGTCTCGCGGTCGTCGTGGGACGGGGTGTCGCGAGCAGGGTCGGAACACGCATCCGCTCACTCCTTCGTGGCGTGGTGTGGGCCCGCCGCGAGGGTCGCGACGGGGCCGACGACCCGTCGCGCCGGGCTGCGGGGTGCGCGGAGGTCTAGGGCAGGCGCGACGCTAGTTGAAGCGCTTCGACGACTGAATCGGGCGAATCGTTTACGACGATCAGCGAGGCCGATCAGCCCGACAGATCAGCCCGACCGATCAGCCAGGCCGATCAGCCAGGCCGATCAACTCGGTCGATCAGCCCGGCCGCCTGCGGACCCTGGTCCGGACGGTCAGTTCAGCCGCACGTCCGGCGGGTAGTGCGCCAGCATCGCCAGGTCCCCGCCCTGCCGCTGCAGCACGCGGCTCCAGAGCGTCTCGGGGTCGTCGGTGAACACGTCCGACGGCTCGGACGGCACCACGAACCACGCACCCTCGGCGATCTCCTCCTCCAGCTGACCCAGGCCCCAGCCGGAGTGCCCCGCGAAGATCCGCAGCCCGCTGAACCGCCCGACGACGCTCGTCGGGTCCGCGTCGAGGTCGACCAGACCGTAGACGCCGGTCAGCCGGTCGACGACGGGCTCGTCGCTCCCCGGCCCGCTCGCGGCCTGACCGCTCAGGCCGTCCCGGCCGGCACCTGACGCACCGAGCACGTCACCCGCGTCCCCCGTGCCACCCCTGCCACCCGTGTCACCCGTGGCACCCGGCTCGCCCCTGTCGCCCGGCTCGCCCCTGTCTCCCGGCGAGCCCGGCCGGCCCAGGCTGCCCGGGTCGTCGAGGCCGCCGCCGCGCAGACCCTCGAGCAGCTGGTCGCGCGAGCCCGCGGGGTCGTCGCGCAGGTCGCGGCCCGGCGGGGCGGGCGCAGCGACCGCGACGCCGATCGCGCCGTCTAGCCCCACCGGGCCGCCCTGGAACAGCCCGTCCGGGCGGCTCACCACGTCCTGCCAGCCCGGCAGCACCGCGTCGACCTCCACGGGGAGCAGCCGGTTGAGCACCACGCCGAACGCACCCTCGTCGTTGTGGTCGAGCAGCAGCACGACGGTGCGGTGGAAGTTGGGGTCGAGCAGCTGTGGTGCCGCCACCAGCAGCCGTCCGCTCAGGGTCATGGCTCCATCATCGGCTCGAAGGGCCGCGCACGGCACCCCGGACGCGCATGTGTCAGACGCGCGTGGCTCAGACCTGGAGCCCGACGAGCCAGACGGCGCCCAGCGCGAGCCCGGCGACCGTGACGAGCGCGAGCACCCCCACCCAGAACGCCCCGGGCAGGTGCGTGAGCCCGCCGAGCAGCCCGGCGTCGGACGTGTCGCGGGCCCGGCGTCGGCGCGCGTCTCGTCGTCCCGCCTGCATCTCGAGCACGGCGCGCGGTGCGCCGAGCAGGAAGAACCACGTCACGGCGTACGCGAACACGGCCTGGACCTGCGCGGACGCCCACCCGGTCACGACGACGAGCACGGCGAGCGTCACGAGCACGGCCCAGAGCCCGTACCAGTTGCGGATCCCGACGAGCACGCCGACGACGAGCACGAGCAGCGCCCACAGCAGTGCGACGTCGTAGCCGCGTACCAGCAGCCACGCGGCGCCCACGCCCACGACGGTCGGCGCGGGGTACCCCGCGAACGCGGTCGCGATCATGCCCGGCCCGCGCGGGCGGCCGCGCGAGAGCGTCAGGCCCGAGGTGTCCGAGTGCACACGGATGCCCGACAGGCGCCGTCCGACGAGCACCGCGACCGTCGCGTGACCGGCCTCGTGCACGATCGTCAGCGCGTGCCGCGCGACCCGCCACGCGACCGGCACCGCCAGCACGACGAGCACGCCCAGGGCGGTCGCCACGACGACCCAGGTCTCGGGCACGGGGTTCGCCGTCGTCACGTCCGACCAGGTCTCTCGCAGCCAGTCCACGCGCGCGAGCGTACGGGTCGCGGGCGACCCGCGGGGCGGACGGGCTAGCGTCACCCCATGCCGATCCGGTGGACGACCGCGATGCTCGACCTGCCGCCCGACACGCTCGACGAGACGCTCGCGTTCTGGCTGCGCGTGACGGGCTCGACGCTCTCGCCGTGGCGCGGCGAGGACGACGAGTACGCGACGCTCGTGCCGCCCGACGGCGACGACTACCTGCGCGTGCAGCGGTTCGCCGACGGCCCGCGCGTCCACCTCGACCTGCACGTGACCGCCGAGGGGCGGGACCCGGACGAGGCGGTGCGCGCCGAGCTGGTGCGCGCGCTCGCGCTCGGGGCCGCGCTCGAGCACGACGCGGGCGGGCACGTCGTGCTCTCGTCGCCCGGCGGGTACGTGTTCTGCCTGGTCCGGCACACGGGGCACGCGCGTCGACCCGGGGCCGTCCCCGTGGCCGAGCGCGTGCGCGACGGCGACGGTGCGGCGTGCGCGCTGGTCGACCAGGTCTGCCTCGACGTCCCGGCGGACCGGTTCGACGACGAGGCCGCGTTCTGGCCCGCGTTCACCGGCTGGCCGCTCGCCCCCCGCGCGACGGGCGAGCTGGTGCCGCTCGAGCGGCCCGCGGGGATGCCGTTGCGCCTCCTGCTGCAACGGCTCGGTGCCGACGACCCGCGCCGCGAGACCAGCGCGCACCTCGACCTCGCGACGGTCGCACGCCCGGCCGTCGAGCGCGCGCACGTGCAGGCGGGGGCGCGGCTGGTCGCGCGCCGCGAGCGGTGGACGACGCTCCTCGACCCGTCGGGCTCCCCCTACTGCCTCACGGCGCGCGACCCGTCGACCGGCCGCGTCCCCGGCTGAGCCACCCCGTCTGAGCCGCCCCCGCCTGAGCATCCCGGGCCTGAGCCACCCGGGCCCGAGCGACGTCGGCCTGAGCGACGTCCGTGTGGACGACCCGGTCCCGACGACGCCGGCGCTCAGCGCGTGAGCGTCTCCCGCGACGTGGCCGAGGCGAAGCCGAGCCAGGTGTGCCGGTTGCGCGCCCAGCACCAGCCGACCTTCGGCGCGTCGCGGCGCTCGCGACCGTCGCGGCCCGTGCCGTTGGAGATCCACACCGCGGGCGTCCGCGCGTCGAGCCCGCCGCGCGGCGTGACGCGCCGTGAGCCGATCGTCATGAAGCAGTGGTTGCGCTCGAGCACGTCGGGCGCCTGCAGCACCCACTGCACGCCCTCGCTCAGGGTGAGCGGGGTCCGCGCGCGGCGCGCGAGCTCGTCGGCGGCCTCGTCGGGCGACCAGCTCGCGAGGTCGTCGCCGCGGTCGAGCCCGACGAGCACGTACGGCTCGGCGGGCACGTCGAGGCCCGCGATCGGCGCGAACTCGTCGACGTCCGTCATGTCCTCGACGACGAACCCGGCGCGCTCGCCGCGGCGCAGCAGCGGTGCGAGCGCCGAGACCGGGACGAGTGTCGGGGGCAGGACGAGCAGGCCGCCCGGCCGGGCCTCGCCGGGCTCACGGTGGCGGGAGTCATCGGGGTTGCCGGGGCTGGCGGGGCCGGTGGGTTCGGTCGGGTCGGTGCGGTCCGCGGCGTGCGCGAGCGCGCGCAGGTCGTCGGGCGCGATGCCCGCGAGGTCGGCGACGCCGAGCGCGACGAGCCGTTCGGCCTGCTCGCGGAGTGACGGCAGCTCGTGAGCCGCACGGGCCGGGTGGGCCGCGGGAGTCGCCGGGGCGGGCGATGCGGGCGGTACGGGAGATGCGGACGGGCTCGTCGGGCTCGTCGTCGGGGTCGTCGTCGGGGTGGGTGCGGGCACGGTGACCTCCACGGGACGGTCGGGCGTCCGGGGCGTCGGACGCGCGGGATGGAGAACGCGCGGGACGTCCGGTTCGTGCCCGCGTCGCGGGTGATCCCGGGCCCTTGGTCACGTCCCTCGTCGCCCGCCGGGCCGTGCGGGTGGGGAGGTCCTGTGCAGGGGAGCAATTGCCGCGCACCGTGTCAGGGCGGACGGATAGAGTGCCGACGTCCCTGCGGTGGACGCCCGTCTCACACGTTGATCTGCACGGCTGCCCCGGTGGCCTGACCGGCTGCGAGCCCGAGCGGCCGCCCGCGGGTCGGCGGACGCGTTGCCGCGGTCCGGTCGCCGGTGTCGGCGACGGGACGCGACGCCGTCCGGTCCGGGCGGGGTCGCGACCGCTCGCGCGGCCCGTGCGCCGTCCCGGTCGGCGCGTCCGCCCGGTGTACGCCGTGCGGTCGCACGAGCTCTGCGGCGACGTGCACGAGTGCCCGGCGAGGGTGCCCGGCGCGGGCGCGCGAGGGGCACGACGGTCGCGAGGCGCGACGAGACGACGACACGACGGAGGCCCGGACTGATGGACGGTGGGACGAGGCGCACGACGGTGCGGACCGCGCGTGGTGTCGCGGCGGTGGGCGTCGCGGCGCTCCTGGCGTCGGCCGGGCTGACGGCGTGCACGGCCTCGCCGCCGGGACCGCAGGACGCCGCTCAGGCGCTGGCCACCGCGCTGCAGGGCGGTGACCTGGCGGACGTCACGCTCGACGGCGCGACGCCCCAGCAGGCGCGCCAGCAGCGCGAGGAGGCGTTCGAGCAGGTGGTGGACGCGTTCGGGAAGGACGCGCTGACCGTCACGCTCGTGAGCGCGCAGGAGCACGAGGACGACGACGCGGTCGCGGACGCGGTGCTGCGATGGACGTGGCGCGCGGGCGGCCGGGCTCCCGGTGGCGAGCCGACGGGCGACGCGGACGAGCCGGACGCGGCGACCACGCCGGCCGGGCCGGACGGGCCGGACGGCGACGCGGTCGCCGGTGCGGCGCGGGACTGGACCTACGAGACGACCGCACGCCTCCAGCGCGACGACGAGGACGTCTGGCACACCACGTGGGCGCCCGCGCTGCTCGCGCCGAACCTCGCGGCCGACGAGCAGATCGTCGTGACGCGCGAGGCGCCAGAGCGGGCGGACGTCCTGGGGGCGGGCGACGAGGTTCTCGTCGAGGCCCGTGACGTCTACCGGATCGGCATCGACAAGACGTTCCTGCCGGCGGACGAGGCCGGCGCGGCGGCACGCGGCCTGGCCGCGGCGCTCGACCTCGACGCCGACGCGTACGCCGCGCGCGTCGAGTCCGCGGGCGAGCGGGCGTTCGTCGAGGCGATCGTCGTGCGCGCGGACGACGGCTACTACGACGTGTCGGCCCTGCGGGAGCTGCCGGGCGTGAACGCGGTGGCCGACTCGATCCCGCTCGCGCCGACGCGCACGTTCGCACGGCCGATCCTCGGCACGGTGGGCGCGGCGACCGCGGAGATCATCGAGAAGTCCGACGGCGCGGTCCAGGCGGGCGACCTGACGGGGCTGTCGGGCCTGCAGCGCCAGCACGAGCAGCAGCTGCGCGGCACGCCGGGGCTGCGGATCGAGGCGCGCGCGGTCGAGGGCAGCCCGCGCGAGGGGGAGGTGCGCGCGCTGTTCACCGTGCCGCCCGTGCCGGGCGAGCCGCTGCGCACGACGCTCGACTCGCTCGTGCAGCAGTCGGCGGAGAGCATCCTGGCGGACGTGGGGCCGGCGTCCGCGATCGTCGCGATCCGCCCGTCGACGGGTGAGGTGATCGCCGCCGCGAGCGGCCCGGGCGGTGGGGGCATGTCGACGGCCACGCTCGGGCAGTACGCGCCCGGGTCCACGTTCAAGGTCGTGAGCGCGCTCGCGCTGCTGCGCGCGGGGATGACCCCGAACAGCGAGTTGACCTGCGCGGACGGGGTGACCGTTGACGGTCGGCGGTTCGACAACTTTCCCGACTACCCGGCCGACGCGCTGGGCGAGGTGCCGCTGCGCACGGCGTTCGCGCACTCGTGCAACACGGCGTTCATCGGCGCGCGCGACGAGGCGCCGCAGGACGCGGTCGTCGACGCCGCGGGCTCGCTGGGCCTGCTGCCGGCGCAGTCGCTGGGCTTCGCCTCGTTCCTGGGTGCGGTCCCGTCCGAGTCGGACGGGACGGACCACGCGGCGACCATGATCGGCCAGGGCCGCGTGCTCGCGTCTCCGCTGGGGATGGCGGTCGTCGCGGCGTCGGTCGCGGCGGGGCGCACGGTCACGCCGGTGCTCGTCGTGGACGGCGCGACCGGTGCGGCAGGTGGGTCCGGCTCGGCCGACGACGCCGACACCGCGGCGGACGCGACCCACGACGAGGCGACCTCGGGTGACGAGGAGTCGGGGAGCGCGAGCGAGGAGCCGCGCCCGCACGTGGACCTCACCGCCGACGAGGGTGCCGCGCTGCGCGCGCTCATGCGCGGGGTCGTCACCGAGGGCGGTGCGGGGTTCCTCGAGGACGTGGCGGGGCCGGACGTGCTGGCCAAGACGGGCACCGCGCAGTTCGGCCCGGTCGACGCGCTCAAGAACCACGTGTGGATGATCGCGGTCCAGGGCGACCTGGCGGTCGCGGTCTTCGTCGACGAGGGCGAGTACGGCTCGACGACGGCAGGTCCGCTGCTCACCCGGTTCCTCACGTCCCCCCCGGTCGTCGCGCTCGAGCGCTGACGCCGTGTCCCGCTCGCCCGGTGGCGGGGGTGGGTGGCACGCTGCGGGCAGCCCCGACGCGCACGACCGGAGGACCTCATGACACGCCCGCCTGTACAGCCCCCCTACGCGCCCGGTGGCCCGACGTGGCTGCGTCCCCTGCCCGGTACGGACCTCACGGTGTCGGCGGTGACGCTGGGGGGCGGACCGCTGGGGAGCATGCCGGGCCTGTTCGGCCGCGAGGTGAGCGCCGAGGAGGGCGTGGCGACGGTGCTCGCGGCGTTCGACTCGCCGATCCGCACGATCGACACGTCGAACGGCTACTCGGACGGGGAGAGCGAGCGGCGGATCGGTGCCGCGATCGGCCTCGCGGACGGGCTGCCCGAGGGCGTCGTCGTGATCACGAAGGTCGACCCGCGCGGCTCCGACTACTCGGGTGCGCGGGTGCGCGCGTCGGTCGCGGAGAGCAGGCAGCGGCTCGGGCTCGACACGCTGCCGCTCGTGCACCTGCACGACCCGGAGGGGCACGACTTCGACGCGATGACGGCCCCGGGCGGCGCGGTGGACGCGCTCGTCGAGCTGCGGGAGAGCGGGCAGATCGGCCGGATCGGGCTCGCGGGCGGTCAGGTGCAGGAGATCGCGCGGTACCTGGAGCTGGGGGTGTTCGACGTCCTGCTGGTGCACAACCGGTGGACGTTGCTGGACCGCAGCGCGGGTCCGTTGGTCGACGAGGCGCGCCGGCGCGGGATGGGTGTGCTCAACGCGGCGGCGTACGGCGGGGGGATCCTCGCGGCGCAGCAGGGCGGGCCGACGACGTACGGGTACCGGCCGGCCCCGCCGGAGGCGCTCGACGCGGCGGCGCGCATGCGGGAGGCGTGCGCGGCGCACGGCACGGACATCGCGACCGCGGCGCTGCAGTTCTCGCTGCGCGACGAGCGGTTCGCCTCGACGGTCGTCGGGATGAGCCGGCCGGCGCGGGTGACGGCGACGGTCGAGGCGGCGGCGCGGGCCCTGCCGGACGCGCTGTGGCCCGAGCTCGAGGCGCTGCTGCCGCCGGCGCACGTGTGGCTGGACGCCCGGTAGGCAGCGCGCGCAGCGCCGGGTGTGCGCGCGCACGCGACACGTGACACCGGCTGCCACGGGGGACGATCCTGGACGAAGCGGGCGGACGGGGCGGCTTGCGGTGGGCCGAACGGGTGATTTATCGGTGTGCCCGTATTTTCGCGGTTCGGGGCACTTGGCCCCGGAAGTCTTCTGAACTACCTTCGGTGCTGTCAGCGATAACGGCAAACCCTCCGCGAGGAGGGGACGCAAAGCCACGGGACCCTCGACGGTCAGCCGGGCTACCGAACAGACAGGACCGCAGATGGATCAGATCGGCTTTCCCCCCGCCGAGTCCTCGCAGTCTCCCGCCCTCCAGCCCGCCACCCCCCTGGTCCGAGTCCAGGCGTGGGCCGCGCTGGCCGCCACCCGCGGGGGTCTGACGACCGTCCCGACGCAGCTCGAGCGCACCGCCGCCTGAGACGTCGACGAAGAGCCGGTACGCGCTGCTGCGTGCCGGCTCTCGTCATGCCCGGCGGTCGGCGCGAGCCCGGGTGGGCTCAGGGCTGGGTGGGCTCAGAGCTCGCCGACGCGCTGCAGGTGGCGCATCGCGACCCACCCGATCGGGATGCGCACCCAGTAGGTGACGACGCGGAACAGCACCGCGATGGACAGCGCGACACCGGGGTTGGTGCCGGTCACGGCGGACAGGGACGCGGCGAGCGCGGCCTCGATGGCCCCCATGCCGCCGGGGGTCGGGACGAGCGCACCGGCGGTGTTGCCGGTGAGGTAGATGATCGCGACCTGGATGAGGCTCGCCTGCTGCCCGAACGCGGCGAGGCAGGCGTCGAACGCGAGCACGAACCCGAGCGTCATGATGAGGTTCCCGGCGACGGCGACGGCGAGCCGCCACGGCCGGCCGAGGATGTCGACGAGGCGCGGCCAGATCTGGCGCAGCGTGGGGCGGATCTTCGCCATGACCCACTGCCGGACCTTGGGCACCAGCAGCGACGCGGCGACGAGCACGGCGACGAGCGCGACGATCAGCAGCACCTCGGGTGACACGGGCAGCGCCGACCCGCTGCTGCCGCCGGACAGCACGGACAGCACGACGAGCATCACGACGGTGACGACGAGCTGGCTGACCTGCACCATCGTCACGGTCGCGGCGGCCAGGGTCGTGGAGACGCCGCGCCTGGTGAGCATGCGCAGGTTGAGCGCGGCGGGGCCGATGCCGGCGGGGGCGGCGAGCGCGACGAAGTTGGACGCGGCCTGCACCTGCAGCGTGCGCCAGAACGGCAGGCGCACGGGGGAGAACGCGGTGAGGGCGAGCCCGGCGCCGACGATGGTCAGCAGGCCGAGCGCGAACGCGATGGCGGTCCAGCGCCAGTCGCTCGTCGAGAGCGCGCTCGTGATCTGGTCGATGTTGATGCGGGTGACGAGCAGCAGCACGACGAGGATCGGCAGGACGATCGTGAGGATCGACCGCGCGCCGAACCGGACGAGCTGCTGGGGCTCGACGTCGGCCTCGGGGATCCGCGCGACGATCGCGGCGCGCAGGTCGGACAGCACCTTGCGGTGGCGGCGCACCTGGGTGCGGGTGCGTTCGGGCAGCGTGATGCCCTGCAGCAGCGGGCCGACGGCGGCGACGTCGTCGTCGTCGAGGGAGTCGGCCGCGGACTGCAGCGCGCGCTCGACCCCGACGCGCAGGGCGAGCAGCGCGAGCATCTGGGTGAGGTCCATGCGCCGCGCGAGCTCGGACGACGCGACGTAGCCGTTCTCCCAGCCGACGACCCACACGATGGGGGTGCCGAGCAGGTCCTCGACGAGCACGGTGTCGGACGTGAGCGCGCGGTGCGCGATCCCGGCCTCGTGCGCGGTGCGCAGCTGCGCCCAGATCTCGCGGAGCACGTCGTCGGTGAGCGCCTCGTCGGGCAGCTCGGTGAGGGGCACGGCGGTGCCGGGGTGCGCCTGGACCAGGAGCATGGAGTCCTGGGCCTCGGCGACGCGCAGCAGCTCGGGGGTGCGCACGCCCGCGGCGCGGGCGGCGTAGCTGAGCAGCGCGGTGCGCTCGGCGGTCTGCCGCAGCGACTGCACGGACCGGCCCTCGAGGCCGCGCAGGCGCACGGACCGCCACACGCGCGAGACCATGCCCGCGACCTGGCGGTCGCCGTCGATGACGACGAGGTCGAGGCGGGGTCCGTCGTCGGTCGTCAGCTCGTAGGTGCGGTAGCCCGTGGAGCGGACGAGCGCACGGGCGGCCGCGTCGTCGGGTGCGGGGGGCGGCGCGACCGAGTGCACCCCGTCGGTGGTCGCGTCGGCGGACTCGGCTGCCGTCAGGCCGGCTGCCTGGTGGGCGGTCTCGTCGTCGCGCTCCGGGTCGTCGTCGGCGGCGATGCGCCGCAGCCGCACGGGCTCGTAGCCGGCCCGCCGCACGCCCGCGACGAGGCTCGCGCCGTACGCGCGCTCGCTGCGCACGCCGGAGACGTACCGCACGACGAGCCCGCACAGCCGCCCGAGCAGGAGCGCCACGGCGAGCCCCGCGAGCGAGACCTGCGCGGTGATGAGGAGCACGCCCACGGCGATCCACACGGCCCGCCACGACCACGCGACGGAGCGTCGGCGCTGGCGCGGGCCGCTGACGGTGAGCAGGCTCGCGAGCATCGCGACGTACGCGGGGATGGTGAGCTCCCACGTCCCGCCGATCCGCACGGACAGGCCGCGCACGAGCTCGTCGGACCCGACGCCCTGGACGACGAGCACGACGCCCGCGGTGACGGCGACGGCGAGGGCCGCCGCGATGATCGCCTCGATGAGCTGGCGGCCGAGCCGGCGCAGCGCGAGCTCGATGCCGACCGCGAGCGGCACGACGAGCGTCACGAACCCCTCGAGCACCTGCACGGGCACGAACAGGATGCGGCGCAGCAGCGTGGCGAACCCCTGCACGTCCTCCGCGACGCCCGTGGTGGTGTGCTGCGCGTAGGTCGCGAGCACCATGACGACGGCGACGCCGAGCGCGGACAGGATCGTGGAGATCAGGTCGCTGGGGTGGTGCACGCGGACGGTCGGCTGGTCGTCGACGACGATCGTCGCCGCCTCGGCCTCGGCGCGGGCGCGGGTCGCGCGGTCGTCGTCGGGGTCGGGCAGGCCGGGGATGCCGGGCTCGTCGTCGGGCGTCGCGGCCGGCCGGCCGGCACCGTGCGCGGTCGCGACGGGCAGCGGCGTGACGAGGTCGTCCGCCGCCGCGGCGGGTCGCGACGACGCGGACCCGGCCGACTCCCGCGAAGACATGACCGCGAGTCTAAGGCGGTGGTGCGCCGCCGCCCGCGGTTCGGGGCGGTTGTCGCCCGTTCGTCCCGGTACGGGTCTACGGTGGCGACAAGGCGGTCGGTGGCGAGGGCGGTCGGGTGGTGACCGGGACCTGCGGCGACCGGCGGCTCGACGGCCGGGGGCCGGCGGGGTGGGCCAGGTCGTGGCGCACGTCGCCACGGGAGGGGAGCGCTCGTGAGCACCGTGATCGTCCAGAGCGGCCGTTCGACGGACCCGGGGCTGCGCCGGGTCTGGTGGTTGCCCCTGCTGCGGGGTGTGGTCCTGCTCGCGCTGGGCCTGCTGATGGTGTTCCACCCGCTCGAGACGCTGACCGCAGTCGCCTGGACCATCGGGGTGTTCGCCGTGGTCGACGGCGTGCTGCTCGTCCTGCAGGCGCTCGTGGAGCGCCCGCCGGGTGCGACGGGGTGGCAGGTCCTGGTGGGGCTGGTCGTGGTGGGGCTGGGCGTCCTGGTGATGGCGTGGCCGCATCCGACGGTGCTCGTGCTGTTCTACGTGGTGACCGCGTGGATCCTCGTGGTCGGGATCGTGGGGGTGGTCGCGGCCGTGGTGCTGCGCCGGCAGGACGACGACTCCGCGTTCCCGGCGCTCGCGGTCGGCCTGGTGAACCTGGCGATCGGTCTGCTGCTCGCGTTCAACCCGCAGCAGTCGCTCGCGGTGGGCATGGTCCTGTTCGGGGTGTTCGCGCTGGTCGCGGGCGTGCTGCTGGTGGTGAGCGCGTTCGCGGTGCGCTCGTGGTCCCGCCGCGTCGTGCTCGACTAGCTAGTCGAGGCCCAGGCTCGTGAGCCATGCGCCGGGGATGAGCGCGTACCCGACGAACACGACGAGGTCCATGACGGTGTGGGCGACGACGAGCGGCATGACGCGTCGTCGGCGCCGGTAGTACTCGGCGAACACCAGGCCCATCACGACGTTGCCGACGAACGGCCCCCACCCCTGGTACAGGTGGTAGGAGCCGCGCAGGAGCGCGCTCGCGGCGACGACGAGCGGCGCGCTCCAGCGCAGCTCGCGCAGGCGCTCCATGAGGTAGGCGACGGCGACGACCTCCTCGAGCAGCGCGTTCTTGAGCGCGAGCGCGACGAGCAGCGGGATGGTCCACCAGTGGTCGTCGATCGTCGTCGGCTGGACCTGCACGGTGATGCCGACGGCGCGGCCGACGGCGTACAGCCCGAGGCCGGGGATGCCGATGAGCGCCGCGAGGCCGACCCCGACGCCGAGGTCGCGCCAGGGGCGGGCGGCCGTGAGGCCGATGCGCCGTGTCGCGGAGCGGCCGCCGGCAGAGAGCAGGTAGAGCGCGAGGGCGACGGGCACGAGCGCGAAGCCGATGGACAGCACCTGGTAGAGCACGTCGAGCCAGGGGCGTGGGTTCAGCGGTCCGTTGATGGTGGTGCTCTGGTCGGCGAGCGGGGGGCCCGCGGTCATGCGGTCGAGGATCGCGACGAGCGCGTACACCCCCGATCGGCCGAGCGAGAGACCGAGCACGATCCAGATCTCGACCGTGAGCCGGCGCCGCACCGCGCGCTCGGAGACGGGTGGCGTCCCGGGCGTCGGGGCGGTGGTGGCGGGCATGGGGGCACGGTAGCCGCCGCGGCCGTGCGGGACGACGACGAGGGGGTCTTGCGCGGATTGGCTGGATACGCGCAAACTGGTTTGCGACACAAACCACGGGTCCCGACGACGGGACCGGGCGCAGGGGAGGGGCGATGGACGACGACGACACCACCGGGACACCGCTGGGCACCGAGGAGGCGCTCGCGATCATCGCGGACCAGCGCGCGGCCGCGGCCCGCACGCAACCGTCCGCCCCGTTGCTGTTCGGCGTGTGGGGCACCGCGTGGGTGCTCGGCTACGGCCTGCTGTGGCTCCCGGTCGGCGAGGACGAGCTGTGGGCCGCGTGGGCGGCGGTCGTCGCCGGTCTGGTGATCGTCGCCGCGATGGTCGTCACGGCGTGGCACAGCGTCACGCGCACGCACGGCATCCGGGGCCGCAGCGCGCAGCAGGGCGCGATGTACGGCTGGGGCTGGTTCCTCGGCTTCCTCGGCCAGGGCGTGACCGTCGCGGCCCTGGCCGACGCCGGTGCCTCGCGCGAGGTCGTCGGCCTCGCCGCCAACGCGATCGCGTCGCTCGTCGTCGGCCTGCTCTACATCGCGGGCGGTCTGATGTGGCGCGCGACCGCGATGTACGCGCTCGGCGCCTGGATCCTCCTGGCCGGCGCGGCCAGCGCCTTCGCGGGGATCCCCGGCTCGTACGCGGTGCTCGCGCTCGCGGGCGGCGGCGGGATGCTCGTCGCGGCGCTCGTGACGCGCGTGCGGGACGGGCGGTCCCGTGCCTGACGACGAGCTCGACCCGGTCATCCACGCACCGGCCCGGCTGCGGGTCGTCGCGACCCTCGTGGGCCTCGGCGACGGCGACCGCATCTCGTTCCCCCGCCTGCGCGACATGCTCGACATGACCGCGGGGAACCTGTCCACCCACCTGCGACGCCTCGAGGAGGCGGGCTACGTGACCATCACCAAGACCTACGAGGGCCGGTCCCCCGCGACGTACGTCGCGCTCACCCCGGCCGGGCGCCTCGCGTTCGACGTCTACGCGCAGCGGCTGCGCGAGCTCCTCGGGAGCGGACGGTGACGCGCGACGAGCACGTCGTCGTCGCCGACCACGTCACGCGCCGGTTCGGCGCGGTCGTCGCGCTCGACGACGTGTCGCTGAGCGTCGGCCAGGGCGAGCTCGTCGGGCTGCTCGGCCCCAACGGTGCGGGCAAGACCACGCTGCTCAGCCTCGTGGCCGGGCTGCGCAAGCCCGACGCGGGCACGGTCCGGCTGTTCGGCGGGGACCCGCGCGACGCGCGCTCGCGGCTCTCGCTCGGCACCACGCCGCAGGAGACCGGGCTGCCGTCGACGCTGCGCGTGCAGGAGGTCGTCGCGCTCGTCGCGGGCCACTACGCCGCGCCCATGCCCACGGGTGAGCTGCTCGAGCGGTTCGGGCTCCAGGACCTCGCGCGGCGGCAGACGGGCGGGCTGTCGGGCGGGCAGAAGCGACGGCTCGCGGTCGCGCTCGCGCTCGTGGGCCGCCCCCGGCTCGTGCTGCTCGACGAGCCCACCACGGGCCTCGACGTCGAGGGCCGGCACGTGCTGTGGCAGGCGCTGCGCGACTACCACGCCGACGGCGCGACCGTGCTGCTCACGAGCCACTACCTCGAGGAGGTCGAGGCGCTCGCGCACCGCGTGGTGGTCGTCGGGCACGGGCGTGTGCTCGCGGACGGCGGGCTGGCGGACGTGGTCGCGCTCGTCGCGCGGCGCCGCGTGCTGGTGACCGTGCCGGCCGACGCGCTGCCCCGCCTCGAGCGGCTGCCCGGGGTCGAGGTGCTCGAGGCTGCGGGCCGGCCCGAGGGCGTGCGGGTCACGCTGCTCGCGGCCGATGCCGACGAGCTCGTGCGCACGCTCGTCGGGCAGGACGTGCCGTTCCGTGACCTCGAGGTGCGCGGCGCGTCCCTCGAGGAGGCGTTCCTCGCGCTCACCGCGAGCGACGGGGTGCTCGAGCCCGCACGCGCCGCCGCCGAGCCCGTCCAGGAGGTCCGGTCATGACCGTCACCCACGCCCACGCCTACGCCCACGTCCCCGGCCCGGCGCCCGTGCGCGCCGCGCGTCGGCCCGCGCTGTGGCGGCTCGTCTGGCTGCACGCACGGCTCGGCTTCGTCGAGACGGTGCGCATCCCGATCGCCGTGATCGGCAACCTGCTGTTCCCCGCGCTCGCGCTGCTGTTCTTCGTGGTCCCCCAGCGCGAGGTCGCGCAGGACCCGGTCGGCGCGCTCGTCGCGGTCGCGCAGCTCGGCACGTTCGCGGTGATGTCGACGTGCTTGTTCTCGTTCGGCGCGGGCGTCTCGGAGGACCGCGCGCAGCCGTTCGACCCGTACCTGCGCACGCTGCCGGCCGGTCCGGGGGCGCGGCTGACGGGCCGTGTGCTCAACGGTCTGCTGTGGTCGTACTGCGCGCTCGCGCCGGTCGTGCTCGTCGGGTGGCTGCTCACCGCGGCCGAGCTGCGGTGGGAGCAGGCGCTGCAGTGCGTCGCGCTCGTCGTCGGCGTCGCGGTGCCGTTCCTGCTGCTGGGCCTCGCGATCGGGTACCGGCTGTCCGCGAAGGCCGCGATCGCGGTCGTGCAGGCGGTGCTGTTCCCGCTCGCGTTCGCCGGCGGGCTGTTCATGCCGCCGCAGGTGTTCCCCGACTGGCTCGACACGCTGTCGACGGCCCTGCCGTCGCGGGCGGATTCTCGGGGTCCTCGCAACACCTGATGGCTTATGTGGTTGTCAGTAGATCACGCAGACGCTCGGCTGGGGTTCTCCAGCCGAGCGTCTTGCGTGGTCGGCCGTTGAGTTGTTGGGCGACGTGTTCGAGGTCGGCCGGGGAGTGGATCGACAGGTCTGTGCCCTTGGGGAAGTACTGGCGCAGCAGCCCGTTGGTGTTCTCGTTCGAGCCGCGCTGCCAGGGCGAGTGCGGGTCGCAGAAGTAGACCGGCACCCCGGTCGCGATCGTGAACTGCTTGTGGGCGGCCATCTCGCAGCCCTGGTCCCAGGTCAGCGATCCGCGCAGGTGGTCTGGCAGGGTTGTGATCAGCGGGACCAGGACGTCGCGGACCTCCTCGGCGCTGTGCCCGCCGGGCAGGTGCCCGAGCATCACGTAGCGGGTCGAGCGTTCGACCAGGGTCACGATCGCGGAGGCCGACCCGGTGCCGACGATCAGGTCGCCCTCCCAGTGCCCGGGCACCGCTCGGTCCTCGACCTCGGCGGGGCGTTCACAGATCATCACCATCTCGTCAACGAACCGGGACGTGCGCTGGTCCGGGCTCGTGTGGGGTTTGCGGCGGGTCCGCCCGGTGCGCAGCGCGTCGGCGACCTCACGGCGCAGCCCACCGCGGGCCTGGACGTAGATCGCCTGGTAGATCGTCTCGGTGCTCACCCGCATGCTCTCGTCGTGGGGGAAGTCCTCGACCAGAGCGTGGCAGACCTGCTCGGGTGACCACCGCTGCGCGAGCTTCGCGGCGACGAACTCACGCAGCGGACCGTCGGCGGCGAGCTTGGCCGCCTTGGGACGGGCGCGGCTCTTAGCCCACGCCCGCTGGGCGGCATACGGGCGGTAGACGCCGTCGACGGACCGCCGGTCCAGCTCTCGTTTGATCGTCGACGCCGGCCGACCCAGTTGGCGACCGATCTCACGCAGCGAGGCATTCTGCCGGCGTAGGTCGGCGATCGTCTCCCGCTCGGCCAACGTCAAGAACCGCCGATCCAGCTCGGCCTCCAGTGCCGCGAGCGACACCATCTCGTGCGCTCGGACAAGGGTGGTCACGCCCGTCTTATAGTCCACCCGGCGCCCGTCGGGGTAGATCCGAGCCCCGCGGGTCTTACGAACGCCGCCGTCCCAGTCGCGTGCGGTGCGCTCGTTGACCCCCACCTGCTCAGCAGCGCGACGCCGGGATACACCCGCACGCCGCAGCCGCTGGTACTCACCCTTGCCCGGATGCGGCCCCCACCCCCCAACGCCCACGGAACGCAGACCGGCCTGGCGCACCCACCCCGCCGCCGTGTGCCGGCTCAGGCCGACCTCCCGAGCGGCGAGCGTCGCACTCCCGACACGGTCGAAGACCTCGAAGAACCTCATCTTGAGCTCTGGTGAAAGCACGATCCCCGCAACTCCCTGAAAACAGGGCGTTGCGGGGATCGCTAGAACCCGCCGCGGGCCGTGCGGGACCTCGTCGTGCAGGTCACCGCGGGTGTCGAGGCCTACCCGCTAGCGCTGCCCGTGCTGCTCGGGTGGACCGCGCTGTTCGCGGCCCTCGCCGTGCTGGCGTACCGGGCCGACGAGGGCCGCCGGTTCCGCTGACCCGCGGTGCGGGCAGGCGGGCCGGCGGCCCGGGCGGGCGTCAGGAGAACGTGCGCAGGCGCAGCGAGTTCGTCACCACGAGCACCGACGAGGCCGCCATCGCGGCACCGGCGATCATCGGGTTGAGCAGGCCGAGCGCCGCGAGCGGGATCGCCGCGACGTTGTAGGCGAACGCCCAGAACAGGTTCTGCTTGATGATCCGCAGCGTGCGGCGCGACAGCCGGATCGCCTGCGCCGCGGACCGCAGGTCGCCGCGCACGAGCGTGACGTCCGCGGCCTCGATCGCGACGTCCGTCCCCGTGCCCATCGCGAGGCCCAGGTCGGCGGTCGCCAGGGCGGCCGCGTCGTTGACCCCGTCGCCCACCATCGCGACCTGGCGGCCCTCGGCCTGCAGGCGGCGCACCACCTCGACCTTGTCCTCGGGCAGCACGTGCGCCACCACCTCGTCGATGCCGACCTCCCGCGCGACCGCGTGGGCGGCGCCCGCGTTGTCGCCCGTGAGCAGGACGGGCCGCAGGCCGAGCGCCCGCAGCTCGTCGACCGCGTCGCGTGAGGTGTCCTTGAGCGGGTCGCGGACGACGAGCGTCGCGCGGGCGCGGCCGTCCCACGCCACCATGACGGCGGTGGCGCCGTCGGCCTCGGCCGCGTCGAAGCCCGCGGTCAGCTCGGCGGTGTCGACGCCCTGCTCGGCGAGCCACGCCGGGCGTCCGACGAGCACGCGACGCCCGAGCCCGACGCCCGCGTGGGCGGTGCGGACCACGCCCACGACGCCCCGCCCGGCGACCGCGGCGAAGTCGTACACCTCGTCCGACCCGATCTGTACACCGTCCGCGCCGACGCCCTGCGGCTGCGCGCCCAGCCCGTGCGCCCCCGCGCCCTGAGCGTCCGCGTCGCTGGGTGCCGGCGAGACCTCGCGCGCGTCCCACGCCGCCACGACCGCCTGGCCGATCGGGTGCTCGGCCTGCCGCTCGACCGCCGCGGCGAGCCGCAGCGCCTCGTCGGCCGCGCGCTCGTCGTGACCCGCCGGGAGCAGGACGTCCGTCAGCGCCATCCGGCCCTGCGTCACGGTCCCGGTCTTGTCGAGCACCACGGTGTCGACCCGACGCGTGCGCTCGAGCACCTGGGGACCCTTGATGAGGATGCCGAGCTGCGCCCCGCGGCCCGTGCCGACCAGCAGCGCGGTCGGCGTCGCGAGGCCCAGCGCGCACGGGCACGCGATGATCAGCACCGCGACCGCGGCGGTGAACGCCGCCTGGGCGCCCGCACCCGTCGCCAGCCACACCACGAGCGTGCCGAGCGCGAGCACCAGCACCACGGGCACGAACACGGCCGAGATCCGGTCCGCCAGGCGCTGCACCGGCGCCTTGCCGGTCTGCGCCTGCGCGACGAGCCGGCCGATCTGCGCGAGCCGCGTGTCCGCACCCACGCGCGTCGCCCGCACGACCAGCGCGCCCGAGGAGTTCACCGTCGCGCCCGTGACCTCGTCGCCCGGCCCGACCTCGACCGGCACGGGCTCGCCGGTGAGCAGCGACGTGTCCAGCGCGGACGTCCCGGACACGACCACGCCGTCGGTCGCGACCTTCTCGCCCGGCCGCACCGCGAACTCGTCGCCCACGCGCAGCCGGTCCACCGGCACGCGCTGCTCGGTGCGGCGCCCGTCCGGGCCGGTCACGACGAGCGCGACGTCCTTCGCGCCCAGGTCGAGCAGCGCGCGCAGCGCGTCACCGGCGCGGCGGCGCGAGCGGTGCTCGGCGAACCGACCCGCGAGCAGGAACGTCGTCACGACCGCCGCGACCTCGAAGTACAGCTCGGGCACCTCGCCCATGTCCATGCCCGAGGCCGCACGCGGCCACAGCGTCGGCGTCATCGTGATGCCGAGCTCGCCCGTGCCGCCGAGCAGCAGCGCCCACAGCGACCAGGACGTGGCCGCGATGATCCCGATGCTCACGAGCGTGTCCATGGTCGACGCGCCGTGCCGGGCCGCGCGGGCCGCGGCACGGTGGAACGGCCACGCGGCCCACGTCGCCACGGGCAGCGCGAGCGCCGCCACCACCCACTGCCAGCCGCGGAACTGCGTCACGGGGACCATCGACAGCACGACGACCGGGACGGTCAGGACCGCCGCGACGACGAGCCGTCGCCGCAGGTCCGCGCCGCGCGCGTCGGTGGGTGCCGACGTGTCCTCGTCGGCGGACATGTCGTGACCCGGCGCCATCGCGTGCGCCGACAGCGCGTGCTCGGCGAGCATCGCGTCGCTCGTCGACCCGTGCCCGTCGTGCTCGCCGGACATGTGCTCGCCGGGCGCGTGCTCGTCGGACACGCGCTCGCGGGACGGGTGCTCGTCGGGCGCGTGCCCGTGCGCCGGGTGACCCGTCACTGTCGGCGAGTCGACCGGCGACGTCACGCGCGCGTCGTAGCCCGCGGCGCGCACCGCGGCCACGAGGTCGTCGGGTGTGACGGACGGGTCGACGCCCTCGACGTGCGCGGACTCGAGCGGCAGGTTCACGCTCGCGGTGACCCCGGGCAGGCGCTGGAGACGCTTCTCGACGCGTGCGACGCACGACGCGCACGTCATGCCCTCCACGGCGAGGTCCACCACGAGGGTCGGTGCCCCGCGGGTGCCGGGCTGCTGGTCGGTGCTCATGCTCCGCCTCCGGGTTCGTGCGGTCTGTTCGTGCGGTCGGGTCGTGCGGTCGATCAGCGCCGTCGCGGCGCGGGGCTCACAGCAGCGAGCGCCGCGGGGTCAGCGCGTAGCCGGCCTCGTCGACGGCCGCGGCCACGGCCTCGTCGGGCAGCGGAGCCTCGGACGTCACGGTGACCTGCGACGAGCCGCCGACGACGAGGTCGACCGCGACGTCGCTCACGCCGGGGATGGCCTGGAGCTCGGTGGTGACGTGCTGGACGCAGTGCGCGCAGGTCATGCCGTCGACGCCGAACGTGGTGGTGGTCATGGGGTCTCTCCTCGGTGCGGTGGAGCGTGCGGTGGGGGTGGTGCGGGGGGTGCAGCCGGTGTCTCAGCTGCGCACGAGGCGGGCGATCGCGTCGGCCGCCTCCTTGACCTTGGCCTGCCCCTCGTCGGGGTCGCGCCGGGCGGCGTCGACGACGCAGTGGCCGAGGTGGTCCTCGACGAGCCCGATGCTCACGGCCTGCAGCGCCTTGGTCACGGCCGCGATCTGCGTGAGCACGTCGATGCAGTAGACGTCCTCGTCGACCATGCGGGCGATGCCCCGGACCTGCCCCTCGATGCGGCGCAGACGCTTGAGGTAGTCGTCCTTGTCAGTGGTGTAGCCGTGCATGCGTGCCTCCTCGTCGACGCCAACCACCATACCCCCATGGGGTATTCCCGAGGCGATCCGAAGGTCCCGACCTGCCCGGAATGTGGACTGGTGCGCGCGGCCCCGCCCGACCGCCTCGAGTACCGCGGCGTCGCGCAGCACCTGCCCACCCTGTGGGGCGCGATCGACGAGACGCTGCACGGCGTGCTCGACCACGTGACGCTCGCGGACCTGCTCGCGGGCCCGGTGCTCGACGTCCGCGAGGGCGCCGCGGGCTGACCGCGCAGGTGAGCCGGGCGCGGCGGCGTGCGGGCCCGGGACCCGCGGACGGCACAATGGGCGCATGCGGGTCTCGGCGAAGGCGGACTATGCGGTGCGCGCGTGCGCGGAGCTGGCGGCGAGCCCGCAGGGGCACCCGGTCGCGGTCGAGACCCTCGCGGCGGGTCAGGGGCTGCCGACGAGCTTCCTCGAGCGGATCCTGGGCGACCTGCGCCGCGGCGGCGTGGTGGTGAGCGTCCGCGGGCGCTCGGGCGGGTACCGGCTCGCGCGGCCCGCGGACCAGATCACGCTCGCGGACGTCATGCGCGCCGCCGAGGGGCCGCTCGTCACGGTGCGCGACGAGCGTCCGCCGTCGCTGACGTACGAGGGGTCGGCGGCGGCGCTGCTGGACGTGTGGGTCGCGCTGCGGGTCGCGGTGCGGGACGTGCTCGACGAGGTGACGATCGCGGCGCTCGTCGCGGGCGACCTCCCGGCGCCGGTGCGGGAGATGCTCGGCCGCGCCGACGCGTGGGAGAACCCCTGACCTGAGACGCGTGCGCGGGCGTGCCGCGGGCGTGCGACGGCGCGCGTCTTGCATGATGGACGGGTCTTGAATATCGAGTTCCCGGGTCGGGATTATCGAGATGTCGGTTCCACCCGCCTCGTCGCCTCACGCCCCGAAGGACCCCGCTCATGCCGCAGCTCCTGCTCCTGGCCGTCGTCGGCCTCGCGGCGCAGCTCGTCGACGGCGCGCTCGGCATGGCGTACGGCGTGACCTCCAGCACCCTCCTGCTCGCGATCGGCACCAACCCCGCCGCGGCGTCCGCCACCGTGCACCTCGCCGAGATCGGCACCACGCTCGCGTCGGGCGTCTCGCACTGGAAGTTCGGCAACGTCGACTGGAAGGTCGTGCGGCGCGTCGGCATCCCCGGTGCGATCGGCGCGTTCCTCGGCGCGACCGTCCTGTCCCGCGTCGCGACCGACCAGGCCGCACCCGTGATGTCGGGCATCCTGCTCGCGCTCGGCACCTACATCCTGGTGCGCTTCACGTTCAAGGGGCTGCGCAAGGACCGGCTCGGCCAGCCCGTGCGCAAGCGGTTCCTCGCACCGCTCGGCCTGTTCGCGGGCTTCGTCGACGCCACCGGCGGCGGCGGCTGGGGACCGGTCGGCACGCCCGCACTGCTCGCGTCCGGGCGCATGGAGCCGCGCAAGGTCATCGGCTCGATCGACACGTCCGAGTTCCTCGTGGCGCTCGCCGCCTCGCTCGGCTTCCTGTTCTCGCTCGGCTCGCAGGGCATCGACGTGCGCTGGGTGCTCGCGCTGCTCGTCGGCGGGCTGATCGCCGCGCCCATCGCCGCTTGGCTCGTGCGGATCATCCCGCCGCGCCTGCTCGGGTCGGCCGTCGGCGGCATGATCGTCCTGACCAACACCCGCACGATCCTGCGCTCCGACCTCGTCGGCCTCGGCGGTACCCCCGCGCAGGCGTGGGTGCTCGGTGCGATCGCCGTGGTCTGGGCCGCCGCGGTCGCGTGGTCCGTGCGCGCCTACCGCGCCGAGCGCGCGGCCGAGCGCGCCGCCGCGACCGACCCCACCCCGGCCCCCGAGCTCGTCGAGGCCTGACCCGCCCCCGCCCCCGCCCCCGCCCCCGCCCCCGCCCCCGCCCCCGCCCCCGCCCCCGCCCCCGCGCTGGCCGCGGTCCGCGGCCGTGCGCCGCAGCGTGGTACGGGTGGAGATCCGCTCACCTGGCGAGCGTTTCTCCACCCGTCGAGCAACGACCGGGCGCTCACCGGGGGAACTACCCGGGCCGTGACTCAACTGTGACCTTCGGGGTGCCGAGAACACCCGTGTGGAAGCGGTGGAGGTCGCCTTCCGGTACGCGGGGCGTTCCGGCCTCCGCGTCGACCGCACCGGCGCGCACCTCGGGCTCGCGACCGGCGAGCGCCGCACCTTCGTCGACGGCTCCGCGCAGCGCGCCGACGTCGTCGCCGCCGCCCTCCTGCTCGTCGCCCGTGTCGCCGCCTCCCGCTTCGACGAGCCCGCCGCACAGCCGGGCCCGGGCGTGCACACCGGCGCCGGGCGGACCTCGCGCGACGACCGCACCGCCCACGGCGACCTCGCCGACCTCGTCGAGCACGCCGACCCGTTCCTGACCACCGGCGACGGGCTCGTGCGGTTCGAGAGCCTCGCCGCGTGCGGGGGCGTCGCCGCGCGCCTCGACCTGCTGCCCGCCGGGCTCGACGTCACGCCGCGTGCGCCGGGCACGACGACGGTCGACCTCGGTCCCCGTGTCCGCGAGCTGCTCGCCGGCCTGCTCCCGCGTGACCCGCTGCGCGTGAGCGCGAGCGCCGCGGGGCTCGAGGAGCGCTCGATCGTCGGACGCGTGCAGGAACGCCGCGTGGTCCTGGCCGACCGGTGGGTCCGCTCGCTCACCGCGCTGCCCGTGCTTGCGTCGACCATGCAGCCCCGCGCGCGGCTGTCCGCACGCCACGCCCGCGCGTTCGTGCGGGGCGTGCCCGCCGACGGAACGGCCTGGCTGCTGCCCGCGCGCGACGGTCTGCGCACCCTGCCCGCACCGGCCGGCGACGCGTTCCGCCTCGACGGCGCGTGGCGCCTGCGCGTGCTCGAGCCGCTCGTGCGGCATGCGACCGGCCTGCGCGTGCACGAGCACCGGCCCACCGGCACGACCTGGTGGGAGCTCGAGCTGCCGCACGCCCGGCTGGGCCTCGCGCTCAGCGCGCACCCCGGCCGCGCGTTCGCGGACGAGACGCTCACGCAGGCACCGTCCGTCGCCGACGAGGAGCGGGCCGCCGACGAGCGCGCCACCGGCCAGCAAGCCGCGGACCAGCGAGCCGCCGACCAGCAAGCCGCCGACCAGCGCGCCGCCGCCGCGGCCGGTCGGCTCGCCTACGACCTGGCCGACGGCCGCTGGTTCGAGCGCACGATCCCCTTCGCCCGCGACCTGCTCACCCCTGACGACCAGGCACCCCCGGAGGACCAGACACCCCCGGAGGGCAAGGGCACGCCCGATGCCCCACCTCGTCTCGACGAGCACGGCGCCCTCGCCCCTCGCGGCCGCCTCCTGGGCTGACCGAGCGGACCGCCGGCCGGGCGGACCGCCGGCCGGGTGAAGCGCCCGCCGGGTGGTCGCCCGCCGGGCCGCGCGCCCAGCGGCGGACGGGGTGGTCAGGCGGGCGGCGTCGCCTCGGCGGCGGCCTGCGCGGCGGCCGGCAGCGCGTCCTCGATGCGCGCGAGCGCCTCGTCGTCGTGCGCGGCCGAGACGAACCATGCCTCGAACGCGGACGGCGGCGCGCTGACGCCCGCGTCGAGCAGCGCGTGGAAGAACGGGGCGTACCGCCAGTGCTCGGACCCCTGCACGTCGGCGTAGTCGCGCACGCCGTGCTCGGCGACCTCGTCGCCGAACGCGACGGAGAACAGCGAGCCCGCCCACTGCAGCGCGTGCGGCACGCCGGCGTTCGCGAGGGCCTTGGTCACGGACTCGCGCAGGCGCGCGGCGGTCTCGTCGAGGTGACGGTAGACGTCGGCGTCGGCGAGCCGCAGCGTCGCGAGTCCCGCGGCGGTCGCGACAGGGTTCCCGGACAGCGTGCCGGCCTGGTAGACGGGCCCGAGCGGCGCGAGCTGACGCATGACGTCGCGCCGGCCGCCGACCGCGGCGACGGGCAGCCCGCCGCCGACGACCTTGCCGAACGTGAACAGGTCGGGCGACCACCCCTCGCGCAGGCCCTCGAGCCCCCACCAGCCGGAGTAGCCGACGCGGAAGCCGGTGAGCACCTCGTCCTGGACCAGCAGGGCGCCGTGCTCGTGCGTGAGCGCGCGCAGCTCGGCGTTGAAGCCGGGCGCGGGCGGCACGACGCCCATGTTGGCGGGCGCGGCCTCGGTGATGACGGCCGCGATGCGGGGCCCGTGCTGGGCGAACGCGTCACGGACCGCGTCGACGTCGTTGTAGGGCAGCACGATCGTCTCGGCCGCGACGGCCGACGAGACGCCCGCGGACCCGGGCAGCGCGAGCGTCGCGACGCCGGAGCCGGCCTGCGCGAGCAGCGCGTCGACGTGCCCGTGGTAGCAGCCCGCGAACTTCACGACGAGGTCGCGCCCGGTGTAGCCGCGCGCGAGCCGCAGCGCGGTCATGGTCGCCTCGGTGCCGGTCGAGACGAGGCGGACGAGCTCGGCGGCGGGCACGCGGTAGCGGATGGCGTCGACGAGCTCGACCTCGGTCGTCGTCGGCGCCCCGAAGCTCAGGCCGCGCGCGGCGGCCTCCTGCACGGCGGCGACGACCTCGGGGTGCGCGTGGCCGAGCAGCGCCGGCCCCCACGACCCGACGAGGTCGACGTACTCGCGGCCCTCGACGTCGGTGACGTACGCGCCGCGGGCCGACGCGACGAACGGCGGCGTGCCGCCGACCGACCCGTACGCACGCACGGGCGAGCTGACCCCTCCCGGGATCACGGCCTGCGCATGCGCGAACACCTCGGCGTTCGTCGGGCTCATCGGTACTCCTCCGCCAGCCATCCGGCCAGCTCCGTCGCGTGGTACGTGAGGACAGAATCGGCACCCGCGCGGCGGATGCTGAGCACGGACTCGGCTATCGCCCGTTCGCGCTCGATCCACCCGGCCGCTGCGGCAGCCTCGATCATGGCGTACTCGCCGGACACGGCATAGGCCGCGACCGGTACGGGGCTGCTCGCCGCGACGTCGGCCAGCACATCGAGGTAGGACATCGCCGGCTTCACCATGACGACGTCGGCGCCCTCGGCCACGTCGATGGCCACCTCGCGGGCGGCCTCGCGGCGGTTCGCGGGTCCATCTGGTAGGTCCGGCGGTCGCCGACGAGCTGCGACTCGACCGCGTCACGGAAGGGCCCGTAGAACGCGCTCGCGTACTTCGCCGCGTAGGCGAGCACGGCGACCTCGTCGTACCCGGCGGCGTCGAGCGCGTCGCGCACGACCGCGACCTGGCCGTCCATCATCCCGGACAGCCCGACGAGGTGGGCGCCCGCGGCGGCCTGCGCGAGCGCCATGTCCGCATACCGCACGAGCGTCGCGTCGTTGTCGACGCGCCCGTCCGGGGTCAGCACGCCGCAGTGGCCGTGGTCGGTGAACTCGTCGAGGCACAGGTCCGCCTGCACGACGAGCGCGTCGCCCACCTCCGCCGCCGCGACCGCGATCGCGCGGTTGAGGATGCCGTCCGGGTCGGTCGCCCGGCTGCCGACCGCGTCGCGCACCTCGGGCACCGCGAACAGCATGACGCCACCCAGACGGGCGTCGGCCGCCCGGGCGAGCGCGCCCTTGAGCGAGTCGAGCGTGTGCTGCTGGACGCCCGGCATCGACGTGATCGGGCGGGGCTCGTCGAGCCCCTCGCGGACGAACACCGGCAGCACGAGGTGGCGCGGCAGCACGTCGACCTCGCGCACGAGCCGGCGGACGGCGGGCGTCGCGCGCAGCCGGCGGGGCCGGACGCGGCCGGGGCCGGCGACGGCGGCCGGGCCGGGGGGCTGCCCGGTGGATCGACCGGTCGGCTGCCGGGTGGGCTGCTGGGTGGGCTGCTCGGTGGGGTGGTGGGTGAGCTGCTCGGTGGGGTCGGGGGTCACGGGGTCTCCTGGTGTCCGGTTCGTCCATCCTCCCGGACGGGCGGGGCGGCGACGAGGCCGTCCGACGGGTGAGCGGCGGCCACGAGAGCGGCGACGAGGCCGGCCATGGTCTGCTCGTCGGCGGTCGCGGCGAGCGGCAGGCCGAGGCGGCGGACCTCGGCGGCGGTGGTCGGCCCGATCGCGACGAGCAGCGTGCCGGGCGGCGGCGGGCCGAGGTGCTCGACGAGCGCGCGCACCGTGCTCGCGGAGGTGAGCAACGCGGCGTGCAGCGCGCCCGTCCGCCACGCGTCGCGCACGTCGTCCGGCGGGGGCGGTGCCGGGACGGTGCGGTACGCGACGACCTCGTCGACCTGCCACCCGCGCGCCCGCAGGCCGTCGGCGACGGTCGACGCGGCGAGGTCGCCGCGGGCGAACAGGACGCGTGCGGGCCGGGCGCCGTCGGCGGGGTGGTCGGCGGGGTGGTCGGTGGGGTGGTCGGTGGGGTGGTCGGCGGTGGACGGGTGGCCGGCGGTCGGGGCGCGGTGCCGGGGCCCGTGCTGCAGGTACCCGTCGTGCGGGTCCGTCCACCCGTGCTGCCCGGGGGCCGGTGGCCACTGGGCAGCGAGGTTCGCGCCGGTCGACGGTCCGCGCGGCGTGAGGTCCGTGCCGACGCCCGCGTCGCGCAGCGCCCGGGCGGTGCCCGGGCCGACCGCGGCGACCTGCACCGCGCCGTCCGCGACGAGCGTCGCCAGCGGCCGTCCGCTGGCGGTGGCGCGGGTGTCGAGCACGGGCACGGCGGCACCGCTCGTCACGACGAGCCAGCGGTACCAGCCCGCGCCGAGCGCGAGCAGCGCGTCGTCGACGCGTCCGGTGTCGGCGGGCGGTTCGATCGCGATCAGGGGGACGAGCACCGGCTCGGCCCCGGCGGCGGCGAGCGCCACCGCGGCACCGGACTGCCCGGCGGTCGGGCGCGGCACGAGCACGCGCCACCCGGCGAGCGGTGCGGCGAGCGGTGCGGCGGGCGTCGCGCGCCCGTCGTCGGGCGCGGTCACGAGCGCGGGCCGACGGGGGCGAGGTCCGCGGCACCCCTCTCGAGCAGCAGGTCGGCGAGGTCCGCACCGGCGGCGGCGGCGTCCTGCTCACGGTGGCCGCCCCCGGCCGCCCCGGCCGGCTCGTCGTGCGGGCCGCTGTGCGTGCCGCCGTGCGCGCCGTCGTTCGGGGCGTCCTGCGGGCCGTCGTGCGGCTCGTCGTCGGGCTCGGCACCCTCCCGGACGACGACGGCCGTGCTCGTCAGACCGTGCCGCAGGAGCCGGGTGCCGTCGGTGCGGGCCACCACGGCCTCGAGCTCGAGGCGCGGCCCGTCGACGAGCGCGAGGGCGCCGACCGGTGCGGCGCACCCCGCCTCGAGGCGCGCGAGCAGCGCGCGCTCGGCGGCGACCGCGAGGCGCGTGGGCCGGTGGTCGAGCGCGGCGAGCGCGGTCGCGAGCGCGGCGAGCACGGGCGTGGGCGGGTCGTCGAGGTCGGCGGTGCGCACCTCGACGGCGAGCGCGCCCTGCCCGGGCGCAGGGAGCATGACGTGCGGGTCGAGCGCCTCGGTGACGGCCTCGAGCCGGCCGAGCCGGGCGAGGCCGGCCCGCGCGAGCACCACCGCGTCGAGGTCGCCGGGCCCCGACGACGAGCCCGCGACCCGGCCCAGGCGCGTGTCGACGTTGCCGCGGATGTCGACGACCTCGAGGTCGGGCCGTGCGGCGAGCAGCTGTGCCGCGCGGCGCGGCGACCCGGTGCCGACGCGTGCGCCCGCGGGCAGCTCGTGCAGCCGCAGGCCGTCGCGCGCGCACAGCACGTCCCGCGGGTCCTCGCGCAGCGGGACCGCGGCGATGGTCAGGCCCGGTGCGGGCGCGGTGGGCAGGTCCTTCAGGGAGTGCACCGCGACGTCGCAGCGGCCGTCGAGCAGCGCGTCCCGCAGCGCGGTGACGAACACGCCCGTGCCGCCGAGGGTCGCGAGGCTGCCGGTGAGCCGGTCGCCCTCGGTGCGCACGTGCACGGTCTCGACCTCGAAGCCGCCGAGGCGGGTGAGCGCGTCGGCCACGTGGCCCGTCTGCGTGCGCGCGAGCGTCGACGCTCGAGTACCGATCCGGACCACCGACATGCCAGCAGTGTCCCCCGTCGTGCGCGCGGATGTCGAAATCCGAGCGTTCGTCCGGGCGTGATGACGGAGTGTCAGAAAATGGCGCGTCGTGCATTTTCGCGCGCTCTCCAGGAATTGTCAGGACACCCTCACCGGGAGCCACGGGGAAATGTGTGACGTGGACCCGACAAAGTGTCAGAACAATGCCACAGGCGACGACCGCGACACCGCCCCGCACGGCAGCGTCCGGGGACGTCAGTGCGGCAGCGACCCCAGTGCTCGGCGGCCCGCCGCGACCGCGTCCGGGATCACCGACGCGAGCCCGTTGCCCGCGAGCCACGCCCCGCACGCCACCACCCGGGCGCCGTCGGTCCGCGGCGCGTCCAGCGCAGCCCGCACGGCCGCGACCGCCTCGCGGTGGCGCGCGCTCGGCCGCGGGAGCGCCTGCGTCCAGCGCACCACCGCCGACGCCACCACCTGCTCGTCGCGCACCGGCACCCCCAGCAGGACCGACGCGTCCACGAGCGCCTGAGCGACGAGCGCGTCGGTGTCGCCGAGCCCGGCGCGTCCGGCAGCGCGGCCCGCGCCCTCGGCCGGGTCCGACTCGTCGGCCCGGCCGTACGACAGGCGCACGACGTGCCGTCCGGCGGGCGCGCGCCCGGCCAGCCACGGCCACTTCGCCGTCGCGTGCGTCAGCGCCTTCGCGCGCACGTCGTCCGCCTCGCGCGCGACCAGCACGCCCGTGCCGCGCGGCGCGGCGTCGAGCGCCGGGGCGTCGAGCACGAGCGTCACGAGCCGCACGTCCGCGCCCTCGTCCAGCGCGACGTCGCCGAGGTCCAGCACGTGCGTGAGCAGCTCGACCTGCGGGCCCGCGACGACGAGCCGTCCGGTCCGCACGCTGCTGCCGTCGCCGAGCGTCACCACCACCGTGCCGGGCTCGTCGTCGGCGGGGCGTGCGCCCGTCGCCCGCGTCCGCGTGCGGATCGTGCCGCCACCCTGCGTGACCTGCGCGGCGAGCGTGTCGACGAGCACGTGCACACCGCCGTCGAGCCCCTGCACCGCCGAGCCCGCGGGCGCCGCGGCACGCAGCGAGCGCACCGCGCGCGCGAGCGACCGTGACGTCTTCAGCGTTCCGGGCAGGCCGGGCGCGACCGCGTCCACCGCGAGCTCGTCGGGCTCCGCCGCGTGCACGCCGCCCACGACGGGCCGTACCAGCCGGTCCACCACACGTGCCCCCATGCGCGCCCGCACGAGCGCGCCGAGCGTCGTCGCCCCCGCACCCACGCGCGCCGGCAGGACCAGGTCGAGCGCCGCGCGCGCCGCGCCGAGCACCCCGAGCGTGCGCCGCACGTCCGGCGCCCACGGCTGCGACGGGATGCCGAGCAGGCCCGTCTGCGGCAGCGGGCCGTCGCCCGACGGCAGGTGCACCCACGAGCCGAGCCCGCTCGGCGCGACCACGCGGTCCGCGATCCCCAGCTCGGCCAGGTACGCGGCGACCGTGCCCCGCGGGTCGCGAACGACTCCGCGCCCGCGTCGAGCTCGAGACCGGCGACGACGTGCCCGCGCACCGCGCCGCCGACCGCGTCGCGGCCCTCGACGACGAGCGGCCTCAGCCCGCCGCGCACCAGCTCACGCGCCGCCACCAGACCCGCGACCCCACCGCCGACGACCACGGCGTCCCAGCGCTCGTCGGCGCGCTCGGTCCCCGGACCCTCGGCGGCGGCGGTCACAGCGAGTGGACCAGCTCGACGACGCGCGTGAGCACCGCCGGGTCCGTGCTCGGCGGCACGCCGTGCCCGAGGTTCACCACGTGCGCGGGGGCCGACCGGCCGCGCTGGACGACGTCACGGACGTGCGCCTCGAGCACCGGCCACGGCGCCGCGAGCAGCGCGGGGTCGATGTTGCCCTGCAGCGGCGTGGTGCCGCCCAGCCGGCGCGAGGCCTCGTCGAGCGGGATCCGGTAGTCCACGCCGACGACGTCCGCACCCACGTCGCGCATCGCCGCGAGCAGCTCGCCCGTCCCGGTGCCGAAGTGCACGGTGCGCACGCCCAGGTCCCGCACCGCGTCCAGCGCGCGCTCCGACGAGGGTGCGACGTGCCCCGTGTAGTCAGCGAGCGACAGCGCGCCCGCCCACGAGTCGAACAGCTGCGCGGCGGACGCCCCCGCGAGCACCTGGGCCCGCAGGAACGCGCCGGTGACGTCCGCGGCCCACGTCATGAGCGCGCGCCACGTCGACGGGTCGGAGTGCATGAGCCCGCGGGCCGCCAGGTGGTCACGCGACGGCCCGCCCTCGACCAGGTACGCGGCGAGCGTGAACGGCGCCCCCGCGAAGCCGATGAGCGGCGTGCTCCCGAGCTCGGCGACCGTGCGCGCCACGCCCTCGGTGACCGGCGCGAGCGCCTCGTCGGACAGCGTCAGCTCCGCGAGCCGCGCCACGTCGTCCGCGGTGCGCACCGGCGCACCCATGACCGGCCCGACGCCCGGCTTGATCTCCACGTCGACGCCCGCGAGCCGCAGCGGCACCACGATGTCCGAGAAGAAGATCGCCGCGTCCACGCCGTGCCGCCGCACGGGCTGCAGCGTGATCTCGGACGCGAGGGCCGGGTCGAGGCACGCGTCGAGCATCGCGGTGCCCACCCGCAGCGCGCGGTACTCGGGCAGCGAGCGACCGGCCTGGCGCATGAACCACACCGGAAGGCGCTCGGGGCGCTCTTTCGAATACGCGCGGACGAGGGAGGAATGTGACGTACGCCCGTCGACGAGCGGATGACCAGCAGAAAGCACGGGTCGATTGTGCCTGACATTTCCGGGCACCGTCGGACGGGTGGTTGAATCGGGCGCGTGGTGCTGCTCTCCCTCGTCGCGTCGCACCGCGATCTCGACCTCGGGGTGCTCGAGCGTCTCTCCTCGGACGTGCACGCCGTGGGCCGCGAGCTCGTCGGCGCGTCGCCCTCGATCGCCGGTGCCGTCGTGCTCGCGACGTGCAACCGCTTCGAGCTGTACCTCGACGTCGCCGACGCCGAGCACGCACCCGAGGCCCGTGCCGCGGTCGCCGCGACCGTGGCCGCCCGCTCGGGCTACGACCCGACGCGCGTCGCCGAGCACCTCGCCGTGCACACGGGCACCGACTCGGCCGCGCACCTGTTCGCGGTCGCGAGCGGGCTCGAGTCGATGGTCGTCGGGGAGCGCGAGATCGCCGGGCAGGTGCGCCGCGCGCTCACGACGGCCCGCAAGGACGGCACGACGACGAGCGCGCTCGAGAGCCTGTTCCAGGCGGCGTCCCGCGTCTCGCGCAAGGTCGAGGGCCGCACCGGGCTCGGCGCGGCCGGCCGGTCCGTCGTCGGCGTCGCGCTGGACATCGCCGAGCGCGACCTGGTCGCGTGGCCGCAGGTGCGGTGCGTGCTCATCGGCACCGGCTCGTACGCGGGCGCGTCGCTCGCCGCGCTCAAGGCCCGCGGCTGCCGCGACGTGCGCGTCTACTCCCCGAGCGGTCGCGCGACGACGTTCGCGTCCGCACGCGGTGTCACGGCCGTGCCCGCGGGTGCCGACCTGGCCGCCGAGCTCGCCTGCGTCGACCTGGTGGTCGCGTGCTCCGGTGCTGCCGGCGCCGTCCTCACGGTCGACGCGCTCGCCGAGGCCCGCTCCGCGACGTCGCACCCGCTCACGGTCGTGGACCTTGCGCTGCGCCACGACGTCGACCCGGGCGTGCGGGAGCTGCCCGGTGTCCGCCTCGTGTCGCTGACCACCGTCGCCGAGCACGCGCCCGCCGAGCACGGTGCCGTGCTCGAGGCACGCGAGCTCGTCGGGAAGGCCGCGGCCGCGTACGAGGCCGAGCGCCGCGTGCGCGAGTGGAACCCCGCCGTGCTCGCGGAGCGGTCGCGCGTGCTCGGCGGGCTCGAGGCGGCCCTGTCCGCGCTGGCCGACGACGAGCGCGACGAGCGCACGGCGCGGGCTCTGCGCCGCCGCACCCGCGCCGCGCTGCACGGCCCGACGGTTCGTGCCCGCGAGGCCGCGCGCGCCGGGGACACGGCCGCCTACGCGGCCGCCCTCGCCGAGCTCGCGGCGATCAGCCCCCCACAGGTCCCCGTCCCCGCCTGACCCCCGTCCCCTTTCCGCCGACCCCGCGTCTCCTCCGGCTTCGGCGGCTCGTACCCGGAGCAACCGCGGTCTCGGCGGGGTGGTGGGACGTCGACCCTGCGGTTGCGCTGGGTGTGGTGGAGCAGAGCCGGAGGAAGGGCGGTGTCAGCGGGAGGAGCAGACGCGCGAACGGCCGTCCCGCGGGGGACGGCCGTTCTGTGGCGGTGGCTCGGGCGGGGAAGGGTGCCGCGAGCCGGTCAGCCCGGTGGGACTGCTCTGGCGGGACCGGGCTGGCTCGACCGCTCCGGCTCGACCGGTCTCCTGGAACTGCTCGGTGCCGGGCCGGGTCAGTAGGACTGCGTGGTGACCGGGCGGCGCAGCGCGCGGGACGGCCCGGGCGACCAGGTGTGGGGCACGACCTGGTTGGTCTGGATGTCGGTCAGCTCGGCGGCGTAGACCACGGCCTCGTAGACGCCGGCCTCGACGCGGTCGAGCCGCAGGTGCTCGGCGTGGTCGAGGTCGTCGCCGAGGTGCGAGATGCGCGCGACGACGTACCGCTGCGCGTCCTGCCACTGGTCGACGACGCGCACGGCGAGCCCGTTCCAGCGCGCGGTGAGGTCGAGCTCGAACAGCTCGGAGACGTCCTCGCGCGGGACGCGGCGGAACCAGCGGCCGGACGGCGCCTGGTGGAAGCCGGTCTCGGCGAGCGGCGGGTTGGCGAGCGCGAGGACCACGGTCTGCCCGCCGTCGACCACGTCGGCCTCGAGGTAGGCGCTGTGCCACTTGGCGACGGGGCCGACGCAGCGGGACAGCGACGCGAGCGCGGGCCGGTGGCCCAGGTGCGTGGCGGACCAGCCGGTCCCGACGTCGCCGTAGCGGGCGAGCAGCGTCGCGGAGCCGTCGGCGAACACGCGGACGAGCTCGGCGCCGGGGGTGACGCGCGAGTGGCGCAGCCACCACAGCGGCACGATGTACCCGGGGACGTCGCGGTACTGCAGCTGGGGGCCGGACTCGAAGCGGAGCAGGTCGATGTAGTGCGCGTCCGGGCGGAACGGCGAGCCGGGGTAGCCGAGGCCGTGGACCTCGAAGAGCTGCGCGGGCGTCGTCGCGAACGCGACGTCCTCGGCACGCACGACGTACCCGGCCATGCGGTCGTAGCCGTCCTCGAGGTGAGCCCGAGAGAGCGCGGGTGTGATCGCCTTCTGCATGAGGGTCATGGCGGCCTCGCCTACCGACTGGGGGGATGACGGTGCCCGTCAGAGCCCGGTCGGACCGGGCCGCAGAACGGGTAATTCGGACGGATCGGGCCCGATTCTGCAAGGAATCCGATCACATGTCCAGGTCGTCCCACCCGGAAGTGGCGGCGCGACCACGCGCGCAACCGTTTCGTTCCCCGAAAGTGTGACGATCACCACAATCCACCACACATCGGACCGCCGGGCCGCGGCCGCATGTGCCGCCCGGGCGACGGGGTCAGTCGTCGAGGTGCGCGACGAGCGCCGCGGCGAGCCCCGTGTAGGTGCCCGGCGTGAGCCGCGCGAGCCGCTCGGCCACGTCCGCGGGCAGCCCCAGTCCGCCGATGAACTCGCGCATGTCGTCGGCCGTGAGCCGGCGCCCGCGGGTGAGCTCCTTGAGCCGCTCGTACGGGTTCTCCATGCCGGTGACGCCCGCGACCGACGCCGCGCGCATCGCGGACTGCACGGGCTCGCCGAGCACCTCCCAGTTCTGGTCGAGCTCACGCTCGAGCAGCGCCGCGTCCACCGACAAGGCGCGCAGGCCTCGTCGGACGTTGTCGATCGCCAGCAGGCTGTGCCCGAACGCGGGGCCGATGTTGCGCTGCGTGGTCGAGTCCGTCAGGTCCCGCTGCAGGCGCGACGTGACCAGGGTCGAGGCGAGCGTGTCGAGCAGGGCCGACGAGATCTCGAGGTTGGCCTCGGCGTTCTCGAACCGGATCGGGTTGACCTTGTGCGGCATGGTCGACGAGCCGGTCGCACCCGCCACGGGGATCTGGATGAACACCCCGCGAGAGATGTACGTCCACACGTCGGTCGCCAGGTTGTGCAGCACGCGGTTGAAGCGCGCGACGTCGGCGTACAGCTCGGCCTGCCAGTCGTGCGACTCGATCTGCGTGGTCAGCGGGTTCCACGTCAGGCCCAGGTGCTCGACGAACGTGCGCGAGACCTCCTGCCAGTCGGCGCCCGGCACGGCGACCACGTGCGCCCCGTACGTGCCCGTCGCGCCGTTGATCTTGCCGAGGAACTCGTCGGCGCCGATGCGGCGCAGCTGGCGGCGCAGGCGGTGCGCGAGCACCGCGAGCTCCTTGCCGAGCGTGGTGGGCGTCGCGGGCTGACCGTGGGTGAGGGCCAGCAGGGGCTGCTCCGCGTGCTCGCGCGCGAGCTCCGCGACCTCGTCGGCCAGCGCGGTCGCGGCCGGGAGCCAGACCTCCTGCACCGCACCGCGCACCATGAGCGCGTACGACAGGTTGTTGACGTCCTCGCTGGTGCACGCGAAGTGCACGAGCTCGCCGACCGTCGGCAGCACCGTCTCGCCGAGCACGCCGGGCGCGGCCTCGAGCCGCCGCTTGAGGAAGTACTCGACCGCCTTCACGTCGTGCACCGTGACGCGCTCGATCTCGGCGAGCTCGGCGACCTCGTCGGGCCCGAACGTCGTCACCACGCCGCGCAGGTACGCCTGCTCCGCGTCGTTCAGCACGGGCGCGCCGGGCACCACGCGGTGCGTCGTCAGGTGGATGAGCCACTCGACCTCGACGTGCACGCGAGCCCGGTTGAGCGCGGCCTCCGACAGGTGGTCGACCAGCGGCGCGACCGTGGGACGGTAGCGGCCGTCGAGCGGGCCGAGCGCGATCGGGGGGGTGACGTCGGCGAGGCTCACGCGCGCGGGAGCCGGGGTGGCGGAGGTCATGGCGCCCATCATCCCAGCCGGTGCGCACGCTCGTCGTCGCGTCCGCGGTGCGGTCCGCAGGTCCGGTCGCGGGCCTGCGGCACGCGGGCGACCCACACCGGGGTGAACCGCCCAGCGCGCGGGCCGGTCCTCCCCACCGGGCGGGCCGGTCAGTACGGTGGTGCGGGCGCACGGCACGTGTGCGAGACGACAGACCTGCACGACGATCGGAGCCCGGTGGCACGTCAGGACGCGACGCGGGTGGCGGTCGTCGCCGGCGGCCTCGTGTCCGTGGCGGTGCTGGCCGCGGCGCTCGCCGGACCGTGGCGGCCCGCGACGCGCCCCGACTACCGCCTCGACCTCGGCCTCGACCTGCCCACCCGCACCCCCGAGCCGGAGTCGACGCCCGACGCGGTGCTGGACGGCGCGCAGCAGGCCGGCGACACGGCCACGTGGCTGAAGATCGGGTTCTTCGTGCTGCTGCTGGTCGCGCTCGCGGTGCTGGGTGCCTACCTCGCGCGGGCGGCGCGTCGATGGATGAACGCGAACCGCCCGCCGGACGTCGACCGCAGCGACCCGGGTGACGTGCTGCTCGGCGACATCGCGGACCTGGTGCGGCCCGCGCTCGCGGAGGGCGTCGAGGCGGCGGGTGACGCGCTGGACCGGCGCGTGCCGCCCGGTGACGCGGTGATCGCGGCATGGGTCGCGCTCGAGGACGCCGCCGAGGGCTCGGGCGTGGTGCGCGAGGCGGCGCAGACCGCGACGGAGTTCACGCTCGAGCTGCTCGACGCGACGCAGGCGGACGCGGACGCGAGCCGTGCGCTGCTGGGGCTGTACCTGGCCGCGCGGTTCTCGGAGCACGAGATCACGCCCGACGACGTGACGCGGGCGCGCGGCGCGCTCGAGGCGATCGGGGCGGGCGTCGGGCACCGCCGCGACGAGCACGCGGACGACGAGCACGATGACGACGAGCGCGCGCGCGGCGAGGCGGGCGCGTGAGCACCGCACGGACCCCGGGGCCGGCCGACCCGCCCGAGACCGCCGCGCCGCGGCCCGCCACCGCCCGGGCCGCGCTGCGCCGCTGGTGGGGCGTGCTGCTCGGCCTGGTGCTGGGCGGGGCGGTGGCCTACGCGGTGGGGATGGACACGTGGTCGTCGGTGGTCATGGCCGTGGGCGTCGCGGCGCTCGTCGTCGTCGCCCGCAGGCTGTCCGTGGGCATCGAGCCGGAGTGGGGCACGGAGCTGCGCCGCCGGCAGGCGGGTGCGCGCGGTGACCTGCAGGACCTCGCGTGGTCGATGGCGGGCCGCGACGGGCGTGCGGGCGAGCGGGCCATGCGCCGGCTGCGGGACGTGGCCGCGGTCCGGCTCGCCCGGCACGGCCTGGACCTGACGTCGGCCGACGACACGCCCGCGCTGCGCGCGCTGCTCGGCGACCGCGTGCTCGGGACGCTGCGCCGCCGCTCGTCGCCGCTGCCCACCGTGCGCGAGCTGCAGGACGCGCTCACCGCGCTCGAGGCGCTCGGCCCGCGCCCGGCCGACTCCCGCACCCCCGGCCTGCTGCTGCCCGAGCAGCCCGACGCCACCGCCGGGCCTGCCCCGCAGACCCACGAGAACCCCGATCCCGGGAGGAACCGATGACCGACCCGCAGCTGTCCGTCCCCGAGGTCGCGCAGCGCGGCCGGGCCGTGCTCGACGAGGTCGCCACGGCCGTCGTCGGGATGCGTGAGCCCCTGACCGTGGCGCTCGCGGCCATCCTGGCGAGCGGCCACGTGCTGTTCGAGGACGTGCCCGGCCTGGGCAAGACGCTCGCGGCGCGCTCGCTGGCGACCGCGCTGGGCCTGGACTTCCGGCGTGTGCAGTGCACGCCCGACCTGCTGCCCTCCGACATCACGGGCTCGTCGGTGTTCGACCCGGCGACGACGTCGTTCGAGTTCCGGCCCGGTCCGGTGTTCGCGGGTCTGCTGCTGGCGGACGAGATCAACCGCACCGCGCCGAAGACGCAGTCGGCGCTGCTCGAGGCGATGGCGGAGCGCCAGGTCACGGTGGACGGGGTGACGCGGCCGCTGCCGGACCCGTTCCACGTGGTCGCGACGTCGAACCCGGTGGAGTACGAGGGCACGTACCCGCTCCCGGAGGCGCAGCTCGACCGGTTCATGGTGCGGCTCGCGGTCGGGTACCCGGTCCGGGACGCGGAGGTCGACGTGCTCGCGCGGCGGCTCGAGCGGCGGCAGGAGGCCGCGCCCTTGCGCCAGGTGGTGGACCCGGCGACGCTGCGCGCGATGCAGCGCGGCGTCGAGGCGGTCGTGGTCGACGAGGACGTGCTGCGCTACTGCGTGGACCTCGCCGCGGCCACGCGCCGGCACGAGGCGGTCGAGGTCGGGGCGTCGCCGCGCGGGTCGCAGGCGCTCGTGCTGGTCGCGCGGGCGGTCGCGGTGCTCGCGGGCCGGGACTTCGTGGCGCCGGAGGACGTCAAGGCGGTCGCGGTCGCGACGCTCGCGCACCGGCTGTCGCTGACACCGCAGGCGTGGGCGTCGGGCCTCGCGCCGCAGCGTGTGGTCGAGGAGGTCCTGCGCGCGGTCGCGGGCCCGACGACGGCGAGGCGGGTGGACCCCGCGCGATGACCGGTCCGGTGCCCTCGTCGTCGGCCGGCGCGCCCGCCGTGGCCGAGCAGCCCGACGCACCCGCGTGGATGCGGGTGCGCGCGGTGACGTGGGGTGCGCTCGTGGGGCTCGTGCTCGTGCTCCTGGGCGCGTGGGCCGGGCGGGCGGACCTCGCGGTGATCGGTGCGCCGGTCGTCGTGTGGGCGGTGTGGTGCTGGACGGCGCGGCCGGTCGGGGACCTGCGGGTCGAGGTGGTCACGGACGCGACGACGACGCCGGGCGAGCTGAGCACGTCGGTGCGGGTCGCGGCGCCGGACGGCACGGCCGCAGTCGCGCTCGGGGTGCGGCGCGGGAACCGCACGCACGCGCGTGCGCTCGTCGCGGTGCGCGGCGGCGTGCGTGACGTGCCGTTCGTGGTGCGCACCGTGCGCACGGGCCCGCAGACGGTCGCCGAGGTCGACGCGCTGGGGCTCGGCGTGGGTGCCGCGAGCGTCTCGGAGGCGGCGGACCCGGCGGCGGGCGAGGCGCTCGTGCTGCCGGGCGTGCGTCCGCTCGCGGCGCTGCCCCTGCCGCCGCGCCTGCGCGGCCTGTCCGGCGGGCACGAGTCGCGGCGCCCCGGCGAGGGCGGTGGGCTGCGCGACGTGCACCCCTACACGCCCGGTGACCGGCTGCGGCGCATCGACTGGCGGGTCACGGCGCGCCGCTCGCCCCAGCTGCGCGAGCTGTACGTGCGGCGCGAGCACGCGCTCGCGGAGGCCGTGGTCATGCTCGTGGTCGACTCGCGCGACGAGGTCGGCCCCGACCCGCGCACGTGGGGCGGGTGGATGCGCCCGCGCGGCGCCGACCCGACGTCGCTCGACCTGGCGCGCACGGCCGCCTCCTCGCTCGCGCAGGCGTACCTCGACCAGGGCGACCGGGTGGGCCTCGACGACCTGGGTGCGCTGCGCCGGCCGTTGCCGCCGGGCGGAGGCCGCCGTCAGCTGGACCGGATCCGCAACGCGCTCGCGCTCACGCGGCCCGAGGGCGACCCGGTGCGCCGCACGCGCGCACCGCAGCTCCCCTCGGGGGCGCTCGTGCTGGTGTTCTCGACGTTCCTCGACGACCAGGCGGCCCACGCGGCCGCGCAGTGGCGGGCCGCGGGGCACCGGGTGGTGGCGGTGGACGTGCTGCCGACCGTGCGCGAGCACCTGCTGGACCGCCGTGAGCTGCTCGCGCTGCGGTTCGTGCGGCTCGCGCGCACGGACCGGCTCGCGGCGCTCGAGGACGCGGACGTGGAGATCGTGACGTGGCGCGACGAGCCGCAGGTCGCGCTCGCGGGCCTCGCGCGGCGCGCGCAGCGGCGGGCGGGGGCGGGGGCGCGATGAGGTCTACGACGAGGCGCCCGGGCGCGTTCGGGGCGTTCTTCCAGGGTCAGGAGCCGCCCGAGGCGGAGCCGGTGCTCGTCCGGCCGGTGCCCGGCTCGGTGCTGCAGGCCGGGTGCGCGGCGGTCGTCGCGGCGATGCTGCTGGTCGCGTGGTCCGTGGTCGGGCCGGTGTCGCTGCTCGCGGTGGGGCTGAGCGCGCTGGGCGGTGCGCTGGTCGCGGCCGTGCCGGGCGGCGCGCGGGTCGGGCTCGCGGTGCTCGCGGCGGGCGCGTTCGTGCTGGTCGGACCGCCCGCGTCGGTGGTGCAGACGATGCTGCTCGTGCTGCTGGTGCACCTCGCGGTGTGGGCGTGCGCGACGACGACGCGCGTGACGTGGCGGATGCGCGTCGAGCTCGACGTGGTGCTGGACGGGCTCGCGGGGGTCGCGCGGGTCCAGCTGCCCGCGCAGGTGCTCGTGGTGGTCGCGCTCGTCCTCGCCGGCCGGGACGTGACGAGCGACGCGTGGCGGCTGGTCGCGCTGCTCGCGGCCGCGCTGGTGGCGGCGGTGGTCCTGCCGCGCACGCGCGTGCGCGACTGACCGCGGGTCAGCGTCGGCGGGTCAGCGTCGGACGGTCAGCGTCGGCGGCTCTCCGGGATGGCGAGCGACAGCGCGAACGAGACGACCGAGACGACCAGCGCGCCGCCGACCGCCCACCAGAACCCGTCGATGCGCAGGCCCCAGTCGGTGAACTCGGTGACCCACTCGGTGAGCAGCAGCATGAGCGCGTTGACGACGAGCGTGAACAGCCCGAGCGTGAGGATGTAGAGCGGGATCGACAGCACCTGCACGATCGGCTTCACGACCGCGTTGACGACCCCGAAGATGAGCGCGATGAGCGCGATGATGCCGATCTTCTGACCCGTGGAGTCCGCGCCGACGATCTCGAGCCCGGACAGGATCACGGTCGCGAGCCAGATCGCGACGCCGTTGATGAGGACGCGCAGCAGGAAGGCCATGGGTCGATCGTGCCAGGTGCGTCGCGGGTCGGGGCCGTGACGGCGCACGGGTTCGCGCGCTAGCATCCGGCGCAGTTTCGGCGACGACGCCGAAAGCTCGATCGGAGAGTCGATGTCGCCTGCCGTCCCCGCGCGCCCCGGCCGCTCGCGCGCCACCGTGCGTCGCGCCCGCTCCCGCGCCGCCGTCCTGCTGCCGCTGCTGCTCGCCCTCCCGCTCGCCGCGTGCAGCGGCACGAGCGAGCCCGGCCCCGACGCGACCACCGCGCCAGCGCCGGCCCCGCTCGAGCCCGTGCTCGCGGAGATCGCGGGCGGGAGCGCGCTCGACATCGGCTTCGCGGTCGCGCCCGAGCGGCTCGACGAGCCCGAGTACCGCGAGATCGTCGACAAGCACGCCTCGCTCGTCGTCGCCGAGAACGTCATGAAGTGGGAGACCACGGAGGCCGCCGACGACGAGTGGGACTTCGCCGAGGGGGACCGCCTCGCCGAGTACGCGCGCAGCACGGGCAAGAAGCTGTACGGCCACACGCTCGTGTGGCACTCGCAGCTCCCCGCATGGGTCAAGGCGCTCGACGAGGACGCCATGCAGGAGGCCATGGAGGACCACGTCCGCACCCAGGCCGAGCACTTCCGCGGGCAGGTGTTCGCGTGGGACGTCGTCAACGAGGCGGTCGACGAGGACGGCTCGCGCCGCTCCGACTCGCCGTTCCAGGCCACGCTCGGCGACGACTACATCGCGGACGCGTTCGAGGTCGCGCACGAGGCCGACCCCGACGCGCAGCTCTGCTACAACGACTACGACATCGAGGGCGTCAACGCGAAGTCCGACGGCGTGTACGCGCTCGTCGAGGACCTGCTCGCCCGCGACGTGCCGATCGACTGCCTCGGCATCCAGGGGCACCTCACGGCCGGGAAGCTGCCCGACGACCTGCAGGAGAACATCCAGCGGTTCGTCGACCTCGGGCTGACCGTGCGGATCACCGAGCTCGACATCCGCGTCGAGACCCCCGCGAGCGACGAGGCCCTCGCGCAGCAGGCCGAGGACTACGCGAGCGTGGCGACCGCGTGCCTCGCGGTCGAGGGCTGCCTGGGCCTGACGGTGTGGGGCGTGACCGACCGGTACTCGTGGATCCCGATGTGGTTCGAGGGGTTCGGCGACGCGCTGCTGTGGGACGCGGACTACGAGCCGAAGCCCGCGTTCGACGCCCTGGTCGAGGCGGTCGGCAAGGGCCGGCCGGGCCGCACCGGCTGACGCGCCGACTCGGGCCGGCCGCGGACGTCCGACGGGCGAGGCGCCGGTCGGTGGCATCCTGGGCGCCGTGAGTCGCCCCGTGCTGCGCCGTGCCCTCGCCGAGCTGCCCGCCTACGTCCCCGGGGCGCGGTCCCCGGTCGGTGCCGCGGCGTTCAAGCTCTCGTCGAACGAGAATCCGTTCCCACCGCTGCCGTCCGTCATGGCGGCGATCGCGGACGCGGCGGTCGACGTCAACCGCTACCCGGACATGTACGCGACCGAGCTCACCGAGGCCGTCGCGCAGCAGCTGGGTGTCCCGGCGGAGTCGGTCGTCATGGGCTGCGGGTCCGTCGCGGTGCTCGGGCACGTGCTCACCGCGTTCTGCGAGGCGGGCGACGAGGTCGTCCTGCCGTGGCGTTCCTTCGAGGCGTACCCCATCGCGGTGACGCTCGCGGGCGCGGTGGCCGTCCCGGTCCCGGTGGCCGACGACGGGCGGCTCGACCTGCCCGCGCTCGCGGCCGCGGTCACGGACCGCACGCGCGTCGTGCTGGTGTGCACGCCCAACAACCCGACGGGCCCGGCGGTGCGCGCCGACGAGCTCGAGACGTTCCTGGACGCGGTGCCCGAGCACGTGCTCGTCGTGCTCGACGAGGCGTACGTCGAGTTCGTGCGCGACCCGCAGGCAGCCGACGGCCTCGCGGTGTTCGAGGCGCGGCGCAACGTGGTGCTGCTGCGCACGTTCTCCAAGGCGTACGGGCTCGCGGGCCTGCGCGTGGGGTACGCGGTCGCGCGGCCCCGGCACGCCGCGGGGATCCGTGCGGCGTCCACGCCGTTCGGCGTCTCGCACGTCGCTCAGCTCGCGGCGCTCGCGTCGCTGCGGGCGCGCGACGAGCTGCTGGCGCGCGTCGAGTCGATCGTCAAGGAGCGGGCGCGCATGCTCGACGGGCTGCGCGCGCAGGGCTGGACGGTGCCGGACTCGCAGGCGAACTTCGTGTGGCTGCCGGTCGGGGACCAGGCGAGCGCGCTCGCGGAGCGGTGCTCGCGCGCGGGCGTCGTCGTGCGGCCGTTCGCGGGCGACGGCGTGCGCGTGAGCGTCGGTGAGCGCGAGGCCACGGACCTGCTGCTCGGGGCGACCGCGGAGTGGCTCGCGCGCTGAGCGGGCTGGCGCCGGGTGGTGCGACGGGTGGTGCGACGGGCGGTGCACCTGGTGTGCACCGGGTGGTGCGGCGGCCGCTGTGGGGTCGCGACAAGTCGGGCGACGGATCGTTGTCGCAGGGGTTGCCTGGAACCTACGGATGCGTAGGCTACGGTGACGTAGGTTGGGCGATCCGCCCCTCCCCACGACGTCCCGGAGCGGCTGACCGCCGCCGCACGCGAAGGAGAACCGCGTGAGCTCGTCCGGCCTCCCGTACGCCTCGGCAGCCGCCCCTGCGGCCCCCTCGTCCCCCGCCGCCATCCCCGGCGGGTCGGCCGCGGCCCCCGTCCCCACCACGGACGGCCGGGCCGCGGCCCTTTCCTCGCCCGCACGGGCGTCGGCCCCCGGCGTCCTGCCCGCCGTCGAGGGCGGACCGCTCGCGGACGAGGGGCTCGTCCAGCTCCTCACGCCGTCCGGCGAGCGCGTCAGCCACCCCGAGTACGACGCGTACGTCGCGCACCTCACCGACGACGACCTGCGCGCGATGTACCGCGACATGGTGCTGACCCGCCGCTTCGACACCGAGGCCACCGCGCTGCAGCGCCAGGGCGAGCTCGCGCTGTTCGCGCAGGCGCTCGGCCAGGAGGCCGCGCAGGTCGGCTCCGGCCGCGCGCTCAAGCCGCAGGACCACGTCTTCCCGAGCTACCGCGAGCACGGCGTCGCGCACGTGCGGGGCGTCGAGCTCACGCAGGTGCTGCGCCTGTTCCGCGGCGTCGACCACGGCGGCTGGGACCCGGTCGCGCACGGCTTCCACCTGTACACGCTGGTCATCGGCTCGCACGCGCTGCACGCGACCGGCTACGCGATGGGCGTGCAGCGCGACGGCCTCGTCGGGACCGGCGACGACGAGCGGGACACCGCGGTCGTCGCGTACTTCGGCGACGGCGCGACCTCGCAGGGCGACGTGAGCGAGGCGCTCGTGTTCGCCGCGGTCAACCAGGCGCCCGTCGTCCTGTTCTGCCAGAACAACCAGTGGGCGATCTCCGAGCCGACCACGCGCCAGGCCGCCGCACCGATCGCGGCCCGCGCCCCCGGCTTCGGGATCCCCGCGGTGCGGGTCGACGGGAACGACGTGCTCGCCAGCTACGCCGTCACCGCCGCCGCGCTCGAGCGCGCACGCCGCGGCGACGGCCCGACGTTCGTCGAGGCGTTCACCTACCGGATGGGCGCGCACACCACGTCCGACGACCCGTCCCGCTACCGCAGCTCCGAGCAGGAGGAGCACTGGCGCCGACGCGACCCGATCGACCGCCTGCGCACGCACCTCGAGGCGCGCGGCGCACTGCCGGCCGCGTTCGTCGACGGCCTGCAGGCGGAGGCCGACGCGTTCGGCGAGCACCTGCGCACCGCGGTGCGCGCCATGGGCCACCCGTCGTCCGCGTCGATGTTCGAGCACGTCTACGCGACGCCGCACGCGGGCGTCGAGGCCGACCGCACGTGGTTCGAGACGTACGAGTCCTCGTTCCTGGACGCCCGCGAGGGGAGCCACCGATGACGACGACGATCTTCGACGCGATGACCGGCAGCGCGCAGCCCCGCGCCGCGGCGGCCGGGGCGTCCGCACCGGCGGCCCCCGCGGACTCGTCGGCCCCCGCGACACCCGCGCGCGCCGCCTCGTCGGCCGCACCCGTCCCCACCGGGACCCAGCGCCTGACGTTCGCCAAGGCCATCACGCTCGGCCTGCGGCGCGCGCTCGCCGACGACCCGAAGGTCCTGCTCATGGGCGAGGACATCGGGCGGCTCGGCGGCGTCTTCCGCGTGACCGACGGGCTGCAGGCCGAGTTCGGCGAGGACCGCGTGGTCGACACCCCGCTCGCCGAGTCGGGCATCGTCGGGACCGCGATCGGGCTCGCCATGCGCGGCTACCGGCCGGTCGTCGAGATCCAGTTCGACGGGTTCATCTTCCCCGCGTACGACCAGATCACGACGCAGCTCGCCAAGATGCACTACCGGTCCAAGGGCGCGCTGCAGCTGCCCGTCGTCATCCGCGTGCCCTACGGCGGCGGGATCGGCGCGGTCGAGCACCACAGCGAGTCGCCCGAGGTGCTGTTCGCGCACACCGCCGGCCTGCGCGTGGTGACGCCGTCCAGCCCCGCCGAGGCCTACGCGCTGATCCAGCAGGCCGTCGCGTCGCCCGACCCCGTGCTGTTCTTCGAGCCCAAGGGCCGCTACTGGGAGAAGGGCGACGTCGACCTCGACGCCGCCGCCCCCGCGCCGCACGGCGCCGCCGCGACCGGCATGGACCGCGCGCGCGTCGTGCGGACCGGGACCGACCTGACGCTCGTCGCGTACGGGCCGACCGTGGCGACCGCCGTCAAGGCCGCCGAGGCCGCCGCCGCCGAGGGGACCAGCATCGAGGTGGTCGACCTGCGCACGCTGTCGCCGCTCGACACCGCGACCGTCGCCGAGTCGGTGCGCCGCACCGGCCGCTGCGTCGTCGTGCACGAGGCACCCGTCACCTACGGCAGCGGCGCCGAGGTCGCGGCCCGCATCACCGAGGACTGCTTCTTCCACCTCGAGGCCCCCGTGCTGCGCGTCGGCGGGTTCCACACGCCGTACCCCGTCGCGAAGATCGAGCACGACTACCTGCCCGGCCTGGACCGCGTGCTCGACGCCGTGGACCGCGCGCTCGCGTTCTGACCCCCAGGAGACCTCACGTGCCGACGTACCAGCAGTTCCCCCTGCCCGACGCGGGCGAGGGCCTCACCGAGGCGGAGATCGTCACGTGGCTCGTCGCCGTCGGTGACACCGTCGAGGTCAACCAGACGATCGTCGAGATCGAGACCGCGAAGTCGCTCGTGGACCTGCCGAGCCCGTGGGCCGGTGTGGTGACGCGGCTGCTGGTGGAGACCGGCACGACCGTGGACGTGGGCACGCCGATCATCGAGATCGACACCGACCCCGACGGCACGGCACCGGCCGACCGGCCGGGAGGTGCGTCCGACCAGCGCGCGTCCGACGAGCGTGCGTCCGACGAGCGTGCGTCCACGCGGGCCGACGAGCCCGCGCCGACGACCGGCGCGGTCCGGCACGTCGGCGGCGGGCTGCGGCGCAGCGGCGTCGAGCCGGGCGGTGCGGACGAGATCGAGGCGGCCCGCGAGGCGCGCGCAGCCGCGTCCGAGCCCGCTGCCTCTGGACCCGCTGCCTCTGGACCCGCTGCCCCCGAGGCGCGCGAGTCGGTGCTCGTCGGGTACGGGCTCGCCGAGGGCACCGGGGCGCGCCGCGCGCGGGGTGACGCCGGCGCCGCATCGGCCGTGACACCGGCCGTCGCGCCCGCCGCGACACCCGTGGCCGCGCCGTCACGCCCCACGCACGCGCTCGCCAAGCCCCCCGTGCGCAAGCTCGCGCGCGAGCTCGGCGTCGACCTCGACTCGCTGACCCCCACCGGCCCGGGCGGGATCGTCACGCGTGAGGACGTGCTCGCGCACGCCGCACAGGCCGAGGCCCGCACGCTCGCGACCTACCCGGGCGACGACCAGCCGTGGCTCGCGTCCGGCACCGTGTCGTCCGACGGGCGCCAGACGCGCGTCCCGGTGAAGTCCGTCCGCAAGCGCACCGCGGAGGCCATGGTCACCTCGGCGTTCACGGCGCCGCACGTCACGGTGTTCCACACGGTCGACGTGACGCGCACCATGAAGCTCGTCGAGAAGCTGCGCGGCGACAAGGAGTTCGCGGACGTGCGTGTCACGCCGCTGCTGATCGCCGCGAAGGCGCTGCTGCTCGCGGTCCGCCGTCACCCGGAGATCAACGCGAGCTGGGACGAGGACTCGCGCGAGATCGTCTACAAGCACTACGTGAACCTCGGCATCGCGGCGGCCACGCCGCGCGGTCTCGTCGTGCCGAACGTCAAGGACGCGCACCGCCTCGGCCTGCACGAGCTCGCGGCCGCGCTCGGCGAGCTGACGTCCACCGCCCGCGCCGGCCGCACGTCGCCCGCGGACATGACCGACGGCACGATCACCATCACCAACGTCGGGGTGTTCGGCATCGACACGGGGACGCCGATCCTCAACCCGGGTGAGGCGGCGATCCTCGCGTTCGGCGCGATCCGCGAGCAGCCGTGGGTGCACAAGGGCAAGATCAAGGTCCGCTCCGTGACGCAGCTCGCGCTGAGCTTCGACCACCGCCTCGTCGACGGTGAGCTCGGCTCGCGCGTGCTCGCGGACGTCGCGTCCGTGCTCGCCGACCCGGCGCAGGGCCTCGTCTGGGGCTGAGCCCCGTCAGTCCCGACGCTCGGGCGACGAGCCTGCGCCCAGGTCCAGGCCGGCGAGCTCGGCGAGCTCGGTGAGGTCCGGGCGCTGGCCCCACCGCGTGAAGAACGTCGTCGACGTGCCCTGACCCGCCCCCGGGGTGGTGGACGTGATGTCGATCCGCGCGGTCGGGCCGGGCGTCGCGGTCCACACGACGAGCTCGTCGGTGGTGCTCTGCGCGAGCGACGCGAACGGTGCGTCCGCGCGGATCGCCCACAGCGTCGTCGTCGTCCCGTCGGCGAGCTCGACCTCCTCGCGGCCCGCGACGGTGAAGCCCGGTGCGAGCCGGATCATCGCGGCGAGGAACTCCGGCTCGAGGGACGTTCGCAGGATGTCGACGCCCTGCGCGACCAGCGCGGCCTCGGAGTCGCCGCCCGGGTCGCCCTCGACCCAGCCCGTCCCGTCCTGCTGCCACCCGCGGTCCGGCGTGAACGCGACACGGCCGCCCGGGTCGCGGTCCAGCACCCCGTGCAGGCCCTCCGGCGTCAGCACCCAGTCGACGAGCGTGGTGGTGCCCGCCAGGCGGATCTCCTCGTGCCCGCTGCCGGCCCAGCGCATGTGGTCGGCCAGGCACGTCGCGAGCGCGTCGCTCGTCACGGCGGTGCCCTCGACCAGCTCGATCGCGGTGCACGACGCGGGTGCGACCGGCGCCGGGTCCGCGGGGTTCGCACCCGTCGCCTCCGGGCCCGGCGGGGTGCCCGCGCCGGCGGGGCCCGTCGTGGTGACGGTCGGCGCCGGGCGGGTCGCGTCCGCCCCGTCCGGGGACGACGAGCACGCGGCCAGGAGGGAGCCCGAGCCGAGCGTGACGAGCCCGACGAGCGACGCGAGGAGCCGGGGCGCGGCGGCCGCGCGGGTCGAGGTGGAGGTCATGACGTCGAGACCCTCGACGAGAGGGGACCGAACGGTCAAACCGGGCCCGGCACCTGAGACGGCCCGGCCTGACGGGCTCGCACCCGCGGCGGACGGGTCAGACGGGCCGACGCCGCTCGGCCAGCAGCGCCGCGGCGCCCGCGACCACCGCGAGCACCTCCGTGACCGCCGACACCGTCTCGGGCCAGCCGCCCCACACCGACTGCACCCCGAACAGGCCGTCCGGCAGGTACACCGCGAGCAGGAAGCCGACGAGCGTCGACAGCCCGTACGCCACCGCGCCCAGCAGCGGCAGCGGCGAGCGCCACACCAGCACCAGCACCGCGAGCACGAGCCCGCCGACGCCCTGCAGCCAGAACGCCGTCTCGAGCCAGTTCCCCGTCCCGCCGCCGTACCCCTGCGAGCCCACCAGGTACAGGTGCACCGCGCCCGAGGCGGCCACCGCGAGCGCGGTCAGCAGCCGCCAGGGCCAGGCCACCGGGCGCGTCGCGGCCACCGGTCCGCCGGCCACCTCACGCCGTCCCGGAGAAGACCGCGCCGTCCTTGACGTGCACCGCGACCGCCGGCAGCGGCTCCTTCGCCGGACCCGAGACAGGCGTGCCGTCCAGCTGGAACGTCGAGCCGTGGCACGGGCAGTCCAGCTCACCCTCCGCAGGCTGCACCGTGCACCCCTGGTGCGTGCAGATCGCGCTCAGCGCCGTGACCGTGCCCGCCGTCTCCTGCACGAGCAGCAGCTTCTGCCCGCCGGCCTCGACGAGGAGCGCGCCCCCGACGGGCACGTCCGCGACCTGCGCGAGCGCACCGTCCGCGCCCGACCCCGTGCCTCCGCCGGCTCCCGGGGTCGTCGCGCCGCCGGCGTCCGCCGTGCCGCCGCACGCGGCGAGCACCACGACACCCGCCGCGGCCAGGGTCACGCCGCCCGCGCCGCGCAGGACCTGGCGTCGGTCGAGGCAGCCGGTACAGCCGTTCGTGTGCTCGTCGTGCGGCGCGTCCTGATGCGGTGCGTCCTGCTCGGCACCCTGCTCTGCGGGTGCGGGTCGGGTCGTCGTGCGGGTCATCTGCGCCTCCGGACGCTCGCGTGCGTGGCTCGGGACTTCCTGCCGTGCTCTGCGCGGGCTCGTGACCGGGTGCGCAGTGACGACGACCGCCGGTCGGCAGCCGCTGGTGGAGACGCTAGGGCGGATGGCTGTGCGTCACCTGCCGGTGAGCAACAATCGCTGCCCATGGATGTGTTCCCCGCCACACCGGAGTGCTCCGCGGGGGGTCCCCCGGCGCGGGTGGGGGATCCTGAGGGCGTGCAGTGCGTGAGACGTCGGAGCGTGAGCGGTCGGGCGGTGGCCGGTCGCGCCGTCGTCGGTGGTGCGGTCGTCGGTCGCAGGGGCGCGTGATGTCCGTCGGGCGTGCCGCCGGGCCCGGGCCGTGGCGGACCACCGTGCTCGTCGTCGTGGCCGTCGCCGCGGCCGTCGTCGGGATCGCGTTCTCGGGTGCCGCGCTGCCCGCGCTCGTGCTCGACCCCGGACCCGTCGTCCGGTGGGGGCTGCCCGTCGCGGAGACGCTCGGCGAGGTCCTGGCGGCGACGACGATCGGCGCGCTCGTCCTCGCGGTCTGCGTCCTGCCCCGGCGCGAGGAGCGCGCCGCCGGCGCCCGCCGCCCCGCCCGCGCGACGCCCGCCGCCGACGGAGCCGCCTACCCGCACAGCCCGCTCGTCGCCGCGTGGGCCGCGGGCGGGTGGACGCTCGCCGCGACCGCGCAGCTCGTCCTGTCCTACGCCAACGTCGCCGGGACCTCGCTCACCGACCCGCAGTTCGGCGACGAGCTGTGGCTGTTCGCCACGCAGATCGAGCTGGGCCGCACGCTCGGCACCGTCGTCGTGCTGGCCGCCGTCACCACCGCGCTCGCCATGGTCGTGCGCACCCCCACGGGCGCCGCCTGGACCCTGCTGCTCGGCGTCGTCGCGCTCTGGCAGCTCGCGCAGCTCGGGCACGCCGCCGGCGCCGCGGGGCACGACCTCGCGACCTCCGCGCTGTTCGTGCACCTCGTCGGCGCCGCCGTGTGGATCGGGGCGCTCGCCGCGCTGGCCGTGCTCGTGCGTGTCGTCGGGCGCGACCTCGCCCCGGCCGTCGCCCGGTACTCCGTGATCGCCGGGTGGTGCGTGGCCGCCGTGGCCGTGTCCGGGCTCGTGAGCGCGTGGCTGCGCATCGGGTCGCTCGCCGGGCTCGACAGCCGGTACGGCGTGCTGCTCGTGGTGAAGGTCGCCCTGCTCGCCGCGCTCGCCGGGCTGGGGCTGCTGCACCGTCGTCGGACCGTGAGCGCGCTCGCCGACCGCACCACGGCCTCGTCGGCCGGCGCATCTGCCCCCCGGCTCGGTGCGACGGGCCTGTTCTGGCGGCTCGTGCTCGTCGAGCTCGTCGTCATGGGCGCCGTGTCCGGTGTCGCGGTCGCGCTCGCGTCGAGCCCGCCGCCCGTGCCCGAGGAGCCCCCCGCCGCGCCCACGCCCGCCTACCAGGTCACCGGGCACCCGCTCCCGCCCGAGCCCACGTTCGCGCGGTGGTTCACCGAGTGGCGCTGGGACCTGCTGCTCGCGTTCGCGACCGTCGCCGGGATCGTCGTGTACCTGCGCTGGGTCCGGCGGCTGCGGCGACGCGGCGACGCGTGGCCGTGGGCGCGCACCGCCTCGTGGACCGTCGGCCTGCTGCTGTTCGGCTGGACGACGAACAGCGGACCCGCGACCTACGGGCACGTGCTGTTCAGCGCCCACATGATCCAGCACATGGTGCTCGCGATGGTCGTGCCCGTGTTCATCGCGCTCTCCGCACCCGTCACGCTCGCGCTGCGCGCCCTGCCCGTGCGCTCCGCTGCCCTCGCCGGCGACGTGTCCCGCGGACCCCGCGAGTGGCTGCTCGTGCTGGTGCACAGCCGCCTCGGCTCGTTCTTCGCGCACCCCGTCGTCGCCGCGGTGAACTTCGTCGTGTCGATGCTGCTCTTCTACTACACCGGGCTGTTCGAGTGGTCGCTGCGCAGCAGCGTCGGGCACCTGTTCATGGTCGTGCACTTCTCGCTCGCCGGGTACCTGTTCGTCAACTCGCTCGTCGGGATCGACCCCGGCCCCCGGCGCCTGGGCTACCCGCAGCGGCTGCTCACGCTGTTCGCCACCATGGCGTTCCACGCCTTCTTCGGTGTCTCGCTCGTCTCGAGCGAGTCGCTGCTCGTCGCGGACTGGTTCGGCCTGCTCGGCCGCCCCTGGGGCGCGTCCGCGATCGCCGACCAGCAGACCGGCGGTGCGATCACGTGGGGCATCGGCGAGCTCCCCACGCTCGCGCTCGCCATCGGCGTGGCCCTGGCCTGGTCCCGGGACGACGACCGCCGCGCACGTCGGCGCGACCGCCGCACGCGCGACGAGGACCCCGAGCTCGACGCGTACAACGCGATGCTCCAGTCCCTCGAGGCCCGCAACCCCACCACCCCCTGACCCCCCACCCCCTGACCCCCCACCCCCTGACCCCCCACCCCCTGACCCACCACCCCCTGACCCACCACCCCCTGACCCACCACCCCCTGACCCACCACCCCCTGACCCCCGCCCCGGCCCACCCCACCCCCGACCCCGCGGTTGCTCCGGCTCTGCCGCGCCATACCCGGACCAGCGACGGTCTCGTCGTCGACCGGACTGCCGACCCCGTCGTTGCTCCGGCTCTGCTGCCCCATACCTGGCGCAACGACGGTCTCGTCGCCCGCGCGTCTGCCGACCGTCCTCCCGTCGACCCCGTCCTCCCGTCGACCCCGTTCTCCCGTCGACCTCGTCCTCCCGTCGACCTCGCGCTCCCATCGACTTCGCGCTCCCGCCGACCCTGCGGTTGCTCCGGCTCTGGCCCGCGGTAGCCGGAGCAACGACGGTCTCGTCGTCGACCGGTCTGCCGACCCCGTGCTTGCGCCGGCTCTGCTGCGCCATACCCGGAGCTACGACGGTCTCGTCGGTCGGACGTGGGGCGCAGACCTCGGGGTGGTCGGGGCGGTCCGGGTCAGCGAGGTCTGCTCGTCCGGATGGTCAGCGGGTGAGGGCGCGGCGGACGTGGTTCGGGATGCGCAGCGTGCCGAGGTCCGGCCACGCGAAGCGCAGCAGGTCCACCCACCCGACCGACGCGATCCGGTTCTGGCGCGTGCGGTCGGCGAGCACGGCGTCCGGTGACGTGTGGAACTCCTCCCCGTCGAGCTCGACGACGAGCCACCGCCCCCCACGCAGCCGCCACGCCAGGTCGCCGCGCACCACTCCCGCGTCGTCGGGTGGGCGGATCTCGAGCTGCAGCTCGTCGGGCGCAAGACCCTCGTCGATGCACTCGAGGCGTGCGAAGCTCTCGAACGGCGACTCGGCCCGTCCGTCGACGTACGGCCACCAGGTCCGCACCCGCTGCACACCGCGGCGGCGCCCCATCCGGCCGAGCAGCGACGCGACCTCGTCGGGCTCGAGCAGGCGGCGGTGCAGGACGTCGTCCACCACCGCGAGCCCGTTCCGGCGCGGGAGCTCCGGGAGCGTCCTGACGAGGGCGTCGGCCAGGCCGGCGATCCGTCGGTCGCCGACGGGGACCGTGGCGACCGGGTCGAAGCACCGGGCACGGGCGCCGTCGCGTGCGCGTCGGGCGGACCCCTCCGGCAGCGCCGCCTCCGGGCGGATCGTCGCGGGCAGACCCCGCACGCCGTGCAGCGCGAGCGCACTCGCGCCGACCGCCACCGCCGCGTCCGGACCGTAGGCGAGCATCGCCAGCCACGCGGCTCGTCGTCGGCGTCCGTCGGGTGTGGTCGGGCTCACCGGGCTCACGTCGTAGACGCCGCGTGTCACCCGAGCCCACCGCCCGTCCGCGACGAGGCGGCTCCGGGTGTCCCGGCGCAGCCCGAGGTCGTCGCACTGGCGGCTGCTGAGCAGCCCCTCCTGCCGGAGCGCGAGCGCCCGGGCGTCGTCGGGGAGTGTGATGGTCCGCACGGTCACAGGACACCGCGTCGCGCGGCCGGGACGGTCGGCGCTGCGCGCGACCTGTGGATGCACCTGCCCCGTCGAGGGGCTGTGGTCGGGTGGCGACGAAGGCGTCACGGCCGCGACACCGGCCGATCGTGCGGCCGATCCCGCCATCCCTCCGGCTCGCGCCGCCCAGACCCTGCGCAACCGCGGGGTCGCGGAGGACGGTCCGGCCGAGACCGGGGTTGTTCCGGGTGTGGCGGGGCTGAGCCTGAGCAACCACGGGGTCGTGGGGGACGGTCCGGTCGAGACCGGGGTTGTTCCGGGTGTGGCGGGGCTGGGGCGGAGTAAGCGCGGGGTCGCGGGGAGCGGGCCGTCGAGACCGGGGTTGTTCCGGGATCCGGCGCGGTGGGGTCGGCCGAGGCGTCGGGGGCGGGATGGGGTGGGGGGTGGTGTGGGGGTGGGGTGGTAGGACGGGGGGATGAGGATCGCTGAGCTGGAGGAGTACGTCGGGATCCCGCGGGTCGGTGGGCTCGCGCTGTCACCCGACGGGGAGCGGCTCGTCGTCGGCGTCTCGACGCTCGACGCGAAGAAGACCGCGTACGTGACCGCGCTGTGGGAGGTCGACCCGGCGGGCGAGAGGCCCGCGCGCAGGCTGACCCGGTCGGCGAAGTCGGAGGGCGGGGCGGCGTTCACGGCCGCCGGTGACCTGCTGTTCACGAGCGCCCGCCCGGACCCGGCGGCGAAGGACGGGGACGACGAGAACCCGCCGGCGCTGTGGCTGCTGCCGCGGGACGGTGCGGAGGCGCGGGTGGTCGCGGCGCGCAAGGGCGGGCTCGGTGGCCCGACGACGGCGGATGCGGCTGACGTCGTGCTGCTCACGGGTGACGTGCTGACGCGCGCCGCCGACGAGGAGCAGGACGAGAGGCTGCGCAAGGACCGTAAGGAGAAGAAGGTCGGCGCGATCCTGCACGACGGGTACCCCGTGCGGTTCTGGGACCACGACCTGGGCCCCGGCTTCCCGCACCTGTTCACCGCGGACGTCTCCGCGCTGGTCACGGGCGCCGACGACGCGCCGCTGGCGGGTCAGGACGAGCCCCGGCTGACGCTCGCCGACCGCACCCCGCAGGTGGGTGCGGCGCTGGTCGAGCAGCACGCGGCGATCTCCCCGGACGGCACGACGCTCGTCACGGGCTGGAACCGGCCGCGGGCGCGCGGTGACCAGCGCAGCGTGCTCGTCGTGGTCGACGTGGCGTCCGGTGAGCGCCGCACGCTCGTCGAGGACGACGCGTTCGACGCGTTCTCGCCGGTGGTGTCGCCCGACGGCCGGTGGGTCGTGTTCGGGTACGAGACGATCTCGACGCCGCACCTGGCGCCGCGCGTCGGGCTGCGGCTGGTGCCGCTCGCGGGTGGCGACTCGCGGGTGGTCGCGGCGGACTGGGACCGGTGGCCGGGAAGCCCGGTGTGGCTCCCGGACTCGTCGGGGCTGCTGGTCGTCGCGGACGACGAGGGCCGCGCGCCGGTGTTCCGGGTGGACCTGGGCGACGCCGGTGCGCCGGACACGGTCACGCGCGTGACCAGCGACGACGCGGCGTTCACGGACGTGCGGGTGGCTCCCGACGGGCGCACGGCGTACGCGCTGCGCTCGTCGTACCTCGCGCCCGCGCACCCGGTGCGGATCGACCTGACGAGCGTCCCGACGCAGGCCGTGGCGCTGCGGTCGCCGGCGCCGACACCCGAGCTGCCGGGGCGTCTCGAGGAGGTCACGGCCACGGTCGCGGACGGGCGTCGGGTGAGGGCGTGGCTCGCGCTGCCCGAGGGTGCGGACGCCGCGAGCCCGGCGCCGCTGCTGCTGTGGATCCACGGCGGGCCGCTCGGCTCGTGGAACGCGTGGTCGTGGCGCTGGAACCCGTGGCTGCTGGTCGCCCGGGGGTACGCGGTGCTGCTGCCGGACCCGGCGCTGTCGACGGGGTACGGGCAGGACTTCGTGCAGGCGGGATGGGGTGCGTGGGGCGAGGCGCCGTTCACCGACCTCATGGCGGTCACGGACGTCGCGGAGCAGCACGAGGCGGTCGACGAGACGCGCACGGCGGCGATGGGCGGCTCGTTCGGCGGGTACATGGCGAACTGGGTCGCGGGGCACACGGACCGGTTCCGGGCGATCGTGACGCACGCGAGCCTGTGGGCGCTGGACCAGTTCGGCCCGACGACGGACGCGGCGTTCTACTGGCAGCGGGAGATGACGGAGCAGATGGCGTCGGAGGCGTCGCCGCACCGGTTCGTCGAGCGGATCCGCACGCCGATGCTCGTCATCCACGGGGACCGGGACTACCGGGTGCCCATCGGCGAGGGGCTGCGGCTGTGGTACGAGCTGCTCGCGAAGTCGGGTCTGCCGGCCGACGACGAGGGGCGCTCGCCGCACCGGTTCCTGTACTTCCCGGACGAGAACCACTGGGTGCTGCAGCCGCAGCACGCGGTGGTCTGGTACGCGACGGTCGAGGCGTTCCTGGCCGAGCACGTGCTCGCTCGGACGGGTGACGACGCGGTGGCGTACCCGGACGTCCTGGGCTGAGAACCGGGACGAAAGGGACGTTCGGCGAGCGGTTCGTGCCGGCGCGGGCGAGACTCCGAGATCTGGGCGCGGCCTGACGGCCGTCGACGAAGGGAGTCACGCATGGGTATCGGTGGCGGCATCGGGCTGCTCGTGATCGGCGCGATCCTGGCCTTCGGGGTGAGGGACGCGATCGACGGCGTCAACCTGACGGTGATCGGGTACATCTGCATGGGTGCGGGCGCGCTCATGCTCATCCTCGCGCTGGTGCTGAACTCGCAGCGCACCAGGACGTCGCACACGGCCGTGGTGGAGCACCGGGAGGTGCCGCCGCCGACGGTGTGACCAGTGCTGGTCCGACGACGGGCGCCGCGTGGCCGACGGGCTGCGCGGCGCCTTCGTCGTCCCGGGCGCGGCTCGCGTCCCGGCATCTGGACGGCGGTCGAGTGAGCATAGGCATCCTTACTTCGTGGCGTACTGTTCCTGACAGCACGTCATCACCGTGCGACCACGACCGAGAGAGACGCCCGTGACGACGACCTCCGTGCCTGGAGGCAGCACCCACCTCCCGCTGGACCAGCCGCTGTCCCACGCACTGCGCGAGGGCACCCGCGAGGTGCACGGCGAGGCCGAGGGCATGGCGTTCATCGAGGCGCTCATGGGCGGCCGGCTCGGGCAGGACGCCTACACCGCGCTCGCGGTCCAGCAGCTCGCGATCTACGCGGCGCTCGAGAACGCGGGCGCCACGCTGCGGGCGGCGGGCGGCGACCACGGCCTCGTGTTCGACGAGCTGACGCGACTGCCCGCGATCGAGTCGGACCTCGCGCACCTGATCGGCCCGGACTGGGCGGCGCGGGTCGAGCTGCTGCCCGCGACCCGGGCCTACGCTCAGCGGCTCACCGCGTGCTCGTCGGACCTCACGCTGTACGCGGCGCACGCCTACACGCGCTACCTCGGCGACCTCTCGGGCGGCCAGGTGGTCAAGCGCATGGTGCAACGCCACTACGGCGTGCCGGACCAGGGCGTCTCGTTCTACGACTTCCCCGAGATCCACCGGCTCAAGCCGTTCAAGGACGTGTACCGCGAGCGCCTCGACGCGCTGCCCCTCGACGACGAGCGGCGCGCCGCGACCGTCGCGGAGGCGCGGGTGGCCTTCCGGCTGAACCAGGCGGTCTTCGCGGGTCTCGGCGAGCGGTTCGTCGCCGCCTGACCCTCTGTCGCGGCCTCGTCGGGCGGTCCGACGCGGGCGATTTGTGCGGAACGAGTGATTCGGGTGCCGCGAGGTGTCCGCGAGGCGTCCCGGCACGCGATGATGTCCCCGTGACGCCACGGGTGACGGCCGGAGCGCGCGCGGACCGACGAGCCGCGGCGGCTCTCAGCGGTGTCCGCGGCTTCGCCATGGCCGCCCGCAGGCTCGAGCACGCGCGTTCGCTCGACGAGGTCGTGCAGACCGCGGCGGCCGTCGCGGCCGAGGTGCTCCAGGCCCGGCTGGCGGCCACGTGCCGCATCGAGCAGGAGACGCTGCACGTGCTGCACACCGAGCCGGCCACGGACCCGCGCCAGGTCTGGCGGCTGCGCGGCTCGTACCGCGCGGAGGACCGGCCCGCGCTGCGCCGGCTCATCCGGGAGCGGGAGTCGTGGATCGCGCACGCGCAGGACGTCACCGGGGCACCCACGCAGCCGGGCGACCCGGACGCGGGTGACCCGGTCGAGATCGAGATGCTGCAGCAGGTCGGCGCCGCGAGCTCGCTGGCCGCGCCGATCGTCGTGAACGGTGCCGTGTGGGGCGAGCTGTTCGCGATGCGCGGGCCGGAGAACGGGCTCTTCACGATCGACGACCTCGCCCGTGCCGAGGTCGTCGCGGCGCTGGCGGCGGGTGCGATCGCGCGTGTCGACCTCGAGGAGCAGATCCGCCACCTCGTCGCCGACGACCCGCTGACCGGGCTGTCGAACCGCCGCGTCGCCGACACGGCCGCGGAGGCCGCGCTCGAGTCGGGCGAGGAGGTCTGCATCGTCATGTGCGACGTGGACGGCCTCAAGCGCGTGAACGACGAGCTGGGCCACGACACGGGTGACGACCTGCTGCGCTCGGTCGCGGACGTGCTGCGCCGCGCCGCGGACCGTCTGCCGGGCTCGACGGCCGCCCGCCTCGGCGGCGACGAGTTCTGCCTGGTCACGGTGGGCCACCACCGGGCCGAGGTCGCGGAGGTCATGTCCAGCACCACGTCGGACTTCCCGCTGCCGCACGGCGCCGCGATCTCCTACGGCCTCGCGTCGACCGCGATCACGGGGGAGATCTCGGCGCGCAACCTGTTCCGGCGGGCGGACATCGCGCAGTACCGCGTGAAGCGCGCGCGGGCCCGGGCACGTGCGTCGGCGGTGCCGATCGCGGACCCGTCGGTCACGGCCGAGCGGGTCGTCGTCGCGGGTGCCGCCGCGATCACCGCGGCGCAGTCCGGCGCGGTGCCGCGCCTGTGCGCGATGGCCGCGGCGACCACCGAGACGCTCGGCGGGTCGGCGTGGGCCGTGCTCATGCAGCGGGACGGGGCCGCGTCCGCGATCGCGCGGGGTGGGAGCCCCGCCGACGGGGAGAGCGAGCAGCTCGTCACGCAGGTGGTGCACGGGTCGTGGCTCGTCGAGATCGGCTCGTCCCCCAACGCCGCGCAGGGTCCGGTGGTCACGACCGCGCTGCACGCCCTGACGGCGGTCGCCATCGAGGGCGCCTCCTGACGGACGGGCCGGTCCCGTGCGTCAGCCGTGCAGCGGGAGCGTCAGGGCTGCGTCGCCGTCGGCGGTGACACGGACCGGGACGCCCCAGTCCTGCGCGTTGAGGTGGCACGCCGGGTACTCCACCGCGGGGTCGTCGTCGCACGACGCGGCGTGGGCCGTGACGTGCAGGACCCCCTCGCCGACCGCCGGGTCGAGCACCAGGGTGCGCTCGAACGGCACGTCGTCGCCCGCACCCTCGAGCAGCAGCGTCGGTGGGGTCGACGAGACCTGCAGGCGCGTCGAGGGGCCGAACCGGTCGTCGTACTTCTGCCCCGTCGCGGGCGTGAACACCACGTCGAGGCGCACCCGCGGCGCGAGGTCCGTGACGGGCCGCTGCGTGCGGTGCGAGCCGCCGTCGACGGTCGCGTCGACCACGCCCGTCAGCGCGACCCGCGTGACCCGGTGGGCTGCGGACTCGACGACGAGCAGCACCGCGTCGGTACCCTCGTCCAGCACGACGAGGCCGCTCGGCTCGGCCAGGCCCGTGGCGATCGTCGTGACCTCGCCCGGCTCGTCGTCGGTGCGCGACGGGACGTAGCGGCGGACCGCGCCGTTGTACGTGTCGGCCACGGCCACCGAGCCGTCGGGCAGCACGGCGACGCCGAGCGGGTGCTGGAGCCGTGCCTCGTCGGCCCGCCCGTCGCGGTGGCCGAAGTCGAACAGGCCTTCGCCGACGACCGTGCGCACGGTGCCGTCGCCGATCGTCGCGTGCGTGGGTGTGACGACGCGCAGCGCGGAGGTCTCGGAGTCCGCGAGCCAGATCCGCCGGTCCGGGCCTACGGCGAGGCCCGACGGCTGCGCGAACCACGCCTCCGGCAGCGGGCCGTCGAGCAGGCCCTCGTTCATGGTGCCGCCGACGTGCGCGATCGAGCCCTCCTTGTCGTCGAACGCCCACAGCGTGTGGTTGCCGGCCATCGCGACGACGAACGCGCCCCACTCCTGCGACCACGCGACGTCCCACGGCGACGAGAGCCGCACGGCTCGCGCGGGCCCGGCGAAGCCCGCCCCGGTGCCGCCGCCGAGCTCCGCCGACACGTTGTCCGACGCACCGACCATCAGCTGCTCACCGGTCCCCGCGACGGTCGTCACCGTGCCGTCGTCGAGCCGCACGCCGCGCAGCGCGTGGTTGACGGTGTCCGCGACCAGCACGTCGTACCCGAGCCACGGCCGCAGCTCGTCGGGCACGAGGCACAGGCCGTTCGGCTCGCTGAACCGCGCCTCGTCGGGGCCGCCGTCGACGAGCCCGCGCTCGCCCGCGCCGATGCGCCGCACGAGCGTCTCGCCGTCGGCCTCGAGCTCGGCCAGCGAGTGGTGGCCCGCGTCGGCCACGAGCAGGTGCCCGTTCGGCAGCGCGACCGCCTTCGCGGGGAACCGCAGCGTCCCCGGCGTGGCCTGGGGCGGGACGTACGGTCCGGACCCGCGGTGCAGCGTGCCCTTCGCGTCGTGCTCCGCGACGAGCTCGCGGACCAGCACCTCGAGGTTGTGCCGGTGCCCCTCGCCCGCCATCTGCGCGACGACGTACCCCTCCGGGTCGATCACGACGAGGGTCGGCCAGGCCCGCGCGGCGTACGCCTGCCAGGTGTGCAGCTGCGGGTCGTCCAGGACGGGGTGGTGCACCTCGTACCGCTCGACCGCCGCCGCGAGCGCGACCGGGTCCGCCTCGTGCACGAACTTCGGAGAGTGCACGCCGATCACGACGAGCACGTCGGAGAACTCGGCCTCGAGCTCGCGCATCTCGTCGAGAACGTGCAGGCAGTTGATGCAGCAGAACGTCCAGAAGTCGAGGACGACGACCTTGCCGCGCAGGTCCGCGAGCGTCACGTCCCGCCCACCGGTGTTGAGCCACCCGCGGCCGACGAGCTCCGACGCACGCACCCGGGGCAGCCGCCCCGCCTTCACCTCAGTCACCCCCCCATTCTCACCGCTCCCACGGCTGCCCCCCGCCGACCCCGCCGACCCCGTCGTTCCTCCGGCTCTGACACGTCGATCCCGGAGCGACCACGGTCTCGTCGTCCGTCCCCGCCCCGACCCCGCGGTTGCTCCGGCTCAGCGGTCGCACACCCGGAGGAAGCGCGGGGTCGCGGACCACCCGTGGGGAGGGATCGCGGGGCGGGGGTGGTCTGCCACGATCGGCTGCATGAGCGTGGGCTTCGTGCTCGGCGGCGGTGGCGTGCGCGGCGCGGTGCAGGTCGGGATGCTGCGGGCGCTGTTCGAGCGCGGGATCGTTCCCCAGGTCGTCGTCGGGACGTCGATCGGCGCGATCAACGGCTCCGCGGTGGCGGCGGACCCGACGCCGGCGGTGGTCGAGCGGCTCGCGGAGGCGTGGGCGTCACCCGCGGCCGCGGCGGTCTACGGGGACTCGTGGCCCAAGCAGCTCGCGCGCCTCGCGCGCTCCCGCACGCACCTGAACGACCCGAGCCCGCTGCGTGAGCTGGTCGCGGGCATGATCGGCGCGGACACGCGGTTCGAGGACCTCACGGTGCCGCTCGCGGTCGCGGCGGCGTGCATCGAGCGGGCGGCCGAGAAGTGGTTCGACTCGGGCCCGGTGCTGCCCGCCGTGATGGCGTCCGCGTCGGTGCCGGGGATCCTGCCGGCCACCGAGATCGACGGCGAGCACTACGTCGACGGCGGGCTCGTGAACTCGATCCCCCTGTCGGAGGCGTGGCGGCGGGGTGCGACCGCGGTGTACGTGCTGCAGGTCGGGCGGATCGAGGAGCCGCTGACCAACCCGGACCGGCCGTCGGACGTCGCCCGCGTCAGCTTCGAGATCGCGCGGCGGCACCGGTTCTCCCGCGAGGTCGACGAGGCCCCGGAGGGCGTCACGGTGCACGTGCTGCCGAGCGGCGGTCCGACGAAGGGCGACGACAAGCTCTCGTCGTACAAGCGGATGGACACGGTCCGTGCGCGGATGGACGCGGCCTACGCGGCGAGCGGCGCCTACCTGGACGGGCGATGACCGACCAGGGCGGTGCGCCGATCTGGCGGCTCCCGCCCCGCTGGGTGCGCCGCGTGGTGCTCGCCCCGCTCGTCGTGCTGCTCGCGCTCGTCGTCCTGCCCGTGGGCGTCCTGCTCGCGGCGTTCGTCGGAGCGGTGATGACGTGGCTCCTGCCCGGCCGGCTGCGCCTCGTGCGGGCCGTGTGGATGGCGGTGTTCTACCTGTACTGGGACGCGGTGGCGCTCGTCGTCGCGTTCGCCCTCTGGGTGGGCAGCGGGTTCGGGTGGCAGCTGCGGGCGCCCGCGCTCCAGCGCGCGCACTACGTGTTCGCCGCGCGGATGCTCGACGTGCTGTTCTGGCAGGTGCGCTGGACGTTGCGGCTGCGCATCGTGGTCGAGGACGCGGACCTCGGGCACCTGCTCGAGGGCGGCCGGTCGTCGTCGCGAGCCGCCACGCAGGGCCGGGGGACTCGTTCATCCTCGTGCACGCCCTGCTCACCCGGTTCGACCGCGAGCCCCGCATCGTCCTGAAGGACACCCTGCAGTGGGACCCCGCGATCGACGTGCTGCTCAACCGCCTGCCCACGCAGTTCGTCACGCCCCGCAGCGCGCGCCCCGCGGCCGGACCGGGCATGTCCGACCTCGTCGGTGACCTCGCGCGCGGGCTGGACCACGACGACGCGCTGCTGATCTTCCCCGAGGGCGGCAACGTGACCCCGCGTCGCAGGCTCGGCCGCATCGAGGCGCTGCGCCGCGCCGGCCGCACCGAGCTCGCCGCGCAGGCCGAGCAGATGGCGCACGTCATGGCCCCGCACGCCGGCGGCCTGCTGTCGGCGCTCGACGCGGCCCCGCAGGCAGGTGTCGTGTTCATCGCGCACACCGGCCTCGACCGGCTCGTCACCGTCGCGGACATCTGGCGCGAGCTGCCGATGGACAAGGAGATCGTCATGAAGGGCTGGTCGGTGCAGCCGGACGACGTCCCGCGCACGACCACCGACCAGGAGGCCTGGCTGTTCGACCACTGGCGCCGCATCGACGAGTGGATTGCCGGCCGTCAGCAGTAGCGCTGCCGCGGCAGGGCAGTCCGGTCCGGTCCGTTCGAGGGACAGGTGCACGGCGGGCGTCGCACGCCCCACCCGTTCGGGCGCCCGCATCACCCGAATGCCGCCCGGCGCGGGGGTCCCAGGGCGATAACTTCCGACCAACCGACCCAACCAGGGGGAAATCATGGTCTACCGCCCACGTCTCCGCGCCGGCATCGCCGCGCTCGCCGCCACGATCCTGGGGCTGACCGTCCTCGCCTCGCCAGCTCAGGCAGCCGCTCCTGCGAAGCCGACGTCGCTGACGGTGACCCGGTCGGCGTCCGGCGGCTACCAGCTCTCGTGGCCGACGGTGTCGGGCGCCACCGGCTACACCGTGTACCGCCAGACGCCCGTGCGGCAGGAGCAGTCCGGGCATGGCTGGCTCGTGGTCGGCTCGACGTGGACGACGGTGGCGACGCTCGGGAAGGTGACGTCCTACCGCACTTCGGACCTGCTGACGTCCGAGGTCAACGCCACGTACGCGTCCGGTCAGTTCGCTGTCGCCGCGCGGAACGCGTCGGGGACGGGCGCGAAGCGCGCGGGCATCGCCGGCTGTGCGTCCGGGTACTTCATCTCGGCACGCGGCTCCAACCAGAACCCGACCTCGCCGTCGACGAACCCGTCGGCCTACGCGAGCGGTCTGGGTTCACGGGGCCTGGCGGTCTACGAGGACGCGCGCAAGCGCCTCGGCCTGACGCGCAGCCAGTTCCAGGCGAACATGGTCAACTACCCCGCGGTGAACCCCGCGAACTGGCGCTCGCTGGACCTCTCGTCGTACTACGGGACTTCGGTCACCATCGGGACGAACGACACGTCGAACCAGGTCAACCGGATCATCGGCGCGTGTCCGAGCGCGCGCATCGTCCTGTTCGGCTACTCGCAGGGCGGTCAGGTGGTCGGCAACGCGTTCCAGGGCCTCACGACCGCCGCGAAGAAGCGGGTCACGCAGGTCCATCTGTTCGCCGACGCCCGCCGCAACTCGGCGGACGCCGGGATCTTCCACCGCCCCATCATGGCGGCGGGTGACAACGGGATCGCCGGTAAGCGAACGACCTTCACGGGCCTCACCGACAAGCTGCAGGTGAACAGCTGGTGCTGGAGCGCGGACGACATCTGCAGCTGGGACAAGGTCGGGCTCACCGTCCACGGGAGCGCGTACGACTGCTACGAGGACTGGGTGGCGCACCACATCGCCGCGCGTGCGAAGAACAAGGGCTGGCGCTCCGCGGCGAGCACGACACAGCCGACCTGCTCGATGAAGATCTGAGCCGGGCGCGCCGTCAGGCGCGGTCGAGGAGCCAGATGCGGGGGTGGTGGCCCTTGGCGTAGACGCGCACCGGGGGGTGCGCGCGCCACAGGGCCGCCGCCTCGCGCACGGCGGCCTCCATGACCTTGACCTCGTGCGTGAGCACGACGAGCCGCGCGCCGGGTGCGGAGGCGGCGTGCGCGGCGCGCAGCAGGCCCGCGTGCACCGCCCGTGCGTCGGCGTGCGAGCCGTGCAGCGTGCCCCACGGCGGGTCGGCGAGCACCAGGTCGGCGGGCTCGGTCGCGGGGCCGGTGGGCCACACCGACGGGTCGAGCGCGTCGGCCCGCACGAGCGTGACCTGGCGGGTCAGCCCCGCGGCCTCGAGGTTCTCACGCGAGGCGGCCAGCGCGTGCTCGTCGAGGTCGATGCCGACGGCCCCCGCGGCTCCCCCCGCGAGCAGGCGCTCGACGAGGAGCGTCCCCGAGCCGCACATGAGGTTGAGCACGCGGTCCTCGTCCCGCACGCCCGCGAGCCGCACCATCGCGGCGGCGATGGTCGCGTTCGCGGCGCCCGGGAAGTCCGCCACGCGCCAGGACCGGGCGGACAGCGGGCGCGGGCCGACGCGCACGAGCACGTCCCAGCCCGGGTCGGTCCGCTCGTCGCGCCGCGCACCGCGCCGGACCTTGACGACGAGCTCGCCGTCGGTCGCGTCGTGCTTGAGGCCCGTCGCGCGCGCGAGCTCGTCACCGAGCCGCGCGAACACCGCCGAGTCCGCGCCCGCGGCCTCGAACCGGAATGTCGACGACCCCGCGACGCGCAGCGACGCGTACGCCGCGTCGACGATCCTCTGCAGGTGCTCGCCCGACAGCAGGGACTTGGGGCGCGGCACGTCGTGGTGCAGGACGACGAACGCCGCGACGGCGGTGCGCAGGCGGCGCACCTGGGCGAGCCGGTCGCCGGGGAGGTCGACGACGAGGGCGTCGTCCCGCCCCGGCACGGGGCGCGGGTCGACGGCGAGGACCTCGCGCACCTCGTCGGCCAGGACGTCGCCCAGCCCGCCGAGGAACGTCAGCTCGACGCGCGTGCGGCGCGGCGACGGAGGGCTCGCGACGCGCGCGGGCGCGGGACGGCGGCGGCCCGACGAGCCCGCGCGGCCCGACGAGGGTGCGCGGTCCGACGAGCCCGCGCGGCCCGACGAGCCCGCGCGGCCTGCGGAGGCGTGCGGGCGGCGGCCTTGCTGCGGCACGCGGGTCAGGCCGTGAGCGCGGCGGGCACGCGCTCGTCGGACGAGGTGGTGACGTCGTCGTCGGAGGCGGTGGCGGCCTCGTCGGCCACCGGGGTGCCCGGCAGGACCTGCACGCCGACCGCCCGCAGCACGAACGACTCGGTCTGCACGATCGCGCGCTCGCGCTCGGGCCCGTCGTCGGGGACGCCACGGCCCGACAGGCACGCGTTGACCAGCGGGACCGTGGTGTCGAGGTCCTGGTCCGGGAAGACGCCGGACGCGATGCCGTCGGAGAGGATCTCGCGCAGGATCCGCTCGACGACGACGACGTGCTCGCGCACGCGCGCCTGCGTCTGGCGGGACAGGACGCTGCGCAGCTCGGGTCCGGGCGCCAGGTGGTAGATGCGCTTGAGCTGGATCTGCTGGCTGACGTAGGTGCGCAGCCGCTCGACCGGGTCGTCCAGGTCGTCGAGCGCGCGCTGCAGCGTCGCGGCGTACTCCTCGGTCTCGTTCGTGATGAACCCGACGAGCAGCGCCTCCTTGTCGGGGAAGTGGTTGTAGACGGCGGTGCGGCCGACGCCGGCGGCCTGGGCGATCTCGGCGAGGGTGATGGCGTCGAAGCCGCGCTCGGCCATCAGGGTCGACAGCGCTGCGAACAGCTTCTGCCGGGTCTGCTCGCGGTGCTCGTGCAGGGACCCGCCGATGATCTTGGGCATGCTGACAGCATGACACAACATGTCAGATCCGCTTCACGCGCCCTGTGCGCGAGCGCGTAGCCGCGGCGTCCTGGGGTGGATGCGTGTCGGGGGTCGCATCTAGCGTCGGGGGTCGAGCGACGTGGCGCGGCACGGGCCGGCACGACGAGACGAGGACGAGGGTGACGACGTGGTGCTGATCGGTGCGCACACGCGCGGTGACGACCCGGTGGCGGCCGCCGCCGAGACCGGCGCGCAGGCGGTGCAGGTGTTCCTCGCGGACCCGCAGGGCTGGAGGAAGCCCGTCCCGCGCGAGGACGCCGACGCGATCGTCGCGAGCGGTCTCGGGGTGTACGTGCACGCTCCCTACCTGGTCAACGTCGCGTCGACCAACAACCGCATCCGGATCCCGAGCCGCACCATGATCGCGCAGCACAGCGCTGCGGCCGCGACGCTGGGCGCGCGCGGGCTGATCGTGCACGGCGGGCACGTCGGCGCGGGGGACGACCTCGCCGTGGGCGTCGAGAACTGGCGCAAGACGTTCGAGCGCGCCACGTTCCCGGTGCGCGTGCTCGTCGAGAACACCGCGGGCGGCGAGAACGCGTGCGCGCGCACGCTCGACGCCATCGCGCGGCTGTGGGACGCGATCGGGCAGTACGACGTGGGCTTCTGCCTCGACACGTGCCACGCGTGGGCGTCGGGCCTGGACCTGGAGACCGTGGTCGAGCAGGTCACCGCGATCACCGGCCGGATCGACCTGGTGCACGCGAACAGCTCGCGCGACGAGGCGGGGTCCAACCGGGACCGGCACGCGAGCTTCGCGCACGGCACCATCCCGCCGGAGCTCATCGCGCACGTGGTGCGCGAGGCGGGCTGCGACGCCGTCGTCGAGACCCCGGCCGAGGGCCAGGCCGAGGACATCGCGTTCCTCAAGGCCGCCCTCGCCGGCTGACCCGCGCGACCGACCGGGGGCGGACCGGCACCGTGGCAGAGAAGGGTGCGAGAACGGCGGTGGACCCTCTCGTCGTCGAGAGGTCGCGTTGCTAGCGTGCGGGGGCATGAGCGAACCCGACACGATCGTGCCCGACGAGAAGGACTGGACCTGGGTGCTGTACGAGCGGTGCGGCGAGTGCGGGTTCACCGCCGCGGACGTCGACCCGCGGCACATCGGGCCGACCGTGCGGGACCTGCTGCCGCGCTACGTCTCCGCGCTCAGCCGCACGGACGCGCGGGAGCGCCCGGCGCCTGCGGTGTGGTCGGTGCTCGAGTACGGCGCGCACGTGCGGGACGTGTTCCGCATCTTCGGTGAGCGCCTCGCGCTCATGCTCGAGCATGACGACCCGCTGTTCGAGAACTGGGACCAGGACGCCACGGCCCTCGCGGACCGGTACGACCTGCAGGACCCGTCGGTCGTGGCCGACGAGCTGGTCGAGGCGGGCGAGGCGACGGCGGCGGCGTTCGACGAGGTGCCGCACGACGCCTGGGAGCGGACGGGCCGCCGGTCGAACGGCTCGTTCTTCACGGTCGGGACGCTCGGGCAGTACTTTCTGCACGACGTGGTGCACCACCTGCACGACGTCCGCGCCTGACGCGCGTCGTCGCCGGGCGCGCGTTATCCACAGGCTTACCCACACCCGTGGGTATCCGCGCGTACGGGCTGTGGACGAGCGCGCGCCGACCGGTGGACGAGACGCTCCGGAGGGTGGACGGCCGGTGGACGACCGGGCGAAACGTGTCACTCGCACCAAGTGACACGGACGAAACACAAGCGCAGCATCCGTGCCCTAGCGTCCGCTCCCATGAACGTCACGCTGCCCGTCGAGCTCACCGACCAGCACGTTCTCGCCCTGCCCCAGGGCACCGACCTCCTCGCGCTCGCGCGCGCGTGGTTCGCGGACGCCGCATGGGAGCGCGAGCCCGCGACCGCGGCGCCCGTCGCCCGGCCGATGACGGGTGCGCGGTTCCGCGGGATCGTCGTGCAGGACGCCCCGAGCGCGGTGCCCGGCCGGCTCGCCGTGGGCGGCGCGGTGTTCGTCGGGCCGCGTCCCCTCACGTCCGACGAGGTGCGCGCGACCGGACTGCGCGCCGGCGAGGCGCTCGACCTCTACGGCGTCGAGGGGCCCGCCTCGCCCCAGCTGAGCGCGTGGTGCACGGCCGCCGCGCGGCACGCCGGCGGTCTGCTCGTGCCCGCGTCGCGCACCGACGTCGTCGTCCCCGACCCGCAGGGCGCCCCCGGGCTGACCCTGTGGTCGCCGGTCCCGCTCGCGCCGCGCGACGTCCTGCCGCTCGTGCGTCCGGCGATGGTCGGGGCGCGCGTCTCGCCCACGGAGGTCCCGACGCAGGTGGGCGGCGGGCCGCAGGAGTGCGCGGTCACGGCCGTCTTCGACTACGACGGCACGGTGACGCTGCGCTCGGCGCGGTCCGACGACGTGCCCGCGGTGCTCGCGACCCTCGACTGGCGCGAGTACGGGCCGTGGGCGTACCACGTGCGCTGGCGGCCCGCGGACGGCGAGGACCCCGACTCGTCGCTGTCCGCGATCGCACGTCAGCGCGTCGCACCGACGATCGCGCGCGTCACGGCGGCGCTGTGGCGTGCCGCGGGCGGGACGGTCGTCGACGAGGGGGGCTTCGTCGTGCGGTCCGACGAGGTCACCCGCCGCGCGGTCCCCCCGCGCTGATCACTCGAACGCGGGCGACCCCGCCGGCACCAGGTCGACCTGCACGGACAGCTTCGAGCCGCGACCCTCGGTGAAGATCACGCCCCGCAGCGGCGGGACGTCGTGATAGTCGCGGCCCCAGCCCAGCACCACGTAGCGGTCGTCGACGAGCTGGTCGTTCGTCGGGTCCGCGTCGACCCACCCGGCCCCCGGGACCCACACCGAGACCCACGCGTGCGACGCGTCCGCGCCGCGCAGCTTCTCGCGCCCCGGCGGCGGGAGCGTCTCGATGTACCCGCTGACGTACCGCGCGGGCACCCCGTGCAGCCGCAGCGCCGCGATCATCAGGTGCGCGAAGTCCTGGCACACGCCCGCACCCTGCGCGAGGAGCTGCCGCTGCGTGGTGTGCACGGTCGTCGACCCGGTGCGGTACGTGAGCTCGTGGCGGATCCGGTGGCACAGGTCGACGAGGACGTGCGCGAGCGGCCGACCGGGCACGAACGACGGCTCGGCCCACGCCCGCACCTCGTCGACGAACGTGACGTGCGTCGACGGGAGCACCATCTCGCGGACCTGCACGAGCACGTCGGAGGAGAACGCGGCGGCGGCCGAGCCGGTCGCCACGGCCTCGGCCGCGTCGTCCCACGCGACCTGCGGGAGCGCGCCGGCGTCGGGGCGGCCGCGCGTGATCTCGATGGTCGAACGGGCGGTCACGACGAGCGTCGTGTGCGGCTGCGTGACCGCGTAGAACGTGGTGCGGTTGCCGAAGTAGTCGTGCTGGACCGCCGTGTCCGCGGGGGCGGGGTCCACCTCGACGTGGCTGGTCAGGACGGTCTGACCGGGCAGGTCCCGGGGCGTCATGACGGTCCGGCCGTAGGAGTCCGTGACCTCCTGCGGGTAGGTGTAGGTCGTGCGGTGCACGAGGTCGTACGTGCGGCTCACGGCACCTCCTCCTCGTCGCCCGCGTCCCACGGGTCGTCGAGGGCGCGCGCCGCGACGGGCCGCGCGAAGTGCACCGCCTCGATCTCCTCGGCGAGCGCGAGCAGGCGCCAGTGCATCGAGTCGAGGAGCTCGGCGAGACGCGTGCGGCGCCCGTCGTCGTCGGTCGTGGCGGCGGCCGCCGGGTCGAGCTCGGCGACCAGGTCCCGCACCTGCGCGAGGAGCCGGTCGCGCTCGTCCGTCGGCCGCGCGCGCATCGGGATGCCCGCGAGGTCGCGCTCGAGGCGGTCGAGCTGGAACGCCAACGAGCGCGGGTTGCTCTCGTCGAGCAGCAGCAGGTCGAGCACCGCGGGGACGCCCGTGTGGTCCCCGTAGCGGCGGCGGAACGTGATCGAGGAGTCGTGCGCGAGCACCACCGAGTCGACCAGGTGCGCCTCCACGGTGCGGGTGAGGGGCCCGACGAGCGTGCGGCGCAGCGACGCGACCACGTGCTGCGCGCGCTCGAGCCGACGGCCCGCGTCGAGCAGGTGCCAGCCGACGTCGCGCACGAGCCCCTCGGCGACCGTGCCCGCGACCGCGAGCAGCCCCTCGAGCGTCCGGTCGAGCACCGGGCGCAGGCCCGCGGTGGCGGCGCGCGCGTCGTCGACACCCAGGTCGAGCCCACCCTCGGGCACCCGCTGGCGCGCACGTTCCGCGCGCAGCGCGCGCTCGATGCGCGCGAGCGGGCCGAACGTGTCCGTGGAGAGCTGGTCGCGCACCGCGGCAGCCGCCTGGCCCAGGCCGCGCACCGACGCGGCGATCGAGCCGTCGAGGCCGCGCTCGAGCGTGAGCTCCCGCAGGGTCGGTGCGGGGGCGTCCGGGTCGCGCAGCGCGACGACGAGCACGGCGAGCGCGCGGCCGCCGGCCGAGCGCGGCCGGCCGTGGAAGTCGTCCCACCGGTCGACGACGACCCGCAGGTCGCGCGCCTGGTCCTCGGCGCGCTCGGCGTAGCGGCCCATCCAGAACAGGTTCTCGGCGGTGCGGGAGGACACACCCAGTCGCGTGCGCCGCGCGGCGTCGACCTCGGTGACGCCCTCGGCCGCGTCCGGTGCCGCATCGCCCACCGAGCCGGAGAGCACCCACACGTCCTTCGCGACCGCGCCCGTGCGTGAGGACACCACCGGTCCGTGCGCCACCCGCGCGAGCCCGCCCGCCATGACCGTGTACGAGCCGCGGTGCGCGACCGCGAACGTGCGCAGCACCCCGACGCCCGGACCGTCCGGCCGCGCGACCTCGTCGGACGACACGGGCTCGACGACCGCGCCGCCGCCCACGCGCGCCTGCCCCGCCCACTGCCACGGCTCCGCGGCGATCCGCGCCGCGAGCTGCTCACGTGCCGCGGCGTCGAGCGTCCAGCCGAGCACCGCGTCCTGCTCGCGGGACAGCGGCAGCACGACGAGCTCGTCGAGGTGCGCGAGCACGTGCGACAACGACGACGCCTCGCCGCACCACCACGTGGGCGCGGACGGCAGCAGCAGGTCCTGGTCGAGCACCGTGCGCGCGAGCCGCGGCAGCGCCGCCAGCACCGCGGGGTTCTCCAGCACGCCCGAGCCCAGCGGGTTCACCACCGACAACGCACCGCCGCGCACCGCGCGGACCAGGCCGGGGACGCCGAGCCGTGAGCCGGAGCGCAGGTCGAGCGGGTCGCACCACGCGGCGTCGACGCGGCGCAGCAGCACGTCCACGGGCTCCGTGCCGCCCAGCGCGCGCACCCACAGCCGCCCGTCGCGAACCACCAGGTCGGACGCCTCGACCAGCGGCAGGCCGAGCATCGAGGCGAGGTAGGCCTGGTCGAACGCCGTCTGCGAGCCCGGTCCGGGCGTGAGCAGCGCGATGCGTGGCGCGCTCGCGGACGGCGGCGCGACGTCGTGGAGCGTCTGACGCAGCGCGCGGAAGAACGGTCCGAGCCGGGCGATCGGGGTCGCGCGGTAGACGCCGGCGAGCACCTGCGCGACGACGCGCCGTCCCTCCATCGTGTACCCCGCGCCGGAGGGCGCCTGCGTGCGGTCGGCCAGCGACAGCCACGTGCCGTCGTCGTCGCGTGCGAGGTCCGTCGAGGCGAGCACGAGCTCGCGACCGCCCGGCAGGCGCAGGCCGTCGACCGCGCGCAGGAACCCGGGGTGCGCGACGACGGCCGTGGGCGGAAGGACCGTGTCCGTCAGCAGCCGGCGTGCGCCGTACAGGTCCTGCAGCACGGCGTCGAGCAGCTCGGCGCGCTGCGTGATGCCGGCCTCGAGGCCGGCCCAGTCGTCCTCGTCGAGAACGACGGGTGCCGGGTCGAGGCGCCAGGGCTCGTGCTCGTCGGCTGCGCCGTACGTGACGCCGTGGTCCGCGAGCAGCGCCTCGGCCTCGGTGCGCGCCCGCTCCAGGTCCGCCGTCGAGGGCGCGTCGGCCTGCTCGGGCAGCCAGTGCCACGCCGGCGCGCCGGGGGGACCGGCGGAGGAGAGCGCGTCGATCACCTGTCGAGTCTGACGTACGCCCAGGCAGACCGGCCGTCGTCTCGCATCGTGAACGCGCCGAGGTGATTACTTGACTGGTTCCGTCTGGATTACGCAAGGTTGCCCCGTGGGGCCGGCCGTCGGGGGACGGGCCGGCCCCTCATCACATCCCGCCCCGCCACAGCCCCGACGCCACCGCAGCACCCCACCCACCCCCGGCCAACCCCCACCCGCCGACCCCGCGCGTGCTCCGGTCATGAGCGACCTGACCCGGAGCAACGACGGCCTCGCGGGGGCGGGGTCTGCCGACCCCGTGGTTGCTCCGGCTATGAACGGGCTGACCCGGAGTAACGACGGTCTCGCGGGGGGCGGGGCGGGTTGCGCCGACCCCACCGGCCGATCCGTGCCGGCCGACCCCGCGCTTGCTCCGGTTATGAGCGACCTGATCCGGAGCAACGACGGTCTCGCGGGGGTGGGGTGCGCCGAGCCCGTGGTTGCTCCGGCTATGAACGGGCTGACCCGGAGCGATGGCGGGCTCGCAGGGGGTGGGGTCGGCCGAGCCCGGGGTGGGATCCGCCGGCCCACACCGGCGCCGAGCCCGTGGTTGCTCCGGTTATGAACGGGCTGACGCGGAGCAATGACGGTCTCGCGGGGGTGGGGTCCGCCGACCCCGCGGTTGCTCCGGTTCTGAGCGGCCTGATCCGGAGCAATGACGGTCTCGCGGGGGTGGGGTCTGCCGAGCCGGTGGTTGCTCCGGTTATGAACGGGCTGACCCGGCGTGATGGCGGGGTCGCGGGGGGGGGGGGGGGGTGGGGGTCAGGGGTGGGGCAGGAGGGAGACGAGCTGGGCGCGGGAGCGGACGCCGACCTTGCGGTAGATCGCCGTGAGCCGCGACTCCACCGCGCGCACGGACAGGAACAGCCGCGCGGCGATCTCCCGGTTGCGCAGGCCGGCGACGACGAGCTCGACGACGTCCCGCTCGGCATCGGACAGCGCCGCGACGAGGTCGGACGAGCGTGCGTCCGACGAGCGTGCGCCCGACGAGTGTGCGCCCGACGAGTGTGCGACCGACGAGCGTGCGCCCGGCTGGCCGGGCGACGACGAGCCCGGCCCGGCGGGCGACGGGCCGGCCGGTGCGCCGGGGGCGAGGGACGCGTCGTCGTCGGCCCCGACGAGGTCCCCGGCCCACCACGGCAGACCGATGCGCCGGTAGGTCGCGGCCGCGTCGTCGCGCACGCGCTCGGCGCGCTCGCCCGCCCCCATCGCGTCGAGCCGCGCGGCGAACGCGGACAGCGTGCGGGCGAGCTCGTAGTCGCTGTCCCGCGGCCCGAACATCACGGCGGCGTCCTCGAACGCGCGCACGGCCTCGTCGTCGGGCGCGAGCAGGGCCCGGCACCTCGCGAGCGCGAGCGCGGACCAGCGGGACGACGCGGCCGCGGACCGGCGCGCGAGGTCGTCGACGATGGTGCGCGCGGCGGCGGTGTTGCCGGTGCGCACGAGCACCTCGACGAGGTCGGCGTCGCACCGGTAGAGGTGGGGGCCGGGCGGGCCGGCGGAGACCATGCGGCACCGCATGAGGGCGCGGGCGGCCTCGTCGAGGTCGCCGGCGTGCAGCGCGCGCGCCCCGAGGTAGGCGTCGACGCGCGCGGAGATCGCGGGGTTGCGGCTGCCGCGGGAGATGTCGAGCAGCTCGTCCTCGCAGGCGCGTGCGCGGTCGGGACGGCCGGTCTCGTGGAAGTACCACAGCTCGTGGAACAGCCGGTAGGGCCGGTGCACGTGGGGCAGCTCGTCCTGCTCGACGAGCGCGGCGACGGTCGCGGTCGCGGCGCGCAGGTCACCGGCGAGGCGGTCGTTGTCGGCGTCGTAGAGCCGCGTGGTGACGACCCACAGCGGGTCGACGGCCGCGGGTGACGCGAGCAGGGTGCGGAACAGGTCGCGCGCCTCGTCGTACCGCTCGGCGTAGGTCAGGGCGCGGGCGCGGGTCATGAGCGCGGTGGTCGACGACGGGTTGGGGCCCACCTGGACGGCGACGGCGGTGCTGCGCGAGCGGGCGCGCGCGCTGGACATCGCGTCGAACAGGATCGCGGCGCTCTCGGCGACGGTGTGCGCGGGCTCGTGCGCGACACCGAGGAGGGCGTCCATGCGGGCGAGGTACTCGGCGGCACGCACGAGCTCCCACCGCTCGGTGCTGTACGTCGCGAGCAGCGCGAGCAGCAGCACGGACTCGTCGGGCGCGGAGGCGCCGTGCAGCTCGAGCGCGCGCTCGGCGAGCGCGGTGAGCAGGCTCTGTGTCGCGACGTACTCGATGCGCACGCGCAGGCTCGCGACGACGAGGCGGGAGTGCGGCGACGCCTCCTCGACGGACTCGGCGATGTCGACGTAGCGCCGCGCGATCTCCAGGTGCCCGCGGTAGAAGTACGCGGCGGCGACGACGAGCAGGTGGTCGGCCGCGCGGGCGCCGGGCTGCGCGAGCAGCAGGGAGCGCTCGACGTACTCGAACGCGACGTCGGGAGAGCCCTCGGCGAGCAGCCCGAGCGCGGCGCGGCGCAGCGCCTCGGCCGCGCGCGGGCCGGGGTCGACGAAGCTCGCGTGCCAGTCGCTCGCGTACGGGTCGCTCACGTGCTCGACGGCGCGGCGGTGGTGCTCGCGGCGGCGGCGCGCGCTCGTCGAGTGGAACACCGCGGAGCGCACGGGCTCGCGCGTGAGGCTCAGCCACGCGCCGTCGCGCGCGACCCAGCCGGCCGCGACGAGCTCGTCGACGACCTCGAGCTCGTCACCGCCGCCCAGGTCGTCGGCATGCGTGCGGGGTGCGAGCGCGAGCCGCTCGACGAGCGCGGCCTGCGCGGGTGGGAGCTGCGCGAACCGGCGCACGACGTGCTCGACGCGGCCGGGCCGCAGCGGCAGCTCGAGCGGTGCGCTGCCCGCCGCCTGCGCGGGCGTGAGGCCGGCGAGCAGGTCCACCGCGTCGGCGGGTGAGCCGCCGCTGCGGTGGGCGACGACGTCCAGCACCGCGGGGTGGTGCCGCGCGGGCGCGAGGTGCCCGACGAGCGCGCGGGTGCGGCGCGCGTCGAGCGGCCCGAGCACGACCTCGTCGAGACCCCCGAGCTCGGGCGGGACGCTCTCGACGAGGAGCACGAGCCGCAGCCCGGTCCCCGCGAGCCGGCGCGCCAGGAACCCGACGACGGCACGGCTGCGCGGGTCGAGCAGGTCGGCGTCGTCGACGAGCAGCACGGTCGCGGGGGCGTCGTGCTCGTGCAGGAGCGTCAGGATGCGGTGGGCGACCACGACGACCTCGAGGTCCGGTGCGGAGCCGAGGCTCAGCGCGAGGTGCCGCCAGCGTTCGTCGTCGATCGCGTACAGCAGCGACGAGATCCCCGCGAAGGGCCACGACGACTCGGTCGGGTTCGCGCGCACGTCGAAAGCGCGCGGCAACCGCTCGACGGCCTCGCGCACGAACGTCGACCGTCCGGACCCGCGTGGGCCCCGGACGACGATCGCGATCTCCGAGGCGTCGCACGCACGTTGCACGCGCGCCAGCTCCTGCTCGCGCACGAACACGACGATCCCCCCTCGACGTCGGCCTCAGACTAGCCCGCGAAGCGGGCCCGTCCGGGGCCGACGCCGGGGTGAAACGCGTGCTCAGACCGGCACGGCGGCGGTGCGCGTGGCCGCGCGGGCGGCGTTGCGCATGAGCAGGCCGAGCATCACGGGACCGATCCCGCCGGGGACGGGCATGATCGCGCCGGCCACGCGGGCCACGTCGTCGGTGTCGACGCCGCCGCGCAGCACGGGCACCACGGTGCCGTCGTCGCGCGTGGTCGTGCCGACGAGCATCGGGTTGAAGTCGATCACGGTGGCGCCCGGGCGCACCCAGTCGGCCGTGACGACCTGCGGGTGCTCGAGGCTCACGACGAGCACGTCGGCGGTGCGGGCCAGCTCGCGCGCCTGCGGGTGGTCGACGGGCACGAGCGAGAACGGCGCGGACAGCGGCAGCAACGCGGGGGCGGCGACGCGCGCGACGACGTTCGCGACGGGGTTGCTCGCCATGAGCGGCGTCTCCGTGAGCAGCACGATGGTGCTGCCCTCGACGGGGATGTCGGACGCGGCGAGCGCGAGCAGCACGGCCTCGCCGACGAGCGGCAGCACCGCGTCGTCCTCGCGGACGTTGGACGCGAGCAGCCCCGCGGAGTGCCGCGGGTGCAGGCCCTCGAGCTCCTTCTCCGGGGCGATCGCCGGCAGCACGTCGCGCACGCCGATGTGCGCGGGCAGCGGCATGAGCACCATGATCCCGTGCACGTCCGGGTCGGCGTTGGCGAGCGAGATCGTGGCGAGCAGCGTCTCGAGCGAGGTGTCCGGGCCGAGCGTCACGTCCTCGCAGTCGATGCCGTACGCGGTCAGCGTGCGCACGTGCAGGCCGCGGTTGACGGCCAGCATGGGGTTGGGGTTCTCGACGCTGACGAGCGTGACGCGCGGCCGGACGCCGGCGGCCGCCGCGGCGGCGACGGCGGGGGCGACGAGGCTGCGCTGGAGCGAGCGCCCGTCGATGAGGGTGGCGGTCATGGGACTTCCTCTCGGTGGGTGTGGGTGGCGGGGCGACGGAGGGGCGTCAGCGGCGCAGGAGCCGGGCGAGGCGCAGCGAGCCGACGATCACGGGCAGCGTCACGACGGCGCCCGCGGCGACGCACGCCGCCGTGGTGCCGGGCCGCAGGCCGCCGGCGCGCGCGGCGGACCGGGCGGCCCGTGCGGACGCGACGAGCAGGGCGGGCGCGGTGACGAGCCCCGGGTTGTACTCGCGCAGGCGCACGGCGCGCCCGACATGGCTGGCACCGTTGAGCGCGAGCGCACCGGCCGCGGCGACCGCGGCGCCCGCCCGCACCGGTCCGGGTGAGTCCTCGAGCCCGCGGGTCAGGGCCGCGACCGCGGCGGTGATCACGGCGGTCGCGAGCGCCATCCGCCGCGGCCCGTAGTCCTCCGGCTCGAGGCCGACGCGCGCGAGCACGGCCGGGTCGAACGGTGTCCCGCGGTCGCCGAACGCGATCTCCTCGGCGTTGTGGACCGCGAACACCGCGAGCATCGTCGCGCGCTCGCCGCTCATCGGGTGCCGGCCAGGGCCGCGTCGTGGTGCGCGTCGGGTGCCGCGTCGAGCACCGACGACAGCGCGCGGGCGATCGTCGCGAGCGCGTCGTCGTCGCGGAAGATCGAGTAGTGGTCGCCGTCGACGGGCGCGTACGCGACGAGGCTGCTCGCGTACCGCTGCCACTCGCGCACGCTGGTGTGCGCGATGCCGAGCCGGTCGAGCACCTCGGGCGGCTCGGGCCGGGACGCCTCGACGACGAGCACGGGGCACGTGAGGTCCGCGTCGGGGGTCCACCGCTTGAGCGCGCGGTGGTTCTCCTGCCACATCGCGAAGAACCGCGCGAGCTCGTCGCGCACGCTCGTCGGCCACGCGGGCTCGACGACCCGCTCGAGGACCTCCCGCGGGTCGCGTGCGTGCTCGACGCCGGGCCGCAGGCGCAGGCCGGGGACGAGCGCGTGCAGCAGCGCGGGGAACGCGGCCAGGTAGTCCTCGGGGCCGCAGTCGCCCGAGGTGTACGCGTGCGGGGGGTGCGAGTCGACCATCACGAGGTGCTCGACCTGCTCGCCCGCCTGCTCGAGCTGCAGCGCCATCTCCGCCGCGAGGTTCCCGCCGAACGAGTACCCGCCGATGAGGTACGGGCCGTGCGGCTGCGCGGTGCGGATCGCGTCCAGGTACGTCGCGGCGAGCGCGCGCATGCTCGGGCCCTGCCCGACGAGCTCGGGTGGGTAGCCGATCGCGACGATGCCGAGCCGCGGGTCGACGTGCGGGGCCAGGCCGGCGTAGCAGGTCGTCGTGCCGCCCGCGGGGTGGACCAGGTAGACGGTCCGCTCGCGCGGCGCGGTGACCCGCACGAGCCCCACGGGTGCGAGCACGTCCGCGCGGGTGGCGGCGGGCGTGCGCGCCGGCGCCGCGGCGGGGGCGTCCGACGAGGCGCGGCGCGACACGACGGTCGCCGCGAGCGCCGCGACCGTGCGTGCCTGCTCGAGGTCGGCGAACTCGAGCGTCGGGTCGACGTCGTCGCGCAGCGTCGCGAGCAGGTCGACGAGCGTGAGGGAGTCGGCGCCCGCGTCGACGAGGTCGTCGTGCGGGGCGAGCGTCGGGTGCACCAGGAGCCGGCGCGCGATGGCGAGCACCTGCTCCTGCACCGGGCCGGCGAGCTCCCCGGACGGCGCGGACGGCCCGGACGTCGCGGCCACCGCCGGCGCCGGCACCGCGGCCGCCGTGGGCGCCGCGTCGTCGAGCCAGTGCCGCGTGCGCGCCAGCGTGCGTCCGCCCCACGGCGCGGGCCGCCGTGCGCGGTCGGCGCGGCGACGCAGCACCACGTGCACGTTCGTGCCGCCCATGCCGAACGAGCTGACGCCAGCGGCGTCGAGCCACGGCGCGTCCACGGCGCTCGTCGGGAACGCGAAGCCGTCCGTGGCGAGCAGCGGGTTCGGCGTCGTGAAGCCCGCGAGGGGCGGGACCACGCCGCGCTCCAGCACGAGCGCCGCCTTGATGACGCCCGTGACGCCGGCCGCGGCGTCGAGGTGGCCGAGGTTGCCCTTGACCGCGCCGAGGTAGCAGGGCGCGCTCGTCGTCCCCGTACCGGCGTCCCGGGCCAGGGCCAGCGCCCGCAGCTCGATCGGGTCGCCGATCGCGGTGCCCGTGCCGTGCGTCTCGACGTACCGCACGTCGTCGGCGGTCAGGCCCGCGTCACGCAGCGCGGCCGCGACCACGGCGCTCTGCCCGGGGACGCTGGGCGCGGGGTACCCGACCTTGTCCGCGCCGTCGTTGTTCACGGCCGAGCCCGCGACCTCGGCGTACACGCGGTCGGCGGGTGCGTGCGACGTCCGCGTGAGGACCACCGCCGCGGCACCGTGCGCCTTGACCGTCCCGTCGGCGGCCGCGTCGAACGGCCGGCACGTGCCGCGTGCGCTGAAGATGCTGCCCGCGCGGTGCAGGTACCCGCCCAGGTGCGGCAGGGACACGGACACGCCGCCGACCACCGCGACGTCGCACTCGCCCGCGAGCAGCGCGGCGCGGGCGAGGTGCACCGCGAGCAGCGAGCTCGAGCACGCGGACTGCACGACGACGGAGGGTCCGGTCAGGCCGAGCGCGTAGCTCGTCCGCGTGCACAGGAAGTCCTTGTCGTTCGCGAGCATCGCGGAGAAGTTCAGGTCGGTGGCGTCCCACAGCCCGGCGCGGGTCACGGGCCCCGGCAGGTACGTGCTGCTGCTGGACGAGCCGAACACGCCCACGCGCAGCGCGCGCAGGTCGCCGTCGAGGCCCGCGTCGTCCAGCGCCTGCCGCACGGTCTCGAGGAACACGCGCTGCTGCGGGTCCATGAGCGCGGCGTCGCGTGCGCTGATGCCGAACGCGTCGGCGTCGAACGCGGCGACGTCACGCAGCGCCGACCGCACGGGCACGAACGCGGAGTCGGCGAGCTGCTCGTCGCGGTACCCCGCCTGGTGCGAGTCCTCGCGGGGCACCTGCTCGAACGTCGTGCGCCCGTGCACGGTGAGGTCCCAGAACGCGTCGGGGTGGTCGGCGCCGGGCACGCGCAGCGCGACGCCGACGACGCTCACCGTGTCTCGGTGCTGCTCGCGGTGGTCCCGCTGCTCGGGCCGGGCGTGGTCGCGGGGTGTGGGCTGCGTGGGCTGCGTGGTCATGGCGGGCTCCCGTTCGTGTGGTCGGGTCAGCGGGTCGCGCGGCTCGAGACGAAGTCCGCGAGCTCGGCGGGCGTGGCGTGCTCGAACAGGTCGACGAGCGTGACGTCGGCGAGCCCGAGGCCGGTGCGCAGGCGCTCGTGCACCTGCATGACGTGCATCGAGGTGCCCCCGACGTCCATGAACCGGTCGTGCGGGCGCACCCGCCCGGCGCCGATGACGTCCTCCCACACGCGGGCGATGCGGTGCGCCAGGTCGTCGGCGTCCTCGTCGGCGGCCGTGCCTGTTTCAGCGCCGGCGCCCGCACCCGCCGTCCCGGGGTGTGCCGCGTCGGCGCGGGACGCGGCCGGCGCGGGCAGGCGGTCCAGGTCGGGCTTGCCGTTCTGGTTCGTCGGGATCGCCGCCACGGGCACGATCGCGGCGGGCACCATGTACGCGGGCAGGCGCTCGGCGAGCGCGCGACGCAGCACGCCGACCGCGTCGTCGTCGAGCGAGCGACCCGGCGCGGGCACCACCCACGCCGCGAGGAACGGCTCGGTGCCCGCGGGGGCGAGCAGCCGCACGACGGCCGCGCCGACGCCCGCGTCCGCGGTGAGCGCGGACGTCACCTCGCCGAGCTCGATGCGGTACCCGCGCAGCTGCACCTGGTCGTCGACGCGGCCCACGTAGACGAGCTCGCCGTCACCGTCGCGCCGCACCCGGTCGCCCGTGACGTACGCGCGCTCGCGGCGGCCGTCGACGACGACCGCGCGGAAGCGCTCCGCGGTCAGGTCGGGCCGGCCCAGGTACCCCTGCGCCAGGCCCGCGCCAGTGACCAGCAGCTCGCCGCTCACCCCGGGCGGGCACAGGCGGCCGAACGGGTCGACGACCACGGCGCCCAGGTGCGCGAGCGGCTCGCCGATGAGGCTGCGCACCTGCGTGCGCGCCTCGGTGGGGGTGATCTCCCGAGCCGTGACGTGCACGGTCGTCTCGGTGATGCCGTACATGTTGACGAACCGCGTGCCGGCGCCGACGTGGTCGAGCCACGGGCGCAGGTCCTGCGGGTACAGGGCCTCGCCGCCGAACACCGCGAGCCGCACGTCCGGCAGCGTCGTACCGGCACGGACGAGCACGTCGGACAGGCGGCGGAACGCGGACGGGGTCTGGTTGAGCACCGTGATGCGCTCGCGGGCGAGGAACGCGGCGAACGCCTCGGGGTTGGCGACCTCGTCCCCCTGCGGCACGACGAGGCACCCGCCGCGGGTCAGCGGGCCGAGCACCTCCCACACGCTGAAGTCGAACGCGAGGGAGTGGAACAGGCACCACCGGTCGCTCGGCTCGTGCGGGACGGCGTCGAGCGCCGCGTCCAGGAGCGCGGTCACGTTGTCGTGCCGCACGACGACGCCCTTCGGCTCACCCGTGGAGCCCGACGTGAAGATCACGTACGCGAGGTCGGTGCCGCGCCGGGGGGCGGGTGGCAGCTGCGCACCGTCGCCGCGGGTCAGCGCGAACCCGTCGAGCAGGTGGACGTCCGCGCGGCGCGCGAGCGTGTGCTGCGCGCCGGGCTCGGCGAGCACGGTCACGCGGCCGTCGAGCTCGCGGGCGACGCGCGCGTGGATGAGCTCGGCGCGCCGCGGCGGCGCGGCCGGGTCGACCGGCACGTACGTGCGGCCGGACGCCATGACGCCGAGCATCGCGACGACCGCCTCGACGCTGCGGGGGAGCGTCACGACGACGAACGGCGAGGCGCCGGCCGCGTCGAGCGCGGCCGCGGTGGCGCGCACCCGTGCGACGAGCGTCGCGTAGTCCACGTCGAGCCCACCGGCCCGCAGCGCGACCGCGTGCGGCGTGCGCCGCGCGACGTCCTCGAGGTCGTCGACGACCGTGCGGCGCGTGCCCGGGCTCGCGGGCTGCTCGTCGGCGTCCGTGAGGACCACGTCGCCGATCACCGGGGCGTCGGGCGTGCGGGTCAGGGCGTCGAGCGCGGCGCGCAGCAGGCCGGGTGCGTCCGCGGCCTCGAGGTGGTCGGCCACCGCGACGTCGAGCTCCATGCGCTCGCCGTCGTCGGACGCGGTGACGGTGAGCGGGTAGGGCAGCGCGTCGCGGCGCAGCGGGACGGACGTGACGCGCGTGCCGGGCAGCCGCAGCACGAGGTTCTGCTTGTAGAACGTCACGGCGTTGTCGACGCCGTGGAACGCCCCGCCCAGCAGGTCCGCGCCGTCGGGCCCGGACAGGTCCAGGCCCTGGTTCGCCTGCAGCAGCCGGATCCCGGTGCGCACCTGCGCGGCGAGCTCGCGCCACGTCGTGGTCGCGTCGATCCGCACGGGCAGCGGGAGCGTGTTGACGAAGAACCCGATCGCGTTCTTCGCGCGGTGGCCGGCGCGGCCCGCGAGGGGGACGCCCAGCGCGACGGTCTCGCGGCCCGCGAGGCGCTGCAGCGTCGCGGCGTACGCGGTGAAGAACGTCGTCGCGGCGCCGTGCTCGGTCCACGTCTCGCTCGCGCGGATGCGCGCCGCGGTCGCCGGGTCCGGGGACCAGCGGTGGTGCGTGCCCGTGACGGGCCCGTCGCCGCGCCGCGGCTCGAGCTCGGGGTGCCGCAGGTCGTCCGCGGTCGCCAGCAGCTCGCCGTACCGGGCGACCGCCCCGGGCGACGTGGGCGTGGGCGGCACCGTGCCGGGGTGGTCGCGCAGCCCGTCGAGGACCTGCGGCCAGGCCTCGCCGGGCAGCGTGCACAGCGTCGAGATCGCGTCGACGACCCGGTAGAACGAGTACGCGTCCCCGACGAGGTGGGATGCCACCAGGCTCAGGTGGTGCACGCCCTCGCCCGGGTAGACCCGGACCGTGAGCTGTTCCGGCGCGCCCGGCGGGATCGGGCCGGCCGCGATGATCGCCTCGGTCTCCAGCGCGATGCGCGCGTCGCGGTCGAGGTCGGCCACCGGGTCAGGCGCCAGCTCGACGACGCGGACCCCGGCGCTGCCCGGCCGCACGACGGCGGTCACGCCCTCGGGGCCGTGCTCGAACGACGTGCTCGCGCCGACCGCCGCGGTGAACACCGCGCGGGTCGCCTCGACGAGCAGCCCCAGGTCGACCGGCTCCTCGATGCGGAACACGAACGCGAGGTCGAACGCCGTGTCGGTGGGGTTCGCCGCGTGGTGCAGGAACATGCCGCGCTGCGCGGGGGTGGCGGGGTAGCGGGACGTCACGGTCACGGTGGTGCCTCCTGGGTCGAGGGGGGTGCGTGTGCGGACGAGAGGTCAGGCGGTGGCCTCGACGAGGTCGTCGGTGCGGCTGCCCCGGCCGCCGTGCCGGCGGTCCGCGGCGAACACGGCGACGACCGCGAGGGCGACCCCGGCGCAGATCAGCGCCAGGACGGTCAGGCCGGTGCTGTAGGCGGAGATCTCGGCGGACCGCGCGGCCTGCGCGACGAGCTGGTCGCGGATCGCCGCGGCCTGCGCGGAGCCGGGCTCGGCACCCGCGGCGGCGACGGCCGACGCGATGCTCGCGCGCAGCTCGTCGGCGCCGGAGGTCAGGGTGCGGGTCATCGCGTCGGCCGCGACGGTGGACAGGAACGCGACGCCGAGCGACGCCCCGAGCTGCTGGCTCGTGTTCGCGAACGCCGACGCGATGGACGAGTGCGCGGGCCCGATGCCGTGCGTCGCGGACGACATCGCGGGCGCCATGACGAGCCCGAGGCCGATCCCGGCGACGACCATGGGCGCCACGAGGGGGCCCGCGTCGGTCGTCGTGACGTCGACGCGCGTCGCGATCCACGCGAAGCCGGCCGCCTGCACCGCGGCGCCCGTGACGAACGTCGCGGCGAGCCCCACGCGCGGCACGAGCACGCGCGTCGAGACGACGGCCGCGACGACGAGCCCGCCGACCATCGGCAGGAACGCGACACCGGTGCGCAGCGGCGTGTACCCGAGGTCGCGCTGCAGGTAGAACGTCAGGTAGAGCGAGCTGCCCATCTGCGCGAGCCCGACGAGCCCGATCGTGAGGTACGAGCTCGCGCGGCGCGCGTCGGTCACGATCGACAGCGGCACCAGCGGCGAGGGCGCGACGCGCTCGCGGGCCAGGAACCCGGCTCCCAGCAGCACGCCCGCGCTGAGCAGGCCGACCGTGAGCGGGTGCCCCCAGCCGAGGGTCTCCGCGCGGGAGAAGCCGAGCACCACGCAGAACACGGCGCTCGACCCGAGCAGCAGACCCGCGGCGTCCTCGAGCACCACGCCGCGGCGGGCGGGTGACGTGCCGCGCAGCCCGCGCGTCGCGAGCAGCACCGTCACGAGCGCGAGCGGCACGTTGACGAAGAAGCACCAGCGCCAGCTCCCCGCCTGCGTGAGCGCACCACCGAGCACGAGCCCCAGCGCGGCACCCGCGCCGGCGACCGCGCCGAAGATCGCGAACGCCTTGGCCCGCTCGTCCTTGCCGGGGAACGCGGTGTTCATCAGCGAGAGGTTCGTCGGGGCCATGAGCGCCGCGAACACGCCCTGCGCCACGCGCGCCGCGACCAGCAGGCCGAAGCTCGTCGCGAACCCGCCCGCGAGGCTCACCGCGCCGAACCCCGCGACGCCCAGCATGAACGCGCGGCGCGCGCCGAGGACCTGCGAGATGCGCCCGCCGACGAGCAGCAGCGAGCCGAACGCGAGCGTGTACGCGGTGATCGCCCACTGCCGGTCGGCGTCGCCGAAGCCGAGCTCGGCCTGCGCGTCGGGCAGGGCCACGGCGATGATCGTCGTGTCGAGCACGACGACCACCTGGGCCAGGCAGGCGCACAGCACGAGGGACCTGGACGACGTGCGCTGCGGTGCGGTGATGCTCATGCCTCGCTCCTGGCGTCGGGACGGGTGGGAACGCCTCGACGCTAGGAGCAGGACGGACCGGACGGAACGCCCGCGGGCCCGCTCTGTGGTCGCCGTGTGGTCGGTCTGTGGGTTGCCACATCCCCGCAGTCAGCGCGTCCGCAGCGGCCTCGCGCCGACCAGCGCGTCCAGCTCGGGGGCCACGTCCACGCCGAGCTCGCGGCGCAGCAGGGTGCGGTGCTCGTCGAGAGCGCGGTGCGTGCTTCACGACTCACGCTGGCTCGATCGCGGACCGACCTCCCCCGCGGATCACGGGCACTGCGCGTAGGAGCTCCGGCAGGATGCTCGTGCGGACGTGACCTTCGTGAGAGCCAAGGACGGTGCTCCGTACGCGCGTCTCGGGCCGGCACGGGTCCAAGAGATGCCCGACAGGGCGTCTGCAAGTCTCTGACCTGCGGAGTTGATGGAGCGGGTGACGGGAATCGAACCCGCGCTGTCAGCTTGGGAAGCTGAAGTTCTACCATTGAACTACACCCGCGCGAACCGTCCTCGGACGCCCGGAGGCGCCGAGCCGCGGTCGGCATCCGACAGCATAGCGGCCGCTCGCGACGAGTCGAACCGCGTCCCGCCCGGCACCGCCGCCCCGCGGCACACCCCCGCTCCGACCTCCCCACGACGACGACCCCGCGGTTGCTCCGTCTCCGGCCGCTCATACCCGGAGCGACGACGGGGTCGTCGTCGTGGTGGCGGCCGAGACCGTGGTTGCTCCGGGTAGGGGAGAGCGGAGCCGGAGGAACCGCGGGGTCGTCGGGCGGCGGGCCGGCCGGGGGGCGCGGGTCAGGGGCCGGGACGGGTCAGGGGCGGGGGGTGAGCTCGGTGACCTCGTCCGGGGGGTCGATCCGCACCTCGGTGTTCCAGCCCGTCAGGTCGGCCTCGACTGTGCCGGCGGGCTCGGCGTAGCGGCGGACCAGACCGTCCGGGCCGATCCACAGCCGCAGCATCCAGTACGGGTTGGCGACGGCGCCGCTGGTGAACCGCTCACCGGTCGCCCCGGTCGCCCGTCGGAGGTCGACGACGACGTCGAACGGCTGCGCGGTCACGCCGTCGACGGAGATCGACGCACCACCCGGGGCGACGGACGCGACCGCGTCGCGGACCTCCTCGAACCGGCGGGACAGGTCGACCACCGCGAGGTAGTCGACGTACGCGCCGACGAGCAGGTCGGCCGGGTCCTCGCGGGACGTGCGGGCGAAGCCGTCGGTCAGGCCGGGCAGGGAGGCGTACGCGTCGTCGTCGACGAGCCGCAGCTCGCTCACCGCGCCGTCCTCGTCGATCCGCCCGACGAGGTCCCAGCGGTCGCGGTGACGCTCGGCGCCGCCGGTGACGACCGGAGCCTGCGGATCGAGCCGCAGCTCGAACGTGTACGTGTCGACCGCCCGCAGCGCGTCGGCGAGGTCGGCGACCACGTGCTCGGTGTCGTACCGCACGGCGACGTCCGGGAGCGGCCTCGGACCGCCCTCGTCGGCGAGGGCACCGCCGGCGAGCGCACCGGTGACGCCGCCCGCGAGCAGCCCGGTGACGGCGACGAGCGCCGGGACCCGGGACAGCGGCGGAAGGTGCACGGCCGAACTCTGTCAGCACCGGGCACGTTCGCGCAGCACCCCGACGAGGGACGGCGCGCGGGCAGGCGACGACGCGGCGCCGGCCCGGTCAGCGGTTCAGCACGAGCTCCACGTCACCGAGGTCGAGGTTCTTGCCCCGCTCGACGGTGATGACGCGGTAGGCGGCGGGCAGCGTGTACCAGTAGGGCACCTCGTCGTCGCGGGTGTGCCCGATGGAGGGTGAGAGCGTGAGGCGGTAGGTGCCGGGGTCGACCGCAGCCCCGGTGTAGAGCCCGTGGGCGGGGTGGTCCCACGAGGACGTGACCGAGCCGTGCTGCATCAGGTTGACGTTGCCGTCGAACGGGACGCCCCGGTAGTACAGGCGTACCCGCACGCTCCCCTGCCTCTCGGTCAGGCGCAGCGCGATCCTCGACCCCCCGTCGTCGATCTGCGTGTCGGTCTCCGTGGAGACCCACCCCTTCTGCCTGACGGTGACGCGCGCCGCTCCGGGTACGAGACCCCTCGCCACGAAGTCGCCGTTCCTCCCGACGGCAGCACCATGGGTGTAGTCGACGCAGTCGACGCCGCACACGACGACCTCCCGCCGCGGGTCCTGCCAGGTCCCCTTGTCGCCGCCCGTCACGTTGCCGGCCAGGGCCACGGCCGTCCTGTTCCCGCGCAGGTGCCCGGTGGTGGTGACCTTGCCCGCGCGGACCGTGACGGGCTTGCGGATCCAGAGGTCGCCTATCGAGTACACGTAGTACCGGCCGGGCGGGACGGTGAACCGGGACCGGAGGGGCTGGCGGATCCCCTTGGCGTTCGCGTCGGCCAGGTAGACGGTCCCGTCCGCCGAGGGGACGTAGATCGTCCCCTCGCGCGTGAGCGTCAGGTGGCGTGTCGTCGTCGCACCCGAGGTGACCTTCAGCAGCGCGGAGCCCGAGGACCAGCCGTTGTCGTCCGCGCTCTCGGCGAGGCGGTAGGTGCCCACGGGCACCCGCGTGAAGCGGTAGCGACCGGTCGCGTCGCTCGTGGTGCTCCGGAGGTAGCGGCCGTCGGCGTCGGCCGACTGCAGGGTGACCTCGACGCCGGGTCGGGGCGCGTCGGACCCGACGAGGCGGCCCGTGACCGTCCCCGGAGGTGTCGCGGGCAGGCTCGTCGTGGAGCGCTCGCCCGCCCGGACCGTCACCACGTCCGACGTGATCTCGACGCCGCTCTTGAGCCACGCCTGGATGCGGTAGCGCCCGGGGACGAGATACCGGAACTGGACCTTGCCGTCCTCGATCCCCTTGGCGTGCTGGCCGCGGATCGGCGTCCCGTCGAGCCGCTGGATCCACGCGTGGGCGCTGGTGCTCTCGGCGCCTGCGACCGTGGCGCCGACCGACCCGGTCCGGTCGAGGTCGATGTCGACGGTCGCGTCGGCCGTGGCCGCGGGGCGCAGCGGGACGCCCTGCCAGGCGCAGTCCGTCCGGCCTCCCGCCCCGACGTACGCGGGCGCGAACGTCCGCGGGTCGTCGGCGCCGGTGTTGGCGGTGAGCACCCAGGCCGTCGCGTCCGTGGGCACCGGGAGCGCGTAGGTGCCGTCGGCCGAGGTGGTCGTGGTGCCGGTCCGGCCGGTGGCGGGCTCCCGCCAGGAGACCTGCACCGGACGCGGCGGGGCCTCGCCCTCCGCGGTGACGCGTCCGCTGTAGACGACGTCGTCAGCGGCCGTGGCGGGGGTCAGCCCGCCCAGCAGGAGCGCTGTGGTGGCGAGCAGGGCGCCGGAGGGTCGCAGCATGTCAGGAGTGTGGCAGCGGCAGCACGCTCCGCGCCACCATCGTGGGGTCGACCGCGGCGGGTCCCGCTACCGGCGGAACGCGACCTCGACGGTGCCCAGGTCGAGGGTCTGGCCGGGCTTCACGGTCACCGTGGTCAGCGCGCTCGGCAGGTCGTACCAGAACGGCGCGCCGACGAGCACGTTGCCCGCGGAGGCGTTCAGCGTCATGCGGTACGTGCCGGGCGCGAGGCGTGCGGCGCCCGTGTCGAGCGTGCCGCCCGTGAGCTCGCGCATCAGACCGGGCGCGTCGTTGCGGGAGAACGTCACGGTGCCCGTGACCGGCGCACCGCGGTAGCGCAGCACGCCGCGCACCCGGGCGTTCTCGGTCGTCAGGCTCAGCTGCAGGTTCGTCGTCGACGCCGTGCCGATGCGGGCGGTGACCCGGCCGGGCTGCCAGCCGGTCTGCTCGGCCTGCACGTGCGCGATGCCGGGCACGAGCCCGGTCACCCGGTAGGTCCCGTCGGCGCGGACGGTGGCCGCGCGGCCGTCGGTGCCGCCGCACAGGACGTCGCACACGGCGACGGTCCGCTTCTTCGCGCCGTCGCCCGTGTCGCCGCCCGTGACCGCGCCACGCAGGCTGACGAACGCCTTGTCCGGCCGCATGGTCCCGGCGTCGGTGACCTTGCCCGCGCGGATCGTGACGAGCGTGCGGGTCCAGCGCAGGCCGCTCGCCGCGTACACGTAGTACGTGCCGGGCGCGGCCGTGATGCGCGTGCGGTCGAGCTCGCGCACCCGGGTGCCGTCCGCCCGCGCCAGGACGACGAGCTGGTCGGGGGCGCGCACCACCAGGGCCCCTTCGCGCTCGAGCGTGAGGTCGCGCGTCGTCGTCGCACCCACCGTCACCTTGACGAGCCCGCTGCCCGAGCGCCACCCGTTGTCCTGGCCGCTCTCCGCGACCCGGTAGGTGCCGGCCGGCAGGCCCGAGAACCGGTACCGGCCCTGGGCGTCGGTCGTCGTGTCGGCCGGGGCGCCGTCACCGCTGATGGTGACGCGCACGCCGGCGACGGGCTTGCCGAACCCGAGCAGGCGCCCGGTGACGGTGCCACCCTTCGACCCGACCATCGACAGCGTGGCCTCCTGCCCCGGCCGAACCGTCACGACGTCGGACGTCGTCGCCGTGCGACCACCGCGGCTCGGCTGCAGGATCACGCGGTAGCGGCCGGGCACGAGGTCGCGGAACTGGAACGTGCCGTCGTCCTGGACGTCGCGCTGCGCGTCGTACAGGTACCCCTTGCCGTCGGCGCGCTTGAGGTCGACCCACGCGCGTCCGGGCGTGAACCCGGCCGCGGTCCCGACGATCGAGCCGCGCAGGTCGAGGTCGATGTCGACCGTCGCGTCCTGCGCCGCGTCGGGGCGCAGGTCGAGCGGCTGCCACGCGTAGTCGCTCTGCCCGTCGGCGCCGACGAACTCCGGCGCGTACGTGCGCGGGTCGCCGTACTCGTCGTTCGCGACGAGCACCCACTCGGACGCGGTCACCGGGACCGGCAGCGAGTAGGTGCCGTCCGGCGCGGTGACCACCGAGTGGTAGTCCCCGCTCGCGGGCTCGAACCAGCCCACGTGCGTCTGACCGGTGAGGGCGGCACCGGCGGCGGTCACGCGGCCGGTGTAGGTCACGTCGTCCTCGGCCGCGGCGGCGGGCGCCGTCGCAGCCGTCACCAGGGCGAACGTGACGACGCCGACGACGGCGGACTTCGAGAGCATCCGCCGATTGTTGCACTCGTCGCGTCCGCTGCGGTGCGGTTCGGCCGGGTCTGTGGACGGGAGGGCGTCAGCACGGTCACACGCTTCCTATCGCTGCAGCACGGTCCGCACGGTGCCCAGGTCCAACCTCTCGCCCGGCCGCACGGTGAACGTGCCGGGCACGTCGAGCCAGAACGGCGTGGCCGCGCCGCGCGAGCCCAGGATCCTGTCGGACGTGATCCGGTACGTCCCGGGCGCGATCCGGCCGTCCCACGTGTCGATGGAGCCGTTCTCGAGCCAGAAGGACTCGGTCACGGTGTCGCTCGTCAGGCTGACCCAGCCGGTCAACGGGACGCCGTTCGGCGTCACCAACTTCACGCGCAGCGCGCCGCCCTGCGTGGTCAGGCGCACGTCGACCCTCGTCGACGACCCTCCCGTGACGGTCTTCTTCGTCACGGGCTGCCAGCCCTTCTGGCTCGCGGTGACCGAGACCGCCCCCGGGATGACCGAGGTGGCCACGAACGTCCCGTCCGCAGCGACGCTGACGGGCGCGGGGGTGAAGCCCGTCGGCGGGACGTCGCACATGAGGTCGCAGACGCGGACCGTCTTGGGCCGGGAGGTCGTGGACGCGCCGCCGCCCGTGATCTTCCCGCGGACGGTCACGAACGGGTGGTCCGCACGCAGCTTCCCGGTCTGCGTCAGCTTGCCGGAGCGGATCGTCACGGCGGTGCGCGACCAGCCGCTCTTCGCCTTCGTCCAGACGAGGTACTGACCGGGCGGCAGCGTCAGGCTGTGGTCGCTGAAGAGCCATCGCCGCCAGGTGCCGTCGGCGTCGGCGAGCGCGACGTCCTGCCCGCCTGCGTCGACCGTGAGCCGGCCCTCACGCACCAGCGTGAGGTCGCGGGTCGTCGTCGCGTTCGACGTGACCTTGAGCAGGCCGGAGCCCGACGTCCACCCGTTCTCGTCGCCGGACTCGCTGATGCGGTACGTGCCGGGCGGCACGTCGTCCGCGCGGTAGCGGCCCTGCGCGTCGCTCGTGAGCCTGCGGGCGAAGTACGTGCCCGCCAGGGTGACCTCGACGCCGGCGACCGGACGGCCGGACCGCAGCAGGCGACCCGTGACCGTCCCGCCGGCGCGCAGGTCGGTGCGGACCGGGATCTCGTCACCGCCGAGCACCGTCACGGTCGTCGTGTGCACCGGGGTCCAGGTCCCACCCCGGTGTACGAGGATGCGGTACCGGCCCGGGATCAGGAACCGGAACACGTAGGAGCCGTCGCGCACCCGCTTGCCGTCGACGAACGTCCGGCCGCCGTCGGCGCGCTCCAGGAAAACTTCCGTCCCCTCACCTCCGCCGGTGACCGTCCCGACGACGGTCCCCGCCGGCACGAGGTCGATGTCGACCGTGGCGTCTTCCGTGGGCGCCGGACGCAGCTCGAGGCCCTCCCAGGCGTGGTCGGTGGCGCCGTCCGCGCCCACGTACTGCGGCGCGAACGTGCGCAGGTCCTGGTAGTTGTCGTAGTACGAGCGCTCGGCCTCGTACGGGTTGGCCACCAGCACCCACTGCGACACGCGCCCCGGCACGAGGAGCGAGTACGTGCCGTCGGCCCGTGTGAGCGTCGAGGCGTTGAGCCCCGTCGCGGGCTCGTACCAGCGCACGTGCACGGGCTTGGGCAGGGCCTTGCCCGCGGCGGTGACGCGTCCGGTGTAGGTGACGGTCGTGGTGGCCGCGGTGGCGGGGGCCAGCGAGCCGGCGACGAGGGCGAGTGCGAGCGTGCCGATGACGGCGAACCTCGAGAACATCCGTGCAGTCTGGCACCCGTCCCGCCCGCCAGGGGCCGGTTGCGGCCGATCTGCGCAGAACGTCACACGGGCAGCGCGAGCACCTGGTCTCGCACGACGCGCCGGAGTACCTTGCCGACCTGCGAGCGCGGCAGGTCGGGCAGCACGACGATCCGCCGCGGCACGGCGTAGCGCGCGAGGCGCCGCCCGCACCACTCGCGCACCGCCGCGAGGTCGACCTCGTGCCCCTCGCGCAGCACGACGGCCGCGACGACGGACTCGCCCAGGTCACCGCCCGGCACGCCGACCACGGCGACGTCCGCGACGCCCGGCATGGTGCGCAGGTGGTCCTCGACCTGCGACGGGTACACCTTGAACCCGCCGGTCACGATCATCTCCTTGATGCGGTCGACGAGCAGGACGAACCCGTCGTCGTCGACGCGCACCACGTCGCCGGTCCGCAGCCAGCCGTCCGCCAGGAGCTGCCCCGCGGTCTCGTCGGGCCGGTTCCAGTAGCCCGCGAAGACCTGCGGGCCGCGCACGAGCAGCTCACCGGCCTCGCCGCGCGCGACGTCGAGCGTCGGGTCCTCCTGCGAGACGACGCGCACCTCGGTGCCCGGGAACGGCAGGCCGAGCGCACCCGGCCGCCGCGTCGCGTCGAACGGGTTGCCGAGCGCGACGGGGGACGTCTCGGTCATGCCGTAGCCCTCGACGACGAGCCCGCCGGTCGCCTCCTCCCAGCGTCGCGCGGTCGCGGCCGGCAGCGCCATCGCCCCCGAGATCGCGCGCGTGAACGAGCGCAGCGAGACGCCCTGCTGCTCGGCGGCGGTGACGAGGCGGTCGAGCATGGGCGGCACGGCCGGGATGAAGGTTCCGGGCCGGCGGCGCTGCGCCGCGAGGACGAGCGTCGGGTCGAACGACGGGAGCACGACGAGCGTCGCGGCGATCCGCATCGAGTACGTCAGGCACAGTGTCAGGCCGAACGCGTGGAAGAACGGCAGCACGCCGTAGACGACCTCGCGCCCGCGCTCGTGCCGCGTCCACGCGTGCCCCTGCTCGGCGTTCGCGACGAGGTTGGCGTGCGTGAGCACCGCGGCCTTGGGGGTCCCGGTGGTCCCGCCGGTGTACTGCAGCAGGGCGATGCCCGACGAGGTGGGCTCGGGGTGCGACGCGGGCAGCGGGTCCGCGGCGCGCACGAGCCGGTGCCACAGCGGGACCTCGTCGGGCACGGGCCCACGCATCGCGGCGGCCGTGCGGCGGGCCTTGGCGACGGGCAACCGCAGCGCGAGCCGGTCGCGCGCGCGCAGGTCGTGCGCGAGGTCCACGGCGACGACCCGCAGGTCGGCCAGGGCCGCCGTCCGCTCACGGGCATCGAGCACCGCGGGCACGGCCTTGGTCCAGGTCAGCGCGACGGTCGCGCCGGAGTCCGCGAGCTGGTGCGCGAGCTCGTCGGCGGAGTAGGTGGGGTTGTGCTCGACGACGACGCCGCCGACGCGCAGCACCGCGTAGAACGCGACGAGGTGCTGCGGGCAGTTGGGCAGCGCGATCGCGACGCGGTCCCCGGCGCGTACGCCGAGCGCGACGAGCGCACCGGCGGCGCGGGCGACCTCGTCGGCCAGGGCGCGGTACGTCGTCGTCGCGCCGAGGAAGTCGACGGCGATACGGTCGCCGTGGTCGGCGGCGGCGCGCGCGAGGCCCGCGGTGAGCGGCTCGTCGGGCAGCGGGGGGAGGGTCACGGGTGAGGTCGCGGCGGGGGCCGCGGGTCGGCGGGCCGCGTCGTCAGGCGTGCGGTCGGTCGCCGGGCCGTTCCAGGTCATGCCTCAGCGTAACCTACGCCACCGTAAGTTACTACCCCGTAACCTCCGCCGCCCATGGCGCCCCCCGCCCGCACGGCCGCCCCCGCCCCACCCTCCGTGAGCCCGTGGTTGCTCCGGGACCCGCGCCGCAGAGCCGGAGCGAGCGCGGGCTCGGCGCCGCCTACTCCCGCGAGCCCGTGGTTGCTCCGGGAACCGGGCCGTGCAGCCGGAGCGCGGGCGGGGTCAGGGGGTGGACGGGGGCGTGCGTCGCGGCGGGACGTGGTGGGATCGGGGCATGGCGCCGACGATCCGTCCGTTCCACCCGGTCGACCTCGCAGGGCTCTACCGGCTGTGCCTGCTCACCGGGGACGCCGGCGGCGACGCGAGCGCGCTGTACCGCAACCCCGACCTGCTCGGTCACGTCTACGCCGGTCCCTACCCGGTCGCCGACCCGGGCCTGACGTTCGTCCTGGCCGACGAGCACGGCGTCGGCGGGTACGTCGTCGCGACCGCCGACTCCCGCGAGTTCCTGCGCTGGCTCGACGCGCACTGGTGGCCGACGCTGCGCGCGCAGTACCCCCGCGTCCCGGACCCGGGCGACGGCACGCAGGACCACGTCCTCGTCGACCGCATCCACGGCTGGCCCACCGCACCCGAGCCGTGCTACGACGAGTTCCCCGCGCACCTGCACATCGACCTCGCACCGCGGCTGCAGGGACAGGGCTGGGGCCGCCAGCTCGTCGCGACGCTCGCCGACGCGCTGCGCAGCCGCGGCGTGCACGGCCTGCACCTGGGCGTCAGCGAGCGCAACACCGGCGGCATCGCGTTCTACGACCGTCTCGGGTTCGAGACGTACGCGCGGCACGCCTGGGGCCGCACCCTCACGCTGCGGTTCTGAGGCTCGCGCCGAGGGCGTCCACGCTCGCCGGACAGCACGAGGGCCGGGACGCGCGCTGCGTCCCGGCCCTCGTGGCGTCCGTGCCGGTGGGTCAGCCGCCGAGGCCGCCCGCGCCCGACATGAGCTCCTCCCACGTCAGCGGCGAGAGCTCGTCACCGCTCGGCGCGACGACCGTGAGGCTCGAGTCGTTCCAGTCGGTGTACGTGGTGGTCATCTTCTCGCCCGCGATGTCGATGACCATCTTGGCGGGGCGGTTCTCGTCGTCGAGCCACAGGTCGTACGCGACGTCCTCGAGCGCCGAGGCCGCGTCGGTCGGGACCGTCCCGTCGCCCATGGCGGCGACCGCGGCGGACGGGTCGACCGTCACGACGTAGTGCGTCGTCGAGACCCCGTCGAGGTCCTCCTCGCCGACCTTCTTGATGGACTCCACGGAGTCCTTGAAGCCCGCGAAGCTCTTCGACAGGTCGCCCATGTCCTCGATCGGGCCGAGCATCGCGCCGAACGGGTTCGTCTCGTCGGACAGGTCGATCTTGATGAACTTGTTGTCGCTCATCTCGCCGAGGTCCATGTAGTACGCGCCGTCGGTGAGGACGATGCGCGTCTTGGCGCCGGCGGCCTCGCTGACGATCGACATGCTGGTCTTGCCGCCCTTGACGACGACGACACCCTCGAACGTCCCCGCCGCGCCGGGCGTGGTCGAGGTCATCCGGTAGGACGTGTCCTTACCGACCTGGCTGGCCAGGGCCGAGTACAGCGTCTCGGCGGTGATCTCCTCACCGCCGTCGTCGTCCTTCTCCGGCGCGGGCGTGGCGGAGGTCCCCACGGGGGCCTTCGTCTCCTGCTCCGACGGGCCCGAGTCCGAGCCGCAGGCGGCGAGCGAGAGCGTGAGGACCGCCGCAGCCCCCGTGCCGACGATCCGTGTGATGGCGCGCATGTGTGTTCTCCCGTGGATCCGTGTTGTGGCACGCCATGGTGGCACGCGGGACGAACCGGACGGGCCGGTTGTCCACGGCGAGCCGATGGTGCGGTGCCGGCTAGAGGGTCACGTCGACGCGGACCGTCGACCCGGCGGGGGCGTACGGCACGAGGTTGCCCTCGACCGGCGTGCCGTCCACGACCAGCCGGCCGCGCGAGCCGTCGGTGCCCGAGTTCGTCACCGTGATCTCGTACGTCGCGCCGCGCGCGACGCGCGTGACGGTGAACGACGGCACGTCCGGGCCGATCTGCGGGTCGACGACGAGCCCGTCGTACTCGGGCCGCACGCCCAGCAGGTACTGCGAGACCGTGACGAAGTTCCACGCCGCCGTGCCCGTGAGCCAGGAGTTCTTGGCCTCGCCGTGACGGACGGCCTCCTTGCCCGCGATCATCTGCGCGTACACGTACGGCTCGAGGCGGTGGACGTCGGAGATGTCCTCGCGGTAGGCGGGCGTGATGCGCTTGTAGTAGTCGAACGCGCGCGCACCGCGGCCCACGACCGTCTCGGCGATGATCACCCACGGGTTGTTGTGGCAGAAGATGCCGCCGTTCTCCTTGTACCCCGGCGGGTACGTGGAGACCTCGCCCATGTGCACCTGGTACGTGGTGTACGCGGGGTACTGGAGCACCATGCCGTGGTCGGTCGCGAGCATCTCGTTGACCGAGTCGAGCGCCTTGATCGCGGGGGCGTCCGTGTCCTGCGGGCCCTCGCCGACGCCGACGCCCGCCATGACGGCGAAGCCCTGCGGCTCGATCCAGATCTTGCCCTCGTCGTGCGCGTCGGTCCCGATCGGGTTGCCGTAGTAGTCGTACGCGCGCAGGAACCAGGAGCCGTCCCAGCCGTCGGTGAGCAGCGCGTCACGCATCTCGGCGACGTGGCCGCGCGCCCGGTCGGCGACGTCGGCCAGGCCGCGGCGCGCCGCGAGCTCGGCGTACTGCTCGCCGTACAGGACGAACTGCGCGGCGATGAACGTGGACTCCGCGACCCCGCCCGCCTGGTTCTCGGTGGTCTGGAAGGACTCACCGGGCGTCGTGGAGAAGCAGTTGAGGTTGAGGCAGTCGTTCCAGTCGGCGCGGCCGATCAGCGGCAGGCCGTGCGGGCCGCGGTGCGTGACCGTGAACTCGAACGAGCGCGTCAGGTGCTCGAACAGCGGGACCTCGGAGCCGGGCTCGTTGTCGAACGGCACCGGCTCGTCGAGGATCGAGAAGTCGCCGGTCTCCTTGATGTACGCCGCGGTGCCCGCGATCAGCCACAGCGGGTCGTCGTTGAAGCCCGAGCCGATGTCGTTGTTCCCGCGCTTCGTCAGCGGCTGGTACTGGTGGTACGCCGAGCCGTCCGCGAACTGCGTCGAGGCGATGTCGATGATGCGCTCGCGCGCCCGCTCCGGGATCAGGTGGACGAAGCCCAGCAGGTCCTGGTTGGAGTCGCGGAAGCCCATGCCGCGGCCGATCCCGGTCTCGAAGAACGACGCCGAGCGGGACATGTTGAACGTGACCATGCACTGGTACTGGTTCCAGATGTTGACCATCCGGTCGAGCTTCTCGTCGTTCGAGCTCACCGAGTACGTCGACAGCAGGTCGGTCCAGTAGTCCTTGAGCGCCGCGAACGCCGCGTCCGTCTGCTCGGAGGTCGCGAACCGGGACAGCAGCGCGTGCGCGCGCTCCTTGTTGACGACCTGCTTGGCGTCGTCGGCCCACTTCTCCTCGTCGGGGTTCTCGACGTAGCCGAGGACGTAGACGAGCTCGCGCGACTCGCCGGGGGCGAGGGACACCGCGACGGAGTGCGAGCCGATCGGGTACCAGCCGGACGCGACCGAGTTCGCGGACTCGCCCTTGAGCGGCACCGCGGCCTCGCCGAGCGAGTTGTACGCGCCGACGAACGTGTCGCGGTCGGTGTCGAAGCCCTCGGCCTGGGTGTTCACGGCGAACACCGCGTAGTGGTCGCGCCGCTCGCGGTACTCGGTGCGGTGGTAGATCGCGGAGCCGTGCGGGCTCTCCTGCTCGACCTCGACCTCGCCGATCGACAGGTTGCGCTGGTAGTTCGTCTGGTCGTCCTGCGCGTTCCACAGGCAGAACTCGACGAACGAGAACAGCGTGAGCGACTTGTAGGAGTCGGACGTGTTGGTGACGGTGACCTTCTGCACCTCGGCGTTCTCGCCGACCGGCACGAAGAACAGCGTCTCGACGCGCACGCCGCCGCGCTCACCCGTGATCGTCGAGTAGCCCAGGCCGTGGCGCGCCTCGAAGTGGTCGAGGTCCGCCTTGACCGGCAGCCACGACGGGGTCCACACGTCGCCGCCGTCGTTGACGTACAGGTAGCGGCCGCCCGCGTCGGCGGGGATGTTGTTGTAGCGGTACCGCGTCAGGCGGCGCATCTTGGCGTCGCGGTAGAACGAGTACCCGCCGGCCTGGTGCGACAGCAGCGAGAAGAACTGCTCGGAGCCCAGGTAGTTGATCCACGGGTACGGGGTGTGCGGCGTCGTGATGACGTACTCGCGTGCCTCGTCGTCGAAGTGCCCGTAACGCATGGAGGTGCCTCTCGCCGTGCTGGTCGCAGTGCTCGTCGCAGTGCTGCGTGGCGGGCCGCGCGGACCGGTGCTGCCGTGCCTCCGGTGCCGCCGACGACCCGTGGATGGTCAGGTGTGGAGCGGGGTGGTGCAGGGGCGGAACGTGTGCGAGAGCGCTCCCATGCGTCTCACGAGACAGGACTATAGCGGGGCGTGCACCGCCCTGACACCATGCCCGCGCGCGGGGCACTACCGTGGGCGCGTGCTGCTCTCCGACCGCGACATCACCGCCGAGCTCGACGCAGGCCGCGTGGCACTCGAGCCCTACGAGCCCGCGATGATCCAGCCGTCGAGCATCGACGTGCGGCTCGACCGGTTCTTCCGGTTGTTCGACAACCACAAGTACCCGTACATCGACCCCGCCGCCGAGCAGCCGGACCTCACGCGCCTCGTCGAGGTGCCGGCGGGCGAGACGTTCGTCCTGCACCCCGGCGAGTTCGTCCTCGGGTCGACGTTCGAGCGGGTCACGCTGCCCGACGACATCGCGGCGCGCCTCGAGGGCAAGTCGTCGCTCGGCCGCCTCGGCCTGCTCACGCACTCCACGGCGGGCTTCGTCGACCCCGGCTTCAGCGGTCACGTGACGCTCGAGCTCTCGAACGTCGCGACCCTGCCGATCGTGCTCTACCCGGGCATGAAGATCGGCCAGCTGTGCTTCTTCCGGCTGTCGTCGGCCGCGCAGCACCCGTACGGCTCGCAGCGCTACGGCTCGCGCTACCAGGGCCAGCGCGGCCCGACGGCGTCCCGCTCCTGGCAGAGCTTCCACCGCACGGAGGTGTGACGCGATGACGCGTGACCTGCCGCGTCTTCCCCTGTCCGACGAGGGCCTGCGCGGACGCCACCTGCTCGCGCTGCCCGAGGGCGTCGAGCCCGACGAGGTCGAGGTGCTGGCCGCCAGCAGGTTCCTCAACGCGCGCTGGGAGGAGCCCGACGCGGACCCGACCGGCCAGCGCGCCCGGCCCCTGACCGCCGCGCTCGGCATCCGCATCGGCGCCGCCCGGCCGCAGGCGCGCGTCCTGCGGCTCAACCGGCACTCCACGCTGACCGGCCCGTACACCGTCACGCAGGCCGACGCGGTCGCGCTCGGCCTGCCCGTCACGACCGTCACCGCGTTCGACGTCGCGTGCCCCCGCGACCGCGGCGTCCGGCCCGCACCCGGTGGCGACCGGCACGGGCTCAAGCGCGCGTTCCCGGACGGTTACCCGAACCGCGAGGAGGAGCGCGTCCTGCTGTGGCTCGTCGCCGCCGCGCGGCGGCTCGGCGGTGCCGTGCGCACCGGCCAGAACGGTGTGGTCCTGCAGCCCGACATGGAGTCCGCGATCGACCTCACCGTGTTCTCCGACCGGTGGGTCGAGCCCGACGAGGCGCTCGCCGTGGTCCAGCGCGCCGCGCCGCGGGCGCGGCTGTCGGTCCCGACGAGCGAGTGGTCCGGTCCCATGGCGGGAGCCGGACGCGCCGAGCGGCACACCCTGGCCGGCATGCCCGAGCCGGGCGGGTCCGGGCTGCGCGACGCGCTCCTCGAGCACGGGGTCCTGGACCCCGACGAGCGTCGGCGCCTCGCGCAGGAGGCCGCCGCGTTCGACGAGCTCATGCTGGCCGCGCCGCCCGCCGCCGAGTCGTACGGCGTGCTCGTCGAGCTCGGCGTGGACGGGATGGTCGCCGTCGAGGCGTCCGAGGAGACCGCGCTGCCGCCGCTGCTCCAGGGGCTGCCGTGGACCGAGCAGGGCGTGGTGGCGTACCGCGTGCGCTGGGAGCCGATGCTCGTCGAGGAGCTCGAGCTCGAGAAGCCGTCGTTCGAGCACCGCGTCGCCCGCACCCGCAGCGCCCCGGTGGTCCAGGCGATCGCCCGCGCGCTGCACGCGGCGGTCGGCGGCGAGATCGCCGACGAGGACGACTTCCTCATCGCCCCCGACGACCTCTGACCCCGGTCTCCACCCTCACCGACCCCGCACTTCCTCCGGCTCCTACCGGCCATACCGGGAGCAGTCGCGGGCTCGCGGATGGTGCGTCCGCCGAGACCGTGGTTGCTCCGGGTGCGGGCCGTCGGAGCCGGAGGAAGGGCGGGGTCGCGGAAGGGGGCGGGACCTCGGTTGCGGTACGCGGGGTGGTCCGTGGGGGTCCGGCCGAACTGCGGCTTTGCCGTCCGCATGGCGGATCTGGTGACCGGAGAGTGGACGGTGCCGGGATGGAATGGGGCCGACCCGAGGACAGGATGAACCGCGGACCAGCAGAGCGCGCACCGCGCGACCCGCGGGCTCGCCTGCCTGCGCGCCACGAGCGCTCGCGCCGCCGTCGACGAGCGCGCGCCGAGCGGCTCGCGCCCCGCCACCTGCCTGACCTCGGCGTGCCGGATGTCGGGCGCGGCCGACGCCCCCGCGCCGAACCGCCTAGCTCGGTTCCCGGGTGGCTGGCTGACAGGCTTATGGCCGCCCAAACTCACGCCGTAGGACGGCAAGAACATCTCCGAAGGCCGCGCGAATCTGGCCGCGGGGGAAAGGTATGTGCTGTACGCCCGCCGCGTTCGAGAACTCCTCGACACCATCCTCAATGAGCAAGATGGCTCGGCTATACCCCAAGCGCCCCTGAAAAAGGCCGGCCTCGTGGACAACGTTCTGTCTGGCGCGCATTGCCCCGTCAGCCTGTTCGTCCTCCGCGGTCAACACGAGCAGCGCAAGGCTCGACACATCGAGCATCCTCTCAAGGACATCCCGGATGTGGTGTCCGGCCCTGGCGCCGGTCTCGAATGCCTCCACGGAGTAGGAGTGGAGGTGCTCGAGATGGTTTTGCAGATCCATCCACTGTTTGCTGCTACCCCCGTGCCCGATGAATACGCGAGGGGCGGGCGGTTCGACGAGCGGAGGTTTCGGCACTGCGCAGTCTGAGGCGTGCGAATCGAACACCTCCATCAGTTCAAGGACGGTGTCGACTTCGGGGGCCCTTACGAGAACGCTGGAAGCGAACTCTCCGAGATCAACTCGGAGACCGAACTTCGGGGTGTACCAACAGGTGGCTTCTAGGATGGCCGTGGATGCTGGCTTTCGTACGTCGGCAAAGAACGCGCTGAGTGAGTCATGGACCCAACGCTCCCCGCTCGCGAGTGTCACGGCCAGGTGACTGGCTGAGGTCCAGGGCCCGTTCCGGTCCTGCTCGTCCCAGTTCGTCTTGTTGACGTTGTGGTCGGACCAGTCGGCCGCCAGATGCTCGAGCTTATCGAGTGCCTCGCGCACGACTTCGGGCGTGAATCTCGCCTGCGGGAAGTCCTTCTCTAGCGTCGTCACGGCGTGAGACTAGCCGTCAAGAGCACGCGCCGTGAATGTTGCCAGGCGAAACAGGATCGGAGCACGCCATGCCGTGTCAGCGGTCGCCACCGCTGACACCTAGAGGTGTTCAGGGCGCGGGGGCGGCGAGGCGGTCGCGGAGGAGGACGGCGATGTCGGCGACCTCCGGGACGCCCACCTGGGTGCCGGACTGCGCGCCCGACGACGAGCCCGCGTCGGAGGCGCGGGCGGCGGCGACGCCGTCGGTGAGCATGACCGTGCAGTAGGGGCACGCGGTGGCGATGATGTCCGCGCCGGTGCCGAGCGCCTCGGTCGCGCGGGTGGTCGAGATGCGCGTGCCGATGGACTCCTCCATCCACACGCGCGCGCCGCCCGCGCCGCAGCAGAACGAGTCCGCACCGGAGCGCGGCATCTCCGCCACGGTGACGCCGGGGATCGCCCCGAGCAGCTCGCGCGGCGGGGAGTAGACCTGGTTGTGCCGGCCCAGGAAGCAGGGGTCGTGGTAGGTCACGGTGCGCTCGTCGTCGGCGGGCAGCAGCGTCAGGCGGCCGTCGGAGACGAGCCGGTCCAGCAGCACGGTGTGGTGCACGACCTCGTACCGGCCGCCGAGCTGCGGGTACTCGCGGCTGATGGTGTTGAAGCAGTGGGCGCAGGTCACGACGATGCGCGTCGCGCCCACCTCGTTGAGCACCTCGACGTTCTGCGCGGCGAGCATCTGGTAGAGCAGCTCGTTGCCCGCGCGCCGGGCGGGGTCGCCCGTGCAGGTCTCGCCGTCGCCGAGCACCGCGAACGACACCCCCGCGGCGTGCAGGAGCTCGACCACGGCCCTCGTCGTGCGCTTGGCGCGGTCCTCGTACGCCCCGGCGCACCCGACCCAGAACAGGTAGTCGACGTCCGCGGCGGACTCGACGTCCGCCCCGACGACGGGCACCGAGAAGTCGAGTCCCTTGGCCCAGTCGAGGCGTGCGCGGGCGGGCAGACCCCACGGGTTGCCCTGGCGCTCGAGCTTGGTGAACGTGCCGCCGAGCTCCTTGGGGAACGCGGACTCCATGAGCACCTGGTAGCGCCGCATGTCGACGATCGCGTCGACGTGCTCGATGTCCACCGGGCACTGCTGGACGCACGCGCCGCACGAGGTGCACGCCCACAGCGCGTCGGGGTCGATCACGCCCGTGCCGATGAGGTCGAGGCCCGCGTGCTCGTCGTCGGTGGTGCGCGTGCCGTCCGGTGCGCGCAGGTACGGGGCGGTCGCGGCGGCGTGGTCGCGCAGTGCGAGCGTCACGAGCTTGGGGGACAGCGGCTTGCCCGTGGCCCACGCGGGGCACTGGTCCTGGCAGCGGCCGCACTCCGTGCACGTCGAGAAGTCGAGCAGGCCCTTCCACGTGAAGTCCTCGATCGCGCCGACGCCCAGGCGCGCGTCGTCGGGCAGGTCCTCGAGGGCCGCGAGGTCCACCGGGGTGCCGTCGGCCAGCGTGAGCGGCTGCAGCGGGCCGAGCGCGGGCGTGCCGTCGGGCTCGCGGCGCGCGTACACGTTGACGAGCGCGAGGAACCGGTGCCACGCGACGCCCATGGTCGGCTGCAGGCCGATGACCACGAGCCACGCCATCGAGACCAGGATCTTCACGGTGGCCAGCACGACGACCGCGGTCTCCAGCGCGCTCGTCGACGCGCCCTGCCACAGCTGCCCGAGCCAGGCGGTGAGCGGGAAGTGCAGCGCGCTCGCCGTGCCCTCGCCGGCCGCCGCCTGCAGCGCGTACTCCAGGCCGCGCAACGCGATCACGGCGACGACGACCGCGGCGATCGTGGCCTCGACGTAGAACGCCTGCCACTGCGTCGAGCCGAAGAACCGCGAGCGACGCTGCTGGGCGAGCGGCTGCGTGGTGCGCGGCCGGATCCGCAGGCGCAGGACGAACAGCGCGACGATCCCGACGAGCGACGTCCACGCGAGCGCCTCGACCGCCCACTCGAGCGGCCACAGGTGCCCGACGAGCGGGAGCGCGCCGGAAGGGTCGACGACCTGCACGTACGCGGTCGCGACCGTCACGAACAGGACGGGGAACGAGACCATGACGACCCAGTGCGCCGCGCGCACCACGGGCCGGTGCTGGAAGCGCCCGTGCCCGAGCACCTCGCGCGCCAGGGTCACCAGGCGGGTGCCGACGGGCGCCAGGCGCCCCGGTGCGGGCCGCCCCACGCCCACCGTGCGCACGATCGTCGTGACCCCGCGCGCGAACGACCACACGCCGGCGACGGTCGCCACCACGACGACCACGACCCCCACCCACTGCACCCCGTTCACGCCGCACAACCTACCGACCGCCCCCGGGGCGCGCGGGGAGGGTCCATGTCACACGGCTGCCCGGCCGTCCGCCAGCCACTCGGGGGCGAGGCGTTGGTAGAGTCTTGACCGATCCCCTGCCCACGCACGGCGTCGTCCGAAACGATCCGGACGGCGGTGATGCGCCCCGACAGGACGGAGCCCGCCCGCGTGCTGCTGCTGCTCGTCATCCACCTCGCAGCAGCCCTCGCCGCGCCCACGCTCGTCCGGCTGTGGGGTCGCAAGGCGTTCTGGGCCCTCGCGCTCGCCCCGGCGTCCGCCGCGGTGTGGGCGCTCAGCTGGACGTCGCAGGTGCGGGCGGGCAAAGGGCCCGTGGAGAGCGTCGAGTGGGTCGGCCAGCTCGGGCTCGAGCTGACGTTCCGCCTCGACACGCTGTCCTGGCTCATGACGCTCGTCGTCGGCGGCGTCGGTGCGCTCGTGCTCGTCTACTGCGCGGCGTACTTCTCGGCGTCCGCGCAGGGGCTCGGCCGGTTCGGCGGCATGTTCCTCGCGTTCGCCGGCGCGATGCTCGGGCTCGTCACGTCCGACGACATGATCCTGCTGTTCATCTTCTGGGAGCTGACCACGGTCACCTCCTACCTGCTGATCGGGCACTACAGCGACCGCAAGGCGAGCCGTCGCGCCGCGATGCAGGCGATCGTCATCACCACCGCGGGCGGGCTCGCGATGCTCGTCGGCGTGGTCCTGCTGGGCGAGACCGCGGGGACGTACCGGCTGAGCGAGGTGATCACGGACCCGCCGGGCGGCACGGTCGCCACCGCGGCGATCGCGTGCCTGCTCGCGGGTGCCGCGACGAAGTCCGCGCTGATCCCGTTCCACTTCTGGCTGCCCGCCGCGATGGCCGCACCCACCCCCGTCTCGGCGTACCTGCACGCCGCGGCCATGGTGAAGGCCGGGGTGTACCTGGTCGCACGGTTCGCGCCCGCGTACTCCCACCACACGCTGTGGCGCTGGACGATCGTCGTGCTCGGCTGCGGCACGCTCCTGCTGGGCGGCTACCGCGCGCTGCGCCAGCACGACCTCAAGCTCGTGCTCGCGTTCGGCACCGTCTCGCAGCTCGGCCTCATCACGCTGCTCGTCGGGCTCGGCACGCAGGCGACCGCGCTCGCGGGCCTGGCGATGCTCGGCGCGCACGCGATGTTCAAGGCGACGCTGTTCCTCGTCGTCGGCGTGGTCGACGCCGCGACCGGCACGCGTGACCTGCGGCGGCTGTCCGGGGTGGGGCGCGAGCTCAAGCTCACGGCGCTCGCGGGCGCGCTCGGCACCGCGAGCATGATCGGCCTGCCGCCGTTCGCGGGGTACGTCGCCAAGGAGGCCGGGCTCGAGGGGATCGAGCACCTCGAGGACGGCACGGTCGGCGTGGTGGTGCTCGTCAGCGTCGCGATCGGCTCGGCCCTGACGGTCGCGTACGGGTTGCGGCTGTGGTGGGGCGCGTTCGCGACGAAGAAGGCCGTCATCCCCGAGTCCGCGCTCGCGGCCGCCGCCGCCGCGAAGGACGCGGACGGTGCGCGTGGGCCGGGTGCGACGAGCCGGGTCGCGACCCAGCCGGACGCCGAGCCCGCCGCGATCTCCCACCCGTCGCTGCTGCTCGTGTGGCCCGCGATGGTCCTGGCGCTGCTCGGCCTCGTCGCAGCGCTCCTGCCGCACCTCGGTGAGCACCTGCTCCAGCCGTACGCGGCGACGCTGCCCGCGGGCGAGCCGGGGCACCTCGCGCTGTGGGCCGGGTTCACACCCACGTTCGTCCTCACGCTCGTGATCCTCGGCTCGGGCGCCGCGCTGTTCGCGGTGCGCGAGCGCGTCGAGGTGCTGCAGAGCCGCCTCACCTACCGCGGCCCGGACGCGGACCACCTCTACCGACGCTCGATGCGCCGCCTCGACGACGTGGCGGCCGACGTCACCGCGACCACGCAGCGCGGGTCGCTGCCGCTCTACCTCGGCATCGTGCTGGTCGTGTTCGTCGTCGGCGTGGGCGCGAGCCTGCTCGCGGGCGGCCGGTGGCCGCAGGCCGTGCGTGCGTGGGACCACCCCGGGCAGGTCCTGTTCGCGGCGGCCGCGGTCGTGTCCGCGGTGCTCGTCGCGCGGGCGCGCCGCCGGCTCAAGGCCGTGATCCTGCTCGGCATCGGCGGCTACGCCGTCGCCGGCCTGTTCCTGCTGCAGGGTGCGCCGGACCTCGCGCTCACGCAGGTGCTCACCGAGACCGTCACGCTCGTCGTGTTCGTGCTCGTGCTGCGCCGCATCCCGCCGTACTTCTCCGACCGGCCGCTCGCCGCGTCGCGCTGGCTGCGGCTCGCGCTGGGCCTCGCGGTCGGGCTGACCGTCGCGGGTGTCGCGCTCGTCGCACCGTGGGCCCGCGTGCACGCGCCCGTGACCGAGCACTTCGCCGACGAGGCCGTCAGCTGGGGCGGCGGCAAGAACATCGTCAACGTCACGCTGGTGGACATCCGCGCGTGGGACACCATGGGCGAGATCTCGGTGCTGCTGGTGGCCGCGACGGGCGTCGCGTCGCTCGTGTTCCTCTCGCGCCGCACGGGGCAGATCTTCCGCGCCAAGGAGGCCATCAACGAGCACAAGGTGTGGGCGGGCACCGACCCGATGGCCGCGCTGCGCCGCGGCACCGACCAGGCGCGGGTCGACGCGCCCGCGACCAACCGGGTGTGGCTGAGCGCGGTCGCGACGCTCGCGCCCCAGCGCCGGTCGGTGATCTTCGAGGTCGTCGTGCGGCTGCTGTTCCACACGATGGTCGTCTACTCGGTGTTCCTGCTGTTCAGCGGGCACAACGCACCGGGTGGCGGGTTCGCCGCGGGCCTCGTGACGGGCATCGCGCTGATCGTGCGCTACCTCGCCGGCGGGCGGTACGAGCTCGGCGAGGCCGCGCCCGTGCAGCCGGGTCTGCTGCTCGGCACCGGGCTGTTCCTGTCCGCGGGCGTGGGGCTGGTCGGGCTCGTCGTCGGCGGGTCCGTGCTGCGGTCCTGGATCATCGACTTCCACGTGCCGGTGATCGGGCACGTGCACCTGGTGACCAGCCTGTTCTTCGACATCGGCGTGTACCTCGTCGTCGTCGGGCTCGTCCTGGACATCCTGCGCTCGCTCGGCGCGGAGCTGGACCGCCGGGCCGAGACCGGCGAGGACCCCGCGTTCGCCGAGGGCACGGACCTGCTCAGCGAGGCGGGTGAGCGCCGGTGATCGACATGACCCCCAACCTGACGCTCGTCGTCGCGATCGGCGTGCTGTTCGCGGCGGGCGTGTACCTGCTGCTCGAACGGTCGCTGTCGCGCGTCCTGATCGGCGTGATCCTGCTCGGCAACGGCGCGAACCTGCTGTTCCTCGTCGCGGGTGGCCGCGCGGGACGGCCGCCGATCGTGGGGACGGCCGCCGAGGGGCAGATGAGCGACCCGCTCCCGCAGGCGATGGTCCTCACCGCGATCGTCATCACGCTCGGCATGACCGCGTTCCTGCTCGCGATGGCGTACCGGTCGTGGCAGCTGCAGCGGCACGACGAGGTGCAGGACGACGTCGAGGACCGGCGCATCGCGCGCCTCGCGGCGATCGACGAACGCGCGGTCACCGACGCCGACACCGAGGCGACCGCGCAGTCGCTCGACGAGGAGGCCGAGGAGGCCCGCGACGAGACCGACGAGGGAGCCGCGCCCGGCCAGGAACCGCGCCGCGAACAGGGGGTGACACCGTGACCGACTGGACCTGGATCGTGCCGCTGCCGGTCGTCATCCCGCTGTTCAGCGCGGGCCTGACGCTCGCGATGTACCGCCGCCCGCGAGTGCAGCCCGTGGTCTCGGTGACCGCGCTCGCGCTCGTGCTCCTCGCGTCCGTCGCGCTGCTCGTGCTCGCGGACGACGGCCCGCTCGTGGTCGACGTCGGCGGGTGGGCCGCGCCCGTGGGCATCAACCTGGTGGCCGACCGGCTCTCGTCGCTCATGCTGACGATCTCGTCGGCCGTGACGCTGTGCGTCCTGCTGTACTCGCTCGCGCAGGGCCGGGACGACGACGAGGAGTCCGCACCCGTCTCGATCTACCACCCGACGTTCCTCGTGCTCGCGGCGGGCGTCGCGAACGCGTTCCTCTCGGGCGACCTGTTCAACATCTACGTCGGCTTCGAGATCCTGCTCGCGGCGTCGTTCGTGCTCATCACGCTCGGCGGCACGCGCGACCGGATCCGCGCGGGCACCATCTACGTCGTCGTCGCGCTGCTGTCGTCGGTGCTGTTCCTCGTCGCGCTCGCGGCGATCTACGCCGCGACGGGCACCGTCAACCTCGCGCAGCTGTCGCTGCGCCTGCCGCACATCGACCCGGACGTGCGCCTCACGCTGCAGGTGCTGCTGCTGCTCGCGTTCGCGGTCAAGGCGGCCGTGTTCCCGCTCTCGGCCTGGCTGCCGGACTCGTACCCGACCGCGCCCGCACCGGTCACCGCGGTGTTCGCGGGCCTGCTCACCAAGGTCGGCGTGTACGCGATCATCCGCACGCAGACGCTGCTGTTCCCGGGCGGCAGGCTCGACGACGTCCTCATGTGGGCGGCGCTCGCGACGATGGTCGTCGGGATCCTGGGCGCGGTCGCGCAGGACGACATCAAACGTCTGCTGTCGTTCACGCTCGTCAGCCACATCGGCTACATGATCTTCGGCATCGCGCTGTCCACCGAGGCGGGGTGGACCGCGGCCGTGTACTACGTGGCGCACCACATCACCGTGCAGACCGCGTTGTTCCTCGTCGTCGGCCTCGTCGAGCGGGTGGGCGGGTCCACGTCGCTGACCCGGCTCGGCGGCCTGGCGAAGCTCGCCCCGGTGCTCGCGATCCTGTTCTTCGTGCCCGCGATGAACCTCGCGGGGATCCCACCGCTGTCGGGGTTCCTCGGCAAGCTCGGGCTCCTGCAGGCCGGCGTCGACGCCGGCACACCGCTCGCGTACCTGCTCGTGGTCGGGTCCGTCGTCACGTCGCTGCTCACGCTGTACGCGCTGGTCAAGGCGTGGAACAAGGCGTTCTGGCAGTCGCCGCAGGACGAGCCCCGCCCGGGGCGCCTGCCGTTCGGGATGGTCGGACCGACCGCCGCGCTCGTGCTCGTCGGGCTCGGGCTGACGTTCGCGGCCGGGCCGCTGTACGCGTACACCGAGCGCGCGGCCAACGCGTTCGCGCTGCGCACCACGTACATCCGCGCGGTGCTGCCCGACGGCGAGCGGGGCGAGGGCGAGTCCGCGGACGTGGCCGACGAGGACGCGCGACGCCAGGGCGCCGACGAGGACGCGCGGACGGGGGCGGAGCCGTGAGCCTGCACCCGCGGCGCGCGCGCCGCCTGCCCTGGGGCACGGTCGTCTGGCTGACGGTCGTGTGGGTGTTCCTGTGGGGCGACCTCAGCGCCGCGAACGTCGTCGCGGGCGGCACGCTCGCGCTGCTCGTCACGCTGGGTCTGCGCATGGCGTCGGTCGACTTCCACGGCACGGTGCACCCGTGGGGCGTGGTCCGGCTGTTCGCGCGGTTCGCGTGGGACCTGCTGCGCGCGTCGTTCGAGGTCGCGTTCCTGGCCCTGCGCCCGCGGTACACCCCGCACGGCGCGGTGATCGGCGTGCAGCTGCGCAGCCACTCGGACCTCTACCTGACGATGACCGCGGAGCTGTGCTCGCTCGTGCCCGGCTCGCTCGTCGTCGAGGCGCACCGGCTCACCGGCCGGCTGTACCTGCACGTGCTCGACGTGCGCGCGGCGGGCGGGATCGAGGCGGCGCGGCAGGCCGTGCTCGACCAGGAGGAGCGCGTGCTGCGGGCGTTCGCGTCACGTGCCGAGCTCCGGTCGGCGGGTCTGCTGGCCCCCGAGACGGCGGGGGTGCGCGGATGACGTGGGTGGTGCTCGTCTGCGCGGCCATGATCACGGTGGGTGCGGCGCTCGCGATCGTGCGGGCCGAGCGGGGTCCCTCGATGCTGAACCGGACCATCGCGCTCGACATCACGGTGACCGCGGTCATCGCGGCGTTCGCGCTGTACGCGGCCGCGCAGCGGCGCACCGACGTGGTGCCCGTGCTCGTCGTGCTGTCGCTGGTCGGCTTCGTGGGATCGGTGACGGTCGCGCGGTTCGCGGCCGTCGAGCCCGAGGGTGAGGGCCGGGTGCGCACGCGCGAGGAGGTCGCGGCCGAGGAGGCCGCCCGGCGCGAGGCCGAGGAGGCCGAGATGCGGCCCGCGGCGGAGCCCGAGGAGCACCACGGCGGCGGCGCGGAGGGAGAGGTGCGATGACCGCAGGTTCGGGCTGGGACACCCTCGCGGACGTGGTGTCGGTCGTGGCGCTGCTGGGCGGCTCGTTCCTCGTGCTCGCGGCGGGGGTGGGGGCGCTGCGGTTCCCCGACCTGCTCGCGCGGATGCACGCCGGGACCAAGCCGCAGGTGCTGGGGCTCGTCCTCGTGCTCGTCGGGCTCGGGCTGCGGCTGCGCTCGGGCGGTGCCGTGTGGGCGCTCGTGCTGGTCGCGGTGTTCGGGCTGCTCACGGCGCCCGTCGCGGCGCACATGGTGGGACGCGCGGGGTACCGGACGGGCAAGGTCCGCAACGACCTGCTGGTGGCCGACGAGCTGACCCGCGACCTGCGCGAGGCGCGCACGCGCGACGACGTCTGAGCCGCGCCTCGTCGTCGGGGTGCCGACGACGAGCGGTCAGCGCGTGTAGGTGCGGGCCACGGGACGCTCGACGAGCAGGCCGTCGCGCAGCTCGACCACGCGGTCGGCGAGGCACGCGAGCTCCGGGTCCTGCGTCGCGACGACGACCGCCGTGCCGCAGTCGCGCGCGACGGCGACGAGCAGCCCGAACAGCGCGAGCGCGCGCCACGAGTCGAGGCCCGCGGTCGGGTCCTCGGCGAGCACGACGCGGGGGCGGTGGACGAGCGCGCGCGCGACCGCGGCGCGCTGGCGCTGACCGAACGAGACGGCCTCGGGCAGGTGGTCCGCACCGGCACCGACGAAGAGCCGGCCGAGCAGGGTCGCGGCGCGCTGGCGGGCCTCGGTGCCGGGCACGCCCATGCGCAGCAGGGGCAGCTCGACGTTCTGCACGAGCGTGAGCTCGGGGAGCAGGTCGTCGTCGGGGAAGACGAGGCCGAGCGCGCTCAGCCGCGTGGCGGCGAGCTCGTGCGGGCGCAGCGTCGCGAGGTCGCGGCCGTCGAGGCGGACGCGGCCGCGCAGGGGGTGCACGAGGCCGGCGAGCGCCTGGAGCATCGTGGTGGTGCCGGAGCGGGCGGGCCCGAGCAGGGCGACGGCCTCGCCGTCGTGGACCTCGAGGTGGGCACCGCGCAGCTCGGCCGGGGATCCGGTGCGTGCGACGAGGTCGCAGGCGGACAGCACGGACATGGCGCCTCGCAGCGTTGCGTCGGGGGTGGCCGGGGATCGTGGGGAGAGCCGGCCGCGGGGTGCCGAGGTCCGGCGACCCGCTTGGGTGGCATCTTGGCGGGCGACGCGCGGAGATTTGTCCGAATGAAACGATTAACTGCGTCCGATCGCGGCGCGCACCGGTCTCACGTCCTCCAGGCGGCGGCCCGTGGCGAGGCTCATCGGCACCGCGACGGCCACCGCCGTGAGCACCCACGCCGAGTAGTCGATCCCCAGGAACAGCCAGATGCTGGCGTGCATCACCGCGACCGCGAGCGCGAACAGTGCGCGCGTGCGGCGCCACAGCAGCCACACGGGCGCGGTCAGCTCGAGCAGCAGCGCACCCGTCGCGAGCCCGCTCGCCAGCACCGCGTGGTCCGCGACCCACTGCGCGACCCCGGCCGCGTGCGGCGACGTGCCCTGCCGCAGCACCCACGTCATATTGTCGGACAGCGCCCACCCGATCCCCGAGTGCCGCAGCTTCTGCACGCCCGTGAGCCAGTAGACGAGCGCCAGCACCGCGAGCGCCGCGCGCGGCGGCCACCCCCACACCACCGCACGCTCGTCGTCCTGGTCGCGGCGCGGCACGCGCGCGAACAGCAGCGGCACCGCGACCCACACCGTCAGCACGTCGTTGTGCAGCACCTTGCCCGACGAGCCCCACGACGCGCACAGCACCGCGTAGCAGACCCACGCGAGCACGAACCCGGCGTGCGCGCGGCGCCGCGCGAGCACCAGCGCGACCCCCGCCGTGCCGAGCACCGCGAGCGTCACGGGCAGCCACGCGGGCAGCGCCGCCGGCAGCCACGACACGAACGTCAGGCCGTCGGTCAGCGCGGCCGGCCGCTCGGCGATCGCGGCCCAGTCGCGCGCGACGAGACGCAGCCCGATCACGAGCGCGACGAGCGTGTGGACCTCGCGGAGCCGGTAGCCCGGCCCGGGCGCGGTCAGCCGGGCGTCGAGCGTCCCGACGAGCGCGCGCACGCGGCCGTCACGGCTGCGCACGGCTGGACGGCGCTCCGGCGCCGAGACGCTCACAGCGTCACCTGCGCGAGCACCGTCGTCGGCCCGTGCTCGTGCCGTTCACGCGTCTCGCCGTCCATGGTCCACGCGGTCCGCTCGACCGCCGCCGAGGTGAACGCCGCGGGGTCGAGACCCGCGAGGCGCAGCCACGCGACGACCTTCTCGCGGCGGGCGCCCGTGGGCAGGTCGCGCAGCTCGGCGAGCTGGTGGGACGTCGCCGCGAGCGGCGCGTCGGCCGGCATCGGGACGGTCACGCGCACGCCGTCCGTCCCCGTCACGACGAGCCGCAGCGACGCGCCGTCCGCGGTTCGCACCGTGCTGAACAGGCGGAACGCGGTCACCGGCCACGCCTCGGCCTCCACCAGCGCACCCAGCGCGATGACGCCCAGCACGGTCCACGTGACCGCTCGGGCGCGGCGCCGTGCCCGCGCGTCCTCGCGCAGGTCCTCGCGCAGGTCCTCCCGCACCGTCGCCGCGGTGGGCTCCCGGCCCACGCCGTCCGCCGCCCCGCTCAACCCGTCCCCCCGCACGTCACCGTCCGCCCCCTCGGCCGACGGGACGAACTCTGCCAGACGCCGCGCACCGGACGGGCGGCTTTCGCGCCTCGACTTCGCGCGCCGCTCGCGCGCCCACGCGCTCGCCCTCGCGCACGCCCACCGCTCGCGGGTCGCGCCGTGGTGGTTGGATGGCGGGGTTCCTGGACGGGCGAGGCGAGGGGTCGCAGGTGCGCGGGCGCGGCGAGGGTCACACCGAGGTCGTCGTCGTGGGCGCCGGACCCAACGGCCTCGCGGCCGCGGTCACGTGCGCGCGCGCCGGGCTCCAGGTCACGGTGCTCGAGGCGCAGCCCGACGCGGGCGGTGGTGCGCGCACGCTCGACCTGGGCCTCGCGCCGGGCGTGGTGCACGACGTGTGCTCGGCGGTGCAGGCGATGGCGTGGGCGTCGCCGTTCTTCCGCGGTTTCGACCTGGCCGCGCGCGGCGTCGAGCTCCTGACCCCCGAGGTCTCGTACGCGCAGCCCCTGCCCGGCGGGCGGTCGGGCCTCGCGTACCGCGACCTGGACCGCACGGTGGAGGCGCTCGGCGAGGACGGGCCCGCGTGGCGTGCTCTCGTCGGGCGGCTGTCGGAGCACTGGCCGCACGTGGTGCGGCTCGCGCTCGGTGACAAGCGCTCGGTCCCGCCCGGCCTGCTCCCCGGCGGCGTGCCGACCGCGGCGGCGTTCGGGTTCGCCGTGCTCGAGCAGGGCACCCGTGCGTGGGACCGGCGGTTCTCCGGGGACCTCGCACCCGCGCTGCTCACGGGTGTCGCGGCGCACGCGAGCACCCCGCTGCCGTCGCTCGCCGCGGCCGGGACCGCGCTGCTGCTCGCGTCGCTCGCGCACGCCGGGTCCGGCTGGTCCATCCCGCGCGGCGGCTCGCGCGCCATCACCGACGCGCTGCGCGCCGACCTCGAGGCGCACGGCGGCCAGGTCGTCACGGACCACCCGGTGCGCACCGCGGCCGACCTGCCGGGCGCGCACGCCTACCTGTTCGACACGACGCCGCGCACGGTCGTCGAGGTGCTGGGCGACGAGCTGCCCGCTCGCGCTCGGCGGGCGTTGAGCGCGTTCCGGTACGGCGACGGCGCCAGCAAGGTCGACTTCGTGCTCTCCGGGCCGGTGCCGTGGACGGACCCCGAGGTCGCGCTCGCGGGCACCGTGCACCTGGGTGGGACGCGCCGGGAGATGGCCGACGCCGAGGCGCAGGTCGCGCGCGGGCAGCACCCCGAGCGGCCCATGACGTTGCTGAGCGACCCCGCGGTGGTCGACGAGACGCGCGTCGTCGACGGCCTGCGTCCCCTGTGGACGTACGCGCACGTGCCCGCCGGGTCGGACGTCGACGTGACCGAGGCGGTCACCGCGCACGTCGAGCGGTACGCGCCCGGGTTCCGCGACCTCGTCGTCGCGAGCCGGTGCGTCCCCGCCGCGCGGATGTCCGGCCACAACGCGAACTACGTCGGCGGGGACATCGCGTCCGGCGCGGTCACCATGTGGCAGATGGTCGCGCGGCCCACCCCGCGGCTCGACCCGTACGCCGTGGGGCTCGACGGCGTGTACCTGTGCTCGGCCTCGACCCCGCCCGGACCCGGCGTGCACGGGCTCGGCGGCTGGTTCGCGGCGCGGCGCGCGCTGCGGGACGTCTTCGGCATCACGCAGGCGCCCGACCTGCACCCCTGACGCCGGGGCGCCGGGCGACGGGACGGGGGCCGGCTCAGTCGGTGATGTCGGTCTTCACCGCGAAGCGCGCCGTGCCGCGCGTCGCGAGCGCACGAGCGACCGCGACCGCCGCACCGGACAGCGCCGCGGCCACGAGGATCTCCGCGAGCTGCGAGTCGCCCGGGTCCTCCGCCTTCGGCGGCTTGTGGCCGCGCGCGGCCTGCCAGGACTGGGTGATCACCTGGTTCGCCGCCCACGCCGCCGCGGCGGCCGCGGCGAGTCCGACGAGCTTCGCGAGGACGGGGGTCGAGGGCTTGCCTGCCATGGACGCCGACGCTACCGCCCACGGGCGGTCCGCGCGCGCCGCTCGGCGTCCGGGCGCGGGTAGCATCGACCCCTGAACGACAGGGGAGCGCCGGGCTGACACCAGGGCGCTGAGAGTGCGGGACAGCCGCAGACCCTCGAACCTGATCCGGGTGATACCGGCGTAGGGAGTCGGGACTTCTCACCTCCGCCTCGTCGTGCCGGGGTCCTCGGTGCGACGAGGCGGTGGACCCCTCCTCGCAGACGACGCCAGGAGGCAGAACGCATGACCGGTCCGACGGTGCGCGGCACCCGCGCATCCCGACCCACCCGCCGCACGGCCGCGCTGCTCGGCGGCCTGCTGGTCCCCGCGCTCGTCCTCGCGGGCTGCGCGATCGCGGACGAGAGCACGCGGCCGGGCAGCACCCCCACCGCGGGCACGACGGGGACGGCAGGCGCCGACCCGTCCGCCGAGCTCGGCGGCACCGTCACCCTCGTGACGCACGACTCGTTCGCGCTGTCCGACGGCCTGCTCGAGAAGTTCACCGACGCCACGGGCGTCGAGGTCCAGGTGGTCCAGCCCGGCGACGCCGGCGCGCTCGTCAACCAGCTCGTCCTCACCAAGGACGCGCCGCTGGGTGACCTCGTGTACGGGATCGACAACGCGTTCGCGTCCCGCGCCCTCACCGAGGGCGTGCTCGAGCCGTACCGGTCGCAGGGCGACGCGGCGGACGACGCGATCGGCTTCGCGGTCGAGGGCGACGACGCGGGCGCGCTCACCGCTGTCGACTTCGGCGACGTGTGCCTCAACGTCGACGAGCAGTGGTTCGCGAAGCACGACCTGCAGCCGCCGACGACGCTCGACGACCTCACGAAGCCCGCGTACGAGGACCTGCTCGTCGTCCCCAACGCGGTGACCTCCTCACCCGGGTTCGCCTTCCTGCTCGCGACCATCGGCGCCAAGGGCGACGAGTGGCCGCAGTACTGGCAGGCGCTCGTCGACAACGGGCTCAAGGTCGCCGACGGCTGGTCCGACGCGTACTTCACCGACTTCTCCGGCGGGGGCGGCGGCGGGCCGCGGCCCATCGTGCTGTCCTACGCGTCGTCGCCGCCGTCGACCGTCCCCGAGGGCGGCGACGAGCCGACGACCTCGGCGCTGCTCGACACGTGCTTCCGGCAGGTCGAGTACGCGGGCGTGCTCGCGGGCGCCGAGAACCCCGCGGGTGCGCGCGCGCTGCTCGACTACCTGCTGTCCTACGAGGTGCAGGTCGACATCCCCGGCTCGATGTACATGTACCCCGTGAGCTCGCAGGTCGTGCTGCCCGCGCAGTGGACGCTGTGGGCGCCGCTGGCCGAGCACCCGTTCGAGGTCGCACCGGGCGACATCGCCGCGAACCGCGACGTGTGGCTCTCGACGTGGTCGCAGACCGTGATCGGCTGACATGACCGCGACGACCGAGCTCCCGCGCCCCGTGCGCGACGCACCGACCGGCGGGCCCGCGCGCCCGACGGCCCGCGTGCGCGTGCGGGGAGCGGGGCTCGGTCGGGGCGCGGCCTGGACCGTCGCGGTCCTCGTGCCGCTCGCGTTCCTCGTCGTCTTCTTCGCCTACCCCGTCGCCGTCATGGCCGGACGGGGGTTCGTGAGCGACGGGCGGCTCGACCTGTCGGGGTTCGCGGACGTGTTCGCGCGTCCTCGCACGTGGCGGATCATCGGGCAGACGCTCGCGCAGGCCGGCCTCGCCACGACCGTCAGCGTGCTGCTCGGCGTGCCCGGTGCGTACGTGCTGTACCGGCGGCGGTTCGCGGGCCGCGCCGCGGTGCGCGCGCTCGTCACCGTGCCGTTCGTGCTGCCGACCGTCGTCGTCGGCGTCGCGTTCCGGTCGCTGCTCGTCGAGAACGGGCCGCTCGGGTTCCTGCACCTCGACGGCACGTTCGCCGCCGTCGTCGCGGCGCTCGTGTTCTTCAACTACGCGATCGTCGTGCGCGGCGTCGGCGGCATGTGGGAGCGCCTGGACCCGCGCGCCGAGCAGGCCGCGCGCGCGCTCGGCGCGACACCGTGGCGTGCCTTCCGCACCGTCACCCTGCCCGCGCTGACGCCCGCGATCGCGTCCGCCGCGTCGCTCGTCTTCCTGTTCTGCGCGACAGCGTTCGGCACCGTGCTGGTGCTCGGCGGGCTGCGCTACGGCACCGTCGAGACCGAGATCTGGGTGCAGACCACCCAGTTCCTCGACCTGCGCGCCGCCGCCGTGCTGTCCGTGGTGCAGCTCCTCGTCGTCGTGGTCGCGCTGCTCGCCGCGAACCGGGCCCGCGCACGGCGTGAGCGCGCGCTCCCGCTCGCGAGCACGGAGACCGCCGTACGGCCCCTGCGGCTGCGCCGCCGCGTCGGCGAGCCCCGCGACGACGGGCTGGGGCTCGAGCGTGCCGCGGCCCTCGTCACCGCGCTCGTCGTCGTGCTCCTCGCGCTGCCGCTGGTGAACCTCGTCGTCCGCTCGCTGCGCGTCGGCGACCGCTGGGGGCTCGACCACTACGTCGCGCTGTCCAGCGTGCGCGGCGGCGTCACCGTGACCGTCTGGCAGGCCGCGCTCACGTCGCTGCGCACCGCCGTCGACGCGACGCTCCTCGCGCTGCTCGTCGGCGGGCTCGTCGCGCTCGTCGTGTCCCGCCGCCCGCGCCGGCCGGCCGCGCGCCGCGCCGTGGCCGGGATGGACGCGCTGTTCATGCTGCCGCTCGGGGTGTCCGCCGTGACCGTCGGGTTCGGGTTCCTGCTCGCGATGCACCAGCCGTTCGGGCTGGACCTGGACCTGCGCCGGTCGCCGCTGCTCGTGCCGGTCGCGCAGGCCGTCGTCGCCGTCCCGCTCGTCGTGCGGACCGTGCTGCCCGTGCTGCGCGCCATCGACCCGCGGCTGCGCGAGGCCGCCGCGACGCTCGGCGCCGCACCCGGACGCGTGCTGCGCTCGGTCGACCTCGCCCTGGCCGGGCGGGCGCTCGGGCTCGCCGTGGGGTTCGCGTTCGCCGCATCACTCGGGGAGTTCGGCGCGACGTCGTTCCTCGCGCGGCCCGACCGGCCCACGCTGCCCGTCGTGATCTTCCGGCTCATCGGCCGGCCCGGGCCCGAGTCGTACGGTGCGGCGCTGGCCGCGTCGGTTGTGCTCGCGGTGCTGACGGCGGGCGTCGTCGCGGTGTGCGAGCGGCTGCGCCGCGCGGGAGAGGGAGGCGAGTGGTGACCACGGGGAGCACGAGGACGACGGGCGTCCCGACGACGGGCGTCCCGACGACGGGCGTCCCGACGACGGCGGCGAGCGTCGCTCCGGCGCCGGCAGCCCCGAGGCCCGCCTCGAGCGGGCTGGGCGTGCGCGACGTCGTCGTGCGCTACCCGTCCGCGCGCCGCCGGCTGCCCGGCACCACCGCCGTCGACGGGGTGAGCCTCGACGTCGCGCGCGGCGAGGTGCTCGCGCTGCTCGGCCCGTCCGGGTGCGGCAAGTCGTCGTTGCTGCGCGTGGTGGCGGGGCTCGAGCCGCTCGCGGGCGGCGACGTCACGTGGGACGGGCGGTCCGTCGCCGACGAGCCCGTGCACCGGCGCGACTTCGGCCTGATGTTCCAGGACGGCCAGCTGTTCGCGCACCGCGACGTCGCGGGGAACATCGCCTACGGGCTGGCCGGCCGGCCGCGCGCGGAGGTCGCGGCGCGGGTCGAGCGGCTGCTCGAGCTGGTCGGGCTGCCCGGTGCGGGGGCACGGTCGGTCGCGACGCTGTCCGGTGGTGAGCGTCAGCGCGTCGCCCTGGCCCGCGCGCTCGCCCCCGCACCGCGCCTGCTGCTGCTCGACGAGCCGCTGTCCGCGCTGGACCGTTCGCTGCGCGAGCGCCTCGCGCTCGACCTGCGCGCCGCACTGCTCGCCACGGGCACGACCGCGCTGTTCGTGACGCACGACCAGGACGAGGCGTTCGTCGTCGCCGACCGCGTCGCCGTGATGTCCGCCGGGCGTCTGCTGCAGGTCGCCGCGCCCGCCGAGCTGTGGCGCGCGCCGGCAAGCGAGGACGTCGCCCGGTTCCTGGGGTACGAGGCGTTCGTCGTCGCCGCGGACGCGCCGGCCACCGTGCGCGCGGCCGCCGGGGACGTGCCCGACGAGGCGTCGACGCTCGCGCTCGCGCCGGGCGCCCTCGTCGTCGTCCCGCCCGCGACGCCGTCCCCGACCTCGGCAGCCGGTTCACCCACGACCTCGCGCTCGACCGCGCCCGCTGCGCCGGTGGACGGCGTCGTGCTCGCGGTCCGCACGCGGCGCGGCACACCCGCGCTGCACGTCGAGGTCCCCGGCGTCGGCGAGGTCACCGCCACCGCACCGGCCGGTCTGCTCCCGGCTCCGGGCACCGCGGTGCACCTGCAGGCGACGCCCGGCGCGGTCGTCGTCCTCCCCCCGGCTCCTGCCCCGTCCCCGCCGGCGGGCTGACGCCCGACCCGTCCGTCGCCCGGCGGCCGGGCCGACGTGCGCGCACCTGATCGCGGGGCTAGCGTCCGAGACGACGAACCAGACGGGCAGGTGAGCGCCATGACGTTGGACCGTCGAGAGGTCGTGTCCCTCGAGATCCCCGCAGGTCTCGCCACGGTGTGGGAGCACCTACGCGAGCCCGCGCTCGTCGGCCGGTGGTACGGCCCGGACGCCGGCGGCCAGGACCCCGGTGCGCGCGCGTTCGTCGACACCGCGCTCGAGCGGTGCGACGTCGAGCACGACTCCACCACCCACACGCTCACCTGGCCCAACCACGACGTCCTACGGGTGAGCGCGGCCGCGCACGCGCCGCACCGCACGCGCGTCGTCGTCACGCGGCGCAGCCACGACGCCCTGCCCGTGCGGTTCGACGGCAACATGGACGAGGTCGACGAGCGGTGGATCGCCGACGTCCACCAGCTCCAGTTCGCGCTCACGCACCAGCCCGGCCAGGACCGCCGCACGCTCGTCGTGCAGGACGCCGACGCCGGTGAGCGCCGCACGCGCCTGCTCGACCGGCTCGGGCTGCACGGCGTGCGCGGTGTGCCCGTCGGGGGCACCTGCAGGCGCAGCGTCCGGACGGGTCGATGCTCGGCGGCACGCTGCTCTACAAGACCGACCACCAGGTGGGGGTGCGGCTGCACGGGCCGAGCGACTCGTTGCTCGTCGTGCTCGAGACGCCCATCGGGGCCCACCCGCCGCACGGCACGGTGACCGCCGTGCTGTCCGTGTACGGGGTGCAGGACGACGAGTTCGCCGAGGTCGCCGCGCGCTGGCAGGCGTGGTGGCGGTCGGTCGGCGTGCACGAGCCGCTGGTCACCACGGGCTGACGCGGCGGTCGTCGGCGACCCGGCAGTCGCCGGTCGGTCAACCGTCAGCCGGGGGTGGGGCGTCGGCGCCCGGCTGCTCGTCGGGGCGGCCCAGGATCGTCGCGACGACGAACGCGAGGACGAGCGTGAGGTACGCCGCGCGGCCCTGCTGCCAGTGCCACGCCCCGACGCCGAGCGCGACGAGGCCGACGACGAGCGCGCCCGACGTGAGCAGCAGCACGCCGCGCTCACCGCGCCGGCGCAACCGCCGCACGTGCCAGGCGGCCACCACGCCGGCGGCCAGCGCCACCCCGAACGGAATCACGCCCCCGAAGTCTAGGCCGCCCCCGCCACCGACCCCGCCCGCCTCCGACCCCGCCCGCCTCCGACCCCGCCCACCCCCACCCCGCCCGCCCCCACCCCGCCCCGCTCCACGACCCCGGGGTTGCTCCGGCTCAGCGCCGCGATACCGCGAGCGATGACGGTCTCGCGACAGGGCGACGGTCGACCCCGGGGTTGCTCCGGCTCAGCGCCGCGATACCGCGAGCGATGGCGGTCTCGCGACAGGGCGACGGTCGACCCCGGGGTTGCTCCGGGTCAGCGCCGCGATACCGCGAGCGATGGCGGTCTCGCGACAGGGCGACGGTCGACCCCGTGGTTGCTCCGGGTCAGGGGTGTGAGAGGCGGAGGAAGGGCGGGGTCGTCGTCGGTCGCGGGGGCGATGGCGCGGGAGGGGTTGTGGACGATGTATTGGCGATATATCGTTAGCGCGTCGCCGCAACACCGGCGCATCCACGAACCTCCAGGAGGCACCCCGATGCGACACGATCACGCAGGGTGCGGGCGGCGCGACGAGCGCCCCGACCCGATCGAGAACATCACCGGCCGCGAGCGCGGCGAACGGCGACGCCGTCCCGAGGGCGGGCCCTGGGCGGCCGTCCCGGACGGCTGGGACGGGCCGCGGCGCGGGCGTCGCGGCGGTCGCGGCTTCGGTCCGCGCGGCGGCTGGCCCGAGGGCCCGGGCGGGCCGGGCTTCGGCTTCGGGCCCGGCGGTCCGCACGGCTTCGGCGGCCCCCGCGGCCACCGCGGCCGGGCCGGGCGCGGCGACACGCGCGCGGCGATCCTGCTGCTCCTCGCGGAGCAGCCCATGCACGGCTACCAGCTCATCCAGGAGATCGCCCAGCGCACCGAGGGGCGGTGGCGGCCCAGCCCGGGCGCGGTCTACCCCGCGCTGTCGGCGCTCGAGGACGAGGGTCTGGTGAGCATCGAGCGTGAGTCGGGCCGCAAGCTGGCCCGGCTCACCGAGGCGGGCGGCACGTACGTGACGCAGCGCGCCGACGAGCTCGGCGACCCGTGGCAGGCCGCGAGCGAGCGGCCCGAGCACCCCGGCCGGGAGCTGCACCGCGCGGTCGGCACCCTCGCGGGCGCGGCGGAGCAGGTCGCCCGCGCGGGCACGCCGCACCAGGTGGAGCGCGCGGTCGCCGCGATCGACGCGGCCCGTCGCGAGCTCTACCGTCTGCTGGCCGACGATCCCACGGGTGAGCCCGCACGCGACCCTGGGACCGGCCCGGGCGGCAGCACCCCGACCGACGCCGGCACCGACGCCGGCACCGACGAGGGCACAGACTCCCCGCGGCCGTGACCCGGCCGGGGCAGGCGCGACGGTCGGCACGCGAACCCCGCGTCGCCGACCGTCGTCGGGAGGGTCAGCCCGACTTGAGCTGCCACTCGCCCGAGCAGCCGGCCGGCCGGAAGCCGAGCGCGACGTTGATCGCGAGCATGTGGTCGTTCTCCTCGGCGTTCCAGGTGGCGACGCGCCGGGCGTCGGGCCGGGCGGCCGCGAGCCGCTGCAGGTTCACGGCCTTGAGCAGCATGCCCAGGCGGTGCCCGCGGTGGCCCTGCGCGACGAGCGTGTCCTCCTGGTGCACGAGGTCCCGCACGGGCGGGATCTGCTGCAGCGTCGTGTAGCCGACGAGCCGGCCGGTGGGCACGTGCTGCACGGCGGTCGTCCAGGAGCGGGTGCCGCGGTCCCGGTGGGTGTCCTCGTGGTCGCGGACCCGCGCGGCGTCCCAGAGGTCCTGCTCGTAGTCCAGCCCGCCCAGGGGCGGCGCGACGCTCATCTCGGTGTAGAGCGCGGCGGCCTCGTCGAGCCACTCGTCGGGAACGCGGTCGTCCCACGTGACGACGCGGTAGTCGGCGCCCGCGGCCCGCGCGGCGTCGGCGCGGAACCGCTCGACCGTGCCGGCGGCCACGGGCAGCGCGAGCACGGAGCGTCGGGCGACCTGCTCGAGCGTCCACCCGCGCGCGGCGAGGAACCGCACGCCCGCGTCGTCGACGGGGATGCGGCCGGACCCGGTGGTGGCGGTCCGGGCACCCGGGCCCGGCGCCGGCTCGGCGCGGTGGTCGGTCTCCGCCATGAGCGTGCTGCGGCCGTCGGCGCGGGCGAGCCGCAGCGCCTCGTCGTACAGGGCGGTGCCGACCCCGTGGCGCCGGTGCGCGGGGCGCACGGTGACACCGACGTACGCCCAGGCGGTGTTGTCCTGCAGCGGCATGACGACGACGGCGCAGCCGAGCACGTCGTCGGGCCGCACGTCCTCGTCGGGCGTCCGGTGGTCCACGGCGACGAGCCGGACGACCCGCTCGTACGGCCGGGGGCGCATGCCGGCGAGCATCTCGGCGGCGTCGCGCTCGTAGTCGTCCGTGCCCCAGACGTCGCGGCTGACCTCGTTGGACGCGGCGACGTACCCGCGCAGGAGCGCGCCCGCCGGCTCCGTCGCCGTGGCCGTGACCGGTACCTCCCGGATGCTCACCACGCGTTCAGCGTGCGCGCGTCGGGTCCGGCGCGTCACGTGATTTCCCCGCTTACCCTCGGGTCATGAACTGGCTCGAGGTCATCGGGTGGATCGGCTCGGTGCTCGTCGTCGTGTCGCTGATGCAGGCGCGCGTGCTGCGCTTCCGGGTGCTGAACCTGGTGGGTGCGGCGATCGCGACGGGGTACAACGTGGCGATCGGGGTGTGGCCGTTCGCGGCGATGAACGGCGCGATCGCGGTCATCGACGTGTACTGGCTGTGGCGGCTGCTGCGCGAGCGGCACGACGAGGCCGCGTACGAGGTCGTCGAGGTCGCGCCCGACGACGCGTACCTGCAGCGTGTGCTGGACGTGCACGCGGCGGACATCGCGCGGTTCGCGTCGTCGCCGGTGGTGCGTCCGACGAGCGCGGCGGGCGCGGCGGGTGCGGGGGCGACGGCCGCGTTCCTCGTCGTGCGCGGCGACGAGACCGTGGGGGTGGTGCAGCTGCGCGACGAGGGCGCGCGCACCGCGCGGGTGCTGCTCGACTACGTGACGCCGCGGTTCCGTGACTTCACGCCGGGGGAGTTCGTGTACCGGCGCAGCGGGGTGTTCCGTGAGCGGGGGTTCGACCGGCTGGTGGTGGAGCCGCTCGCGACGAACCGGGACTACTTCCGGCGGGTGGGGTTCGCGCCGGGCGCGGACGGGACGTGGACGCGGGCGGTCGCCGCGGCGTAGCCCGTCCGGGCGGAACGCGTCGGAGTACAGGGGTGCGCGCCCGGCTGTCCGCGCTAGAGTTCGGATGACCGAACTTCTGGACGAGGAGAGCCGGATGGCCGACGCGCCCACCGTCGCGCGCACGCCGCACGAGCGGCCCCGCGTGCCGCGCCGCCGCGGCGGTGCCGTGCTCCTGGGGCCCGCGTTCGTCGCCGCCATCGCGTACGTCGACCCGGGCAACGTCGCCGCGAACCTCACCGCCGGGGCGCGCTACGGCTACGTGCTGCTGTGGGTGCTCGTCGCCGCCAACGCCATGGCGGTGCTCGTGCAGTACCAGTCCGCCAAGCTCGGCCTCGTCACCGGCCGGTCGCTGCCCGACGTGCTCGGCGCGCGCCTGCGCCGCGGACCGCGCCTCGCGTACTGGGGGCAGGCCGAGCTGGTCGCCGCCGCGACCGACGTCGCCGAGGTCGTCGGCGGCGCGATCGCGCTGCACCTGCTGTTCGGGCTCCCGCTGTGGCTCGGCGGCGTGATGGTCGGCGCCGTGTCGCTCGTCCTGCTCGCGACGCAGGACCGCTACGGGCAGCGGCGGTTCGAGCACGTCGTCGTCGCGCTGCTCGCCGTCATCACCATCGGGTTCCTCGCCGGGCTCGTCGTCTCGCCACCCGACGCGCGCGGCATGCTGTCCGGCCTCGTGCCGCGGTTCGAGGGCAGCGACTCCGTGCTGCTCGCCGCCTCGATGCTCGGCGCCACCGTCATGCCCCACGCGATCTACGTGCACTCCGCGCTCGCACGGGACCGGCACGGGCACGCCGAGCCCGGGCCGTGGCGCGACCGGCTGCTGCGCGCGACTCGCTGGGACGTCGGCATCGCGCTCGTCGTCGCCGGCATCGTCAACATCGGCCTGCTGCTGCTCGCCGCCGCGGGCCTGCGGGGCGAGCCGGGCACCGACTCGATCGAGGGTGCGCACGCCGCGATCACCGACGCGCTCGGGCCCGTCGTCGGGCTCGCGTTCGCGGTCGGGCTGCTCGCCTCCGGCCTCGCGTCCACGTCGGTGGGGGCCTACGCCGGCGCGACGATCATGGCCGGTCTCCTGCACCGGCGGATCCCCGTCCTCGTGCGGCGCGTCGTGACGATCATCCCCGCCGTGCTGCTGCTCGCGCTCGGTGCCGACCCGACGTGGACGCTCGTCGTCTCCCAGGTGGTGCTCAGCTTCGGCATCCCGTTCGCCGTGATCCCGCTCGTGCGGTTCACGCGCAGCCGTGACGTCATGGGCGAGGCGCGCACACGCACGCCGCTGCACGTGGCGCTCGTGCTGGTCGTCGCGCTCGTCGTCGTCCTCAACGCGACGCTGCTGGTGCTGCTCGTCGCGCCCTGACGGGAGGCGCGGGTCACGTCGGCCGCCCGTGACCCGCGCCCCGCGGGTCAGTCCTCCGCGACCTCCGTGACGACGTCCTCGGCGGGCGGCTCCTCGCCCGCGCGACGCACGTCCACCGTGAAGCGGTCCAGCTCCGCCGCCGTGCCGGCGGTCCCGTCCGCGAGCGTCGGTCGCACCTCCCGCGCGGTCACCTCCGACGGCCACCACGCGGCCCACACGCCGTCCGCGACGCTCGCCTCGAGCGTCGACCCGTCGCTCAGCCGCACCTCGACGGCCGCCACGTCACCCCCGACGCGCCCGAGGGCGAAGGCCCACGGCTCGTCCGACCCGACGTTCTGCACACCGCCCGAGACGAACGACGCACCGTCGTCACCCGGCGGCGTGTCCTCACCGACGAAGCCCAGCCCCACCCGCTCGCCGTCCGACGACCCCGCGCCGTCCACGAACGCCGAGCCACCCGCGTCGGTCGCGGTCACCGACGTGCGCACGCGCGGGCCGATCAGGCACGACTGGAGGCCCGCGTCGGAGCTCAGGACGGCGAACGTGGTGGCGCCCCGGCGGTCGGCGACCACGGGGCGCGCGCCGTCGAGGTTGCGCGGCAGGTCCGTACCGGAGGCACCCGCGGCGGCGTCGGTGCGCAGCGCCAGGCACGCGCCGCCCGCCGCCGCGAGCTCGTCGGGGCCGAGCGTGGCCGGCACCGCGGTCCAACCCGCGAACGCTGCGGAGTCGGTCGGGTTCGGGACGAGCAGCGGCACGGCGGCCACCGCGGCGGCCGCGACGCCGACGAGCGCCAGGCGTGCGGCGCGGGGCCGGCGGCGCGGCGCGCGGTCGGCGAGCGTGGGCACGTCGTCGGCCGCGATGCGTTCGGTCACCAGGCGGTGCGCATCGCTCAGCCCGTCCGGGTCGATCGGGTCCGTGGGGCGGAGCGCGGCGAGGCGGTCCGTGGTCGAGGAGGTCATGTCAGCCTTCCGGGGAGACGAGGGTCAGTGCGGAGCGCGCGGCGGGCCGGGGCGCCGGGTCGTCGGCGTCGCTCTGCGAGGCGAGCGAGCCGTCGAGACGGCGACGGGCGCGGTGCAGGCGCACCTTGAACGCCGAGACCGAGCAACCGGCCATGCGGGCCGCCTGCGCGGGGGACAACCCGTCCCACGCGACGAGCAGAAGGGCCTCCCGCTCGACCGGGGTGAGGGCCGCCAGGGCCCGCAGCAACGCGTCACGCTCGGAGACGACCTCGTCCGCGGAGGACGAGGCGGGGGCCACGACGGCGTGCAGACGAGCGAGCTCGTCGGACAGCACACGCGCGCGGTGGCGCGAACGGCGGTGGGACGCGACGGTGTTGCGGGCGACGACGAGGAGCCACGGGAGCGGCTCGCCGGGCACGTCCGCGAGCCGCCGCCAGGCGACCAGGAACGTCTCGGCGACGATCTCGGGCGCCTCGTCACGGTCGACGTGGCGCAGCGCGTACGCCTGGATGCGGGGGGCGTAGCGGTCCCACAGGTCGGAGAACCGCTGCGCGTCGCTCGGCTGTGCTGTGCTCACACCTGGAAGTGTCCCGGGCGGGGCCAGGGTTACGTCGGTGGGCGTCCCGGTTCCGCGTCGGCGACCGGCGCGGGCTGCTCGTCGGCGTGCGCGACGTGCCGCAGCTGCCCCCAGATGAGGACGACGAACACGGCGGACCCCACGAACGCGAACCAGAACGGCGCGGTCACGCCCCACTCGCGCGCGAGCACACCGCCGATCGCCGAGCCGATGACCAGGCCGCCGAACACGCCCACGAGGTTCACCGACCCGACGCGCCCCTGCAGCTCGGTCGGTACCGCGCGCTGGCGCACCGTGATGCTCGTCGTCCCCCACACGAACGCGTGCGCGCCGAACACGAAGAAGATGACGAGCGCGACCCACGGGGTCGACGTGAGCGCGAGCGCGAGGTGCGTGAGCGTCTCGATGACCAGGCCGATGCGCATGAGGTTCGCGAGCGACACCCGCCGCGTGATCCAGCCGTACGCCGAGGTCCCGACGAGCCCGCCGACGGCCTGCACGGTCGTGATGACGCCGAAGCCGACCGCGCCCATCCCCAGGTGCTCGCGCGCGTACAGCACGAGCACGGCCCAGGCGGCGCCGAACGTGACGTTGAAGATGAGGATCGTCAGCACGAGCGTGCGCACCGCCGCGTGGTGCACCACCCAGCGCACGCCCTCCGCGATGTCCGCGCGGATGTGCGTGCGCTCCGCCCGTGCACGCCCGTGCGGCGGGAGCCGCAGCCGCGAGATGAGCACCGCGCCCGCGAGCACCAGCACGCCGTACGCCGCGAACGGGGCCGCCTGACCGGCCGCGAACATCGCCGCGCCGATCGGCGGGGCCGCCATCTGGTTGACCGTCAGGAACCCCGTCTGGATGCGCTGGTTCGCCGCCGCGAGGTGGTCGCGGTGCACCAGCATCGGCACGAGCGTGCTGGACGCGTTGTCCGCGAACGTCTCCGTGGTGCCCAGCACGAACAGCGCCGCGAGCACGAGCGCGATGGGCGCCGCGTCCACCGCCACGGCCACCGCGAGCGCCGCGACGACGAGCGCCCGCAGCACGTCGACCGTGATGACCAGCCGTCGCCGGTCCAGCCGGTCCGTCAGCGCACCGGCCCACAGCCCGAACACCAGCGGCGGCAGCCACTGCACCGTCGCGGCGAGCGCCACGAGGAACGCGTCGTCGGTGCGCGACGCCACGAGCAGCGGTCCCGCCGCGAGCACCAGCCCGTCCGCGAGGTTCGTCGTCCACGACGACGCGAGCACCCAGCGGAACGGGACGCCCAGCCGGCGGGGCACGAGCAGTTCCACGGTCCGGCGCAGCACCGTGCGACGATACCCGGCGCCGGGGACCCAAGGCCCTGGTCGGCCCGCCGGACCCGTGGGACGATCACGAGAGCCGGAGACCCCGGCCCCTGGTCAGAACATCCCACGAGGAGCTCGTCGTGTCCGCCGTCACCCTGTCCCCTGCTGCCCGTCCCCCCCGCCCGTCCGTCGCCCCCTCGGTCCGGGTGCGCCGCTTCGTCGAGACCGTCCGGTGGGCGCCCGCCCCGCGGTTCGAGGGCTCGGCCGGCCGCCGCGCGGCGTTCGTCGGCTACCTCGTCGGCAGCATGGTCGCGTGGGTGCTCCTGGGCGTGGGGGTCTCGGCGCTGCTCGGCGCGCTCGTCGCCTGACGCCCGGCGCCCTGGCTACCGTCCCGGACTCGCGTCCGGCAGGGGCGTGCGGAGCACCGGTGCGGTGGGGTCGGTGTTGTCGACGACGAGCGTGGCGCGCTGCGCGGGCGCGCACGTGCTCAGGTAGAGCCGCTGCCCCTCGACGTACCGGCGGTTGCGGGCGTCCTGCGGGTCGGGCGGGCAGCCGTCGCGCACCGCCATGCGGCGGAACGTCTCCGTGAACGGCACGTCGAGGAACAGCGAGAGGTCCCACTGGTCGGCGAGCTCGTCGCGGTGCAGGAAGATCCCGTCGACGACGAGCACCGCGTCGTCCGGTGCGATGCGCTGCGGGGTGTCGACGCGCTCGTCGGACCGGTGGTCGAACACCGCGGTGCGGTACCGCCGGTCGCCGCCCGGGCCGAGCGGCACCAGCACCTCGCGGCGCAGCGCGGCGTAGTCGTACGAGTCGAGGAAGAACCCTTCCGGGGAGGTCCGCCCTCGCCGGTACCGCTCGCGCGCGGGCCGGTGGAACCCGTCGACCGACACGCGCACCACGGTGACGCCCGCCGCGCGCAGCGCGTCGGCGAGCCCGTCGGCGAACCATGTCTTCCCGGCCCCGTCGACCCCGTCGACCCCGACCCGCACGGGCCGCCCGCCCCCGCGCTCACCGATCTGCCGCACGACCCCGACCACGTGCCGCACGACATCCCCCACCGGCCCAACGTACCCGCCGCCCCCACCGGCCCGCCCCTCCCCCCGGCGTGGTCGCGGGTCCGGTGGTCGGTCGCGCAGTCATCCGCGCGTCCCACCATCAGATGCCCGAACCACCACCAGACGCGCGACTCCCCTGGGCGGCAGGTCAGCGGCGGCCCGTGAGGGGGGACAGCAGGGGGTGAGGGCGGGGCGTCGGCGGGAGGGCGCCGGGCGGTAGGACGCGGCGGGTGCGGTCGAGGATCGTCGTGAGCGTGTCCGCCGCGGTGACGTGCACCGTCTGCCAGCCGGCCTCCGCGAACGCGTCGCGCCGCAGCTTCTCCTCGAGGAGCTTGTGACGCGGGGCGTCGGCGTACTTGCCGATTCCGTCGTACTCGACCGCCACGCGCCAGTCCGGCCAGCCGAGGTCCGCCCAGTACACGGCGCGCGGTGTCGCGACACGCACCTGGGTCAGCGGCGGTGGCCAGCCGGCACGCAGGAACGCGAACCGGGTCATGCTCTCGCGCGCCGACTCCGCCCCGTCGTCGGCGAGCGCGGCGAGCAGTCGCGCCCGCGCGCTGCCCGGCCCGCGCGCCGCGGTGACGAGCTCCTCGAGCCGGGACCGGGGGAGCCCGGCGCGCAGCGCGCTGTCCGCCACCACCAGACCCGCGAGCGGGGGCAGTGCCGCCAGGCAGTCACGCACCGTGAGGGCCAGGTCGGTCACCGGTAGGCCGATCACGTCCGTGACGTGCTCGTCCGGGGGCAGTGGCCGGTGGTGCCGGACCGACGGGTCCGCGCTCCCGCTGCCCCGGTGCGCGTGGCGCAGGTGCGTGACGGGCTCGACCTCCCACAGCGCCAGCCCGTGCAGCACGGCGGCGGTGGTGTGGCTGAGCACGTGGCGCGCACGCGTCCTGCGGTGCACCCCCGCGGCGCGGGCGACGACGAGCGCGCGCGGGTCGCTCACGCCCGCCGGCACGTACACGCCGCACCCGGCCCGGGTCCACGCGCCGGCGGCGACCTGTCGCGCGACGACCCACGAGGGGTGCTCGTCGGCGTGCACGACGACGGGCCGGGGGACGGGAAGGACTGCGCTGCTGGATCCGGGACGTCGCGGCATGCGGGTCACGGTGCACCGTCCGTCGCCACGGTGCGGCGCCGCACCCCCGGGGCTGTGGACGGCCCGTCGTCGGCGCGGCCCTGTGGTCGGCTGGCGGTGTCCCGCCGCGCCACCTTGTCGGGCGTCTCCAGGTGGGTCGCGCCTTCGTCGGTGAGTCGTGCGGATGACTGCGCGACCTACCGAGAGATGCGCGACCCACCTGGGGAGGCGCGAGCGGCGGGGTCAGGGGGTGGTGGGGGTGAGCCAGGTGGTGAAGGGGTCGAAGGAGCGGGGGCGGGACAGGAAGTCCTCGACCAGGTCCGCGGCGTCGCGGCTGCCGCCCGGCGCGAGGACCAGGTCCCGGTAGCGGCGGCCCACGGCCTCGTCCATCAGCGCGCCGTCGAACGCGGTGAGCAGGTCCTTCGCGATCACGAGCGACCACAGGTACGTGTAGTACGCCGAGCCGTACCCGTCGAGGTGACCGAAGCCCGTGAACTGGTGGGTGTCCGGCAGCGACGCGTACGGGCCGAACCGCTCGTCGACCTGCGCGGTGAACGCGTCGAGGTCCTCCGGCGGTGTGGCGTGCAGGCCGTAGGACAGCGCGGTGAAGTTGAGCTGACGGCGGGTCCACGCACCGCGGCCGAACCGGTCGGCGCGGTTCATCCGTGCGACGAGCGACGCGGGGATCGGGGTGCCGTCGTCGTCGGTCGCGAACGACGCGAGCACGTCCGCGTCCCACGCCCACTCCTCGAGCAGCTGCGACGGCGCCTCGACGAAGTCCCACTCGGTCGCGACGCCCGTGAACGCGGCGTACCGCTGGTGGCCGCCGACGATCTCGTGGACCAGGTGGCCGAACTCGTGGAAGAAGGTGCACACGTCGTCGTGCTCCATGCTCCCGGTGGGGAAGTTGCACACCAGCACGCCCTCGGGCAGGCGTGAGCCCCGCGCCCCCGGCACGAGCGTGAACTGCGCGGCGTGGTTGAACTTGCCTGCGCGGGGGTGCATGTCGAGGTAGAAGCGGCCGAGCAGCGACTCGTCGGCGTCCACGGACCGCACGTCGTACACCTCGACCGACCCGTGCCAGGACGGTGCGTCGACGCGCGTGAACGCCAGCCCGAGCAGGCGGCCGACGGTCGCCATGACGCCGTCGCGGACCTTGTCGTAGCGGAAGTACCGGCGCACCTCCTGCGCGTCCACGTCGTACGTCTCACGGCGCACGACCTGGTCGTAGTACAGCGAGTCCGCGGGGGTCACCGCGGCGGCGGACGGGTCGTCGGCGCGCAGGCGCTCGAGCAGGACCGCGACGTCGCGCGCGGCGGGCTCGGCGGTGAGGGCGTCGAGCCGCTCCACGAACTCGGCGACCGCCGCGCCGGAGCCGATCATCTTGACCTCGGCGTCGTACGTCGGCCAGTCCGGGTAGCCGAGCAGGTGCGCGCGCTCGTCGCGCAGGCGCAGCAGCTCGGCGAGCACGGGCTCGTTGTCCGGGTACGCGATGCGCAGGTACTCGGTGGTCAGGGCGCGGCGCACCGACGCGTCGTGCGCGTACGTCCGCACCGGGATGAGGTCGGGGTACTCGGTGGTGAGCGTGACCAGCCCGTCGTCGTCGGCGGGATGGGCGGCGACGAAGTCCTCGGGCAGCCCCGCGAGCTGCTCGGGTCGCACCCGGATCGAGCGCGCGCCCTCCCGGATGTTGCGTGCGAACTCCAGCCCGAGCTCGGTGCAGCGCTGCGCGAGCGCTCGCAGCCGCTCGCGCTCCTCGGCGGAGCGATCGACGCCCGCGCGGCGGAAGTCGCGCAGCACGTGCGCGTGCAGGCGGACCGAGTCGTCGTCGAGGCCCGCCGGGTCGGTCGCGCTGAACGCCTCGAACAGCGCACGGTCGAGGCCGCGCTCGGTCGCCAGGTCCTCGGCGGCCTGCGCGCGCGCCTCGGCGGCCTCGCGCAGCTCGGCGGCGGGGTGCACCTCGGCGAGGAGGTGGGCGGCGGCGGAGGCCCGCGCGAGCGCGTCGTCGGACGCGTTCCACAGGGAGAGCACCTCGGCGGCGGTGCGCGGTGAGCCGTCCTTGAGCGTCGCGAGGTGCGTGCGCGCCTCGTCGAGCGCACCGTCGACGGTCGTCGTGAGGAACGACGCCCAGCCGGCGTCGTCGGAGGGCAGCGTCGTGGGCGTCATGGCGGCAACGTACCCGCGGGCCGCGCGTCTGCCCACGCGTTTGCGGCGGGCATCGCCACGGTCGCGTCGGACGGCCCGGGCGCGCACCGTCCCACCCCGGCGTGGGCGACCCGTTCCGAACGCGGTGCTTTTCCACGGTGCGTCCCGGGTGGTGCGGATCACACCGATCACTACATTCGAACCCATGGCAGAGCCGCACACCCCTGGCCTCGACGGACCGGCGTCCGACGTGCTGCTGCGCGCCGGCCGGTTCTTCTCGCGCTGGGACGAGACCGACGACGGCCGGGCCGTGTTCCGCGAGGGCGGACGACGCGGCGACGTGTTCTACCGGGACCGCTGGCGCCACGACAAGGTGGTCAGGTCCACGCACGGCGTGAACTGCACGGGCTCGTGCTCGTGGAAGGTCTACGTCAAGGACGGGATCATCACGTGGGAGGCGCAGCAGACCGACTACCCGTCGGTCGGGCCGGACCGCCCCGAGTACGAGCCGCGCGGCTGCCCCCGCGGCGCCGCGTTCTCCTGGTACACGTACTCGCCGACGCGCGTGCGCTACCCGTACGCGCGCGGTGTGCTCGTCGAGATGTACCGCGAGGCGAAGGCGCGCCTGGGCGACCCGGTCGAGGCGTGGGCGCAGATCACGGGCGACCCGGACAGGCGCCGCCGCTACCAGCAGGCCCGCGGCAAGGGCGGCCTGGTGCGCGTGAGCTGGGACGAGGCGGTCGAGATGGTGGCCGCCGCGCACGTGCACACGATCAAGACGTACGGACCCGACCGGTGCGCGGGGTTCTCGCCGATCCCCGCGATGTCGATGGTGTCGCACGCGGTGGGCACGCGGTTCATCCAGCTCATCGGCGGCGTCATGACGAGCTTCTACGACTGGTACGCGGACCTCCCGGTCGCCTCCCCGCAGATGTTCGGCGACCAGACGGACGTCCCCGAGTCGGGTGACTGGTGGGACGCGACGTACCTCATGATGTGGGGCTCGAACGTGCCGGTCACCCGCACACCCGACGCGCACTGGATGGCGGAGGTGCGCTACCGCGGCACCAAGGTCGTCTCCGTCTCGCCGGACTACGCGGACAACACGAAGTTCGCCGACGAGTGGCTGCCGGCCGCGGCCGGCACGGACGGCGCGCTCGCGATGGCGATGGGTCACGTGGTGCTGCGGGAGTACCTCGTCGACCGTCAGGTGCCGTTCTTCCGCGACTACGTCTCGCGCTACACCGACCTGCCGTTCCTGGTGACGCTCGAGGAGCGTGACGGCGCGTACGTCCCGGGCCGGTTCCTGCGCGCCACGGACCTGTCCGACGAGCACGCGACCGACCCGGTGACCGCGCCCGACGCGGAGGGCGCGGCGTGGCAGACCGTGCTGCTGGACGCGACCACCGGGCGGCCGGTCGTGCCCAACGGCTCGCTGGGCTTCCGTTACACGGACTCCGGCGAGGGCCGGTGGAACCTCGACCTCGAGGGCGTCACGCCCGCGCTGAGCATCCGCGACGCGGCCTCGTCTGACGCAGGCTCGTCGCAGACCGCCGTCGAGGTGCTGCTGCCCCGGTTCGACGACCCCGGCGGCGCGGGCGCGGTGCAGCGCCGCGGCGTGCCGGTGACGCGCGTGGACGGCCACCTGGTCACGACGGTGTACGACCTGACGCTCGCGCACTACGGCGTGGGCCGCGACGGTCTGCCGGGCGAGTGGCCCGCGGGCTACGACGACCCGACGCAGGGCTGCACGCCCGCGTGGCAGGAGCAGCACACGTCGGTCCCGGCGGACGCGTGCACCCGCATCGCGCGCGAGTTCGCGACGAACGCCGAGAAGTCGGGCGGCCGCTCGATGATCATCATGGGCGCGGGTGTCTGCCAGTGGTTCCACGGTGACGCGACGTACCGCGCGATCCTCGCGCTCCTGGCGTTCACGGGCTGCTTCGGCCGCAACGGCGGCGGGTGGGCGCACTACGTGGGCCAGGAGAAGTGCCGTCCGCTGACGGGGTGGATCTCGCTCGCGAACGCGCTGGACTGGTCGCGCCCGCCGCGCACGATGACGGGCACGTCGTACTGGTACATGCACACCGACCAGTGGCGGTTCGACGGGTACGCGGCCGACGAGCTCGCGTGGCCGATGGCGGACGGCCACCTGACGGGCATGCACACCGCGGACACGATCGCTGCGTCGGCGCGGGCCGGCTGGATGCCGTTCTACCCGCAGTTCGACCGCAACCCGCTGGACCTGGCCGACGAGGCGCGCGCGGCCGCGGAGCAGGGCGCGGCGCCGGACCCGGCGGCGCACGTCGCGGGGCAGCTCAAGGACGGTGCGCTGCGGTTCGCGGTGGAGGACGTCGACGCGCCGGAGAACTGGCCGCGGACGCTGGTGCTGTGGCGCTCGAACCTGCTGGGCTCGAGCGCGAAGGGTGACGAGTACTTCCTGAAGTACCTGCTGGGCACGCACTCGAACGTCGCGGCGCCGGAGCCGACGGCGCGGCCGAGCGACGTGACGTGGCGTGACGACATCCCGGAGGGCAAGCTCGACCTGCTGGTCAGCGCGGACTTCCGGATGACGTCGACGACGATGCTCTCGGACGTCGTGCTGCCGGCCGCGACCTGGTACGAGAAGCACGACCTGTCCTCGACGGACATGCACCCGTTCGTGCACGCGTTCTCCCCGGCGATCGACCCGCCGTGGGAGGCGCGCAGCGACTTCGACGCGTTCCACCTGGTGGCGCGCCGGTTCTCGGAGCTGGCGCGTACGCACCTGGGGGTGCGGCACGACCTGGTGAGCGTGCCGATGCAGCACGACACCCCGGGCGAGGCGCCGCGAGACGGCGGGGTCGGCGGGGACTGGCGGCGGGGGGACGCGCCCGCGGTGCCGGGCGTGACGATGCCGGTGCTCCAGGTGGTCGAGCGCGACTACACGGCGATCGCGGACAAGCTCGGGTCGCTGGGCCCGCTGGCGTCCACGCTGGGCTTCACGGTGAAGAACGTGACGTTCCGGCTCGAGCACGAGGTGGAGCGGCTGGCCCGTGCGAACGGCGTGATGCTCGGCGGTGCGGGTGACGGACGCCCGGCGCTGGACACGGACGTCAAGCTCGCGGAGGCGATCCTGGCGCTGTCCGGGACGACGAACGGCGAGCTCGCGACGCAGGGCTTCCGCTCGCTCGAGCGGCGGGTCGGCAAGGAGCTGCACGACCTGGCGGAGGGCTCGGAGGAGAAGCGGATCACGTTCCCGGACACGCAGGCGCGCCCGGTGCCGGTGATCACGTCGCCCGAGTGGTCGGGCTCGGAGACGGGCGGGCGGCGGTACGCGCCGTTCACGCTCAACGTCGAGCGGCTCAAGCCGTGGCACACGCTCACGGGCCGGATGCACCTGTTCCTGGACCACGGCTGGATGAAGGACCTGGGCGAGGCGCTGCCGGTCTACCGCCCTCCGCTCGACCTGCACCGCCTGCTGGGCGAGCCCGAGCTGGGCCCGGACGGCGCGAAGCAGGTCACGGTGCGCTTCCTGACGCCGCACAACAAGTGGTCGATCCACTCGGAGTACCAGGACAACCTGCTGATGCTCTCGTTGTCCCGCGGTGGCCCGACGTGCTGGATGAGCCCCGCGGACGCCGACGCGATCGGCGCGAAGGACAACGAGTGGGTGGAGTGCTCGAACGCGAACGGCATCTTCGTCGCGCGGGCGATCGTGTCGCACCGCATGCCCGAGGGGGTGGTGTTCGTGCACCACGCGCAGGAGCGCACGATCGACGTCCCGAAGACGGAGAAGACGCGCCGGCGCGGCGGCATCCACAACTCGGTGACCCGGCTGCTGGTCAAGCCGACGCACCTGATCGGGGGGTACGCGCAGCTGTCGTACGCGTTCAACTACCTCGGTCCGACGGGCAACCAGCGGGACATCGTCGCGACGATCCGTCGTCGTTCGCAGGACGTCGAGTACTGAGGAGGACGACGACATGCGCGTGATGGCCCAGGTCGCCATGGTGATGAACCTCGACAAGTGCATCGGGTGCCACACCTGCTCGGTGACGTGCAAGCAGGCGTGGACGAACCGTGCCGGCGTCGAGTACGTGTGGTTCAACAACGTCGAGACCCGCCCCGGGCAGGGGTACCCGCGCCGGTACGAGGACCAGGACCGCTGGCGCGGCGGGTGGACGCTCAACAAGCGCGGACGTCTGACGCTGCGCACGGGCTCGCGCGGCAGGCGCCTCCTGTCGATCTTCGCCTCGCCCGTGCAGCCCGAGCTGAACGACTACTACGAGCCGTGGACGTACGACTACGAGCGTCTGGTCGAGGCGCCGCTGGGCGACGACTTCCCCGTGGCGCGGCCGAAGTCGTTGATCACGGGCGAGGACACCAAGATCACGTGGTCGGCCAACTGGGACGACAACCTGGGCGGCACGCACGAGATGGGCCACCTCGACCCGATCGTCGAGAAGGTGCGGCGCGAGTCGGAGGACAAGATCCGCTTCGAGCTCGAGCGGACGTTCATGTTCTACCTGCCGCGCATCTGCGAGCACTGCCTCAACCCGTCGTGCATGGCGTCGTGCCCGTCGGGTGCGATCTACAAGCGCGCCGAGGACGGCATCGTGCTCGTCGACCAGGACCGCTGCCGCGGCTGGCGCCAGTGCGTCACGGGCTGCCCGTACAAGAAGATCTACTTCAACCACAAGACCGGCAAGGCCGAGAAGTGCACGTTCTGCTACCCGCGGCTCGAGGTCGGTCTGCCGACGGTGTGCGCGGAGACGTGCGTGGGCCGGCTGCGGTACATCGGGGTGTTCCTGTACGACGCGGACCGCGTGACGCAGGCCGCGTCGGTGCCCGACGAGAAGGACCTGTACGAGGCGCAGCTCGACCTGATGCTCGACCCGCAGGACCCCGCGGTCGTCGCGGCGGCGCGCGAGCAGGGCATCCCGGCGGACTGGATCGACGCGGCGCGGCGCAGCCCGGTGTACGCGCTCGCCAAGACGTACCGCGTGGCGCTGCCGCTGCACCCCGAGTACCGCACGATGCCGATGGTCTGGTACGTCCCGCCGCTGTCGCCGGTGGTCGACCTGCTGCGTGAGCAGGGGCACGACGCCGAGGACCCGGGCACCCTGTTCGGCGCGATCGAGGCGCTGCGCATCCCGGTGGAGTACCTCGCGGAGCTGTTCACGGCGGGCGACACCGAGGTCGTCACGGGCGTGCTCCGGCGCCTCGCGGCGATGCGGTCCTACCTGCGCGGCATCACGCTCGACGAGGGTGCCGACGAGTCGATCCCGAACGCGGTGGGCATGACCGGGCAGGCGATGTACGCGATGTACCGGCTGCTCGCGATCGCGAAGTACGACGAGCGCTACGTCATCCCCAAGGCGCACGAGGAGCGCGGACACGAGCTCGAGGAGCTGGGCTGCTCGCTCGACTACGACGAGGGCCCGGGCATGTACGAGTCGGCGGCGTTCGGCGAGGCGTCGGGCCGGCCGGTCCCGGTCGCGGTCGAGACGTTCCACGCGCTGCGCCAGCGCCAGACGTCGGAGGGCATCGCGCCGTCCGACGAGATGCGCGGCCGGGTCAACCTCCTGAACTGGGACGGCGTCGGGACCCCGCCCGGGCTGTTCCCCCGCAAGGACGGACCGCCGGAGAGCGCCGACGAGGCCATCGCCACCGAGGGTCGCGACGACCCGACGGACCACCCGGTGCGCGACGAGGAGGACGCGCGATGAGGCTGCGCACCCGCCGCTCGTCGGCCACGTCGACGAGCGCGCTCCCGGGCGCGGCCACGCGCGTCGTGCACCAGGTGGCGTCCTGGTGCCTCGCGTACCCGGACGAGGCGCTCGTCGAGCGCCTGCCGCTGCTCGCCGCCGCGGTCGACGAGCTGGGCGGCGGGCGGGCGCGCGACGGGCTGCGCACGTTCCTGGACCACGCGACCACGACGCCCCTGCCGCGCCTGCAGTCGGACTACGTGCACCTGTTCGACCTGTCCCGCAAGCAGGCCCTGTACCTGTCGTACTGGACGGACGGCGACACGCGCCGTCGCGGTGAGGTGCTCGCCGCGTTCAAGGAGCGCTACCGCGCGTCGGGCTTCCTGGTGGACACCCGCGGGGAGCTGCCCGACCACCTGCCGCTCGTGCTGGAGTACGCGGCGCTCGCGGACCCCGACGACGGTGCGGCGCTGCTGCAGGAGTACCGCGCGAGCCTCGAGCTCACCCGGTTCGCGCTGATCGAGGCGGGCACGCCGTACGCGGGCCTGCTCGAGGCGGTGTGCGCCACGCTGCCCGGCCCGTCGCCCGCCGACAAGGCGGCCGTGCACCGCATGGCGTCGGCGGGCCCACCCACCGAGAGCGTCGGTCTCGACGCGGCCGACCCGCGGCTGCTGCCGCTCACCGAGTCCGGGAGGTCCTGATGGACGTCGTCCTGTGGGGTGTGCTGCCCTACCTCGTCGTCGTGACGTTCGTCGGCGGCCTCGTCTGGCGGTACCGGTACGACCAGTTCGGCTGGACCACGCGCTCCTCGCAGCTGTACGAGTCGCGGCTGCTGCGCATCGGCTCGCCCCTGTTCCACTTCGGTCTGCTGTTCGTGATCGTCGGGCACGTCGTCGGGCTGCTGATCCCCGAGTCCTGGACCGACGCGGTCGGTGTGAGCGAGGGCATGTACCACGCGGGCGCGCTGGGTATCGGCACCCTGGCCGGCATCGGCACGCTCGCAGGGATCGTCATCCTGATCGTGCGGCGGCGCCGCACGGGCCCGGTGTTCATGGCCACGACGCGCAACGACAAGCTCATGTACGCGGTGCTGACGACGGCGATCGTCACGGGGCTCGTGGTCACGACGATCGCGTTCACCGCGGGGCACGACGCGCACAACTACCGCGAGTCCGTCTCGCCGTGGTTCCGCTCGCTGTTCACGCTGCGGCCCGACGTCGACGCCATGGCGGCCGCGCCGCTGCAGTTCCACGTGCACGTGCTCCTCGGGCTCGCGCTGATCCTGCTGTTCCCGTTCACGCGGCTCGTGCACGCGTTCACCGCACCCCTGCACTACCTGTTCCGCCCGTACGTGGTCTACCGCAGCCGTGACCGCCGTCCCACGCCCGGTGCGTCCGCGCCGCGGCGCGGGTGGGACCCCGTCGGCACGCGCGACCGCGACACCTCCACCCACCGCTGACGACCCCTGCGACCGGGAGCCGGCTCATGAGCACCTCGACGACGAGTGCCGCCACGACCTCGACCACCCGCGGCCGCGCGCGCAACCTCGCGCTCGCGACCTGGGCGTTCGCCATCACGTTCTGGGCCTGGGCGGTCGTCGGACCGCTCGCGGTCCGGTACACCGAGCAGCTCGGGCTCTCGGCGAGCCAGAAGTCGCTGCTCGTCGCGACGCCCGTGCTCGTGGGTGCGGTGGGGCGGATCCCGGTCGGCGCGCTCACCGACCGCTACGGCGGGCGCGTCATGCTCTCGGTGCTGTGCGTCGCGTCGGTGCCGCCCGTGCTGCTCGTCGCGTGGGCCGGTGAGCGCGAGTCCTACGCGCTGCTGCTCGTGTTCGGCTTCCTGCTCGGCATCGCGGGCACGTCGTTCGCGGCGGGCGTGCCCTTCGTCAACGCCTGGTACGAGCCCGCGCGGCGCGGCTTCGCGACGGGCGTGTTCGGTGCGGGCATGGGCGGCACGGCGCTGTCGGCGTTCTTCACGCCGCGGTTCGTCGAGTGGTTCGGGTACGTCACCGCGCACGTGATCCTCGCGGTCGCGCTCGCGGTCACGGGCGCGGTGGTCTGGCTGCTCGCGCGGGACGCGCCGGGCTGGACCCCCAGCACGCAGGCGGTCCTGCCGAAGCTCGCGGCGGCCGTGCGGCTCGGTGTCACGTGGCAGATGTCGTTCTTGTACGCCGTGACGTTCGGCGGGTTCGTCGCGTTCTCCACCTACCTGCCGACGTACCTCAAGGACGTCTACGACTTCGACCTCGCGGGCGCGGGCACGCGGACCGCGGGGTTCGCGATCGCGGCCGTGGTCGCCCGCCCGATCGGCGGGGTGCTCTCGGACCGCACGCACCCCAAGCTCGTCGTCGTCACGTCCCTCGCGGGTGCCGCCGCGTGCGCGGTCGTCATGGCGCTGAAGCCCGCCCCGGAGATCCCCGCGGGTGCCGTCGTCGTCCTCATGGCGTTCTTCCTGGGCCTCGGTGCGGGTGGCGTGTTCGCGTGGGTCGCACGGCGGGCACCCGCCGACCGCGTCGGTGCGGTCACGGGCGTCGTCGGCGCCGCCGGCGGGCTGGGCGGGTACTTCCCGCCGCTCGTCATGGGGGCGACGTACGACGAGGCCGCGCACTCCTACACCGTCGGGCTGGTGCTGCTCGTGCTGACCGCGCTGCTCGCGCTCGGCTACACGCTGTGGCGGCTGCCGCGCGAGGACCGCACGCCTCCGGCGTGACCTGACGCGGCTCCCGGACACCCCTCGGGGGCCGCTCGGCCGCCCGGTAGTCTGACCCCGCTCGGGCGGTGCGGGCCTCCACGGTGGACAGGAATCTCACGGCGTGCCCTCCCTACGCGCGATGCGCAACCTTCACTTCGTCGGTCGACGGACGGACTCCGACCGCGTCGGCTGGTTGCGGGAGCTGACGGCCGGCGCGGGCCAGAGCAACGTCTTCAACGTCTCGGTGGTCCGCATCGGCTCGCGGCTGCACGTCGCGTAGCGTGCGCTGCCGCACCCCGAGGCGCAGCGGCCGTTCCGTTCGTACTACACGTCGGTCGACCTGGACGGCGCGAACCCGGCCGAGATCGTCGACCTCACCGCGCACGGCGCCGCGCACGGCGTCACGGTCGTGGCCGACCCCAAGCTGTTCGTCGTGAGCGGCCGTGCGTACGTCACGTTCAACACCGGCTCGGTCAAGGGCGAGGCGAAGAACGACATCTACGTCATGCGCGTCGCGCCCGAGCTGTGCCCGCCGCAGCGCTGCGTCGTGCACAAGCGCCCCCGGCAGGAGAAGAACTGGGTGTTCTTCGTGCACCCCGACGGCGGGATCGGCGTGGTCTACCAGGTCGAGCCGCTCATCCTGCTCAAGCACACGGGCCGCCTGCTCTACATGGGCCGCCCCGCGACGTTCACCGACCTGGGCCGGCCCGAGGCGACTGTCCGCCTGGGCCGCCGCCGGTTCGTCCACTCGTGGTCGTCGCTGCTCCCGCACCGCCGCCGGCACAACCCGCGCCTGTTCTCCGCCACGTACTTCTCCGGCATCACCAAGGTCGGCGGCGAGTTCCTGCTCGGGTACGGCATCAACGACAAGAAGCCCGGAATCGTGAAGGCGAGCCAGAAGCTGTGGAGCTGAGGACGTTCTACTGGGACGCGACCAAGAACGGCACGAGCACCGCGTGGCGTGCCGGCAACGCGGGGGACGTGTTCAACCGGGACCTCGCGGAGTACCTGTACGGGGCGCAGCTGCGCAACGCCGCGCACAACGGCGGCCGTCTGCTGCTCGTGGGGTCGATCGTGCACCGCGTGCTGCCGGGCGACGTCGTCTCCGGCGTCGGGCACAAGGGCTCGCCCATCCCGCTCGCGAGCGAGAACCCCGGGGTGCGGTTCCTCGGCGTGCGCGGCCCGCTGACGTTCGAGGCGGTCCGCGAGGCCGGGTACGACGTGAGCGGCATCCGCTACCAGTACGACCCGGGCCTGCTGGTGCGCGTCATGTACGCCGACCTCGTCGCGTCCGTGCCGGCCGAGCCGGGGCGCGTCGTGTTCGTGCCGCACTACCGCGAGCGCCCGCAGTACGCGGACCGCACGGACGTCGCCGTCATCGACATCGACTGCACGCCGCGCGAGCTGGTGCGCGAGATCCTGCGCGCCGAGCACGTGTACTCGTCCTCGCTGCACGGCCTGATCTTCGCGCACGCGCTGGGCCGCCCCTGCACGCTCGTCGCGCCGCTGACGCCGGAGCCCGAGCTCAAGTACCGCGACTACGTCGCGTCCGTCGGGCTGCCGTGGACGACGCCGCCGGACCTCGACGGTGCGATCCGCGCCGCCAAGCCGACGAGCCCGTTCGAGGTCGCGCTCACGCTCGACGACTTCGCGTTCCCGACGGCCGACGAGCTGCGGGCGATCGGCGCGCTCGTCGGCTGACGCCCGCTACGGGTGGCCGGGGGCCTCGTGCTCCGCGTGCGCCGCCGGCTCGATCTGGAACGTCGAGTGCTCGACCGACACGTCGAAGTGCGACGCGACGCACTCCTGCAGCGTGTCCAGGATGTGCGGCACGTGCCCTGAGGTGAAGCACGGCGCGTCGACGACGACGTGCGCGGACAGCACCGGAAGGCCGGTCGCGATGAGCGACGCGTGCAGGTCGTGCACCTCGAGCACGTGGTCCACGTCGAGCAGGTGGCGGCGCACGTCGTCGAGGTCGAGGCCCGGCGGGGTCGTCTCGAGCAGCACCGACGTCGCCTCGCGCAGGATCGTCACCGCGCGCGGCACGATCAGCGCGCCGATGAGCAGACCCGCGACCGCGTCGGCCTGCAGCCACCCGGTCGTCGCGATGACGACCGCCGCGACGATCACGCCGACCGACCCGAGCGCGTCGTTGAGGACCTCGAGGAACGCCGCGCGCAGGTTGAGGTTCGCCGAGCGGGCGCCCGCGAGCACCGCGAGCGACACGAGGTTCCCGACGAGACCGATCACGCCGAACACGACGAGCTCGCGCGCCGGGATCTCGGGCGGCTCGACCAGCCGCTGCACGCCCTCGACCAGCACGTACACGCCCACCGCGAGCAGGACCGCGGACTGGGCGAGCGCCGCGAGCACCTCCGCGCGCCGGAACCCCCACGTGCGGCGCGGCGTGGGCGGCCGGGCCGCGAGCGTCGCGGCGACGAGCGCGATCGCGAGGCCCGCCGCGTCGGTCAGCATGTGCGCGGTGTCGACGAGCAGCGCGAGCGAGCCGGTCAGCAGCGCGCCCACGGCCTGCGCGACGAGGATCGTCGCGGTGATGGCGAACGCGACCGCGAGGCGCGTGCGGTTCGCGTCCTCGTGGTGGTGGTGGTGACCGTGGCTCGCAGGCCCGGGAGCCGAGCCCGTCATGCGGCCGATGCTAGGCCGGGGCCGCCGCTGGCCGGAAGCCCGGCACCGCCGCACGTCGCCGACGTCACAGCACGCGGGCGAGCGGCTCCAGCATCGCGACGGGGTCCGGGCCGGCGGGGAACATCACCGCGGACGTCAGCCCCTGCGCGCCGAGCTCCGCGATCCTCCCGCGGACCTGCTGCGGCGTGCCCGCGAGCGCGAGCTGCGCGACCCACGCGTCGGGCAGCGCGGCCGCGAACGCCGTCGGGCTGCCCGTGCGGCGGCGCAGGTCCGCGAGCTCGTCGGCGAACGGCAGGCCGACGAGGTGCGGCGCCCAGTCCGGCTCGCCGATCCACGCGAGGCCCGGGCGCGCCGTGGCGATCGCGGTCGCCTCGTCGTCGTCGACCGCGCCCACGTTGTACCCGACGGCCCGGTGCGCGCCGGTCGGCGCGGCCTGCGCGAGCGCCGTGCGCACGTACTGCGGGGTCGTCGGCTCCGCGAGGATCGTGCCCTCGGACGCCCGGCCCGACAGCGCGAGCGACCGCGGCCCGCGCACACCGAGCAGCACGTCCGGCACCACGTCCGGCAGCGACGACGGCTCGAGGGCCAGGTCGCGCACGCCCAGCACGTCGTCGGTCACCGTGCCGCCCCGCAGGAGCGTGCGTACCGCGCTCGTGTACGCGGCGAGGAACGTCAGCGGCCGCTGCGGCCACACGCCGGCGGCGCGCATCCAGTCCGGCATGCCGTGCCCGAGGCCCACCGTCACGCGCCCGGGGAAGAGCTGCGCGAGCGATGCCACCTCCATCGCGGCGAACGCCACGGACCGCACCGCCGCGGGCAGGATGCCGATGCCGACGTGGATGCGCGTCGTGGCGGCGAGCACCGCCGCGGCCTGCGCGATCCCGCCGCGGAAGGCGAGGTCCTCGACGACCCACAGCTCGGCGAACCCGAGCTCGTCGGCGCGGCGCGCGAACGGCAGGACGTCGCGAGCGGTCAGGTCACGGGGCAGGATCACGCCGACGGACGGCGAACGGTGCTCGGTCATGCGGTCCAGTGTGACCGCTCACACGGAGTCGGGCCGGGCGCGACGCGCGAGCGTCAGACCGCCGAACAGCCCGGTCAGCGCACCGCCCGCACCGACGAGCGCAACGCCCACCCAGACCCACGGGTCGAGGCCGAGGACGGCGGAGCCGTCGGCGTGCTGGGCGTACATGTTCCCGTCCGAGACGACCCCCGGCATGGGGCTGTACGCGAACCAGGCGCCGTCGAGGTCCGTGGTGTCGACGTGCACCGCGGACCACACCACCACCGCCCCGACGAGCGCGACGACCAGCCCGAACGCCGCCGCCGCCACCATCGCCCGCGCCTGCCCCGATCGCTCATGCGCCACAGCATGGCGGGGCGCATGCGTGATGGGAAGATCGGGGCCGTGGCGGACGTGGTGGTGGTCGAGGGCGGGGACCTGGGGTGCGCGCGCCTGCTCGTCCTGCTGCGCGCGCGGGTCGCCGAGCTGGCCGAGGGCACGGTCGTCCACCTGTCGACGCGCGACCCGATCGCCCCGATCGACCTGCCGGTGTGGTGCCGCATGACCGGCCACGAGTACCTGGGCACCGTCGAGGCCGCGGTGCCCACGTACGCGGTCCGGGTCACCGCCGCACCCGCCGCGACCGACCCCGCCAACCCCTGGCGGCGCGCGCGGGACGCCTCGTGACGCACCACCCCGTCCCGTCCTCGGGCGCGCCCATGAGCCGCCGGGAGCACCTGGGGCTCGTCGGGCTCGTGCTCGTCGGCGGCGCGCTCGGCACGTCCGCGCGCGCCGCGCTCGAGCACGCGCTCGCCGCACCGACCGGGTGGCCGTGGGTCACGTTCGTCATCAACGTGGTCGGGTCCTTCGCGCTCGGGCTGCTCCTGGGCGCGCTCGCGGGACGCGGCGCCGACGAGGGCTGGCGGCGGGCCGTGCGGCTCGGCTGCGGCACCGGGGTGCTCGGCGGGTTCACCACGTACAGCACGTTCGTGCTCGAGGTGCACCGGCTGGCCGACGACGGCGAGTCGCTGCCGGCGCTCGCGTACCCGCTGGTCAGCGTGGTCGTGGGGGTGCTGGTCGCGGCGCTGGGCCTGGCCCTCGCCGACCGCGCGCACCGTCGTGCCCGGGCCCGGCGCGCGCAGGAGGGCGCGGCGTGACCGCACTGCTGCTGGCCCTCGCGGGCGGGCTGGGGGCGGTCGCGCGGTTCGAGGTCGACTCGTTCGTCGCCCGGCGCAGCCGCCGGCTGCCGGTCCCGGCGGGCACGTTCGTCGTGAACGTGACGGCGTGCTTCCTGCTGGGCCTGGTGGTCGGGGGGCTCACGTCCGGCAGCGAGGTGGGTGAGGTGCTCGGCGTCGGCTTCCTGGGCGGCTACTCGACGTTCTCGACCGCGAGCGTCGAGGCCGCGCGCCTGCTGCGCGCCGGCCGCGCCCGCGTCGCCGTCCTGCACGCCGCAGCCATGCTCGCAGCAAGCCTCACCACCGCCTACCTAGGCCTCACCCTCGCCACCTGACCCCGCCACCCCCACTCCACCCCCGCCCACCCCCACCCACTCGCGCCTCCCTCGCTGGGTCGTGCGTTTCTCGGTAGGTCGCGCGGTCATCTGCGCGACCCACCGAGAAACGCACGACCCCACCGGGGATGTGGAGGGCGGGGCGCTATCGTCGCCGCGTGGTCCCGGACGGAACGCGCGACGACGTCGCGGCCCTCATCGCAGCGCGCACGCCCGTCGTCGTGCTGGAGACCGCCGACGAGGAGGCCGCCGTCGCGCTCGTCGTGCGCAGCGCGGCGGCCGGTCCGGGCAGCCGCCCGGTGTTCCGGTGGAGCGTGACCGAGGGGCTGCGCCGGCTCGACGTGGACCTCGGCTCGGTGCAGCGGCACAACGCGGACGCGACGACGATGCTGCGCGGCATCGTCGAGAGCGGCGCGACCGCCACCTACGTGCTGCTCGACCTGCACCCCTGGTTCGACGACCCGGTCGTCGTGCGGCTGCTCAAGGACGTCGCGCAGGCCCCGGCCGAGCACCGCAGCACGATCGTGCTCGTGTCCCGCGCGCTCGACCTGCCGCGCGAGCTCGAGCACCTCGCGGTGCGCGTCCCCGTCGCGTTCCCCACGGCTGCCGAGCGGGCCGCGATCGTCGACGAGACCGTGCACGCCTGGTCGCGCGCCGTCGGGGCGTTCCCGCAGGTCGACCCGCACGCGCGGGACCTGCTCGTGCGGCGGCTCGCCGGGCTGTCCCGCAGCGACGTGGCCCGGCTCGCGCGCGGCGCGGTGGTCGACGACGGAGCGATCACGCACCGCGACGTGCCGGTCGTCGAGCGCGCGCGGTTCGACGCGCTCGCGGCGGACGGTGTGCTGTCCTACGAGTACGCGACGGTGGGTCCCGACGACGTCGTCGGGCTCGACCGCGTGGTCACGTGGCTCACGCTGCGCCGCCCCGCCGTCGACGGCTCGGCGCCGCACCTCGAGGCTCCGCGCGGCGTGCTGCTCGTCGGGGTGCAGGGGTGCGGCAAGTCGCTCGCGGCGCGCGCCGCGGCGTCGATCCTCGGGGTGCCGCTGCTGCGGCTCGACCTCGCGGGCGTGCACGACAAGTACGTCGGCGAGTCCGAGCGCCGGCTGCGGGACGCGCTCGCGACGGCGGACGCGCTCGCGCCGTGCGTGCTGTGGGTCGACGAGATCGAGAAGGCCGTCGCGTCGTCCGACGGCGACGGCGGCTCGGCGCGGCGCGTGCTCGGCACGTTCCTCACGTGGCTCGCGGAGCGGCGTTCACCGGTGTTCGTCACCGCGACCGCCAACGACATCTCCGCGCTCCCGCCCGAGCTGGTCCGCAAGGGCCGCTTCGACGAGCTGTTCTTCGTCGACCTGCCCGATGCGCGGGCGCGCGCCGCGCTGCTGCGGCTGCACGCGTCGCGCCGCGGGCTGGAGCTGCGTGACGAGGACGTGGTGCCGCTCGTCGGGGCGTCCGAGGCATTCTCGGGGGCGGAGATCGAGCAGGCGGTGGTGTCCGCGACGTACGTGGCGCACGCGCGCGGCGTGCCGATGGACGCGGCCGCGGTGCTCGCCGAGCTGCGCGCGACCCGCCCGCTCGCGGTGGTCATGGCCGAGCGGGTCGCCGAGCTGCGCGCGTGGGCGTCCGTGCGGGCGGTCCCGGCGCGCTGACCGTGCCTGGAGTGCCTGGGGTGCCTGGCGTGGCTGGGCGAGCGCCGAGGTGCCGACCCCGTGGCGTCAGCCGACCGACGAGGCTCGCGCTGGTCGCCGAGCCGAGCGCGGCGCCGCCCCCGACGAGCACGAGCAGGACCACGAGCACGAGCACGCCGACGAGCAGGTCCTGCCAGAACCCGCGCGCGGTGTCGCGGACGGCCGGCCCCGGGCGATCGGGAGGGCGTGTCACGCGACCGGCGGGAGGGTGAGGATCTCGGCGCCGGTGTCGGTGATCGCGATGGTGTGCTCGGTGTGGGCGGTGCGGCAGCCGGTCGCGCTGCGCAGCGTCCAGCCGTCGTCGTCGACCACGAGCTCGTCGGTGTCGACCATGACCCACGGCTCGAGCGCGAGCAGCAGACCCGGTCGCAGCGTGTAGCCCCGGCCGGGGCGGCCGACGTTCGTCACGTGCGGGTCCTGGTGCATGGTCGAGCCGATGCCGTGCCCGCCGAACTCGGTGTTCACGGGGTAGCCGGCGCCGGTCAGCACGGTGCCGATCGCGTGCGACAGGTCGCCGATCCGCGCGCCCGGCCGGGCCGCGGCGATGCCCGCCCGCAGCGCACGCTCGGTGACCTCGACGAGCGCGAGGTCGTCGGCCGACCGCGGGGTGCCGACCACGAAGCTCACGGCGGCGTCGGCGGCGATCCCGTCGAGCAGCACGGCCAGGTCGAGCGTGAGCAGGTCGCCGTCGGCGAGGCGGTAGTCGTGCGGCAGGCCGTGCAGGACCGCGTCGTTGACCGACGTGCAGATGTAGTGCCCGAACGGCCCGCGCCCGAACGACGGCGCGTAGTCGACGTAGCAGGACTCCGCACCCGCGGCGACGATGAGGTCCCGCGCCCAGCGGTCGATCTCCAGCAGGTTGGTACCGACCGTGGCGCGGTGCCGGATCGTGTGCAGGATCGACCCGACGAGCGCGCCCGTGGCGCGCGCACGGTCGACCTCGGCGGGGGTCAGGATCTCGATCACGGGGAGCCTCCGGGTGCGGGACGAGGGACGGGACCCATCCTCGTCCCTCCCGGGCAGCACAATGGACACGACGACGGACGCCCACCGCACGGACGCCCACCGCACGGACGCCCACCGCACGGACGACGACGAGCAGGGCAGGCTGTGACCGCGGCAGCCACCAGGTGACCGCGTCCGACGATCAGGCACACGCGACCCGAAGGCCAGACGATGACCACGACAGGACAGCTCACGCAGCTCACCGCGGGCACGCTCGTGCCGTTCGGCGGGGACCGGTTCACGACGGTCGACGAGGCGCTCGCGGCCGCGTTCCAGCCCGGTGACCGGCTGTACGTGGTGCACGACGACGGTGCGCTCCTGCACGTGCCCGCGGCCGTGTCCGCTGCGGTGACGACGAGCGTCGACGCGGCGGTGACCGCTGCGGCCGCGATGCGCACGGTCGCCGCGGACCGGGTCGCCGCGTTCTACCGCGCGTTCGCCGACGGGCTGGTCGCCGCGTGGGACGCGATCGCGGCCGCCAACGCCGCGGACGTGGCCCGCGCCGAGTCGCTGGGCCGCTCGACGACGCGCCTGAAGGTCGACGAGAAGGTGCGCGACCAGATGGCCGAGGGCCTGCGGGGCTGGGCGGACCTCGTCGAGAAGGCCGCGAGCGACCAGGCCGCGCCGCCGCGCGTGACGCACCCCGACTGGCACGTCGACGTGGTCACGGCGCCGCTCGGCGTCATCGGCTTCGTGTTCGAGGGCCGGCCCAACGTGCTCGCCGACGCGGCGGGCGTGCTCGCGACCGGCAACACCGCGGTGCTGCGGATCGGCGGCGACGCGCTCGGCACGGCCACCGCGATCGTCGAGAACGCGCTCGACCCGGCCCTGCGCACCTCGGGCCTGCCGGTCGGTGCGATCAGCCTGGTCACGAGCCGTGAGCGGTCGGCCGGGTGGGCGCTGTTCTCCGACCGTCGCCTGTCGCTCGCGGTCGTGCGCGGCTCGGGTGCGGCGGTCGCGCAGCTCGCGGCGGTCGCGCGGCAGGCCGGCACGCCGGTCAGCGCGCACGGCACGGGCGGCGCGTGGCTCGTCGCCGACCCGAGCGCGGACACCGAGCGGTTCGCCGCGGTGGTGCGCCACTCGCTCGACCGCAAGGTCTGCAACACGTTGAACGTCGCCGCGGTCCCCGCGTCCCGTGCGGCCGAGCTGGTACCCGTGCTCCTGGGCGCGGCCGACGAGGCCGCCGCCGCGCGCGGGAGCGTCGCGCGCGTGCACGTGGTGCGCGGCAGCGAGCAGTGGCTGCCCGCCGGTGAGCTCGAGCGCACCATCGACGTGCACCGCGCCGAGGGCGTCGTCGCCGAGCCGCGCGCCTCGCTGCTGGACGCCGACGAGCTGGGCCGCGAGTGGGAGTGGGAGAACACCCCGGAGCTCTCGCTCGTCGTCGTCGAGGACGTGGCCGAGGCCGTGGCGCTGTTCAACGCGCACTCGCCGCGGTTCGTCGCCTCGCTCGTCGGGCAGGACGCCGACGCGTGGCGCGAGTTCCTCGACGCGGTCGACGCGCCGTTCGTCGGCGACGGGTTCACGCGCTGGGTGGACGGTCAGTACGCCCTGAACCAGCCCGAGCTCGGCCTGTCGAACTGGGAGCACGGCCGCCTGCTGGGCCGCGCGGGCGTCCTCACGGGCGCGGACCTCACGACGCGCCGCCTCGTCGCGAGCACCGCGACCGACCAGCACCGCTGACGCGCGCGCGCTCGTCGGAAAGCCGTTGACCCCGCCCGTGGCCGGGATCGACCACTCGGCGGCGATGGTCGAGGTGTCGCTGGTCTACGCCGACTCGACCTCGCACGTCTCGGTCTACCGCCTCACCGCCTGACCCGTCGGGCCGGGCGAGGGCTCACTCGCCCGTCAGGCCGTCGACCGACTCCCGGATGAGGTCCGCGTGGCCGTTGTGCCGCGCGTACTCCTCGACCAGGTGCACCAGGATCCACCGCAGGCTCACCGGCTCACCGGTGTGCCGGTCCCGCCGCGCGGCCACCGTGTCGAGCCCGTCCGCGGACAGGGCGGCCGCGATCCGCTCGTCGCTGCGCGCCGCCGTCGTCACGAACCGGTGCCGCAGCTCCTCGGGCGTCAGCGTGCGCGCGGCCGTCCACTCCCAGTCCCGGTCCGCGGCCCAGTCGGCGTCCGCCCACCACTCGCCCGGTGCGTCCCCGTGCAGCACCACGCCGCACCAGTGGTCCTCGACGTACGCGAGGTGGTGCAGCAGCCCGCCGAGCGTCATCGTCGACGGCGGCAGCGTCGCCGCGAGCCCCGCGGCGTCCAGGCCGTCGACCTTCTGCAGCAGCGTGCGGCGGTGGAAGTCGAGGAACGTCAGGAGCGTCGTCGGTCCGTCGGCGGACGTCGGCGGGTCGGTGCGGTCGGTCGTGAGCACCGCCCGAGCGTAGAGGGCGACGTCGGGGACGGGCGCCGCTGCACGGCGGCTGTCCGACATGCGGGTTTGTGCTGGCGTCCGCGCAGGATGTGCGGGAGCGTTCCCAGCGCGACGACGAGGGGACGGGCGGGCGAGCGTCGGGCAGGCTGTCCACGGTGCGCCTCGCGGACCAGGTCGTGGTGCTCGACGCCGGGCGCGTGGTCGAGCAGGGCTCGCACGCGGACCTCGTCGCGACCGACGGCCCGTACGCCCGCCTCTGGACCCTCCAGTCCCGCGCCGACACCACCTGACCCCCGGCTCGCGGCTCGCCGCGGCCCGCCGCGGCCCGCGAGGTCGTGCGTCGCTCGGTCGTTCGTGCGTTCGTCTGCACGACTCGGCGCCAGACGCACGACCTCGCGAGAGAGGCGCGACCTCACGCCGGGGGTCAGTGGTGGCGCAGCGCGTCGACCAGCTCGGCCTTCGTCATGCTCGAGCGGCCCTCGATGTCGAGCTCGCTCGCGCGCTTGCGCAGGTCCTTGACGGTCCAGTCGTCGTACGAGCCGGACTCGCCGCCCTTGCGCCCCACCGACGACCGCCCGCGCGCGGCGGCGGCGTTGGCGATGCGCGCCGACTTCTCCTTGCTGTTGCCCTCGTCGCGGAGCTCCTCGTACAGCTCCTTGTCCTTGACGCTCGGGCCGGGATCGCGTCGACCAGGCATGCGGACCTCCTCGGGGATGGTCCGTCCACGCTAGGCACGTCCGGGTCCCGGCCGCATCCGCACGCGTCAGGGACGCAGCAGCACCTTCGTCGCGCGGCGCTCGTCCATCGCCGCGTACGCCTCCGCGACCTGCGCGAGCGGCAGCTCGAGGTCGAACACCGCCCCGGGGCGCAGGCGACCGTCGAGCACCTCGGGCAGCAGCTCGTCGATGTAGCTGCGCACGGGCGCCACCCCGCCCCGCACACCCACGTTCGTCGAGAACATCCGCCCGACGGGCAGCTCCGGCCCGCCCGCGGGGACGCCGACGAACCCGACCTGCCCACCCGGGCGCGCCGAGCGCAACGCCTGGTCCATCGACTCCTTGGTGCCCACGCACTCGAGCACGACGTCCGGGCCGATGCCGTCGAACAGCTCCTTGAGCCGCGCGACGCCCTCGTCGCCGCGCTCCGGCACCACGTCGGTCGCGCCGAACGAGCGCGCGAGCGCCTGACGCGCCTCGTGCCGCGACATCGCGACCACGCGCGACGCCCCGAGTCGTACGGACGCGAGCACCGCGCACAGCCCCACCGCGCCGTCGCCGACGACCGCGACCGTCGACCCGGGCCGCACGCCCCCGGACACCGCCGCGTGGTGCCCGGTGCCCATCACGTCGGACAGCGTCAGCAGGTCCGGGACCAGGTCCTCGGACGGGAGGCCGCCGGGCACGACGACGAGCGTGCCGTCCGCCAGCGGCACGCGCAGCCGCTCGCCCTGCCCGCCGTCGGCCGAGCTCCCGGTGCCGTCCTCGCTGCCCCACCACCCGCCGTGCAGGCACGACGTGCTCACACCGTTGCGGCAGTTCACGCACGTCGAGTCGCACACGTAGAACGGCGCGACGACGAAGTCGCCGACGGCCACGTCCCGCACCTCGTCGCCGACCTGCTCGACGACGCCGACGAACTCGTGACCCATGCGCGTCGGCTCGGTGACGCCCTGCACGCCCCGGTACTTCCACAGGTCCGAGCCGCACACGCACGCCGCGACCACGCGCACCAGCGCGTCGGTCGGGTGCTGCAGCACCGGGTCGGCGACGTCCTCGAGCCGCACGTCCCGCTCACCGTGGATCACCGTCGCCCGCATCGCGCACTCCTTCTCGTCCCAGGTCCGCGGGCCAATCTACGGCGCCCGCGGGTCAGGGCGCGCGGCGCTCGAGCAGGACCACGTCGCGCCACCGTCCCGCGTGCGGGCCGTGCGTCATGAGCCCGACGCGCTCGCGCGAGCCGATCACCCGGAACCCCGCCGCGGCGTGCAGCGCGAGGCTCCCGGCGTTCTCCGGGAAGACGCCCGACTGCACGGTCCACACCTCGCCCGCCTCGGCCGACTCCAGGAACGCCCGCATCAGCGCGGTACCGACGCCCCGCCCGCGGGCCTCCTGCGCCACGTAGAGCGAGAGCTCGACGACCCCGCGGTACACCGCTCGCGTCGACGTCGGCGTCGCGGCCGCCCAGCCGAGCACGCGGTCGTCGGCGACGGCGACGAGCCGGTGCGCGGGCAGCCACTTCGCGTCGAGCTCGGGCCACGTGGGCGTGCGTGACTCGAACGTCGCGTCGCCGGTCGCGATCCCCTCGCCGTAGATCCGCACCACGTCGTCCCCGTGCTCACCGGTCATCCCGACGACCCGGACCCCCTCCGCACGGCCGCCGCGAGCGGCGGACGCCGGGGCGGCCGCGGGGTCGGTGGGGGTGGTGAGCCAGGTCAGGACCGGGTCCGTCAGGATCGCGGCCAGGCGCTCGTAGCCCGCCGAGCGGGGGTGGAAGCCGTCGCCCGCGCGCACGGCCGCGCGCCACACCTCGTCGCGCTCCGTCGCGGTCAGGCAGCCGACGAACGGCACGCCCAGCGCCGCGGCCTCGTCGGACAACGCCCGCTCGCGCTCGTGCAGCCGCGCGACGTGCGCGTCGTCGTCCACCGCCGGCGGCCCGACGACGAGCAGCGCGGCACCCGGCACCGCGGACCTGACCTCGTCGTGCAGACGCCGCAGCGCGGCCCGCGTCTCGGCGGGCGTGGTGCGCGGGCGGCCGTCCTCGAGGACGGTGTCGTTGACCCCCACGGCGACGACGACGCGCGCGTCCTGCGCCGGTCGCAGCCGGGGCCCGCACTCGGCGGCGGCGCGACGAGCGACGTCGACGCTCGTGTCGCGGCGGATGCCCAGGTTGTACGCGGTGAGCTCGACGCCGAGCTCGTCGGCCCGTCCCGCCGCGGCGACCACGCGCCCGACCCACCCGAGCCCTGTCTCGTCGCCGACCCCGGCGACGTACGAGTCCCCGACGAAGCACACCCGCAGATCCCGCCGCTCCACCCGGCCACCCTAAAGGCCCCCACCCCACACCCGACCGCCCCACCCCGCGCCCGACTCCCCGCCCCGACCTGCCCCGCTCGACCCCGTCATTCCTCCGGCTCTGCCACGCCGAAGCCGGAGCAACCGCGGGGTCGGCCCGACGATGCCGCGCGACCCCGTTGTTGCTCCGGGTATCGGGAGCCGAAGCCGGAGCAACCGCGGGGTCGGCGGGTGGATGTCGCGCGGGAGCTGGGGTGACCGCGGTCGACCGGTCGATGCGCGCGACCCCGTCATTGCTCCGGCTATGGCGGGCTGAAGCCGGAGCAACCGCGGGGTCGGCCCGACGATGCGCGCGAGACCGTTGTTGCTCCGGGTGTGGCGGGCCATAGCCGGAGCAATCGCGGGGTCGGCGGGTCGGTGTCGCGGGGGGGGGGGGGGGGGGGGGGGGACGGTGGCCCGGCGGCCTCGTGGTTGCTCCGGTTGAAGGGGCGGTGGACCGGAGCAACCGCGGGGTCGTCGGGAGAGCAGGGCCGGGAGGGGAGGCCGGCGTCGCCGGGAAGGAGGCCGGCGGCGGCGGGAACGGGTCCGGCCGGTGTCGGCGAACGGGGCCGGCGGGAACGGGACGGGGTCAGACGAGTGGGAGGGCGGGGACGTCCGCGTGTCCCCGCCCTCCCGTGCCCTACCCGAGGGCCGACCCCGTCAGGTCAGCCCGCCGTGCAGGACGCCGTGGGCGTCGTGCTGCTGCCGTTCTTGTAGAGCGTGATGCCGAAGCTGTTCCCGGCACCGTTCGGACGTGCGGTCAGCGTGCCGCTGCTGCCGCTCACGCTCGCGTTCCACGAGTTCTGCAGGCTCTGCGAGCCGTTGAGCCGGATCGTCGTGACCCAGGAGTTCGTCCCGCTCACCGTGAAGGTCACGTTGAAGCGGTCGCTCCAGTCCTCGGCCTTGGTCACCGACACCGTGCAGGAGCCGGTGCTCCCACCGCCGGTGTTGCCACCGGTGTCCCCGCCGCCGGTGTTGCCACCCGTGTTGCCGCCCGTCGCGGGAGCCACGGCGCGGCCGGTGCTCGGCGAGATCGTGCCGGTGCACAGGTTGCGCGACTTGAGGTCCTGCAGGATGCCCGGCAGGGCCTGGACCGTCGCGGCCGGCCAGTCGTGCATGAGGATGATCTGGCCGTTGGTGAGACGGCCGGCGGCGCTGCGGATGGTCGACGACGACGCGTTGTTCCAGTCGGTCGAGTCGACGTCCCAGATGATCTCCCGCAGGCCGAGCTGCGACTCGATCTGCTTGAGCGTGCTGTTCGACTCGCCGTACGGCGGGCGGAACAGCTGCGGCGTGACACCCGCGGTCTGCTGGATGACCTGCTGCGACCGCGAGAGCTGCGACTGGATCTCCGACGCGCTCATGTTGATCAGGTGCGGGTGGTCCCACGAGTGGTTGCCGATGGTGAACCCGGCGTTCTTGTAGGCCTGCATGAGCGACGCGTTGTTCTGCGCGTTCTGGCCGGTCGGGAAGACGACCGCGGTGGCACCGTTGCCCGTGAGGGTGTTGATGATCTGGTTGGTGGTGCTCGAGGTGGGGCCGTCGTCGAACGTCAGGGCGACGTACCCGGCCGAGCAGTTCCAGCCGTTGTTCGTCCCGCCGCCGGTGTTTCCACCGGTGTTGCCGCCACCGGTGTTGCCACCGCCCGTGTTCCCGCCGGTCGAGCCGGTGGCGGTGCAGCTGGCGGACGGGATGTTCGTGTTCCCGCCGGAGTAGTACGTGACCCCGAAGGTGTTGTTGCCGCTCGAGGTGAACGTGTTGCCGTTGCGCGTCGCGTTCCAGGAGTTCTGGATGGACTGGCCGGAGCCGGGGTTGACGGTGACGGACCAGCTGGACGCGCCGGACACGGTGTAGTTCACGTTGAACCGGTCGCTCCACGAATCGGAGCGGGTGGCCGTGACGGTGCAGCCGTTCGACGTGCCGCCGCCGGTGTTGCCACCGCCGGTGTCACCGCCGCCGCCGGTGTTGCCGCCGCCGGAGGTGCCCTCGGACACCGTCACGTTCGACGAGCCGGACGACTGGTAGCCCTCGGTCGCGAGGATCTGGTAGTCGTGCGTGCCCAGGTTCATGCCCTTCGACGCCCACGCGTCGAAGTGGTTCCCGGCGGTGATGGTGCCGCCCGTGCGCTTCTGCTGGCGCACCGACCAGTACTGGTAGAACGTCGACGTGCCCTCGATCGACGGCTGGTTGACGCGCTGGGTGCGGTAGATGTCATAGGTGCCGCCGTCGGAGTTGACGGTCCCCATGAACGTGCCGGTGGGCCGGTACGTCCCCCAGTTGTCGACGATGTAGTACTCGACCAGCGGGCCGCGCGTCCACCCGTAGAGGGTCAGGTACGCGTTGCCCGACGGATTGAACTGACCGGAGTAGCTCACGGCCCGGCGCGAGCCGGTCTGCCAGCCCTTTCCGGCGACGAAGTTGCCGGTGTTGCGCCAGGAGGTCGAGTAGTTGCCGCCGGAGCCGAGGTCCATGGAGACCGAGCCCTGCGTGTCGGTCCAGAACGAGTAGAAGTACCCGTTGTTGGTGCCGGTGGTGTTCGACGTGACCGCCGCGGAGGCGGGGGTGGCCACGGCCAGGCGGCGGCCGTGGTGACGACGGCCGCGAGGGCCACCCAGGCGCGCAGTGACCGCCGTGGCGATCGCCTACGCATCGTGAAACTTTCGGACACGGTGCACTCCTTCGTGCGGATCAGGCCAGGCGTCTCCACCCCGCACGGTGGTGGCGCCCGGGCGCGGCCGGTGTGGCCGCGCTCCGGCCTCCAGCGAGGCATCCCGAGCTCGGGACGCGTTGGAAACCGTTATCGAACGAGTGTGGGCGGGGTCGCCGCGCGCGTGAACAGGTCCGTTGCGCGGTGAAATGGTTAACGTCGTCCGAAACCGGTGCCATCTGCGGCGTCAGGGCCCACGGGTGCTCCGGCCGGTGTGCCCGTGGCCGTGAGGCACCGATACTTGCGGGCTTCGTCGGGCCGATGAGGGTGGGCGCGCGCGCTCGTCGGCCCGACGAGCAGCCGTCGTCGAGCCGCCGTGAACCTACGATGTGCCCGTGACGGACGAGGACGTGATCGAGGTCAGCGCGGTCGTCCTGCGCTCCGCGGCCGGGCACGTGCTGACCGTGCGCAAGCGCGGCACGGCGCGCTTCATGCTCCCCGGCGGCAAGCCCGAGCCGGGCGAGTCGCCGGCCCGCACGGCGGTGCGCGAGTGCGCCGAGGAGATCGGCGTCGACCTCGACCCCGCCGCGCTGCGTGAGCTCGGGGTGTTCACCGATGCCGCCGCGAACGAGGCTGACCGGCTGGTGCGCGGCACGGTCTACGTGCACCCGGCCGTGCCGGTCGTCGCCGCGGCGCGGGAGATCGCCGAGCTGCGCTGGCTCGACCCCGAGGGTGACCCGCTCCCGCCGGACCTCGCCCCCATGCTCGAGCACCAGGTGCTGCCGGCGCTGCGCCGGGACGGGCCGGACGGCCGCCCCTGATCCTCGAGCACGCGGTGGACGTCGTCCCCCGCACGCCGGACGAGGACGAAGCGCCCACGCGCTGGTCGCGCGTCTGACGCCAGGTCGTGCCTTTCTCGCCAGGTCGCGCAGATGACCGCGCGACCTGGCGAGAAACGCGCGACTCGCGGGGGTGCGGGAGGGGCGGCGGGTCGGGTTTGTCCTGGTCTTTTCTCGGATGACACGTGTCAGTAGGCTCGGCCGGGGCTGCATCGTCGCAGCCCGGACGCCGTCGGAGGGATCCGCGATGACGCACCACCTGGACGCACGCCGCGACGAGACCGGCCCCGCCGGCCGCAGCCCGGCCACCGGCACCCCCACATCCGCCACCGCCATCCCGGCTCCGGCCCCCGCCGCCGGCAGCTCCGCCACCGGCAGCTCCGCCACCCCTGCCATCGCCACCGCCGCCACCGGCGGCCTCGTCACCCCGGACAGGGTCGGGCCCGACGCCGGCGGCGGTGCGGTCCGCGACGCCGCTCGCCGGATGGCGGACGGGGGCTCGGCCGGCGGTCGTTCCTCGCGCTGTCCGGGGCGGCGATCGCCGTGGCCGTCGGGGCGAGCAGTGCCGCCGCAGGCGGAGCACGCCCGGGCCCCGGTGTCCCGCCGCACCACCTGCACCCCCGGCCGCACCCCCACCCGCACCCCGGGCCGGCCAAGCCCGGCTCGTCGTCGTTGCGCTCCGCCGTGGCGTTCCTGCGGGCGGCCGCCGACGCGTACCCGGAGCTCAACACCGGCCCGCGGCTCGCGCAGTCCTACGCCGACGAGCTGGGCCTGTTCTCCACCGCGTTCGTGTACGACAACGCGTTGGCGATCCTGGCGCTGCTCGCCGACGGCTCGCGCGCGAGCCTCGCCACGGCGACGAGGCTCGGCGACGGTCTGGTCCACGCGCAGGAGCACGACCCTGCGTACGACGACGGCCGGTTGCGCCAGGGCTACAACGTGGGGCCGTACACGTTCTACGACGGCAACCCGCAGCCGTACGGGTTCGTCCTGCCGGACGGGAACGCGAACATCGGCTGGCAGTTCGGCTTCCTGGGCACGGCGGTCGGCGACATGGCGTGGCCCGGCCTGGCGCTCGCGCACCTGTACGGCGTGACGCGTGACGCGCGCTACCGGGACGCGGCCGTGCGGATCGGGGAGTGGATCACGACGAACACGTGGTCGACGAGGCCGCTGGGCGGGTTCTCGTTCGGGGTCGACGGCGGCAACAACCCGGTGCCGAACGGCTCGACCGAGCACAACGTGGACTGCGTGGCGTTCTTCACGGTCCTGCGCACCATCACCGGGGCCAAGGCGTGGACGAGGGCGGCCGAGCACGCGCGCGCGTTCGTCGAGCGGATGTGGTCCCGGGCCGACGGCTGGTTCTGGACCGGGACGAACGACGGCGTGGAGATCAACCGCTCGCCGGTCCCGCTCGACCCCGCGACGTGGAGCTGGCTCGCGCTGCGCGAGCGGCGGTACGGCGGTGCGCTGGACTGGGCGGCGCGTGCGCTGGCGGTCACCGACCGCTCGTCGGACGAGACCTCGCAGCTCCCCGACGGCCTGTCGGTCTCGGGCGTGACGTTCTCCACGGCGAGCCTCACCTCGACCGCGCAGTACAACGGCATCACGGTGCACCCGCAGGGCGTGTGGCTCGAGGGGACGGCCCAGCTCGCGACGTCGCTGCTCGACCGCGGTACGCGCCGGGACCGCCTGCGCGCGCGTGCGCTGCTCGACCAGGTCCGCCACGCGCAGGCGAGCCTGGGCGGCGGTCAGCACCTGGGCGGCGCGGAGGTCACGGGGGGTGTGGTCGCGGCGTCGTCGCTGCTCGACTCGGGCTTCGGGTTCGGGTACTTCCAGGTGCAGCACGTGGGGGCGACGTCCTGGTACGTGTTCGGTGCGACCGGCACCAACCCGATGCGGTGGGGCGGCCTGCGCTGACCCGCGGCTGCGCGCGGTCGTCGTCGGCGTGCGTCGGTGCTCGTCGTCCCCGTGGGCGTCAGCCGGCGACGCGGGGGAGGACGACGACGAGCGCGGCCGCCGCCGCGAGCGTGCCGACCGTCGCGAGGAGCACGGTCCCGCGCTCGCGCAGGCGGCGGACCGCCATGCCGACGAGCAGCGCGACCCCCGCCGCGCCGATCGTCACCCAGTACGTGACGCCCGTGGTGTCGGCGACGTGCGTCAGCCCGAACACCCCGTCCCCGACGAGGATGCCGGCGACCGCCGCGGTGCCGAGCGCCGCGGTGCGTCCGGTGGTGCGCAGCCAGGCGGCCGCGAGCCCGACGAACGGGCCGGTGACGAGCCCGACCGTGCCCCACAGGACCGGGCTGTACGCGAGCCCGCGCAGGTGCGACGCCGCGGTGTAGCCGAGCACCAGCAGCACGAAGCTCGCCGCACCCAGCGCCGCGGCGCGCCACCCGCCGGTCCGGGAGAGGACGACCAGCGCGACGGTCAGCACCGCCCACCCGCTCGCCGAGTTGGCGAACGGTGCCGCCTGCTGAGGCAGGACCCCTTGCGCCCAGGACGTGAGGCCGCCGAGCAGGACGCTCGCGGCGAGCACCACCCCGACGCGCAGCGCCTTGCCCGTCCGCAGTGTCGTCGCGGGCGTCCGGGCGGCGGTCGGTCCCGTCGTCGTCGGGCTCGTCGTCATGGCGGCCGTGTTCACGTCCGCGACGCTAACGACCGCGCGCCGCACCCGGCGTCCACCCATCGGCGGGCCGGCCGGGCGCGAGCCCCCGCCCCTGGGATGACACGGGTGCCTCGCAGGTCCACCGGTCGCCGCTCCCGGCCGCTCCTGGCCTGACGGCCGGCGGGTACGGTCGGCGGTGTGGACGTGACGGGCGTGGACGGGGCTGCGCTGACCTGGCACCGGGAGGGTGGTGCGGGCGAGCCGGCGATGGTGCTGCCCGGCGGGCCGTGCCGCGGTGTCGAGTACCTGGAGGACCTCGCGGGCCTCGCCGACGACCGCCCGCTCGTCGTGCTGCACCCGCGAGGGGCGCCGACGACGACCGCGCGCTCACGCGGGTGGTGGCAGGACGCCGACGACGTGGTGGCGCTCGCCGACCACCTGGGGCTGCCCACGGTCGACGTGGTCGCGCACTCGGCCGGGACGCGGCTCGCGCTCGCGCTGCTGGCCCGGCACCCCGCGCGCGTGCGGTCGTTGCTGCTGGTCACACCGTCCGCGTCCTGGCTCACCGGCACACCGCCCGACGGTGACGAGTTGCTCCTCGCACGCCGGGACCCGGACGCGACCGCCGCGCTGGACGCGCTGCTCGCGCCCGCGCCCACCCACCAGGCGCAGTTCCAGCGGCAGCGTGACCTGGTCGCCGCGGGTTCCTACGCGCGGTGGACCGACCGTGAGCAGCGGCACGCGGCCGTCGGAGAGCAGTCGCTCGACGCCGTGCGCGCCTGGTTGCAGGGCGTGCCCGACGACGCCGCCGCGCAGGTGCTCGCCGCACCGCACCCGCCGACGCTCGTCGTCGCCGGCGCCGACGACGCGCTGTCCGGCCGCGCGCCCGTCACCGCGTACGCCGCCGCGCTGTCCGCGGCGCTGACGTGGCTCCCGGACTGCGGCCACTACCCGTGGGTCGAGCAGCCGCAGGCGTTCCGCGCGATCGCCGCGGACTGGCTCGCCGCGGCCAACGGGACCCCTCCGGGCCGATGACACGCCCGCCCCGCGGGGCACGGCACGTCCCGCGCGAGGTCAGGCCCCGGTCGCGCGGAGCCGGGTGATCGTCGCGCGGACCTCGGCAGCCGCCACCGCAGGGTCGTCCGCGCTGGACAGGAGGCAGAACACCGCGTGCGCCGCGGCACGGCCGTCGTGCGGGGTCGCCGCGCCCCGCAGCGCCTCGATCGCCGCGACGTCGGTCGCCATCGGGATGTGCGGTGGCCGCTCGTCGTCGGTGAAAGCGACCATGGAGAACACCGTCTCGCCCTCGTCGGGCCGGTCGTCGTCGGTGTCCGGCGCGAAGATCCGCGCCGCCGACTCCCAGTTCTGCCACACCTCCGGCAGCGTGCCGCCCCGCGCGACGACCTCGAGCGCCTCGAGGACGAGCGGACGGTGCAGACCGCCCGCCTGCTCCACGAGCGTGCGTGTGGCCTGCACCGCGAGCGCACGTAGGACGGCCGGGCTCAGGTCCGTGAGCTCGTCGAGCAGTGCGCGGTCCAGGCGTGCGAGCAGGACCGTCTGGGTGCCCCACTCGCGCAGCGTCGGGCTCGGGGGAGGGTCGCCCCACGCCACATCGAGCATGAGCGACTCCCGCTCGGCGACCTCCTCGTCGGTGAGCTCCCACGCGTCGGCCAGGTCGTCGACCTCGGCTCCCCAGCCCTGCTCGCGCAGTGCCTCCAGGTCGGGAGGCGGGGTCGTCGTAGCGGCACCCGCCCAGTACGCCGCCAGCTCGCTGCCCTGCCGCACGACGACCTCCGGCGCCGCCGGTTGCGGCCACAGCTGCAGGAGGTAACGGTCCGGTGCCTCGTCGCGACCCGCGTGGTCCTGGTCGCGCCCTGCGTCCATGCCCGCCGCGCACCACCGCGCGCGGTACTCTCCCGGCGCGAGCGCGGCGAGCCACTCCGTGGCCTCGAACGCCGTGACCGCGTACTGCGCGTCGAGGAGCGTCACGGACACCTCGACGACGTCCTCCCACTCGTCGGCGACGTCCGGGCGCTCGTCGTGCCGCTCGACCCGCACCGGCACGTGGCCTGTGTGCAGCCCCGTCAGCATCCGCAGCGCGTGGGGGACCTGCGCCCCGCAGATCCCGTTGGCCTGCCCGCCGATCGACACGAAACCCGGGTCCACCAGTCGGTATGCAGACTCCGGCGCCTCGAACGCCAGGAAGCCGTAGTCCACGAACACGGCATCGTCGAACAGGACGTCCACGTCACTCCCCCACCCGCAGCGCCGGGCGCACCCGCGACCCGCGATGCGATCGTGCCAGAGCAGCGCACCCGGCCGGGGCGAGACCGGGCACAGGTGCATCGCCGCGCGTGACGACCGTTCCGGTTGCGGCCCTCGCGCACCCGGGTGAGGGTGGGTCAGCCGGTCACGTTCGACGAGGAGCGGGCCGGTGCCGGATGCCGGGCGGTCCCCCGCCGCTCGCGCCGGGACCGCGACCGACCCGCTTCACCCGCTTCGCCGGGCACCGACCAGGAGGACCGATGACCGCGACGGCAGCCACCACGCCCGCCACGACCCGTCCGCGCTCCGCCGTCGCCGACGTGCTCGCGCACCGCACGCTCGCAGTCGCCGCCGTGCTCGTCGGAGCCGGTGCAGGTGTGCTCACCGCGATCGCGACCACCGTCGGCTGACCGGCCCTTCACACCGGCGTTCCCTCCCGGCCCTCGTGCGTCGTGCCGGCGTCCGGGCCGACCCGGGGTGAGGGGGAAGGGTCGGCGCCGGACGCCCGTCAGCGCGAGGAGGTGAGCTCGCGCTGGTCGTCGGGAACGGCCCAACCCGTCGCCTCCAGCGGCGAACGGCCCGGGACCACCCGCTGCGTCATGGGCGGCATCCGCACGGCCGGCGGGGTCGCGGGCGCGATGCCGAGCATCACAGCGAGGGACCGTTCACCGGTGCCCACCGTCTGCTGCTGGATGCCGTACATCGTGCGTCCTCTCGACCGAACCGGGTGCGTGGTCGCTCCCTCTGCTTCCATGATCGGAAACCACGCGCCGATCCTGGAGCGATCCGGGCGCGATGGTCCACGACTTGGTCCACGCCCACGCCCCACGCCCGCGGACGCGCTCCCGCTCGCTGCGCGACGAGCCTCAGCGGCCGGTGCCCGAACCCTGCGCCGTGAGCTCGTCGGGCGCGGCCCACCCCGTCGCCTCGAGCGGCGAGCGGCCGGGCACCCGGCGCTGCGCCAGCGACGGCAGGTGGATCGCCGGAGGCGCCGCATGCGCCACACCCAGCGCGACCGCCAGGGACCGACCACCGGACGGCGTGCCCGCGTCGGCGAGCTCGCGGCTGCTGGACATCGGTGACTCTCCTCGGCGTTCACGGACGCCGTGTGCTGAGCGGCGTCGCTCTGCTTGTCTGATCGTCAGGAGCGTCCGCCTGGTTGAGGGATACCGGCTGCGACGCCCATGTGAGTTGTCCACAGGCGTGAGATGACCGGTGATGCGGCCTGTCCGATCTGTGTAGGTTCGGCGCCATGCGCCTCCCGAAGATCGCCGCGGCCGCCTCTGTCGTCTGTGCCGTCCTATTCCTCGCAGGCTGCGACGGCAGCACCTCGACTGTCGACCCGACGACACCAGCGCCGAGCGCCAGCGCGAGCCCCGCGCCCGAGCCAACCCCGACGCCAACGGTGACCAAGACGCCCAGCGCTGACGACTTCGACGCGACGGTGCCGCCCGAGCGGCCCCAAGCTCTCGACGGGCCGCCTTCGGAGGACACTGCCAAGGAAGTCGCGATCTACTTCATGTCGCTGTCCCCGTATGTGTTCGCCACTGGCGACTTCAAGGAATGGAATGCGCTGAGCGGCAAGTCGTGCAAGTACTGCGCGTCGACCGTCGCGCAGGTCAACGACGAGCGGGGCGCGGGAAAGCAGAGGACGGGCAACCGCCTGGAGATGCGTGACTCCCAGTCCGTGGAAATGCACCAGAAGAACAACCAGTACATCGTGGGCATCACGATGAAGGAGCACGAGGGGCAATTGCTCCGCGCTGACGGCACGGTGGAGGAAGATACAAACTACGTGCTAGATGTGCGCGTGGAACTTCTGGTGACGTGGACCGGTGCCCGATGGTCGATCGACGGCGTGGACATCAAGTGGTCCGGGAAAGCGTGAGTGCGACCGCTTCGGTCGCGCTTGCAGTCGCTGTGGCCGTTGCCGCCGTGGCCGCGGTGGCTCCTGTGGCGATGGCGGCCATCCCTGCAAAGGTCACCGTCGAAGGTGACGAAGACCGCTTGGCGGCCGGGGCGTTCCAGGCTGAGCACGATCGCCGCCTGGATGCCGCGCGCGGCATCTACGAGTATGAGCGCACGTCCCAGTGCAAGGTGCCCCGGCCCGAAGGCACTGAGTGCCCCGCGCCGATCCCGCCGATCGACCTGGTCTGTGAGGAAGGAGCACCCGTATCGCCGCTGTGGCGGCGCTTACGCAGTGACTCGGCGGACGAATGGCACCTGCGCTGGGGATGGTCCTGCCCGGAGGACCTGCAACCTCCTTTCACCGAGAACGACCTGCGCCAGCTCAAGGTCAAGGCTGTCGAGGTGCAGCATCAGCCTGTCGATGGACCGATGCTGATCACCAAGCCTGTCATCGTGTATGCCGAGCCCACGGCGCAGGAGTTCCGCGTCCGGCTGATGGACTTCTACGACGTCGACGTCGTCGTGACCCCGCGTGAGTACACGTGGGAGTTCGGCGACGGCGGAACCTTGACGACCGCCGATCCTGGACGGCCCTATCCCGCTTTCGACCTGACTCACGTGTACGAGAGCCTCGGGAAGGCTCGGATCACGCTGAGAACAGCGTGGTCCGCCAAGTACCGGGTGGACACTGACCAGCTCAGGCGATGGCGAGACGCCGAGGGCTCCGTCTTCACCGTGGACGAGGGCGAGGAGTTCGAGGTGATCGAGCTGCGGTCGACGCTCGTCGACTGAAAGGTCGTGCGGTGTCGTCGTCCGGCTTGGATCATGCGGGGATGGTCTCTGGGATGGACGGTGCCGCGCGGGTGGTGCTCGTGTGCGGGCCGGCCGGGGCGGGCAAGACGACGCATGCTCGGGCGCTCGAGCGTGAAGGGTATGAGCGGCTCTCCTTCGACGAAGAGGCGTGGCAGCGCGGGTACCGCTCGCATCCACTGCCGGACGAAGCGGCTGCCGAGGTGCATGCCGTGCTCGCCGGGCGGCTCGTCGGCCTCGTCGAAGAAGGCCGGGACGTCGTCGTCGACACGTCGTTCTGGTCACGGGCGTCGCGCGACCGGTACCGCGCGCTCGTCGCGCCGTTGGGGGTCGCGGCGGTCGTGCACTACCTCGATACGCCCCGCGAGGTGGTCCTTGGTCGGCTCTGGCACCGTTCGGGCGGCGGACCGCACGACGTCATCGTTCCGCCCGACCAGGCGGACGCGTACCTCGCGGGGTTCGAGGTGCCGACGGTCGACGAGGGCCCGCTCGTCGTCGTGAGACCCGATGCGGCAGACGGACGGGGGTGACCGCCGCGCGATCGGGTGACATCGGGCTGGCGACCGGCTCGACAGGCCAGTGACTGCGCGCGTCAGGACAAGCCGAGCAGGCGCTTCGTGATGAGCTCGATTCGGGTCATGACGACGTCATCTGCGATCCCGAAGTGGCGCCCCAACCGCTCTGGGGAGATCGCCCGCAGGTCCTCGCACTTGGCGTAGCTGGTCGCGGCGAGCCCGGAACCGCCGGGCTCGATCTCGACATGAGTGGGCGACTCTCCGGGGGTGCGGGTGATCGGGACCACCGCCACCACCGGAGGGCGCGAGTCCAGCCACGGCTGCGCTGAGAGAACCAGGACCGGGCGCGCGAGAGCCTGCTCGTCGCCTACCGGGTCGCCCAGGTCGGCGAGGTGGATCTCCCCTCGTCTCACCAGCCGTCCGTCCCGAGTGCGTCGTCAGCCGAGTCCTCGAGGTCGTCGCGGAGCGCCACCGACGCGAGCGGGTCGGCGTCAGTGCGCTGGTTGCTGATGCGAACGGCGGTCCAGAACTCCTGCTCCTCCGCCGCGTCCAACGCCTGCTCCAATGCACCCGCGAGTGTCGTGTGGCTCGCGCGAGCGCGTTGCGCCAGGCGGTCGCGCAGGTGGCGGGGCACCTTGATGGTGGTCACTGACGACATACCTCAAGCATGCCCAATCGGTGGACGAGCGAACCAGAGATTGCGGCCGAGTCACCGGAGTTCACGCTGCTCATGGGCGCGCTCGAGGACCGGGTCGCGGGCCGGTACTACTCGCCCCCGCCCGACGATGCGGCCACGGCTGAGTGATCCCCGACGACGTCGCGCGTCGGTGCGCACCAGAGCTCGGCGCCGAGAGGATCAGGACGGGGTGAGCAACGCGCGCACGTCGTCCGCGGTGATCGCCCGGGCGAAAGCCTGCTCGTCGTCCCCCAGGACGGCGTCGAAGACCGCCCGCTTGCGCGCGGCCAGTGCCATGACCTTCTCCTCGATGGTGCCGCGTGCGACGAGCCGGTTCACCATCACCTTGCGGTCCTGCCCGATCCGGTGCGTGCGGTCGATGGCCTGCTGCTCCACGGCCGGGTTCCACCACGGGTCGAGCAGGTACACGTAGTCGGCCTCGGTGAGGTTCAGACCGAACCCGCCGGCGCGCAGGCTCACGAGGAACAGCGGCGCGGAGCCCGCCCGGAAACGCTCGACGACGTCGGCGCGCCGCCGCGTCCGCCCGTCGAGGTACTCGTACGCGAGGCCCTCGGCGCGGCACCGGTCGGCCACGAGCCGCAGGTAGCCGGTGAACTGCGAGAACACCAGGGCACGGTGCCCCTCGGCGGCGACGGGCACGAGCTGGTCGACCAGCGCGTCGAGCTTGCTCGACGGCACGCTCGCGTACCGGGCGGGGTCGACGAGCGACGCGTCGAGGGCCATGCGACGCAGCGTGGTCAACGAGCGGAAGATCGCGAGACGGTTCGCGTCGAAGTCGTCGAGCAGGCCCAGCAGGCGGGATCGCTCGCGGTGCAGGTGCGTGTCGTACGTGCGGCGGTGCGCGGGTGCCAGGTCCACGAGGTGGACCTGCTCCTGGCGGTCGGGCAGGTCGGGGGCGACCTGCTCCTTGGTGCGCCGCAGCAGCACCGGACGCATCCGGCGGCGCAGGTGCGCCAGGGCGAGCGCGGCCTGCGCACGGGTCGCGTCGTCGGCGGTCGGGCGTGCCGCGGCCTCCACGGGCCGGGCCACGTCCTCGCGGAACTTCGCCGCGGACGCGAAGAGCCCCGGCGCGACGATCGCGAGCATCGCCCACAGCTCCATGACGTCGTTCTCCAGCGGGGTGCCGGTGATCGCGAGCTTGAACGGCACCCGCAGGGCCCGTGCGTGCGCGTTGGCCTTGGTCGCGTGGTTCTTCACGAACTGCGCCTCGTCGAGCACCAGCCCCGCCCAGTCCAGGGCGCGCACGTCGTCGTGCTCGATGCGGAACAGGGCGTACGACGTCACGACGACGTCCGCGCCCGCGACCGCGTCGGCCAGGGGGACACCGGACCGGCGTGCGGTCTCGCTGAGCGTGACGACGCGCAGCGTCGGTGTGAAGCGCGCGGCCTCCGCAGCCCAGTTGCCGACGACCGACGCGGGCGCGACCACGAGGAACGGCGGCGCGTCGGGCTGCCGCTCGCGCGCGTGGGCGACCAGGGCGAGCGTCTGCAGGGTCTTGCCCAGGCCCATGTCGTCGGCGAGCACCCCGCCCCGCCCGTGCTCCCAGCACATCGCCAACCAGGCGAAGCCCTCGCGCTGGTAGGGGCGCAGGTCCGCCTGCACGCTCGCCGGCACGGGCCGGTCGGTCGCCGGCCCCGGCCCGTCACGCAGCAGCCGGACGAACCCGTCGACCTTCTGCTGCCACGTCGCCGACTGCTCGACCTCGTCGGCAAGGTCCGTCAGGTCCGCCCACAGGCTGGTGCGGTAGGGGTTGAGCCGCAGGCGGCCGGGCCGGTCCTCGAGGCGCGCGGCCTCCTCGATGAGCCGCCGCAGCTCGTCGAGCGCCGGGTGGTCCAGACGCAGCCACGCGCCGTCCGCGAGCAGCAGACGGTCGTCCCCGATCGCCAGGGCGCGGAACAGGTCGGCGAACGGCACGTCGCGCCCCTCGACGCTCACGGCGACGGACAGGTCGAACCAGTCGGCGTCGGCCGAGTCCCGGACCGCGACGGTGACGCGCGGCGCGCCGTCGAGCGCGACGTACGCGGGCACGTCCCCGGCCTCCGTACGGACACCCTCGATGCCGGCCAGCAGCGGCAGCATCGTCTCGGCGACGTCGAGCGCCGACAACCCCGCGAACTCGTGCTGCGGGGTGACGCGGAACGCCCCCAGCCGCGGCAGGCCGCGCACCGCGTCCTGCACCCGGCGCACCGTGTCCGCCTCGACGTCCAGGTCCCGGACGGCGGCGTCCTGCGGAGTCGCGACGAGCGGGCGCCGCGTGCTCGCCGCGCCCAGCGCGTACTCCCAGTCCCACTGCAGCCGCACCGCGGCCGGCGACGTGAAGTCGCAGGTCACGACGAGCACGGGCCGGTCCGGCTCGGGCAGGTCCACACTCCCGTCGCTACTGGTCACGACGACCGCACGGCGCAGCCGCGGGTACTCCTCGGCCATGAGAGCGGGCACGTCGGGGGCAGGCACGACGAGGGTGGGCAGGTCGAGCAGGGCGAGCGCGTGCTCCGTCAGGGGCTCGGCCACCGGACCCAGCGTCAGCACCCGCGGCGTGCCGTCGTGCCACGTGAACAGGCCCGACGTGCCGACGGCGCCGCGCACCGGAGTCGTGACCGCCTCGCCGGCGAGCTCGAGGCGCGGACCGACGCGCACCGCGCCGCCCTCGTCCGCGACGACGTCCAGGCGCAGCGCGGCGTCGTCGACCAGGCGCACCACGTCGGCCGTCCCCGTCCCCACCAGCTCGATCCCCAGACGCGCCGCCGACACGAGGTGCGGCCACACGTACCGCGAGCACGCCCCGAGGTCGAGCCACGCGCCGGACATGTACCGGTCCTCGAGGCGCATCGCGGCCAGCTCACGGAACCATGCACGCGCGGCCGGGTCGATCGGCGTCCGCGACCAGCCGTAGGAGTACCGCATCACGTCCCACGACACGTCGGTCCCGGCCGTCCACGTGCCCCTCGCCGTGCCCCGCACCGGACGCGCCGACAACGACAAGGCACCGGGTGACCAGGGGTCCGCCGGATGCTTCGGCAGGCCGTTCACACGGAGCTGGAGCGCGAGAGCGGGGGCCTCCAGCGCGGCCGGGCTGTGCGCGGCAGGCTGTGTTAGCACGCCCAGGGCGTGCCGCCACGGAGCGACCGTGCGCCGGGCCGCACGTCCGTCGGACGGGTCGCCCGCGCTCGTCTGGAGCAACGTCGCCGCGACGTGCTTGCACGCGACCCGCACCGGGCACGAGCAGTGGCCGTGCACGACCCCGAGGCGCATGTCGAGGACGACGTAGCACCGGTAGGCATGTGACCCGCTGCCGCGGACCAGCGACGTCAGGACCCGGTCCTCCGGGTCCCAGTCGAGCGTGACGACCCGCCCCTCGCGCTGGTACCCCACGCCACGCTCGAACGACGGGGCGTCGACCGCGTCCCGGATCGCCCGCAGCGGGACGGCGGGGACGTCGGTCGCGAAGGTCACGCGACGCATGGTGCCACGCGCGATCTGTCGCCACGGCGAGGTCGGGGCCCGAACCGTCGTCCACAGGTGTGAGACGGCGGGTGATGCGGTCTGTCCGATCTGGGTAGGTTCGGCGCCATGCGTATTCGCAGAACTGCCGCCGTTGCCGCGCTCGCGGGGATGGTCGTCGTCGGTACGGCGGCGTGTGACAGCGCGACACCTGTGGCGCAGGCGACGGTGACGCCTCCGGTGACCTCCCGTGCGACAGTGACGCCCAGGCCGACCGGCAAGCCGACCCCGATCCCTTCACCGACGTCGACGGCCGAGGACTTCGACGCAACGATCCCGCCGAAGCGGCCGACCGCACTGGATGGTCCGCCCTCGGAGGAGAGTGCTGCCGAGGCTGCGAAGTACTTCCTCGCGCTGTTCCCCTATGTGTTCGCCACGGGTGACTTGGCGGAGTGGCGCGCGATGAGCGGCGAGTCGTGCAAGTACTGCGCAGGCACCGTCGAGCAGGTCGAGACCGAGCAAGCGGCGGGGAAGCGGCGCACCGGCGGACGCATCGAGATCGACTACGCAGACTCGGTGCTCGTCGACGGTCGGCAGTACGGGGTCGGTGTGACGTTCCGGGAGCACGAAGGGAAGCTGTTCCGTTCCGACGGCTCCGTGGAGAAGGACATCGACTACGTGCTCGAGGCCCGTATGGAGTTCCTCGTGTCCTGGACTGAGCACGGGTGGCGGGTCGACGGGGTGGATATCAAGTGGTCCAACCCCGTCTGAGAATTCTCGCGGCAGCGTGGGGCGCCGCACTGGCGTCTGGGATGTTGGGCTCGGCGCACGCGTACGCGACAACTCTTCCTGGTGACATCAAGGTGATCGGTGAGGAAGACGGCGTCGATGCGAGCGCGTTCCAGAGAGAGCACGAGCGTCGTCTTGAAGAGGCACGCCCCGTGAGCCAACGGAAGTTCAGGTACCAACGTACGGGGGAGTGCCAGGCCCCCGCCGGCTCCCAACACCTTTGTCCGTCGCCCATACCCCCGCCCGGCCTCGCTTGCGAGGACGCGCCGCCGCTCGCTCCACTCTGGCGGCAGGCGCTCGAGGGCGACAACCAGTGGTACCGGCTCGGGGACTGGGTGTGCCCCGAGGACCTGCAGCCGCCGCTCACCGGGGAGGACCTTCGCCGGTTGAAGGTCGAGCCGGTGCGGGTGCGGCACCAGCCTGCGTCGGGGCCGATGCTGGTGACGAAGCCTGTGATCGTGTACGCCGAGCCGAACGAGCAGCGGTTCGACGTCAGGCTCCTGGACTTCTACGACGTCGAGGTGCTCGTGACACCGGCCGAGTACGCCTGGGACTTCGGCGATGGCGCTTCGCTCACGAGTGTCGTGCCCGGGCGTCCGTACCCGGCCTTCGACCTCACGCACGTGTACGGCGAGCTGGGGCGAGCGCGCATCACGCTGCACACGACGTGGGCTGCGAGGTACCGGGTCGCGACGGACCCCGCCCACAGGTGGCGTGATGCGGATGGGACCGTGCAGACGGTGGACGAGGGCGAGCCGTTCGAGGTGATCGAGCTGCGGTCGACGCTCGTCGACTGAAGGTGGTCTTCGGCCTCGTCGGGCTGGGCAGCGCGGGGATCGCGATGTGTGCCGACGGCCGCGACGAGGAGTGCTCCGCACCGCGCAACTGCTGCGCGGGCGACGACCCGGCGGGGGCGGATGCGGCGAGACGCCTCGTCGACGCCGCAGGCGCAGCCGTCGCGCTGCAGGCTGAGGCGGGCTCGCCGCTGGCTCCGATCCGAGCGGCTTGAGGGCGGACGTGCGCGTGTCGATGTCTCGGTGGAGAGTCGACGCGAGGAGGCCCGGTGGCGCGTAGCTATCCCGAGCACCCGTCGTTCCCCGAGGACGGCGGGGCAGAGCAGCGCGTCTGGGAGGCGCTGTGCGAGCACCTTCCCGACGACGCCGTGGTGCTCGCCGGGACGCTGCTCCAGGACGGCGCGATCGAGCGGGAGATCGACCTGCTCGTCGTCTGGTCCGGTCTGGGTGTCGCGGCGATCGAGGTCAAGGGCGGGCACGTCACGCGCGCGGACGGGCAGTGGTGGCAGGGGTCCGGCGAGCACCGGCACTCGATCGACCCGGTGAGCCAGGTGCAGTCGGCGAAGCACACGCTGCTGCGGCTGCTCGACCGACAGGGTCTGGCCGCGGCCCGGACCAGGACAGCGCACCTCGTCGCGCTGCCGCACGTCTACGTCCCGGCGTCGTGGGACGCTCCGGAGCTCCCGCGGACGATGCTCCTGGACCGCGACGCCGTCACCGACGGGTCGGCTGCCGTGCACGTCATCCGGCGGGCGATCGAGGACCACGGGACGGGGCACGCCCCGCTCGACGAGGTCGCGGCCGAAGCGCTCGTCGGATGGCTGACCGGCGGGTTCCCGTCGCAGGCCGAGACGCTCGCGGACGCCGCGCAGTACGAAGACCACCTCGACCGGCTGACGCGCGAGCAGGCGCACGCGATGCGGTACCTCGATGCGCTGCCGCGCGTGCACGTCGTCGGCGGGGCGGGGACGGGCAAGACGTGGCTCGCGCTCGAGCACGCGCGTCGTCGCGCCCGGGCCGGAGATCGCGTGGCCCTCATGTGCTACTCCCGCGGGCTGGCGCGCTACCTCGAACGCGCGACCGCCACCTGGCCCGCGCGTGAGCGGCCCGCGTACGTCGGGCTGTTCCACGAGCTGCCCGTCCGGTGGGGTGCCACGCCGGGCGACGACAGAGACCCCGCCGACTGGGAGGAGCGCCTCCCGCGCGAGCTCGGCGACCTCGCGGCGCAGCGCCCGGCAGGCGAGCTGTTCGACGCGGTCGTCGTCGACGAGGCCCAGGACTTCGGCGACGCCTGGTGGCCCGCCCTCCTGCGCTGCCTGCGCGACCCCGACGCCGGCCGGCTCGCCGTGTTCTCGGACGACGGCCAGCGCGTGTTCCCGCGCTCCGGGACCGCGCCCGTCGAGCTGACCGTGATCACGCTCGACGAGAACCTGCGCTCCACCAAGCAGATCGCGCAGCTCTGCGGCGCGCTGCACACCGGCATCACCCGGCCGCGGGGGTGGGCAGGCGCACCAGTACGAGTGGTCGACGTGCCGGCCGACGAGGCCGTGGGGGCGGGCGACGACGCGGTCGACGCGCTGCTCGCCGAGGGGTGGGAGCCCGGGCAGATCGCGCTGCTCACCACCGGGCGGCGGCACCCGCTGCAGGTCGAGACCGTCGAGCTGGCGGGGCACCGGGAGTACTGGGACGGCTTCTTCGGCAGGCAGGACGTGTTCTACGGGCACGTGCTCGGGTTCAAGGGGCTCGAGCGGACCGTGGTCGTGCTGGCCGTGAACGGGGTCCGGGACGTGGAGCGTGCGCGGACGATGCTCTACACGGGGCTGTCGCGTGCGCGGGTGCTGCTCGTCGTCGTCGGGCCTCGCGGGTACGTGGAAGAGGTGGGCGGGGAGGCGGTGCGCATGAGGCTGCGCGACGCGTGGGAGTGGGTGCCAAGTGATCCACTCTGACGCCGCCGAGGCCGCGCGGTCGCGTATGCGGCGTGCGCTCGTCGGGCTCGGGGCTCAGATGGCCGATCGGCCGGGTGAGGAGCTCAGAACTGGACCGCCTGCCAGGGCCGTCCGGGTCGAACCTCGAGCCGTCGCTCCCGGCTCGTCCCCGAGCGCTGCATTCTTTGCCAGGATGCAGTCGTGAGCACCCTTGAAGACGTTCTTGATCAGCTGTACTTCTCCGCCGTCAACGAGCGGGACAAGGGCGACAAGTTCGAGCGGCTCATGCTCCAGTTCTTCAAGACCGACCTGCAGTGGGCGGACCGGTTCTCCGACGTGTGGATGTGGTCGGACTGGCCCGGCCGCGCCGGGCGCCCCGACACGGGCATCGACCTGGTCGCCACGGATGCCGTGACGGGCGAGGCGGTCGCGATCCAGTGCAAGTTCTACGACCCGACGCACTACCTGCAGAAGGAGCACATCGACTCCTTCCTCGCGGCGTCGGGCAAGCAGCCCTTCGCCCAGCGACTGATCGTGTCGACGACCGACAAGTGGGGTAGGAACGCCGAGGCCACGATCGAGGACCAGCAGGTCCCCGTGCAGCGTCTCCGGTTCATGGACCTCGCCGAGTCATCCATCGACTGGTCGCAGTTCGACCTCTCCACGCCCGAGGTCATGACGCTGCGGGACCGCAAGCAACTGCGACCGCACCAGAAGGCCGCGCTCGCGAAGGTCCGTGCCGGGCTGGCCGAGCACGACCGCGGCAAGCTGATCATGGCGTGCGGCACCGGCAAGACGTTCACGTCCCTGCGCATCGCCGAGGACCTCCTGCCTGACGGCGGCACCGTGCTGTTCCTGGTGCCGTCCATCTCGCTGCTGTCGCAGTCGCTGCGCGAGTGGTCGATCGAGACGGTTGCTGAGCTGCGGCCGCTCGCGGTGTGTTCGGACGTCAAGGTCGGCAAGCGCACCAGGGCGCAGTCCGACGAGGACATCTCGGTGGTGGACCTGGCCATTCCGGCCACGACCAATGCGACCCGACTGCACGCCCAGCTCGCCGATGCTCAGGCAGCGGCGGGCAAGCTCACGGTGGTCTTCTCCACCTACCAGTCGATCGCCGTCGTCGCCGAGGCGCAGTCCAGGGGTCTGGCTGACTTCGACCTGGTGATCTGCGACGAGGCGCACCGCACGACAGGTGCCACATTGGCGGGCATCGACGAGTCGGCGTTCGTCAAGGTGCACGACGCATCGTTCATCCGCGCCTCCAAGCGCCTCTACATGACCGCCACTCCGCGCATCTACGACGACACGTCGAAGGCCAAGGCAAAGTCCAGGCAGGCGCAGGTGGTTCTGGCCTCGATGGACGACGAGGCCCTCTACGGCCCCGAGCTGCACCGCCTGGGGTTCGGCGAGGCGGTCAGCGCCGGCCTCCTCACCGATTACAAGGTTCTCGTCCTCGCCGTCGACGAGAAGTCGGTGTCCCGGACGTTCCAGGCGCAGATGGCCGACGAGCACTCCGAGCTCAAGCTCGACGACGTCGCCAAGATCGTCGGATGCTGGAACGGGCTGGCGAAGCGCGGCCAGCTTGAGACGGGGTTCTCCGTCGACCCGGAACCGATGACCCGCGCCGTCGCCTTCGCCAGGTCGATCAAGGACTCGCAGAAGTTCGCCAAGATGTTCAAGGGCATCGTCGCGGACTACATCGCCCAGACAGGCATCACCGACAGCGACCCGGACGTCGACCACCCGCTGGTGTGCGACGTCGAGCACGTCGACGGCACCTTCAATGTGCTTGCCCGCAACGAGAAGCTCGACTGGCTCAAGGGTGAACTCGGCGAGCGTGAGTGTCGCGTGCTGTCCAACGCGCGATGCCTGTCCGAAGGCGTGGACGTCCCCGCCCTCGACGCGGTGATGTTCCTCAACCCGCGCAAGTCCGTCGTGGACGTCGTGCAGTCCGTCGGACGCGTCATGCGCCTGGCGCCGGGCAAGAAGTACGGCTACATCATCCTGCCCATCGGCATCCCCGCCGATGTCACCCCCGAGCAGGCGCTGCGCGACAACGAGCGGTTCGCGGTCGTGTGGGAGGTGCTGCAGGCGCTTCGCGCTCACGACGAGCGCTTCGATGCCATGGTCAACAAGATCGAGCTCAACCGCGGCTCCGACGACCGCATCCAGATCATCGGAGTCGGCGGCGGCGACACCGGGGATCGCGATGGCTCCAGCGACCCGGGCGGCGCCAAGGCGGTGCAAGGCGAGTTCGTTTTCCCCGACCTCGGCGAATGGCGCGAGTCCATCTACGCCAAGATCGTGCAGAAGGTCGGCTCCCGCCGCTACTGGGAGGACTGGGCCAAGGACGTCGCGCTCATCGCCGAACGCCACACCACCCGCATCACAGCCCTGCTCGACGACCCCGACCTGCCGGTCCACGACCAGTTCGACGCGTTCCTCACCGGTTTGCGCGGCAACCTCAACGACTCCATCAGCCGCGCCGACGCGATCGACATGCTCGCCCAGCACCTGATCACCCGACCGGTGTTCGATGCCCTGTTCGAGGGCTACTCCTTCGCCGAGCACAACCCGGTCTCCCAGGTCATGCAGGCCATGCTCGACACCCTCGACGCGTACAACCTCGAGCCCGAGAACGAGACCCTGGCCAAGTTCTACGAGTCCGTCCGGCTGCGCGCCGCGGGGATCGACAACGCCGCCGGCAAGCAGCAGATCGTCCACGAGCTCTACGAGAAGTTCTTCAAGCTCGCCTTCCCCAAGACCGCCGAGGCCTTCGGCATCGTCTACACCCCGGTCCAGGTCGTCGATTTCATCCTGCGCTCCGTCGAGCACCTGCTCGCCACCGAGTTCGGAGCATCCCTGTCCGACGAGGGCGTGCACATCCTCGACCCGTTCACCGGTACCGGCTCCTTCGTCGTGCGGCTCCTGCAGTCCGGGCTGATTCGCCCCCACGACCTCGCCCGCAAGTACGCCTCCGAGATCCACGCCAACGAGATCCTGCTGCTGGCGTACTACATCGCCGCCATCAACATCGAGGCGACGTACCACGGGGTCCGTGTCGCCCATGACCCCGACGCCGGGTACGAGCCGTTCAACGGCATCGTCCTCGCCGACACCTTCCAGATGACCGAGGACGGCGACACCCTCGACACCGCCGTGTTCCCCGCGAACCACGAACGTGCCGCCCACCAGCTCGACCTCGACATCCGTGTCATCGTCGGCAACCCGCCCTACTCCGTGGGGCAGACCAGCGCCAACGACAACAACGCCAACCTCAAGTACCCCACCCTCGACGGCGCCATCGAGTCCACGTACGCCGCCCGGTCGACGGCGAAGAACAAGAACAGCCTCTACGACTCCTACATCCGCGCGATCCGGTGGGCCTCCGATCGGATCAAGGACGCCGGCATCATCGGGTTCGTCACCAACGGCGGCTTCATCGACTCCAACACCGCCGACGGCCTGCGCAAGACCCTCACTGGCGAGTTCGCCACCATCTATGTCTACAACCTGCGCGGCAACCAGCGCACCGCGGGCGACCTCTCCAAGCGCGAAGGCGGCAAGATCTTCGACTCGGGCTCGCGCAGCACCGTCGCCGTCACCTTCCTCGTCAAGAAGCCCGGGCACAACCGTCCCGCGACGATCCATTACCGCGACATCGGCGACTACCTCTCTCGTGACGAGAAGCTCGACATCGTGGCTTCCGCCGACCTTGCGCTAATCGACTGGCAGCCCATCACTCCAAACGACGCTGGCGACTGGATCAACCAGCGCGGCAGCGTGTTCGTCGCCTACCGCCCACTCGGCGACAGGGGCAACCCGGCCGCGATCTTCCAGACCTACTCAGGCGGCCTCAAGACCAATCGCGATGCGTGGGTCTACAACTCCTCTCGCGCGTCGCTCGAGGCGAACGTGCGCGGCACCATCCGCTTCTTCAACTCGGCCATCGACGCCCGCGCGGTCGACGAAGCCGTAGGTGTGCCAACCGACCCGGCACGGATCAGTTGGGGTGGAACGATCGACGCTGACTTCCGGGCCGGGAGGCGCCTCGTGTTCGAAGCGTCGCACGTCGGCGTCGCCTCCTACAGACCGTTCTCGAAGCAGTACGTCTATTACGATGCTCGACTGAATGAGCGGCGATACCAACTTCCGCGCATCTTCCCAACGCCTGCGCATGAGAACCTCGGAATCGTGCTTACCGGCGTCAGTTCCCATTACGTCTTCACGCCTTTTATGTCGGCGCAACTGCCCGATCTTCACCTTCTCGACACCGGCCAGTTCTTCCCGCGCTGGACTTTCGAGCCTTGCACGGATGACACCTCCATGCAGGGCGCATTCGCACTGGATACAGATTCAGCGACGGATGTGGTCGACGGGTATCGCCGGGTCGACAATGTCAGCCCGTCCGCTCTCGCCGACTATCGCTCCACATACGGCTCGGACGTCACTTCCGACGACGTGTTCTTCTACGTCTATGGCCTGCTGCATTCAGCGGACTATCGCGCCGAGTTCGCCGCGGACCTCAAGAAGATGCTCCCGCGCATCCCGAAGGTTGCGTCCGTCGACGACTTCCGCACCTTCGCCGCCGCTGGCAGAGCCCTCACGGACCTTCATGTCGATTACGAGACTGTCGATCCCTACCCGTTGGCTGTCACCGGCGGCCAGCCGGCGGGGCCGGGGTCTGCCGATCTCTACGAGTGGTTCCGGGTCGAGAAGATGCGCTGGGGTGGGACCAGCAAGACGAGGGACCGGTCGACGATCCACTACAACTCCCACATCACTGTCGCCGGTATCCCCGACGAGGCGCACGAGTATCTGCTGGGCTCGCGTTCTGGGATCGAGTGGGTGATGGAGCGCTACCAGGTCCGCACGGACAAGGCATCCGGCATCGTGAACGACCCGAACGACTGGTCCCGCGAGCAGGGCAACCCGCGGTACATCCTCGATCTGCTCGCCCGTGTCGTCACGGTGAGCGTCGAGACAGTCCGCATCGTGCGAGGCCTCCCCCGCCTCGACCTGGAGGCTCTGAGCTGATGGAGGCACATCCGCGGCGGCTGAAGGCGGTGTTCGGGCGCGACGTGCGTCTGGTCGTCCCGCTGTTCCAACGTGCGTACGTCTGGAACGAGGAGAAGCAGTGGGCACCGCTGTGGCAGGACGTCCTGGCCACGTATGAGCGGTCGGCGGACGACGACCCGGCCGCGCACTTCCTCGGTGCGGTCGTGCTGCAACTGCGCCCGGGCGCCCTGGGCGCCATCGAGCAACGGGAGATCATCGACGGCCAGCAGCGGCTGACGACGCTGCAGCTGCTCATCGCGGCAGTGTCGGACGCGTTCACGCGTCGCGGACTGGACACGAAGGCATCGCGTCGGCTCCGTCGCCTGATCGCGAACGACCCGGACGCGGTCGACGACGAGGCGGACATCCACAAGCTCTGGCCGACGAACCGCGACCGCTCCGGCTACGTCGAGGTCATGGACGGCCGCCTGCTGGAAGCGAACGTCGGCGAGGTCGAGGGCCAGATCCGCCGCGGCTACCTGTGGTTCCGCGATGCCGTGGACGCGTGGCTCGTGGATGTCGGCGAGGACGACCATGAGGTCGCGCTGTCTCGTCTCGCGGAAGTGATCAGCGACCTGCTAGAGCTGGTCGTGATCGACCTGGGGGAGCAGGATGACGCCCAGATGATCTTCGAGACGCTCAACGCACGCGGCACTCCGCTTCGCGCGTCGGACCTGATCAAGAACCTCATCTTCCGCACGCTGCAGGACTCGGGCCGGCCCGTCGACCGGCTGTACGAGAAGTACTGGAAGCCGCTGGAGGACCCGTACTGGGAGCAGGGGGATCGCATCGGGCGGCTCGTGCGCGAGCGCCTCGACGTGTTCATGGGGCACTTCCTCGTCGTGCTGCTCAACGCGGAGGTGCAGTCGCACAGCCTGTTCGACGCCGCGCGCCGGTACGTCAGCGGCGACGCCCACCGCGCCGAGTCCTTGCTCATCGAGATCGACCGGTACGCGGCGATCTTCCGGTCGGTCCAGGACCGCCAGGTCGGCGACGACACGCTCGCAACCGGGCTCGAGCGCCTGGCCATCGCGGACACCCAGACGCTCCAGCCGCTCCTGCTGTGGCTCTTCGCACACGCCGAGGGCGACGATCGGCGACAGGCGGTTCTCGCGTTGGAGTCGTACGTGGTGCGCCGGGTGATGTGCCGGATGACGCCGAAGAACTACAACAGGATGTTCCTGGAGCTGCTGCGGCGACTGAGCGAGGATGACGCACCAGTCGGCAAGGTTGTCGAGGAGTTCCTGGCCGCGCAGCGCGCCGAGTCGGCCGTCTGGCCGACCGACGCCGACGTGCGCCGGGCGGTGACGACGTTCCCGCTGTACCGCCTCCTGCGACGGGACCAGGTGCAGCGGATTCTCCGGATCCTCGATGCCGAGGCGGCAGGCCCGAAGTCGGAGCGGCTGGTCGTCCAAGGCTCTCTCAGTGTCGAGCACCTGATGCCTCAGAGCTGGCGCGAGCACTGGCCACTTCCACTCGACGAGAATGCCGCCGCGCGTGAGGAGGAGACTCGCGCCGAGCTGCTCCACACCTTCGGAAACCTGACCGTCTTGACGTCGGCGCTGAACAGCTCGCTGTCGAACGGGTCGTGGTCGACCAAACGGCACGAGATCCTCCGCCACTCGGCGCTCCATCTCAACCGCGAGCTCCCGGGCGACTGGGGGACGGCCCGCATCGTCGAGCGCGGCGAGCGTCTGGCCGACCTGGCGGTCAGGGTATGGCCGCGTCCCGCGTCGGATCAGCCGGAGTCGTCGTGGCTGCCCGAGGGGCCGGACGGCGAGGAGAAGCCACTGCGACGCGGGGGTGGACCACGCGGAGACATCGCCGCGCACATCGTCGAGGTCTTTGCAGGTCTCCCAGCGGGGAGCTTCATGACGATCTCGCAGATCTCGAAGTGCTCGTCCGCCGCGTATCCCGACGGTCCGCCGTCCCAGGGTGCGATCTCGGCTCGCCTCTTTCCCCGGGATGGGCGACCGTCCACCGTCCCGGGGGTACGACCCGACACCGAGCGGGGGGTGCGCGGCGCGCGCCGACTGTGATGAACAGCCCGTGCTCCTCCGCCTTGCAGCGAGGAAGACCGACGGCCTCGGTTGGGCCCGGCGTCGGGCTGAGTTGTCGCGTCGTTAGCCGTCGGCGAGGCGCAGCGGGCGTACGCCGGCCTCGCCGAGCGCCAACGCCCACGGGCCGGGCCCGCGCTTGACCATCTCGCGCTGGAGCCGAGTCTCGTGGCGGAGGAACAGTTCGAGCTGTTCGTGCGGTCCCAGGTCCCGCTTCGCCCCGATCCACACCGACCTGATGCCGAACTCGCGGTACGCGAGGAGCTCGGCGGGACGGGTCCGGATCCGCTTGTCCCGGGTGACCACCACCAGGTCCCGTGCTGCGATCACGGGCATCCAGTCGAGGTCGAGGGTCCCGAGCGGGACCTCAGGAAGCGACGGGTGCCCTGGGTAGACGACGTCATCGCGCCCGCTGCGACGCAGGAGCTTGCCGAGCCCGAGCGTGTTCTCGTCGGCGAAGTACAACTCAGCGTCCGTCAGGCCGCCTGGTCGCCGACGATCATCTCGAACCGCAGCGCCGCATCCACCTGGTCGTTGGTGAGGTCGAACAGGTCAGCGATGCCCTCGCGGCTCGTGCCGGCGCGGTACGCCTCCGCGATGGTCTCGGTGCGGACGTTCCGTACCGCGGGCTGCCCGAACGCTCGCCGCGCGTCCATGAACACGTCCGGTGTGCGCGCCTCAGGGCGGAGCCGGCTGACGACGCCGTCCTCGTAGTCGACGGCAGCGCGGAATCGTTCGGTGGTCTCGGTGAGCACGAACTGGTTGTTCCGCACGACGACGAGTCGAAGCCGGCTGTCGAGGCCGACCTCCTCCTCGACGTAGCGCACCAGCTCGCGACCCTCGACATCGAGGAGCGTGTGCGAGTGGGCGAGTGGGTAGGGGCCGAACTCGGCCCGGAGCCGCACGATCGCCGGCCGCATCCGCTGCACCGGCACGTCGCGGCTGCGGAACTCGGCGAGCAGTCGGGCCTCGACCATCTCACCCCAGGTGACGCTGTCCGCACCGGTGGGCTCGGCCCGCAGGACGGGCTCGTAGAAGTGCCCGCCACGGGTGTAGCCCTCGAGCCAACGGCGGGCGGTGCCCGTGTGGACGCCGACGAGTCGATCGACGTCCGCGTAGGAGTAGATCGCCCTGTCCAGCAGCGAGGTGGCCATGGGCGCATCCTTCCACGGCCCGCTGCCGTGCGGTGGTTCTCCCCTGCGACTCGTCGGCGTGGTGGCAGGGAGCGGGGCCGGTTGGCTCACGCCGTGTGCGCGCGCCCGCCTTGCTCGCTGGTGATGCGGGTGAAGAGGCGTTCGTAGTCGTCGACCATACGGTCGGCGGAGAACCGGGCGACGGCGTCGGCGCGCACGGCTGCGCGGTCCAGCCGAGCAGCCTCCGGCACGGCCGTGACGGCACTGGTCACGTCGTCGACCAGGACCCCGGACACCCCCGGCCGGATCAGCTCCGGCATCGACCCCAGCGGGTACGCGATCACCGGCGTCCCGGCCGTCATCGACTCCACCACCGAGAGCCCGAACGGCTCGGGGAAGTCGATCAGGTGCAGCAGCGCGACGGCCCCGCCGAGCAGCCGGTCACGTTCAGCAGGCCCGACAGGCCCCACGTACCGCACACGAGAACCGTCGACGTGCGGCAGGACGAACCGCTCGTGGTACTCGCCGTCGTGCACCACCCCCGCGATCACCAGCGGCAGCCCCGCGCGCGCGGCGACCGAGATCGCCGTCGCGGTGCCCTTGTCCGGGTCGATCCGCCCGAGGAACAGCAGGTACCCGCCGTCCCCGGCGCCGAGGGTGAACGACGACGAGGCGATGCCGTGATGGATGGTCGCGGCGTAGGTCAACGACGGGTGCCGGTCGGCGTCGCTGATCGCGACGTAGTGCGCGACGTCGTCGTACGCGCGGTAGACGGGCACGATCTTCTCGGACGAGAACCCGTGGATCGTCGTCACCACGGGCGTGGCGGTGAGCCGGCTGAAGACCAGCGGCAGGAAGTCGAACTGGTTGCTGATGACGTCGAACTCGTCGGCGCGCTCGAAGACGGCGGCGATGTGCAGGGCCTCGCAGACTTTCGCGTCGATCGACGGGTCCTCCTCGTACCCGGCGGGTGCTTCGGCGTGCAGGCGTCCGGCGGTCACGGAGTCGGCGGTGGCGAAGAGGGTGACGTCGTGCCCGCGGGCGACGAGGCCCTCGGCGAGCGTGGACGCGACCTGCTCCCACGGCCCGTAGCCGCGCGGCGGGACGCGGTGGGCGATCGAGGCGAGCACGGCGACTCTGACGGTGGACCTCCCGGGGTCGGGCCGAGCGTACGCCGCGCTGTTAGGCTCGGGGTGTTCTCGTCGGGTGTCAGCTCTCCGGCAAGGACGACTCGGCGCCGGCACCCAGGCGCCCCCGGGGACGCGGCCTTCTCCTTCTCCCACCGTGGACGGCAGCACTCACGCTGCGCGCAGGTACAGGGAAGTAGCCCCCTCATGATCGTCCGTCTCGGAGTTCTGTCGACCTACCCGACCACCCAGTGCGGCATCGCGACGTTCAGCGCGGCGCTCGTGCGGCACCTGCTCGCGGCGGGTGCGGACGTGGGGGTCGTGCGGTTGGTCGACGAGCCGCAGGGTGCGGCGCCGCTCGTCGTGCACGAGTGGGCCGCGGGGGACGACGAGGGTGCGCGGCGGGCCGCGGCGGCGCTCGACGAGTTCGACGTGGCGCTCGTCCAGCACGAGTACGGGATCTACGGCGGGCCGGACGGGCAGGACGTGCTGGACCTGGTCGCGCGGGTGCGAGTGCCGGTCGTGACGGTGCTGCACACGGTGCTGACCCGCCCGACGCCGAACCAGCACCGCGTGCTGGCCGAGCTCGTCGAGCGGTCCGCGGCGCTCGTCACGATGACCGCGACCGCACGGGACCGCCTGGTCGCGGGCTGGGGCGTCGACCCGGCGCGCGTCACGGTCGTCCCGCACGGTGCGGAGGACAACCGCGCCACGGCGGGGACGGGGTGCACGACGAGCGCGCGGCCGCGGACCGTCCTCACGTGGGGGCTGCTCTCGCAGGGCAAGGGGATCGAGTGGGCGCTGCTGGCGCTCGCGGAGCTGCGCGGCCGCGCGCCGCTGCCCACGTACCGCGTCGTCGGGCAGACGCACCCGCGCGTGCTCGAACGTGACGGTGAGGCGTACCGCGACCGGCTGACGGCCCTGACCGAGGACCTGGGACTGACCGGGTCGGTGCGGTTCGACGGTCGGTACCTGCCTGCTGCGGACCTGCGCGCGGTGGTCCGCAGCGCGGACGTCGTCCTGCTCCCGTACGACTCCAACGAGCAGGTCACGTCCGGCGTGCTCACCGAGGCCGTCGCCGCGGGCAAGCCCGTGATCTCCACGCGGTTCCCGCACGCCGTCGAGCTGCTCTCGAGCGGGGCGGGGATCCTGGTGCCGCAGCGTGACCCGTCCGCGATGGCCGCCGCGCTCGAGCGGGTGCTGACCGTCGACGGCGTCGCCGACGCGATGGCGGCCGAGGCGCGACGCCTCACCGCCGCGCTGCTGTGGCCCGCGGTCGCCGCGCAGTACCTCGACGTCGCCGCCGGCGTGCGGCACGTCGCGCTCCCGGCAGCCGTCTGATGGCGCCCACCACCGTCCTCGCGACGGTGCCCGACCGGCGGGTGCGGTTCGACCACCTCGCCCGCCTCACCACGCCGACCGGGCTGTACGAGCACGCCCTCGGCACGCAGCCGCGCGTCGAGCACGGCATGTGCGTCGACGACGTCGCGCGCGCGCTCGTCGTGACGTCCCGCGCCCTGCGGCAGGACGGGACGCGCGAGGACGACGAGACGCTCGCGCTGACCCGCGTCTACCTACGGTTCGTGCGGTCGGCGGTGCGCCGGGGCGGCCTGCTGCACAACCGCCGCAGCCCGGACGGCGCGTGGCTCGACACACCGTCGTCGGGTGACCACTGGGGGCGCGCGCTGTGGGCGATGGGCACCGCGGCGGCCCGTGTGCCGGACGCGGAGCTCGCCGACGACGCGCGTCGTGGGGCGTCGGCCGCGACGTGCGCCCGCTCGTCGTACCCGCGGGCCACCGCGTACGCGGCGCTCGGCGCGGTCGAGCTCCTGCGCGCCACCCCGGACCACGCGGGTGCGCTGCGCCTGCTGCAGAACGCCCGTCGCCGGTTCGCGCGTCCCGTGCGGGACGCGCGCTGGCCGTGGCCCGAGAGCCGCCTCACCTACGCGAACCCCGTGCTGCCGGAAGCGATGATCGCGGTCGGGGACGCGCTCGCGGACGACGGCCTGATCGCGGACGGGATCCGGCTGCTCGACTGGCTGGTGGCCGAGCAGACGGTCGACGACCGCCTCTCGGTGGTCCCCGCGGGCGGGCGCGGGCGCGGCGACGCGCGTCCCGGCTTCGACCAGCAGCCCATCGAAGCCGCCGCGCTCGCCGAGGCCGCCGCGACGGCGCTGCGGGTCACCGGCGACCCCGGCTGGTCCGTGGTCCTCGAGCGCTGCGTCGCGTGGTTCGAGGGCGCGAACGACACGGGCGTCCCCGTGCGGGACCCCGCGACCGGCGGCGGTTTCGACGGGCTCGAGCGCGACGGGGTCAACCGGAACCAGGGTGCCGAGTCGACGCTCGCGTGGCTCGCGTGCGCGCAGCTCGTCGGGGCGGGTCCCACGGTCGCACCGTGACCGCCACCGGCAACCCGCCCTGGGTGCGCCGCACCGCGCACGTGCTGCGCCCGGACCCCGACCGTGTCGTGACGCGGCTGTTCCTGCCTGGCCAGGAGATGGTGACGTCCGGCGAGTCGCGCTCGGCCGCCGTCCTCGCGCGGGTCCTGGCGCTCGACGACGACGAGGTCGAGCGTGAGCTGCGTGAGCTGACGGCCGACTTCGGGCACCGCCACCACGACCTCGCCGGGACGTGGGACGCGCACTTCGCGCTCGTGCGGCACCGGCTCGCGCACGCCGACGAGCTGCCTGCGCACCGGCGCCGGCTCGTGGGCGCGTACCTCACGCAGGAGTACGCCGTCGAGTCGGCCGCGCTGTTCAACCCCTCGATGGTGCCGCACCCCGACCAGCGCGGGCTGCCCGCGGGCGCGACGCGCTTCGTGCTGACACTGCGCGCGCTCGGCGAGGGGCACGTGTCGAGCCTCGAGCTGCGCACCGGGGTGATCGACGCCGCGGGCACCCTCACGCTCGACGCGACACCGGCGCACACCCGGCAGCCGGTGGTCGCCGAACCCCGGTACGCGCGCGCCGCGTTCGCGCACGAGATCGACGAGGACCTCGACGACGACCACGCGAACGCGGACTTCGTGCTCGGCGCGCTCGGCCGCGAGTTCGGCCGCGCGGACCTGGACCGCGCGTACGGCGAGCTGCGCGCGCAGCGGCTCACGCGCGGGTCCGCGTCGCGCACGGTCGAGCGGTTCGAGCGGATCGCCCGACGCAGCTACGACGTCACGTTCCCGCCGGACTCCGCCCTGCCCGAGCGTGTCCTGATGCCGCAGACCTCGACCGAGAGCCACGGCATCGAGGACGTGCGCCTGGTGCGCTTCACGGCGCCCGACGGCACCGTCACCTACCTCGGCACCTACACCGCGTTCGACGGCCACGAGATCACGATGCAGCTCCTGGCGACGACCGACCTCGCGCACGTGTCGAGCCGGCCGCTCGGCGGCCCGGGTGCACGCAACAAGGGCCTGGCCCTGTTCCCGCGGCAGGTGGGCGGGCGGTACGTCGCCCTGTCGCGCGCCGACCGGGAGAGCAACGCGGTCACGACGTCCGACGACCTGCTCCGGTGGGGACCACCCGTCGTCGTGCAACGCCCCGAGCGCGGCTGGGAGCTGGTGCAGCTCGGCAACTGCGGGCCTCCGGTCGAGACCGAGCGCGGCTGGCTCGTGCTCACGCACGGGGTCGGGCCGATGCGCACCTACAGCATCGGCGCGCTCCTGCTCGACCTCGACGACCCGACGCGCGTCGTCGGACGGCTCGATCACCCGCTCCTGACGGGCACGGACGACGAGCGCTCCGGCTACGTCCCGAACGTCGTCTACTCGTGCGGCGCGATGCTGCACGGCCGCACGCTCGTCGTGCCGTACGGCAGCAGCGACACCGCCACACGGTTCGCGCTCGTCGACCTCGACCCGCTGCTCGACGCGCTGCGTCCCGCAGCGGCCGCCACCACCCTGCAGGACCCCGCACGACCGATCGAGGGAGCATCATGACCGTCAGCACCGGACCGCATGCCCGGTTCTCCGCCGGGTCCGTGCAGGTCAAGCCGTGGGGGCACGAGCACATCTACGCCGAGGGCGAGCACGGCTACGTCGGCAAGCTCCTCGTGGTGCGGGCCGGCGAGCAGCTCAGCCTGCAGTACCACGTCGACAAGGACGAGACGATGGTCGTGGTGTCCGGCGACGCGCTGATCGAGCACGGCGCGGCGGCCGAGCTCCTGGTGCCGCAGCAGCTGGGCGCCGGCGACGTCGTGCACCTGCCCGCCGGCGTGCTGCACCGCCTCACGGCGGTGACCGACGTGCTGCTCGCGGAGTCCTCGACCGCGGCCCCGGGGTGGCGCGACGACGTCGTGCGGCTCGCGGACCGGTACGGACGGGCGGACACCACCCACCCCTGACGCGAGCAGCGACGACGGCCCCGAGGAGCTCACGCCCGAACCGGGCGAATTCGCTCGAACGGGCGTACGATGGGAGAAGTTCCGAGATGACCTGCCCTCAGTCGATGGCCCGCCTCCCGGCACGTCGAAGGAGGGCGTCATGCCCGTCCAGCGCAACACCCCCACCTCTCGCCCCCACTCCTCCCCGCTCGACGTGCCGATGCGTCCGCTGCCTGACGGCCACCGACCGTCGAAGGTGACGCAAGGGTCGCCCACGGACCGGCCCCTGCGCTCGCGGACCGGCGCCGCCTGGGTCGGCGTGTGCGTCGGCGTCGCCGTCCTGATCGCCCTCGTGGTGTTCATGATGCAGAACACGACGCCCGTCGAGGTCACCTTCCTCGGGATGTCCGGTTCGGCCCCGCTGTCGCTCGTCCTGCTCATCGCCGGGATCGGTGTCGGCCTGATCGCCCTGGTCATCGGAAGCCTGCGCATCGGCCAGCTGCGCCGCCGCATCCGCACGGACCGGCAGGCCACGACGGCATCGACCGTCTGAGCCGTGATCGGCGCGCACCCGCGCCGTCCGCATCCAGCTGAACAGAGGCACCACCATGACCACCACCACCAGCCTCCCGACCGATCCCGCCGCGGCGAGCGACCTGCATCTGCTCTCCGTGCTCGAGACCGGACTCCCGCTGCAGATCGGCACACCCGACGAGCCCGCGGCCTACACGGTCCCGGCCGTCTTCTCCCGACAGGTCAGCCACACCGAGCGGGCCCGGATCGAGGACCCCGCGACGGCTCGTGCCCTCTGTGCGCAGATCGGTGCCCCCACGGACGGGCCCGTGCTGCGGCTCGTCGTCGCCGACCGCCGCCTGCTGATCGAGAACACGACCCTCGCCCAGCTCCGCGACGGCCTCGCCGCGGCGCTGGCCGCGATGCTCCGTGACCTCGGCCGGGACCTGCGGACCCGTGCCTCGGAACGGGCGGCCGTCGCCGAGGCACTCGCGGGCGACGAGCGTGCGCGGGCCGCCGCGACGCACGCGGCCGTCGAGTCGATCCGGTTCGAGTAGGCCGCCGTGCCCTCCTCGACGAGCCCCGACGGCGCTGCGACGCCCACGGCCGCCGGTGCGGTCTCGGTCCGTGAACGGCAGGTCAGCGACTTCGCGGAGCTGAGCCGTGCCGTGCACGACTCCGGGCTGATGCGCCGACGCCACGCCTACTACTGGGTGCGTTTCCTGGTGCTGACCGCCCTGCTGGCGCTGACGTTCGCCGCGTTCGTCGTGATCGGGCCCTCGTGGTGGCAGCTCGTGATCGCCGCGGTGCTCGCGGTGCTGCTCGGGCAGGTGATGTTCCTGGGCCACGACGCCGCGCACCGGCAGATCTTCGACTCCGGACGGTGGAACGACTGGTCGAGCCTGGTGATCGCGAACCTGTACGCCGGGATGAGCTACGGCTGGTGGCAGCACAAGCACTCCCGGCACCACGCCAAGCCCAACCAGGTCGGCGCGGACCCGGACATCGCGACCGGGTTCCTCGTGTTCCACACGCAGGAGCTGCGGGCTGCCCGGACCGGCGTGAAGGGGTGGTTCGCGAGGCGGCAGGGCTGGCTGTTCTTCCCGCTGCTCCTGCTGGAGGGCCTGAACCTGCACGTCTCCGGGGTCAAGACGGTCTTCGGGCGCGGCACGGTCAAGCGCCGTCCGGTCGAGATCGCGTTCATGACGCTGCGGGTCGGCGGCTACCTCGGTGTGGTCTTCTGGCTGCTGCCGGTGGGGATGGCGTTCGCGTTCCTCGGCGTCCAGCTCGGGCTGTTCGGCGTCTACATGGGTGCGGTCTTCGCGCCCAACCACAAGGGGATGCCTCTGGTGCCGCGCGACGCGCGCCTCGACTTCCTGCGCCGGCAGGTGGTCGCGAGCCGCAACGTCCACGGCGGTCCGGCGACCGACCTGTTCATGGGCGGTCTGAACTACCAGATCGAGCACCACCTGTTCCCGAGCATGCCCCGGCCGAACCTACGGCGCCTGCAGCCCACGGTCCGGGCGTTCTGCGCCGAGCGGGGCATCACCTACACCGAGACGAGCCTGCCGCGGTCGTGGGGGATCGTCGTGCGACACCTCAACGCCGTGGGGCTGGCCGCGCGTGACCCCTTCCAGTGCCCGCTCGTGACGCAGTACCGCTGACGCGCTCGCGTCAGGCGTCCCACCAGCGCAGCACGCGCAGCGCGCGCAACGTCACCCAGCGGCTCGGGAAGCCCTCGCCCTCCTGTTCCATGTCGAACAGGGTCGGCCCCTCGTGGCGGTTCTCGTACGGGAACAGGCCGTGCTCGTCGGCCTTGGAGCGGACGAGCTCGACGGCCTCGGTGAGCCGCTCGTCGCGGCGGTCGGCGAGCCGGAAGTGGTCGAGCCCGCGCAGCACGTCGTAGTACCAGCGGACCGGGTAGGAGAGCATCGCGAACCGCGGGTCGACGATCTCGCCGGTGGTCAACCGCCGCAGCAGCCCTCGCTCGAGCAGGTACTCCTCCCCGGCCGACCGGGCGGCGCGCGACGCCGCGGTGCCCCCGGTCGCGGTCTCGTACTCGAGCAGCCCTTCGAGCGCGCAGATGGTGGAGTGGAACGACGACACGGCGTTGGCGTTCTCCGCCCAGCAGTTCCACCCGCCGTCGGCCAGCTGCCGCTCGAGCAGCTTCTCGACGAGACGGTCGACGGGCTCCCCGAAGTACGCCCCCACCGCCAGGGCGGTGCCGTTGATGCACGGCTCGACCTCGCCCTCGAAGTAGGGCGACCCGTCGTACTCCCACCGCACGTTCTCCCGCACGCGGCTGATCGCGAGCTGCGCGGCTGGCGCGGCGGGGTCGAGCCCGTAGTCGCGCAGCGACTGCAGCGAGAAGTGGGTCGCGGTCCACGCGTCGAAGAACGGGCGCGACTCGTCGGCCCATCCCGGCCGGTAGGTCCCGCCGTCCCAGGTCCCGTCCTCGGCCTGGAGCGCGAGCATCTGCGCACCCCAGCCGGAGGTCGCGACGAGCGCACGCGCGGCCGCGACCTCGTCGGGCGGCGCCCCGACCAGGTCACGCACGACCTGCCAGCGGATCGCAGGGTCTCCCGAGAGCAGGTACTCGACCACCTCGTCCATGGCTCGCGACGCTAGACCCGCCCACCGACACCCACCATGTCCGGATCGTCACGTAACGTTCCGCGCATGACGGCTGGTCGGCGTGCGCTGGTCCTGGGCGGGACGAAGTTCCTGGGTGTCCACGTGGTCGAGTCGCTGCTGCGCGAGGGGTGGGACGTCACGACCTTCACGCGCGGCCGCACCAACCCGGACCTGTTCCCGCAGGTCACGGCCCTGCACGGGGATCGGGACGAGGACGTCGGCGCGCTCGCCGACGGCGAGTGGGACGTCGTGCACGACCTCACGGCGTACCACCCGGCGCAGGTCCACCGCACCGCGGACGCCCTCGTCGGCCGGGTCGGTCACTACGTGCTCGTCTCGTCCATCTCCGTCTACGCGGACGTGCGCGAGCCGGGCGTCACGGAGGACGCACCGGTCGCGACGATCGACGGACCCGTCCCGGACGCCTTCGACATGGAGCTCTACGGTCCGCTCAAGGCCCTGTGCGAGCGGGCGGTCGCCGAGCGGTTCCCCGGGAGCACGGTCGTGCGCCCGTCGATCATCGCGGGCCCGCACGACCCGACCGACCGCTTCACCGCGTGGGTGGTGCGGATGAGTGAGCCGGGCCCGCACATCACCCCGCCGCTGGACGCGCCGGTGCAGTGGGTCGACGCGCGCGACCTGGCGGACTGGCTCGTGCGGCTGGGCGCGGACCGCACGGCCGGCACGTTCAACGCCGCGACCCCCGCGGTGCCGTTCGAGGTGCTGCTGCGCACGGTCGCCGACGAGGCCGGGGTCGCGTTCGAGCCCGTCGTCCTGTCCGACGAGCAGCGCGCGGCCGAGGGCGTGCGCGCGTGGGCCGACCTGCCGCTGTGGCTCGACGACCCGAGCATGCGCGGCCTGCTCGACGTCGACATCACGCGCGCGCTCGCCGCGGGGCTCCGCGCCCGACCGCTGGCCGCCACGGTCCGGGACACGCTCGCGTGGGTCCGCGCGCGCGGTTCCGACGAGCGCGGTTCCGACGAGCGCGGTTCCGACGAGCGCCGTCCCGACGAGCGCCGTCCCGACGAGCAGCCGGCCGACGACCTGCGCGCGGGTCTGACCCGCGCCCGTGACGCCGAGCTCGCCGCCCGCTACGGAGCCTGAACCTCCGTCGGCGGGCCGGAGGGGTCGGGCGTCCACTGCCGTCGCTGCGCGATGAGGCGGCAGAAGTGGGCGTTGACCAGCATGAGCACGCCGGCGATGACCAGGGTGGACGCGAGCAGCAGTCCCATGGCCCGAGCCGAGGACGAGCGCGCCTGCACGGCGACGAGCGTGGGCAGCAGTGCGAGGACGACGTACACGCCCGCGATCACGAGCTGGGTCGTCGGCCCGCCGGGGCCTCCCCACGGGATGCCGGCCCACCGGATCCGGTCGTGGGCGAGCGTGGGCCGGGTGTGCGCGGTCCACCGGGTCCCGTCCCACCAGCGCTCGGTCCGGGGCTCTGCCGGGTACCAGCCGGCGGGTGGGGGCGGAGGTGCGCTCTGCCCGATCACGGCGCCCGCCCGCTTCCGGGCTGAGGCCCACCGGTCCATCGGGCACGGCGCCGGCGTTCGAGGATCAGGCAGAAGTGCGCGTTGACGAAGAGCACGGCCGCCATGAACAGCACGAGGAGCGACATGAGCAGCGGGAAGATCGACTGCCAGTCGCCGAGCCCCACGAGCGAGACCACCAGGATCGGCAGCGCGACCAGCACGCAGAGCGCACCCATGCCGATGGACAGGCCGCTGCCGGCGACGCCCCAGGAGACACCGGCCCACCGGATCCGCTCGAGCTGGACCAGCTCGGTCGGCCGCCCCTGCGGACCCCCTCCTCGACCTCCCGACGGACCGGCAGGCGCGGCGCCAGGCGGTCCGCAGGGCGCGGGGCGTACGTGCCCCGTCCACCGCGCACCGTCCCACCAGCGCTCGGTCCCGGGTTGGTCGCCCGGGTACCACCCGGGCGGTGGAGTCGGCCCGCTCACGCGAACGCGGATGTCGGCCAGGACAGCGCGGCGCCCGCGTTGAGCCGTTCGGCGTTCTCGGCGTTGTGGTCCGAGGCGCCCGTGAACGCCGAGACGAGGCCCCACACACCGGTGACGACACCCAGCACGGCGACCACGAGACCCACGATGGCGCCCACCCCCAGCGTCGGGCCGGCCGTCGCGATCGCGACGGCGAGCCCGGCGGCGGAGACCGCGAACGAGATGTACGCGGCCTGCAGCGTGGAGAAGAACTCCTCGATGTCGGTCGCCAAGGAGTTGAGGGCGTCGCGCAGCCCCCGGGCGACGTCGTCGACCGAGCTCACGGCCACCCTTTGCTCGCTGATGGCCGTGTGGTAGTTGTCGGCGCCGACGGAGTCCCAGTTCGTGCGGTCGTCGGCCATGAGGTTGGCCGCCACCATGGCGTTGTCCAAGGTGGTGGCGCGGTTCATGACGTCCTGCTCGAGGCGGGTCGCTGCGGCGCGCAGCGCGGTGGGCCGCCCGACGCTCCGGGCGAGCAGCCGGAACGCGTCGATCGCGTCGTAGATGACCTGGGCGCACTCGCGCACGGCCTCCATGATGAGGGCACGGATGGCCCGCTTGGCGGGCTCCGGCAGGGGCACGCGGACGGGCCACCCGACGCGCACCGAGTCGAGCGCGGCGTCGATCACCGCGGGAGCGTTCGCGACGCAGGTGCGGACCTGCTGCTCGGCGAGGTCGCATCCGGCGAGGATCGCGCTGGCGATCTGCTCAGCGGACGGTCCGATCATGGGGAGTACCTCCGGGTCACCGGCTGCGGAACGACTGGGCGATCTCGTCCTCGACCTCGTCGTACAGGTCGGCGACGGCGGTCAGGGTGGTGGCGATGCTCTCGAACTGGTCGGCACCGGTGGCGACCTCGGCGGCGAGTGCCATGGAGGTGGTCATGTAGGCGGCCAGGACCCGGTCGGCGCCGGGTAGCACCGAGAACGCGAGCGGGTCGAGGTCGGAGCCCACGGTCGGGACCGCCTTGCTGATGTCGGTGAGCGTGTCGTGCCAGCCGAGCCACGTGGACGCGTCGGTGCGCAGCGCCCCGGTCTCGACGGTGAACTCGTCGGCCATGTCAGCTCCTCCCGGTCGAGGCGGTGACCGCCTCGTTGACGGTGGTCAGGACCTCGGCGGCGACCATGTGCCGTGATGTCGTGGACAACCAGGTGTGGTCGCACCGGATGCGCAGCACCACACCGGTCCGGGCACTGACCTCGACGGTGTTGCGCGCGTTGCGGTGCGCGGGCGGTGCGGCAGTGAGGTCCTGCTGGCCGGAGAAGAGCTGCGCGAGGATGCCGCCGAGGTCGAGGGTCCCGGCGGTGGCCTGGTCCCGGAAGCGGTCCTGCAGCCGGTTCGCGTCGGGCGTGGGTCGGCGGCGGGCCGCGTCCGTGATCGCCAGGCCGATCTCGTGCTCGAGCTCGTCGGCCGGGAGGTCCTGCTCGATGGTGAGCTCGGTGAGCAGCCCGTCGGCGTCCATCTCGGCGTGCACGGCGTGCGGGAGCTGCGGCGGCACGATGGCGTCGATCTGGCTCTGGATGTCGCGCAGCCGCGCGAGCGAGGCCTCCGCACGCCGGGAGAAGGCCTCGAGCCCGGCGACGACGTCGGGCGTGGGGCCGCCGGCGGGAGAGCTCATCAGGCGCACCTCTCGATCACGGCGGCCTCGGTCTCCGCGTAGGACAGCGACGCCTGGTAGAGCAGGTCACCGATGATCCTCAGGTCCGCCACGGCCAGGGACATGTCCGAGTCCCACGCGCGGTACCTGGCCTGGAACGCGTCGGACGCGTCGCCGGTCCAGGCCGCGGCGAGGACCTTCATGTCCGCGTCGAGCCCGTCGAGCGACGCCTCGAGGTTCGCGGCGGACGTCCGGATGTCCGACACCGCGTCCTCCAGGTCGTCGGGGTCGACCGTGAGCTGGATCATGCGTGGCAGCGTAGCGGTGGACCGCCCGCTTCGTACCGTTCGCTCGCCCGCCTGTGGACGACGACCGGGCTGCGCGGGCTCAGGCGTCGTCTCGTCTCGGCATCGGGATGCCTGCGGCCCGGCGGCGGCGTTCGAGGACCAGGCGGAACCAGCCGTCGGCCAGGCACATCGCGCCGAGCAGCGCGAGGACGAGCGCGACCGTCCCGCCGACGGCCGCGTCGCCCCATGCAGAGTCGGGCCAGGTCAGGAGCGTGACGACGACGGCGAACAGTGCCGCGAGCGTCACGACGGAGCCGACGACGAACGAGCGCTGCGACCAGCCGCGTCCCACGCCCCACAGCACCCCGAGCCACCGCACGTGCGCGAGTTGCGCCTCGGGCGGCGGACCCGCGACCCCGGCGGGCCGTCGTCGGCTCTCGAGGCGCCAGCAGAAGGACGCGTTGACCAGCAGCATCGCACCGCCGGTGAGGGCGACGAGCGTCACGGCCGCCGCCGGCAGACGCAACGCCCCGCCCTCGAGCGCGACGAGCAGCGAGACCCGCCCGCCGAGCAGCAGCAGCGTCCCGGTGACCACCTGGAGGACCGGTCCGCCGGTGCCGCCCCAGCGCAACCCCGCCCAGCGGACCCGGGTGGGGTGCGGCGTGGGCCGCACGTGCGACGACCACCGGTGCCCGTCCCACCAGCGTTCGCTCGCGGGGTCCTCGGCCGGGAACCACCCGGCGAGCGCCTCGTCCGGCGAGGGGACCGCGTCGTGCACCGCCCGCCCCGGTTCGCCGCCGCTCATGTCTCCAGGCTGCGTGACGCCGGGCTCGTCGGGAGGTCCGACGCACGGACGCCGTGCGCGATCGACGCCATCGCAGGGTGCTGCAGCAGCGCCTGCGGGCCGTACGCGGCGGCGACGACGACCACGGCGACGAGCGGCGCGTGCTCGCCCCAGAGCATGACCGGCGCGCAGTCCCGGTACTGGCAGACGATGCCGCGGCGATCGGGGTCGGGGTACACGGCGGTCAGGCCGCCATGGTCGAAGCTCAGCCACTCGCCGTGACGCTGCACGACGAGGCGCCGGTCGCTGACGACCAGGCGCACGCTCTGGTGCTCGCGCCACTGGGCGACGGCCTGGCGCAGCGCGGCCGCGCGTGCACCGGCGTCGAGCAGGGCGGTCGTGGCCAGCCCCGCGGCGACGAACGCGGGCCGCCCCGCGTACGCGGCGACCGTCTGCGGGACCTGGACGGCGGTGCCGTAATACCGGGCGTACCCGATCGGCACGTCGGCGTGGAAGGACTCGTCGTGCCACGGGACGACGTCCCACACCGTCAACGCAGGTGGTCGACCGCCGTGGACGATCGCCCGTGCGGCACCGACCGCCTGGTGCCAGGTCGCGGCCGCGCTCGCCTCGACCTGCGCTCGACGCTCCTGCTCCGCGAGCTCCCTGCGGGTGAAGCGCCCCGCCCGTCGCCGGGCCTCGCGCTTCAGGCGCGCCGCCTGGACCACGGCGGTCACCAGGAGCGCGAGCGGCGCCAGGAACGTGACCGCGATCAGCGTGAGCACCCCGAGCGCGTACGGCAGGCTCGGGTCCTCGGGCGCCCCCGTGCTGATCGGCTCGACGACGGCGAGCATGACGACGAACAGGACGGGCGCGCCGAGCAGCGGCAGGAGCCAGCGCAGATGACGGCGACGGCGCGTCCCCCCACGGGGTGCCTGGTCCTGCGGCGTCTGTCGCATGCCGGGGAGCGTACCCGCCCGGTATGCCCGGGTCCGGGCGCCTGTGGACGGGCGGGCGTCAGGCCTTGAGGGCGCCGCGGACGATCGAGTCGCCCGAGTGGGCCGGGTCGCCGTCGAACTGCTCGAGCGACACGTCGACCACCGAGAACTCGTCGAGGTCGAGCCCCGCGGGCAGGTCGAACCGGCCCGTCGAGCCGGTGAGCGTCCCGAGGCTGACGAGCCCGCTCACGTCCGGCCGCAGCAGCCACACCTCGCGGAAGCCGTCCTCGTCGTCGCCGTCCTGCACGTCCACGACGAGGACGCGCTCACCGTCCTGGCCGACCTCGACGCGTGCGGTGCCCTCCGCGGACCAGCCGGGCAGCGGGTCGAGCGCGGCGGACGCGACGACGGTCTCACCGCCGCCGGTCCGCGACTGCGTCCACGCGACCCCCACGCCGCCGATCAGCACACCCGCGGCCGCGGCCCCGGCGACCCAGCCCCACGCGAGGCGGCGCCGCGGCAGGGGCACGACGACGTCGGCGTCACCGGATGCCCCGGCGTCCGACGAGGCGGGCGTCAGGCCGAGCTCGGCCTCGATGCGGTCCCACACCTGCGGCGCGGGCGCGACGAGCGGCCCCTGCGACACCCGCGCGAGCGACACGACGCCACCGAGCGCCGCGACCTCGGCCGCGCACCGCTCGCACTGCTCGACGTGCGCACGCTCGTCGGGCGACGCGGCGTCCTCCCCGAGGGCGAGGAGGGCCAGCACGTCGTCGTCCACGTGCGACTCATCCCACGGCACCGTCCACCTCCCATCGGTTGCGCAGCCGGGCGAGACTACGCCGCACGTGGCTCTTCACGGTGCCGAGCGGCAGGTCCAGCCGGGTCGCGATCTGGTCGTGCGTCAGGTCCTCGTAGAACGCGAGGCGCAGGATCGTGCGTTGCGGGTCGCCGAGCCTCTCGAGCTCGTCGGCGACGACCACGGCGTCGACCACGCGGTCGTCGTCGCCGCCCACGGTCGCGGGGGCGACGGGTGCGGCGGCGGCCAGGCGCTGGTCGCGCGAGCGCCGCTCGTGCGCATCGGCGACGGCGTGCCGGGTGATCCCGAGGAGCCAGGCGGGCAGCCGCGCGCGGGTGGGGTCGAACCGGTGCCGGCCGCGCCACGCCTCGACGAACACCTGCTGGGTGACCTCCTCGGCGTCCGCGACGGTGCCGAGCGAGCGCAGCGCGACGGTGTGCACGAGCGTCGCCCACCGCCGGTAGGCCTCACGGATCGCGTCCTCGTCGCCCGCGGCGAACGCGGCGCCGAGCTCGTCGACGCCCTCACCGTCGGGGTCGGGTGGCGACGGGACGGCGCGCAGCGGTGCGCCCGTGCGCTCCTGACCGCCACCTGCCACGCAGCTCTCCCGGTACGTCGTCGTCCCCGTGGGCGCGTGCCGCACGGCCGTGGGCACCGCCGTCGTCGTCATGGTCGGTCGGCCACCGGTTCGGCGGTGACCACGACGTTGTCGCTGTAGTGCCCGATGTCAGCCTGCCACGTCCCGCCGCAGGTGACGAGGACGAGGCGGGGCGGTCCGCTGCGGGCGAACCACACGTCGAGCGGCGCGGAGTCCTTGGGGATCTTCTCGACGCCCGTGACGCGGTACCGGTGCGCGGTCCCGTCGGCGTCGGTCACGGTGACCGTCGCGCCCGGCGGGACGTCCCGCAGCCGGGCGAACGGGCCGATCCCGGTGAGGCGGGAGTCGACGTGCGCGGCGACGAGCGTGTTGCCGTCGTCGTCCGCGGGGACGGGGCCGAACCGGTACCAGCCGGCCTCGCCCGCGTCCTCGGGGATCTCCATGGTCCCGTCGTCGAGGACCCCGACCGGCACGACCGGCATGTCGAGGTCGACGTCGGGGACCGCGAGCCGCACCGGCGCCGCGCGGACCTCGGGCGCCGGTGCGGTCGCGTCCCGGACCGGGACGTCGGACAGCGCTGGGGACGGCGCTGCCGTGGTCGGTCCGGGTGGCGCCGACGACACCGGGCGCGCGACGGGCTCGGGCACGGGCGGCTCGGAGGTGCAGCCCGCGAGCAGCCCCGCGGCGAGCACGCCGGCCAGGGCGCCGGGGAGGACCCCGGCCGGCGTGCGGTGTCGTCGTGCCATGGGTCAGCGCGTGGCGGTCGCGTGCCGGCGGACGGCGACGAGGCCCGTGGCGCCGAGGACGGCGATGCCGGCCAGCGCGTACGGCCACACGGCCGCACCCGGCTCGTCGGCCGCGAGGCCGAGCTCACCGGCCTGGACGGCGCCCGGGTCGCTGTGCAGCCCGTCGATGGTCTGCGTGGCGAGCGCGAGCGTCGCCGGGTCGGACGTCGCCGAGCCCCACGCGTAGACGATCGTGTTGGTGCCCTCGGTGACGTTCACGTCGGCCGGGCCGAGCAGCGCGGGCTCCGTGGTGCCGGCGGCGACGACGCTCGCGGAGACCGTCCCGGCGGGCAGGTCGAGGACCTTCTCGTCGGGGTTCTCGAGGCCGGAGATGACGGCGTCGCCGCCCGCGAGGACGTCGACCGCGGGTGCGGCGGCCACGTGGCGCACCGTGAGGCGGCCCTCGCCGGCCTTGGTCGCGGACGTGTCGTTGGTGAACAGCGTCGCGGTCGGCTCGCCCGACGCGTCGAGGTGCGCGACGGCCGTGTAATTGGTGCCGGCGGCGAGCTCGAGGTCGACGGGGCCGATCGCGGGGTCGCTGTCGTCGGCCGCGTCGGCCGCCGTGATCGCGACCGTGTACGTCCCGGCGGGCAGGTCGAGCGGCCCGGCGAGCTTGCCCGGCTCGAAGTCGTCGAGCGTCAGCTCACCGTTGACGTACACGTCGACGGTGAGGTCCGGGACGCCGTGCAGCACGGACAGCGCCGCGTCGTCGGCGGCGGAGGCGGGACCTGCGGTGAGGGCGACGGCGGCGAGACCGAGGGCACCGGCTGCGGTGCCGGCGAGGAGTCGAGTGCGCATGGTGCGTCCTTCCGGGAGCGGGCGCCGGGTTGGCGCCTGACACCCCTTCTTCCGGCCGAGGTCCGGGTTCGGATGCACCTCGCGCGGATTTCTTCCCGACGAGTCACGCCGGGCGAGGCGCGGGCGGCGGTGTCACCCGGCCGCGCTCGAGGCTCGCCGCGACCGACGGCACGAGCTGCGCGGTGAACTCGTCACGCGTCAGCGCGTCGAACGCGGGCATCCGCACGACGTACCGGATCAAGGCCGCGCCCAGGAGCTGGCTCATCGCGGTGACGACCGCGACCGGCTCGAACCGGTCGCCGAGCGCACCGGCGATCCGCTGCTCGAACGCGGTGCGCAGCGCGTCGGCGGCCGAGTCGGTGGTGGCGATCGACATGAGCATGGCGCGCACCTGGGGGCCCGTCAGGGGGGACTCCCACATCTCGACGTAGGCGCGCGTGAGCCGCTCGGGCACCTCGTCGACCGGTGCCTGCAGCGCGCCCAGCAGCGTGCGCAGGCCCTCGACGGGGAGCTCGAGCGACGCGGCGAACAGGTCGTCCTTGCTCGAGAAGAAGTGCATGACGAGCTTGGGGTCGACGCCCGCGGCCTGGGCGATGCCGCGGATGGTCGCGCCCGCGAAGCCGCGTTCGGCGAACTGGTCGCGGGCCGCCGCGAGGATCGCGTCGCGGCCGCCGGGGAACTTCTCGCCGCGACCGCGTCGGCGGGGGGTCGAGGCGTCGGTCGTCACGTCCGCAGGGTACGCGCGGCGCCGCATATCCACACCTGTTGATTTGCGGCGGCGGCGTGGGTACGTTCGGCTCATGGGCGCTGAGGCAGTCATCGAGATCGAGGGACTCACCAAGTCCTTCGGGCGGTTCCCCGCGCTGCGCGGGTTGGACCTGCGCGTCGAGCGGGGCGAGGTGCACGGCTTCCTCGGCCCCAACGGCGCGGGGAAGTCGACGACGATCCGCGTGCTGCTGGGCCTGCTGCGCGCGGACTCCGGCACCGTGCGGCTGCTCGGCGGGGACCCGTGGGCGGACGTCGTCGCGCTGCACCGCCGCCTGGCGTACGTCCCCGGCGACGTGTCGCTGTGGCCCGGCATGACGGGCGGCGAGGCGATCGACCTGCTCGGGTCCCTGCGCGGCGGCCTCGACGAGCGGCGCCGCGCCGAGCTCGTCGAGCGGTTCGAGCTCGACCCGACCAAGCGCGGCCGGCAGTACTCCAAGGGCAACCGGCAGAAGGTCGCGATCGTCGCCGCGCTCGCCTCGGACGTCGAGCTGCTCGTGCTCGACGAGCCGACCAGCGGCCTCGACCCGCTCATGGAGAACGTGTTCCAGGAGGCCGTCGGGGAGGCGACGCAGCGCGGCGCCACCGTGCTGCTGTCCAGCCACATCCTCGCCGAGGCGGAGGCGCTCGCGGACCGCATCAGCATCATCCGCGACGGGCGCGTCGTGCGGTCCGGCACGCTCGCGGACCTGCGCGGCCAGACGCGCACGACCATCCACGCGACGCTCGCGCGCGCGCCCGGGCACGACGAGCTCGCCGGGCTCGGGGACGTGCGCGTCGACGGGGACCGGCTCACCGCGACCGTCGAGTCCACGCGCGTCGGCGCGGCGATGGCCCTGCTCACACCGCTCGGGCTGACGTCGCTGACGGTCGCGCCACCGTCCCTCGAGAGCCTGTTCCTGCGGCTGTACGGCGACGACGAGCGCGCGTCCGACGAAGCCGCGTCCGACGAGGCCGTGCCCGACGAGCGCGCACGATGACCGCGGTGAGCGCACCGCGCGCGGGCAGCCTCGTCGGGACGCGTCCGCTGCTGCACGCGACCATGCGCCACGACGGACGGCTGTTCGCGCCGTGGGTCCTGGTCGCGACCCTGCTGTCGACCTCGTCCGTCGTCGTCTACCCGTGGGTGTTCCCCGACCAGGCGTCCCGCGAGGCGCTCGCGGTGGCGATCGGCGCGAACCCCGCGCTGGGGCTCATCTTCGGCCCGGCGTACGACCTGTCGACCGCCGACGGGTTCAACGCGTGGCGCACGCTCGCGCTCGGCGGCTTCCTCGTCGCGCTCGGTGCGGTCTTCGCGGTCACGCGCGCCACCCGCGCGCAGGAGGACTCGGGGCAGGCGGAGCTGCTCGCGTCCGGTGTGCTGGGCCGCTCGTCGCGTCTCATGGCGGGTGTCGCGCTCGCGCTCGTCGGGTCGCTCGCGGCCGGGCTCGTCGCGGGGGTGGCCACCGGGCTGTGCGGCGGTGCGTGGTCGTCGTCGCTGCTGCTGGGCGCGACGTACACCGCGACAGGCTGGATGTTCGCGGGGGTCGCGGCCGTCACCGCGCAGGTCGGCTCGGACGCACGCACGGCGAGCGCGCTCGCGGTCGGCACGCTCGGGACGCTGTTCCTGCTGCGAGGCTTGAGCACCTCGCTCGACGCGCCCGCGTGGACCACGTGGGCCAACCCGCTGGGCTGGACGCTGGAGACCCGCCCTGCGACCGGCGACCACTGGGCGCCGCTGCTGCTGACGGTCGCGTTCACGGTGGCCGCCGTCGGTGCCGCGTTCGCGCTGCAGGCCCGGCGTGACTTCGGGCAGGGGATGCTCGCGCAGCGGCCCGGCCCGGCGCGCGGCACCGCACGCACCCCCTGGCGGCTCGCGGTCCGGGTCAACCGCCCGTCGCTGCTGACGTGGACGTGCGTGTTCGTCGTGCTGGGCGTCGTGTTCGGGCACTTCACGACGTCGATCGAGGACCTGCTCGCGGGCGAGCCGGCCGTGCAGCGCATCCTCGCCGCCGGGGCCGCGAGCCCCGCCCAGCTCACGGGCGCCTTCGTCCGGACCGTGCTCAGCCTCGTCGGGATCATCGCGTGCGTGCCCGGCGTGCAGGTGCTGCTCCGGGTCCGCGCGGAGGAGCTCGAGGACCGCGTCGAGCCCGTGCTCGCGGGCGCCGTCGCGCGCACCCGGTTCTACGCGAGCCACGTCCTGCTCGCGCTCGGCACCGTCGCGGTGCTGGTGCTGCTCGCCGGGACGGTCGTCGCCGTGCTCGCGGGCGGGGCGGACATCGGGGTGAGCACCCGCGACGTGCTGGTGCAGGCCGCGGCGACCGTGCCCGCGGTGTGGACCGTGGTGGCCCTCGCGACGGCGCTGGTCGGCGCGCGACCCGCGGCCAGCCGTGCCGCGTGGGCGGGGGTGCTCGTCTCGTTCCTGCTCACGCTGCTCGGGCCCACGTTCGGGCTGGACGACTGGGTGCTCGGCATCAGCCCGTTCTGGCACGTCCCCACCGTCACCGCCGGCGACCCGGACTGGACGGGCCTGGGTTGGCTCGCCCTCGTCACCGCGGGCCTGGTGACGGTCGGCCTCGCCGGCTTCCGCCACCGCGACCTCGCCCGCTGACCGCGCCGGAGCTCGTCCGGGGCCCAGCGCGTGCGGGGCTCAGGGCGTGCGGAACGGGGCGAGCGTCGCGCGGATCGCGTCCGCCGTGCCCCAGTCGGGATCGAACTGCGCCACCACGGCCAGCGCTCATGGTCGTGCCGAGCAGCCCCCACGCACGACGGTGGGGCCGACCGTGCGGTCGACCCCACCGTGACGTGCGCCGGTCCTCAGACGGTGCCGCGCCAGGCGCCCGTCTCGACGCCGCGCGACTCGATGAACTCCTTGAACCGCTTGAGGTCCGCCTTCACCTGACGGTCGTCGGCGCCGACGACCGCACCCGCCTTCTCGACGAGCGTCTCCGGCTCCCACGCGGTCTGCACGCGGACGCGGGTCTGCGTCGGGCCGAGCGGCTCGAACGTCACCTGCCCGACGTGCGTCGTGCCGTCGATGCTCTGCCAGGCGACGCGCGTGTCGGGCGTCTGCTCGACGATCTGCGCGTCGAACTCGCGCTCGACGCCACCGATGGACGTACGCCAGTGGGTGAGGGTGTCGTCGACCTGCCGGACCTCCTCGACACCTCCCATGAACTCCGGGAAGTCCTCGAACTGCGTCCACTGGTTGTACGCGGTGCTGATCGGGACGTCGACCTCGACGGACTCGTCGATCGTGGCCATGGCGTGCTCCTTCCGTGGTTCGCACAGGGGGACCCGACCACGCTAGGTCGGGTCCCCCGATCGCGCGCGGCGAGCCGTCAGCTCGTCGGGAAGCTGTCCGCCGTCATCACCCGGCTGCGCACGAACTGGCCGGACTGCGACAGCCGCGAGGTGCCGTAGTCGGAGCCCGAGCAGGTGCCCGCCTGGAACGCCGCGCTGGACTCCGGGGCGTCGGAGAACGTCCAGTTCACGTGGCTGATCTTCAGCGAGTCGAGCAGGTCGAGCCACGTGCGCGAGCTCGCGAGGTCCACCGTGCCGCCGCCGGTCGCGCTCGTCGTGCCCCACTCGCTCACGAACAGCGGGAGCTTGCCGGCCGCGGTGCGCACCTCGTTGCGGTGGTTGTCCTGGTGGGACGCCGCGTAGAAGTGGAACGTGTACATGATGTTGTCGAACGGCACCGGGTTGGCCACGATCTCCGCGGAGCTCGAGCCCTCCGAGACGCCGAGCGACGACCAGGCGCGGGTCCCGACGAGGATCACCGCGTCGGGGTCGGCGGCCCGGATGATCGGGATGACCTGGCTCGCGTAGCTGCGGATGCCCTGCCAGGAGACGCCGTTCGGCTCGTTGGCGAGTTCGTAGATGACGTTCTTCTTCGCGGCGTTGCGGGCGGCGACGCTGCGGAAGAACGTCTTGGCGTTGTCCAGGTTGACGTTGGGGTCACCGGGCGTGAGCGTGTGGAAGTCGACGATCGCGTACATCCCGCGCTGCTCGGCCGCGTCCACCAGGCTGTTCACCTGCGACGTGAAGCCGGACGGGTTGGTGACGTAGCCGTCCTCGTTGACGTACATCGCGATGCGCAGCACGTCGGCCTTCCAGTCCTCCGCGAGCGTGGTGAGCGACGCGTTGTTGTAGCAGCCGGGGAACCACTGCAGGCCGTGCGTGCTCACGCCGCGCAGCTGGATCGGCTTGCCGTACTGGTTGCACAGGTTCACGCCGCAGACCCGCAGCTGGCCGTTGACCGCCAGGGGCGTCGTGCCCGTGGGCGGCGGCGGGGTCGTCGTCGTGGGGGTGGGCGTCGGTGTGGGGGTCCGCGTGGGGGTCGGCGTGGGCGTGGCGGTCGGGGTGGTGGTCGCGCCCGTGCACGCGACGCCGTTCACGGTGAACGCCGTGGGCTTCGGGTTGGCGCCGGACCACGACCCGTTGAAGCCGAAGCTCGTCGACGCACCGGTGGCGAGCGTGCCGTTGTAGCTCGCGTTGCGGGCGGTGACGGCGGTCCCGGACTGCGTGACGGTGGCGTTCCACGCCTGCGTGACCTGCTGGCCGGACGCGTACGTCCAGCCGACGGTCCACGAGTCGAGGCGGTCGCCGAGGTTCGTGACCGTGACGGCGGCCCCGAACCCCCCGCCCCACTCGCTGGTGACGGCGTAGTCGACCCTGCAGCCCACGGCCGCCTGGGCCGAGGACGCGGTGACCGCCCCGATGCCGGCCGTCGCGAGCAGGGACGAGAGCACCAGGGAAGCTGACTTGAGACGCGCGGACATCGATCTCCTCGTCGTTGAAGGACGTGCCGGGCGGCGGGGGTGCCGCCACGACACTCGTCGCCCCGCGAGTGTGGTCCTGCGCCGGGGTGGCAGGCTCGCCGAGCGGGGGGTCTCGAATCGATTTGGGCGGCGAGGTCGGACCGGCTCAGCGGGCGAGGCGGTCGACGATCGCGCCGTAGACGCGGGGCAGGTGGGCGGCCGCCGGGACGATCGTGCGGCGGGCCGGGGACGTCGCGGCGGCGACGAGGCCCGTGGTGAGCACGCGGTAGTCGCGGGTGGCGCGCGCCCACGCGCGCTCGTAGCCCGCGGGGTCGTCGAGGTGGCGGACCGCGGCGGCCGCCTGCGCGAGCCCGACGCGCAGGCCCTCGCCCGTGAGCGCGTCCACGTAGCCGGACGCGTCCCCGACGAGCAGCACCCGTCCGGCCGTGCGCGCGGTGGTGCGCTGCAGCAGCGGGCCCGCGCCGCGCACCGGACCGTCCGGCTCGGCACCGGCGAGGCGGTGCGCGAGCGCGGGGAGCGCGGCCAGGGTCGCGTCGAGGTCCGTGCGGGCGGGCCCGAGGACCGCGACGCCGACCAGCCCGGCGCCCACGGGCGTCACGTACGCCTCCGCGTGGGGCGCCCAGTGCACCTCGACCAGGTGGCTCCACGGCGCGACCCGGTAGTGCCGGCGCAGCCCGAACCGCCGACGCCCGTCCGCGCCCGCTCGTCGGACCGGGGCCTCGAGGCCCAGCAGCCGCCGGACGGTCGAGTGCAGCCCGTCGCACGCGAGCACGTGCCCGGCCCGCAGACCGTCGACCGTGACGCCGTGCGCGTCCTGCCGCACGCTCGACGCGCGCCCGACGACCACCTCGGCGCCCAGCGCCGCCGCGCGGCGGGCCAACGCGTCGTGCAGCACGGTGCGCCGGACGCCACGGCCCGTCCCGCGCGGGAAGCGGTGCTCCACGCGGCGCGTCGCGTCCACGTACGCGATGCCGGTCAGCTCGTACCCCTCGGGGTCCACCCCGAGCCGACGCACGGCCGTGAGCGCACCCGGCATGAGCCCTTCGCCGCACGCCTTGTCGACGGGCCCGGTGCGCGGCTCCAGCACCAGCACCGACAGCCCGGCGAGGCGCGCCTCGACGGCCGCGGCGAGCCCCACCGGTCCGCCCCCGACGACGAGCACGTCCGCGTCGAGACCTCCCGCGGGCACCGCTCAGGCCTGCCGCGCGTCCGCGAGCGCGCGCTCCTCGGCCGGGATCCGGAACCCCAGCAGGAGCACGGCGTTGAGCACGGTGAACGCGAGGGCCGTGACCCACGCGGTGTGCACGAGCGGCAGGGCGACGCCCTCCGCGACGACCGCGACGTAGTTCGGGTGGCGCAGGAACCGGTACGGGCCGCGCGCCACCAGGCCGCTGCCGGGCACGACGATCACGCGCGTGTTCCACTGGGGGCCGAGCGTCGCGATGCACCACCAGCGCAGCGCCTGCGCCGCGAGCACGACGACGAGCATGGGCCAGCCCAGCCACGGCAGGAACGGCCGGTCGGCGAGCGTGGCCTCCGCGACGCACGCGACGAGCAGACCGGTGTGCAGCGCGACCATCGCGGGGAAGTGCCCGCGCCCGCTCTCGCGCCCGCCGCGCTCGAACGACCAGCGCGCGTGCCGCGCCGACACGACGAGCTCGACGAGCCGTTCCACGCCCGTCGCCAGGACGAGCACCGTGTACAGCGCGAGGCTCATGCGGTTCCTCTCTCGTGGTCGTGGTCGTGGTCGTGGCCGTCGGACGGCCAGCGCAGCGCGACCAGCTCGACCCCCACGCCCGGCCCGAACGCGGCGGCCACGCCCAGCGCGCCCGGTGGCGGCGCGTCGGCCATGTCGTCGGCCATCGCGTCGGCCAGCACGTGCAGCACCGAGGCCGAGGACAGGTTCCCGGCCCGCGCGAGGTTCGCCCACGAGCGGGCGAGTGCGTCGCGCGGCAGCCCGAGGGCGTCCTGCACGGCCTCGAGGATCTTGGGGCCGCCGGGGTGCACGACCCACGCGCGCACGTCGTCGGGCACCGCGCCCTGCGCGGTGAGCAGCGCCTTCACGTCGTCGGCGACGTGCTCGCGCACCACCTCGGGTAGGCCGCCGGACAGCACGATCCGCAGCCCCGACGCCCCGACCTGCCACCCGAGCGCGTCGGCCGACCCGGGGTACAGCACGCTGCGCGTCCCGACGACGGTCGGCGCCCCGGCCCACGCGCGGCGCACCGCCTCCGACGCCCCGCGGGGCGCCCGGCGCCCGGCACCGGCCAGCACCACCGCCGCGCCGCCGTCGCCGAACAGCCCGCTCGCGACGAGGTTCGCGGTCGAGGTGTCGTCGCGCTGCAGCGTCAGGGAGCACAGCTCCACCGAGACGAGCAGCGCGACCTGGTCCGGGTGGCCCGCCAGGTGGTCGTGCACCCGTGCGAGGCCCGCGGCGCCGCCCGCGCAGCCCAGCCCGAAGCTCGGCAGCCGCGTGACGTCCGGCCGCAGGCCGAGCCGGGCGACGAGCATCGCGTCGATCGAGGGCGCGCCGACCGCGGTGACGGTCGTGAGCATCAGGTGGTCCACGTCGGTCGGCTCGAGGCCCGCGGTCGCGAGCGCTTCACGCGCGGCGCGCTCGGCCAGGTCGAGGCCGCTCGTGAGCGCGAGCGCGTTGGTCTCGTCGAAGCCGGTGAACGTGCGGTAGCGCTCGAGCGGCACCACCAGGTGCCGGGTGTCGATGCCCGACGAGGTGTGCAGCCGGCGCAGGACGGCGCGGCGCGCGGGGTCGTCGGTGAGGAGGTCCGCGAGCTCGTCGGCGATCCGTCCCTGCGGGTAGACGTGGTCCGGCAGCACGGGTGCGACCGCCACGATCCGGGACATGCCGGGATCGTCGCACGCATGTGCGCTGCCCGCGCGAGGGGGCGTGGCGGGGGTGGGCGCGCAGGTGCTCAGCCCGGGCTCAGCCCGTGGTCACCAGCACCGCGACGGTCACCGCGGCCACCCCGATCGCCGCGAGGAACGGGTACCGCCGGGAGGGCCGGCGGGCCGCCACCCAGGCGGCGCTCGCGGCGAGGGCCGCGGCGACGACGAGCGCGACGACGCCGAGCGCGGTCGCGCCGCCGGGCGTGCCGAGCACGACGAGGGCGGTGGCCGCCAGCAGCAGCGCGACCGCGCCGAGCGTGGTGCGGCGGCGGCCGAGCCGGTGCGGCAGGCCGACGACGCCGGTGGCCGCGTCGTCCTCGAGGTCGGGCAGCACGTTCGCCAGGTGCGCGCCCACGCCGAGCAGCGCCGCCGCGACCGTCGTGGTGACGGGCGCTGCGCGCGGCGGGTCGAGCGCGAGCGTCGCGACCGACGGCAGCAGCCCGAACGACAGCGCGTACGGCACCCAGGACCAGCGCGTGGCCTTGAGCCACAGGTTGTACGACCACGCGGACGCGACCGTCACCAGGTGCACGACGCCCGCGGCGGCACCCAGCGTGAACGACAGCACCACGCACGCGACGAGCGCGACGAGCGCGGCCGTGCGCACCGCGCGGACCGTGATGGCGCCGGTGGCGAGCGGCTTGTCCGTGCGGCCGACCGCCTGGTCGCGTGCGGCGTCGACCCAGTCGTTCGACCAGCCGATCGACAGCTGACCGGCCAGCACCGCCGCGGTGACCAGCGCGACGGGTGCGCCCACGGCCCACGAGTACGCCGCAGCGAACGCCGTCACGGCGAACGCGGGCGCGGCGTGCGCGGCACGCACGAGCGCCAGCACGCCCCGCGCCCCGACCATGCCCCACCCTGACACGCGCCCCACCACCCCCGCATCCGTGGAGTGGCAGGGGTTCGTCAGGGGCGGCGGGCGGTGAGGGTGGCGGCCAGGGTGGCGACGAGGGCGACGGCTGCGGCGACGAAGGCCGCCGTGGCGACCGTCTCGTCGACGAGCTCGCCGCTCGTGCGACCGATCCCGATCCACAGCAGCCCCCACGCCATGGCCAGGCCGACGGGGACGACGACCGTGGGCCGCCGGCGCCCGTACACGCCGTACGCGGCGGCCAGCAGCGCGGCGAGCGCGACCAGCACCACGGACCACCCGGTCGCGCCGAGGCCCAGGTCGCCGACCTCGGACACGGCGAGGAACGCGGCGGTGTTGGCGAGCGTCGCGACGCTCACCCACCCGGTGTAGAGCCCCATGGTCACGTCCGTGACGACCGAGGGCAGGGGTGCGGTCCGCTCGAGCCGCACCAGCCGCACGTACACCGCGGCCAGGACGACGAGCAGCGCGACGATCACGACGACGCTCGCACCGACCGACCCGGCCTGCACGACCCCGATCCACACCGCGTTGAGCAGCATGGTCGCGAGCACCCACCACGCGACGGCCCGCAGCCGCGCGTCGGCGGCGTACCTGGGAAGCGCCTGGACCACGGCGAACACCGCGAGGCCGGTGTAGATCACCGACCAGATCGCGAACGCGGGGCTGTCGGGCGCGACGGGCGTGGCGGTCGCCGACAGCGCGCCGTCCGCGGCCTCGGCGACGGGCTGCCCGCCGAACGCGCCGGACCCGAGCATCGCGCCGACGATCGCGACCACGGCCCCGACGAGCACCGTGATCTGACGGAAGCGGTCGCGCGACGTGGCGGCGCCGGCGGGTGCTGCGGTCATCGTCTCCATGGCGTCCAGACTCGCCGCTGACGGCGGGCGCGGCATCTCGAGCGGCGGGCGTCGTCTCGGCGCGCGGGCCGACGACGAGCGCTGCAGGATGACCAGGACCGACGACCGCCGACCGAGAGGTGAGGAACCGTGGAGCACTGGACGATCGCGACGACCGCGGAGCAGAGCCCGGACTTCCGCCGGGTGCTGTGGACCGGTCAGCACACGCAGCTCGTCATCATGACGATCCCGCCGGGCGGTGAGATCGGCGAGGAGGTCCACGAGGACACCGACCAGGTGCTGACGTTCGTCTCCGGCACGGGCCGGGCGATCGTCTCGGGTCAGGAGCGGAACGTCGCGCAGGGCGATCTCGTCGTCGTCCCCGCCGGGCGGACGCACAACTTCGTCAACACGGGCGAGAACCCGCTGATCCTCTACACGGTCTACGGCCCGCCCGAGCACGCGGACGGTGCGGTGCACGCGACCAAGGAGGAGGCGGACGCGGCGGAGGAGTCGGGCCAGGACGAGCCGCCGACCCAGTAGGCCGACCCATGAGGCCGACCTATGAGGCCGACGGCTAGGTCGTCGGGCGGGCAGGGTCGGGACCGAGGTCCCATGAGGTAAGGCTGCCCTGATCACTAGCGTCGGGGCATGGACCTGGCCGCGTGCGACCCCGGGTCGAGCGTCCGGGTGGTCCACGTGGACCTCGACGAGACCGCGCGGCGTCGGCTGCGCACGTTCGGCCTGGCCGTCGGTGCGGTGCTGCACGTGACGCATCGCGGCGGGTTCGGCGGCCGGGTGGTCGGCGTGGGTGCCGACCGGCTCGCGCTCGACGCGGGGACGTGCCGGCGCGTGAGCGTCGAGCCCGTGGCCCGGTCGGTGGCCGGCGCATGAGCTGCCACGACGACGGCCCGGCGCCGGCCGTCGCGGCGGGCGTCCTCGACGCGCCGCGGGTCGTGCTCGTCGGGAACCCGAACGTCGGCAAGTCGACGCTGTTCAACGCGCTCACGGGCGCCCGGCAGCGCGTCGTCAACGCACCCGGCACGACCGTCGAGCTGCACGAGGGCCGCTGGCGCGCGGGGGACGTGGACGTACGGCTCGTCGACCTGCCCGGCACGTACGCGCTGGACGCCGCGTCGCCCGACGAGCAGGTGGTGGCCGACGAGCTCGGGGACGGCGCCGCGGACCTCGTCGTGCTCGTCGCGGACGCGAGCGCGCTCGCGCGGTCCCTGCTGCTCGCGGGGCAGGTGGCGCGTGGCGCGGGACGCGACGGCGGGGGCGTGCCGGTGGTCGTCGCGCTGACGATGGGTGACGTCGCGCGGGCGCGGGGGCTCGGGCGGGCGGCCGGCCACCTGCGGGCGCGCCTGGGCGTCCCGGTGGTCGAGGTCGACCCGCGCACGGGCGCGGGTATGCGCGACCTGGCGGAGGTCGTCACTGCCGCGGTGCGCACGCGCCCGACCGTCACGCCGGTGGCGGGTGACGACGACGCGCTCTACGACTGGGTCGCGGACGTCCTGGCGGGACTGCCCGGGCCGGACCGCCCCGTGCGCACCTGGTCGGACCGCATCGACCGCGTCCTGCTCGACCCGCGGCTCGGCATCCCCGTGTTCCTCGCCGTCATGTGGGCGCTGTTCCAGCTCACGACGACGGTCGCGGCGCCCCTGGTCGACGGTGTGAGCGCGTTCGTCGACGGCGTGGTCGCGGACGCGGTGCGCAGCCGGCTGCCCGCCGAGTGGCTGCAAGGGCTCCTCGTCGACGGCGTGCTCGCGGGCGTCGGGACCGTGCTGTCGTTCGTCCCGCTGATGGCGCTGATGTTCGTCGCGGTCGCCCTGCTCGAGGACTGCGGGTACCTCGCGCGCGCGGCCTTCGTCGCCGACCGCGCGATGCGGGCGCTCGGGCTCGACGGGCGCGCGGTGCTGCCGCTCGTCGTCGGCTTCGGGTGCAACCTGCCGGCGTTGTCGGCCACGCGCACGCTGCCGCACGCGCGGGCGCGCCTGCTCGTCGGGCTGCTCGTGCCGTTCACGTCCTGCACCGCGCGGCTCACGGTGTACGTGCTGCTCGCCTCGGTGTTCTTCCCCGGTCACGCGGGCACGGCGATCTTCGTCATGTACCTCGCGTCGGTGCTGCTGGTCGTGCTCGGTGGCGCGGCCCTGCGGCACACCGTGTTCCGGGACCTCGTGCGCGAGCCGCTGGTGCTCGTGCTGCCCGCCTACCAGCGTCCCGGGCTGCGGGCCATCGCGGTGTCCGGCTGGGTGCGGGTGCTGGCGTTCGTGCGCAAGGCCGGGTCGATCATCGTGGTGACGTTGACCGTCGTGTGGCTGCTGCTGGCCGTGCCCGTGACGGGCGGGCACGCGTTCGGCGCGGTGCCCGTCGCGGACTCGCTGTACGGCCGCGCGGCGCACGCCGCCGCCCCGGTGCTCGGACCCACGGGCTTCGGGTCGTGGGAGGCGACCGCGGCGCTGGTCACCGGGTTCGTCGCCAAGGAGGTCGTCGTCGGGTCGTTCGCGCAGACCGCCGCCGTCGCCGAGCCCGACGACCCCGCGGCGCCCGGCCTGCTCGGCGAGCGGCTGCGCGCGACGTTCGACGCCTCGTCGGGCGGGCACGCCGCGGCCGCGGCCGCCGCGTTCATGTGGTTCGTGCTCGCGTACAGCCCGTGCCTCGCGACCCTCGCCGAGCAGCGCCGGCTCCTCGGCACGCGGTGGGCGGCGTTCGCGCTCGTCACCGGGCTGGTCGTCGCGTGGGTGGGCGCGGTGCTGGTGCTCACGGTCGGGAAGGCGCTCGCATGAGCGTGCTCGACGACGTCCTGACCGCCGCGCGCGCGGGTGCGACGCCCGACGCGATCGCCCGCGACCTGCACCTCGACCGCGGGCTCGTGGACGCCGCGATCGCACGGCTCGTGGCGCGCGGGGACGCGACCGCCGCGCGCCCCGCGCGGACCGGTCCGTCCGCCGCAGCGTCGGCGTGCTCGTCGTGCCGCCCGTCGCCCGCGTGCGCGGGTTGCCCCCTGGCACCCGCCCGCTGAACACCCCGCCCGCTGAGCATTCTGGACGCGACGACGGCGCCGCACCCGCAGGTGCGACGCCGTCGTGGGTCCGGCCCGTCGGCCGGGGGTCAGCGGCTCAGGCGCAGGTCACGGAGCCTGCGCTAGGAGCGCTGCCGTTGCCTACGAACCCGAAGGTCGTCGACTGGCCGGCGCCGACCGAGCCGTTGTACGGCGCGTTGGTCACCACACCGTTGGCGAGCACGCCGTTCCAGAGGTTGCTCGTGCTGACACCGCTGGGCAGCGTGACGCGCCAGCCGTTGATCGACGACGAGCCCGCCTTGACGGTCACGGTCGCCTGGTACCCGCCGGGCCACGCGTTCGCGATCGCCAGGCTCGCCGTGCACCGGCCCGTCGGGTCGGTCGGAGGCGTGGTGGGGTCGGTCGGCGGGGTGGTCGGGTCCGTGGGCGGGGTCGTCGGGTCCGTGGGCGGCGTGGTCGGGTCCGTGGGCGGCGTCGTCGGGTCCGTCGGGACGCCGCCGCGGTTCAGCGCGTCGAGCGTGGAGGTGTACGCGGCCTTCTTGTTGCCCGAGCCGTCGAACAGCAGCGGGGTACCCGAGGAGCGCCACGAGTCGGAGTCGCGCACGCCCCACACCGTGATGCCGGTGCAGGCCTTCACGGCGAGGCAGTCGGCGACCACGTTGGCGTACGTCTGGGCCTGCTGCTGGCCCGAGCCCTCGATGTCGAGCTCGGTGATCTGCACCTCGACGCCGAGCGCGGCGAAGTTCTGCAGCGTGGTCCGGTAGTTGCTCGGGTACGGGCTGCCCGAGTTGAAGTGTGACTGGAAACCGACGCAGTCGATCGGCACCCCACGGGCCTTGAAGTCCTTGACCATGTTGTAGACGCCCTGCGTCTTGGCCCAGGTCCAGTTGTCCGTGTTGTAGTCGTTGTAGCAGAGCTTGGCGCCCGGGTCCGCGGCGCGGGCCGCGCGGAACGCCGCCTCGATCCAGTCGTCGCCGGTGCGCTGCAGGTTCGAGTCGCGACGGCCGCCGCCGCTGTCCGCGTACGCCTCGTTCACGACGTCCCAGGCGTAGATCTTGCCCTTGTAGTGCGTCGCGACCTGAGTGACGTGGTTGAGCATCGCGTTGCGCAGCTGGGTGCCGGACATGTTCTGCATCCAGCCCGGCTGCTGCGAGTGCCACGCGAGCGCGTGCCCACGAACCCGCTTGCCGTTGTTGCGCGCCCAGTTCAGGATCTGGTCGCCGCTGGAGTAGCTGAAGTTGTTCTGCGACGGCTCCGTCGCGTCCATCTTCATCTCGTTCTCGGCCGTGATCATGTTGAACTCACGGTTCGCGATGGACGAGTACGTGCTGTCGTTGAGCTTGAACGCCGCGATGGCGGTACCGAAGTACCGGCCGCTCTCGGAGGCCGCGGCCTGCAGCGTGCTGCCGGCGGCCTGGGCGGGGATCGTCGTCGCGATGGTCGCGCCGAGCGTCACGATCGCGAGCGCGGACGCGATGCGCGCGCGTCTGGACATGGATGAGGGGGTCATCGTCTCTCCTAGGTCGGCCGTGGCCCGGATCCACGGTGAGCCGGTCGGCGAGGGTCACTCTTCGCCGGGACAATCCGACCGTCAACGAACCTAATCGTTTGCCGATTTCGCGCGGCTTTCCGATATCGAACCGCTTCGAGAGACCGTTCGACGACGTCTGTTCAGATCAGCGCGGGGAGGACGGCCGGGGCCGACGACGCCGCGCGCGCCACGTCCTTCGACGCGCGCCCGGGCAGCGACCGACGCGGCGATAGTGTCGCCGCCGCCCGTCAGGGCCGCGGCGCGGCGCCGCCCAGCTGGTCGCGCCGCCGGGTCAGGTGCGCCACCTCCGCGGTGTTGCCCGCCAGCTCGATCGCCCGCCCGTACGCCTCGCGCGCCTGCGCGCTGCGACCCAGTGGTCGTCTCCTGCACCAGGAAGGCGCGCGCGATCTCCGGCACGGTCAGCCCGCCCAGCCTCCGCAGCGTGAGCGCCACGCGCGCGTCCGGCGACAGCGCCGGGTGGCAGCACGTGAACACCAGCCGCAGGCGGTCGTCGTCCACCGCACCGAGCGGTGCGCGCTCGTCGTCGTCGAACAACAGCCGCGCCTCCTCGTGCTTGGCGTCGCGGTGCGACTCGCGCCGGACGCGGTCGAGCGCCTTGCGGGTCGCCGTCGTCGTCAGCCAGGCACCGGGCGTCGTCGGGACCCCGTCGCGCGGCCAGCGCTCGACGGCCGCCGCGAACGCCTCCGCGGCCGCGTCCTCGGCGACCCCCAGGTCGCCGAACCTGCGCGTGAGGGTGGCGACCACCCGCGCCCACTCCTGGTGGTGGGCGCGGGTGACCGCCGCCTCGACCTCGGGCGTCACGACCCGAGCAGGTCCTTGATCGACTCCTCGGTCTGGAACGGGCGGACCTCGACCTTGCCGCGGCACGCCTTCGAGCCCTCGGCCGCGAGGCGCAGCGCCACGTCCAGGTCCGGCGCGTCGACGATCCAGAACCCGCCGATGTGCTCCGTCGACTCGAGGTACGGGCCGTCGGTGATCACCGGCTGGTCGCCCTGGCCGTCGACGACGGTGGCCGTCGTCGCCTCGGCGAGACCGTCGGCGTAGACGAAGTAGCCCTCGGCGACGAGCTTGTCGTTGAACGCGCCGGTGTCGGCGAACGCCTCGAGCATCGCCTCCTTGGACGCGTAGTTGCCGTACGGGGTGCGCTCGGCGGGGCCGAACACGGACAGCAGGTACTTGGGCATCTCGGGTCTCCTCGGTGCACGGGTGGTCCCACGACGCGGTCCGGATGACCGCCTCGCACCTTCCCGACGAACGGGCCTGACGGAATTCGACACCAGATTCGACACCCGCAGGGAGGAGCTTCGCGACCCGGCCACGACGACGCGGCTAGCGTGGCAGGCGTGCAGCAGCGGGTGGGGGCGTACGCGGTGGTCGTCGACGGCGGACAGGTGCTGCTCGCGCACTGGGCGTCGCGCGGCATCTGGACCGTGCCGGGCGGCGGCATCGACCCCGGCGAGGACCCGCGGGACGCCGCGGTGCGCGAGGTGGCCGAGGAGACGGGCTACGACGTCGCGCTCGACGCGCTGCTCGGCGTCGACTCCGAGGTCGTGCCGTCCGTGCGCGCCGGTGCGCCGGACTGGCACGCGTTGCGCGTCGTGTACCGCGCGCACGTCACGGGCGGCGCGCTGCGCGACGAGGTCGACGGCTCGACCGACCGCGCCGCCTGGTTCCCGCTGGACGCGGTTGCGGACCTGCCCCGCCACGGCTTCGTCGACGAGGCCCTGCACCTCGCGGGCCTGCTGGGCGACGCGCGGTCCCGGTGAGGTCGTGAGTTCCTCGGTCAGTCGTGCAGATGACTGCACGACCTGGCGAGAAACTCACGACTTGCCGAGGGACGCGCGACCCGCGGGGCCGGGTCAGCGCAGGGAGCGCACCGCCGCCGGGTCCAGCGCGTCCGTCAGCAGGCCCTGGTCCTCGCGCAGCCAGCGGTGACCGGTCGCGCGCCGTTGCAAGCGCGTGGCGAACCGGTAGCCGTACAGGTGGGCTCGCACGAACCGCGGCCGGGCACCGTCGAACGGGTCGACGCGCAGCAGCCGCAGCGTCGCGGGGTCCGCCTCGAGCAGACGGCCCAGGAACGGCACGAACCAGCGCAGCTGCGCCGAGGACCCGAGCCCCAGGAACCACATGCCCCAGTCGAGGCGCAGGTGGTACGGCGCGACCTGGCGCGGCAGCCGCCGCACGTCACCCGGCTTCCCGTGGAGCTGGTACTCCCGCCAGGTCGCGTGGGCGGGGTCGTCGTCGGACGTCCCCTCGACGACGACCTCGGTGCGTCGCCGCGTGATGCTGCCGAACGCGCCGTACGTGTTGACCAGGTGGAACACGTTGAACGACGCGTTCATCACCTGGTGCTTCGAGACGAGGTTCCGCGCCGGGTGCCGGCTGAGCACCACGCACACGGCGGTCACGACGAGCGCGACGACGACGAACCAGCCCGGCGCTGACGTGGACGCGGCCTCGACCCGGACGCCCAGCAGCCACGACCACGTGCGATCGTCGACCGCCGCGCACGCCAGCACGATCGTCAGCCAGTTCAGCCACGCGAAGTTCCCCGACAGCACCAGCCACAGCTGCGTCACGACGACCACGCACGCCGCGACGCCGTGCTGCACCACCGCGCGGCCCACCGTGTACTGCTCGGCCGCGAACCACGGCACGTCCACCCAGCCCATGCCCGACCCGTCCCCGCTCGACCAGCCCGTCACCGCCAGCCGACCACGCCTGCCCGCGACCCGCCACCCGCCTCCGGTACGTTCGCCGCGTGAGTCTCGATCCCGACACCGTCGACACCGACACCGTCGACACTGACACCGTCGACACTGACACCGACACCGTCGACGGCGACACCCTGCGCCGCCTGGCGGCGGTCCTCACGGACGTCGGCGAGCTCGCGGGCGCGACGCGCCTGACGGGCGGCTTCTTCGCGACCACCTACCGGGCGCGGCTGACCGACGGGCGGTCCGTCGTGGTGAAGACGGCCCCGGCGGACGAGTCGCGCCTGCTCACCTACGAGGCCGACCTGCTGCGCGCGGAGGCCCTGGTCTACGGCGTCGGCGCCGACCGGCCCGACCTGCTGCTGCCGAGCGTGGTGACCACCGACTTCTCCCGGAGCGTGTTCCCCGGTGACGTGGTCGTGGCCTCGTGGCTCCCCGGCGTGCCGTGGGACCGCGCCGGCTTCGGCGCCCCGGGCGACGATCCGCGCGCCGCCCGCGCCCAGCGCGAGCTCGGTGCGCTGATGGCACGATTCCACCGCGTCGCAGGGCCGCGGTTCGGGTACCTGGTGGACGCCTCGGGGCTCGTCGGCGACACGTGGCCGCAGGCGTTCGGCCGCATGGTCGACGCGCTGCTCGCCGACGCCGTGCGGTGGGGCGTCGACGTGCCGGACCAGCGGGTCCGGGCCGCGGTCGCCGCGCACCAGGACGCGTTGGCGCAGGTGACGAGCCCGGTGCTCGTGCACCACGACCTGTGGCCGGGGAACCTGTTCGCCGACCCCGGGACGGGCGAGCTGCTCGGCGTGATCGACCCCGAGCGCGCGCTGTGGGGCGACCCGCTGCTCGACCTGCTCGGCGCGGACCAGGCCGGCAGCGACGCCCTCCCGGCCGGCCTGCTCGCCGGGTATGCCGAGCAAGCCGGGGCGCCGCTGGACGTCGGCTCACCGGGCGCCGTCACCCGGCTCGGCCTCTACCGGGTGCTGTGGAGCCTGATCTGGATCATCGAGGCCGCACCGCGCGGGTACGACGCCGAGTTCGCCACCTGGTACGTCGGCACCGCCCGCACCCACCTGGACGCCGCGCTCGCCCGGCTCGTCCCCGCGAGCTGAGCCGTCCCAGGGACGTCGTCGAGCCCCACGACGCGGTCCACACCCGCCGCCCGCGCCGTTGACCAGCACGCGTCGCTGAGGTGCACGGACGTCGCCGCCACCCGCACGAGCACCTGACCCGGTGCTGGGCGTGGGCGGGCACCTCCGCGACGCGCTGGACCTCCGGACCGCCGGTCGTAGACCACGGCCTTCATCGCCGGGCTCCTCGAGTCGCGGCGGGTTCGCGGGCCGGCGTCGGGGCGGGCCCGGCCGCGGCGTCCTGCGGGACGGGTGAACCTCGGGTCTCACCCGCGCCGCTCCTTGTCGCGCCGCGGCCCGGACCCTAGAACGGACGAACCGGACGTCGCAGGGTGCGGCGTCGCAGGTCCCAGGGGGTTGCCCGATGACCGCACGACTTCGTCCTGCCCTGACCGCGGCGGCGCTCGCCGCCGCGCTCGCACTGACCGCCGTGCCCGCGAGCGCGGCGCCCGGGCGCCCGTGCCCGCCGCCCACGTGGAAGGCCGTCGAGCTCGGCACGCTCGGTGGCGAGCGCACCACACCGACCGCCGTCAACGACAGGGGCCAGGTGGTCGGCCGCTCGCAGGTCGCCGACGGCCGGTGGCACGCGTTCCTGTGGGTGAACGGCGTGATGACCGACCTGACGCCCGACGCGCAGGACAGCACCGCGACGGACATCTCCGACCGCGGCCACGTCAGCGGCTGGGTGCAGCCGCAGCCGGGCGAGGACTCGGACGCGTTCGTCTGGCGCCGCGGCACCACGACCGTGGTGGCCGAGGGCGCCTACGGCACGGTCGTCAACGAGCGCGGGCAGGTCGGTGGCGTCGTCGCGAAGCCCGAGACGTGGTCGGAGAACCCGTTCGTGTGGACCGCGGGCACGCGCGTCGACCTGCCGCCCCCGCCGTTCCCGGGCGCGCGTTCGGTCGCGTCGATCAAGGACCTCAACGACAAGGGCGTGGTGCTGGGCGACGGCGAGTACGACGACGACTCCGACCTGGCGTACGTGTGGTCGAAGGGCACGTTCACCGAGCTGCGCGACGACGGCGCCGTGCTGCGCGGCGTCGACCTCAGCAACCGCGGCCGGGTCGCGGGGTCGGTCGGGCTCGGCGGCGGGCTGCGCGAGGCGGCGCTGTGGCGCGGCGGCGGGATCGTCCGGCTCGGCGCGCTGCCCGGGACCGCGTCGTCGCAGGCGTACGCGCTGAACGACAAGGACGTGGTGGTCGGCGTGAGCGCGGCGGCGCCGGGGCAGCGGGGGACCGGGTTCGTGTGGCGTGCGGGGGTGCTCACACCGGTCACGACGAGCGGGTGGAGCGTCGCGACCGACGTGAACGAGCGTGGCCAGGTGGCCGGTGCGCTCGGTTCGACGAGCGCCGACCTCACGCAGCCGTTCGTCTGGCAGGGCGGGCACCTCCAGCGGCTCGGGAGGCCGACGTCCGACGACGTGGACGTGGTCGACCTCAGCGACAAGGGCCACGTGCTCACGGTCACGGGCGACTTCCTCGCCGAGCGCGGCGTCCTCTGGACCCCGACACCCGCCCGCTGACCCGCAGCACCCCGCCGACCACGTCCCCACCCGCCCCGGTCCCCCCGCCCCCCTCGCCGAGTGCGCACGTCCCGACCCGAGTGCGCACGCCGGGCATGCGCACTCGCGCACGACCGTGCGCACTCGGCGGCGAAGGGGGAGGGGTGGGGGGAGGGGCGGGGGCGGGGGGCAGGATGGGCGGCGTGGTGACGGGTGGGCGGGGCGACGTGCTCGAGGGCGTGCTGGGCGACGTGCTCGATGGCGTGCTCGACGGCGTGCTCGACGGCGTGCCGGTGGGTGGGCGCGCGCTCGTCGCGGTCGACGGGCGGGGCGCGAGCGGGAAGAGCACGTTCGCCGCGCTGCTCGCCGCACGCGCCCGCCCGCGGCCCGTCGTGCTGCTGCACGTCGACGACTTCTTCCACCCCCCGCACGTCCGGCACGCGCGCGGACGGATGTCGCCCGAGGGCTTCTGGCTCGACACGTACGACTACGGCGCGCTCGTCGCGACCGCGCTCGAACCGCTGACGCGCGCCGGCTCGGGGTCGTTCCGGCGCACGTCCTCGACCCCGCCCGACGGCGCCGAACGGGCGCCCGACGACGCGCTCGTCGTCGTGGAGGGCACGTTCCTGCTGCGTGACGAGCTCGTGCGGTTCTGGGACGTGGCGGTCTTCCTCGACGTGCCGCAGGACGAGGCCGAGCGCCGGATGCGGGCGCGCGGCCGGCTCGACGAGGCGCTCGCGGACCAGCTGCTGGCGCGGTACGACGGTGCGCAGCGGCTGTACTTCGCGCACGCGCGCCCCTGGGAGCGCGCCACGCTCGTCGTCGACACCACGGACCCGACCGCGCCGGTCGTCGTCGACGCGGGGCAGGCGCACGCGGCACGCTGACGAGCACCGCGGGGGTGGGCGCGGTCTACCGTCCTGGTGTGACGACGGATGCGGCGGCGCGGTCCGCGGCCTGGCGCGTGGTGCTGGGCCTCGGCGTGGTGTCGCTCGCCGCGGACATGGTCTACGAGGGCGCGCGGTCCGTCACCGGACCGCTGCTCGCGTCGCTCGGCGTGCCGATGGTCGTCGCGGGCCTGGTCACCGGGCTCGGTGAGGCGGTCGCCCTGGTGCTGCGGCTGCCGTTCGGCGCGCGGGCGGACCGGGCGGGACGGTACTGGCCGACGACGATCGCCGGGTACGGGCTGACGGCGGTCGGCGTGCCGCTGCTCGCGCTCACCCCGGTGCTCGCGTCGGGCGGGGCCGCCGTGGCGTGCGTGCTGCTGCTGCTCGAGCGGTTCGGCAAGGCCGTGCGCAGCCCGTCGAAGTCGGTGCTGCTGGCGCGTGCCGCCGAGCACGTCGGGATGGGCCGCGGGTTCGGCGTGCACAAGGCGCTGGACCAGGTCGGTGCGTTCGTCGGGCCGTTGCTCGTCGCGGCCGTGCTCGCCACGACCGGGTCGCTCGTCCCGTCGCTGGCCGTCCTCGCGGTGCCGGGGGCGCTGGCGATGGTGCTGCTGCTCGTCATGCGCCGCCTCGCCCCCGACGACGAGCCGCCGGCCGACGAGCTCCCGCACGCGGCCGCCGGACCGCGCGGGTGGCTCGCACCCGCACGGGACCTGCCGCGTGAGTTCTGGGTGTTCGCCGCGGGCGCGGCCGCGGTCGGTGCGGGCCTGGCCACGTTCGCCGTCATCTCCTACCACCTCGTCGACGACGCGCTGCTGCGACCCGCGGCCGTGCCCGTCGTCTACGCCGGCGCGATGGCCGCCGCGGCCGTGGGGGCGCTCGTCGTCGGTGCGTTGCACGACAGGCTCGGACCGCGCGTCGTCCTCGTCGTGCCCCTGCTCGTCGCCGCCGTCCCGCCGCTCGCGTTCGGCGCGACGCTGCCCGCCGTGCTCGTGGGCGTGGCGGTGTGGGGGCTCGCGGGCGGGATCCTCGACTCGACCGTCAAGGCGCGCGTCGCCGAGCTCGTCCAGCCCGGCCGCCGGGGCACGGCCTACGGCTGGTTCGCCGCGGTACAGGGTGTCGCCGCCGTGGTCGGCGGCGGGCTCGCGGGCGCGTTGGCGGCGGACGCGCTCGGCGTGCTCGTGGCGGTGGTCGCCGGGCTCCAGGCGGTCGCGTTCGCCCTGCTGGCGGGCGCCGACCGCCGGGTACCCTGACCGCATGCCGGGATCCGCGGACCACCGACCCGGCGAGCCGCATTCCGCGCGTGACGAGGGCCCGGTGAGCGGTGCGCAGCCCGCGCTCGCGCGGCGGCTGGGCACGGGCGACGCGGTGGTCGTCGGGCTCGGGTCGATGATCGGCGCGGGCGTGTTCGCGGCGTTCGCACCCGCCGCGCGCGCCGCGGGGTCGGCGCTCCTCGTCGGGCTGCTCGTCGCGGCGGTCGTCGCGTACGCCAACGCGACCGCCTCCGCACAGCTCGCGGCGCAGTACCCCACGTCGGGCGGCACGTACGTGTACGGCCGGGAGCGGCTCGGCCCGTGGTGGGGGTTCCTCGCCGGGTGGGGCTTCGTCATCGGGAAGACCGCGTCGTGCGCCGCGATGGCGCTCACGTTCGCCGCGTACGTCGCGCCGAGCGCGCAGCGGCCGGTCGCGGCGGCCGCGGTGCTGCTCCTGACGGCCGTGAGCTACCGGGGGGTCACGCGCACCGCACGGCTCGCTCGCGTCGTGGTGGCCGTGGTGCTCGTGGCGCTGACCGCGGTGGTCGTAGCGACGCTCGTCGGCGGCGACCCCGACTGGTCGCGCGTGGAGCCGTGGGGTGGGGCGAGCGGCGGCTGGTACGGGACGGTGCAGTCCGCGGGGCTGCTGTTCTTCGCGTTCGCGGGGTACGCGCGGGTCGCGACGCTCGGCGAGGAGGTGCGCGACCCGGCCCGGACCATCCCCCGGGCGATCCAGCTCGCGCTCGCGATCACGCTCGTCGTGTACGCGACCGTCGCGGTGACGCTGCTGGCGACGTTGGGTGCCGACGGGACCGCAGCCTCGTCGGCGCCGGTGGCCGACGCCGCGGCGACCAGCGGGTGGGCGTGGACCGGTCCCGTCGTCCGCGTCGCGGGGGCGGCCGCGTCGCTCGGCGCGCTGCTCGCGCTCGTCGCGGGGGTGGGGCGCACGGGCCTGGCGATGGCGCGCGAGGGTGACCTGCCGCGCTGGCTGGCCGCCGTGCACCCGCGCTACCGCGTGCCGCACCGGGCGGAGGTCGCGCTCGCGGTGGTGGTGTGCGCGCTGGTGCTGACCGTGGACCTGCGCGGGGCGATCGGGTTCTCGTCGTTCGGGGTGCTGCTGTACTACCTCGTGGCGAACCTGGCCGCGTGGACGCAGCCGCGCGAGCACCGCCGGTTCCCGCGCGCGTGGCAGGTGGTCGGCGCGGTCGGCTGCACGGTGCTCGTCGTGACGCTCCCCGCGACGGCGGTGCTGGTCGGGGCGGCCGTGCTGGTCGTGGGCGTCGTGTGGCGGGCTGCGCGACGACGCGCGTCACGCGCCTGAGCGCACCCGCTCGTCCTCGCGCGGCGGCACGGGGGACGGCCCGGCCCCCGCGACCGCGGTCCGCTCGGCCCGGCTGGGCCGGACCGCGAGCAGCGCCCACAGGATCGTCGCGAGGTCCACGACCTCCTGCAGCCACGCGCCGGCCAGCGCCGGCAGCCGCCCGGCGGCCGCGACGAGCATGAGCCCCACCGACATGACGAGGCCGATCCCGATCGACTGCCACGCGACGCGCAGCGTGCGCTGCCCCACCTGCACGGCACGTGCGGCGCGCGACAGGTCGTCGACCATGACGACGACGTCGGCGGACTCCGAGGCCGCGCTCGAGCCGCGCGCGCCCATCGCGATCCCCACGTCCGCGGACGCGAGCACGGGGGCGTCGTTCACGCCGTCGCCGATCATGAGCACGGGGCGCAGCGGTGCCGTGCGGATCGCGGTGACCTTGTCCTGCGGCAGGAGCGCCGCTCGCACGTCGTCCACGCCGGCCTGCGCGGCGATGCGCCGGGCGACCGGCTCGCTGTCCCCGGTGAGCATCATGGTGGTGCGCACGCCCGCCCGGTGCAGGGCGGCGATCGTGCCCGCGGCCTCGGGGCGCAGCTCGTCGGCCAGCGTGAGGTGACCGGCCGGCCGGCCGTCCACCGCGACGTGCACCCCCGTGCCGGCGCCGGGCTCGCTCGGCGTCGCCCCCGTCTCGTGCGCGACGAACCGCGCGCTGCCGACGACGACGACACGCCCGTCCACCGTCCCGCGCACCCCGTGCGCGGGCACCTCGAGCACGTCGTCGGCGGCCGGGACCGCGCGCCCGGTGGCGCGAGCGTGCTCGACGACGGCCTGCGCGAGCGGGTGGCTCGAGTACTGCTCGACGGCCGCGGCGAGCAGCAGCAGCTCCTGCGGTGCGACGCCGTCGGCGTGCACGTCCGTCACGCGCGGCTGCCCGAACGTGAGCGTGCCGGTCTTGTCGAACGCGGCCGTCCGGGCGCGCGCGAGCTGCTCGAGCGTCCCGCTGGACTTCACGATGACGCCCGCGCGGGCGGCGCGTGACATGCCGCCGAGGAACGCGACGGGTGCCGCGATGATCAGCGGGCACGGCGTCGCCACGACGAGGACCTCGGCGATGCGGGCGGGCTCGCCGGACACGAGCCACGCGGCGACCGCGAGGCCGAGCGCGAAGAGCGTGAACGGCACCGCCACGCGGTCCGCGAGCCGGACGAACGGCGCCTTGGAGTCCTGCGCCTCACGGACGAGGGCGACGATGCGCTGGTACTGCGAGTCGGCCGCGAGCGCCGTGGCGCGCAGGTCGAGCGCCTCGCCGCCGTTGACCGCACCCGAGAGCAGCTCGTCGCCTTGCACGTGGTCGACGGGCAGCGACTCACCCGTCAGTGACGACTCGTCGAGCGTCGCGCGGTCCGACTCCAGCACGCCGTCGACGGGCACGACCTCGAACGGCCGCACGACGAGCACGTCACCCACCGCGACCTCGTCGACCGGCACCTCGGTGACCGAGCCGTCGGCGTCCTTGCGGCGTGCGGTGCGGGGCGCGTTCTGCAGCAGACCCGTGAGCTCGCGGCGCGCGCGGCCGGCCGCGTAGTCCTCGAGCGCCTCGCCGCCGCTGAGCATGAGGCACACGACGAGCGCGGCCCAGTACTCGCCGACCGCCACGGTCGAGACGATCGCCGTGACGGCGAGCAGGTCCACGCCGTACCGGCCCGCGCGCAGGTCGGCGACCATGCCCCGCGCCTGGATCCCCGCGACGACGAGAGCGAACGCGGACACGACCACCTGCGCGGCACCGGGCAGCCCGGCGGCCTCGAGCACACCGCCGACCGACCCGACCACGAGGGTGGCGAGCACGACGGGGTAGGCGACCAGGCGCCCGAGGACGGTGCGCATGATCCACTTGTACGCCCGACGCGCCGGTCCCGGCCACGTTGGACAGGCTCGCCTGACCTCGCGCGGGCGGTCAGGCGAGCGAGAGGAACAGCTTCTCGAGCTTCGCGACGTCCAGGGTGGGCGCCTCGTCGGCGTCGTCGGGCTGCGTGAGGCACTGCCGCATGCCGGACGCGATGATCGCGAAGCCGGCGCGGTCGAGCGCACGCGACACGGCCGACAGCTGCGTGACGACGTCCTCGCAGCCCTTGCCTTCGTCGAGCATGCGGATGACGGCGGCGAGCTGGCCCTGCGCGCGCTTGAGCCGGTTGCTGACCTTGGTCATCTCGGTGGGGTCGAGGTCCACGGTTCCTCCTGGGTCGGGGGTGTCAGGCGCGGGAGGTCGCCTGGCACGTGCACTGCTGATCCTGGGGCACGCCGGCCATGACGTCGTCGACGTGCATGCCGCAGCCGGTCCAGGTGACCTTGCCGCAGCGGGGGCACAGAGCGGGGCTGCACATGGTGGTACTCCTTCAGGGGGTCGGGTTCAGGGGGTCAGCGGGTGGGGGTGAGGTCGGGGCGGGCGGTCGTCAGGCTGATCCAGCCGCCGGACAGGTTGCTCGCGTCGAACCCCGACTGCACCAGGACGCGCGTCGCGATGTTCGAGCGGACGCCGCTCGCGCAGTGCACGGCCACGTGCCGGCCCGCGGCCGCCTCACGCACCTCGTCGAGCCGCTCGCGCAGCTCGGTGTGCGGGATGTTGAGCGCGTCCGCGAGGTGACCGCGCGCGAACTCGGCGCGCGAGCGCACGTCGAGCACGAGGCTGGAGGCGAGCACGTCGTCCAGCTCGGTGGGGTGCCACTGCGGCAGGGTGCCGTCGAGCACGTTCTGCGCGACGAACCCGAGCATGTTGACCGGGTCCTTCGCGGAGCCGTAGGGCGGCGCGTACGCGAGCTCGAGCTCGGCGAGGTCGTCGGCGGTCATGCCGGCGCGCAGCGCGGTCGCGAGCACGTCGATGCGCTTGTCGACGCCGTCACGGCCGACGGCCTGGGCCCCGAGGAGCCGCCCGTCGGGTGCGAAGCTCGCGACGACGTGCACCTGCTCGGCACCCGGGAAGTACCCGGCGTGGTGCCCGGCGTGCGTGCGGACCACCTCGTGCGGGATGCCCGCGCGCTGCAGCGTCGCCTGGCTCGCGCCCGTCACCGCGGCCGTGAGCCCGAACACGCGCACGATCGCGGTGCCGAGCACGGACGCCTGCGGCGTGGTGCGGTGGCTGAGCATCGAGTCGGCCGCGCGGCGGCCCTGGCGGTTCGCGGGGCCCGCGAGCGGCACGGGGCCGGTCAGGCCGGTGACCGCCTGGACCACCTCGACCGCGTCGCCGACCGCCCAGATGTGCGGGTCGGAGGTGCGCTGGTCGTGGTCCACGCGGATGCCGCCGCGCTCCCCGAGCTCGAGGCCGGCCTCGCGGGCGAGGGCGCTCGCGGGGCGCACGCCGACGTTCACGACGACGAGGTCGGCCGGCAACCGCGTGCCGTCGGACAGCGTGACGAGCGCGGAGCCGTCGTCGGCGGACGCGACGGCGCTCGCGGACACGCCGAGGTGCAGCGCGACGCCGTGCGTGCGCAGCTCGTCGGCGAGCAGGGGCGCGAGCTCGGCGTCCAGGGGCGGGAGCACGTGGTCGGCGAGCTCGACGAGCGCGACGTCCAGGCCGCGCCCGGCGAGCGCCTCGACGGCCTCGAGGCCGATGAACCCGGCGCCGACGACGACCGCGCGGCGCGGCCCGTCGGCGGGCAGCCGGTCGACGCTCGCGATGATCGCGTCGAGGTCCGGGACGGTGCGCAGCTGGTGAACGGCGGGGTGGTCGAGGCCCTCGACGGGCGGGCGGACGGCGACCGCGCCGGGCGCGAGCAGGAGCGCGTCGTACGGGAGGTCGTACGTGCCGTCGGCGGTCTCGACGGTCACGGTGCGTGCCGCGCGGTCGATCGCGGTGGCGCGGCTGCCGGTGCGCACGTCGAGCGCGAGCGCGGCGCGCAGCGACTGCGGCGTGTGCAGGAGCAGGGAGTCGCGGTCCTCGATCTCGCCGGACAGGTGGTAGGGCAGCCCGCAGTTGGCGAACGAGACGTACTGCGACTGCTCGAGGACGACGATCGAGGCGGACTCGTCGAGGCGGCGGGCGCGGGCGGCTGCGCTCATGCCGCCGGCCACCCCGCCGACGACGACGATGCGTCGGGGCGTGCTGGGTGCGTCAGTGGGGGACATGGCTCCACTATACCCCCGGGGGTATCCAGTCACGCAAGCGTGCAGGTCCCGCTCGCTCCCACCGTCTCACTGCGCGGCCGGGTCGTAGTAGTCGTCGTCGTCCGCCGGGTCGTGCTGCGGCCGTCCGCGCGGCGGAGCCCCACCCGTAGGTCACGTGCGTCGCGACGGCCCGCAGGCGCGCGGCCTCGTCGTCCGGGAGCGCGACGAAGTGGAACGGCGCCGGCCCGCGCCACCAGATGACCTCACCGCCGAACCGCAGCTCCACCCGTCGAGCATGACAGCGACCACCGACGCGGCCACCCCACGCCGGTCCCGCACGCCCTCAGCCGGCGACGACCGCGCGGGCTCCGGGCGGGATCGTCGGCGGGGCGGCGTTGAGCCGGTCGACCGCGAAGCCCGCGGCGGCCTTGTACCCGGCCATGAACGCCGCGCGCTCGGCCTCCGGGACCACGTCGTCGATGTCGTCGAACTGCCCGCCGCAGCGCTGGTCGACCAGGTCCAGCAGCCCGAACGGCCCGTCGCCGCGGTTGCGCAGCACCAGCTCGGACACCGGCCCGCACAGCTCGGCGTCGAACGCCCCCAGCGCCTCGACGCTCACGCCGTGGCGCAGCATCGCGGCGCCCAGCAGGCGCGCGTCCATGATCGCCTGGCTCGCGCCGTTGGACCCCGTCGGGTACATCGCGTGGGCCGCGTCGCCGACCAGCAGCACGGGCCCGTCCTGCCAGGTCGGCACCGGGTCACGGTCGATCATCGGGTTCTCGTAGGCGACCTCGGCGCGGCGCAGCAGGTCCGGCACGTCGAGCCAGTCGTAGCGCCAGTCGTCGAAGTGGTGCGCGAAGTCCGCGACGTCCACCGCCCGGAACCAGCCGGTGCCCTGCCAGTCGTGCGCGGCGTCCACCCGGAGCTCGGCGATCCAGTTGACCGTCGCGAGCCCGGTCGCGGGGTCCGGCGGGGAGATCGGGTAGAGCACCACGCGGTGCCGCGCGGACCCGAGCCCGACGAACGACGAGCCCGTGCGCACCGGCGGGGCCTGCGTCGTCCCGCGCCACATGATCGTGCCGCCCCAGTGGATCGGCGGCTGGTCGGGGTGCATCTGCGCACGCACCGCCGAGTGGATGCCGTCGGCGCCGACGAGCAGCGTCCCCTCCTCACGGAACGCGGTGCCGTCCGCGCGCGTCCCGAGCGCCGCGACCGTCCCGTCCGCGTTCTTCTCGTAGCCCGTGACGCGGTGCCCGAGCCGGACCGCGTCCGCGCCCGCGCGCTCCCGCAGGGTGTCCGCGAGCAGGAGCTGCAGCCGGCCGCGGTGCAGCGCGTACTGCGGCCAGCGGTAGCCGGCGGGCAGACCGCGGGGCTCGCTGTGGATGTCGTGACCGTTGCGCCCGACGAGCGCCCACTCGCGCACGCCCACGCCGATCGTGCCGAGCGCGTCCGTCCCGATGCCCAGGTCACCGAGCTCGCGCACCGCGTTGGGCTGCAGGTTGATCCCCACACCCAGCGGCGCGAGCTCGCGTGCGCCCTCGAGCACCGTGAACGGCACGCCGAGCTGGTGCAGCGTCAGCCCCACGGCGAGCCCGCCGATGCCGCCGCCGCAGACGAGCACCCGCGGTCCCGTCACTGCCGTCCCCACTCCAGCCGTCCCCACTCCAGCCGTCCTCACTCCACGCTGTACAGGTCGACCTGTACGCGGCCGCCGTCGCGCGCACCTGTGCCGACGAACACCATCCGGTTGAGCCACCGGTAGTCCGGGTGGCCGCTCTCGAGCCGCGCGACCGAGCGCATCGAGTACTGCTCGGGCGGCGTCGGCTCACCCGCCGCCAGGCGCGCGATGACCTCCGGCGGGCCGTGCCGCGTGCCTTGGTTGACGATCTCGACGAGCGCGCCGTCGTCGGTGCGGAACGCGTACCGCGCGTCGAGCTCCGCGACACCGTCGGGGCCGACCGTCTGCCAGTCCGCGCCGACGTCGAGGATCGTCCCGCTGATCCGCCCGGTCACCCGGCCGCCGACGACCGGCACGACACGGCGCTGCCCGGTCCGGCCGCCGCCGAGGTCGAGAACGGGCGCGAGCTCGACCTCGAGCGTGCAGAACGGCCGCACCACCGGCGGTGGCAGCACCAGCACGTCGACCTCCCGTCGTCGGGTGCCCGCACCCTACCGGCGACACGTGGCCCGCAGGACGAGCGGTCCGACGTGACCATCACCGATGTCACTATCACCGATGTCCCTATCACCGATGTCACTATCACCAGTGACAGTCGGACCCCGTCAGCCCGCGCGACGGACGGCCGAGAGCAGGGAGTCCGCTGCCGACGGGCGGCCCGCGAGCGCCGCGGCGGCCCGGACGTCGCCGTCCGACAGGCCGTGCTCCCGCACGACGCCGATCGCCTCGTGCACGCCGTCGCCGTCGCCGTGGGCCAGGAGCGTCAGGTACCAGCGGACGGCGGAGGTGGGGTCGGGCCGGCCGCCGAACCCCTCGCGGTACCAGTCGGCGGCGGCGCGCATCGAGCCGGCGTGCCCGCGCTCGGCGGCCCACACGTACCAGCGCAGCGCGGCCTCGTCCTGGTCCCGCTCGGAGAGCCGGTCGCCCAGCCGCGCGCCCGCGCGCTCGACGCCGAGCCCCGCGGCGAGGGCGAGCAGCATGTCGCCCTCGCGCTGCGGCACGGAGCCGGCGAGGTTGAGCAGGGCGATCGGGTCGCCCTGGTCGGCGGCGCGACGCGTCCACCGTGTGCCGGCGTCCTCGTCGCGCTCGACGCCCTGGCCCTCGCACAGCAGGAACCCCCAGATCCGCTGCCCGAGCGGGTCCCCGCCCTCGGCGGCGACGCGGGCGTAGTCCGCCGCCGCGGGCAGGTCGCCGATGAACTCGGCGACCATGAGCGCCAGGACGCCGGCCGCGGCGGCGTCGCCCGCGTCCGCGCGGTCGTCGAGGTGCGAGGCCGCGTGCTCGAGGCCCGCGCTCACGTCCGCACCGTGCCGCCCGCCGGCCTCGAGCCACGCGCGGGCGGCTGCGGTCCAGTGGCCTGCGCGTGCGGCGGTGTCGGCCCGGCGCAGGAGCTCGTCGAGCGTGGGCGGGTGCGGGGCGTCCTGCGGCGGCGTGAGGAGGGGGTCCACCCGGCCGACACTAGGGCAAATCGGACAGATGTCCATGACGGTGCGCGGTGCGGCACCCGGTCGGCGGTCACCCGGCGGCGGGATGGTGCGGTGCTCACCGACCGCCGCACGCGCCACGAGGCGAGCTCCTGACCCGCTACCCGCCTACGCGCCGACGGTCCGGAACGGGTCGGCGGCGGCGACGAGCTCCACGGGCAGCTCGGGCACCAGCCCGGCGAGCCAGCGCGCGGCCTCGGCCATGCCCTCCTGCTCGGACGGCACGTGCCCGACGACGACGACACCCGCGCACACCCCGGCGGTCACGGCGTCGGCCGCGTACTCGCCGGTCTCCCACTCGTGCCCCTCGCCGATCACCAGCACGTCGACGTCCGGCCGCGCGAGCAGGTGCCGGTTGCGCGCGAACCCGACGAACCCCGGCTGCAGCCCCACGACGGACACGGGCGCCCCGGGGTCACCCACGTACCGCAGCGCGCGCGCCCCGAGCGACCGTGCGACGTGCGCGGCGAGCACGCCGAGCGTCGTCGTCGGCAGGTCGTACACGCCGGGCTCGTCGGGCCGCGCGGCGTCCAGCCAGCCCAGCGCACGCGCGGTACCGGTGAGGATGCCGTCGGGGCGCCGGTCGTGCCACGCGTCGTGCGCGCGCAGCACGACGAGCCCGTGCTCGGCGACGAACGCGGCCTTCGCGGCGTGCACGGGGTCGCGCTCGGCGGCGAGGACCTCGTCGGACGCGCCCTGGTGGTCGAAGTACAGAGGCTCGTGCGACACGACCAGGTCGAGCCCTCGCGCGGCCGCGCGCTGCAGGACGTCGAACGTCGCCATCATCGTGACCGCGACTCCCCGCACCTCGGCGTCCGGATCGCCGGCGAGGAAGCCGTCCACCGTGCTCGGCCGGGGCGCCGCGCCCACGTCCGCACTCATCCGCTGCGCCACCTGCCGTGCCGTCGTCGCCACGGCGGCCACCCTAACGAGCGCGCGTGGCTCGCGTCGCGCGCGCGGCGGGGGACACTGGAGGGAGCAACCCACCTTCCGACGAGGAGACGACGTGCCCCAGGGAACTGTCCGATGGTTCGACGCCGAGCGAGGGTTCGGCTTCCTGGCGCTGGGTGACGACGCGCCGGACCTGTTCGTGCACGCGTCCGAGGTACTGGGCGACGAGCGTGTGCTCCGCGAGGGGCAGGAGGTCGAGTTCGAGCTCGGCGAGGGGGACCGCGGCCCGCAGGCGCGGCGCGTGCGTGTCACCGGCGACGTCGCGGCGGACGCCCCGCTCGGGCGGCTCGGCACGGTCTCCTGGTACGAGCCCGCGAAGGGCTACGGCTTCCTGACGCCCGACGAGGGCGGCGCGGAGATCTTCGTGCACTCCTCCGCGATCGTCGGCGGCGGGGTCGTCCACGAGGGCCAGCGGGTCGCGTTCCTCGTCGTGCCCGGTGAGCGTGGCCCGCAGGCGGACCACCTGCTGCCGCTGGGCCCGTCGGCCGGTGGTGGCGGCGGGGAGGACGACGGCGCGAACGGCACCGTGACCTGGTACGACCCCGACAAGGGCTTCGGCTTCGCGACCGCCGACTCCGGCGGCGACGTGTTCGTCCACGCGTCCGCGCTGCTCGGCGGGGTGCGCGAGCTGGCCGAGGGCGACCGGATCGCGTTCGACGTGGTCGAGGGGGACCGCGGGCTGCAGGCGCGCGACGTCGAGCTCGTCGGCGGCCGTCCCCGGCGCCCCGCCCCGCGTCCGGCCGGCCGCGGCCGCCCCGACTCGCACCGTTCCGACTCGCACCGTTCCGACTCGCACCGCGGCTCGGGGGCGCCCGCGCGCGGCGGCGAGGGCGTCGTCGCGCGGTACGACGCCGACCGCGGCTTCGGCTTCATCCGGCCCGACTCGGGCGGTGACGACCTGTTCGTGCACGTCTCCGTCGTGCGCGGCGGCGAGGTGCTGGCCGAGGGCGACCGCGTGCGCTACCAGGTGCGCCAGAGCGACCGCGGCCCCCAGGCGGACCGCGTCGAGCTGGTCTGACCCGACGGTCAGGCGTGCACCGGCGTCGGGGTGGGCCCGACGGCCGGGACGCCGACCGCAGCGGTGGTCGGCGCGTTCGCCTCGACGACCTCGCGGTACTGCGGCAGGTGCGTGAACAGCTCCTCGCGCAGCGGGTTGCGCCGGCGGGTCACGATCACGCGCACCTGGTAGACGGCGACGGCCACGTTCACGACGAGCGACAGCGCGGACACGACGAACAGCGCGGTGGTGTCGTGCGACGACGCGACGGCGAACGACGACGACGAGACGAACGTCGGGACCGCCATCGTGAACATCATCCACAGCGCGAGCGTGTGCGCACGGTGCTGGAGCCAGGCGCCCTTCTTGATGAAGAACGCGGGGATGGTGCAGGAGATGAGCAGCGCGGCACCCGCGTAGAACGCGTGGTCACCCACGCAGTTGTAGACGTACGCGAAGTTCCACAGGTCGTACGCGACGATCCAGAACCACATCATGTCCGGCCAGATCATGTCCTTGGACCGGTCACGCGAGACGAAGATCCCCATCCACCCGCAGATGGTCAGGGCGTTGAGGATGCCCGCGACGCCGTTCATGTAGTTCCACACGCCGCCGACCATGAAGACGCCGTCGTGCATGCCCTGCAGGCCCGCGACCTGGAAGTCACGGATCACGGCCTCGCCGATGTTGACCGCGAGGATCAGCGCGGGGAACAGCAGCATCCAGCGGTTCTTGGACAGCTTGTCGACGTACCGCAGCAGCATGAACCCGAGGCACCCGGCGAGCGCCGAGTACACCTTGACCCAGTGGAACCACGTGCCGGTCGAGGACCCCTCGCCGGCGGTCGAGGGCCACACGAACACCGTCAGGACGAGCGGCAGGGCGACGAAGAACGCGATGCCTGCCCACTTCCAGCGGCGCGTGACCTCGTTGAGGGCGATCAGAGCGCCCAGGACGACGAACCACATCACCCAGGACTGCCAGGGGATGGACTCGAACAGGAACACCACGGCCTCCTCTGCACGGCCCGCGGCCGGTCGGCCCCGGGGGACGTGGGAAACGTAGGCACGCACCGCGGCGGCGGTCACTGGACACCGGGCGCGGTCTGTCCAGACGGGGGCGCTCGGCGGCGTCGTCGGGCCGCGGTCCGGGGCGTCCGGGGGGACCTTGGGCCCACGGGAAACGCGCGTCGGCGGTCGTTGCACAGGACGTGACCCTCGACGCGACCCTCGACGTGACTCTCGACGCGACCCTGGACCGCTCCGTCGACGCGGGGCCGGACCTCGCCCTCGACCCGCCCCGCGACGAGCGCCGCCCCGACGCCCGGGTCGCGCTCGCCGCCGCCCTCAAGGAGCGCCTGCGGACGCAGCCGCTGGCCCGCGTCACGGTCACGCAGCTCGTCCGCGACCGCGGCCTGACGCGCCAGGCGTTCTACTACCACTTCCACGACGTGCAGGACCTGGCGGCGTGGGTGTTCGAGACCGAGGTCGCGCAGCTCGTGCACGCGGAGGCGCGCCACGACTCGTGGGCCGACGGGCTCGTGCGGCTCCTGGCGTACCTGCGCGCGAACCGCACGTCGACCGAGGCGGTGCTCGACGGCCTCGGCCGTGCCCGGCTCGCGGACTTCCTGTTCCGGCAGATGCGGCCCGTCACCGACGCCGTGGTGCGTGAGGTCGGCGGCGGCGGGCCGGCCCAGGCGGCGGACCACGCGCTCGTCGTGGACTTCTACACCTCGGCCGTCGTGGCGGTCGTGCTGCGGTGGGTCGTGGACGGCATGGTCGACGACCCGTACCGCCTGGTCGGTGACGTCGAGCTGATCCTGCACAGCTCGGTGCGCGAGTCCGTCGAGCGGCTCGACGCGCGGGCCCGCCCCCGAGCGCGGTGACCGCGGCCCACGCCGCGAGCTCGTCGCGGCTCCACAGCCCGAAGTCGAGCACCACGTCGACGCCCAGGGCGAGGGCGCGCAGTGCGACCGCGACCAGCCGCCCCTCGATGACCGCCGTCGCGGCGCGCGGGTTCTCGTCGCCGAACAGCGCCTTGACCCACTCGTCCTTCGTCAGCCGCAGCGCGCCGCACCCGGCCTCGAGACGCCGTGCCCCGGTCGTCTTGCCCGTCCCCGGCAGGCCGACCATGAGGTGCAGCGTCGCCATCTAGAACCGGGCCGAGAACGCGCCGTCGGACTGCAGGAGCTGGCCCGAGACCCAGCGGCCCTCCGGCGAGACCAGGAACGCGACGACCGCCGCGATGTCCGTCGGCGTGCCGAGGCGCCCGAGCGGGTGCGCCGCGGTGAGCGCCGCGCGCGTCTCGTCGTCCATCCAGCCGGTGTCGACGGGTCCGGGGTTCAGGACGTTCGCCGAGATGCCGCGCGGTCCGAGCTCGCGGGCGGCGGAGATGACGATCCGGTCGAGCGCGCCCTTCGACGCGCCGTACGGCAGGTTCCCGGTGGTGTGGTCGCTGGTCAGCGCGACGACCACGCCGCCGTCGTCCGGTGCCTGCCGCGCGAACGCCGCGATGAGCAGCAGGCTCGCGCGCGCGTTGACCGCGACGTGCAGGTCGAAGCTCTCCGCGGTCGTGTCGAGGATCCCGGTGTTCACGTCGTGCGCGTGGCTCAGGACGAGTGCGGTGACGGGTCCGTGGTCGCGCGTCACGGCGGCGAGCAGCTCGTCGGGGCCGGTGGGCGTCGACAGGTCGCACGGGTAGTCGGCGTCGGCGAGGTCGCTGGTGACGACCGTCCACCCGTCGGCGCGCAGGCGCGGCACGATTCCCGCGGCGATGCTGTTCGCGCGCGCGGCGCCGGTCACGAGAGCGAGAGGCATGGGTCGATGCTCTCGCATCTCGCCGGGCCCTGCCGGGTCCGTTCGGCGGGCGGTCAGGGCAGCGCGGCGACGACCTGCGCGGCGACCTCGGCGGCCGTGCGGTCGGTGGTGTCGACGACCTGCGCGTCGGCATGCAGCCACGTGTGCGCGGCGCGGGCGTACGCGTCGACGTACGCGAGGCGGAAGGGGGAGGGGCCGAGGACGGTGTCGCCCAGGATCCGCGCCCGCAGCGTGTCCGGCTCGGCGTGCAGGACCAGGTGCCGCACGGGGATGCCGTGCGCCGCGAGGCCGCCGCTGATCTCGCGCCAGTACTCCTCGACGAGCACGGTCATGGGCATGACCAGCGTCCCGCCGACGAAGTCCAGGACGTGCCGGGCGGTCTCGACGACGAGCGGTCGCCACGGCGCCCAGTCCTGGAAGTTGCCGGTCGGCGGGAGCGCGGGCCGCACGTCCATGAGCGTCTCGCCGACCTTCTCCGCGTCGAGGACGTGCGAGCCGGGGAGCAGCTCCTGCACGAGCGCGGCGGTGGTCGTCTTGCCCACGCCGTGGGTGCCGTTCAACCAGACGATCATGAGGCGTGACCGTACAGGTCGGAGCGTCGCGGCCGGCCCCCGCCCGGCCGGTGCCTACGCTCGGCCCATGGCCACGCCCACGCGTCGCGCGCGGTACGCCCGCCGCCGGGCGCGCCGGCTCTCGCTCGTCGACAACGACCTCACGACGGCGCAGTGGGACGCGCTGCTCGCCGCGTGGGGCGGGTGCGCGTACTGCGGGGCAGCGGACCGCTCGCTGCAGCGTGACTGCGTCCTGCCGATCTCCCGGGGCGGCCGGTACACGGTCGAGAACGTGGTGCCGGCGTGCGGGCCGTGCAACGCGAGCAAGTGCAACGCCGAGGTCGTGTCGTGGCTGCGCCGCAAGAAGCTCGACGAGCGGGCGTTCCTGCTGCGGCACGCGGAGCTCGTGCTCGCCCTGCGTGCGGCGGCTTCCGACGCTGCGGGGGCCGCGCCGGTCGCACCCTGATCAGGCGCGCGGCGCCATGTCGTACGTGACCCACGGGGTCGCGGTCGCGTGCGTGTCGTACACCGCGCGGGCGGTCGTGTTGTCGGTCGCGGTGATCCACCGAACGACGGTCGCGCCGCGTTGCGCGGCGAGCGCCGCGGCGGCCTCGAGCAGCGCGCCGCCAGCCCCGGTGCGCCGGGCCGACGGGTCGGTGAACAGGTCGTCGAGGTAAAGGCCCATGGTGCCGGTGGTCGGGCGCGCGAACGTGCGCAGGTTGGCCAGGCCGAGCAGCGTGCCGTCCGGTGCCGTCGCGACGAGCCCGGTCATCCCGTGCTGCTCGCCGAGCACCCAGCTCCACGCGGTCGCGACGACGCCGGGCTCCGCGGGCATCGCGTAGAACTCGCGGTACGCGGCGTACAGGCGTGCCCACTGCGGTGCGTCGTCGGCCGTGACCCGGCGGACGGTCGGTGCGGGGCGGGCGGTCTCGTCGCTGCTCATGGGCGACAGCGTGGTCCAGACCGGGGCGCCCCGGTTCGCGCGACCGCCACCTGGACGACGAGCCGGCGGTCAGCCCGGCGCCGTGGCCCGGGCGGCGGCCCGCAGCCGCCGCGGGCCGGTCGGCGGTACGTTCTCGTCGACCCGTACCTCGTCGGACCCGCGCCAGGAGGCCACGATCGCCATCACGCTGCGGGACGTGGCCGAGCTGGCCGGCGTCTCGATCAAGACGGTCTCCGAGGTGGTCAACCGCACCGGCCGGGTGGCGCCCGCGACGACCGCGCGCGTCGAGGAGGCCGTGGCACGGCTCGGGTACCGGCCCAACCTGAGCGCGCGACGGCTGCGCTCGGGGCGGGCGGGGGCGATCGGGCTCGTGGTGCCCGAGCTCGGCACGTCCGGGTACTTCGCGGAGCTCGCCGAGCTCGTGGTGTCGCAGGCGGCCCGCCGCGGGATGGCCGTGCTCATCGAGGAGACCGAGGGCGTGCGCGAGCGTGAGCGTGAGGCACTGCTCGGTCCCCGGCGCTCGCAGCTCGACGGCATGCTGCTCAACGCGCTGCGCCTCACGGACGACGACCTGCCCGACGTCCCCGACGGCTTCCCCGTGGTGCTCCTGGGGGAGCGTCAGGTGGGCGGCTTCGACCGCGTCGCGTTCGACAACGCGGCCGCGGCGCGGCTCGCGACCGCGCACCTGCTCGACGCCGGCGCGCGCCGGATCCTCGTGGTCGGTGGCGACCCCGCGGTGAGCGACAGCGCGACGCAGCGGCTCGCGGGCCACCGGGCCGCGCTCGAGGCGGCGGGCCGGCCGGCCGCGGGTGCGATGCACGTGGTCACGACGCAGTGGGACCACGAGAGCGGGCTGGCCGCGGTGGCCAGGGCGCTCGCGGCGGGCACGGACTTCGACGCGGTGCTCGGCCTCAACGACGCCCTCGCGATCGGCGCGGTGCGTGGGCTGCTCGACGCGGGTCGTCGGACCCCGCAGGACGTGCTGGTCGCGGGGATCGACGGTCTGCACACCACGGGCTTCACCACGCCGCGCCTCACGACCGTCGACGCGCGGCGCCCGGACATCGTCGCGCGCGCGCTCGCGCTGCTCCTGGCGCGCATCGCGGGCGGCGACGACGAGGGCGGCCTCGTCGAGCTCGAGCCCGCGCTCGTCGTGCGGGAGAGCACCACCCGCACCTCTTAAGGGTTTAGGCCGGCGTCCGCCCCCTGGTGGCGCGTCGCCCCGGGCCGTCACCATGAGCCCGATCACAACGTTTACCTCCGGGCTGTGGGCCCGACCCCGACCTCGATGGAGACAGTCATGGTGCACACGTCACGGCGCCGCGCCGGGGCCTGGCTGACGTCGGCGCTCGTCGCGCTCGGCGCGCTCGGCCTCGGCGCCGCGAGCGCGCAGTCCGCCACCGCCGCCACGTCCGCGGCCGACGACGGCACGTTCGTCGGCGTCTTCCGGGAGACCAGGCCGCTCACGGCGATCGTCGACGGGTACCAGGCCGACACGGGCCTCGGGCTCGCGTCCGCGCTGTGGTTCGAGGCGTGGAGCAACAAGCGGGCGTTCCCCGTCCAGGAGGCCAAGGACCTGTGGGCGCGCGGCGTCCTGCCGCACTGGACGTGGGAGCCGTGGGACCCGTCGCTCGGCGTCAGCGCCCCCGGCCAGATCACGCTGCAGGACATCGTCGACGGCGACTGGGACTCCTACATCCGCGCGCGCGGCGCCGAGCTCGCGTCCGTCGGGTCGCCCGTGATGGTGCGCTGGGGCCACGAGTTCAACGGGAACTGGTACCCCTGGTCGACGAGCGTCAACGGCGCCTCCGGCGCGCTCTACGTCCAGGCGTACCGGCACGTGCACGACCTCGTGGTCGCGCAGGGTGCGACGAACGTGCAGTGGATCTGGGCGTTCAACAACTCCTCGACGGGCACCGACGCCGCGAGCATGCCGGCGGGCGCCTACCCGGGGGACGAGTACGTCGACTGGGTCGGCATCGACGGCTACAACTGGGGCTTCGACCCGACGTGGGACCCGGGCGTGAACCACTGGACGACGTTCGACCAGACCATCGGCGACGCCTACCGCACCGCGCTGCGCATCGCGCCGTCCAAGCCGATCGCGGTCTCCGAGTACGCCAGTGCGCAGGAGGGCGGGGACAAGGCCGAGTGGTTCCGCGCGATGTTCGCGGACCTCGACGCGGGCCGCTACCCCGGCATCCGGCTCATCACGTACTTCGACACGGTCAAGGAGAAGCCGTGGGCGATCACGTCGTCCGCGTCCGCGCTGCAGGCCTGGGTGGCGGGCGCGTCGAAGCCGGGCTTCCGCGGCACGGGCGCGCAGCTCGCGGCGATCGCGGGTGACCCGACGCCCACGCCCACCCCGACCCCCACCCCGACTCCGACGCCGACCCCCACCCCGACTCCCACGCCGACCCCGACCCCCACGCCGACGCCCACGCCCACCCCGACGCCCCCGCCGGCCCGCGGCTGCACCGTGCGGTACACGACCAACGACTGGCCGGGCGGGTTCACGGCGTCGGTCCGCATCACCAACACCTCGAGCGCGAGCCTGTCGGCCTGGTCGCTCGGGTTCACGTTCCCCGGTGACCAGCGCGTCACCAACGGCTGGTCCGGCACGTACGGCCAGGCCGGCCAGGCCGTCACGGTCACCCACGCACCGTGGAACGGCACGATCCCCGCGGGTGCCTCGACGGAGATCGGCTTCAACGGCTCGTTCACCGGCGCGAACCCGAGACCCGCGGGCTTCACGCTGAACGGCACGCCGTGCGAGGTCGGCTGACCCGACGAGCGCCCCGGCAGGCCGCCTGAGCTCAGCCCACGAGGTGGCCCGGGCGACCGGGGGGACGACGAGGCCGCGCTCGTCGTCCCCCCGGTCGCGTCTTGGCCGGACCGCTCGCCGGGGTCATGGGCGGACCCTGGACGGGCCGGTTCGCCCGGCCGTAGCGTCGGGCAGGTCGACGACGATCGGGCGACCACCGATGGGGGCTGACGATGGACATGCTCTTCGACGACGAGATCGCGGCGGCGCGGCCGCCCGACTGGCGCAAGCTCGCCCAGGCCCTGCACGCCCGCTACCTCGTGGGTGACCTGCGCGCGGCGGCGCGGTTCCTCGCGGCGGTCGCCGAGCTGGACGGCGAGCTGGACGGCACGGTGGGCACTCACCTGACGGCGACGCTCGGTCCGGGGCGGGTCGACCTGAGGCTCGTCAGCCCGGACGCGATCTACCGCGACGAGGGCGTCGAGCACGTCGTCGAGTACGTGACGCGCCAGGACCTCGACCTGGCGGGGCGGATCTCGCAGGTCGCCGCCGAGCACGGGCTCGTGGCGGACCCGGCGTCGGTCGTCGCGGTCGAGCTCGGCCTCGACACCGCACGGTCCGGGGTCGTCGCGCCGGTGTGGGCTGCGGTGCTCACGGGCGACGCGGACTCCCAGGGCCGCGGCTCGCCGAGCGACGAGGTCCGCGACGGGACGGGCCGGGTGCCGAACCTGTGGTTCGGCGACCTCGACGCCGCGGACCCGCCCGCGCAGCGTCTGCACGTCGAGGTGTACGTCGCGCCCGAGGCGGCGCAGCAGCGGGTCGACGCCGCGCTCGCCGCGGGTGGCACGCTCGTCGCGGCCGGCAACCCGCCCGCGCTCACGGTGATCGCCGACCCGGAGGGCAACCGGGTCACGCTGTGCGTCGCCGAACCGGCGGCGCCGGGCTCCTGACGCGGCGAGGGGTCAGGGGAGGTCGTCCGTGAAGGGACGGCCCGCGTTGGTCACCGCGCGCTTGATGATGGTCTTCTGCGACGGGAGCAGGTCGAGCACGGGCACGAGGTGCGTGAAGTCGTGCGCGGGGTTCCCGGAGTTCTGCGTGCCCGTGAACGCGAGCTTCTTGCCGCCGCCGTCGCCGGGGACGCCGTTGGCGTTGAGCACCGCCGGGTCACGGTAGGGGAACGTCTCGACGACCCCGCCCAGGCGGGTCTGGATCCACCAGTGCTCCCACGAGATGTTCGTCTGGCGCTCGTGCATCCCGATGAACCACCGGCTCGGCGTGCCGGGCGGCAGGACCGTGAAACCCGACCCCTGGACCATCAGCTCCATCATCGCCCGTTGTGCGTCGCGCTCGCGGTGCGGGCTCGCGCCCGTCATGAACCGGGTGACGATCCCCTGGAGCACGCCCGCCTGGTTGTCGAGCCAGCCGCGCATGCCGACGTCGTCCGTCGCCGCGTCGCGCGCCTGCGTGTGCGGGAGCGGGACCCCGTACAGGGGCGGGTAGTTGGTGCGCAGGCCCAGGTACGTCCACATGAAGGTCTCGGTCCCCGGGTTGCGTGCGTCGAACCCCTGGGTGGCCCAGGAGCTCGGAGCGGTGCTCGGGAATCGGAGGCGCAGATGCGGCTTCACACTCCCGTCAGACCCGCATCTTCGGATATCCTGCGTACGTCACGACGACGAAGGGGGTCCGATGGGGGCGGGACGGCGTCACGTGCCGACGTTCCGGATCCGGGAGGCGGCGGACCTCCTGGGGGTGAGCGACGACACCGTGCGCCGCTGGGCGGACAGCGGCCGCATCGCGACGACCACCGACGCGTCCGGGCGGGCCGCGGTCGACGGCGCGGAGCTCGCACGGTTCGCGCAGGAGCTCGCACGGGAGGCTGCGCCCCCGCCGGGAGACCTGAGCGCCGCGTCCGTCCGCAACCGGTTCACCGGGCTCGTCACGCGCGTCGTCAAGGACACCGTGATGGCGCAGGTGGAGATCCAGGTGGGCCCGCACCGGGTCGTCTCCCTGCTGAGCCGGGAGGCGGTCGACGAGCTCGGGCTCGAGCCGGGCGTGCTGGCGGTTGCCGCGGTCAAGGCGACGAACGTGTCCGTCGAGATCCCGCGCTCGCGATGAGACGACCGGCTCGGCCCCGGTCGCCGCGCGTCCGCCCGGTCACGGCGGCGCTCGCGGTGGCGGTCGTGACGGGCCTCGGTCTCGTCGCGTGCGCACCGGGTGCCGCGGACGCCTCGGGCTCGACGGCGGAGCCGACCGGTGGCGCGACGCTGCGCGGCGACCTGACGGTGCTCGCCGCCGCGTCGCTCACCGAGGCGTTCACGGCCCTCGGGGAGCGGTTCGAGGCCGCCCACGCCGGCGTGCACGTGACGTTCGTCTTCGCGGGCAGCTCCGCGCTCGCCGCGCAGGTCGCCGACGGCGCGCCCGCGGACGTGCTCGCCTCCGCCAACCCCGCCACGATGGACGAGGTCGTCGCCGCCGGCCACGCGCACGCACCGGTCGTGTTCGCGACGAACACGCTGCGGATCGCCGTCCCGCGCGGCAACCCCGGCGCGGTGACCGGGCTCGACGACCTGGCGGACCCCGCGGTGAAGGTCGCGCTGTGCCAGCCGGAGGTGCCGTGCGGGACGGCGGCCGCCGCGGTGCTCGCGCGGGCCGGGCTCGAGGTCACGCCGGTCACGCTCGAGCCGGACGTCAAGGCGGTGCTCGCCAAGGTCCGCCTCGGCGAGGTCGACGCGGGCCTGGTGTACGTGACCGACGTGGTCGCCGCGGGTGACGACGTCGAGGGCGTCGACCTCCCGCCCGGCTCCGACGCGACGACGGACTACCCCGTCGCGACCCTGACCGCCGCGCCCCACCCCGACGCCGCCGCGGCGTTCGTCGACCTCGTGCTGTCCCCGACCGGCACCGAGGTGCTCTCGGCCGCCGGCTTCGGGCGACCGTGAGCCCGACCGGAGCGTCCACGTGGCCTCGACGCTGAGCGCACGGGAACGGGCACGCCGCACGACGAGCGGCGGCGGTCCGCGGTCCGCGCCCGCGCCGCTGCTCGTCCCCGCGCTCGTCGGCATCGCGTTCCTCGCGGTGCCGGTCCTCGGCCTGCTCGTGCGCGCGCCCTGGGGCCAGGCATGGGAGGTCCTCCGGGCGCCCGCGACCGGGGAGGCGCTGCGGCTGTCGCTGTGGACGTCGCTCGTGGCGACCGGGATCAGCCTCGTGATCGGGGTGCCGCTCGCCTGGCTCCTCGCCCGCGCTCGCCTGCCCGGTCTGCGGCTCGTGCGCGCGCTGGTCACCCTGCCGCTCGTGCTGCCGCCCGTCGTCGGGGGCGTCGCGCTGCTGCTGGCGTTCGGGCGGCGCGGCGTCGTCGGGCAGTACCTGGACCAGTGGTTTGGGCTCACGCTGCCGTTCACGCCCGCCGCGGTGGTCCTCGCGCAGACGTTCGTCGCGATGCCGTTCCTCGTCGTGACCGTCGAGGGTGCGCTGCGTACCGCGGACCGTGGCCTCGAGGAGGCCGCCGCGACGCTCGGTGCGACGCGGACGGCGGTGTTCCGCCGCGTCACGCTCCCGCTCGTCGGGCCGTCGCTCGTCGCCGGCGCGGTCCTGTGCTGGGCGCGGGCGCTCGGCGAGTTCGGCGCGACCATCACGTTCGCGGGCAGCTTCCCGGGGCGCACCCAGACCATGCCCGTCGCCGTCTACCAGGCGCTCGAACGCGACCCGGACGCGGCGATCCTGCTCAGCCTCGTCCTGCTCCTCGTGTCCGTCGGCGTGCTCGTCGCGCTGCGCGACCGCTGGTTGCGCACCGGGGCGGCGCCATGAGCGGCCCGCGCACGGACGCACTCGTCGGGCCCCCCGGGCTCGTCCTCGACGCGCGCGTCACCCGCGGCGCGTTCACCCTCGACGCGGACGTGCGCGTCGCGCCGGGCGAGGTGGTCGCGGTGCTCGGCCCGAACGGGGCGGGCAAGTCCACGCTGCTCAGCGCCGCCGCCGGGCTCGTCCCGCTCACCGCGGGCCGCGCCGTGCTCGACGGCCGCGTGCTCGACGACGCACGCACCGGAACGTTCCTCGAGCCCGCGGACCGGCCCGTCGGCGTCGTGTTCCAGAGCTACCGTCTGTTCCCGCACCTGAGCGTGCTCGACAACGTCGCGTTCTCGCCGCGCGCACGCGGCGCGGGGCGCACGCGGGCCCGGGCGGTCGCCCGCGACTGGCTCGACCGGCTCGGGCTGGCCGATCTCGCGTCGCGTCGGCCGGGCGACCTGTCCGGTGGGCAGGCGCAGCGCGTCGCGCTCGCCCGCGCGCTCGCCGGCGCCCCGGACCTGCTGCTGCTCGACGAGCCGCTCGCCGCGCTCGACGCCCGGACGCGGCTCGACGTCCAGTCCGAGCTCAAGCGGCACCTCGCGGGCTTCGCCGGCCCCTGCCTCGTCGTGACGCACGACCCGCTCGAGGCCCTCGTGCTGGCCGACCGGCTCCTCGTCCTCGAGGGCGGGCGCGTGGTGCAGGAGGGCGCGCCCGCGCACGTCGCCCGGCGCCCGGCCACGGAGTACGTCGCCCGGCTGGTCGGGCTGAACCTCTACGCGGGCGTCGCCGACGGCGACGCGGTGCACCTCGACGGCGGCGGCACGCTCGTCGTCCCGGACCACGGCGAGCGCGGGCCGGTGCTCGTCGCGCTGCGTCCGTCCGCGGTCGTCGTCAGCCCGTACCGGCCCGACGTCTCGAGCGTCCGGAACACGTGGCCCGCGACCGTCGTCGGCCTGACCATGCTCACCGACCGCGTGCGCCTGGACCTCGCGGGCGAGCCGTCCGCGCTCGTCGACGTCACGCCCGCCGCGGTCGCCGAGCTCGGGCTCGCGCCCGGCGACCGGGTGTGGCTGTCCGCCAAGGCCACCGAGCTCGAGGTGTACGCCCGCGGGTAGCGCGTCAGGCGCCCGCGTCCGCGGGCGTGCCGAACACCGTGCGGACGCCGCGGGAGAACAGGACCGAGTCCGGCGGGCGGTCCGCGACGCCCGGAAGCCCGCACGCGGCGAGGAGCCGCTCGTCGAGCGTCAGCAGCTCGGCGGTGCGCAGCGGCCAGGGCTCGTGGTGGTTGCGCAGGTAGAGGGTGCGGCCGTACGCCCGCGTGTGCAGTGCCCAGCGCGCGGTGAGGAAGTCGGCCAGCGGGTCGCCCGGCGGGAGCGGCTCGCCCGGCCGCACGACGACGCGCGTCGTCGCCTCCCGCGGACCGGGCCACCGCCGCCGCGAGGTGTACGTGAGCACGCCGTCCTGCTCGGTCACGCGCATCCGGGCCCACGTGTACGGAAGGGCGAGCGCCGCACGCGAGCCGAGGACGAACGCCAGCCGGGCCGCCTCGAGCGTCAGGAAGACGACCGCTCGGCGCCCCTGCGCGTCGACCGAGTAGAGGCGGACGTTCGTCTCGGGGAACGTGCCGAACCAGGGGATGTGCGGACCGGCCGCCGCGCCCGCGCCGACCATGCGGAACGGGACCAGCCCGACCCAGCTCGACCCGCCGTGCACGTCCGGCCGCGTCCCGGGCGGCAGGAGCGGCGCGACGACGTCCTCGTCGACCCGCCAGTGCACGAACGTCAGGTCCCGCCACGACTGCCGCAGGACTGCTCGCCCGCGCAGCGGGGGTGGGCTCGCCGTGACGGGCTCGGGCTGCATGCGCCCATCGTGCCTTCTCGCCCCCGTTCCCGGCCCTCCGTCAGAGGGCCACGAGGAGGCCCACCGCGGCCGCGAGGGCGACACACGTGAGAGCCGCCGCGGCGGCGGGTCCCCGCCGGTCGAGGGGCAGGTCACGCAGGAGCCCGGCGGCCCGCCCGAGCAGGGCCAGGGGCGGGACCGCGCGCCACACGTCGCGTTCGGCCTTGCTGCCCGCGCGGCGGACGACCTCGGGCAGGTGCCCGATCGCCTCGAGCAGAGGGCGGGCCGTGCTGCCGCGCCGGCGGCGCGGCGCCGTCCCGCGCAGGACGTGCTCGACGCCCGCCCGCACCGCGGCCGCGTCGTTGGCCCAGTGGACGCGAGCGGTGATGGTCCCGTCGGGCCGCAGGACGTACGCCGAGTTGGGCTTGGGCCCGACGGCGCGGTGGAGCGTGCCCGCCACGTCGTCGACCGCGACCTCGAACGGGACGTGCAGGTCGTCGCGCATCGCGGCTGCGTGCGCGGCCTTCTGCTCGTCGGTGCGCGGCTGCGGCAGGAGCTCGCCGGGGTGCGCCTCGCGGGTCTGCACGAGCACGAAGCGGACCCGGTCGGCGTACTCGTCGTGCAGGTCGCGCAGCTGCGGCACGGAGCTGCGGGTCACGGGGCAGGTCTGTGACCCGAACACGAGCAGCACGGGACGGTGGCCGAGCGCGTCGCTGCGGAACCGGGTGCCGTCGAGCGTCGGGAGGTCGAACGCGGGGATGCGGTCGCCGGGTGCGGGGTCGGTCGGGAGGTAGCGCATGTCGGCGAGCACGTCGCGCGTGCGCAGGTCGTCGAACAGGTAGGTGGTCGCCATGGTGGTCCCTTCGATGGAGTTGACCGATCGGTCAACTGAGTGGATACGGGTCGGCGTCGGCCTGGGGCGGAGGGTCAGCGAGGGAGGGTCAGCGAGGGGGTGAGCGAGGGCGGGTCAGCGAGGGAGAAGCAGGAGGGTCCGGACGAGGGGGCGCAGCGGGTCGAGCGCCTCCGGGTCGTCCTCGGCCTTCGCCAGGACGCTGTAGCCCTGGATGCAGGCCACGACGGCGCGCGCGGCCGACGTCGCGTCGAGGGTCGGCTCGACGTCGCCCCGGGCCTGCGCCTCACGGACGACGTCGGCGATGCGGTCGGTCCACGCCGCGAGCACCTCGGTGATGCGCGCGCGCATCACCGGCTCGTGGGCCGAGAGCTCGGCCGCGAGGTTGCCCAGCGGGCAGCCGGGCACCACGCCCAGGTGCTCGCGCATGGTGCGCATCATCGACGCGTAGCCGGCGAGGAACGCGTCCAGGCGGTCGAGCGGTGGGCCCTGCACCCCCAGCGTCTGGTCGAGCAGCGCGCGCATGAGCTCCCAGTTGCGGTCGAGGACCGCGAGGCCGAGCGCCTGCTTCGACGGGAAGAAGTGGTACAGGCTGCCCTTGTTGACCCGGGCCGCCCGGCACACGTCGTCGACGCCGACGTCGGCGTACGTCGACGCGTGCACGAGGTCGCGCGCGGTCGTGAGCAGCCGCTCCCGGGTGTCCCTCGCCATGCCGCCACGCTAGAGGCGATTTGACAGATCGGTCAACTACGTGGGCCGCGGAACCGAAGGTCACGCGGGGAGACGGGCGTGGGCTGGGAGACTGGCCGGGACGACGAGCGAGCGGGAGCGTGCATGGACCTGGACGTCGCGGCGGCCCTCGAGGACGCCCGCACCGAGTACGACAAGATGGTCGCGGGCGACTGGTACCGCTACCGCCACGGGCCCGAGCTGGCCGACCTGACGACGACGACGCAGCGCACCTGCCGTCGGATCACGGCGCTGTACGACGAGGACCGCGCCGCCGCGCACGCGCTGTTCCGCGAGCTGCTCGGCACCGTCGGCGAGGGAGTCGACTTCCGCCCGCCGTTCTACCTGGACTACGGGCACCGCCTGCACGTCGGCGACCGGACGTTCATCAACGCCGACTTCCTCACGCTCGGCGGTGGCGAGATCCGCATCGGTGCCGACGTGCTGATCGGCCCGAGCGTGCGCCTGTACACCCCGACGCACGTGCTCGACCCGGAGCTGCGCCCGCAGGGCTGGGAGCGGGTCTCGCCCGTCACGATCGAGGACGGTGCCTGGCTGGGTGGCAGCGTCGTCGTCTGCCCGGGCGTGACCATCGGTGCGCGCTCGGTCGTCGGCGCCGGGTCGGTCGTCACCAAGGACGTCCCGCCCGACGTCGTCGTCGCCGGCAACCCCGCGCGCGTGGTCCGGGGGCTCTAGCCGGACGCGCCACCAGGCGACCGGTCGCGGGGGGCCTCAGCCCTCCGGGTCCCACTCGGTGTCGAGGACCGCGTACAGGTAGGCGTCGTGCCACACCGGTCGGCCGGCGTCGTCGGTGCGGAACGACGCCGCCTGCCGGACGTGCCCCTCGCGGCGCAGGCCGAGGCGTTCGAGCAGCCGCCAGGACGCCTCGTTGCGAGGATCGCACCGCGCGGACACCCGGTGCGCGCCCCACTGCCGGAAGCAGACGTCCAGCAACGCGCGGCACGCCTCGGTGGCGTAGCCCTGGTGCCACTCGTCGGGGTGGAACACGTACCCGAGGCTGTAGCCGTGCCAGCCGCGCGGCTCGTCGTGGTGCAGGTAGAGCGTGCCGACGAGCGTGCCGTCGCTGCCCCCCGCAGCGTCCCGCGCGGCGGTGCCGTCCGCCGCGGACCTTCGTCCGCGGCTCAGGCGTCCGTCACGCGACGCCGCGGACCGCGTGGTGCACGGCGACCACGCCGCCGGCGAAGCGGCGTTCGTCGAGCAGCTCCAGCTCCAGGCGGACCCCTCGCGGCAGCGCCGGCTTGCCGCCGCCGACCGTCACCGGGCACAGGAGCAGCACGCACTCGTCGACGAGCCCGTGCCGGAACGCCTCGGCCGCCAGGATCGCGCCGCCGATGCTCAGGTCCCCGGGTGAGGCCGCCTTGAGCTCCCGGACCGCGTCCGGGTCGAACCGCCGCTCGATGCGCGTGCGCGCCGTCGAGACCGCGTCGAGGCTGCTGGAGTAGACGATCTTGTCGGTGTCGCGCCAGATCCCCGCGTACTCACGGACGACCGCCGGCTCGTCGGCGAGCCAGTCGTCGTCCTCCCAGACGCGCATCGTCTCGTACATGCGGCGGCCGTAGAGCGACGTGCCGATCTGCCGCTCGTGCTCGTTCCAGAACGCGTGGACCTCCTCGTCGGGCATCGAGAAGTCGAACGCGCCGTGCTCGTCCTCCAGGTAGCCGTCGAGCGAGGTGTTGGCCGCGTAGATCAGCTTGCCCATGAGTGCCTCCGGCTCGACGAGGTCTCCAGCCTGCAGGTGTCCCGGCCGCACCAGCAAGAGCGTGAGGACGACGAGGTCTGGTCCCGCGCGGTCGGGCCGGGCAGGCTGGTGCCGTGCCGCTCACCTCTGTGCCCGTCGTCCCCGCCGGCTGGTTCCGTGACCGCACCCAGCCCACGCTCGCCGCCGACGGCCTCGTCCTGCGCCCGTGGCGCGCGCACGACGCCGCTGCGGTGTGTGCCGCCTACGACGACAGCGCGATCCGCCGCTGGCACGCACGCACGATGGCCGACCACGACGAGGCCCGTGCGTGGATCGCCGGCAAGCGTGCCGCGTGGCAGGAGGAGCGCGCCGCGGAGTGGGCCGTCGTCGTCACGCCCGGCGACACCGACGGCCCTGGTGCGGCGACGACGCTCGGCCCTGACCGGCTCGTCGGCCGCGTCGCGCTCACGCACCTGGACCTGCACGAGGGGTACGGCGCGCTGGCGTACTGGGTCGTCCCGGAGTCGCGGGGGCGGCGCGTCGCCGTCCGTGCGGGCACGGAGGTGCTGCGCTGGGCGTTCGAGGACGTCGGGCTGCACCGCGTTGAGGTCGAGCACTCCACCGCGAACCCCGCGTCCTGCCGCGTCGCGCACCTGCTCGGCTGCCGCCCCGAGGGTGTGCGACGAGCTCACGCCCTGCACGCGGACGGGCATCACGACATGCACCTGCACGCGCGGCTGCGCACCGACGACTGACCGGCGGGCCCGTCACCCACGCTGGGGTGTCGGACCCGCCGGGGCAGGCTTGTCGACGCTGGGCGTCGGCGTCGGGGACGTCAGGCCGCGCAGGTCAGCTGCGGGGTGCCGGGGGAGCCGGAGCCGATGAATCCGAAGCTCGTCGTCCCACTGGCGACCACGGTGCCGTTGTACGGCGCGTTGGCGACGGTCGTCGTCGAGCCGGACGTCGTCACGGTCCCGTTCCAGAGGCTGCTCACGGACGCGCCGGAGAGCGTGACAGTCCAGGACGAGATCGCCGAGGCGCCGGCCGTCACCGTGACCTCGCCTTGGTACCCGCCGGGCCAGGTGCTCACGGCGCGGAACGTCGCGGTGCAGGTGGCCGGGCCACTGGTCGGGGTGGGCGTCGGGGTCGGCGTCGGCGTCGGGGTCGGCGTCGCAGTGGGAGTGGGAGTGGGGGTCGGCGTCGGGGTCGGCGTGACCGTCGGGTCGGGGGTCGGCGTCGTCGTCGGCGTGGGCGTCGGGGTGGGGGTCGAGTCGTCCCCGCCCTTCGTCGTGTACGGGACGACCGTCCGCGGCGCGGAGCACTTGCCGCCGCAGCTCGTCGGCAGGGAGAAGGAGTACTCGCGGCCACCGAACAGGTACTGGTCGTCGACGTCCTTGACGCGGATCCGGTAGTCGGTGCCGCCGGTCGTCGTCGGCTTCACCAGGAACGACTGGCCCATGTCGACGTTCATCGCCGCGCTCACCCAGGCGCCGCCGGTGAAGTTCTCCACGCCGTGGATGCCGTTGGGCAGGTGGTTGATCGACACCCCGGCCCACCACTTCTCCGAGCCCTGGATGAACCCGATCTCGATGTCGCCGGAGTAGTTCGGCGCCTCGATGAACTGCCAGGTCACGTGCCGGTTGCCCCAGTGCGCAGGCTCCAGGTCACCGACCGGTGCGCCGTTCTTGACGAACGTGTTGATCGCCGCGTGCGCGAGGTCCAGGTGGTACGGGTCGTCGCGGCACCACGCATTGGGGTCGCCGCAGGAGTCCGCGACGAGCATGTCGAGCGTGGCGCCGTTGTACTTGTCCGCGACCCACGAGCCGTTGCGGCAGAACGCCTGCCCGGCGGCGCCGTCGTTGATCCCGGTGCAGTAGTCGTCGATCGAGACGCGCACCCAGCGGCCGCAGTTGCGGCCGTTGTCGAACAGGCCGAGCTTCGGGTCGTCCGCGGCCATCGGGCGCGGGTACATCGCGTAGTCGCCGGGGGTGTTGAACACGTTGAGCGCGATCCAGCTCTGCGTCTCGAGCTGGTCCTGCGGCAGCCCGCAGCCCCCGTACGGCGCGCCGAGGTTGTCGAACCACGTCGCGTTGCCCGTCACCGGGCCGGTCTCGCCGCCGGGCGGCACGGCGTGCGCCTGGGCCTGCACCCCGACGAGCGCGCCACCCGCCAGCAGCACGGCGAGCAGTCGGCTCCACGAACGGATCTTCCCGGGCGACGACATGACGAGCTCCTCTGGTGGTCAGCGATCGGCCCGAGTCTTCACCTCCGCGCGGGCCCCGGGCGGCGGGGCCGTCGCACCGGCCCGGGGCGCAAATCGATTACGCGCGGCCGGTCAGGCAGGCGGACGGCTGAAGAGGTTCACGACGTTCCCGTCCGGGTCCCGGAGCAGGGCGGACCGGTTGCCCCACGGCATGGTCGACGGCGGCAGGACGACGTCCTGCGGGTCGGGCTGGAGCCGGGCGAGCTCGGCGTCGACGTCGGCGACCTCGAACTCGACGATCACCGAGCGGTTGGCCCCGGGTTCCACCGCGCCGCCGAGCATCGCGACGGTCTGCGTGCTCGCGATGGCGAGGGCCGCGCCCGGGCCGCCGAGCTGGGCGAAGACCGGGGCGGGACGGGCCGCGACCTCCCCGGTGAGGCGCTCGTAGAACGCGACCAGGCGGTCGACGTCGTCGGTGACGAGACGGATCGATGCGAACGGCACGGGAGAACCTCCAGGTCGGGGATCGGTCGTCCCAGCGTCCCGCCGGTCCGCGACAGCGTCCTGTCGGTGTTTGTGCGCGGGTGTGCCCGACGTGTCAGGAGGGGTGGTCGACGACGGGCCGCAGCACCCCGGTCGGGATCCGGAGGTCCTGCGGCCGCAGCGCACGCGGGGTGGGGCGCTCGTCCGTGAGCTCGACGCGGACCATCCGGTCGCCGCGGAACGCGCGCACCCCGTCGCGCAACCGGCACCAGGCGACCAGGTACCACGTGCCGTCCCTGCCGACCGACCCGAGCGGTTCCACCTCGCGCCGGGTCTCGACGCCGTCCCGGTCCCGGTAGACCAGGCGGACCACGCGTCCTGCGCGCAGCGCGGCGGCGAACTGAGTCGGGACGGTGTCCTCCTCCTCGGGCTCGAGCAGGTGGACCCTGCCCGCGAGCGCGGCGGCCCGGCGGGCGTCCTCGCGGGGCAGCACCGCGAGGAACTTGGTGAGGGCCGTCCCCGCCGACTCCCGGAACGGTCCTCGACGCAGCGTGCCGAGCCCGACGAGCACCGCCAGCGCCTCGTCGCGCGTGAAGGCCATCGGTCCGAGCGTCGCGGACGCGTCGATCGCGTACCCGCCCGTGCGTCCCGGCTCGGCCCAGATCGGCACGCCCGCCTGCTGGAGTGCGGACAGGTCCCGCTCGACGGTCCGCACCGAGACCTCGAAGCGCGCGGCGAGCCAGCGCGCGCTCCGGCGTCGGGGCGAGACGGCGCGCAGCTCGTCCACGAGCGCGTAGAGGCGATCCGTCCGGTTCACGGGGCGGATGCCTCGTCGCGTCCGTCCGCACGGTGCTCGTCCCAGGCGACGATGCGGGCGAGCAGCGGGACGGCGGCCTCGATCGTCTGCTTCTCCCGGGGGTCGAGTGCCTCGGCCAGCGCGAGCGTGAGCCAGTCCGTCCGGCGCCGCCGCTCCTGCTCGAGCGCGACGCGGCCGTGCGCGGTGAGCACCAGCGGCGACTTGCGGCCGTCCGTCGGGTCCGTGGAGCGCTCGACGAGGCCCTCGTCCTCGAGCGCGCGGACCGTGCGCGCCATCGACTGGGGGCGGACGCGCTGGGCGCCGGCGAGCTCGCTGGTGGTCAGCGCACCCTCGCGTGCGAGCAGCCCGAGGACCGCGGTCAGGGCCTGGGGGCGGGGGTCCTCGGCGCGTCCTCGTCTCACGAGCCGGCCCAGCTGCAGGCGGAGCTCGGCGGCCAGCAATGCGTCGTCCATGCTCGCAGCGTACCCAGACGAGCAGCAGAACTGTGCAGTCTTGCTTGACATCGAGCGTCACGGCGATAGACAGTCTTGCTGTCTTTCTCGTCCCGAGTCAGGAGCCACCCCATGCCCGTCGACGCACTCGACCCCGCCACCGCCCTCGTCCTCGTCGACCTCCAGAAGGGCATCACCGCGCTCCCGACGGTCCACGACCCGGCGGTCGTCGTCGCCCGCGGCGCCCTGCTCGCAGGTGCCGCGCACCGGGCCGGGCGCCCGGTCGTCCGCGTGCGCACCGAGTTCTCGCCGGACGGCGGCGACCTGCTGCGCGGCCGCACCGACTCGCCCGGCCCCGCCGTCGCGCAGCCCGCCGACTTCTCCGAACTGGACCCCCGCGTCCCCGTCTCGCCGTCCGACCTGCACGTCGCCAAGCGCGGGTGGGACGCGTTCACCGGCACCGAGCTCGACTCGCGGCTGCGCCGCCGGGGCGTGCGCTCGGTGGTCGTCGCCGGGATCGCGACGAGCATCGGCGTGGAGTCCACCGCGCGGACCGCGCGCGAGCTCGGGTACGAGGTGGTCGTCGCGCACGACGCCGTCACGGACCTCGTCGCCGCCGCGCACGTGAACAGCCTGGAGGTGATCCTCCCGCGCATCGCGCGGCTGGACGCGGCGGCGACGCTCGCCGGCCTGCTGGGCTGACGCGCGCTCGTCGTGCGCCTGCCTCGACGTGACAGTGATACCCCCAGGGGTATATGGTCGGGACATGGCAACGCGAGAGATCACCCTCGAGAACCTCCAGGAGACCGTCGCCGGGAACGGGATCGTCCTCCTGGACTTCTGGGCGCAGTGGTGCGGACCGTGCCGGTCGTTCGGCCCGATCTTCGAGGCCGCGTCCGAGCGGTACCCGGACGTCGTGTTCGGCAAGGTCGACACCGAGGCGCAGCCCCAGCTCGCCGCAGGCTTCTCCATCACGTCCATCCCGACGCTCATGGCGTTCCGCGACGGCGTGATCCTGTTCGCCGAGCCCGGCGCTCTGCGCGCGAACGACCTGGACCAGCTCGTCGACGCGATCAAGGCCGTCGACATGGACACGGTCCGCGAGCAGCTCGCCGCCGAGCGCGCCGCCGTCTGACCCCGCACCCCCACCACCTCGAGGAGAACCCCATGTGCTACCCCGCCACCTGCAAGACCTGCGGCAAGACGACCTGGAAGGGCTGCGGCCAGCACGTCGCCGACGTCAAGCGTTCCGTCCCCGCGTCCCAGTGGTGCCCCGGGCACCCCGACGCGCCCTCGTCGGGCGGCTTCCTCGCACGCCTCTTCGGCCGCTGACCCCCCGGCCTGACGAAGGAGAGCGACGAGTGACGAGGAACCGACGGACCGCGCTGGTCCCCGGCGCGGTCGTCCTGGCCGGCGCCCTCGCGCTGGCGGGCTGCACGAGCACGCCGGCGGGCATCGAGATGGACGCGGACACGGTCGTGATCGACGTGCGCACGGCCGCCGAGTACGACGCCGGGCACCTCGAGGACGCCGTGAACTACGACGTCCAGAGCCCCGACTTCGCCGCCCAGGTCGCCACGCTCGACCCCGAGGGCAGCTACGTCGTGTACTGCCGCACGGGGAACCGCGCGGGTGTCGCCGTCGACCGCCTGGAGGACCTCGGCTTCGACGACGTCCAGAACGCCGGTGGTCTCGACGACGCCGCGCGGGCGACCGGCCTCGACGTCGTCTCCTGACCCCTCGCCCGACGAGCCTGCCCGCCCCTACCGGCGCGACCAGACCTGGTTGGCCGAGCCCGTGCACGTCCAGAGCAGCACCGCGGTGTTGTTGGCCGTGAGGTTGTGGTCGACGTCGAGGCACAGCCCGGACCGGACCCCGCGGATCGTGCCGTTGCCCTCGAGCGTCCACTGCTGGTTGGTGCCGCCGTTGCAGTCCCACAGCTGCACACGCGTGCCGGCGGTGGCGCTCGGGGCCGCGTCGAGGCACTTGCCCAGCGAGCGCAGCGTGCCGTCCGTGCCCGCGGTCCACGTCTGGTTGGCCGCGGAGTGGCAGTCCCAGATCACCAAGCCCGTGCCGTTCGTCGTCGCGCTGTTCGGCACGTCGAGGCAGCGTCCCGACGAGGCGCTGACCAGGCCCGTGCCGGTCGGCGGCGGCGGAGGCGGCGGGGTCGAGCCGTCGCTGGTGCTCACGCGGAACAGCGCGACGCCGTGCTGGGCGACCTGCGCGGAGATGTGCCCCGTCGTCGTGCCCGTCGCCCCCGTCCAGACCTCGCGGTACTGGTACGTGCCGGAGCCCAGCCCGACCTGGCCGAGCGTCGTCGAGATCTGCCTGCTGCCGTTGCCGCGGTTGAGCAGCGCGACGGCCACCGAGCCGTCCGCGAGCGGCTTCGCCCACACCTCGGCGTCACCGTCGTCGCGCACCCGGTCCGCCTGGCGGACCAGCGGGTCCTGGTCGATCGCGAGGACGTCGCGGTTGGTGAGGACCGCACGGACGTCGGAGCTCATGTTCCGCAGGTCGTTGCCCGCGACGAGCGGTGCGCTGAGCATCGCCCACATGCTCATGTGGGCGCGGTTCTCGGTCGGGCTGAGGGCGCCCCGCACCCCGACCATCAGCATGTCGGGGTCGTTGTACTGGCCCGGCTTGGTCCACTCGCGCATGGGCTCGACGATGTCGAGGGCCTCGGTGATGCCGACGAAGCAGTCGGCGGACGGCGAGCAGCCGGTCGACCAGGAGGCGGACAGGTCCTCCGACGTGCGCCACATGTCCGCGAACGCGCCCCAGCCCGAGTAGGTCGGGGCGGTGTTGGAGTGCGCGCTGTTCGGGTTGATCGAGTAGACGATCGGGCGGCCGGTGGCCTTGAGCGCGTCGCCGAACCGCTTGAAGACGGTGGCCTGCTCGCTCACGTTGCCGCGCGGGTCGCACCAGTCGTGCTTGACGTAGTCGACGCCCCAGGACGCGAACAGGTTCGCGTCCTGCTGCTCGCGCCCGTACGACGACGTGCCGGGCAGGTTGGCGAAATACTGGTTGCAGGTCTTCTCGCGGGGCGCGTGGTAGATCCCGAACTTCAGCCCCTTGCCGTGGATGTAGTCGCCGAGCGCCTTCATCCCCGACGGGAACCGGTCGGTGCGCGCCCGCAGGTTGCCGTTCGCGTCGCGCGTGTCCTGCATCCAGCAGTCGTCGACGACGACGTACTGGTACCCGGCGGCCGCCATGCCCGAGCTGACCATCGCGTCCGCGGTCTGCCGGATCATCTGCTCGTTGATGTTGCAGTAGAACGTGTTCCAGCTGTTCCAGCCGAGGGGCGGCAGCGGCGCGGGCTCCGCGACCGTGGGTGCGGCGGCCCGGGCCAGTGGCGCGGCCTGGGCCAGTGGCGCGGCGGCCTGCGCGCCGCCCGTGCCGAGCGCGAGGCCGGACACCGTCAGGGCGGCCGTGGCCAGCGCGGCGCACCAGCGGCGACGACGAGACGTTCTCATGGGGCACTCCCTTGTGCGGTGGGGTCGCGGCCGGCTGCCGCGAGGTCGTGGTGCAGGCGCTCCGCCCGGTCGGAGCTGCATGAGAGCGCTCACATCACTTCGCATCGTCGCAGCGGCGTCCCCGTCCGCAACCCGCTGGGCGCGGCCTGAAACAGTTACGGCAGGACCTCGGGGCGCCGCCCGGCCGCACGCGCGGGAGCTCGCCGGCGGATGACGGCGGCGGCGGCGGACCTCGTCGCCGGGGCCGACGACCTGCTGACCCTCGCCGTGCGCCACGGCTACGGGTCGGCCGAGGCGTTCGGGCGGGCGTTCCAGTCGGTGCACGGGCTGACTCCCGGTCAGGCCCGGCGTGACGGCGGACCCTTCCGCACCCAGCCCCGCCTCAGGTTCCGCCTGACCGTCGAAGGAGCGGCACCCATGGACGTCCGCCTCGTCACCCGACCCGCCTTCCACCTCGTCGGCCACGCCGCGCGCGTGCCGCTCGTGCACCAGGGCGTCAACCCGGCGATCGCCCAGCACGTCGCGTCGCTGGCACCCCAGGAGCACGAGCGGCTCAGGTCGCTGGGCGACACCGAACCGCGCGGCCTGCTCGCCGTCAGCGCCGACCTGGACCCGGACCGGCGCGAGGGAGCCGAGCTCACCTACCTGCACGGCGTCGCGGTCGCGGACGCCGGCACCGTCCCCGACGACCTCGACACCCTGCCGGTCGAGCCGGGCGCGTGGGCGGTGTTCCGTGCGTCCGGCCCCTACCCGGACGCGCTGCAGCGCCTGTGGGCCGCGACCGCGACCGAGTGGTTCCCCTCCAACCCGTGGCGGCTGCGGCCCGGACCGGAGGTCGTCGCGGTCGTCGACCGCGCTGACGACTTCAGCACCGCCACGGTCGAGCTGTGGCTACCGGTCGAGCCGGGCTGAGCCGACGGGCAGCGCGTCGAGCCACGCCTGCCAGGCGGGCTCGGCGCGACGCCCGTGCTCGGGCGCGTCGTCGGAGAACCACGAGGCCCGCACGATCGCGAGCGCGTCACCGTCCTCGCCCGGCCACACCCCGACGCTCAGCAGGCCGGGGACGGGCGCGTCGAGCAGCACGACCGCATGCCGCTCGGCGACGTGCTCGACGCTGCCCGTGGCGCCGTTCGCCGCCACGGCGGCGCCCGCACGGGTCAGGCCCAGCTCGTCGCGCACCACGGTCCACAGCGCCGCCTCGTCGGCCGGGAACGACGCGCTGACGTCCATGCGCGTGGCGGCCTGCCCCGCGAAGTGCCGCAGGTAGGCGCGCAGGGTGTCGAACGACGGGAGCCAGCCCGGTCCCAGCGTGTCCCACCACTCCTGCTCCCAGTCGGCCCCGACCCCGAACCCGCTGGTGGTGACCCGCACGACGCACGTGCCGCCCGAGCGTGCCTCGACGAGGAACTCCGAGGTCAGCGGGCTCAGCTCGGCCGGGTCCTTGCCCATGAGGGCGGCCCAGTCCTCCTCGTACTCGAGGCGCCGCGGCGGGTCCCAGCCGGTGACCCGGCCGTCCGAGCCCATGTCGGGACCCATCGCGAAGTGCAGCGACCCGCCCTCGTGCTCGTCGAGGTCGGTGGGCAGGAACCAGGCGCTCATGCCGGTGGCGGTGGCGATCGCGTCCCACACCTGGTCCGGCGTGCCGGGCACCTCGACGCTGAACTCCAGGCGGTACGGGACGTCGGGGTTCGGGCTCATGTCTCCTCCTCGGGGACGGGGTGGGCGGCGACGACGAGGCGGTGCGGCCGTCCGTCGTCGTGGTGGTAGCGCGCGGCCAGGTCGAGCACGGCCGCGGTGAGGTCCTCGGCGAACGCCGCACGGTCGGCGGCCGAGCGGAAGCCGATCGTGGTGTCGACCGTCATCGTCGGGAGCCGGCCGCCCGACGAGCCGGCCCGCCGCGCGAGCGACCCGACCTCGCGGACCAGGCGGCCGGCGAGCGCGAGCAGGTAGGTGGCCGAGAGGTGGTCGGCGGTGGCGGCCGGGTCGGCCGCGGACGGGCTGACGGCCGCCGGCGAGACGACGTACGCCTGCGCGGAGGCCTGCAGCACGCGTTCGGTGATGCCGCCGTGGCGGCGCTCGTCGGCGAGCTCCACGAGGCCGTGGGCCTCGAGCGAGCGGAGGTGGTAGTTGACCTTCTGGCGGGCCATGCCCACCCGGGCTGCCAGCCCCGCGGCCGACGCCGGCACCCGGAGCTCACCCAGCAGCCGGGCACGCACGGGGTCCAGCGCGGTCGCCGCCGCGCTCGCGTCCTCGATGACCTCGACGTCCTGCATGACTCCACCGTGCGCCTTGACAAACATTCCTGTCAATACCTCGACGGCGGACGGTCGGACCTCTCCCCGCGCGTCCGGCGGGCGGGTCGCCTAGCGTGGCCGGTCCGGGCGTCGATCGGTGAGGGGGCACGGCCCATGGGCGGTCCGACGCATCACGACGTGCTGGTCATCGGCGGCGGCAACGCCGGCATCTCGCTCGCGGCCAAGCTGCGGCGCGACGGGTGCCGTGACGTCGCGGTGGTCGACCCCCGCGACACGCACCACTACCGCCCACTGCTGTCCTACGTCGCGTCGGGCATGGCGACGCTCGACGACCTGCGCCGACCCGAGCGCGACGTCGTCCCGGACGGCGTGCGGTGGTACCGCGACGAGGTCACGGGCGTCGACCCGCAGGCGTCGCACGTGCGGCTCGCGAGCGGCCAGGTGCTCCACGGCACCGACGTCGTGGTGTGCCCGGGGTCGCAGGTCGACTGGGACGCGGTGCCGGGCGCCGAGGCGGCCATGGCGACGCCGGCCGCGGCGACCAGCTACCTGCCCGAGCTCGCCGCCAAGACCTGGACAATGCTCTCGTCGCTCACGAGCGGGACCGCGGTCTTCGCGGTCTGCGACCGCCACGTGCCGTGCAGCCCCGTGGCGCTCAAGCCCATGCTCACGCTCGCCGGCCACTGGCGCCGCACGGGCGTGCTCGACGCGATCGACATCCGGCTGGTCCACGAGGGTGACGCGCTCGTCGGGCAGGAGCGGGCGGACCGTGAGCTGCGCGCGGCCGCGCGGCGGTTCGGCGTCGACGTGCGGATGCGGACCAGGGTCGAGAGCGTCGACCCACAGCGCCGCGTGGTCCGCGTCTCGGGACCGGACGGGCCCGACGAGGTGCACTACGACGCGTTCTACCTCGCGCCGCCGCACCGCGCGCCCGCGTGGATCGCCGGGTCCGGTCTCGCCACGGCGGCGAGCGACGGCTTCGTCGCGGTGGACCCGTACACGCTGCAGCACGTCGAGCACCCCACGGTCTGGGGCCTCGGCGACGCCGCCGACGTGCGGACCCCGCCGTCGGGCGGTGCGCTGCGCAAGCAGGTGCCCGTCGTCGCGCACAACATCGCCGCACGCCGCACGGGCGCACCGATGCGGCGGTACGAGGGCTACACCGTCGCCCCGGTGACCACCGACCGGCGGCGGCTGCTGCTCGGTGAGTTCGACCGCGACGGCACGCCCGACCCGACGTTCCGGTTCCCTGACCTGGTGCGCCCGCGGCGGTCGCTGCTCGCCTTCGACCGGTACCTCGAACCGGCGGTCTACTGGCACCGCCTGCTCAAGGGCAAGGTGTCCTGACTGCTCGTCGGGACACCGGGTCGCGATGCGTACGATCGAACACATGAGCCCCGACTACTTCGCCGACGACCCCCGAACCAACCGCGAGCGCATGCTCGCCGGCGACCTGTACATCGCCGACGACGCCGAGAGCGAGCGCATCGCACGCGAGGCGCTCCGGCTGACGTACGAGTACCACCGCGCCGAGGCGGCCGGCGAGCCGGATGCGCGCCGGCACCTCGTCGCACTGCTCGGCGACCTGGGCGAGGGCGCCTACGTCAAGCCGCCGCTGTCCGTCGACTACGGCGAGAACATCCGCATCGGCGCGCGCACGTTCGTCAACTCGAACCTCACGGCCCTCGACGTCGCCGCCATCACGATCGGCGCCGACTGCCAGATCGGCCCGAACGTGCAGCTGCTCACGCCCACCCACCCCGTCGAACCCCAGCCGCGCCGTGACAAGCTCGAGGCCGCACGGCCGATCACGCTCGGCGACAACGTCTGGCTCGGCGGCGGCGTGATCGTCTGCCCCGGCGTGACCATCGGGGACAACACGGTCGTCGGGGCGGGTGCCGTCGTCACCAAGGACCTGCCCGCGGACGTCGTCGCGGTCGGCAACCCCGCACGCGTCGTGCGCGGGATCGGGGACGACGCCTGACGTGGGACCACAGGGAGCCCCACCCCGGCGCCGCCGGTTCGATCCCGAGCGCCGTGACCGCATCATCGACGCGTGCCTCCAGGTGATCGGCGAGGTCGGCGTCGCGGGAGCCTCGACCCGCCGCGTCGCCGCGGCCGCGGACGTCCCCCTGGGCTCGATCACGTACCACTTCACCGACGTCGACGAGCTGCTGCACGAGGCCTTCGCACGCTTCTCGCGGCAGGTCAGCGACCGGTTCGAGCAGCGCATGGCCCACGCGGCGAGCGTCGACGACGCCCGTCGCGCGGTCGTGGACCTCATCGGCCACGACGTGCTCGTCGACCCCCGCGAGCTCGTGCTGACCCACGAGCTGTACACGCTCGCGGCACGCGACGCGCGGTACCGCGAGCTGACCCATGCGTGGATGGCACGCAGCCGCCACGCCCTCGAGCGTCACTTCGACCCGACGACCGCCCGCGTGCTGGACGCCCTCATCGAGGGACTGACGATCCACCGCGCACTCGACACCGAGCCGCACGACGAGGACGAGGTCCGACGAGCGGTCGACGCGGTCACCCGGCGCCCGCCCGCCGGGGGGAGGCGGGCTCCAGGGACCTCCTGACGACGCCGGCCGGTCAGGGCTGCATGTCCCCGAGCTGGCCGACGCCCGTGACGGCCAGGACGAACAGGACCGCGCCGACGACGACGGCGACGACGTGCGGCAGCACCACGTGCGGCATGTGCCAGGACCGTCGGACCAGCCGCCGCACGGTCGCGGGGTCGAGCCGCCACGGAGGGTCACCGCGCCAGTCGGGCTCGTCGCCCTTGTACGACCACGAGACGTCGATCCGCGGTGAGGAGAAGCCCTTGAGCCCGGTCGGCAGGTCGACGCGGTTCAGGTGGAAGGACGCGACCTCGAGGTCGCGCATGCGCGAGTAGTAGCGCACCTGGTGGACCTTGGTCAGCGCGTCGATGGTCCAGAACCCCAGCGCACTCACGGCCGCGAGGCCGAACAGCGCGTAGTGGTCGTGCTGGAACCCGAGGACGAGAGCGGCGAGGGAGAGCGTGACGGACCAGCCCTTGATCGTGAGCAGACGACCGTCGAAGTCGGACACCACCTTGACCAGCAGCTCGTACTCGCTGCGCATGCCGGCGGCGAGCGCTGCCGCGTCACGGCGGGGCGGTGGGTTCTCGTCGGAGGCCTGGTAGCCGGAGAGGTCTGGAGTGCCGGACATGTCACCGATTCTTCAGCCGCCGGCTCGTCGGCGGAAGTGCGGCGCCCCGGTCGGCGCCCGCCCGGGGTGGTACCGGGCGGGCGCCTGGGCGTCACAGGTCGGCGGGGCGCAGCACGAACGAGATGCCGTGGGCGATCTGCGCGTTGCCGGCGTTGATGTCGAGCTTGCTCCGCACGAGCAGCGGGTTGACGTCGTTGCGGTCGGCGTCCCGCAGCACGACGATCGGGATCCGCAGGGCGTCCTCGTCGGCGCCCTTGTCCTCCTTCCGCCCGGAAGGTGCGCTCGGATGCACCAACCGGGAGGAAGTTCGGGTTCCGCACCTACCGGGCGCCGCGGCCCACGCCGTCGCGCCGCCCGCTCGTCGGGCTCAGCCCACCTTGACGAGCTGCCACTGCTGGTTGGCGCCGTTCCAGTCGGTGTACTGGACGATGTTCCCGCCGTCGGCCGTGGACGCGCCCTGCACCTCGACGGCCTTGCCGCTGTTGCGGGCGATCAGCTGGACGTACCCGCCGATCGTCTGGAGGCTGAACTGCTGGTTGGCGGCGTTGTTGTCGCTCCACTGGATGATCGCCGCACCGTCGGCTGTGGACCTGGCGGACACGTCCAGCACCTTGCCCGAGAGCCGCGACCTCACCTTGTAGAACCCGTTGCCGGCGTTGACGAACTGCCACTGCTGCTGGTTGCCGTTGTTGCGCGACCACTGGGTGATGCGCGCGCCGTCGGCGGTGGACAGGTTGTACACGTCGAGCGCCTTGCCGCTGTTGCGGTTGACGAGCACGTACCACGCGGAGGAGTCCACGGGGCCGGTGCTGCCGCCGGGGTCCGTGCCTCCGCCGCTGGGGTTCCCGATGCTCCCCGGTACGGCGCGCAGCGCGGTGAACCAGGCGGCGGCCATCTTGTCGTAGCCCGTGGCGTTGGGGTGCACGCCGTCGCCGAGGTCGGCGGTGGTCAGGGCCCGGTACATGTCGACGAGGTGGACCTTCTTCCCGGCGGCCGCCCTGCTCGACACGATGCCGGGGATGGCGGAGTTGTACGCGCGGACCTGCGAGTCCGCGAACGAGATCGGGATGAGGGTCGCGACGAAGACGTCGGTCTGCGGGGAGGTGCTGGTGATCTTGTCGATGACCCCCGCGAGCCGGTTCGGGGCGTTGGCCAGGTCACGGTTCTGGGTGATGTCGTTGGTGCCGATGTGCAGGAGCACGGTGCGGGGCTGGTAGGTGCGCACCCAGTTCACGACGTTGGCGTCGATCTGGTCGATCCGCCAGCCGCCGTGACCCTCGTGGTCGTGGTCCCACAGGCTGCCCGGCCCGTTGAAGGCGGACCCGACGAAGTCGGTGGTGTAGCCGTTCTGCGCGAGGCGCTGCCACAGCCCGACGCGGTAGCCGCCGCCTCCCGGGTAGCCCTCCGTGATCGAGTCGCCCAGGGGCATCACGCGGGTGCCCCCGTTGCTCTCGGCGGTGGCGGGCGCGGACGTCGCCGCGGCACCGCCCGCCAGTGCGATGCAGAGGGTGACGGCGAGCAGCAGCCGTCGGCCGATTCCGTGCATGTCTGCCTCCTGAGGGTGGCCGTGCGCCGTCCGTCCGGGCCCCGGGCCGCGTCGTCGCGGTGGGGAGCACGTCGTGCGAGCCCTGGCCGGCGCCGGGTCCGCCTGTCGATGTGAGCGCTCACAGAGCGGGATCCGCCCACTTTTGCACGGACTTCGCGAGCCTCGCGATCGGCCCAAACGGTTAGGGGAAGGGGCGGTGGACAAGGCCGATCCGGCCCGAGATAGTCGCGCCATCCGGGCACCCCGGCCCCGTCCGCCCACCGCCGACGAGGGCCGTCGGCGCGCATCGAACGACCAACAGCGATTGGACGAATCATGCGAGGAACTCAATGGCGGCGCCGAACGTGGCCGGCGGCTCTGGCGCTGGCCACGCTGCTCACCGGGGGGACGGTCGCCGTGGCGCCCGCGGCATCCGCCGCGACCGGCTGCCGCGTCGACTACGTCGTCCCGTCCCAGTGGAACGGCGGGTTCACGGCGAACGTCAAGGTCACCAACCTCGGTGACGCCGTGAGCAGCTGGCTGCTCACCTGGACCTTCCCCGCGGGGCAGACCGTGACCCAGGCGTGGAACACCAGCCTCACGCAGAGCGGCGCCACGGTGTCCGCGAGGAACGCGTCGTACAACGGCTCCCTGGGCACCGGCGCCTCGGCGGAGATCGGCTTCAACGGCACCTCCGGCGCCTCCAACCCGTCGCCCACCACGTTCGCGCTCAACGGGACCACGTGCACGGGGTCGACCACCGGCACCCCGACGCCGACCCCCACCCCGACCCCGACGCCCACCCCGTCGCCCTCCGTGAGCCAGACGCCGCGCCCCGGCTCACCCGCGGACCTCACGGTGAACACCGGCACCAAGTACCAGACGATCGACGGCTTCGGCGCCGCCGTGTCGATCTGGGGAGGTGCCTGGTCCACGGCCGACACCCAGACGCTCGTCGGGATGGGTGACAACCAGCTCGGCCTGTCCATCGTGCGCACGGGCATCTCGCCCGTGTCGAGCGAGTGGGGAGCGCAGGTCAGCGCCCTGAAGACGGCGAAGACGTACGGGTCGAACGTCAAGATCCTCGCCTCGCCGTGGACCGCGCCCGCGGCGTGGAAGACGAACAACAGCCGCACCGGCGGCGGGTCGCTCAAGACCGACTACTACGACGACTACGCCAACCACCTCAACAGCTACGTGCAGTACATGCGCAACCAGGGCGTGGCCATCGACGTGACGTCCGTGCAGAACGAGCCCGACTGGCACCCCGACTACGACTCCATGGCCTGGACCGGGGACCAGCTGCGCACCTTCGTGCGCGACCAGGGCGCCAAGGTCCAGAACACCAAGCTCATGGTGGCCGAGTCGCTCGGCTTCAACCGCTCCTACAGCGACCCGACGCTCAACGACGCCACTGCCCGCAACAACATCGGGTACGTCGGCGGCCACATCTACGGCCAGGAGAACGGGCCCAACCTCTCCCCGTACCCGCTGGCCGCGCAGTACGGCAAGAACCAGTGGATGACCGAGTGGAACTACCACCAGGCCGACGGCAACGGCTCGAACATCTGGGGCGACCCGTCGAACGCCGCAGCCTGGAACGAGACCCTCGACAAGGTCATGTACACCGTGGACCGCTCGATGCAGGCCAACTGGAGCGCGTACGTCTGGTGGTACGGGCGGCGCTACTACTCGTTCATCGGCGACGGCGAGTCGGCGTACGGCACCACCGGCGGCGCGGTCCTCAAGCGCGGCTGGGCGTTCTCGCAGTACTCCAAGTACGTCCGCCCCGGCTACCAGCGCGTCGGTCTGACGAAGAGCTCGAAGGCCTCCCCGCTCGAGGTCACGGCCTACCAGGGTGACGGCAAGGTCACGCTCGTCATCCTCAACCGCTCGACGAGCGCGGTGAACGGCGCCGTCATCCAGGCACCGCAGGACATCCGGTCCGCGCTCCAGACGATGACGTCGCAGTACTCGAGCCGCGCGCCCCGGACGACGAGCGTCAACGGCAGCCAGGTGACGGTCGACGTCCCCGCGCGGAGCATCTCGACCGTCGTCATCACGCTCTGAGCTCCTGAGCGTCCGCGGACGCGACCGTCCGACGACGGTGCCCCACACCGAGCTGGCGTGGGGCACCGTCGTCGTTGTTGTCGTCGTCGTGGGTGCCAGTCCGACGAGCGGCTGCGGCGAGGCGGGCGGCCGCGCCGGCCCCCCGAATCAGGCCGCGTCGACCGAGCTGGTGAAGTCGAGGATCGCCGCCGCGAGCGCCTCGGGAGCCTCCAGCGCTGTGTAGTGACCGACGCCGTCGAGCTGGACGGCGGTGACCTCACCCGCCGTGACCTGGCCGAGCGTCGCGGCGGTGAACGGCCCGCCGCCGGCGCCGACGGCGAGCACGGGCACGGTCACCGGCCTCGACTCCGCCAGGGCCCTGAGGTCGTCGCCCTCGGTCAGCATCGAGCGGTAGAGGCCGACGGCCCCGCGCCAGCCGCCGGGCCGGGCGTACGTGCGGGCGAACTCGTCGACGTCGGCGTCGGTGACGGCCCCGGCGACGGCAGTCATGCTCGGGAAGGCCCACTGGCCGAGCAGCTCGCGCTCGCGGCCGGCGAGCAGCAGCTCCGGGATGCCGGCCGCCGTCAGGGCGCCGATGTGCCAGGAGCCGCCGCGCGTGACGTCGGCCAGCCCTTCCAGGCCGAACCCGGCCAGGCCCATCTCGATCCCCGTGAGGCTCAGGACGTCCCGCGGGTGCGCGGCCACGAGCCGGAACACGGTTCCGCCGCTGATGTCCTGCGCGGTCACGTGCACGGGTCCCCAGCCGAGGTGCTCGATCAGGCCGTGCAGGTCCTCCGCGGCGGTCGCGCTGTCGTGGCCGTCCTCGGCGGTGCTGGAGTCGCCGAAGCCGCGCAGGTCCACGGCGATGACCTGGTGGGTCCGGGCGAGGAGCGGGATGACCTTGTGGAACGTCCACCAGGTCTCGGGGAACCCGTGCACGAGCAGGAGGGGCGACCCGGTGGTGCCTGCGGTCACGTAGTGGATCTGGGCACCGTTGATCGGTGCGGTGTGGTGGGTGACGGCGGGGATGGTCGCCTTGGTGGTGCTCATCGTCGACTCCTGAGATAGACAACTAGATTGTCCATCACAGTAGACAACCTAGTTGTCCATGTCCATCGGAGTGTCTAGGCTCGTCGTCATGTCCCGGTCCGGCGCCGACCTCGCCCTGCTGCTGCTCGGCGGCTTCCGCACGCTCGTCGACGGCGCGATGGTCGAGCTCGCCGCCCGCGGCTACGACGACTTCCGCCCGACCCACGAGTTCGCGATGCGCGCGATCATCGCCGGCGCCGACAGCGCGTCCGACGTCGCACGTCGTCTGTCCGTCTCCAAGCAGGCGGCCGCGAAGACCGTCGCGGTCCTCGTCGCGCGCGGCTACGTGTCGAGCGAACCGGACCCGTCCGACGCGCGACGCAACCGCCTCCAGGTCACCGCGCGCGGGTGCGACGTCCTGCGCGAGGGGGAGGCGGTCTTCGAGGACCTGCGCGCCCGGTGGGAGGAGAAGCTAGGTGCCGCGGAGCTCGCGCACCTCGAGGCCAGCCTGGCGACGCTCGTCGGGGACGCCGCGGTGGACCCGGGCGCGCCCGGCTGGGCCGGCCAGGACGCGGTCGCGATCGAGCACGAGTGAGCGAGGATGGCGGCGTGCGCAGCGAGTACGCGGGTGAGGGGCTGAGCGAGGACGGCGTGGCGCCGACGCCGCTGCGGCAGGTCCGGGCGTGGGTGGCCGACGCGCAGGCGCGGCAGGCCGAGCGCGGGGACGTCGTCGAGCCCACCGCGCTGTCCGTCGCGACGGTCGACTCCGACGGGCACGCGAACGTCCGCACCGTGCTCATGCGCTTCCTCGACGAGCGCGGGCCCGGCTTCGTCACCGACCTGGGGTCGGCCAAGAGCCGGGAGATCGTCGCCACCGGGTCGGTCGCCGCGTCGCTCACGTGGCCGGCGATGTACCGCGCGGTCCGGTTCCGCGGGCGGGCGGTCCCCGTGGGCCGCGACGAGATCGCCGCCTACTTCGCGACGCGACCCTGGGGGTCGCGGATCAGCGCCTGGGCGTCGGACCAGTCGCAGCCGGTCGCGGACCGGGCGACGCTGGTCGCCGCCTACGAGCGGTACGCCGCGCTCTACCCGGACACCGGGTCCCCCGACGACGTCCCGGTCCCCGACGGGTGGGGCGGCTGGCGCATCGCGTGCGACGAGGTCGAGTTCTGGGCGGGCCGACGCGACCGGCTGCACGACCGGCTCGTCTTCACCCGCGTGACCGACGGGGACCTCGACACCGCCGACGCGTGGACGCTCCACCGCCGCCAGCCCTGACCGCAGCAAGCCCGCGAAGGGCGGGCCCGCCGCGATCGTCGCCTATCCCTCCGCTACCGACCACGACGCTGCGCGGGCTCCGAGCGGCCCGCCGTCCGGGACGGCCGTGCAGGTCAACGTCAGCTTCGGGTCCGCGCCGCGCGTCGCGGCGACGACCGCCCACCAGCCCTGACTGTCGACGTCGACACTGATGTCGAGGCCGTCGCCGTCGTCGGCCGGAAGCTCGAGCTGGCTCTGCTCCTGCGCGGCCGTGAGGCACGCGCTGATCGCGCCGGCGACCGGACTCGACGGCTCGACCTCGTCGTCCGCGCACCCGGTGAGCGCGACGAGGGGGATGCCGAACGACACGGCGGCGACGATGCCCCGTCGAAGCCCTCGACGGGCACGGTCCTGGTAGCGATGCACGGACCGACGCTAGCGCGGCCGGACCGCCGGCCACGCGGGTTCCGCGTCTCGACGACGCCCGGGCCGGTCGACTCAGCGTGCCGTGCTCATGACCAGGCCCTCGGCAGTCACCTCGACGATGCAGGCCGTGAGGTCGGGTACCACCACGTGCGCTGCGCTCAGGTCGTGGGCCTGGTGGGATGTCGCCACCCCGAGCACGTGCGCCCCCGCTGCACGTCCCGCCTCCAGGCCAGCGGGTGCGTCTTCCACGACGAGGCACCGGCGAGGGTCGAAGCCGAGCTGCCGGGCCGCGTTCAGATATCCCTGCGGATCGGGCTTGCCCAGCACGACATCCTCGGCCGCTACCAAGATGTCGGGCACCGGTAGCCCGGCGGCGGCCAGCCGCGCGCGCATCAGCAGCTGCGACCCCGATGTCACCGCGGCCCATCGCTCGGATGGGAGGCGCGACAAGAGGTCCCGCGTGGCGGGGAGCGCGGTCACGTCACCGAGTTCTGCCATCTCCAGCCGCTCGAGCTCAGCGACCGCCGCGGCGCGCTGGTCGCTCGGCAGAAACTCGGCCACGGTGTCCTCCGAGCGGCGCCCGTGACAGACCCGGAGAACCTCCAAGGCGTCGGTCCCGCGGGCAGCGGACCACTTCCGCCACGCGCGCTCGACAGCAGCGGTCGAGTCCACCAATGTCCCGTCGATGTCGAACAGGATCGCGTCGACCTCCAAGCGCATGCGCAGCAACCTACAAGGGCAGGGCCGAAGGGCCGCCGTGCCAGGATCCTGCTACCGGCGCTGCCGGGAGGAGCGACCAGGAGGAGCGTCGGGAGTGGCCCTGCGATTGATCGGGTACTGGCGCAACGGCCAGCATCCCGAGTACCCCGATCCGTACGACATGGTCGACCCGACCTGGGACGAGGACGAGCGTTACGTCGTCGTCGGCTATCTCAATGCGGGCACGTACCTCCGGCACTTCATGGGCCTGTCGCCGTGCAGGTTCTGCGGCCAGCACAACGGAGCCAGCGAATACACCGACGGCGTCCTCGTGTGGCCTGAGGGGCTGTCCCACTACATCGAAGACCATGACGTCCGACTCCCACGAGCGATCGAGGACTACGTGCTCGGCCGTGTGGCAAGGCTCGAGGGCGCTTCGGTGTCGGTGGACTGGTGGCAAACCGGCGCGCATGAACAGCCCGAGCCTTTGGCGCCCTTGGAGCGCCTCGTATGGAACGGCAACGCTCAGTTGGTCATCCAACCGGGCCGCAGGTTCCCCGGGCTCTTCGTCCGGGACACGCTCTCGAACCACATCGATGGCCCACGCTCCGCGGAACTGCTGGCGTGGTACGAGCAGATGGTGGCCGCGGCCGGACTCGAACGGCTTCCGTACTCGCGCTGAGTGATGCACGCGCCGCCATCGGGCGCGCTCGCGCATGGATCTGCAGTTCGAGGTGAACGACGACGGCGGGCCTGGCCAGTCGCGAGAGTCCTGGTCGACGGTGCCCGGTCCTTCGATGGAGTCGAACGAAACGTCTGGAGTCGGCCTCAAGTGCTGGGGCTGTTCCGTCCGTCCGAGGGCGCTGCGGCTCGACCCCGGGCCGGCTTCGCCGTGGGGGCGGAGGCACCTGGCGCAGAACGCTTCACGCCATAAGGACGCCAGCGCTGTCCGCTCCGCAGTTCCCCGAAGACCGCGATGCAGTCGCCGGCATTCCTGTCTCTCGGCTCGAAGGTGCGCCCGTCGGTGAGGAACTGGATCTCGTCGCTCACCCGGGGATCGAAGGGCATGGGCCGAGCATCGGGTCTCGCTGCGTCTGAGGTAGCGGGCAGGCGTCGATCAGTTACCAGCCCATGTCTCGGGCGACCTCGACCCGGGCTGCATCGATCTGTTCCTGAGTCACACAGGGCACATCGGTCTCGTGCTCCAGTCGGGTGAGCAGATCCATCAGCGCCTGCTTCTCGGCTGGGTGAGTGATCGGCACCGTGTTCAGATCGACGGTCATCAGCCAGTCGAAGAGGACGATGGCGTCGGACCTCCAGAGTTCGATCGCGACCTTCGGAAGGGCTTCACTCATCGGCCCATGGTCGCAGCCTTCGCTCGACACCCACTACATCGCTCGATCACTGCTCGAGACCGGCGGCTTCAGGCCACGCCTGCGCTCTGGACCGCGCAGATCCGCGGCAGGCGACGCGGCCTAGCGTCCGCGAGTCCGGAGATCGAGCGCCTTCCCCAGAGCACGGGCAATGACAGCCACCGAGATCTCACCGTCGTCATCGCCAGGCAAGTCGTCCAGCTCCGACGCCAGCCCCTGCACGAACGCCTCCGCGGTGAATGCCTCACACCTCAGGAGTGTCGTAGGCCGAGTCCCGCAGGTCCCACAGAGATCCACGAGCTGGAACTTCGTCTGCGCGGCATTCAGCCGCTGCAGCCCGATCGAGAGTCCGTCCACGCGCCGGTCGTAGGAGCCGGGCACCAGGTCTGCGACGCCCTCTGCTACACCGACAACCGCGAAGAGCCCTCAAACTCGAGGGGCGTGGGCCGGGGGTGTAGGAACTTGTCCCGCCCACCTGTCGGACTCCTCGGGCTGGTCGCCCCGGGGTACCGTCGTCGACGTGCTCAGTGGCTCGGGAGAGATTCGACCGATCTGTCGTCGCTGCCGCAAGGAAGTCGTGGCCAACGCAGGCTCGTTCGGCGTTTTCGAGCAGATGCACTACACGTGCTTCCACTACGAGTTCGAGCACCCCGGCGATCCCGACATCGAGTGCACAGCAGGTGGCTGCCCAGCGGCGGGCATCTCGTTCGACTCCGTCCATGGGCGGCTCGGCCCCGTCGAGATCGCAGCCGCGAGCGACACGGCCGTCCCGGCGATCCTCGCCCTGAAAGGGCTGCACCTCGATGTGAGCCAGGACTCGGGTCGCTGGGTGGCCCGACTTGGACAGGCGCGGTTCGTGGCAGACGACCCGGTCGCCCTCCTCGGGCTCGTCAAGCTGGCCGAGACCCGGAGACCGTGGCGCGCAACGGACAGCGAGATCGACGACGTGCTGGCGGAATTCGACCTGTAGTACGTCAAGAGCGTCTATCGCCAGAGCCGGGCGACCGACTCCCATTGGCAGTCTGGTTGTCACCTACACGGCTCGAGCTGATCTCGGCTCCTCCTCTCGAGCGTCCGGCATGGCCACGTCGGTGAGCTTCGAGACGCGCAATGGCCGACGCTGTGAGATCTGGCCGACTCGGATGAGATCCCACGGCGGCGGCAGATGTAGGAACTCATCGAAGCTGTCCGGAGCGTGACGCTCTGGACTGTGGTGGGACAACTGAGTGAGACGCGCCTTGTCTCACCTGGCTGTCCGAGTCCTCGGTGGACGATCGCGGAGGCGGTGCCGTCGGTTTCTGGAACCGCGTTCCGGCTCGGGCGTCATGTTTGCCGCGGGCGGGGCCGACTCGCCCGGCTGGTCCAGGTCCTCGAACTCTGCGACGCGGGTGAGCCGGACTCAGTAGGTCGGTGATGCCGGCTGGGGCGGGGTCCAGCCCATCGCGGCGTGAGAGCCACGCAGGACTGCGCTGGTCGGGGTGAGGCGCATGAGACTGTTCCGGACGCTCTGCTGCCAACCTCCCCCCGGGTGCGACCCGAAGCGGCCGGACGCGACTGATGAGCGAGCCAGAGCGCGGCATCGCGGCCGACGGGCGGCGTCGAAGCCGTCGAGGGCGGGAGCGAGGCGTCCGCCCGCCGCGACCGGTGCGCCCACGAGCAGACCAACACAGGGGCCGTCCTCCAGTGCGGTGGCTGCGCCTTGCCCCATCGTCGGAAGAGTGCCGTGGGCAGCGTCCCCGATCATCACGACCCGACCGGTGGTGTAGCGCCGCAGCCCACCCGGCAGCTGGTGGACGTCGTGCCGCATCACCACGTCAGGCGCCGTGGCAGCGAGCACCTCGTGCACCGGCGCGGCCCACCCGGCGAACCGTTCGCGGGCCGCGCCGAGCTCGTCATCCAGAACGGTGCGCTCCGGCATGGCCGCGTACCCGTACCAGTACGTCTGGTCGTCGGCGACGCGCAGGATGCCGAACTCGGCATGGGGCCCCCAGTACTGGCGCATCGTCCCCGAAGGTGCCAGGCGTGATCGCGCGCCAGCTCGAGTATCCGCTGTAGAGGGGGCGGCTGGCCGGGAACAGTGCCGCGCGCACGGCGCTGTTCATGCCGTCGGCACCGACGACGAGGTCGGCCTCGCGGTCGGCGACGACGGCCGGAGCGCCGTCCGGCTCCCCGGGCTCGACCGAGGTGACGGCCGCACCTGTGACGATGTCCACGCCGCAGTCGACGGCCTGTCGGTGCAGCGTGGCGTGCAGCCGTCGGCGGTGCACCCCGATCAGCGCGACCGCCTCCCGCACGACGGGTGTGTCCGGCAGGGGGAGGATCGGGCGGCCGTGGAGGTCCCAGGTGCCACCGGCCCACGTCTGGTGGCCGAGCGCGGCGACGCTGTCGTCGTCGAAACCGAGCCCACGGAACGCCGCGACCGCGTTGCGCGACATGGCGAAGCCCGCCCCGACCTCGGCGAGCTCGGGCGAGCGTTCCAGCACCGTGACCTTCCACCCGGTCCGGGCGAGGGAGATCGCTGAGGCCAGGCCCGCGCCCGCTCCGACGACGATCGCCGTCTGTTCCATGTCGAGCTCCTCTGGGCGGCTGTGGCCATTCCGTCAATACTCCTGCGCTCGTTGTACGACGAGTGTTGCCAACTGCGCCATGCCGCGGACCAACCCTGCCCGCCGCGCGGTCCTCGCCGACGCGGCCATCAGACTGCTCGCCCGCGAGGCGCCCGCCGTCACCAGGTCGCGTGAGCGGTACTGACCATCGGGCTGTAGGAACTCACCCGATCTGCCCGGTGCTCGACACCGTGACCTGCTCGGTGACACGAACGCGAGACGGCCGGATTCTCATGTTCCTGTCCGAACCCTCGTAGATCTCCGGAGCGCGGCGGACAGGCCCCAGGATCGCTGCAGCGTGACGGACCGAGTCCCCCGCGGGTCCGGTCAGCTGGCCGCGGCGGTGCGCTCGAGTGGAAGGCCGGCGGCCAGCCAGTCGGCCTTGCCGCCGGTGTAGACCCGGACGTCGCTGTAGCCCAGGCGCTGGAGCGCGGCGGCGGTGACCTTCGAGCGCCCGCAGCCGGGCCCGGAGCAGTAGACGACGACGGTCCGTCGCGGGTCCGGGGCGATGCGCGATGCCTCGGCGGGTGTGAGCTCACCGGGCACGTTCATCGCGCTGGGCAGGTGCTCGCGGTCGTAGTGAGCTGCGGGCAGCGCCTCGACGAGGACCGCGGCGTCGTCCTCGAGGAGCTGGACGAGCTCGTCGCGCGTGACGGTGCCGGTCATCCGCAGTCACCACCGCAGCCGCAGCCGGTGCCGCAGGCGCTGGCGGCCGCGGAGCGCCGCCGACGCAGCCACAGCCCGACGCCGATCACGGCGCCGACGAGGAGCACGACCCCGAGCGCGACGGCCTCGCCGCCGGCGAGGAAGGCGCCGAGGCTCGCGACGAGCCCGCCGGCGGCGATCAGTGGCAGCGAGCAGGCGATCGCACAGGCCAGGACCACGCCGATCCCGGCCAGCGCGCCCTTCTTCGTCATCATCGAGCTCTTCGGGGTGGCGGTGTCGTGGTCGTGCAGGGGCGGGGTGCTCATGGCTCTCCTTCTCGGGCTCGGGCAAGGGGCATCGCGGCCAGAACCCAGGACGGGTGGCCGGTCGTTGTGGATCCAGGGCGACTAGGGGACGGTGCCGAACATGGCGGCGGCGACGTCTGCGGCGTCGGGCGGCGTCTGAACCTCGAGGCGGACCCGGCCAGTGGTCATCTGGACGGTGAAGGTGAAGAAGGTGCAGCAGTCCTGTTCCGCCGCGGCCAGCCGGGCGATCTCCGCGACGAGAGCCGGCGACGACAGGAACGTCAGCGCGATGCCACCAACGACGGCCTCCCGCGACGTGGCCCGGGCGACGAGCGCTTGCCAGTCCGAGATCCGCTCCGGGACCGACGCGGCGTCCAACGAGCAGGCGATCATCGGCTCGTCCGGCGCGGCGGCCGGCCCCCGCGTGAGCGGCACGAGCGTGCGCCGGTCGGCCAGGGGCGCCGGTGCGGCGGTCGCGCACGGGCACCCGTCACCGCACGGGCCGGCCGCGGGAGCGTCGGCCAGGCGAGCAGAGACCGTCTGCAGCCGCGCCGCCAGCGCCACGAGCTCCCCGATCCGCGCCTGAGTCTGCGCCAGGCGCTGGGCGACCATCTCCACGACCTGGTGGGCGACCGTCGAGCAGTCCTCGACGTCGTAGGCCTTCACCAGCTCCGCGACGTCGGTCAGCGGGATGCCCAGGTTCTTCGTCGCCGTGATGAAGCGCAGCCGCGCCAGGTCGGCATCGTCGTAGGTCCGGTACCCGTTCGCGCCGCGCGCCGGCCGCTCGACCAGACCGATGTCCTCGTAGTAGCGCAGCGTCGTCGCCGGCACCCCGACCAGCTCGGCTGCTGCAGCGATGCGGTAGGTCATGCGGTGACCGTAAACCTTCGACCTGGATCGAAGGTCAAGTGCCGCATCGGCCGCTGTCCGCCGGCGCCGCGACCGGACTCAGGCATGCTGTGAGCGCGCCCCGCTCTCGTGGGTGCATGAACACCTGGGACCGTCGGAGGACGCTGGCGATGGGCCGTGCCGTGCAGTGGTGGGACGAGAAGCAGATCCCGCTGTACGTGGCGGCGATCGCTGCCGGCGCCGTCCTCGGCCTGGCCGCCCCCGGCCTCGCGCTCACGCTCGAGCGCTCGATCAACCCGGTCCTGGCGCTGCTGCTGTTCGCCACGTTCCTCGGCGTGCCGCTGATCGAGGTCGGACGCGCCTTCCGCGACGTCCGCTTCCTCGCCACGGTCCTCGTGGCGAACTTCGTCGTCGTGCCGGCCATCGTCTACGGGCTGTCCCGGTTCGTCGCCGACGACCGTGGCCTGCTGCTCGGTGTGCTGCTCGTGCTGCTCACCCCGTGCATCGACTACGTCATCGTCTTCACCGGCCTCGCCGGCGGAGCGCGGGCCCGCCTGCTCGCGGCCGCGCCCCTGCTCATGGTCGCCCAGATCCTGCTGCTGCCCGGCTACCTGTACCTGTTCGCCGGCGGGGATGTCCTGGCCGTCGTCGACATCGCCCCGTTCGTCGAGGCGTTCCTCGTGCTCATCGTCCTGCCCCTGGCAGCGGCCGCTGCCGTCCAGGCGCTCGCTCGCCGGCACCGGGCCGGGCAGGTGACCGAGACCGTCATGGCGGGAGCGATGGTGCCGCTGATGATGGCCACCCTCGCCGTCGTGATCGGATCCCAGATCGCCGCCGTCGGCGACCGGGTCACCGAGCTCGTGCGCGTCGTGCCGCTCTACGTGGCGTTCGTCGTGCTGGCCGTCGCCGTCGGTCTGCTCGCCGGCTGGCTGACCCGGCTCGACGTCCCCGCCACTCGCGCGGTCATGTTCGCCACCGCGACCCGCAACTCCCTGGTCGTCCTCCCGCTCGCCCTCGCACTGCCCGCCTCCCTCGCGATCGCGCCACTCGCCGTCGTCACTCAGACCCTCGTCGAGCTCGTCGCGATGGTCGTCCTGGTCCGCCTCGTCCCACGACTGACACCTACCCGGCACCCGACGCCGACGGTGCTGACCGCAACGCCCGACCTACCGTGACCGCGCTGCGCAGTTCTTCACTTCGACAACCTCCCGTCCGACGACTACCCGCACCCCGTCGACGTCGGTCGACGTCCACCACGACCACCCGCTCACGCGACTGCCGGCTGTCCGCCCCGTCATGGACCGGGCACGCCAGGCCCCTGCGCCGGGTAGGTCGAGCATGGACTTCCATCTGGCGCGGACGGAGCACGGACCGCCCAGGGGACTGCGCCTCGTTAGGGTCCCGGGCATGATCCTGTGGCTCAACGGGCCTTTCGGCGTGGGCAAGTCGACGTGCACCCGCCTGCTGCTCCAGCAGGACTCGCAGGCTCGCCAGTACGACCCTGAACGACTCGGCTGGTTGATCCAGCGCACGGTGGGTCTCGTTCGGCCGGGCGACTTCCAGGACCGTCCCGCCTGGCGCCGAGGCGTGGTCCACGGTGCCCACCGAGCAGCCCGGCGGACGCCGACGCTCATCGTTCCCATGACCCTGCTTCGCGCGGACTTCACGGACGAGGTCCTCGGCGGTCTGCGCGCGGCGGGTCATGACGTCGTCCACGTGACGCTGCACTCCTCGCACGAGACGCTGGTCACGCGTATCGAGAACGACACGGACGATCCCGCGGCCCGGAACTGGCGACTCGACCAGGCGTCCCGCTACTTCGAGGTCGCCGACCGCCTGGCGACGCTCGGCCCGCGGGTCGACACCGAGAACCGCTCGGCGCACGAGGTGGCCGCAGCGGTCCTGGCGGTCCGCGACGCTCAGGCGTCCGGAGCGTGACCGCCCGCGGCGCGAGACGACTGGCCCGGGTGCAGGAACTCAGCCGACTTGTCCGGCGGCCGACCCTCTGACCTGCGAGTGGACAACTTCGGGGACGGTCGTCGTCTCACGAAGTTGTCTGATCCCTCAGCGGAGCCGGTCAGTGGTCGTGGCGGTGGTGGGCGTCGGGGTAGTGCTCGTGCGTGTGGGTCACCGGCTCGTGAGTGTGCACGTGGCGGTGCCTGACACCTGCCGAGACCAACTCACCAGGGGAGTGCTGATGGTCGTGGTGCCCGTCGTCGTGGGTGTGCCAGTGCTCATGCGTGACCGCGTGGTGGGTGTGCTCGTGTCCGTGCTGCTCGCTCAGGTGCAGCCACGTCCCGACGGCCATCAGCGCACCGGCGATCAGCAGCTGCCAGGTCACCGTGTCACCCAGCGCGACGGCCAGCAGGGCGCCGAAGAAGGGCGCGAGCGAGAAGTAGGCGCCTGCGCGTGCGGTGCCGACGTGGCGCAGGCCGACGATGAACAGCACGAGGCTCAACCCGTAGGAGACGAAGCCCAGCGCCAGCGCGGCCGCCGTCGTCGTCACCGCTGGCAGCTGCGCGCCCAGCAGGAGCGCCACGACCAGGTTCGTCGGGCCCGCGACGCCACCCTTCACCATCGCCAGCCAGCTCGCGTCCGTCAGCGAGACCTTGCGGGTCAGGTTGTTGTCCAAGGCCCAGCAGGCGCACGCCCCGATGATCGCCACCGCAGGCCAGACGCTGCTCACGTCGGCCTGCCCGGTCGGCACCGCGATCAGGACAGCACCAGTCACGATCGCCAGCATCCCGAGGACCACCCGCCGGTCAGCGGGCTCCCGGAACACCACCCAGGCGATCACGGCTGTCAGGACGCCCTCGGCGTTCAACAGCAACGACGCACCCGAAGCCGGCATCGACGACAGCCCGAACATCAGAAGCACGGGGCCGGCGACGCCGCCGGCGGCCACCGCACCGACGAGCCACGGAACCTCGTGGCGAGGGAGGCGAACCTGTGGCGCGCGTCGCACGAGCCTCCAGATCCACATGCCCACGCCAGCGCCGACATACAGCAGACCGGCCAGCAGCCACGGGCTGACCTCGCCGAGGAGGATCTTCGCGAGCGGAGCACTCGCACCGAACAGCACCGCAGCTAACAGCGCAGCCTGAACTCCCACGTTGCGGAGACCCCGCGCAGACTCGATCACTCCACCATCGTCGCCCATGCGCCGACCTCGCGACCGCCCGACCTCGCTAGGTGCGGGTGGACGCGGCCGGGCCTCGCCTGAACGGTCGATGCCGCGCTGATTCGACGCAGCGGCGTCCCTGATAGTGGTGTAGGCGCGGGGCCCGTGCTCGTCGTAGACGACAGCACGGTCACCGCGTGATCCTTCGAGTGAACCTCTCACAGCACTCTCGAACGGAGCATCACGATGACCGCACCTCGCATTGTCGACCCTTCGGCCGTCCTGGGCCAGGCCCTCGCGGAGGCGTCCCCGGACCTGATGAGGCACCTGCTCGGCACGGTGATCAACTCGCTGTTGTCCGCCGAGGCCGACGCGGTCTGCGGCGCCGAGTGGGGCCAGCCGTCGCCCGCGCGGACGAACCAGCGCAACGGCTACCGGCACCGGGACCTGGACACCCGCCTCGGCACGATCGACGTCGCGATCCCCAAGCTGCGCACGGGGTCCTACTTCCCCGACTGGCTCCTCGAGCGCAGGAAGCGCGCCGAGGCCGCCCTGATCTCGGTCGTGGCGACCTGCTACCTGCTCGGGGTGAGCACCCGCCGGATGGACAAGCTGGTCGAGTCGTTGGGGATCACGTCGTTGTCGAAGTCGCAGGTCTCACGCATGGCCACCGACCTCGACGGGCAGGTCGCCGCGTTCCGCACCCGGTCGTTGCTCGACGCCGGCCCGTTCACGTTCGTCGCCGCGGACGCGTTGACGATGAAGGTCCGCGAGGCCGGACGTGTCATCAACGCCGTCGTGCTGGTCGCCACCGGCGTCAACGGTGACGGGCACCGCGAGGTCCTGGGCTGCACCGTCACCACAGCTGAGACCAAGGAGGCGTGGAACGTGTTCTTCGCCGACCTGGTCGCCCGCGGACTTGCCGGGGTCCGGCTGGTGACCTCCGATGCTCACCGCGGCCTGGTCGAAGCCATCGCGGCGAACCTGCCCGGAGCCGCCTGGCAACGCTGCCGCACCCACTACGCCGCCAACCTCATGAGCACCTGCCCGAAGAACTCGTGGCCAGCGGTGAAGGCGATGCTCCATTCCGTCTATGACCAGCCCGACGCCGACTCCGTGAACGCGCAGTTCGACAAGCTCCTGGACCAGGTCACCGCGCCCCTGCCGGCCGTGGCCGAGCACCTCGACGACGCCCGGGCGGACCTGCTCGCGTTCACCGCGTTCCCCAAGGAGATCTGGCGGCAGATCTGGTCGAACAACCCTCAGGAGCGGCTGAACAAGGAGATCCGCCGGCGCACCGACGTCGTGGGGATCTTCCCCGACCGGGACTCCATCACCCGCCTGGTCGGCGCGGTCCTGGCCGAGCAGCACGACGAATGGGCCGAAGGCCGACGCTACTTCGCCCTGGACGTCCTGCACCGCGCCCGCCTGAACCTCATCACCACCACCGACCCCGACCCCCAGGAGCAGCCCCTCGCACTGTCCGCCTGAACCTCCGAGGATCACGCCCGACGGCTACACCACTCCCAGGGACTTGACCTTCGACGCCAGACGGCCCCGGCAACGTGGCCAAAGCGGTGGGATTCGGACACGCCGTGGCCAACTACGTGGGATCTGGCCAACTCAGACGGGATCCCACACACGGGGTGTAGGAACTCAGCGGAGTTGTCCGCCGGCCGGGCCTTTGACCTGCGGCCGGACAGGTACGCACCGCCGAGTGCGTCTCACGTTCTTGTCCGAACTTGCGGCGCGTTGCGTCTAGGGAGCCGTGCAGCGCTGGTCGAACAGGCTCCATCCACGCCGCAGTAGCGTGAACGCCGCGGAGAAGCCCTCCGCGATCTCGAAGAGGTCGGCGCCAGAGCTGAAGGTGGCCATCGGGGCTGGGTAGTCGGGGAGCCGTCCAACTGACTGCACGGAGGTGCTCGAGCGGGTCAGCATCGGCCAACTGAGCCCGTGAGCGTCGCCGCTGAGCTGCATCCAGAGCGCCGGCAGCGCGATCTGCTGCTTCGGGTCGGCGAAGACGGCCAGCGCGGCCAGCCGGACGATCTTCCCTTCCTCTGGCTTCTCCTTCGCGGTGAGGGTTGGTGTCGCAGTCCAAAGCGCCTTGATCGCGTCCAGCCGCGAGTCGAGTTCCGACAGCGCCTGCGCCACGGCGTCCGGCTCAAGGCCGGTCGCGCCGGAGTCCATGTACTGGCGCATCCGACGGTGCACTTCGTAGATCGTGCGCAGGGCGTGCTGCTGCCGCTCATGCCGATCATCGGGACTGAGGAGCCACACTCCGCGGGAGGCCCCAAGAAGCGCACCGCGGATGACTGTGGGATGCGCGATCGGGAAGCCCTCTCGCTGCTCGATCGCCACTCGCGCGAGGTTGAGGTGTTGGACCCCTGCGATCAGGCTCACCCGCGCCACCTGGTGTGCGGGATATCCGGGCCAGATAGCGGCGTCCCCGTGCAGCTCGCTGCCGGGTTGAGGCTCCTCCACTGTCTTGGACCGCTCGCGCCAACGGTCGAGCGACTCGTACGTCTCGCGAATGCGATGCATCGCAACGGCAGCGCGCAGTTGGTCCGGAGTGGGACTTGTCGTCACTGCATCCTCCCTGCGTGGCTGTGACCTGGAGGATGACAACTTCCCGCGAGACGCGCCACGTCGACGACAACTTCGCGCGAAAGTGACAATGTAGGAACTCGTGCGAGCTGTCCAACGGCTGCACGCGCGACGTGCTGAGGGACAGATGGGCGAGAGCCGGTTTGTCTCACGCACCTGTCCGAATCCTCGGAATCGGCGCTAGGTCGCACGGAGCGGCGATCTTGAGATGCTCGTCCTGCCGCCGGTGGTCACCAACGCCGGCATCGTCCTGTCCCGCCGAGACGTCACTGCCGACGTCCAGTGGCCGAGGACGAGCGCGCAACCTCGGCCCGTCCGAGACCAGTCCCGCGCCCGGGCGTGGCCGTCAGCGTCCGGGCAAGGCACTGGCGAGTGCGGCAAGGTCCGCGTGGTCGATCTCGCGCAGCTCGTATCCCGAGTGGAAGAGGCGTTGCTGCTCGGCGGACAGGCAGCCGACGCGCCGGCCGTCGATCGTGCCGTGGACGAATGCCGAGGCGGGGTACTCGAAGCGGGCTCCGTCCAGTCCTGCCTGCGTGGCGCTGCCGTCGGGTGCGAAGTCCAGCGGGTGCACGTCGACGTAGGACGGGCCGCGGAACTCGACGCGCACCGGCCACCAGTCGGTCTCGGCGACGTACCCGGTGGCGCTCAGCACCTCACGGATCTGCGGGTCGTCGTCGATCCGGTACATCAGGTCGAGGTCGCGGTGCTCGCGCGTCTGGCGTCCGACCAGCGCGTCGATGCCCCACCCGCCACCAATCCACACGGCGACGCCCGCGCGGTCGAAGGAGTCAAGCGCCACGTGCACCAGCTCGATCGTCATGGGCCCCGTGTCCACGGCGGACACGGTAGTCGGCTAGCTGCTTGAGGTCCTTGCCGACTCAGGTGAGATCCCATTGCGGGTGCGGGCACTCGTCGAAGTTGCCCCGATGCCTTGATGCCCCGATGCGCTGCCCTGGAGCGGGACAACCTGGTGGGACGTTCGTGGCCTCGGCCCGGGGCGCCCCGGTCCATTAGGCGCTTCGGCCTAGCAGAAGTTCGTCGCGTAGGACACGAAGTCGAGCAAGTCGAGCGTGCTCCCGTTGACCCCCTCGCCCGGCAGCGCGATGTCGGTGATATCCGCCCAGTCGGCGTGTTCGTCGAGCTGTCCACGGGCGCGACCGTTCACGGCATAGATCCGATCGTCCACGGTGAACGTCACCGACTGGTCCGGCCAGCACTCCAGCAGGCCTTCCTCGACTGTGAGCGGCCACACCTCCAGGATCTTGGCCGCGACCAGGTCCTTGCCGTTGGTGCTGATGCTGTCCGTTGGGGCGGACTCGCTCGCGCATGAGGTCAGCGCGAGTACCGCGACGGCGGCGAACACTGTGGTGCTGGATCGGCTCACGCCCCCACCTTCCTCCGTCCGCCCGGTGCCGCCGGCGGAGCACCTGCGCATCGCCTGACGGGGGCCAGGATTGCGGGTGAGATCTGACCGCGCCTGTTCGCGTGATACGTAACAGACGATAGCGTCCATGGGGCCGACGCGCAGATGGCGGCGGCGTAGGTACCTTCAGGAGAGGCTGGCGATGGCCGCTGTCGAGTCGATAGCAGCGACAACTGCTCTCGGGATCGTTTCAGAAATTGTTGCAAGCGTTGTGGCTCAGTGCTATAGCGACGCACAAAATGCGACCAGTAAGGCGTCCGTCAAGCGTCTCATAGGCGCAATCCAAGAGGCAGACAGTCCCATACGACGGCTGCCCCTGTCCATCGTGCCGCACCTCCCGGCGGGCAAGAGCATCCGTGATCTGGATGCCGCTATGCGGAGTCTCCCATGTCAGGCGGCACTCAAGGACGTGATCGCAGTCGAGTTGTGCGACGATGTGTCATACCGACCTGTCGCTGTCGACAATCTGATGGCCGCGCTGGCTGCCGAATGGCTCGACACACCAAACGAGCGTATCGAGCCGATTTCGTCACATATTGCCGATAGTGTGCGAACTGGCGTGGGAAAGACGGTCGGCGCACTCTCGACAAGAGACCCGGCCGCCGCCGCCCAGCTCAGGCAGGAAGCCCAACAGTCGCGAATCCGCAGTTCCGTCGCTTCTGCGCATCGACACCGGGCATCCTGGACGAATTTCGCTTCCGCCGAACGCCTAGGGGAACTTCATCGTTGGCGGACAGCCTTCCGCCGCCAGATCGTTGCGCGCCATGGACATATCGTGCCCCCGGATTACGACCAGAAGCGCCGCGTGCCTATTCGAGAACTGTACGTACCGCCGCGAATCTCCGCACAGTCAGATGAAATCGACACTGTCATCGATGTTGCAGAATTCGCACAGCGGCTGGATAGAACCGTCCTGCTCGGCGACCCCGGCGGAGGAAAATCGACAGCCGCAGACTATATCGCTTCCGAGTTGGCCCGCGAAGTGGGTGCTCGAACACCTTTCGTCGTTCTCTTGAGAGAGTATGCTCAAACTACGCCAATTATCTCCTCTGTGGTTCAGCACATCACTGACCAGTGCGCCGCGCTATATCAGTGCGAACCGCCGGACGGCGCCGTAGAGCACACGCTTCTGTCCGGACAGGCCCTCGTCATCTTCGATGGGCTGGACGAGCTGCTGGACCCGAGTCGGCGGAGGGATGTGGCGGAACGCGTTGAACTATTCGCTGAGGCATATCCTCACGCGCGAATTTTGGTCACATCTCGGCGCGTTGGGTACGCTCAGGCACGATTGGACCCCGGCATATTCGACGTGTGGGAACTGGCGGGCTTCAATTCTTCCGACGTCAACAACTACGTCGCTCGGTGGTTTTCCTATGTTGAGGAACTGCCAACAGAGGCGGCGCGCAAGAAGGCCGCCGAGTTCGCGGCCGAATCTGAAGCTATCGCGGACTTGGCGGCGACCCCTCTGATGCTGTCACTGATGTGCATCATCTACAGGGGGCAAGGATACCTCCCGAGAAACCGGCCGGAAGTCTACCGACGTTGCGCTACGCTGCTTTTTGAAACGTGGGATCGCAGTCGGCAGATTCGCGTAGAATTGCGAACGTCAAGTCAGATGGACAACGCGATCAAGCACCTCGCGCTCTGGATATTCACGAATGAGGACCGTGCTGAGGCGGTGCTCGAGTCGGAGATCAAGGCTGAGGTTGCCAGGTTCCTGCAGACCACGTTCGACGATGATGCTGAACGCGAGTCGGCAGCGCAGGAATTCGTCGATTTCTGCCGCGGGCGGGCGTGGGTCCTTTCGGAGACGGGCCTTGACCCCTCGGGGCAGCCTCTGTTCAAATTCACGCACCGGACGTTCCTCGAGTACTTCGCGGCATATGAACTGACTCGCCGTTCGGATGGGCCGGAGGCTCTCGCTCGGGAACTCGGGCCACGCATTATGGTTCAGGAGTGGGATGTCGTTTCCCAACTAGCTGTGCAGATCATTGATAGCCACAGCGTTCGCGGTGCTCAGCGCTTCTTCGACGAACTTCTCGGCATGTTGCCGGCGACCGACGCCAAAGCCGTAAACTACGGATGCGCGTTTATATGGCGATGCCTCACCTTTACTCCAACGAATGCGGCACTGATTCGTACGTTGCTCGCCACATCCATGGAGTCGGCATTCGTCTTATCGGAGAACGACACGGGCGGCGAATTTCGCGAATCGCTCGCCCTGTTCGAGGCGATGGGCGTCATGCAGGAATCGAGCCATATCCTACTGCGGGAACTGGAGTCCGTCGTCGCCGATTGGGTGGCCAGTGTCGACGCGGATCGGCGTGCATTCGCTCGCTTCGCGGTGGCCTCGTGGGGCGTTCCTGCCGCCCGCGGAGCGCGGAAGGATATTGATCGGGAGCATGTTGGTTGGGCCAGTGACCAGCTCCGCCACCTGGCGCAGTCGCTCAGTCCGGACGACCGTCATTATCGTGACCTCTGGACAATGGCGCTAATGCGCCGATCCGTGACCATCGACGAGTTTCTTCTGGCACTGGAGGCGGATGGCGCGGACCTACTCGAACTTCTGTTCACACCTCAGGCGCACCGCCCGTTCGGGTGGGGCTATGTGGACTGGGCGCAAGGATCGCTCAGGCTTCTGGAGAAGACTGCCGCAGGCGAAGTAGATGAGAACCAACAACGCGTGTGGCTTCAGATGTCGACCGTGGGCCGGGTTGTCAGCGTTCCGAAGACCTTCCCTGGTGTCCTTGGGACTGCCGGTGACTGGCTCCGCGGTGCTATAGGCGAGGCGTGGCAGGCGAACGACGCCGACGAGGAGGCTTGGTGGGCCGCCTGGGTACTGTTGGCCTGCCATGTTGAGTTGCGCATTGCGCGGGAAGGTGGCGCGCCGGCCGGGCGACAACGTGACGCGAAGTCTTTCACAGACGCCCTCGTCGACGCTCGAAAAGGGCGTCGGTTCGACTTGTCGCTATTCCAAGGGACGGGTTTCATGTTCACCGATGGCGAGAGGCGCCAACTCCGTGACGATTGGTTCAAGAATGCGATCGATTACGTTGTGCTCGCCCCGGGCGGCGGTGTGTCCCCGTAGCGCGGTGGGCGGCGGTTCGGTGGCGGTGACGTCTCGAGGCCGTTGGATCGATAGGACCTTTGGCGGCTCATCGCAGATGAGGGTGTAGCACCGGTCTGAAGCCGCCGGCTTCGAGCAGGCTGCGGGTGATGTAGTTGGCGATGTTGCGGAAGCCCAGTGCGGTCCCGCGCAGGTGCTCGAGGCGGCCGTTGATCGCCTCGGTCGGGCCGTTGGAGGTCCCGGGTCGCTCGAAGTAGGCCAGGACGTCGGCGGCCCGCTTCTTCAACGTCCGGCCCAGGGTCCGCAGCTCGATCAGGGCAGCCGGGACGCCCTGGCGCAGCGAGTCGATCGGGGCGGTCATCTGCTGCTTGCCTCGGGCGCGGTCGGGGTCGCGGTAGGCGCCGATCATGCCCTGGTAGATCCCCCAGGTCGCCTCGACCTGGACGTGGTCCTCGCCGTCGAACAGTGCGGTCAGGCGCTGTCGTTGCCGCTCGGTGAGCAGGTCGGCGCCGGTGTGCAGGGTCCGCCGGGCATGGTAGAGCGGGTCGTTCTTGCGTCCGCGGTGACCGTGCATGTCCTGCTGGACTCGGCGCCGGCAGCGGTCCAACGCGTCCCCGGCCAGGCGGATGACGTGGAAGGGGTCCATGACCGCGACCGCCTCGGGCAGCTCTTCGGTGGTGGCGGTCTTGAAGCCGGTGAACCCGTCCATCGCGACCACCTCCAGCCGGTCACGCCAGGGCAGCGGCCGCTTCGCGAGCCAGGTCTTGAAGGCCTGCTTTGAGCGCCCCTCGACCACGTCCAGCAGCCGCGCCGGCCCGGTGCCGGCACGCACCGGGGTCAGGTCGATGATGACCGTGACGTACTTCCCGCCGGTGCGCGCGTGGCGCCACACGTGCTCGTCGACCCCCAGGACGTGCACGTCGTCGAACCGGTGCGGGTCGCTGATCAGCAACTGCGCGCCCTCGGCCAGGACCGCGGTGTTCGCCGTGTGCCACGCGACTCCCAGCGCCTGGGCGGTCCGGGCCATCGACAGGTGCGCGACCACCAGAGCCTCCAGCGCCCACCGCAACGCGCCGCGAGTCAGCTTCGCGCGCGGTGCCGCGGCCGCGCTCATGTCCTGGCGCCACACGTGCCCGCAGCCGTCGCAGCGGTAGCGCCGGACCCGCACCTGCAGGATCGTGGGGCGCCATCCCGACGGCTCGTGCGCGAGCTGACGGACCACGCTGCCACGCGGCACTCCCTGCGCGCCGCAACGCCGGCACCACGGATCCTCGGCGACGATCGTGCAGGCCAGCACCGTGCGATCCGGCTCGAGGCGCTGGCCGGTGACCCGCAAGCCATGCTCGTCCAGGCGTGTGAACGTGGTCAGGTCCGGGCGCGCGAAGGTACCGTCAGGCATGTCGAGGTCTTCCGGGTGGCTGGCGTCAGAACCGCCATCATCGGAGGACCTCGACGCCGTTCAACAGCGACCCGCCGCTCAGGCCAGACCCACCCGCTACACCCTCATCCGCGAAGAGCCCCAAATCTCTCGGGGCTGACCACCCGCGATGCGAGAGACGAGGGTGCGCAAGGCACAGGTCCGGACGCATCTACTCGCTCGCCTGTCGCGCCGCGTGCAGATCGTAAGCCAGAGGGGACTGCTGCAGGGCTGGTTGACACTCCATCTGTGGGACGAGGTCCCGCTGGAAGGATGTCGCTGTGCCCAAGAAGTTCCCGCCTGAGTTCAAGCGTGACGTCGTGCGGGTCGCCCGCCGTGGCGATCTGACGCACGCCGAGGTCGCTGCCGACTTCGACATCTCGATCGAGTCGGTGCGGCGCTGGGTGCGTCAGGCCGACATCGACGACGGCGTCGTGGACGGCAAGACCACCAGCGAGCAGAACGAGCTGGTCCAGCTGCGCCGCGAGAAGCGCCGCCTGGAGCAGGAGAACGAGATCCTGCGCCGCGCGGCGGCCTACTTCGCTGCCGGCTCGCTCCCAAAATGAGCTACCCGCTGGTCCGTGACCTGGCCGCCGAGGGCATCCCGGTGCGGCTGACCTGCGGGGTGCTCGGCCACTCGCGACAGGCGTACTACGCCTGGCTCACCGAGCCGGTCAGTCAGCGCGAGCTGGACGACGCCTACCTGACCAACGCCCTGATCGACGCGCACAGCGACGACCCGGAGTTCGGCTATCGGTTTCTGGCCGACGAGCTCGAACGCGCAGGTCACGACGTCGGCGAGCGGCGGGTTTGGCGACTGTGCTCCCAGCAGCGACTGTGGTCGTCAACGGTCCGCAAGGGCCGCCGCGCAGCCGGGAAGTCCCCGGGCCCAGCGGTTCACGACGACCACCTCCAGCGCGACTTCACCGCTCAGCGGCCCGACCAGGTGTGGGTCACCGACATCACCGAGCACCCGACCGGCGAGGGCAAGCTCTACTGCTGCGCGATCAAGGACCTGTTCAGCAACCGGATCGTCGGCTACGCCATCGACGAGCGGATGACCGCGCAGCTCGCCGTCACCGCGTTGCGCACCGCCGTCGCCCGGCGCGCCCCGACCGGCGTTGTGGTGGTGCATTCGGACAGAGGATCGCAAGGCGGATTCAACTGGTCGTCGCAACACCTTGATCCCGGAGGTGTGGTGTGGCCAAGGCGGACTGGCGGAAGAAGACGAGCGATGTTCCCGAGGGCGCGCGCCGGCAGTGGCGGGCTGACCGCGCGCTTCGGCCGGCGATGCGCTCGCCCGGTCGGCCGGATCCGTCGCGGGTGGTGCAGCGTCAGTTCTGGCGGGTGATCGCCACCGGGGTCACGACGGTGGAGGCGTCGTTGACGGTCGGCGTGTCATGGCCGGTGGGCACTCGTTGGTTTAGGCACGCTGGCGGCATGCCGCCGATCTCGCTGGCCGAGCCCACGGGCCGCTATCTGACGTTCGAAGAGCGTGAGGAGATCGCGCTGTGCCAGGTCATGGGCTACGGGGTGCGGGAGACCGCCGCCCGCCTGGGGCGTTCCCCGTCGACGATCTCCCGCGAGCTACGCCGCAACGCTGCGACCCGGGGCGGGAAGCCGGAGTACCGGGCGACGGTCGCTCAGTGGAAGGCGCAGGAGGCCGCCAAGCGCCCAAAGGTCGCCAAGCTCGCCGTCAACGACGCGCTGCGCGAGGACGTCCAGGAACGCCTGGACGGCACAGTGCGCCGCTCCGACGGCACGGTCGTGACGGGACCGGACACGCCCGGGTGGAAGGGCCGCAAGATGAAGCCACACCGGGCGGACCGGCGCTGGGCGACGGCCTGGAGCCCGCAGCAGATCAGCCACCGGCTGCGCCTGGACTTCCCCGATGATGAGTCCATGCGGATCAGCCACGAGGCGATCTACCAGGCGCTGTTCATCGAGGGGCGCGGCGCGCTCAAGCGTGAGCTCGTGGCGTGCCTGCGCACCGGACGGGCGCTGCGCGAACCGCGCGCCCGGACCCGCAACAAGCCGCAGGGACACGTCACCGCCGACGTGCTCTTGTCCGAGCGGCCCGCCGAGGCCGCCGACCGGGCGACGCCCGGGCACTGGGAAGGCGACCTGATCATCGGGACCGGCCGCTCCGCGATCGGCACGCTCGTCGAGCGCGCCAGCCGCGCCACGATCCTGGTGCACCTGCCACGCCTCGAGGGCTGGGGAGACAAGCCCGTCGTGAAGAACGGCACGTCGCTCGGCGGATACGGGGCCCTCGCGATGAACGCCGCGCTGACCGAGTCCATCACCACCCTGCCCGTGCAACTGCGTCAGACGCTGACGTGGGACCGCGGCAAGGAGCTGTCCGGACACGTGGACCTGACGCTCGCCACGGGCACGAAGGTTTACTTCGCCGACCCGCACTCGCCCTGGCAGCGCCCCACGAACGAGAACACCAACGGGCTGCTTCGCCAATACTTCCCCAAGGGCACCGACCTGTCGCGATGGAGCGCCGGCGACCTCGAAGCCGTCGCGCTAACCCTCAACAACCGCCCCCGCAAAGTCCTCGGCTGGCGCACCCCCGCCGAGGTCTTCGCCGAGCAACTACGCTCCCTCGAACAGGCCGGTGTTGCAACGACTGGTTGAACCCGCCCAATTTCGGGCGCGGAGCTTCCGGGCGGTCCTGACCGCCGCCGGGCTGCAGGGCTCGATGGGCCGCGTCGCCTCGGCCGGTGACAACGCCGCCATGGAGTCCTGGAACGCGCTGCTACAGAAGAACGTCCTCAACCGTCGACGCTGGCGCACCCGCGACGAGCTGCACGCCGCGATCGTGTTCTGGATCGAACGGACCTACAACCGTCGTCGACGCCAGCGCGCCCTCGGCAAGCTCACCCCGGTCGAGTTCGAACTCGCCTTCACGACCCAGGACGCCGCCCTCGCGGCATGATCAGGACTCACCCGGTGTCAATCGATCCTGCAGCAGTCCCGAGAGCCAGTTCCGGATCAGGGACGAGCCGAGCGAGGGTCGCAGTCGCCTCGACGAGGCTGATCCCGCTGTCATCGTCGAACTGCGGGGTGCCACCGGTGGCGTTGTGCATCACCTTGCAGGCGAGTTCCGAGAGGCGCGCGATCGCCGCGCGAAGACCGTCGACGTGGTGCTGCAGCGAGAACTGCCGGATCTCGTCGAACAGGTCGTCGAGGGCTCGGCCCCTTAGGACTCCCGGGGTGCTTCGCCACCGACTCGAGCGATGGCCGAAGTGGGAGTTGCGTCCAGCCTCCGCCGAGTCCCCGACGGCGTCTACGCTGCTCGACGGGAGACCGGGCCCCGGTCGCCATCCGATGGCCCGAGCCTCCTTCACACCCCGAGCGACTCGGACCGCCTCGCCACCAGTGCTCCGGGGGTTCAGGTGCTGATCGATCAATTTCTGACGGACGAGGCTGCCTCGCGGGCGGAGGCGTGGCTCTCCGGCAACGCCCCACCGATCGACACCGTGCTGTGCGGAGCCGGTATCTCGATGGGACCCCCGACCTGCGCGCCGAGTGGCGAGCAGCTCGCGGCGTACGGCGTGCGCGCACTTCTGCAGTCTCTCGGCTTGAGCGCCCGGACGATTGACGTGGCGTGCGCGCGGATCGAGCCAGCTCGCGTCCGGCTCGAGACGATCATGCAGACGTGGCATGACCACTCGCACACGAGGTCTCTGGCCGCCGCCTACACGTCCGTGGGCGGACTGCCACCTAACCCCACACATCAGCTGCTGGCCGCTCGACGGCAGCTCCGGATTCTGACCCTCAACATGGACACGTGCATCGAGGCTGCTGCCGGTGACGACGTACCGGTGCACGTCACGCACCTCCACGGGGTGTGGCATGACGCCGACTCGATCGTGACCACGATCGAGGACAGCGTCCGCGGTCCGAGCGCGGCCGCCCTGGCCAGTCTGCGCAAGGCCGGCACGCGGCGGCACGTCCTCGTGCTCGGATACTCAGGACGCGATGAGGTACTCGGTCTCCTGATCGATACCGGACCCGCCTCCATCACCTGGGTGCAGTACGACGCATCGGAGGACCTGTGGCCGGAGGCGGCCGCGTCGCTGCGCGAGGCCGAGCGACGGGGAATACCTGTCTGGGTTCACACCGGCGCGTCGGAGCCCTTCCTGTGCTCCCTTCCTTTCGGTCGCCTCTCGACGGACGCGCCGGTCCCGTCGCCGCCGCCGCCTCCGCCGGAGACCACGGAGCTCGTCACCTCGCTCAGGTCGACCCCGTACGCCCGGCGACGGTTGGCCGCGGCCGCGATCCTCGGTGACCTCTTCATGTGGAGGGAGGCCGCCGCCCTTCTCCAACCGCTCGTGGCGGACGGCGACGTCGAGGCTGCGAAGCTGAGTGGACGTTTCCTGCGGCAAGACGACCAGCCTCGCGCCGCGCTGCACCGCATGGGCTGGCCGCCAGTCACGCCCCGGCGTGCGCACACCCTCCTGCACTGCGCCAACGAGGTCCTAGCAGCGGGGAAGTCTGCTCGTTCGGTACCGCTTCTGCTTCTCGACATGGTCGTTGCCACGGCCCCCGCCCAGGTCTGGCGGAGCCCGAGGGCACGGCGGCTCGCGGATGGGTCACGCACGCGCACGGCCGACTTTCTGGCGATGCGGGGATTCAGTCGCCAGGCCCAACGGCTGTTGGAGCGAGCCCCGCTCGCCCTCCGCGAAGCGGCGGGGAGCTACGTTCTCGACACGCATGACACCTCGTCGCTCGCGGACGCCCTCAAGTCGCAAGGCCGGTACCGCGAGGCACTGGCGGTGCTGGACGAGACGCCGCCCAACCCTGCTCTGCTCGGCGCTCGGTTCCACGGCGAGTTCGTGTGGCGGCGCCTGGAGATCCTCGTGCTCCTCGGGCGCAACGACGAGGCCGCGGAGGCAGGTGACTGGTTGTCCGAGCTCGTCTCGCTGAGCGCAGCCGGAGGTTCGCCGCTGGGCGACGACGCGTGTACCTGGTTCGTGTCGACGATCGCCTACTACCGCGCCGCCGTGGGGGATCTCGACGGCGCAGCAGGCATTGCAGGGCAGCTGCCGCGCGACCGCGGTCAGGTCTCCACGTCAGCACGCGCGTACGCGGCCCTCATGCGAGCAGAGTTGGCCCTCGCGGCTGGGGACGGCGATGCGGCGTCGCACTGGGTGGGGGCGGCGGGCCGCGCGCTCCGCGAGCATCGAGGGCTGTGGAGTCTGCCCACCTACAGTCTCGCCGTGCGGTACGAGCGCGCCCGTTTACGGACAGCGGTCGAGCCACGTGGAGGTGCTCGAGATTTGCACGTCGTCGCCCGTGGTTTCGACCGCTGGCACCTGCCCTCGATGGCGCTCCGGTGCCGTGCGCTGGCATGGGCCGCTGAAGGGGTCACCCCGCCCGCGGCTCTCGTCCACCGGGCGCGGGACCGCCATTGGAAGGCTGAGTCTGCGTTGCTCGCGGGTGCAGCGACCGACGTGCCGATGCTTGTCGTGGTGTGAAGTCGGCCATCAGACGGGACTCTCTCGACTCGGTTCCTCCTGGCCAGCGAGGTCGTGGTCTTCGTGGGCAGCGTCAGATTTTTGCGTCCCGCCTACCGGCCGAAGTTCCGCCCGGACGCGGTCGCTCGAGACCGCCCGGGGAGCGGATGGCTTATTGGCGGATCGGCAGGTGCGCGTCTGAGGATTCGGACAACTACGTGAGACGAGCGCCATCTCACACACATGTCCGATCACAGGTCAGGAGGCCGGGTAACGGACAACTGGGGTGCGCTGCACGACTAGGTGACAGCGGATCTCAGGCGTGCCCACCTTGACATGAAGGCGCGCGACACGCTAACGCGACGCCGGACACGCACCGGACACGCACCGGACACGCTGACGCGAATCGGACAACCTGGATGCGACCCCACACGGGGAGTCGTCGGTCCAAGTCTTGCGCTGAGGGAATGGCGCGGCGGCGTCCGGAGTTGAGCCTGGCAGACTCAAGTTTTCTGGTTCGGACTTGCGGCGGCCCTGCGGTCGGATGCAAGGTTGAGCGCAGCGGACTCAAGAGCGTCCAGTGCACCAGCACCACGATCGAAAGAAGGCATCACACATGGCACGAGCAGTCGGCATCGACCTGGGCACGACGAACTCCGTCGTCGCCGTCCTCGAGGGTGGCGAGCCCACGGTCATCGCCAACGCGGAGGGGTCGCGCACGACTCCGTCGGTCGTGGCGTTCTCGAAGACGGGCGAGGTGCTCGTCGGCGAGATCGCCAAGCGCCAGGCCGTCACCAACGTCGACCGCACGATCTCGTCCGTCAAGCGTCACATGGGCACGGACTGGACCGTCGACATCGACGACAAGAAGTACACCGCGCAGGAGATCTCGGCGCGTGTGCTCGGCAAGCTCAAGCGTGACGCGGAGGCGTACCTGGGCGAGCCCGTCACCGAGGCCGTCATCACGGTCCCGGCGTACTTCAACGACGCCGAGCGCCAGGCGACCAAGGACGCGGGCGCGATCGCGGGCCTCAACGTCCTGCGCATCATCAACGAGCCCACGGCGGCGGCGCTCGCGTACGGCCTGGAGAAGGGCAAGGAGGACGAGCTCATCCTCGTCTTCGACCTCGGCGGTGGCACGTTCGACGTGTCCCTCCTGGAGGTCGGCAAGGACGACGACGGCTTCTCGACGATCGAGGTCCGCGCGACGTCCGGCGACAACCGCCTGGGCGGCGACGACTGGGACAACCGGATCGTCGACTTCCTGGTCACCGAGGTGAAGAACTCGTCCGGCGTGGACCTGTCGAAGGACAAGATCGCGCTGCAGCGTCTGCGTGAGGCGGCGGAGCAGGCCAAGAAGGAGCTCTCGTCGGCCACCAGCACCAACATCTCGCTGCAGTACCTGTCGATGAGCGAGAACGGCCCCATCCACCTGGACACCAAGCTCACGCGCGCGCAGTTCCAGCAGATGACGCAGGACCTGATCGACCGGACCAAGGCGCCGTTCCACGCGGTCATCCGCGACGCGGGCATCCAGCTGTCCGACATCGACCACGTCGTGCTCGTCGGCGGCTCGACCCGCATGCCCGCGGTCACCGAGGTCGTCAAGGAGCTCACGGGCGGCCGCGAGCCGAACAAGGGCGTGAACCCCGACGAGGTCGTCGCCGTGGGTGCCGCGCTGCAGGCCGGTGTCATGAAGGGCGACCGCAAGGACGTCCTGCTGATCGACGTCACCCCGCTGAGCCTCGGCATCGAGACCAAGGGGGGCGTGATGACCAAGCTCATCGAGCGCAACACGGCCATCCCGACGAAGCGCTCGGAGATCTTCTCCACCGCGGAGGACAACCAGCCGTCGGTGCTCATCCAGGTGTTCCAGGGCGAGCGTGAGTTCGCGCGGGACAACAAGCCGCTGGGCACGTTCGAGCTGACCGGCATCGCGCCGGCGCCGCGCGGGCTGCCGCAAATCGAGGTCACGTTCGACATCGATGCGAACGGCATCGTGCACGTGTCCGCCAAGGACCGCGGCACGGGCAAGGAGCAGTCGATGACGATCACCGGTGGCTCGGCCCTCCCCAAGGAGGACATCGAGCGCATGGTGCGCGAGGCCGAGGAGCACGCGGCGGAGGACAAGAAGCGCCGCGAGGACGCCGAGGCGCGCAACAGCGCCGAGCAGCTCGTCTACTCGACGGAGAAGCTGCTCGTCGACAACGCCGACAAGCTGCCGGAGGACGTCAAGACCGAGGTGCAGTCCAAGGTCGACGACCTGAAGAAGGCGCTCGAGGGCACCGACACCGACGCGGTGAAGTCCGCGACGACGGCGCTGTCCACGTCCGCGCAGAAGATCGGCGAGGCCATCTACTCGCAGGCCCAGGCGGAGACCCCGGCCGACGCCCCGACGGGTGACGCGGGCTCGTCGTCCGACGATGACGTGGTCGACGCCGAGATCGTCGACGACGAGGACGACAAGAAGTGACGGACCAGCCGACGACCCCCGGGCCCGAGCAGGGCCCGGGGGACACCCCCGAGAACGAGGCGCCCCGGTTCACGGACAAGCGCCGCATCGATCCGGAGACCGGCCAGGTGCGTGAGCCCACGCCCGAGGAGGCCGTGATCGCGGAGGCCGAGGCCGCCGCGGCCGGCGGTGGCGAGGCGTCGGACGCGCAGCGGCTGGCCGACGAGCGGCTCGAGGAGCTGCAGCGCGCCCAGGCGGCGCACTACAACCTCGAGCAGCAGTACAACGCGTACGTGAAGCGCTCGAAGACCGAGGTGCTCGCCGCGCACGAGCGCGGTGTCGCGGCGGTCGCCGAGGCGCTCATCCCGGTGCTCGACGACATCGAGCTGGCCCGCCAGCACGGTGACCTCGCCGAGGGGCCGTTCGCGTCGATCGCCGAGAAGCTCGAGGCGACTCTCGGGCGGTTCGGCGTCGAGCGGTACGGCGCCGCGGGCGAGGAGTTCGACCCGGCGGTGCACGAGGCGCTCATGCACTCGCACTCGGCCGACGTGACGACGTCGACCGTGCAGATGGTCCTGCAGCCGGGCTACCGGACCAAGGACCGGGTGCTGCGCGCGGCACGCGTCGCGGTGGTGGACCCGGAGGCCTGACGACGAGCACGCACGACATCACGAGGAGGGAGGCGCCGTGACCGGGCAGGACTGGCTCGAGAAGGACTTCTACTCGGTCCTCGGCGTCCCCAAGGACGCCGACGCGGCCACGATCAAGAAGGCGTACCGCAAGCTCGCGCGGGAGAAGCACCCGGACCACAACCCGGGTGACGCGAAGGCCGAGGCGCAGTTCAAGGACATCGGCGAGGCGTACTCGGTGCTGTCCGACCCCGAGCAGCGCCAGCAGTACGACCAGCTGCGCGCGATGGCCGGCGGTGCCCGCTTCACGGCGGGCGGCCGCGGTGGCGGCGGCGGGTTCGAGGACATCCTGGGCGGCATGTTCGGGGGCGGCGGCGGCAACACCCGCGTCCGCTACTCGAGCGGCGGTGCGGGTGGCTTCGAGGACATCCTCGGGGGCATGTTCGGTGGCGGGTTCCAGCGCGGACCGCAGCCGGGTGCGGACCTCGCGGCGGCCGTCGAGCTGCCGTTCCGGCAGGCCGTCGAGGGGTCGACCGTGTCGTTGCAGGTCGGCGGCCGCACCGTCAACGCCCGCATCCCGTCCGGGGTGCGCGACGGGCAGAAGATCCGGCTGCGTGGCAAGGGGCGGCCCGGTGAGCCCGGGGCCCCCGCGGGCGACCTCGTCGTGACCGTGCACGTCGCGCCGCACCCGGTGTTCACGCTCGACGGGCGCAACCTCAAGGTCACCGTGCCGGTGGCGTTCGACGAGGCCGCGCTGGGCGCGACGATCGACGTGCCGACGCTCGACGGCGAGAGCGTGCGGGTCAAGGTCCCGGCGGGCACGCCGTCGGGGCGCACGCTGCGCGTCAAGGGCAAGGGCGTGCCCGCGTCCGGGTCGGCGAAGGCCCCCGGCGACCTCATGGTGACCGTGCAGGTCGTCGTGCCCCAGCGCCTGTCCGACGCGGCACGCGAGGCGGTCCAGGCGTTCGGCATCGCGACCAGCGGCGAGGACCCCCGCGCGTCCCTCATGGAGCAGGCGCGCGCGTGACCCGGCGCGACCGGCCGGCGGGAGGTGCGAAGTGAACGAGGACACGCCCATGTTCGTGATCTCGCGCGCCGCCGAGCTCGCCGGCATGCACCCGCAGACCCTGCGGCAGTACGACCGGCTCGGCCTGGTCTCGCCGCGGCGCACCGCGGGACGCGGGCGGCGCTACTCCCTGCGGGACGTCGCGACGCTGCGCGAGGTGCAGCGGCTGTCGCAGGACGAGGGCATCAACCTCGCGGGCATCAAGCGCATCCTCGAGCTCGAGGCGCAGGTGCTGCGGCTCGAGCGGCAGGTCGACTACCTGCGCTCGTTCGTCGAGCCCGGGCGTCGCGTGTTCACCGCGGACCCCCGCGGGGACGTGGTCGCGACGAGGCGCGCGCCCCGCACCCCGCGCGTCGCCCAGCCGCCCCGCGCGATCACCGCCTCGACGTCCGCTGTCGTCCTCTGGCGCCCCACCCGCTGACCCACCCGCCGGCCAGGAGGCGGCAGGATGGCGGGGTGGGGACCGCGCTGGGGGTCGATGTCGGGACGACGCACATCAAGGTCGCGGTGGTCGACGTCGCCGTGCCGCGCACGCTCGCGGTCGCGTCCGCGCCGACGCCCGCGCCGGCCGACCTGCTGCGTGTCGTCGCCGACCTCACGCGTCAGGTGCTCGACGCCTCGCCGGGCACGCCGGTCCCCGCTGCGGTCGGCGTCGCGTCGATGGCGGAGACGGGCGTGCCCGTGGGGCCCGACGACGAGCCGCGCGGGGACTGGCTGCGCTGGGACGGGCACCGCGCGGGCCGGCAGTCCGACGAGCTCGCGGCACGGCTCGGCCGCGCCGAGCTGTTCGCCACGACGGGGGTCCGTGCCTCGGCGAAGGTGCCCCTCGCGACGTGGGCGTGGCTGCGCGACGAGCACGCGCGCACCGGCGCGGGCGGGCCGCTGCACGGCGACGGCCGCTGGGCGGGTGCTGCGGACCTCGTCGTGCTGGGCCTGACGGGCCGGCTCGTCACCGACCACACGCTCGCGGGCCGGACCATGGCGTACCGGCTGGGCGTCCCGGGGGAGGTGCCGACCGGGTTCGACGCCGAGCTGCTCGCGGAGGTCGGGCTCGCGCCGCGGCACCTGCCGCGCGTCCTGCGGCCCGGTGAGACGGTCCCGCTGCGGACCGGGCCCCTCACCGACGCCGGGCTGCCGGCGGGTACGCCCGTGACGGTCGCGGGGCACGACCACGCCGTCGGGGCGTTCGCCGCGGGTGTCCGGTCGGCCGGTGACGTCGCGAACTCCGTCGGCACGTCGGAGGTCGTCTGCACGGTGCTGGCGCACGACCCCGAGCCGGGCCCCGTCGCGGCGGCGGGCATGAGCCTGGTGCGCACGGTCCGCGGGGACCGGCCCGCGCTCGTGGCGGGGTCGTCGAGCGCCGGGGGCGCGGTCGCGGCGTGGCTCGCGAGCCTCGCGCCCGACGACGAGCGTGCGCACCTGCTCGAGCGTGCGTCGGTGGTCGACGACGCGCTCGTCGCCCAGCTCACCGCCGACGGGCCGGCGGCGTTCGTCGTGCTGCCCTACGTGCACGGACGGCAGACCCCGGCACCCGACGCGACGGCGACCCTCCGCGCGGTCGGCCGCGTGCCGGACGACCCGGTCGCGGCGGTGCGCGGCGTCCTGCTGGGCGCGGTGCTGCACGCGCGCTGGATGCTCGACGCGCAGGCCGCGCTCGCGGGCGCGCCGCCGGCACGGGTGCTCGCGCTCGGCCGCCCGGTCGCGGCGAACCCGGCGTGGGCGGCGCTGAAACGCTGGTGCACACCGGTCCCGGTGCACGTGGTGGCCGACGAGGAGGCGGTCGCCGCCGGCGCGGCGCTCCTGGCCGCGGAGCGCGCCGCCCTGGTCGCCTCCGCCCCGGTGCTCGCGGCCCACCCGGCACCCGAGAGCCCCACGAACCTGGACCCTGCCCTCGTCGCACACCGGCTCGCGGACTTCGTCGTCGCCGCCACCGCCCCGCGCTAGACCCCCGGCCCTGCACGCATCGGCGAGGAACGCACGGCTTCGCGCGAGAGTGGCCGGGCGGTCATGTGGGGGCGTTCGCGAAGGTGCGGCGGTAGTCCGAGGGGCTGACGCCCACCTGGCGGTGGAAGTGCAGGCGCATGTTCGCGGCGGTGCCCAGGCCCGACTCGTGCGCGACGCGGTCCGTGCTCCACGCGGTGCGTTCGAGCAGGTCACGCGCGCGGTCGACGCGCGCGGCGGTGAGCCAGCGCAGCGGTGACCGGCCGGTCTCGGCGTCGAACGCGCGCGCGAGGGTGCGTGCCGACATGCGTGCGTGGCGCGCGAGGTCCGCGACGGTGAGCGGCTCGTGCAGGTGCTCGAGCGCCCAGGCGCGGGTCGCGGCGAGCGCGCTCGCGGTGTGCGTGGGGGTGTCGCGCGCGATGAACTGCGCCTGCCCGCCGTCGCGGTGCGGTGCGGCGACGATGGCGCGAGCGACCCGGTTGGCGACGGCGGCCCCGAGGTCGGTGCGCACCAGGTGCAGGCACGCGTCGATCCCGGAGGCGACGCCCGCGGAGGTGATGACGTCACCCTCGTCGACGAACAGCACGTCGGCGTCGACGCGCACCAGCGGGTACTGCGCCGCGAGCTGGTCGGCGTGCGCCCAGTGGGTGGTGGCGCGGCGGCCGTCGAGCAGCCCGGCCGCGGCGAGCGCGAACGCCCCGACGCAGATGGACATGATGCGCGCGCCGCGGGCGTGCGCGGTGCGCAGTGCGTCGAGCACGTCGTCGGGCGGCGGTTCGGGGGCCGTCCGGTACGCGGGGACGATCACGGTGTCGGCGGCGACGACGGCCTCGAGCCCGGCCTGCGCGACCACGGGGAACCCGCCGGTGGTGGGCACGGGCCCGGGGCGACGGCCGCAGAGCGTGACGCGGTAGTGCTCGGCGGTCCTGCTCGTGAGCACCTGGAACGGCATGCCGACCTCCATCGGCAGCGCCTGGGGCAGCGCGAGGACGGCGACGTCCTGCGCGTCGACCGTCGGGCTCATGGCGAAAATCTAGCGCACGGTGGCAATCCTGCCGCTCGTCGGCCATGTCCTGTCCCGCCAGGGTGTGGAACGTGACCACGACCTCGACCACGCAAGCCGCGTCCGTCGACCTGCCCGGCGTCGACGGCCCGCGCCTCCTGCGCCGCCTCGTGCCCGCGCAGTCGCTCTACACCTTCGGCATCTCGATCGACCTGACGCTCACGGGCATCGTCGGCGCGCACCTCGCCCCCACGCGCGCACTCGCGACGGTCCCGTTCAGCCTGATGCCGGTGGTGGCCGCGCTCGCGACCTTCGGGCTGTCGCGGTGGATCGGCCGCAGCGGCTACCGGCGCGTGTTCACGGTCGCGCCGCTGGCAGCCGTGGCCGCCGGGCTCGTCTGCGCCTACGCGGTGCACGTGGGATCGTTCGCGCTGTTCTGCGTGGGCACCGCGCTCGTCGGGGTCTACCAGGCCGGCGCCGGCTACTACCGGTACGCCGTCGCCGAGGCGAACCCCGACGCGCGTGCGCGCGCCATCACCACCCTGCTCGCGGGCGGTCTGGTCGCGGCGCTCGTCGGACCGCTCCTCGCGACCGCGGTGCGGGACCTCGGCCCACGTCCGTACGTCGCGTCCTACCTGCTCGTCGCGGTCTTCGCCGCGCTCGCGGCGGCGTGGAACGCGCGGCTGCCACGTGACCTCGCGCACCTCACCCGAACCGCGCGGCACGACGAGGGTGCGCCGGACCCGCTCGCGCGCACCCGGCGCGCGCTGTGGCGCCAACCCGCGCTGCTGCTCGGCGTGCTGGTCACCGCGCTCGCGGCCGTCTCGATGAGCTCGCTGATGACCGCGGGCCCCGTCGCGGGCACCCACATGGGGCACACCGAGCAGCACGCGGCGTTCTCGGTGCAGCTGCACATGATCGGGATGTACGCGCCGGGGCTGCTGGTCGCCCGGTGGATCGGGCGGCTGGGCGAGCGGCGGGTCGCGGCGCTCGGTGCGCTGGTCCTCGCGGGAGCGGGCCTGGCGACGCTGCGCCCCGACATCGTCGCGTTCGTCGTCGCCATGACGCTCGCGGGCGTCGGGTGGAACCTCGCGGCCAGCGGCGGAGCGGCCATGGTCGCAGCGTCCTACCGCCCGGCCGAGCGCGGACGCGTGCAGCCTTTCGCCGAGGTCGTCGTGACGGTCGCGGCGGTCGTCGGGTCGCTCGGTGCGGCGTTCGCGACGACGACGACCACGTGGCCGGTGCTCGGCGCACTCGTCACGGTCGCCGCGGTGGCCGTCGGGGCGGTGCTGGTCCGCCCGCGTCGACGATGATGTGGGCCGCGTCAGCTAGGTTGCACCCCGGAGCAGCCGACGAGGAGGTGCCCCATGCCCGAGTCCGGGTCCACCACGGAGCTGCTGCCGCCCGGCGAGCCCGTCGATCTCGACAACTGCGCACGCGAACCCATCCACGTTCCCGGGTCGGTGCAGCCGCACGGCGTGCTGCTCGCGGTGACCGAGCCGGACCTCGTCGTCGAGCACGCCTCGCAGAACGTCGCCGACCTGCTGGGCCGCACCGCCGCGGAGGCGCTCGGCTCGGACCTGTCGGCGCTGCTCGGCGCCGAGGCCGCGGACCAGCTGCGCCAGCACCTGCGCACGTTCGGCAACCTGCGGATGCGCAACCCGCTCGTCGTCGTCGCCGCGACACCCACGGGTCCGGTCGAGGTCGACGCGGTGCTGCACCGGGTCGCGGTCGGCACGCGCACGCTGCTGGTCGTCGAGCTCGAGGTGTCGACGGGGCCGCGGCCGTTCTCCTTCCCGAACACGTACCAGGCGGTGCGTGGCGCGGTCGAGCGGCTCAACGGCACGCACTCGCTCGCGGACCTGTACGACGTGGCGGCGCGCGAGGTCCGCGCGCTGACCGGGTTCGACCGCGTGATGATCTACCGGTTCGACGCCGAGTACAACGGCGAGGTGGTCGCGGAGGCGAAGCGCGCGGACCTCAACCCCTTCCTCGGTCTGCGCTACCCCGCATCCGACATCCCGCCGCAGGCCCGGGCGCTGTACGAGCAGAACTGGGTCCGCCTCATCGCGGACGTGCGCTACCGGCCCGCACCGATCCTGCCGGGCCTCGACACGGTCACGGGCGAGCCGCTCGACCTCACGCACTCGGTGCTGCGGTCGGTCTCGCCCATCCACCTCGAGTACCTGGGCAACATGGGTGTCGCGGCGTCGATGTCGATCTCGCTCCTGCGCGACGGGCGCCTGTGGGGCCTGATCGCGTGCCACCACTACTCCGGCCCGCACCACCCGCCGTACGGCGTACGCGCCGCCGCGGAGTTCCTCGGGTCGTCGCTGTCGCTGCGGCTGGTCGCGCGCGCCGAGGAGGACGAGCTGCAGGCCGCCCTGGCCGCCGACGCGACGCTCGTGCGCCTGCTCATCGCGTCCCGCGACGCGGACCGGACGCTCGGCGAGTCGCTCGTCGGGCGGACCGAGTCGGGGGCGTCCCTGCTCGAGCTCGTCCCCGCGCGCGGTGTCGTGGTGCTCGACGACGGCACGTGGGTGAGCGACGGCGAGGTCCCGCCCGACCCGACCGCGCTGCTCGCGTGGCTCGCGGACCAGCCCGAGGACGTCACGGAACGCACCGCGCTCGGCACGCAGGAGCCCGCGCTCGCAGCGGCGCTGCCGGGCGTCGCCGGTGTGCTGGGCGTGCGGCTGCCCGACGACCGCGCGATCGTCTGGCTGCGCAGCGAGGCGGTCCAGGAGGTCGCCTGGGGTGGCGATCCGCACAACAAGGCCATCGCGCGGCGCGAGGGCGACGACGTGCGGCTCAGCCCGCGCAAGTCGTTCGAGAAGTGGACCGAGGTGGTCCGTGGGCGGTGCGCGCCGTGGACCCCGCAGGAGCGTCGGTCGGTGACGGACCTGCGCCGACGCCTGCTCGAGACGCTGCTGCTGCGCTCGCGGTGGGCGCTCGGCGCCGCGCAGACCGTGCAGCGCTCGCTGCTGCCCGAGGCGCTGCCCGTCCTGGCGGGGTGGGACCTGCAGGCGCGGTACGTGCCCGCGCCCGGCGGCCGCGTCGGCGGCGACTGGTACGACGCGTTCGAGCTGCCCGACGGCCGGCTCGCGGTCGCGGTCGGGGACGTCGCGGGGCACGGCCTGTCGGCGGCGGCCGCGATGGGTCAGCTGCGCAACGCGTTGCGCGCGTTCCTGCTGCGCGGCGACGGCCCGGCGGACGCGCTGCGCTGGACCGACGTGGTCGCGCGCCGCACGATGGCGACCGACATGGCGACCGTGGTGGTCGCGGCGGTCGACCCCGCGACGGGTGACGTCGAGCTGTCCGTCGCGGGTCATCCCCGCCCGCTGCTGCTGGGACCCCGGGGTGACGCGACGCTGCAGGACGTGCCGGTCGACCGGCCTGTGGGTGTCGGGTCGGGCGAGCCGCCCACGCACCACCTGCACATCGAGCCGGGCGGTGGCCTGGTGCTCTACAGCGACGGGCTGGTCGACTCGCGGTCGACGAACCTGCGCGCGGGGCTCCAGCGACTGGCCGGGGCGTTCCAGCGCCAGGGCGGCGGTGCGGTCGACGTCGACCAGGTGGTGCGCGAGTGCACGGACCCGTCGTCGGTCGACGACGTCACGATCCTGGTCCTGCGCCGCTGCAGCTGAGCCGAGGTCTCGCGATCCTGCTCAGCGGTGTGCTGCTCGGGACCATCGCGGCGTTGGTCGGGGGCGGGGCCTCGGCGGGGACGCTGCCGCTGGTGCTCGAGATCCTGTCGTGGGTGCTCGCCGTCGTGGGTCTCGCGCTCGTCGCCGTCGCCCTGGTGCGGCTCGCGGGCGCGGTGGACCACCTGATAACGAGCTCGTCGCAGCCCGACGACGCCCGCTGACCACGCGGGCCGGGTGACGCCGACGCCCGGCGCGCGGGCCGGGTACGGCTCGCGGGCGACCTCGCGGGTGTGCGTGTCGTCGACCGTCGGACCTCGGGTGCAGCGACGGGCTGGACGGTCGCCGCGCAGGTGTCGGACCTGACGGGCCCCGGTCGAGGAGGTGGTCGAGGACACGTGGCCGATGGGTCGGCTCAACACGCGGCTCGACGCCTACACCGAGTCGGTGGGCCACGACGCGTTCCCGGGCGACCTGCCGGTGGTCGGCCGGCGTCCCCTGAGGGTCCGTCGCACGCGTGTCGGCACCTTGTCGGCGCCGTGTCAGGGCCGCGTCAGCCGGACCCCGCAGGGTGGTCGACATGACCACAGACCTGGTGATCGAGGCCGAGGGCCTCGTCAAGCGATTCGGCGCGACGAAGGCGCTCGACGGCGTCGACCTCGTCGTCCCCCGGGGCACCGTGCTCGGTGTGCTCGGCCCGAACGGCGCGGGCAAGACGACGACCGTCCGGATCCTGTCCACCCTCCTGACCCCCGACGCGGGCACGGCCCGCATCAACGGCCTCGACGTCGTGCGCGACGCGGAGAAGGTCCGCCACGGCATCGGCCTCACGGGGCAGTACGCGTCCGTGGACGAGGACCTCACGGGCCGGCAGAACCTCGTGCTGTTCGGCACGCTGCTCGAGCTCGGCCGCACGGGCGCGCGCGAGCGCGCCGCGGAGCTGCTCGAGTGGTTCGACCTCGCGGACGCCGCCGACCGGCCCGCGAAGACGTACTCCGGCGGCATGCGCCGCCGCCTCGACCTCGCGGCGTCGCTCGTCGGGCGGCCCGACGTGATCTTCCTCGACGAGCCGACGACGGGCCTCGACCCGGCCAAGCGTGAGCAGATGTGGGACGTGGTGCGCTCGCTCGTCGCGGACGGCTCGACCGTGCTGCTCACGACGCAGTACCTCGAGGAGGCGGACGCGCTGGCCGACGAGATCACGGTCGTCGACCACGGCCGCGTGATCGCGCACGACACCCCGGACGGGCTCAAGCGCGTCGTCGGGGGACTCACGCTCGAGGTCCGCCCGAGCGACGCCACGCGCCTGGAGCACACCGCGCAGATCCTGTCCGAGGTCAGCACGGGCGCGGCGGCCGACGAGATCCGCCGCGGCGTCCTGGCGGTCCCGGTGGCCGACGACGAGGCGCTCACCGCCACCGTGGCGCGCCTGAGCGGCGCGGGGATCGCGGTGACCGAGCTGTCCCTGCACCTGCCGAGCCTCGACGAGGTGTTCTTCACGCTGACCGGCCGCACCACGTCGCCCGACGACGCACCCGAGAGCTCGAAGGAGGTGGCGGCATGACCACCACGACCCTGGACCGTCCCGCGACGCAGGGCGCGCCGCGCGGTGCGGCGATCCGTCAGTCCCGCCCGTTCCCGCTCGTGCGGCACTCCGCGGCGCTCACCAAGCGTTCGCTCATCAAGACGTGGCGCACGCCCGAGGCGCTCATCGACGTGACGTTGCAGCCGATCATCTTCCTCGCGATCTTCGTGACGATCTTCGGCAACGCGGTCGCGGGCAGCACGGGCAGCTACCTGCAGTTCCTGCTGCCCGGGATCCTCGCGCAGACCATCGCGCAGGGCGCCATCGCGATCGGCGTGAACCTCAACACGGACCTGTCCAAGGGGATCTTCGACCGGTTCAAGTCGCTGCCGATCCCGCGCAGCGCGCCGCTGCTCGGCGCCGTGCTGGGCGACGTGGTGCGCTACGTGATCGTCGCGGTCGTGACGATCCTGACGGGCTACGCCATGGGCTTCCGCATCGAGACGAGCCCGCTCGAGGCGGTCGCGGGCTGCCTGCTCGCGGTGCTGTTCGCGGTGTGCCTGAGCTGGGTGTCGGTGTGGGTCGGGATGCTCGTGCGCACGTCCGGTGCGGTGCAGGGCGTGATGTTCCTGATCGTCATGCCGCTCAGCTTCGGCTCGAACGTGTTCGTCCGGACCGACGACCTGCCCGGGTGGATGCGTGGGTTCGTGAACGTCAACCCGCTCACGCACCTCGTGGACTCGATGCGCGGGCTGTTCCTCGGCACGCCGGTCGGCAGCCACGTGTGGTGGACGCTCGCGTGGTGCGTGGGGCTCGTCGCGGTGTTCATGCCGCTCGCGCTGCGCGCCTACCGCCGCAAGGTCTGACGCGTCAGGGCGCGAGCCCGAGGACCCGGTCCGCGGTGGCGACGACCAGCCGGTCGACCTCCGCCGCGGGCCGGGTGCGCAGCGTGTCCAGGCACCGCTCACCGGCCTCGCCCGCGGTGCGGCCCGCGAGCGAGTGCGGCTGGCCGAGCGGCAGCGCGGCGTTCGCGACGTTCGCGCCCATGCGTCGGCCGAGTGCCCACAGCGTCGTCGCGTGCTCGTCGTCCCCGCGCCACGCCGCGAGCTCCGCGCAGCCGAGCGCGAACGTCCCGACGACCGGCATGTCCGCGAGCGTGCGCGCATGGGCCGCCGCGTCGCTCAGGACCGCGACGACGTGCCGTTCGATGCGTGCGCGCTCGTCGTCGTCCGTCCCGGGCGGCGTCGCCTGCAGCAGCACCACCGCGGCCGAGACGAGGAACACGACGCGGGCCTGCGCGACGGGGTCCCGCCGCTGCCTGACGACGGCAGCGGCCCGCAGCGCGCGCGCCACGGCCGTGGGCCGGTCACCGCCGGCGAGCGCGACCATCGCGAGCCCCAGCAGGGCGTGCGCGACGTCGATGCCGTCGGCGCGCGGCGCGTCGGCGGTCTCGTGCAGTGCGTCGAGCGCCTCGGTCGAGCCGTCGAGCGCGCGCTGCACGTCGAGCAGGACGCGCAGGCTGCGTGCGTCCTGCGCGGCGCCGACGAGCTCGAGGTGCTGCACGCCGCGCTCGAGCCACTGCACGGCCTGCGCGGCGTCCTGCGCGGCGGACCACTGCGCGACGCCCTGCGCGGCCATGCCCATGCCCCAGTGGTCGCCGAGCTGCTCGAACAGCGCGAACGCCGCACGCGCGTCCTGCGCGGAGTCGAGCGGCTCGCCGGCGTTCTCGCGCACCGCACCGCGCAGGAACAGCCCGAGCGCGCGTACGTAGTCGTCGTCGTGCGCGACGAGCGCGTGCGCCGCCGCGTCGAGCTCGGCGGTCGCCGACGACGCGAGCGCCGGCACCACCTGGCCGAGCGCGCGCATCCGGTCGCTCACCTCGTCGGGCTGCTCGCGCAGCACGCGGCGCAGCACGCGCGACGCCAGGGCGGTCGCCCGCCAGGACGCCGCCGCGCCCGCGTTCATCGCGCTCTGCAGCACCACGGTCGCGGTGCGGTCGCCGTCCGGCAGGTGCGCGCCGGCTGCGAGTCCGGGGCGCCCGACCAGCAACGGGCACGCGCGCCGTGCGGCGGGGTCGTCCGCGTGCAGCAGCCGCTCGGCCCAGGTGACGACCTCGGCGTGCATGCCGCGCACGGACCACCACTGGAACAGCGTCGAGGCGAGGTCGACGGCCGCGGTGTCGTCGGCGGTCTCGACCGCCCGCCGCAGGGCCACGACGAACGTCTCCGCCTCGTCGTCGCAGCGCGCGAGCGCGGCGAGCTGCCCCGCGCCGACGAACCGCGGTGCGAGGTCCGCGCACTCGCGTGCCGCCCACGTGACGAGCCCCGCCAGCGCGTCGTCCCGTGCGCCGGCGGCGGCGAGGCGCGCCTCGCCGTACTCGCGGACCGTCTCGAGCATCCGGTACCGCGCGGGCCCCGAGCCCGCGTCCTCGAGCGCCAGCAGCGACTGGTCGACGAGGTCCGCGAGCCCGCGGCGCACGTCGTCGACCCCCGCGACGGCCGCGGCGAGCGACGCGGGGAACGCGCCGGGGACCACGGCGAGACGCTCGAGCAGGTCGCGCTCGTCGTCGGGCAGCAGCTCACGGCTCCAGTCGACCAGCGCCCACAGGCTCGCGTGCCGCTCGGGCAGCCCGCGCAGCGCGTCGTCGAGCAGCGCGAACCGGTCCGCGAGCCCGTGCAGCAGGTCCTCCACGGGCATCGATCGCAGCCGGGCCGCGGCGAGCTCGAGCGCGAGCGGCAGGTTGTCGAGCCGGCGGCACAGCTCGAGCGCGCGCTCGTCGTCCCACACCAGGCCGGGGCGCGCGTCCTGGGCGCGCGCGTGCAGCAGCGCGAGCGCGTCGTCGTCGGGCAGGGCAGCCAGGCGGTGCACGCGTTCGCCGACGAGCCCCAGCGGCGCGCGGGACGTCGCGAGAACCGTCACGTCGGGCGGTGCGACCGCCAGCAGGTCCGCGACCGTGCGGGCGGCGTCCGCGAGCACGTGCTCGCAGTTGTCGAGCACGACGAGGCCGCGCAGGTCGTGCGCAGCCGCGCGCAGCCGCTCGAGCCGGGGCAGCACGCGCCGCTCGGTGACGTCCGGGAGCGTCGGGGCGGTCTCCGCCCCACCGAGCTCGCCGAGCAGCGCGGGCAGCACGTCGTCACCCGACCGCAGACCCGCGAGCTCGACCACGTGGACCGACTCGCCGCGCTCGGCGGCGAGCCGCGCGACCTCGGCCGCGAGGCGCGTCTTGCCGGCCCCGCCCGTCGCGACGACCGTGACCACCGGGCCCGCCCCGAGCGCGGCGGTCACGGCGGCGACGTCCGCCTCGCGCCCGACGAGGGGCGTCGCCGGGCGTCGCCACGCGCGTGGCAGTCGGACCGGCCCGCGCTGCGACGCGTCCGGCGACGACTCGCCCGGCGGCGTCGGCGACGCGTCGGGCACGGCGGGCGTCGTGGTCGCGGACGGGCGCCTCAGCTCGCCGCGCAGCAGCGCGAGGTGCGCGTCCTGCACCACCGGGGAGGGGTCGGTGCCGTAGCGCTCGGCCAGGTCGCGGCGCAGCGCCTCGACCACCTCCAGCGCCTCGGCGTCCCGCCCCTGCGCTGCCAGCACGTGCACCAGCAGGGCGGTGGCGGGCTCGTCGGGCGGCGTGCGGGTGGCGAGCAGGCGCAGGTCGTCGTCGTCGAACGGCCCGCCGGCACGCAGCGCGGCGCGGGCCGCGACGTCGGCGGTGTCCGCGAGCAGGCGCACGGCCGTCGCGTCCTGCGGGGTCGCCGGCAGCAGGGCCCGGGCCGCGGTGGCGTGCGCACGCGCGGCCGCGGTGTCGTCGGCGGCGAGCGCGGTCCGCGCGGCGACGACGAGCGCGCGCACCTCGTCGGCGTCCACCACGAGCCCCTCGCGCGGCACCCGGTACCCGCCGGGGACCGACTCGACGGCCAGGCCGAGCCGCCGCACGCGCGAGACGAGCGCCTGCACGGCCCCGGTCTCGTCGTCGGGCGGCGCGCCGTCCCACACGGCCTCGACCAGCGCGCGCACGGACACCGCGTGACCGCGCGCCGCGACGAGCTCGCGGACCACGGCCGCGAGCCGCTCGCCGCGCACGGGCCGGCCGTCGAGCGCGAGCGGTCCGAGCGTGGTCACCTGCACGCGCCCAGCATCCCCCACGGCGCGTGGGGATCCGCGCAGCGTCCGGCGGGAATGCGCCGCGCGCGCGATGGTTGACATGTGCGGCGCAGCCGTGCGCCGCCACCGCCGCCGAGCCCGTCGTCGGTTCGCTCGTCGGGTCCGCCGGCGCGGTGCCCCGTCCTGAGGAGGAGCTCATGTCCGTCGTCGTCACCGGTGCCACCGGTCACCTGGGCCGTCTGGTCGTCGAAGGTCTGCTGGACGCGGGGGTCGCCCCGGACGAGGTCGTCGCGGGAGGCCGGCGCACCGAGCGCCTCGCGGACCTGGCCGCGCGCGGCGTGCGCGTCGCGGAGGTGGACTACGGGCGCCCGGAGACGCTCGCCGGCGCGTTCGCGGGGGCGGACACGCTCGTGCTCGTCTCGGGCTCGGAGGTGGGGCAGCGCGTCCCGCAGCACCGCGCGGCGATCGAGGCGGCGCGGGCGGCCGGCGTCCGGCGCGTCGTCTACACGAGCGCGCCGCACGCGGACACCAGCACGCTCGTCCTGGTGCCCGAGCACCGCGCGACGGAGGAGCTGCTCGCCGCGTCGGGGCTCGTCGTGACCGTGCTGCGCAACAACTGGTACACGGAGAACTACGTGGCGACGCTGCAGCAGGCGGCGGGGACGGGCGAGGTCGTCGCGTCGGCCGGTGACGGGCGTGTCGCGTCCGCGTCGCGCGCGGACTTCGCGGCGGGCATCGTGGCCGTCGTCACCGGGTCGGGGCACGACGGGCGCACGTACGAGCTCTCGGGCGACCACGCGTGGACGTTCGACGAGCTCGCGGCGGCCGCCGCCGAGATCCTCGGCCGGCCGGTGACGTACCGCCGGGTCACGCCCGACGAGCAGCGCGCGGCCCTGCTCGCCGCAGGTCTCGACGAGGGCACCGTGGGCTTCCTGGTGACGTTGGACCAGGACATCGCCGGCGGTGCGCTCGCGGACGCGACCGACACGCTGCGCACGCTGATCGGGCGGCCGACCACCCCGCTCGTCGAGGGTCTGCGCGCGGCCTGGCAGGAGTCGTCGCGGCAGTCGTGACGGACATCTCGGGAGCATCCCGGACATAGCGGCTGTGGACGGTCCTGGGGACGACACGGGGCGTGGTGTGGACGGCCTGTGGGCCGCCTGTGCGTCGAACCACACCCGTGTCGTTCGAGCACCGCAAACGTGCAGTTCAGGGGCCGTGTCGGTGGGTCGTCGTACTGTGGAGAAGTCATCCACGGGGTGAAAAACGACACGCGTGTAACACAACACCTAGTGGTTGGTTGCGGTGTCAGACACTAGGTGTAGTGTCTTCACCACGCGGTCGGCCGGGGAGCCGAGCGGTCGTCGGAGCCCCGGACAGGGCCTCACGAGCGCTCGAGAGAAGGCAGCTCCCGAGGCCGTCACCGGGGCCTGACAAGGCCCCGCGCGGCACGGTTCCACCAGAGTTTCTGAGCTTCCAGGAGAGAGTCACGATGACGATCACGGTCTACAGCAAGCCCGCGTGCGTGCAGTGCAACGCGACCTACCGTGCTCTCGACAAGCTGGGTGCGGACTACACGGTCGTCGACATCAGCGAGGACGCGGACGCCCGCGACTACGTCATGTCGCTCGGGCACCTGCAGGCGCCGGTCGTGATCGCGGACGGTGACCACTGGTCCGGTTACCGTCCCGACCGGATCAAGGCGCTCGCGGAGCGTCTCGAGGCCGTCACCGTCGCCTGAACCGCCGCCCCCTTCGAGGGTGGCCACGCCGGTGGCCTGCGAGCCACCGGACACGTCAGCTTCCGGACCCGGGGAGGGCAACGATGAGCGCGCTCGTCTACTTCTCCTCGGCGTCCAACAACACGCACCGCTTCGTGGAGAAGCTGGGCCTGCCGGCCCAGCGGATCCCGTTGCGCCCCGCCGAGCCCTTCCTGCACGTCACGGAGCCGTACGTGCTGGTGGTGCCGACGTACGGGGGCGGTAACGAGGGCGGTGCGGTCCCGCGCCAGGTCGTGAGGTTCCTCAACGACGCGGCCAACCGCGCCCTGATCCGCGGGGTGGTCGCAGCGGGCAACACCAACTTCGGCGAGGCGTACTGCATCGCGGGGGACATCGTCGCGGCCAAGTGCCGCGTCCCCTACCTGTACGGCTTCGAGCTCATGGGAACGAACGAGGACGTGCAGCGCGTCCGCGAGGGATTGGAACGGTTTTGGCAGCGACAGTCACTGATTTCCGCGTAGACACGTCGGGGATGGACTACCACGCCCTCAACGCGATGCTCAACCTGTACAGCGCGGACGGGAAGATCCAGTTCGACAAGGACCGCGAGGCGGCCCGCGCGTACTTCCTGCAACACGTCAACCAGAACACGGTCTTCTTCCACGACCTCGAGGAGAAGCTCGAGTACCTGGTCGAGAACAAGTACTACGACCCGGCGGTGCTCGCGCAGTACGACCGCGCGTTCGTCAAGACGCTGTTCCAGTACGCGTACTCCAAGAAGTTCCGGTTCCAGACGTTCCTCGGCGCGTTCAAGTACTACACGTCGTACACGCTCAAGACGTTCGACGGGAAGCGGTACCTGGAGCGGTTCGAGGACCGCGTGTGCATGGTCGCGCTCGCGCTGGCGGAGGGCGACGAGGACTTCGCGACCTCGCTCGTCGACGAGATCATCTCGGGGCGGTTCCAGCCGGCGACCCCCACGTTCCTCAACCTCGGCAAGGCGCAGCGCGGCGAGCCCGTGTCCTGCTTCCTGCTGCGCATCGAGGACAACATGGAGTCGATCGCGCGCGGCATCAACTCCGCGCTGCAGCTCTCCAAGCGCGGCGGCGGCGTGGCCCTGCTGCTGTCGAACATCCGTGAGCACGGTGCGCCGATCAAGCACATCGAGAACCAGAGCTCGGGCGTCATCCCCGTGATGAAGCTCCTCGAGGACTCGTTCTCCTACGCCAACCAGCTCGGTGCGCGCCAGGGCGCCGGCGCGGTGTACCTGCACGCGCACCACCCGGACATCTACCGCTTCCTCGACACCAAGCGCGAGAACGCGGACGAGAAGATCCGCATCAAGACGCTCTCGCTCGGCGTCGTCATCCCGGACATCACGTTCGAGCTCGCCCGCAAGAACGAGCCCATGTACCTGTTCTCGCCGTACGACGTCGAGCGCGTGTACGGCAAGCCGTTCGCGGACATCGACGTGACCGAGAAGTACTACGAGATGGTCGAGAACGCGTCGATCCGCAAGACCAAGATCAACGCACGCGAGTTCTTCCAGACGCTCGCCGAGATCCAGTTCGAGTCGGGCTACCCGTACATCATGTTCGAGGACACGGTGAACCGGGCCAACCCGATCGAGGGCAAGGTCACGCACTCGAACCTGTGCTCGGAGATCCTGCAGGTCTCGACCCCGTCGACGTTCAACGAGGACCTCTCGTACGACCACGTGGGCCGCGACATCTCCTGCAACCTCGGCTCGATGAACATCGCGCTGTCGATGGACTCGCCCGACCTGGGCAAGACCGTCGAGACCGCGATCCGTGCGCTCACGGCCGTGTCCGACCAGACGGACATCGAGTCGGTCCCGTCGGTCAAGCGCGCCAACCGGGGCGGTCACGCCATCGGCCTCGGCCAGATGAACCTGCACGGGTACCTGGCGCGCGAGCGGATCTTCTACGGCTCCGACGAGGGCCTCGACTTCACGAACATCTACTTCTACACGGTCGCGTACCACGCGATCCGTGCGTCGAACCTGCTCGCGCAGGAGCGCGGCTCGTCGTTCTACGGGTTCGAGAAGTCGAAGTACGCGACGGGCGAGTACTTCACCAAGTACCTCGAGAAAGAGTGGGCGCCGCGCACCGAGCGCGTGGCCCGGCTCTTCGCCGACGCCGGCGTGCACATCCCGACGCAGGACGACTGGCGCGAGCTCGCCGAGCTCGTCCGCGTCCACGGCCTGTACAACCAGAACCTGCAGGCGGTCCCGCCGACCGGCTCGATCTCCTACATCAACCACTCGACGAGCTCGATCCACCCGATCGCGTCGAAGATCGAGATCCGCAAGGAAGGCAAGATCGGCCGCGTCTACTACCCGGCGCCGTTCATGACGAACGACAACCTGGAGTACTACCAGGACGCGTACGAGATCGGCTACGAGAAGATCATCGACACCTACGCCGAGGCCACGCAGCACGTGGACCAGGGCCTGTCGCTGACGCTGTTCTTCAAGGACACCGCCACCACGCGTGACCTGAACAAGGCGCAGATCTACGCCTGGAAGAAGGGCATCAAGACCATCTACTACATCCGCCTCCGTCAGATGGCCCTCCAGGGGACGGAAGTGGAGAACTGCGTCTCCTGCATGTTGTGACGCCGTGACCATGGAGAAGAGCACCGCATCGGGGCCGGACGTCGTAGGACGCATCTACGGCGTCCGGCTCGCGGACAGCGCTGAGTACCGCTACATCGGTCTGACCGAGTCCACGGTGGCTCGCCGGTTCGCCCGGCACCGCGCCAACGCGCGCGCCGGCCGCCGCACCCCGTTCTACGACTGGCTGAGCAAGCATGACGACGAGGCGGTGGTCGACGAGCTCGAGCTCGTCCGCACCACGCGGATCGACCTCGGCGACGCAGAGGTCAGGTGGATCGCGGCGCGGCGCGCGGCGGGGGATCGTCTCCTGAACCTGACCGACGGCGGCCTCGGTCCTCTCGGCATGGTCTGGACCGACGAGCAGCGCGAGGCGGCTCGCGTGCGGTCGACAGGTCGCAAGGGAGTGAGCAGGCCGGGGGAGCTGAACCCGTTCTACGGCGCGAAGCACTCCGCCGAGCAGCGGGCTCGGTGGTCGCAGCAGCGCGCCGGTACGAACGCGGGTGAGGCGAACCCGAACTACGGGAAGTTCGGCCCTGAGCACCCGAGCTATGGACAAACGATGAGCGAAGCGGCTCGTCAGACGCTCTCGGAGGCCCGGAGCGGAGAGGGGAACCCCAACTTCGGCAGGACGGCGAGCGCCGAGACCCGCGCGAAGATGTCTGCAGCCCGCCGGGGCCGGCCGATGCCGTCGAGCCGTCGGAGCGCGCACACTCGATACCACGTCAACGGAGGCGGCTGGAGTCCCCGATGCCTCTATTGCGACTCGACAGTCGAGCGGCAGTTCGCGCTGCTCGTCCTTCAGGGAGATGAGAAGGCATGAGCCCCACGGGGAAGCTGAAGCTGGTCGACCGGGTCTCGGCGATCAACTGGAACCGGCTGCAGGACGAGAAGGACCTCGAGGTCTGGGACCGCCTGGTCGGCAACTTCTGGCTGCCGGAGAAGGTGCCGGTCTCCAACGACATCCAGTCGTGGGCGACCCTGACCGAGGCCGAGAAGACGATGACGACCCGCGTCTTCACCGGCCTGACGCTCCTGGACACCATCCAGGGCACGGTCGGCGCGGTCAGCCTCATCCCCGACGCGCTCACGCCGCACGAGGAGGCCGTCTACACGAACATCGCGTTCATGGAGTCGGTGCACGCGAAGTCGTACTCCTCGATCTTCTCCACGCTGATCTCCACCAAGGAGATCGACGAGGCGTTCCGCTGGTCGGAGGAGAACCCGAACCTGCAGCGCAAGGCCGAGATCGTCCTGAACTACTACCGGGGCGACGAGCCGCTCAAGCGCAAGGTCGCCTCGACCATGCTCGAGTCGTTCCTGTTCTACTCGGGCTTCTACGCGCCCATGTACTGGGCGTCGCGCGCCAAGCTCACGAACACGGCCGACCTGATCCGCCTGATCATCCGTGACGAGGCGGTGCACGGGTACTACATCGGCTACAAGTTCCAGAAGGGCCTCGAGCTCATCTCGCCGGCCGAGCGCGCGGAGCTCAAGGACTACACGTTCGAGCTGCTCTTCGAGCTCTACGACAACGAGGTCGAGTACACGCAGGACCTGTACGACGAGCTCGGCCTCACCGAGGACGTCAAGAAGTTCCTGCGCTACAACGCCAACAAGGCCCTCATGAACCTGGGCTACGAGGCGCTGTTCCCGCGCGACGAGACCGACGTCAACCCGGCGATCCTGTCCGCGCTGTCCCCGAACGCCGACGAGAACCACGACTTCTTCTCCGGCTCGGGCTCGTCCTACGTCATCGGCAAGGCCGTCAACACCGAGGACGAGGACTGGGAGTTCTGACCTCCTGCTGACCGACACCCGACTGTTCACCGACACCCGACTGTGGGGACCGCGCACGACACCGCGCGGTCCCCACAGTCGTCGTCGGGCGCGCGCCTCGGGGCCATCGGCGGCCGGGCGCGCGACCGCAGGTCAGGGGGCCAGGGTGAAGCCGCCCGTCCAGGCGATCTTCTCGCCCGCCGCCAGGGTGAGCTGGACGAAGCCGAGCGCCTCGAGCTCACGCGCGCGGCGCAACGAGCCGGCGTCGACTCCGCGCAGGCCCGCGTCGGTGACGACCTGCAGGAGCAGCGCCTTCGCGTCGGCGTCGTCACCCGCGACGAGCACCGTCGTCGTCTGGTCGCCGACCTGGCCCGACGCGAGCGTCGCGGCGAAGTTCGTGTTGAACGCCTTGAGGACGCGTGACTGCGGCAGCGCGGCCGCGAGCTCCGCAGCGGCGGAGGCGTCGGGCGGCACGACGAGCGAGTCGAACGTCTGGAAGTCGAGCGGGTTCGTGATGTCGACGACGACCTTGCCCGCGAGCTCGTCGCGGCGCGCGTCGGCGATGGCGGACAGCGCCGGGTAGGGGACGGCGAGCACGACGAGCTCACCGTCGACGGCGGAGTCGTCGTCGTGCCCGATGGTCTGGGCCTGGTGCCCGCCCTTCGTGACCATGCCCGCGATCGCCTGGCCCATGTTCCCGGTGCCGATGATGCTGACGTGCGTCATGATGCCGATCTCCCCACGCGTGTGCCGGCGGCACCTCCTGACGGGAACGGGACGTCCCGTCGGTGCCGTCATCAGCGTGGCCCCGCCGGCGCCGACCCGCGCGCCGACGGCGCGTCAGGGGCGGTGCAGGGTGAAGACCTCGTACTCGTCGCGCACGGGCCGGTTCGCGACGAGCTCGCGGCCGCCGCCGTGGTAGGCGGACACGTAGTGGCCGTTGAACGCGCGCAGGGCGATCCGGTCGGTCATGACCTCCTCGACGCGGAAGGTCTCCCACTCGCCGATGCGGTCGCCCACGGCGAGCACCTCGCGGCCCCCGCCGCCCGCGGCGGACACGTAGTCCCCGTTGGGCGCGAGCAGCGCGACCCGGTCCCCGCCGAGGCGGACGAGGCCGAACGTCTCCCAGTCGCTGGGCCGGGGGCGGTTCGCGACGAGGGTCTGGCGGCCGCCGGCCTCGGCGACGACGAAGTCGCCGTAGTGCACCTGCAGGTGCAGGACGTCGTCGGCGACGGGGAGGTGGCGGATGCGCCACTCGACGCGCAGGCGGTAGGTGTCCTGCGCGGGGCCGGTGACGACGAGCTCCTGGGCGAGGGCTCCGGCGTCGGCGCCGGCGGGGACGAGCAGGGACGTCTGGACGAGCGCGAAGTCCTCCCGGGGCCAGGACGCGAGGGTGTCCCGCAGCCCGGCGATGCTGCCTCCGAGGACCGCTCCGCCGGTCAGGCCCTGCGGCTCGTCGTCCTTGAGGCGCGCCCGCACGGTCGTGCCGACCGCGTCGGCGAGGGTCGGGGCGAGCTCGTCGATGACGTCCTGCGCGACGGCGTCGCGCGTCGTGCCGTCCCAGTCCTCGACGGCGAGCAGCAGCGCGGCGTGCACGGCGGTGGGGCCCTGGGTCGCGGCGGGGACGAACACGCGGTGCAGCTCGCGCTCGAGCGTGCCGGCGGGACGCTCGACGATCGCGGGGGCGAGGTCCTGCGCGACGAGCGTGCGCACCTCGGCGGTGCCGTCGGCGCCGACCTGCGCGGTGAGCGCACCGGTGAGCCGCAGCGCGTCGGGGCCGACGGGGGGCGCGCCGTACGGCCAGGGCGCGCGCAGGCCGGTGCCGTCCTCGCGGGTCAGCGCGGTGACGTGCAGCGAGACGATCGTCCCGCCGCGGTGGTCGATGATCGGCTGACGGCAGATGGGCATGACGGGCATCGCGGGGCCTCTCGGGTGGGGTCGTGGTGCGCTCGGACGTGGGGACGGGCGGGGCGTCGCCGGTGACGCCCCGTGCAGCTGGCGGGTGTGCCGGGCGTCGGCTGCCGGTCAGGTCGGGACGGCACGTGCCCCCTCGATCGGGGTGGTGCGCGGTGCGGGCGGGTGGTGCGCGGCGACGGCGACGACGACCTTGCCGCGCACCTCGCCGCGCTCGAGCCGGGCGTGCGCGTCGGCGACGAGCTCGAGGGGCACGGAGGACAGGCGGCGGGGACGCAGTCCGGTGCGCTCGACGGCGTCGACGACGTGCCGTGCGGCGAGCGCGAGGTCCTCGACGGACGCCTGCGAGATCGCGAAGCCCGTGACGGTGGCGGCGTTGAGGTACAGCGCGCCGACGGGGAACGACGCGCGGGTCGCCATGCCGGCGAGCAGGACGACGCGCCCGCCGGGGGCGAGCACGTCGAGGTAGGCCTCGAGGTCGTTGCGTCCCGCGGTGTCGACGACGAGGTCCACGGCGCCGCCGAGCGTGGACCGGTCGAGCCGGGCGGCGCGGTCGACGGGCGTCGCGCCGGCGCGGTCGAGGTCGAACGCGTCGTCGGTGCCGCAGGTCGTCACGACGACGGCACCCGCGGCGACCGCGAGGTGCACGGCGGACCAGCCGACGTTGCCGCCGCCGCCGACGACGAGCACGCGCATCCCGGCGCGCAGGTGGCCGTGCCGGAACAGGGCGAGCCACGCGGTGCTCGCGGGGTGCGCGAGCGCGACCAGCTCGGACGCGGGCAGGCCGGCGGGGCACCGGTAGAGGCGCGCGCGGGGGACCCGCACGAGCTCGGCGAGCGCACCGTCGCGCCCGTCGTAGCCGAGCGAGCTGGTCCAGACCTCGTCGCCCGCCCGGAACTCCGCCGCGGCGGCGTCCCCGGCCTCGACGACGGTGCCGACGGCGTCGCGGCCGACGACGAACGGGAACGCCAGAGGGGTCCGCCAGGCACCGCTGCGGACGAACGTGTCGACGTGGTTCACGGAGCCGAAGGCGACGCGCACGAGCACCTCGTCGGGACCCGGGGTCGGGACGGGGAGCTCGCGCAGCGTGATGCACTGCGGCGGACCGTGACGGTCGATGACTGCGGCTCTCATCGCGGCCGAGCATGCCGACCGGCGGGGCCCGCGCGGGTGCGGCGGGGTGCGGGTCTGTCAGGTCGGCGCGGCGCGCGTGTCAGGTCGGGGCGGCGCGCCGGGGACGACGACCCGACCTGACATGCGGCGTGCGGGTGTCTTGCCGCGCACAGGTGGCGTCCGCACGATCGGGCGCCATGACGATCATCGACAGCAGCCCGCTCTTCACGGCGGCGGAGTCCATCGAGCTCGACCTGTCCCCGGACGAGGTGTACGACGCGGTGTCCGACCTGGCGCGCAGCGGCGACTGGAGCCCCGAGTGCCGGGGCGGCGTCTGGACGGGCGAGCCCGGCGCGGTGGGCTCGGTGTTCCGGGGTGAGAACTACCGGGCGGAGGACGTCGTCGGCTGGGCCCCGCTCGTGCGCGGCACCTGGTACACCGAGGCGGAGGTCGTGGAGGCCGAGCGTCCGGTGCGGTTCGCGTGGGCGATGCGCACGCACGCCGGGACGACGCAGGACAGCATCTGGGGCTTCCGCGTGGAGCCGGGGGCGACGGGGTGCGTGCTGACGCACGACTACGTGATGACGCGGGCCACGGAGGGCATCCACAAGATCGTCGCCGACCTCGACGAGGAGGCGCGCGTGCGGTTCGTGCGGGAGTGGGGCGACAAGATCGTCGACGACGTGCGCCGCACCCTGGAGAGCATCAAGGCGGTCCTGGAGGCGCAGCCGGCGCGGGCGGGGTCGGGCGCGTGATCTACCAGCGCCTCGGGAACCGGGGGATCCGGCTCGGCACGCTGTTCGCGCGCGGTCACCGCGCGAACCCGCGCGCCCGTGTCGTCACGGACCACGACCTGGACCTGGCACCCGGCCGTCGGGAGTTCTCGATGGCGGACCTGCAGGCCCTCGTCGAGGACTTCTCGGCCCGGCTGTGGTCCGCGGGCCTGCGCACGGGTGACCAGATCGTCGTCTACAAGAGCGACAACGTCGACGTGACGCTCCTGGCCTGCGCGTGCGCGCGGATCGGCGTCGTCCCCGTGCTGCTGTCGCCCAAGCTCGAGCCGGCGACGGCGTTCGCGCTCGTGCAGCGGCTCGGTCGCCCGCACCTGCTGACCGACCCGCGCAAGCTCTCGACGCCGGCGCTGGCCGACGTCGCCGGGCACGTCGCGACGCTGCTGACGGTCGGGGCGTGGCACGAGGGCGTGGACCTGGTGGCCCTGACGGACCGGCCGCCCGTCCCGGAGGTCGAGGTCTCGCCCGACGCGCCGCTGTTCGTCACGCACACGTCGGGCACGACCGGGCTGCCGAAGCTCGCGGTCCACACGCGCCGCACGATGCAGTCGCGCTACCGCCCGCAGTCGCTGTTCGCGCGGCTCGTGCCGCGCCGCGAGGCGGTCGCGATCCACGTGTCGTTCGTGCACTCGCGGATCTTCACCGCGCTGCCGATCGCGGTGCTGCACGGGCACGACGTCGCGCTGCTGCGCGAGGACGACCCGGCGGCGGCCGCCGACCTGCTCGCGCGCGTGCGCCCCGGCCTGGTCGAGGCGCACCCGAACACGTTCACGTCGTGGGAGGTGCTCGCGGACCACCCCGCCCGGCCGCTCGCCGACGTGCGCGTGTTCTCGAGCACGTTCGACGCGGCGCACCCGCGGACCGTCGAGGCGATGCTGCACGCCTCGCGCCGGCGCCGGCCCGTGTACGTGCAGATGTACGGGCAGAGCGAGGTGGGCCCGATCGCGTGGAAGGTGTACGACCGGCGGCGCGGCATGCCCGAGGGGCGCGACGTGGGCCGCGGTTTCCCGCTGTCCACCGCGATCCGGGTGGTGCCGCGGGACGGCCGTCGGCCGAGCCGTGAGCACCCGGGCGACATCGAGGTCCGCAGCGACGGGCGCATCGTGACGTACCTCGCCGAGCACGAGCGCTGGCTCGCGCAGGTCCACGACGGCTGGTGGCGCATGGGCGACGTCGGTTACAAGGACGCGCGCGGCCACCTGCACCTGCAGGACCGCGAGATCGACCTGATCGACGGCGTGCCGAGCACGCTCGAGGTCGAGGACCGGCTGCTGGTGCGGCTGCCCGAGGTCGCCGAGATCGTCGTCGTCGAGCTCAGTGAGGGCCCCACCGCGGTGCTGTGCACGCGCGACGGCCGACCGCTCGACCCGACGCGCTGGTCCCTCGCGTCGCAGGACCTGCCCGTGACGCGTCGCGTGCAGCTCCCGCGCGAGCAGATGCCGACGACGTCGACGACGAAGGTGCGGCGCCGCGAGCTCGTCGCCCTCCTGGAAGGGCGCTGACGTGCCGGGACTGCCGACGATGGAGCCGTACACGCTGCCGACGCGCGGCGAGCTCCCCGTCTCGACGATGCCGTGGCGGGTGGAGGAGGGGCGCGCGGTGCTGCTCGTCCACGACATGCAGCGGTACTTCGTGCGCGGGCTGCCGCAGCCGTTGGCCGACACGCTCGTCGACCGGGTCGCCGCGCTGCTCGCCTGGGCGCGGCGCAGCGGTGTCCCGGTGGCGTACACCGCGCAGCCGGGCTCGATGAGCCCGCAGGAGCGCGGCCTGCTCGCGGACGTGTGGGGTCCGGGCATGCGCGCCGTGCCGGACGATCGCGCGGTGGTCGACGCGCTCGCGCCGCGGGCGCAGGACTGGGTGCTCACGAAGTGGCGCTACAGCGCGTTCGTGCGCTCACCGCTGCTCGACCGGATGCGCGAGGCGCGGCGTGACCAGCTCGTGGTGTGCGGCGTGTACGCGCACGTCGGTGTGCTCATGACCGCCGCCGACGCGTTCCAGCACGACATCCAGCCGTTCGTCGTCGGGGACGCGATCGCGGACTTCTCGCTCGCGTACCACCGGCTCGCCCTGGACTGGGCGGCGGACCGGTGCGCGGTCGTGACGACCACCGCGGACGTGGTCGGATGACCGCAGCCGAGCTCCTGGGTGCGCTCCTGGCGGACGGCACCCGCCCGTTCGCGCTCGTGCACCGGCCCGCGCACGGCGAGGACGTCGTCGACCTGCTCGTCGGCGACGTCCTCGAGGCGCGGCGGCTGCACGACCTCCCGCTGCACGGCACGGCGTGCAGCCGCCGCGGCCCGGGCGAGTCGCTCGAGTCGCTGGTCGTCGTCCCGTACCGCCAGGTCACCGAGCGCGGCTTCGCGGCGGTCGACGACGACGAGCCGGTCCTGTGCCTGACGGTCCAGGAGCACCACCGGCTCGCCTGGGCCGACGTGGTGGGCGCGCTGCCGGGCAGGCCCGCGGTCGTCGTCGGGGACTTCGACGTCACCGACGAGCAGTACGCCGACCTCGTCTCGACGGTCCTGCGCGACGAGATCGACACGGGGTCCGGCGCGAACTTCGTCGTGCACCGCTCGTGGGAGGGCCACGTCTCGGACGGTCGCACCCCGGTGGTCGCCGCCGCGGCCGCGCTGCGCCGGCTGCTTCTGCGCGAGGCGGGTGCGTACTGGACGTTCGTGATCCACACGGGCCCGCGCACGTTCGTCGGCGCGAGCCCCGAGCGGCACGTGACGCTGCGTGCGGGCACGGCCACCATGAACCCGATCAGCGGCACGTACCGCTACCCCTCGTCGGGGCCCACGTTGGAGGGCGTGCTCGGCTTCCTGGGCGACACCAAGGAGACCGACGAGCTCAACATGGTGCTCGACGAGGAGATCAAGATGATGTCGCGGCTGTGCCGCGACGTGCACGTGCGCGGCCCGTACCTGCGGGAGATGGCGAGCCTCGCGCACACCGAGTACCTCGTGGAGGGCACGGCCGAGGTGGACGTGCCGACGCTGCTGCGCGAGACGATGCTCGCGCCCACGGTCACGGGCAGCCCGATCGAGAACGCGTGCCGGGTGATCGCGGCGCACGAGCGACGCGGCCGGGGCTACTACAGCGGCTTCGCGGCGCTCGTCGGGCGGGACGCCACGGGCGACGCGAGCGTCGACTCGGCCATCCTCATCCGGACGGCGGACGTGCGTGCCGACGGTCGCATGACGATCGGGGTGGGTGCGACGCTCGTGCGTCACTCCGACCCGTGCGCGGAGGCCGCGGAGACCCGCACCAAGGTCGCGGGCGTGCTCGGCGGGTTCGACGTGGGGGCCGCGGGCCCGCTCGCGTCGCACCCCGACGTGCTCGCCGCCCTCGACCGCCGTGGGCGGCGGATCGCGGACTTCTGGCGGCCGGCCGGCGGCGGTCGCCGTGCGAGCACGCGCTCGTCGGCGGCGGGCAGGGCGGGCCGCGCGCCCGGGCGGGTACTGGTGCTGGACGCGGAGGACACGTTCACGCACATGCTCGCCTGCCTGCTCACCGACGGCGGGTGGGACACCCGGATCGTGCCCGCGGCCCAGGTCGCGGGGCCCGGGCGGGACCTGGACGCGGCGCTCGCGGACGCGGACGTCGTCCTGCTCGGGCCGGGCCCGGGTGACCCGCGCGCGGACGACGACGAGCGCGTGCGTGCGCTGCGTGCCGCGGGTTCCCGGCTGCTGGCGCGCCGCTCGCCGTTCGTCGCGGTGTGCCTGGGGCACCAGGTCACGGCGGGGCTGCTCGGGCTGCGGGTCGTGGCGCACGACTGCGCGCGCCAGGGTCTGCAGAGCGAGGTCGACCTGTTCGGTGCGCGCGAGACGGTCGGGTTCTACAACAGCTACGTGGCGCAGTCCCATGTCGACTCGTTCGAGGTGCCGGACGTCGGGTACGTCGAGGTGGCGCGCCGCGGGGCGGAGGTGCACGCGCTGCGCGGCCCGTTCTTCTCGACGCTGCAGTTCCACCCCGAGTCGGTGCTGACCCTCGACGGCGGCCGGCTGCTGCGCGACGCCGTGGCGTGGGCGTACGGGGGCCGGGACGGCGACGCCGGCCCGCGGGGCCGACGATCAGGTGGTCAGGAGCCCCTCGAGCCGGTCGGCGGCCTCCGCGGCTCCGTCGCGGGTCTGTAGCGCGGCGGCCAGCCGGCGGGCGGCCGCCGCGTAGGACGCCTCGGTCAGCACCGCGCCGGCCGCGGCGGCGACGTCCTGCGCCGGGGCGTCGGCCGGCAGCGAGCGCCCGGCGCCCCGCTCCTCGAGGAACGCGGCGACGCGCGGCTGGTCGAGCGCGGCGACGCCCTCCTGGTCCTCGGCGCGCCCCGTCAGGCAGACGACCGGCACCGCGTGCCGCAGCGCGCGCATCGCGGTCCCGTGCCCGCCGTGCGTGACGACGAGAGCGGCGTCCTGCATGAGGCGGCCGTGGTCGGCGAACGCGACCGCCGTGGCGTTGGGCGGCACGACGAGCGACTCGGGCGGGACGGCGCCGACGGTCGCGGTCACCCGGACCGGCAGGCCGGCCAGGCCGTCCAGCGTGCGCTGGAGCTTGCCGACCGACGACTGCGCGACCGCGGTGCTGAAGCTCACGACGACGTGCGGGCGGTCGTCGTGCGCGGTGCCCAGGGGCTTGGCGCGCGAGTCCAGTGCGAGCACGGGCGCGCCGTGGCGCGCGTTGGGCCACGGCGAGCGGGCGGGGGAGTCGAACTCCTCGAGCGCGTTGACGTGCAGCGCGTCGGCGCGTCCCCACAGCGTGCGCACGTCGGCCATGGCGCCCAGACCGGCGCGGTGCCGCGCCGCGGCCTGGTCGCCCATGAGCGTCTCCCAGCCGTCGATCGTGCGGTGCAGGAACGTGTGGAGCATGACGGCCACCGGGACCCCGGCTCGGGGTGCGGCGTCGAGCGCGGCGCCGAACATCGCGTCGACGACGAGCACGTCGGCGTGCTCGTCCGCGCCGACCGCGAGCACCTCGTCGCCGACCGCCGGGTCGGTGAGGTAGCTGAACAGGCGGCCCCGCGGGTGCCACGCGTAGGCCTCGGCGTGCGCGTAGGACGACTCGAGGACCGTCGCCGGCAGCCCCGCGGCCGTCACGCGCGGCGCCATCTCGGGCCGACCGGCGAACACGACCCGGTGCCCGCGCGCGGTGAGCGCGTGCGCGATCCCCACGCTCGGCGGCACGTTCCCGCCGCCGTCGAAGCACGCCCACACGAACGTCGCCACGTCGTCCCCCTGACCTCGCCGTTCGGACGGGCCGCCACAGTAGCGGCGCCGCCGTGCGGTACGGCGGGGCTCCGGACGCGTCTGTCAGGTCGCGTGCCGGACGGGTGTTGACCCTGCCGGGGTGCCGGTGCAACGATCCAGTAATACGATCTACTAGAACGATCCAGCAGACGAGCGGCCGAGTGCGGACAGGGGAGGTCACGGTGGGCGAGCGTCCCAGCATCAAGACCGTCGCCGCCGCGGCCGGGGTCTCGCCGTCGACGGTGTCGAACGCCTACCGTCGGCCCGAGCAGATGACCCCCGCGGTGCGCGAGCGCGTGCTCGACGCCGCCGACCGCCTCGGCTACCCGGGTCCCAACCCGATCGCGAGCTCGCTGCGCAGCCGCCGCACCGGGTCGGTCGGCGTGCTGTTCGCGCAGGACCTCACGTACGCGTTCAGCGACCCGTACTGCCTCGACCTGCTCACCGGCATCGCGCAGGTCGCGAGCGAGCAGGCGACCAACGTGCTGCTCATGCCCGTCGGTCCGCACGTCGTGTCGCGCACCTACTCGCGCGACGAGGAGCTGCGGCTGCTGCAGTCCGTGCGCCAGGCCGCGCTGGACGGCGTGATCGCCGACGGCGTCGACCCCACGCACCCGGTGCTGCGCGTCCTCGCCGAGCGCGGCGTCCCGGTCGTCGGGACCGTCGACGGCGACGGGCCGTGCGTGCTCGTCGACGACCACGACGCCGCGGTCGTCGTCGGGGCGCACCTGCGCGGCCTCGGGCACCGGCGCGTCGTCGTCGTCGCGGACAGCATGGACGACGACGACGTCGCGCTCGCCGACCCCGACGACCCGCGGATCTTCCCGTACGCGCGGCTGCGGGCGCGCGGCGCCGAGGTCGGTCTGGGCGCCGGCGCGCAGGTCGCCACGGTCTCCGCGGGCCAGAACACGCCCGCGGCCGGCCGCGCCGCGGCCGCGCTCGCGCTCGGGCTCCCGCTCGCCCCGACCGCGATCGTCGCGACCACCGACGTGCTCGCCCTCGGCGTGCTCGACGAGCTGCGTGAGCGGGGCCTCGTCGCCGGTCGGGACGTCTCCGTCACGGGCTTCGACGACGTGCCGCGCGCGGCCGGGCTCGGCCTCACGACCGTGCGTCAGCCGGTCCAGGACAAGGGCCGCCTCATGGCCCGCATGCTCGTCGACCCGCTCGTCGAGGCCGCGCGCGTGACGCTGCCGACCGATCTCGTCGTCCGGACCAGCACAGGGCCCGCCCCGCAGGGGTAGCCGTACCGAACCAGCAGGAGCACCAGGGGGAAGTCGCATGTCCAGTCAGCTCAAGGTCGCCCTCGTCGTCGCGAGCGTGCGCGAGCAGCGGTTCGGCCCGGTCGTCGCCGGGTGGGTGCGCGAGCAGCTCGAGGCGCACGGCGGGTTCGAGGTCGACGTGCTCGACCTCGTCGACGTGCACGTGCCCGTGACGCTCGACGGCTCGGGGGACACCGAGGCGCTGCGCGCCCGCATCGGCGCGGCCGACGCGTTCGTCGTCGTCACGCCCGAGTACAACCACGGCTACCCGGGGTACCTGAAGATCGTCGTCGACACCGTGCTCGAGGAGTGGGCGGGCAAGGCGCTCGGCTTCGTCTCCTACGGCGGGTCCGCGGGCGGGTCGCGCAGCGTCGAGCAGCTGCGGCAGGTGTTCACCGAGCTCCAGGTCCACACGATCCGCAAGCAGGTCGTGTTCTCCGGCGTCTGGGACCGGTTCGACGACGAGGGCCGGCTCGTCGAGGGCGCCCGCTACGAGGGTGCCGCCAAGTCGATGTTCGACCAGCTCGTGTGGTGGGCGGCGGCGCTGCGCGAGGCGCGCCGCACGCCCGTGGTCGCCTGACGCGACCGTCACCCCACCACCGACCAAGGAGCCGTCATGTCCTCCCCGAGTGCCGCCGCGCCGCCGGCGCCCCTGACCTCACCGCGACGCGCGGTGCTCGCCCTGACGGTGCTCGCCGCCGGCGCGTTCTGCTTCGTGACGTCGGAGACGCTGCCCAGCGGCCTGCTGACCATGATCTCCGACTCGCTCGGCGTGGAGCAGTCGACGACCGGCCAGCTCGTCACGGTGTACGCGGTCGTCGTCGTGCTGTTCTCGCTGCCGCTGACCCGCGTGACCGCCCGCGTTCCCCGGCGCGGGCTGCTCACGGTCACGCTGGTCGTGTTCGCCACCGCGTCCCTGCTCGCGGCGCTCGCCCCGTCGTTCGGCGTGCTCGCCGCGGCCCGTGTGCTCGCGGGCGTCAGCCACGCCCTGTTCTGGTCGATCGCCGCCGCGGCCGCGACCGGGCTGTTCCCGCCCGAGGTCCGTGGGCGCATGGTCGCGCGGCTGTCGATCGGCAGCGCGCTCGGCCCCGTGCTCGGCGTCCCGCTCGGGACGTGGCTCGGGCAGCAGCTCGACTGGCGGGTCCCGTTCGCGGCGATCGGCGCCGTCAGCGTCGTCCTCGCGGTCGCCGTGCTCGCGCTCGTGCCGCGCTACGCGCCCGAGGAGGGTGGTGCGGCGCGCGGGCTGACGCCCAGCGTCTCGCGGTTCGTCGTGCTGCTCGTCACGACGTGCCTCGCCGTCGCGGGCGGCATGGCCGTCCTCACCTACATCGCGCCGTACGTGCTCGACCACGCCGGCTTCGCCGAGAAGTCGCTGAGCCTGGTCCTCGCGGTCTCGGGCGGTGCCGGGGTGGTGGGCACGACGGTCGTCGGCCGGTTCCTCGACTCGCACGCGCGGGCGTGCCGGGTCGTCGTGCTCATCGGGCTCGCCGTCGCGCACGCCGGGCTGTGGGCGTTCGGGCACCGGCCCGCGGTCGTCGTCGCGTGCGTGGCGCTCACCGGGGCGTGCTTCGGTGCGCTCGCGGCGACGCTCATGCACCGCGGCCTGCAGGTCGCACCGGGGAACACCGACATCGCGATGGCTGCGGTGAGCACCGCGTTCAACATCGGCATCGCCGCGGGCGCGTTCCTCGGCGGCCGCGTCCTGGCCGCGGGCGGCCCGCACCTCGTGCCCCTCATGGGGGCCGGGCTCGTGACCCTGGCGCTCGTCGTCGTGCTGGCCGAGCCGCTGCTGGTCGCCCGCCGCGGCTCGGGACCGGCGCCGCGCCCCGCCGAGCCCGCCCTGACCTCGACCACCCACTGACACCGGAGGCCGCCGTGCGCACCGACCACCCGCTGACGGCCACCGTCGTCGTCCCGACCTACAACCGCGCCGACCTGCTCGCGGCGACCCTCACGTCGCTCGTCGCGCAGGACCTGGCGGCGGACCGGTTCGAGGTCGCCGTCTGCGACGACGGGTCGACCGACGGCACGCCGGACGTCGTGGCCGACTTCGCGACCCGGCTGCGGATGCGCTACCTCTACCAGGAGGACGACGGCTACCGCGTCGCGGCGGCCCGCAACGCGGGCATCACCGCCGCCGCCGGTGGCATCTGCGTGTTCGTCGACTGCGGGGTGGTGCTGACCAGCGGGGCCGTGCGGGCGCACCTCGAGGCGCACGAGCGCACCGACGGGCCCGCGGCCGTGATCGGGTACGTCCACGGCTTCGAGCAGGACGACGACGACGCGGAGCAGCTGCGCGCCGAGACCGACCTCGCGGACCTCGACGCGACGCTCGCGGACTTCGTCGCCCGGGGCGTGTGGCCCGACATGCGGGAGCGCTCCTACGCCCGCTACGACGACGCGCTCGCGGGCCTGCCGGCGCCGTGGGTCCTGTACTGGACGTGCAACGTGTCCGCGTCGACGGAGCAGCTGCGGCGCGTCGGGATGTTCGACGAGGCGTTCCGGACCTGGGGCGGTGAGGACATCGACCTCGCGTACCGGCTGTTCCAGGACGGTGCGACGTTCGCGCTCGCGCGCGCGGCCACCGCGCTGCACCTGCCGCACCCGAAGAGCTACGCCGAGCGCGAGGAAGGCGCCATCGCGAACTACCGCTACATGGCGGGCAAGTACCGGGACCCGATCGTCGACCTGATCACCGAGCTGCCGCCGCTCGACTTCCGGGAGCTGAACGACGAGGTCGTCGAGCGTGGCCTGGCGGTCGCCACGACGTGAGCAAGGACCCGTGCGTGAGACCCACGTGACGGGACGACGGTGCCGGGCACCCGCCCGGCGAGCTGCAGGGGGCAGTCATGACTTCCACGACATCGCACGTCTCGGCCCAGCTGATCGGCAGACCGGACTTCGAGGAGTTCTGCGCCAGCGTGTTCGGTGCGCTGCCGCGCCGCGACCAGCAGCGCAAGGCAGCCGCATACGTCGCCGGGCTGCTGCGCGCGAGCGGCCGCAAGTCGCTGCGCAACATCGCCGCGGCCGCCGGGGCCGACGTCAACGAGCAGAGCCTGCACCACTTCGTCAGCGAGTCCACGTGGCCGTGGCGGACCGTGCGCCGCGCGCTGGCGCAGCACGTGGTGCCGACGAGCAGCCCGCGGGCGTTCGTCGTGCGGCACCGGGACACGCCCGCCCGCCCCGCCCGCCGCGGCAGCGGCGACGTGCCGCAGCCGCGCCGCACCTACGGGCTGTGGGTCGCGACCGACGGCACGGCCCTCCCGCTGTCCTGGTGGCTGCACGAGGACCCGCGCACCGGCCGCACGTCCGCGCGGGTGCCGGAGGCGGTCGTCGTCGAGGCCTACCGCGACGCGGTCGGCGCCGGCCGCGGCGGTGTCCCGCTCGTCGCCGACGCGCGCGGGATCTCCGTCTCCTCGATGCTGCGCGGCCTCGAGGCCGCCGTCCCCGGCGCCCCGGTGGCCCTGCGGATCGGCGCAGGGCAGGCCGTTCAGGTCACGGACGCGCGTTGCGCGCCCGCCGCCGGGGCGTGGATGCCCGCGCAGCAGGTCGCGGCGTGGACGCGGGACCTGCGGCGAGCGAGCGGGACGGCCGTGTCCGTCGCGCCCGGCCGCCTGGCCGTCGCGCGCATCGGCGTCCAGGTCCCCGAGCGCACGGGTGGCGTGGGCGCTCGCGGGCTGCCGCCCCTGCTCGCCGAGCTCGTGTGCCTCGGCGACCCGCGGCGGCCGTGGCCGCAGCAGCTCTGGCTCGTCGCGGGCGGGCCCGCCGACACGGACCTCGCGCAGCACCTCGCCAGCTGGCTCGACCGCGCCCCGGCCAGCGCCGAGCCGACCAGCGGCTCCCTGGGTCTCGACGACTACCGCGGGCGGTCCGAGGACGGCTTCCACCGGCACGCCGCGCTCGTCGGGGTCGCGCAGGCGTTCCTCGCACACCAGTCCGCGGCCCGCGCGATCCGCCTCCGCGAGACCGCCCGCGCCGCCGCCGACCGCTCCGCGGTCTGCTCCTCCCGCCTGCCGACGGCCCGCCCCCCGCGCTCCGCGCTGGCCCGCCGCCTCCACCCCCGCCCGGACGCCGCCCACGCCTGACCCGCCCCGCAAGGCCCAGCCCGCGTCCGACGAGAGCGCGGTGCTCGTGGGTGGAGAAGCGCTCGCCAGACGAGCGTTTCTCCACCCACAGACCGGTGGGGCCGACTCGTCCGGCACGACGTGGTCGTCGCGTCCGGGGCTGCGTCGGTCATCTCGGTCGTCCGTTCACGTGAACGTCGAGCCGTTCGTACCGGTAGCGACCCGTATGACCACTAGTGTCCCCTCGCGCCCTCGATGGGGCCCGACTACGACGCGGGTGCCGCCTGAGACGGCACGACCAGCAGGGGGCTGCCGCGGCTGTCTCCTGCTCTGCCTGGGACGGGGTGGCATAGGGGCAGCGAAGCGGGCGCCGGGGCGTCGCGTCACGGGTGCGATCGTCGCGGCCGCTCTCGCGGGGGGAGTGGCGGTCGGTGTCGTCGCCGCGTCCCGCGAGCCGAGCATCGAGGCGCAGCGGTGCGCCGCGGGTGAGGCGCCGACGGTGGCCGAGGCTGTCGCCGCGGCCCACGGGTGCGACGACGACGTCGTCGTGACGGGTGCGCTCGACCCGTGGACGGCCCTCGTCGCGACCCCTCGTGGCACACTGCGCCAGGAGGTGACTGCCGGGGCGGTCCGGACGGACGTGAACGGGGCGTGGGAGCCGGTCGATCCGCGCGTCGTCGTCGCCCCGGGCACGGGCGTGCTGCGCGTGGCCGCCCCGGTCACGCCCATCACGTTCTCGCGCGCCAGTCGCGGCCGCGCGGTGACGTTCGAGACCGAGGCGGGCGATGTCGCGCTCACGGTTCCTGTGAGTTTGGGTGCCCCGCGCGTCGACGGCACGCACGTCGTGTATCCGCTCCTCGCGGCGACCGGGCAGCCGGTCGACGGGGCGGTCCTCACGGTCGAGGTGCACGCGGACGGCTCGGGCGTGACGCCCGCGATCGAGCTGCGGGACCGCGAGGCCTACGAGCAGGTGCGCGCCGCGGCGGGCGCGGACGGACTGGGCTTCGAGGTCGTCGCCGAAGACGGTCTGTCGGTGCATCCCGCGGACGTGGGGTTCACCGTGGTGGACGGCACCGGCGCGACCGTGCTCGCAGGCGGGGCTGCGTACCAGTGGGACAGCGCCGGGGCCGGAGAGCCCGGCGCGCTCGAGTACTCGGGCCTCGCGCTCGCAGACGGCACCGCCCGTCCGACGAGCGACGACGAGGGTCACGAAGGTGCGGTGCTGTCGCCCGCGCCGGGGGACTCCCGCGCCGAGCTGCACGCCACGGCCACGGAGCGCGGCACCGCCTTCCTCGCCGCCGACCAAGCCATGCTCGAGGACGCATCGACCACGTGGCCCGTCGTGATCGACCCGCCGATCTCCGGGATCGTCCGCAACGACTGGACGGTGCTGCGGTCGTCGTTCCCGCCGCTGCACCGGACGTCCGCCTCCGAGGGCGTCGGTCGCTGCCGGCCCGCCGACGACGCGAGCTGCACCGGGGACTTCTCTTCCCGCATGTTCTGGCGGTTCACGTCGATGTCGGTGCTCAAGGAGCTCAAGGACGACGACGTGGTCGCCGCCTTCGACTCGGTCGTCGGTGGCGCGTCGGGTCTGCTGGGCGCGGGCCTGGGCAAGGCAGCGGCGAAGTTCGCCGCCCCTGCTGCGAGGCGTCTGGGCTCGTCGTTGTCGTCGGCGGTCAAGAGCGTGTCGGCGAAGACGTCGTCGGCGGCGGCGCCTGCTGCGCGAGGTGCGGCCAAGGCGGGGTCGGCGGCGAAGGCGAAGCCGTCGGGCTCGTCGCCGAGGGTGCCGGAGGGTGCCGCGTGCCGGTTGTCGTTCTCGGGTGACACGCGTGTGCTGCTGGCCAGTGGGGCGAGCGTGCGGATCGACGAGCTGAAGGTCGGCGACGAGGTCATGGCCGCAGACCCGCAGGCCGGCAAGCAGCGCGGGGAGCAGGTCGAGGCGGTCCACGAGCATCAGGACGCGCTGATCGTGCTGGTGATCGACGGTGCGCAGCTGCGCACCACCGAGGACCACCCGTTCTGGTCGGTGAGCGACCAGCGCTACGAGCGTGCCGACCACCTGAGCCCTGGTGAGCTGGTGCTCACGTCCGACGGTCGCACGGCCACGGTCGACGCGGTCGTGGACGACGAGCCACTGCTGGCCCCGGCGTACACGCTGACGGTCTCCGACCTGCACACCTACTTCGTGCTCGCCAGCACCCCGACCACCACCGACCCGGCCCGCGGCCCACCGGCCTCGAGCACCCCTATCCTCGTCCACAACTGCGACGTCGCCGCCAACACTGGGACTACGTCCGAGCGGATCAGCTCCCCGCTTTGGACCGCCGGGAAGAGCGACTCCGCTCCGGCAAACGCGCTCCGACACTTCAACGACCACGGCGCGGACTTCCCTGGGATCAACAACTCCCTCGAGTACGTCGCCGACGCTCAGAGTTTCCTGCGGTCGCCACCGTCGGGCACGCTTACGCGGCTTCGCACGAACGGCGATGTCGTGCGCTACAACCCGGGCTCCAACACGTTCGGCGTGATGGACTCCTCGGGCGCGCCTCGGACCTACTTCCGCCCCGACCCGGCTCAGCACGGGTACCCGACCAACCTGGACTACTTCAATGCCCAGTGACGACTTCATGCGCTGTCGCGTGTGCGGGCTCGAACTCCGTGAGCCGCCGTGGGGGCCCGACGGCACCACGCCCCTCTACGACTACTGCCCATGCTGTGGAGTCGAGTTCGGATACCAGGACGCGACGCCTGCGGGTGCACGGCGATTCCGAGAGGCGTGGGTCACGAGCGGTGCAGAGTGGGCAAGCCCCGACGAGCGCCCGGCCGGCTGGGACCTTGGCGCCCAGCTGGGACATGTTCCCGCCCCGTTTCGCTGAGCGCTGGCGGACGGTGGAAGCATGATCGTCAGTTCTATGTCGGTCCGCGCGCTCTACGTGGCGCGCCTTGATCATCGGCGCGATCTCAGCGCTCGGGCTCGTCCTTCTCGCAGCGTCGCCCGCTACGGCCACACCGTCGGGGTTCGCCTACGACGCCGCCGCGTACGCCTACGACGGCCCTGCGCTGTTGTCGTCGCCGGACAGTGTGGCGGCGGTCGGGCGGGGTTCACCGCCGGGGTCGGGAGCGGCGTCGTGGGGGAGGTCCGCGTCCGCTCCGGGCGACGTAGTTGCCGCAAACACCGCAGACGATCTCCGGAGCCTGACCCTCAGTCGATCGGGTCCGCCGTGATGGGCTGGGTCGAGTCCGGCTTGACCGCACGGGTGGTCCGCGGCCGCAAGATGCGGACGCTCGGCGGCGTGTTCGACGAGTTCGCCGCGGCGATGCAGTTCCCGCTCTACTTCGGAGAGAACGAGGACGCGTTCAGTGAATGCATCGCCGAGCTCGAGAGCCTGCCGGCGGGCGAGGGGTACGTCGTCACGATCACGGAGCCCGACCAGGTCCTCGCAGAAGAGGACTCTGCAGTGCTCGGCTGGCTCGTGCGTTCCCTGGCGTCGGCTGCCGAGGAGTGGGCCCAGCCAGTTGAGCTCGGCGAGTGGCGGACGTGCGCGCTCTGTGCGGGACGTGCGCACTCGGCGGGGGGTATGCGGTCAGGCGGTCAGGCGGCCAGGTGGAAGGTGGTGGCGAAGCGGGTCAGGAGGGTCTCGGGGCCCGAGAGGACCTGGACGACGCCTGTCGCCAGGGCGTGGTCGGGGGTGAGCTCGCCGGAGATGAGGTGGCGGATCTGCGGGCCGGCGGAGAACGCGAGGTCGGCGGCGGTGAGGTCGCCATCGGCCCGCACGACGTCGAGCCGGGGGCCGTCGACGTGGACGAGCAGCTCGGCGGGGCCGAGCTGGGTGCCGTACGTCGTCGCGGGCAGGTCGGCGGCGACGTCGGGGCGGAACGCGGTGCGCAGCGCCATGGTCATGGAGTCGGGGGTGACGACCTGCTCGGGGCGCGGCTCGCCCATGGCCTTGAACCCCCACGCCCCGAGCGCGAGCACCACGGGCTCGAGCTCGCGGCCGTAGCCGGTGAGCTCGTAGACGACGACGCGCGAGTGCGGGACGCGTCGGATGATGCCCGCTCCCTGCAGCTCCTTGAGCCGCGTCGCCAGGATGTTGCTCGGGATGCGGGGCAGGCCCGCGGCGAGCTCGCCGTAGCGACGCGGCCCGACGAGCAGGTCGCGCACGATGAGCAGCGCCCAGCGTTCACCGACGAGCTCGAGGGCTCGGGTGAGGCCGCAGTACTGCCCGTAGTCGCGTGCAGCCACGGAGCCTCAGGCCTGCTGGGCGGCGTAGGCCTCGGGGCCTTGCGCGGCGGCGACGGGGTCCATCCAGCCGAGCTCGATGAGGTTGCCGTCGGGGTCGGTGAGCTGGCGCTGGTACATGAAGCCCAGGTCGGTCGCGGGCTGGTCCTCGGTGCCGCCCGCGGCGAGCCCGGCGGCGGCGGTCGCGTCGACGTCCTCGCGGGAGTCGAAGAAGATCGCGGTCGCGCTGCAGGGCGCCTCGCGCGGGTCGCCGAGGGGCTTGTCCGTGAAGGTCTGGAAGAACTCGCGGACCAGGATCATGAAGTAGCTGTGGCCCTCCTCGACGACGACGCACGCGGCGTTGTGGTCGGTGAACTGCGGGTTGATGGTGAACCCGAGGGCCTCGTAGAACGCCTTGGCGCGCTCGAGGTCGGTCACGGGCAGGTTGACGAACATCCCGGTCATCGTGGGCTCCCCTGGCTTCGGACATACGTGGACGAAGCCACACTTGCAAATAGCAAGCGGAGCGTCAAGAGGGACGACGCGACCCGTCGGGCTCTCGGGGCGCAGGACGGGGTGGTCAGCCGACGAGCGTGTCGATCGCGGACGCCGACAGCACGTGCTCGGCGGCCATCGCGCTCGCGCCGAGCACGCCCGCCTCGGTGCCGGTGCGGGTCCCCGCGATGCGCAGGTGCTGCGTCGCGAGCGGCAGCGAGCGGCTGTAGACGACCTCGCGGATGCCCGCGATGAGGTGCTCCCCGGCGCCGGCGACCTGGCCGCCGACCACGATCACCGACGGGTTGAGCATGCTCACGCACGCCGCGAGCACCCCGCCGATGCTGCGGCCCGCGTCGCGCACGGCGCGGTTCGCCTCGACGTTCCCAGAGCGCACGAGCGCGACGACGTCGCTGCTGGTCGAGGCGGGGACGCCGGCGGCCGTGAGGTCGGCGGCGATCGCCGGCCCGCTCGCGACGGCCTCGAGGCACCCGGTGTTGCCGCAGCGGCACTGCCGGTCCACGCCGCCGGGCACGGCGATGTGCCCGAGGTCGCCCGCCGAGCCCTGCGCGCCGCGCGCCAGCGACCCGTCGAGGATGATGCCCGCGCCGATGCCGGTGGCGACCTTGACGTAGAGCAGGTGGTCCACGGTGCGCCAGCGCGCGGTGTGCTCGCCGAGCGCCATGAGGTTGACGTCGTTGTCGACGAGCACGGGCGCGTCGAGCCGCGCGGACAGGATCCCGGGCACGTCCGCGTCGTCCCAGCCGGGCATGATCGGCGGGTTGATCGGGCGTCCTGTGGAGTGCTCGACGGGTCCGGGCAGCCCGACGCCGACGCTCGCGAGGTCGCCCGGCACGCGCCCGGCCTGCGTCAGCAGCGTGCGGCCGATCTCGACGACACGCGTGAGCACGGGCTCGGGGCCGGCGTCGATCGAGATCGCCTCGCCGTGCTCGGCGAGGACGGTGCCCGCGAGGTCGGTGACGGCGAGTCGCGCGTGCGTCGCGCCCAGGTCGACGGCGAGGACGACGCGCGCTGCGGGGTTGAACGCGAACGTCGCGGGCGGGCGGCCCCCGGTCGAGGTCGCCTCGCCGGCGGGTGCGACGAGGCCCGAGGCGAGCAGCGCGTCGACGCGCGCCGCGATCGTCGAGCGGGACTGACCGGTCACGGTCGCGAGGTCGGAGCGCGTGCGCGGACGGCCGTCGCGCAGGAGCTGGAACAGCTCGCCGACGCCCGCGGGTCGCGGCGCGGCTCTCGTCGGCTCGGCCATGCGCACAGTGAACCATCCCGTTCCGGCTGGTCGCGGCGCTGTTCGTCCCAGTTGCCCGCGCCACCCTTTTGTTGGTCGCGATCCTGTAACGACACCACGCGCTCGTCAACTTTTGCTTGACGAACAGCAGAAGTATCCCTAGGTTCGGCGCATGGTCAACGAGGACCGAACGGAAACAGCGCCGCTGCTGTCCATGCGCGGCATCGTCAAGCATTTCCCGGGCGCCCGCGCCCTCGACGGCGTGGACCTCGAGGTGCGCCGCGGCGAGGTGCACTGCCTGCTCGGCCAGAACGGCGCGGGCAAGTCCACGCTCATCAAGGTGCTCGCGGGCGCGCACCAGCCGGACGCCGGAGAGGTCCTCATCGACGGCAGCCCGGTCACCATCGCCGACCCCGTGAGCGGCCTGCGCCTCGGCATCGCGACCATGTACCAGGAGCTCGACGTCGTCGACGGGCTGTCGGTCGCCGAGAACATCTACCTCGGCCACGAGCTGTCGAGCGGCGGGTTCACCCGGCGCCGCGAGGTCGCGCAGCGCACGCGCGAGCTCATGGCGCGCCTCGGGCACGCGTCGATCCCGCCGCACCGCGAGGTCGGCCGGCTGTCCGCCGCGGGCAAGCAGATCGTCAGCATGGCGCGCGCCCTGTCGCACGACGCGCGCGTGATCGTCATGGACGAGCCCTCGGCGGTCCTCGACTCCGAGGAGGTCGCCAACCTGTTCCGGGTCGTGCGCGACCTCACCGCCCAGGGCGTGTCCGTCGTCTACATCTCGCACCGCCTCGAGGAGATCCGCCAGATCGGCGACCGGATCACCGTCCTCAAGGACGGCCGGACGGTCGCGACCGGCCTGCCGGCGACCACCCCGACGCCCGACCTCATCCGCCTCATGACGGGCCGCACGGTCGAGTACGCGATCCCGCGTCGCGAGCCGGTGGCCGACGACGCGCCCGTCGTGCTCGAGGTCGCTGACCTCGGCCTGAAGGGCGCGTTCGAGGACGTCTCGTTCTCGGTGCGCGCAGGCGAGGTCGTCGGTCTCGCGGGACTCGTCGGCTCGGGCCGCTCCGAGATCCTCGAGACGGTGTTCGGCGCGCGTCGCGCGACGAGCGGGACCGTGCGTGTCGGCGAGCGGCGCGTGCGCACCGGCTCGGTGGCCGACGCGGTCGCCGCCGGGATCGGGCTGTGCCCCGAGGAGCGCAAGAGCCAGGGGCTGCTGCTCGACGAGCCCGTCTACCGCAACATCACGCTCTCGACGTTCGCGCGCACCGCGCGCGGCGGGCTGCTCGACGAGGCCACCGAGCGCGAGCAGGCACGCGCCCAGGTCGAGGCGCTCGAGGTGCGGCCCGCCGACGTGGCCCGGCACGCGCGCACGCTCTCCGGCGGCAACCAGCAGAAGGTCGTGCTCGCGCGCTGGCTCGTGCACGGCTGCAAGGTCCTGCTCCTCGACGAGCCCACGCGCGGCGTGGACGTGGGGGCCCGCGCCGAGATCTACGCGCTCGTGGCCGAGCTGACCGCGGCGGGTGCCGCCGTGGTCGTCGTCTCGAGCGAGATCGACGAGGTGCTCGGCCTGGCCGACCGCGTGCTCGTCGTCTCCGAAGGGCGGGTGGTCCACTCCGGACCCGCCGCCGACATCGACGAGCACCGCGTGCTCGACCTCGTGATGGAAGGAAGTGCCGCATGAGCGAGCACGACGTCGCCAGCGACGCGCCCGCCCCGGGCAGCGTCGACGCACCCCCGGCGCCGGCCCGTCGCCGAGGCGCCGGGCTCCTGCACGGGCCGGCAGGCCGCAACCTCGGGCTGGTCATCGCGCTCGCGGCGATCTGCGTCGTCGGGGTCGTCACCGCCGGCGACCGGTTCGCGAACGTCGACAACCTGCTGACGATCCTGCGCCTCGCCTCGGTGCTCGGCGTGCTGTCGATCGGCATGACGTTCGTCATCACCGGCGGCGGCATCGACCTGTCGGTCGGCTCGGTGCTCGGGCTCGCGTCGGTGTGGGCGTCCACTCTCGCGACCCAGACGATGGCCGAGGACACGCACTGGATCGTCATGGTGCTCGTCGCGCTCGGCGTGGGCGTCGGCGCGGGGCTGATCAACGGGATCCTCGTCGCGTACGGCAAGGTCGTCTCGTTCATCGCGACGCTCGCCATGATGGTCGCCGCGCGCGGCCTGGCCGAGGTCATCGCGAACCGCCGCACGCAGGTGGTCCGGGTGCGCGACTTCCTCGACTTCTTCCGCGCGGACTTGCTGGGCATCCCGATGCTCGTGTGGATCTTCGCCGTGGTGTCGGTGGCCGGGTGGGTGCTGCTCAACCGGACGACGTTCGGCCGCCGCACCGTCGCGGTCGGCGGCAACGCCGAGGCGGCCCGCCTCGCGGGCATCAAGGTGCAGCGCCACACCATGTACCTGTTCGCGCTGTCCGGCCTGGCCGCGGGCATCGCCGGCGTCATGATGCTCGGCCGCACCACCGCGGGCAGCTCGACCAACGGGATGCTCTACGAGCTCGACGCGATCGCGGCCGTCGTCGTCGGCGGCACGCTCCTGGCGGGTGGCCGCGGCAGCATCGTCGGCACCGTCTTCGGCGTCCTGATCTTCACGACGCTGACCAACGTGTTCACGCAGAACAACCTGTCGATCTCCGCCCAGTCCGTGTTCAAGGGCGCGATCATCGTCGGCGCCGTGCTGCTGCAGCAGCGGCTCGCCGACCGTTCCCGGGCCGGCACGTAGCCGCCCCTCGCCACGACGAGAACACCCCCGCACCCGCCGGTCCCGACTCCGGCACGTCACTCGCGCACCACCGATCAAGGAGGATCGTCATGTCCGCACGCAAGAGCCGTCGTCGCTGGCTCGCCGCCGCCGGGGCGCTCGCTGCCGCGTCGCTGCTCGTCACCGGCTGCACGTCCAACGAGCCCACGAAGTCCGACGACGACACGCAGGCCGCTCCGGTCGCGGCCGGCGAGAACGACGAGAAGGGCGACACGGTCGTCATCGGCTTCTCCGCCCCGGCCGCGGACCACGGCTGGATGGGCTCGATCACGAAGTCCGCGAAGGACCTCGCCGCGCAGTACGACGACATCGACCTCAAGGTCGCCGACGGCACGAACGACGTGAACCTGCAGATCAGCCAGGTCGAGCAGTTCATCAACGACAAGGTCGACGCGATCGTCCTGCTGCCGTTCGACGGCGCGGCGCTCACCGAGGTGGCCATCAAGGCCATGCAGGCGGGCATCGTCGTCGTGAACGTCGACCGTGAGTTCGACGACCCGACCGCCGCCCGCACCACCGTGCTCGGCGACAACTACGGCATGGGCATCAGCGCGGGCCGGTACATCTGCGAGCAGCTCGGCGGCAAGGCGGGCGCGAAGGTCGCGGAGATCGCCGGCATCGACTCGCTGCCGCTCACGCAGGACCGCAGCCAGGGCTTCGCCGACGCGCTCGCGGAGTGCGGCCTCAAGGTCGACAACCGGGTCGCCGCGGACTTCACGGTCCAGGGCGGCGAGGCCGCCGCGGCGAACCTGCTGCAGGCCGCGCCGCAGCTCGACGCGATCTGGAACCACGACGACGACCAGGGCGTCGGCGTGCTCGCGGCGATCGAGGCCGCGGGCCGCGACGAGTTCTTCATGGTCGGCGGTGCGGGCTCGAAGAACGTCATGGAGGCCATCAAGGCCGACGACTCCGTGCTCAAGGCGACGGTCGTCTACCCGTCCACGCAGGCGGCCGACGGCATCAAGCTCGCCCGGCTCCTGGTGCAGGGCAAGTCGATGAGCGACCTCGTCGAGGTGGAGGTGCCGCGCACCATCCAGCTGTACGCGCCCGTCGTTACCAAGGCGAACGTCGACCAGTACCTGCCGACGGCCTTCGAGTCCTGAGAACCACACCGGGTGGGGCGGCCCGACGGTCGCCCCACCCGGGTCCCGAGGAGGGGACGTGACCGAGATGCGACGACCGCGCCTGGGCGTGGGGATGGTGGGCTACGCCTTCATGGGGGCCGCCCACTCGCACGCGTGGCGGACCGCACCGCGCTTCTTCGACCTGCCGGCGGAGGTCGACATGGCGGTGGTCGCGGGGCGTGACGAGACGAAGGTGCGCGCGGCGGCCGAGCGGCTGGGGTGGCGTGCGGCGGTGACCGACTGGCGCGCGCTCGTCGGGCACGACGACGTCGACCTGGTGGACGTCTGCACGCCGGGCGACACGCACCCCCAGATCGCCGTGGCGGCGCTGGAGGCCGGCAAGCACGTCCTGTGCGAGAAGCCGCTCGCCAACACCGTCGAGGACGCGCGGGTCATGGCGGCCGCCGCCGCGGCGCGTCCCGACCTGGTGGCGATGGTCGGCTTCACGTACCGCCGCGTGCCGGCGATCCAGCTCGCGCGGCAGCTCGTCGTCGACGGGCGGATCGGGCAGGTGCGGCACGTGCGTGCGCAGTACCTGCAGGACTGGATCGCGGACCCGCAGGTGCCGTTGTCCTGGCGGCTCGACCGGCAGAAGGCCGGGTCGGGTGCGCTCGGGGACATCGGCGCGCACGTGGTCGACCTCGCGCAGTTCATCACGGGCGAGTCGGTGACGGGCGTGAGCGCGGTCCTCGAGACGTTCGTGCACGAGCGTCCGGTGGCCGACGAGTTCACGGGCCTGTCCGGAGCGTCGTCGGGGAGCGGCGCGACCGGACCCGTGACCGTGGACGACGCCGCGGCGTTCCTCGGCCGGCTGTCGGGCGGTGGCCTGGCGACGTTCGAGGCGACGCGCTTCGCGTACGGCCGCAAGAACGCGATCCGACTGGAGGTCAACGGCTCGACCGGGTCGCTCGCGTTCGACTTCGAGGACATGAACGTCCTGCACTTCTTCGACGCGACCGAGCCCGCCGCGACGGCCGGGTTCCGCCGCATCGTCGTGACCGAGCCCGAGCACGCGTACGTCGCGGCGTGGTGGCCTGCGGGCCACGGCCTGGGCTACGAGCACGCGTTCACGCACCAGGCCGTGGACCTGGTGCGCGGCATCGTCGCGGGCGAGCACCCGCGGCCCACGTTCGCCGACGGGCTGCAGGTGCAGCTCGTCCTGGACGCCGTCGAGCGGTCCGCCGCCGACGAGTCCCGCTGGACCCCCGTCCCGACGTCTCAGGAGGATGTGCGATGACCCGCCCCGTCACCCTGTTCACCGGCCAGTGGGCCGACCTGCCGTTCGAGGAGGTGGCGCGGCTCGCGTCCGGCTGGGGCTACGACGGCCTCGAGATCGCGTGCTGGGGCGACCACCTGGACCCGTGGCGCTGGGACGACGACGACTACGTCGCCGACCGCCTCGCGATTCTGGAGCGCTACGGCCTCAAGGTGTGGGCGATCTCCAACCATCTCAAGGGCCAGGCCGTGTGCGACGACCCGATCGACCAGCGGCACCGCGACATCCTGCCCGACGTGGTGTGGGGCGACGGCGACCCCGAGGGCGTGCGGCAGCGGGCCGCGGAGGAGATGAAGCACACCGCGCGCCTGGCCGCGAAGCTGGGTGTGAAGACGGTCGTCGGGTTCACGGGCTCGTCGATCTGGAAGTACGTCGCGATGTTCCCGCCGGCCTCGGCCGAGATGGTGGACGCGGGCTACCAGGACTTCGCGGACCGGTGGAACCCGATCCTCGACGTGTACGACGAGGTGGGCGTGCGGTTCGCGCACGAGGTCCACCCCTCGGAGATCGCGTACGACTACTGGACGACGCAGCGCACGCTCGAGGCGATCGGCCACCGCGAGGCGTTCGGGCTCAACTGGGACCCGAGCCACTTCATGTGGCAGGACCTCGACCCGGTGGACTTCATCCTCGAGCACCGCGACCGGATCTACCACGTCGACTGCAAGGACGTGAAGCTCCGGCTCGGCAACGGCCGCAACGGCCGCCTCGGCTCGCACCTGCCGTGGGCGGACCTGCGCCGCGGGTGGGACTTCGTGTCGACGGGTCGCGGGGACGTGCCGTGGGAGGCGGCGTTCCGCGCGCTCAACTCGATCGGCTACGACGGGCCCATCTCGGTGGAGTGGGAGGACGCCGGGATGGACCGCCTCGTCGGCGCGCCGGAGGCGCTGGAGTTCGTGCGGCGCAACGCGTTCGACGCGCCCGCGGCGGCGTTCGACGCGGCGTTCAGCGCCCGCTGAGCCCCCGGTCGACGAAGTCGACGAACCACTCGACGCTCGCGTCCCGGTCGGTGTCGAGCTGGAACCCGCCGGCGACCTCGATGACGGCGAAGCCGTGGAACAGGCTGCGGACCATGCGCAGCACGTGCACGGTGTCGGCCGGGTCCACCGGGTAGGCCGCGACGGCGGCCGCGAGCGACTCGAGCACGCGGTCGCCCGCGGCCACCAGCGGCGCCTCCGTCTCGTCGGCGTCCACCCGGACCGTCGCCGCGTACCTGCCGGGGTGCGCGGCGGCGTACCGGCGCAGCGTGTGCGCGGCGGCGGCGAGCGCGTCGCGTCCCGAACGGCCCTGCAGGGCGTCCCGCAGGGCCGCGCCGAGCTCCGTCAAGGCGAGTGTCGCGATGCGGCGCTGGAGGTCGGCCTGCCCCTCGACGTGCTTGTAGAGCGACGGTGCGCGCACGCCCAGGCGCTGCGCGAGCAGGCTCATGGTGACGTCCGGCAGGCCGACCTCGTCGGCCAGGTCCGCGGCGGCCGCGACGACGACGTCCGGGTCGAGCCCCGCCCTAGGCACGCGGCTGTCCCGCGAGCGTGCTGGCGAGGAACGGCAGCAGCAGCGCGAGCGTCTCGTCGGGCAGCTGAGTGTGCGGGTAGTGCCCGGCGCCCTCGATGACCGCGACCTGGCCGATCCCGTCGGGCATGGCCGCGACGACGGCCTCCGCCTCGGCGCGCGGGTCCGCCCAGTCGGGGTCGAGCGTCCCGGCGACGACGAGCGCGGGGCGGGTCAGGCGGCCCAGGTGCTCGCCCGCGTCGGCCGGGCTGGACGAGCCCATGCGCCGCAACGCGCGCATCCGGCCCGGGCGGCGCAGCTCGTCGGCGTTGCCGCGCAGCTGCTCGGCCCAGTCGGCGGGCCTGGTGGGGTAGGCCAGGTCGAGGTACCGGTGCCACCACGTGACCGAGCCGAGCGCGGCGGTCAGGGCCAGGCGCGTCATGCCGCGGCGGTACCGGGCGACGCGCAGGTCGCGCAGGCTCGTCGTCTGGCGGCGCGTGAACGGCGCGAGCTCGACGACGCCCGCGACGAGGTCGGGCGCCTGCGCGGCGGCGATCGTCACGGCGCCGCCCGCGAGCGAGTGCCCGACGAGGACCGCGGGGCCACCCAGGTGGCGCACGAGGGCCAGCAGGTCGCCGGCCACGGCGGTGCGGGAGTAGTCGGGCCAGTCGGCGCTGGACTCGCCGCAGCCGCGCAGGTCGAGGCTCGCGACGCGGTAGCCCGCCGCGACGAGGCGGGGCGCGACGAACCGGTAGGCGGCGCGCGAGTCGCCCATGCCGTGCGCGAGCACGACGAGCGGCCCGGTGCCGGCGACGTCGTAGGCGAGGGTCCCGCCGTCGACGCTGAGCTGGTGGGTCATGACGTCTCCTTGGCTAATGTCGTTAGCCCTAAAGCTACGGGCATTAGCCGAACTCGTCAAGCGGTCACTCCGCGCGCAGCTCCGGAGCGGGCAGCTCGTGCGTCTGCGCACCCCGGCGCAGACCGTTGAAGCAGATCGCCAGTGCGCGCGACACGTCGTCCTCGGTCGTCAGCGGGTTCGTCATCAGCGCGCCGGCCATGACCGCGACCAGGAGGACGTCCTCGAGCGTCGTGCCCTCGCGCACCACCCCGGTCGCGACCGCCTGGGCCAGCGCGCGCGAGAGCAGCGCGTTCGACCGCTCGGTGACCTCCGCGAGGTGCACGTCGTCGATCACCGACGCCTCGATCGCCGTCATCAGCCCGTGCATGTCCGCCATGTACCAGCACATCTCCACGACGAGCAGGTCCGGCCCGCCGCGCTCGGCCTCGTAGCGCTCCAGGGTGGCGATCCGGTCGTGCAGCACCGCCGCAAGCAGCGAACCACGGTCGGGGAAGTGCCGGTACAGCGTGGCGCGCCCGACGCCCGCCTGGACGGCGACCGTGTCGAGCGGCGCGTCGACCCCGTCCCGGCGGAACACGGTCGCGGCGGCCTCGACGAGCCGCGCGTGGTTGCGCGCGGCGTCCTTCCTGGGGGACATGAGGCGGACGTTAGCGCTCACCGGCTCCACCCACCCGCCGGCGCGCTCGCGGGTGTCAGGACGACGAGCGTGTGCGTCGCGCGGGTCATCGCGACGTAGCGGTCGACCGCGGCCGCGACCTCGTCGTCCCCGTCGCCCCACGCGCCCGGGTCGACCAGCACGACGAGGTCGAATTCCAGCCCCTTGGCGGTCCGCGGCGTGAGCGCGCGGACCCGGTCGGCGAGCACGCCGCGCAGCGTGCCCGGCAGTGCGGGCGCCGGCGCCCCGATCACGCACGCCACCCCCTCGTGCCGCCTCAGCCAGCCCGTCAGGACCGCCGTCAGCTCGTCGACCGACCCGTGCTCCACCGGCCGGCGCGTGCTGCGGATCGACGTCGGGACGTTCGCGTCGGGCAGCACCGCGCGGATCACCGGCTCCGCGGCCGCCATGACCTCCGCGGGCGTGCGGTAGTTGACGCCCAGCGTCGCGAGCCTCGCCCCGCCCAGCCCCACGCGCTCCAGCCGCTCCTGCCACGGCTCGGCGAACCCCCGCCACGCCTGCGCCCGGTCCCCGACCACCGTCATCGACCGCGACGGGCACCGTCGCGCGAGCATCAGCCACTCGGCGTCGGTCAGCTCCTGCGCCTCGTCGACGACGACGTGCGCGAACGGCCCCGCGAACGCGTCCACCGGCGCCTGCGGCAGCGGCGCACGATCCACGAGCGCGTCGCGCAGGTCGTCGACGCGCAGCATCGTCATGACCTGCAGCTCGGAGTCGTCGCTCGCGACGAGGTGGTCCACCACCTCGGCCATCGTCGCCCGGTCCGCGGCCTCCCGCGCCGCCGACGCCCGGCGCCGGCGGGACGCCGTCGCGTCGCCGAGCCGGGCCCGGGCCGCGTCGAGCAGCGGCAGGTCCGCGACCGTCCACGCGGTCGGGTCCGTGCGCTGCAGCAGCGCCACCTCGTCGGGCGTCAGCGACGGCGCGCACAACCGCAGGTACGCCGGCGCCGACCACAGGTCCGCGACGAGGTCCGTCGGCTCGATCAGCGGCCACGCGCGGTTCAGCGCGTGCAGCAGGTCCGCGTCCGCCGCGAGCGACGCACGCACCCGGTCCACGGGCACGTCGTCCACCTTGGCCGCGAGGATCTCCACGAGCTCGGCGAGCACGTCGTCGCGCGCCTCGTTGTGCGGTGTGCCGTCCTCGGGCGCCGCGAACGCGCCCGCCCAGTCCGCGGGCGTCACGGGCACGTCCGCCCACGGGGTCTCGACGAGCAGGCTCGTCGTCGGCGGGCGCTCCGAGAACCGCACCGCCGGCTCGACGGCCTCGACGAGCGCGCGCGAACCCTTGAGCCGCGCGACCCGCGGGTCGGCCTCGGGGACGGCCGCCGCGCCCTCGGGCACCAGGTCCCGCAGCGTGCACGTGCGCACCCCGTCCTCACCCAGGCTCGGCAGCACGTCCGACACGTAGTCGAGGTACGGCTCGTGCGGCCCGACGAACAGCAGCCCGCCGCGCCGGTGCCCCAGCCGCGGGTCCGCGTACAGCAGGTACGCCGCGCGGTGCAGCGCCACGACCGTCTTGCCCGTGCCCGGACCGCCGTCGACGACGAGCGGGCCCGCCGACCCCGCGCGGACGATCGCGTCCTGGTCCGCCTGGATCGTCGTCAGCACGTCCCGCATCCGCGCGGACCGGCTCGCTCCGAGCGACGCGAGCAGCGCCGAGTCGTCGTCCGGCGCGACCCTGCCCGCCGGCACCGCGTCCGGCACCAGGACCTCGTCCCAGTAGTCCGTGACCCGCCCGCGCGTCCACCGGTACCGGCGCCGCGCGACCGCCCCCATCGGCCGCGCGGGCGTCGCCGCGAAGAACGGCTCCGCCGTGGGGGACCGCCAGTCCACGAGCAGGCGCGTGTCGTCGGCGTCCGTCAGCCCCACCCCGCCCACGTACACCGCCTGCCCGTCCGCGGCCAGCGTGCGCCCGAGGCACAGGTCCAGCCCGTACCGGCGCAGGGTCCGCAGCCGCGCCGAGAGCCGGTGCACCTCCTGGTCACGCTCCAGCGCCGCGGTGCCCGACCCACCCGGCGCGCGCCGGGCCTCCGCCAGGCGGTCGGTGAGCTCGGCGACCTGCTGCTCGAGCCGCGCCGCGACGCGCGCCAGGTGCGCGTCGTCGTCGGCGATCAGGCGCGGCTCGGACTTGGCGGCGTGGGGGACGTCGAAGACGGTCAGGGGAAGGGTGGGCACGCTCGGCTCCCGGGGGTTCACGGCGCCCGGGGACGGCTCGGCGGGCGCGACGAGCGCCGATCATCCGCCTCGACGGGGGCCTTGCCGCAAGACCCCCTGTGCTCTATACGTTGAAGAGGGAGAGCACCGCACGGATGCTCTCCCTCGTCGTGCCCGGCCCGTCAGGTCCGGCCCGCCAAGTCCGGCCTATCCAGTCCGGCGGGACACTCCGGCGTGTCACGTCGGGCACGCCACCGCCCGTGCGGGTCAGGCGCAGTAGTCGCACACGCCCGTCGCGGGCAGCGTCATCGAGCACGTCGGGCAGATGGCCGCGACGGGCTCGGGGGCCGCGGTGCGGCGCGTGGGGGTGGCCCGCGGGGTCGTCGTGCGTGGTGCGCGGGGCGCACGCGTCGTGGTGCGCGACGACGAGCGTGCCCCGGCCGCCGACGAGCCGCCCGGCTCCGTGACCTCGAACCCACGCTTGCGCAGGATCGCCGCCGCGGACCCGATGCTGCCCACGACCTCGTCGGACGGTGCGAGGCGCCCGGTGGCGAAGCGGTGCGCGACCCCCAGGACCGCCGGCAGGTCGTAGCTCGAGCCCTCGTGCACGATCGCGTAGCCCGGCGTCGGCGCGTAGCCGTAGACCCCGAGGAAGCCGTCACGACCGCGGGAGTCGTACTCCGCGATCGCCTGGAGGACGTGCTGGCGCGTCACGCCGGAGAAGGTAGCCACGACGTCCCACCCTACGTCTCCCTCCCCCCTCCCCCCTGGCCCCCGCCCCCCGACCCCCACCCCCCGACCCCCACCACCCGACCCCCACCACCCGACCCCGCGATTCCTCCGGCTCCCAGCCCCGATACCCGGAGCAACCGCAGTCTCGTCGAGCGCCCGCCCACCGAGACCGTCGTCGCTCCGGGTTCGCTGGCTGATAGCCGGAGGAACCGCGGGGTCGTCGTGCCGGCCGACGAGACCGTCGTTGGTCTGGGTCTGGCGGGTGAGAGCCGGAGCGATCGCGGGGTCGTCGGGGAGGGGGTGAACGTGAGGAGGCGGGGCAGACAGGGACCGAGGGCCCAGGGCGGACGAACCACCGGAAGGAAAGATTGGACAGTCGTCCAGGAGGGGGGAGCAGGGGATGTTCGACGTCGGGGCTGCCTCGCGCGCCGAGCTCGCGGCCGTGGCAGGCGTGCTCGGCGAGGCGTTCGCCGACGACCCGGTCGTCGTCGGCATGATCGGCACCGCCGACGGCCGCTGCGAGCGCGCGACCGCGCTGTACGCGGCACTCCTGCGCGCGCAGGACCCCGACGGGATCGAGGTCGACGTCGCACGCGACGAGACGGGCCTGATCGTCGGCGCCGCGGTCTGGGAGCGTCCCGACGCGCGTGGCGCGACCGCCCGTCGCCTGCTGCGCGAGGCGCCCGGCTTCCTGCAGGCGCTCGGTCCGCTGCGGGTCCCGCTCGCGCTGCGCGGGTGGAACGCGTTCGTCCGGCACCGGCCCGCGGAGCCGCACTGGTACCTCGGCGAGATCGGCGTGCGGGCCGCGCAGCGCGGCACGGGCGTGGGCTCGCGGTTGCTGGCGCACCGGCTGCGGCACGTGGACGACCACGCGCACGGGGCGTACCTGGAGTCGTCGACGCCGCGCAACCGTGCGCTCTACGTCCGGCACGGGTTCGAGTCCCGGGGCGAGATCCGCGGCGTGCACGCCGCGCGGCCCACCGCGATGTGGCGCCCGCCCGTCGACGCGCCCGGACGGCCCGCGGCGCGCTGACCTCGCACTCGTCGTCCCGAGCGCCATTTCCGCAACACGCCTGTGCGCAAAAAGCGGGTCTGACCTGCGGTGTTGATCCGGCTGGCGTGCTGGCGCGCGGGCCCGGGCGGGTCTACCGTCGACGAAGGAGCCCCTGCGGCTCCGGAGCTCGCAGGTTCGCAACGGCCCACCTTCGGAGGCGCGAGATGACCGACCTCATGGAGCTGCCCGCCATCGCCGAGTGCTCGGTGGCCGGCTGCTCGTACAACGACCACTCGCACTGCCACGCGGCCGCCATCACGGTCGGCGGCACCGGCGGCGACGCCCAGTGCGCGACGTTCATCCCGCTCACGGTCAAGGGCGGTCTGGACAAGGTGCTCAGCCACGTCGGCGCATGCCAGCGCCAGGACTGCTCGCACAACGATCATCTGGAGTGCACCGCGGACTCGATCCGGGTGGGCAGCGGTCAGGACGTCGCCGACTGCCTGACGTTCGCCCCGCGCTGACGGGCGTCCCTCAGGACGCGACGCGCACCATCTCCTGCACCAGCTCGACGGCGCCGCCGACCAGCTCCTTCTCGCCGGTGAGCAGGCCGGGGTCGCTGCGCCGGGCGGCGGCGGCCTGGTCGAGCGCGGGGACGGGCGAGACCCGGCTCGCGGCGAGGAACGCCGCGAGGAACGCGCGCGCGGCCAGGGAGTAGTCACCCCCGGCGTCCACGGCGACCTCGGCGACCATCAGGGCCGAGAGCGCGACGTCGAGCTCCGCGGTCGCGGCGCGCGCGTTCGCCCAGTCGACCACGCAGGGCCCGTGCGTCTCCGTCAGCACGATGTTGCCGGGGTGCAGGTCGAGGTGCGCGACGACCGGCCCGGCGGGCACGTGCGGCCACTGCGTCTCGTCGTGCGGGACGTCCTGCGGTGCGGGGATCGCGTGCAGCCGCTCGTGCAGTTCGACGACGAGCCGCGCGCCGTCCGCGATGGACACCTCGCCCGCCGCGAGGGCCTGCAGGAGGGTCGGGCCGTGCAGCCGCTCCATGAGCAGGTTCGGGCCCTGCGCGACGTACACCGCCGGTGCCGGGAATCCCCGCGCGGACACGTGCTGCAGGAACCGGGCCTCGTGCGTCGCGTCCCGGCCGCAGCGGTAGCGGCGCACCACGTAGTCCTCGTCGAGCGCGTACACGTCGGCGCTCGACCCGGACGCGAGCACCGGTCCGGGGTCGTCGAGCGTCAGGACGTCGGCGGGCGGGACCGGGCCCGGGGTCCGCACCGGCGGACGGGGGCCGACGTGCAGACCATGCGGTTGCGGGAGCGAACCGTGGAGCGCCGTGGGGGCGCCGGCGGGTGCCGGAGGGTCGTCGGAGCGCTCCGAGCCCTGAGGTGCGGGGTCGTGCGGGGCGGCGAGTCCGGACGGGGTCATACCTCGAAAGTAACCCCGCGGAGCGGGTTTGCACCCCTCGAGACCCGCCCGATGTGCGACACACCGGGCACATCACGAGACAGCGGGACGAAAGGACCGCTCATGGACCGATCGTCCGGACCGGCGGGCTGGAGTCGCCCGAAGGGGTGAAGCGGCGTGCGTCGAAGCAGGGGCGCCGGCGCACGCCGCGGTCAGGGACGTGCCAGCTGGGTGAGGCGCCGCACCGCGCACTCGTGCGTCGGCGGCAGAGGCTCGACCCAGCACCGCAGCGGGTGCCGCGTCACGCGCTCGACACCGAGTGCGAGGACACGCTCGTCCACGCGCCGCCGCAGCCGCGCCACGGCCTCGTCCGTGTCCTCGTCGTCACCGACCAGCACGACGAACGCGCCGCCGCCGATGCTCGCCATCGCCCGCGCCGCACCGAACACCTCCCGCAGCGCCGCGCCCACGGCCGCGGACCGGGCGAGGCGGCTGAGCGCGTCGGGCACGCCCGCCGCGACGTCGACGACGAGCAGCCGGCCCGTGGGCACGTCGTCGGGGTAGCACTCCATGAGCCGCAGACGCAGGTAGTCCGCCGAGGGCAGCCCCGAGCCCGCGTCGAGGCCGAGGGGCAGCGTCACGCCGCCGGCCTGCGCGTCCGCCCAGCCCGTGCACAGTGCCCGCAGGACGTCCAGCGGCGGCTGCGACCGCGACGTCGCGCGGTACAGGCACGCGAGGTCGTCGATGGTCTCGGCGATCCCCACCCCGCACTCGCCGCGGGCGCCACCCAGGCGGGCGGCGGCGGGCACGGGGTCGTCGTCGAGGAGCAGCGCGACCGCGAGGTCGTCGGCGGCGGGGTGGTACCAGTCGGAGGGGCGGCGCCAGACGGACGCGACGCTCTCGTGGCGCCAGCGCTCGAGCAGTCGCGACGGCTGGGCGGGCAGCAGAGGTCCGGTCTCGGTCGTCACGCGGGATGAGAGAGGGCTTCGGTGCAGGTGTGACGGCACTTCTGGGTGTTTTCACCCGGAGGCTGCCGCAAGCCCGTGACCCGGTTGTTTCCTGTGGGTCCGGCCGATATGTCACCCTGGTACCGATTTCGCGCGGATCAACCGTGCCACGAGCAAGCCGGGACGAGGTCGAGGTGGAGGCGCTGGCGGCTGTCGTGCGCAGCGACGCGGAGCTCATCTCCGCGGTGCGCGCAGGCGACGAGTCGGGCTTCGCCGCGCTCTACGAGCGGCACTCGGCCGCCGCGGCCGTCGTCGCACGGCAGTACACCGACAGCGCCGCGGACGCCGACGACGTCGTCGCGGACGCGTTCACCGCCGTCTACGCAACGCTGCGCAACGGCAACGGTCCCGACGAGGCGTTCCGCGCCTACCTGTTCACGGTGGTCCGCCGGACCGCGGGCGTGCGGCGCGAGGGTGCGCGGCGCGTGCAGCCGACCGACGACCTCGCCACGCTCGAGGCCGGGACGGCGCTCGCGGGCACCGCGGAGGAGCCCGCGCTCGAGGGGTTCGAACGCGGTGTCGTCGCGCGCGCGTTCCACTCCCTGCCCGAGCGGTGGCAGGCCGTGCTGTGGCACACCGAGGTCGAGGGGCTGCCGCCCGCCGAGATCGCACCCGCGCTCGGGCTGACCGCCAACGGCGTGGCCGCGCTCGCGTACCGCGCGCGCGAAGGGCTGCGCCAGGCGTACCTGCAGCAGCACCTGCGCGACCCGCTCGACGAGGGGTGCCGCGCCGTGGCGGGGTCGCTCGGCGCGTACGTGCGCGGTGGCCTGGGCACGCGTGAGAGCACCAAGGTGGCCCGGCACCTCGACGACTGCGACGAGTGCCGCGCGCTCGTGCTCGAGCTGGGTGACGTCAACCACGGTCTGCGCGCGGTCGTCGCGCCGCTCGTGCTCGGCCTCGCGGGGCTCGGTGCGCTCTCGCACACGCTGCCGCTCGGGGCGGCCGCCGTCGGGGCCGCGGGTGCGGCCGGCGCGGGCGCGGGTGCGGCCGGGTCCGGTCACCTTGCGGAGGTCGAGGGCGGTGCGGGTGCCGGGGCGGTGGGCGGTGGTGTCGCAGCGCTGTCCGGTGGCGGCGCGGCGGCCGGTGCCGGCGGGGTCGCGGCGTTCCTCGCGAGCGTGCCTGCGGCCGTCGTCGCGACGGTCGCCGGTGCCGTGGCCGTCGCCGCGGTCGCGGCGGCGGTGGTGCTGGGGCTCGGTGCCGACCAGCAGGTCATCGAGGCGGACCCGCCCGTGGTGCTGACCACGCCCACGCCGACGACGTCCCCGGGCGCCTCCGCGAGCCCGACGAGCACACCCACCGGACCGGCCTCGCCCGGACCGACCTCCTCGGCCGACCCCGCGGTCCCCCCGGGCGCCCCCGACGTGCCCGACCCCGCCGACGAGCCGACGGCCGGGCCGTCGCTCGGCCCGACACCCGACCCGACGGGTGGGCCGACCGCAGAGCCGACCTCGGGACCCACCGCCGAGCCGACGAGCGCGCCGTCGCCGGAACCGACCGCCGGACCGACCGCCGGACCGACCACCGAACCGACCCCGCCACCGCGCGCGCCCGACGTGGTCGTCGCGCTGCCCGACGGCGGGCTGGTGCTCGCCGCGGGCGTCGGCCCGCAGGACCTCGCGATCACGCTGCGCAACGCGGGTGGGCGGGCCGCGACGGACCTGCGCGCCGAGCTGGGGCTGCCCGAGGGTGTCTCCGTCGAGGGTGTGCTGGGCGTCGCGCCCGCCCGGACGGCCTCACCTGCGGTGACCGGCGGGAGCGCGACGGTCGCGGCGCTGCGCGACCGTCTGCAGGCGACCGACTGGACGTGCCACGGCGCGCAGACGCGGCACGCGAGCTGCGAGCTGCCCTCGCTGCCCGCGGGTGAGGCGGCGCGGCTCGTCGTGCGCGTCGCGGTCGACGAGGCGTTCGACGCCGACGACGCGCAGGTCGAGCTCGTCGTGACCGGCAGCGACATCGACTACCGCCCCGCGCCGCTGCCCGTGCGCGTCACCCCGAGCCCGGCGCGGCTCGCGGTCGCGTCCTCGCAGGAGCCGCTCGCGCTCGTCGCGGGCCGCGTGCGGGACGTGACGTTCGACCTGCGCAACGCCGGCCGGTCGGCCGCCGGGCAGGCGCGCGCCGAGCTCGTGCTGCCGGACGGTGTCACCTGGGCCGGTGCGCCACCCGCCCAGGGCTGGCGCTGCGAGGCCGGTGCCACGGTCGTGTGCACGCGCGACGAGCTGCCCGGGCGGGGTCAGGTGCCGCTCACGCTCGGCCTGCGCACGGCGCGGGACGCCGCGGCGGCCCCCGTCGAGGTGCAGCTGAGCCCGGCGCCCACCACCGCGCGCCACGCGGGGGTGCCCGTCACGGTGCAGGCGCCAGCGACCCTCGTCGTGACGGCCCGGCCGGACGCACTGACCGTCGCCGGCGGGCGCACGAGCGTCGCGGACGTCGCGGTGCGGAACACCGGGGACCTGCCGGCCGCCGCGGTGACGCTCGACCTGACGACCCCCGCCGGGCTCGCATGGGCGGGTGGTGCGCCCGACGGCTGGGCCTGCCTCGCCGACGGGCCGCGCGTGCGGTGCACCGGACCCGGACTCGCGCCGGGGGAGAGCGTGAACGCGGGGCTGCCGTTCGTCGCGGAGCCCGGCGCCGTGGGAGCGCTCGGCGCTCTCGTCGTCGGGGCGGCGGCCGACGACGCCGACGGCGCGAGCGTGACGGTCGAGGTCCAGGGGCGTGCGCCCGGGCTCGAGCTGCGTACCGCGGACGTGGTGCTGCAGTACGACGACCTCGGCCAGCTCGCGTTCGGGGTACGTGTCGCCGACGGCGACGACCCCGCGGCGGACGCCGCGCAGGTCGTGGTGCGCGCGGCGCTGCCCGGCAACCTCGTCGTGCAGGAGCGGACCGGGCTGCCGGTGCCCGACGCGTGCCACGTGGACCGCTCCGGGCGGACCGCCGAGTGCACCTGGCCGGTGCTCGCGGCGGGCGCGACGGGCGAGGTCCTGCTCCCGGTGCGCTCGACGTACTCGGCGGCCGGGACGGTCACGCTCACCGCGACCGCCACCGGCGTCGACGTGCCCGTGACCGGGCACGCCGCCGTGCCGGGCCGCTCCGGCGGGCTGGCGCAGCGCTTCACCACCGCCACCGGTGGCTGGGACGTGACCGAGGCCGGTGCGGCGGTGCTCTCGTGCGACCCGGACGTCCCGGCGTGCCAGGCCGCGCTGCGCGGCGCCCAGGACAACAACTCCCAGGACATGCTTCCCCTCGACGAGGCGCGGCCGGACGGGCAGCGCACCAAGGTGCCCGTGTCGTCGAGCACCGAGGTGGACGTGCCGCGGGGCAGCGAGATCGCGTTCGCGGGGCTCTACTGGTCAGCCGTGCGGGGTAGCCGCGACGGGTGGAGCGCGCCCCTCGACGAGGTGCTCCTGCGGGGGCCCGGCGGTGCGTACGTGCCGGTGTCCGGTGAGGCCTCCCGGCGCACCGACAGCACCTACCGCGAGTACTACTCGTCGTTCGCCGACGTGACCGACCTCGTGCGCGCCCAGGGCGGTGGGACGTGGTCGCTCGCCGACATGGCGGTGAGCACTACGCGCACCGACAAGGACCCGACGTACTACGGCGGGTGGTCGCTCGTCGTCGTGCACTCCGCGCCCGGGGACGCGCGCGTGACGGTCTACGACGGGTCGCTGTGGGTCGGCACCGGTGCGCAGCCTGCCGCGTTCCGGTTCGCCGCACCCGCCGGGTCGACCGCGCGGATCGGCGTCGTCGGGTGGGAGGGCGACCGGAACCTCACCGGCGACCGGCTGCGCCTGGGGGGCCTGTGCACCGCGGCGACCACCGACCTCACGCCGTTGCGCGCCGACGGGACGCGTGGCAGCGCCGAGAACGCGTTCGACTCGACCGCGGCCGGCTGGCGCACCGCGTCGTCGCTCGGCATCGACGCCAAGGGCTTCGCCCCGGCCACGCTCCCGTGCGACGTGTCCTCGCTCACGCCCAGCACGTCGGGCGACCAGTACCTCGTCGGCGCGATCACGCTGCGCGCCGAGGGCGCCGGCTGAGCGGTCAGTCCGCGCGCTCGGTGGCCGCGACGACGGCCGCCTCGACCGGCACGACGCCCGTCACGAGCTCGAGCGTGAGCCCCGCGGACGCGGGTGCCCGCAGCAGCGCGGCCAGCACGGCCGCCACGTCCCCCCGGGGGACGTCGCCCCGGCCGACCGCCCGCTCGAGCGTCACGTGGTCCGTCGGCTCGTCGTCCGTCAGACGGCCCGGCCGCAGGATCGTCCAGTCCAGGTCGCGGCCGCGCAGGTCCTGCTCGCTCGCCGCCTTCGCCTCCAGGTACGCGGCGAACACGTCGTCGGTGCCCTCGGGCGGGCGCTGGTCGACGCCCATCGACGACACCAGCACGTAGCGGCGCACGCCCGCCTCCTGCGCCGCGTCCGCGAGGAGTGCCGCCGCCGCGCGGTCGACCGTGTCCTTGCGCTGCGCACCGCTGCACGGTCCCGCGCCCGCGGCGAACACCACGGCGTCCGCACCGGTGACCGCGCCCGTGACGTCGGCGACGTTGCACCGCTCCAGGTCGAGGACCACGGCCTCCGCGCCGTCGCCGGTGACGTCCTCCACCTGGTCGAGGGAGCGGATCAGCGCCACCGGCACGTCACCGCGCGCCGCCAGCGCCCGGGTCAGGTGCCGGGCGACCTTCCCGTGGCCCCCGGCCACCACCACACGCATGCGGCAACGGTAAGCAACGACGTCCGGTCCGGCGACCGGGGACGCGGTCCCGCAGGTCACACGTCCGAGTGGTCGTCGGGGGTGCCCGGGTGGGCCGGCGGGGTGCTCGCTCAGACGACGCCGTACAGGCGGTCGCCCGCGTCGCCCAGGCCCGGGACGATGTAGGCCTTCTCGTTGAGGCGCTCGTCGACGGCGGCCACGACGACCTGCACGTCCGCACGGTCGCCGACGAAGTCCTCGACGACCTTGATGCCCTCGGGTGCCGCGATGAGGCAGACCGCGGTCACGTCACGCGCGCCGCGCTGCAGCAGGTAGTCGATCGCCGCGACGAGCGTGCCACCCGTCGCGAGCATCGGGTCGAGCAGGAAGCACTGCCGCCCCGAGAGGTCCTCGGGCAGGCGGTTGGCGTACGTGATCGCCTCGAGCGTCTCCTCGTCGCGCTGCATCCCGAGGAACCCGACCTCGGCCGAGGGCAGCAGCCGCGTCATCCCGTCGAGCATCCCGAGGCCGGCACGCAGGATCGGCACGACGAGGGGGCGCGGGGAGGCGAGCTTGGTGCTCAGCGTCGTCGCGACCGGGGTGGTGATCTCCACCTGCTCGGTGCGCACGTCGCGCGTGGCCTCGTAGGCGAGGAGCGTGACGAGCTCGTCGACGAGCAGCCGGAACGTCGGCGACTTGGTGTTCACGTCGCGCAGGACGGCGAGCTTGTGGGCGACGAGCGGGTGGTCGGCGACGTGCAGGCGCATGCCCGTCAGGCTACTAGCCGGTAGGGGCCGCCGTGCCGGGACCCGCCCGCCTGTGACGGGCGGGTGCGCCATCATGGCTGCGTGGACAGGGGACGGCCGGTGGACGTCGCGGACGAGTGGGCGATGGGGATCGCGCTCGACGAGGCACGGCGTGCCGTGGCGACGGGCGACGTGCCGGTGGGTGCGGTCGTCGTCGACCCGCACGGCGCGGTCGTCGGACGCGGACGCAACGTGCGGGAGGCGGAGGCCGACCCGACCGGCCACGCCGAGGTCCAGGCGCTGCGCGCGGCGGCCGCGACGCTCGGCCGGTGGCGCCTCGACGACTGCACGCTCGTCGTGACGCTCGAGCCGTGCGTGATGTGCGCGGGCGCGATCGTGCTCGCACGCGTCCCGCGGCTCGTGCTGGGCGCGTGGGACCCGAAGGCCGGGGCGTGCGGGTCGCAGTGGGACGTGGTGCGCGACCGCCGGCTCAACCACCGCGTCGAGGTGGTCGGCGGCGTGCGGGACGAGGAGTGCGGCGCGCTGCTGCGGCACTTCTTCGAGCTCCAGCGCGACCCCTGACCCCCCGGCTCTGCCCCGACGCTAGACGGGGTCGCCGGCCCTGGGCGTGGGGAGTCTGTCGCTGAGCGCCGTGAGCGTCTCGGACGTGCCCGCGTCCAGCGTGATCGTCGCCAGGCCGTCACCCCGGGTCGCACCCCGGTTGACGACGACGACGGGCTTGCCCGCCTTCGCGGCGTGCCGCACGAACCGCAGCCCCGACTGCACCGTCAACGAGGACCCTGCGACGAGCAGCGCGTCGGCGGCGTCGACCATCGCGTACGCGCGCTCGACCCGCTCCCGCGGCACCGTCTCGCCGAAGTACACGATGTCCGGCTTGAGCATCCCGCCGCACACCTCGCAGTCCGCGACGACGAACCCGCTCGTCGTCTCGATCACCGCGTCCGCGTCGGGCGCGATCTCGACGTCGCCCACCGCGCCCACGGACTCGACGAACCCGGGGTTGAGCTCCTCGAGCCGCTGCGCGAGATGCGCGCGGGACACCACGTGCCCGCAGGACAGGCAGACCACGCGGTCGTAGCGGCCGTGCAGGTCGATCACGTTGCGCGAGCCCGCGTCCTCGTGCAGCAGGTCCACGTTCTGCGTGACGACCCCGACGACCACGCGCCGCGCCTCCATCGCCGCGAGAGCGCGGTGCCCCGCGTTCGGCTCGGTGCGGTGCACGTGCCGCCAGCCCACGTGGTTGCGGGCCCAGTAGTGGCGACGGAACGCCTCGTCGCCGACGAACTGCTGGAACGTCATCGGGGTGCGCGGCGGGGAGTCCGGGCCGCGGTAGTCCGGGATCCCGGAGTCGGTCGAGACGCCCGCGCCCGTCAGCACCGTGAGCCGCTTGCCGCGCAGCAGCGCGACGACCTCGGCGAACGTCCCCGCGGCCGGGCGCGCCTCGTCGGTGCGCTGGGCGGGCGCCGCGTAGCGGGTCGAGCGGGTCTCGGGCGTCACCCGACCACGGTACGTCGGCACCGCGCGGGACTCCCGGGCCCTGGCCGGAGGTGGATCTGGACCGGATTCGGAGCATCGGGCCCGAGCGGGTACCCTTCTGCACCGAGGTAGCGTGTCCGAGCGGCCTAAGGAGCACGCCTCGAAAGCGTGTGTGGGTGAAAGTCCACCGTGGGTTCAAATCCCACCGCTACCGCCAGTCGAAGGGCCCCACCCCGCAGCGCGCTGCACCGGGTGGGGCCCTTCGTCGTCGCCCCGTCAGGCGCACAGGAGACGGTCGATGGTGGCCGCGATCTCCTGGGTGACCGCGGCGGCGTGCTCCGCGGGCAGGACGCCGTGCATGGTCGTCGTCGCGATGGTGACGGCGCGGCCGCCGGCGGTGACGCCGCCCTCGGTCTGGTAGCCGGGGATGATCCCGCCGTGGCCCCAGGCGAGGCGCCCGCACGAGAGCTCGGTGGACTGCAGCCCCAGCCCGTAGCGCATGGTGGTGGGGATGCCCGGCAGGTCCATGGCGACGGTCGTCGTCATCTGCGTGAGCTCGGCCGGGCGCAGGAGCCGCCCACCCAGCAGCGCGCGGAAGAAGGTGTTGAGGTCGCCGGGCGTGGTGACCAGGTCGCCGGCGCCCCAGGACGTCGACGGGTCGATCGCGCTGTGCTCGACGAGGGCGCTGCCGGCCGGCTCGGCGTGGTAGCCCAGCGCGTGCGGTCCGCGCAGGGTCCGCTCCCCGCGTGCGGGGACGTAGGTGCCGGTCAGGTGCAGGGGCCGGATGATGCGCTCGGTGATCGCCTCCCCGAGCGGGCGGCCGGTGACCTTCTGGACGACGAGCCCGGCGAGCACGTAGTTGGTGTTGGAGTACGACCAGCGGCCGCCGGGGCCCGAGCCGGGTGCGGGTCCGCGGTCCCCGGCCACGGCGACGGCCGGTACGGCGATCGCGGTCCCCGCGACGACGGCGCACACCGCGGCGAGCGCCGACAGCCGCGCGGGGCGCCGCGGCCGGCGCGGCGGGGTGCGGGGCACGAGGGTCGTGGAGGGTGCGGTGCGAGCGGTCATCGGAGCTCCTCGTGCGGCGTCGGCGGCCTTCGGCGGATGCGGGGACCGATGCAGGTCGAGCCGTGTGTCAGCGGCCTGACCTGCATCGATCCCGGCATGCTCCAGCGTGGTCGGTGGGGCCCGGGCGCCACCATCGGGGGACCACCCCAGTCGGGGTGGGGGAACCCCTAGTGGGCGTCAGTCCGCGAGCGCGAGCTCCGGGGTGCGCTCGTCGGTCGTGGCCTCGCGGTGCGGGGTGACGACGGTGGGTGCGGGGGTCGGGCGGCGCACCAGGGCGGCGAGCAGGACGACGGTCGCGGCGGTCAGGCCGGCGCCGACGAGGAACGCCTGCTGCGCGCCCGCGACGAACGCGTGGCGGGCGACCTCGAGCGCGGTGGCCCCGACCGGTGCGGCGGCACGCGCGGCCGACTCCGCGACCGTGACGAGCACCGCGAGCCCGAGCGCGCCGCCGATCTGCTGCGACGCGTTGACGAGCCCGGAGGCGGCACCCGCGTCGCGCGGGTCGACACCCTGCAGGCCGGCCGCGGTGAGCGGCACGAACGCGAGCCCGTTCCCGATCCCGAACAGCACGAGCGCGACGAGGATCTGCGGGTAGCCGGTGCCGGCGTCGATGCGGGAGAGCAGCAGGAGCGCGACGGTCGTGGTCGCCAGGCCGGCGACGAGCAGCGGCCGGTTCCCGACGCGCTGCATGAGACGTGCGCTGACCTGGGAGAACACGAGCAGCATGACGGTGATGGGCAGGAACGCGACGCCTGTGGCGAGCGGCGAGTACCCGAGGACGTCCTGCAGGAACTGCGTGAGGAAGAAGAACAGCCCGGTCATCGCGGCCATGAGGAGCAGCCGTCCGCCGAGCGCGGCGGAGCGTGTGCGGTCGGCGAACAGCCGCAGCGGCGTGATGGGCGCGGGTGCGCGCAGCTCGGTGAGCACGAACGCGGCGAGCAGGAGCGCGCCGACGGTGAACGAGGCGAGGGTCGTGGGTGCGCCCCAGCCGTCCTCGGCCGCCTCGACGAACCCGTAGACGAGCGCGGTCATGCCGATGGTCGAGGTCGCGGCGCCGACGAGGTCGAACCGCCCGGGGTGGCGCGGCGTCTCGGGCAGCACGGCCCGCACGAGCGCGACGAGGGCGAGACCGATGGGCACGTTGACGAACATGACCCACCGCCAGGACGCCCACTGCGTGAGCATGCCGCCGGCGATGAGGCCGAGCGCGGAGCCGCCGATCGAGACGGCGGAGAAGTAGCCGAGAGCGCGGGCACGCTCGGCGCCCTCGGGGAAGCGGGCCATGAGCAGCGCGAGCGCGGACGGTGCGGCGAACGCGGCGCCGACGCCCTGCGCGGCGCGGGCCGCCAGCAGCACGCCGGGGCCGGCGGCGATCCCGCCGACGAGGGACGCGGCGGTGAACAGCGCGATCCCGGCGACGAGCACGCGCCGCCGGCCGAGGAGGTCACCGGTGCGGGCGCCGAGCAGCAGGAGCCCGCCGAACGCGAGCGTGTAGGCGTTGAGCACCCAGGACAGGCCGGTGGGCGTGAAGCCGAGCGAGGACTGCAGGTCGGGGAGCGCGACGTTCACGATGGTCATGTCGAGCACGAGCATGAGCTGGGTGGTGAGGATCGCCGCGAGGACGAGGACGGACGAGGCCGGACGGCGACGAGGGGACGCGGGCGCGATCATGCGGACCTCCGCGGGGTTAGGGTGGGAGCAGAAGCGGAACCCGCCTCCGGATATGACTATATGGAGGATGCCTCCGGTTGTGCAACCGTGTTTCCCCGTCCCCGTGGGAGCATGGCGTCCGGACGGCCACGACGGGCCGGACGACGAGGAGCGCGACGAAGGCAGGTGACCAGGTGAGCGACCGGACGACGACGCAGCGCCCCCTGCGCGCCGACGCCGCGCGCAACCGCTCGAAGATCCTCGAGGCCGCCGGCGCCGCGTTCGACGCGAGCGGCACCGAGGTCTCGCTCGAGGACGTCGCCAAGGCCGCGGGCGTCGGCATCGGCACGCTGTACCGGCACTTCCCGACGCGGCTCGAGCTCATCGCCGCCGTCTACCGCTCGAGCCTCGACGCGTTCGTCGCGCACGCCGACGAGCTGCTCGCCGAGCGCCCCGCGGCGGAGGCCCTCGACGACTGGGTCCTGTCGTTCGTCGACTACGTGATCCGCAAGCGCGGCATGGCCTCGGCGCTCAAGGCCGGGCTCGGCCCGGACGCGCAGCAGGTGTTCGCCGAGGGGCGCGAGCGCATGCTCGCCGCCGCCTCCCGGCTCGTCGTCGCCGCCCAGGAGCAGGGCGCCATCCGCGCGGACGTGGACGCGGGTGACCTCATGCGCGCGGTGAGCGGCGTGTGCCTCGCGGGCTCCGAGAGCGCCGACCGCGAGAGCACGGTGCGCGTCCTGCGCCTCCTGCTCGACGGCCTGCGCTGGTCCGCGCCCGCGCCGGCCTGACCACCCGCCGCACGCGACCGGCGCCGGACGGCGCGGTCACGACGAGCGCGCGAGCTCACCCACGAGGGCCGTCGCGGCGGGGTGCTGCTTGGTCGCCTGCATCTGCGCGAGCGCCGCGGCCACGAGCTCCTCGGGTCGCTCGGGCCCCGCCGCGACGACGACGCGCACCGGACGGTCGTCGCCGCGCTGCGGGGTGAGCGCGCGCATCGCCGCACCGCGCACCAGCGACACGTGGCGCGCGAGCCGCTCGTCGCCCGCGCCGCTCATCGTCACCGCCATGAACTCGTCGGACCCGGTCCGGCCCACGAGGCTCCCGCCCGGCAGCGCGGCCTGCAGGCGAGCCGCGACGCGCCGCAGGAACTCGTCCGCCGCGTCCGGCCCGTGCGACGCGTTGAGCGCGCCGAACCCGTCGACGTCCGCGACGAGCAGCACCAGCCGGCGCCCCGAGCCCGCGAGCATCGCCGACCACGAGCGCAGCGTGTGCAGCACCATCTCCCGGCCCGGCAGGCGCGTCAACGGGTCGTGCAGCGACCTCGTCGTCAGGGACGCGACGAGCGACAGCACCAGGTCACCGGTCGCGACCGACGCCCACGTCGCGGAGCGCACCACCGCGTCGTCGTACCGCGCGGCACCCGTGCGCTCCATCGCCCGCGTCGCCGCCTCGGCGATGCTCGTGCCCGCGTCGACGACGAGCGGTGCCCAGTCCGCGACCTCGCCGACGGGCCGGCGGGACAGCACCGCGCGCCCGAAGCCGAGGCGGCCCGTCTGGGCGTCCGTGAACCGCGCCCGCGTCAGGAGCCCGATCGCGGCTTCGTCGTGCCCCCGCACGCCCAGGCACGAGACCAGGGGCGAGCGGAAGAACGCCTCGACGTCGCTCATCGGGACGTCCGGCTCGACCACGGGCAGGTCGACCGCCAGGTCGTCCACCGTCCGGTGCACCCCACCGGCGGCCCGCGCCGCCCTGACCAGCATCTCCACGTCGTTCGCCACGCGGGCATGCTGCCCGACGACCGGCGCGGTGAATCGGTCCGAACGGACACCGCGCACAAGAGTTCACCGAGCGGTCACCGACCGTCCGCCGGGGCGCCGGCAAGGCTCAGGCGAACGGGTCCGCCGTGAGCGTGTACTTGGTCTGGAGGTACTCGTGGATGCCCTCCGCGCCGCCCTCGCGGCCCAGGCCGGAGAGCTTCCACCCGCCGAACGGGGCCGCCGCGTCGGAGACGACGCCCACGTTGAGCCCCGTCATCCCCGTCTCGAGCCGCTCGACCATGCGCTGCCCGCGCGCGAGGCTCTCGGTGAACACGTACGAGACCAGCCCGTACTCGGTGTCGTTCGCGAGGCGCACGGCCTCGTCCTCGTCGTCGAACGGGACGATCGCGAGCACCGGGCCGAAGATCTCCTCGCGCAGGAGCGCCGCGTCGGGCGGCACGTCGGCCAGCACCGTCGCGGCGTAGAACGAGCCGGGCCGCTCGACCCGGGAGCCACCGGTCAGCAGCCGTGCACCGCGGGACACCGCGTCGTCGACCAGCTCCTCCACCTTCGCCACCGCGCGGTCGTCGATCAGCGGCCCGATCGTCACGCCCTCCTCCGTGCCGCGCCCGGTACGGAACGCCGCGACCCGCTCGGTGACCCGCCGCGCGAACTCGTCGGCGAGCGAGCGGTGCACCAGGAACCGGTTCGCCGCCGTGCACGCCTGGCCGATGTTGCGGAACTTGGCCGCGATGGCGCCGTCCACCGCCGTGCCGAGGTCCGCGTCGTCGAACACGACGAACGGCGCGTTGCCGCCGAGCTCCATCGACGTGCGCAGCACCCCGCCCGCGGCCTGCGCGAGCAGCTGCCTGCCCACGGGCGTGGACCCCGTGAAGGACAGCTTGCGCAGCCGCGGGTCGCCGATGACGGCCTCGGACACCGGGCCCGTGCGCGTCGTCGTGACCACGTTCACCACGCCCGCCGGGACACCCGCGTCGAGCAGGAGCTGCGCGACGAGCAGCGTGGTCAGCGGGGTGAGGGACGCCGGCTTCACGACGACGGTGCAGCCCGCCGCGAGCGCGGGGGCGATCTTGCGCGTGGCCATCGCGAGCGGGAAGTTCCACGGCGTGATCAGGTAGCACGGCCCGACCGGGTGCTGCGTGACGACCATCCGCCCCGTGCCCTGCGGGTTCGCGCCGTAGCGGCCCTGCACGTGCGCGGCCTCCTCGGCGAACCAGCGCAGGAACTCCGCGCCGTACGTGACCTCGGCACGCGACTCCGCGAGCGGCTTGCCCATCTCGACGGTCATGAGCAGCGCGAGGTCGTCGGCGTGCTCGACCACCAGGTCGAACGCCCGGCGCAGGACCTCGGCGCGCTCGCGGGCGGGTGTGCGCGACCACGCGGGGAACGCCTCGGCCGCGGCGTCGAGCGCCGCGCGGCCGTCCTCGACCGTGGCGGACGCGACCTGCTTGACCACCGAGCCGTCGCTCGGGTCGTGCACCGGGAACGTCGCGCCGTCGGACGCCGCGCGCCACCGCCCCCCGACGAGCAGGCCGTCGGGGACCCGCGCCAGCAGGTCCGCCTCGCGGCTCACGTCCGCACCCTCACCCGTCACCAGCCGACCTCCCGCGCCGTGCCCCACCGTCCCCGTCCCCGTCCCCGCGAGCGTGCCACGCCCGCCCCCCTCCGGCACGGCGTCGCCCGGCCCGCCCGGGCGCTGTGGGTGGAGAAACGCTCGCCAGGTGAGCGTTTCTCCACCCACTGACGGCCGGCCGCGGGGCGGGTGCCCGGCGGGTGGTGCTCACCACGGCGCCGTACAGCACCTCGGACGCGTGGTGCGCGGCGATCTGCCGACGAAGCTGGGCTGCGTCGTCCGTGCGCACACCTACACCCTCGGAGCGGACGCGGACGCGGGCCCGACGAACGTGCGTCGGGCCCGCGTCGGGGTGGCCTGCGGTCAGCGCGCGGGCCTGCGCGGGTCGAGGCGCAGCGCGTCACGCATCGTGAAGAACAGGTCCGTCTGGTCGGTGAGCCCGACGACGTTCGCGGCCCATGGCCCGTACGCCGCGACCCGCAGCTGGCTGCCCGTGTGCTGCTGCGAGCCGCCGGCCTCCGCGGTGCCGTACGCGACGGTCATGGGGACGCCGTCCGCGGTGAGCAGCGTGCGCGTGAGGCCGGGCGTGGTGCTGCCCGCGGCGACGATCTGGCTCGAGTGCGCGTGGTCGGCGGTCACGACGACGAGCGTGTGGCGGTCCTTCTTCGCGAAGTCGAGCGCGGCTCGCACGGCCTCGTCGAGGTCGACCGTCTCGCCGATCTGACCGCACGGGTTGGCGGCGTGGTCCTGCTTGTCGATGCTCGCGCCCTCGACCTGCAGGAAGAACCCGGTGCGGGCGTGCTTCTGGTCGAGCAGCCGGATCGCGGTCCGGGTGAGCTCCGCGAGGGTCGGGGCGGTCCCGTACGCGGGGTTGGGCGTGCAGCGCACGGCCGGCTCGGAGCCGCCGGTGCGGGTCGCGAGCGGGCCCGTCCAACGCACGGGCAGGTTGCCGGGTGCGAACAGCCCGAGCACGGGCGACTTCTGGTCGGCGCGCTTCACGGCGGCGAGCGACGCGGCGTCCGTGACCACCTGGTAGCCGCGGTCGGCCGCCTGCTGGAGCAGCGTGCGCCCGGCCCAGGGGCCGGCGACGGCCTTCTCGCCGAACGTCGTCGCGCCGCCGCCGAGCGTCACGTCCGCGCGCGTGTCGAGGATCTGCTCGGAGATCGAGCCGCGCCCGCCGTTCTCGCGCGCGTTCGTCGGGCACGTCCTGCTCGTCGCGACCGGGCCGTAGCAGGACCGGCTCGTGACGTGCGACGCGAGCACCGCGGGGGTCGCGTCCTGGATCTCGGCGGTCGAGACGTTGCCGGTGCGCAGGCCGTTCGCGCGTGCGAGCTCGAGGATCGAGCGCTGGGCCTTGCCGGTGACGTCGACCGAGACCGCCCCGTTGTACGTCTTGGTGCCCGTGGCCCAGGCGCTGCCCGACGCGGCCGAGTCCGCCACGTAGTCGGGCGTGCCGTCCTTCTCGAGCGCGTACGTCGTGTACTGGCCGGTGAGCGGCAGCGCGTCGATGCCGGCGAAGCGTCCGGCGGCACCGAGCGCGTAGTTGCGGGCGACGGTGATCTCCGAGTCACCCATGCCGTCGCCGACGAGCAGGATGACGTTACGGGCCGGGCCCGGGTCGAGCTGGCGGCGCAGCTCCTGGGTCTGGTTGCCGGAGATCCGGCGGGCGTCGCCGTTCCCGGTCAGGTCGCTCGTCGCGGCCCAGCCCGTCGCGGCGCCGGCCGTGAGCGCGACGACGATCGTCGCGACGGCGGCCGCGCGCAGCTTGCGTGTCCTCATTAGGGGCTCCTCCACCTGGGTGTGCCCGCCGCGGGGGTGCGCGGGCCGCACGGCAGTCCATCGGCGCCCGGTGGCGTGCGGGCACCGCGCAGGTGACGGGGTGGGGACGCGCGGACGAGCATCGGACGAACACGACGAACCGCCCGGGTGTGCCGGTCAGCGCACGACGACGAGCGTGCCCGCCGGCACCGTGCGCCACAGCACGTCGAGCACGTCGTCGGCCAGCCGGACGCAGCCGTTGGACACCTCGCCGCGCGAACGCAGCGTCGTCGAGTGGAACGCGGTGGCCGACGTGCGCGTGCGGGTGTCGTACGCATCCATCGTCTCGCTCTGCGACGAGAGCAGGACCACGCGCGGCGTCGTCTTGCCCGGCTCGGCCCAGAACGTGCCGAAGACGAACTGCGGACCCGGCGGTGTGGGCCGCGCGGCCGTGTCGACCGTGAGCCGCCAGTCCGTGCCGGACCGTGCGGTGTCGGCGGTGCGCACCCACGCCGTGCGCTGGTTGACGCGCGTCGGGTCCTGCGACGGCCACGCGCCCCGGCCCGCGACCATGACGCGCAGCCAGCCGGGGCGCGCGTCGACCTCGGACCGGGGTCTAGGCCGAACGGGTGGTCCGAATTGTCGCGTATTGCGAAGGTCCGTCACCCGCTCGACGATGGGCGCACGCGGCGCCGCGCGCGCCGCCCTGACCGCGTGCCCGGCGTGCGCGCCCCCGAGAGGAGTCCCTCGTGGCCGACGAGCTGCTGTCACCGATCCGTCAGGGTGCGCACGACATCGCGATCGAGCGTGAGCGGATGCGCCGCCGCCGGGTGTACCGGCTCGCGGCCGTGGTGCTCGCGGTGGAGGCGTGGGTCGTCGTCGGCTCGCTGCAGGGCTGGCCGCTGCTGCCGCAGCTGCCCCCGGTCGACCCGTTCCTCGTGACGATCGTCGTGTTCTTCGTCGCGATGCTGCTCATCGTCGTGCTGACGACCGTCGGGACGTCGCGCTCGCCGCACCTCGTCTACCGCCCCGAGCAGGTGGACGTCACGCTCGACGACGTCATCGGCATCGACCCCGTCAAGGAGGACGTGCGCCGCTCGATCGACCTGTTCCAGACCCACCGCCGGTTCGCCGACCAGATGGGCGGCACCCCGCGGCGCGGCCTGCTGTTCGAGGGCCTGCCGGGCACCGGCAAGACCATGACCGCCAAGGCGATGGCCGCCGAGGCGGGCGTGCCCTTCCTGTTCGTGTCCGCGACCTCGTTCCAGTCGATGTACTACGGCGCGACGGCCCGCAAGATCCGCGCGTACTTCAAGGCGCTGCGTCGCACGGCACGCCGGGAGGGCGGTGCCATCGGCTTCATCGAGGAGATCGACGCGATCGCCCTGCGCCGCGGGGGGATGCTCGGGGCGTCGGCAGGGTCCTCGTCGGGGCTGCCCGCGGGGGTCTCGGCGGCGGGCGCGTGCGTGCAGTCGCCCGCCGTGCGCCTGCCCGCCGTGCGCCTGCCCGGGGTCGGGGGGACGACGACGAACGCCGTGGTGTCCGAGGGCACGGGCGGCGTGGTCAACGAGCTCCTGGTCCAGATGCAGTCGTTCGACGAACCCACCGGCGGTGACAAGCTGTACAACCGGGCGGTCGCTGCCGTGAACCTCCTCCTGCCGGCGCACAAGCAGCTCAAGCAGCGCCGGCCCGGGCGCGCGCCGATCCTGCTCATCGCGGCCACCAACCGCGCCGACTCGCTCGACCCCGCGCTCCTGCGTCCGGGGCGCTTCGACCGGCACCTCACGTTCTCCACCCCCGACGCGCACGGCCGCCGCGCGCTCGTCGACCACTTCCTCGCGCGCCGCTCGCACGAGGTGTCGCTCGACGAGCCGACGCTGCGCGACCGCATCGCCGCGGCCACCAACGGCTGGACGCCCGTGATGATCGAGCACCTGCTCGACGAGGCGCTCGTCAACGCGCTGCGCCGCGGCTCGCTCACCATGTCGTTCGAGGACGTCGAGCAGGCGCGCATCACCGAGATGGTCGGCATCGGCCAGCCCGTTCGGTACACCACGGCCGAGCAGGAGCTCATCGCGACCCACGAGGCCGGCCACGCGACCGTCGCGTGGCTCGTCGCACCCAACCGCACGCTCGAGGTGCTGACGATCATCCGCCGCGGTGAGGCGCTCGGACTGCTCGCGCACACGGACTGCGAGGAGGTGTGGACGCACTCGCAGTACGACCTGCAGGCGCTCGTGCAGATCGCGATGGGCGGCTGGGTCGCCGAGGAGCTGTTCTTCGGGCAGACGACGACGGGCCCTGCGAGCGACCTCGCGGCCGCGACCCGCACCGCCGCCCAGATGGTCGGCGCCGCCGGCATGACCGGGTCGCTCGTCTCGTTCCTCGCCGTCGACCGCGACCTCGTGGCCGCGGTGCTGGCCGACTCCGCCTCGCGCGAGCAGCTCGAGGGCGTGCTCGACGACGCGCGCTCCACCGTGCGGCGCCTGCTTTCCCGCAACCGGCACCTGGTCGAGGCGCTGCGCGACGCGCTGCTCGAGCGGCACGAGCTCATCGGCCCGGAGATCACCGACGTGCTCGAGCGCGCCCAGACGCAGGCCGACGTCCGGGCGTCCCGTCCCGTGCTCGCGGCGGCGATGGGCGCCCGCATCACGCGTCCTCCGGCCGCCTGACCGCGGCGTACCTCGACGACTCGTCGGACGCGTCGGGTCGGTAGCCTGCGGGGGTGCCCGAGGGTCATACCGTTCACCGGATCGCGCGGCAGCTCACGCTCGACCTCGTCGGCCGCCCGCTGGCCGTGAGCTCCCCGCAGGGGCGGTTCGCCGCCGGCGCGGCGCGGCTCGACGGTCACGTCATGGAGAGCGCCTCGGCCGTCGGCAAGCACCTGTTCTGCGCGTTCTCGTCGGGCGACGTGCTGCGCGTGCACCTCGGGCTGTACGGGGCGTGGGACTTCCACGGCCGGCTGACGCCGCTCACGCCGGGCGAGGCCGCCTGGGGGTCGCTCGGGGCACCGCGGCTGCGCCGGGCGGTGCGCATGGGGGAGGACGAGCGCGAGTCGCCCGCCGACGAGGGCGGCCTGGTCGCGGGGGTGCCGCACGACGACGGCCCGTTCCCGCCCGAGCCGGTCGGTGCGGTGCGGGTCCGGCTCGCGTCGGACACGACCGTGGCGGACCTGCGCGGGCCGTCGGCGTGCGAGGTGCTCGACCCCGACGAGGCGGCCGCGGTAGTCGCCCGGCTCGGGCCCGACCCGGCGAGCGTGACCGACCTGGACGCCGCGGGTGCCGAGGTGGTCCGACGGCTGCGGGCACGCGGCGTGGCCGTCGGCCAGCTGCTCATGGACCAGTCGGTCGTCGCGGGGATCGGCAACATCTACCGCGCGGAGCTGCTGTTCCGCGCGCGCCTCGACCCGTGGACGCCGGGCAGGCAGGTGCCGGCCGAGGTCGCCCGCGCGCTGTGGGACGACTGGGCACGGCTGCTGCCGGACGGCATCGCGACGGGCGTCATGCTCACGCGCGAGGACCTCACGCCCGACGAGCGCCGTGCCGCGCTGACCGACCGCACGCTGCGGCACTGGGTGTACGGGCGGGCCGGTGAGCCGTGCCGCGTGTGCGGCACGTCCGTCGTCGTCGAGGACATGGCCGCCCGCAAGCTCTACCGCTGCCCCCGCTGCCAGACCCGCCCCTGACCCCCGCCCCGGCGGACCCACCCGGGCCACCCCCCGCCCCCGCCCGACCCGCCCCCGCCCTCCGACCGACCCGCGACCCCGCGGTTGCTCCGGCTCTGGCGGGCCTTTCCCGGAGGAACGGCGGTCTCGCGCGAGACGAGGACGCCGACCCCGCGGTTGCTCCGGCTCTGGCGGGGCTGGTACCGGAGGGATGGCGGTCTCGCGCGGGGTGGTGGGGTGGTTGGGGCGGGCAACTCGTGGTGCGGGATGATGCGGGGATGGAACTTCGTGTCTTCACCGAGCCTCAGCAGGGGGCCACCTACGACGACCTGCTCCGCGTCGCCCGCGCGACGGAGGACCTGGGCTTCGACGCCTTCTTCCGCTCCGACCACTACCTGGGCATGGGCACGCCCGGCCTGCCGGGACCGACGGACGCGTGGACCACGCTCGCCGGCCTCGCGCGCGAGACGAGCCGGATCCGCCTGGGCACCCTCGTCTCGTCGGTGACTTACCGCTACCCGGGCATCCTGGCGATCCAGGTCGCGCAGGTCGACCAGATGTCCGGCGGTCGCGTCGAGCTGGGGCTCGGCACGGGCTGGTTCGAGCAGGAGCACACGGCGTACGGCATCCCGTTCCCGGCGAAGCGGTTCGGCCTGCTCGAGGAGCAGCTCGAGATCGTGACCGGCCTGTGGGGCACCCCGGTCGGCGAGACGTACTCGTTCGACGGCGAGCACTACACGCTCACGGACTCCCCGGCGCTGCCGAAGCCGACGCAGCAGGTGCACGGCCGGCCGGGTGTGCCGGTGATCGTCGGCGGCAACGGCCCCACGCGCACCCCCGCGCTCGCGGCCCGGTTCGCGAGCGAGTTCAACCTCGCGTTCCCGGAGCTCGACACGGTCGAGGCGAAGTTCGCGCGCGCCCGCCAGGCGTGCGAGGAGATCGGCCGCCCGGCCGACGACCTGGTGCTGTCCGCGGCGCTCGTGCTGTGCGTCGGCACGGACGAGCAGGAGTTCGCGCGCCGCGCCGCGGCGATCGGCCGGGAGCCCGCCGAGCTGCGCGAGCACGGGCTCGCGGGCACGCCCGGCGAGGTCGTCGAGCGCCTGCAATGGCTGCGCGGGCTCGGTGCGAGCCGCGTCTACCTCCAGATGCTCGACCTGGCCGACCTCGACCACCTCGAGCTGGTCGCGGACGCGGTCGCGCCTCAGCTCGGCTGAGACGCGGTCTCGGGGAGCTGCCCGCCGGACATGGGCGACGCGTCGTCGTCGGGCGGCGCGGGCTCGTCGTGCGCGTCCCGCACGAGCGCGACGACGACCGTCGCGGCGAGCACGACGACCGCGACGTTGCGTGCGGCCAGCAGCGCCGTCGCGCCCGCGCCGCCCGCGGTGATCTGCGAGTACAGCCACGGGAAGACGAGCTGCGTGGCACCCGCGACGCCCGCGACGAGCCACGCGGTGACCCGCCAGCCCGGCAGGCGCAGCGCGAGCGCCACCGCGACCGGCGGCGCGACCCACCCGACGTACTGCGGCGAGCCGACCTTGTTCAGGACGATGAGCAGCGTCGCCACCAGCAGCGCCCCGCGCAGCAGCAGCTGGGCGCGCGCGGTGTCGTCGGACCACAGCCGCGGGCCGAGGCGCCGCGCGCACCACCACAGGAGCGCGCCCGCGGCGGCGACGCCGAGCACGAACAGGACGCCGAGCGTGTCGGAGACGGCCTGGGTGCCGGGCCCGTGCACCTCCCACGTCACGAGCTCCGCGTTGAGCTCGACGCGCAGGTCGGGGGAGACGAGGCTCGCGAGCATCCACGGTGTCGCGCCGACCGCCTCGATCTGCAGTCCGCGCTCGCCCTGCTCGGACAGGAAGGACAGCAGGTGCTCGCGGCCCCCGCCGGCGAGCACGAGACCGACGACGCCCGCGCACACGAGTGCCGCGGGCAGCACCACCTCACGCCAGGGACGGCGGACCACGACGACGAGCGCGAGCAGCAGCGCGCCGGGCGCGGCCTTGACCCACGCGCCCACCGTCAGGAGCGCCGCCGCGAGCCGCGGGTGCCGCAGCGCGACCACGAGCGCCACGACCACCACGGGCGCGACGACCGCGTCGAGCCGGCCCATCGCGACCGGACCCAGCAGCGCGGTGAACGCGACCCACCACCACGCGCCCGTCGTCGTGCGCTCGATGCGCCGGTGCCCGACGACGCGCGGCGCGTGCAGCAGCGCCACCAGCCCCACCGCGTTCAGCGCGGTGACCAGCAGGCTCCACGCGAGCGAGAACCCCGGCCCGTACCCGGTGCCGCCCAGCGCGGCCAGCAGCATCGGCGCGACCGCGCCCGCGGGGTAGACCCACGGCCCGTCGAGCACCGGCCACACACCCTCGTGCAGGCCGAGCCACATCCACCAGCGGTACAGGTCGAGGTCCCAGAACGTCTCGGTGGGGCGCAGGTACACCCCCAGGACCAGCAACCAGGCGTGGACCAGCACGAACGCGGTCCAGACGGGCAGCGACGAGCGCAGCAGGCGGTGCAGCGGGGCCTCCGGTTCGGTCGGCCCCGCTCACCGGCGGGGCGTTGTGGTCAGTGCACGGGCGGGACGGCGACGCCCGTCTGCGGTCCCGCGGGCGGGATCACGACGGGACGCTCCTGCGAGAGCAGCTCGTCCACGTCCTCCTCCCGTCCCTCGTCGGGTGCGGGCGGCGCGCTCGGAGCGGTGCTCACGACCGGGTCCGGCGCGTCCCCGGGGACGACGTGGCTCGGCGTGGGCGGGGTGACGGTCGGGTCGTTCTCGGACATCTCGGCCTCCCGAGTCGATGCGGACGTTACCCCACGAAGATGGCATGCGGATCCGCACCCCGCGCGGCGGGCCCGACCACTACCTTTCTCCCGGGGGGCGAGCGGTCGCCCGACCGCTCGTGGTGACGCCCGGGTGCCGGGCCGACAGGAGGACGACGTGGCGGTGGTGGCCAAGGTCAGGAGCACGCTCGGGCTGGGTGGGTGGAAGGTGCACGGCGACGGGCGCTCGATCCCTCCGGGTGAGGTGGTCGCACCCGACGAGCGGCTCTCGTGGCCGCGGACCATCGGCATCGGCATGCAGCACGTCGTCGCGATGTTCGGCGCGACGTTCCTGGTGCCGCTGATCACCGACTTCTCGCCGCAGACGACGCTGTTCTTCTCGGCGGTCGGGACGCTCGCGTTCCTCGTCATCACGGGCAACCGCGTGCCCAGCTACCTGGGCTCGAGCTTCGCGTTCATCGCGCCGATCCTCGCGGCGACCGCGAGCGGGGGCAAGCAGGTCGCGGTCGGCGGCATCCTCGCGACGGGCCTGACCCTCGCGGCCGTCGGCGTGCTCGTGCACCTCGTCGGGACGCGGTGGATCGAGGTGACGATGCCGCCCGTGGTGACGGGCACGATCGTCGCGCTCATCGGGCTCAACCTCGCGAGCGCCGCCTGGGGCAAGAGCGAGGACTCCGGGTTCCGGTCCGCGCCCGTGACGGCGCTCGTGACGCTCGGCTCGATCGTGCTGTGCACGGTGCTGTTCCGCGGCATCCTCGGCCGGCTGTCGATCCTCGTCGGCGTGGTCGTCGGCTACGTGTTCGCGATGCTGCGGGGCGAGGTCGACTTCGACGCGCTGCGTGACGCGCCGCTGATCGGCCTGCCCGAGTTCGTGACGCCGCGGGTCGACGGCAGCACCCTGGGACTGTTCCTCCCGGTGGTGCTGGTCCTGATCGCGGAGAACATCGGCCACCTGAAGTCCGTGACCGCGATGACGGGCCGCGACCTCGACCCGGTGACGGGCCGCGCGCTGCTCGCCGACGGTGTCGCGACCAGCCTCGCCGGCCTCGGCGGAGGGTCGGGCACGACGACGTACGCCGAGAACATCGGCGTCATGGCCGCGACGCGCGTGTACTCGACCGCGGCGTACTGGGTGGCGGGGTTCACCGCGCTTCTGCTGTCGATGTCGCCGACGTTCGGCGCGGCCATCGCGACCGTGCCGCAGGGCGTGATCGGCGGGGCCGCGACGCTGCTCTACGGCATGATCGGCCTGCTCGGGGCGCGCATCTGGATCCAGAACAAGGTCGACTTCTCCAACCCGGTGAACCTCACGCCGGCGGCGATCGCGCTGATCGTCGGCATCGCGGACTACACGTGGGTCGTCGGGGACCTGACGTTCTCGGGCATCGCGCTGGGCACGGCGTCCGCGATCGGCGTCTACCACCTGATGCGCCTGGTCGCGCGGTGGCGTGGGACGTCGCTCGAGCCCGCCTCGCCGGCGTCGGCCCCGGCCGGCGACGAGGTCGCGGCGCACTGACCCGGACGACGAAGGGGCCGGTCCCGCCGAGGACCGGCCCCTTCGTCGCGCGCCGGGAGGTGGTCAGGAGCCGAGCGGTGTCAGCTCGTGGGGGCTGCGCTGGTCGCGCCGGCCACCGGCACCTTGGTGCAGCCCTTGGGGGCCGCGAGCGGCTTCTCGGGGTCCAGACCGACCTCGTCGGCCGGCACGAGCGCCTTGAACTTGGTGCCGAGCACCACGTCGATCTCCGGCCCCTTGCGACCGTCGAGCACGAACTGCGGCTTCTGCACGTGCGCCGCGACGGTGTACGCCGCCGCGATGCCCGACTGGCCGAACGCGATGCGCACCGTGCCGTCGAACGTCGGCTGGTTGTCGGCCTCACCACCCGCGAACCCGCGGTCCGTGAAGCCCTTGAGCGTCGCCGCCGCGAGCCCGGCCGTGGACGTGGAGTTGTACACGTTGACGGTGATGTCCCCGTACGGGACGGGCAGCGCGCCGTCGGGCGGGCACGGGTAGCTGCGGGTGGTCGCGCTCGGCGTGGGCTCCGCCGCGAACTCCTGCTCCATGAACGGCAGGCTCAGGCTCCCCGTGTACACGGCCGCCGAGCCGAGCCCGACGACCGCGAGGGCCGCGAGCAGCACGCCGAAGATCACGGCCTGCCGCTCGTGCATGTGGCGCCGGCGCAGGGCCCGGGCGCGGTCCACGTCGCTCACTCGATCACCAGCACCCGGGCGTGCAGCACGGGACGCTGCTGCAGGGCCGCGCGCACCGCGCGGTGCAGCCCGTCCTCGAGGTACAGGATCCCCTTGTACTGCACGACGTGCGCGAACAGGTCGCCGTAGAACGTGGAGTCCTCCGCGAGCAGCGCGTCGAGGTCCAGCGTCCGCTTCGTCGTGACGAGCTCGTCGAGACGGACCTGGCGCGGCGGGACCTCGGCCCACTGCTTGGTCGTCTCGAGCCCGTGGTCAGGGTAGGGCCTGCCCTCGCCCACGGCCTTGAAGATCACGGAGGCCACTCTAGGGTGCGCGGCGCCGGGCGCGGACCGGACCACGCCCAGCACGGGCGTGCGGACGGTCACGCGCTGCCCGTCGAGCTCTCGTCCCATGTGTTGTCGATCCAGGTCTGGTTGTCGCTGTCGATGGTCAGGACGAGGCGCACCGGGCGCTGGAAGCCGTCGGCCCACCGCGCCATGCCCTCGCAGGTCAGCAGGTGCGCCTCGGCCCCGTCGGCCGGCCGGGTGGCGGTCGCGAGGTGGTCCTCGACCGTGCGGACCTGGTCGATCGCGACGAGCGCGACGTCGCCCGGGGCGGCGTCCTCGGCGGCGAGGCGGACCTCGTCGACCGCGACCTGCTCGCACGACTGGCCGCGCAGCGACTCGTCGAACAGCTCGTCGTCCCACATGGCGACCATCCGCGGTGCCGCGAGCAGCCCGGCCCCGACGACGACGACGCCCGCGGCGACCGCGCTCCCGACCGAGACGAGGGCGATCTTCCCGCCCGACCACGGCGGCTTCGTCGGACCGGGGGCCGCACGTCGCGCCTGCCGCACGTGCGCGGTCCACGAGGCACCGTCGAACCAGCGCACCTGGTCGGGGCGCTGGGGATCGGGGTACCAGCCGGGGATCGGCGTCGTCATCGTGTCCTCGTGGTGCGCGCGGCTCTCGTCGTCCTCGTCGCCTGGGTTGTCGGCACGCGCGCAGCGCGTCATGAGCCGAGCGCCATGAGCCGTGCGCCATGAGCCGAGCGTCATGAGCCGAGCGTCACGGCCCGCGGCCGCAGGACGGCGGACGGCGGGCCCGTGCAGACCCGCCGTCCGTGCGACGACTGCGCGGTGCGTGCCCGCGCGACGTCAGGTCAGAGCGGCTGGATGTTCGCGGCCTGCGGGCCCTTCTGGCCCTCGGTGACCTCGAACTCGACCTTCTGGTTCTCCTCCAGCGAGCGGAAGCCGCTCGACTGGATGGCCGAGTAGTGGGCGAAGACGTCGGGTCCGCCGTCGTCGGGGGCGATGAAGCCGTACCCCTTCTCGGCGTTGAACCACTTCACGGTGCCAGTTGCCATGTGGCCGTTCTACTTCCTTGCGGCGGGACGACCCCGGCGGTGCCGGGACCGGTGATCACGGTGAAACGTCGTCCGGCCCGCGGCGGAAGCGCACGGTGACAAGCGATGCACTGCGACTACGGCGCCCACCGTACCGGCCGCGGACGCCGCCGGGGAGGCCTGCGTGGACGTCCGTCCAGGGGATCCCCCGGATGCCTGTGCACAACGGCCCCTGCGCAGGTCGCGCCGTTGCTACGGTGCGCGGCGTGAGCGCGAGCCGCACCACCCTGTACGTCCGCGAGGACGGGGACGACGAGGCCGACGGCCGAACGCCCCGCACCGCGCTGCGGCAGGTCGCCACGGCCGCCGCGCGCTGGCGTGCGGCGGGTCCGGTGTACGAGACGGGCTGGACGATCGACGTCGGTCCCGGCACGTACACCGGCGGGATCGCCCTGACGGGCGCGCGAGGGCTCGCGCAGCACGACTTCCTGCGGATCGTCGGGCCGCGGGTCGGCGGGCACCCGAACCGGCCGCTCGCCGTCATCGACCACGCCGCGCACCCGGGGTACCGGTTCGGGCTGCGCGCCTACGACGGCGTGTCCGTGTGGCTCGAGGACCTCGCGTTCCGCGGCGGGTTCGCGCACGCCGTGGACGTGCGCCGCCGCAGCCTGCTGCACTGGCACAACTGCCACGTCGACGGGCAAGGGGTCGGGCAGGTCGGGATCGGGGTGCTCGACCACTGCACGTACGCGGTGGCGGGCGGGATCGTCGAGAACCTCACCAAGCACGGCGTACAGGAGCACCACCACGTGTTCCGCTCCTACGACATCGCCCGCTCCTACGACGAGCAGCTCGTCATCCGGGGCTGCCCCATCGGGCTCAAGGCCAAGGAGAACTGCAACGGCCACGTCGACTACCTGACGATCGAGGACTGCGGCACGGGCATGCAGCTGAACGGCATGTCGGTGGCGAACCTGCGGTTCCTGCGGCTGCGGCGCAACGGCGTCGGGCTCGCGGTCGTGAACTCACAGGTGCACAACACCTCGAGCGTGCAGTTCGGCGAGGGCGACGACGCGAACGAGCGCGACCTCGTCGAGCTGGGGACCTCCGCCGACCTGACGAGCTGGGGCTGGCAGGAGGGCTCGTTCGCGCGGACGACGACGAACGCGCACCGGCCGCTGCTCACGCTCGGCGCGTCCTACGACGACGAGGACGTCGACTCCCGGCACCCCCGCGCGCACGTCGAGCTGCGCCGCGTCGTGCGGGCGCGTCGGTACCGCGCGGCGGGCACCCGGTTCCGCGTGGTCGTGCGGGGCGTGGTCACGCAGCGGCTCGCCCGGGCGGCGACCCTGGACGTCCGGCTCGACGACGACGTGCTCGCGCACCTCGTCGTGCCGGCCCGCACGCGTGCGGGGACCGCGTTCGAGGCCGAGGTCGAGGTCGTGTGCGCGCGCGACGGGGACCACCAGAAGGTCACCGCGCGCGTGCACGGCGTGCCCGGGGCGCTCGTGCACCGTGCGCTCGAGCTCGACCTCCTGCGGGACCGGAGCGTGCTCGTCGTCGCAGGCGTGGACCCGGACCGGGAGGGTGCGCTCGTCGTCAGCACCGTGGAGGTCTGGGGGTGAGGTCCGCGCGTCCGCGTGCGAGGGTGGCGGGCATGGCGCTGCCCGTGGACGACGAGGTGCGCGCGCGGCTGCTCGCGCTGCGCGCCGACGCGCTCGAGCGCGCGGTCGGGCTCGGCGCCGCGAAGTCGGACCTGGTCGAGGCGGCGTGGGGCGCCAACATCGACGACGAGCACGACCCCGAGGGGCAGACCATCGCGTTCGAGCGCGCGCAGGTCGACGCGCTCGCCGCCGACGTGCGCCGGCGCCTCGCGGAGGTCGACGCCGCGCTGGACCGGCTCGCCGCGGGTACCTACGGCACGTGCGTCGTCGGCGGGGAGCCCATCGACCCGGCGCGGCTGCTCGCCCGCCCCACCGCGACCACGTGCGTCGCGCACGCGCCGCGCTGACCCGGGCGGCGCTGATCCGGGTGGCGCTGCCCGGGCCGCGCTGACCCGACCGCGCCTACAGTGACGCGGTGACGACGAGCCCCACCCGCCCGCGGCGGCGCCCCGCGCGTGCACCGCTCGCCGCGCCCGTCGTCGGCGCGCTGCTCGTCGCCCTCGGGGCGTGCACGTCGACCGCCCCGCGGCCCTCGTCGTCGGCGTCACCACCGGCGCCCCTCGTCGCGCTGCCCGATCCGGGCTCGCCGTTCGAGTACCAGCTGGGCGGCGCCGACGAGCCCCTCGACGCGACGCGCGTCGTCGTCCGGGACTCGACCGAGGCACCCAGCGGTCGCTACGACGTCTGCTACGTCAACGGCTTCCAGACGCAGCCCGACGAGACCGAGCAGCTCCTGCGCGCGGCGCCCGAGCTGGTCCTGCACGACGACGGCGAGCCCGTGCGGGACGAGGGCTGGCCCGACGAGGCGCTCTACGACCTGCGCACGGACGCGCTGCGGGCACGAGTCGCCGAGCGCGTCGGGGCGGTGGTCGACGCGTGCGCGGCCGCGGGCTTCGACGCGGTCGAGGTCGACAACCTCGACTCGTACACGCGCTCGCACGGCCTGCTCACCGCGGAGCACGCCCTCGCGTACGCCGCGCTGCTCGTCGAGCGCGCGCACGCGCGCGGGCTGGCGTTCGCGCAGAAGAACACCGCCGAGCTCACCCGGCAGGTCCGTGCGCTCGGGGCGGACCTCGCGGTGAGCGAGGAGTGCCAGGAGTGGGACGAGTGCGCGACGTACACCTCCGCGTACCCGGTGGTGCTCGACGTGGAGTACAGCCGCGCCGCGTTCGACGAGGCCTGCGAGGCCCGGTCGCACGCGGCGCAGCGCGACCGGGGTCTGTCGGTCGTGCTGCGCGACCGCGACGTGCTGCCGCGCTCGGACCCGGACGCCGTGCACGAGACCTGCTGAGCGCGAGCCCGCCGGTCAGGCCGTGCGGTCGAGCACCCCCCGCAGGTACGCCGCCTGGCCCGCGTGCTCGAACGCGTCGCCCAGGATGCTCACGAGCCGCACCCCGAGCGTCACGGGCGGGTCCCAACGCTCGTCGACGACCACGTCCAGGTCCTCGTCGGCCAGGCGCTCGACGTACGCGAGCGACGCCGCGGTCGCGTCAGCCAGGTAGCCGAGCAGCAGGTCCGCCGTCGCGACGACCTGCGCGACCTCGTCGGACGTGTGCCCGTACCCGATCGCGGAGTCGTCGAACGGCAGCCCGAACCGCTGCGACCAGCCGCGTGACGTCCACACCTGCTCCGTGCCCGCGAGCGGGGCGACCTGCCCGTCCTGCTCGCGCGCGATGTGCCACGCGAGCCACGCGAGCGTGTTCGCGTCCGGGTCGATCCGGCGCGTGAGCAGCGCCTCGTCGGCGCCCTCCACCGCGCGGCGCACCAGGTCGTCGATCCGCCCGAACCCGTCCGCCAGGACGTCCTTCGCGTGCATGGCCCCTCCGTCCTCGTCGGTCCGTCCCACCGTAAGGTGCGGGTCGCGCGAGCGCCGGGTGGAGCATCGGGCTCGGCTACGACGGCGTCAGGCGGTCGCGCAGGACCGCCACTCCCGGGCCCGTGAGGTCGTCGAGGTACGCCGCCCGTCCGGCCATGGCCATCACCAGGGCGAGCGTGGAGCCGCTCACCAGCGGCCCGTCACCGGAGGCGAACGGGCCGTCGTCGGCCGCCAGCCGCAGCCCCGCGCCGACCGTGCGGCTCTCGACCGCGAAGTCACGCGCGGCGTAGAACTCCGCGACGGGTGTGAGAGCCGCGACGTCCGGGTTACGTGCGATGCCCAGCGGCCGGCGGACGTCCTGGGCGTGGACGACGACCTCCCCCAGGTACGCGGGGGTGTGCCCGGACGCGGCCGTCGTCGAGCCCACGACGGCGCGGAACCGTTCGAGCGTCTCCGCGGGCGTGCGACCGCGGTGCTCCTCGATGCGGCGCCGGTTGTGCACGTCCGGACGGAACCGTGCCCCGACCATGCTGCGCAGCCAGGCCCACCGGCCCGTGCGAGCCGCAGCCACCAGGTGCGCGACGACCTCCTCGACGTCCCACTGCCCGCACAGCGTCGCGTGCCGCCACTGCTCGGGGCTCAGGCGCTCGAGGTCCTCCGCGAACGCCGCCCGCTCGTCGCGCGCCAGGACCCACAGCTCGTCGTCACGTCCTCGCACGGCTCTCAGCCCTCTCGTGCGGAGCGACGTGCCGCAGGGCCGTCGAGCAGCGCCGACCAGTCGACCTCGCGGCCGAGCTGCTCCACCTGCAGACGCGCCCACGGGCTCGCCTCCGGGTGCGTGAGCGCCAGGTCGTGGAACTGCGCGTACGGCATCCACCGCACCTCGGCGACCTCGCTCGGGTCCGGCGTCACGACGACGTCCGCCGGCACGCGCACCGCGAACACCGGGCAGATCTCGTTCTCGACGATCCCGCCGCTCTCAGCGCGGTACCGGAAGTCCGGCAGCAGCGGCACCACCGGCCCCGCCTCCGTGATGCCCAGCTCGTCGTGCAGCCGCCGCCGGATCGCGTCCTCGAACGCCTCGCCCGGTCCCGGGTGACCGCAGCACGAGTTGGTCAGCACGCCCGGGAACGTCGCCTTGTCCCACGCGCGCCGCGTCACGAGCAGGCGTCCGTCCGGGTCGACCACGTACGACGAGAACGCCAGGTGCAGGGGAGTCGTCGCATGGTGGACCTCGCGCTTGAGCGCGGTCCCCACGGGCGTCCCGTCGTCGTCGAGCAGCACGACGAGCTCGTCGGCCGTTGCCGTCCCAGGTGAGGTCACGCCCCCACCCTGCCTCCCCGGACCCCCACCCGCGAAACCAGCCCGCCCCGCACCACCCGCCGACCGCGCACGTCCCGAGTCGAGCGCGCACGCTCGTCGTCCGCGCTCGAGCACGAACGTGCGCACTCGGCGGGTGCGGGCCGTGGTGCGCGCGCCTGGCGCTACGACGAACGAGAGCCCGGCCGATGGCCGGGCTCTGCACCATGAACGATGACGCGGGACATCGGTGAACGATGTCCCGCGTCATCACACACGGCGGAGGATGGGGGATTCGAACCTCCTGGACGGACGCGTTTGACCAGGCCAGACGCATGATTACGCGGATCTGACGTGGGAACACGGACGCAGTTGACGCCCGTTGACTCCCGTTCGTCGCAGTCGGTGTTCCCAGGGGAACACGGTGTCGCTGCTGGCTGGTCGGCCGCTGGACGGGCTGGACGGGGCGAAAGTGCCACCGGCGTGCGTCGCAGGCGCTACGTTCCAACAGCATGGAGGAGAAGTCATCGAGGCGAACTGGCGACTGGAACTCACCGGCTTTCTGGGTCTCGGTCATCAGCCTCGCACTCTCGACGTACCTCGCCCTTGCCGCCGGCCGCCAGTGGTTCCCCTTCCCGCAGCCCGACCATGCGCAGGAGAACGCCGCTCGTGTGACCTGGGCCTACGAGCGACTCGGCTCTGACGACCCCGACGGGCAGACGAAGTCCTTCGCGGTGACGGTGACGAACAACAGCACCAGCCCTGTGTACAACGTGCGGCTACGACTCGGGTTGTGGGACGACCGGTACCCCACGGGCAGCGACGACAACGCCCCGGACCTCCCAACGATGGACGTTCCACTGGAGTTGCGTGACGTGCCAGCGTGCAGCGTCAGCACTGCGACGGTCCCGGTCTCCACCTGGCGAGATACCAGCGAGGACACGCACATCAGGGGTTACGCGATCGGAATCGCGTTCGCGCTTGACGGACAGCAGTGGTGGAGCGATCAGCCCTACCAGACGCCGTGGCGCGACGACACGATTTTCGAGGCGTACATGACCCACAAGACGATCACTTATGACGTCCAGCCGACACATGGACCGGGCTGCGGCTGACACGCCCTCGCGTCAGGCGCGCCGTGCCGCCAGCACAGGACCCACGCCCACACCTGGTCTGCCACGCACAGCGCATCGGAGCATTCGTGCCCGTCGACGCAGGCTGCGGGGCCATGCGCGAGCACGGGACGGGCGCCCCGGGGCTGCACGTACGCGACGGCGAGGTCGCCCGGGTCGATGCACGCGGTGACGGTCCCGTCGGGCGCCAGTTGTACCTCTACATATAGCGCCCCTCGACCGTCGCGACGCGTGCGGGGACGCCCCAGCGGGCGACGAGCGCGGCAACGGCCGATACGTGCTCGCGGGTCCTGGTCTCCATCGGGGCCTCCTCGGGGGTCGGGGTATCGGGTGCTGGCACGGTGGCACCCGCGAAGCCGCTGGTCAGGTGCAGGGGACACGCACTGTGGACGGCACCTGCGGCCCGCGGGGCTGGGGTCGGGTCGCTGTGCGTCAGCCCCTCGTGGCGGCCCAGCGTTCGAGCAGTGCGGCCGTGAGCGCATTGGACGGCTCGTGGACGATGCCGTACGGGGCGCCCCACGTGCGCGCGTAGGTCTCGTAGGTGTGCACGTCCGCCCACGTGGCCGGGGCGAGCGGCCTGATCGCATCCGGGCCCCCGTCACCGTGCTGGACAATCCGCGCCACCGGCTGGCCCTCGCACATGAGCACGGCATCGACCCACACCCCGCCTGGGGCACTCCCGAGTGTGACCTGTGTCAGCGCGTACGGGCAGGACGCCGGGACACCGAGAGCATCGCCGGTCATCGGGCGGTGCCCGCGTTGGCGCTCTGGCTGCGCTCCCGCTCGATGGCGCGGTACAGAGATGAGCGCCCGACGCCGAGGGTCTTGGCGACGGACACGACGCTCTGACCCTGGTCGACGAGGACGCGGGCCGCAGCGAGCCGCTCCGTATCGACGACCGGGGGACGGCCGGGAATGCGACCACGGGCGCGCGCCGCCTCGAGCCCGGAACGGGTCCGCTCGATGAGCACCTCGCGCTCCAACTCCGCCAGCGCGGCGAAGATGCTCAGGAGGAGGACGCCGATGCCGCCGCCCTGGCCCGGCGTCGTGTCGATGGCCTGCGTGAGGCTCCGGACGCCAACGCCCCGGCGGCCGAGGTCGTCAACGAGCGCTACGAGCTGGCGCACGGTGCGGCCGAGCCGGCTGAGCTCGGTCACGACGAGCGTGTCACCGTCACGTGCGTACCCCAGGAGCGCGTCGAGTTCCGGTCGGGACACGACAGTGCCGCTCACGCCGTGGTCGACCCACACCCGTACGCACCCGGCAGCGGTGAGCTCATCCACCTGCCGCCTGGGGTCCTGGTCCCGTGTGCTCACACGGGCGTAGCCGAGCAGCGCCACCGCGTGCCTCCGATCCCGCCGGGCGGTCCGGCGTCATGACACCGTCCTAGCCGGCCAGCGTGCGACAGTGTCCCGAAAACGCTCGGGTTCACTCTTTCGGCACGGGCGGTTTCGGTCACGAGTTACGGCACAGCGGCTCCCGCACGATGTGACTTTCGCCGGTGCGTGGCGGGGTGCTGGTGCTGATGGATGGCGGTGTCTAGGTCGTCCCGATGACGAGGGTGCTGGCTGCGGCTTCGACGACGTCGTTGGTGATGGTCTGCAGCTCGTTGATCTTCAGGACGCGTTCGATCTGGGGGAAGAGTCGCTCCAGGAGGCGGAAGTTGCCGCGGGTGATGCGGCTGATCGCGGCGATGGTCTGGGCGTCGGTGAAGTCGTCGGCGTTAAGGGTCTTGCCGAGGGCACGCCAGTGGCGTTGGAGGACGAACAGCAGCTCGTCGGTGCTCAGGGGCCGGTACTGATGGGCGAAGCCGACGCGGCTGTAGAACTGGGGTAGTGGCTGAACTGCTTCTCCAGGCCCGGCATGCCGATGAGGATCAGGGCTATCTGGTCGCGGTCGTACCGGTCGCGTAGGAGCTCGAGCGCGGTGGGGCTGAGGCGTTCGGACTCGTCGACGATGACGAGCTGGACGTAGTTGGTGGGGCGCCGGGTGCCCCACCGGTCAAGGGGGATGCGGCCCGGGACTTCGACGTGCTGCTGGATGCAGATGCTGGTGCGCGTGATGATGCGGTCCAACTCCTCGCGCAGCAGCCGCGGGGTGACCAGGACCCCGGGTGTGTACAGGGCGGTGCGGTTCTTGGCCAGGGCGGCGTAGATCTTGGCGTCGTCCTCGCAGCGCGGGCCCCAGTCGGCGAGCAGCTCGTGCGCTTGGTCCCAGTGGGCGTAGCGGCGCGCGGAGACGGTCTTGCCGACCCCGGCCGGGCCGAAGCACAGCCCGATGGTGCGACTGCGCCGGACGGAGTCGGCGAACTCGGTGAAGCGGCGGTGCTCCTTGGTGACGATGAAGCGTTCGCTCACCTCAGGTCCTCCTTGTAGACCTTGAGCCGCGCCGAGCCCTGTGTCCGTGGCGGCAGCGGTCTGGTCGGGACCTCAGGGCTGTGGGCCGCGACCACGGCAATCCGCTCGTTGATGGCTCGGCGCAGGGCGCGGCGACGGGCGTTGCGGGCGGTCTGGACGTCCTTGAGGCTGATCTGCTGCGCGTGGTGGTCCTGGTCGACGGCGGTGCACAGGAACCGGTCGTGGTCGAAGACGCGGATCTCGGTGATGTCTCTGGGGTCGTAGCGGATGACCACGGGGCGCCCGACGAAGCCGGCGAGGGTCGGTGAGACGTAGCGCATGCCCTGGAAGTGGATGCCGTCGCGGCGCACCGTCCTGGATCGGGCGACGGTCAGCAGCAGCCCATCCAGGGCCTGGAGGGTGTCGGGAAGGCGTGGCAGCCAGCCGTCGGCGATCCACGCCGACCGCGGCGCGACGCCGAGCTCGCTGTGGGCCCGGCCGTTGTAGTCCAGGACGAACGCCCCGACGGCGGCGTCGAGGTCGGCCAAGGACAGGGCTGGCGTGGGCCAGCGCTCCCCGCCACTGCGGAGGTGTCCGGGCAGGGTCGTGAGCAGCTCGGTGTTGACCGTGCCGAAGAAGCGCTCGACCTTGCCCCGGCCTTGGGGTCTCGCGACGGCGGAGTGGATCAGGCGGACGTGCAGGTCGACCGCGGTGCGGGCCAGTTGGTCGCTGGTGAAGTCCGACCCGTGATCGACGTACAGCGCCTCGGGGATGCCGCACATCGGCCATCGCGGGTCGGTCTTGGGCCAGATCGCCTGCCGCAGCGCCAGGGCGGTGTGCATCGTCGACGGCGCACCGAAGAAGACCGTGTACCCGCAGATCGCGCGGGAGCAGTCGTCCATCACCACGGTCAGCCACGGCCGGGCCGGCTTGCCGTCCGTGCCGGCGAGCACGATGTCCAGCAAGGTGTGGTCGGCCTGCCACATCGCGTTGGGGTGGTCGGCCGTGCGCCGCAAGGCGAGCTCGTACTTGTCCCGGTAGGAGGCTGGTCCCTCGAGGGCGAGGGTGACCATGCCGGGGTCCAGTGCGGTGATGATCGATCGGACGACGCCGTAGGACGGGACTGGCCACCCGGTGCCGGCGCAGACCTTCACCACCGTCCGGTGGATCGCGGCGATTGGTGGGCGGGGTCGGGTCAGTCCGAGCCCTTCGATCAGGGCGATGAGGTCCGCCGGTAGGCGATGCCCGCCGGCGTCCGCCCGCGGCAGTCGGCTCAGGGCCGGCAGGCCGCCGGCGCGGTAGCGGGCATGCCAGCGTTCCAGCGTGCGCACGCCCAGGCCGTGGTGGCGGGCCAGCGCGGCGAGCGGGACCTGGTCCTCGACATGTAGCCGCAGGATCTGCCACCTCCCGTCCGCGTCCACGACCGGCCTACACGGCGCTCGTGGCTCGTCGTGACGGCGCCGCGCCGGCGGGTGGGCGGTTCAAGGCCCGGTAGATCGTGGTGCGGGAGACGCCGAGCACCTGACCGATCTGGGCGACGGTCATGTCCTTCTGCTCGTACATCTGCCGGGCAGCCCGGACCTGGTCCCCGGACAGCGACGCCGGGCGCCCACCGGTGCGGCCCCGTGCACGAGCGGCCGCCAGGCCGGCGTTGGTGCGCTCTCGGATCAGGTCGCGCTCGAACTCCGCCAGGGCGGCGAAGACGTGGAACACCAGCCGTCCGCCAGGGGAGGTCGTGTCGATCGTTTCCTGCAAGGACCGGAACCCCACGCCGCGGTCGGCCAGGACCTGCAGCTGGTCGATCAGGTGACGTATCGACCGGCCGAGGCGGTCCAGGCGCCACACGACCAGGGTGTCTCCGGGGCGCAGCTGGTCCAGCAGCTTGTCCAGCTCCGGTCGGTGCTGCAGCGACCCGGAGCCGGTGTCGACGAACACCCGGTAGCACCCGGCCTTGGTCAGCGCGTCGATCTGCAGCGCCGCGTCCTGGTCGGTCGTCGACACGCGCGCGTAGCCCAGGAGGTGTCCCACTCTCCGACCGTAGCGAAACCCGTCCCGCGCGGGAAGTATCGTGCCGTAGATTCCGGCACACAGTTCCGCTACATCGAGCGCCTCGTCGGCGACCTGCGCCGACCGGGCCCTCCTGCGGTGTAGCGGAAACGTTCGTTTGGCGCACGTAGCACTGGGGGCGTGATCAGGGTTGAAGGCGGTAGCCCATGCCGGGTTCGGTGATGAGGTGGCGGGGGTGGGCGGGGTCGGGCTCGAGCTTGCGGCGGAGCTGGGCGAGGTAGACACGTAGGTAGTGGGTTTCCTGGTTCAGAGTCGGGCCGCGCAGTTCTTGGAGGAGCTCGCGCTGGCTGACGACCTTGTCGACGTGGCGGGCGAGGATCTCGAGCATGTGCCACTCGGTGGGTGTGAGCCGCACGTCGGCCCCGGCGGTGGTGCGGACGCGCCGTGCTGCTAGGTCGACGGAGAAGGCGGCGGTGTGGACGACCGGTGGTGCGTCGTTGGGTCGGCGGCGTGCCGCTGCTCGGATGCGTGCGAGCAGCTCGTCCATGCCGAAGGGTTTGGTGACGTAGTCGTCGGCTCCGGCGTCGAGGGCTTCGACCTTGTCGTCGCTGGTCTGACGCGCGGAGAGGACGACCACCGGGACGCTGGACCATGCGCGGACTGCGCGTAGGACCTCCATCCCGTCTAGGTCGGGTAGGCCGAGGTCGAGCACGATGAGGTCGGGGTGCCAGTTCGCGACGGCGTCCAGTCCCGCGGCGCCGGTGTGCGCGACGGTGGCCTCGTAGCGGTTGGCGCGCAAGGTGACGGCCAGGGCACGGGCGAGGGGTGGTTCGTCTTCGACGATCAGCACGCGAATGGTCATAGGTCCGCTTCCGTCAGGGGCAGGGTGATGACCATGGTCAGTCCACCTCCCGGCGTGTCCTGGGCTTCGAGGGTGCCGCCGTTGGCTGTCACGAACCCGCGGGCGACAGCGAGCCCGAGGCCGACCCCGTGCCCTTGGGGAGTGTCACCGAGGCGTTGGAACGCAGCGAACATCTGGGCCTTGCGGTCATCGGGCACCCCCGGCCCGCGGTCGACGACACGGATCACGAGCTCGGAGCCCAGGTGCTCCGCGCGGATCGTGGGCGGGGCGCCTTGTGGGCTGTACCGGACGGCGTTCTCGACGATGTTGGCCAGAGCTCGCTCGAGTAGGCCGGCGTCGGCGTGCACGAGAGGAAGGGTCTCGGGGACGGCGAGGATCACCGCGCCGTGGGGCACCGCGTCGACGGCTCTGGGGATCAGCTCGTCCATTGTGACGGGCTCGCGGCGGGGTGTGACGGCTCCGATGTCGAGCCGGCTCATGTCCAGCAGGTTGTCGATCAGCAACTGGAGCCGGTCGGCTTCGTGGTCGATGTCGGCGAGGAGCTGACGTTGGTCTGGAACGGGGATGTGCTCACCGCTGGTCTGCAGCGCTGTGACACCTGCCTTGATCGAGGCCAGCGGGGTGCGTAGGTCGTGTGAGACGGCGGCCAGGAGCGCGGTGCGCATGGCGCCGCGTTCACGCTCCTCGCGCGCTGCGCCGGCCTCGGTGCGCAGGCGGTCGCGTTCCAGGGCCGCCTGGGCGTGCTGGCCGACGACGACGGCGAGACGGTAGCCCTGTGAAGTTGGTGCCGGGCCGTGAAGGTTGAGTCTGACGTCGTCGGTGACGTTGACGGTGTGGCCCGGCGCGGTCGGGTTCGACTCGTCGGCTGCGATAGGGTAGGCGTGGACTCTGTCCAGCCAGGTGTTGTTCTCGCGCACCAAGAGCGTGACGGCGTTCAGCTGTAATGACTCGCGCAGTTGCTCGAGCATCGCGGGGATGGCGTCATCCCCGCCACGCAGGACCGTCCCGGCGATGGTGGTCAGGGCCCCGGCCTCCGCGCGGTTGCGGGCGGCCTCCACCGTCCGGCGGGCGGCCAGGTCGACCACCGCGGAGACGGCGACCGCCACGGCCACCAGAACCACGATCGCTAAGGCGTTGTGCGGTTCGGCGATCGTCCAGGTGTGCACCGGCGGGGCGAAGAGATAGTTGGACAGCAACCCGCCCGTGACCGCGGCGACCAGCGCGGGGATCAGTCCGCCGACGAGTGCGACCGCGACCGTCAGGGCGAGGAAGAGCATCAGGACCACCGACAGCGCGTCGGCGGCGTTGGTGGACAGGACGCTCATGGCGAGCAGCACGGGGCCGAGGATCGCGAGCACCCAGCCACTGATCACCCGACGTCGGGTCAGCGCGCTGCGGCGCGCCGGCGCTCGGCGACCGTGCCCGGCGCGCTCGTGGGTGACGATCAAGACGTCGATGTCGCCGGAGCCGTTGACGACCCGGGGGGCGATCCCCGGGGAGAGCACCGCTGCCAGCCGGGTGCGGCGGGTCGCGCCCAGGACGATCTGGCTGGCGTTGACCCCGCGGGCGAAGGCGAGCACCGCGTCGGCGACGTCCTCGCCCAGGACGACGTGCCAGGTGCCCCCGAGGGACTCGACCAAGCCCCGGTGACCGGTCAGCGCCTGGGGTGAGGCACCGGTCAGACCGTCCCCGCGCAGCACGTGCAGGGCAAGAACCTCGCTGCCGCTGGTGCGCTGGGCGATCCTGGCTGCCCTGCGGATAAGGGTCTCGCTCTCCGGGCCGCCGGTGACGGCCACGACGATGCGTTCACGGGTGGGCCAGGTGTCGTGGATCCCGTGCTCGTGCCGGTACGTCTCCAGCGCATCCTCGACGCGGTCCGCCGTCCACAGCAGCGCGAGCTCCCGCAGCGCGGTGAGGTTCCCAACCCGGAAGTAGTTGCTCAGCGCCGCGTCGACCTTCTCGGCCTGGTAGACGTTGCCGTGGGCCAGGCGTCGACGCAACGCCTCGGGGCTCATGTCGACCAGCTCGATCTGCTCGGCGCGCCGAACCACCTGGTCCGGCACCGTCTCCTGCTGACGCACCCCGGTGATCGCCTGTACGACGTCGTTCAGGCTCTCCAGGTGCTGGATGTTGACGGTGGTGACCACGTCGATCCCTGCGGCCAGGAGCTCCTCGACGTCCTGCCAGCGCTTGGTGTTGCGGGACCCGGGGATGTTGGTGTGGGCCAGCTCGTCGACGAGGGCGACCTGGGGTGCGCGTGCCAGGACGGAGTCGATGTCCATCTCGGTGAAGTCCGCGCCGCGGTGCTGCACCTGGCGGCGCGGGACGACCTCCAGGGCGTCGACCAGCTCGGCGGTGTGCACCCGCCCGTGGGTCTCGACCAGCCCGATGACGACGTCGACGCCGCGGTCCAGGCGCCGCCGGCCCTCGTCGAGCATGGCGTAGGTCTTGCCGACCCCCGGCGCGGCGCCGAGGTAGACGCGCAACCGCCCCCGCCCGCAAGGCTGAGTGCCCGCCGCCACGGCGGGCACAGGGCTGGCGTGCTCGGCTTTGGGGTGCTCGGTGGTGGTCACGGTGTGCTCAGTCAAGCATCGCCAGTGCGGCGTTGACCTGCAGGACGTTCACCGTGGGCTCGCCGAGGAAGCCCAGGTCGCGCCCTGTCGTCGCATCGTCGATCACGCCCAGCACGACCGCCAGGTCCAGGCCACGTTCGCGGGCGATGCGGGGCGCTTGCAGCGCCGCGTATGCCGGTGAGATGTGCGGGTCCAGCCCCGATCCTGATGCGGTCACCGCATCGGCCGGGACAGCAGCCAGCTCGACCCCTTCACGTTCGGCGACGGCATCGCGCCGGTCGGTGACCGTCGCCAGGAGATCGGTGTTCTCCGGTCCGAGGTTGGACGCGCCGGAGGCCAGGGGGTCGTATCCGTCACCGGCTGCCGACGGGCGCGGCAGGAGCCATTGGTCGCCGTCGAACCCCTGCCCGAGGAGGCGCGAGCCGACGACGCGGCCGTCGACCTCGAGCAGTGAGCCGTCGGCGTGGTCGGGCATCAGGCGCCCGGCCCCGTACACGCCCAGCGGGTAGACCAGGCCAAGCAGCACAGTTAGGACCAGCAGCAGGCGCAGCCCGGCAAAGCACTGGCGAACGAAGGAGGTCACGATCAGATCAGCTCCACAGTGTTCTGGCCCTCACAGGCCAGGCAGGAAGGACAGGACCAGGTCGATGAGCTTGATGCCCGCGAACGGGGCGACGAGCCCGCCGAGCCCGTAGATCAGCAGGTTGCGGCGCAACATCGCCGAGGCGTGCGCGGGCCGGTAGCGCACGCCCCGCAGTGCCACCGGGACCAGCGCGATGATGATCAGCGCGTTGAAGATCACCGCTGCCAGGACCGCGGACTGCGGTGAGGACAGGCGCATGACGTTCAGCTGCTCCAGCTGGGGGTACAGGCCCACGAACATCGCCGGGATGATCGCGAAGTACTTGGCGACGTCGTTGGCGATGGAGAAGGTCGTCAACGCGCCCCGGGTGATCAGCAGCTGCTTGCCGATGGCGACGATCTCGATGAGCTTGGTGGGGTCGGAGTCCAGGTCGACCATGTTCCCGGCCTCCTTGGCGGCCGAGGTTCCGGTGTTCATCGCCACACCGACGTCGGCCTGGGCAAGGGCGGGTGCGTCGTTGGTCCCGTCGCCGGTCATCGCGACCAGGCGCCCACCGGCTTGTTCTCGGCGGATCAGGGCCATCTTGTCCTCGGGGGTGGCCTCGGCGAGGAAGTCGTCGACACCGGCCTCCTCGGCGATCGCCCGGGCGGTCAGCGCGTTGTCCCCGGTGATCATCACGGTGCGGATGCCCATCCGGCGCAGCTCGTCGAACCGCTGACGCATGCCGGGCTTGACCACGTCTTTCAGGTGCACCACCCCGACTGCCCGGGCCGGCGCCTCACCCAGGCGTTCAGCCACCACCAGGGGCGTGCCGCCGGAGGCGCTGATCGCGTCGACCGCACGACCCACGTCCGCGGTCGGGTGCCCGCCGTTGTCGCGGACCCACTTCATGACGGCGCTGGCCGCGCCCTTGCGGATCTGCCACAGCCCGTCCCGTTCGCTCAGGTCTACCCCGCTCATCCGGGTCTGGGCGGTGAACGACACGAACGTGGCGTTGGGCAGCTGGGTGTGGAATCGCGCGCGCATGCCGTACCGCTCCTTGGCCAGCACCACGATCGAGCGCCCCTCGGGGGTCTCGTCGGCCAGGCTGGACAGCTGCGCAGCCTCAGCGACCTTCTCCTCGCTCAGGCCCTCGGCAGGGATGATCTCGGCCGCCTGCCGGTTGCCGAACGTGATGGTGCCGGTCTTGTCCAGCAGCAGCACGTCCACATCGCCGGCCGCCTCGACCGCCCGCCCGGACAGGGCCATGACGTTGCGCTGGATCAGCCGGTCCATCCCTGCGATCCCGATCGCGGACAGCAGCCCGCCGATCGTGGTGGGGATCAAGCACACCAGCAGCGCCACCAGCACCGTCAGGGACTGGGCCTGACCGGAGTACACGGCGAAGGGCTGCAAGGTCACGACCGCGAGCAGGAACACCAAGGTCAGACCTGACAGCAGCAGACTGAGCGCGACCTCGTTGGGGGTCTTCTGCCGGGTCGAGCCCTCGACCAGTCCGATCATCCGGTCGAGGAACGTCTCACCGGCCCGGGCCGTGATGCGCACCACGATCCGGTCCGAGAGCACCTTGGTGCCGCCAGTGACCGCACTGCGGTCCCCACCGGACTCGCGGATCACCGGCGCCGACTCACCGGTCACCGCCGACTCATCGACACTGGCGATCCCTTCCACGACGTCCCCGTCGCTGGGGATGACCTCACCGGCCTCGACCACGACCAGGTCACCGACCTGCAGTGCGGTCGCCGGCACCGCCTCCTCCGACCCTTCACCGATCACGCGGCGGGCCAGGGTGTGGGTCCGGGCGGCGCGCAAGGAGTCGGCCTGAGCCTTGCCGCGGCCCTCGGCGACGGACTCGGCAAGGTTGGCGAACACGACCGTGACCCACAGCCACGCCGCGATCGACCACGAGAACACGCTGGGGTGCAGCACCGCCAGGACGGTGCTGGCCACCGACCCGACCCACACCACGAACATCACCGGGTAGCGCACCTGGTGGCGCGGGTCCAGCTTGGCCAGGGCCTGCGGAAGCGAGTGCCACAGCTGGCGCGGTTCGAACGCACCCGCTCGGACCCGGTTCGGGTGGGCGCGGGTGGGCTGGTGGGTGCGGACGGTGGTGGTCACAGCAGTGCCTCCGCGATCGGCGCCAGAGCAAGGGCGGGGAAGAAGGTCAGGCCGGCGACGACGAGCACCACGAACCCGAGCAGGCCGACGAACACGGGCCCGTGGGTGGGCATGGTGCCCGCCGTCGTGGCGCCGGGCCGCTGGCCAGCCAGGCTGCCGGCCAAGGCCAGGACCAGAACTATCGGCACGAACCTGCCGAACAACATGCCCAGTCCCAGGGCGGTGTTCTGATAGGGGGTTCCCGCGGCGAAGCCGGCGAACGCCGAGCCGTTGTTGTTGGTCGCCGAGGCGTAGGCGTAGAGGATCTCCGACAGGCCGTGCGCGCCGGGGTCCTGGACCGAGGCGTCCACCAGGGCGGGGGTAGCGGCAGTAATCGCCGCGCCGACCAGCAGCAGGGCCGGCATGGTCAAGATGTAGAGGGCCACCAACGTGACCTGGGTACGGCCGATCTTCTTACCCAGGTACTGCGGGGTGCGCCCGACCATCAACCCCGCCAGGAACACCGCCAGGACCGCGAGCACCAGCATCCCGTACAGGCCGGCGCCGACCCCACCGGGGGCGACCTCACCGAGCATCATGTTCAGCAACGTCACCCCACCGCCGACGGCGGTGAAGGAGTCGTGGAAGCTGTTGACCGCACCGGTCGACGTGCCGGTGGTCGACGCGGCGAACAGTGCCGAACCCGCGGCCCCGAAGCGGGCCTCCTTGCCTTCCATCGCCCCGCCAGCCAGCTGCGGGACTGCGCCCAGGCCACGCATCTCGGCCCACGAGATGACGGCGACCGCCGCCCCCCACAGGGAGGCCATCACCGCCACGATCGCCACACCCTGGCGCCGGTCGCCCACCATCTGCCCGAACGTGCGCGGCAGGCTGAACGGGATCACCAGGATCAAGAAGATTTGCAGCAAGTTGGTCCAGGCGGTGGGGTTCTCGAACGGGTGCGCGCTGTTGGCGTTGAAGAAGCCACCCCCGTTGGTCCCCAGCAGCTTGATCGACTCCTGTGAGGCGATCGGGCCGCCGACCATGGACTGCGTCCCGCCGGCCAGGGTGGTGATCTCGGTAGGGCCGGTGAAGTTCTGCACGACCCCGCCGGCGATCAGCGCGACGGCGGCGAGAGCGGCGATGGGCAGCAGGATCCGCAGCGTGCCACGGACCAGGTCCACCCAGAAGTTGCCGAGCCGGTCCGTGCCGGTGCGGGCGAAGCTGCGGACCAGGGCCACCGCGACCGCCAGACCGACCGCGGCCGAGACGAAGTTCTGCACCGTGAGGCCCGCCATCTGCACCAGGTGCCCGGCCGCGCTCTCCCCGGAGTACCACTGCCAGTTCGTGTTCGTCACGAACGACACGGCCGTGTTCCACGCGCCGTCCGAGCCCATTGCCGGCATCCCCAACGACAACGGCAGGTGCTCTTGGACCCGCAAGAACGCATACAACCCCAGGACGCTGGCGAAGGAGAACGCCAGCACCGACCGCGCGTACACCGACCAGCGCTGATCAGCCCCGGCATCGATCCCAGCCACCCGGTAGACCAACCGCTCCACCCGGGTGTGCCGATCACCGGCAAAGACCCGCGCCATATAGTCACCCAGCGGCACGTGGACGAGCGCGAGTAGACCCACCAGCAGCCCAACCTGCAGGACGGCCGCCACAACCGGGGACATCAGAACCGCTCCGGACGCAGCAGGGTCCACACCAGGTACCCCGCCAGGAGAACAGCCACGACGAGCGCAACCACGGACTCCACGCTCACAGCTTTCCCACTCCCGCGACCAAGGCCCCGAGCAAGGCAAAGCACGCACAGGTCAGCAACACGACGGCCAGATCAGCCACGAGTCAGCTCCGAACGAGATCGACACCGTCACCGACGGCGGGAACCCCGCGGGCCCCAGCACCCATTGAGCACCCGCCCCCAGGCCAACCCGGACACTCCAGACGCTCTCCTGACGAGAGGTCGACCTTCCCTAACGGAACCCGGACGCCTCGGCCGGTCGTCGGCGCCGGCCCCGCCAAACAAGTCGAAGAGTTCCCCGCCGATCAACTGCGACGGCCACAGCACGACGACGCGACGACCGGCGAGGGCGCGGCGGTGTCTCGCTATCGGTCCATTTCGAACAGCGATTCCGGGGACCGCGACCGACGTCCGAGCGGCACCATGCAGGTATGACCAGGGACGCGGACGACCACGACAGTTCCGACGGCGTGACGTTGGGAGAGCCATCCCCCGGCGTGCGCGATCCCGAGACCGGCCACATCAACGCCTACCCTCCGGCGCCGCCGCCTGGTGAGCCACTGGTCACGCGTGTCACGGAGCGACTTCCGAAGCCGGACAGGACGATCACTTACACGCTCGTCGACCCTGTGGGAGTGCGTCCGGGCGGGACCGACCTCCGCACGGCGCTCGTTCAGCGCGCTGGCGGCCCGGATGACGGTGACCGTCGCTACCGGCACGAGCTACACCAGCGGGTTGGTCGTGTGGTCGTCGCCGGGGCACACGTCGAAGCCGCCCTCAAACGTCTACTCGTTGTCACCTCGGTCCGAGAGTCGTTCAGGGAAGCCAACTATGACTGGGCCGTCCTGGAAGTCGAACTACGGAAGGCACTCCGCGAGGCCGGTGGCGCGCTGAGCGCCGAAGCACTAGAGCACGTCGGGTTGCTTCTCGACGGCGCAGATAGGGCCGGTCTGCGCGAGCTGCGCAACCAGGTGGTGCACAGCGAGTGGGTCTGCCCCGAGTTTGGTTGACACCTGACCTGTGAGGATCTGGTCCTCGCTGGAAGGATGTCCCCGTGGCGAAGCCGTATCCCAAGGAGTTCCGTGATGACGTCGTGGCCGTGGCCCGCAAGGGGCAGGTGCCGCTGACGCAGATCGCGAAGGACTTCGGTATCTCCGAAGGGTCGTTGTCGAACTGGATGAAGCAGGCCGATGTCGAGGACGGTCGCCGGTCCGGGCCGACGCAGGCCGAGCGCGCCGAGTTGCGTGAGGCGCGCAGGCGGATCCGGGTGTTGGAGCAGGAGAACGAGGTCCTGCGTCGCGCGGCCGCCTACCTGGCGCAGGCGGGTCTGCCGGGAAAATAGTCTTCCCGCTCGTCCGTGAGATGGCCGCGGCCGGCGCCCGAGTGCGGGTGCCGGTCGCGGTGGCGTGCCGGGTCCTGGGCCTGTCGACCCAGGGGTACTACAAGTGGCTCAAGGACCCCGTGTCTCGGCGGGATTGGGACGACGCGCACGTCCTGGACGCGATCTACGAGATCCATGGCGACGACGCGACGCTCGGCTACCGGTTCATCACCGACGAACTGGCCGACGAGCACGCGATCAGCGTCGGGGAGAACCGGGTGCACCGGCTGTGCCGGCTCGCCGGCATCACCGCGAGCCACCACAAGAGACGGTCCAAGGCCGGATCGAGCGGTCCCGCGCCGCACGACGACCTGCTCGCCGTGGTCGACGAGCATGGCGTGGTCCGTCACGAGTTCGTCGCGGACGCCCCGGACAAGGTGTGGCTGTGGGACATCTCGGAACACCCCACCGCCGAGGGCAAGCTCTACATCTGCGCGATCAAGGACGTCTACTCGAACAAGATCGTCGGGTACTCCATCGACTCGCGCATGAAGTCGTCCCTGGCGCGGGCGGCGATGCGCAACGCGATCGCGCTGCGCTCACCGGCCGGCACGGTGTGTCATTCGGACCGAGGCGGCCAGTTCCGTGCGAAGGCGACCCAGCGGCTGCTGGCGAACAACGGCCTGGTCGGGTCGATGGGCCGCTCCTACGGCGCGGGCGACAACGCGAGCATGGAGAGCTTCTTCTCCCTGCTGCAGAAGAACGTCCTGAACACCCGCCGCTGGCACACCCGCGACGACCTGCGCCTGGCGATCGTGACCTGGATCGAGACCAAGTACAACCGCCGACGACGCCAACGCGCCCTCGGCAAGCTCACGCCCGTCGAGTTTGAGATGATCTACACGGCCGCAGACGCGGCCTGACTACCGCAAACCCCGAGTGTCAACCAGACCGGGGGCAGACCCAGTGGTGGCCGTGGGAGGAGTTCCAGGGCCGGTTTATCCGTTGGGGGCGACGTCGCGATGGCTACACCGGGCTCGGATCGCTAGTTGACCTCGACAACCTGGCCGACTGTCTCGAAGCGCTCGCCAGCGCACTGGCCGACATCGTGGCGCCCGTCTGGCCCTACATCATCCTCGACACCCGCGAGTCAGCCGACAGTGGTGACGGTGGAGCGTAGGCACCAGTGCTGCCCGTCTGACCGACGCGAGCCACCCTCCGAACCCGCATTGCGTTCCAAGGACACCGAGGCGATGTGCCTGCCAGGGTTGCGGCATGGGCGAGGACGTTCCAGGGCTTCAGCTGTTCACCGAGTTGTCTGCCTCTGACCGGTGGCTCCGCACACGCCATGAGCCGACCGCCGACGACCGGTTACGGCCGGGGCGAGTGCTCGCGCGTGTCGCCGAGCACTACGCGGCCACCGCAGAGGTCGTACCGCCTCGACCTGAGCCGGGCAGCCCGCTCGCCGAGGACGACGCGGCGTTGGGCATCTACGTTCTGTCTCATGGGGTAGCGCTCGCGCACGGTGTGGCGATGGACCACCTGGAAGCCATCCGCGGGACGATCCAGGACGCGCAGAGAACCCACCCCTGGGCCGAGCACACGCTCGCGCGCGCCGCTCTGGAATCCGCGTGTACAGCCCTCTGGCTGATCGGCCCGGACGACCCTGCTGAGCGGCGCCACAGACGAGTCAGGCAGCTCTACAACAACTCGGACGAGGGCCGGAAGGCATCCAAGCTGCTGGGCGGCGACAAGCTCCAGTCCGGCAGGACGTTCGACGAGGTTCTTGAAGAGTTCCGCAGCCTCGCCCCCGACAGCAGAAGCGTGAAGTCCTGGACCTACCGGGATGTCGTGCGTGGCGCAGCGCAGCACTGCGGCTCCGACTCGGACCTCTTCGAGTTGCTCTGGCGGATCCAGAGCGGCCTCGCGCACGGCAAGTCTTGGGCGACGCTCGCGACCCTGGAACAGGAGGTCACCGGAACCGCTGACGGTGTGGCTGAGGTCCGGTTCACAACAGACGTCGAGCAACTCATGCCCGTCGTCGCGATCACCCTAAACACCTGCGTTGCCGCCTGGGGTCGTTACCTCGAACTGGCTCGTGCGCCGCGCCCGTAGGACACGCCGGGCCCTGCATGCGCAGTTAGTGCGCGTGACGACCGATCCTCGCCCTATGACCACATGCACGCGTTGTAGTGACACAGGCTGGATCACGCGCCTCGAATCGACCCCTACCTCGCTGGTGCCGGGCGCGGTCCCGACCGAGCGGCCATGCCCGGTGTGCAAGGGGACGCCTTCGCGCGACAGCCAGTAGGGGGCGCCGTTCGGGGGACGCTCTCCGTGAACCGTCACGGCTTCTCGGCCGCTTCCTTGTGATGAAGGATGGCGAGATGCCTAAGAAGTACGACCCCGAGGTCAAGGCTCGGGCGGTGCGGATGGTGCGTGAGCACCTGGTGGACTACGGGTCGGTGACGGCGGCGTCGGTCGCGGTCGGTGCCCAGCTGGGGATCGCGCGGGAGTCGCTGCGTCGCTGGGTCGCGCAGGCCGACATCGACGACGGCGCCCGGCCCGGTGTCAGCACGGCGGAGTCCGAGGAGATCCGCCGGCTCAAAGCGGAGAACAAGCGGCTGGCGGAGGCGAACGCGATCCTGCGCGCGGCTTCCATTTTCTTCGCGGGAGAGCTCGACTCCCGAAACCGCTGATCATGGGGTTCATCGACTCCATGAGGGGCAAGGGCTTCGCGGTCGAGACGATCTGCGCCGTCCTGCGTGAGCAGGGCGTGCAGGTCGCCGCGAGGACGTACCGGTCCTGGTCCAGGCTGTCGCCGGCAGCGCGGACGGTGTCGGACGCGGTCGTGGTCGACGCGATCCGCTCGTCACGGATCGACGAGCACGGCCGACCGACCCCGGAGTCGCTCTACGCCGCGACGCAAGACGACCGCGCTGCTGCGTCGCCGCGGCCTGGCAGTGGCGCACTGCACGGTCGACCGGCTGATGCGTGAGCACGGCTGGAACGGGTTGCGCCGCGGCCGGATGCACCGCACCACGGTCCCCGCCAAGGACGGGGCCCGGGCCGGTGACCTGCTCAACCGGGACTTTCGTGCGGGCGCACCGAACCGGGTCTGGGTGGCCGACTTCACCTACGTGCGCACCTGGGCCGGGTTCACCTACGTCTCGTTCGTCGTGGACGTGTTCGCCCAGAAGATCGTGGGCTGGCACGCGATGTCGTCCCGGCCGACCGATCTCGTCATGGTCCCGCTGCGGATGGCCTGTTGGGCTCGTGAACAGCAGAAACACCCGGTCGTCGCGGGCGAGCTGACGGCACATTCGGACGCCGGGTCGCAATACGTGTCCGTGCGCTACACCGAGCATCTCGCGCTCGAGGGCATCGCCGCTGTCAACGCCGGGCGAATCTTGACCCCCTGGTGCTGGTTGAACTTTGACCCCCCTGATGGTCTTGACTACTTGGTCTTGCGGTGGGCGCGTGTGCGGTAGGAGTCACCGTCCAGGGGGATGACGTGGGCGTGATGGACGAGGCGGTCGATGGTCGCGGCTGCGACGACGTCGTCGCCGAGGGTCTCGCCCCAGCGGGAGAAGGGCAGGTTCGAGGTCACGATCACGGACCCGGTCTCGTAGCGGGACGCGATGAGCTGGAAGAACAGGGCGGCTGCGGCTGGGTCGAACGGCAGGTAGCCGACCTCGTCGATGATCAGTAGCCGGTAGCGGTTCAGGCGGCGTAGCTCGCGCTCGAGGTTGCCGCGCTCGTGGGCGTCGCTCAGGCGGGTCAGCCAGCCGTTCGCGGAGTCGAACGCGACGGGGAACGCGGCTTCGGCGGCTTTGATGCCCATCGCGATCGCGAGGTGGGTCTTGCCGGTCCCGGGTGGCCCGAGCAGCACGACGTTCTCTCGGCGTGCCACGAACGTGGTCGTGGCCAGGTGCGCGATCACGTCCCGGGGTGCGGCCGGCAGGTGTTCGAAGGTGAAGTCCTCCAGGGTCTTGACTGCGGGGAAGTGCGCGGCCGAGATCCGCATCCGGGTGCCGTTCGCGGTTCGGGAGGCGACCTGGCGGCCCAGGACGGCGGCGAGGTATTCCTCGTGGGTCCAGCCCTCGGTGCGGGCCTGGTCGCCGAGGGTCGCGAACGTGTCGGCGATCACGGGGGTCTTGAGCTCACGGGCGCAGAACGTGATCTGCCCGGCGGTGTCCTTGCCGGTGGCGCTCACCGCACGACCTGCAGGTTCGGGCGCGGGGCGGGGACGGGCAACGCGAACATCTCGTCGTAGTCGCTCAACTCCCGCAAGCCCACGTCCGTCGCGGTGACGGGGCCGCGGGTCGCGGCGCAGCGGTCCTTGAACGCGGTCCGCAGCTCAGCGGCGGCGGCGACGTGCGCGGGGTCGGTGATGACCTGCCGGGACGCCCAGGACCGGGCGTGGTCGGCCACGACCTGCCCCGCGCACGTGACCATGACCCGGTCCAGCCCGGGATGGATGTCCACGAACCGGCCGATGACCTGCGGGTCCACCGAGTAGTCGTTGCCCGCGACCCGCACGTAGTAGTCCCGCGCCAGGCGCACCCGCAGCGGTGGGGCGCTCGTCGGCGCGACCGGTGGCAGGGCCCCCATCGCGGCGAGGTCCGCGCCGAGCAGGTCGACCGGGCGGGCGCCGGTGGCCCGCACCTTGCGCTCGTTCGCGCGCGGCAGCCACGCCGCGAGCTGGGCGTTGAAGTCGACGCCGCCGGTGAACGAGCGCCCGGGCATGAACGAGGTCTGCAAGTACTGGTTGGCTCGCTCGACGACGCCCTTGGCCTCCGGGTCCCGGGCCGCGGTCTGATAGATCCGCGTCCCCAACGTCCCGGCGAACGTCCGGGCGGGCAACGTCAGGCGCTTGTGCTGACCGATGCCCGCCTCGTTGTCCCAGACCAGCGTCTTGGGCACCGCACCCAGACCGGCCAGCAGCTGCCACATCCCGGCCAGCAGGTCCCCCGACAGCCGCGAGGGCAGCATGACCGCCATCACGAACCGGGAGTACGCCGCGACCATCGTCAGCACCGGCGGCGCGATCCACGCCCCGGCCCCGTCGGGGATCACCTTGGCCGGGAACCACAGGTCGCACTGCACGATATGCCCGGCCGCATACGTCGTGCGGTCGGCGGGGTCCGCGCCGCGGAACAACGGGCGCAGCAACGCGACCCGGGCCCGCAGCACCGAAGACGAGCCCGTCCACCCGACCCGCTCACCGATCACCGTCGCGGGCATGTCCGGGAACTGCCCGAGCAACTCCCGGATCGCCGGCTCGAACGCATCGACCGCCGAACCCGCAGGCTTGCGGTGGTACTTCGGCGGCTCGTGCGCGGCCAACGCGACCCGCACCGTGTTCCGCGCGATACCCAACCGGCGCGCGATCGTCTTGATCCCCAACCCCTCAGCTCGATGCAGCCGACGGATCTCAGCCCAGTCCTCCACAGTGATCACTCCTCCACTCTTCAGCGAAGGGGGGTCAACATTCGCTCGGCGCCAGGGGGTCAGTCTTCACGCGGCATCGACAGCCGCCTCGATCGGGACCGTCGGGGACGCCTACGACAACTGCCTGATGGAGTCGATCATCGGGCTGTTCAAGAACGAGTGCATCAAGCCCGGGCCGTTCGTGACCGGGCCGATCAAGAACCTGACCGACGTCGAGATGGCGACCATGGCCTGGGTCGACCGGTGGAACCACCGCCGGCTGCACTCCAGCATCGCCATGCTCACCCCGACCGAGGCCGAAGCCGCTCACTACGCTGCAACCACTGCCCTCCACCCGGAGCCGCAGCCAGCATGAAGACGGCACGAAAGCCGTGACGGTTCAATGTGGTGCTCGTGCGCTCCCACCCGAGCTCGGTGAGCGTCGGTGATGTGGTGCAGCTCGACCACGACCCGACGGACGCCACGCCGGGCGTCGTGCACCGTGTTGTGGAGGTCGACGGCGCCAACATCCGCACGCGGGGCGATGCGAACGCGGCCGCTGACCCGGGCTGGACGCCGGTGACCGAGGTGCAGGGCGTCGTCGTGGGTGCGCTCCGTGGCCCCGCCGCCGACGCGTATGCCGCGTTCCGTTCCCCGGTCGGTCAGGCCACCGCAGCCGCCCTGGCGGTGATGCTCCTGTGGCCCGCACAGACCACCCGCAGCCGCTCCCGCAAGCCCGGCCGCACGCAGGGACGGCACGTTCACGGTTCGGACGCTGTGCCACGCGCCCCGGGGGCGCAGGGCGGGGCTGTGCGGGGCGCTGGTGGGCCCGCGGAGGCCGCTAGATAAGGTGTGCCCGGGTGACGGAAGGCCCCGAGGTCGTTTCCGCGAAAGGCTGCGAACCTACTCGCACTGCGCCCCGCGCCCCTCGACCTCCATCCGTGTCGTGTTCTGCGCGACGCGTGTGGACCTGTCCTCCGTGTACTCGATGCGCAACGCCTCGAAACCGGCGTCGGCCGCTGACGTGACCTTCACGACCTGGATGACCTGCCAAGTCTCACCCGGCGCAATGACCGCACCTTCGGCGTCAACGCGCCGCTCCCACGCAGGTACGGAGTACGCGTCGTCCTCCGGGTCGGGTGGGACCGGCGCCCCGACCGAGTATCCGTCGTCGCTGCCGTCGTCCAGGACCGCGAACGCGTCCCCGACCTCCACGCCAGTGGCGTCCACCAGCTCGACGGACGTGATCGTGATGTCGGACGACCCTTCGTTCGTCGCGTACGTCGCCCCGAGCGCACGGTCCTCACCGACGTGTGGGGTGATGCACAACGTGAACTCCGACCCGCCACCGACCGCCAGAGACCCTTCCGTCGGGCCATGGGCGCTGCACCCGACGCTGGTGGCAGCCACGAGGACCACCACCAGCGTCACGGCGCTACGTCGGGCCGTCGTCACGGCTTCGCGACCAGGCGGCCCGGAGACTTCTGCTCAGGCTTGTCCGTCGTCCCGCACAGCAGGAAGCCCGTGCCGGACGTGCGCTTGATGTCCAAGCGGGTCTCGTTGCTCCATCCGGTCTGCGCGGACAGGTCGATGCCGATCTTGTCGCCGATCGCCACACCGCTGGACCACAACTGCGCCTTGGACTTGTCGATCGTCAGCGAGGCGCCGCTGTACCGGGTGCAGTGCTTTGCGGTCGGAATGGACGTCGACTTCGCCGTGTACGACCCGTGCGGCACACCGATCGGGGACACCGAGTACCAGATCACTGCGTACCCGTTAATGTCAACAACGCAGTTGAAGAACTTTCCGTAGTCCTGGTACTTCTTGTAGAAGGTCCCGTGCGCCCCCTTCTTGGCGTCGTAGGTCGTCGCGGACGACGACTTCACCTTATGTGTGCCGTTCGCCTTGAACGAGCCGGCCGAGCCCTTCGCGCTGAAACCAACGCCGAGCGAGGACTCCGAGCCCTTCTTGTACTGGAACGTGGTCGTGACCTTCGAGGTCGTCGAGAACGAGGTCCCGGCGGTCATCGGACGGTCGTCGTAGCGTGCGACGAGGCTCGACCCGCAGCTGGCGGTGGGGCGCACCGACGTTGCGGTATCGGTGGCGGCTTCGTCGATCGTCGCGGGGCGCTCAGCGGCGATGTCCACGTCCACGTCGGTCAGGACCTTGTTTGACGGCGTGCTCACCTTCTTCACGGACAGCGTGGCTGTCGTCGCGGCGGTCGCGTTCGCGATGTCCTCGCTGGTCGGGACGACCACGTCGAAGTTCACGGTCTCCTCCGTGGCGCCCACGACGTCCTTCACGGCGTCCGGGTCGGCGACGAGCTCGTAATTGCCGTCGGCATCCGTGAGGGTCTTCGCGATTGTGACGACACCGACCTTGTCACCGACTTCCAGGTCGGCGAGCTCGGCCGGGTCGGGCCACGCGGTCGCGATCACGGGCACGCCGGCTTCGGCGTCGTCGACGTGTCCGGTCACGAGCGTGGGACCGTCGAGCTCGTCGGACGGCTCGATCTCCGGCAGGTACGCCTCGAGCAGGTCGAACTGCCCGGGCGTGGCGCCGTCGGTCGGTTCGGTATCGGGTGTCTGGGCCGCTGCGACGAGCAGGAAAGCGGTGCAAGCCACCGCAGACAGACGTGTCAAAGGCAGACGCATGTTGTACCCCCTGGGTTGTCGATCCTGTGATGCGCGGGGAGTTAATCACAGACCTGTCGTCATGCGCCCCGGTTTGTCCACAGGTGTCCGGGTGAAGGCCGCGCGGGCGGATGAGACGCGAGTCCCGCGGAGCAGCATCGTCGGCACCGAAGGGATGGACACCCCGGCAGGCATGCACCGTCCCGGTCCGGACGACCACCTACCGTGCCCCCCAACACCACCACGACCCCCGGAGGACCACCATGCCCACGCGTCAGCAGCGCCTCGCAGCCCTCGCCACCGCACGCATCGCCGCCACCGCCCGAGCCGCACTCACCGCCCTACACGCACAAGACGCCGCCGCCCGGGGAGGCAGGGAGCAGGGGCAGGGCGGGAGCGCGTAGAACGAGCGCGGGTCCGCGAATCGAGGGGGGGTACACAAAAGTACCCCCGCCCCGGTTTGGTCGTAGAGAGCCCTTTGCTTGCGTCTTGTGTGCATGTGTCGCGCGTCAGACTTAGTGGCAGGGCCCGTTGCTTGCGGGTCTGACCTGCGAAGGAGTCTGATCGATCATGGCGGGGCCGCCGGCGTTCCCGGCTGAGGAGAAGGTCCGGATCGTGTTGTCGATCCTGGCCGGTGAGGTGAGCGTGGCCGAGGCCGCCCGCCGGGCGAAGGTCTCAGAGCAGTCGGTCGGGAACTGGAAACGGCAGTTCCTCGAGGCCGGGCGGGCCGGGCTGGTCGCGGGCAAGTCCGGGCCCTCCACCCGTGAGCAGCAGCTGGAGGCCGAGGTCACCGAGCTGACCCAGGCCCTGGGTGAGGCCGCGGTGGAGATCCGGGTGTGGAAGAAGAGCGCGGAGGGCCGCCTGGGCCCTTCGAGGACCTCGAGCTGATCCGCACCGACGCGGGCATGCCGACCACGAGGTTCTGCGCGCTGATCGGCGTGCCCGAACGTACCTGGCGCCGCCACCAGGCCCGCGCCCGTGACGGCGCACCGGTCAAGGGCCCCTGGCCGCGCCCGGTCCGCGAAGGGGTCCGCGACGCCGCCCGGCGGCATGCGCTAGCCCACCCGGCGTGGGGGCAGCGCAAGGTCTGGGCGATGTGCCGCTACGACGGGCACCGGGTCGGTGAGTCCACCGTGCTGCGCCTGCTGCGGGACGAGGGCCTGCTGCTGGAGGCGAACTACCAGCGAGAACGGCGCCAGCACGCCGCCCGGCGCAAGGCCGCGTTCGCGACCGACCCGACCGGACCGAACCAGGTCTGGCAGCTGGACTTCTCCGAGTTCGAGACCACCACCGGTGGGACGTGGCGCCTGGCCGGATGCCGGGACTACTGGTCCAAGTACGAGCACCCCTGGCACACGTCCCCGACCGCGAACCAGCACGACGCGATCGCCGCGGTCGAGCTCGCCCTGGCCGACTACGAGGCCACGTTCGGCCGCCGGCTGATCGACGCCTGCGACACCGACGACGACGGCAACGTCATCCCCGCCGTCACGCTCGTCACCGACAACGGCGGACCGTCCCGGTCCTTCCGGTTCGAGGCGTTCATCGCCACCCACCCCGAGATCCGTCACGTCCGCACCGCCGTCAAGAGCCCGGGCCAGAACGGCTCACGCGAACGCGGCTTCGGGTCCCTGAAGTACGAGCGACTGTTCCTCGAGGAGATCGACGACGCCCTGGACCTGGTCGCCCACGCCGAGGACTACCGCATCGAGTACAACACCGTGCGCCCTCACCAGGCCATCGCCTGGAACCGGCCGCTCGACGTCCACCTCGGCCTCGCCGACCCGACCGTCCCCAACTTTCCCGAAGTCCAGAACCTGCCATCTGCTTGACGCGGGACACGGGGACCTCGGCCCCTACCCGCCGCTCAGCCCGCCGAGCCGGTCACATCCCACCGCAACGGCGAAGAGCCGGTATTCGGGCGCCGAAGCGCCCAGCAATGACCGCATCGGTCGGCAGCGGCAAAACCCCCACGACGCGGGCTTTTCCCCGCTACGTTACGGCCAGGCGATCTGCCTACTCGACTCACGCAGGGGAGTACCAGTACATGAAGGCTCGACATGCCGTGATCTTCCCGGGCGCTGCCATCGTGGTGGTGGCTGCGGTAGTGGCGGGAGGGGCAGCGATGGCTCAGGACGACCGACCGGAGGAGGGGAACGAGGGGTCCATCGAGATCACTATCGTCCAGCGCGACGAGCCGCCCGAGACTTACGCCCCGGTCGACCCCGAAGACATGGAGTTCGCCAACCTGCCCGAGGGATGGGAACGGTACACCCGGTTCGTCCCGCAGGAGATGCCCGTCGAGATCCCGGATGAAGAGGTGGCGCAGTGATCCCTCAGCGCTCACGCCGGCTTGCAGGTCTTGCGGTGGCGCTGCTCTGCGTTTCGTTCCTGACCCCAACCTCCTCTTCTGCTGCAGACGAGGCCCTCGACGAGACAGCGGACCTTGCCGCTGAATTCGCCGCGGCACAGGGAGTCAGCGTCGCGGACGTCGACTGCCAAACCAGTGAAAACGGCACGAGGGCCCTCTGCGCGACGAGCGCGGGGCAGCCGTTGAAGGAGCTCGCCTCATACAGCATTGAGAGAGACCTGGACAACGCGGCTGTCGACGAGAACGGGGTAGCACGGACGATCCCGACGGGGTGCACGCGCACGAAGGTTGTCGGTACAAGGTTCTCAGCGTGCCAGATCGTCGAGTGGACGGTCATCTTCCGCGACAAGAACGAGCGGGGAATGTGGCTCGTGACCGGTGGCGCTGCAGGCAGCCTCCGCAACACCGTATGGGTCCGCAACGGGTCGACAGAGATCGACTTCGAGGGGACGGTAAAGGTCACGAGCGCTTGGGGGACTGCTCTCGGCGCGACGATGACGCTGCGCTCGAAGTGCCTGTTGAGCTGCCGGAACTTCATGCCCGTCGGACACGCCAAGACCCTGTATGACGACGTTGGCATCACAAAGTCCCAAACGTTCAACCCGAACCCGTCGGGAAAGGAGCCGTGGATCACAAACCCCTACTGGGGGTTGACGATCTACAAGGCTTCCTACGGCGGCACGGAGATGATCGCGTTCTGGTTCGATGTCCGCTGCGACTACGCGGCTGCGCCGCTGAGCGGCAAGGGTTGCGTCATCCCAGACTTCCTAGCTGAACTCGTTATCTTCACCTCGGCGTACCCCACGTATGCGGCGCACGTTCGCAAGGCACAGAAGACTGGCCTGCCAAGCAAGCTCAGGCGGATGTATGACGAAACCCAAAAAAAGGCCAACAGGGACAGGGCGTGCCCCGCGAGTCTTCCAAAGAAGACTGGCTACTCCTGCGACGAGTACCCGTTCGCCAGCACGTGGCAGGGCGCCAAGACGGGCGGGGGACTGGTCCGGGTGCCAGCCGGCTGCTTCTACGAGGAGATCGAGCGTTCGGGTTCGGTTGGATACTCCCGGTGTGCCATCGTCGGAGACGAAAACAGCGCCGGCGGGTGGGACTACCAGAGTTTCCTGCAAACCAACCGCGTCGTCGCTGACGAGTGGTTTACAGTGAAGGTGATCTAGATGACGGTACTCGCCGAAGGCACGGCGCGAGTTTCTGTCGACTACCACCAGTTCTGCGTGATCGACGAGGGCGAGCTCGACCCCTACCCGGCGGACGTCCTGTGCCACCTCGTTGGGGCGTTCACCACATCCGGTTTGCTGATCTCCACGGGTATCGGCGGCGGTGCCGTTGACGTCACGTGGGCGTCACACGACGTCGAGCCCACAACGGACTTGGACGCGTGGGAAGATGTCGCGCAGGTGGTCGCGAACTGCCCGTCGGGTTCGTGGGATCTCGTCGGGTGGGGAAACGAGAGCCGCGACGCAACGGCGCTCGCATCGAACGGTCCGGGTCGTTACGTCGTGCGTGTGAGCGCGCGCGGTCGTGACGCCGTGTGGGACGACACACTCGACCCCAGCACCGAAGCGATCCACCTCGATGTCTGGCCCGCCGCGGACGATGACGCCGATCTGGTGCTGAAGGCGACCAGCGAGGTCGCGTCCGCCGGCTAGGCAGCTACGTCCGCGAACGTCGGGACGGGCGCCGCGGGCTCGACGGCCTGGACGTAACCCTGGCCCTTGACCCACCCGTCGGGCCACTGCATCCCAGCATCCTCGACGTCGAGACAGAACCGCTGCGCTGCACGCTCGCTGGTGAAGGACTCGGACGCCCACGCCCCCGCGCGGGTGCCGCCCAAGCGCGACTTGACCTGGTACGTCACGCCGCCGTCGGCGCGCTGCCGAGCGAGGGGCTTGGGGCTCATCGGAGGTCCTCCTGGGGCGTCGGTGTTCCCCGTGGTGTTCCCGCAGCGTAGACGAGAAACGGCCCCTCACCGCGTTTTTGCAGGTGAGGGGCCGTTTCGTGTCGGCGGAGGATGGGGGATTCGAACCCCCGAGGGCTTGCACCCAACACGCTTTCCAAGCGTGCGCCATAGGCCACTAGGCGAATCCTCCAGGTGCCGTCGGACCGGGCTACCGGCACGACCGCGGGTAGGAGTCTAGCGGAGGAACCGAGTGTCTCCGTCCGAGGGCCGGGCCGGTACCAGCGCCGGGTGCTGGAGGACCGACGCTCTGGGTTAGGCTTTCTCCCAGACCCCTCGTGCGGCGTCATCTTGCCGAACTCCCCCAGGGCCGGAAGGCAGCAAGGGTAGGTGAGCTCTGGCGGGTGTGCGGGGGGTCCTCACTTTCCCCCGCGAGGTCAGGCGCGGATCGTGTCCGCGGTCAGTGCGCCGACGATCGCGTCCCACTCGGGCCCGGTGGGGGCCGTCCCCTCCGAGAGGGTGAAGTACTCCTCCAGGAACGCGCGCAGCGGCGCGGTCGGGACGAGCCACGTGCCGTCCGCCGCGACGCCCGCCAGCCGGTCACCCGACGCGCACAGCGCGAGCAGCAGCAGCCCCGGCACGCGGCGACCGCCCGCGTGCATGGCGGGCTGCGTGTAGGGCAGTGGGAGGACGCGTGCGCCGTGCCGCCGGTAGAACCGCAGCCGGGCGGTCGGGTCGCCGTGCTCCTCGGAGCCGGTGTGCTGAGCGGGGTCCTCGACCTCGGCGACGACGAGCCACGGGTCCAGGTCGGTGCGCCACGCGTCGACCGCGTGGTCGAGGAGCGTGCTGCCGACCCCGCCGCCGCGCGCGCCGGGTGCGATCGCCAGGTACGCGAGCAGCAGGACGCCCGTGGCGGGGAACCACTCGGCGATCGCGGCGCCGCGCAGACCGTGCTCGTCCTGGGCCACGACGAGCCGCAGCGTGCCGTCCGCGAGCATCGCCTGCAGCGTGGGCAGGTCCGCGAGCTCGTCGTCGGGGAACGAGGGGCGCAGCACGTCGTCGTGGACGCTGGTGAGGTCGACGGGGCTCGTCGTCGTCCGGATGTGCACGTCAGGCTCCCCGCAGCGCGAGGCGGGTGAACGTCTGGGCGGCGCCGGCCTCGCGCTTGAGGCGCCGCACCAGCTGGTCGAGCGCGGCCGGGTCGGCGACCACGGCGTGCAGCAGGTAGTCGTACGACCCTGTCACGTGCACCGCGTCGAGCACGCCGGGGAAGTCCGCGGCGAGCACCGCGGTGAACCGCTCGTTCGTCGTCCCCTCCGCGAGCCGCACCTCCACGAAGACCTCCAGACCCGCCGACGACGAGCCCGCGGACGACCCCCGCACGACCGTGAATCCCCGGATCACGCCCTCGTCCTGCATGCGCCGCACGCGCGCCGCGGCGGCGTTGGCGGACAGGCCGACGCGCGCGCCGAGCTCGCGGTAGGGCAGGCGGGCGTCGGCGGTGAGCTCGTGCAGGATGCGCTCGTCGATGCGGTCCACGGCGACGATTGTCGCGGCTCCACCGCGGATCTGCGAGGTCTCGACGGGCCGGGCGCTCGGTTCCTGGGGTCCGGCGGCGGATCACGCGGTCGGGCTCGCGGCACGGGATGCGCGACGACGACGATGCGCGTCATGACCGACGCGTCGAGCGTGACCACCGCAGCCGTGCTCGGCGCGGTCGCGGGGCTGTCCGTCGCGGTGCCCGTCGGGCCGGTCGCGGTGCTGATCGTGCGCGAGGCGCTCGTGCGCGGCCGCAGCGCGGGCCTCGCGGCCGCCGGTGGGGTGGCGAGCGTCGACCTCGCGTACGCGATGGTCGCGGTCCTGCTCGGCACGCAGGTCAGTCGGCTGCTCACGGGCCACGAGCAGTGGTTGCGTGTCGGCGGGCGGTGGTGCTCGGCGTCGTCGGGGTGGCGGGGGTCCTGCGCTGGTGGCGCGCGCGGCACGCCGCGGCCGTCCCGGTGCCGCAGGACGGGCCGGCTCGTGCGGTGGACGGCGGTGTGCTGCGGGTGTGGGCGCGGTTCGTCGTCGTCACCGCGCTGAACCCCGCGACCGCCCTGATCTTCGCGACCGTCGCCACCGGGCTTGCGGGCCGGCTGGTCGCCGGGACCGGCACGCTCGTGGCGTTCGCCGTCGGGGCGGGGGTCGCGTCCCTCGCGTGGCAGAGCGGGCTCGCGCTCGCGGGTGCGTGGGCCGGCGGGCGCCTCGGGCCGCGGTGGCACGAGTGGTCCGCGCCACTGGGCTCCGCGCTCGTCGTCGTGCTGGCCGCGGGGATGGTCCTCGGCTGACCTGCGGCGGCACGCCGGGGTGCGCCGTGCGGCGTGTCGTCGGCGGCTGTGGGCGGGGGCGGACGGTGTCGGCGGGGGCGTCTAGGGTTCGGGGGTGACCACAGCGCTGTACCGCCGCTACCGGCCGGAGACGTTCGCCGAGGTGATCGGCCAGGACCACGTCACCGCGCCCCTGCGCCAGGCGCTGCGCTCGGGTCAGGTCAACCACGCCTACCTGTTCTCCGGGCCGCGCGGGTGCGGCAAGACGACGAGCGCGCGGATCCTCGCGCGCATCCTCAACTGCGCGGCGAACACCGACGCCAGCCCCACCGACACGCCCTGCGGGACGTGCGAGTCGTGCGTCGAGCTCGCGCGCGGCGGGCCGGGCTCGCTCGACGTGGTGGAGATCGACGCCGCGAGCCACGGTGGTGTGGACGACGCGCGTGAGCTGCGCGAGCGCGCGACGTTCGCCCCCGCGCGGGACCGGTTCAAGATCTTCATCCTCGACGAGGCCCACATGGTCACCACGCAGGGCTTCAACGCCCTGCTGAAGATCGTCGAGGAGCCGCCGCCGCACGTGAAGTTCGTGTTCGCGACGACCGAGCCCGACAAGGTCATCGGCACCATCCGCTCCCGGACGCACCACTACCCGTTCCGGCTCGTGCCGCCCGACGTCCTGCTGCCCTACCTCGAGGAGCTGTGCGGGCGCGAGGGCGTGCCCGTCGGCGGGGGTGTCCTCCCGCTCGTGGTGCGCGCGGGCGGGGGGTCCGTGCGCGACACGCTCTCGGTCCTCGACCAGCTCATCGCCGGGTCCGACGAGTCCGGCATCGACTACGACGGCGCGGCTGCGCTGCTCGGCTACACGCAGGGCGCGCTCCTGGACGACGTGGTCGACGCGATCGCCGCGGGCGACGGCGGTGCCGCGTTCCGCGTGGTCGAGCGCGTGATCGCGACCGGCCACGAGCCGCGCCGGTTCGTCGAGGACCTCCTCGAGCGCCTGCGTGACCTCATCGTGCTCGACGCCGCCGGCGAGGCCGCGGGTGCGGCCCTGCGCGGGCTGCCGGGGGACCAGCTCGCCGCGATGCGCGTGCAGTCCGCGCGGCTCGGCGCCGCCGAGCTGTCGCGGTCCGCCGACCTGACCAACGCCGCCCTGACCGAGATGACCGGCGCGACCTCGCCGCGCCTGCACCTCGAGCTGCTCATGGCCCGCCTGCTGCTCCCGGCCGCCGACGACCAGCGCGTCGGGCTCGCCGCACGGCTCGACCGCCTCGAGCGGGGTCTGCCGGCCATCGCGGGCGCGGCACCGGCAGCCGCCGCCGAGAGCGTCTCCGCTGCTCCTGCGGGCAGCGAGCCTGCGACGCCCGTCCGGCTGGGTGGTGCCGGCCGGGGTGCGGACGCCGCACGTGCCGTGCTCGCGGCGCACCGGGCCGCGCAGCGCGGCGACGCGGAGCAGCCGTCCGCGGTCTCCGCGTCCGCCCAGCCCGTGACCCCCGCGCCCGTGGCCGCCGTGCCCGTGTCCGCCGAGCCCGTGGCCGCCGTGCCCGTGTCCGCCGAGGCCGGGGCGGCGGGGCGCGTGCCCGACGAGCCCGATGTCCCCGACGTGCCGGCAGTCGACCACGTGGTGACGCCGGACGACGTCGACGACGTCGCCACGCCGGTGGGTGGTGCGTCGCCCGAGACTGCCGCGCGCTCCGAGGAGGACGTGCCGGCCGAGGGTGAGGCGACGACCGAGGGCGAGGCGTCCTCCGACGGCGAGATGTCCTCCGACGGTGAGACGTCCTCCGGCGGTGAGGCGTCCTCCGACGGTGAGGCGTCCTCCGAGGACGAGGCGCCGTTCGAGGCCGTGCGGGTGCCGGCGGTCTCCGAGACGGAGACGCTGCGTCGTCGCTGGCCCGAGGTGCTCGACACGGTCCGCTCGCTGCGTCGGGTGACCGGTGCGCTCGTCGACCCGAACAACGCCCAGGTCGCCGAGCTCGACGCGACGACGCTGCGCCTCGCCTTCACCACGCCCGAGCTCGCCAACGCGTTCCGCGGCGGCCCGCACGCCGACGTCGTCTCGCGCGCGGTCCACGAGACGCTCGGGTTCCAGGTCCGTGTCGAGGCGGTCACGGGTGACGCCCGCGCGGCTCAGCCGACTGTCGCGCGCCCGCAGCCGGGCCCGAGCCGGCAGGGTTCCGCGCAGGAGCGGCCGGGTCACGAGCGTCCCGCTCAGCGGCGTGCTGCCGAGCAGCGTCCTGCCGGCGCGACGCGGTCCGCCCAACCGCGTGCAGACGAGGCGAGCGCCACCGCGGTTGCGGACTCGGGCGACGCCGACGCGGAGGGCCACCGGGCGTCCGGCACACGAGCGGCCGACCACCCCGCCGAGCCGGGCGAAGAGCCTCGGGCGGGAGCGCGCGCGGGTCGTCCCGGCCTCGAGGACGGCAGCGCCCCCCAGGACGGCAGCGCCCCCCAGGACGGCAACGCCCCCCAGGACGACTGGGTGCCCCCGGAGGAGCCCGACGACCCCTGGGCGACGCACGTCCCGGCCGAGACTCCGACGACACCCGACCCGGTCCGCGCGGCGGCCCCGATGCCCGCCTCCGCCCCGGCGCACCCGTCGTCGCCGGCACCCGACCCGGCGACGCCGGCACCCGACTCGGCGATGCCCGCAGCCGACCCGGCGCCCGCCCCGCCTCGTGCGACCCTGACCGCTCCCGGTGTGATCTCGCCCGAGGACGCGGCTGCGTCCTGGGGCCTGCCTGCCACCATCCCGGCGGCGCCCGCCTCGCCCGCAGCCGCCTCGCCCGCAGCCGCACCGTCCGCAGCCGCACCGTCCGCAGCCGCATCGTCCTCGGTCGGGCGGCCTGCGGCCGCGTCGTCGTCGGTCGCATCGACTGCGGCCGGGGCACCCTCGGGCCGCGAGGGGCCGGCCCGGGGCCGCGGGCGATGAGCGCGGTCGAGTCCGCGGTGGCCCGCGCGCAGCGGCTCGCGGCGGCGGCGCCGCAGCGGTCGGCGAGCGCGCCTCGTCGGCCCGCGCCGAGCGTCCCGAGCGACCCGTACTTCGACGCGTCCCCGGACGACCCGGACATGGCCTCGTCGGGCCTGGTCGGCGCGCCGCTCGTCGCGCAGATCCTCGGCGGCACCGTCATCGACGAACAGCTCGACGACCCCCGCCCCTGACACCCCCGCCCCCCGCCGCCCCCGCGATGAGGTCGTGGGTCTCTCGGGAAGTCGCGCAGTCGAACGCACGACCTCGCGAGAGACGCACGACCGTGCGAGAGACGCGCGACTTCACCAGCGGCGGCGGGGGTGGGCGCGGGAGGCGGGTCGTGGGGGTGGCAGCACGTACGCTGGGGGCGTGTACGAGGGCGCGGTCCAGGACCTGATCGACGAGCTCGGGCGGTTGCCCGGGGTCGGCCCCAAGAGCGCCCAGCGCATCGCGTTCCACGTGCTGGCGGCGGACCCGGCGGACGTGCGGCGGCTCGCGGACGCGCTCATCGAGGCCAAGGAGCGCGTGACGTTCTGCGAGACGTGCGGGAACGTGGCGCAGGAGCCGCAGTGCCGGATCTGCAAGGACCCGCGGCGCTCGCCGACGGTCCTGTGCGTGGTCGAGGAGGCGAAGGACGTCGTCGCGATCGAGCGCACGCGGGAGTTCCGCGGGAAGTACCACGTGCTCGGCGGCGCCATCAACCCGATCGCGGGGGTGGGACCGGACGACCTGCGCATCGCGCAGCTCATGCGTCGCCTCGCGGACGGCACGGTCACCGAGGTGATCCTGGCGACGGACCCGAACGTCGAGGGTGAGGCGACGGCGACGTACCTCGCGCGGCTGCTCCTGCCGATGGGCCTGACGGTGAGCCGTCTGGCGTCGGGCCTGCCCGTGGGCGGGGACCTGGAGTACGCCGACGAGGTCACGCTCGGCCGCGCGTTCGAGGGTCGTCGCCTGCTCTCGGCGTGACGCGCACGCCGGGACGGCCTGCGCGTCGGATGACACGCGCGCCCGCGACGCGGAGGATGGGCGGATGAGCTCCTCGGCTGTCCTCCCGCCCGACGACGACCTGCGCTCCATCGCCGAGGCGATGGCGACGGAGTCCCGCTCGTACCTGACGACGGTGACGGAGGTCGCCGCGGGTGCGAACCCGGAGGCGGCGCTGCCGCTGCTGCTGCTCGCGGTCTCGGACCTGCTGGCGGTGGGGGCGCGCCTGGGTGCGACGACGGACGTGGTGCCCGTCGAGCGGTTCGAGCCGGACGTCGGCCCGGACCCGGACGTCGAGCCGCTGCGTGCGGGGCTGGCGAACGCGTTCGAGGGCATCGACGAGTACGTCGAGGTCGTCGACCCGCTGCTGGGTGCGGAGGTCGCGGCGGCGACGGTGTCGGGCGACCTGGTGGCGATCGCGGGCGCGGTGGTGCAGGGTCTGCGGCACCACGAGCGCGGCGGTGTGCTCGAGGCGCTGTGGTGGTGGCAGTTCTCGTACCTGTCCGACTGGGGGGAGCGTGCGTCGAGCACGCTGCGCACGTTGCAGGTGACGCTCGCGCACCTGCGCCTGGACGTGGACGACGACGTCGCGACCGAGGCGGAGTACGACGCGCTGCAGCCCTGAGCGTGACCGAGCCCGGCCCGGGAGCACCCCGGACCGGGCTCGGCGAGGACCCCGCCTGCGTCAGGCCACGCGGGTCCCGCGGGGCAGCGTGCGGGTCGGGATGGACAGGCGCCGCACGGCGAGCACGTAGCCCACGGCGCCGAGCGCGAGGTTGAGGCCGAGTCCCCAGGGCCACACGGGTGCGTCGCTCGTGGCGTCCTCGAAGTCGTCGTTCATCCAGCACTCGTCGACCTTGCCCTCGGCCCCGGCGCGCACCTGCCGGACGACGTGCCGCAGGCCGCCCAGGACGTCGGACTCGTCGTCGAGGGCGGTGCGTCCCGCGCCGTCGGCGACGACGACGAAGGGGTTCACGGCGAGCAGCCACCACGTGCGCTCGGTGTGCGCGACGTCCCGCTCGCCCGAGCGCCAGACGCACTCCACGTCCGCGGAGCCGTCCCAGTCGTCGGGCATCGAGTAGACCTGGACGCGGTCGGTGGATGTGACGGAGCCGTAGGTCAGCCCGAACAGCATGGGCGACAGGAACGTGACGGCCGCGACGACGATGAACGTCAGCACGGTCGACCCGGCGGTGCGGGACACGAGCGCGGACATCCCCAGCCCGATCGCGCAGACGGCGACGAGCAGCGCGGCGATCAGCAGCACGACGCGCAGCAGGGCCCACCAGGAGGTCGGCCCGGACGCGGTCGCGAGCGCGAGGAACGGCACGCTCAGGACGAGGAACGCGCATGCGGCGGCCCACGCGGCGAGCAGCTTGCCGAGGGCGATCTCCGCGGGCGTCAGGAGCGTGACCTGGAGCGTCGCGAGCGTGCCCGCGTTGCGGTCGCCGTTGACGGAGGTGGAGGACAGCGTCGGCGTGACGAGCAGCCCGAGCCCGAGCACCAGGAACGTCACGGCGGCGAACAGCACGGGCCCCTGGCTGGCGCGCGTCATCCCCGCGTCGCCGGTGCCGAACACCGTGCCGAGCGCGCCGAGCATGAGGAGCGTGAGCGCCCCGATGACGACGGTCCACACGACGAGCGCGACGACCCACCGGGTCGAGCGCACGCGCTGGCGCAGCTCGAGGGCCGCGACCGTGCGCACGCCGTGCCAGGTCAGGCTCCACCGGCCGCGGATGCGGGGCGTGCCGCCCGGGGCGGGCGCCGCCGCCGGGACCTCGATCGTCTGCGTCATCGCCGCTCCTCCTCGAGTGCCAGGTACGCGCGCTCGAGCGCGCCCGCCGCGGGCGCGAGCGAGACCAGCGGGACGCCGGCGGTGACCGCGTCGCGCACGAGCCGCGCCGCACCCTCGTCGCCGTCGACCGTGAGCAGCACGCCTCCGGGCTCCTCACGTGGCGGTTGGTGGGGGTCCTGCTCGTCGTCGGGCCGCCACGACGCCCCGGCGGCCGTGAGCCAGCCGACGAGCGCCGCGTAGGACAGGGCACGCACGTGCCACGTCGCGCTCGCCGCTGCCCCCGCGCGCACCGTGCCGGCGCCGAGCTCGTCGGACGTGACGGTGCGGCCGCGGGAGACGAACACGACGTCGTCGGCCATCTCCTCGAGCTCGGCGAGGATGTGGCTGGAGACGATCACGGTGCGGCCCTCGTCGGCGAGGCGGCGCAGCAGCAGGCGCAGGTCGACGCGCGAGCGCGGGTCGAGGCCCGAGGCGGGCTCGTCGAGCAGCAGCACCTGCGGGTCGTGCACGAGCGCCCGGGCCAGGCCGAGCCGCTGCTTCTGCCCGCGGGAGAGCACGGACGCCGGGCGGTCGGCGTACTCGGTGAGGTGCACGGTGGCGAGCAGCTCGGCGGCCCGGCGGCGCGCGGTCGCGGGGTCGAGCCGGTACGCGGCGCCGAACGTGTGCAGCACCTCGCGCGCGGTGAGCGAGTCCCACGTGCCGAACGCGTCGGGCATCCAGCCGGTGCGGCCGCGCGCGGCGAGGCCGTCGGTGACCGGGTCGTGGCCCGCGACGCGGACCTCGCCCGCGTCCGGCACGAGCAGTCCCGCGAGCACGAGCAGGAGCGTGGTCTTGCCCGAGCCGTTGGGCCCGACGAGCGCGGTCACGGCTCCCGAGCGCGCGGTGAACGAGACGCCGTCGAGCGCCTGCACGGAGCCGAACGCGCGGCGCAGGTCGCGCACGACGACGCCCGGCGCCGGGCTGGGCGCGGCTGCCGCGGCGGGCCCGGGGCCGGGTGCCGAGGTCGGGGGTGCCGGCGGCCCCTCGGGGGGAGCGGGAGTGTCGGTCATGCGAGCGACCCTAGGAGTCTGGGCCCGGCCGCGGAGTCGTCCTGCGGGTGGATCTGCCGGTGGCGCGCGTCATCACCCGGTCGGGTGGCGTCCGTCCGCGTGTCGACCGTCGCCTACCTTGACCGGCTCGGTCGGGTTATCGTGAGCGCCTCGACCCGGGAGGCATGGTGAAGGAAGTCGCGCTCGTCGCGGTGGTCCTCGCGCTCGCCTCCGTGCTCGGGGTCGTGTGGCGGGCGCGCAACGGCCGGTTCCGCGCCGCGCCGTCGACGAGCGTCGCGGCCGCCGGCCTCGTCGTCCTGACGCCCGACGAGGTGACGGTGCCGCTCGGTGCCCGCGCGACGTTCCTGCAGGTCTCGAGCGAGGTCTGCAGCGCGTGCCGTTCGACGCACCGCGTGCTGTCCGCGGTCGCCGCGCAGGAGCCCGGCGTGGTGCACGTCGAGCTCGACGCCGCCCAGCACCTGGACCTGGTGCGCCGCCTCGACGTGCTGCGCACCCCCACCACGTTCGTGCTCGCGCACGACGGCTCGGTCGTCGGTCGCATGTCCGGTGCCACCGACCGCCGGCAGGCCCTCGCCGCGCTCGAGTCCTGTCCGGACGTGGCGCCGGCCCGCTGACCCTCCCGCCCCCGCGGGACCACCGCCCGTCGCCCGTCCTCCGGCGACGCGCGTCGTCGGACTCCCCCCACCTGGAGCCGTCATGACCACTGCCTCTGCGACCACCACCTCGGTCGGCGTCGACCCGCGCGGGCCGCGGTTCGGGGCCGGCGTCACCGCCGTCCTGCTCGTCCTCGTCCTGCTGCTCGGCGGCTCGCTCGCGGCGACCGTGCTGCTCGCGCTGGTCGCCGCGAGCTTCGCGCTCGGTGCGGTCGGTGGCGTGGGTGCCACGTGGCAGGGCCGGGTGTTCGCCGCGGTCGTGCGCCCCCGCCTCGTGCCGCCCGCCGAGCTCGAGGACCCGCGCCCGCCGCGGTTCGCGCAGCTCGTCGGCCTGGTGATCACGGCGCTGGGCGTGCTGGGCGCGCTGCTCGGCGCGGCGTGGGCCGTGCCGCTCGCGGCCGCGTTCGCGCTGGTCGCGGCGTTCCTCAACGCGGTGTTCGGGCTGTGCCTCGGCTGCGAGCTGTACCTGCTGGGCGTGCGCCTGCGCGCGCGCCGGCCGTGACGGCCGCGGCGACCGCATCCTGATACTGCTGGCCCTCGCGCGCCGGCGGCGCTTACGATCCCTGCGACCAGGAGGACCCGGCGGGCCGTTGAGACAGACGGCGACCGGCGACAGATGGAGCAGCACGTGGCACTTGTCGTGCAGAAGTACGGCGGTTCGTCGGTAGCGGACGCCGAGAGCATCAAGAGGGTGGCCAAGCGCATCGCCGCGGCGAAGCGCGCCGGGGACGACGTCGTGGTCGTCGTGTCGGCCATGGGTGACACCACCGACGACCTCCTCGACCTCGCGAAGCAGGTCTCGCCCCTGCCGCCGCAGCGTGAGATGGACATCCTCCTCACGGCGGGTGAGCGCATCTCGATGTCGCTGCTGGCGATGGCGATCAACAACCTCGGGGTGCGCGCGAAGTCCTTCACGGGCCAGCAGGCGGGCGTCATCACCGACGCCGTGCACGGCAAGGCCCGCATCGTCGACGTGGTCCCGACGCGCGTGCGCGAGACCGTCGAGAAGGGCCAGGTCGCGATCGTCGCGGGCTTCCAGGGCGTCACGGAGTCGACGAACGACGTGACGACGCTGGGCCGCGGCGGCTCGGACACCACGGCGGTCGCGCTCGCAGCGGGCCTGGGCGCCGACGTCTGCGAGATCTACACGGACGTCGACGGCGTGTTCACCGCCGACCCCCGGATCGTCTCGACCGCCCGCAAGCTCGACCGGGTCTCCTACGACGAGATGCTCGAGCTCGCCGCGTCGGGCGCCAAGGTGCTCATGCTGCGGTGCGTCGAGTACGGCCGCCGCTACTCCGTCCCCATCCACGTGCGCTCGTCGTTCACCAACCACACGGGCACGCTGGTCACCAACGAGAAGAACGAGGACTCAGACGTGGAGCAGCCGATCATCGCGGGCGTCGCGCACGACCGCTCGGAGGCCAAGATCACCGTCGTCGGCGTGCCGGACGTCCCGGGCAAGGCCGCACGGATCTTCCAGGTCGTCGGCGACGCCGGCGTGAACATCGACATGATCGTCCAGAACGTGTCGGTCGCCGCGACGGGCCTGACCGACATCTCGTTCACGCTGCCTGCCCTCGACGGGACCGCGGCGCTCACCGCGCTGACCGAGCGCCAGCCCGACATCGGGTTCCACTCGCTGCAGTTCGACGACTCGATCGGCAAGCTCTCGCTCGTCGGCGCGGGCATGAAGTCGCACCCGGGCGTCTCGGCGAAGCTGTTCGCCGCGCTGGCCGACGCGGGCATCAACATCGAGATGATCTCCACCTCGGAGATCCGGCTCTCGGTGGTGACGCGGGCCGACGACCTGGACGACGCGGTGCGCGCGGTGCACACGGCGTTCGAGCTGGACGCCGAGCAGGACGAGGCCGTGGTGTACGGGGGGACCGGACGATGAGCGGGCTGACCATCGCCGTCGTCGGCGCGACCGGCCAGGTCGGGGCGGTCATGCGCCGCCTGCTCGACGAGCGCGACTTCCCCGTCGCGTCCATCCGCTACTTCGCGTCGGCCCGGTCCGCGGGGCGCACCCTGCCGTGGCGTGACCAGGAGGTCGTCGTCGAGGACGTCGCGACGGCCGACCTGTCGGGCATCGACATCGCGCTGTTCTCCGCGGGTGGCTCGACCTCCAAGGAGCACGCCCCGCGCTTCGCGGCGGCGGGCGCGATCGTCGTCGACAACTCCTCCGCGTGGCGGCGTCACCCGCAGGTGCCGCTCGTCGTGTCCGAGGTGAACCCGGACGCGCTCGACGAGATCCCGCTCGGCATCGTCGCGAACCCGAACTGCACGACGATGGCCGCGATGCCGGTGCTGCGCCCGCTGCACGAGGAGGCCGGCCTGCGTCGCCTCGTCGTCTCGACGTACCAGGCGGTGTCCGGCTCGGGCCTCGCCGGTGCGCAGGAGCTCGACAGCCAGGTCCGTGCGGCGGTCGAGCAGGACACCCTCGGCCTGGTGCACGACGGCTCGTCGGTGTCGTTCCCCGACCCCGTGAAGTACGTCGCGCCGATCGCGTTCGACGTGATCCCGCTCGCGGGCTCGGTCGTCGACGACGGCCGCAACGAGACCGACGAGGAGCAGAAGCTGCGGCACGAGTCGCGCAAGATCCTGTCGGTGCCGGACCTGCTGGTCTCCGGCACGTGCGTGCGGGTCCCGGTGTTCACGGGTCACTCGCTGTCGGTGAACGCGGAGTTCGAGCGGCCGATCAGCCCGGAGCGGGCGCGTGAGCTGCTCGCCGACGCGCCCGGCGTGCGCCTCGAGGACGTCCCGACGCCGCTCGCGGCCGCCGGTCAGGACCCGTCGCTCGTCGGACGCATCCGGGCCGACGAGGGCGCGCCCGAGGGCCGCGGTCTGGCGCTGTTCATCTCGAACGACAACCTGCGCAAGGGTGCCGCGCTCAACGCGGTGCAGATCGCCGAGCTGCTGGCGACGCGTCTGACGGCCCGCGCGACGGCCTGACCCCGCCCCGCCCGACCCACCCCTGCCGACCCCGCGGTTCCTCCGGCTCCGACGCACGTGAGCCGGAGGAACCGCGGGGTCGGCGTGCGTGACCGGGGGTTCTCCCTACCGTGACCTGGTGGGCCGACGGGATGTCGACGCAGGCCAGGGGGCCCGTAGGTTCGTGGCATGACCTCGCAGCTCGCTCCCGGCCCGGTCCCCTCCGGGCCCGTCGACCAGCCCGTCGACCCGGTCGACGCCGCCTTCCCGCCCACGTCCCGCGACCTCGCCACCGTGGCGCCCGCGCTGGCCGACTCGGGGCGGTTCGCGCTCGCACCCGTCACGCCCGAGACGTGGCGTGCGCTCGCGCAGACGACCATCGGCTTCCTCTGGCTCGTCACGGTCGGCACCGTCGTGCTGACCGTCGTGCCGATCGCGGTGTCGTTCGTCCTCGTCTTCGGCGTCGGCCTGCTCATGCTCCCGCTCGTCCTGCGCGCGGCCCGGGGGTTCGCCCGCGCCGAGATCGCGCGGCTCGGCGCCCAGACCGGTGCGCTGGTCCCGCCCCCCGTGCCCGCCCACCGCGGCGGACCGGGCTGGTGGTCGCGCTACCTCGCCCCGCTGCGCGACACGCGCGCCTGGGCCGCCCTCGGCTACGCGGCGCTGGCGACCCTCACGTCGTCGCTCGCGTTCGCGCTCGTCGTCGGGCTCGGCGGCGGCGGCCTCGCCGGCATCCTGGCGCCCGTCTACGGCACCGGCCCGCTGCTCGAGGACTGGCTCGGCTGGCCCACGTGGCTCCTCACCGCGGCCCTGGTGCTCGCCGGGCTCGTCGCCCTGTGGCTCGCGGCGCTCGCGGCGCAGGCGACCACGCTCCTGCACGTCCGCATGGCCCGCGGGATGCTCGGCGCACCGCGGTCCGCGTACGAGGTCGCGGTCGCCGACGCCGCGCGCGAGCGCGCCGAGTCACGCGTCGCGCACGTGGAGGAGACCCGCCACCTCGTCGTGGGCGCCGCCGACGACGAGCGCCGCCGCATCGAGCGGGACCTGCACGACGGCGCGCAGCAGCGCCTCGTCGCCCTGGGCCTCGAGCTCGGCGCGGCCAAGCGCCGCGGCGCGCAGGACCCGGAGGTGGCCGCGGCCGCGCTGGACCACGCGCACCGCGAGATCCAGGAGACCCTCGCCGAGCTGCGCGACCTGGTGCGCGGCATCCACCCGGCCGTCCTCACCGACCGCGGCCTCGACGCCGCGCTCAGCGCACTCGCGTCCCGCTCGCCGATCCCCGTGACCGTCCGGACGCCCGACGACGACACGCTCGAGCAGTGCGGCACCGCCGCGCGGGCCGCCGCGTACTTCGTCGTCGCCGAGGCGCTCACCAACGTCGCCAAGCACGCCCAGGCGCGCTCCGCGCAGGTCGCGGTCGCGTGCGACGGCACCACGCTGCGGCTCGTCGTCTCCGACGACGGGCGCGGGGGAGCCGCGGCGGCACCCGGCTCGGGCCTCGACGGCCTGCGCAGCCGCGTCGCCGCCCTGGACGGCACCTTCGACCTCGCCAGCCCCGCCGGGGCCGGCACGACCCTCACCGTGGAGCTCCCGTGCGCATCGTGATCGCGGAGGACTCGGTCCTCCTCCTGGACGGCCTGACCCGGCTGCTGACCGCCGAGGGGCACGACGTCACCGGCTACAAGACCGCCGACGAGCTCGTCGCGGCGCTCGGCCCCGACGCGGCGGTCCCCGACGTGCTGGTGACCGACGTGCGGATGCCTCCCTCGCACACCGACGAGGGTCTGCGCGCCGCGATCCACCTGCGCAGCCTGCACCCGCAGCTCCCCGTGCTCGTGCTCTCGCAGTACGTCGAGCAGCGCTACGCCCGCGACCTGTTCGCGGGTGACGTGCGCGGCCTGGGCTACGTGCTCAAGGACCGCGTGACCGACGTGGACGAGCTGCTCGACGCGATCTCCCGGATCGCGGCCGGCGGCACCGTGATCGACCCGGAGGTCGTCGCGCAGATCATGGCGCGCGCGACCCGGACCGGCCTGGAGGACCTCACCCCGCGCGAGCGGGAGGTCATGGCGCTCGTCGCCGAGGGTCGCTCCAACTCCGCGATCGCCGAGCGCCTGTTCATCGGGCTGCCCGCCGTGGAGAAGCACGTCACCTCGATCCTCACCAAGCTCGGGCTGCCGCCGGACAGCGACGACCACCGTCGCGTCCTGGCCGTGCTGCGCTGGCTCGAGCACCGACCGAACGGAGAGTCATGAGCACCGCCACCCAGACCCCCACGCCGCCCGCACCGGTGCGCGACCCGCGCACCTCCGGCTGGGCCAAGGCCCTGCTGTGGGTGGGCGGCACGATCGGCGCCCTCGCGATCGTGTGGGCCGCCCTCGACGTCACGAGCCTCATCGCCCGTGAGAAGACCACCGGTGAGGCCACGTACGCGGCCGCGCCGACCGTCGAGCTCGTCGCCGACGGCCGCGTGACCGTCACCGCCGGCGGGTCCGACGAGGTGCACGTCTCGCGCGAGGCGCGGTTCGCGTTCGTCGACCCGCACTACGCGGCGAGCGCTTCCTCGGACCGGCTCGTCGTCTCCTACCAGTGCTCGTGGGGCTGGGTGTGGGACTGCGACACCGACCTGGACGTCACGCTGCCCGCGGGCACCGCGATCGTCGTGCGGACCTCCGACGGCGACGTCCGTGCCACCGGGGTGCTCGGTGACGCGGACCTGCGCTCCAGCAACGGCCGCGTCGAGGCCTCCGCGATGGGCGGCGACCTCGTGGCGCACTCGAGCAACGGCAGCGTCGACGTGCGTGACGTCACCGGGTCGGTGCGCGCCACGTCGAGCAACGGCTCGGTGGTCGTGCGCGGCGCCGCCTCGGTCGAGGCGCGCTCGAGCAACGGCCGCGTCGAGGTCGAGGACGTGCAGGGCGTCGTCGTCGCCGAGTCCAGCAACGGTGACGTGCAGGTCGCCGAGGCCCACGACGACATCACCGCCACGTCCAGCAACGGCAGCGTGACCGTGCACGGGACGGGCCGGCCCGTCGCGCTCGACATCCGTACCTCGAACGGCTCGCAGCGCACCGAGGCCCCCACGGACCCCGCGGCCCCCGTGCACGTGACGATCCACTCGTCCAACGGCTCGGTGAGCTACCTGCCCCCGCGGTCCTGACGGACCCGTGTCCGGCGCGACGGCGCGAAAGCGATGGGCCCTCACGCCCCGGCATGATTGCCGGCCGTGAGGGCCCATCTGCTGTCGGGGTGGCGGGATTCGAACCCACGACCTCTTCGTCCCGAACGAAGCGCGCTACCAAGCTGCGCCACACCCCGTGGAAAGCCCGCTCAGACTACCTGACCGACCCCCGGATCTCCGAATCCGTCCCGCCCCGAGACGGGCCCGGGTCCGTCTCGGGTCCGGCCCGGGTCCGGTCAGTGCTCGGCGGGGACCAGGGTGAGGAGCGTCGCCTCCGGGCGGCACGCGAACCGCACGGGTGCGTACGGAGACGTGCCCAGGCCGCCGCTCACGTGCAGCCACGTCGAGCCCGCCCCACCCGGCGCGTCGGGACGGGGCCCGGGCCAGCCGTGCAGGCCCTTGGCACGGCCCGGGTCGAGGTCGCAGTTCGTCACGAGCGCACCCCAGCCGGGGACGGCGAGCTGGCCGCCGTGCGTGTGACCCGCGAGGACCAGGTCGGCGTCGTCGGCCAGGAACGCGTCGAGGACGCGCTGGTAGGGCGCGTGGGTCACGCCCACGTGCAGGTCGACGCCCGGCGTCCCGGCTGGGCCGGGCTCGGTGCGGGCGTCGTCGGGACCGCCCGCGGCGGGCATGCGGTCCCGGTCGAGGTGCGCGTCGTCGGTCCCGACGAACGACACGCGCCGCCCCGCGACGTCCAGGACGCCCCGGTGGTTGTCGAGGTCCAGCCAGCCCGCGGAGCGGAACAGGCGCACCATCTCGCGCCACGGCAGCTCCTGCGGGGGCTGCGGGGGAGTGGAGCGCGCGTCGGCGCGCAGGTACCGCGCCGGGTTCTTGGGCTGCGGCGCGACGTAGTCGTTGGAGCCCATGACGAACACGCCCGGGCGGGCCAGCAGCGGCTCGAGCGCGTGCGCGAGCAGGCCGAACGACTCGAGGTGCGCCCAGTTGTCGCCCGTGTCGACGACGAGGTGCGGGTCGAGCTGCGCGAGCTCGCGCACCCACGCGGCCTTGCGGTCCTGGTCCGGCGTGAGGTGCAGGTCGGAGACGTGCAGCACCCGCAGCGGGTCGTGCCCGCTCGGCAGCACGGGGACCGTCACCTCGCGCAGCGTGTACCAGCGGGCCTCGACCAGGCCCCACGCCACCCCCGCCGCGGCGAGCGCGACGAGGCCCCCCGTGGCGCGGGCGAGCGAGGCTCCCGTCACGGCTTCACAGCGGCGTCGTCACGGCCGCCGCGGTCCCGTCCGGGGGGTCCGGGCTGGTCGCCCTGGCAGGCCGGGTGGTCGGGGTTCACCTCGCACGGGTCGCGGTCCTTCTTGCCGCTCGACAGCGTGAGCGTGATGACGGAGCCGGCGGTCGCGGACCCGCTCGGGTCCTGCCGGGCGACCCGGCCCTCGGGCACGTCCGACTCGATGCGCTCGCTGGAGACGACGACCTGGAACCCGTGCGACGCGAGCGTCTGACGCGCCTCGTCCTCGGTCTGGCCGACCACCCACGGCACGGAGATCTTCTCGCCGTAGATGTACTTGGCCGGCGGCTCGTCGAAGGACGGGTTGTCCTGGTCGCCGAGCGCGTCCTCCATGAACCGGACCCAGGTGGGCGCGGCGATCGACGAACCCCACGGACCGCCGCCGTACCCGCCGTAGTACTTGCCGTTGATCGTCAGGCCGTGCATCGACTTCATGCCGTCGGTGTGGCCGACCCACACGGCGGCGGACAGCTTGGGCGTGTAGCCGACGAACCACGTGTGCTCGTTCTGCGACGTCGTGCCGGTCTTCCCCGCGGCGGCGAAGCCGGGCTGCTTGACGCCCTTCGCGGTGCCCTTCCAGACGTTGCTGAGCGCGTAGTTCATCGTCTTGGCGATGTTCTGGTCGATCTTCTGGCTGCACCCGGCGCTCGGCACCTCGAGCTCCTTGCCGTCGCTCTTGGTGACCTTGAGGACGGCGATGGGCTTGCAGTACTTGCCGTCGGCGGCGAACGCGGCGAACGCGGAGGCCATCGTGAGCGGCGAGACGGACTGCGAGCCGAGGACGTTCGCGGGCAGCGGGTCGATCTGCCCGTCGCCGGCGAGCCCACCGGCCTTCACGACGCCCAGCTCGGCCGCACCGGTGAAGATGCCGCACAGGTCGACCTTGCTCGCCATGGCGACGTACGCCGAGTTCACCGAGTTCATGGTGCCCTGCAGGACGGTCATGACGCCCTTGCCGCCCTCGGCGTTGTTGAAGTCCCAGGTCCCGGTCAGGTTGGTGCACGACGCCTTGAACTCCGAGAGGTTGTACGACATCTTCGTCGCGTTGAGGACCTCGTAGAGCGAGTGCCCCTCCTTGAGCCACTGCAGCAGCGTGAACGGCTTGAACGTCGAGCCGGGCGGGAAGCCGGAGGCGCTGCCGAACGCGTTGTCCGCGGTGAAGTTCACCGCGGTCTCGCGGTCGCCGTGCTCGAGCGTGTTGTTGTACACCCGGTTCTGCGCCATGGCCTTGATCTGGCCCGTCCCGGGCTCGACGACGACCATCGCGGTGCCGATGCCGGAGGAGTCGTCGACCGGGATCCCGGCCTTGACCTCCTTGTCGGCGTCGGCCTGCATGTCCTTGTCGAGCGTCGTCCAGATGGTCAGGCCGCCCGTGAGCAGCAGGTGGCGCCGCTCCTTGGCGGTCTCACCGAACGCGGGGTCGTTCGCGATGACCTTGGTGACGTAGTCGCAGAAGAACCCCGAGCCCGGCACGGTCTCGCCGGCCGACATGCAGCCGAGCTTGGCGGACTGGGGGTTGAGGGTGTCCTCGATGGGCGTCTTCTTGCCCTCCTTGAACTCCTTCTCCGTGATGTAGCCCTCGCGGAGCATGAGGCTCAGCACCGTGTTGCGGCGCTTCTCCACCCGCTTCGGCTGCTTCAGCGGGTCCCAGTACGACGGCGACTTGGTGATGCCGGCGATCGTCGCGGCCTGCAGGTAGTTGAGCTTGCTCGCGCGCATCCCGAAGTAGCGCTGCGAGGCGGCCTCGACGCCGTAGACGTTGGTGCCGAACGCCGCGATGTTGAGGTACTTCTCGAGGATCTCGTTCTTGGACATCGTCTTCTCGAGCGTGATCGCGAGCTTCGCCTCGCGGAGCTTGCGCGCGAGGCCCTCGGTGCCCTCGTCGGCGCGGGCCTCCTCGATGGCGGCGAGCCTCGCCTCCTCGGTGTCCTCGTTCAGGGCCGCGTCGATCAGCACGTTCTTGACGTACTGCTGCGTGAGCGTGGACGCGCCCTCCTGCGAGACGTGCAGCGCGTTGCGCGCGGCCGCACGGAACATGCCCATGACGTCGACGCCCGCGTGCTGGTAGAACCGGCGGTCTTCGGTCGCGATCACGGCCTTCTGCATGATCTCGGCGATCTGGTCGAGCGGGACGACGACGCGGTCCTGGTCGTAGAACGTCGCGAGCGTGGTGCCGTCGGACGCGAGGATGCGTGACTTCTGGGGCAGCGGGCTCTGCTTGAGCTCGGTGGGCAGGTCGTCGAACGCGGTGACGGACATGTTCGTCACGCCGTTCGCGATCGCGACGCCCGGCAGGGCGAGCCCCGCGGCGAGCACGCCGCCGATCCCGGCGACCAGCACGAAGGACAGCAGGAGGGCCAGCGCCTGGACGGCGTTGACCTGGCGGCCGCGCGTGCGGGCAGGCGTGCGGGCAGGGTTCGGCATGCCCGTCAGGGTAGTCGGCCCACCTGGACGACCGCCTCGTACCAGGGGAGGACCCGGACCTCTGCACCGGACCTGCACATCCACCGTCCGTGGGGTGACCGCTCATCCCCGGTCCCGACGAGGGTCCGCGCGGTCGGGTGCACCCGGTCGGGTCGAGCCGGGGTGCCCGGTTCACCCGATCCGGTCACCGCGTGCGGGAGCGCGTCCACACCTCGGGATGACCCGATCGGAGTCTCGTCAAGATTCCAGATCACGCGCTAGTTTTCCAGTCATCCAGCGGACGACGACGCCTTGTGGTAAAAGCCAATGACGCTCAGAGGTCCGGGAACGGTACCGGCGACGGGGGCCTCGCCGACTTCGAGCAAGGGGGCGCGGTGGTAGCGACCAAGGAGGGTCACTGGACCGCGTCTGCGGCCTGCGGGTCCGGGAACGTCTCGCCCGACGCGCTGTTCGTCGAGGGCTCCGCGCAGCGTGACGCCCGGTCGGTGTGCCAGCAGTGCCCCGTCCGGCTCGAGTGCCTCGCCGACGCGCTCGACAACCGCATGGACTTCGGGGTGTGGGGCGGGATGACCGAGCGGGAACGCCGCGCGCTGCTGCGCCGCCGGCCCGAGGTCCGCTCGTGGTGGTCGGAGCTCGTCCCGCGCGGCGAGCTGGTCCCGAACTGAGCGACCCGTCGCGGCGGTGGCCGGGACGCACGGCCGCGCAGGCGGCTGGCTAGGGTGGGCGCATGGCGACCAAGTGGGAGTACGCGACCGTCCCCCTCATCATCCACATGACCAAGGCGATCCTCGACCAGTGGGGCTCCGACGGCTGGGAGCTCGTGCAGGTGGTCCCGGGGCCCGGTGACGGCCTCGTCGCCTACCTCAAGCGCCCGCTGGACTCCTGATGGGTGCCGCGCAGCGGCTCGCCGAGCTCGGGCTCACGCTCCCGTCGGTGGCCGCGCCCGTCGCGGCGTACGTCCCGGCGGTCCGCAGCGGCGCGCACGTGCACACGTCCGGGCAGCTGCCGTTCGTCGACGGCGCGCTGCCGACCACCGGCAAGGTCGGCGCGCAGGTCGGTCCCGACGAGGCCACGGTGCTCGCCCGGACCGCGGCGCTCAACGCCCTCGCCGCGGTGGCTGCGCTCGTCGAGCGGGAGGGCGGGCCTGCGGGTGCGGACGCGCTCGACCGGATCGTGCGGGTGGTCAAGGTCGTCGGGTTCGTCGCGAGCGACCCGTCGTTCACCGGCCAGCCCGCGGTCGTCAACGGCGCGAGCCTGCTGCTGCACGACGTGCTCGGTGACGCGGGCGTGCACGCCCGGTCCGCGGTCGGGGTCGCGGTGCTGCCGCTGGACTCCCCGGTCGAGGTCGAGATCGTCGTCGAGACGGCGTAGACGCGTCGGAGGCCCGGACCGACGGTCCGGGCCTCCGACGTCGTCGAGGCGCGTCAGCGCGCGCGGCGCTCCAGGCGGTCGATGTCCAGCAGGACGACCGCACGCCCCTCGCGGCGCACCCAGCCGCGGGCGGCGAAGTCGGCCAGGGCCTTGTTCACGGTCTCGCGCGAGGCGCCGACGAGCTGCGCGAGCTCCTCCTGCGTGAGGTCGTGCGCGACGCGCACCCCCTCGTCCACCTGCTCGCCGAACCGCGTCGACAGGTCCAGCAGCGCCTTCGCCACCCGGCCCGGCACGTCGGAGAACACGAGGTCGGCGAGCGCCTCGTTGGTACGGCGCAGCCGGCGCGCGAGCGCCTGCAGCAGGTGCCGCGCCACGTCGGGGTTGTCGGCGAGCCAGCGGACCAGGTCGTCGTGGTCGAGCTCGAGCAGGACCGCGTCGGCGACGACGGTCGCGGTGGCCGTGCGGGGACCCGGGTCGAACATCGAGAGCTCGCCGAACATCTCGCCCGGGCCGAGCACCGCGAGCAGGTTCTCCCGCCCGTCGGTCGAGCGCCGACCGAGCTTGATCTTGCCGTCCCGCACGATGTAGAGCCGGTCACCCGGCTCGCCCTCGTGGAACAGCACGTCGCCTCGCACCATCTCGAGCGGGGTCATGCTCGCGACGAGCGCGAGCGCCGCGTCCTCGTCCAGTCCGGCGAACAGCGGTGCTGACAGCACGACGTCCTCAGCCACGCCACGCTCCTTCGTCTCGATCCAGCCCGGAACACTCCGGTTCACCCGGCGCGCCGAGGCCCGGCCACGTCGAGATCCACCCACCAGTCTGCCGCATCCGGCGTCGCTGTCCCGCGCGAGCGGGGGTCAGCGACGGACCGGTGGCGTCGCCACGACGTCGCCGGCGCACGCCGGGTGGTCGGCGAGACGCGAGATCAGACGGTCCGTGGTGCGTGCGAGCGCCTCCGTGACGCCCTGCTCGTACAGCGCGAGCTGCTCGTCCAGCGCGCGCAGCCGGTCGATCGCGGGCATGTCGCTCGGTTGCAGGTCCGGCAGCAGACGCTCGAGCTCGCCCATGCGCGGCACGCCGAGCGTGACGTCGAGCGGCAGCTGGAACGCGACGTCCTCACCGAGCGGTGCGGGCCGCGCGGCTGCCGCCAGCGCCAGGTCGAGACGTGCGCGTACGAGCCGCCGCCACCAGCCGACGCGCTGGCTCTCGGCACGTAGCGCCCGTCGGTCGAGCCGCAGGCTGCGGACGCCGTGGTCGCCCCCAGATGTCATCGTGGTACGTCCTCCTCGTCCCGCTGACCAGTACGTCTACGGCAGACCGGACGTCCGACTTGAACGGTTCGGCCCGTGGTTCTTCGCACGTCACCCTGGGGGAGCAACGCGAACCGATGCGGACATCCGTCCAGGTCAGGGGGTGTGGGTGCCCGCACCTACGCTGACAGGGTGACGAGGACCTCCCCGCAGCCCGCTGTTGCCGAGACCCCCCTCGCCCGGACCCGCCGCGCGCGGCGCGTCGACCGCCTGCTGGCGCAGCGCTACCCCGACGCCCGGTGCGAGCTGGACTTCACCGACGCGTTCACGCTGCTGGTCGCGACCGTCCTGTCGGCGCAGACGACGGACGTGCGCGTCAACGCCACCACCCCCGAGCTGTTCGCGCGCTACCCCGGCCCGGCGGAGCTCGCGGCGGCGGACCCCGACGAGCTCGAGGCGATCCTCAAGCCGCTCGGGTTCTTCCGGGCCAAGGCGAAGGCCGTGACCGGGCTGTCGCGCGCGCTCGTCGAGCAGTTCGGCGGGACGGTCCCGCGCCGGCTCGACCAGCTCGTCACCCTCCCGGGCGTGGGCCGCAAGACGGCCAACGTCGTGCTCGGCAACGCGTACGGCGTCCCCGGGATCACCACCGACACGCACGTGCTGCGGCTGTCACGCCGGCTGGGGTACACGACGAGCGAGGACCCGCTGGTCGTGGAGCGCGAGCTCGGCGCGCTGCTGCCGCGGCGCGACTGGACCATGGCGTGCCACCGGCTGATCTTCCACGGCCGCCGCACGTGCCACGCGCGACGGCCCGCGTGCGGCGCGTGCCCGCTGGCACGCCTGTGCCCGTCGGCGGGCATCGGGGAGACGGACCCCGTGCGGGCCGCGGCCCTGCTCAAGGGCTGACGCGACCCGGGGAGCCGGGGGTCAGGGCTCGAGCGGCGCGACGCGACGCAGCCACGCCAGCAGCGTGCGCGTGACGTGCTCGGGCTCCTGCTCCGCGAGGAAGTGCCCCGCGCCTGGCAGCAGCTCGTACGTGTAGTCCGAGCCGACGAGCGCCGAGGTCTCGCGCGTCAGCGCGGCCGCCCGCGAGCCGAACAGCCCGTCGCGTGAGCCGTGCAGGTGCAGCACAGGCGTCGGACGCGTGCGCCGCAGCCCCGCCGCGAACCGGCGGCCGTCGGGCCGGGGCGCGGAGCGGCCCAGCCAGCGCAGCTGCTCGAGCTGCGAGTGCGCCGCGAACGGCACGCGCAGCGCCCCGAGGTAGGTCCGCTCGGTCGCGCGGTCGAGCCACTGCCCGCCGCCCCACTCGACGAGGAACCGGTGCGCGAGGTCGCCGCGCGCCAGCGCCCGCTCGGGCAGGGACGGCAGCTGCACGTACGCGAGCCGCCGCGCGGCGGCGGGGCGGAACGTGGTCCAGGGCCGCCGCACCATGTCGAGCGGGTGCGGCGACGACAGCACACCGACCGCGCGCGTCGCGGCGGGCTGCAGCGCGGGCATGGCCCACGCGACGGCGCCACCCGTCCCGGCGCCGACCACGACGGCCGAGCTCGCCCCGAGCGAGCGCACCACGCCCGCGACGTCGGCGGCGAGGGTCGGCACGTCGTAGCCCTGCGGCGGCTTGTCGGAGCCGCCGGTGCCGCGCAGGTCGAGCGCGGCGGCGCGGTACCCGGCCTCGGCGAGCGCGGGCAGCTGGTGGCGCCACGCCCACCAGAACTGCGGCACCGCGTGCAGCAGCACGACGAGCGGGACGTCGCGGTCGTCGGGTCCGGCGACGGCGGCGTGGAACCGCGCGCCGTTGGCGGCGACGAACCGGTGCTGCCACGGCCCGTCGATCAGGAGCGTGGCGGAGTCGACGGCTGTCATCGTCGTGAACCTATCCGTTCGGCGGTGACGCGGGCGCCTCGGTGCCCGCAGGGTCGGCCGGGTGAGGGGTGGTCGGGTCGGTGCTCGCGCGCAGCCGCCGGCCACGCGCTGCGAGCACGGTACCGCCGACGAGCGCGGCGACGAGGGACGCCGCGAGCACCGCGAGCACCGCGTGCTCGTCGTGCCCCGAACCCTCGTCGAACGCGAGCTCGGCGATCAGCAGCGACACGGTGAACCCGATCCCGCCCACGAGCCCCACCCCGATCACGTCGCCCCAGCGCAGCCCGGGTGCCAGGCGGGCGCGGGTGAACGTCGCCACCAGCCACGTGACGCCGACGATGCCGAGCGGCTTGCCGACGACGAGGCCGACCGCGACCCCCTGCGCGACCGGGTCGGACAGGGCGCCGCGCACGACGTCCGACGAGATGGTCACGCCCGCGGCGAACAGCGCGAACACCGGCACGGCGACGCCCGCCGAGACGGGGCGCCACACGTGCTCCCACCGTTCGGCGAGCGACTGCTCCGGGTCGTCGGGGAGGCCGTGCGCGCGTGCGGTCGCGGCCGGGCTCGCGGGCACGACGAGGCCGAGCGCGACACCCGCGAGAGTGGCGTGCACGCCGGACGCGTGCAGCAGGGCCCACGCGAGCACCCCGAGCGGTACGAGCAGCCACGCGCTGGTGCGCCGCCGCCGCACCAGCACCGCGAAGACGACGACGCACCCGACGGCGCCGACGAGCGGCAGCCACGCGAGCGAGTCGGTGTAGAACGTGCCGATCACGAGGATCGCGAGCAGGTCGTCGACCACCGCGAGCGTCAGCAGGAACGCCCGCAGCGCCACGGGCAGCCCGCGGCCGACGAGCGCGAGGACCGCGACGGCGAACGCGATGTCGGTCGCGGTGGGCACGGCCCAGCCCTCGGGCGCGCCACCGTCCCGGCTCAGGTTCACCGCCAGGTACAGCAGCGCGGGTGCGACCATCCCGCCCACGGCCGCCACGATCGGCACGACCGCCGTCGCGGGGTGGCGCAGCTCGCCGACGGTCAGCTCGCGCGCGAGCTCGAGACCCACGACGAAGAAGAAGACCGCGAGCAGGCCGTCGGTCGCCCACTGCGCGAGCGTGAGGTCGAGGTGCAGCGCGTGCGGACCGACGACGGTGTGCGACACGCTCGCGTACGCGTCCGGCCAGACGTTCGCCCACACCAGCGCGACGAGCGTCCCGACGAGCAGCAGGACCCCGCCCGCGCGCTCACCGCGCAGCGTGTCGGCGAGGTTGCGCTCGCCGCCGGGGGTGAGCCGGGCGAAGAGGTCCGGTCCGCGGCGGGCGGGCGGGCGGGTGGGGTCAGACGGCGGGTTCGGTGACGTTGTCACGGTCCCCCGACGCCCCCGACGCCCGGCGCTCCTTGGGCGGGTCGAAGCGGTACCCGACGTTGCGCACGGTCCCGATGAGCTGCTCGTGCTCGGGGCCGAGCTTCGCGCGCAGACGCCGCACGTGCACGTCCACCGTGCGCGTACCCCCGTAGTAGTCGTAGCCCCACACCTCCTGGAGCAGCTGGGCGCGGGTGAACACGCGACCCGGGTGCTGCACCAGGTACTTCAGGAGCTCGAACTCCTTGTACGTGAGGTCGAGCGGACGGCCGCGCAGCCGGGCGGTGTAGCCGCCCGCGTCGATCGTCAGCTCGCCCGAGGAGATCTCCTGCGGCGCGTCCTCGAAGCCCGAGACCGCGGCACGCTCCATGACGAGCCGGAACCGTGTCTCGACCTCCGCCGGGCCGGCCGAGTCGAGCACGATGTCGTCCGCGCCCCACTCCGCCGTGACGACCGTGAGGCCGCCCTCGGTGAGCACGAGCACGAGAGGGACCGCCAGACCCGTGGCGCGCAGCAGCCGACAGGTGGTGCGCGCGGTGACCAGGTCGCGGCGCGCGTCCAGCACGACGATGTCCGCATCCGGCGCGTCGACCAGCGCCGAGGGCTCGACCGGCAGCACGCGCACGCGATGGGACAGCAGCCCGAGCGCCGGCAGCACCTGTGCCGATCCACCGGACGCCGGGGTCAGGAGCAGAAGGTCTGCCACCGTGGAACCTCCCTGCGGCGAGTGGGGACACGCTACCGCGTGCGCCGCGCCCGGCGGACGGGCGTCCGGGAGTCGTCGTCCGCGCGTCGGGCCGCTCGGGCGGGTGATCACGGGCCGTCGCACCGGGCACCGGCCCGGGCATCTGCGAGACTGTCGGCCGTGCTCTCCCTGGTCCTGATCGTCCCCGTGCCCGGTGCGGGCGTTCTCGTCGGCGTGCGCGCCGCGTCGCGCCGAGCGGCGGACGGGCGGTAGCGGACCGTGCAGCTCGCCACGCGTGCGGTCGTCACGGCCGCCCTCGCCGCCGTCGTCGCGGTCGCCGGGTACGTCGGCGGCCTGCCCGTGACCGTGGTCGCCGCCCTGCTCGCGATCGCGTTCGCGGTGGGCTGGCCGTCGCTCGCGAGCCTGCCGTTCAAGCCCGGCTCGGCGGCCGTGATCGGCATCGGCGGGGTCGGGGCCGTGCTCGCGGTGCACGCCGTGCTCGACCAGCCGTACCTGCGGTACCTGCCCGTGGTGTTCGCGACGACGATCCTGCTCGCGTTCCTCAACGAGCTGCTGCGGCGCGGCGGGCGGGACCGGCTCGTGGAGTCGGTCGCGGGCACGGTGACCGGCACGCTGCTGGCGGTCGCGGTGGCCGGCTGGGTCGCGATCGGGCGCACGCCCGGCGGTGAGCCGATCGTCGTCGTCGGTGCGCTCGCGCTCGCGGTCGGGTCCGCGGTCGTCGCGCTGCCGTTCGCGGGCTGGGCCGGGGCCACCGTCACGACACTGGCCGCGACCGGCGCCGGTGCGCTCGCCGCGCTCGTCCTGCCGGACATCGACCTCGTGGCGGGTGTCGTGCTCGGCGCCGCGGTGGGTGTGCTCGTCGCGTCGCTGCACGTCCTGTTCGACGACCTGCGCACGCTCGCGCGCCACCTGCCGTCCATCGCCGCGGTCGTGCTGCCCGTCACGGTGACCGGGATCCTCGTGTACGTCGTCGGGCGCGTGCTCGTCGGCTGACGAGCCCCCGGGACGACCCGGGAGACGCGGCGCGCGGCGCGGCGCGAGGTGGATGTGACGTGCGTCGTCGCGATCGACGGGGGCACAGCGCGTCGAGGTCGTTAGGATCGGTCCATGACTGCGCTCGAGGGGCTCTTCATCGGTCTGCTGGTCCTCGCCACCGGCGCCATCGCCTGGACGGCGGGCATCGTGGTGCTCCGCCTGTTCAAGTCGCAGAACTGACGCCCGGACCCGGGAGGCACCACCCCATGGCCTTCGTGCTGCCCGAGGGGCTCGCACCCGAGGTGTACCCGCTCGCCTGGCTGGTCGGCCGCTGGCACGGCCAGGGCGTCGTCGGGTACCCCGGCATCGACGAGACCGCGTTCGTGCAGGACGTCGTGTTCGACCACGACGGCGGCCCGTACCTGTCCTACACGTCGACCATCCGGCTCGTCGTCGCGCCGGACGACGCGTCCGCGCTCGCGGACGCCGCACCCGACGAGGCAGCGCCCGACCACGCCGCACCCGACCGTGCCGCACCCGACCGTGCCGCACCCGACGAGGGCGGGGCCGGGGACGGCGCGCCCTCCGCGCGCCCGGCGAGCGACGTGCCCGTCGAGGACGGACCGGTCTGGTCGACCGAGTCCGGGTACTGGCGGGTGCCGCCCGAGCGGCCCGCCGACCTGCCGGACGCGCAGTTCCCCGTCGAGGTCCTCCTCGCCGACCCGTCCGGGCACGTCGCGGTGTACGTCGGCGCCGTCGGCAACGGCCGCGTCGACCTCGCGTCCGACCTGATCGCGCGCACCGCGACGGGCGCCGACGTGACCGCAGCGAAGCGGCTGTACGGCCTGGTCAACGGCGAGCTCATGTGGGCGCACGACATGGCGGCGTTCGGCCGGCCCATGCAGTCCTACGCGTCGGCGCGCCTTGCGCGCGTCGAGGACGCGTGAACCGGTGACGGGCCCGGCGATGACCGAGGCCGCCGTCCCCGCCGAGGCCCCGTCCTACGAGGCGCCCCGCCACCGCAGCCCGCTGCTCGCGCGGCGCGGCGCGGTCGAGGGCGTCGGACCGGACGCCGGCGTCGCGTGGCACTACGGCGACCCGACCGCCGAGCAGCGCGCGCTCGCGCGCGGGGGAGCGGTCGTCGACCAGTCGCACCTGGGCGTCGTGCGCGTCGCGGGGCCGGACCGGCTGACGTGGCTGCACTCGATCACCACCGCGCAGCTCGCGGACCTGCCGCCCCGCACCTCCACCGAGCTGCTGGTGCTGAGCCCGCACGGGCACGTCGAGCACGCGGCCGCGGTCGTCGACGACGGCGAGGCGACGTGGCTCGTGACGCAGACACCCGCGGCGCTCGCGGCGTGGCTCGACCGCATGAAGTTCATGCTGCGCGTCGAGATCGCGGACGTGAGTGACGACTGGGCGGCGATCGGCGAGCCCGTCGCGGCCGAGGGCGGCCCCGACGAGCCCGTGACGTGGCGCGACCCGTGGCCGCACGTCACACCGGGCGGGACCCGCTACGGCCCCGCCCCCGACGAGCACCCCGGCGCCGACCGTGCGTGGCGGCTCGTGCTCGTCCCGCGCGGCGACCTGGCCGAGCAGGTCGCGGCCCGTGAGGCGACCGGGTGGCCGCTCGCCGGCACGTGGGCGAGCGAGGCGCTGCGGGTCGAGGCGTGGCGCCCGCGCGCCGCGTCCGAGGTCGACCACCGGACCATCCCGCACGAGCTCGACTGGCTGCGCACCGCCGTGCACCTGCACAAGGGCTGCTACCGCGGGCAGGAGACGATCGCGCGCGTGCACAACCTCGGGCGCCCGCCGCGGCGCCTGGTGTTCCTGCACCTCGACGGCTCCGGGCACCTGCTGCCCGAGCCGGGGGCCGCGGTGCACGAGACCACCGGCACGCCCGGCGAGCCCGGGCGCGAGGTCGGCCGTGTGACGTCGGTGGCCCGCCACCACGAGCTCGGGCCCGTCGCGCTCGCCGTGGTCAAGCGCTCGCTCGCCACCGACGCCGAGCTGCTCGTCGCGTGCGAGGGCGCGATGGTGTCCGCGGGACAGGAGGTCGTCGTGCCCGGTGAGGGCGTCTCGACCGACCGTCCCGCACCGCGCGGGCCCGTCGCCCGCGGGCTCGGCGTCCACCCCTCGCTCTGACCATGGGGGCCGCGCCGACGAGGCCCGCGACCGACGCCCCGCGCGGGGGCCTGCGCGAGCTGCGGCTCGTCGCCCGTGCGCGCTGGCGGCAGGGGATCGACCGCGTCCGGGCGGCGCGGTTCCCGATCCTGCAGGCATCGGTGGCCGCAGGCATCGCGTTCGGCATCGGTCGGTACGTGCTCGACCACCCGTACCCGTTCTTCGCGCCCGTGTGCGCGTGGATCGCGCTCGGGTTCAGCGCCGACCGGTCGCTGCGCCGCGTCGCGGAGATCGCGGTGGGCGTGGCGATCGGGGTCGGGCTCGGGGACGCGCTGGTCCACGTCATCGGGACCGGGCTGTGGCAGGTCGCGCTCGTGCTGTTCGTCGCGGCGACGGCCGCGCGGCTCCTCGACCGTGGTGCGCTGCTCACCACGCAGGCCGGCGTGCAGGCCATGATCATCGTCGGCCTGCCGAACATCGCCGCGACGGGCGGGCCGCTCGGACGCTGGACCGACGCGCTCGTCGGCGGTGCCGTCGCGTTCGCCGTCGCCGTCCTCACCCCGTCCGACCCGCGGCGGCACCCCCGCGAGCTCGCCTCGCGCGCGACGCAGGAGGTCGCGGACGTGCTAGGCGAGCTCGCGCACGCGCTGGCGACGCAGTCGCCCGCCGACGCCGAGGACGCGCTCGTGCGCGCCCGCGCGTCGCAGCCGCGGCTCGACGAGTGGCGCGAGACCGCGACCAACGCGCGCGAGCTCGCGCGACTCTCGCCCGCCGCGCGCCGGCACCGGGGCGAGCTCGTGCGGCTCGTCGGGGCGTCCGTGCAGCTCGACCGTGCGATGCGCAACACGCGCGTCATGACCCGGCGCGGGCTCGCGCTCCTCGAGGCGCCCACTGCCCACGACCTCGTCGCGGCCGGGCAGCGGCTCGAGGCGACCGCGGCCGCCGCCGACGACCTGGCGTCGGCGTTCGCGAGCGGGCGCGACGCCGCGCGCGTGCGCGAGGCCCTGCTGCGCTCCGCCGCGGCCCTCGACCCGTTCACCATCGCGCCGGACGACTGGCAGGTGCAGAGCCTCGTGCTGCTGCACCGCTCGCTCGTCGTCGACCTGCTCGAGGCCGCGGGCGAGGACCCGGCCCGCGCCCGCGCCGCCCTCCCGGACCTCTGACCCTCCCCGCCGAGACCGCTGTTGCTCCGGGAATGGCCGCGGTGAGCCGGAGCAACCGCGGGGTCGGCGATCCATCTCCGGCCGAGACTCAGCTCCCTCCCTGGTCGAGCCCGTTGTTGCTCCGGGAATGGGGGGCGTGAGCCGGAGGAAGCGCGGGGTCGGCGGACCGCTTCTCGTCGAGACCGTTGTTGCTCCGGGAATGAGGGGCGTGAGCCGGAGGAAGCGCGGGGTCGCGGGTGCTGGGGGGTGGGCCGGGGAGGAGGGAGCCGGTAGCGTGCCGCCGTGGAGGTCGCGGTCAGCGCGTTGCGCGCAGAGCTCAGGCAGTGGATCGAGACGGCGCGCGCGGGGCAGGACGTCGTGATCACCGAACGCGGCATCCCGGTGGCGCGGCTCACCGGCATCGAGTCCGCCGACCTGCTCGCGCGGCTCGAGCGCGACGGTCTGCTCGCGCCCGCTCGGGCGGCCCGCGAGCCCGCGCGGCCGGTCACCGTGGACGGGACCCGCGGCGGCGCACGGGACGGCGCGCGTGACGGGTCGCGGGAGGGGTCGCGGGACGGTGCACGCGACGGTGCACGCGGCGGTGCGCTGTCCGGGCTCGTGCGGCGACTGCGCCGCTGATGGCCGTCTGCTACTTCGACACCAGCGCGCTCGTGAAGCTGTGCGTCGCGGAACCCGGCTCGGAGCTCGCCGCGGCGCTGTGGGAGGGCGCGGACCTCGTCGCGACGTCCCGGCTCGCCGACGCGGAGGTGCGCGCACTGCTCGCCGGGGGGCGGCGGGCCGGCGTCATCGACACGCGCGTCGAGCGCGCCGCGCTCGCGCAGTGGGACCGGCTGTGGCCTGCGCTGCACGTCGTCGAGCTGCACGAGCCCGTCACCGCGGGCGCCGCGACGCTCGTCGGGTACCACGCGCTGCGTGCCGCGGACGCGTTGCACCTGGCCTCCGCGCTCGCGCTGCGGTCCGACGAGCTCGTCGTCGTCGCGTGGGACGAGCACGTGGCCGCGGCGGCCCGCGCCGAGGGGCTGCGCGTCGTCCCGTGACGCGGTGGCCCGGCGGGCGGGGCCGCCGACGAGCGTGCCCGGGGCACCGCGCACGGCGTGCCGGCCACGGGACTGCACGGGATGACGGCACGGGGTGACTGCGCGGGGTGACTGCGCGCGGCGCGTGCGGCCCGTAGGCTCGGCGCGTGGGAATCGTCGGAAGCCTCCAGTGGATCCTCTACCTGCTGTTCCTGCTCGCGATCTTCGTGCTGTGCGTGTGGGCGCTCGTCGACCTCCTGCGCCGCCCCGCGAGCGCGTTCCCCGCGGCGGGCAAGCGCACCAAGAACTTCTGGCTCGTGATCGTGGGCGTCGCGACGTTCCTCGCGTTCCTCGCGATGCCCCCGCTGCAGCTCATGCCGTTCCTCGGCCTGCTCTCGGCGGTCGCCGCGATCGTCTACCTGGTCGACGTCAAGCCCGCCGTGGCGCCCTACTCGCGCCGCAGGCCCGGTGGTCCGACGAGGTCGACGGGCGGCTGGTGATGTCCGACGTCGCGACGTCGGCCGTCCCGCTCGCGCGCGTGGTGCGCGGCGGTCTCGTCGAGTCGGTCCACGCGGGGCACGTCGTCGTGCTCGCGCCCGACGGCGACGTCCGCCTCGCGCTGGGCGACCCGGACGTGACGATCTGGGCCCGCTCGTCGCTCAAGCCGCTGCAGGCCGTCGGGATGCTGCGGCACGGCCTCGACCTGCACGACGAGCAGCTCGCGATCGCGTGCGCGAGCCACAACGCCGAGGCGGGACACCTGGACACGGTGCGCACGCTGCTCGCGGCGCACGGCCTGACGGTGGCGGACCTGGACAACACGCCCGACTGGCCGCTCGACCCCGAGGCGGCGTGGTCGTGGCGCGAGCAGGGGCACGGCCGCGAGCCGCTCACGCAGAACTGCTCGGGCAAGCACGCGGCGATGCTCGCGACGTGCGTGGCCGCGGGCTGGGGCGTCGCGGGCTACCGCGAGCCCGGGCACCCGTTGCAGCGCGCGCTGCACGACGCGGTGGCCGAGCTCACGGGCGTGCCGGTCGAGGCGACCACGGTCGACGGGTGCGGCGCGGCGCTGTTCTCGACGAGCCTCGTGGGCCTGGCCCGCGCGTTCGGGCGGCTGGGCCGCGCGCCCCACGACCCGGCGCACGCGGGCACGCCGGAGGGCCGCGTCGCGGCGGCCGTCACCGCGCACCCGTGGCACGTCGCCGGGACCGGGCGGGACGCCACGCGGTTCATGCAGGCCGTCCCGGGGCTCGTCGCGAAGGACGGGGCCGACGGCGTCTACGCCGCGGGACTGGCGGACGGCGGCGCGGTCGCGCTGAAGATCGCCGACGGCTCCGCGCGGCCGCGGGCCGCGGTGCTCGCGGCGGCGTTGCGCGTCGCGGGGGTGGACCCCGCGCTCGTCGACGAGGTGGGCCGCACGCCCGTGCTCGGGCACGGCGAGCCGGTCGGGGCGGTCGAGGCCACGTTCTGACGCGCCCGACGAGGCGCCGGACGCGCCCGGGAGGCACCGGGCCGGGAGAGGCAGGGACATGCGAGCCGTCGTGCAGCGGGTCACGCGCGCGTCCGTGACGGTGGAGGGCGAGGTCGTCGGGGCGATCGACAGGCCCGGGCTGGTCGCGCTGGTCGGCGTCACGCCCGGGGACGGGCCGGCGCAGGTCGAGCTGGTGGCGCGCAAGATCGCGGAGCTGCGGATCCTGCGCGACGAGCGGTGCGCGGTGGACGTGGGCGCGCCCGTCCTCGTGGTCAGCCAGTTCACGCTGTACGGCGACACCCGCAAGGGGCGTCGGCCCACGTGGAACGCGGCCGCACCCGGTCCGGTCGCCGAGCCGCTGGTCGACGCGGTCGTCGAGGCGTTGCGTGCCCGCGGGCTCGAGGTCGCGACGGGCGTGTTCGGCGCGGACATGGCCGTGGAGCTCGTCAACGACGGCCCGGTGACGATCCTGCTGGAGTCGACGCCGGAGGCGTGACGACTGAGGCGACGCCGGGCACGGGAGAAGGCCCCTCGAAGTAAGCGTTCGAGGGGCCTTCCCGGGTGATCCCAGGCCGTCCGTCCGGTCGGGCGAACCCGGCCGTCCGTGTCGTCACCGACGGGTCGGTGCGACCGGCGCCGCTTCGACGGTGCGGCTCCCACCCGGCACCCGGTGGTCCGGCGAACCGGTCCGCCGCGGGCGGGGGGACTGCGATCGACCTCCCGGCTCCGAGCGGCCCTCGCGTCGTCGTCCGCGAGCCTCCGGGTTGCCCCGTCGGTGTGGTCGCCCGTTCTCCGGTCGGCCCGGTCCCGCTGTCACTGTCCCCGTCAGGGGCACCTCCCGAGGGGGGTGGTTCCTGTCGGTTCTCGATCGGGCGGGGCCGATGAGTGATTTCTAGTCCTGCGTCCAGGACCCCGCAAGGGGCAGGTCAGGGGCAGTTTCGTCCACAGGTCCCTCCACACGGTCGTGCACAGGCCGGCCTGCGAGAACACCGGCCGAACACAGGGTTGTGGACAGAATTTGTGGACAAGTCGCGTGTCGTTCACCCGGTCGGCGGTCGCCCTCCTCGTACCCTGGAGGTCGGTGAGGGCCCCTCGGAGTAAGCGTCCGAGGGGCCCTCTCATGCGTGAGGCGTCTCACGGCGCAGGCGGGACCGTTGGCCGCGCGGACCCACCCGCACCCGGTCGAGGATGGTGGCATGAGGATCGACGCCTCGCTGGGGGACATCACCGAGCTGGCCGTGGACGTCGTCGTGAACGCGGCGAACTCCTCGCTCCTGGGCGGCGGGGGCGTGGACGGGGCGATCCACGCCGCGGCCGGGTCCGGGCTGCTGGAGGCCTGCCGCGCGCTGCGCGCCACGCGCTACCCGGACGGCCTGCCCGTCGGTCACGCCGTGGCGACAGACGCGTTCGACCTGCCCGCGCGGTGGGTCGTGCACACCGTCGGGCCCAACTGGCGCGCGGGTGAGCGTGACCCCGCGATGCTCGCGTCGTGCTTCCTCAGCTCGCTCGAGGTCGCCGTCGACCTCGGTGCGCGCACGATCGCGTTCCCCGCCGTCAGCGCGGGCGCGTACGGGTGGGACGTCGACGAGGTCGCGCGCATCGCCACGGCCGCCGTGCGGACCTGGAAGGTGGGCACCGCGCAGGACCGCCGGCCCGACGGCACGCCCAACGGGATCTCGCACGCGCAGTTCGTGCTGCACGACGAGCGCGCGCTGCGCGCGTTCCAGGAGGCGCTGACGGCCTGACGCGAGCGCCTCAGCCGACGGGGCGTGCGAACCAGCGGAGCACGGCCGCGACCACCGGCGGGTCCTGCGGGGAGTGGTCGCCCGGCACCGTGACCAGCTCCCACGGACCCGCGAGCGACGCCAGGTGGTGGCGCAGCTCGTCGGGGGAGCCGAACGGGTCACGCTCGCCGCTGACCGTGAGCACCGGCACCCGCACGTCCGGCAGGTGCCCGACGCGCAGCTGCTCGGGACGGCCCGGGGGGTGCAGCGGGTACGACAGCAGGAGCAGACCCGCAGCGGGCTGACCCTGCGCCACGGCCATCGACGCCATGCGCCCGCCGAACGAGCGCCCGCCCAGCACCAGCCGCGCCGGGTCCACGCCCAGCTCGTCGGCCCACGCGTCCGCGCGCTCCCGCAGGTGCGGGACGGCGGCCTCGGGGCGCTCGGGGCCACGGCTGCCGCGCTCGCGGTTGGCGAAGTCGAGCCGCAGCACCGGCAGCGGGGCGAGCGCGGCCTCGAGCGCGACGAGCGTGCGGTGGTCGCGGTCCGCGCCCGCACCCGGCGTGAGCACCACCCCGGCGACGGTCGTCGGGTCGAACGCGCGGTCGTCGGCCATGGCTGTCAGGGTAGCGACGCGTCCAGGCGGAACGCCGCGCGCAGGGTCGCCAGGACGCCGTCGTCGTCGTTCGACGGCGCGACGAACCGGGCCGCCGCGCGGACGTCCGGGTGGGCGTTGGCCATCGCGAACGACCACCCCGCGGCCTCCAGCATGCCGAGGTCGTTGAAGTAGTCACCGAACGCCATCGTCTGCTCGGGTGGGACACCGAGCCGGGCCTGCAACGCGCGCAGCGCCCGGCCCTTGTCGGCGTCCGGGCCCATGACGTCGACCCAGTGCTCGCCCGAGACGAGCACGCGGTCGGGGCCGTCGAGCGGCGCGAGCAGCGGCCCTGCGCCGTGTTGCGCGTCGTCGACGTCGAAGACGGCGAGCTTGAGCACCTCGTCGTCCACCGCCTGCAGGTCCGCCACGTGCTCGAGGCGGCGGTAGTACGGGCGCACGTGGGCGAGGAACTCCTCGTCGGTCCGCTCGACGTACGCCGAGCGGACACCGCACAGCACCGCGCCGAGCCGCGCGCCCTGCGCGACCGCGCCGCGCACCAGGTCCACGCCGCGATGCGCGGTCCCGCGGGCGAGCGGCGCGACCGCCACCGGCTCGTCGTCCTGCACGACGAGCGCACCGTTCTCCGCGATGTACGTCAGGTCCCCGCGGTCCAGCTGCGCGCGCAGCGTCGCGTGCTGGCGTCCGCTCGCCGGGCACACCGTGACGCCCCGCGCGATCAGCGCGTCGAGCACCGGCCGGAAGCCGTCCGGGAGGCGCTTGGCGGAGTCGAGCAGCGAGCCGTCCATGTCGAGCGCGACCAGGCGCACGGACGTCGCGTCGAGCGTCGAGCGCAGGTCGTCCAGGAGCGTGGCGGGCCGGGTGTCGGCGGTGCGGGCGTGGTTCGCGGGCTGGTCCTCGGGCACACCCGATCGTCTCAGGAGTCGCGCAGCGCGTCCTGCACGCCCTGCTCCGCGGGACCCAGGTGCACCGGCTCGCGTCCCGTCAGGCCGTCCCACCAGCCCTTGTAGGACGCCGCGACCTCCCGCAGCTCCCAGCGCCGCAGCTGCGCGGACGGCACCCCGGCCGACGAGACACCCACACCCTGCGTGTCGATGCCCGCCGCCGTGCAGGAGAACACCGCGCGGCGCACGTGGTAGTCCTGCGTGAGCACGACCGCGGCGTCCACGCCGAACACGCGGTGCGCACGCACGCACGAGTCGTGCGTGTCGAACCCGGCGTAGTCGAGCACCACCGCGGACGTCGGGACGCCGTTCGCGACGAGGTAGTCGTGCATGGCCGTCGGCTCGTCGTGACCCACCGAGCCGTTGTCGCCGCTCACGAGGATCACCTGCACCGTGCCGCGCTCGTACAGCGCACGCGCGGCGTCGAGGCGGCGGCGCAGGTAGGTGGACGGCGAGCCGTCGGGACGCAGACCCGCGCCGAGCACGATCGCGACCGGCGTGTCCCGCACGTCGTCGAGCGCCCGCAGCCGCGCCTGGCCGGTGCCCTGCACCCACGCGAGCGGGACGAGCAGCACGACGACGAGCGCGGCGGCGACGAGCAGGCGGCGGCGCCACCGCCTGCGCGCGGGCCGGGCGTGCCGCGCCGGCTCGTCGGGCGGCGCGGCGGGAAGCTGCTCCGCCTCGATGCTCACCCGCCCACCCTACGACCCCCCTCCCACCCCCGACCGCCGCCGCGCCACCTGCCACCGGTGGCCGGTCCGAAGCGGAGCTGGACCGTGAGTGGGTGGAGAGACGCTCGCCATGCGAGCGTTTCTCCACCCGTTGCGGGAGCGGCGCACGCGGCGGGGCGTGGATGAGAGGTCTCTCATCGGGGACTCCTGGTCGGTGGGCACCGTCAGCGCCGTCAGCGGTCCGGCGCGAGCAGGTCGGCTCGCAGCACGGGCAGCTCGCGCACCAGGACGTTCCACAGCAGGTCCTTGTCGATGCTCACGTCGTGGTGCGCGAGCCGGTCCCGGATGCGCTTCAGCTCGCGCCACGGCACCCTCGGGCGCGCGGCCCTGAACTCCTCGTCGAAGGCCCCGCACGCCGTCTGCAGATCGATGAGCAGCGCCTTCGTCGCGAGGTACGCGATCTCGTCGTCGCCCACGAACTCGTCGTACCCGCGCGCCACGATCCGGTCGGCCACGTCGAGCAGCCGGGCGACGTCCGCCAGGGCGCGGGTCGCGCGCTCCGCCGGTGTGCTCACAGCGGGCGGGCGGTCGCCCGGGCCGACTCGACGACCGGGCCACGCCCGTCGTCGTGCACGATGTCGACCCGCACCTCGAGCAGGTCCTCGAGGTCGAGCTCCATGCGCATGACGTCGACGAGCGACGTCCCTGGCGCGGTGTCGACGAGGAGGTCGAGGTCGGAGTCCGGGGTGTCGGAGCCGGCAGCCGTCGACCCGAACACCCGGACGGTGCGTCCGCCGTGCGCCCGGACGATGTCCAGGATCTCGTCGCGGTGCTCGCGCAATGCCTCGGAGGGGAGCGGCCGGAGCGCGGCGAGTACCCGGTCGAGCTGGACCGGCCCGAGCGGGCGGCGGCCGGTCTCGTGCGCGCTGATGTTGGGCTGCGGCACGCCGCTGCGGTGCGCGAGCTCGGCCTGCGTGAGGCCGCGCCGGCGCCGGCGCTCCGCGAGGTCGGTCGACACGTACCGACCATAGCGCGTCGCTATAGGGCTCGCGGGGTCAGCGGGTCAGGGTCGCGACGAGGGCGGGGACCGCCTCGTCGATCGGGGTGCGGATCACCTCGTCGGCCAGGTGGTCGTACGGGGTGGGCTCGGCGTTGACGATCACCAGCCGCGCCCCGGACTCGACCGCGAGCGGCGCGAGGCTCGCGACCGGGTGGACCGTGAGCGTCGTGCCGATCGCGACGAACGTCTGCGCGTCCGTGGCCGCCGCCACCGCGCGGCTCAGCGCGTCCTCGGGGAGCTGCTCGCCGAAGTACACGACGTCCGGCTTGAGCACCCCGCCGCACTCGACGCAGCGCGGGTCCGGCTCGTCGGGCAGCCGTGCGAGCACCTCGCTCGTCGGCCACGTCGTCGTGCAGCGCAGGCACGACGTCGTGGCGAGCGACCCGTGCAGCTCGACCACGTGCTCGTCGGACGAGCCCGCGGCCTGGTGCAGGCCGTCGAAGTTCTGCGTGAGGACCGCGCGCAGCCCGCCCGCCCGCTCGAGGTCCGCGAGCGCGCGGTGCGCGGCCGTCGGACGGGCGTGCCAGACCGCGTGCGACGCCCACGCGCGCCAACCCTGCACCCGCACGTCGGCGTCGCGCACGTACGCGCCGATCTCCAGGAGCCGGGCGGCCGACGGGTCCTGCGTCCACACGCCCTGCGGTCCCCGGAAGTCGGGGATGCCCGACGACGTGGAGATCCCCGCGCCCGTGAGGACCGTGACCCCTGGCTCGTCGTGGTGGTGCGGCACGTCAGCCCTGCGCGTCGAGCCGGGCCGCGACGTCCGCGGGGAACCCGCCCGTCGCGATCGGACCCCAGCGCTCGGGCGTGATCCGGATCATCGACTTGCCCTGCACCCGCATCGCCGCCCGGTACTCGTCCCAGTCCGGGTGCTCGCCCGCGATGCAGCGGAAGTAGTCGACCAGCGCGTCCTCCGCCTCCGGCATGTGCAGCACCTGCGCGGTGCCGTCGACCTGCACCCACGGGCCGTCCCACTCGTCCGAGAGCACGCACACGCTCACGCGTGCGTCACGCTCGGCGTTGCGCGTCTTGGCGCGACCCGGGTAGGTGGAGATCACGATGCGGCCCTCGTCGTCCACGCCGCCCGAGACGGGCGAGACCTGCGGGCGGCCGTCCGCGCGCGTGGTGACGAGCAGCAGGTGGTGCCGCGGCCGCACGAACTCGAGAAGCTCGTCGCGGGTGGCGGCGGTGGTGGTCGCGATGGAACGTCCCATGGGATGACGGTACGGCGAGCTCACCCGACCTCGTCGGAGAGTGCCGTGGCGGCGTCGACGAGGAGGTCGTCGACACCGCTCAGGTCCCACCCCTCGGAGCTGGCGACGCGCTCGCGCTGTAGGTCGCAGACGACCGCGACGGCGCCCGGGAACGCGCGCTCGATCATCCGCAGCCCGAGGTCGAACGCGACGGGCGTGAGCTCGTCGGCCAGGAGCCAGGTGCCGACGACCTCGAGGATCCCGTCTGGGCGCCGCTCGGCGAAGGTCGGCCGGACCTCGACGAGCAGGTCGACCAGTCGTGCGTCTGCGGGGGTGGTCGACTCGTGGCGAGCGGCTCTCCACCGAGGGTGAACCCGGTCCCATGCCAGTGCGACGCGCTCGTACGACGGGCGGCGTCGCGGGTTGGCGCGCGCGGCGGCTCCTCTCACCCGTGCGCCATCGCGAGTCGTCGCGCGGTCGCTCCGGATCGCACTGCGGATCGGCATCCAGAAGTCGAGTGCGGGCTCGTAGGCACCGGTGCGTTCCACGATGTCGCGGACGACCCGAGTCCTGCGGGCCGGACTGCCGGCGTTGACGTACTTGAGCACGTCCGTCGCGCCGAGCGGGCGGCTCACTGCTTGCTCCACGTGCCGCAGTCACTCTCGAAGTCCTGCCCGGCGCTGAGGGTGACGGTGGGGTGCCCGCCGTTGACGATGTCGTTCTGGATGATGTCGTCCTGGTTGGTCCCCGTGCGGTAGATGCCCCAGTAGCAGGACGACGCGACGGGCTCGGTGGTCCTGTAGGTGCCCGGCTCCACGTCGACCCCCACCGTCCAGGTACCGATGCCGATCTGGGACGCGGCCACCGCCTCCTCCGCAGCACCGATGACCGCCTCGCGGTCGTCGAGCTCGGTGGCGCGCGTGTCGAGCTGGGTCTCCCGTTCGTCGAGCTCCGCGGCTCGCGAGGCGAGGTCGCTCGTCGCGGTCTCGGCGGCGTCGGCCCTCTTCTCCGCTGTGGTGGCGCGCCGCTCGGCGGCGCTCAGTGACGCCTTCAGGTCGGCGGCCGTCGTCTCGGCGGCCGTGTCGAGAGCACCGCTCGCGACGATCGCGCACCGACCGGTGCCGTCAACGGGCGGCGAGTTCACGAGTCGTCGTAGTCGAGCAGACCGTTCTCGATCACGTGGCGCCGGAACCCGCCGGCCTCGAACGGAAGGAAGTACTCGCTCGCGAGCAGGTCGTCCGCGAGCTTCTCGACCATCACCAGCGTCAGCTGCTTCGTCCGGACTGCGTCGCAGAGCAACGGAACTGTCGCGATGACGCGCAGCCCTTTCTCCTTCGCGACCTGACGAGCGGTGTTGTCGTCGATGACGATCTCGCAGCCGTAGACCTCCCCCATCGCGAGAACTCCGCACTCACCCAGGTTGGTGCGTCCGACCGCGAGCCGGCTCTCGTACGAGGCGAACGTCGCGAGGTAGGCGACGTCGGTCGCTCGGTGGACCGTGATCCACTCGGCATTGAGGACGGCGCCGAGCGTGGGGTTGTGCTCCGAAGCGCGGCGCAGCTCGTCCTCGACCGCCTCCGGGATGTAGACGGCTCGCCCGGCCGCGAGGAACCGCAGCACGCCCAGCCAGCCCTGGGCTGCGAAATGGCGCAGCGGTCCCGTGTCGAAGACCAGCGCGTCGGCCGGGACTGTCACGACACGAACGACCAGATCTCGTCGCTCCTGCGGGTCCGAGGTTGGGGAAGGTCCGACTCGTCGAACGTCCCGTGGAGCAGCTCGAGACCGCGTTCGCGGCTGATCCGCTCGTCGCGGACAAGACGCACCACGGCGCGGGCGTAGGGTCCGGGCACCGTGGTTCCCGCCAGCTCCTCCAATGGAACGTGGAGGTTCATCTCCACGATGTCGGCCCGAGTGGTGCGGATCTCGCGGACTGCGGCTATGGCGTCGCCATCGGCCAACGAAAGTTCCCTCAGCCGTGCTGCCAGTGTCGCCATGTCGACGCGGTAACTGCTTGCGATGTGGATCGCCGCTGCGCGGAGACCCTGCTCGTCCACCGAGGTGGACCACGTGGTCAGAGACGCAGCGGGCAGGAGGAGCGCGCGGGCGAAGCGGTCGAGGCGGGCTTCAGTCGGCACCGCGTCGTCGGACCGAGCCACGCGCCAGTCGATCGTGTAGTCGTCTCCCAGCAGGTAGTGCCCGAGTTCGTGCGCCAGCGCCAGGCGGCGTCGCCCTACCTTCATGTGGCTGTTCACCAAGCTGACGCCACCTCGGCGTAGCAAGACCGTTCCAGCATCGGCTGTGTCCTTGCCGATGTCTCGGGAGAAGGCCAGCAGACCCAGGGTCGCAACACTCGCGCTCAGGTCCCGGACGGGTTCGTCGGCGGTCAGGCCGAGGAGGCGCCGCGCGCGCGCGGCGAGAGTGTCTGCCTCGGCGTTCGTGGTCGGCTGCGCGAAGTCGTCCGGAATCGCTGCTGCTCCAGCAGCGAGACCAATCTCGGAGCTGTCCAAGCCGGCGACGAACTCGACATCGTCAGTGATCCGCGCAAGGAGGGCGTCGATCTGGGAGTCGCTCGTGTCCATGCCTTGGCTCGAACGGTGTGCGACGAGCGCGGGGATCGGCTCAGTGAAGAACGACGTCATGCGCACGCCCAGTGCGGTGGCGATGTCGGCGAGCTCGAGGGCCGTCACCCGCCGGCTTCCCGCCTCGATCTTGTTGACGGCCGTGCGGTCGATCCCGACCATGTGGGCCACGTCGTCCTGGCTGAGATCGGCGCGCTTTCGTGCCTCGCGGATGCGCTCGCCCAGCATCTTGGCGTTGACCGTCGTCACATGTGCGATTCTCGCACAGGCTCGTGTGCGGAACCTGCGGCACCGGGTGGACTCGGTTGCGCCGTCATACGTTTCGGCATCGGGAACCTATGGCGCAACGACCGGCGAGCAGCGCCCATCGGCGAACAGCCCCCTTATCGGCACGGCCCCACACGATTGCCCGGCACCGCGGCTAGGGTCCGAGCATTGGAAGGCCGATGACCCAGCAGGCGGGAGCGAGCGTGCGATGACCATGTCCGAGGACGCGTGGGAGCAGCTCGCGCTCGAGACGCTCGCGGAGCCCCTCATGTGGCGCGTTGCGCGCGGCCCGCAGATCGCACCCGGCTCTGGTGAGCGCGAGAGCTGGGACGACCTCGTCATCCCGTCCCGCCTGCGCCGCGCCCTGCGAGACCTCAACCCGTCCGTCCCCGTCGGGTACCTCGAACAGGCGATGGCGGAGATCCTCGCGCCGTCGTCGCAGGACGCGCTGACCGAGAACTACCGCATCCATCGCTTCCTCACGGAGGGCTACCGGGGCCTGACGTACATCGACGACGAAGGACGCGAGCAGACCCCGACGATCCGTCTGGTGGACGTCGACCCGGACCGCAACGACTGGCTCGCCGCCAACCAGGTGACCGTGGTCCGCGGCGACGTCGAACGGCGCTTCGACGTCGTTCTCTACCTCAACGGCATGCCCGTGGTCCTGATCGAGCTGAAGCGCGCCGGTTCGGCGAACGCGGGCCTCGCCAGCGCACACGCACAGATCGAGACCTACGTGCGCGAGCTTCCGCTCGTGTTCCGGTTCGCCGTCCTCGCGGTGATCAGTGACGGCATCACCGCGCGGTACGGGACCCCGTTCACCCCGCTTCACCACTGGACGCCGTGGAACGTGGACGACGTCGGTGCGGTCGTCGGTGCGGAGCACACCGCGGACGGGATGTCGGCACTCGACGTGCTGCTCGACGGGCTCGCCTACCAGCCCCGCTTCCTTCAACTGCTGAACGGGTACGTCGCGTTCGACGGCGGAGACGACGGTCTCACCAAGCGGATCGCGAAACCCCATCAGTACTTTGCCGTGGACAAAGCGATAGCGGCGACGATCGCGGCCGTCGGCAGCAACGGCAAGGCGGGTGTCGTCTGGCACACCCAGGGCTCCGGCAAGTCGATGGAGATGGAGCTGTACGCCAACCAGGTGCTGCGGCACCCGCGCCTGGCGAACCCGACGATCGTCGTCGTCACCGACCGCACCGAGCTCGACGGGCAGCTGTACCAAGGCTTCGCGCGCAGCCTGCTGCTCCCCGAGAAGCCCCAACAGGTGGTCCGCCGCGAGGAGCTGCGCGCCGAGCTGCGCGGCCGCATGTCCGGCGGCATCTATTTCACGACGCTGCAGAAGTTCTCCCGCACCAAGGACGAGCGCGACGCAGGGGCGGCGCACCCGCTGCTGTCCGACAGGTCCAACATCGTCGTCATCGTCGACGAGGCGCACCGCAGCCACTACGACGACCTCGACGGGTACGCCTGGCACCTGCGCAACGCGCTGCCCCGCGCGACGCTCATCGCGTTCACGGGTACGCCCGTCGCGTTCGCTGAGCGGGACACGCGGGAGGTGTTCGGCGACTACATCGACATCCACGACCTCACACGGGCGGTCGAGGACGGCGCGACCGTCCCCGTGCACTTCGAGTCCCGCCTCGTGAAGGTGCGGTGGGCCGACGAGGTCGACGAGGACACGATCGACCGCGCCGCGGACGAGGTGACCTCCGGTCTCGACGACACCGAGCGAGAGCGGATCGAGAAGTCCGTCGCCGTCGTCAACGCCGTCTACGGGGCCCCCGCGCGGATCGCGATGCTCGCTGACGACCTGGTCGCCCACTGGGAGGACCGACGCGCCTCGATGGGTGCCGCGCTCGGCACACCCGAGACTCCGTTCATCTCCGGCAAGGCCCTGGTGGTCTGCGCGACGCGGGAGATCTGTGCGCGGCTGTACAGCGCCCTCGTCGAACGCCGACCGGACTGGCACTCCGACGAGCTCGAGAAGGGACGCGTGAAGGTCGTCTACTCGGGCTCGGCGAGTGACACGATGCCCGTCGCCCAGCACGTGCGGCGGGACTCCGCGAACGCGGTGGTCAAGCAGCGGCTGAAGAACCCGGACGACGAGCTCGAGATCGTCATCGTCAAGGACATGATGCTCACCGGGTTCGACTCGCCCCCGCTGCACACCCTCTACCTCGACCGTCCCCTCAAGGGTGCGTTGCTCATGCAGACGCTCGCCCGTGTGAACCGCACGTTCCGCGGCAAGCAGGATGGTCTGCTCGTCGCCTACGCGCCGCTGGCCGACAACCTTCACGCAGCGCTCGCCGAGTACACGGTCAGCGACCAGGAGACGAGGCCCGTGGGGCGTCCGGTCGACGAGGCGGTCGACCTCGTCGGCCAGCTGCTCGACCGACTCGACACCCTCCTGGACGGCTATGACTGGAGAGCCCGGCTTCGGCAGGGTGATCGTCGGGCTTACGTCGCCGCCGTGCTCGGCGCCGTCGACTACCTGCGACGCCCCGACACCCCGCCCGTCACCAGCAGCGACGGCGAGGAGTCGCGCGTCGCGGCGTACCGGCGCGAGGCCGGCCGGCTCGCTCGCGCGTGGGCGATCGCGGGCCGCGCGGACGCCTTGCACGCCCGCCGGCCGGACGCGCAGTTCTTCGAGGAGGTGCGCGTCTGGATCGGGAAGTTCGACGCCGAGGACCGACAGGCTCGCGGAGAGCCCGTGCCCGACGACGTCCAGCGCCTGCTCAACCAGCTCCTCGCGGGCGTCGTCCAGTCGACCGAGGTTCTCGACATCTACACGGCGGCCGGCATGCCTCGGCCCGCTCTGTCCGACCTGACGCCGGAGTTCCTGGCACAAGCCCAGGCATCCGAGCGCCCCCACCTGGCGATCGAGGCGTTGCGCGCACTCATCGAGGCAGAGTCCCGTACCGCCACGCGACACAACCTCGTGCGGCGCTGTGCGTTCTCCGAGCGTCTGGCCGAGCTGATGAACAGCTACACCAACGCGCAGCTCACGTCGGCCGAGGTCATCGCCGCGATGATCGAGCTCGCCCGCGACGTCGCGCGCGAAGCGAGCCGCGGCGCGCACTTCTCGCCGCCGCTCGACGAGGACGAGCTGGCCTTCTACGACGCGGTCGCGTCGAACGAGTCGGCCGTCGAGCTCCAGGGGGAGGACGTCCTCGCCCAGATCGCCCGTGAGCTCGTCACGATCATGCGCCGCGACGTCAAGACCGACTGGACCGTCCGCGACGACGTGAAAGCGAAGCTGCGCTCGTCGATCAAGCGGCTCCTCGTCAAGCACGACTACCCGCCGGACAAGCAGCCCGCCGCGATCCGTCTCGTGCTCGAGCAGATGGAGTCGATGGCGCCGCGCCTCACGGCCTGACGCCTCGGGCACCAAGGCCTGTGGACAGCGGATCGCCGCGTCTTCGTATCGTCACTACCTTCAGGGCGAACCGGAGCGAACCGGACGTCAGGGGAAAGGTGGTCGAATGAGATCCCGATTGATTCTCACGGCATGTGCTGCGCTGGTGGTTGGACTCGCTCTGCCCAGCGCGAGCGTGGCCGCCGACGAAGTCGCTTGGAGCGCCGATGCCGCGAGCAGCACAGAGGAGTCGCCGACAATCGGCGCTGGCGGCGCCGAGCCTAGTTCCGCAACATCCGATCTCGACGCGGACACCGGCTCCGACGTGATCTCCATCCGGATCGGAGGAGAGGCGGACGCGGGTGGGCCGCTCATCAAGATCGGCTTCATCGTGTGCAACCTGTGGTCCGACAAGCCCCACTACTCGAACGGGGCCGGTGGAGTCATCTACAAGGTCCGCGGTGAGTGCAAGAAGTACGGCGTCGGTCTCGAGAACGTCGTCAAGGTGCATATGAACGGGACCTTGACCAAGGACGGTGTCGTGCGTGCGACGAGGTATGGAACATTCAGCATCAAGACGGATGGCACGAAGCACACCTGGTACGTGCCGCTCATGAACTCGGGCGGCTCGGGGTGCGGTACCTGGAAGGGGAGGAACGTGGTCACGAGCACGGTCCCCTCAGGTATCGCGCCGGACGGGGTTGTCTTCTCGAGTACGAGGTCGGGGTGTTTGCGGGGATGATCGAGAGTCTCTCGTCTGTTCTGGGACGGCTGCCCGAGGGGCGGGTCGCCGATGTCCATCCCACCTACTTCGTGACGTTCCTGACAGGACCGGTCGAGGGCGAGCTGGCGGACATCGACACCGAGGCCACGTACGTGGTCGAGGGTGCGCGCGACGTGACGGCGGTGGTCGCCTGGGCGCAGGCTCACCTCCCGGAGCGGCTGCTGCTCGCAGAGGTGAGCGTGCAGGCGTACGACGGGCCGGACCGTGCCCAGGTCTGGTCGCTGCAGCCTGACACGCCCTGGGCGCGCGAGGTCGGGCCGGACTACACGCACTGAGGACGGACCCGCCCCCGCGCCACGGGTCGCGTGGGCGGGGGCGGGACCGTTCTCGGGTGGGTCAGGCGACCGGTTCGGGCACCCGCTCCGCGACCACCGCGGGCTCCGGTTCGGGCCGGCGGGCCAGGCGGCTCGGCCACCACATGCGCGGGCCGATGTCGAGGTTCAGGGCCGTGACGAGCACCGAGCGGACGACGAGCGTGTCGAGCAGCACGCCGAACGCGACGGCGAACCCGATCTCCGCGAACCCGACCGCGGGGAGCGTGCCGAGCGTCGCGAACGTGCCCGCGAGCACCAGCCCGGCCGACGTGATCACGCCACCGGTCGCGGCGAGGCCGATGAGCGTGCCGCGGCGGTGCCCGACGCGCTGCACCTCCTCACGCACGCGCGTCATGAGGAGGATGTTGTAGTCGATGCCCAACGCGACCAGGAACACGAAGACGAACAGCGGGAACGACGAGTCGGCGCCCGCGAAGTCGAACACGTGGCGGAACACGAGCGCCGAGACGCCGATGGCCGCACCGAACGACAGGATCACCGTGCCCATGAGCACGAGCGGCGCGACGACCGAGCGCAGGAGCGCGACGAGGATCAGCAGGACCGCGAGCAGGATGATCGGGATCACGACGAGGTTGTCGCGGGCCGACGCGCGCTGCACGTCCAGGTTGATCGCGGTCTCCCCGCCGACCACGGCGTCCCCACCCGGCACCGCGTGCACGGCGTCCCGGACGCGGTCGATGGTGTCGAAGCCCGCCTCGGAGTCCGGCTCGCTGGTGAGCGTGCCCTCGAGGTAGGCGGTGCCGTCCGCGACGACGGGCTCGGTGACGCTCGTCGGGTCGATGCCCTCGACGCCCGCGAACGCCGCGCGTACGTCGTCGGCCGCCGACGCGTGCGCCAGCACGACGACGGGCGTCCCGACGCCACCCGTGAAGTGGTCGACGAGCACCTGCTCGCCGACGATCGACGGCTGCTCGGTGGTGAACGACTCCTCGGTCGACAGGCCCGTCGCGTTGAGCTGCAGGGCCCCGAACGACGCGATGACGAGCACCACGGACGTCCCGACCCACGTGCGTCGCGGCCGCAGCGCGATGCGGTCACCCACGCGCGCCCAGAAGCCGTGCTCGGTCGGCTCGGCGTCGCCCAGGTGCGGCACGCGCGGCCAGAACACCCAGCGGCCGACCGTGACGAGCAGCGCCGGCAGGAGCGTGAGCATGACGAGCAGGCAGACGACGATGCCCGCGGCCGCCACCGGCCCCAGCCCGGCGGTCGAGCTCATCGTCGCGAACAGCAGGCACAGCATCCCGGCCGCGACCGTCGCGCCGGACGCGATGATCGCCGGGCTCGCCCGGTGCAGCGCGACCGCCATCGCGGCGTGCCGGTCACCGTTCCTGCGCAGCTCCTCGCGGTACCTCGCGGTGAGCAGCAACGCGTAGTCGGTGCCCGCGCCGAACACGAGGACGGTGAGGATGCCCGCGCTCTGCGCGTTCACGGTGAGGTCCGCGTTCTCCGCCAGCAGGTACACCACGGCCTGCGCGACGGTCAGCGCGACTCCCGCCGAGACCAGGGGCAGCAGCCACAGCACCGGGCTGCGGTAGGTGAGCAGCAGGATCACGATGACGACCGCGGCTGCGGCGTACAGCAGCGTCGAGTCGATGCCCTCGAACGCCGCCGCCGAGTCCGCCGACGCCCCGACCGGCCCGGTCACGTGCAGCGCCAGCCCCTCGGGGTTGTCCGCGCCCGCGGCGCGCAGCGCGTCGACCACGTCGATCGACTGGTCCCAGTCCTCCATGGACACCGGCACGATCACCTGCGCGGCCTCGCCGTCCTGCGAGACCTGCGGCCCGACGACCTCGCCCGCAAGCAGCTCGACCGCGCCGAACGCGCGCACGTCGTCGGCGATCGCCTGCTCGTCCTGCGCCGTCAGACCTCCGGGCCGCTCGTAGACGACGACCGCCGGTGCGGTGTCCTCCGGGACGAACGCGGCGGCGCGCTCCAGCACCTGCGTGGACTCCGCGTCCTTCGGGAGCCAGCTGCCGGCGTCGTTGTCCTGCGCGTCGGTGAGCTTTCCCGCGAGCGGGCCGAGCAGCGCGAGCGCGCCCAGCCAGAACACGATGACGACGTACTTCACGTACCGGTGGGTGACCCACCCGGCGACCTTGACCATGACACGCCCCCTGGACTGCGTCGATGTGAGGGAGAGGAGACGGCGCGGACCGTGCGCCGAGGAAACGCTCCCGCACAAGGGGCGAACAGGGACATCCGGGATACCCCCGGTTCCGAGGTGGGGTTCCCCTGAGGTCTCGGGTCGGGGTCGGGCTCAGGCCCCGACCGGCTGGGCGGCGAACCGCTTGGCGACGTCGGCCAGCGCGAGGCTGCTGCCCGAGGCCAACTCCTGGCTGTCCAGCTTCGTCGTGAGCGCCAGCGTGGTGCCGTCGTGCAGGTCGAACGCGACCCGGACCGGGAAGCGCCGCGTGACACGGCCCGCGACGACGTCCTCGAACGGCACGAACCAGCTCCGCGCGGCGAGCTCGGCCGGTGACGCGCTCGCGGCCAGCGCGCGCAGGCGCTTGCGGCCCTCCTGGTAGCGCTTCGGGCACGGCACCAGGACGAGCCCGTGCGTCAGGACGAGCAGGTCGAAGTGGTCGCGGCCGACGACGACGTTGGCGACACCCGCGACCACGGCCGCACCCCGGGCGTCCGCCTCCGCGGACGCGGCGACCGCGTCGAGCTCGACCCCGAGCGCGACGAGCTGCGCCCGCAGCTCCGACGCGCCGCTCGGGCCCTGCCCGCCGAGCAGCGCGAGCGGCCGCAGGTCGAAGGGCGCGCCGTCGGGCCCGACGAACGGGTCGCGCGCGTCCCAGCGGTGCTCCCACCGCGCGGCCCCGCCCTCGACGAGCGCGCACCGCAGGACCGCCTCCCACACCGCCGTCGCGGGGGTCGCGCCCGTCTCGTCGGGGTCTGCGGCGGCGTCCATCCCGAGGTCGAGCAGGACCTCGTCGAGCCGCCCCTGCTCCGTCAGGTCGAGCAGGCCCGCCAAGGACCCGACCTCGACCCCGAGCCGCCGGCCCACGGCGCGGAACACGATGTCGGCCGTGTGCTGCGCGCTCGCCGCCCGGGCTCGCGGCGTGAGCTCGTGCCAAGGCAGGCGCTCACGGTCGGCGTACCGCACCACGGCCTCGGCGAGCATCCCGGTCAGGGCCGGCAGGTCGCGGACGAGCGTGCCGGCCGGGCGCGTGTCCCGCGGGACGACCGGGTTCTCGGCCAGCTCCATCGCGGCCACCCGGGCCGCCGTCGACGGGTGGCTGTCCCACCGGGCCTGCTCGTCCGACGGCGCGAGCGTGCGCAGCCGGTCCAGCTCGTCCCGGCGGGCCGCGAGCAGCGCGGCGAACCCGCTGAAGAACTCGTCGCTCGTCGGCGCCAGACCCGCCTCCCACGCGTCGGAGACGTACCGGTCGAAGTAGAACCGCCACGCGACCGACAGCACCTCCAGCTCGTGGAGCGTGCCGGCCGCGACCTCCCGCCCGGCGACCTGCACCGACACGGCATCCGCCTCGAGCTCCTGGCGGCGGCTGATCGCGGCGGACGCGAGCAGGTACAGCCGCCCGTACCCGCGCAGCACCCAACCGGCGACGCCTGTGACCTCCGCGGCCGCGGCGCCGACCGCCTGCCGACCGCGGTAGGCGATGGGCGCGAGACGCGTGTGACCGTGCGAGTAGTGCCCGAGCTCGTGCGCGAGCACCGAGCGCAGCTGCGCGACGTCGAGCGCCTGCAGGAGCGGGAGGCCCACGTACAGGCGCCGCGTCCCCGCGACGAGCCCGAGCGCCCGCGCGTCCTCGGAGACGAACGCGTTCAGGTCGTGCACGAGGCGGATCTCGCGCGGGACGCTCGTGCGCGCGGCGCTCGCCAGCTCCTCGACCGTCGCCCACAGCTCGGGTGCGGCCTCGCGCGTCAGGACGACCCCCGTGGGCTCGTGCGTCTGCGCCTTGCTCACCTTGCGCATCGTCACGACGAACCCGAACGCCGCGGCCAGCGCGAAGATCGCGAGCTTGGCCCCGATGGTGTGCCCCGAGGAGATCAGCGCGACGCCCACCGCGAGGATCCCGAGGAACACGAGCGCTGCCGTGACGTAGAACCCTGCGATGAGCGCCAGGCACAGCAGCGCGCGGTAGGTGGTCTTCACGTGCCGAGTATGGCGAGCCGGACGCCCGGCACGGGGTCCTTTCGACCTACTCGTCCCATCGTCCCCCGTCCGGCCGGCGACGTCCTCGCGGGACCGTCACCCGACGAGCGTGCTGCGGAGCTCGATGACGTCGAACGGCTCGAACGGCGTCGTCGTGTGGGCGGTCCCTTGGATGTCGCGCCATTCGCGGTCCGGGTCCTCGTCGACGCGGTACTTCCCTTCCCACGTCGTCGTGAGGATGACGGTTGCGGTGAGCTCTTGCGAGTAGGCGTGCGCGACGTCGAACGACGGGTAGGGCGCGCCGGGGTCGTCGGTCTCGAGCACCGCGCCGTCACCGAAGTCCCACGTGTACGCCACCGGGTAGACCTCGACGTCGATGCCGTAGCCCAGCAGTGAGGTGCGGAAGGTGCGGTTCTCGGGTTCGGCGTACACGATCAGCGCCTTGTTGACCAACGCCTCCGTGCCGGCAGGTTGGCGATGCGCTGTGAGCGGCTTGATCGTGAGACGACGCAGGTCGCGCTCGGTCAGCGCGGGCAGGAGGTCATCAGGGCAAGCCCATCCGGCCCGCATCTGCCAGAGTGTCCAGTCGTCACTCGTCGGCGTCGGCCGAGTCCGGACCCACAGGGGTTCGACGGGCGCCTCCCCCTCGCACCACGGGACCTGGACCGTGCCGTTCGGTGGGCCGCAGGGACCGTCGATGCCCGGCGTCAGGTACTCAGAGTTCACGTTGCACAGTGGTGCACGCGCGTACTGCTTCAGGGGATCGGGCTTGGCCTTCCAGGAACGCAGCTCCTGCTCCCCTTCGAACGCGTCGACGAGGACGACCTTGTCCTCGCCCATCTGCGACTTGGCCGAGGCCAGGGTGGGCGTCGCGGCGACGATCGCGGCGGCCGCGGCGAGCACGAAGGCGGCCCTACGAGTCGTGCTCACGAGTTCTTGGCCCAGTCATCGACCTGGACACCGTTGACGACCCACCGGCTGCCCGTCCAGGCGAGGCTGAAGTTCGCCTTGTACGAGAGCGTCTCGGGGAAGTCCTCGACGAGCGTGCCATCGGCCGCGACCGTTTGCGACGGCGTCTCGATGTACTCGACCCCGACCACGAACTCTCCGCCACCCATGTCGAAGCCCGACGTGAAGCCGAGCTCGAAGGCGCCACCTTCGCCGTGGTTCCCGGCCCCATGAATCTCGGTGACGAAGTCGCGAACGCTCGAGCAATAGGTGCACGGTCGTCCGCTCAGGGCATCCCAGTCGGCGAGGTCCCCGGTGGCGACGACATACGGGAAGAGCGACAGGAAGTAGCGCGCGACGGCCTTCGCGTTCTCTTCGGTCGCCGGGCCGTCGAGCGCGGCAGGACGCTCGGGTGGGATGGTGACCTCCTGCTGGTCCGTCGTGGGACCAGGCGACGGAGCCGGCGTCGTCGGGGACGCCTCCGGCGTCGAGGTGGTGGTGACCGCGGTCACGGGCGGTGTCGTCCCGAGGGGTTGCGGGCTCGCGTCGGTGCAGGCAGCGAGTGTGAGGGTCGCGAGGGCGAGCAGCAGCGCGGCGGGCGTCCGGGACATGCGCGCAAACTACCCAACTCAGGCATGCGGCGGGTGGGGTGGTCCGTCGGGTTGTGGACAAGCGTCCTCGCGGGGCGCTACGGCGCGTTCTCGAGCGCCATCCGCACCGACGAGGGTGCGGATCTCGTCGATGAACAGCCATCTCTCAACCCTTACCGATGAGCCCCGAGGAACCGGATGTCACCCGACGAGCGTGCTGCGGAGCTCGATGACGTCGAACGGCTCGAACGGCGTCGTCGTGTGGGCGGTCCCTTGGATGTCGCGCCATTCGTGGTCCGGGTCCTCGTCGACGCGGTACTTCCCTTCCCACGCCGTCGTGAGGGTGACGGTTGCGGTGAGCTCTTGCGAGTAGGTGTGCGCGACGTCGAACGAGGGGTAAGGGGAGCCGGGGTCGACCGTCGTGAGGGTCTGCCCGTCGCCGAAGTCCCACGTGTACTCGACCGGGTAGACGTCGACGTCGATCCCGAAGCCGAACAGGTCGGTGCGGAACGTGCGGTGCTCGGCGTCCGCGTAGACGATCAGCGGCTTGTTCACGAGCGCCTCCTCACCAGAAGGCTGGCGGTGCGCGGTCAGCGGCTCGATCGTCAGTCGCCGGAGGTCCTCCTGGCTGAACTGCGGCAGCAGGTCGTCGGGGCACGCCCACCCCGAGAGCATCTCCCAGGCGCTCCACCACGTCCTCGCCGACGCGAGTACGAGGAAGGGGCGGTTCCGGGGTCGCGCCCGCGGTGACCAGCACGACGATCGCCGCAGCCGCCCAGAGGACGGCGTGGCGGCCGAGGCCCTTCACTGCTTGCCGGCCCACTCGTCCACCTCGACGCCGTCGACGACCCAGGACGAGGACGAGCGTCGGAGTTCGAAGTTCGCCTTCATGCTGTAGGTGTCCGGGAAGTCCTCGACGACCGACCCATCGGACGCGACGGTCCGGGACGGCGTCTCGAGGTACTCGATCCCGACGACGAAGCGGCCGTCTTCCAACGCGAACGCCGAGGTGAAGTTCAGCTCGAGCGCACCGCCGGTGCCGTGGTTGCCCTTGCCGTGGATCTCCTTGGCGGTCGCCGCGATGCTGTCGCAGAAACTGCACTCGGGGCCACTGAGCTGGTCCCACGTCGACAGGTCGCCCGTGGCGAAGACGTACGGCACCAGTGACAGGAAGTACCGCGCGACGGCCTTCGCGTTGTCCTCGGTGGCAGCGCCGACAAGGGCGGCAGGTGGCTGAGGCGGTGTCGTCATGTCCTGGTCCGGCCCTGCGCTGCTCGTCGGCGCGGCCGACGGGGACGGCGCGGTCGTCGTCGAGGCCGACGCTGTCGACGGTGGGGTCGTCGCGGCGGTTGCGGCCACGGTGACAGCTCTCTCGGGTTCGGGCCCGCCGTCGGTGCAGGCGGCGAGGGTGAGGGTCGCCAGGGCAAGCATCAGCGCGGCGGGCAGGCGGGACATGCGGAAAAAGTACCCAACTCGGACATGCGGCGGGTGGGATCGTCCGCCTGGTGTGGACAACCGTCCTCGTGGGGTCGTCCTCCCGGGGCGCAGCGGGGCGGCGTGGGCTTTCACGCCTGCGGCGAACACGGGCCTATCGGCCGGGGTGCCGCCGTTAGCATCGAACAACGCCGCATCGTCGTCGGCCCCTGGCGCTCCCCACCGAAGCCGGGTCAGGGCGACGAGCACGCCGCTCGTGAGGAGTGCACATGTTCGAGAGATTCACGGACCGAGCCCGTCGCGTGGTCGTCCTCGCCCAGGAAGAGGCGCGGATGCTCAACCACAACTACATCGGCACCGAGCACATCCTCCTGGGCCTGATCCACGAGGGTGAGGGTGTCGCGGCCAAGGCGCTCGAGTCGCTCGGGATCTCGCTGGAGGCCGTGCGCGCGCAGGTGCAGGAGATCATCGGCGAGGGCCAGCAGGCGCCCTCGGGCCACATCCCCTTCACGCCGCGCGCCAAGAAGGTGCTGGAGCTGTCGCTGCGCGAGGCGCTGCAGCTCGGCCACAACTACATCGGCACCGAGCACATCCTGCTCGGGCTCATCCGCGAGGGTGAGGGAGTCGCCGCCCAGGTGCTGAACAAGCTGGGCGCGGACCTCAACCGCGTGCGCCAGCAGGTGATCCAGCTCGTCTCCGGCTACCAGGGCAAGGAGCCCGTGGCCGCGGGCGGGCCGCAGGAGGGCCAGCCCTCGGGCTCGGCGGTGCTCGACCAGTTCGGGCGCAACCTGACGCAGGCCGCGCGCGACACCAAGCTCGACCCGGTGATCGGGCGCGAGAAGGAGATCGAGCGGGTCATGCAGGTGCTGTCCCGCCGCACCAAGAACAACCCGGTCCTGATCGGCGAGCCGGGCGTCGGCAAGACGGCGGTCGTCGAGGGTCTCGCGCAGGACATCGTGCGCGGCGACGTGCCCGAGACGCTCAAGGACAAGCAGCTGTACACGCTGGACCTGGGCGCGCTGGTGGCCGGCTCGCGCTACCGCGGTGACTTCGAGGAGCGCCTGAAGAAGGTGCTCAAGGAGATCCGCACGCGCGGCGACATCATCCTGTTCATCGACGAGATCCACACGCTCGTCGGCGCGGGCGCCGCCGAGGGTGCGATCGACGCCGCGTCGATCCTCAAGCCGATGCTCGCGCGCGGTGAGCTGCAGACCATCGGCGCGACGACGCTCGACGAGTACCGCAAGTACGTCGAGAAGGACCCGGCTCTGGAGCGTCGCTTCCAGCCGATCCAGGTCAGCGAGCCGAACCTGCAGCACGCGATCGAGATCCTCAAGGGTCTGCGTGACCGCTACGAGGCGCACCACCGCGTCTCGATCACGGACGGCGCGCTCGTCGCGGCCGCGACGCTCGCGGACCGCTACGTCAACGACCGGTACCTGCCGGACAAGGCGATCGACCTGGTCGACGAGGCGGGCGCGCGCCTGCGCATCCGCCGCATGACGGCCCCGCCGGAGCTGCGCGAGCTGGACGAGGAGATCGCCGCGACGCGTCGCGACAAGGAGTCGGCGATCGACGAGCAGGACTTCGAGAAGGCCGCGCGCCTGCGCGACCAGGAGAAGCAGCTCGGCCTCAAGCGCCAGGAGAAGGAGAAGGCCTGGAAGTCGGGCGACCTGGACGCTGTCGCGGAGGTCGACGAGGAGCTGATCGCCGAGGTGCTGGCGAACGCCACGGGCATCCCGGTCTTCAAGCTCACCGAGGAGGAGTCCAGCCGGCTGCTCCACATGGAGGAGAACCTGCACAAGCGGGTCGTCGGCCAGGACGCCGCCATCAAGGCGCTCTCGCAGGCCATCCGCCGCACGCGTGCGGGCCTCAAGGACCCGAAGCGCCCCGGTGGGTCGTTCATCTTCGCCGGCCCCACGGGCGTCGGGAAGACCGAGCTCGCCAAGGCGCTCGCGGAGTTCCTGTTCGGTGACGAGGACGCGCTGATCCAGCTCGACATGTCCGAGTTCTCGGAGAAGCACACGGTCTCGCGACTGTTCGGCTCGCCCCCCGGGTACGTCGGGTACGACGAGGGTGGTCAGCTCACCGAGAAGGTGCGCCGCCGGCCGTTCTCCGTCGTGCTGTTCGACGAGGTCGAGAAGGCCCACGCGGACATCTTCAACTCGCTGCTGCAGATCCTCGAGGACGGTCGCCTGACCGACTCGCAGGGCCGCGTGGTCGACTTCAAGAACACCGTCATCATCATGACGACGAACCTCGGCACGCGGGACATCGCGAAGGGCGTCATGACCGGCTTCCAGGCCGGCGGCGAGCTCGCGACGGACTACGAGCGCATGAAGGCGAAGGTCAACGACGAGCTCAAGACGCACTTCCGTCCGGAGTTCCTCAACCGCGTCGACGACGTGGTGGTCTTCCCGCAGCTCTCGCAGCCGGAGATCTTCGCGATCGTGGACCTGATGATCGCCAAGCTCGACAAGCGCCTCAAGGACAAGGACATGGGCATCGAGATCACGCCCGCGGCCAAGAAGCTGCTGTCCGAGAAGGGCTACGACCCGGTCCTGGGTGCCCGCCCGCTGCGTCGCGCGATCCAGCGCGACATCGAGGACGCGCTGTCGGAGAAGATCCTGTTCGGCGAGCTCAAGTCCGGGCAGAAGGTCATCGTCGACGCGGTCGGCGAGGGTCTGCTCGGGGAGTTCACGTTCGAGGGCGTCGAGCGCGGCGCGGTCGGGAAGGAGCCGGTGGGTGCCGGTGTCTCGGCCGGCACACCCGGCTCGGGCCGCGACCTGCCCGCAGCGCCGCCGATCGCGGCGTCCGGTGACGGCGGATCGGGCCTGCAGCCCGCCTGACGCACCACAGCACGACACCGGCGAGGGCCGGGACCCCACCAGGTCCCGGCCCTCGCCGCATCCGGGGATGCGTGCCGCCCGCCCGGGTGGGTCTCGACCTGCGCGCGGGGCTGGACGACGATCGTCGTCGTGCATGCCCGTGCGGTCCGGTTCGTCGTCGGGGTCGCCGCCGTGACGGCTGCGGCGGCGGCGTGCGCACCGGCGGGGACCTCGGTCGACGAGCCGACCGCAGCGGCCACCACGGTCGCGCCGCTCGAGGACGACGTGCTGGGCGGCATCGCCGTGTCGGTCGCGCAGGCGCGGCTCGACCGGGAGCGGCGGGTCGTGCAGGTGCGGGTCGCGAACGGCTCGGCGGTCGACGTCACGGTCGTCGAGGCGCGGCTCACCACACCGGGTGCGGCGGGGGTGGCGATCTCGACGCGCGGGCGGGCGGTGCGCAGCGGGGTGGACCGTGACCTGTCGGTCGCGCTCGGGGCGCCGCGGTGCGACGGGGCCGCGGCCGCGGCGGGCGGTACGACCGCCGTCGAGCTCGACCTCGTCGACGACGACGGGCGCACCGGTGCGTGGCGCGGGTCGCCGGACGACCCGAACGGCGTGCTGGCGCGTATCCACCGCGAGGACTGCGCCGCTGCGGCGGTCGCGTCCGGCGCGCGGCTGAGCCTCGACCCGCACGTGACGGTCGGCGACCCGGGCGGCGGCGGTCGGCTGACGGGGTCGGTGACGCTGCGGCTCGAGCCCGTGCCGGGCGGTCCGCGCGTCGAGGTCGTGCGGGTCGACGGGACGACGCTGCTGACCCCGCTGGGTGGCGCGGCGTCGTGGCCGCTCGCGCTCGACTCGGCGGCGGGATCGGCCGAGGTGACGCTGACGTTCGAGCCCGCGCGCCGGGGTCCTGACGGGGGTCCCGGGTGGACCAACGGCCCTCGTGGGTTGTCGGTGGCCGGTGGCAGGATCGCGGTATGACGCCCGCCGATGACGACGGTCGCGCCGATGTGCACGGCCTGCCCGAGACCCTGCCGCGCAGCACACCCGAGGAGCAGGGTGTCGACCCGCGCGGCCTCGCGGCCCTCGTGCGCGCGCTCGCGGGCGGCCCGCCCGAGCAGGAGCTGCGCGCGCTCGTCGTCGTGCGGCACGGGCACGTCGTCGCGGAAGGCGCTCGCGCGCCGTACGCGACCGACCGCCGGCACGCGCTGTACTCGCTGAGCAAGACGTTCACCGCGACGGCCGCGGGTTTCGCGGTGGACGAGGGTCTGCTGAGGCTCGACGACCTCGTCGTCGACCTGGCGCCCGACGAGGTCCCGACGAGCGGGCTCTCCGACGACGAGCGCGCGCGCCTGGGCCGGATGACGGTGCGCGACCTGCTGACGATGCGCTCGGGCCACGACGTGGAGCCGAACGTGTTCGAGCAGCGCGGCTGGGTCGCCGCGTTCCTCGCCGCGCCGCTGCAGCACGAGCCCGGCACCCATTTCCTGTACAACACCGCGGCGACGTACGTCCTGTCGGCGCTCGTCGAGCGTGCGACGGGCCAGGGGCTGCTCGCGTACCTGCGTCCCCGGCTGCTCGACCCGCTCGGGTTCGCCGACGCCACGTGGGAGGTCTCGCCCGAGGGGCACGCGACGGGCGGGTTCGGCATGTCGGCGGCGCCGCGGGACGTCGCGGCGTTCGGCGAGCTGCTGCTGCGCGACGGAGCGTGGCGGGGGCGGCGGCTGCTTCCCGAGGGGTGGGTCGCGCTCGCGTCGCACGCGCACGTCCCGCCGGGGACCGCACCGGGCGACGAGCGCAGCGACTGGTCGCAGGGCTACGGCTTCCAGATGTGGCGCTCGCGGCACGGGTTCCGCGGCGACGGCGCGTTCGGGCAGTTCTGCCTGGTGCTGCCGGAGCAGGACGTGGTCGTCGCGATGTCGTCCGCGGTGGGCGACATGCAGACGCCGCTCGACCTGGTGTGGGAGCACCTGCTGCCCGCGTGCGGCGACGCACCGCTCGCGCCGGACGACGCGGGCCGGGCCGCGCTCGCGGAGGCGTTCGCCGGACTGCGCGTCACCTGGCCGCAGGGTCGGCCGACGTCGCCCGTCGCGGCACGCCTGGACGGCCGGCGCGTGCGGTTCGACCCGAATCCGCTCGGTGTCACGTCCGCGACGGTCCGCTTCGGCGACGCCGCCGACCGCGTCGAGGTGCGGCTCGAGGGGGACCCGGTCGCGCTGGAGCTCGGGCATGACGAGCCCGTGGGCGGCGCGCTGCCGCCGCGGTACCCGGGCATGCCCGGGCCCGAGCCCGTGGTCGCGCACGCGGTGTGGACGACGCGCGACGAGTACGTCGCGACGGTCCGCGCGCTCGAGGACACCCACGTGCTCACGGTGACGGCCAAGGTCACGGGTGACCTGGTCGAGGTCACGCCCCGGGTCACCGCGACGTTCGGGCCGACGGACCTGCCGACCCTGCGCGGTGTGCTCGCCGACCACGCCTGACGGTTCGCCTGACAGGATGGCGGCCATGCAGCACCTGGTCGTGATGGGGGTCTCGGGCTCCGGCAAGACGACGGTCGCGCTCCTGCTCGCGGAGCGGCTCGGCTGGACGTTCGCGGAGGCGGACGACTTCCACCCGGAGGCGAACGTCGCGCTCATGGCGGCGGGCACGCCGCTCACCGACGAGGACCGTGCGCCGTGGTTGGCATCGATCGCGCACTGGGTGTCGCAGCGGGACGCGGAGGGGGTCTCCACCGTCCTCACGTGCTCGGCGCTGCGGCGCGCGTACCGGGACGTGCTGCGCGGCGGTGGCGGGCGCGTGCGGTTCGTGCACCTCGCGGGCGACCCGGAGGTCATCGCGACGCGCATGGCGGCGCGCACGGACCACTTCATGCCGCCGTCGCTGCTGCCGTCCCAGCTCGCGACGCTCGAGCCGCTGGAGGACGACGAGGACGGGGTCGTCGTGCCGATCGGTGCGCCGCCCGCGCAGGTCGTCGACGACGCGTTGCGCGCGCTGGGGCTCGCCGCCGACCGCTGACGCCGCGGGCTCAGTGTGCGGGCGGTGCCGTGCTCTCGCGCACGACCAGCTCGGTCGCGAGGTCGATCCGCAGGTTCGCCGGCGTGGACCCGCCCGCGATCTGCAGGAGCATCCGTGCGGCGGTCGCCGCCATCTCCTGCAGCGGCTGGCACACCGTGGTCAGCCCGGGCTGGACCCACTCGGTCACGGGCAGGTCGTCGTACCCGACGACCGACAGGTCGCGCGGCACGGACAGCCCGAGCTCGCGCGCGGCGCGCACGACGCCGAGCGCCTGGAAGTCGGCGCCCGCGAAGATCGCGGTCGGCCGGTCCTCGCGGCTGAGCAGCTCGCGGCCATGCTTGTAACCGCCGTCGACGAAGAAGTTGCCGTAGCGGACCAGGTCCGGGTCGAATGGCAGGCCGGCCTCGTCGAGCGCGGAGCGGTAGCCGTCGATGCGCGCGCGCGAGCACAGGACGTCGCGCGGGCCGGAGATCACGGCGATGCGGCGGTGACCCAGGCCGAGCAGGTGGCGCGTCGCGGCGAGGCCGCCCGCCCAGTTGGCGGAGCCGACGACGGGCACGCCCGGGGCTGCTCGCCCGCGGTGTCGACGACGACGAACGGGATCGAGCGCGACTTGAGCTGCGCGTGCTGCGCGGGGTCGAGCTCCGACTGCACGAAGATGACGCCCCGCGGCCGGCGCGCGAGCACGTCGTCGAGCCACTCCTGCGGCGGACGGTGCTCGCCGCCGAGCTCGGACAGCACGACGCCGATGCGCGCGGGCCCGGCGACGGTCTCGACTCCCTTGATGATCTGCAGCGCCCACGGCGAGTCGAGCTCGTGGAAGACGAGCTCGATGAGGCCGGAGCCGGTGCCCGACGAGGAACGCCGGCGCCGGTAGCCGTGGCGCTCGATGACCTCCTCGACGCGTGCGCGCGTCGCCGCGGCCACGTCGGCCCGCCCGTTGAGCACCTTCGACACGGTGGGCACGGAGACGCCGGCCTCGGCGGCGATCGCCGCGATCGTCGTCCCGCCCCGTCCGCCAGCGGCGCCGTCGCCGGCAGCGGTGCCGGGCGTGGGCGTCGTCGCCTCGTCCGGCTCGGTGGTCGTCATCTCGGGTTGCCCTTCCGCTGGTCCGACACTTTCGAGCGCGACGTTAGCACCGTGCGCCCCGCCGCCGTACCGGGCTCGCGGGACGACTCGGACGCGTCGTCGCGCGGGTCCCGGCCTGCGAGGATGGGCGCGTGCTCCACCTCGCCTACTTCGAGCCGCGCATCCCGGGCAACACCGGCAGCGCCATCCGTCTCGCCGCGGGGACGGGCGCCACGTTGCACCTGGTCGAGCCGCTCGGCTTCGACCTCAGCGAGGCCAAGCTCAAGCGGGCGGGATTGGACTACCACGACCTCGCGCACGTCGTCGTGCACCCCGACCTGGAGGCGTTGCTGGACGCGCTGCCGGGCCGCGTGCTCGCGTTCACGACGCGCGCCACCCGCTGGTACACGGACGTGGAGTACCGCGACGACGACGTGCTGCTGTTCGGTCCGGAGCCGACGGGTCTGCCCGACGAGGTGCTCGCGCACCCGCGGGTCGATGACGAGGTGCGCATCCCGATGCTGGCGGGCCGCCGCTCGATGAACCTCACGAACGCGGCGGCGGTCGCGACGTACGAGGCGTGGCGCCAGCTCGGCTTCCCGGGTGGCGCGTGATGACGCAGCCGCAGGAGCAGGGCTCGCCCATCGAGAGCGTGGACCGCGCGCTGCAGGTGCTGACTACGCTCGCGGAGGCCGGGCCGCGCGGGCTCGTCCTGGCGGACCTCGCGGCGCGTCTGGGGGTGCACAAGACGACGGTGCACCGCACGCTCGCGGCGCTGCGGCACCGGGACTTCGTGACGCAGGACCCCGGCGGTGCGTACGCGCTCGGGGGGGCGTCGGTCGCGCTGGGGGAGACGTACCTCGCGGGCGACAACCTCGCGGTGCTGCTGCACCCGGCGCTCGTCGCGCTGTCGAAGGACGTCGCGGAGCTCGTGCACCTCGGCGTGCTGGTGGGCACCGAGGTCGTGTACCTCGACAAGGTCGAGCCGGACCGTCCGGTGCGTGTGTGGTCGCAGGTGGGGCGCACGATCCCCGCGGCGCGCACCGCGCTGGGGCGGGCGCTGCTCGCATTCCGGGGCACGGACCGGGTGGCGCTCGCGGGGTACGCGGGGCCGGGGGACGCGGCGCGGGTGTGGGACGCGCTCGAGAGCGCGCGGGCGACGGGCCGTGCGGTCGAGAACCAGGAGAACGAGCCGGGCATCGGGTGCGTCGCGGTGCCGGTGCTGCGCGGCGGGGTGCCGGTCGCGGCGGTGAGCGTCACGGCGCCGGTGGAGCGGCTGGACGACGAGCGTGTGGTCGAGGTGCACGAGCGCATGCGCGCGGTGCTGCCCCCGCTCCTGCCGGCCGGGCTGCACCTGCCCGCCTGACGTCCGGCGTCGTCGTCGGAGCGTCCGCCGGGTTCCACGCGGCCTGGTGACGTCGCGCGCGCGAGATGGCAGGATGTTGCGCGTAGCGACACCAGTGTTTCGCCTAGCGCAACGGAGCCTTTGTGGACGTCCTCGCCGAGCTCGCCCGACACCGCCTCGTCCCCGTCGTCGTGATCGACGACGCCGCCGACGCCCCCGCGCTCGGCGACGCGCTCGTCGCCGGCGGGCTGCCGGTCGCCGAGGTCACGTTCCGCACCGCAGCCGCGCCCGACGCGATCCGCGCGCTCGCGGACCGGGGCGACGTGCTCGTCGGCGCGGGGACCGTGCTGACGCCCGCGCAGGTCGACGCCGCCGTCGCGGCCGGCGCGCGGTACGTCGTCTCGCCCGGCACGAGCCGCGCCGTCGTCGAGCGGTGCGCCGAGCACGGCGTGCTCGCGCTGCCCGGTGCCGTGACAGCCACCGAGGTGCAGGCCGCCCTCGAGCTCGGCATCTCGACCGTGAAGTTCTTCCCCGCGGGGACGAGCGGAGGCGCACCCGCGATCGCCGCGCTCGCGGCCCCGTTCCGCGACGTGCGCTTCGTCCCCACCGGCGGGATCGGCCGGACGAACCTGCACGACTACCTCGCCCTGGAGTGCGTCGCGGCCGTCGGCGGGTCCTGGATGGTGCCGCGCGACCTCGTCGCCGCCCACGCGCACGACGCGCTGCGCACGCTCGCCGCGGACGCCGTCGCGCTCGCCGACGCTCTGCGCCCGCTCACCCCCGCCTGACCCCGCCCACCACCCGAAGGACCGACAGTGACGCACACCCGCCTGACCCTGCGCCCCGCCGACAGCGTGCGCTACGACGTCGTCGCGCTCGGGGAGGTGATGCTGCGGCTCGACCCCGGCGAGGGGCGCGTGCGCACCGCGCGCCAGTTCCGCGTGTGGGAGGGCGGCGGGGAGTACAACGTCGCGCGCGGGCTGCGCCGCGCGTTCGACCAGCGCGCCGCGGTCGTCACGGCGCTCGCCGACAACGAGGTCGGCCGCCTGGTCGAGGACCTGGTCCTGACGGGCGGGGTCGACACCGCGTTCGTCCGGTGGGTGCCGTACGACGGCGTCGGCCGCGCGGTTCGCAACGGCCTCAACTTCACCGAGCGCGGGTTCGGCGTGCGCGGCGCGGTCGGCGTGAGCGACCGCGGGCACACCGCCGCGTCGCAGCTGCGGGCCGACGACGTCGACTGGGACCACCTGTTCGGCGAGCTCGGTGTCCGGTGGCTGCACACCGGCGGCATCTACGCCGCGCTCTCCGAGACCTCCGCGGACACCGTGCTCGCCGCCGTCCAGGCCGCGCGCCGCCACGGCACGGTGGTCTCGTACGACCTCAACTACCGGCCCTCGCTGTGGAAGGCGATCGGCGGGCAGGCCCGTGCGCAGGAGGTCAACCGCGCGGTCGCGCCGTTCGTCGACGTCATGATCGGCAACGAGGAGGACTTCACCGCGGCCCTCGGGTTCGAGGTCGAGGGCGTCGACGAGTCCCTGTCGCACCTCGAGGTCGACGCGTTCGCCGCGATGATCGACTCCGTCGCCCGCGCCTACCCGAGCTTCCAGGTCATCGCGACGACGCTGCGCACGGTGCGGTCGGCGACCGTGAACGACTGGGGTGCGCTCGCGTGGTCCCGCGCCGAGGGCCTCGTGCAGGCCACGCACCGGGAGCGCCTGGAGATCCTCGACCGCGTGGGCGGTGGCGACTCGTTCGCGTCCGGGCTGGTGTACGGGCTGCTCGAGGGGCTGCCGCTCGCGACCGCGGTGGAGTACGGCGCCGCGCACGGCGCGCTCGCCATGACCACGCCCGGCGACACGACGATGGTCACCAAGGCCGAGGTGCTCAAGCTCGCGGGTGGCGGCTCGGCCCGCGTCGACCGCTGAGCCGACCGCGACGGAACCGGAACGACGAAGCCGGGCACGACGAGCCGGGCACGACGAAGGGGCCCCGCCTGACGGCGGGGCCCCTTCCTTCGCAGGCAGTGGCCGGGAATCACTGCCCGATGGCGGAGCTCACCTCGCTCGTGAACTGCTCGGCGGCCTTCTGCGGTGTGAGCCGCTCGAACAGCACCTCCTGGTTGATGCGCTTGGTGATCGCGGCGACCTCGCCGGCACCGTTCGGCGGGACGGGCGGGCCGTCGACGATGTCGTCCGCGATGTCCGCGAGGAACGCGGCGGCCTGCTTGTCGGTCTCGTTGAACAGCGGCTCGACGGCGGCGCGCACGTCGGTGTTCGCGGGCAGTCCGCGGTCCGACAGCAGGAGCTCGCCCGCGGCCTGCGAGTTGACGAGGAAGTCGACGAACAGCGCGGCCTCCTCCGGGTGCTGCGACTTGGCGGACACCGAGTAGAACATCGCGGGCTTGAAGTACATCCCGGTGCGCTCGCCCTCGGTCTCGCCGGGCACGCGCAGCAGCTCGAGCGGGTGTCCCGCGGCGCTCGTGATGGCGGTGAGCTGGTTGGTCCAGAACCACGCCATCGCGCCCTTGCCGGTCGCGACGACGGACTGCTCCGGGCCGCCCGCGTCGATCTCGACGCTCTGGGCCGCGCTGGGGGTGCCGCCGGCGGCCTGCATGTCGAGCGAGTACTGCCACCACTGCGCGAGCGTCGCGTCGTCGTACCCGAGCGTGCCGTCCGGCGCGTACAGCGACTGCCCGCGCTGCCGCGCGAAGATCGAGAACCCGGGCTCGTTGAACCCGTAGTCCTGCGCGCCGACCACGGAGCCGCCGGACTTCTCGGTGATCTCGTTGGCGAGGTCCACGTAGTCCTGCCACGTCCACGTCTCGTCGTCGGGCAGCTCCACGCCCGCCTTCTCGAAGGCGGTGGGGTCCGCGACGACGACGTACGCGTTGACGCCGGTCGCGACGCCGTAGAGCTTGCCGTCGATCGTGCCGGAGCCGAGGATCGACTCGTCGATCTTCGCGGTGTCCAGGCCGAGCGAGCCGAGGTCGGCGAGGACGCCGCGCGACGCGTAGTCGGTGAGGAAGCGCTCCTCCTGCGTGATGACGTCGGGTGCGTCGCCGCCCGCGACGGACGTGCTGAGCTTGTCGAAGTACGAGTCCCAGTCGGTGTAGTCGGGTTCGACGTGGATGTTCGGGTGCTCGGCCTCGAACGCGTCGATGACCTGCTGGGTGAGCTCGTGGCGGGTGTCGGAGCCCCACCAGGAGAAGCGGATCGTGACCTGCTCCTCGTCGGTGGAGCCGCCGGTCTGTGCGGAGCTGCCGGGACCGTCGTCGCTCCCGCAGGCGGTCAGCGCGAGCGCGCCTGCGGCAGCGAACGCGGCCACCTTGAGAAGGGTCGGGCGTGGGTGTCGCATGGTTCTCCTTCGTGACGAGACGCCGTCGTGCTGGTCACCCCGAGCGAGGCTCGGGTGGTGCCGCGCCGAGGGCGGTGGCAGTGCGGGTGCCGCCGACCCCGGCGCGAGTTCGGAGTGCTACTTGATCCCGGTCGTGGCGATGCCCTTGACCAGGTACTTCTGGCCGAACAGGAACGCGAGGAACACCGGTACGAGCGTCACGATCGACATCGCGAACATCGGCCCCCACGAGCTCTGCCCGCTGGAGTCGAGGAACGTGCGCAGCGCGACGGGTGCGGTGTACATCGAGGGTTTGGTGAGGAAGATCAGCTGGCTGAAGAAGTCGTTCCAGGTCCAGATGAACGTGAAGATCGCGGTGGTCGCGAGCGCCGGCATCGACAGCGGCAGCATGATCCGCGCGTAGATCCGCAGGTGGCCGCAGCCGTCGAGGCGGGCGGCCTCGTCCAGCTCGCGCGGGATGCCACGGAAGAACTGGACCATGAGGAAGATGAAGAACGCGTCGGTCGCGAGCAGCTTCGGGACGATCAGCGGCAGGAACGTGTTGATCCACTCGAGCCGGGAGAACATCACGTACTGCGGGACGATGATCACGTGGATCGGCAGCATGATCGACATGAGCATGATCGCGAACCACAGCCGCCGACCCCGGAACTCGAGCCGCGCGAACGCGTACGCGGCCATCGAGCATGCGACGAGGTTGCCGAGCAGCGAGCCGAGCACGATCACCGCGGAGTTCAGCAGGTAGCGCCCGAACGGGTACGTCAGCGCGTTCCAGCCGTCGGTGTAGTTCGACAGGTCCACGTCGGTCGGGATGACCGACAGGTCGCGGAAGATCAGGTCGTTCGGCTTGAGCGAGCTCGCGAGCAGCCAGATCAGCGGGTAGAGCATGACGAGCGCGAGCGCGATCAGCCCGGCGTGCTTGAGCGTCGAGCGCACCGCGCCGCGCCAGCGGGGGTGCCGCCGGACGCGCGGCGCGGGGGCCGTCGAGGTGCGGGAGTCGGCGCGCGACGCGTGGACGCCGGCGGCGGGGTCGGGTCGCATGTCGAGGTCAGTCACCGTAGAACACCCAGTACTTGGAGGCGAGGAAGTTGAGGGCGGTCATGGCGCCGACGATGAGCAGCAGCAGCCACGCCATGGCGGACGCGTAGCCCATGTCGAGGGACGCGAAGCCCTTCTGGTACAGGTAGAGCGTGTAGAAGAGGGTCGAGTCCGCGGGGCCGCCCGTGCCGCCGGAGACGACGAACGCCTGCGTGAAGCTCTGGAACGCGCCGATCACCTGCAGCACGAGGTTGAAGAAGATGATCGGCGTGAGGAGCGGCACCGTGATGGAGAAGAACTGGCGCACCTTGCCGGCGCCGTCGATCGACGCGGCCTCGTAGTACATCTCGGGGATCTGCCGCAGCCCGGCGAGGAAGATGATCATGGGCGCGCCGAACGTCCACACGTGCAGGATCACGAGCGTGCCGAGCGCGGTGTCGGGGGACGACACCCAGCCCTGTCCCTCGATGCCGAACAGGGCGAGGAACGCGTTGACGAGCCCGTCGACGCCGAACACCTCGCGCCACAGGATCGCCACGGCGACCGAGCCGCCGAGCAGCGACGGCAGGTAGAACACGGAGCGGTAGAACGCGAGCCCGCGCATCCCGCGGTCGAGCAGCATCGCGAGCCCGAGGGCGACGACGAGCTGCAGCGGCACCGCGGTGAGCACGTACGTGAACGTGACGACGAGCGCCTTGTGCAGCCGGGGGTCGTCGAGCATGCGCGTGTAGTTGTCCAGGCCGATCCACTCCGGGGGCTGGAGCAGGTTGTAGTCGGTGAACGACAGGTACGCCGAGGCGGCCATCGGCCCGATGGTGATGAGCACCAGGCCGAGGAACCACGGCGCGAGGAAGACCGCGGCCATCCTCCCGTCGCCTCGTCGGCGCGGCCGCGCGGCAGGCGCGCCGTCGCCGGCGGACGTGCCGGACGTCCCGGGAGGGCCGCCGCGACGCGGTCCTGAGACGCGTCGCAACTCGGACACCACGGACATCGTCGATCACCTCTTCGTGAGTCGCGCATATCGGGGAAACCGGTTCCTTGGCGGGTACCGTAGCACCGTGCCAGAGTGTTGGGAACCGGTTTCCCGTCGTGTATGTTCGGGTTCGAGCCGACCACCGGTGGCGGCCCGGGGCGAGGGTGCTCCGCGGCCCACGCGCTCCCGGAGGTCGACGCGACGAGCCCTTCCCAGGAGGCTGCAGTGACGCAGAACGCGTGGGCCAGACCGGCGCCCACGATCGCCGAGGTGGCGCGAGCCGCGGGTGTCTCGCGCGCGACCGTCTCGCGCGTCATGAACGGCCGGGTCACGGTCGACGAAGAGCTCGCGCAGCGCGTCCGCGAGGTCGCCGAGCGTCTGCACTACCGCCCGAGCACGGTCGCGCGGAGCCTGTCGCTCGGGCGCACCAACACCGTGGCGGTCGTCGTGCCGGACCTCGCGAACCCCATGTTCCAGCAGGTGCTGCGCGGGGTGTCCGCCGCCGCCGGCGAGGACGGGTACCGCGTGCTCGTCGCCGACACGTCCGAGACCGCGTCCGACGAGCGCCAGGTCGCGCTCGACGCCCGGCTGCGCTGCGACGCGCTCGTGCTCGTCTCGCCGCGCATGCCCGAGGCGGAGCTGCGCGCGGTGCTGCCCGAGGTCGGGCCCGTCGTCGTGATCAACCGGGAGCCCGACGGCACCACGCCGACCCTCGCAATCGACTACGCCAGCGGCATCGAGGAGATCGTCGAGCACCTCGTCGGGCTCGGGCACCGCCACCTGCTCTACCTCGCGGGACCGCCGCAGAGCGCGTCGCACGCGGCACGCCTCGGCGCGCTGCGCGTGGCCGCGGCACGCCGCGCGGAGGTCCGGCTGTCCGAGCGGGCCGCGGGCTCGTCGGTCGAGAGCGGCTACGCCGCCGCGGGCGACGTGCTCGCGTCGCGTGCGACCGCCGTCGTCGCCTACAACGACCTCGTCGCGTTCGGCCTCCTCGCGCGCCTCAACGAGCTGGGCGTCGCGGTGCCCGGGGACGTGTCCGTCACCGGGTTCGACGACATCGAGCTCGCGCGGTTCTCGGTCCCGTCGCTCACGACCGCGACCGTCCCGCAGGTCGACCTCGGCCGCGCCGCGTGGGCCCGCCTGGGCGCGCTCGTCGGCCTCGGCTCGGGCGTCTCCCCGCTGCCCGACGAGCCCATCCGCCCGCGGCTCGCGGTGCGCGCGAGCACGGGACCCGTACCGCCGGCCGTGCGCTCGTCGGTGACCGACCACGCACCCGCCCGCACGACCTCGGAGGTGACCCACGTGCGTTGGCGGAACGACGGCGACGTCCTGCGGCTCGACGGCCGCACCGGCGAGGGCGACGGCCTGCCCCTCGCACGGTACGAGACGGGTGAACGCGTGCCGCAGGTGCACGCGCCGCGCCCGTACCTGCACCCCGTGCGGTCCGCCGCGGGCGTCGACCTCACCGAGACGAGCCCCGTCGACCACCGGCACCACTACGGCGTGTCCATGGCGGTGCCGGTCGTCAACGGGACGTCCTACTGGGGCGGACGCACGTACGTGCGCGACGAGGGTCCGACGCTGCTGCCGAACCACGGCCGGCAGGTGGGGCTGGGCGCGCGCGTCTCGTCCGACGGGCGGTCCGCGCTCGACGACGTGGCCTGGTACGACGAGCACGGCGACGTGCTGCTGCGTGAGACGCGCACGCTCGAGGCGGCGCCCGCGGCGGGTGGCTGGACGCTGCGCTGGACGTCGGTGCTGCGCGCGAGCGAGCGCGACCTGCTGATCGAGAGCCCCGGCACCAACGGGCGCGCGAACGCCGGGTACGGCGGCCTGTTCTGGCGGCTGCCGGGCGCGCACTCGACGCTCGCGCTCGGCCGCGGGCTCGTCGGCGAGGCGTCCGTGCACGGCAGCGACTCGCCGTGGCTCGCGTTCGTGCAGCGTCGCGACACCGCGGCCACCACGCTGCTGCTCGTGCAGGACCCCGGCACCGTGCGCCCCTGGTTCGCGCGCGTCGCCGAGTACGTGGGCGCCGGACCGGCGCTCGCGTGGGACACACCGCTGCACGTCGCGCACGGCGACGAGCTCGTCGTGCGGATGGCGGCCGTGGTGCTCGACCGGGCGGTCGACGCCGACGAGGCGGACGCGCTCGCGGCGGGGGCGTGGTCATGACGGACGTCCCCGCGGTCGCGGTCGTCGGCGTCCACGGCCACGGCCACACGCACGTGCGCCACGTGCTGCGGCTCGCCGAGAAGGGCGCTGCACGGCTCGCGGCCGTCGTCGACCCGCGGCCCGTCGACGACCTCACGTACGTCCCGGCCGGCACGCGGTGGGTGTCGGCGCTCGACGACCTGCTCGCCGGGCCGGACCGGCCCGACGTCGTCGTCCTCGCGACGCCCATCCACACGCACCTGCCGCTCGCGCGGGCCGCGCTGCGGGCCGGGTGCGACGTGCTGCTCGAGAAGCCGACGACCGCGTCCCTCGCGGAGCACGCCGAGCTCGTCGCGTTCGTCGAGGAGACGGGGCGCCGCTGCCAGGTCGGGTTCCAGTCGTTCGGGTCGGCCGCGGTCGACGAGCTCGAGCGGCTCGTCGCGTCGGGTGCGCTCGGCGAGGTGCGGGTCGTCGGCGCGGTCGGGACGTGGGTCCGCACGGCCGCGTACTACGCGCGCGCCCGGTGGGCGGGGAAGCGCCGGCTGGACGGCGTGGACGTGGTCGACGGCGTCGTGACGAACCCGCTCGCGCACGCCGTCGCGACCGCGCTGCGCGTCGCGGGGGCCCGGACCGCGGCGGACGTGCTCGACGTGCGCCTCGACCAGTTCCACGCGCACCCGATCGAGGCGGACGACACGTCCTCGCTCGTCGTGCGGACCGCGGGCGGGGTCACGGTCGGCGCCGGGCTCACGCTCGCCGCCGCGGAGCGGACGCCCGCGCGCGTCGTCGTGCGCGGCACCGCGGGCGAGGCGACGCTGCTGTACGAGCACGACGAGCTCGAGGTGCACACCCGCACGCAGTCCTGGCGGCGGACGTTCGCGCGCGTCGACCTGCTCGACGACCTGCTCGCCGCGCGCGTCGACCCGTCGGCGCGGCTGCGCTGCGACGTCGCGTCGACCGGTGCGTTCATGCGCGTGCTCGAGGCCGTGCGGCTCGCGCCCGACCCGCGTCAGGTCCCCGCCGCGCACCTGCGCTGGCGCGGGGTCGGGCAGGACCGGCACCCCGTGGTCGGCAGCATCGCCGCGTGGTGCGAGCGAGCCGCGCTCGAACCCGCGACGTTCACCGAGCTGGGCGCGCCGTTCGCGCTCGCGGCGGCGCAGGCCGAGCCCGCGGCCGTGACCGCGCCCCTCGCCCGCCCGTAGGCCGGCAGGCCGTCAGGAGGAACCGTGCACGAGCCGAGCGACCAGAACCCGACCGCGCCGCGCCCGGCGTCGCACCGCGCGACCGTCCCCGGGGCGGGCGTCGTGCCCGACTACGCGCCCGCACCGCCGGGCGAGCGGCTGCGGTACGCGGTCGCGGGGACCGGGCACCGCGCCGGGATGTACGTCGACGCGATCACGGGCGAGCACGCGGACGTCGCGCAGCTCGTCGCGTGGCTCGACCCCAACCCGGGGCGGATCGACCACTACGACGCGCACGCCGCGCGGCGCCTGGGCCGCGACGAGCCGCTCGGCCTGCCGCGGTACACGCCCGACGGCCTGGAGCGGATGGTGGCCGACGAGCGGGTCGACGTCGTCGTCGTGACCTCGCCCGACCGCACGCACGCGGACCTCGTCGCGCGTGCGCTCGACGCGGGCGCGCACGTCGTCGTCGAGAAGCCGCTGACGACGACGGTCGAGGGCTGCCGCACGATCGCGGACGCGGTGCACCGCAGCGGCAACGACGTCGTCATGACGTTCAACTACCGCTACTCGCCGCGGAACTCGACGCTGCGCCAGGTGGTCGCGTCGGGCGAGATCGGCACGGTGACGTCGGTGCACTTCGAGTGGGTGCTCGACACCGTGCACGGCGCGGACTACTTCCGGCGCTGGCACCGGGACAAGGAGTGGTCCGGCGGGCTGCTGGTGCACAAGTCGAGCCACCACTTCGACCTGGTCAACTGGTGGCTGGGCGACGTGCCCGCGCGCGTGTTCGCGTCGGGCGGGCTGCGGTTCTACGGCGACGAGAACGCCCGCGCGCGCGGGCTCGGCCCGCGGCCCGAGCGCGGGACGGGAGTGCAGGGCGACCCGTTCGCGCTCGACCTCACGCGCGACGCGCGCCTGAAGGCGCTGTACCTGGATGCCGAGCACCACGACGGGTACCTGCGGGACCGTGACGTGTTCGGGCCGGGCATCACGATCGAGGACAACGCCTCGCTCGTCGTCGACTACCGCGGCGGGGCGTCGATGACGTACGCGCTCAACGCGCACAGCCCGTGGGAGGGGTACCGGGTCGCGGTCAACGGGACGGCGGGTCGCGCCGAGCTCGAGGTGGTCGAGCGCGGGGCGATCGCGGTGGACGACGAGGGGCGCGCGGTGCTCGACCCGTCGGCGACGCCCGTGGCCGCCGGCGGGCAGCGGGTGCGCCCCGAGGGGGAGCGGCTCGTGGTGCAGCGGCACTGGGAGGCGCCGCGCGAGGTGCCGATCCCCGCGGGGATCGGCGGGCACGGGGGCGGGGACGCGATCCTGCTCAAGGACGTGTTCCGCCGGCACCTGCGCGTGTCCGACGACCCGTTGGGGCGCAGCGCGGGGATGACGGACGGGCTGCGCGCGGTCGCGGTGGGGATCGCGGCGAACCGGTCGCTCTCGACCGGGCAGGCGGTGCTGGTCGACGAGCTGGGCCTCGGTCTCGGCTAGCGGAAAGCGCTTGCCGAACCGGGCGCCCTCTGCCACGATCGGGACGCGGGGCGCGGTCGCGTCCCGCTCTCCGACGGCTCGACGACGAGCCCGACGACGAGCCCGACGACAGAGGGGACGGCCCGTGGCGCGCGTCGCACTCATCACCGGCGGCAACCGGGGCATCGGGCTCGGCATCAGCCGACGACTCGTCACCGACGGGTACGCCGTCTCGATCCTCGCGACGCGCGAGGAACCCACCGACGTGCTCGCCGAGCTGCGCGAGGTCGCCGGGTCCGACGACGCCGTGCGCTACGTCCGCGGCTCGGTCGCCGACCCCGCCGACCACGTCCGCTACGTGCAGGACGCGCTCGACGCGTGGGGCCGGCTCGACGTGCTCGTCAACAACGCGGGCGTCGCGCCCGCGCAGCGCGCCGACCTGCTCGAGGCGACCACCGAGTCGTTCGACCGCGTGCTCGGCATCAACCTGCGCGGGCCGTACTTCCTCACGCAGGAGTTCGCGCGCCGCGTCATCGCGCTGCGGGGCGAGCTCACCGCGCCGCAGCAGGAGCCGGTCGCGACGATCGTCAACGTCTCGTCGATCTCCGCGACGACCGTCTCGACCGACCGCGGCGACTACTGCGTGTCCAAGGCGGGCGTCGCGATGGCCACGCAGCTGTGGGCCGTGCGGCTCGCGTCCGAGGGCATCGTCGTGCACGAGGTGCGGCCGGGCGTGATCGCGACCGACATGACCGCGGGTGTCGCGGGCAAGTACGACGCGCTGCTCGCCGACGGCCTCGCGCCCATCGCGCGCTGGGGCCGACCCGCCGACGTCGCGGGCGCGGTCGCGCTGCTCGCGTCCGGTGCGACGCCGTACTCGACGGGCGAGGTCTTCCACGTCGACGGCGGCATGCACGTCCCGGTCCTGTGACCGACCCCATGACCAGCGAGGTACCCGACCGCAGGAGCCGACGATGCCCCACCGCCACGACCCCGTGCTCGTCCGCATCGGTGAGACCGACGTGCCGGTCGTCACGGCGAACACCGTCGTCGTCGGGACCGGCTCGGCCGGGTTCTGCGCCGCCGACCGCCTGTGGGAGCTCGGCCAGGACGACGTCGTCATGGTCGCGGACAAGGTCAACGCGGGCGCGTCCCGCAACGCGGGCTCCGACAAGCAGACGTACTACAAGCTCACACTCAGCGGCGGCGACGGCGACTCCGTGCGCGAGATGGCGCAGACGCTGTTCGCGGGCGGCGCGATGGACGGCGACAACGCGCTCGCGGAGGCGGCGCTGTCCGCGCGCGGGTTCCTGCGGCTGTGCGACCTGGGCGTCCCGTTCCCGCAGAACCGGTACGGCGAGTTCATCGGCTACAAGACCGACCACGACCCGCGCCGACGAGCCACGTCCGTCGGTCCGTACACGAGCCGCACCATGGTGGAGCGGCTCGAGGCGAAGGTGCACCGCAACGGCACGCGCGTCTTCGACGAGTGCCGCGTGGTCGACCTCGTGACGGTCCCCGCGGACGGCGGGGGCCGCGCGGTCGTCGGGCTGCTCGTCCTGCGGACCGACGTCCGGCACGACGGCGAGCAGTCGCCGTTCCTGCTGTTCCGCTGCACCAACGTGGTCTACGCGACCGGCGGCCCCGCGGGGATGTACGCGACGCGCGTGTTCCCGCACGGGCAGTGGGGCGCCTCCGGCGCGGCGTACCGCGCGGGCGTGCACGGCAAGAACCTCACCGAGTGGCAGTTCGGGCTCGCCTCGACGCACCCGCGGTGGAACGTGTCCGGCACGTACATGCAGGTCATCCCGCGGTTCGTGTCGACCGACGCGGACGGCGGCGACGAGCGCGAGTTCCTCACCGAGGCGATCGGGGACTACGGGCGGCTGCTGTCCCTGGTGTTCCTCAAGGGCTACCAGTGGCCGTTCGACGTGCGCAAGGCGCGCGACGGCTCGTCGCTCGTCGACCTGCTCGTGTACCGCGAGACCGTGCTGCGCGGGCGGCGCGTGTTCCTCGACTTCCGCCGCAACCCCATGCGCGACGAGCTCGACCCCGCGGCGCTCAGCCCCGAGGCCCGCGACTACCTGGAGCGCGCGGGCGTGCTGTTCGGCACCCCGGTGCAGCGGCTGCGGCGCATGAACGAGCCCGCGTACCAGTTCTACCTGCCCAAGAACCCGTACGTGGACCTCGAGACCGACCTGCTCGAGGTCGACGTGTGCGCGCAGCACAACAACGGCGGGCTCGTGGTCGACGCGTGGTGGGAGTCGAACGTGCGCGGGCTGTTCCCCGTGGGCGAGGCCGGCGGCGCGCACGGCGTGTACCGCCCCGGCGGCGCGGCGCTGAACAGCGGGCAGGTCGGGGCGACGCGGGCCGCGCAGATGATCGTCGCACGCCGCACGGACCCGCCCGTCGCGCTCGACCGGTACGCCGCGGCTGCCGCGCCGGTCCAGGCGGCCGCGACCGGGCTCGTCGCCGCCGCGGCGGGGCGGGCCGCGGACGGGTGGGACGAGGACACGGGCGACCTGCTGCGCCGCGTCCAGGAGCTCATGAGCGCCAAGGCCGGGCCCGTGCGCTCCGAGAAGTCCATCCACGAGGCGCTCGACCAGGTGCACGCCTGGCTCGCCGAGTACGAGCGGACCGTGAGCGCCGACCCGTCGTCGCGTCGCTCGGTCAACCGCGTGTTCCTGGTCCGCGACACCCTCACCGCCGCGTACGTGTACCTGTCCGCGATGGCGGACTACGTCGCGCACGGCGGCCGTTCACGCGGGTCGGTCCTGTACTCCGACCCGGCGGGCGAGCTGCCGCGCGTCGGGTACGGCCCCCGGTCCGACGACGAGCTCGACCTGCCCGAGGTGTTCCGCTTCCGTCTCGACGAGGGCGCGCTCGACGACGAGGTGCAGGAGGCCGCGTGGCGGCCGCCGACGGCCGCGGGATCGTCGTCGCCCGCCGAACCCGGCGAGGGCTGGCGCGGGGTCGTCCGACGCGCGCCCGACGACCCCGCCGGCGAGCCGGTGCTCCGGTGGCGGCCGCGCCGCCCGCTGCCCGAGGACGACGACTTCTTCGAGAACGTCTGGCGCGAGTTCCGCGACCACGGCAACGTCCACTGACGGACCCGCCGCCGGCACGGTGACGGCGCGCATCCGAGGGGTGGACAGGGGTGGGGGCGAAGGGGGCAGACCGGACTACGGTGGGCCCGTTCCGTGACACGGGGTGCCGCACAGCGCGGCTGAGATCACACCCGTCGAACCTGATCTAGGTAGCACTAGCGAAGGGATGTCGCGCATGACCCGCATGCGTCCGCACCGCACGCCTCTCTCCCCGAGACCGCCCCGCGAGCACCTGCGCGCGTAGCCGCCGCGCGCTCCTCGCCCGCGCGAGCCGGACGTCCACGCCGGTCCGCGCCACCCGCCGCTCCGTCCGCGGCGACGGATGCAGCGACGAGTGCAGCATGCCCCGCCTTCCCGGCGACGGATGCCGCACCCGTCCCTGCACCGACAGCGCATCCGGCTGCGGATGCGGCCTTCGCGCGCGCTCGTCGCGGGCTGCTGCGCCGTGCGCGCGACCGCCGCGGCGTGCTCGGTCCTTCTGCTGAACGAGGTCCTCGATGTCTCGCACCACCGTCCGGGCGCGGGTTGCCGCGCTGCTCGTCGTCGCGTCGCTCGCCACCGGGTGCGCCGGTCCGTCGTCGGGCGACGACGACGGGCTCACCCGCGTGCGGTTCGCGCTCGACTGGACGCCCAACACCAACCACACCGGCCTGTACGTGGCGCTCGCGCAGGGCTGGTTCGCCGACGCGGGGCTGGACGTGCAGGTGCTGCCGTACAGCGACACCGCGCCGGACCAGCTGGTCGACGCGGGCGCCGCCGAGGCGGGGATCAGCACGCACGACTCGTCGCTCATCGCGCAGGCCGCCGGCGCGGACGTCGTCGCGGTGCTCGCGGTCCTGCAGCACTGGGCGACCGCGATCGGCGTGCGCGCCGACGACGAGCGCATCACCAGCCCGCGCGACCTGGACGGCCTGATCTACGCGGGCTTCGGCGCGCCCGGTGAGGTCCCGCTGCTGCAGGAGGTCATCCGCGCGGACGGCGGGACGGGCGAGTTCACGACCGTCGTGCTCGGCTCGTCGGCGTACGAGGCGCTGTACGCCGGCGAGGCGGACTTCACGATCCCGTACGTCGCGTGGGAGGGCATCGAGGCGGAGCGCGCGGGCACGCCCATGCGCTACCTGGAGTACACGGACCACGGCTTCCCGGACGCGTACGCCGTGGTGGTGGACGCCTCGCGGCAGTGGGTCGCCGACGAGCCCGAGGCGGCGCGCGCGTTCGTCGGGGCTCTGCAGCGCGGGTACGCGTGGGCGGCGGAGCATCCCGACGAGGCCGCGGCGCTGCTCGTCGAGCAGAACCCGGACGCGTTCGCCGACCCAGACCTGGTGACGCAGAGCCAGCGGATGCTGTCCGCCGACTGGCTGCGCGCCGACGACGGCTCGGTCGGCACCATGACGCTCGACCAGGTCTCCGGCTACGGGGACTTCCTGTTCGACGCGGGCATCCTCGCGGGGCCGGACGGCGAGCCGCTCGCCGAGCGTCCGGACTGGTCGACCACGTTCACGACGAGCCTGCTGGGGGAGCCGTGACCCGCGGCGCCGCGCGGGCGCTGCCGGTGCTGCTCGTGCTGACGGTGCTCGGGGCGGTGTGGCAGGTCGCGGCGCTCAGCGTCGCGAACCCGCGGCTCCTGCCGACGCCCGGTCGGGTGGCCGAGCAGGCGTGGGCGCACCGCGACGTCCTGGCAGAGCACACCACGGCGACGCTCGGGGTGACCGCCGCGGGCTTCGGGGTGTCGGTCCTGGTCGCGTGGGCGCTCGCGCTGCTGGTCGACCTGGTGCCCGCGGTCGGGCGCGGGATCGTTCCCGTGCTCGTCGCGTCGCAGACGATCCCCGTGGTCGCGCTCGCGCCGCTGGTGGTGCTGTGGTTCGGGTTCGGGCTGCTGCCCAAGGTGCTCGTCGTGACGCTCGTGACGTTCTTCCCGCTCGTCGTCGGGCTGGTCGAGGGCCTGCGCGCGGCCGGCCCGGGCGCGACCGCGCTGCTCACGAGCATGGGCGCCTCGCGGTGGCAGCAGCTGCGCTGGGTCCGCCTGCCCGGGGCGCTGCCGCGGTTCTTCACGGCGCTGCGCATCGCGGTCACGTACGCGGTCGTCGGGGCGGTGTTCGCCGAGTACGTCGGCGCCGTGCGGGGGCTCGGCACGTACATGAACATGCAGCGCGCGGCGTTCCGCACCGACCTGGTGCTCGCGGCCGTCGCGCTGTGCGCGCTCGTCAGCGTCACCCTGTACGGGCTGACGTGGCTGCTCGAGCGCGTGACCGTGCCGTGGGCGCACCCCCGGGCGGTGGCCCGTGCGTGAGCTCGAGGTCCGCGACGTGCACGTCGCGCGCCCCGGCGCGCGCGGACCGCTGCCGGTGCTCGGCGGCGTCGACCTGCGCGTGCGACCGGGCGAGCTCGTGTGCGTCGTCGGGCCCAGCGGGTGCGGCAAGAGCACGCTGCTGTCGGTCGTCGCGGGACTGCTGCGACCCGACCGGGGCCGCGTGCTCGTCGGCGGGCTCGACGTGACCGGCACGCCCGCGCGCACCGCCTTCATGCCGCAGCAGGACCACCTGTTCGCCTGGCACACCGTGTGCGACAACGTCGCGCTCGGCCTGCGCGTGCAGGGCGTGCGACGACGCGACGCGCGCGCCCGCGCCCGCGACGTGCTCGCCGAGTTCGGGTTGGAGTCCTTCGCGGACGCGCGGCCCGACGAGCTGTCCGGCGGGATGCGGCAGCGCGCCGCGCTCGCCCGCACCGTGCTGCAGGGCCGGGACGTCGTGCTCCTCGACGAGCCGTTCGGCGCGCTCGACGCGCTCACCCGTCTCGACGCGCAGCGCTGGCTCGCCGCGACGTGGGCCGCGCACGGGTGGACCGGGCTGCTCGTCACGCACGACGTGGGCGAGGCCGTCACGCTCGGCGACCGCGTGGTGCGCCTGTCCGGCCGCCCCGCGGTCGTCGCGCACGAGATCGCGGTCGACGACCCGCGCCCGCGAACGCCCGGCGTCCCCGACGCGCGCGTCACGCGCGCGGTCCTCGCCGGCCTCGGCGTGGGCGACGAGCGCGTGCCCGACGAGCGCGTGCCCGACGAGCGTGCGGTCGACGAGCGCGTGCCCGACGAGCGCGTGGCGCTCTCGTGACGCGGCTCCCGCGCGCGTGGCGGCCGTGGCTCAGCACGGTCGGTCTGCTCGCCGCCTGGGCGGCCGCCGGTGCGAGCGGGCGGCTCGACCCGCACGTCCTGCCAGCGCCGGGTGCGGTGCTCCGGGCCGCGCGGGACCTGGTCGCGGACGGTTCGCTGCCCGCCGCGCTCGCGGTGAGCGGCACGCGCGTGGCCGTCGGTGCGGGAGCAGGTGTCGCGGTCGGGTTGCTGCTCGGGCTGCTCGCGGGGCTGTCGAGGGTCGCGCACGACGTCGTCGACCGGCCCCTGCAGGCCGTCCGGGCCGTGCCGTTCACGGCGGTCACGCCGCTGCTCGTCGTCTGGGTCGGTCTCGGTGAGCCGCCCAAGGTGCTGCTCGTCGCGGTCGCCGCGCTCGTCCCGACGTACCTCGCGACCGTCGGCGGTGTGCGCGGCGTCGACCCGCGGCTGCGCGAGCTCGCCGCGGCCTACGGCCTGGGCCGGCGTCGCACCGCGACGCGCGTGCTGCTCCCCGCGGCGCTGCCCGCCGTGCTCGTCGGGCTGCGCCTCGCGCTCGGCACCGCGTGGGTCGCCCTCGTCGTCGCCGAGAGCGTCAACGCCGCCGAGGGCGTGGGTGCGCTGCTCACCGACGCGCGGACGTATGCGCGCACGGACGTCGTCCTGCTGTGCGTGCTCGTCTACGCGGCGCTCGGCCTGGTCACCGACGCCCTGGTCCGCGCGCTCGAACGCCTCCTGCAGCCGCCGCCCGTCGTCGGGCGCCATCCGTCCGCCACGCCCACGACCCCGACCACGTCCACCCCGACCCTCGCGTCCGTCACCCCTGGAGCCCAGCACCCATGACCCGAGCACGCCTGACCCGATCCCCCCTGACCCGCGTCCGACCTCGCGCCCTCGCCGCGCTCGCGCTCGCGGCCGCCCTCGCCGGGTGCGCCGCGACCGCGGACGGCACCACGACGACCGCGCCGCCCGACGTGCCCGTGCGCGTGGGCGTCCTCACGACGCAGAACCTCCTGACGCTCGCGGCCGGCGACCGCACGCTCGACGAGGCCGTCGCGAGCGTCGGCGCGCGGGCCGAGACCACCGAGCCGTTCGCGGCGTTCGCCCCCGCGGCCGAGGCGATGGCCGCGGGCCGGGTCGACGTCACGTCGGGCTCGACCACGGCCGTCGTCGCGGCGCTCGCGGGCGACCCGGACCTCGTCGTCGTCGCGGTGGAGCGCACCGACGGCGACACGCAGGGCATCGTCGCGACGCCCGCCAGCGGCATCGCGGACGTCGGCGACCTCGCGGGGCACTCCGTCGCGGTCAACCAGGGCGGCACGGGGGAGTACCTGCTGCGCCTCGCTCTGCGCCGCGCGGGCCTCACGCCGGACGACGTCGAGACCGTCTACCTGGCCCCGCCGGACGCGGCGGCGGCGTTCGCGGCGGGCAAGGTCGACGCGTGGGCGACGTGGGACCAGTACCTCGTGGGTGCGCAGGTCGACGGCGCGCGCACGGTCGCGCTCGCGCGGGACCTGGGCTCCGACAACGCGAGCGTGCACGTCGCGCGGCGGGACTTCGTCGACGCGCACCCGGACGTGGTGCGCGCGGTCGTGGACGCGCTCGCGGCCGAGGCCGACGCGCTCGCCGCCGACCCCGCGCCGCTCGCGGACGCCTACCGGGACGCGGGCGCGTCGGACGCGGTCGTCGCGGGGCTCACCGCGCTGGCGACGCCGCGGCTCGCGTACGCCGACGAGGACCTCGCGGCCGAGCTCGCGCGCGTCGCCGAGCTGTACGTCGAGGAGGGGCTGCTCGCGGAGCCGGTCGACGTGTCGCGCGCGTGGCACGACGTGCGCGGGTGACCGTGCCGACCCGGGACCGGGCCGTGTCGCGGGCGCCTGCGGCGGTCCGGGTACGGGGGCTGCACCGCGTGTTCGCGGACGGCGCGCCGCCCGTGCTCGCGGGGCTGGACCTCGACGTCGGCGCCGACGAGCTCGTGGCGGTCGTCGGGCGCAGCGGGTGCGGCAAGTCGACGCTGCTGCGGGTGCTCGCCGGGCTGGACGGTGCTGCGCACGCCGACGTCCTCGTGCGCCCCGAGCGGGTCGGCGTGGTGTTCCAGGAGCCGCGCCTGCTGCCGTGGGAGCGCACGTGGCGCACGGTGCTGCTCGCGGACGCACCCGTGCGCCGCGCCGACCGCCCGCGTGCGGTGGCGGCGCTCGCGCGGGTCGGTCTCGCGGACGTGGCGGACCAGCGTGCGGGCACGCTCAGCGGGGGTCAGGCGCAGCGCGTCGCGCTGGCCCGCGCGCTCGCGCGCGACCCGGACCTGCTGCTGCTCGACGAGCCGTTCGCGGCGCTCGACGCGTTGACCCGCCGCGAGGCGCACGCGCTCGTGCGCGAGGTGCGCGCGGCCCGCCCGGTCGCGACGGTCCTGGTCACGCACGACGTCGACGAGGCCCTCGCGCTGGCGGACCGCGTCGTCGTGCTCACCGACGGACGGCTGGTGTGCGACACGGGACCGCACCGTGGAGCCCGGGAGCGAATCCTCGCGAGCCTTGGCGTCTAGCGGGTCGTCTCTGAAGTCGTCCGACGGTGGCTCTTGTGAGGATGTCGTCGGCGGTCTTGCTCGTCCGGGCCGTCGATGACGAGATCACGTCGGACCGCCAGGACGCCTGTACTGACTGCGGTGTTCGGTGTTCGGGTCTTTCCGAACACCGAACACCTGGCTAGACTGTGGCAATGCCTGCTCGTGCGGACGAAGCCGCGGCACTGTTGCAGGACGCCTTCGAGACGACGGGAGTCCGTGTATCGCGGCGGTCCGACGCGGCGAGCGATCTTGAGCTGCTCGTCGGAGGCGCGCGCGTCCCGGTGCAGGTCAAGCGGTGGTCCGTGTTTCCGGAGCACGCGGTCCGGACCAACCCCGCCTTCCGTCCAGGCGCGACGTCGCCGGGTGTACGCGTCGTCGTCGCGGACAGAATCGGTGTCGACGCCCGTCGAGCGCTCGAGGCAGCGGGCTGGGGATGGCTGGACCTGCGCGGGATGCTCCACGTCGAAGGTCAGGACTTGTTCATCCATGCCGAGGTTCCGGCGGTGCGAGACCGACCGCGGCCGCGCGATCCCCTCGGCGCGCCCGCCGGGCTCGAGATTGCCTGCGCCCTGTTGTCCTCCCCAGCCGAGGATCACGCTGTTCGCGGCCTCGCGCGTCGCTTGGGACGCTCGCCGAGCACGGTCTCGGAACTCCTCAGCGCGCTCAGAGACGCGTCGCTGGTGGAGGGATCGACGTTCCGGCCGGCCCCTGAGCTCTTCTGGAGCGTCGTGGACGTGTGGCCCGGGAACCGTGTCGGCCTTGCCAGCGCCCCCGGTCCTGGGATGGGCGCCGCCTACGAGGTGCTCGGGCTGGGGTTCGAGGACGTCGCGGCGACAACCGGATGGGCTCTCACTGACACGCTCGCCGCCGCCGCTTACGGCGCGCCCGTGGCCGCGCGTGCTGACCGGCCGGCGGACTTCTTCGTGCCGACCGAGGTGTCGCTGCGGCGCGCTCGCAGTCTCCTCGGCGTCGCGAGGTCGCCCGCCGAGGTGCGATGTACGGTGCGCGTCGCCCCCGTTCCCGAAGTCTGCCGCGTCCGAGTGGATGCTGCGGATCTGTCTGTCGAGGCTGATGCACTCGCTGCGCCGGTCTTCGTCGCGCTGGACCTCGCTCAGGACGCCGGGCGTGGCCGGGAGATCCTCGATGACTGGACACCCCCGGAACCGTGGACCCGTGTCTGGTGACGTGCCACATGTCGTGCTCGTGGGCGACGAGACGCGGCGCCTCGTCGATGCGATCGGGGTAGTCGCCGGCGTGCTCGGCGAGCCGCCGACCATTGTGGGTGGCGTCGCCGTGCTCTGCCGGGTACAGCGAGCGCACCGCGCGACCTCCGACCTTGATGCGCTGGACCTGAGGCGCGTCGAGCGACCAGCAGACCACGACAGTCAGGCCGGTCACCCCACTCGGAGCATCCTTGAGCTCCTGCGCGCTTCCCCCGGTGCCAAGCCGGTAGCGCCAGCCGCTGCGTCGGTGATCACGCCGAGCGGCCCAGTGCGGGTAGATGTCATCGACGTCCTCGAGGTGCCGGACTCTGCCAACATCGAAGACCCGACCGACAGGCTCTACGAGATGGCACACGCCTGGGCCTTTCGGACGGCGACCGAGGTGCGCATCGACGCGTGGGGCTCGGATGGGTCCGTCTCAAGCTCCGTTGCGCGGGTGGCGGAGGCAGGTCCGCTCGTGGCCATGAAGCTGCAGTCCGTGCTCCTTCGCTCGACCGCCAAGGAGGGCACCGACCTGCATGACATCGTGACGATCCTGCTGGACCCTGTCGCCAGGGATGCGGCGCTCTCGCAGCTGGTGGACTGTGACCCGACCATTGCAGCCGATGCCGCTCTGCACGCCGAGAGGTGGTTCGTCGCACAGGTCGACCGAACGCTCCGGCTCATCCGTACCGCGGGAGCGTTCGACGTGGGTCGTGACGACCTCGACCTCGTCGCCGACCTGCTCAGGGTTGCCACGCGACGTTGAGCAGGTCGCCGGGGTCGGCCGTGGGAGCGCCGGAGTCTCAGTCGGCAGGTGAGATGGTCTACGAGTCTCCTTGGGGCTAGATACGGGCCGGGTCCGCTACACGTAGGGGAGCACGTGCCGCACGTAGCGCTCGACGAGCGTCGCGACGGTCTCGTCGCCGGGTGCGTCCCACACCGTCTCGGCGAAGATCTCGACCTCGACGTCGCCGGTGTACCCGGCGTCGCGTACCCAGGTCGTGATCGCGGCGAAGTCGACGTACCCGTCGCCCACGTGCCCGCGCGAGTGCAGCGCGGTCGGGGACAGCGGCAGCACCCAGTCGCACACCTGGTACCCCGCGAGCCGTCCGTGCGCCCCGGCGCGCGCGACCTGCCGCGCCAGGTCCGGGTCCCACCACACGTGGTAGGTGTCGACGACGACCCCGACGACCGCGGGGTCGAACGGTGCCGCGAGGTCGAGCGCCTGGCCGAGCGTGCTGACGACCGCGCGGTCCGCGGCGAACAGCGGGTGCAGGGGCTCGAGCACGAGCCGCACGCCGTGCTCGGCGGCGAACGGTGCGAGCTCGGCGATGCGGTCGGCGACGCGCGCGCGGGTCGCGACGAGGTCGCGCGCCGGGTCGGCGGCGGCCCCCGTGGGGTACGGGGACGCGGCGGCCTCGGGTCCGGGGGCGGCGGTCAGGCCGCCGACGACCATGACGAGCTCGCGCGTGCCGAGCGTCGCGGCCTGCTCGACGGCGCGGCGGTTGTCGTCGAGCGCCCCGCGTCGCCCGCGCTCGTCGTCGGCCGTGAGGAAGCCCCCGCGGCACAGCGACGAGACCCGCAGGCCCGCGTCGGCGACGATCTTCGCGGCGCGCTCCGCGCCGATCTCGTCGACGCGGTCGCGCCACAGCCCGACGGCCCCGAGCCCGGCGCGCGCGGCCCCGGCGACCGCCTCCGCGAGCGTCCACCGCTTCGTCGTCGCGGTGTTGAGGGACAGGCGCGAGAGGTCGGGAGCCGCGTCGGTGCTCACAGGACGATCTCCGGGACGTCGAGCCGGCGACCCTCGGCCGACGACCGCAGGCCGAGCGACGCGAGCTGTACGCCGCGCGCCGCGGACAGCAGGTCGTACCGGTGCGGGCGGCCCGACGCGACGTCCGCGAGGAACTCCTCCCACTGCAGCTTGAAGCCGTTGTCGATGTCGCCGTTGTCGGGCACGTCGAGCCACTGCTCGCGGAACGGCTCGGTGACGGGCAGGTCCGGGTTCCACACGGGCTTGGGGGTGTGCGCGCGGTGCTGCGCGACGCAGCGGCGCAGCCCCGCGACGGCGGAGCCGTGCGTGCCGTCGACCTGGAACTCGACGAGCTCGTCGCGGTGCACGCGCACGGCCCACGAGGAGTTGATCTGCGCGACGACCGGGTCGCCGCCGGGCGTGACGACGTCGAAGATCGCGTAGGCGGCGTCGTCGGCGGTCGCGTCGTACGCGCGGCCCTGCTCGTCCCAGCGTGCGGGGATGTGCGTGACGGTGGTGGCGGTGACGGTGCGGACCGTGCCGAGGATGCCTTCGAGAACGTAGTTCCAGTGGCAGAACATGTCGGTGGTCATGCCGCCGCCGTCCTCGGCGCGGTAGTTCCACGACGGGCGCTGCGCGCTCTGGTGGTCGCCCTCGAACACCCAGTACCCGAACTCGCCGCGCAGCGACAGGATCCGCCCGAAGAACCCCTCGTCGACGAGCCGGCGCAGCTTGACCAGGCCGGGCAGGTAGAGCTTGTCGTGCACGACGCCCGCGGTGACGCCGGTCTCCTCGCGCAGCCGGGCGAGGTCGACGGCCTCGGCGAGCGTCTCGGCGGTGGGCTTCTCGGTGTAGACGTGCTTGCCGGCCTTCATGGCGTGGGAGAGGGTCGCGGCGCGCAGGCTCGTCATGGACGCGTCGAACACGATGTCGATCTCCGGGTCGGCGATCAGTGCGTCGAGGTCGGTGCTCCAGCGCTCGACGCCGTGACGGCGCGCGATCTCGCCGACCTTGTCCGCGTTGCGGCCGACGAGGACGGGCTCGACCTGCACGCGCGTGCCGTCGGGGAGCGTGATGCCGCCCTGCTCGCGGATCGGCAGGATCGAGCGGACGAGGTGCTGGCGGTAGCCCATCCGGCCGGTGATGCCGTTCATGGCGATGCGCAGGGTGCGGGTGGTCACGTGGTCCTCCGGTGCGGTCGTGGAATGCGCTTTCCATCGTTCCGCACGACTGCCCGCCCGGTCAACGGGTCTCGTCCGGTCAGCCGGGTCGCCGGGTCAGCCGGTGCCGTCGGGTCAGCGGACGGGGAACGACCTCAGTGCCGAGGTCACGGCCGCCCGGAACGCCGCGTGCTCCGCGAGGTCCGCGCCGAACACCGCCTCGACCCGCAGCAGCCGGTCGGCCAGGCCCTCGACGGGTCCCTCGGCTGCGTCCGCCAGCGCGCCGGCCAGCGGGTCGTCGAGCGTCACCCCGCGTCCGGCGACGACGAGCGCGCCCGACGAGGCCGCGCGCACGTACGCCATCCACGCGGCGACGACGAGCGCCGCGTGCTCGGGCACCGCGCCGGCCGCCAGGCGGTCGCGCACCGTGCCCAGCAGCCGCTGCGGCAGCTTGACCGAACCGTCCATCGCGACCTGCACCGTCGTGTGCCCCGTCGCCGGGTTCGCGAACCGGTGCAGCAGCGAATCCCGGTACGCGACCAGGTCCGCACCGTCCGGCGCCTCGAGCGTCGGCAGCACGTCGGTGTCCGTGAACGCGGTCGCCCACGCGCGCAGCTCGTCGTCCTCGACGGCCTGCGCGATCGTCACGTGCTCCCGCAGCGCACCCGCGTACGCGAGCAGCGAGTGCGTCGCGTTGAGCAGCCGCAGCTTGGCGCGCTCGTACGGCTCGACGTCCGCGGTGAGCGTCGCACCCGCCTTCTCCCACGCGGGCCGCGGCCCGGCGAACGCGTCCTCGACCACCCACTGCGTGAACGGCTCACCCACGACGAGCGCCTCGTCGAGCAGCCCGAGCAGCCGCTGCGCGCGCTCGCGGTGCTCCGCGGTCGTCGCGGGGACGATCCGGTCGACCATCGTCGACGGGAAGCGCACCGACGCCGCGACCCACGCGCGCAGGTCGTCGTCGCCGGTCGCGGCGAGCAGGTCGTCGACCATGCGCGCGAGCACGCGGCCGTTGCCCGTGAGGTTGTCGCAGCACACGACCGTCAGCGGCCCGGCGTCCGCGCGCCGCCGCCGGTCGAGCGCCCGCACGAGCAGCCCCGTGGCCGAGCGGGCCGGGGCGTCGCTGCGGCCGCGCAGGGCCGCGAGGTCGGCGAGCACGCCCTCGTCGGACAGGTCCGCGCGCCCGTCCGCACCCAGCCGGTAGCCCTTCTCCGTGACGGTCAGCGTCACGACGTGCACGTCCGGCGACGCGACCGTCGCGAGCACGCGCGCCGTCCCGGACCCGGGCGGACCCGGGAAGGCCGCCTCGCGCAGCGCGGCGACCACGCGCAGGTCCTCGCGGTCGCGGTCGAGCGTCAGCACCCCGTACAGCCCGTCCTGCGGCGCGACCTGGTCGACGACGCGCGCCGAGCGCTGCGTGACCCCGAGGATCCCCCAGCGGTCGTCGTCCGCCGCGGCCGCGGCGTCCTCGGTGAGCACGGCCTGGTGCGCGCGGTGGAACGCCCCGAGGCCCAGGTGGACGATGCCGGTGCGCGCGGGCACGAGCGGCGGGCCGCTGACGCCGGGCCGTGGGAGCGCGTCGGCGAGCGTGGCGCGGGACAGGCGTGCGGTCACGACAGGGCCTCTCGGGTGGGTGCGGTGGTCGGCGCGGTGGTCGGTGCCGTCGACGCGCGCACGACGAGCTCGACGGGCAGCGGGACGTCGGGGCCGGGGTCGTCGTCGAGCAGGCGGTCGACCGCCGCGCGGCCCAGGCGGGCGAGCGGCACGGCGACCGTCGTCAGGCGCGGGCTGCCGAGCACCGCGACCGTGTCGTCGTGCCCGACGACCGATACGTCCTCGGGGATCCGGACACCGCGCGTGCGCAGCCGGTCCAGCAGCGCGAGCGCGACGAGGTCGTTGTGCGCGAGCACCGCGGTCACCCCGGCCGCCGCGACGACGTCCGCCGCGGCGGTGCCGCCCCCGGTCGTCGCCGGGAAGGCGCCGAGGTCGACCACCTCGAGCCGGTGCAGCCCGTGCGCCGCGACCTCGAGCCCGTCGCGCCGCCGCGCGTCCGACCACGACCCGGCCGGCCCGCCCGCGAACCCGATGCGCCGGTGCCCGAGCGCGTGCAGGTGCCGCACGGCCTGGCGCATGCCGTCGGTGTTGTCGACGACCACCGACGCGTGCGCGTCGTGGCGGCGGTTGACCAGCACGAACGGCCGGTCGTCGGGCAGGCGCGCGACCTCGTCGTCGGACATCCGGGGCGAGGCGAGGATCGTGCCGTCCGCCTGCGCGCCGACCTGCGCGACGAGCTCGGCCTCGAGGCGCGGGTCGTCGTCGGCGTCCGCGACGAACACCCCGCACCCGAGCTCGCGCGCGCGGGCCTGCACGCCCTTGACGAGCCCCGCGAAGAACGGGTTGGCGATGTCGGGGACGACGACCGCGAGGTTGCCGGTGCGGCCGCTCGCGAGCTCGCGCGCGGCGCGGTTCGGCCGGTAGTCGAGAGCCGCGGCCGCGCGCTCGACGAGCACGCGGCGTCCGGGAGCGACGAGCTCGGGGTGCGTCAGGGCGCGCGAGGCGGTCGCGGGGGAGACCCCGGCGGCTCGCGCGACGTCGCGCAGCGTCGTGACCACGTGGACCTCCTCGGGGCGGTCGTCGTCGACCGGTGGATCAGGGGTGCCGGACGCCCTCGTCGGGCCCGGATGTCGATGAACGCGATTTCATCACGGCACACCCTAGCCGGGGAAGCGCTTGCCGTGTAGCGTCTGCCGTGCTTGAGACGCGCGGTCGACCACGTGAATGCGCGTTCAGGATGTTTCAGAGCCGCGATGTCCCGAGAGGCGCGAGCATGACGACGACGACCCGCACGCTGCACCCCGACCGCGCGCTCCCCGCAGACCCGACGCTGCGTCCCCTGGCCCGCGAGATCTTCGAGCAGACGCGCGACCTGCCGCTCGTCTCCATGCACGGGCACGTCGACGCCGCGCTGCTCGCGGACGACGAGCCGTTCCCCGACCCGGCCGCGCTCCTCGTCGTCCCCGACCACTACCTGGTCCGCATGCTGATCTCGCAGGGCGTCCCGCAGGACGCGCTCGGAGTGCCGCGCCGCGACGGCGTGCCGGTCGAGACCGACCCTCGCGCGATCTGGCGCACGTTCGCCTCGCGCTGGCACCTGTTCCGCGGCACGCCCACGCGGCTGTGGCTCGAGCACGAGCTCGTCGAGGTGTTCGGTGTCACCGAGCCGCTGTCCGCCGCGTCGGCCGACCGCGTCTACGACCACCTGGTCGACCGCCTCGCACAGCCCGAGTACCGGCCGCGCGCGCTGTTCGAGCGGTTCAACCTCGAGATCCTGTCCACCACCGACCCCGCCGACTCGGGCCTCGAGGACCATGCGCGCCTCGCCGCCGACGGCTGGGGCGACCGCGTCGTGCCCACGTTCCGCCCCGACGCCGTCGTGCACCTCGACCGGCCCGGCTGGCGGGCCGCCCTGCGCGCGCTCGAGGCCCGCGTGGGCTACGAGATCTCGTCGTACCGCCTGCTGGTCCAGGCGCTCGAGGAGCGGCGCCGCGCGTTCAAGGCCGCCGGCGCACGCTCGTCGGACCACGGCCACCTGCGCGCCGACGCGACCCCGCTGACCGACGCCGAGGCCGAGCGCATCGTCACCGCCGCGCTGCGCGGGCAGGTCGAGCCCGCCGCCGCCGCCGCGTTCGCCGGCCACATGCTCCACGAGACGGCGCGCATGGCCGGCGAGGACGGCCTCGTCCTGCAGCTGCACGCGGGCGTCCTGCGCGACCACGACCCCGCGGTCCACGCCGCGCGCGGACCCGACGTCGGCTACGACATCCCCGTCCCCACCGAGTTCACGCGCGCCCTGCGCCCGCTGCTCGAGTCGTTCGGGCACCACCCGAACCTGCGCATGGTCCTGTTCACCGTCGACGAGGACGCGTTCTCCCGCGAGCTCGCGCCGCTCGCCGGCGTCTACCCGGCCGTCCGGCTCGGCGCGCCGTGGTGGTTCCTCGACACCCCCGACGGCATGCGTCGCTTCCGCGAGGCCGTCACCGACACCGCGGGCTTCTACAACACCACGGGCTTCGTCGACGACACGCGTGCGTTCTGCTCCATCCCCGCTCGCCACGACCTGGCGCGTCGCATCGACGCCGGCTTCCTCGCCCGGCTCGTCGCCGAGCACCGCCTCGACCTCGACGAGGCCGTCGAGACCGCGGTCGACCTGGCCCTGCACCTGCCCCGCGAGTCCTACGCCCCCTGTTGAGACGCGCGCCCGGTGCCGACCGGGCGCGCGGCCGCGCGGGCGGGCTCGTCGCACTTCCTCCTCTGGCACGACGAGCCCGCCCGCACCCTTGCCGCCGTCGAGGGCCTCGGCTCAGGTGACTGCGCCGAGCTGCCAGGGGACGAACTCGTCGGCGCCGAGGTCGAGCTCCTCGGAGACCGTCTGCCGGCCGGACGCGACCTCGACGACGAGGTCGAAGATCTCCTGGCCGACCTGCTCCAGGGTCGCGGTCCCGTCGACGATCCGTCCCGCGTTCAGGTCCATGTCCTCGGTCATGCGCAGGTACGTCGCGGTGTTCGTCGCCACCTTGATGGACGGGGTCGGCTTGCAGCCGAGCACCGAGCCGCGGCCCGTGGTGAACACGACGACCGTCGCGCCGCCCGCGACGAGCCCGGTGACGGACACCGGGTCGTAGCCGGGGGTGTCCATGAACGCGAGGCCGCGGGTGGTGACGCGCTCGGCGTACTCGTAGACCGCGGTGAGGTCCGCGGTGCCGCCCTTGGCGACCGCGCCGAGCGACTTCTCGAGGATCGTCGTGAGCCCGCCTGCCTTGTTGCCGGGGGAGGGGTTGTTGTCGAGGGTGCCGCCGCCCGCGGCGGTGTACTGCTTCCACCAGTCGATGCGGTCGAGCAGGCGCTGTGCGACGTCGCGGGACACCGCACGGCGCAGGAGCAGGTGCTCGGCGCCGAACACCTCGGGCGTCTCGGCGAGGACGCTCGTGCCGCCGTGCGCGACGAGCAGGTCGGACGCGCGGCCGAGCGCGGGGTTGGCGGTGATGCCGGAGTAGCCGTCGGAGCCGCCGCAGTTGAGGCCGAGGACGAGCTCGGAGACGGGCGCGGGTTCGCGGCGCAGCGCGTCGATGCCGGGGAGCATCTCCTCGATCGCGGCGACGCCCGCGCGCACGGTGCGTCGGATGCCGCCGGTCTCCTGGATGGACAGGACGCGCACGGGCTTGTCGGCGGGCAGGTCGAGGCCGTCGAGGACCGCGGCGGGCGGGAGCATCTCGCAGCCGAGGCCGAGCACCAGGAGCGCGGCGATGTTGGGGTGGTCGGCGTAGCCGCGCAGCGTGCGCAGCGTGAGCTGCGCGCCCTCGCTCGTCGGGACCAGGCCGCAGCCCGTGTCGTGCGTGAGCGCGACGACGCCGTCGACGTGCGGGTACGCGTCGAGGACCCGGCCGCGGAACTGGTCGGCGACGAGGCGTGCGGTCGACGCGGAGCAGTTGACCGAGGTCACGATGCCGACGTAGTTGCGCGTGCCCCAGCGGCCGTCGGCGCGGCGGTACCCGTCGAACGTGCGGGGCTGCGCGGGCACGGGCAGCGGGGTGCGCGCGGTGCCGACCTCGTAGGTGCGCTCGTCGTCGGCCATGCCGAGGTTGTGCGTGTGGACGTGGTCGCCGGGTGCGATGTCGCGTGTCGCGCGGCCGATCGACTGCCCGTACTTGTGCACGGGACCGCCCGTGGGGACCGCGCGCAGCGCGACCTTGTGCCCGCGGGGGATGCCGTGGCGGACGACGAGCGTCGTACCGCCCGGCAGCGGCACGGCGGTGCCGGCGGGCAGGTCGCGCGTCGCGACGCCCACGTGGTCGTCGTCGCGCAGCACGAGCACGCCGGCGGAACGTTCGGTCATCGTCATCCTCGGGGGTGAGCCGTGCCGAGTGGGATCGCCCGAAGGATACCGCTTTCCCGTCGGGCGGTCCCCTAGTCTCGTGCGCATGGCCGGACCCGTGACGCTGAGCGACGTCGCCCGCGAGGCAGGCGTCTCGCTCGCCACCGCCTCCCGCGCGATCAACGGCAGCCCCACCCGCACCGTCGGGCCGGAGCTGCGTGCGCGGGTGCTCGCCGCCGCCGAGCGCCTGCGCTACTCGCCGGACGCCAACGCGCAGGCCATGGCGCGCGGCCGCACCACGTCCGTCGGGCTCGTCGTGCACGACATCGCCGACCCGTACTTCTCGACGATCGCCCGCGGCGTCGCGCACGCCGCGGGCCGGGCCGGGCTGCAGGTCATCCTCGCGAGCACCGAGCAGGACCCGTCGCGTGAGGTCGACATCGTCGGCCTGCTGCGGCGTCAGCGGGCCCGCGCGATCGTCATCGCCGGGTCCCGGTACGACGACGAGGGCGCGACGACCGCGCTGCGCGACGCGCTCGACGGGTACATGACGTCGGGCGGTGCCGCAGCGGTCATCGGCCAGCCCGTGCTCGGCACCGACGCGGTGCACATCGCCAACGTCGAGGGTGCCCGCGCGCTCGCCCGCGCCGTGCACGAGCGCGGCTACCGCGACGTCGCGGTGCTCGGCGGGCCCACGAACCACCTGACCGCACGCGAGCGCCGCGACGCCTTCACCGCCGAGCTCGCCGCGCTCGGCGCACCCGTCCCCGACGAGCGGGTGCTCGTCGGCCGGTTCGACCACGAGGGCGGTGGGCGGGCCATGACCCACCTGCTCGAGTCGGGCGAGCGCCCGCAGCTGGTGTTCGCCGTCAACGACGTCATGGCGCTCGGCGCGCTCGCCGCGGTCCGTGCCGCGGGCCTCGTCGTACCCGACGACCTCGCGCTCGCGGGGTTCGACGACATCACGACGCTGCGCGACGTGGTGCCCGGCCTGACCACGGTGCGCATCCCGCTCGAGGACGTCGGGGCCGAGGCGATGCGGCTCGTGCTCGAGGCGGGCCACGGTGCGCCGCGCGTCGTCGAGGTGCCCACGCACGTGGTGCTGCGCGAGTCCACACCGTCGCGCACCTGAGGTCCGGGCCCGCGCTCGGCGTCGGATAGCGTGCTGAGGCACCGCCCGACGAGAGGACCCACCCCCATGGCCACCGAGCCCGCCTACCGTGCCGACGAGACGCGCTACGACGCGATGACGTACCGCCGGGTCGGGCGCAGCGGGCTGCGGCTGCCGGGCCTGTCGCTGGGGCTGTGGCACAACTTCGGGCACGGCACGCCGCTGGACACGCAGCGCGCGGTGCTGCGCCGCGCGTTCGACCTGGGCGTCACGCACATCGACCTCGCGAACAACTACGGCCCGCCGTACGGCTCGGCGGAGGAGAGCTTCGGGCGCGTGCTCGCCGCCGACCTGCGGCCCTACCGCGACGAGCTCGTCATCTCGAGCAAGGCCGGCTACGACATGTGGCCCGGTCCGTACGGCGACGGCGGCTCGCGCAAGTACCTGCTCGCATCGCTCGACCAGTCCCTCGCGCGGACGGGCCTGGACTACGTCGACATCTTCTACTCGCACCGCATGGACCCCGACACGCCGCTCGAGGAGACCATGGGCGCGCTGCACACCGCTGTCACGTCGGGCCGGGCGCTGTACGCGGGCATCTCCAACTACACGCCGTCGGCCACCCGCGAGGCCGCGCGGATCCTCGCGGACCTGGGCACGCCGCTGCTCATCCACCAGCCCAGCTACTCGATGTTCAACCGGCACGTCGAGCAGGTAGGCGACGGGCAGAGCGAGACGCTGCTGGACGCCGTGGGCGACCTGGGCGTCGGGATGATCGTGTTCTCGCCGCTCCAGCAGGGTCTGCTGACCAGCCGGTACCTGTCGGGGTCGGTGCCCGCCGGGTCGCGCGCGTCGGTCGGGCACTTCCTGACGCCCGACGCGATCTCGCCCACCTACCTGGAGCGGGCGCGCGCGCTCGCCGAGATCGCCGCGGGGCGCGGGCAGTCGCTCGCGCAGCTCGCGCTGTCCTGGGTCCTGCGGGACGCGCGCGTCACGTCCGCGCTCGTCGGCGCGTCGTCGGTCGCGCAGCTCGAGGACAACGTCGCGGCGCTCGCGGCCCCGCCCCTGACCGACGACGAGGTCGCGGCGATCGAGCCGTACGCGGTCGACGGCACGCACGCGGGTGCCTGAGTGGCGACGCCGGACTTCATCCTCGCGCTGCGGGACAAGATCGGCACCGACCCGCTGTGGCTCACGGGCGTCACCGCGGTCGTCGTGCGCGACGTGCCCGGCTCGTCGTCCCGCGAGGTGCTGCTGGTGCGCCGCGCCGACAACGGTGCGTGGACTCCCGTGACGGGCATCGTCGACCCGGGTGAGGAACCCGCGGTCGCGGCGGCGCGCGAGGTGCTCGAGGAGGCTGCGGTGCACGCGCGCGCGGTGCGTCTCGCACTGGTCGAGGTCGTCGCGCCCATGACGTACGCGAACGGCGACCAGGCGCAGTACCTCGACCTCGTGTTCCTGCTGGAGTGGACGGGCGGCGAGCCGCACCCGGCCGACGGCGAGAACCTCGAGGCCGCGTGGTTCGCGCTCGACGCGCTGCCGCCGCTGTCGGCGTCGATGCGCGACCGCCTCGACGCGGCGCTGGCGGACGAGGTGGCGACCCGGTTCCGCACCGCTCCCGCGGCCGTGCTGCCGCAGTCCGCGGGCGGTGACCACCGCGAGGCGCGCCCCGCGTCCGACGAGCGCGTGCTCACGCGCGTGGCGGTGCGCCGCGCGGACCCGCGGGACGCCGTCGCCCTCACGCGGCTGCGCCGCGTCATGCTCGCCGCGATGGACGTGCCGGGCGCCGACGAGAGGGCGTGGCAGGACGCGTGCACGCGGTGGTTCGCGCAGCGCCTCGCGGCGGGGACCGTCGTGGCGTTCGTCGTCGACGGGGAGGCGACCGACGGGAGCAGCGGCCCGGTCGCGTGCGCCGTCGGTGACTTCCAGGACCACGCGCCCGAGCCGTGGAACCCGTCGGGCCGGCGGGGGCACGTGTTCAACGTGTCGACCGAGCCCGCGCACCGGCGCCGCGGCTACGCGCGCGCGTGCGTCATGACGCTGATGCGGTGGTTCCACGACGAGACCGAGGTGACGCGGGTCGGACTGTCCGCGACACCCGACGGACGCGCGATGTACGAGCACCTGGGGTTCGCCGAGCCGTTCGGGCGCGAGCTGGTCTGGCGCATCGCGCGCTGACCGGCCCGACGAGGCACCCCGACCCGCGTCACGAGCCGAGCAGCACGTCGCCCCCGTCGACGGTCACGCGGTAGACCCGCAGGTCCTGCGGGTCCTTGCCGACCGGGTCCAGGCACTGCCCGGTCTCGAGGTCCCACACCTGCTTGTGCATGGGCGAGGTGAGCGTGGGCCGCCCACCGCGGTCCCCGACGATGCCGCGGGACAGGACGTTCGCGCCGCTGAACGGGTCACGCTGCTGCACCGCGAGCACGCGGTCGTCGGCCAGACGGAACACCGCGACGGGCACGGACCCGCCCACCAGCACGCCCGCGCCCCGCTCCGGCGTGAGGGCGTCGAGCGTGCACACCCGCTCGGCCACGGCGGTCGTCGCCCGGCCCTCCGGCGGCGCGGCCACGACCTCGAGCGGCAGCGGCACCCGCTGCCCGCGGCGCGGGACGTACGCGAGGTCGGGGTCCGTGCGCTCGGGCGCGTTGAGGTAGGGCGTGAACTGCGCGACCTTCGCGGGGTCGTCGAGGGTCGCGCGCCACTCGTCGACGTACCCGGCGACGTGCCGCTCGATCTCGGCCTCGAGCTCGGCCGCGACGCCGTCGCGGTCCTCGACGACGACGGCGCGCAGCGCCGCCATGCCGCCCGGGTACGCCGCGACCCACGGCGCGGTGCGCTGGAGGCGGTCGGCGGAGCGGATGTACAGGGCGAGGAACCGGTCGATCACGCGCACGAGCGTGTCGTCGTCGAGGTCCTCCGCGAGGAGCTCGGCGTGCCGGGGCGTGAACCCGCCGTTGCCGCCCACGTACACGTTCCAGCCCTGCGCGGTCGCGATGACGCCCACGTCCTTGCCGCGCGCCTCGGCGCACTCGCGCGCGCAGCCCGAGACGCCGACCTTGAACTTGTGCGGGCTGCGCAGCCCGCGGTAGCGCAGCTCGAGCCGCACGGCCATGGACGACGAGTCCTGCACGCCGAACCGGCACCACGTCGAGCCCACGCACGTCTTGACCGCTCGCAGCGACTTGCCGTACGCCTGCCCGGACTCGAAGCCCGCCTCCACCAGCCGCCGCCAGATCTCCGGGAGCTGGTCCTGGCGCGCGCCGAACATGCCGAGCCGCTGCGCGCCGGTGACGCGCGTGAACAGCCCGAAGTCCGCGGCGACCTGCGCGAACGCGAGCAGCTTGTCGGGCGTGACCTCACCGCCCGGCATGCGCGGCACCACGGAGTACGTGCCGTCCTTCTGGAGGTTCGCCAGCAGGTGGTCGTTGGTGTCCTGCAGCGCCGCCTGGTCGGGCTGCAGCACGTGCCCCACGCCGAGCGAGGACAGGATCGAGGCGACCACGGGCCGGCAGATCGCGCAGCCGCGGCCCGTGCCGTGCGCCGCCACGATCTCGCTGAAGGTCCGCTCCGCGCCCGCGCGCACCAGCGCGAACAGCTCGGCGCGCGGCATCGCGAAGTGCTCGCACATCGCGTTCGACACCGCGACGCCCGCCTGCTCGAGCGAGCGGTTGACGATCGTCGTCACCATCGGCACGCACGAGCCGCAGACCGTGCCGGCACGCGTGCACGTCTTGACCTCGCCGACCGAGCGGCAGCCGTGCTCGGTGACCGCGCCGCGGATCGTGCCGGCGGTGACGTTGGCGCACGAGCAGACCACGACGTCGTCGGGCACGTCGAGCGTCGCGGGCGCACCGCCCTCGGGCGCGAGGAACGCGGACGGGTCGGCGCCGAGCGCGCGGCCCAGCAGTGGGCGCAGCGACGAGTACAGCGCGATGTCGCCGACGAACACGCCGCCGAGCAGCGTGCGCGCGTCGTCGGACACCACGAGCTTGCGGTACGTGCGCGCGACGGGGTCCGCGAACGTCACCTCGAGCGCGCCGGGGGTCAGGGCGAGCACGTCGCCGAAGCTCGCGGCCTCGACGCCCACACCCTTGAGCTTGGTGCCGTCCGCGGGCCGCTCGTACGTCGTCGTGCCGCCGAACAGCTGGTCGACGACCACGTCCGCCATCGTGTTGCCCGGCGCGACGAGGCCCGCGCACTCGCCGTCGTGCGACGCGCACTCGCCGATCGCCCACACGCGCGGGTCGGACGAGCGGCACGTCGGGCCGACGAGCACGCCACCGCGCTCGCCGATGCCCAGCCCCGACTCGCGCGCGAGGCGGTCGCGCGGGCGGATGCCGGTGGAGAACACCACGACGTCCGCGTCCAGCACCTCGCCGGTCGACAGCTCGAGCGAGGCGACCGTGCCGTCCGGCCCGGCGAGCACACGGGACGCCGCGGTCGTCGTGCGCACGTCGATGCCCGTGTCCCGGACCAGGACGCGCAGCGCCTCGCCGCCGCCCGCGTCGAGCTGCACCGCCATGAGCCGGTCCGCGAACTCGACGACCGTCGCGCTCGCGCCCAGGTTCTGCAGCGCGGCGGCGGCCTCGAGCCCGAGCACCCCACCGCCCACGACGACGCCCCGGACCGGGCGGCCGAGCTCCGCGCGGCGGCGCGCGACCCAACCGGTGATGGCGTTGATGTCGTCGAGCGTGCGGTACGCCAGGACGCCGGGCAGGTCGGCGCCGTCGGTGCGCGGCACCCACGGCCACGAGCCGGTCGCGAGCACCAGGTCGTCGTACGCGACGACCCGGCCCGAGCGCGTCGTGACGGTCTGCGCGTCGCGGTCGAGGGTCGCGACCGCGTCGCCCGTGACGAGCTCGACGCGCTCGTCGTCCCACACCGACGGGTCGAGCGTGAGGTCCTCGACGCTCGCGCCCGTGATCGCGTCGGACAGGTGGACGCGGTCGTACGGCGCGTACGGCTCGTCGCCGACGACCGTCAGCTGCCACCCCCCGCCGCGCGCGACCATCTGCTCCGCGAACCGGTGCGCCACCATCCCGGCCCCGACGACGACCACGCGCCCGGGCTCCTGCTGCTCCCTCATGCGGCCATTTTCGACGACGGGGGTCGTGCTTATCGGGCCGTACGGCCCACGTGGACGCACAGCGCCCACGGGCCTGCTGTGAGGTCGCCGGACGCGGTGCGCGGCCGGGTCCTGGACCACCACGTCCGGACGCCGCCCGGGTTGTCTAGGCTCGTCCCGGGCTCGACGACCAGCGCACCCGGCGCGGCGGCCCGGCAGAGCGGGGAGATCATGGGTTTCTTCACCAAGGACGTCACGGGACCGCAGGAGGGCCTCGCGCCGCTCAGCCGCGACCGGATCACCGCGAGCCTCGACGCGCGCGAGCTGAACTACGGCATCGACGACGACGGTGACGTCGGCGGCGTCTGGGACGGCCACCTGTTCTACTTCTTCGTCCTGGGCCAGAAGGGCGAGTACCTGCAGACCCGCGGCCGCTGGAACCGGGTGATCGGCGTCGAGCACCTCGACGAGGTCACGCGCGTCGTCAACGCGTGGAACGCGGACCGGCTGTGGCCCAAGGGGTACGTGCGCGTCGAGGACGACGTGCTCGGCGTCTACGCGGAGCACACCGTCGACTACGAGCACGGCGTGAGCGACGCGCAGGTCGACCTGCACCTCGCGTGCGCGATCTCGACGAGCCTGCAGCTGTTCGAGCACCTCGACGAGAAGTACCCCGAGCAGGCCGCGGCCGCGCGGGCCCAGCAGGAGGCGGCCGAGCAGGAGCAGGGCGGCGCGTGAGCGAGGACCTCACCGCCGCGGGTCGTGCCTTCCAGGTCGACCTGCGCGGCGTGGTCGACCTGCTCGCCCGGCACCTGTACTCCGGCCCGCGCGTCTACGTGCGCGAGCTGCTGCAGAACGGCGTCGACGCGATCACGGCCCGGCGCCTGCACGACGCGGACGCCCCGGCCCGGGTGCGGCTGCGCCCCGGGCCGGGCGGCACGCTCGAGGTCACGGACACCGGGATCGGGCTCACGCCCGCGCAGGCGACCGAGCTGCTGGCGACCGTCGGCCGCTCGTCGAAGCGTGACCTCGACCTCGGGCTGGGCCGCGAGGAGTTCCTCGGGCAGTTCGGCATCGGCCTGCTGTCCGCGTTCATGGTGGCCGACGAGATCGAGCTCGTCTCCCGCTCCGCGGTCGAGACCGACGAGCCGCCCGTGCGCTGGGTGGGGTACGCCGGCGGCCGCTACGACCTGACGGTGCTGCCGCGCGACGCGGACGTGCCCGCCGGGTCGACCGTGCGGCTGCGCGCGCGCCGCGACGCCGAGCACTGGCTGTCGGCCGACACGGTGGTCGCCCTCGCCCAGGAGTTCGGCAGCCTGCTGCCCGTGGACGTCGCGGTCGAGGTGCCGTTGCCCGACGTCACGGGCGGCGCGCCCGCCACCGCGTGGCGGCGGGTCTCCGAGCCGTCCCTGCCGTGGCTCGCGACCTACCCCGACGAGGCCGCGCGCACCGCCGCGCTCGCGGCGTACTGCGAGCGGACGCTGGGCTTCACGCCGCTCGCGCACATCGACCTGTCGGTGCCCCTGGCCGGGCTCACCGGGGTCGCGTTCGTGCTGCCCACCGCGGTCCCGCCCGGGGCCGGCAGCCGCCACCGCGTCTACCTCAAGCGCATGCTGCTCGGCACGCACGTCGACGACCTGCTGCCCGAGTGGGCGTTCTTCGTCCGGTGCGTGGTCGACACGAGCGTGCTGCGCCCCACCGCGTCACGCGAGCAGCTCTACGGCGACGAGCTGCTGCTCGCGACCCAGGAGGCGCTCGCCGCCCAGGTGCGCGCGTGGACCGTCGCGGCCCTGACGGCGTCGTCGACCGGCCTCGCGGGCTCGTCGGACCCCTACCTCACCGCCGCCGCGGGCATGCCGCCCGCGACGACCCGACGCATCGTCTCCACCCACCACCTCGCGCTGCGCTCGCTCGCGACCACGGACGACGAGGTGCTGGACCTCGTCGCGCAGGTCCTGCCGTTCGAGACCACCGACGGCGCGACGACCCTCGCGCAGGTCCGCACGGACGTCGGCGAGGTGCTGCACACCACGCGCGTCGAGGACTTCCGCCGCGTCGCCCCCGTCGCGCGCGCACAGGGCATGACGGTCGTCAACGCGGGCTACGTGTACGACGACGAGCTGCTCGCCCGGCTCGCGCTGCGCCCCGGCTGGCAGGTCCGTGAGCTGCGCGCGCAGGACGTCGCGCAGGTGCTCGGCGCCGTCGAGCCGCACCGAGAGCTCGAGGTGCTCGACCAGGTGCAGGCCGCCGCCGCGGTGGTCCGGCCGCTCGACTGCGCGCTCGTCCTGCGCAGCTTCGAGCCCGCCGAGGTCCCCGCGGTGCTCCTGCAGGACCGCGACGGCGAGCACCAGCAGGACGTGCGTCGCACCGTCGCCGCGCAGGACGACCTGTGGGGCGGCGTCCTCGCGGGCTTCGTCAGCGGCGAGGACGAGCCCGCCCGCCGGCTCGTCGTGAACGACGCGAACCCCACCGTGCGGCGGCTGCTCGCCGCCGACCCGGCCGACCCGGTGCTCGCCGCGGGCGTCCGGTCGATGTACGTCACCGCCGTGCTGCTCGCGGGCGAGCCGCTGCGCGCGCGTGAGGCCGAGCTGATGAACGACGCCATGAGCGTGCTGCTCGAGGCGGGGCTGACGCGGCCCGGTGCCGCCCTGCCCGACGAGACCCAGGAGGACGTGTGACGCGCTCGACCGACGAGGCGAACCGGGAGATCTCCCGCGTGCGCAAGATGCCGTACGGCATCGCCCGCACGCAGGCCGCCGAGCAGCAGGTGCGGCTGGTCGAGGCCGAGGGGCCCGACGAGGTCCGCGCGTACGCGCTCAACGTGCTCGTCGAGTCGTTCGTCTGGGGCGGCGAGGTCGAGCGCGCGTACCTGCCGTTCACCAAGGCCGTGCGCTGGTACGACGAGCACCCGGAGCACTTCGACGCCGAGGACACCCACGGGTTGTTCTGGTCGTTCAAGTGGATGGTCGGGCACCTGTCGGACTTCCCCGACATCCCCGCGGAGCAGATCGAGGCGACGCTCGCCGACATGGAGCGCCGCTACGCGCTCGCGGGCCTCGGGAGGGACGCCGTCGCGTTCGAGGCGTTCGGGTGGGCGCGCCTGCGCGGCTCCGACGACGTCGACGCGCTCTACGAGGAGTGGGTCCGCACACCGCGCGACGACTACTCGCAGTGCCGCGCGTGCGACCCCGGTGACCGCGCGTCGTACCTCGTCGCGCGCGGCGACCACGACGAGGCCGTGCGGCTCATCCAGCAGACCCTGGACTCGGGTGTCACGTGCGCGACCGAGCCGGCCGACATGCTCTCGACGCTCGCGCTCGTGCACCTCGACGCGGGCAGGGCCGACGAGGCCGTCGCCGCGCACCGGCGCGCCGTCGCGGCGCTCGCGGGCTCGCCGTCCGACATGACCGGCGCCCGCGGCGCACGGTTCGTCCTGCTGGCGCGCGGCGGCCAGACCCGCCGCGCGCTGCGTGCCCTGACCGAGGACGCGCACCTGCTGCTCGCGGCGGACACCCCGAACGCCCGGTTCGACTTCCTCACCGACGTCGTGGCCGGCACCGCGGCCCTGCTGCCCGGGGCCGGTGCGGAGCCGGTCGCGTTCGAGGGCGTGGCCGCGTCCGACGTCGCCGGGCTGCACGCGTGGTGCGTCACGGAGGCGGCCGCGCTCGCGGCGGCGTTCGACGCGCGCAACGGCACCGACCGGTTCGCCCGGCGGCTCGCCGAGGCCCGCGAGACCCGACCCGCCGACGTGACGCTCGACCTCGCGGTCATCCCGACGGGCGCGGCGGCGCGGCCCGTCCGGCCCGCCCCCGAGGTCGTCCTGACCGACGCGGGCGCCGGTCCGCTCGGCGCCGACCCCACGTCGCTGCCCGGCGGTCTGCTCGACGGCTCCGGGCTCGTCACCGCCGTCGAGTCCGGCCCGGACCGTGCCGAGCGGCTCGTCCGCGAGGGCGACCTCGTCGCGGCCGCCGCCGTGTGGCTCGAGGAGTCCGCGTCCGCCGAGGCCGCCGGCCGTCTGGCCGACTCGGGGCTCGCGCTGGCCGAGGCCGCGCGCTGCGCGCAGGAGGCGGGCGACGACGAGGGCGCCGCCGCCACCTACCCCGCCGCGGTGGCCCGGATGCGTGCCGGGGGAGTGGGCGTCGAGGTGGTCACGACCGTTGTCGTCGCGTGGGCGCCCGTCGCGGCCGCGACCGGCGACGCGCAGGCCGTCCTCGCGGCCGTCGACGCGCTGCTCGCGGAGCTCGACGCGTCGGACGTGGCCGGCGCCGACACGGGCGCGCCCGCGGACACCGGTGCCGAGGTCGCCGGGGCGGGCCTGGCCGAGCGCCGCGAGGCGGTCCGGCGCCGGGCGCGCGCCGACCTCGACGACACGGCGGCCCGGGTCCTGGCGTCCACGGGCCCCGAGCGCGCCGCCGAGGCCGCCGCACGCGCCACCCGCGCCGCGGAGGCGTACGCCGGTGCCGGGCACGTCGCCGACGCCGCGCACGCGTTCTGGCTCGCGGGCCGCCTGCACGACGGCCTGGGCCAGGTCGACGACGCGGTGTGGAACCTGGAGTCCGCGGTCGAGGGCTTCTCGATCGCGCACCAGGCCGCTCCTCGCGGCGAGGCGGCCTCGGCCCTCGTCTCGGTGCTCCGCGCCGCGGGCCGCGACGACCGCGCCGAAGAGGTCCTCCGCACCCTCACCCGCTGACCCCGCCGCTTCCGCCCCGCCGGGTCGCGCGTTCCTCGCTAGGTCGTGCGTTTCTCGGTCAGTCGTGCGTTCATCTGCACGGCCTACCGAGAAACGCACGACTCCGCGAGAGACGCGCGACTTTCGCGGTGGGGATGTGGGTGGGGGGCGGGAGGGTTGGGGGGTGGCTGACGAACTCCCTGTGCTGCTGCTCCCCGATGCCGTCGCCTGGCGGGCGTGGCTCGCCGAGCACCACACGCAGACGACCGGCGTCTGGCTCGTGACGCACAAGAAGGGCGGCACGGTCACCGAGCTGACGTACGACCAGGCCGTCGACGAGGCGCTGTGCTTCGGCTGGATCGACGGGCAGCGACGCAGCCGCGACGAGCAGAGCAGCCTCCTGCGCATGACCCCGCGCCGCCCCCGCAGCGTCTGGTCGGCGGTGAACGTCGAGCGCATCGCGCGGCTCGAGCGCGAGGGACGCATGCGCGACGCGGGCCGCGCCCAGGTCGCGGCCGCGCAGGCGGACGGCCGCTGGGACGCCGCCTACCACGGCCCGGCCCGCATCGAGGTGCCCGACGACCTCGCGGCGGCTCTCGAGGGCGTGCCCGCCGCGCGCGCCTGGTTCGACGCGCTGACCTCGGCGAACCGCTTCGCGGTCCTGCTGCGCGTCACCCAGGCCAAGCGGCCCGAGACCCGGGCCCGGCGCATCGAGGCGTTCGTCGCCGACCTCGCCGAGGGCCGCACCGTCTACCCCCAGAAGCGCCGCCCCGACGGCATGTGACCCGGCTTCACGCCGCTCGTCGTCGGCTACCGCTCGACCGGGTCGGTCACCGGGAGGCCGAGCTCGGCCGCGACGGACCTCATGGTCGCGTCGTGGCTCGCCACCGTGACGGGCTCGCCGATCAGCAGCGCGGTCGCGAGGTGCAGGGCGTCGAGGGTCTTGATGTGCGACTGGATGGACTCGGCGACGACGAAGGTCTGAGCGGTCATCTCCAGGATGCCGACCCGGTCGAGCAGCGGAGCGCCCTCGACGAGCGGGCGACGTTCGCGGCGCAGCACCCGGACCACCTCGGTGCGCAGCAACCGCGACGAGACGAACGTGTACCCGGGGGTGTCGAGCCATGACCGCAGGCGGGCGCGCTCGGGTACTCCCAGGATGGTCCGCAGCGCGACCGAGGAGTCCAGGTACACGAGCGACACGTCAGTGTTCGCCCTTCAGCTCGTCGAGCAGAGCGTCCACCTGCGCGTGCGTGTATTCGGGGCCACCGTCGTGCCAAGGAGCGGGTGACGCCGACGGCGGCGTGTACCGGCCCTCGCGGATGAGCCGGGACAGTCCCGCGGCGGGCTCGGTGTAGGCGGTGACACGCCAGCGGGGCTCGCCGCGCTCGGTCACGACGACCTCGTGGGTGGGCGTGACCTGCTCGAGCACCTGCGCGGTGTGCTGGTTGAGCTCGCGCTTGGTGACGGTCGACACGAAGCAAATGTACTACGCATGTCTGACGTGGTGCCGGGCGCAGGTGATCCGACAGATCACCGCGGGCGGTGTCCCGGTCTCGTCGTCCTTCCCCGCGCCACCTGCGGCCCCGGACCGACCGGGGCGTGCGTCTCTCGCGGAGTCGTGCGTCTCTCGCGGAGTCGCGCGGTTGACTGCGCGACCTGACGAGAGACGCACGACCTCGCGAGTTGCCGTGGTGCGTGCGGGTCAGCGGATGATGCAGCTGGCTCCGTTGAGGGTCGCCGCCTTGACCGGGGCGGGCGTGCCCGAGCCGATGAAGCCGAACGACACCGCGTTGTGGTGCGCGATCGTCGCGTTCCACGCGACGTTCTTGGCGGTGACGACCGAGCCCGACTGGGTGGCGTTCGCGTTCCACGCCTGCTGCACGGTCTCACCGTTGGCGAACGTCCACGTCACCGTCCAGCCGTTGACGGGCTGCATCGTCGCGTTGAACGCGGTGACCGTGCCCTGGAACCCGCCCGGCCACGCGTTGGAGACGTCGACCTCGATCTCGCACTGGCCGTCGGTCGGCGCGGGCGTCGTGACGGTCGGGGTCGGGGTGGGCGACGGGCTCGTGTTCGGCGTGCCGGTCGGACCCGGCGTCGGGGTCAGGGTGGGCGTGGGGGTCGGCGTCGGCGTCGGGGTGGGCGTCGGAGTAGGCGTCGGCGTGGAGGTCGTGCCGCTGAAGTCGACGTCGACGCAGTTGTAGAACGACTCCGGGCTGTCCGTGCGCTCCCAGATGTTGAACAGCACGTGCTTGCCGGTCTTGTTCGTCGGCAGCTTCACGTCCCAGTAGTACTCGGGTCCGGCGACCCCGCCCTCGCGCAGCGGCGGGTTGAGCACGCGGTCGAACGGCGCAGGCTCGAGGTCGTCCCAGCCGATCGGCTCGGACGGGTTCCAGCCGTCCTTCGTCACCCAGGTCGTGAAGTAGCCGGGGTGCCGGGCGACGGCCGCGTACTTGAAGGTGAGCTGCTGGCCGGGCTTCACGCTCGTCGTCGGCCACGCGGAGGACGGCGTGTTGTAGGAGGCGAACTTCGCGTCCGGGCCGCACAGCTTGCCGTCGGGGATCGTCTCGTGGCGGCCCGCGATGGTGCCGAGCAGGTTGCCGTACCAGTTGTAGAACGAGTAGTTGCCCTCGTTGGTGAAGGCGTTGACGCACGCGGCGTTGCGCGGCTTGATGTTGCCGGCCTCGCCGGCCGCGGCGCCGCCGGCCAGGCCGTCCTGGTAGCAGGCCCACGTGCGGGTCGGCGGGTCGGTGAGGCCGCCGTGCGCCTGCGCGGCGCTCGGGATGACGGCCAGTGCGATGGCTCCGGCGACGACCGCGGCGAGGCCGCGCCCGGTCCGGAGGATGGTGCGGTGCCGTGTCATGTCGGATCACCCTCGTTCGTGTGCGCGGCGTCCTCGCCGCAGGGTCAGCTACACCGGCTGGGGCGGTGTCCGTACAGGCTGCGGAGCCGACGAGTGTGCGACAACGGGCCGAATCGTTTCGGAAACTCAGCTCAGGCGCACCGTCCGGTCGCGCGTGACCAAGCCTGCGCTGACGAACCGGTCGATGCACGTCGGGCGGCGCCGGTTCGTCTCGACCACCTCGACCATGAAGTCCACGAACTCATCACGAAGGCCCGCGTCCTGAGCCGCGGTGCGCATCGCGACGAGCAGCCGCGCCGCCGCGGCGTAGCTCTTCGGGCCTGTCGTGCTCAGGACCTCGGTGACGATCCTGCGGTAGTGGGGCAGCGTCTCACCGGGATGCGTCCGCGCGCGCAGGCGGCACAGCTGCGGCCAGTCGTGCCGTGCGGCGTGCGGATCCGCGGTGGCGAGCGCCCACGCCTCGTCGTCGCGGCCGTCACGAAGCAGGACCGACAGCAACCCTGCGGGGTCGGCGCCGCGCAGCAGCTCCTCGGCCTCGGACTCATGCGCCGCCCACGTCCCTGCGGCTCGAGCCTGGTCCCGCAGCGCCAGGAACGTCGTCGCGCTCGGTTGCCGCTGCAGGTGTGCCGCGCGCATCTCGACCGCCTCGCTCACGGCGCCCGCCTCGAGCGCGCCGCGCACGGCCCGGTCGACGAGCCGCGCGTGCAGGTGGCCGGCGGGCATCGCCAGGCCCCGCCGAGCGTGTGCGACTGCCTCCGCGGAGAATCCGGCGTCGTCGAGACCCCTGACCACCTCCACCGCGGCCGCCTGCCCGGGCAGCCCGCGCCCGAAGGTCGCGACGATCGCGTCGACGTCCCGGTCCAGCACCGCGAGCCTCTGGCGCGCGTGCAGCACCGCGAACTCGTCGGTGCCGGATGCGTCCGCGCCGTCGACCAACCGGCGGTACTCGGACACGCCGTCAGCGCCCAGGGCGTCGGCGTACCGGTCGACCTCCGGGTCGAAGTCGTCCTGCTTCCCGTCGAACCGGAATCGGAACAACCAGGTCGCCACACGTTTGCGGTCCTTGGCCGACACCATCACGCCCGGCGCGTTCGCCACCCGCGCATGGACCGCCAGCAACCGGTCGACCACCATTCCGTGGCCGCCCGACGACGTGTCGCTGCGCAACGCCGCCCGCGTCACGAGCGTCAACGCGCGCTCCACGGCCTTCAGCAGCTCAGGCGTCGCTGAACGCTCCGCGACGTCTTCGATGGTCTCGACGAGGTCCAGCGCCGCGTCGGCGTACGCCTGAGCGGCGCCGTACTCGTAGAACGACCGACGCGGCGTCAGGACCGCGTCGACCTCCGCGGCGAGCCGTGCGACGTCGGCGCTGATCGTCACGTAAGCGCGCGAGAGCAGGTCCGCCACCTCCGGCAGCTGGTCGCGCGCCGCGTCGAGCAGAGCACGCAGCGCGGGTGCGTCGAGCGCGTCGAGCCAGCCCGTGATCTCGTCGGACTCCGCCGGCTCGTGGGCCCCCTGCCCGTCGTCCGCGAGCACGACCACGACGGCCGCCACATGCTTGCACAGTGCCCCCGACCCGCCGACAGGGCAGGTGCACGCGTAGTCCTGCAGGTCAGGGCGGATGTGGACCCGGTACAGATCGCTGCCCTGGACGTCGGCCTCCACCCGACCGCGGCCCGAGCGCAGCACCGTGACGCGCCCGCTGCGGGCGTACGCGCGGCCCCGCGACGCGGTGACCGCGTCCCACGCGGCGATGTCGTCGATGGTCAGCACGTGCACATCCTGCCGCGCGAGGCATGGCTCATAGCCGGGCGAACGGGTCGTGACGCGACGAGCCAGGGCCACCGTTCTCCAAGTTTGGTCCAAGCAGCACCAGATGTTTGGAGCAGTTCAGTCGGCGGGGTGCAGGCGATCCGGTAGGTCGCCGGGGGCCGACCAGGCAAAGTGCTTGCCCTCGCGGCGTCGGACCATGAGCCCCGCGTCCTCGAGTGCGTGCAGGTCCTGGCGGGCCGTCTCGATCGTCACGGCGTGACTCGTGGCGTGCGAGGTCGTCGTGTACGTGCCGCCCGGCGAACGCAGAGCGTGCTCGAGCAGGGCCAGCTGTCGGTGGTTGAACCGACCCTGCATCGTCCGGATGTCGCGTCGGGCCACCTGCATCTCCTCGGCCTTCGTGGCGAGGTAACGGTGCAGGTTGTCGATGGCGCGGTGCAGGACCTCCAGTTGGTGGAGGGCGAAGTAGGTGAGATCGCCTCCGTCCTGCTCGGTCAGCAGGAACGAACGCGCGTACTGCGCCGGCGCAGCCTTGAGGATCTGCGAGATCGTCAGGAACTCCGCGAGCCAGAACCCCTGGCGCAGCATGCTCCAGTAGAAGATGGCTCGGGCCGTGCGCCCGTTGCCGTCCTCGAAGTAGTGGTCGTAGCCCATCATGAAGTGCAGGACCACGGCCCGCAGGACCGGGGGGAGGTACGCGGTCCCGCTGTCGTCGTTCGCAAACGCGCACAGTGCGTCGAGGCGGGCGGGAAGCTGCTCGACCGGTGGCGGCCGGTGCAGGAGCTGGTCGCCGTCCCCCCACACGGACACCCGACGGTCCTGGTCGTCCTGGACCCGCCCCGCGGCCTCGGGGTCGTCCAGCGTCCCATCGGTCACGATGCGGTGGATCTCGAGCACCAGCTCGGGCGTCAGCTCGGTACCGCGCAGCTCGGTGACGCGTTGCATCGCGCGGTAGTTGTTCAGGATCATCCGCTCGCTGCGGTCCACCGGCGGGCGCCCCGAGCGGATCATCTCCTTCGCCACCCGGCGGCTCGTCGCGGCACCCTCGAGCTGGCTCGAGGTGATGGCCTCCTCGATGAGCGAGGACACCACATAGCGGTTGCGCGTGGCGGGGTTGGTGACCTGTGCGCTGACGCTGATCGAGCCCGAGGCGTTCCGGTTCACGACGTCGACCAGGCGCAGCACCTCGTCGGGCAGTGCATAGACGAACGGTCGGCCGGAGACGTCGCGCAGCGTCGGCAGCTCGCGCTGGACCTGGTGCCGGGCCAGCCTGACGGCGAGCCACCACTCGTCGTGCGTGAGCCCGTCAGGTGGTGTGCGGAAGCGCAGTTTGTCCCACGGGGCGTACTCGTCCGTGAGAGGCCGCGGGTCGGCGTCGAGCACGGCGGGGAGCCGTCCGGTGCGGGCCCCGTGCTCGAGGAGCACGTTGAGCGGCGGGGGAACCGCGGGCACCTTCATTGAAGCCTCCCGTGGTTGAGTGCGCTGCCAGTCGGCAGACTAGCCGTGCTCGGAAGTTTGCTCCAAGTGCTTGGAGTTGTTTGGAGCAAACCTGGAGCAGTCGCGGCCGACGCTGCCGACGAGGCCCCAGTAGCCGCCGACCACCCGGCGACGCGATGTCGAGCGGGCGGACCAAGGCGGGCAGGTGACGGGCCGTGCGAGGCGGGATGGGCGCCGTGCGCAGTCCCGGGCGGACGGCGACGCGCCGGTCAGCGGGCCGGATGCACCAGCGAGCCCAGGAGGTCGCGTGTCTCCGCATCCGTGGAGTGGATGAGGGTGCCGCGCATGCCTCGCGTGAGCAGGACCTTGTAGACGTTGCGGACCAGGTGTGCGAACTCGTCGTCGGACACGGTGGTGCGGCTACGGAAGTCCGGGTCGCGGTTGTGCTCACGCCGCGCGAACCAACCTCCCTGCGCACCGCGCCAGACGAGGTCTGGCCCCAGGATCACCCCGTTCCAGTCGTACTCCAAGCCCTGTGCGGTGTAGACGCAGCCGACCTGCCCGAACCCCGCCGGGTCGCTGGCCCACAGCGTGGCGGGCGGCGCACCGCCGACCGCCCGGTCACCGCGCAGGTTCCACGGCCGCGACCAGCCGTCGACGCGCACGTCGGACCAGTGAGCCGTCCGAGCGGGGGTCGGACCACGGCCAGCAGTACCCGACGGTCATGCGTGCCCCGTACCCGGCGTCGCGGTACGCGCCGAGCCGCCCCTCGAGCTCGTCGGGGGAGTCCACCACGTCGACGACGAAACCCGCGTCACCCACCCACGGCACGGGACCGACGCCCGGCTCGCGAAGCCCCAGCAGCCGCAGCACCCAGTCGATGTACGCCTGCGAACCACCCGCGCGGAACTGGGCGTCCAGGTGCACCTCGTGCACCGGCAGCGCGCGCCGCGCGGCCGCGGCCCGGATGTCCGCGGGTGACCCGAGCTCACCCGGGCGCACCACCTGGTGCTGGTCGAGCAGGAACACGGGCACGCGGGCGGCGTCGAGCAGCTCGTCGACCTGCGGCCGGGCGCGCTCGCGCAGCCGCGCTGGCGTGAACCGCTGAACGGACTTCTCCCGGATGCGGTGCGCCTCGTCGAGGATCAGCACGTCGAGCCCGTTGCGGTCCGCCTCCATGAACGCGTTGAAGTAGGTGAACAGCTTCGCGGTGCGCGGTGAACCGCGACCCGCGACCTTGCGCAGCGTCTGGGTGAACGAGCGGGAACCGGTCGCGTGCAGCACCGTGCGGCCCTCGCGAGCGAGCTCGCCGAGCAGCGACAACGCGATCACGGACTTGCCGGTCCCCGGCCCGCCGGTCACGAGCACCACCGACTTGCTGTCCGCCCGGCGCGCCTGGGCGACCTCCCGCAGCACCAGCTCGAACGCGACACGTTGCGCGTCGACGAGGACGAACTGCTCACGGTCGCGGATCTCGTCGGCGGCCACCCCGAGGAGCTGACGTGACGGGCCGACAGCCGAGGACAGGAACGCGTCTGCGACCTGCGCCGACTGTGCCCCGGTCGCGTCGACCGACAGCACGCTGCGCAGGTGCTCGTGCAGCCGCCCGCGGCGCTGACCGGTGAAGACGGGTGCGGGGCTCGGACCGGTCAACAGGTCCGCGACGGGCGCGTCGGACGCGTTGTGCAGGTAGGCGAGCCCGGTAATCGTGTGCGGCGCGTCCTCGAGTGCCCGCACGAAGTCTGCGAGGTACCGCACATAGTCCTCGACCTGCACGGCCGGGTGCAGCACCGGGCAGTACGGCGCACCGGCGACGTCGACGAGCGTCGTGGACTCCTCCCAGCGCCGCGCCTGCGTCCACTGCTTGAGCTCGACGACGACGTACGACGGCTCGCCAGTACGCGGGTGCACCCCCGCGAGCACGGCATCCGTGCGCTTCGAGCTGAGCGGCAGCCGGTGCTCGAGCAGCACCTCCACGTTGACCAGGCCCGCATCGGTCAGGTCCCGCGCGAGCGCGGGCACCGAACGGCGCCACGAGCGCCGCTCCGAGGGGCCGGGCGGGACGCCCTGCGCTGTCAGCAGGCTCGCGAGGTGGCGTTCCACGGCGGAGTCGTCGTCGGCGGTGGCGCGGGCGATGGCATCGCCGCGATAGCGGGCGGTCGGCACGGGAAGTCCCCTGGGCAGCACGAGGGTCGTGCGGCGGGGACATGTCCCGGCGCGTCGTCATCAAGACGAGCGGGGAGGTCCGTCGGTTACCGCTGGTCGAGCCCGACGATAGTGGCGAGCACCCCGATCGTCCCGCAGGCACGAGGAGCAGCCACCCTGCGTGTGAGAGGAAATGGCCAGGAGCCGTGGCCGATTCTTCTCACACGCGCGGCCCGGGAGGGCGCGGGTCGTACTCGATCTCGTCGACGCCGGAGAACAGGTCGACGACGCTGACGTCCAGGGCGTCGCACATCGCGAGGAGCACCGACAGGTGGGGGTTCCACGGTGTGCGGCTCCGGCGGTCGGAGAGACCCGCCTAGATAAGCCGGACGTGGTTGCGGCTGATGCCCGCGGCCTGCGCGACCTTCTCCTGCGAGTGGCCCGCTGCTTCGCGCAACTCACGCAGGCGGTGACCCAGGGCCCGCGACAGGTCGGCGTCGGCGGGTGGAACTGAGGGCACGCGGACCACCGTGTCTGCGGCCAGCGATAGTGTCAGCCATGTCAACATGGCCATGCCGACATGGCCTCACCGCGACGCTGGAGCCCGCTCGATGACGCCGCCCGACCTCCTTGAACTGGGTCACCGCCGCACGACGTCGAGCCACACCATCTCGCTGCCGTATCTGTCCGACCTCCTCCGCTTCGTCCCTGCTGGGTCGTCGTACGACGAGTACGCGCACGCGATCGTCGAGCTCAACATCCTCGGTCGCCCCACCCACACGGGCCGGCTGCGTGTGCTCCGGCATCTGCGCGAGCTGTACGGCCTCGACGACGAGCCGGGATTCCGGTTGCTGCGCGAGCTGTACGGTTCCGCGCCGGACGAGCTGCCTCTGCTCGCAGGGCTGCTCGCTCTGACGCAGGACGAGTTCTTGCGTGCCTCATGGCCGGCCGTCGAAAGCGCGGACCGGGGTGCGCGCGTCGCATCGTCCGACCTCGCCGCTGCGATCGAGTCGGCGTTCGGCCGTGACGTCGCGGAAGACACCTACGCCAAGGCGGGTCGCAATGTCGCGGCCTCGTGGACGCAGACCGGCCACCTGGCGGGTGCGCGGGTCAAGACCCGTGCACGCGCGACGAACGGGCCAGCGGCAACGGCGTTCGCGGTCTGCCTCGGATATGTCGCGGGGCGCCGGGGACCGGGCCTGCTCGACACGCCTTGGTTCGCCGTCCTCGACCTGCCCGACGAGGAGCGGCGCGACGCACTTGATGGCGCGCACCGGGCCGGCCTCATCGACGTGCGGTCCGCCGGATCGGTCTTGGAGATCGACCCGACGGTGCTGCTCGTGCGTGCGCGAGCAGGGAAGGACAAGGAATGAGTGATGCGTCCCAGCGGGTCGACGCGTACTCCCGCGAGCTGACGCTGCCGTGGCGCCAGGGCATCTCGCCCGCGGAGCGCGTCTGGATGCTGCCGTATCCGCCGGGAGACGAGCGCCGGATGCGCGCGCAGGTCGGACGGCTCGATCTCGCGACTCGGCAGTCCGGTCGGTCGTGGGTGCTTCACGACGTGACCGACGCGTTCGGCCGATGGCTTGCGCATCACGAGTACGCCGAGGCGTTCGTCACTGATCCGACGGACCTGACCTCGTCGGTGCTCGAGGAGTTCGAGGCGCACGTCGCCACCGGCCTGCGCGCGGAGCTCACCGACCCCGGGACCGGCGAGGACACGGTCGTCGCGCTCGTCGGCGTCGGGGCGCTCTACCCGTTCGTGCGCGTGAGCCGCCTGGTGCAGGCCGTCGCCGACGACATCCGCGGCCGGCTCCTCGTGCTCTTCCCCGGCCGGTTCGACCCGGCCGGCCACACCTACCGGCTGCTCGACGCGCGGGACGGCTTCAACTACCGCGCCCTGGCGATCCTCCCGACGAAGGACTGACGTGACCCTCAACCACGAGCTGTTCACCAAGGACCCCCTCGACTACACGATCCCCAACGACGGGGTGTCGAAGGTCGGGCGGCCGGACGACGAGAAGCAGTGGGACGTCCTTCGCTACGAGCTGGAGAGCTTCGTCTGCGACGGCGAGTACGCGATCGGGCTGCAGCGGATCCTGTCGTCGTTCGCCACGCACGTCGGCGAGGGCGACCAGCCCGCCGCCTGGGTCTCGGGGTTCTACGGCAGCGGCAAGTCCCACCTGGTGCGCGTGCTCGAGCACCTGTGGGCGGACACCCGGTTCCCGGACGGCGCGAGCGCTCGCGGGCTGGCGAACCTGAGCGTGCCTGTGCAGGACGCCCTGCTCGAGCTCAAGAACGTGGCGGCGCGCGCCGGCGGCCACCCGTGGGCCGCCGCGGGCAGTCTCGACACCGCGCACGTCGACCAGCTCAACGCGGCGTTCCTCGCGGTGGTGCTGGGTGCGGCGGGTCTGCCGGACAAGATCGCGCCCGCGAGCCTCGCGCTGTGGTTGCACGACGAAGGGCTGTACGACGAGGTCGTCTCGCGCGTGCAGGCCGCGGGCAAGGACCCGATCGTGGCGCTCAAGACGTTCCACCTCTCGCAGGAGCTGGCGCAGGCCGTCCTGGCGGTGCGCCCCGACCTGGCCGAGTCGCCGGTCGGGCTGCGGCAGGCGTTCAAGGCGCAGTTCCCCGACCTCACGCACATCTCCACGGGCGACTCCGTCGAGCTGCTGCGGCGGGTCCTGCTCCGCGTCGGCGACGGCGTGGTGCCGCCGACGCTCGTCGTGCTCGACGAGGTGCAGCAGTACGTCAACGACGACGCCGACCGCGCGATGGCGGTCCAGCACCTGGTCGAGGCGGTGTCCAAGGGCTTCGGCGGTCGTGTGCTGATCGTCGCGACCGGGCAGGCCGAGCTCGTCGGGAACCCGACGCTCGAGAAGATCAAGGACCGGTTCAGCGTCCAGGTGCACCTGAAGAACCAGGACGTCGACGTCGTCGTGCGGCGTGTGCTCCTCTCCAAGGAGCCGGCGCGGCGCGGCGAGCTGCAGTCGACGCTCGACCGCGCTCAGGGCGAGATCCGCCGGCACCTCTCGGGCTCGAAGCTGCAGCACCAGAGCACGGACGACGAGACGCTCGTCGACGACTACCCGCTGCTGCCGAACCGCCGTCGGCTGTGGGAGGACGTGCTGCGCCAGGCCGGCCGCACGGGCCAGCTCCGCTCCCAGCTGCGCGTGGTGCAGGAGGCGAACGCCAAGGTCGCGCGCCGCGCAGAAGGGACCGTCGTCGGAGCGGACTTCCTGTTCGAGTTCCAGCAGGACGCGTTCAACCAGACCGGGCGTCTGCTCAAAGAAGTGCAGACGCTGATCAACGACCAGCTCACCCAGCCGGACGGCGAGCTGCGGTTCCGCCTGCTCGGGCTTGTGTTCCTGGTCAACCAGCTGCCGAGGGACGGTGCGAATGACCGCGGCGTGCGGACCACGCAGGAGCACCTGGCGGACCTGCTGGTCGAGGACCTCGCGTCGGACGGGGCCGCGATGCGTCAGCGTGTCCCCGTCCTGCTCGAGACGCTCGCGCGCGAAGGCGTCCTCCAGGAGCGCGACCACGAGTACTTCCTGCAGACCAAGGCCGGCCAGGAGTGGACGCAGGACTTCGAGCGGCGACGCTCGTCGATCGCGGTCGACGCGGTTGTCGTAGCGACCGAGCGCGAGAAGGCGCTGCGCGAGGCGGTGACGAAGGCCCTTACCCCGTTCGTGATGCAGGACAAGCAGCGGCGCAACCTGGCGCTGCAGTTCGGCGACGTCGAGCCGCAGATCCTCGACACCATCCCCGTCTGGGTGCGAAGTGGGTGGAGCGTCAAGCCCAAGCAGTTCCGCGAGCTGGCTCGCGGTGCGGGCCAGGACTCACCGCTGGTGTTCGTCCATCTGCCTCAGGTCGCGTCCGACGAGCTCAAGGACGCGCTCGCGGACCAGACGGCCGCGCAGCAGGTGCTCGACACTCGTGCGGCGCCGACGACCGACGACGGCCGGGAGGCGCGGCAGGCGATGGTGTCGCGCCGCGACGCGGCGAAGCGCCGCGTCGACCGGCTCGTCCACGACGTCCTGGCCCAGGCGACGGTCGAGCTCGCCGGCGGCGGCATCCCGCAGGGCACCACGCTCGCGGACCAGGTGGCGTCTGCCGCCGGGCGTGCGGTCACCCGGCTCTACCCGCAGTACGAGCCCGCCGCGCACCAGGGATGGGCACAGGTCGTCGCGCGCCTCAAGCAGGGCAGCACCGAGGACGTGCTGCGGCCCGTCGGGCACGAGGGTGCCGTCGACCAGCACGACGCGACCAAGCTCGTCCTCAGCCTCGTCGGGCCTTCGGGTGCGGACGGTCGCAAGGTCGAGGACGCGCTCGCGGCCCGTCCGTACGGCTGGGGTGGCGACGCGATCAAGGGTGCGATCGGCGCGCTCGTCGCGACCGACCACCTCACCGCCACGATCAACGGAGCCCCCGCGACGGCGAAGGCGGTCGCGACCCTCACGAGGTTCGGGGCCTGCATCTGCGGCGTGAGTCGGTGGTCATCACGACCGTCGACCAGATCCGCGCCCGCAAGCTCGTGCAGGCACTCGGGACCGTGGGTCAGCAGCCGTCGGCCGCGCCGCTCCCGGAACAGGTGCGTGACGCGGTCGCGTCGCTGGTACGGCGCGCAGGTGCCGTCTCCGGGGACGCCCCGCTCCCGCAGATTGCGGTGCCTGCGGCGATCCAGACACTCGCGCAGGGCTCGGGCAACGCGCTCGTGCTCGACGCCCTCGCCGCCGAGACCGAGCTCGCGGACTTCGCGGACCAGGTGACCTCGCTCGAGTCGCGGCGCCCCGCGCGGCTGCGTGCCCTCGACCGAGCGCGGTCGTTGGCGGCGAGCGCGGCCCCGCTGCCTGCCGCGACCACCGTGTGCGAGCGCCTCGCGGCGTTCGAGCAGGGCCGCGAGCTGTTGGCCGCCGACGACCAGATCACGACGATCGAGCGCGACCTGGCCGATGCGGTCCGCACCGGCTTGGCGGACGCGTGGCAGGAGTACACGGCGACCTACACCGAGGCCTTGGCCGCCCTCGAGAACGCCGCGGCGTGGCAGTCGCTCGACGAGTCCAAGCGGTCCGCGCTCCGCCGCACGCATCAGCTCGAACCGCTCGCGCCCCTCGACCTTCCCGACACCGATGCGGTGCTCACCGCGGTGCGCGCGCGCCCGTTCGCGGGCTGGCGCGACCTGCGCGACGCGCTTCCCGCCCGAGTGTCTGCCGCCCTGACCGCCGCGGTGCGCGAGGCTCAGCCGCGCGCGGTCGTCGTCGGGACGCCCGGAGCGACGCTCGCCACCGACGCGGATCTCGACGCCTACGTGGACAAGGTCCGCGAACACCTTGCTGCCCAGCTCGCACGGCACGGCACGATCGTGGTGAAGCCGTCATGAGCGACGTGCTGAGCACCGCGCAGCGCAACGCGCTCGACAAGGCCGTGCAGCGTGCGCGGCAGGTGGCAGAGGCCGCTGCGGGGGAGGAGCTCGGGCGGCTGGCTGTGGCGGTCAAGGAGAAGCCGTCGTACCTGACCGACGATGACGCGGCGCTGCGGCGCGGGCTCCGGGCAAAGGCCCGTCAGCTCGGTGACGAGCTGGACAAGCCTGATGCGGACGTGGGGCTCCTTCGGGCCGATGTGGCCTACGAGCAGTGGCACCGGTTGCTGTTCGCGCGCTTCCTCGCCGAGAACGGGCTCCTGCGCCACCCCGAGCACGACGTCGCGGTCACCCTGGCGGAGTGCGCCGAGCTCGCGGCCCACGAGGGTGAGCCGGACGGCTGGATGCTCGCGGCCCGTTACGCGTCGCACATCCTCCCCGGAGTCTTCCGGCTCACCGACCCGGCGGTGCAGGTGCGGTACTCGCCCGAACGCCGTGCGGAGCTGGAGCGGATCGTCGAGGACCTGGACGCCGACGTGTTCCGCACCGAGGACGCGCTGGGCTGGGTGTACCAGTTCTGGCAGACCGCCGAGAAGAAGCGCGTCAACGAGGCGGGCGACAAGATCGGTGGCGCCGACCTATCTCCGGTGACGCAGCTGTTCACCGAGAACTACATGGTCCGCTTCCTGCTCGAGAACTCCCTCGGTGCGTGGTGGGCCGCACGCCATCCGGACTCGCCGCTCGTCGAGGGCTGGGAGTACCTGCGCCGGCTGGACGACGGCACCCCCGCGGCCGGCACGTTCGAGGAGTGGCCGACCACCGCAGCTGCGGTCACCGTCATGGATCCGTGCTGCGGCTCGGGCCACTTCCTGGTCGCCGCGTTCGGGATGCTCTGGCGCATGCGCGCCGAGGAAGAGGGTTTGTCCCCGGCCGACGCCCAGGACGCCGTCCTCCGTGACAACCTCTTCGGCCTCGAGCTCGACCCGCGCTGCACCCAGATCGCCACGTTCAATCTCGTCTTCGAGGCGTGGAAGCAAGGCGGCTTCCGGGGCTCGCCAGTGCCCCAGATCGCGTGCTCAGGCGTCCCGGTCCACGCGGCACGGGACGAATGGATCGCCCTTGCAGGGGCGAACGAAGAGTTACGATCCGCACTCGGAAGGTTGCACACGCAGTTTCGGCACGCCGACACGCTCGGGTCACTGATTCAGCCTCGTGGCGACCGCGAGGAGGGAGTCCTCCTCGGCCGCGACTTGCGAGGCGACGACTGGGACATTGTCCAGCGGACCCTCCGAGTGGCTTTGACTGGCGAAGGCGTCGAGCAGGCTGTTCTCGGTATGGCATCGAAGGGAATTGCGGAGGCCGCAGCGCTCCTTTCCAGAGAGTACGTACTGGTCGTCACAAACCCACCATTTCTTGGGCGGCCAAAGCACGCGAGCGTCCTGGCCGACTACTGCGCGGCCGTCTATCCGGCCTCACAGCACGACATTGCCTTCGCGATCGTCGAACGGTCGTTCGCGATGGTGTCACAGCAGTCCGGCAGCGTTGCTGTTGTGACCCCGCAGTCGTGGCTGTTTAAGTCGAGGCTCGAGGGCTTCAGGCGGAAGGTGCTCGTTGAGCACACGCTAAATGCAGTCGCTTGGCTTGGCGAGGGCGGCTTCTGGTCGGGTGCAGCTGCGGGCGCTCTCGTGAGCTTGGGCATTTTCTCGGCTCGGCGGCCGAACAGTGACTCTTACACGGCGCTCTCGGCAGAGGCATTACGAGGTCCGGACACGAAGGCTGAAGCTCTCCGCTCATGCGAGCTTTCGCGCGTCTCGCAGGCTACGCAGCTCGACAACCCTGGCGCGGCAATCATGGAGAAGCCGCTACGTGGTCGACGCTTGGGTGAAGTCGCGTCGAGCAATCAGGGGATCAAGACTGCGGACAACCCCCGCTTCTGGCGGGAGTTCTGGGAGCTGGCCGATCCCGACACCGGCGGCTGGAGGCGCGTGCAGTCGTCCAGTAAGGAGACGGTCGCCTACGGCGGTCGCTCGGGGGTTGCCTTCTGGGAAGACGGTTTCGGGGCGATGTCTGAAGTGACTCAAGATGGTGCAACATTCAGAGGTAAGGCCGCATGGGGCCGAAGCGGCGTAGCCGTCGCGGTCATGCGGAACGTGTACGCGACTATCTACACGGGCGAGATATTCGATGGTTCTGCTACGGTCCTCATTCCGCATGAGGCCAGCGACCTTCCGGCCGTCTGGCGTTTCTGTTCCTCGCCCGAGTTCAAGGCTGCTCTCAATCTGGTTGATAAAGACATCGCCAAGTCCACGGCGAGCGTGGAGGCAGTGCCGTTCGACGTGGAGCGGTGGAGGCAGGTCGCGGACGAGACGGGCGGCATTCCACAGCCGGAGTCGCACGATCCGACGCAGTGGCTGTTCGATGGCGGGCCAGCGGCGTCGTCCTTCCCGCTCCAGGTCGCTGCAGCTCGGCTCCTCGGATATCGCTGGCCCGACCAGCAAACCGACGCGCTAGACGATCTGCTCGACGATGACGGGATCGTGGCACTGTCCGCGCTGAGCGGGGAGTTGGATGCGGCGTCGCGGCTGCGGGCGCTCCTTGCCCGGGCACACGGATTGACGTGGTCGGCTGCGCTGGAGCAGAGAGTGGTGCGAGACGCCGGTGGTTCGTCCGGGAGCATCGAAGAGTGGCTGCGCGACAGATTCTTCGAGGACCACTGCAGGGTGTTCCAACAGCGGCCGTTCCTGTGGCAGATCTGGGACGGGCGCAAGGACGGGTTCTCGGTGATCGTGAACTACCACCGCCTGGATCACGCTACGTTGAGCAAGCTGACGTTCTCGACGCTGGGGGCGTGGATCGAGAGGCAGAAGAACGAGGCCGCTGAGGAGCGTCCGGGCGCCGCGGAGCGGCTTGGCGCGGCGCTGGAGCTGCAGCGCAAGCTCACGCTGATCCTGGACGGTGAGGCGCCGTACGACGTGTATGTCCGCTGGAAGGAGATGCACGAGCAGCCGATTGGGTGGCACCCAGACCTGGACGACGGCGTGCGGCTCAACATCCGCCCGTTCGTCGAGGCGGGCGTGCTCCGGTCCAAGGTGAACGTGCACTGGCGCAAGGACCGCGGGAGGAACCCCGACGGGTCGGAGCGGATCAACGACCTGCACCCCACGCTCGAGGAGCGGCGCGCGGCTCGTCGTGCCGCCGGAGTACCGTTGTGACGACGGTTCGCGCCGAGATCGGGGCGGCGCTGCGTGCACTCGCGTCGCGGTTCGACGAGAGCTCGCAGGTGGCACCCGCCGCCGTGCTGTGGGCCGATCCCGAGCGGGTGTGGGAGCGGGTGATGGGGCGGGTGCAGGAGTCCGTTCCCGTGCTCGTCCTCGCGGAGAGCCACGAGGCCGGGACCGCGGCGGGTCCCGCGATCTGGATCCGTGCCGTGCTCGCCACGGCCGAGGACGCGCCCGCGGGAGCCGCTGACGCGGTGGTCGGGCTGCCGGACACGCTCGCGGCGCGCGGGGAGGGCAACCCCTGGGTCGTCTACCTGCCGGGGGTGTCGCCCGGCGACGTGGTGGGGGACGGGCCGGCGTCGTCCGAACTCGCGCCGCTCGTCGAGCTGGCGCACCGGTCGCGGTGGTGGCTGCAGTCCAACCAGCAGCCGTGGACGCCGCAGGCGTTCCTGCGCAGCCAGGACGGGCTGCGGCTCAAGGTCGCGCAGGACGGGGCCACGCGTCAGGCGATCACCGACGTGCTGGACGTGCTGCTCGACCAGGACGTCGAGCGGCTACGCGAGCACACGGTCGACGCGTCGCGGCTGCTCTCGCTCGTCGTGCCCGACGACGTGCGCGAGCTGCTCGCCTGGATGAACGACCCCGATGCCGCTCGCGCGCGGATGCAGGCAGCGGGCACGTGGACCGCCCTCGTCGGGACCGTGCGTTCCGCCTACGGCCTGGATCTCGCGAAGGACACGGTCATCACGGCGGCCGGCGCGCTCGGGCGGCGCGACGGGCGCTGGGCGCTGGCGTGGCAGCGGTACGCGGAGACCGCCGCGCAGTACCCCGCGATCCCCGACCTGCTCGACAAGGCACGTCCCGCCGACCTCCTGTTCGGTGGGGCCGACCCGCACCCGGACTCGTGGCCGTCGGCGGACGCCGAACGCGAGGACGCCCTGCGCGTCGCGCTCGCGCAGGTGGCGAACAGGGGGACGCGCGACGAGGCCGCGGCGCGGCTCGTCGCGCTCGATGACGAGCACGTGGGCCGGAGGGGGAACGTCTGGCACCGGCTCGGGCGGGCGCCGCTGCTCGATGCGCTCGGCGCGCTCGCCCAGGTGGCGCGCACGACGGCCGAGCCATTGCCGCACGGCGCGGTCGCGGCGTGGGCGCAGTGGTACTCCGAGGGTGCGTTCCGCGCCGACGACGCCGCGCTGCGCGCGCTGGCTGCGGCGTCCAGCGGCGCTGATCGAGATGCCGTCGTGAGGGCCCTGGGTGCGGTGTACGACCCGTGGGTCGACCTCGTTGCCGGTCGGTTCCAGGAGGCTGCGCTCAGCAGCGGGTACGACGGTTCGGTCGGAGTCGAGGCCGCCCAGGGGACGTGCGTGCTGTTCGTCGACGCGCTGCGGCTCGACGCCGCGCACCGGCTCGCCGACGTCCTGACCGCGCGCGGCTCGACGCCGACGTCGACCACCCGGCTCGCGGCGTTCCCGAGCGTCACGCCGACGGGACAGCCTGCGGTGGCGCCGCTCGACGAGCGGCCCGGACCCGGACCGGACTTCGCGGCGGGCGACGCGCAGGGACGCGCACTGAAGGGCGACGTGCTCAAGCAGGCGCTCGCCGCCGGCGGCGTGCAGTACCTCGGCGCCGGCGAGACCGGCGACCCGGCGGGGCGCGCCTGGACCCAGACCACGGCGATCGACGTCATCGGGCACGCGCAGCACCACGCGCTCGCGAGCTACCTCGATGCCGAGCTGGCGAAGGTCGCAGACCGCATCGAGTCCCTGCTCGCCGCCGGGTGGCGGCGCGTGCTCGTCGTGACGGACCACGGCTGGCTGCTGCCCGCCCGGCCAGCGCGCAAGGTCGAGCTCCCGCAGCACCTCACGCACGGTGAGGCCGCGCGCAAGCCGCGTGCCGCGCGGCTCAAGGCCGGGCAGGACGTCGACGTGCCGACGCTGCCGTGGACGCACGACCCGACGGTTCGGTTCGCGAGCCCGCCCGGATCCGCGGCGTTCCAGGCGGGCGTGCTGTACGAGCACGGCGGGCTCAGCCCGCAGGAGTGCGTGACGCCTGTGCTGACGGTCGAGGCGGGCGGCGGGCCGACAAGCGTCGAGGCGCACATCGAGGCGGTGAAGTGGACGAACGCCCGGTGCCGTGTCGATGTCGTCCCGCCGGGCGACGGGCTCGTCGTCGAGGTCCGGCTCACACCCGGGGACTCGTCGACCTGTGTCGCCGGTCCGGCCGCGGTCCGTGACGGCGAGGCGAAGGCGCTGGTGCAGGACGACGAGGCGCTCGGGCGGCCGGCGTTCGTCGTGCTGCTGTCCGCCGACCGTGTGGTCGACCAGCGTAGGACGACCGTGGGAGGCGACGCATGACCGACCGGCTCGCACTCGACGAGGTCGACGAGCTCGCTGCCCGCGCGTTCGAGGGGTTCGTCGTCAAGAAGGACCTCGCGCACCGGTTCAAGGGCGCGTACCCGGTCCCCACCTACGTGGGGGAGTTCCTGCTCGGCCGCTACTGCGCGACCACGGACCCCGACGAGATCGAGGAGGGGCTCGCCGTGGTCCGGCGGCTCCTCGCCGACCGAACCGTGCGCGCAGGCGAGGAGGAGCTGTTCAAGTCCCGCGCGCGCGAGCGCATGACGATCAAGCTCATCGACCTCGTCAAGGCGCGCCTGGACGCGAAGTCCAACAGCTACCTCGCGGAGCTGCCGAGCCTGCAGCTCAAGGACGTCCGGATCTCCGATGCGCTCGTGCGTGCCAACGAGCGCATGCTGACCGGTGGCTTCTACGCGGAGATCGACCTGGACTACGACGCGGTGATCGCGGAGGAGTCCGGGGGACGGCCGTTCGGGATCGCGACGCTGCGGCCCATCCAGCTCTCGACGCGCGAGTCCGTGGAGCGGCTGGCGGCGGGACGGGCCGCGTTCAGCACCGCGCAGTGGAAGCACCTGCTGCTGCGCTCGATCGGGTTCGAGCCCGCGCGCCTCACGCCGCGCCAGCAGGACGTGCTGCTCCTGCGGATGGTGCCGTTCGTGATGCGCAACTACAACCTCGTCGAGCTCGGCCCCCGCGGCACCGGCAAGTCGCACCTCTTTCAGCAGGTCTCCCCGTACGCCCACTTGATCTCCGGCGGCAAGGCCACCGTGGCGCGGATGTTCGTCAACAACGCGACCGGGCAGCGCGGGCTCGTCGCGCAGTACGACGTCGTCTGCTTCGACGAGGTCTCGGGCGTCTCCTTCGACCAGAAGGACGGCGTCAACATCATGAAGGGCTACATGGAGTCCGGGGAGTTCTCGCGGGGTCGGGAGTCCATCCGCGCGGACGGGTCGATCGTGCTCGTCGGGAACTTCGACGTCGACGTCTCCCACCAGCAGCGGGTCGGTCACCTGCTGTCGCCGCTGCCGCCCGAGATGCGCGACGACACCGCGTTCATGGACCGCCTCCACGCGTACGTCCCCGGCTGGGACGTCCCCAAGCTCGATCCGTCCTACTTCACCGCGAACTTCGGGCTCGTCTCCGACTTCCTCTCTGAGTGCTGGTCGCGCCTGCGCACGCAGTCCCGGCTCACCGCTGTGCAGGGCCGGGTGAACTACTCCGACGCCTTGTCCGGGCGTGACCTCGCCGCCGTCAACAAGACTGTCGACGGTCTCCTCAAGCTCCTGTATCCGGACCCGGAGTCCGAGGTGCCCGACGAGGAGCTCGAGTGGGCCGTGCGGCTTGCGCTCGAGGTGCGGCGGCGGGTCAAGGAGCAGCAGCGGCGCATCGGCGCGGCGGAGTTCCGCAACACGCAGTTCGGATACCGCATCGGGGAGGGCGTCGAGCAGTTCGTCGCGACCCCCGAGCTCCAGAGCCCGGACACCATCGGCCTCGACCCGCTGCCGCCGGGGCAGGTCTGGGGGCTGTCCGAGGCAGGTGGCGACGCCGGGCCGGGGCTGTATCGGATCGAGGTCAACGACGCGCCTGGCAGCGGGGTTCGACTCGTCAACCAGGCGGCGCCCGCGGCGTTGCGCGAGAGCGTCAAGCTCGCCGAGCAAAACCTTGTCTCCGGCGCGCGAGGTCTCATAGGCGATCGCGACGCTCGCGAGCACGAGCTCACAGCACAGGTGCGTGCGCTCGACGCTGCCAAGTCCGGCGCGGGGCTCGCGATGCCGATTCTGCTCGCCATGGCAGGCGCCTTGCTGCAACGGCCGCTGCGGGGAGGGCTCGTCGTCGTCGGGAACCTCACGCTGGGAGGCGGCGTCGAGACGCTGCTGAACCCCGCGGCCCTGGCGGAGCTGGCCATGGAGAAGGGCGCGACTGCACTGCTACTACCCGTGTCTGCACGGCGCGCGTTGGTCGACGTGTCCGACGAGGTTGCGACGAAGGTCGCGTTCGTCTACTACACCGACGCGCGCGACGCCCTCCTCAAGGCTCTCGACGAGTGACCATGCTCCGTGGCTTGACCGTTTGACGTGAATCGCTCGCCGTTCGACTGCGGCGAGCCCGCGCTCGACAGCCGCCTCGTGCTCATGGAGCTGCGCGTGATGGTTCGCGTGCGAGCCCGAGCAGATTGACGAGACGCTGAGGTGCGAGCCTCAAACGATCCCCGAAATTGCGGCGCTCGTCTCCGAACACGCTTGCCGCGCGTCGGCGGCCGCGCCGCTGTCGTCGGGACCTCGGCGACTGTCCCGTCCGGCTGCCTCTTCGTCGAGCCGCGGTGAGGCCCGCTCCGGGTTCGACCGGACGGCCTGCGCATGGTTGAGGGTCTCAGTCGAGTGGTCTCGGGTCGTGTCAGTGACGACTCGTAGGATCAGCGCCATGTCTTCGCAGGTCAGGACCTCCAACTGCAGCCTCGAGCTGCCCGTGGACGTCTACTGGCACGGCTGCCCGGAGATCCGCACTCAGGATGAGCACCTCGACGTGATCGCGGCCGAGCTCATGGCCGTCGTGAAGGCGCGTCCTGAACGGCGGTGGAGCCCGTATGCCGCGATCATGCTCGAGCGTGAGTTCCGGCAGCGTCTGGCGGCCGCGAGCCGCGGCGAGCTCAAGCCGATCGAGCACGTGAAGTCGTTGGATCACCCGCTCGCGGCGGAGATGTTCGAGATCCGGTGGCAGCACGTGCCCGTGACCGAAGTGACGCACGACGGGGGTGTCCGGCACGGCGTCGTCCAGGTCCGGCTCCTGCACGCGGAGCCAGCTGCGCTGGGGGTGGTCGCCATCGGTCTCGTTCCGCACGAGAAGCTCGTCATCGAGGGAGACGCGCGGGCGACGCGTGACCTCCAGGATGCGCAGATCATGCAGGCTGTCGGCATCTACGCGGCGGCATTGCCAGGCTGGTTGGCACGATCGCCCGCTGCGGACTTGCGCCGGGACGACCGAGACGCCATAGGATAGAACCTATGGCTGACGAGGATGTGGATCTGATCGTCCGGCGCGCCGACTTCCTCATCGAGGATCATGCTGCGATGCGTGCCGCGCTCGTGGCGCTCCGCAAGAAGCACGGTCTGTCCCAGTCGGTCGTCGCGGAGCGGATGGGCGTGAGCCAGCCGACGGTCGCCGGGTTCGAGCACTACGACGCGAACCCCACCCTCGCGACGCTTCGCCGCTACGCGCTCGCGGTCGGCGGTCGCGTTCGCAGCGAGGTGGTCGACGACTGCGCCGCGGCGCAGACGCACATCGGCGTCGTGCAGGGCGAGGTGCTGCCACGGGCGATCGCCGCGGGGTCGTCGCCCCGGGTCACGTGGGAGTCGGGAACGCGGGTCCTGGTGCGCGCTCATGGCTGAGCCGTCGGCCGACGTCCGGGCGCTCGTCCCTCTGGCACTGCTCGACGAGCTGACCTTCGTCGAGCTGCACGCGGTGCGGCGTCTCGACGTCGCCGCACCGGACGACGTCGAGATCACGCCGCAGTACACGCTCGATGCAGGGACGAGCGATGACGCAACCCGATTCCGGATCGTGCTCTCCGTCGCACTCGACCTCGGGGTGGGCGACGTGCGTGTCGCCGTCGCGGCCTACTACACCGCCCAGGACGGTGCGCCGACGCTGAGCCAGGCGCTCGTCGTCGAGTACGCCAACGAAGTGGGCGTCATGACGATGCTCCCGTTCCTGCGCCAAGGCATCGCCGACGTCACGCAGCGAGTCTTCGGAACCCCGCTCCTCATGCCGGTGATGCCCCGAGGTTCGCTGGCCTTCCCGGTTCCGGTGTGAGGGCCCGGGAAGGCCGCAGGTGACGACGGGTACCGCCCCGTCGCCGGAGCAGCCGTGTCAGAGCGCCGGGCTAGGTACGCCGCGTGGACCGCGCGCCGCGTTCTTGGTGGCCGGTCCGTGGGCCATGGTCGTGGTCGGCTTCACAGTCGCCGCGGTTCTCGGGTGGTTCGCGCCACCGGCTCGAGCAGATCGCCGTCCTGACTGCCGCGGTCATTCGCACGCGTGCGCACATCGACGGGTCCGCGTGGCTCGCGACCGACGACGGCAACACCTATATGGACGCCGATGGCGGCATCCCGGTGCTGCGCTTCGTCGACCCTTTCGCGCGCTGGCGGCTGGACGTGGAGGCCGACGAGCTGACTGATCCTCCTGCCGAGATGGTGGCGACGTGCTGGGCCATCGAAGCGGCGGGTGAACCGGAGGGCCGTACGAGGCGCTCGGCGCGGCGCGACGCAGTTGTCGAACTCCTCGAGGACTGGGGTGTCGACGACGCGGGTGGCCGGCTCGACGAGGCGATCGCGCGCAGGCTGGTCCGCAGGGCACGCCGTGCCGGACGCCTGGTCCTGACGCCGGCAGGCACCCTCAACGTCGTGGTCGCGCTCGAGCAGGAGCGCGAGCTCGAGAGGCGCGGGTTCGACGACAGCGCACCAGACGGTGTGGCGCACCGCCCCGAGACGAGCGAGGCGTTCGCACTCTGGCTACGGGATGCGCTCGGCGAGATCGCTCGTCTCGTCCGCGAGACTGCAGCGGTGCAAGCGCTGTGGGTCAGGGGCGAGCACGTCTCGGAGCGTCAGGTCCAGGCCTTCGTGTTCGGCATGCTGTCGAAGTACGCGAGTGCGGCCGGCTTGGACTGTCGCCACGCTGTCCTGCTGGCCGTGGCCTTCGACGACAGCGACCTCGCCGAGGGCCGCATCGAGCGAGTCCGCGGGTCGTGCGAGAAGTGGACGGCCGGGCACATCGAGCTGGTGCTGCTCGACGCGCGCGTACGACGATCGGCGTCGAAGGACACGCCGCCTCGGCCCGCCACCTGGAGCGCTGCCTGACCTGCGACGGCTGTCGCTCAGCCGGCCAGCGTGGCGAGTACGCCGTCGCCGTAGCGCTCCAGCTTCGTCGCCCCGACGCCGCCGATCGTCGCGAGCTCGTCGATCGACGAAGGGCGACGCAGCGCGATGTCGCGCAGCGTCGCGTCGTGGAACACGACATACGCGGGCACGCCCTGCTCCTTCGCGGCGCCGGCCCGCCACGCGCGCAGCTTCTCGAACAGCTCGAGGGTCTCGCCGTCCAGGTCGGCGGCCGCCTTCGACGACGAGCCCGACGAGCCGGAGCCGCCGGACCCCGACGAGCGCCGACGCGTGAGCTCCGGCTCGCGCCGCACCAGGACCGTGCGCTCGCCCTTGAGCACCTCGCCCGACGCCTCGACGAGCTGCAGCGTCCCGTACCCCTCGGTGTCCACGGCCAGGAGCTCCGCCGCGATGAGCTGGCGCACCACACCACGCCACTCGGTGTCGGACAGGTCCGCCCCGATCCCGAACGTCGACAACGACTCGTGACCGAGCTGGGTGACGCGTGCGGTGCGCTTGCCGCGCAGCACGTCGACCACGTGGCCGACCCCGTAGCGCTGCCCGCGCTGCGCCATCCGGACGATCGTCGACAGGAGCTTCTGGGCCGCGACGGTGCCGTCCCACGTGGACGGCGGGGTCAGGCACGTGTCGCAGTTGCCGCACGGCTGCGCCTGCTGGCCGAAGTAGTTGAGCAGCTGCACGCGCCGGCAGAACGCGGTCTCGCACAGGGCGAGCATCGCGTCGAGGTGCTGCGTGAGGCGGCGGCGGTGGGCGGCGTCGCCCTCGGACGTGTCGATCAGGCGGCGCTGCTGGACCACGTCCTGCAGGCCGTACGCCATCCACGCGGTCGACGGCAGGCCGTCCCGCCCGGCGCGGCCGGTCTCCTGGTAGTACCCCTCGACGGACTTCGGCAGGTCGAGGTGCGCGACGAACCGCACGTCGGGCTTGTCGATGCCCATGCCGAACGCGATGGTCGCGACCATCACGATGCCGTCCTCGCGCAGGAACCGGGCCTGGTTGTGCGCGCGGACCTGCCGGTCGAGTCCCGCGTGGTACGGCAGGGCCGGCACGCCGTTCGCGACGAGGTGCTCGGCGGTCTGCTCGACCGACGCGCGCGACAGGCAGTAGACGATCCCGGCGTCGCCCGCGTGCTCGGTGCGCAGCAGGTCGAGCAGCTGGGCGCGCGGGTTGTCCTTGCCGACGATCCGGTACTGGATGTTGGGCCGGTCGAAGCTCGCGACGAAGTGCCGCGCGTCCTCGAGCTGGAGCCGCTGCGCGATCTCGGCGTGCGTGACCTTGGTGGCGGTCGCGGTGAGCGCGACGCGCGGCACGTCCGGCCACCGCTCGTGCAGCATCGACAGCCGCAGGTAGTCGGGGCGGAAGTCGTGGCCCCACTGCGACACGCAGTGCGCCTCGTCGATCGCGAACAGCGCGACGGTCCCGCGGTCCAGCAGGTCGATCGTGTCCGGGACGTTCAGCCGCTCGGGCGCGAGGTAGAGCAGGTCGAGCTCGCCCGCGAGGTACGCGTCCTCGACCTCGCGACGCTGCCACGCCTGCTGGGTCGAGTTGAGGAAGCCCGCACGTACGCCCAGCGCCGACAGCGCGTCGACCTGGTCCTGCATCAGCGCGATCAGGGGTGAGACGACGACGCCCGTGCCCTCGCGCACCAGCGCCGGCACCTGGTAGCAGAGCGACTTGCCGCCACCGGTCGGCATGAGGACGAGCGCGTCCCCGCCCGCGACGACCGTGTCGATGATCTCGGCCTGGTCACCGCGGAACTCGTCGTACCCCCAGACCCGGCGCAGCACCTCCAGCGGTGTCCCGGACGCGGCCGCCGCCGCACGTGCAGGGACGTCCGACGCGCGTGCGGGCCGTCGCGCACCTCCGGCCGTGCCGCGGGTCGTCGCGGCGACCGCGGCCGCCAGCTCGCCCGACGCAGCGTCGTGCGGGACGCCGTGCGCCCACGCGTCGAGGTCCGGCGGTGCGTCGTCGTAGAACGGGTCGAACGGCGGCTCGTCCGGCCAGGGCTCGGCGCCGGCGGGCGCGTCGAGGAGGGGCGAGTCGTCGGGGTGCACGCGACCACCCTACGAGCCGCGGCCGACACGTCCGCGACCGCGTCCACAGGTCCCGTCGCACCGGTCACGCGCGCGCGTGGCGGGAGTTGCCCGCCGCGCCCCGGTCCGTAGGGTGGGCGCGTGGGAACCGCACTCGTCACCGGCGCGTCCGCCGGACTGGGCCTGGAGTTCGCGTGGCAGCTCGCGACGGCCAGGCACGACCTCGTCCTCGTCGCGCGCGACGAGGCCCGGCTGACCCGGCTCGCGCACCAGCTCGAGGCGGGTGCGGGCGTGCGCGCGGAGGTGCTCGTCGCGGACCTGGCCGACCGGGGCCAGGTCGAGCGCGTCGCGGACCGGCTGCGCGACGACGAGCACCCGGTGGGGCTCCTGGTGAACAACGCGGGCCTGGGGCTCAACCAGCGCTTCGTCGGGGGCGACCTCGAGCGTGAGGAGCGCGCGCTGGACCTCATGGTCCGCACGCCCATGGTCCTGTCGCACGCCGCCGCGGGGTCGATGGTCCGACGAGGCCGCGGTGCGGTCCTCAACGTCGCGTCGATCGCGGCGCTGCTCGCGTCGGGCACGTACTCGGCGCACAAGGCGTGGGTGCGCTCGTTCACCGAGGGGCTCGCGGTCGAGCTCAAGGGCACGGGCGTGACGGCGACCGCGCTGTGCCCCGGGTTCGTGCGGACGGAGTTCCACGAGCGCGGTGCGATCGACGTCTCGTCGTACCCGGACTTCGCGTGGCTCGACGCCGAGGACGTCGTCGCGCGTGCGCTCGCCGACGTCCGGCGCGGGGTCGTCATCTCCACGCCGAGCCTGCGGTACCGCTCCGTCGCCGCGGCCGCGCGGCTCGCCCCGCGCGGTGCGGTGCGCGCGGTCGGTCGCTACCGCAAGGCCCTCGAGCTGCCGGGTGACGCGGGGCCCGTGGACGACGCCCGCTGAGCCCTGCCGCCCGGCGGTAACCTTCCCGCGTGACCGACGCCACCCTCGCCGCCAGCCCTCGGGACCAGCTCCGCACGCTCATCAAGGACCTCGCCGTCGTGCACGGCAGGGTGACGCTCTCGTCGGGCCGCGAGGCCGACTACTACGTCGACCTGCGTCGCGTCACGCTGCACCACCGTGCCGCCCCGCTGATCGGCCACCTCATGCTCGACCTGCTGGAGGAGTCCGGTCTGGGCACCGCCGAGGTCGACGCGGTCGGCGGGCTCACGCTCGGCGCGGACCCCGTCGCGACGTCCGTGCTGCACGCCGCGGCGAGCCGCGGTCAGGACGTCGACGCGTTCGTGGTCCGCAAGGCCGGCAAGGCCCACGGCCTGCAGCGCCGCATCGAGGGCCCGGACGTGACGGGCCGCCGCGTCGTCGTGCTCGAGGACACCTCCACCACGGGCGGCTCCGCGATCACCGCGGTCGAGGCCGTGCGCGAGGCGGGGGGCGAGGTCGCGGGGGTCGCGGTGATCGTCGACCGCGGCACGGGCGCCCGCGAGGCGGTCGAGGCGCTCGGCGTCCCGTACCACTTCCTGTTCGACCTCTCCGACCTCGGCCTGGCCTGACCGCCGGCAGGACGCCGGGACGGAGGTGCGCAGTGGTGGGCGTTGACTCAGGGCTCGGACCCGCGTTCAACCCGATCTGGCTGCTGGTGGTCGGCGGCGCCCTGATGGTGCTGCTGGTGGTGTGGTCGACGATCTCGAACCGCAAGCACCAGGCGGCCCTCGACGCGTGGCTCGCGGCTCGCGGCTGGCGCCGCCGGCCCGCGGACCGCTCGCTCGTGAGCCGATGGCGCGGGTCCCCGTTCGGCACCGGTGACAACCGCAAGGTCGCGGACGTCGTGGCGGGCACGTTCCAGGGCCGCCGGCTCATGTCGTTCGCGTACTCCTACGAGACGTCGAGCACGGACTCGGACGGCCGGCGCAGCACCACGACCCACACGTTCCACGTCGTCACCCTCGAGCTGCCGGCGTTCCTGCCGGACCTCGAGGTCACGCCGGAGTCGATCGGCTCCCGGATCGCGAGCGCGTTCGGCAGGACGGACCTCGGCGTCGAGTCCGACGAGTTCAACAAGCGCTTCGCGGTGCGGGCGACGGACCTCGCGGTGGGGCACGCGATCCTGCACCCGCGGCTCGTCGAGCGGTTGCTGCGCGAGGACCGCGTGGCGTGGCGGATCGAGGGCACCACGGTGCTCACCTGGTCCGCGGGCCGCACGGACCTGCAGCGGCTCGACGCGAGGATCGCGCTGCTCGTGGCGATCGCGGACGCCGTCCCTCGTCACGTCTGGCTGGACCACGGGCACGACCCGCTGGCCCGCTAGGCTCACCGGTACCCCTGGAGAAGGAGCTCTCGTGCCTGCTGGAGCCATCGTCGCGATCGTCGTGGTCGCGCTGGTCGTCATCGTCCTGCTGTGGGCCGTCGCGCAGTACAACGCGCTCGTGCGCCTGCGGAACCTGGTGCAGGAGTCGTGGCGCCAGATCGACGTCGAGCTGCACCGCCGGCACGACCTGATCCCGAACCTCGTCGAGACGGTCAAGGGCTACGCGGCCCACGAGCGCGCGGTGTTCGACGAGGTCACGCGCGCCCGCGCCGCCGCAGCCGGGACGGGTGCGTCCGTCGCCGAGCAGGCCGTGCAGGAGAACCAGCTGACGCAGGCGCTCGGTCGCCTCTTCGCGGTCGCGGAGAACTACCCCGTGCTGCGCGCGAGCGAGAACTTCCAGCAGCTGCAGAACGAGCTGTCGACGACCGAGGACCGGATCGCCGCCGCGCGCCGCTTCTACAACGCGAACGTCCGCAGCCTCAACACCAAGATCGAGACGTTCCCGACGAACGTCATCGCGGGCATGTTCCACTTCGAGCGCGCCGAGTACTTCGAGGTGCAGGACCCGCAGGTCCGTCAGGCGCCGACGGTCCAGTTCTGACCTGAGCAGCCGAAGGCCGGTCGCCCGAGCGACCGGCCTTCGTCATGCCCGCCACCCCACCCGCCATCCCGCCCGCCCTGCCACCCCACCCGCCGACTGCGCACGTTCCTGCGCGAGTGCGCGCGGCGGACGTCAGCACTCGGGCCGGGACGTGCGCAGTCGGCGGTGGGGGTGCCGCCGGGGCGAGGGCGCCGGAGCGAGGGCGCCGGGGTGGGGATGGCGGGGGCGTGGTCAGCCGACGAGGGACGGCGCCGCGAGCGCGGGCACGGCGAGCGCGACCGCGGTCACCGCGAGCGTCGCCGCGATCTCGCCGAACCCGATCGCCCTCGGGCTCGGCCATGGGCGGCGGCGCGGGACGAGGACCGCGCGCGCGAGCAGGCCCGCGGCGACGACGACGAGGGCGACCGCGACCGCGATGCTCCCCGCGGCCCGCTCGTGCGTGACCTGCACGGCCAGGACGGCGACGGCCGCCACCACGAGCAGCGCGTGCCAGGCCACCGACACCGAGAGCACCGCGCGGTTCCCGCGCTCGCGCAGGAGCGTCTTGACGTACGGCACGGTCCCGAAGAAGTATCCGGCGAGCACGGCGGTGACGGCCCAGGCCGCCGGGTCGTCGGCGCCCGGCGGCACCCACGTGCCCGTGAGTGCGGTCGCGGGCGGCGTGCCGTCGTGGCCGAGCCCGGCCGACACCACGGTCATGAGCACCGCGGCACCCACCGTCACACCGTCGTTGAGCCAGGACCGGTCCGCGCGCCGCAGCGAGCACACGAGGCTCGTCGCGAGCAGCGCGCCGTACACCGGCGCCCAACGCAGCAGACCGGGCGCGGTCGCGAGCAGCGTGCCGCCGAGCAGGACGAGCGCGGTGGCGTAGGCGCGCACCGGGGGCAGGTAGCGCGGTCGTCGGGACGCGCGCAGCCACAGCCCGGTCGCGTGGAACGCGAGGTACGCGGTGAGCCAGGTGACCAGCAGGAGCGCGGTGCGCCAGGTGGGGGACGTCAGGACACCGCCGACGAGCACGGGGACGACGAGCATCGCCCACGCGCCGTGCTCACGGGGCACCCACCCGGGCCCGCGTCGCCGCGACGCGGGCCGTGCACCGGCGGTGCGCGGCGTGGTCGGTCGAGCCGGTGCGCGGGAGGTGGGCATGCGCGCAGGATCGCCCGCACGCGCCCGGTTCCTCCCGGGACCAAGGTCCCGGTGGGCGTCGTCCCGCCCCGAGACGGCCGCGGCGAACTCCTCGGGCCGTCAGACGCGCTCGACGAGGTCCGCGACGGACTCCACGATCTCGGACGGCCGGAACGGGAAGCGCTCGACCTCCTCGCGCCGGGTCGAGCCGGTGAGCACCAGGTAGGTGCGCAGGCCGGCCTCGATGCCGGCGACGACGTCGGTGTCCATGCGGTCCCCGACCATCGCGGTCGTCTCCGAGTGCGCGCCGAGCCGGTTGAGGGCCGTGCGCATCATGATCGGGTTCGGCTTGCCGACGAAGTACGGCTGACGTCCGGTGGCGGCCTGGATCATCGCGGCGACGGCGCCCGTCGCGGGCAGGTCGCCCTCGATCGACGGACCCGTGACGTCCGGGTTGGTGCAGATGAACCGCGCACCGCCCTGGATCAGCCGGATCGCCTTGGTGATGGCCTCGAACGAGTAGGTGCGCGTCTCGCCCAGCACGACGAAGTCGGGCTCGGCGGCGGTGAGCGTGTAGCCCGCCTCGTACAGCGCGGTGGTCAGGCCGGCCTCGCCGATGACGTACGCCGACCCGGTGGGCATCTGGTCGACGAGGAACCGCGCGGTCGCGAGGGCGGAGGTCCAGATCGCGCCCTCGGGCAGGTCGATGCCCGAGGTGGCGAGACGCGCCCGCAGGTCGCGCGGCGTGAAGATCGAGTTGTTGGTCAGGACCAGGAACGGGCGTTCGGCGTCCCGCAGCGCGCGCACGAACTCGGCCGCGCCGGGCACGGCGATGCCCTCGTGCACGAGCACGCCGTCCATGTCGGACAGCCAGGCACGGATCTCGCGGGTCACTCGAACACCTTCCGCTCGACCTCGGCCCGCTCGGCCGGCTCGTCGTACCGGGTGTCGCGCGCCCGACGCCTCGCCCGCCAGACCTCCCACACCATCGGCAGCACCGAGATGAGGACGAGGACGACGAGCAGCACCTCGATGTTGTCCTTGACGAACGAGACGTTGCCGAGCGCGTAGCCGAGCATGGTCACGCCGACGCCCCACAGCAGGGCACCGATCACGTTGTAGGACACGAAGTGCCGGTAACTCATCTTGCCGACACCCGCGGCGACCGGGGCGTACGTGCGCACGATGGGCACGAAGCGCGCGACGATGATGGTGCGGCCGCCGTACTTGTCGAAGTAGGCGTACGTCTGGTCGATGTACGACTGCTTGAAGAACCGCGAGTCGGGCCGCCGGAACACCCGGGGACCGAGCTTGCGCCCGATGAGGAACGCCGTCTGGTCGCCCAGGAACGCCGCGAGGAAGATCAGCAGGCACAGCAGCCACAGCGGGAAGTCGAGGAACTGCTGCGCGACGAGCGCGCCCGCGGTGAACAGCAGCGAGTCGCCGGGCAGGAACGGGAACAGCAGCCCGGTCTCGATGAACACGACGACGACGATGCCGATGAGCGCCGCACCGCCGAACGACTGGATGAGATGGTCGGCGTTGAGGAAGTCGGGCCCGAGAGCGGGGATCGGCCCCGCGGCGTGGAGCGCGGTCGTCAGCGCGGTCGTCGTGAGCATACGGTCCAGCCTACGGGGCGGTGTGTGTGGGCCTTGCGTCCGGACTGCGAGGTTCGCACGGACGTCCGGACGGAGCCCGCGCGCCGGTCGACGCGCTCGCTAGGCTCGCGGTCGGCCAGATGGCCGCGCCGCGACGTGAGGGTGACGTGAGGGGGACACGACATGACCGGCCGCCTGGAGGCTCTGCTCGGCATCGACGTCCCGGTCGTGCTCGGGCCGTTCGGCGGGCTGTCGTCGGTGGAGCTGACCGCGACGGTCAGCCGGCTCGGCGGGCTCGGGTCCTACGGGCTGTACGGCTACGCGCCGGACCGCGTCGCGCGCACGGCGGCCGAGCTGCGGGCCGCGACGGACCGGCCGTTCGCGCTCAACGTGTGGCTCGCGACGGGCGACGAGGTGCGCCCCGGCCAGGTCGACCTGACGGGTCCGCGCGCCGCGGTGGACGCGTTCTTCGCCGAGCTCGGCCTGGCGCAGCCCGACGAGCCCGCGGCCTTCCTGCCGGACGTCGACGAGCAGCTCGCGGCGGTCCTCGACGCGCGTCCGGCCGTGCTGAGCGTGGTGTACGGCGTCCCCGCGCCCTGGGTCGTCCAGACCGCGCACGAGCGCGGCACGTGCGTCGTCGGGACCGCGACGACCGTCGACGAGGCGCGTGCGCTCGCCGACGCGGGGGTCGACGCGGTGGTGGCATCCGGCGCGGAGGCGGCCGGGCACCGCGTGTCGTTCCTGCACGACCCGGCCGACGCCCTCGTCGGGACGTTCGCGCTGGTCCCGCAGGTCGTGGACGCCGTGCGCGTGCCCGTGCTCGCGGCCGGGGGAGTCGCGGACCGGCGGGGTGTGGCCGCCGCCCGCGCGCTCGGCGCGCACGGCGTGGTCGTCGGCACGGCGTTCCTGCGCACGCGTCAGTCGGCCGCGAGCGAGGCGTACCGGGCGGCGATCGCGGCGAGCCCCGCGCACGGCACGGTCCTCACGCGGGCGATGAGCGGGCGGCTCGCGCGCGGCGTGCCGAACCGTGCGGTGCGCACCATCGAGGCGTCCGGTGCGATCGCCCCGTTCCCGGCGCAGAACTGGCTCACGGGGCGGTTCCGCGCGCCGGCCGCGGGCCGCGACGATGCCGGGCTGCTCTCGCTGTGGGCCGGGCAGTCCGCCGCGCTCGCCACGTGGGACGACGCGGGGGCGGTGTTCGCCGAGCTCGTCGCGGGTCTGCGCGACGGTTGACCGACACACCGGTCCTCGACGGGAGCGCACGCGGGTCCGGGGCTACTTTGGAGCGCGTGGAGGAGTCCGAGATCGGTGTCCCCCCGTGGCCGGGCGGACCGGAGGCATGGCCCGACGCGCCGCACTACGACCCGGAGCTGCTCGCGCACGGGGACCGGCGCAACGTCGCGGACCGGTACCGCTACTGGACGCTCGAGGCGATCGTCGCCGACCTCGACGCGCGTCGGCACACGTTCCACGTGGCGATCGAGAACTGGCAGCACGACCTCAACATCGGGTCCGTCGTGCGGACCGCGAACGCGTTCCTCGCGGCGCGCGTGCACATCGTCGGACGGCGCCGCTGGAACCGGCGGGGTGCGATGGTGACGGACCGGTACCAGCACGTGCAGCACCACGCGAGCGTCGGTGAGCTCATCGACTGGGCCAACGACGAGGACCTGCCGGTGCTCGGGGTCGACAACCTGCCGGGGTCGGTGCCGATCGAGGGCTACCCCCTGCCGCGCGCGTGCGTGCTGCTGTTCGGCCAGGAGTCCGTGGGCCTGTCCGACGAGGCGCGCGCGGCGGCGGTCGACGTGCTGCACATCGCGCAGTTCGGCTCGACGCGGTCGATCAACGCCGGCGCCGCGGCGGCGATCGCGATGCACGCGTGGGTCGAGCAGCACGCCGACCTCCCCGCGCCCGCGGAGGCGTGAGCGCCGCCCCGGACGTACGACGCCGCAGGTGACGTCCATGGGAAGGACGTCCCGGCCACCGAGACGGCGGGTAGTGGCAGACTCGGTGCCGACACCACCCCCATCCAGCCACAGGAGTTGTGAGCGCATGGCCATCGCCACCCCCGAGGTGTACGCGGAGATGATCGACCGGGCGAAGGCAGGCAAGTTCGCCTACCCGGCCGTCAACATCACGTCGTCCCAGACCGTCACCGCCGCCATCCAGGGCTTCGCGGAGGCCGAGTCGGACGGCATCATCCAGGTCTCCGTCGGCGGTGCGGAGTACGCGTCCGGCTCGACGATCAAGGACCGCATCGCCGGTTCGCTCGCGCTCGCGGCGTACGCGCGTGAGGTCGCCAAGAACTACGACGTGACCATCGCGCTGCACACCGACCACTGCGTCAAGAAGAACCTCGACTCCTGGGTCCGCCCGCTGCTCGCGCTCGAGGCCGAGCAGGTCAAGCGCGGCGAGGACCCCACGTTCCAGTCGCACATGTTCGACGGCTCGGACATCCCGCTCGAGGAGAACCTCGTCATCGCCGCGGAGCTCCTCGAGCTGTCGCAGGCCGCGCGCACGATCCTCGAGATCGAGGTCGGCGTCGTCGGTGGCGAGGAGGACGGCCACGAGGCCGAGATCAACGAGAAGCTCTACACGACGGCCGAGGACGGCCTCGCCACGGTCCGCGCGCTCGGCGCCGGCGAGAAGGGCCGCTACCTGACGGCCCTCACGTTCGGCAACGTGCACGGCGTGTACAAGCCGGGTGCGGTCAAGCTGCGCCCGTCGATCCTCGCGGACATCCAGAAGGCCGTCGGCGCCGAGATCGGCAAGGAGAACCCGTTCGACCTCGTGTTCCACGGCGGTTCGGGCTCGACGGCCGCGGAGATCGCCGAGGCGGTCGACAACGGCGTCATCAAGATGAACATCGACACGGACACGCAGTACGCGTTCACGCGTCCCGTGGTCGGTCACATCTTCACGAACTACGACGGCGTCCTGAAGGTCGACGGCGAGGTCGGCAACAAGAAGGCGTACGACCCGCGTGCGTGGGGCAAGCTGGCCGAGGCCGGCATGGCTGCGCGCATCGTCGAGGCGTGCCAGCAGCTGCGCTCGGCGGGCCAGAAGATCCGCTGACGCGAGCGCACCACGCGTGCGACGCGCGAGCCGCCGCGGTCCTTCGTCGGACCGCGGCGGCTCGTCGTGCACCCGGGACCTACGGGGTGGGCGTCACGTCGGGCGCGACGGGCTGGAACTCCCGCTCGTCGGACTCCTCGACGACGTCCAGGAGCTCGCCGATCCGCGTGACCTCCAGCAGGAAGCGCACGGTCGGCGGGACGCGCAGCAACCGCACGCGGTGCTGCGACCGGATCGACAGCCGGGCGAGGAACGCCACGCCCGACGAGTCCATGAACGTGACGTGGTGCGCGTCCACCTCGATCGGCAGACCCGCGTTCTCGGCCTCGGTGGTGGCCTCGTGCAGCTCGGGGCCGAGGTCGGCGTCGACCTCCCCGGACAGGACGATCCTCGTCGTGTCCGCCCCGACGATCACGTGGACGCCCCCCTGCTCCCCGCCACCTGGTGACGAGGAGCGCGTCGGGCCGGCCGTCGGCTGGACGGGCCCGCCCTCCATCGTGCTGTTACCGTCGCGCACGGTGCTCCTTCCGCGAGTGGCGACGACCAGACGACGTCGCACCCGTTCGGCACGCTAGACGATCGGAGGTGGTGGTGGTCAACACCCCGGGCACGACCCGTACGTCCGGATCTGTCGAGGAGGCCCCGACCGACCCACCGATCGGCCCGTCGGCGGGCCCGTCGACAGCCCCCGTGACGGACGTCGTCGAGCCCCCGTCGACCACCCTGCTGGCGCGTGCGCTCGAGGCGACGATCGTGCCGTACGCGATGTGCGAGGCCGGCGACCTGCGCATCGTGTGGGCCAACGCGGCGTTCGAGCAGACGATGGGCTACGACGCTGCGGGGGCACGCGAGCGGCAGCGGCACCCGATCCCGGAGGGTGCCCGACGGCACGGCGAGATGGCCGCGCTGCGCGCGCGGCTCGCGCAGGGTGAGCCGACCACGGCCGAGCTGTCCATCCCGCGCGCGGACGGGTCGCTGTTCCCGTGCCGGGTGCACTTCGCGCCGGTCGACGAGCCCGACGACCGGCCCGCCGACGCGCCCGGCACCCCGGCGCGGGGGCCCGCGCACTGGATCGTCGCGTTCGAGGACCGGTCCGAACGGGTCTCGCACGACGAGCAGCAGGCGGCCCTCGTCGAGGCGGAGCGTCGCGAGCGACGCAGCGTCGGCATCATCGTGCAGGTCTCGGACCTGCTGATGGACGTCACGGACCGGGCGACGCCGCTGCACGAGATCGCGACGCTCCTGCGCCGCTCGGTCGTGTCGTGGGCGGCGTTCTACGTCAACGACGGCGGCCTGCGGCCCGTGGACGCGACGAGCGACGTCCGGCCCCCGTCCGGCCGCGGGAGCCGGCACGGCGAGCACCGCCGCCCGGACGGCGGCGACGTCGAGCACGCGCCGCAGGACGCCGTGCAGCAGCTGCTCGACGGTGACCGGGACCGGCCCGTGGAGCTCGCGCTGGACCGCGAGTACCCGCGAGCGAGCGCGTCGCACTGGTTGGTCGAGCGGGTCGCGCTCGAGTCGGGCGTCGACGGGCCGGACTCCGCGTTCGTCGTCCCGGTGCCCGGCCGGCGCCGGGTCATCGGCGTGCTCGTCGTCGTGCCGCGGCCCGAGGCGGGCGGTCGTCTGGAGGAGTCGACGACGACCGTGCTCGAGCTCATCGCGCGCCGCGTCGGGCTCGTGCTCGACAACGCGCGCCTGTACGACCGCGAGCACCGCCTCGCGGAGACCCTGCAGCGCGCGATGCTCCCGCAGCAGGCCGAGGTCGACGGCCTCGACGTGTGGACCTACTACGCCCCCAACTCCGAGAACGCGCAGGTCGGCGGCGACTGGTACGACGTGCTGCAGATCGAGCAGGACGTCGTCGGTGTCGTGATCGGCGACGTGGTCGGGCACGACGTCGAGGCCGCAGCGGCCATGGGTCAGCTGCGCTCCGTGGTGCGGTCCTACGCGTACGACGTGACGCTGCCGGGGCCGGTGCTGGAGCGGGTCGACCAGCTCGTCGCGGGCATGCGGATCCCCCGCGCCGCCGGGCTCGTGCTGTCCACGCTGCACCGTCTGGGCGAGCGCTGGCTGCTGCGCTGGTCGCGTGCGGGGCACCTGCCGGTGCTGCACGTGCGCGGCGGTGAGGTCGCGCAGCTGCTGGGCGCGGGCGGGCCGCTCGTCGGGTTCGGCAACGGCCGGCGGGCCACGGCCGAGCTCGAGCTCGAACCCGGTGACGTGCTCGTCTACCACACGGACGGGCTCGTCGAGCGGCGCGACCGCGACCTGCGCGAGGGCCTCGACGCGCTGTCCCGCGTCGTGTCCGGTGTCACCGCGCGCGACTCCGCGGGTATCGGCGAGGAGCTGCTGTCCCGGCTCGCGGACCATCCCGAGGACGACGTCGCCGTCGTCGTCGTGCGCGTGCCCGACCCGCGGGACGTCGCGGCGCGTGGCCGCAGCCCGCGCCGCCGGCGCTGGTCGCTGCCGAGCGAGGCCGCGTCCGTGGGACGCGCGCGGCACGCGGTCGTGCGCACGTGCCACGCGTGGGAGATGCCCGACGCGTCCAACGCGGAGCTGGTCGTCTCCGAGCTCGTCGCGAACGCCGTCCTGCACGGTTACGGGCACGTCTCGCTGCAGCTGTACGACACGGGCGACGGCCTGCGCATCGAGGTCGAGGACGGCAACCCCGCCCCGCCCGTGACGACCGACGGCCACCCCGGCCGTGTCGGCGGGTTCGGCATGCAGATCGTCGAGCGCCTGGCCGACTGGGGCTGGCGGCAGTCGAGCCGCGGCAAGGTGGTGTGGGCCAAGGTGCGCCCGGGCGCGCTGCCGCCGACGGGTCGCTGACGAGCGTCAACGGCAGGGTTCGTCGGCAGGGTTCGTCGGCAGGCGTCGCCGGAGGCCCTCGCCGCCGGGGTGGGCGTCCGACGGGCGTGACGAGGCGTCAGGTGGTCGCGGGCGCCGAGAAGTCCGACGTGGGCCGCGCGCCCTCACAGCGGTGGTCCGCGTCGATGCGGAACAGCTCGAGCGCCCCGCACACCTCGAGCACGAACAGGTCGCGCGGGTCCGCCCCGCGCAGCGCCGCGGCGCCGCCGCGCTTGCGCGCCGAGTCGGCGAGGGAGATCAGGAAAGCCGCACCCGTGGAGTCCATGAACGTGACGCGGCACATGTCGATCACGACGAGCTGACGCCGCAGGCCGACGACGCGCGCGGCGACCTCGGGGAACTGGTCGCGCTCGGCGAGGTCGAGGTCGCCGGCGATCACGAGGGTCGTGCTCGTCGGCGACGTGGAGATCTCGATCATGTGTGCTGTCCGTCCCCGGGGGTGTGGTGGCTCGGCGGGACGACAGTAGTTGCGCCCGCGGCGGTCCGCACGCCGAACCGCTCGTGTGCCGGACGGTTGTCCGATTAGGCCCCGGTCGTCCCCTGACGCGTCCGGGGGGGCGGGCGAGAGGCCGACGAAGGCGCGCGGGTGCGGTGCCGCGGCGCGTGACGCGCCAGACTGGTGCCATGACCCACGAGAACCTGCTCGGCGGCCCCGAGCCGACCCTGCTGCCCGTCGACGGCGCCGACGCCGACGCCCGCGCCGCGCTCGCCGCGGGCGAGGACGCCCGGGGCGCGGTGCGCCTCGCGCCCGCCGCGTCGCTGGTGTGGGCGCTGCTCGCGGAGCAGGCGCTGCAGGACACGGGCGACCCGGTCGCGGCCTACGCGTACGCGCGCACCGGCTACCACCGCGGTCTGGACGCGCTGCGCCGTGCGGGCTGGCGCGGGCGCGGTCCGATCCCCGCGGACCACGAGCCGAACCAGGGCTTCCTGCGCGCGCTGCTGGCGCTGGCGGAGGCGGCGGACGCGATCGGCGAGTCGCAGGAGGCGGAGCGCTGCGAGCAGCTCCTCGTCGACTCCGGCACGTCGGCGCAGGAGGTCGCGGCGCTGCGCTGACGCCCGTACGCCCGCCCGTACCCCCGCGCGCCCGCCCGGTGGACCGGTCCTGACCGTTTCTTGACCGTCGGGTACCCTCTCGGAGGTACCGGGTCCTGTCGCCCTGTGCCCGCCGCCGCCCGACGACGCGGCTCGGCGAAAGCCTCAGGCAGGTGGGAGTGGTGATCAGATGCCCGCCGTCGTGGTGCTCGGCGTCCAGTGGGGCGACGAGGGCAAGGGCAAGGCGACCGACCAGCTCGGCTCGCGCATCGAGTACGTCGTGAAGTTCAACGGCGGCAACAACGCCGGCCACACGGTCGTCGTCGGCGGCGAGAAGTACGCGCTGCACCTGCTGCCGTCGGGCATCCTCTCCCCGGGCGTCGTCCCCGTGATCGGCAACGGCGTCGTGATCGACCTCGAGGTCCTGTTCCAGGAGATCGACGGGCTCGAGGGGCGCGGCGTGGACACCTCGCGCCTGCTGGTCTCGTCGGCCGCGCACGTCATCGCGCCCTACAACCGCACGGTCGACAAGGTCACGGAGCGGTTCCTCGGCAAGCGTCGCATCGGCACGACGGGTCGCGGCATCGGGCCGACGTACGCGGACAAGATCAACCGCGTCGGCATCCGCGTGCAGGACCTGTTCGACGAGAAGATCCTGAGCCAGAAGGTCGAGGGGGCCCTCGACCAGAAGAACCACCTGCTCGTGAAGGTCTACAACCGGCGCGCGATCACGGTCGAGGAGACGGTCGAGGACCTGCTGCGCCACGCCGAGCGCCTGCGCCCGTACGTCGCGGACACCCCGCTCGAGCTGAACCGCGCGCTCGACGCCGGCAAGACGCTCGTGTTCGAGGCGGGCCAGGCGACGATGCTCGACGTGGACCACGGCACGTACCCGTTCGTGACGTCGTCGTCGGCGACGGCGGGCGGCGCGTGCACCGGCTCGGGCGTGGGCCCGACCCGCATCGACCGGGTCGTCGGCGTCGCGAAGGCGTACACGACGCGCGTCGGCGAGGGTCCGTTCCCCACCGAGCTGCTGGACGACGACGGCGAGTGGCTGCGGCAGACCGGCGGCGAGTTCGGCACCACGACGGGCCGCCCGCGCCGCACCGGCTGGTACGACTCGGTGGTCTCGCGCTACGCGTCGCGCGTGAACGGCCTGACGGACATCGTCCTGACGAAGCTCGACGTGCTGACCGGCCGCGACCGCATCCCGGTGTGCGTCGCGTACGAGGTGGACGGCGAGCGCGTGGACGAGATGCCGCTGGACCAGTCGGACTTCCACCACGCGAAGCCGGTCTACGAGCTGCTCGACGGCTGGGACGAGGACATCACGGGCGCGCGGGAGTGGGACGACCTGCCGCCGGCCGCGCAGCGGTACCTCGAGTTCCTCGAGTCGGTCTCGGGGACGCGGATCAGCGCGATCGGCGTCGGCCCGGGCCGTGAGGCGACGATCATCAAGCACGACCTGCTCGACTGAGCGCACGCCGGGAGCCGGCGACGCGGGCCGCCGCCCGGTCGCCGGCTCTCGCCGTCCCTGGAGGGGCTCAGGCCGCGGCGGTCGGCGTCGCGGCATGCGCGGCCGCCTCGGCACGCTCGACGGTGCCGCGCCGGACGGTGAGCATGGGGTACGCGATCGCGAGCGCGGTCACGGCGGTCGCGCCGACGAAGACCGTGGGCAGCCCGGCGTGCTCCGCGACGACCCCGCCGAGCACCGCGCCCACGGGCATGAGACCGAACCCGATGGTGCGCCCGGCGCCCGTGGTGCGGCCGAGCAGCGCGCGCGGCACGATCCGCTGGCGCAGCGACTGCGAGAGGGTGTTGCCGACCGTGTTGGTCAGGCCGACGAGGAACATGGCGGCGGCCAGCGCGGGCACGTTCGGGAACAGCACCGGCACGAGCATGAGCGGCACGCACGCGAGCCAGCAGGCGTACATGACGCCGAGCTCGGGGAGCCGCGCGACGAGCCGCTCGGTGAGCAGCGAGCCGACGACCGCGCCCACGGCGAGCACCGCGGTGACGAGCGGGAAGTGCTCGGGTCGCATCTCGAGGCGTGACCCGGGCCCGACGACCCACAGCACGAACACCGCGAAGTAGGCCGTGCTGGCCATGTTCATGATGCCGCCGCCGATGACGAACGGTCGCAGCACGGGGTGGTGCACGACGTAGCGCAGGCCCTCCCGGACGTCGTCGACGGGCTTGCTCGGGGTGGTGCGCTCGGGCTTGTAGCGTCCGGGGACGCCGCGCAGCAGCACGGCGACGGCGACCACGGCGAGCGCCGCGGGCAGCCCGAACACCCAGCCGGTGCCGAGCGCGAGCAGCCCGCCCGCGACGGGTCCGCCGACGAACGTGTTGGTCACCTGCTGGACGGCGATGAGGCGTCCGTTGGCGGCCTGCAGACGGTCGCGGGGGACGACGTCCGGGACGAGCGAGGTCTGCGCGAGGTCGGCGAACACCTCGGTCACGCCGTAGAGCAGGACGAGCACGACGAGCGCGGGCATGGACAGCGCGTCCGTCAGGGCGAGCCACGCGCCCACGCCGAGCAGCGCGGCGCGTGCGGTGAGCGCGACCACCTGCGCGACGCGGCGGTCGGTGCGGTCGATCGCGACGCCGCCCGCGAGGCCGAGCAGGAGCCAGGGCAGCCAGGCGGCCGCCGACAGCAGCGCGATCTGGCCGGGGGAGCGCGTGAGCGTGAGGGCGACGAGGGGCGCGCCCATCTGCACGATGCCGTCGCCGAGGTTGGCGAGGCCGGTGGTGGTGAGCAGCGCCGTGAACCGCGAGCCGAGCGGCCCGGGGGTCGGGGTGTCGGCGGCGAGCGTGCCGGCGACCTCGCGCGCAGGCGCCGCGGGGGTGACGTCCTGGGCCGTCTGCGTGGTGCTCATGGGTGCTCCCGGTACGCTCGCCGTAGTGCAGAGAACTTGATGCAAAGAACTCTCTGCAAAGGAACGAGTGCAAAGGTATCTCTGCATATGGCCGAGCGCAAGACCCCCGCGTCTGCCGACGTGCCTTCCGACGACGTGCCTTCCGGCGACGTGCGTTCCGACGACACGCCTTCCGACGACGACGCCGCGCCGGACGCGGCCGCCGCGGCGCAGGAGGGGGCAGCAGGCTCGTCGGGACTGGGGGAGCTGCGCGACGCGCCCCGCGCGCTGGGCGCCGAGGCGCTCAAGTCGTTCGCGCACCCGCTGCGCATCGCGATGTACCGCTACCTGACGGCGCACGGCCGCGGCACCGCGAGCCAGGTCGCGCGGCACCTGGGGGAGAGCACGGGTCAGACCAGCTACCACCTGCGCCAGCTCGAGCGGCACGGCCTGATCGAGGACGACCCGACGGCACCCACCGGTGGGCGCGAGCGGTGGTGGCGGCCGGTCGGCTTCACGCTCGACAGCCGGCACCTCGAGGACCCCGCGGCACGCCTCGCGGCGGACACCGCGCTGCGCGCCGTCATCGCCGAGCGCGCCGAGACCCTGCAGACGTGGTTCGACTCGATCACCACCGCGGCGCCCTGGGACGACGCTGCCGTGCACACCACGTCCTCCAGCGACCTCACGCTCGACGAGGCGGCGGCGCTCTCGCGCGAGCTCATCGCGGTCGTCGACCGGCACACCGACGCGGCCAAGGCCCGCAAGGACGCCGGTGAGACCGAGGGTCGCCGCCGCGTGCGGGTCTACGTCGACGTCTTCCCGCTCCCGCAGGACTGACCCCACCCCACCCGCCGACCGCGCACGCTGCTGCGCGAAGGCTCACGCCGCGCGTGCGCGCTGCGGCCGGACCGTGCGCGCTCGGCGGTGGGCTGGTCGGGCTGGGCGGGGTGGGACGCGGGGGCGTCGGCCGGGGCGTCGCGGGTACTCTCGCCGCCGTGAAGATCCTCGTCGTCGGCACCGGCGCCCGTGAGCACGCGATCACCCGAGCCCTCGCGCTCGACCCGTCCGTCACCGGGCTGCACGCGGCCCCCGGCAACCCGGGGATCGGTGCGGTGGCGACGCTGCACCCGGTCGACCCGCTCGACGGCACCGCGGTCGCGGACCTCGCGCGCGAGCTCGGCGCGGACCTCGTCGTCGTGGGTCCCGAGGCGCCGCTCGTCGCGGGCGTCGCCGACGCGGTGCGCGCCGCGGGCATCCCGGTGTTCGGACCCTCCGCGCAGGCCGCGCGGCTCGAGGGCTCCAAGGCGTTCGCCAAGGAGGTCATGGCCGCCGCGGGCGTGCCGACGGCCGAGCCGCGCGTCGCGCGCACGGTCGACGAGGCCGTCGCCGCGATCGACGAGCTCGGGGCGCCGCACGTCGTCAAGGAGGACGGGCTCGCGGCGGGCAAGGGCGTCGTCGTCACCGAGGACCGGCAGGTCGCGGTCGACCACGCGCGTGCGTGCCTCGCCAAGGAGGGCGGCGCGGTCGTCGTCGAGGAGTACCTCGACGGTCCGGAGGTCTCGCTGTTCGTGCTCGCGGACGGCACGGACGTCGTCCCGCTGGTCCCCGCGCAGGACTTCAAGCGTGCGCTCGACGACGACAAGGGCCCCAACACCGGCGGCATGGGCGCGTACACGCCGCTGCCGTGGGCGCCCGAGGGCCTGGTCGAGGAGGTCCTCGAGACCGTCGCGCGCCCGACGGTCGCCGAGATGGCCCGCCGCGGCACGCCGTTCGTCGGCGTCCTGTACTGCGGCCTGGCGCTCACGTCGAAGGGCGTGCGCGTCGTGGAGTTCAACGCGCGGTTCGGCGACCCGGAGACGCAGGTCGTGCTCGCGCGGCTGCGCACCCCGCTCGCGGGCGTGCTGCACGCCGCCGCGACGGGCGGGCTGGGTGCGCTCGCGCCGCTCGAGTGGTCCGACGAGGCCGCGGTCACGGTGGTCGTCGCGTCCGAGGGCTACCCCGCCGCGCCGCGCACGGGCGACGTCATCACGGGTCTGGACGTCGCGGAGAGCGTCGAGGGCGTGCACGTGCTGCACGCGGGCACCGCGCTCGACGACGAGGGGCACGTGGTCAGTGCGGGCGGTCGCGTGCTGTCGGTGACGGCCACCGGCGCGGACCTCGCGCAGGCGCGCGAGCGTGCGTACGTCGCGGTCGCGAGCATCGGCCTCGCGGGCTCGCACCACCGCGCCGACATCGCCGCGAAGGCCTCCGCCGCGTCCTGATCTCGCGGGTCGCCGGGCGCGAGAGCGGCGACCTGGGGACAGCCCACGGGCTGACCAGGATGTGACCTCGCGGCCCGCGCCCGCCACACTGGGCCCCGTGACCCACGACGCCACGGATCCCTCGGCAGCGACGATCCCCGGTTGGACGCACACGTACTCAGGCAAGGTGCGGGACCTGTACGTGCCCGACGAGGGCGTCGAGGGCCGCGCCGTGCGCGAGCAGCACGGCGACGTGGTGCTCGTCGTCGCGAGCGACCGGGTCTCGGCGTACGACCACGTGCTCTCGCCGGGCATCCCGGACAAGGGTGTGGTGCTCACGCAGCTGTCGCTGTGGTGGTTCGAGCAGCTCGCGGACCTCGTGCCCAGCCACGTCGTGTCGACCGACGTGCCGGCCGCGGTCGCCGGGCGCGCGATGATCTGCCGGCGTCTGCAGATGTTCCCGGTCGAGTGCGTCGTGCGCGGCTACCTCACCGGCTCGGGGCTCGCGGAGTACCGCGCGTCGGGCGAGGTGACCGGGATCGAGCTGCCCGCGGGGCTCGTCGACGGCTCGCGGCTGCCCGAGCCGATCTTCACGCCCGCCACCAAGGCCGAGCTGGGCGACCACGACGAGAACGTCCCGTTCCCCGTGGTCGCGGCCATGGTCGGCGACGAGACCGCCGCCGCGCTGCGTGACCTCACGCTCGCGGTCTACGGCCGCGCCGAGGCGATCGCGCGCGAGCGCGGCGTGCTGCTCGCGGACACCAAGCTCGAGTTCGGCACCGACCCGGCCACGGGTGCGATCACGCTCGGCGACGAGGTGCTCACGCCGGACTCGTCGCGGTTCTGGCCCGCCGAGGCGTGGCAGCCGGGGCACCCGCAGCCGAGCTTCGACAAGCAGTTCGTGCGGGACTGGCTGACGTCGGCGGCGTCCGGGTGGGAGCGCGCGTCGGACGCGCCGCCGCCGCCCCTGCCCCTGGACGTGGTCGAGCGCACGCGAGCGCGTTACCTCGAGGCGTACGAGCGTCTCACCGGGGTGCCGCTGGCCCTGTGACCGCGACGGGAGCCCGTTCGACAGGCCGGTTCGCGCGGCGTGTGGCACGGTGTGCCGCGTGACCCGCCAGCTCCTGAACCGCGTCCGGCGCACCCCGCGCCCGGTCGACCCCGCGCGCGCCGCGCACGGTGCCCGCGGCCTCGCGTTCGCGGTCCTGACCGGCGTCGGGACCGGTGTGCTCGTCGTCGCGGTCGCCCTGCTCGTGCGCGGCCAGTGGTCGCCGCTCGTCCGCCTCGACGAAGGAGCGGTGCAGGCCGGCACACGGCTCGCGGCCGCCGAGCCGGGGCTGCTGCGCACGCTCGTCGTGTGGCAGACCGTCTTCCTGGCGCGCAACCTCGTCGTGCCCGTGCTCGCGCTGTGCGCCTGGTACTGGTGGCGCACGCGGGACACGGCGCGTGCCTGCTGGGCCGGCGCCACGGTGCTGGTGGGCTGGGCGCTGTCCAACCTCCTCAAGGAGCTGGTGCGCCGCGCCCGGCCCGTGCTGGACGAGCCCGTCGAGGTCGCGCACGGGTACTCGTTCCCGTCCGGTCACGCGACGAACACCGCGCTCATGACGACCGTGCTGGTCCTGCTGGTGTGGCCCGCGCTGCGATCGCGTGGGCTGCGGGTCGCGGCCGTGAGCACCGCCGCGGTGCTCACGCTGCTCACCGCGCTCGACCGCGTCATGCTCGGCGTCCACTACCCGAGCGACGTGGTCGCGGGGATGCTCCTCGGCGTGGGGTTCGCTCTCGCGTCGTACCTCGGGTTCCGGCACTGGTACCAGCCGCAGTCCCGCCCGCACGACGAGAAGGGTGCCGCCTGATGCTCGACCTGCACCGTTGGGACCCCGACGTCGTGACCCGGCCCACGCCACGCGAGGCGGCGCGCGACCTCGCCCTGCGGGTGCTCGTGCCCGCCGTGCTGTGGGGCGCGGTCGTCGTGGGCCTCGGCCTCCTGCTGGGCGGCCCGCTCAGCGGCGTCGCCGACGCCGAGGACGGGGTGAACCGCTGGTTCGTCGACCAGCGCACCGCGGCGCTGGACTCGCTCACCGCGTTCGCGTCGCACGTCGGGAACACCGGCGCGATCATCGCCGTGTGCCTCGTCGTCGTGGCCGCGGTCTGGTGGCGCACGCGCCGGTGGTGGTACGCCGTGGTGCCCGGCGTGGCGCTCGGCGCGCAGGTCATGGTGTTCCTCGCGTCGTCGAGCCTCGTCGGGCGCAGCCGCCCCGACGTGCCGAAGCTCGACCACGCACCGCCCACGTCGAGCTTCCCGAGCGGCCACTCGGGGGCCTCGACCGCGCTGTACGTGACGCTCGCGCTCATGGCGCAGCGCATCGAGCGCACGTGGCTGCGCGTCTCGCTCACGGTGGTGCTGCTCCTCGTGCCGCTGTTCGTCATGACCTCGCGGCTGTACCGCGGGATGCATCACCCGACCGACGTCCTCGTCGGGTGCGCCAACGGCGTGCTGTGCGCGCTGCTGGGCTGGTACTGGCTCCGGCCGACCCGCGAGCGGGCGCCGCAGGAGCCTCAGGAGCCGCAGACCGTGGAGGGCCGGCGATGACGCGCGTGGCGATCGTGGCGAACCCCGCCAAGCAGGAGGTCGTCGAGGCGCGACCGCGGCTCGACGCGGTGTGCGAGCGGCACGGCCTCGAGCGGCCGCTGTGGTTCGAGACGACCCCCGAGGACCCCGGGTCGGGCCAGACGCGCGAGGCGCTCGAGCAGGGCGCGGACCTCGTGTGCGCGTTCGGCGGCGACGGGACGGTGCGCGCGGTCGCCGAGGTGCTCGCCGGGGGCGACGTCCCGCTCGGGCTGCTGCCCGGTGGGACGGGCAACCTGCTCGCACGTGCCCTGAGCCTGACGTCCGACGACGTCGAGGACGCGATGCAGGTGGTGCTCGACGGGCGCGACGAGCGCATCGACGTCGGGACGCTGCGGTTCGACGGCGACGACGAGGAGCACGTCTTCCTGGTCATGGCCGGGGTGGGGCTGGACGCGGAGACGATGGTGCGCACCGACGAGCGCCTCAAGGCGGTCGTCGGGTGGCCGGCGTACATGCTCGGCGGGCTGCGGGCCGTGGTCGGGCGGGGGTTCACGGCGCGCGTCCAGGTGCAGGGCGGGTCGCCGGTGCGACGCACGACGCGGGCCGTGGTGATCGGCAACAGCGGGCGGTTGCAGGGTGGTGTCGAGCTCATGCCGGACGCGCGGCTCGACGACGGCCTGCTCGACGTCGCGGTCGTCGCGCCGCGCGGCCTGGTCGGCTGGGTGCGCGCGCTCGCGACGGTCGTCACGTCGGGGCGTGGGCACCGGCACCTCGACCGGCACCAGGGCGCGGCGGTACGCGTGCGCACGGACCGGCCGGTCGCGACGCAGCTCGACGGCGACCCCGTCGGCGACCATCGCGAGGTGGAGGCGCGCGTGCGAGCGGGTGCGCTCACCGTGCGGGTGGCGCGTGAGGCGCACGAGGTGCGCGGGCGCGACTGACGGCCCTTGTCCTATGTATCGATCAGCGATATATATCGAGCATGGCGACAGGGATCAGCGAGCAGACGTACCTCGTCATGCTCGCGCTCGCGGACGAGCCGCGGCACGGGTACGGCGTGCTGCGCGAGGTGAAAGCGCTCTCGGGCGGCCGGGTCGCGCTCGGCGCGGGCACGCTCTACGGCGTCCTCGACCGGCTCGTCGAGCGCGGCTGGGCGCAGATGTCCGACGAGGTGGTCGTCGACGGACGCCTGCGGCGCTACTACCGCCTGACCGACGAGGGGCTCGCCCAGGTCACCGCGGAGACCGAACGGCTGCGTGAGCTCGCGGCCCGCGCACGGCGCGTGCTCGCCGCACGTCCCGCGCTCGGTGGCGCGTGATGGCGCGCCGGGGCGTCCCGCTGCGCTGGTGCCTCGCGGCGTACCCGCCGCGGTGGCGTGCCGCGCGCGAGCACGAGGTGGCCGGCCTGCTCGCCGACCTCGCCGACGACGAGCAGGCCGGAGGCGACCCCGGGCGCGTGAGCGTCCCCGAGGCGCTCGGCCTCGTCCGTGCGGGGCTCGCGACGCGCGTGCGCACCGGCCCTCCGCTGCGGACCCGCGCCGCCTACCGGATGCTCGACGCCCGGATCCCCGCGCGCCACCGCGGGTGGGCGCACGACGAGCAGCACTCCGTCGCCGGCGCGGTCGGCGACCTGGTCTGGTCGGCGATGCCGTTCGCGATCGCCGCCGCCCTGATGCGCGAGCTCTCGTTCACGGTCGTCGCCGCGCTCATGCTCCCCGTCGTCCTGCTGCGCCGCGAGCTGCACGGTGAGCGTCGCCGCGCCAAGCACCTCGTCGCGCAACCCGGTGAGCCGCCCACGCCGTGGGACCTCGCCTGGTCGTGGGTCCCGCGGCGGCGCGTGGCGGCCCGCCCCGCGCTGCGCCGCGTCGCCGTCGGGGCGCTCGTCGCGACCGCCGCGGCCCTGGGCGTGGTGCTCACCGCACCCGGCCACCTCGCGGTGACCCCGTGCGGTCGGGCGTGCGTCGAGGTCGACGCGGTCGCACCGGGCGGACCCGGAGCACTGGGGGTGGGGATCCTCGTCGGCGCCGTGCTCCTCGGCCTCGTCCTCGCGGTCGTCGTCGTGGCCGGGCTGCGGGGCCGGCGGCGCCGGGCGCTGCCGGACCAGCCGCACCGCATCGTCGTCCCGGCCGGGCGCGCGACGGGGCTCGCCGCCCTGCTCGTCGTCGGCCTGCTGGTCTGGCTCGTCGCGCTCGAGCGCTCCGCGGCGCCCGGCCTGTCCTACCTCGTCGCGTCGTGCGGCCTCGTCGTGCTCCTGGTGTCGGCCGCGGCGCTCGCTGCGCTGCACGATGCGGGGCACGGTGCGGTGGACGGCGCGGTGGACGGTGCCGCGTCGCCCGGGGGCGGGCAGGAGCTCGCGCTCGTCGACGTCGTCGCGCTCGCCGTCGGGCGCGTGCCCGCGGCGGACACCCCCCGTGCGGCGGTCGTGCCCGACGCCGTGCCCGACGCCGTGCCCGGCGCCGTGTCCGACCGGCGGTCGGCGCGGTCGGCCGTGCGGGACGGGTCGTAGACTCGCGGCGAACCCCGCCACCGCGCAACCAGGAGCAGACCTGTGGGACGAGTTGTCGTCGACGTCATGCCGAAGCCGGAGATCCTCGACCCGCAGGGCAAGGCCGTCGCCGCCGCGCTGAGCCGGCTCGGGTTCGGTCAGTTCGCGGGCGTGCGCCAGGGCAAGCGGTTCGAGCTCGAGGTCGACGGCGACGTCACCGACGAGGTGCTCGCCGCGGCCCGTGAGGCCGGCGAGCAGGTCCTGTCGAACCCCGTGATCGAGGACGTCGTCGCGGTCTACGCCGACGAGCAGGTCCCGGCGTGACCCGCATCGGCGTCGTCACCTTCCCGGGGACGCTCGACGACCGCGACGCCGCGCGGGCGGTGCGCCTCGCGGGGCCGAGCCCGTCGCGCTGTGGCACGCGGACGCGGACCTGCACGGCGTGGACGCCGTGGTGCTGCCCGGCGGGTTCTCGTACGGCGACTACCTGCGCGCCGGTGCGATCAGCCGGTTCGCACCGGTCATGACCGAGATCGTCGACGCGGCGCACGGCGGGCTGCCGGTGCTCGGCATCTGCAACGGCTTCCAGGTCCTCACCGAGGCGCACCTGCTGCCCGGGTCGATGATCAAGAACGACCACCTGCACTTCGTGTGCCGCGAGCAGGTGCTGTCGGTCGACAACGTCGATACCGCCTGGACCCGCGACTACACGCTCGGCGAGCGGATCACGATCCCGCTGAAGAACCAGGACGGCCAGTACGTCGCCGACGAGCGCACGCTCGACGAGCTCGAGGGCGAGGGTCGGGTGGTGTTCCGCTACCAGGACCACAACCCGAACGGGTCGCGGCGCGGCATCGCGGGCATCAGCAACGCGCGCGGCAACGTCGTCGGGCTCATGCCGCACCCCGAGCACGCCGTCGAGGCGGGCTTCGGGCCGGACGGTGCGAAGGGGCCGCGCAGCGGCACGGACGGCCTGCGGTTCTTCACCTCGGTGCTGCACGCGCTCGTCGGCTGACGCATGACGGTCGCGCTCGACCTCGTCCACTGGGACGACCCGGCCGCCGCCACGCTGCGCACCGCCCAGCAGGCCGAGCTGCGCGACCGGTACGGCGACGACGACACCGGCCACACGATGACCGGTGACGGGATCGTCGCGATGGTCGTCCTGCGGGACGGCGACGAGCCGGTCGCGTGCGTCGCGCTGCGCGACGCGTCCGGAGACCTCGGCGCGGGCGTGGGCGAGGTCAAGCGCCTGTACACCGCGCCGCGGGCACGCGGGCGTGGCCACGCGCGGCGGGTCATGCTCGAGCTCGAGCGGCTCGCACCCGCGCACGGCTGCACGCGGCTGGTCCTCGAGACCGGCGTCCTGCAGCCCGAGGCGATCGGCCTGTACCTCTCGCTGGGGTACCGCTCGATCCCGAACTACGCCGAGTACGCCGACGAGCCGCTCTCGCGCTGCTTCGCCAAGGACGTCCCCGCGGGCCCCCGCACCTCGTCGCGGCGCTCCACCGGTGCCGCGGACGTCGCGCTCGAGACCGTGCCCTGGGACCACGACGAGGCGCGGGGGTTGCGGCGCGCGATGTGGGCGTTCAACGTCGAGCGCTACCCGGAGCTGGTCCCCGACGCGCCCGACCTCGGCTTCGCGTCCGACGACGCCCGCCAGGGCGTCCGCGTGCTCACCACCTGGCTGGCGCGGGTCGCGGGGGTGCCGGTGGGCTGCCTGTCCCTGCGGGCGCCGCGCCCCGGTCAGCCGGACGGGAGCGCCGAGCTCAAGAAGATGTTCGTGAGCGACGCGGCGCGCGGGGCCGGCGTGGCGCGGACGCTGCTCGCCGCCGCGCACGACGACGCGCTCGCCCGCGGGTTCACGAGCACCGTGCTCGCGACCGGCATCCGTCAGCCCGAGGCCGTGACCCTGTACCTGTCCGCGGGCTACCGGCCCGTGCCCCCGTACACCGACCACGCCGACGACTTCCTGACCCTCTGGTTCGGGCGCGCGCTCCGCTGAGCTCGACGCGGCGGTGGTGACGTCCCGGGGTGACGGCTGCCGGATCGTGGACGCGGGGTGGTCACAGCCGCGCCGCCGTGGTTACCCTGTCCGCCATGTTCTCGGTCCGGGTGTGTTGTCGCTGAGCTGACGCTCGCGCGCGCCCGCGGCCCCGTGGCCCTCGTCGCGCACCCCGTCCGACCCGAGGACCTCCTCCCGTGGCTCAGCCCCTCGCGCACGTGCGCACCCCTGACCTGACGTCCCCGCGCGGCCCGCCGCCGTCGCGCTCGCCGCCGCCACCCCGCGGCACGTCACCGAGTTCGTCATCGACGACTCGACGCTCGTACCCACGACGCTCGCCCTCGCGGCCGCCCGCGCCGAGGTGATCCGCGTCCGCCACGGTGCGGGTCTGCCGACGCACGCGGCGGTGCGCGCGCTCGTCGCGATGCTCGACGGTGAGATGGCCGCGCTGGGCCGCCCGCGCAGCGACGTCACCGTCGTGCTCGAGGTCGAGACGGTCGTCGCCGACGACGCGCACGACGCGGCTCGTCGTCGCGGCCACCTCGCCTACGCGGCGGCGTTCAGCCACCTCGCGTGGCACGTGGACGCGACGATGCTCGTCGCGCCGCTCGACGCGCTCGCCGCCGAGGCGGCGCACGTCGCGCGCCGCGCGGGCGTCGACCGGGTCGAGCTCGCGCTCGTCGGCGGCTCGCGCCGCCACGCCGCCGCCCTGGCCCGCACGCTCACCTGACCACCCCGCGGTTGCTCCGGTTCTGGGACGTCGGAGCCGGAGCAACCCCGGCGCCGGCCCGGTGGGGTGGTGGGGTCCGCAGCGGGGGTGTGGCGGCGGGGGTGTGGCGGCGGGCGGCGGAGGGTCAGCGCAGCGTGCTGAGGGCCTGGTCGAGGTCGTCGCGCAGGTCGTCGACGTCCTCCAGACCCACCGAGAAACGGACCGTGGCCTCACCGATGCCGACCCTGGCGCGCCCGTCGGGGCCGAGCTTGCGGTGCGTGGTCGTGGCCGGGTGCGTGACGATCGACTTCGCGTCACCCAGGTTGTTCGAGATGTCGACCACGCGCAGGGCATCGAGCACACCGAACGTCGTCTTCTTCGCGAGCTCCGGCGTCGCGCCCTCGGGCGTGCGCAGCGTGAACGTCACGACCGTCCCGCCGCCGGTCTGCTGCCGCCGCGCGAGGTCGTGCTGCGGGTGCGACTCGAGGAACGGGTAGCGGACGGACTCGACCGCCGGGTGCTCCTCGAGCCAGCGCGCGAGCGTCAGCGCGGACGCGGCCTGGTGCCGCACGCGGATCGACAGCGTCTCGAGGCCCTTGAGCAGGACCCACGCGTTGAACGGCGAGAGCGACGGCCCGGTGTTGCGGATGAGCGTCTGCACCGGCCCGCCCACGAAGTCCGCCGAGCCGAGGATCGCGCCGCCCAGCACTCGGCCCTGCCCGTCGATGTGCTTGGTCGCGGAGTACACGACCACGTCGGCGCCCAGGTCGAGGGGGCGGGAGAACACGGGGGTCGCGAACACGTTGTCGACGACGACGACCGCGCCGGCCGCGTGCGCGAGGCGCGAGACCGCCTCGACGTCGACGAGGTCCTGCATCGGGTTCGACGGCGTCTCGAAGAACACGACGTCGGCCGGGGTGGCGAGCGCCGCCTCCCACTGCGTGAGCTCGTGCCCGTCGACGTACTCGGTGCGCACGCCCCACTTCGCGAGGATCTCGTCGAAGATGACGACGCTCGACCCGAACAGCGCACGGGCCGCGACGATCCGCGAGCCCGAGCCGACGAGCGCGGCGAGCGCCGTGAACACCGCGCTCATGCCGGACGCGGTGGCGTAGCAAGCCTGCGCGCCGTCGAGCAGGCGCAGGCGCTCCTCGAAGGTGGACACGGTCGGGTTGTTGTAGCGGGAGTACAGGAACCGGTCGACCTCGCCCGCGAACGCGGCCTCGGCCTGCCCCGCGGAGTCGTAGGTGAAGCCCTGCGTGAGGAACAGCCCCTCGCCGAACTCGCCGAACTGCGAGCGGACGTGCCCGCCCCGCACCGCGAGCGTGTCCGGGCGCAGCGTCGAGCGGTCGACCCGCCGGGCGTCCCAGTCGCCGGGGCCGGGGGCGTGTGCGCTCACGCCTGCCGCCAGGGCAGGCCCTCGGCGCGCCAGCCCCAGTGACCGCGCTGCCCGTCGGGCCCGACGTCGCCCTCGAACCCGCGCAGCACGTTGTAGGCCGGGCCGTAGCCCGCGGCGGTCGCGGCCTGCGCGGCGGCGACCGAGCGGACGCCCGACCGGCACAGGAACACGACGGGGCGGCCGTCGCCGGGCTCGAGCCCGGTCGCCGCGAGCTCGTCGAGGAACCTGGGGTTGGGGCCGGCCGGGGTCAGCCACTGCACGAACGCGGCGCGCTCGCCAGCGTCGGCGGCGTCGGGGACGCCGATCTGCTGCCACTCGGCCTCGGTGCGCACGTCGACGAGCAGTGCACGCTCGTCGGACGCCACGAGGTCCCAGGCCTGCTGCGGGGTGAGGTCGCCTGCGTAAGGTCCGGCCATGTCGCTCCTCCATCGGTCCTGGCGGTAGCACCCTCGGCCAGGCGCGGGGCCTGCGGGTTGCTGCGGCGTCGTCGAGCCAGATCTCTCGGCCGCTCTGGATGGTGCGAGGAGCGTAACGCCGTTTCGTCGACCACATCCACCTCGTGGACACGCGTTCCGCGTGGCGAGACAGACGGCTGTCCGCGTTGACAGCCGCTCGCCCGGCTCGCCACCCTTTCGGTCAGGTCATGAGCGCCAGCGCGAAGCCCCGGCTCGCTGGCCGGCAACCCTCCTCCGCGGTGGGGTGCCCCGGGTGACGACCAGGCCGAGCACCGACCGGTGCCGGCAAGCGCGGGATGCCCGGACCCGGGGTCCCCGGATCCACGGAGGTACCCCCGTGACCGCACTGGCCGAGACCACGTCCTGTCCGACGACGGCCCCGACGTCGGCTCCGACGACCGGCACGACGACGGGCGCGACCGCGGCGACCGCTGCGCCCGCCGTTCAGCCGCTCCTGCCCGTGGTCGGGGGCAGCACCACGGTGCCGCTCGTCGACGGCACGCAGCGCGTCTACGCGAACCTCGACTACGCCGCCAGCGCACCGGCGCTCCAGGCCGTCGCCGACCGGGTCGCGGAGGTGCTGCCGCTGTACGCGTCGGTGCACCGCGGGGCGGGGTACCTCTCGCAGGTGTCGACCGCGCTGTACGAGTCCGCGCGGCAGGCGGTCGCGCGGTTCGTCGACGCGCGCGAGGACGACGTCGCGATCATCACCCGCAACACCACCGACTCGCTCAACCTGCTCGCCGGCGTCGTCCCGACCGGTGAGCGGGTGCTGGTGCTCGACCTGGAGCACCACGCGAACCTGCTCCCGTGGCTGCGCTCGAGCGACCCGCACGGCCGTCGCACGACGATCCTGCCGATCGCCGAGACCGTCGCCGCGACCCTCGAGTCGCTGCGCGCGGAGCTCACCGCGCGCGCGTACGCCCTGGTCACGGTGTCGGGCGCGTCCAACGTCACCGGTGAGGCGCTGCCGGTCGAGCGGGTCGTCGAGATTGCGCACGCCGCGGGTGCGCGGGTCGCGGTCGACGGTGCGCAGCTCGTGCCGCACCGCGGCTTCTCGCTCGCGCGCACGGGCGCCGACTACGTCGCGTTCTCGGGCCACAAGACGTACGCGCCGTTCGGTGCGGGCGCGCTCGTCGGCCGTCGCGACTGGCTCGACACGGGCACGCCGTACCTCGCAGGGGGAGGTGCGGTGCGCGACGTGCGGGCCGACCGGACCGTGTGGCAGCCGGCCCCGGCGCGCCACGAGGCCGGGTCGCCGAACGTCATCGGTGCGATCGCGCTGGCGGAGGCGTGCGACGCGCTCGCGGCGCTGCCGGCCGGGGCGCTCGTCGAGCACGAGCGGGCGTTGCGGGACCGGCTCGTCGCGGGGCTCGAGCGGGTCCCGGGTGTGCGCGTCGCGAGCATCTGGCCGGACTCGGCGGAGCCCGTGGGGGTCGTGACGTTCACGGTGGAGGACCACGACCCCGGCCTGGTCGCCGCGTACCTCGCGGCCGAGCACGGCATCGGTGTGCGTGACGGCCGGTTCTGCGCGCACCCGCTGCTGTCCCGCCTGGGGGCGAGCGGCGGTGCGATCCGCGCGTCGGTGGGGGTCGGGACGCCGAGCGAGGCCGTCGACCGGCTGGTCGCGGCGCTGCACGCGTACGTGACGGACGGGCCGCGCTCGCGGTACGCGGTCGAGGACGGCTGCTGGGCGGTCGTCGACGACACGCGTCCGCTGCTCGCGGTGCACGGCCTGGACCACCTGGCCGCGACCGCCGCGGCGGCGTGCGGTCCTGCGCTCGACTGAGCCGAGCGGCGCCGCAGAGGTCAGGGAGTCAGGACGCGCGCGGCGCGCGCGAGCATGCTCCGCACGACGTGCGGGTGCAGCGCACGCACGGGCAGCAGGTAGAGGCGGCCGCGCCGGTTGTGCAGGCGCACGTTCGTCGTGACCGCGACGAGGCCCGCGCGGGAGTCGACGGCGACGGCCGCGGCGACGCCCGGGACCGCGTCGAGGCCCTGTTCACGGCCGTCGCGAGCCGGCGCCGCGACTGCGCGCGCCTGTACGTCGAGGCCGCCGCCGAGGGCGTCTCAGACGTCGTCGCACGGGTGTCCCAGCGGCGCGTCGACTACCTCGCCGACCTGCTCGTCGAGCTCGGGCAGGACCCCGACGAGGCCCGCCGCCGCTCGTCCGTCGCGCTCGCGGCCGTCGTCGGGCTCGGCCAGCTCGCGGCCGTGGGCGTGCGCCCCGACGACCCCGCCGCACTCACCGCGACCGCGCTGGCCATGACGCTCGCCTGACGCGCCCGCGCGCGGTCCGTCACCGGACGCGCAGACCCATGTGCTCGGCCAGCGCCGGCGCGAGCTCGACGAGCTGCTCGGACGTGATCGTCGCACCCGCGAGCCCCGCGACGCCGTCCAGGTGCTGCAGGTCGCGCACGCCACGCAGGTCCGCGTCGGTCAGGGTCGCGCCGGTGACGTCGAGTCGCCGCACGCGGCAGTCCTCGAGCACGAGCCGCCGTGCGCGCACCCGCGCCAGGTCGAGCTCGTCCACCACGACCCCCGTCAGCCGCACCTCCTCCAGCGTCGCGTCGCGCAGGTTGAGGTAGTCGAGCTTGCCGCCGGACACGTGCACGCGCGTCCACCGCGACCCGTACGCCTGCACCGCCCCGAGCCGGCAGTCCGTCCACCCACCGTCCTGCCACGCGGTGCTCGACAGGTCGAGCGCACTCGCCCGCACGCCCGTCCACGTGGTGTCGACGAACCGCGCGTGCGCCAGCTCCGCGTCGTCGAGCACGCAGCCGACGAACGTGCAGTCGAGGAAGCGCGCCTCGCGACCGTCCTGCCCGGACAACCGCTCGTCGGTGAACGTCAGCCCGTCGTAGTCGCCTCCGGCGTCCAGCAGCATGGGCCCACCCTGCCACCCGCGGCCGTCCCCGGCCGTCCACGGGGCGCAAAGGGCTCGAACCGCCGGTGCGCCGGATGGCACGATGCGGCCCGTGCAGCACGACCTGACGCTCGACGCCCCCGGGGTCAACCTCGTCCCGCTCGGTCCGGAGCACGCGGCGGCGCTCGTCGCGTTCGTCGACGACCGGGTCTGGCGCGGCATGACGACGCCCGTGCCCCGCACGCCCGACGACATGCTCGAGGACGTCGAGCGCGCGCTCGCGACGCCCGGGCGGTACGCGTTCGCGGTGCTCGACGCCGAGTCCGGCGCGGTGCTCGGGTCGACCTCGTTCTACGACGTCGACCTGCGCATGGGCCGGCTCGAGGTCGGGCACACGTTCTACGACCCCGCGGTGTGGGGCACGCACGTCAACCCCGCGTGCAAGCTCGCCCTGCTGACGCACGCGTTCGAGACGTGGGGCGTGCACCGCGTGGCGCTGCGCGTGGACGCGCGCAACGCGCGCTCGCTCGCGGCCGTCGCACGGCTCGGCGCGGTCGAGGAGGGGCGGCTGCGCGGTCACCGGCTCGCGCCCGACGGCTCACGCGGGGACTCCGTGTACTTCTCGGTCCTGGCCGACGAGTGGCCCGCCGCGCGGGCGCGGCTGCGCGCGCGGCTGGGACTGCTGGGCTCCGACGAGCACCTAGCGTCCGACGAGCACGCGTCCGACGAGCACGCAGCGTCCGACGAGCGTGCGGGAGCCGTCCGGGACGACGAGCGCGCGCGGCCCGGCGACGACGGCCCCGGCGAGCGGTCGCACGTCGTGCTGATCGGCGGGCGCTCCGGGGTCGGCAAGACCAGCGTGGCCCACGCGCTGCACGCGCTGCTCCGCGACGCCGACGTCCCGCACGCCGTGATCGAGGGCGACTACCTGGACCTCGCGCACCCCGCACCGCACGCCGACCGCCTGGCCGAGCGCAACCTGCGCGCGGTATGGTCCGCCTACCGCGACCTCGGCCACCGCCGCCTGGTCTACACGAACACCGTGAGCCCGCAGTACGCCGACGACCTGGCCGCCGCGATGGGCGACTCCCCGCGCGTCACCGCCGTGCTGCTCACGGCCGACGACGACACCGCGCGCGAGCGGCTCGCGCAGCGCGAGCACGGCGCCGAGCTCGCCGCGCACGTCGCGCGCAGCGACGCGGCGGCCCGCGCGCTCGAGCGTGGCTGCCCCCCGTCGGTGCACCGTGTCGGCACCGCGGGCCGCACTCCCGACGAGGTGGCCCGCGGCATCGCCGCCCTCGCAGGCTGGCTCCTCACCTGACCCCCCCACCTGACCCACCCGACCCCTCAGACCCCCGAGCGCCGCGCCGCACAGCCCGTCCGCACCCCGTCGTGCGCGCCGAGCTCCGCGACCCCGCGCTTCCTCCGGCTCCGGTAGCGAATACCCGGAGCAACGACGGTCTCGCGGCTGGATGGCCTGTCGACCCGCGGCCGGATGGCCGGTCGACCCCGGCTGGATGGTCGATCGAGCCCGCGGCTGGATGGTCGACGAGGCCGGGGTTGCTCCGGCTCTCGTCGCGCATACCCGGAGCAACGGCGGGGTCGCGGCTGGACGGTCGGTCGACCCGCGCGGGGGAGGGCCGTTCGGGCCTGCGGTTGGGTGGGTGACGAGGCCGGGGTTGCTCCGGGTCACGTCGCGCATACCCGGAGCAACGGCGGGGTCGCGGCTGGATGGTCGGTCGACCCGCGCGGGGGAGGGCCGTTCGGGCCTGCGGTTGGGTGGGTGACGAGGCCGGGGTTGCTCCGGGGTCTCGTCACGGATAGCCGGAGCAACGGCGGGGTCGCGGCTGGATGGTCGGTCGACCCGCGCGGCGGATCGTCGACCGACTCCGCGGCTGGATGGTCGACGAGCCCGGGGTTGCTCCGGGTCTTGTCGCGGATAGCCGGAGTAACGGCGGGGTCGCGGGTGGAGGGGCGGTCGACCACGCGGCGGATGGTCGGTCCGGCCTGCGGTTGGGTGGGGTCAGGGGAGGGGGGCGACCGAGGCGAGGGCGTGGGGCTGGCCCGAGCGCGGGTGCCACGCCGCGAGGTCGAACCCACCGCCAGGGCGGTGGCGCACGGAGGTCGCGACGGTCGCGGGCAGCAGCACCGGCTTGACGAAGTCGACCGACCAGACGAACGCGTCGCCCCGACCCCGGCCCGCGTCGGCGAGCAGACGCGCGGCGGTGTACATCCCGTGCGCGATGGTCCGCGGGAAGCCGAACGCCTTGGCCGTGAGCGCGCTGAGGTGGATCGGGTTGCGGTCGCCCGAGACGGCGGCGTACCGGCGGCCCGTGTCGGCCGCGAGCCGCCACTGACCGGTGGGGAGCGGGGGTTCGAACGGTGCGCGCTCGTCGTCGGACACGCGCTCGTCGGACACGCGCTCGTCGGACGGCAGGTGCACGCCCTTGGCGAGGTACGTCGAGACGCCGCGCCAGACGACCTCGTCGTCGACGGCGGCCTCGACCACCAGGTCGACCTGCGTGCCCGTGCGGTGGGGCCGCAGCCGGTCCGCGGACGCGGTGACGTCGAGCGTCTCGTCGTAGCCGACGGCGCGACGCTGCTCGACGAGGTTCGCGAGGTGCACCATCCCGAGCATCGGCAGCGGGAAGTCGGTGCGCGCCATGAGCGCGATGGCGAGGGGGAACCCGAGCACGTGCACGAGCCCGGGCGGCAGGGTGTCGCTCGCCTCCTCGCCGACGAGCCGCTGGTAGGCCGCCAGGCGATCGAGCGAGGCGCGCACGCCCCGGACCCGGTAGGCGGTGGTGGGCAGCTCGACGGGCGCCGAGCCGGAGCGCCGGGCGAGCGCGAGGCGGCCGGTGGACGCCGCGCCGCGCGCGTACAGCCCACCCAGCCCGGGGACGGCGGGCAGGTCGACGAGCGTCACGCGCCCACCACGTTCTGCCCGCACACCCGCAGCGTGCGCCCGACCACCCCGCCGGCCTGCGGCGACGCGAGGAACGACACCGCCTCGGCGACGTCGACCGGGAGGCCGCCCTGCTGCAGCGAGTTCAGCTGCCGCGCGACCTGCCGTGTCACGGCGGGCATCCGCGCGGTCATCTCGGTCTCGATGAAGCCGGGCGCGACGGCGTTCGCGGTGCCGCCGAACGGCTCGAGCAGCGGCGCGGTGGCGCGGACCATGCCGATCACGCCGCCCTTGGTGGCCGCGTAGTTGGCCTGGCCGCGGTTGCCCGCGAGGCCGGTGGTCGACGAGATCGAGACGATGCGCGGCGCGTCGGTGAAGTCGCCGGACGTGAGCAGCGCCTCGTTGATCGCGAGCTGCGCGGCGATGTTCACGGCGATCACCGAGTCCCACTGCGCCTCGGTCATGTTGGCGAACAGCTTGTCGCGCGTGATGCCGGCGTTGTGCACGACGACGTCGAGGTGCCCGTGCCGTGCGAGCGCGTGCTCGAGGATCGTGGCGCCCGCGTCGGGGGCGGTGATGTCGAGCTGGAGCGCGGTGCCGCGGACCTCGTTGGCGACCGCGGCGAGCTGCTCACCCGCGGCGGGCACGTCGACCGCGACGACGGTCGCGCCGTCCCGGGCGAGCGTGCGCGCGATCGCCGCGCCGATGCCGCGCGCGGCGCCCGTGACGACCGCGACGCGGCCGGCGAGCGGGGCGTCCCAGTCGGCGGGCAGGGCGCCCGCGGTGGAGTCGACCGCGAGGAGCTGGCCGTGCACGAAGGCGGAGCGGGTGGACAGCAGGAACCGCAGCGCGCCGACCGCGGACGCGGCGGTGACCGGGACCCCGTCACCGAGCACGATGCCGTTCGCGGTCGCGCCGCCGCGCGACTCCTTGGCGACGGTCCGCACGACGGCGTCGACGCCCTGGCGGGCCGCGGCGACCGCGGGCGCGTCGGACGCGCTCGCGGCGCGCGAGATGGTCACGACCCGGCCGCCGCGCGCGAGCTTCTTGAGGGTCGAGGCGGCCGCGAGCAGCGGCTCGTGCAGCGCGTCGGGGTGCTCGACGCCCGTGAGGACGAGGACGACCGCGGCGTACCGCTCGTCGGGCACGGGGTGGCGGTACACGTCCAGGCCCCAGCCGTCGAGCACCTCGGTGCCCGCGGAGTCGGGCGTCGCGGACGGCTGCGCGGGCGAGCCCGACAGGAGGGCCGCGACGGCGTCCGCGTCGGCGTCGGGCCCGGTGCCCGAGCCGAGCACGAGGACCTTGCCGTCGACGAGCGGCTGACCGGCCGACCAGCGGCGCAGCGGGACCGCGGGGGAGAACCCCAGCAGGCCCGACAGCTTGGCCGACAGGGTCGTCGTGATCGGGTTCGCCATGTCAGGCCGCCTCGAGGATCGCGGTGAGGCCGAGCCCGCCGGCCGCACAGATGGACACGAGCGCGCGCGGCGTGCCGCCGTCGCGCTGCTTGCGCAGGTGGAGCTCCTTGGCGATGGTCGCGACGATGCGGCCGCCGGTCGCGGCGAACGGGTGGCCGGCCGCGAGGGACGACCCGTGCACGTTGAGCCGCGCGCGGTCGACGGTTCCGAACGCGCCGTCGAGGCCCAGGCGGGTGCGGCCGAACTCGTCGGACTCCCACGCGGCGAGCGTGGCGAGCACGGTCGAGGCGAACGCCTCGTGGATCTCGACGTACTCCAGGTCCGCGAGCGTGAGCCCGTTGCGCGCCAGCAGCCGCGGCACCGCGAAGACGGGCGCCATGAGCAGGCCGTCCTCGCCGTGCACGAAGTCGACGGCCCCGGCCTCCGCGTCGACGACCGCGGCGAGCGGAGCGAGCCCGCGGGTGGCGGCCCACTCCTCGGAGCCGAGCAGCACGGTCGACGCGCCGTCGGTGAGCGGCGTGGAGTTGCCGGCGGTCATGGTCGCGGGCGCGTCGAGACGCGTGCCGAACGTGGGCTTGAGCCCCGCGAGCTTCTCGAGCGAGGTGTCCTTGCGCAGGTTCCCGTCGACCGTCTGCCCGCGGTACGGCGTGACGAGGTCGTCGAAGAACCCGGCGTCCCACGCGGCGGCGAGCCGCTGGTGCGAGGCGAGCGCGAGCTCGTCCTGCGCCTCGCGCGTGATGCCCCACTGCGCGGTCGTCAGCGCCTGGTGCTCGCCCATGGACAGGTGCGTGCGCGGCTCGCCGGTGGAGGGTGCGACGGGAGCGAGGTCCTTGGGGCGGATGCGGCCGAGCGCGGCGAGCTTCTGGCCGGCGGTCCGGGCGCGCGAGAGGTCGAGCAGCGCGCGGCGCAGGCGGTCGGTAACGACGATCGGCGCGTCCGAGGTGGAGTCCACGCCGCCCGCGATCGCGGACTCGAGCTGCCCGAGCCGGATCTTGTTCGACAGCCCGACGAGCGTCTCGAGCCCGGTCGCGCATGCCTGCTGGACGTCGTACGCGGGCGTGGTCGCGTCGAGCGACGAGCCGAGCACGGCTTCGCGCGTGAGGTTGAAGTCGCGGCTGTGCTTGAGCACGGCGCCTGCGGCGACCTCGCCGATGCGTTCGCCCTGGAGCCCGTAGCGGGCGACGAGCCCTTCGAGCGCGGCGGTGAGCATGTCCTGGTTCGAGGCGTGGGCGTAGGCGCCGCCGGAGCGGGCGAACGGGATCCGGTTGCCGCCGAGGACCAGGGCGCGGCGGGGCGCGCTCGGGGTGGCTGTGTTCTTGAGTGCCATCTGCGTGGCGCTCCTCTCGCGTCGTCGCGATCAGCGTCGGACCCGCAGGTCCAGGGACGTTCGTCCCGAAGTGGTGTCCGCAACCCACAGTACCTGATACCGTCGGTTTCGTGAGTCCGATCACACCGGGCCCGTCGACGACGACGGCCCCCAGCGCACCGGCCGGCACCCCAGGGGGCAGTGCGGCAGGGTCCTCCACGTCCGCCACACCCCCCGTCCCCTCCGTGCGCGACGTGCGGCGCGACGACCCGTTCGTCGTCGACGGCCGCTCCGCCCGCTGGGCCGACCACCGCGAGGCGCGCCGCGCCGAGCTCGTCCGCATCGCGCGCCGCACGGTCCATCACAAGGGGCCGGACGTCTCCATGGAGGAGATCGCGAACGCCGCGGGCACGTCGAAGTCGATCGTCTACCGGTACTTCTCCGACAAGACCGGGCTGCAGATCGCCGTCGCCGAGGCCGTCGTCCTGCAGATCCAGGGCGCGCTCGAGGGCGTGCTGCGCGTCGCGCCGACGCCGCGTGACGGGTTGCGCGCGATGGTCGCGGTGTACCTCGAGATGATCGAGTCCTCGCCGCACGTGTACGCGTTCGTCACGCGCGACGGCTCGGTCGAGTCCGGCGGCCCGCTCGGGCACTTCCTCGACTCCGTGACGCACCTCGTCGCGCTGCCGTTCGCGCGCGAGCTGTCCGACCACCACGACCAGCGCGGCGAGCTCGCCACGCCGAACCCCGCGCGGGACAGCGCGCCGGACACCGCGCCGGACGCCGCCACCGCGGCCCGCGACTCGCTCGCCGAGGTCTGGGCCGCCGGCGCCGTCGGCTTCGTGCGCGGCGCCGGCGAGTGGTGGATGGCCCACCGCGGCGAGCCGGGCGTGCCCGACCGCGAGACCCTCACCGCCCAGGTCGCCGCGTGGCTGTGGGCCGGCCCCGTCGGCCTGCTCGCCCGCGAGCGATTCCCGCACACCTCCACCCGCCCATGGGAGATCCGATGACCCGGGAGACCCGATGACCGCCACGACGACCGCACCCTCCGGTCCCACCACCCCGTCCCCGCAGCGCGGCACCAGCCTCGCGTCCACCGCCGAGCCGCGCGTCGACGTCGCCGCGCTGACGGAGCAGCTCCTCGGGCGGTACGCGACGCTGCGCCGGGAGGCCCGTGCCCTCACCGGCAGGCCCGAGTTCCAGAAGATCGAAGGCCTCCCGATGGCGGAGCACCGCGAGCGCGTGCTGCACCAGCTGCGCGAGCTCGCGGCGCACCACGACGTGCTGCGCGCCTTCCCCGCGCGGCTCGGCGGCGCCGACGACCACGGCGGCAGCCTCGCCCGGTTCGAGGAGCTCGTCGCCGGCGACCCGTCGCTGCAGATCAAGGCGGGCGTGCAGTGGGGGCTGTTCGCGTCCGCGATCCTGCACCTGGGCACCGAGCACCACCACGACACGTTCCTCCCGGCCGCGATGTCGGTCGACGTGCCGGGCGCGTTCGCGATGACCGAGACGGGCCACGGGTCCGACGTCGCGTCGATCGGCACCACGGCCGAGTACGACCGCGAGACGCAGGAGTTCGTCATCCACACGCCGTTCCGTGCGGCGTGGAAGGACTACCTGGGCAACGCCGCGCTGCACGGCCGCGCCGCGGTCGTGTTCGCGCAGCTCGTCACCGCGCCCGAGGGCAAGCCGCGCGTCAACCACGGCGTGCACGCGTTCTACGTGCCGATCCGCGACGAGGACGGCGCGTTCCTGCCCGGCGTCGGCGGCGAGGACGACGGGTTCAAGGGCGGCCTGAACGGCATCGACAACGGCCGCCTGCACTTCGACCACGTCCGCGTGCCGCGCACCCACCTGCTCAACCGGTACGGCGACGTCGCCGAGGACGGCACGTACACCTCACCGATCGCCAGCCCCGGCCGCCGGTTCTTCACGATGCTCGGCACCCTCGTGCAGGGCCGCGTGTCGCTCGACGGCGCCGCGGTGAACGCGTCGAAGATCGCGCTCGCCATCGCCGTGCGGTACGCGAACGAGCGTCGCCAGTTCGCCGGTGCGGGCGAGGACGAGGTCGTCCTGCTCGACTACCAGCGCCACCAGCGCCGCCTGCTGCCGCTGCTCGCCGAGACGTACGCCTCGACGTTCGCGCACGAGGAGCTGCTCGCCGCGTTCGACGAGGTGTTCTCGGGCCGCAACGACACGCCGGAGACCCGGGAGGACCTCGAGACCCTCGCGGCGGCCCTCAAGTCGACGTCCACGTGGCTCGCGATGCGCACCGTGCAGGAGTGTCGCGAGGCGTGCGGCGGCGCCGGCTACCTCGCGGAGAACCGGCTCGTCGGCCTGCACCAGGACCTGGACGTGTACGTGACGTTCGAGGGCGACAACACCGTCCTGTCGCAGCTCGTCGGCAAGCGGCTCCTCGGCGACTTCGCGAAGGCGCTCAAGGCCGGCGGCGCGGGTGACGTCGCGCGGCTCGTCGCCGACAAGGCCGTGCACCGCACGCTGCTCGTGCGCGCCGCGCAGACCATCGCCGACGTGGGCGACGCGCGTCGCTCCGCCGGTCAGCTGCGCGACGAGGAGACGCAGCGCGAGCTGCTCACCGAGCGCGTCGAGGTCATGGTGGCGGAGCTCGCCACCGCGCTGCGCCCCGCGACGAAGCTGCCGCCCGCCGAGGCCGCCGCGCTCGTCAACTCCCACCAGCACGAGCTGATCGAGGCCGCGCGCGCCCACGCCGAGCGCGTGCAGTGGGAGGCGTTCACGCGCGGCGTGCACGCCGCCACCGACCCGGGCACCCGGCAGGTGCTCACGTGGCTGCGCGACCTGTTCGGCCTCACGCTCGTCGAGCGCCACCTCGCGTGGTACCTCGTCAACGGTCGCCTGTCCGCCGGCCGGGCCCGCACCGTCTCGTCCTACATCGACCGGCTGCTCGTGCGCCTGCGGCCCTACGCGCAGGACCTCGTCGACGGGTTCGGCTTCGCGCCCGAGCAGCTGCGCGCCCCCATCGCCTCGGGTGCCGAGAAGGAGCGGCAGGACGAGGCGCGCGCGTACTTCCGGACCGAGCGCGCCGCGGGGCGGCTCGCCGTGCCCGAGAAGCACGTGCGCTGACCCCTGCGACCTCGGCCGCCCTCGTCCCACCTCACCCGGGGGAGGCGGGGGCGGCCGCGGTCTGCTGGTCACGTCGGGCGACGACGCGAGCGTGCTCGCCGACAGGTCGTCCGTCGTCCTGTGCGTCGTGATCCTGCTGCTCGTCGCGCTCGGCATCCACCTGGGGCGCGACGCGCGCCTCAACTGGTGGAACGTGCGGCACCCCGTCCTCGCTCGTGCGCAGGGTCGCCTTGCACGTGCGGCGTCGCGGTCGGTCCCGTCATCGCCGGGCCGGCCCGGCGCCGGTCAGGTGGGGTTGCAGCGCGTCGCCACCAGCTCGAGCGCCGAGACCCGCGGACGCCACGGCTCGATGTTCCACACGTCCTTGCGCCGCGCCCCGCGCTGGTGGCACGCGAGCTGGTCCAGCATCGTCGGCGCCCCCGCCTCGGGCGCGGCCGCGACGACCTGCGCGGGCACCAGCGCGTCGGCCGCGAGCCCGCCGCCGCGCGCCCAGTCCGCGGGCGTCACCGCGAGTGACCGCCCGCCCTCCCGTTCGCCCCACGCCACGTCGAGCACCGCGCGCGCCGTGAACCACACGCTGGTCGGCTCGTCCCCCGCGCGCAGCACCGCGACGTCGCTGCGAGCGCCGCCCACCTCGGTGCGGGCGAGCGTGCGCAGCCGCCCGTCCGGCTGCGCGCGGACGCCCGCGACGGGCACCTCGCCGCGCAGGACGAGCGCGGTCCCGTCCGGGAGCACGTCCAGCCGCCAGGGTGCGGGTGCGACGACGACGACGGCGCCCGTGCCCGCCGCGAGCGGGACCCGCACCGAGCCGTCGTCGAGCAGGCGGGCCGGGGCGTCGGCGAGCACGCGCAGCGCGACCGGGCCGGTCGACGGACCGGACGAGCGGACGGTCACACCGTCGCGGAGCGCGCGGGCGAGGAGCGCGGCGTCCGCCGCCGACGTACCGGCTGTGCTCAGGGGGTCCGCCGTGCTCGTGGGGCCGACCGTGCTCGTGTCACCGGGTGTGCGCGTGGGAGCGGGCGTCGCGGTCGGTCCGACCGTCGGCGAGGGTGCGCTCGTCGTCGGCGCGCCGTCGTCCGACGCCCATGGCCCACAGGCGCCGACCAGGGCGAGGACCAGCGCGGCGAGCGTGACGGCGCTCGTGCGTCGGGTCGCTGCGGTGGGCACGCGCCGAACCTAGCGCGCGCATGCCGGAGCCCGGCGGGCCGAGCGTGCGGCTCGTGCCCGCCGGGCCCGCGCCCGGCCGCTCAGGGGGAGGGGGTGCGGCCGGACGTCGGCGCCGACGGGCCGGGGCCCGCACCCGGAGGCGCGGTCACCGGCCCGTCGGTCGCGTCAGCGACGGTGCGCGGGGCGGTACCCCTTGCGGGCGCGGACGGCGAGGAGTCCCGCACCGGCGGCGAGTGCGCCGAGCCCGGCGGCGAGGCCGGGGACGAGCGAGTCGGAACCCGTGCTCGCGAGCGGCGGGGTGTCGTCGGGGTTCTCGTCGGCGAGCACCGCGGACGGGTAGCTCGGCGTCGGGCTCGGTCCGGCGACGACGACCTCCTCGTCGTCACCCGGCGCGACGGGGCTCGACAGCGAGGGGACCGGGGTCGGGGTGACGTCGTCCGACGGCGGGGTCGACTCGCCGGGCGTGGGGGCCGGCGTCGTCTCGTCCGCGGTGGGCGTCGGCGTCGGCGCCTCGACCGAGGGCTCCGGGCTGGGCAGCGGCTCCTCGACGGGCGGGAGCGGCGGGACGGTCGGGCCCGGGGTGGGCTCCTCGACCGGCGGCGTCGGCGTCACGGTCGGCTTCGGCGTCGGGGTCGGACGCGGCGGGTAGGTCGGGTACGACGTCGGCTGCGGCGAGGGGGACGGCTGCGGCGGGGAGCTCGGCTGCGGGGTGGGGCGGCACGTCGTCGAGCAGACCGGCTTCTGGCCGCCCTCACCGAAGTGCTCCTCGTACTTGCTCACCTGGACCCAGGTGATGCAGGAGTTCGCGGGGATGCCGACCGTGTCCCAGCGCACCGCGCTCTTGCCGATCAGGCCGCCGGTCGAGCGCGTGCCCTCGATGTGCAGGTTGGCCGAGCCGGTGCGTCCGTGGTGCGTGTACTGCACGTTCACGTGGTCGTGGTTCGCGAACGTGTCGCCCGGTGCCAGCGTCAGGCCCTCGGCGGTCACGGCGTAGGGCACGGGGCCGTCCGACGTGCCCGCCCACGCGCCCGATGACGACGCGACGAGGAGCAGACCGGTGACGATCGGGAGGGCTGTGGCGGCAGCGGCACGGGGGAGCATCGGACCTCGGCTCGGGAGAGTGCGTCGAAAACGGTCGAATCGGACATCCGACCAAGCCGAGACAGTAGGGGTGATCAGGCATAACGCACAATTCCCCCATCGGCGTGTCGCGCGCGGCGCGCCGGGGTGTGCGCACGTGTCACCCGTTGAGCGCACGCCGGGCTCGCCCGTCCGGGCGAGCGTCACCTGGACGCACGTCCGACGAGCCTGCGCCGCGCGGGGCCGGGAGGGCTCCGCGCCGGGGAGTGGACGCGCGTCGGACGGCCCCGTGGGCGTCGGTATCCTGTCGCCGTCCGCCGACGACGGCCGTGTCCCCGCGGGCCGGCCGGCACGGCCCGGAACTCGCCCAAGGGAACCGATGACCTCCGCACCCGCGCGCAGCGACCAGCACTACGACACCGTCGAGGACGCCGCGGCGACTCCCGACCTCGCCCAGCCCTACGCCGAGCTCGGTCTCAAGCCCGACGAGTACCAGCGCATCCGCGACATCCTCGGCCGCCGGCCCACCGCCGCCGAGCTCGCGATGTACTCCGTCATGTGGTCCGAGCACTGCTCGTACAAGTCCTCCAAGACGCACCTGCGCCAGTTCGGCGACAAGACCACCCCGGCGATGAAGGAGCACCTGCTCGTCGGCATCGGTGAGAACGCGGGCGTCGTCGACATCGGCGACGGCTGGGCCGTGACGTTCAAGGTCGAGTCCCACAACCACCCGTCGTACGTCGAGCCGTACCAGGGCGCGGCCACGGGCGTCGGTGGCATCGTGCGCGACATCATCTCCATGGGTGCCCGCCCCGTCGCCGTGATGGACCAGCTGCGGTTCGGTGCGGTCGACCACCCGGACACGGCCCGCGTCGTGCACGGCGTGGTCGCGGGCGTCGGCGGCTACGGCAACTCGCTCGGCCTGCCGAACATCGGCGGCGAGCTCGTGTTCGACGCCTCGTACCAGGGCAACCCGCTCGTCAACGCCCTGTGCCTGGGCGTGCTGCGGCACGAGGACATCCACCTCGCGAACGCGTCCGGCGCGGGTAACAAGGTCGTCCTGTTCGGCGCGCGCACGGGTGGCGACGGCATCGGCGGGGCCTCGATCCTCGCGAGCGAGACGTTCGACGACACCAAGCCGTCCAAGCGGCCGTCGGTGCAGGTCGGCGACCCGTTCATGGAGAAGGTGCTCATCGAGTGCTGCCTCGAGCTGTACGCCGCACGCGTCGTCGAGGGCATCCAGGACCTGGGCGCGGCCGGCATCTCGTGCGCGACGAGCGAGCTCGCCTCGAACGGCGACGGCGGCATGCACGTCGACCTCGAGAACGTCCTGCTGCGCGACCCCACCCTGACGGCCGGCGAGATCCTGATGTCGGAGTCGCAGGAGCGCATGATGGCGGTCGTCACCCCCGCCAAGCTCGAGGAGTTCCTCGCGATCACGCGCAAGTGGGACGTCGAGACCGCGATCATCGGCGAGGTCACCGGCTCGGGCCGGCTCACGATCGACCACCACGGGCACCGCATCGTCGACGTCGACCCCAAGACGGTCGCGCACGACGGCCCGGTCTACGACCGCCCGTACGCGCGTCCCGCGTGGCAGGACGGGCTGAACGCCGACACGTCCGCGTCGCTCGCGCGTCCGACGAGCCCCGACGAGCTGCGCGCGACCGCGCTGCGCCTGCTCGGCTCGCCGAACCTCGCGTCCAAGGAGTGGGTCACCAAGCAGTACGACCGCTTCGTGCAGGGCAACACCGCCCTCGCGCAGCCCGACGACTCGGGCGTGGTCCGGGTCGACGAGGAGAGCGGCCTGGGTGTCGCGCTCGCGACCGACGCGAACGGCCGCTACGGCAAGCTCGACCCGTACACGGGTGCGCAGCTCGCGCTCGCGGAGGCGTACCGCAACGTCGCGACGACGGGCGCGCGCCCGCTCGCGGTGACCGACTGCCTCAACTTCGGCAGCCCCGAGCACCCCGGCTCGATGTGGCAGCTCGTCGAGGCGATCCGCGGCCTGGCCGACGCGTGCCAGACGCTCGAGGTCCCCGTCACGGGCGGCAACGTCTCGCTCTACAACGGCACGGGCGAGCCCGGGAAGATCGACTCGGCCATCCACCCGACGCCCGTCGTCGGTGTGCTGGGCGTGCTCGACGACGTCGCGTCCGCGGTGCCGTCCGGCTGGACCGCGCCGGGCGTCTCGGTCTACCTGCTCGGCACCACGCGCGCCGAGCTCGACGGGTCCGCGTGGGCGGACGTCGAGCACGGTCATCTGGGCGGCGTGCCGCCGCGGGTCGACCTGGCCGCCGAGCGTGCGCTGGCCGCGGTGCTGCAGCACGCCGCGCGCGACGGCCTCGTCGACGCGGCGCACGACCTGTCCGAGGGCGGCCTGGTCCAGGCGCTCCTCGAGTCGTCGCTGCGGTTCGGCGTGGGTGTGCGCGTGTCCCTCGACGCGCTGTGCGAGCGGGACGGCCTCACGCCGTTCGAGGCGCTGTTCTCCGAGTCCACGGCACGCGCGCTCGTCGCGGTGCCGCGCTCGGAGGAGGTGCGCTTCGCGGACCTGTGCGTCGCGCGCGGCGTCCCCGCGCTCAAGCTCGGTCAGACCGCGGACGTCGCGTCCGACGACGAGGAGGCCGGTCCGGCCGTCGAGGTCGAGGGCCTGTTCGCGATCCCGCTGGCCGAGGCCCGCGAGGTGTTCGAGGCCACCCTCCCGCGCCACTTCGGCTGACCCCGCACCACCCCGGAGCCCCCGCACCCATCCGGCGCGGGGGCTTCGTCGTCCCCGACACCCAGCCCCCCGCACCCGACACCCGATACCCGACCGCCCCACCCCGCCGACCTCGCGCTTCCTCCGGCTCGGCCCCTCCAGAGCCGGAGCAACGACGGGGTCAGCGGAGGGGGCCTCGGTTGAGACCGCGCTTGCTCCGGCTCAGCTCCTTCGGACCCGGAGGAACCGCGGGGTCGGCGGGCGGGGGCGTGGGCGAGGTGGGGCAGCGGGGGCTCACACGGGGAACGAGATGGTCCAGATCGTGGGATCGGGATGAGTGGTCGTTGACACCGGCTCCCCGGCCGGCAGCGCGGTCCAGCCGCCGGCCGCGAACCGGTCGATGCCGCTCGTCGCGAACCTGGCCGAGACGTCGTCCTGGTGGTCGGCGAGGAAGCTGAGGGCGAGGGTCGTCGCACGCGAGACCGCGGGCCACGAGGACGACGAGGACGCGAGCGAGAACGCGAGCAGCGGCGGCTCGGCGGAGACCGAGATGACGGACGTCGCGGTGAACCCGACGGGTCGGCCGTCCGCGTCGCGCAGCGTCACGACGACGACGCCCGCGGGGTGGCCGCGGAACACGGCCTTGTACTCGTCGGGTGACAGGCGCGACTCGTGCGGCGCGTCGGTGTGCGGGCGGGCGACCGGCTCGGCGGTCATCGGGCTGCCTCCGCGAGGTCGAGGTCCGCGGCCGGCTGACCGACGGCGCGGCGCAGCGCGCCGCCGCCGCGCGCGAGCCAGGCTGCCACGGCGCGGTCGAGGCCGGTCGGGTCGGCGAGGTCGGCCTCGGTGACCGTGAGGGCGCGGGTCGGGACGACCGCGCCGAGCTCGACGAGCACGGGCCGCAGGTGGACCTCGCCGACGAGCGCGTGCGCCGGGTTGCCGGACACGACGAGGGGCACGACGACGACGCCGGCGAGCCCGTCAGGCCCGTACAGGTCGAGGAACGACTTCAGCAGGCCCGTGTAGGAGGCCTTGTGGACCGGGGTCGCGATCACCGCGACATCGGAGTCCGCCAGCGCGCCGAGCGCGGCGTCGACCTGGGGTCGCTGCCCGGCGAAGAGCTCGCCGGCGACGGTCACCAGGTCGACCGTGGTGGTGACCGTCCCGCCGACGTGGGCGGCGACGGCAAGCGCCGCGGCCCGGGCGGCCGCCAGGGTGCGCGATCCCTCGCGCGGGTTGCCCGCGACCACCACGACGGTGGGCTCGGGGTGGGTGTCAGGTGCGTGCGTGCTCATGGTCCCTCGCAATCGTTCCGTCACGTTTGCCGGCCCGTGGGCCGGCCAGGTCGTCCCCCGGAGCACCCCGCGCGTGACCGGGGTTGCCGACCAGCGAGCCGGGGCTTGGCGCTGGTTCTCGTGACCTCGGGAGGGGTATAGCAGCGGGTGCGAAAAGGGATACCAGATTGGTCGGAAATCTCGTCTGGTGGACGTCGCGGGGCCCCGCGCGCCAGCGGCACGCCGACCGCGGGGCGACGAGCGCCGCGCCGCGCAGCGACCCGCGGATGTCCACGGGTCGGGAGTCCTGCGCCCGACTGCCGGACGGCGTCTAGCCTGGGGCGTCCTCACATCCAGGCCACGCGGAGCAGAGCGGAGCCGAAAGACATGCAGGTGCAGCTGGAGCGTGCCCTCGAGCAGGTGCTCGCGCGCAACGCCGGGGAGCACGAGTTCCACCAGGCCCTCCACGAGGTGTTCGACAGCCTCGGGCCGGTGCTCGACCGCCACCCCGAGTACGTCGACGCCGCCGTCCTCGAGCGGCTGTGCGAGCCCGAACGGCAGATCATCTTCCGTGTCCCCTGGGTCGACGACTCGGGGACCGTGCAGATCAACCGGGGCTTCCGCGTCGAGTTCAACTCCGCACTCGGCCCGTACAAGGGCGGCCTGCGGTTCCACCCCTCGGTGTACCTCGGGATCGTGAAGTTCCTGGGCTTCGAGCAGGTCTTCAAGAACGCGCTGACGGGCATGCCGATCGGCGGCGGCAAGGGCGGCTCGGACTTCGACCCGCGCGGCAAGTCCGACGGCGAGGTCATGCGCTTCTGCCAGTCGTTCATGACGGAGCTGTACCGCCACATCGGCGAGTACACGGACGTGCCGGCCGGTGACATCGGCGTCGGCGGCCGTGAGATCGGCTACCTGTTCGGGCAGTACAAGCGCATCACCAACCGCTACGAGTCGGGGGTGCTCACGGGCAAGGGCCTCACCTGGGGCGGCTCGCTCGTCCGCAAGGAGGCGACCGGCTACGGCACGGTGCTCTTCGCGGAGAGCATGCTCCGGACGATCGGTGAGTCCTTCGACGGGCAGCGCGTGGTCGTCTCCGGTGCGGGCAACGTCGCGCTGTACGCGATCGAGAAGGCCCAGCAGCTGGGCGCGCACGTGGTCGGGTGCTCGGACTCGTCGGGCTACGTGCTCGACGAGAAGGGCATCGACCTGGACCTGCTGCGGCAGGTGCGCGAGGTCGAGCGCGGGCGCGTCTCGGTGTACGCCGAGCGTCGCGGCGCCGTGTACGTCCCGGGCCGCCGCGTCTGGGAGGTCGGTGCGCAGGTCGCGCTGCCGTGCGCCACGCAGAACGAGCTCGACGAGGACGACGCGCGCGCGCTCGTCGGCTCCGGCGTCAAGGTCGTCGCCGAGGGCGCGAACATGCCCACGACGCCCAAGGCGATCACGCTGCTGACCGAGTCGGGCGTGCTGTACGCGCCCGGCAAGGCCGCGAACGCGGGCGGTGTCGCGACCTCCGCGCTCGAGATGCAGCAGAACGCGTCGCGGGACTCGTGGACGTTCGAGCACACCGAGGAGCGCCTCGCGGCGATCATGCGCGACATCCACGACCGGTGCCTGACGACGGCCGACGAGTACGGCGTGCCCGGCTCGTACGTCGCCGGTGCCAACATCTCGGGCTTCGTGCGCGTCGCGGACGCGATGCTCGCGCTCGGCCTGGTCTGACGGCCGTGCGGCCCCGGTCGCCTCACGCGAGGCGACCGGGGCCGCGGCCCGTCGCGAACGGGTGAACCCGGACGTCCGGGCTGCAGTGCGCGCCCCGGACGGCCGCTGACGTGCTCATGGGTGGACGACCTCATGGGTGACCGACGCGCTGCTCAGCGCACCTCCGGAGCCCGGCTCGTGGCCGGCGCGCCCGTCCGGGCAGGCGTCCTCGCCGTGCTCCTCGCCGTGATCCTCATGGGGCTCCTCGCCGCGTGCGACGCCACCGCGGGTCCGGCCACGGCCACCCCGGCCGCCTCGTCGGCCGCTCCGGGCGAGGTCGACGCGCCCACCGCCGCACCCTCCGCGGCGGCGCCGCAGACGCCGGCACCCAGCACCGCCGCCGGAGCGGACGCAGCCGGCGGCCTGCTGGTGCGCACCGAGTCGCAGGCGGTCACCGCCTGGAGCGCGGCCACGGGAGAGGAGAAGCGACTCCTCGCGACGATCGCCCAGACCCCGCAGGCCGCCTGGGTGGGCGACTGGGTCGACGCCGGCGTGGCCCGTGACCAGGTCGCCCGGCTCACGTCGGCCGCCGCCGACTCGGGCACCACCGCGGTGCTCGTGGTGTACGCGATCCCGGGCCGCGACTGCGGGCTGCACTCCGCGGGCGGCGTCGCCGCCGACGCGTACGCGGCGTGGGTCGAGGCGGTGGCCGGCGGGATCGTCGGGCACCCCGTCGTCGTACTGGAACCCGACGCGCTCGCCCAGCTCGGCGACTGCGACGGCCAGGGCGACCGGGTCGCGCTCCTCGCCGCGGCCGCGCGCACCCTCGACGAGGCGGGCGCACGCGTCTACCTCGACGCCGGCCACAGCGGGTGGCTGCCCGTCGGCGAGGCGGTCGCGCGCATCCGCGCGGTCGGCACCGCGCACCTCGCGGGCTTCGCGCTCAACACGTCGAACTACCAGACCACCGCCGACGAGCGCGCGTACGGCGAGCAGGTCGCGGCGCAGCTCGACGGCCTGGGCTTCGTCGTCGACACCTCGCGCAACGGGAACGGCTCGAACGGCGAGTGGTGCAACGCGCGCGGTCGCGCGCTCGGCGAGGCGCCGCGGCTCGTCGACGACGGCACGGCGCTCGACGCGCTGCTGTGGGTCAAGTCTCCCGGCGAGTCCGACGGCACGTGCAACGGCGGGCCCGCCGCCGGGCAGTGGTGGCAGGAGATCGCCCTCGAGCTGGCGCGCAACGCGTCCTGACGTCGGTGCTCGGCCTCTCGTGCCGGGGGTCGGAAATGGAGCGGACGGGCGCGGGTGCGTCGGCCTACCGTCGGCGGTATGTCCTCCTCGCAGCGATGGCGTGTGGTGCGCGCCGACAAGGGTGCGGTGCTCGTCGTGCCCGACCTCGGCGTCCACGGACCCGCCCTCGCGGGGGTCGCCCCGGCACAGCCCGCCCCGACACAGCCCGCCCCGGCAGAGCCCGTGCGCGCGGCGCTCGCGCGCGACGGGCTCGCGGAGCACGACGAGGGGCGCGTCGTCCCCGCGGTCGGCGACTACGTCCAGCTCGACGACGCGGGCTGCGTCGCGCGGGTGCTGCCGCGCTCGTCGGCGCTCGTGCGGGACACCGCGGGCCGCACGTCGCTGACGCAGGTGCTCGCGGCGAACGTGGACGTCGTGCTCGTCGTGGAGCACCTGGACCCCGACCCGGACCTCGGGCGCGTCGAGCGGCTGCTGACCCTCGCGTGGCGCTCGGGCGCGACGCCGGTGGTGGTGCTGACCAAGGCGGACCTGGTCCCCGACCCGTGGGGGATGGCCGCTGACGTGCAGCGCGTCGCGCTCGGGGTCGACGTGCACGCGGTCACGGCGACCGCCGACGAGGGGCTGGGGCCGCTGCGCGCGGTGCTCACGCCGGGCACGACCCTCGTCGTGGTCGGACCCTCGGGAGCCGGCAAGTCGACGCTGGTCAACGCGCTCGCGGGCCGTGCGGCGATGCCGACCGGTGAGCGCCGCGCGGACGGCCGCGGCCGGCACACGACGACGCACCGGGAGCTGGTGCCGCTCGCGGGCGGCGCGGTGCTGATCGACACCCCGGGGCTGCGTGCGGTGGGTCTGGTGGCGGACGCCGAGGCGCTCGAGCACACGTTCGCGGACGTCGCCGCGCTGGCCGCCCGGTGCCGGTTCTCGGACTGCGCGCACCGGTCCGAGCCGGGGTGCGCGGTGCAGGCCGCGCTCGACTCGGGCGAGCTCGACGAGCGCCGGTTCGACAGCTGGCGCCGGCTCGAGCGTGAGGCGGCGTACCAGGAGCGGCGCGTGGACGTGCGGCTCGCGGCGGCCGAGCGCGCCCGCTGGAAGAAGCTCACGGCCGAGCACCGCCGCGGCCACCGCCCGGTGCCGCGGGCCTAGCCGGGGCGCCTCCCGCCCGGGCCGGTGCGGGCTGGCGAACGGGCGACGGACCTTGGGCCTACGGGCAGGAGCCCCGCGGTCGACCAGGCTGCTGCTCGTGTCGGAGCGCTCCCACACCGGCGGCGCCGGCGCGCGGACCGTCCCGACCCGGACCGAGATGGCGCGACGACAGGACGAGCGGTGACCGGCCTCTACCTCAGCACCCGGACGAAGGCGTACGCGGCCTGGCAGGCGTCGCACGGCGCGGACCGAGAGGCGCTCGAGCTGCTCGCGACGACCCCGCAGGCCACGTGGCTCGACGACCCGTCCGACCCGGACGCGACGCGCGAGCAGGTCCGCGAGCTCACCCGTGCCGCGCACGACGAGGGCAGCACGGCGGTCCTGGCGGTGTACGCGATCCCCGGCCGCGACTGCGGGCACTACTCCGCGGGCGGTGCCCCGGCGGAGCGGTACGGGCAGTGGGTGCGGGAGGTGGCCGCCGGCATCTGCGGTGCGCCGATCGTCGTGCTCGAGCCGGACGCGCTGCCGCAGCTCGGGGCCGGGGACCACCAGGGCGACCGCGTCGCGTACCTCGCGGACGCCGCGCAGGTGCTGCACGACGCCGGTGCGCGCGTCTACCTCGACGCGGGCCACTCGTCGTGGCTGACGCCGCGGGAGGTGGTGCGGCGCGTCGAGCTGGTGGGCACGCAGCACCTGACGGGCATCGCCCTGAACACCTCGAACTACCAGTGGACGGCCGACGAGCGCGGGTACGGCGAGGCGATCTGCGCCGAGCTGGACCTGCGGTTCGTCGTCGACACGTCCCGCAACGGCCGCGGGAGCGACGGGGAGTGGTGCAACGCGCGCGGCCGCGCGGTCGGTGACCTGCCGCGGCTGGTCGACGACGGCACGGCGTGCGACGCGCTGCTGTGGGTCAAGCCCCCGGGCGAGTCGGACGGCACCGGCAACGGCGGGCCGGCGGCCGGCGCGTGGTGGCAGGAGATCGCGCTCGAGCTCGTGCGCAACGCGACCTGAGCCGGGCCACCGGGCCGTGGCACCCGGCGGTGGGGGAGAATCGCGGGGTGCCTCCTCGCCGTCGAACCGATCCCGCCACGGGACGTGCGGCGCTCGCCGCGTGGCGAGCGGACCCCTCGTCGGTCCCGGACCGGCGCACGGCCGTGCGGTTCACGCTCGAGGAGCTCGCGGACGTCGCGCCCGGGCACACCGTCGAGGTGCGGGTGCCACCGGACGGTGCGGTGCAGGCCGTCGCAGGGCCGCGGCACACGCGCGGGACGCCGCCGAACGTCGTCGAGATGGACCCGCAGACGTGGCTCGAGCTCGCGACCGGCGCGCTGACGTGGGACGACGCGGTGCGCGACGCCCGGGTGCGCGCGTCGGGCGAGCGCGCGGACCTCGCGGACTGGCTGCCGCTCCAGGCGGCGCGCGAGCGCCCGGGCCGCTGACCGGCCCGGCGCGAGCCGGGACCCGCGGCGGGCTGACCTAGGATCGCGGGGTGTCGCACGACCCGCAGGACCCGCAGCGCCCCGACGAGCCCGCGTCGCCCCAGGGCGGTGACCCGGCCCCCTCGGAGGACGAGCTCGCGCGCCTCGCGGTGCCCGCGCGGGTGCGGCGGGCGCCCAAGTACGGGGTGTTCATCGTCGCGGGTGCGCTCGTCGGCGTCGTCGTCGGGCTGCTGCTCACGCTGTTCCTGGGTGCGGGCTCGGACGGCACGGGCTCGTCCGACGTGGCGTCGGGGACGGGCTTCATCTCGTTCCTCGACGGGCAGGGCTCGATCCGGCTGGTGATGGGGACCGCGGGTGCGGTCGTCGGCGGGTTCGTCGGCGGGGCGTTGGCGGTCCGCGCGGACCGGCGCAGCCGCGACCCGCTGGGCTGACCCGGGACCGGTCCCGTGCCGCGCGTCCGTGCTGCGGCGGGACGCGGCGCGGCTGACCTGCACTTAAACGATGTGGGCGACCGCCCGGTGTGGCCGGGGCGGGTGGACGTCGGGTTGCCTGGTCGCTACCGGCCCAGGGGCGTGCTCGCGCATCGACGTCGACGTCGACGCGCAGCGGCAGCGCACGTGCCGCAGCGTGTCCGCCGGACGCGCCCTGGGTCCGGTGCCCGTGTCCGCCAGTCCGAGGAGCATCCATGTCCGCCCGCAGAACCGCGTCCGCGCTGCTGACCGCCGCAGCGTTGTCCGTCACAGGCCTCACGGCCGTCGCGAGCACCGCGAGCGCAGCCGACGGCTGCCGCGTCGACTACACCGTCCAGAGCCAGTGGAACTCCGGGTTCCAGGGCGACGTCAAGATCACCAACCTGGGGTCCCCGCTCTCGTCGTGGACCGTCGCGTGGACGTTCCCGTCCTCGGGGCAGCGCGTCTCGCAGTCGTGGAACGCGAACGTCACGACGAGCGGCTCGCGCGTCTCCGCGTCGAGCATCGGCTGGAACGGCTCGCTCGGCACGGGTGCGTCGACCCAGTTCGGCTTCATCGGCTCGTTCACCGACTCGAACCCGGTGCCGACGTCGTTCACGGTCAACGGCGTGACGTGCACGGGCACCGTCACCCCGACGCAGGGCCCCACGCAGGGTCCGACCCAGGGCCCGACCCAGGGCCCGACGCAGGGACCGACCCAGGGCCCCACGCAGAACCCGCAGCCGTCGGGGGACCTGTACGTCGACACGGAGAACCAGTCGTACGCCGCCTGGCAGGCCGCGTCCGGCAGCACCAAGGACCTCCTGGCCAAGATCGCGCTGACCCCCCAGTCGGTGTGGATCGGCAACTGGAACAGCCCGTCGGTGTCGCAGCAGCAGATGCGTGACGCCACGAGCCGCGCCTCGGCCGCCGGCAAGACGGTCTCGGTCGTCATCTACGCGATCCCGGGCCGCGACTGCGGCTCGTACTCGGGCGGCGGCGTCGCCGAGAGCGAGTACGCGCAGTGGATCGACACGGTCGCGAGCGGCATCGTCGGCAAGCCGATCGTGATCCTCGAGCCGGACGCGCTCGCCCAGCTCGGTGACTGCGGCGGTCAGGGTGACCGCGTCGGCTTCCTGCGGTACGCGGCGAAGTCGCTCACGCAGGCCGGCGGCCGCGTCTACATCGACGCGGGCCACTCCGGCTGGCTGTCGGTGGACACCGCGGTGAACCGTCTGAACCAGATCGGCTTCCAGTACGCGGTGGGCTTCGCGCTCAACACGTCGAACTACCAGACGACGTCCGCGTCGCAGCAGTACGGCGAGCAGATCTCTCAGCGCCTCGGCGGCAAGGGCTACGTCATCGACACCTCGCGCAACGGCAACGGCTCGAACGGCGAGTGGTGCAACCCGCGCGGTCGCGCGCTCGGCGACAAGCCGCGCCTGGTGAACGACTCGACGGGCCTCGACGCCCTGCTGTGGGTCAAGCTGCCGGGTGAGTCGGACGGCACGTGCAACGGCGGCCCGGCCGCCGGCCAGTGGTGGCAGGACATGGCCCTGGAGCTCGCGCGCAACGCCAAGTGGTGACCACCTGACGACAGGTGAACGGGGGGCCATGCGTCCGCGGTCGGTGTGCGACCATGGACGCGTGGCCCCCCGCGCTGACGGACGACTGAACCACGACCTCCTCCCGGGCGAGAAAGGCCCCCAGGACGCCTGCGGCGTCTTCGGTGTCTGGGCACCGGGCGAGGAGGTCGCCAAGCTCACCTACTTCGGCCTCTACGCGCTGCAGCACCGCGGCCAGGAGTCCGCGGGCATCGCGACGAGCAACGGCAGCCAGCTCCTGGTCTACAAGGACATGGGCCTGGTCTCGCAGGTGTTCGACGAGACGGCCCTCAACGCCCTGCAGGGGCACATCGCCATCGGGCACGCGCGGTACTCCACCACCGGCGCGAGCAACTGGGAGAACGCCCAGCCGACGCTCGGCCCCACGGCCGCCGGCACCGTCGCGCTCGGCCACAACGGCAACCTGACGAACACCGCGGAGCTCGTCGAGCTCGTCGCGGAGCGGTACGGCAGCCAGCGGCGCGGCGAGCTCGCCCGCGGCAACACCACCGACACGGCGCTCATCACCGCGCTGCTCGCGGGGGACCCGGACCACACGCTCGAGGCCACCGCGCTCGAGGTCCTGCCGCGCCTGCGCGGCGCGTTCTCGCTCGTCTTCATGGACGAGCGCACGCTGTACGCGGCGCGTGACCCGCAGGGCGTGCGCCCGCTCGTGCTGGGCCGTCTGGAGCGCGGGTGGGTCGTGGCGTCGGAGACGCCGGCGCTCGACATCGTCGGCGCGAGCTTCGTGCGCGAGGTCGAGCCGGGCGAGTTCATCGCGATCGACTCCGACGGCCTGCGGTCGACGAAGTTCGCGACGCCCGAGCGCGCGGGCTGCATCTTCGAGTACGTGTACCTCGCGCGGCCGGACACCACGATCTCGGGCCGCTCGGTGCACGCCGCGCGCGTCGAGATGGGGCGTCGCCTCGCCGTCGAGCACCCGGTCGAGGCGGACCTCGTCATCCCGGTCCCCGAGTCGGGCACGCCCGCCGCGGTCGGCTACGCGCAGCAGTCGGGCATCCCGTTCGGGCAGGGCCTGACCAAGAACGCGTACGTGGGCCGCACGTTCATCCAGCCGTCGCAGACCCTGCGCCAGCTCGGCATCCGGCTCAAGCTCAACCCGCTGCGCGAGATCATCCGCGGCAAGCGGCTCGTCGTCGTCGACGACTCGATCGTGCGCGGGAACACCCAGCGCGCGCTCATCCGCATGCTGCGGGAGGCGGGTGCGGCCGAGGTGCACGTGCGGATCTCGTCGCCGCCCGTGAAGTGGCCCTGCTTCTACGGGATCGACTTCGCCAGCCGTGCCGAGCTCATCGCCAACGGCCTCACGCCCGACGAGATCGGCGCGTCGCTCGGAGCGGACTCCCTCGGCTACATCTCCGAGAGGTCCCTCATCGAGGCGACCGAGCAGCCCGCGAGCCAGCTGTGCACCGCGTGCTTCTCGGGCCGGTACCCCATCGAGCTCCCGTCGGCCGACCAGCTCGGCAAGCACCTGCTCGAGCAGAACGAGCTGCCCCTCGGTGCCCCCGAGGACGGCCTCGTCGCGATCATCCCGGGAGCGGGCGGCGCCACGGCGCTCGACCACCCCTGACCCCGCCGAACCCCGGCCGTCGCGCCGCGCCCCGCGCGTCCGCGGCCGACCCGACCACCCTTGGAGCGCCCGTGACCCAGCCCGACGAGAACGCCCCGCTGACGTACGCCGCGGCGGGCGTCGACACGGAGGCGGGCGACAAGGCCGTCGAGCTCATGAAGGACGCCGTGCGCGCGACGCACGGCCCGCGCGTCCTCGGCGGGGTCGGCGGTTTCGCGGGTCTGTACGACGCGAGCTTCCTCACGCGCTACCGCAAGCCGCTGCTCGCGACGTCGACCGACGGCGTGGGCACCAAGGTCGCGATCGCGCAGGCGCTCGACGTGCACCACACCATCGGATTCGACCTGGTGGGCATGGTCGTCGACGACATCGTGGTGGTCGGCGCCGAGCCGCTGTTCATGACCGACTACATCGCCACGGGCCGCGTGGTGCCGGAGCGGATCGCGGACGTCGTGCGCGGCATCGCGGACGCGTGCCGGGTCGCGGGCACCGCGCTCGTCGGTGGCGAGACCGCGGAGCACCCCGGCCTGCTGGCACCCGACGAGTACGACGTGGCGGGCGCCGCGACGGGCGTCGTCGAGGCCGACGAGCTGCTCGGCCCGGAGCGGGTGCGCGCGGGCGACGTGCTGGTGGCGTTCGCGTCGTCCGGCCTGCACTCCAACGGCTACTCGCTCGTGCGCGCGGTCGTGCGCCAGGCGGGCTGGGGCCTCGAGCGGCACGTCGACGAGCTGGGCCGCACCCTCGGCGAGGAGCTGCTCGAGCCGACGCGCGTGTACGCGTCCGACTGCCTGGCGATCGCCCGCCGTGCGGGCACGGCGGGGGTGCACGCGTTCAGCCACGTCACGGGCGGCGGGCTCGCGGCGAACGTCGCGCGCATCCTGCCGGCCGGGCTGGTCGCGGACGTCGACCGTGGCGGCTGGCTCGTGCCGCCGGTGTTCTCGATGGTGCAGAGGCTGGGTCAGGTGCCGTGGACGGACCTCGAGGGCACGCTCAACCTGGGCGTCGGCATGGTCGCGGTCGTCGCGGCCGACGCGGTCGACGGGGTCCTCGCGCACGCCGGCGAGGTCGGTCTGCCCGCGTGGGAGCTCGGGACCGTGCGCGCGGCCGGTGAGCGCGACGTCGTCGGTGCGCCCGGGTTCGTCTCCGGGACCAAGGGCGTCGAGGGCGGCGCCGTGAGCCTGACCGGGGAGTACCGCACCCGCTGACACGTCAACGGCGCTGCGGGGCTCACCCGCAGCGCCGTCAGCACGACTCGTGAGCACGACTCGTCGACGAGAGTCGACGACGAGACGCGTCGACGCGAGACGTCAGCGAAGGTCGACGACGAGAGTCGTCGACGAGACACACGTCAGCGGGAGTCGGAGGACGACGAGCGTGGCAGGTGCGCGCTCAGCGCCCCGGCACCGCGGGGGTCACCGCTCGTCGTCGAGCCAGCGGCGGTAGTCCTCGGGAGGCTCGTCCTCGGTGTCCAGCGCGGCCACACCGCGACGGTCCACGGGATCGTGGTTGCGAGACGCCAGCTCCTGCTCGAGGGCTCGGTAGTTGGTCTCCGGGCTGAAGTACTTCAGCTCCCGGGCCACCTTCGTCTGCTTAGCCTTCTGACGGCCGCGCCCCATGGCATCGACCCCCTCTAACGTGGAAGCGGGGCGGCACCGTGCTCACACGTGCGGCCCCGGGGTGCTGAATCGTCTGTTCGTGCCGTAACGCTACATGGAACTCAGTTGTTCCGGCCACTCACGGGAGGGCGACTCGCATCACGTTCACTCAGGGCGCACCGGTCCGACACCGTGTCGGGCGGAGCGCGGGGGCGGCGTCGTGCGCCCGCGTGCGACACCGGGCCCGGGGGCGCGCGGCGGCGCGGCCTTCCGGGGTCGAGACCGCCTCGTCTCGCATGGGCGAATCGCCCGGTTTAGTGTGGGTGATGCGGGCGCTGGCCTGCCGAGTCGTCGGATCCCAGGGCCGAGATGTACTATTTCGTAATGAAATCGTAGCCCGGAATGCGCTGCATGCCGGGTTCGCACATGCTAATGGTGCGGGCCGCGCGGACGTCGTCCGAACGGCATCCAGGTCCGTGCTGACACACCAGCCACCACACCGGTGGCCCCGGTGGGAGGGGAGTCCCACCCGGCCGCCCGTCCGCCAGGAGGCATCCGCATGACCGCCAAGCCCGCAACGTCCGAGAACCTGCTCACCCCGTCCGAGGTCGCAACCCTGTTCCGTGTCGACCCGAAGACCGTGACCCGCTGGGCCAAGGCCGGCAAGCTGTCGTCGATCCGCACCCTCGGCGGGCACCGCCGCTACCTCGAGTCCGAGGTGCAGGCCCTGCTCGAGGGGATCCCGCAGCAGCGGGTCTCCTGACACCGCCGGCGGGTCCGCACCCGCCGCAGCGACGAGGACCCCGGACGCGTGCCCGCGTCCGGGGTCCTCGTGCGTCGTCGGGCGTGACGCGCGGTCGTGCGCGTGCGCTCGTCGTGCGGGTGCCTGTCGTGCTGGTGCTCAGCGGCGGGCGAGCCGCAGCACCACGATCGCGGTCACGAACGCCACGCCCACCCCCACGCCGGCCAGCACCTTGCGGGCGTGCGCCCGGTCGGCCGGATCGGCCTCCGGGCTGGTCGCGTCGGACGCCAGCCGACGCGCGGTGGCGATCGCCGCGTCCGCCTGCGCGCGGGGTGCCAGGCGCGCGGTGAGCTCGTCGACGGTCGTGGCGAGCTGGTGCCGCGTCGCGGCGATGTCCGCCTCGACCGCGAGCATCGCGGGCGTCGTGAACCGCTCCGGTGTGCTCTTGTCGTCGCTCATCGGGCGTCTCCTTCCAGTGGCACGGTCCAGGGGCGCGGCGCGCTCACGACGCGGCGCCCTTGAGGGCGTCGACGTCCGCCTGCACGCTCGCGATGGCGGCCTGCGGGCTCGGCGGGGCGCCCTTCTTGACGGCCCTGAGCCCGACGAGCGCGAGCACCACCACCGCGACGAGCAGCAGGAGCGTCACGACGAGCGCGGCGACCCACAGGGGCATCCAGAGGTCCAGCACGATCACGAGCGTCATCAGGACCGCCGCGAGCAGGTAGAGCGCGAGCACGCCGGCGGCCGCGAGAAGCCCCGCACCCGCGCCCAGCAGCTTCGCGCGCTCGGCGATCTCGGTCTTGGCCAGCTGGATCTCGGCGCGCACCAGCCGCGAGGTCTGCTCGCTCAGGTCGCTCACGAGCTGACCGAGCGAACGCTGCCCCGGGGGATCCGCGTGCGTCGTCATGGTGTGCCTCTCCTCGTCGTGCGCGCCCGTCCCGCACGCGGTGCGTTCGGGGCCTTGTCGTCAGGCTCTCCAGTCTGGTGGCGGCCTCGTCGTGCCGCGAGGCGAGACGACCCGCCGTGCCGCGACGAGCCTCCGTCCCGCGACGACCCGCCGTGCCGACGCGTCAGTCGGCCCAGGGGTGGACCTGCTCGCCCGCGGGGTGCGTGGGCTCGCGGATCTGGGTGAGGTCGACCATGGGGGTCCGCGGCAGGTGGCTGCGGCCCCAGGCCGCGAAGCCGGCGGCCAGGAGCACGAGCGCGAGGCCGACGAGCAGCGCCGAGAGCCACGGCTCGACGACGTGCGCCAGGCCGATGACGGCGGCCGTGACGAACAGCGCGAGCCCGAGGAACGTGAGCACGGCGGCCGCCGCGAACGCGATCGCGGACGGGCGGACCTCGACGGCCCGCGTGCGGACGCTCGCGCTGACGGCGTCGATCTCGGCCTGGATCGACGCGCGCACGCGGTCCTCGGCCTGGCCGATCTTCTCGCGGGCGCGCTCGGCGATCGGCTCGGTGAGCCGGTCGAGCAGTCGGCGGCGTTCGGGGCCTGTCTCGCTGGTCACGGGCTCCTCCTCGCGGGGCACGGTGTGCCGCCAGCCTAGTCAGGAGGAGGGCCCGTGGGCCCGGATCACGCGCGCGTCGTCGCAGGTCGCGTCGGGGGTGGCCGCGCGGCTGCGGAGACGACGAAGCCCGCCAGGCTGCTCCCTGGCGGGCTTCGTGCGGTGGCTCCGACCGGCGTCGATCCGGTGACCTTTCGATTTTCAGTCGAACGCTCTACCAACTGAGCTACAGAGCCGTGAGGGCGTGCCCTCGAACGACGATGCCGGCCACGAGTGACCGGCATGTGTCGAGCGACCCCGACGGGACTTGAACCCGCGACCTCCGCCGTGACAGGGCGGCGCGCTAACCAACTGCGCTACGGGGCCTCGTGGTGAGACCTGTACTGCGTTTTCACCTGCACTTGCTCGTACCCCCAACGGGATTCGAACCCGTGCTACCGCCGTGAAAGGGCGGGGTCCTAGGCCGCTAGACGATGAGGGCGTCGCCCCTGACGTCGAGGCGTCGGTTGACCGTGGATGAGCATACGGGGTCACGGGCCGGATCCCCAAACCGGTTCGTGGGCGGGCTTGGTCACACCGGTCAGGGGGCAGGATGGGGTCGTGGTCGAGATGTCGCGCGAGGAGTTCGAGGACGCCGTCCGGGACGCGCTCGACGAGATCCCGCCGGAGCTCGCCGAGGTGATGGACAACGTCGTCGTGCTCGTCGAGGACGACCCGCCGCCCGGGGACGAGGACCTGCTGGGCCTGTACGAGGGTGTGCCGCTCACCGAGCGCACGCACCAGTGGGCCGCCGGGTCCCTGCCGGACCGCATCACGGTCTTCCGCAACCCGACGCTCGAGATCTGCGAGACGCGCGAGGACGTCGTGGAGGAGGTCGCCATCACGGTGGTGCACGAGGTCGCGCACCACTTCGGCATCGACGACGACCGGCTGCACGAGCTCGGCTGGGCGTAGATGGCCCGGCGCACCGGTCGGCCCTAGGGTCGGCGCATGAGGTCGGTGCAGGTCGGGGTGGTGATCCTGCCGCAGGAACGGTGGGCCACGCAGCGCGAGAAGTGGCGCCGCGCGCAGGAGATGGGGTTCGCGCACGCGTGGACCTACGACCACCTGGCGTGGCGCAGCCTGGCCGACGAGCCGTGGTTCGCGACCGTGCCGCTGCTCGCGGCCGCGGCCGAGGCGACCGACCGGATCGGGCTCGGCACGTTCGTCGCGTCCCCGAACTTCCGGCACCCCGTGCCGTTCGCCAAGGACGTGATGGGTCTCGACGACGTCTCGGGCGGGCGGTTCCTGCTCGGGGTCGGCGCCGGCGGCGAGGGGTTCGACGCGTCGGTGACGGGTCCGGCGCCGAGCCGGGGAGAGCGCACGCGCCGGTTCGAGGAGTTCGTCGGGCTGCTGGACACGCTGCTCACGCAGCCCGTTACCGAGCACGCGGGGGAGTTCTACACGGCGCACGACGCCCGCATGGTGCCCGGGACCCTCGCGCGGCCGCGCACGCCGTTCGTCGTCGCGGCCGCCGGTCCGCGCACCATGACGCTCGCGGCGCGGTACGGGCAGGGGTGGGTCACCTACGGTGCGGCGTACGCCACCGAGGACGTCGAGGACCAGCCCGCGCGGGCGCAGGAGCGCTGGTGGGCGGCGCTCGAGCAGCAGGTCGCGCAGTTCGACGAGATCGAGCGCGCGCACCGGCCCGGCGACGTGCCGCTGCGGCGGTACCTGAGCCTCGACGGCGCCCCCGTCTACTCGTTGACGTCCGCACAGCTCGCGGCCGAGGGGGTCGAGCGCGCGGCGGCACTCGGCTTCACGGACGTCGTGGTGCACTGGCCGCGCGCGCACGGCATCTACGCCGGGTCGGAGCGCGCGCTCGAGGAGCTCGCGGCGACGCTGCGCTGACGCGTCAGTGCGCCGTGCGGGCCTCCCAGGCGCTGCGCACCATGTCGTCGATCGTGTGCGTCATGCGCCAGCCGAGGTCGCGCGCCGCGAGCTCGCCCGACGCGACGATGCGTGCCGGGTCGCCCGCGCGCCGCTCGGTCACCTCGGGCGTGAAGTCGATGCCGGTGGCCGCGGCGACGGCGGTCATGATCTGGCGCACCGACAGCCCGTCACCCGAGCCCAGGTTGTAGACGCGCTCGAGCGCGCCGCCCTCGGCGAGCATGCGCGCGGCCGCGACGTGCGCGTCCGCGAGGTCCGCGACGTGGATGTAGTCGCGCACGCACGTGCCGTCGGGGGTGGGGTAGTCGTCGCCGCGGATCTGGGGCGTGCGGCCGGCGAGCAGGGCCTCGAACACCAGCGGGAACAGGTTGTGCGGGCTCGTGTCGTAGACGTCCGGGGTCCCGGAGCCGACGACGTTGAAGTACCGCAGGCTCGTGTGCTTGAGGCCGGTGGCACGGCCCTGGTCGCGCAGGAGCCACTCGCCCACGAGCTTGGACTCGCCGTAGGGCGACTCGGGCGTCGTCGGCGTGTCCTCGGTGACGAGCTCGACGTCGGGCGTGCCGAACACCGCGGCCGACGAGGAGTACACGATCGCGTCGACCCCCTGCTCGGCCATGACCTCGAGGAGCGTGAGCGTGCCCGCGACGTTCTGCCGGTAGGTGTGCAGGGGGCGGTCCACCGAGACGCCCGCGTACTTGAAGCCCGCGAGGTGCACGACGCCCTCGACGCCGTGCCGCGCGAGCGTGTCGGCGACGACGTCCGCGTCGTCGACCGAGCCGCGCACGAAGGGGACGCCCGCCGGGACGAACTCCTCGTGGCCGCTGGACAGGTCGTCCAGCACGACGGGCTCGAGCCCGACCTTCGTGAAGGCGCGCACCACGTGCGCACCGATGTACCCCGCCCCGCCGGTCACCAACCACGTCATGCGTCCGAGGGTAGCCGTCCGGGCCGAGGGAAGCGACACAAGGTCGATCAGAAACCAACATCATCCGACAGGATCGCGCGGGCGGCTCGCGCATGATGCCACGGATGGGTGAACCTGCGGTGTTCGGATCTGATCGAACGCGCCCGGGCGAGAACGCCGAGAAGCGGCGCGTGTGACGAACCGGACGGCGGGAGGGCCCGCGGCGCGGACCGCCGGTGGCGCGGATGTCGGTGGCGGTCGCGATGATCGGGGCATGCCTCGCGAGCGTCCGGCCGTCGTCGGTGTCGTCGACACCGCGCAACGACGCGCGCGCCTCGCGCGTCGGCACGGGCTCGTCGAGCCGCTGCCCGACCTGCACGCCGCGGTCCGGGCGCTCGTCGTGCTGCACGGCACCGACGCGTCCGGCCCGTACCTGGCCGCGTGGGCCCGGGTGCCGGGGTTCGCGACGAGCGACCTCGACGACGCCCTGTACCGCGACCGCACGGTCGTCCGGCAGCTCGCCATGCGCCGCACGCTGTGGGTGGCCGGCACCGACCTGCTGCCCGCGCTCGTCGCGTCGCCGGGGGCGCGGGTCGCCGGCGCCGAGCGGCGCCGGCTGCTCAAGGAGCTCGCGCAGGACGGCCGCTACCCCGACCCGCAGGGGACGCTGACGCGCGCCGAGGCCGGCGTGCTCGCGGCGCTCGCGGACGGCCGCTCGCGGACCGCGGCGGAGCTGCGCGACGAGGTCCCCGAGGCCGGTGGTGTGTTCCGGGCCGCCGGCGGCACCCGGTGGGCGCAGGAGCTGGCGGTCATGCCGCGGCTGCTGACGATCCTCGGCGCGAGCGGGCTCGTCGTCCGCGCCGAGAACCGCGGCGGGTGGACCGTGTCCCGGCCCTCGTGGGCGCTCGCCGAGCGATGGCTGGGCGGCCCGCTCGTGCTGCCCGACGCGGCCGCCGCGCACACCGAGGTCGTGGCGCGCTGGCTGCGGGCGTTCGGGCCCGGGACCGAGCGGGACCTGCAGTGGTGGCTCGGCTCGACCCTGACCGCGGTGCGCCGCTCGCTCGCGGACGTGGGCGCGGTCCCGGTCGGGCTCGAGGGGAGCCAGGACGTGGGGTGGCTGCTGCCGGACGACCTCGAGCCGGTCGAGCCCGCCGGGCCGTGGGCGGCGCTCCTGCCGGCGCTGGACCCGACCACGATGGGCTGGGCCGCACGCGACTGGTACCTGGGACCGCACGCGAGGCAGGTGGTCGACGCGGTCGGCAACGCCGGGCCGACCGTGTGGGTCGACGGGCGCGTCGTCGGGGCGTGGTCCGCGAGCAGCGGGACGGTCGAGGTGGCGCTGCTCGAGGACGTGCCCACGCCCGCCCGCGCCGCGATCGCCGACGAGGTCGAGCGCCTCACCGCGTGGCTCGCGGGCGGCACCGTGTCGCCCACCTTCCCGTCGCCGCTGTTCGGCGGCCGGCGTCACGCGCCCGAGCCGGCGGCGGCCGCCTCGTCGGCCGTGCCCGCCGCACCGCGGGGCTGAGGTCGGCCCGGTGGTGGAGCAGCTGTCCCGGCGCGACGCGAGGTGGATCGCCGTGCGGGCGCAGGACCCGGTGGACGGGGAACCGTGGGACAGCGAGGTGCGCGGCGCGGTGCACGCGCAGCTCAGGGACCTCGGGGAGTGGTTGGGGCTGCGGATCGAGCGGTGACGGGTCATGGTGGTCGTCACACGGTCGGGTGACGACAAACCCTCCAGATCGTGCGCGCGTGTGCCGAACAACGACGTGAACCCACTCGCGAGGAGACCCTCCCATGCGCTTCCGGACGCGTACCTCGAGCCTCGGTGCGCTCGGCACCGCCGCGGTCGTCGCGGCCGCCGTGATCGGTGCCGCACCCGCGACCGCCTCGACCATCGACCCGCCCCCGCCGTCGCTCACGCGCGCGGCGGAACGTGCGGCGGCCACGAGCGACGCCGCGAGCGAGAAGCGCCTCGACGCGGCCGCGGCCGTGCCGGACGACCTCACGACGCGGCGCACCGCGAGCGGACGCGTGCTCGCCCTCCCGCTCGTCGACGAGTCGTACGCGCTGACCTCCGCGTGGGGTGCTCGGTGCATCCCCGTCAAGGGTGCGTCCACGTTCCACTACGGGCTGGACATGGGCACGGGCGACAAGAAGCCGATCTACGCGGTCGCGAGCGGCGTCGTCACCCACGTCGTGCCGCCGACGAAGGGTGCCGCGGGCTACCTGACGGTGAAGTCCGAGATCGAGGGCGTGCCGACGTGGATCGCGTACGTGCACCCGTGGGACCCGGGCAAGTACGTCAAGGTGGGTACCAAGGTGAAGGTCGGCAACCGCATCGCCGAGGTCGGCGCCTCCGGCCCCGCGACCGGGCCGCACCTGCACCTCGAGGTGTGGCAGAACGCGTTCTACGGCTCGGGCACGTCGGTCGACCCGAAGACGTGGTTGTCCGGCTTCAAGCTGCCGGTGGTGGACCGCGCGACCGCGGACAACACGCAGCCGGCGCCGACGCGCTGCTACTACTACCCGACGACGAGGCTCAACCTGCGCGCCGGTCCGTCGGTCGGCAACACGCTCCTCGCGACGCTCAAGCCGAACACGCGCATGCTCAACACGCCGGGCATCAAGCGCAACGGCTTCATCCCGGTGACGGTCGCGCTCGACGGTGCGCGCGTGCGCGGCTGGGTGCACACCGACTACATCTCGCAGGTGAAGACCTACCACCTCACGGTCGACGCGACCGTGCGCGCCGCCGCGAACGCGCAGGCCAAGGCGCTGTTCCTGGGCAAGAAGGGCACGCCGGTGAGCATCAAGGAGGCCTCCGGCGGGTGGCGCAAGGTGATCATCAAGGGCACCACGGGCTGGGTGCCGCGCACGTCGGTCGGCGCCGGGCTCGGGTGACGCCCGTGCCGCAGGCCGCGCCGCGCGGCCGGCCCGGTCACCCGGGCGCTCACCGTGCGTACTGGCCGTACCCCGTCAGGTACGCGCTGGTGGCGGCCTTCGCGGTGCAGCCGGTGACCGACCCGGTGTAGCCGATGCGGCCCGTGGTGGCGTTGCGCTGCTTGACCAGCGACTCGCCCGGGGCCTCGTGGTAGGACTTCGAGTAGCCCGCGAACAGGTTGCGCTTGACCGAGACGAGGTCGTGGCGCTCGAGCTCCCACGTCTTGACCGCGGCGTCGTACGACGTGCGGGTCGCGGGCTGGTTGGCGATGAGGTTGCGCCACAGCGAGACGTCCTGCGCGGCGACCCCGACCGTCACGCCGGCCGCGCCGCCGAGCATCGTGTTGTACCGGATCGTCACGTGGCGCGGGCTGTCCTGCCAGGTGTCCCACGTCGACGCCGAGGCCTTGATCTGCGCGCCGTTCGGGGCGGCCGCGAGAAGGTTGCGCTCGATCATGCCGCCGCTCGAGTAGATGCCGGCCATCAGGTAGATGTTGTGGTCCATGCCGTGCGCGTGCGTCCCGTTGTTCGTGCGGATGCAGTTGTAGGCGATGGTGTAGTCGTTCGGTCCGGCGGCGCGCTGCGTCGAGGGTGACGCGCCCCGCGCGCCGGGCGTCACCATGAGGTTGGCCGTCTCGCGCGAGCCGCTGACCTCGTTGTTCGTGAACACCCAGCCCGTCCCGCCCTGGATGTGCACGACCGCCTGACCGCGGCCCTGGATGGTGCGGTTGTACGTGAAGTGGATCCCGCGGACCGTCCAGTGGCTCGCGTTCTTGAGCTGGAGCGTGCCGTTCAGCTCGACGCGCTCGCCCGGCTGGCTCTGCAGCTCGATGGGCTTGGTCGCGGTGCCCACGGCGGCGCCGTAGCCCGCCGCCTCGCGGTACGTCCCGCCGCGCACGACGATGACGTCGCCCGGGCGGCCCGCGCGGATCGCCGCGGTGATCGTGCGCAGCGGGCGTGACCTCGTCGCGGCCGGGCACGTCGCCTGGTCGCGGGAGTTCTTGCGCAGGCACACGTGCCGGTCGACCGTCTTGGTGCCCCACGACGTGGCGTACGTGTACGTGTCGGAACCGTTGGTGGCGACGTACATCGTGCGGGCGCCGGAGGTGGCCTTCGCGACGACCTTCGAGCGCACGCCGTAGTACGGGTCGGACGTCGCCGCGGTCGCGGTCGTCGCGGGGAGCGCAACGAGCGTCCCGACGAGCGCGGCGACGAGCGTCCCTGCCGTGAGCAGGCGGCGGCCGGTGGTGCTCGGCCGGGTGCGCGGCGGGCGGCGCATCTCGGTGGTGGCGGGCATCGCGTCTCCTCGTCGTCCCGGTCCGGCGCGCTCGTCGGACCGGTGCGTGCCGCTCGGCGAGGCTAACCCCGGGCCGGGAACGTTCGAAGGGCTGCGCGGACAGGACGTCCGCGACGTGCCGGACGAACCGGGGCGAGCCGGGACGGACCGACCGCAGCGACCGAGGGTGAGGTTGCGCCCGGCACCCCGGGGCGTCCACCAGGCGGACGCCCCGGGTCGTCCCGGCGGACGGCTCAGGTCACGCGGTGCGGGCGCGTGCGCCCCGAGGCGCGGGACGCGGTGCGCCGGGAGAGGGCGGGGTCCGTCACCGCGCGTGCGGCTTGGTGGCGCGGACGACCGCGCTGTGCATGCCGTCGGCGACGGCGTGGGTGAAGCGGACCTCGGCGTCGTGGAAGCCCGCGGCCGCGAGCCCCTCGAGGTACTCGGCGCGCGAGAGCGCACCGGCGATGCAGCCGACGTACGAGCCCCGCTCGGCCCGGTCGTCGGGCGACAGGTGGTCCTCGGCGACGACGTCGGAGATGCCCAGCCGGCCGCCGGGTGCGAGCACGCGGAACGCCTCGGCGAGCACCGCGGGCTTGTCCGGGGACAGGTTGACCACGCAGTTGGAGATGACCACGTCGACGCTGGCGTCGTCGAGCGGCAGGTCCTCGATGACGCCCTTGCGGAACTCGACGTTCGTCGCACCCGCCTTGGCCGCGTTGGCGCGGGCCAGGTCGAGCATCTCGTCGGTCATGTCGACGCCGTAGGCGAAGCCCGTGGGGCCGACGCGGCGGGCCGAGAGCAGCACGTCGATGCCGCCGCCCGAGCCCAGGTCGAGCACGCGCTCGCCCTCGCGCAGCTCGGCGACGAGCAGCGGGTTGCCGCAGCCGAGCGAGGCGGCCAGCGCCTCGGCGGGGATGCTCGCGGCGTCGTCCGCGCCGTAGAGGCCGGCCCCGAACCGCTCGTCGACGAGCGCGTCCGTGCCGCACCCGCCGCCGCAGCAGCCGGCGTCTGCGGTCGCGGACGGGGCGCTCTGGACGGCGGCCTGTGCGTAGCGGGCCCGGACCTGCTCGCGGATGTCCTGCATGATGACTCCTCCAGACATTGATGGGTGTCGATGGCAGGAGCGTCGCGCAGATATCGACCAGTGTCAATATCGACCGTTGTCGATGCGTGAGGCATGATGGGGGCGTGCCTCTCGAGCTGCTCCCCGTGACCGCCGCACCGTCGGCCGCGTGCTGCACGCCGGCGCGCGGACCGGTCCTCAGCGCCCAGGACGCGGAGGGCGTCGCGCGCACCCTCAAGGCGCTCGCGGACCCCGCCCGCCTCCGGCTGCTGTCGATCCTCGCGGCGCACGACGAGGGCGGGGCGTGCGTGTGCGACCTGACCGAGCCCGTCGGGCTCACGCAGCCGACGGTCTCCCACCACCTCAAGGTGCTCACCGAGGCGGGCCTCGTGACGCGGGAGAAGCGCGGGGTGTGGGCGTACTACGCGCTCGTGCCGGGAGCGGTCGACGCGATCGCCTCGCACCTGGCGACCCACCTGACCCCCCGCCCCCCGGCCTGACGACACCGTCCGCCGACACCGCCCCCCCACCGCACACCGCGCACCGCCCCCGCACCAACCCGCCGAGCGCGCACGCTCCGGCGCGAGTGCGGACGCCGTTCGTGCGCGGTCGCGTGCCACCGTGCGCGCTCGGCGGGGTAGCGCTTGCCCGATGGGAACGGGTCCGGGCGGTCCGAACCGTTTCATCGGTGAAGACGAGGCTTCCCTGAGGGGCGAGCGCACGCGATGTTAAGGCTCACATCGCGCGGAGACCGGGTCTGCGCGACACCGCGACCGGGCCGCATCCCGGGGCGCGGTCGACCTCGCACCTGACTCGAAGGAGAGCAGCATGAGATCACGCGTCCAGGGGCCGGCCCACCGGGCCAGGCGGTCCGAGCGGGGGCGCCGGCGTCTGCGTTGGGTGTCGACGGTCGTCGCCGGCGTCACCGCAGCGTCGGCGGGCGTCCTTGCGCTCGTCGTCGCACCCGCCGCCACGGCCGCGACGGTGGACACCAACGCGTCCTACGTCCTGGTCAACCGCGGCAGCGGCAAGGCCCTCGACGTCTACAACCTGTCGATGGCCGACGGCGCCCGCATCGCGCAGTGGACGCGCAACGACGGCGCGCAGCAGCAGTGGCAGTTCGTCGACTCCGGCAATGGCTACTACCGGCTGAAGTCGAAGCTGTCGGGCAAGGTGCTCGACGTCTACAACTGGTCGACGGCCGACGGCGGCGCGATCGTCCAGTACGCCGACTACAACCAGACCAACCAGCAGTTCCGTCTGCAGGACACGTCGAACGGCTACGTCTCGCTGATCAGCCGGCACTCCGGCAAGGCCGTCGAGGTGCAGGGCGCCTCCACCGCCGACGGCGCGAACGTCGTCCAGTACGCGAACTGGGGCGGGAACAACCAGCAGTGGCAGCTGGTGCGCGTGGGCTCGTCGCCGACGACGAACCCGACCACGAACCCCACGACGAACCCGACCCAGAACCCGGGCACGTGCGAACTGCCGTCGTCGTACCGCTGGTCGTCCACGGGTGCGCTGGCGCAGCCGCGTTCGGGGTGGGCGTCGCTGAAGGACTTCACGGTCGCGCCGTACAACGGCCAGCAGCTCGTCTACGCCACGACGCACGACTTCGGCAGCTCGTGGGGCTCGATGAACTTCGGGCTGTTCTCGAGCTACTCGCAGATGGGCTCCGTGAGCCAGAACCAGATGCCGTTCTCGGCGGTCGCCCCCTCGCTGTTCTACTTCGCGCCCAAGAACATCTGGGTGCTCGCGTACCAGTGGGGCGGCCCGGCGTTCTCGTACCGCACGTCGACCAACCCGGCCAACGTGAACAGCTGGTCGTCCGCCCAGACGCTGTTCTCGGGCAGCATCTCCGGCTCGGGCACCGGCCCGATCGACCAGGCCGTGATCGGCGACAGCCAGAACATGTACCTGTTCTTCGCCGGTGACAACGGCAAGATCTACCGCGCCTCGATGCCGATCGGGAACTTCCCCGGGTCGTTCGGCTCGTCGTCGACCGTCGTCATGAGCGACACGACGAACAACCTGTTCGAGGCCGTGCAGGTCTACAAGCTCCAGGGCCAGAACAAGTGGCTCATGATCGTCGAGGCCATCGGCTCGCAGGGCCGGTACTTCCGGTCCTTCACGACGACGAACCTGGGCGGCTCCTGGACGCCGCAGGCGACCAGCGAGTCCAACCCGTTCGCGGGCAAGGCGAACAGCGGTGCCACGTGGACGAACGACATCAGCCACGGTGAGCTGCTGCGCACCAGTGCGGACCAGACCAACACGGTCGACCCGTGCAACCTGCGGCTGCTCTACCAGGGCCGCAGCCCGAGCTCCGGCGGCGACTACGGCCAGCTGCCGTACCGCCCGGGCCTGCTGACCCTCCAGCGGTAGTCCCTCCAGGCGGGCCTGGCTGGACCCGCCCTGAGGCGCCCGCCTCGCGCCACCGCTCCCGGCTCTGCCGGGCTGGCGCGAGGCGGGCGCCTCGGCGTCCCTGCCGCACGCTCGGTGCCCGCCGACGCTCGGGCCGGTCTCGGGCGGCGAATCGATTCGGCGGCGTCCACCCCCTTCGGGGGCGCTCCTCGCCGGTGCAATGTGAAGGCTCACATCCGTGGTTCGACCGGTGGTGGGACGGCACCGTGGCCGTCTCCCGACCACCGGGACGGCCCGTGTCCATCAGACCGAGGAGCGTCCAATGACCACCCGTACCAGGTCCACCCGGGCGGCAGCCGCGCTGCTGTCCGCCGCCACGCTCGTGATCGGCGGCCTCACCGTCGCGGCGAGCTCCGCGACCGCGGCCGAGGGATGCCGCGTCGACTACACCGTCCAGAACCAGTGGCCCGGCGGGTTCCAGGGTGACGTCAAGGTCACCAACCTCGGTTCGGCGATCTCGTCGTGGAAGGTCACGTGGACGTGGCCGTCCTCCGACCAGAAGATCCAGCAGGCATGGAACGCCGACGTCACCTCGTCGGGCTCGCAGGTGTCCGCCTCCAGCGTCAGCTGGAACGGCGCGCTCGGCACCGGCGCCAGCGCCTCGTTCGGCTTCCTCGGCAGCGCCGGCTCGTCGAACCCCGCGCCGACGAGCTTCGCCGTCAACGGCGTCGCGTGCACCGGCACCGTCCCGACGCAGACCCCGACGCAGACCCCGACGCAGACCCCGACGCAGACGCCCACGCAGACCCCCACGCCGACCCCGACACCCACCCCGACGCAGACCCCGCCCCCCACCACGTGCCAGCTGCCGTCGTCGTACCGCTGGTCGTCCACGGGCGCGTTGGCGCAGCCGCGTTCGGGGTGGGCGTCGCTGAAGGACTTCACGGTCGCGCCGTACAACGGCCAGCAGCTCGTCTACGCCACGACGCACGACTTCGGCAGCTCGTGGGGCTCGATGAACTTCGGGCTGTTCACCGAGTACTCGCAGATGGCCTCGGCCAGCCAGAACCCGATGCCGTTCAGCGCGGTCGCGCCGTCGCTGTTCTACTTCGCGCCCAAGAACACCTGGGTCCTGGCCTACCAGTGGGGCGGTCCCGCGTTCTCCTACCGGACGTCGTCGAACCCGGCGAACGTCAACAGCTGGTCGTCGGCGCAGACGCTGTTCTCGGGCAGCATCTCCAACTCCGGGACGGGCCCGATCGACCATGCGCTGATCGGCGACGACCGGAACATGTACCTGTTCTTCGCCGGTGACAACGGCCGGATCTACCGGGCGTCGATGCCGATCGGGAACTTCCCCGGCAGCTTCGGGTCGAACTACACGACGATCATGACCGACTCGACGAACAACCTGTTCGAGGCCGTACAGGTCTACAAGCTCCAGGGCCAGCAGCGGTACCTCATGATCGTCGAGGCCATCGGCAGCCAGGGGCGCTACTTCCGGTCCTTCACGGCGACCGACCTGGGCGGGTCCTGGACCCCGCAGGCGGCGTCCGAGTCGAACCCGTTCGCGGGCAAGGCGAACAGCGGTGCCACGTGGACGAACGACATCAGCCACGGTGAGCTGCTGCGCACCAGCGCGGACCAGACCATGACGGTCGACCCGTGCAACCTGCGCCTGCTCTACCAGGGCCGCAGCCCGAGCTCGGGCGGCGACTACGGCTTGCTGCCGTACCGCCCGGGCCTGCTCACGCTCCAGCGCTGACCACCTGGCGCTGCACCGGCGCCCCACCTGGACCGCCCCGTACCGCTCGGCCACGACCTCTTCCCTGGTCGACGCGGTGCGGGGCGGTCCGCCCGTCGGGGGACCGGTCAGGCGGTCGCCGGGACGAAGACAACCGCCTTGTCGCGGTACATGAGGGCCCCGTACTCGTTCACGGCGACGAACGAGCCCGGCACGTCGACGGTCACGTCCTCGCCGGTGCGCCCGTCGAGCACGACGCTCGCGCCGGGCACGCGCCCGTACACGTGACCGCCGAAGACCACGGGGCGCTCGACCGCGACGCGCCCGTCGGTCGGCAGGGTCCACAGCGGCTCGAGCGTGCGGGGGTCGAGCGCGCGCAGCCCGCCGCCGACGTCGTACAGCAGGTCGCCGTCCCGCACCGGCCGCTCGAGCGTGACGTCCAGGTCCCGCACGACCTCTCCCGTGCGGGGGTCGATCACGGCGGTCCACGGGTCCGCGCCCGTGTACGGGCCGGCGGTCACGACGAGGCCCTCGTCGGTCGCCAGCGCCGCGGCCGACGAGACCGCCGTCGCCACCTCGTCGCCGCCGCTCCACAGGACGTCGCCGGTCGTCGGGTCGAGACCGAGGAGCTGCGGGTATCCCGGACCGTCGCCGCCCTCGGGGACCTCCGCGACGACGAGCACCGCGTCGGCCGTCACCGCCTGCACCGTGCCCGGGCGGGACCACAGCACGGTTCCGTCCACGGCGGACAGCGCCGCGGCCTGGCCCGCCGCGCTCACGACCACGCGCTCGTCGTCGACCGCCTCCACCCGGACCGGCCCGGACTCGGCGAGCACGGTGTCCTCGTCGTCGACCTGGGCGTCCCACACCGGTTCCCCGCTCGCGGCGGTGACGGCGAGGACCTCGAACGCGTCCCGAGCGGCGGTCGTGCCCGAGCCGGGGACGTGCACGGGCAGGACGGCGTAGAGCGTCGCGCCGTCGTCGCTCGGCACCGGGGCTCCCGGCCGGCGGTCGCTGTAGAACACGTCGGCGGGAGCGTCGTCGGGCGCGTGCGGGAAGCGTGTCTCCCACGCCGTGCCGCCGGTGGCGAGGTCGACCGCGCCGACGCTGGTCGCGGTGACGCCGAACGCCGTCGGGCCGGACAGCAGGAAGCCGCTGGTGAAGTCGCCCGCGACGTTCGCCTCGAGTGCGGGGAGCGTGACGGGCACGGGGTCGCCCTCGAAGCGGGTCGGCGAGTCGAACGTGCGCAGCGTGATCGGGGCGGGCGTCGGCGTCGTGCGCGCCGTCGTCTGCGAGGTGGCGGGTGCGGACGGTTCCGGCGACGCGGTGCACGCCGCGGTCGCCAGGACCAGTGCGACGAGACCGGCGGTGCCCAGTTTGTGGTGATTCACGCGCGTGACTATGGCATGTCCCGTGACGCGGCGGCGCCGGCGCCCGGAATGCGCCCGGCCCCCACCGCCGACTGCGCACGTCCCGACTCGACCGCGCACGCTCGACGTGAGCAGTCGCGTCGGAACGTCCGCGCTCGCGCGGGTGGGGTGGGATGTGGCCCAGGTCGGGAGTGCCGGTGCCCGGGTCAGAGGGGCTTCTTGAAGAAGACGGCGGAGTCCTCGTAGCCGAGGGCGGTGTAGAAGTCCCCTGCACGGCGGCTCGCGAGGGCGAGGTAGGCGGCGCCGGACCGGTGCGCCCAGTGCTCGGCGTGGCGCATGAGCTCGCGCCCGACGCCCGACCTGCGGTGGGGCTCGACGACCATGACCTCCTCGACCCAGGCGACCGGGCCGTTGGCGAGGAACGTCAGATGGCGGTGGGCGAGCAGGTACCCGACGACCTGGCCCTCGGACTCGGCGACCACGACGAGCGCGTCGGGGACGTCGCGCAGGTGCTGCCAGGTCGTGTCGAACGACTCCCGGCGCGGGGTGAACGACGTCGCGAAGTCGCGGGCGAGGGGCCAGACGTGGTCGGCGTCGTCGGGCCGCGCGGCGCGGACGAGCAGGGTGTCGGGCACCGACGCAGTCTCCGGGTGCGCGCGCAGGCGCGGCAAGGGGTTTGCGCGGTCGTCGTCGGGACAGGGGAAGGCCTCCGGGGCGCGCGGTGCACGTGCGCGCCCCGGAGGCTCGGGTGAGTCAGACCCAGGTGGTCCAGTCGGACTTGCGGATCAGGCAGTGCACGCCCTTGACGGCGTCGACGACCTGGCTGACCTCGAAGTCGCCCGCCGCGGACAGGTACGCCAGCGCCACGGAGCGCGGGACACCGAACCGGCCGTGCAGGAACGCCACCGCGTTGCGCACGGCCTGGCGCATCGCCTCGTCGAGATCGGGGTCCATGCCGGTCGGGATCCAGTGGGTCGCGGTCTCGACGACGGGTGTGCGCACGCCGCCGAGGACCCCGGGCAGCTGCGCCGCAGGGATCACGCTGAGGCGGACCGTCGCGCGCAGCGACGCCTCGAGCGCGGTCAGCGCGACCTCGCCGTTGCCCTGAGCGAAGTGCGGGTCACCCGCGTAGAACAGGGCACCGTCGACCGACACCGGGAGGAAGAGCGTGGCGCCCACCCCGGCGTGCTTGATGTCGATGTTGCCGCCGTGCTCACCCGGCGGGACGGACGGGACGGGGTCGCTCGTCGCGGAGGCCGTGCCCATGAGGCCGAGGAACGGGTCGAGCGCGAACTGCACGGTGCGCCCGGAACCCGCGTCGATGAGCCCGACGTCGTACCCGTCGCGCGCCTCGACCCACGAGAAGTGGCTGACCGTGCCGTCGCTGACCATCGCGTCGACGTGCCGCGTGGGCGTCGAGTCCTGGTCCTCCGGGAACTCGCCGGCGAGCGCGCCGAACCCGTGCCGGTTGGACACGAACCCGTAGGGCACGCGGTAGGTGAGGTCGAGGACGTCGACGCGCAGCACGTCGCCGGGCCGCGCGCCGGCGACCGCGATCGGGCCGGTCACGACGTGCGGGCCGTCCTCGGCGGTGTTCACCAGACCGCTCGCGGCGATCTCGATCGCGTCGTCGAGCACGTCCACGTCGCCGAACTGGCGGATGTAGCGGGCGGGGTCCCGGCCCTGGTCGCCGAGCAGACCCTCGTGGGAGAGGGTGTCGATGGTGACCGTGGCGCCGTCGGCCACGCCGAGCACGGGGGAGGACTCCGCGTTCGGGAGCCAGCCCCAGCGGACCTCGTCGGCCCGCGACGGCAGGTAGTGCTCACCGAGCACGGGCCCCTGGCCCGGCTGCAGCGTGGGGAAGCCCGTCAGGGTCGTCGTGCTCATGCCGCACCTCCAGCAATCCCGACCACGAGGTCGATCTCGACGAGCGCGCCGACGGCGAGCCCGGTGACGCCCACGCACGTGCGGCTGGGCAGGGGGTCGTCGAACCAGGTCCGGTACTCCGCGTTGAACGCGTCGTAGTCGTCGAAGTCCGTCAGGTAGGCGCGGACCATGAGCGTGTCGCTCAGCTCGGCGCCGGCTGCGCGGACCACGGCCTGCAGGTTCGACATGACCTGACGGGTCTGCTCGACGAGCCCGCCGGCGACGAGCTCGCCCGTCGCGGGGTCCGTCGGCATCTGACCCGTCACGAACAGCAGGTCGCCGAAGCGCACGGCGTGGCTGAACGGGCCGACCTGCGGCGGCACACCGGCCGACGCGGGGAAGACGTGGTGCGTGCGCTGCGTGCTGGTCGGGCTCGTCGCGCTCGTCGTGGTTGTGGTGCTCATCGTGCTCAGACCTCCGCCGAGTCCATCGCGTTGACGAAGCGACGCGTCGCCTCGACCTGCGGGTTGCCGATCACCTGGTCCGCCGTGCCCTGCTCGACGACGACCCCGCCGGCCATGAACACGACCCGGTCGGCCACCTCGCGCGCGAACCGCAGCTGGTGGGTGGCGATGATCATCGTGAGACCGCCCTGGCGGGCGAGGTTCTGGATGACCCCGAGGACCTCGGCGACGAGCTCGGGGTCGAGCGCGCTCGTCGGCTCGTCGAGCAGGAGGACCTTGGGGTTCGAGGCGAGCGCCCGGGCGATGCCGACGCGCTGCTGCTGGCCGCCGGACATGTGGCGGGGGAGGGCGTCGGCGCGGTGCGCCATGCCGACCTGCGCGAGCAGCTCGTCGGCGCGGGCGTCGGCGTCCTCGCGGGACCAGCCGTGCACCCAGCGCAGGGGAGCGGCGACGTTCTCCCGGGCGGACAGGTGGTGGAACAGGTTGAACTGCTGGAAGACCATCCCGACGCCCGCATCGACGCGCTGGCGGGCGACGTGCCGTTCGACGAGCTCGTCGCCGCGCTCGCCGTAGCCGATCGCGGTGCCGCCGACGAGCACCGAGCCACCGTCGAGGCCCTCGAGGTGGTTGATGCAGCGCAGCAGCGTGCTCTTGCCCGAGCCCGACGGGCCGAGCAGGGCGACGACCTCGCCCTGGCGGATGTTCAGGTCGATGCCGCGCAGCACCTCGTTCTCGCCGTAGGACTTGCGCAGGGCGAACGCCTCGATGAGCGCGTCGCCGAAGCTGCGCGGCGGCGGGTCCGCGTGGGTCAGGGGCGCGGGGGTGCCGATGCCGGTGTCCGTGCGGTCGGGAGCGCGGCGGGGGTCCGCGTCCACGCTCGTCGGGACCGCGGTCGCCGGGCGGCTGAGGCGGGCGAACCACGTCCGCAGCGACGCCTGCGCGGGGCGGTCCAGGTCCAGCGCGCGCTCGACCGCGAGCTGGACCAGCGTGAGCGCACCGGTCAGGACCAGGTACATCGCGGCGGTCGCGAAGTAGATCTCGAAGTAGTCGAACGTCGCCGACGCGAGCTGCTGCGTGCGCAGCGTCAGCTCGGGGACCGCGATGATCGACGCGAGCGCCGAGTTCTTCATCGTCGAGATCGCCTCGCTGCCCAGCGACGGCACGATCGACCGGAACGCCTGCGGGCCGACGACGCGCGCCATGAGCATCGCCGGGCGCATGCCCAGCGCGCGGCCCGCGGCGACCTGGCCCGGGTCGACGCCCTTGATGCCGGACCGGAAGATCTCGGCGAAGAACACGGCCTCGTTGAGGGCCAGCGCAAGGCCACCTGCCACGAGCGGGGTCAGGGTGATCCCCGCCCGTGGCAGGACCGAGAAGACGAAGACGAGCTGGAGGATCAGCGGCGTTCCCCGGTACAGGGTCACGTACGCCCGGGCGACCCAGGTCAGCGCCTTGAAGCGCGTGAGCTGCATCGCCGCGAGGAACAGTCCGAGGACCATGCCTCCGGCGAAGCCCATCCCCGTGAGCCGCAGCGTGAAGCTGATGCCCTCCAGCAGGTAGGGAAGGGTCAGGTAGTGCAGGAACTCGCTCATGATCGGCGCGCCCTCCAGTCGTCGTTCTCGGTGGCCTGGCGGAGGGTCAGCCGACGCTGAGGATCGAGGGCTCGGCCACGGCGTTCTCGTCGAGCTTCCACTTGGTGGCGAGCTCGGCCTGCAGCCCGGAGTTCTGGATCTCGAGGAGCGCGGCCTGGACGGCGTCGCGGAAGGCGTGGTCGCCCTGCAGCACGCCGATGCCGATCTCGTAGTCGAGCATCACGGTCTCGGCGGAGTCGAGCTCGTCCGGGTGCTCGGCGATGTAGCCCTTCACCGTGTTGATGTCGTTCATGTACGCGTCGGCGCGGCCGGCGAGGATCGCCTGCACGCAGTCGGCGCTGGAGTCGAAGAGGCTGACCGTGGGGGCCGGCAGGCCGGCCTTCTCGCACTCGGGGCCCATGGCCTCGACGAGCGGGACCTCGACGTAGCCCTTGTTCAGGGCGACCGTGGTGCCGCACACCGAGGTGTCGATGCCGGTGATGCCCTTGGGGTTGCCGGTGGTGACGAGGATGCCGTCGAACACCTTGGAGTAGCTGATGAAGTCGACGCCTCCCTGCGCGCGCTCCTCCGTGGCGTACAGGTTCGAGACGATCCAGTCGGCCTGGCCGCTCGCGACGGTCGGGATGAGCTCGGCGAAGCCGACGGGGATGTAGTCGACCTCGAAGCCGAGGCACGCGCCGATCGCCTCGCCCAGGTCGATGTCGAACCCGATGTACTGGTCCGGGTTCTCGGGGTCGATGACCTCGTAGCCCGGGGTGTGGGGGTTGAGCGCGTTGGTCTTGGTGGTCCCGACGAGGTCGGGGTTCGTCTCGCGGAGGTCGACGCATGCCGACGAGTCCGCGAGGGACTGGTAGGCGCCGGCCGCGGGGGCGGCGGTCGTGGCGTCGTCAGTCGCGGAGCTGGAGCTGGAGCAGGCGGACAGGGCGAGGAGCGCGGCGAGGGCGCCGCTGGCCAGACCTGCCGTGCGGAGGGACTTCGAGGGGAGCATCGCGCATGCCTTCCGGTCGCTGAGCGGGGCGGCGCGGACCCTCCACGGACGGCGGGATGCGACGCCGCCGTTGGTGTCGTCGGTCGGCTGGTCTGACCGATGGAGCAGGAACGTAGCCCCAGGTCGTCGGCACGATCCAGACAGTTCGGACGCGGTAACGCACTGTTTACGCGACCGACCCAGAGCGAAACATTGGTCAGACCATCTGACCGAGATGCTGCTACCGTGCCGCCCACGCAGATCCGCTGCGACGCACGACGCACACCCTTCAGGAGCACCCGTGCCGACGCCCGTCCCACCGCTCGCCCGCAGGTCGCCGACCATCTCCGTGACTCTGGCCGCCCACCTCGAGCGGCTCATCGCCACCGGCGAGCTCGCCCCCGGCCAGCGCCTCCCCGGCGAGCGCGAGCTCGCCGAGCAGCTCGCCGTCTCCCGCGCCACGCTGCGCGAGGCGATGTTCGAGCTCGAGTCGAAGCACCTCATCGAGCGCCGCCCCGGGAGGGGCACCGTCGTCGTCGAACCCTCCGCCGAGCAGCGCGACCTGCAGGAGCTCACCGCCGCCGCTCTGGGCGGCGCCGAGAACGCCGACGCCGCCGAGCTGCGCCTCGTCGTGGAACCCTCCGTCGCCGGGCTCGCCGCTCGCCGCGCCACGCCCGCGAACCTGCTCCAGCTCCAGGACGTGCTCGCAGCGTCCGAGCCGCCCCTGACCGCCGCGCGCTCCGTCGAGGTCGACCTCGAGTTCCACCTGCTGCTCGCGCAGGCCGCCCGCAACCCCCTGCTCGTCACGCTGCACGGCCTCATGACCGAGTGGACGCTGCCCGTGCGCCGCCGCTCCCACGCCACCAAGGCCGGCCGCGCGCACTCGCTCGCCGGGCACCGCGCGATCTACGCCGCCGTCGCCGCGCACGACGCCGAGGCCGCCACCGCCGCGATGCGCGAGCACCTCACCGACATCCACACGCTGCTCAAGGAGACCTGATGCGGCGCGCCACCACCGCCGGTCTGTTCACCACCGGCCTGCTCCTGCTCACCGCCGCGACCGGCGCCATCGACGCCGTCAGCTACCTCGCGCTCGACGGCGTGTTCACCGGCAACATGACCGGCAACGTGCTGTTCCTCGCGTTCGCGCTCGTCGGCGTGCCCGACATGCCGCTGCTCAACAACGCGCTCGCGCTCGTCGGGTTCGTCGTCGGCTCGATCCTCGGCGGACGTCTCGTGCGCCGCGGGCACCCCGTCGGGCTGCCCGTCCGCAGCGCGTGGCTGCTCGGGGGTGGCGCCGCGCTGATCGCCGTGCTCGTCGTCGTGTGGCTCGTGGTGGGCGACCTGACGCCGACCGGTCAGGCCGTGCTCACCGCGGTCCTCGCCGCGCTCATGGGCGCGCAGGTCGCCGCCGTGAAGCCCGTCGGGAACACCGACATCACGACCGTCGTCGTCACCAGCACGCTCGCCAACGTCTCCCGCGAGAGCCGCCTCGGCGGCGGGCGGCAGACCCCGGGCCAGTGGCGTGACCGGTCGCTCGCGGTCCTGTCCATGGGCGTGGGTGCCGCCATCGGCGCGGCCGTGCTGCGCGCGGCCGACGGGCCCGTCGCGCTCGCCGCCTCCGGTGTCCTGTTCACCGCCGGTGTCGCCGCGCTCCTCGTCGCCCGGCGCGACCAGCGGCGGCGTCCGCGCGGCAGTGCCGACGTCCCGACGAGCGCGCGGGCCGACGAAGCGCTCGTCGGCCCCTGACACGACCGGACCTGCCTCCGCGCGTCTCCGGCTCAGCGCGCCGCTGCGGACCGGTCGAGGTCGGCGTTCGTCGCGACGACGCAGGCGTCGACCACCGCGCGATACAGAGCACCCGTCACGGCGTCGTACCGGGCCTGCGCCTCGTCGTCCTGCATCCAGACGTCGTTCCACGAGCCCATGCCACCGAACACCCACGACCGCGCGGCCACGCCGAGGAGGTGTCGGGCCTCGGGCGTGACCGGCGGGCACGGCGCCATGTCCGCGTGGTAGGGGATCTCGGCGTGACCCGACCGGGCCTGCTCGAGAGCTCCCGCGAACCACGTGGCCCACGAGTCGAGGTCCTGCTCACGCGCCAGCGCCTCCGCCGCCTCCAGGACGGTCGTCAGGCCCGCAAGAGCGGTGCCGACCGGGGCCCGCTGCGGGGGTGCCACCCCCTCCGCCCACGAGCCGACCAGCCGCACGTCCCAGATCCGGCGGTCCGCCCGGTGGGCGTCCCCCACCTCCCAGCGCGGCACCCACACGCTGGAGCGGCGGCCCGTCGCCAGCACAGCCCACTGGCCGCCGTTGGCGAACGCCGCACCGACGTGCGGTGCGAGTGGCCCGCGCACCCGGTCGGGGGTCGCCAGCCACAGCCGCTCGACCCCCTGCTCCCGCAACCAGCGGAACCACGTCGCCCCGTCCATCGTCGCGTCGCGCTTCCACCGCCGCGGCGGCGGCTCGACCTGGAACGCGCCGACGAACTGGAACGTCGAGCTCGTCCGCTCCAGCTCCGGCGGCGGACCCGACGGGTCCGCGAGCCAGGCCGATCCGTGCAGCGCCAGGGCGATCACGTTCGCCAGCTCTCCGTTCACGGGTCAGACCGTATCCGCCGTTGTGGGCCCGGCGTGCGGTCTTCCGCGACCGCCGCGCGGCACCGCCCCGCGTCGGCCGAGGTACCCGCGGCGGGCGTTGCGGGCCCTCGACGACCGGCGAAGAGTGCCGACATGCCGCGGATGCACTTGCTCGAACGCCGCTTCGCCACCTTCCACCGCACCCCGCTGTCCATACGCAGCGCCATGGCGGTCATCGTCACCGCGACCGCCGCGAGCGTCATCCTCGGCGGCGTCCTGGTCCGTGTCCTCGCGCCCGAGGACTTCGACGACCTCGGCACCGCGATGTGGTGGGCGCTGCAGACGGTGACCACCGTCGGTTACGGGGACGTGATCCCCTCGAACGGCATCGGCAAGGTGCTCGGCGCGATCTTCATGCTCGAGGCCATCGCGTTCATCGCGATCGTCACCGCCGCGATCACGTCCAGCTTCGTCGAGCGCGCCCGTCACGAGCGCCTGGAGGCCGGCGTCACCGACGCCCCGACAGCGCAGATCATGGAGCAGCTCGCCGCGATCACCGCCGAGCTCGAGGCCCTGCGACGGGCGGTCGAGCACGAACAACGCCCATAGGGTCGGGCGGCATCGCGAGCCCCCATCTCCTCCGCCAGCGTGGTCGGCGCGTGCCGTATCGTCAGGGCGCAGACGCGGTGGGGCGGTGCCAGCCGTCGGGCATCGACAAGGTGCTGTCCGTACTCCGAGTCGTCGACCGGGGCCTCTAGCTCAACTGGCAGAGCAGCGGACTTTTAATCCGCGGGTTGTGGGTTCGATCCCCACGGGGCCCACTGAGGTGTCTGCGCAGGTCAGGGCCGCTATTGGGGGCTCGGTAGGAGGTCCCGCTGGGCGACCATCTGGGCTGCTAGTCCGCATCTAGTCCGCACTTGGATCGCAACGGCCGTCCGCGCATGGCCGGACGCTGGGAGTCGGCGGCACCAGAAGGGGGCTCGCCTTCGCGAGGTCGGTGCTTCACCCGCTTAGGAGACGGTTCCGTGCGGAGCGCCCTCCCCGCACCCGCACGGTCAACTCGCGCCACGGAGACCTGTCGTCCGACCAGTCCAGCCACATGCTCACGTCAGCGACGTCGTCGAACGGTTCGACGGCCCAGTGCACGTCCGGGCGCGGTGCACCCGAGGAGCCGTGTGGCAGTCGGCACGTGAGCACGAGCGCTGTGTGGTTGTTGCGTGCCACCTCACGTAGCCACCGGACGCCGGCCAGCCGCTGCTCTCGGGTGTGGCTCCAGTGCTCGGGGCGCCACATCTCGTCCCACGTGTCGAGTACAACCACGTCGGCGCGCTCGCAGTCACCGTCCCAGGAGTTGTCGCCGAGGTTCGGGAGCGGAAGCCACGAAGCCAGACGAGGCATTGCCAGCGAGGCCTGAGGTTCGGTCTGGCCGACGCGGCCTGCGATCTGCTGCGCCTGTCGCGCCAGGGAGCGGCTCGGGACGTGGCCGTTGGCGAGGATCACAGTGCCGCTCGCTCCAGCTGCGGTCGCGAGCCTCGTGGCGAGAGTCGTCACCCCGACGCCCGTCGCACCCAGGACCGTCCAGACGGAACCGGGTGCAACCCCGCCGGTCACCTGGTCGATCCACTCGACGCCCCTCGACAGCGAGGGTGGACCCGGGGACACGAGCAGTTCGTCGACGCTGTACGACAAGCCACCCGCGACCATGGGGCCGTCGAAGTGGAGGGACGTCACAGCGATGACCGTCCCACCGCCCGCCGACAGTTCACCCGATCAGCGGCACCGCCTCACCCCGGCCGCGGGGACGCTTGCGCCATGAACGCGCCCGCCTCGCCCCAGCGCCACGACGTGCCCGATGACTGGCCGGCGCTCGACGCCGCCGTCCGGTACCAAGCGATCGCCCAGGCACTCGAGGCACTCTCGGGGGAGTCGCGGGCCGGGGCGGTTCAGAGGCTCGTCTCCTACTATGCGGTGGACGGCAACTACGCGGGCGCCAGCTTCGCGACCCTCCCGCCGGTCCAGCCGAGCGCCATCACTGCCACCGACCTGCACGCCACGTCGCTGCTCAGTGTCGACGTGGGACCGGGAGCGACAAGACGACTGCTGAACCCGTCGCCCGATCGAGATCGCGCGGTCGCGGTGCTGGGCAACCTGCCCGAGATCAACCTCGCCGACGCCGGCGCGGAGGTTCTCATCTCGATGGAGGAGTTCTATCGCTGGGTGAAGGGCGCGCTCTCCTCGCCGGCCGCCAAGGACCCGAATCCGTGGGTCACGGCAAGCAAGGTGTGTGCGCGCAAGCGCCCGCATCTGTTCCCAGTTCGGGATCGGAACGTGTGCGCCTTCTTGGGGGTCTTGGGGCTGAAGGACTTCCGGCTGGACTGGCTCGTGTTCCGCGAACTCGTGCGGAGTCCTGATGTCGCGCAGGAACTCGCACTCCTGCCCGCCCGGGTGCTGGCGGCCGCGGGCGAGCGCGCCGTCGTGATCGACGAGTCACCCCTGAGGCTGCTCGATGCGGCGCTGTGGACCCACACGGTCTGGACGGACTAGCCAGCCCAGCGTTGCCCGACCCCTGGACGTCGCGCCGAGGCTGCGCGGCTCGCCTTCCTCAGCGGCTCGGACCCGAAGCGACTCCGGACCTGAGCCGCCTGGTCTGCCGAGAGCTGCCAGCGCGCGTAGGGGATGCTCTGCCACCCCTGCTCCCTCGGCCAGTGGCGGATGCGCCGCGCACTGACGCCGAGCTCGCGCGCCAGCTCGGTGGGGGTGACGGTCTGCTCCATGCAACGACGATACGGCGAGCCTCCCGAGGTGCGGCAGGGGTCGGCGGTGCCCTGCGGGCAGACTGCTGAGCAGCCAACAGCGGCCCATCGACCGACTGGATGGCGAACGGCGTCGCGCGGTCTGCGAGTCCTAGGCCGTTGGCTGCACCGACGGCGCTTCCAGCCGCTCCACATCTGCAATTACTTCAGCGACGGTCTGATAACGAAGCCCCAGGTCGTTGATCGCGCACTTGTGGATAATCCTTCCCACGTCATCGCTGGCCGGCGGCAGAGACTCTCGGCCCTTGAAGATGTACGCAAGGACCCAGGCAATCGTGTACACCTCGTTAACGACCGCGTAGTCCTTGAAGGACTCCAGCATCGGGTCGACGAGCGTACCCTTCATCTCGGTCTGCGTCCGCGTGAACTCTTTCGACTGATCCTTGACGAGGCCGAAGTCCGAGAGCTTAACCAGCACGGCGCCAGCGTCGAACACCTTCACAAGCACGTTCTGAAGGCTGATGTCGCGGTGCAGGAGGCCCTGGTGATGTAGGAAGTTGATGCCGTACAGGAACTGCAGGGCGATGCGCTTCCGAGCGGCGAAGGACAGAGTCGAGTTTTTCCGGCTGACGTACTCACGCAGCGTCGTGTCGCAGTACTCCATCCGGTACTCATTGAGCGTCGCGTCGTACCTGTAGACCTCCACCACGTACGGGTAGCTCAAGCCCTTAAGGACCTCATACTCCTGCTTGAACCGCTCAAGGTCCCGCCCACCAAGACCCCTCTTCGCTCGCTTCACCGCGAACTGGATGCCGTAGTCGGGATCAAGGTATGAGTACACGTGGGCATAGGAACCGCTCCCCACCATCTTGAGTGGCACCGGCTTCGGCTGCTTCTCAAGCCTGATGTTGGACGCTGCGTAAACGAAGACCGGGTCGTAGGTGACGACTCGAATTGGATCGAAGTCGTCCGGCACGTGACTTCCGCCGCTCGGCGATAGCCAGGGCCGGCACCGTTCCAGCGCGTCTTCATACGGGCCGATCAACTCGACCTCACGGCCAGAACGATTCAGAAGGTGAAGTTCGGCCTCGATGTCGTCTATGAGCGTCAGCAAGTCCCGGCTGTTGTCTGCCCAGTAGTGATGCGTGGACTTCGCGCGGCCATTGATAGCAGTGAAGTGGTCGTTCAGCCGCTTGTGGAGAACTGCGAACATGTGGCCCCACTCGGGGTCGTCGTACAAGCGGGCAAAGCTCCGCGCAGTCGGCAGGGCCTCGTACTTCTCCCGAAGGTCGGCCAGCATCAGCTCCATCGGGTCGGTCACCGCATCCCCCGCTCACTCAGGCGTCGCTCCTCGTCATGATCGCATCGCAGCCCGACATCGCAGGCGGCTTTGGATGACAAGCGCACGATCGAGGAGCCCGGACGGGTCGACGGGGGGTCTGCTGCACGGATTGGTGACAGCGGGTAGTCACGCGGCCTGGGCGGCCGGTGCGGTCATGATGATCTCGTACTCGATGGGGGTCAACCGGCCCAGGCGGTCCTGCCGGCGCCTGCGGTGGTAGGTGCGCTCGATCCAGGTGACGATCGCGATGCGGAGTTCCTCGCGCGTGGTCCAGGAGCGGCGGTCCAGGACGTTCTTCTGCAACAGCGAGAAGAAGCTCTCCATGGCGGCGTTGTCCCCGGCGGCGCCGACCCGGCCCATCGATCCGACCAGGTCGTGGCGGTGCAGAGCGCGGACGAACTTCCTTGATCGAAATTGACTGGGTTCAACCGGTCGATGCAACACCTGCCCGTTGGAGCGACCGTAGCTGCTCATCGAGGACCTCGGCCGGTGTTCTCCAGCCGAGGACCTTGCGGGGTCTGCTGTTGATCGCGGCCTGGACGGCCAGGAGGTCCTCGGCCGGCCAGCGGGACAGGTCGGTGCCCTTGGGGAAGTACTGGCGCAGCAGCCCGTTGGTGTTCTCGTTCGTGCCGCGCTGCCAGGGTGAGTGCGGGTCGGCGAAGTAGACGGCGATCCCGGTGTCGATCGTGAACTGCGCGTGGGCGGACAGCTCCTTGCCGCGGTCCCAAGTCAACGACCGCAACAGCTCGGACGGCATCGTGGTCATCGTCGCGGTCAGGGCGTCCTTCATCGCGATGGCGCCGTAGCCGCCAAGCGCGGGCCCGTTCTTGACCGGTGGGACTGTCCCGTAGCCCTCGAGACGTGGCAGGTGGACCAGCAGGGTGTAGCGGCTCGTGCGTTCTGTCGATGCCGCGTGAAGACTGACCCCCTGGCGCCGAGCGAATGTTGACCCCCCTTCGCTGAAGAGTGGAGGAGTGATCACTGTGGAGGACTGGGCTGAGATCCGTCGGCTGCATCGAGCTGAGGGGTTGGGGATCAAGACGATCGCGCGCCGGTTGGGTATCGCGCGGAACACGGTGCGGGTCGCGTTGGCCGCGCACGAGCCGCCGAAGTACCACCGCAAGCCTGCGGGTTCGGCGGTCGATGCGTTCGAGCCGGCGATCCGGGAGTTGCTCGGGCAGTTCCCGGACATGCCCGCGACGGTGATCGGTGAGCGGGTCGGGTGGACGGGCTCGTCTTCGGTGCTGCGGGCCCGGGTCGCGTTGCTGCGCCCGTTGTTCCGCGGCGCGGACCCCGCCGACCGCACGACGTATGCGGCCGGGCATATCGTGCAGTGCGACCTGTGGTTCCCGGCCAAGGTGATCCCCGACGGGGCCGGGGCGTGGATCGCGCCGCCGGTGCTGACGATGGTCGCGGCGTACTCCCGGTTCGTGATGGCGGTCATGCTGCCCTCGCGGCTGTCGGGGGACCTGCTGGCCGGGATGTGGCAGCTGCTGGCCGGTCTGGGTGCGGTGCCCAAGACGCTGGTCTGGGACAACGAGGCGGGCATCGGTCAGCACAAGCGCCTGACGTTGCCCGCCCGGACGTTCGCCGGGACGTTGGGGACGCGGATCTATCAGACCGCGGCCCGGGACCCGGAGGCCAAGGGCGTCGTCGAGCGAGCCAACCAGTACTTGCAGACCTCGTTCATGCCCGGGCGCTCGTTCACCGGCGGCGTCGACTTCAACGCCCAGCTCGCGGCGTGGCTGCCGCGCGCGAACGAGCGCAAGGTGCGGGCCACCGGCGCCCGCCCGGTCGACCTGCTCGGCGCGGACCTCGCCGCGATGGGGGCCCTGCCACCGGTCGCGCCGACGAGCGCCCCACCGCTGCGGGTGCGCCTGGCGCGGGACTACTACGTGCGGGTCGCGGGCAACGACTACTCGGTGGACCCGCAGGTCATCGGCCGGTTCGTGGACATCCATCCCGGGCTGGACCGGGTCATGGTCACGTGCGCGGGGCAGGTCGTGGCCGACCACGCCCGGTCCTGGGCGTCCCGGCAGGTCATCACCGACCCCGCGCACGTCGCCGCCGCCGCTGAGCTGCGGACCGCGTTCAAGGACCGCTGCGCCGCGACCCGCGGCCCCGTCACCGCGACGGACGTGGGCTTGCGGGAGTTGAGCGACTACGACGAGATGTTCGCGTTGCCCGTCCCCGCCCCGCGCCCGAACCTGCAGGTCGTGCGGTGAGCGCCACCGGCAAGGACACCGCCGGGCAGATCACGTTCTGCGCCCGTGAGCTCAAGACCCCCGTGATCGCCGACACGTTCGCGACCCTCGGCGACCAGGCCCGCACCGAGGGCTGGACCCACGAGGAATACCTCGCCGCCGTCCTGGGCCGCCAGGTCGCCTCCCGAACCGCGAACGGCACCCGGATGCGGATCTCGGCCGCGCACTTCCCCGCAGTCAAGACCCTGGAGGACTTCACCTTCGAACACCTGCCGGCCGCACCCCGGGACGTGATCGCGCACCTGGCCACGACCACGTTCGTGGCACGCCGAGAGAACGTCGTGCTGCTCGGGCCACCCGGGACCGGCAAGACCCACCTCGCGATCGCGATGGGCATCAAAGCCGCCGAAGCCGCGTTCCCCGTCGCGTTCGACTCCGCGAACGGCTGGCTGACCCGCCTGAGCGACGCCCACGAGCGCGGCAACCTCGAGCGCGAGCTACGCCGCCTGAACCGCTACCGGCTACTGATCATCGACGAGGTCGGCTACCTGCCGTTCGACCCAGCCGCAGCCGCCCTGTTCTTCCAGCTCATCGCGTCCCGCTACGAGACCGGGTCCGTGATCGTGACCTCGAACCTGCCCTTCTCCCGCTGGGGCGAGACCCTCGGCGACGACGTCGTCGCAGCCGCGACCATCGACCGCCTCGTCCATCACGCCCACGTCATCCCCCTGGACGGTGACTCCTACCGCACACGCGCCCACCGCAAGACCAAGTAGTCAAGACCATCAGGGGGGTCAAAGTTCAACCAGCACCAGGGGGTCAAGATTCGCCCGGCGTTGACACGTTCCACGACGGTGCCGATCGCGGACCGGTTCAGCCCGATCATCAAGTCGCCCTCCCAGTGCCCGGGCACTGCCCGGTCCTCGGCCTCGGCGGGCCGCTCGGCCAGGACGACGTCAGCCGTGACGTGCCCCTGGGGCCTGTTGCGGGCCCGCTCCCGGGGCTTGCGCAGCGCCCGGCCGGTCCGCAGGCAGGCCACCAGCTCGCGCTGCAGCGCCCCGCGTCCCTGGATGTAGAGCGCCTGGTAGATCGCCTCGTGGCTGATGCGCATGTCCTCATCGTCGGGGAAGTCGATGACCAGCCGCCGCGAGATCTGCTCCGGGCTCCAGGCCGTCGCCCACCGCCGGTCGCTGCGGTGCGGCTTGTTCAGGCCCTTCCAGGTCGTCGCCGGCCCTGCCGCCAGCGTCCCGTCCGGTCGGCGCAACTGGCCGCTCAGCCGGACCTGGACGTACTCCTGCAGACGAGCGTTGATGACGAGCTTGGCTGGCTTGGGGCGCCGGGCGGCGGTCTGCGCCTTCCACTGCGCGACCGTCGCCCGGTACTCGGGCTTGCCGCCCCGGGTCGCCGCGTTGCGTCGCAGCTCCCGCGAGATCGTCCCCGGATCACGCCCCAGCTCGCGGGCGATCGCGCGAACACCAAGCCCGCGCGCTTTGAGAAGTGCGAGCTCCTCGCGCTCGTGGAACGACAGGTAGCGGCCGGTCGGCTCGGCCAGCGGCAACGGCGCCATCCCGCCAGCGTGACGAAACCACCGCGACCCGACCGGCCACGACACACCAACCCCGGCCGCGGCCTCCTCGGAACTCTTGCCCGCCGCGATCAACCGCCAGAACTCCCGCTCCACATGCCGAGCGGGAATCGGCCGCCCCGGTGAACGCATCGCCGGTCGCAACGCCCGGTCCGCCTGCTGCTGCCGTCGCACCACCTGACACCTCCGTGATCACGAGGTGTTGCGACGACCGGTTGAGTCCGCCTTGGCTGCCGCGGTCCGAATGCACCACGCACCCGGCCACGTCACCGCGCCGGGCGATGGCGTTCTCCAGTGCGGTGACGGCGATCCGGGACTTCATCCGCGAGTCGATCGAGTACCCCACGATGCGGCCAGAGAACACGTCCTTGATCGCACAGAGGTACAGCTTGCCCTCAGCGGTCCGGTGCTCGGTCAGGTCGGTCAGCCACAGCCGGTTCGCCGCGGTCGCGGTGAAGACCCGCCCGACCAGGTCGTCATGGACCGGTGGACCGACCTTCGTGCCCTTGCCGCGGGCCTTCTTCTTGCCGAACACGCTCCACCACTGGTTGTCCGCGCAGATCCGCCACGCGGTCCGGGTGGACATGACCTGGCCGGCGTCGTGGGCCTCCTCGGCCAGGTATCGGTAGCCGAACTCCGGGTCGTCGCGGTGAGCGTCGAACAGCGCGTTCGCCCGGTACGCCTGCGTCAGTTCGGCGGGGGTGACGGGGTTGGCCAGCCACCGGTAGTAGGGCTGTCTGGCGAGCTTGAGGACCCGGCACGTCACCGCGACGGGGATCCCGTCGCCGGCGAGCTCACTCGCGAGCGGGTAGAGCCTTTTCCCGGCAGGTTCGCCTGGGACAGGTAGGCCGCCGCGCGGCGCAGGACCTCGTTCTCCTGCTCCAGCAGCCGGATCCGCTTGCGCGCCTCGCGCAGCTCAACGCCCTCGACCCGGCTGGTTCCGGGCCGCGCGCCGTCGTCGACGTCGGCCTGTCGCATCCACTTGAACAAGGTCATCGGGTGGACCCCGAAGTCCTTGGCGATCTGCTCCACGCTGACACCGGGCTCACGGTTGCGGGCCACACGAACCACGTCGTCACGGAACTCGCGAGGGTAGGGCTTGGGCACGGCAACATCCTCCCCGGCCGCCGCAAGGCAAGCCAGATCAGGTGTCACCTATCCGTGCAGCATGACGCGTTGGCCGTATGGCGACGGTTGGCTCGTCAGAGCGGTGCATCTTCATAGTCGAAGAAGGCTGCCCTCGGCAGAATCTGCCTCTCGCGAAGGCTCTTCTTGTCTGCGGCGCTCAAGCGCGCGACCTCTGCAGCGTCGTTCCAGTTGTCGCTGATGGCAGACACGAGATGGTCGATGATGTCCCGAGCTTGTGCCGCGCTGAGCCCGTAGGTCTCCGACTCGCGTACCAGGGCCGCAAAGTTGGACACCTTCGCGCCGTGGTCGCCTCGCCCGAAAGCCATCGCCTGCTCGAATGTGTCTCCGGACCTTTGCCCGGGCGCGAGGTCGTAGGCAGGGGTCAGCTCCAGGTGCCTCCCGTCCCAGAATGCGGCGTGATTCCGGGCGTGGTCATCGTTGTTGCTGATGGCGATGTTCATCGCGATGCGCCGGAAAAGCTCAGGCCCGGGCTGAGCCGCATCCTTCGCGTACAGACGAAGCACATCGAGGATCTGCGGGTAGGACACGTACCGCGCGTACATCTCGTCGGTCTGCGCCATCGTCAGACCGGATACCACGTGGCGCCGTCCTCCTGTGGCATCTCGGTCGAACCGCCGGACAAGAAGAACCTCTTTACCAAGAGACGACACGACCTTGCTCTCAGGAACGTTGATACCCGCCCTGCGCGCAAGCTCAAGCATCGCGCCTTCGGCGTTCACCACTGAGAACACGCGATCGTCTGATGACGCGAACTTCGCGAGCCACTGGCTCCCATCGTCACTGGTGAGGGTCGCCTTCGGCCGTGCGCCTCCCAGGCTTGTGCCATGTATCAGCGCGGCGTCGAGGCCCGCCGATAGTTCGCCGCCCTCGTCGAGGATGATGGCTGCCTTGTGCAGCTCATCGAGGGTCGCCGAGTCATCCCGCGGAACGTAGGTCTCGCGACTGGCTTGGAAGTCCAGTGCTCCGAAGCGATTCGAGCTGGAACTCAGCATGTAGTCGATTTCGCTGAGGGAGTTCGGTGTGGCACCTCGTCGGCGTTCGATGACACCCCGCCCCCACCTGTCGGGACTCCCGTCCCTGAGGACGCCCGCTATGGTCAATCCATCTGCCGGCTCCTGGATGCCGGGGCGCAGCGGAAGCTCCGGCGCGAACAGACTGATGGCATCCGGCCTCGATCGGTACCTCAGCGCGTAGATGAAAGTGAAGAGCGGCCCAGCCTGGTCCACCCTCCCGGCCAGGACGGGCTCGGTCTGGCCTGGCAGCCACGTCCAGACATAGAGATCCTCAGAAGTCGTCATCGATGGTTCCTGCCTTCGACCGGCGAACACGGCTTGGGAGCAGAGCGAGCATCTCCTCGCCGCGTCGACGACGGATTGCGATCTCGGAGCGGTCTTCGATACCGAAGAGGGGGATGCCGACGAGGTCGGCCAGATCCATCATCGTGCCGACGGCGGTGCCACGGTGGCCGGCCTCTGCGGAGAGGACGGTCTGCTCCGAGACGTTCGCGCGGGCCGCGAGATCCTTGGCCGTCCAGGCGCGGTCGAGCCGACCGCGCCTGATGAGCTGTCCCCACACGCTGAGGGCGTCCTGCACGTGCGGTCGCAACGGGACAGTGCGCTTCGCCATCACAGACCTCCTTAAAACATATCCAGACGCCTCTAGAGATGTTTTATCATAGCAGTGACGTCGGCTCGTGAAGTGTCTCCGCGGTGCGGACCCGGTCTGCCGGGCGCCCCTCCGACCTGAGGCCGAGGCCCCCAGGGCGCCTTCACGCACGCGTCAAGCGCTCATGCAGGAGAAGGCCTGGCGCACATCAGGTCGCCGCTTGAACACGACGACCACTCGGGCGGATCGCGACCCCCTCGGCCGCAAGCGCACGGCGCACCGTCTGCTGGCTGACACCAAAGCGCAACCCCACCTCCATGAGCGTCAAGCCTTCGGAGTACAACTCGCCCGCTTCGGCGAGGTGCCGTTCATCCAGGCCTCGCGTGCGGATCGGGACTGACCGGCGGACAAGGTGGGCGGGGCCCTACCCCCGGATCTTGGACACGGGGTGTGATTACGCAGCGGTGGGCAGCGTAGTGGCCCGGCGGGCCTCGTAGTTGGAGGGGGACAGACTGGGTTCAACCGGTCGATGCAACACCTGCCCGTTGGAGCGACCGTAGCTGCTCATCGAGGACCTCGGCCGGTGTTCTCCAGCCGAGGACCTTGCGGGGTCTGCTGTTGATCGCGGCCTGGACGGCCAGGAGGTCCTCGGCCGGCCAGCGGGACAGGTCGGTGCCCTTGGGGAAGTACTGGCGCAGCAGCCCGTTGGTGTTCTCGTTCGTGCCGCGCTGCCAGGGTGAGTGCGGGTCGGCGAAGTAGACGGCGATCCCGGTGTCGATCGTGAACTGCGCGTGGGCGGACAGCTCCTTGCCGCGGTCCCAAGTCAACGACCGCAACAGCTCGGACGGCATCGTGGTCATCGTCGCGGTCAGGGCGTCCTTCATCGCGATGGCGCCGTAGCCGCCAAGCGCGGGCCCGTTCTTGACCGGTGGGACTGTCCCGTAGCCCTCGAGACGTGGCAGGTGGACCAGCAGGGTGTAGCGGCTCGTGCGTTCCACGACGGTGCCGATCGCGGACCGGTTCAGCCCGATCATCAAGTCGCCCTCCCAGTGCCCGGGCACTGCCCGGTCCTCGGCCTCGGCGGGCCGCTCGGCCAGGACGACGTCAGCCGTGACGTGCCCCTGGGGCCTGTTGCGGGCCCGCTCCCGGGGCTTGCGCAGCGCCCGGCCGGTCCGCAGGCAGGCCACCAGCTCGCGCTGCAGCGCCCCGCGTCCCTGGATGTAGAGCGCCTGGTAGATCGCCTCGTGGCTGATGCGCATGTCCTCATCGTCGGGGAAGTCGATGACCAGCCGCCGCGAGATCTGCTCCGGGCTCCAGGCCGTCGCCCACCGCCGGTCGCTGCGGTGCGGCTTGTTCAGGCCCTTCCAGGTCGTCGCCGGCCCTGCCGCCAGCGTCCCGTCCGGTCGGCGCAACTGGCCGCTCAGCCGGACCTGGACGTACTCCTGCAGACGAGCGTTGATGACGAGCTTGGCTGGCTTGGGGCGCCGGGCGGCGGTCTGCGCCTTCCACTGCGCGACCGTCGCCCGGTACTCGGGCTTGCCGCCCCGGGTCGCCGCGTTGCGTCGCAGCTCCCGCGAGATCGTCCCCGGATCACGCCCCAGCTCGCGGGCGATCGCGCGAACACCAAGCCCGCGCGCTTTGAGAAGTGCGAGCTCCTCGCGCTCGTGGAACGACAGGTAGCGGCCGGTCGGCTCGGCCAGCGGCAACGGCGCCATCCCGCCAGCGTGACGAAACCACCGCGACCCGACCGGCCACGACACACCAACCCCGGCCGCGGCCTCCTCGGAACTCTTGCCCGCCGCGATCAACCGCCAGAACTCCCGCTCCACATGCCGAGCGGGAATCGGCCGCCCCGGTGAACGCATCGCCGGTCGCAACGCCCGGTCCGCCTGCTGCTGCCGTCGCACCACCTGACACCTCCGTGATCACGAGGTGTTGCGACGACCGGTTGAGTCCGCCCAGGTAGCCGCACCAGGAGTGACGGCGGCGGGTGTTGTAGCGGACGAGCCACGTGAAGACCTGTCGGCGGCAGGTCAGCTCGTCGGGCCAGCAGGCGGCGTCTTGGAGGACCTCGCGCTTGATCGTGGCGTTGAACGATTCCGCCAGTGCGTTGTCGGCCGAGGAGCCGACGGCGCCCATGGACTGGGTGAGACCGAGCTTGCGGCACAGCTTGGCGTAGGCCTTGGAGCAGTAGACCGACCCGTGGTCGCTGTGGAACACGGCGCCCTTGAGGCTGCCCCGGGTTGCGGCGGCGGCCTTCAGGGCGTCCTCGACCAGCTCGGTGCGCATGTGGTCGGCGATCGCCCAGCCGACGAGCCGTCGGCTGTAGCAGTCGATCACGGTCGCCAGGTACAGGTTCGTGCCGTCCGCGATCGGGAGGTAGGTGATGTCCCCGACGTAGCGCTCGTTGGGGCGCTCGGCGGTGAAGTCGCGGTTGACCAGGTCGGGGTACTTCTGTCCCGACGGCTCGGGGATCGTGGTCCGCGCCCGGCGCTTCTTCACATAGCCCCGGATGCCCTCGACCCGCATCACCCGCGCGACGCGCTTGTGGTTCACCCGCTCACCGCCAGGACCGCTGTCGCCGAGCTGAGCGTTGAGCTCGACGGTGATCCGCGGCGCGCCCTGGGTGTTGTCGACGGCATGAATGGCCCTGATCCGCTCGGCCAGCGCGGCGTCCGCGGCCGCCTTGGCTCCGCGGGCAGGGGCCGCCTTGAGCCAGGCGTAGTAGGACGAGCGCTCGATCTCGACGAGCTCGCACAGTCGCTTCACCTCGAAGGTGGTGGAGTTGTCGGCGACGAACTGGAAGCGACTCACCAGCGCGTCTCCCCGGCGAAATACTTGGCCGCCCGCTGCAGGATCTCCCGCTCGGTCGTGAGCTTGGTGGTCTCGACCTCGAGCTCGTTCACCCTGGCCTCGAGCCGGGCGATCTTCTGCTCCGGCGTCTCCCCGGCCGGCGCGGACGACCTCGCCGGGGACGTCTTGGACTGCAGCGGGCTGGAGGTCAACGTCCCGTCAGCGGCGGTCTTCTTGCCGGTCCCGTAGACCTCGAGCCAGTGCCGCAGCGTGCCGCGCACAATGCCGAGATCCTCGGCGATGCCGCGGACCGTGGCGCCCGGGATGGACTCGTACAAGTCGACAGCCTGACGACGGAACTCCTCGGAGTAGTTCTTCCTGGCCATGGTTCCTGAATCATCTCGCTTCCCCAGCAGATGCTGGATTCAGCGTGTCCAAGAACCGGGGTCAAGCCCCGCGGCCGCCGTGCGACGGTGCACGCCGAACCGTTCACCCAGTTCCACCAGTGTCGCGCCCGCCTCGTAGAGGGCCGCCAGCTCGTCCACCTGCGTCGGGTTCAGAAGGGTTTGAGTCATCCCAACTGCGCGCACCAGCCGCCCTCGCAAATCCACCACGGACGGCTCCAGCGGCCTCCGATCCCGTCGGTAGACTCCCCGCGACCTCCGAGAAGCCACCGTTTTCAAGGCCGAGCAAGGGTTCTCGAACTCTCTACGGAGGTCCACCTGACCTCGGGTTTTTCCTGTCCTTTGTTTCGAGTCACGACTCAGAGTCGCTCTCACCGCGATCGATGACCGCTGCGGGTGGAACCGCCCGGGAGGGTGAGCGCACCGCCCGCTGGCGACGTCAGGCGTGGCGCAAGCGCAGGGTGAGCGTGCGGGTCTGCGGCCGCAGAAGGTGGTCGGGCCACACGTCGGGACCGCAGGCCCGGGAGCCGAGCCCGTTCTGGGCGGCGTCGAGGTAGAGGTACGTGCGGCCGGTGTCGGGCAGCTCGTGCGGGTGACGCGCCGCGTCGAGCTGCTGCGCGGTGTGCCGGGTGAGCGTGAAACCGGGCCTGCGGCCGCTGGTGTCGGCCGCGGCGTCCACCTGGAGCCACGCGGCTCCGCCACGCGTGAGCGTGAGTGTGCGCAGGTCGCTGCGGTGGCCGCTCTCCTGAGGTCTGGAGTAGCGCTCCGTGAGGTCGTCGATCGCCGCCGCGAACCGGCCGACCCGGGCGGCGTGGCGGCTGTCCGGGTAGGACTCGCGCGGCCCGGTGCCGAACCAGGACGCGCCGTCGACGTCGCCCGGCAGGTCCAGGCGCAGGCCGATCCGGGGCCAGACCATGTCCCAGCCCCGGCTGGGCTCGATCTCGGCGCGCAGCCACAGTTCGTCGTCCACCAGGTGCCATCGCTCGTCGGTGACGACCGTGGCTGCCTGGTCCGCAGCGGACCAGCGGCGCCGGAGGTGCACCGTCTCGCGCGTGGTGCGGACGAGCTCGACCCGGGCGGTGAGGCGGTCGAGGCCCGCCGCGCGCCAGATCTGGTCGTAGGGGGGCGCGGGCACGCCGTTGCCGTTGTTCTCCCAGGGGTCGGCCAGGTCGTACGAGCCGCCGCCCTGGCCGCGGTCGTTGTCGGTCGGGCCTCGCCACAGCTCGAGCCGCGGCCCGGACACCGGCTGGCCCGCGAGGCGTACCAGGCGACCGTGCGCGAACTCGGCGGGCCCGAGGGTGAGGAGCTCGGCGGGTGCGGCCGCCACCTGCGCGGGCATCACGAGCCGTGGCGCGGTGAGGCCTGCACGCCGGGGGGTGAGGGCGTGCTGCGTGAATACGATGCCGTGCCCCGCGGGCGCCCAGGGGGTCGCCTCGCGCAGCTCGGCCTCGACGGTCAGCCAGACCTCGCCGGTGGTCGGCACGGCGAGCTCGGGGAGCGGGACGGTCGCGGTCGCACCGGCGGCGACGACGGCGTCGAGCACGCCGGTCGCGGTCGGGACGCCGTCGGCCTCGACCCGCCAGCGCAGGACCAGGTCGCTCGTGTCGGCGGCGTGCCGGCGGTTCGTCACAGTCAGCGCCAGGCCGCTCGCGTCGTCGGAACGGCCGATCACGGCCAGACGCACGGGCGCCACCACCTGCTTGTACTCGAACAGGCCGGGCGTCGGGGTCGAGTCGGGCAGGACCATGCCGTCCATCACGAAGTTGCCGTCGTGCACGACCTCGCCGAAGTCCCCGCCGTAGCCGAAGAACTCCGTGCCGTCGGCGGCGCGCGTGCGCACGCCGTGCTCACGCCACTCCCAGACGAACCCGCCGTGCAGCCGCGGGTGCTGCCAGACGAGGTCCTCGTACTGGTCGATCGCCCCGGGACCGTTGCCCATCGCGTGCACGTACTCGCACAGCAGGAACGGCTTGGTGCGCTGGCGGGCCGACTCCGCTGCGGTGCACCCGAGCAGCAGCGAGCGCGGGCCGTCGCTGCCGATCGCGGCGGTCTCCGGCACCGAGGAGTACATGCGCGAGTACACGTCGGTGTAGGCGCCGGTGTGGTCGCCCTCGTAGTGCACCGGGCGCTCGGGGTCGCGGGCGTGCACCCAGGAGGCCATCGCGGCCAGGTTCTGGCCCGTGCCGGACTCGTTGCCGAGCGACCAGATCACCACCGACGGGTGGTTCTTGTCCCGCTCGACGGTGCGTTCGATCCGGTCGAGGTACGCGTCTCGCCACGCCGGGTCGTCGCTCGGGTTGCCCGCCCAGCCGACGCGCTCGAAGCCGTGCGTCTCCAGGTCGCACTCGAGGATCACCCAGAAGCCGAGCTCGTCGGCGAGGTCGAGCAGGCGCGGGTGCGGCGGGGCGTGGCTGGTGCGGATCGCGTTCACGTTGAACCGCTTCATCAGGGCGAGGTCCTCGCGCGCCCACTCCTCGTCGAAGACGCGTCCGCGGTCGGGGTGGGTCTCGTGCCGGTTGACCCCGTGGAACACGACCCGTTCGCCGTTCACGAGGAACCGGTCGCCGTCGATGCGCACGGTGCGGAAGCCGAGGCGCAGCGAGAGAGTCTCGGCGGCGCTCGACACGGTCGCGCCGTACAGCCGGGGGACCTCGGCCGACCACGGCTCGACGGCGTCCACGCGCACCGGTGCGACGTCCGCGGGCGACGACCACTCGACGTCGACGCCGAGCTCGGGGACCCGCAGGGTGATCGGGTACGACTCGTCGGCCGCGGTCAGCTCCGCCGTGACGAGACCCGAGCCGTCCGGCTCGACGCCCGCCCGCAGCCACACGTCCTCGATGCCGCCGACCGGGCGCGCCTGCAGCGTGACGTCGCGGAAGATCCCGGGCAGCCACCACTGGTCCTGGTCCTCGAGGTAGCTCGCCGCGGACCACTGGTGCACGCGCACGACGAGGACGTTGGTACCGGGCCGCACGGCCGCGGTCACGTCGAGCTCCTGGGCGAGTCGGCTGCCGGACCCGACGCCGATCTCGGTGCCGTTGACCCACACCTTGTACCGGGACTCGACGCCCTCGAAGCGCAGCACCACCGCCTCGGCGTCGGACCACTCGTCCGGGACCTCGAAGCTGCGGCGGTAGTCACCAGTCGGGTTCTCGTCGGGCACGTGCGGCGGGTCGAGCGGGAACGGGTACTGCACGTTGGTGTAGATCGGCGCGCCGTGGGGTCCGCCCGCGGGCAGCACCCAGTGCGACGGCACGGGGATGGTGTCCCAGGCGCTGTCGTCGAACGACTCGAGGGCGACGTCCTCGATGCCCTCGCCCGCGGGGAGGACGCCGTGCCCACCTGGCTGCCCCGGTGCGCCGGGCAGCAGCCGGAAGCGCCAGTCGCCGCCCAGCGACAGGGTCGGGGCGTCGGTGTGCAGCCAGGAGCGCGGGCGGCGCCGCGCTCCGGTGCCCGGTCCGCGATCGGTGAGATATCCGGTCATGCCGTGACCGATCCTTCCATGAGGCCAGCGCGTCGGCGCCCGGCCTGGCCGAGCCCGCCGTTCAGGCCGAGGGTAACGGGGCCGGGCGGGGAGGCGTGCTGTCGCACGCGTGTGCGCGCGACGGGGCTCGACGTGAACGCGTGCGGGTCACGACGAGCACGACGGCGGCGGACGCGACGACCGTCACCACGTCGCCGGGGTCGGGCTGGATGACGACCGGGACGGGGGAGTCGGCGCCCGTGAGCAGCGCGTCGGCCGGGTAGCGGAGCCGGTGAACGACGGTGGCCTACACGTCGCGCGCGGGGTCCGAGAGCTTGACCGCGGCGAACGTGGACGCCGTGACGACCGCGGCGACCCAGGCCGACCGGGCAGTCGGCGGACGTCGCAGCAGGACGTCGCGAGCGGCGAGCAGGAGGAACGGGAAGAACGCCATCCCCGCGAGGTCCGAGAGCTTGCCGGTCACGACCCCGGGCGCGGCGGCCTTCAGGACGTGGTCGTTGAGCAGCAGCACGACGAGGCCCGTGAGGGCGACGGGGTGCAGGACGAGGTCGCCCCGCACGTGGTCGTCGGACCGCGCGGTGTTCGTCATGGTCGCGCGTGCGGAGACCGCGCGCCCTCGAAGCCGAGCTCGACCGAGACCGTGACGTCGGCGTCGTCGGCCGCGGTGCAGCCGGGGGCGTAGACGCTCACGTGGGCGGGGACGGTGCGGCCGTCGACGTCGAACGACCACGAGCCTGCGGTCCAGCCCTTCCCGCCCTCGTGCTCCTGCGGCCCGTAGAACGCGCTGACCTCGCCGTCGGCGGGCGGGTGGGGGCAGCCCTCGCGCGGGGGAGTGGTCGCCAGGGTCGCACCGGCGCCGACGAGGAGCGTCGCGACGACCGCCGCCGCGCGCCACCGCCGCCCTGCCCGGTCCGTGGTCATGGGGGCACGGTAGGAGGTGGAGTCGCAGGTCGGGTGCGGTGTGGCCGTACTGGCACCGTGTCGATGCGCGTTCGAGGCGCCGACCCGGACGAACCGGGCGTCGTCGTGATGTGCTGGGGGCGGCGACGGGAGGCCGGGTGGACGGGCGGGACTACTGGGACGGGCAGGCGGCGACGTACGACCGTGCGACGGCGTGGCTCGAGCCGCGCCTGCTGGCGCCCGCGCGGCGGTGGGTCGCGGAGCGTGTTGCTGCGGCTCGCGGAGGCCGGGCTCGACCTGGTGGAGCACGAGAGCAGCCGGTACCGCCTGGTGGAGCGGTTGGCGGCCCGCCGCGCGTGAGAGTGGGTCAGGCGGTCGTGGTGCTGTCGGCCGGGACGAGGACGGTGGAGAACAGTCGCCCTGGCGTGTGCCGGGGCGCGTCACCCGCACGGGGGGCGGTGAGCTCTCGACGGGCGCGCTTCGACCGGGGGACCTAGATTCCGGGTGTCGGACCGAGAGGTCTTCGCTCATCTGGAGGTTGACATGACCATTTCCGGGATCATCTCCGCGATCATCATCGGCCTGATCATCGGGGCGCTCGGGCGACTGTTCGCTCGGGGCAAGCAGGACATCCCGATCTGGCTCACGATCGTCGTCGGGATCGTCGCCGCGCTGATCGGCTCCCTCATCGCCGGGCTGCTGGGCGTCAAGGACACCGACGGCATCGACTGGATCGAGCTCATCATCCAGATCGTTCTCGCGGTGATCGGTGTCTCGATCGCCGCGAACATGCGTGGCCGCCGCTGACACCGGCGTGGTGAGACCCGCCCGGTGAGGGCGGGCACGGGAGAGCCCCGAGGACCGTAGGTCCCCGGGGCTCTCCCGTGTCGTCCTGCTAGGTGGTGGTCAGCTGCACGAGGCGCCGTTGAGCGTGAAGCCCGTCGGAGCGTTGTTCGTGCCGTTGTGCGCACCGTTGAAGCCGATGTCGGCGGTCTGGCCGGGGGCCAGCGAGCCGTTCCACGCGGCGTTCTTGGCGGTCACGGTCGAGCCGGACTGGCTCCAGTCGGCGCTCCAGCCCTGCTGCAGCGTCTGGCCGTTGGCGTACTGGAACGTCAGCGTCCAGCCGTTCAGCGCGGTCGTGCCGGTGTTGGTGACCCGGATCGACGCGGTGAAGCCGCTGTTCCAGCTCGACGCGTTGTACACGACCTTGCACGAGCCGGTCGTGGTGGTCGACTTCGTGGTGACCGACAGCGCGGAGGACGGCTGCGAGACGTTGCCCGCCGCGTCCTTGGCCCGCACGGTGTACGAGTACGCGGTCGCGGCGGTCAGGCCGGTGTCCGAGTACGTCGTGCCGGTCGAGGAGCCGACCTTGGTGTCACCGCGGTAGATGTCGTAGCCCGTCACGCCGACGTTGTCGGTCGAGGCGGTCCAGGACAGCACCACCGAGGTCTCCGTGACCGTGCCCGCCGTCAGGCCCGTGGGCGCCGTCGGCGCCTGCGTGTCGACGACCGTGCCGGTCTTCGTCGTGACCGCGAGGGCCGACGACGCGCTGGAGACGTTGCCCGCGGCGTCCTTCGCCCGGACGGTGTACGAGTACGCGGTCGCGGCGGTCAGGCCGGTGTCCGTGTACGTCGTCGTGGTCGAGGAGCCGACCTTCGTCGTGCCGCGGTAGACGTCGTAGCCGACGACCCCGACGTTGTCGGTGGACGCCGTCCAGGACAGCGCGACCGACGTCTCCGTGACCGTGCCGGCGGTCAGACCCGTGGGCGCGGTGGGCGCCTGCGTGTCGGTGCCGGTGCCGGCCTCGGTGGTGACGGCGAGTGCCGACGAGGCTGCGGACACGTTGCCCGCGGCATCCTTGGCCCGCACGGTGTACGAGTACGCCGTGGCGGGCGTCAGGCCCGTGTCGGCGAACGACGTGGTGGTCGACGAGCCGACCTTGGTCGTGCCGCGGTAGATGTCGTAGCCCGTCACGCCGACGTCGTCGGTCGAGGCGGTCCACGAGATCGTGGCCGAGGTGCTGGTCACCGCGGTCGTCTTCAGACCCGTGGGCACCGACGGCGCCTGCGTGTCGCCCGGCGTCGTGCCGTCGCCGAACAGGCGGTCGTAGTCGGCCAGGGCCGCCGCGATCGCCGTCTGCGACCAGAACCGGTGGTACGTGAACTTCGGGGCCACGCCGGTGCTCAGCGCCGTCTCGATCTTCGACCACGCCGGGTCGTTCTTGTAGAACGAGCGGATGTCGAGGAACGACACGCCCGGCTTGATCGCGTCGCCGTTGGGCATGGTGCCCGACCAGCCCGACGGGATGTAGACGCCGTCGCCGCCCGCGACGTAGGTGTCGTCGAAGCGCAGGTAGTCGCCGCGCGTCTCCTCCGTGGCCACGCCGAGCGCGTCCTGGTTGTTTTCCCACATCGCGTCGAGCAGCGCCTTGGCGGTGTCACGCGACTCGGTGTCGCCGGACTTGGCGGCGTAGAAGAGCAGGGCACGGGCGGTGTCGCCGGCGACGCCGACGTCCTGGCCGTAGTCCTTGACCGAGACGGTCAGGCCCGGGTTGCCCGTGGGGCTCGTCGGGTTCCACGTGTCCGGCTTGCCGTTCCAGACGAGCGTGCTCGGGACCTTCCAGTCCGCGCCGTCCGTCGAGATGTTGTCGATCACCCAGGGGACCCACTTGTCGAGGATCGCCTTGGCCTTGGCGTTGCCCGACGCGTAGTAGAGCTCGGCGACGCGCTGCACGCCCCAGGCCTGCATGCCGAACCACTGGTTCGACGGCGGGTCCTTGTAGACGGGCGCCTCGGTGTAGCCCATGCCGTAGAACGTGGGCGTGCCGGCCGGCGGCGTCGCGTAGGCACCGTCCCAGCTGTTCGTCGCGCCACCGGCGATGCCGCCGTTGGACGCCTGCAGCCAGGTGTAGAACTCGAGCTGACGCTCGAGTGACTTCGCCCAGTCCTCCTTGGCGGTCGGCGACTTCGGCGTCAGGGCCGGGTCGGTCGACAGCGCGTACGCCGCGAGGGGGTTCTGGTAGCCGAAGTGCGCGTGCGACGAGCCGATGCGCCACGCCCAGCCGGCGCTCGTGTCGGTCGCGCCACCCCACGCCATGTACCAGGACAGGAGGTAGTGCGCGCTGTTCTTGCCGGAGCCCGCGGGGCAGGACGGCGAGGTGCAGCCGATGGTCTTGAAGTACTTGTCGAACAGCGTGTACCGCAGGTAGTCGCCCATCTTGGCGGCCTTCGCGACCGTCGCGGCGACCTGCGCCTGCTTGCCCTGCTCGGTGGCCCACTTGTTGGCCCAGTACACGGCCTCGACGGCACGCGCGTCGGCGTCGGACGCCGAGGTGTACTTCCACTGCTTGGCATAGGAGGCGTCACCTGTGAACAGGTCGAGGAAGCCGTTCTTGCCGCCGTACTTGAACTCCTCGCAGCTGGGCTGCGGGACGGTCTCCCAGACCGACTCCTGCGGGCCGCGCTGGAAGGTGTTGATGAACGACGTGCCGGTGGCCGTCGGGCCGAGCTCGCAGCCGGCACCCGGCGTGACGCCGAAGCCGTAGACGTTGTCCACGTCGGCGAGCCAGTGCATCTGGTAGATGTCCGACGTGCCGTACGTCGACTTGAGCTCGTTGGCGATCGGGTCGGTGCCGACGCTCGTGCCGCTGCTCAGCTGGCTCGGGTACTGGCTCGGGTGGTTGTACTCCGAGGCGTACGTCGCGGGGGAGGCCGGGTTGTAGAAGGAGTTCGTGGGCTGATCCACCGAACCGGGGATCATGTACTTCTCCATGGTGTCCCACGCGTGGTTCAGCGGCGCCCAGTCGCCCGTCACCTGGCCGTACAGCGCCTCGAGCCAGATCCAGTAGGAGTAGGCCTCGGACGTCGTCTCGTGCCCGTAGTCCGGCGCCTCGACGATGAGGGTCTCGACGGAGTGGTACGGGATGCCCTGCGGGGAGAAGTACCCGTTGGCCGGGTCCTTGATCTTGTCGTACTGCTCCAGGAAGCGCTGCGCGTACTCCCCGTCGACGGCGGCGCGCAGTGGCGACGCCGCGGGGACGGAGACCGTCGAGGGCAGTGCGCCCCCGCCGGTCGCGGCAGCAGCGGGAGTGATCCCGGCCGCCAGGAGTGACGACACGCTCAGGGCGGCGAGAGCCACCCAGGCGTGTCGCCGTCGGGTCGAAGAGGACATCGTCCGTACCTTTCTGGCTGGTGGGCGAGCCGGGCGCAGCCGTGCGCGAGGTCGCCCTCGCACCCGCCGGCTGGAACGGGTGCGGTGACGGAGGTGCACGAACCCCTGCGTGCGTCGACTGGGGCGGGCAACGATGCCGACCACCTGCGAGACACGGCGGGACGCGATCACCATCCCCAGTGGCCCCCGGGCCGTAAACCACCCAAATCGATTCACGTGGGAGCGTGACCACGGCGACGCGCAGGTCGCAGCGGGGGCAGGATCGAGGGATGGCTCCCGTCAGCGCCGGACTGCTCGTCTACCGCCTGGACGCTCGCGCTGCGGGTCCCGAGCCCGGGACCGGTTCCGGGCCGGGGGCAGCTGCCGGTGCGACCGCCGCCGGCCCGCCCGGCGACGTCGAGGTGCTCCTCGCGCACATGGGCGGCCCGTTCTGGGCCCGCCGCGAACGCGCGTGGTCCGTCCCCAAGGGCCTCGTCGAGGCCGACGAGGACCCGCACGCCGCCGCGCTGCGCGAGTTCGCCGAGGAGCTCGGGTTCGCGCCGCCGCAACCGCTGCGCGACGACGAGCCGCTCGGGGAGGTCCGCCAGTCCGGCGGCAAGCGTGTGCACGCGTGGGCCCGCGAGGGGGACCTGCCGGTCGCCACGCTCGTCGGCGGGCCCGGGGCGGACGGCACCGCGGGCGGCACGCCGGTGACGAGCAACCTCGTCCGGGTCGAGTGGCCGCCGCGCTCCGGCCGCACGCTCGAGGTGCCCGAGGTCGACCGGGTCGCCTGGGTGCGCCTCGACGACGCGCGCGGCCTCGTCGTCGCGGCGCAGGAGGGATTCCTCGACCGGGTGGCCGACATCGTGGCGCGCCGGGTCTAGGTTGCGCCCGTGGACATGCAGCGCGTCGAGCTCGACGAGGACGAGGACCGGGCTGACCTCGCCGCGCCCACCGGACCCGACGACGAGCTCGCCGCCACGGCGCGCCGGCCGCGCCGGTCACGCCGTGGCGCGGTCCTCCTCGGCGCGGGTGCCCTGCTCGTCGTCGGGAGCCTCGTCGGCGCGCAGGCCGTGCTCGACGCGCGCGAGCGTCGGGCCGTCGCCGCGCTCCAGGACGTCGACGGGGTGGTGCCGCCCGTCGGCGACCGGATGACAGCGGCCTTCTCGATCGCCAACCCGCTCGCGTTCGAGGCGGTCGACGACCTGTTGATGACGGTCGCGGCCGAGCCGGACGGCCGGCAGCGGGTCGCGGTGCACTCGGCGCAGGACGGGCGTGAGCTGTGGTCGGCGCCCATCGGTACCGCGCGGACGTCGGACGACGCCGTGCTCGCGCGGCCGCCGTGCGCCACCGGGACGTCGAGCGCCTGGGGCGACGTGGTGCTGTGCCTCGACACCGACGGCAGCGTCCGGTGGGGCGACACGGGCGAGCTCGAGCGGGACGAGGCGACCTACGCGCGCCTGCTCGTCCTCGGGCTCGCGGACGGGACGGAGCACGTGCGCCGCGACCTGGCGCCGGACGTCCGTGACGTCGTGCTGCTCGACGACCTGCTGGTCACGGCGAGGGAGGGCGCGGGCCAGGTGCTGCTCGTCGCGAGCGACGTGGACGGGACGGTGCGGTGGCGCAAGCGGCTGGCCGACGGCGGCGCGGGCGCCGCTGGCGCCGGCCCGATCAGCCTCTCGATCGCGGGCGGCGGCGTGTGGGTCGACGGCTCGTCGGGATCGCCGCTCGGGCTGGTGACACGCGAGGGCGAGGTCCTGGCGAGGGCGGTGGGGAACCGGTGGTCCTCCGACGAGCAGTCGCTGCTCCTCACCACGTCCCGCGGGTCCGCGACGCAGACGCGCGTGGTCCGGGACGCGGCCGTCGTCGCGACCGTCGAGGGCGATCCCGTGTCCGCCACCGTCGACGACGGGAGCCTGGGGGACGTGCTCCTGACGCACGACGAGGGCCTCACGCTGTGGGACGTGGCGACGGGTGAGCGGCGGTGGGTCGTGCCGGAGGGCGACGACGACGGCTCCGACTCCTACCGGCGGACGGCCTCGGGCTCGATGGTGCTGCGCGGCGTGGTCTACGTCTGGGACGACGCCGTGATCCGGGCGTTCGCGGGGTCCGACGGCCGGCTCCTGTGGACCGACGCGCCGCCGGGGTCCTCGGTGGCCGAGGTGCTCACCGACGGTCGGCGGCTGCTCGTGTCGCCGCAGTTCGAGGAGGGCTCGGACACCGTCATGTCGTTGCGCGCCCTCACGCTCGACGGGGAGCCGGCGGGACGGGTCGAGCTGCCCTCCGGTCTGCGGTGGACCACGTCGTTCGAGGGGATGTTCTGGGGCGTGCGGGAGGGCAACGGGGAGTACGACGTGGTGGCGCTGCGCTGAGCCGGGCCGTCTCGCCCAGCGGACCCTCCGGTTGCCCGGACGGCGACGACCTGGGCACGGTGGTGTCGACCGAAGGCGAGCGGCACCACCGCGCAGGACCCGCGTGTGGGTGGCGCTCGTCCCCAGGCGACGAGAGGAGAGCCCCGTGCTCACCCTGACCGACAACGCCCGCACCGCCGTCGAGACCCTCACCGCCCGATCGGGCCTGCCCGCCGAGTCCGGTGGGTTGCGCATCGAGGAGCAGGAGTCGGGGGCGTTCGACCTCGCGCTGGTCGCAGGACCGACCCCCGGTGACGAGGTCGTGGAGGCGGGCACGGCCCGCGTGTACGTCGACGAGCGCACGGCCGAGACCCTCGCGGCCTCCCGGCTCGACGTCGAGGCGTCGGGCACCGGCCCGGCGTTCACGCTCAGCGCGCAGTGATGCGCTGAGCACGGCGCCGACCGCCTGACATGACACGGCGACCGCCCCGGAGGTCCTGGCAGGACCGCACCGGGGCGGTCGTCGTCTGCGCGCTCGGGCCGGTGCTCGTCGCGGTCCTGGCGGTCGGCGCGTGCTCCGGGCCGACCGCCACCGTGACGGGCGGCACGACGGGCGGCACGACGGGCGGCGCGACGGGCGGCACGAGGGGGGCCACGCAGTCCGTCACGGGCACGCCCGGGACCAGCCCGGCGGCCCGCCCGACCTCAGCCCGGACCACGCGGCCTCCCCGCACGTCACCGACCCCGCCCGACGACCGACGCCCGCCGTTCCGCGCGAGCGTCTCGCGCGTCGACGCGGCGTTGGCGGCGCGCATGCACGCCTCGTGGCGACCGGGCTGCCCGGTGCCGTTGGCGGACCTGCGCCACCTGCGGCTGCGGTACGTGGACTTCGAGGGGCGGGTCCGGGACGGCGAGCTGGTCGTGCACGCGGACGTCGCGACCGGCGTCGTACAGGTCTTCGAGCGGCTGTACGACCTCGAGTTCCCCCTTCGCTCGCTGCGGCTCGTCGACGACTTCGGCGCGGACGACGAGGCGTCGATGGCCGCCGACAACACGTCGGCCTTCAACTGCCGAGCGGTCACGGGTGGCACCGCCTGGTCGGAGCACTCGTACGGCCGCGCGATCGACGTGAACCCGGTCGAGAACCCGTACGTGAGCGGCACGTACGTCGCGCCGCCCGCGGGACGGGCGTTCCTCGACCGGGTCGCGGGCCCGGGGGTGATCCTGGCCGACGACGAGGTGGTGCGGGCCTTCGCCGCGCACGGCTGGTCCTGGGGCGGGTACTGGACCCGTCCGGTGGACCACCAGCACTTCTCGACGACGAACCGCTGACGGGGACGCGGCCGCGGAGCTCAGTGACCCAGCAGGTCCTCGAAGCTCGGCACCGCGTCGTACAGGCCGACGGGCTTGGCGGGCTCACGCTCGGCGACGGTCTCGGCGAGCTCGCGGCCCGCGCGCCGGATGCGCTCCGGCAGCGGCTTGACGTCGTCGCCGCCCCCGTCGGCCCAGTCGTCGGTCGCGGCGAACACGCCGGTCCCGACGACGTCCGCGTGCAGGTAGCCGAACAGCGGCCGCAGCGCGTACTCGAGCACGAGCGAGTGCCGGCCCGTGCCGCCGGTCGCGCCGAGCAGCACCGGCATCCCGGCCAGCGCGTCCTTGTCCAGCACGTCGACGAACGACTTGAACAGCCCCGCGTAGGACGCCGTGAACACCGGGGTCACGGCGATCACGCCGTCGGCGGCGGCGAGCTTGGCGAGCGCGTCGGCCAGCGCGCCGGACGCGAAGCCGGTGAGCGTCATGTTGACCACCTCGTGCGCGAGGTCGCGCAGCTCGATCGTCGTGACGCTCGCGCGCAGGCCGCGTGCGGCGAGCTCGTCGGACGTCGCGGCGGCGAGCCGGTCCGCGAGCAGGCGGGTCGACGACGGCTGGCTGACGCCGGCCGAGATCACGACGAGCGAACGCTCCTGGCCCATGGGTCCTCCGATCGGGGGCGTGCTCATCGTGCCACCGCGTCCGCGGCCGCGACGTCGTCCTCGGCGGTCCTGCCGGTCCAGTGGTCGGCGGCGGCGACGGGCTGGGCGTGCACCTCACCGGCCGCGCGGGCGGCGGCGACGCGCTCGGCGTGGCTCGGGGGGTTCGCGGGGACGTGCGCGGGACGACGAGCCTCGGCCTCCTGGCGGAGCACGGGGACGACCTCCCCGGCGAGCAGGTCGATCTGCTCGAGGACGGTCTTGAGGGGCAGGCCCGCGTGGTCCATGAGGAACAGCTGGCGCTGGTAGTGCCCGACCTGCTCCCAGAACGCGCCGTACCGGTCGATGACCTGCTGCGGCGAGCCGACGGTCAGCGGGGTCTCGCGCGTGAAGTCCTCCATCGACGGGCCGTGGCCGTAGACGGGGGCGTTGTCGAAGTACGGGCGGAACTCGTCCCACGCCTTCTGCGAGTCCTTGCGCATGAAGACCTGGCCGCCGAGCCCGACGATCGCCTGGTCGGCGCTGCCGTGGCCGTGGTGCTCGTAGCGCCGGCGGTAGAAGTTCACCATCTGCGCGGTGTGCTCCATGGGCCAGAAGATCGCGTTGTGCAGGAACCCGTCGCCGTAGTACGCGGCCTGCTCGGCGATCTCGGGCGAGCGGATAGAGCCGTGCCACACGAACGGCGCGACGCCGTCGAGCGGGCGCGGGGTCGAGGTGAAGCCCTGCAGCGGCGTGCGGAACGTGCCGGACCAGTCGACGACGTCCTCGGTCCACAGGCGGCGCAGCAGTGCGTAGTTCTCGATCGCGAGCGGGATGCCCTGCCGGATGTCCTGGCCGAACCACGGGTAGACCGGGCCGGTGTTGCCGCGGCCCATCATGAGGTCCATCCGGCCGTCGGAGATGACCTGGAGCATCGCGTACTCCTCGGCCAGCCGGACCGGGTCGTTCGTCGTGATGAGCGTCGTCGCGGTGGACAGCGTGATCTGCTTCGTGACGCCCGCGAGGTAGCCGAGCATCGTGGTGGGGGAGGACGGGACGAACGGCGGGTTGTGGTGCTCGCCGGTCGCGAAGACGTCGAGGCCCGCCTCGTCGGCGTGCTTCGCGATCGTGAGCATCGCGCGCACGCGCTCGGTGTCGTCGGGCGTGCGGCCGGTGGTCGGGTCGGTCGTCACGTCACCGACGGAGAAGATGCCGAACTGCATCGCGGCTCGCCTCGTTTCGCTGGTCCTGGGCGGTCTCGTCGACCGTCAGATTTATGCGTTTGCATGTACTGCTGGCGACAACCCTAGGGCGGGGAGCCCTATTCCCCGCCCCCGCCACGGACCCATCCTCCCTGCCCGCCGCGCTGACGACCCGCGTCTCGACGCCCCGGTCGTCCCGGTTCGTCCACAGGTGCTCGCGTGAGACGCGCCGCTTCGCCCTCCGACCGTTTGTCGGGTGGCCCGTCCGGTGATGCGATGACCGCACGGAGACAAGGGGGGGCGTCGTTGGTGGACGGCCAGATCAAGGTCCTCGTCGTCGAGGACGACGCCGACACGGCGCTGTTCGTCCGGACGGTGCTCGAGCGCCGCGCCGGGATGTCCGTGACCGTCCTCACCGACGCCCTCGGGGCGCTCGCGCACGCGACGACCAGGCCCGTCGACCTCGTCATCACCGACATCCAGCTCCCCGGCATGTCCGGGCTCGAGCTGCTGCGCGAGCTGCGGCGCGCCGTGCCCGGCCTCCCCGTCATCGTCATGACCGCGTTCGCGAGCGTCGACTACGCCGTCGACGCGCTGCACGAGCAGGCCGACGACTTCCTGGTCAAGCCCGTGTCCGCGGCGGACCTCACCGAGCGCGCCACGCAGATCGCCGAACGCGGGCGCGCGCGGCGCGAGGCGGACCGCGGTGCGGTCGTGCTCGCCGTCGGCGCGCACCCCGACGACGTCGAGATCGGGATCGGCGCGACGCTCGCGTCCCACCGCGACGCGGGCGACACGGTCGTCGTGCTCACGATGTCCTGCGGGGCGGTCGGCGGCGCCGCCGCGGACCGGCGGCACGAGGCGCTCGCGGCCGCGGGCGTCGTCGGCGCGCGGCTGTTCCTGCTCGACTTCGTCGACACGCAGCTCGAGTCCGCACCGGACCTCATCCCCGCGGTCGAGCGGACCGTCGCCGAGGTCAGGCCCACGGTCGTCTACACGCACTCGGTGCACGACCGGCACCAGGACCACCGGGCGGTGCACCGCGCCGTGCAGGTCGCGTCCCGTGAGGTGCCCACGCTCGGCTGCTTCCAGAGCCCGTCCTCGACCATCGACTACCGGCCCACGCGGTTCGTGACGGTCGACGGGTACCTCGACGTGAAGCTCGAGATGCTCGCGGCGTTCACCTCGCAGTCCCACCGCGTCTACATGGACCCCGACGCGGTGCGGTCCGCGGCGCGGTACTGGGCGAGGTTCGGCACGGGGACCTACGTCGAGCCGCTCGAGATGGTGCGCGCCGCGGGCGGCGTGCCGTCGTCGGGCGCGCGTATGGCCGCCGACGAGCGCGCCGACGACAAGGCCCGAGGCAGGGCCGGCGGCGGCGCCGGCCGCGACACGCAGGACGGATCGGTGAACGCATGACGCGGGTGCTCGTGACCGGGGTCGGAGGACCCGCCGGGGTGGCGGTGGTCCGCTCGCTGCTGCGGCGCGGCGACGTCGAGGTCTACGCCGCGGACATGGACCGCTGGGCGAGCGGCATCTACCTGGTGCCGCCCGAGCGTCGCCGGCTCGTCCCCGCGGGGCTCGCCCCGCACTTCGTCGACACCGTGGTCGAGCTGTGCGCCGCGGACGGCATCGAGGTGCTCTACCCGACGGTCGACGTCGAGCTCCCCCGCATCGCCGCGCAGCGCGAGCGGTTCACGCAGGTCGGCACGCGCGTGGCGTCACCCGAGCTGCGCACGCTCGAGACCGCGCTCGACAAGCTGACGCTCGCGCGCGCGTGCGCGCACGTCGCGTACGTCCCGCGCACCGAGCTGGTCGGCACGCCGCAGGCGATCAGCGGCTGGCAGTTCCCCGTGATCGTCAAGCCGCGCCGCGGGGCCGGGTCGCGCGGTGTCCGCGTGATCGCGACGGCGGCCGAGCTCGACGCGGTGCACGACGACGAGGACCTGCTGGTGCAGGAGCTGCTGCCGGGCGAGGAGTTCTCCGTCGACGTGTTCGCGGACCTCGACGGCCACGTGGTCGCCGCGGTGCCGCGTTCCCGGCTGCGCGTCGACTCGGGCGTGGCGGTCGCGGGTGTCACGGTGCAGGACGAGCGGCTCGTCGCGGCGGCCACCGCCATCGCGGAGGCGATCGGGCTGACGACGGTCGCCAACGTGCAGCTCAAGCTCACGGCCGACGGCACACCCGGGCTGCTCGAGGTCAACCCCCGGTTCCCGGGTGCCATGCCGCTGACCATCGCCGCGGGCGTCGACATGCCGTCGCTCGTGCTCGACGCGGTCCTGGGCCTGCCGGTGCCGCGCCACGTGGAGTTCGTCGAGGTCGCCAACGTGCGCTACCTCGAGGACGTGTTCCTGCCCGCGTGCGACGTCCTGCCGTCGCTCGAGCCACCGCTCGAGCCACCGCTCGAGCAGCCCGCGCCGGAGGGCTGATGGTCGCGTCCGCGCCGCCGTCGCCCGCCGAGGACCACCACGTCCACTCGACGTTCTCCGACGACGCCGTCAGCACCCCGCAGGAGAACCTCGCGGCGGCGCTCGAGCGCGGGCTGCGCGTCGTGCGGATGGTCGACCACGTCCGGGCGACGACGGCGGACGTGCCGCAGCGGCTCGACGCGCTCGCGCGGCTGCCCCGCGCCGCGGGTCTGCGCGTCGAGACCGGCGTCGAGGCGAAGATCCTCGACGTCGCGGGCGGGGTCGACGCCCCGGCCGACGTGCTGCGCGCCGCGGGCGGCCCCGGCGGCGTCGACCGCGTGCTGCTCGCCGACCACCAGCTGCCCGGCCCGGACGGTCCGTGGAGCCCCCGCCGCACGCGCGAGGCGATGGCCGCGGGCGACGTGACAGCGGCCGACGTGCTCGCGATGCTCGTCGACGGGACGGTCGCCGCCCTGCGGCGCACCCCCGCCGCGCAGCTCGCGCACCCGCTGTCGCTCGTCCCCAAGCTCGGCCTGACGGAGGACGACGTGAGCGACGAGCACCTCGACGCGATCGCCGCCGCCGCGCTCGCGGCCGGCGCGCTCGTCGAGGTCAACGAGAAGTGGCGGTGCCCGGGACCGCGCGCGGTCGCCCGGTGGCGGGCCGCGGGTGTGCCGCTCGTCGCCTCGACCGACGCGCACGACGCGCGCGACGTCGGCCGCTACGACTGGCTCCGGCGGTCCGCCGGGGCGGGGGAGCCGTGATGGCGCACGACGCGCTCGTCGTGCTGCTCGTCGCGCTCGTCGCGGGCGGGGCGGTCCCCGTGCTCGTCGGGCTCGTGCAGTACCTGCTCGTCCCCGTCCACGCGGTGCGCAACCACCTGCGCGACGCCTCGCCGTACCTGCCGCGCGTCGTCGTGATCGTGCCCGCGTGGAACGAGGGGGCCGTGCTCGCGCCCTCGCTCGAGCGGCTCATGCGCCTGGAGTACCCGCCCGACCGGCTCAGGGTGTTCGTCGTCGACGACGCCTCGACCGACGACACCCCGCAGGTCGTCCAGGCCAAGGCCGCCGAGCACCCGGGCCGGATCGTGCACCTACGCCGCGCACAGGGCGGTCAGGGCAAGGCGCACACGCTCAACCACGGCATCGAGCGGGCGCTCGCGGACGACTGGATGCAGGCGCTGCTCATCATGGACGCCGACGTCATCTACCGCCCCGACGCGCTGCGCAAGATGACGCGGCACCTCGCCGACGAGCGCGTCGGCGCGGTCACCGCCTACATCCGCGAGGGCAGCGCGCGGCCCGGCTCGGTCGCACGGTTCATCGGCTACGAGTACGTGACGGCGCAGGCCGCGGCACGCCGCGCGCAGAACGTGCTCGGCGCGATGGCGTGCCTCGCGGGCGGTGCGCAGCTGCACTCGCGCACGAACCTCGCGTCGATCGGCGGCCGTGTCGACACCACCACCCTCGCCGAGGACACGTTCACCACGTTCCTCACCCAGCTCGACGGCCGCGAGGTGGTGTTCGAGCCCGCGGCGGTCGTGGCGGCCGAGGAGCCGGACTCCGTGCGTGCGCTGTGGAAGCAGCGCGTGCGCTGGGCGCGCGGCAACGTCCAGATCACGCGGCGGTTCTCCGACGTGTGGTTCCGCCGCCCGTGGCCGCTGCGCCGCGGCGGGCAGCGGCTCGGGTCCTGGACGTTCGGGCTCATCTGGTTCTCCGTCTACATGCTGCCCGTCGCGATCGTCCTGGCGACCGCCGGCCTCGTCGGGCTGCACCTGCTCGACTCGGCGGTCGCGCTGACCGCGTTCCGTGCCCTGTGGTGGCTCGGGGTCGTCGCGTACGTGTACATCACCGTCACGACGCTCCTGCTCGACCGCGAGACCGCGGGCCGGGCGTGGTTCCAGGCGTTCACGTTCCCGGGCCTGCTGGCGCTCGTCGTCATGACCGCCGCGTGGGTGCCCGGCCTGTGGGAGGAGCGCGTGCCGGCGCTGTTCGGCCTGCGGATGACCGACGAGGGGCGCGACGCGTGGCAGCTCGCGCTGTACGCGTGGCCGCTCGTCGCGATGCTCGTCGCGCCCGTCGTGCGGGCCGTCGACGGCGTGCGCGGCGTCAAGGTGCTCGCCACGCCGCTGCTGTACGTGATCGGCTACGGCCCCGTGCTGTGCGCCATCACGCTGGACGCGTACGTCAAGCAGTGGCGCGGGGCCTCCGCGCAGTGGGACAAGACCGAGAAGACGGGACGGGTCGTGGGATGACGGGTCGTGGCATGGCGGGTCCGACGAGCGGGCAGCCGCCCGTGCGGCTGGACCAGCGCGCCCTGGAGCGCGAGATCCGCGCCGACGCGCGCGCCGAGCGCCGGGTGCTCGCCGTCGGGCTCGTCGCGGCCGTCGTGACCCTCGCCGTCCTCGCGCTGCTGTCGACGCTGCGATGAGCACGCCACCGGCAGTGGACCGCCGCAGGCGCGGCTCGCGGTTCCTGCGGTTCGTCTCGCGGTACACCGGCCCCGAGGCGGGCGTCGTCGAGCGGCAGCTGCCGTTCGTGCTCTCCTTCGCCATCGCCATGGTCGTCCTGGCGGTCGTCGACGTGGTCGTCGACCCGACGCTCGTGCTCGCGTCCGCGGTCGTGACCGTCGCCGTGCTGGTGCTCGCGGTCACGCTGCCGTGGAGCCGGTGGCCGGCGTGGGCGGCGGACGTGCTGCCCGTGGTCTCGCTCGGCGCGGTCTCGCTGCTGCGGGCCGGCACGGGAGGGCCCGGCTCGGTGTTCGCGGCGCTGCTGTTCATCCCGGTGCTCACGCTCGCGTCCCAGCGCGGGCGACGGGGCGTGACGCTCGCGACGGTGTGCGTCGTCCTCGTCGTGTTCACGCCCGCCGTCCTCGACCCGAGCACGTTCACCTCCCTCACCGTCGCGCGCGCCGTCGTCGTCGCGCTCGTCGCGTTCGTCCTCGCGCTCGTCTCGCACGAGACCACCGAGCGTCTGCGGGTGCGCAACGCCGCGCTCGACCGGTTGCGCGTGGACCAGGACGAGCTGCTCGACCTGGTGCGCACCGACGCGGAGGTGATCGCGCGCGTCGCCGCGGCCCGCGAGTCCGCGCTCGAGCAGATGGTCGCGGTGATCGACTCCGCGACCGAGCAGGCGATCATCGCGACCGACGCCGACGGCGTGATCCAGGTGTTCAACGCGGGAGCCGAGCGCCTGCTCGGTCACGCGCAGGGCTCCGTGGTCGGCCGCCTGCGGCTCACCGCGCTGCACGACCAGGACGAGCTGCGCGAGCGGTACCGCAGCGCGACCGGCCACGACGTGCGCGGCGAGGGCGAGCAGGCCGACCGGCGTCTGCTCGACGTGGTCGTGTCCCCCGCGCGGGGCGACGGCTCGAACGTGCGCGACTGGACGTGGGTGCGGCGCGACGGCGAGCGCCGGACCGTGGGGCTCGCGGTCACGCGTCGCGTCGAGGGCGACGGGGCGAGCAGCGGGTTCGTCGTCGTCGCCACCGACGTCACCGCCGAGCGCGAGGCGGCCGCGTTCAAGGACCAGTTCGTCAGCCTCGTCAGCCACGAGCTGCGCACGCCCCTGACCGCGGTGCTCGGCTACCTCGAGCTCCTGCAGGACGGGCCGGACCCGCTGTCCGACGAGCAGCGCGAGTACGTGACGATCATCGAGCGCAACGCGCGCCGCCAGCTGCGGCTCGTCAGCGACCTGCTGCTGACCGCGCAGGTGGACGCGGGCACGTTCCAGGTCTCCCCCACGCGGATCGACCTCGCCGACGTGGTGCGGTCCTCGGTGGCCTCCGCCGCGTACGCCGCGCAGAACGCGAGCGTCACGCTCACGCAGGACGTCGCGCCGACCCCCGTGGTGGCCGACGCGACCCGGCTCGCGCAGGTCGTCGACAACCTGCTGACCAACGCGATCAAGTTCACACGGCCCGGGGGCATGGTCGTGGTGTCGGTCGCGCCCGGCCCTCCCGACGAGTCGGGGCGGACGGGCGCCGTCCTGGAGGTCAGCGACTCCGGCGTCGGCATCGCGCCCGACGAGATCGCACGGCTCACCCAGCGGTTCTTCCGCGCGGCGTCCGCGCAGCGCGGCGCCGTCCCGGGCGTCGGGCTCGGGCTGTCGATCGCCAAGGCGGTGGTCGACGCGCACGGTGGGACGCTGGGCGTCGCGAGCACCCTGGGGGAGGGCACGACGATGACCGTGCGCCTGCCGGCGCAGCCGGAGGCCCCGCGCGGCTGACGGGCGCCGCGGGCCGTCAGGGGGTCGCGCTCGGCGCCGGCGCGTCGAGCGGCGCGGGTGCGAAGTCGACCGCCGTGCCCACGGTCGCCGGGACCTCGACCGAGTCGGTGAACTGCGCGGCCGTGGGCGTCAGCCGGGGTCCGACGAGCGCGGCGAGGCCGAGCAGCACCGTCACGACGAGCCGGACCAGCGACCCGCGGTCGACCGCGAGGAACTCCCGGCGCGCACGCCCGTCCTCAGCGCCGTGCTCAGTGCCGTGCTCAGTGCCGTGCTCAGTGCCGTCCTCAGCGCCGTGACCGGCGCAGTGCTCAGCCGTGGAGGACCGCATCGAGGTACCTCTCGTCCGGTGGCGGTGTGCGGGGACGGTTGGCGCGCACCTCACGCACCGCGAGCAGCTCGAGGACGCCCAGGGCGAGCAGCGGCGGCACGAGCATCACGGCCCGTCCGACCGCGGAGCTCGCCCACTGCAGCACCCATCCCCACCCGGGGTGCACGTCGAGCACGATGCCGCGCACGCGCGTGTACGGCGTCGCGTTCGGGTCGTTCTCCGCGTTCGCGTCGCCCTTCGTCACGATGTACGGGCTCGTGATCACGTCGCCGGCGGCGTCGCGCACCTCGACCATCGTCCCCGTGGCGTCCTGCTCGAGCTTCGGCAGGCTGACCAGGTCGACGATGCGGTGGGTCACCATCTGCCGGGAGCCCAGCGGCCAGAACGAGATGATCTGGCCGACCTTGAGCTGGGACGGGTCGTCGACCTTGCGCATGACGACCGCGTCACCCGCGTCGAACACGGGCGACATCGACCCCGACGTGACGATGAGCAGGCGCTGGTCGCGCGCCTGGAACCACAGCGGGACGGCGAGCGACGCGGTGAACGCGAGCGTCCCGACCGCGACGACCGTCCACAGCGCCACGGACGTCAGCAGACGCCACCGGGGACGACGCCGAGCCGGCTCGGGGCGGGTCGGGCGGCGCTGTGCGCGCCGCTCGCCCTCGAGCCGGATCGGTTGCCGCGGCGGACGAGGCATCGCGCAGGGGTCAGGCGTCGGACTCGTCGGGGTCGGCCGGGTCGAACGTGATCTGGCGCGCGTCGAAGGTCAGCTCGAGCGTGGTCGACGTGTCCTGGAAGGAGTTGTCGGCGGTCTCGTCGAAGTCGATGCGGACGCACAGGTCCTCGGACGCGGTCGCGTTGAGGAACCGGTTGCCGGTCGCCTCGTCGACGCCGGGCGTCCCGACGATCGGGGTGTCGCTCGTCGCGAGCCCGAACGTGCCGGGAGCGCCGCTCTGGCCGATGCGGTCGGACGCCGTCGCGGTCCCCGCGAGCGTGCACGTCGACGTGTCGTAGATGCTGACGCGCAGCGCGCTCGACAGGTCCGCCGTGTCACCCGAGCGGTCGTCCGCGCGGTAGCTGATCGCGTACTGGTAGCGCAGCGAGCCGTTGTTGCTGACCGTGACCGGCGCGACGACCGACGCCCCGGGGAGCATGTTGTCGACCGGCACCGAGAACTCGAGCTGGCCGAGCTCGAGGTTCACGCGGCCGGTGGTGATCGCGTCGTTCGCCTTCTCCTGGTCGGTGAACAGCGCCGACGTGGTCAGCGAGGTGACGCCCAGGGCCGCCAGGCCGACGATCGTGACGGTCGCCCACAGGCGGCGCCGGCGGGCCTTGTCGGCCTGCGCCGGGGCAGGGTTGACCATCTCCTCGATCAGGTCGTCCATCATCGTGCGGTTCCCCCCTCGGGCGGGTCTCGGCTGACACCACGGGTATTCGGCTCATCGACGCGGCGGCCCCGTGACTTGAGCGGTTGGCCCGACTTCCTCCGGATGATCTCACGCGCCCCGGGCGCCCCGCACGCGTGGCGCGCGCGCGGGACGCTCCGCTGCGGGGACCTCCTCGGGCGGCACGGCGGGGGAGTACCAGAACCCCTGGGCGCGGTCGACCCCGAGCCGGCGCAGCGTCGCCGCGGTCTGCTCGTCCTCGACGCCCTCGGCGACGACGCGCAGACCGAACGAGTGCGCCAGGTCGACCATGGCCTGCACGACGACCTCGGACCGCTCGCCGTCGCCGTCGCGCAGGTCGGCGACGAACAGCCGGTCGATCTTGAGCTCGCCGACGGGCAGGTCGCGCAGCTGCGAGATGGACGTGTTGCCGATGCCGAAGTCGTCGATCGCGACGTGCACGCCCAGCGCGCCGAGCCGCTCCAGCACGGGCACGATGCGCGAGGGGTCCGCGACGAGCGCGGTCTCGGTGATCTCGACCTCGAGCAGCGCCGCGGGCACGTCGTGCTCGACCAGGAGCCTCTCGATCGCGTCGACCACCGCGGTCGTCGTGACGTCGTGCGCGGACAGGTTGACCGCGACCGGCAGCGGCGTGCCCGCCTCGCGCCACCGTGCGAGCTGGGTGATCGCGCTGGTCAGCGCGAACCGGGTGAGCTCGTGGATGAGGCCCGACTGCTCCGCCAGCGGGATGAACGCGCCCGGCAGCAGCAGCCCGCGCGTCGGGTGGTCCCAGCGCATCAGCGCCTCGTACCCGACGGGGCGGCCCGTCTCGAGGGACACCTTCGGCTGGTAGTGCATGACGAGCTCGGACTCGCCGACCGGCGCCTCGATCGCGTGGTGCAGGTCGCCCAGCAGGACGAGGCGCTGCGGCGAGGAGTGGTCCTCGTCGGGGTCGTACACCGCGACGCCCGTGCGGTGGTGCTTGGCGGAGTACATCGCGACGTCCGCGGTGCGCATGAGCGACGAGGCGTCGCTCGCGTGGTCCGGGATGCACGCGACCCCCACGGACGTCTCCACGTGCAGGGACATCTCCCCGAGCTGGAACGGCGGGATGAACAGCTGGCGCACGCGGCGGGCCAGCCGCTCGGCGTTCGCGACCGACCGCACGTCGGGCAGGAGCACCGCGAACTCGTCGCCGCCGAGCCGCGCGACGACGTCCTCGTCGCGCAGCGCGCCGCGCAGCCGCTCCGCGACCTGCTCGAGCAGCTCGTCGCCGTGGTCGTGCCCGAGCGAGTCGTTGATGTCCTTGAACCGGTCGATGTCGAGCAGCACCAGGCCGACCCGACCGCCGGACCGCAGCGCCTCGGCGACGTCGCGACGCATGCGGTCCGCGAGCAGGCGACGGTTCGGCAGGCCGGTCAGCGAGTCGAGCAGCGCGAGCCGCGCGTTCTCCATCGCCGACGCCTGCAGGCGCTTGGACGTCGCGTGCACGGTGCGGAACAGCAGGAGCCACAGGGCGACCAGCCCGCCGCCGACGACGAGCGTGACGGTGCCGCGGGCCTGCGCGAGCGTGGCGACCGCCTCGGTGTGGTCGAGCACGATCTCGGCCGCGCCGATCACCGGATCGGAGCCGCCCGCACCCGGTGCGGCGGAGGGCAGCGGTGTGCCGATCACCGCGCCCGCCAGGTCCCGCGCGTCCGACGCCCGCACGGGCACGTACACGTCGAGCACCTCGGTGACGGTCGCACCCGTGCCGATCGAGTCCACCTGGTTGACGTCGTCGAGCACCTGCGCGTCGGCCTCACCGTCGGCGAGCACCTGCGCGAGCCGCTCGGTGTCCGGGAAGCCCACGGTGGCGTCGGTCGAGCTGTACATCAGCGCGCCCGCGGTGCTCCACAGCCGCAGCTCGACGAGGCGCGACGAGAACAGCGAGGTCGCGCTGCGCACGGACTCGTGCTGCGCGTCGCTCAGCACCGCGATGTCGAACGCCCCGGGCGGCAGCGGTGCGGCGGCGTACGCCATGACCGAGGCCGCCGACTGCGTGCCGTCGCGCACCGACTGCTCGTGCATGACCCGCCCGGTCATCCACACGAGCGCGACGCCGAGGGCGGCCATGGCGAGGAAGCTCACGACGCCGAAGTAGCGCGTGAGCGACCAGCGTCGCCGTGCGGCGGCTCGCGCCACGGGGCCTCCCTCCGGTCCGCCCGGTCCCTACCGGAGGTTAGGCGGTGGCGGCCCCCGCGGCGAGCACCACCCGTCCTCGACGCGCGGGAACGACCGCGCACGTGGTCGTGTTGAGGGCGATGGACGGCGCGCACGACGCGCGTCGCGGGCGAGGAGGTGGGCACGTGACGTACGAGGTCACGAAGACCGACGAGCAGTGGGCGCTCGAGCTCGAGCCGCAGGAGTTCGCGGTCCTGCGACGCGCGGGCACCGAGCGCGCGTTCACGGGCGCGCTGCTCGACGAGAAGCGCCGCGGCGTGTACCGATGTCGCGCGTGCGGTGGCGAGCTGTTCTCGTCGGACGCGAAGTTCGACTCGCACTGCGGGTGGCCGAGCTTCTTCACGCCGCTCGCGGGCGACGCGGTCGAGCTGGTCGAGGACCGGTCGCACGGGATGGTCCGCACCGAGGTGCGGTGCGCCCGGTGCGGCTCGCACCTGGGCCACGTGTTCGACGACGCGCCCCAGACGCCGACGGGCGACCGGTTCTGCATGAACTCGGTGAGCCTGACGTTCGAGCCGGTGGACGCCCAGGGCTGAGGACCGGACCGTCAGCCGGACGAGGGCTCCCGACCCGCCGCCCGGGTGCCGGGAGCACCCGTCCGGGCCTCGTCGGCGGGGACCCGCCTGATCCGTTCGGTCGACACACCGGGCGAACCTGCGAGACGGGCTGAAGCCGGGGCCCGTACAAGCCGATAATGACCGCGTGGACGAGGTGCTCACGGTGCGACGGTGGCGGCGGTACGGCGCCGACCGGCTCTACGTGACCCACGAGACCGGTGCGCGGGTCGGGTCGATCGACCTGCAGTCGGGTGAGGTGGTCGTCGAGGAGCCGGAGCTCGAGGAGGGTCTGCGCCGGGCGGCGCAGGAGTTCCTGCGCGGCGACGGCAACGAGATCACGCTCCCGCTGCCCCGCCAGCCGTTCGGCGAGCCCGAGCGCACCGCGCTGCACGCATGGCTCGGTCCCACGGACGAGCCGCGCGCGGAGCGCGGCGCACCGCTGCGCACGCGCCTCGAGCGCCTGTACGCCGAGGGCTGGCACGTGGTGCACGACGTGCCGCTCGGCCGGCAGGGGACGGTCGTGGAGCACCTGCTCGTCGGCCCCGGCGGCATCCTGACCGTCGCGGAGCGCGGCATGCCCGGCGAGCGCGTGGTCGTGCGTGGCCGGCTCATGACGATCGGCGGGACGGCCGTCGGCCACCTGCACGCGGCCCGCATGGAGGCCGCGCGGGTGCAGGGGCTGCTGCTGCGCGCGGGGTGCGCCGACATCACGGTCCGGGCGCTCGTCGTCGTCCGCGGGGAGCTGCAGGTCGAGGCCCCGCCCGCGCCCGGGGAGGCCGTCGTCGTGACGCGTGGCGAGCTGCCGCGCGCGATCCGCGGGCTCCCACCCGTGCTCGAGCCGGACCGTGTCGCGGCCGTCGCGCACGTCGCCCGGCAGCGCGTCACCTGGACGCGATAGCACCCGGATGCACCCGATCCGGGCCATCGGGCACGGACCGGCGCAGAACGTTCACCCCTTCGGGCTCGACGTCGGCCCGGGCGAACCGTTCCCACAGGGGCACTTCACACGCCAAGATGTGCGCGTGATGGACGACGACCTGCAGCAGCTCGAGCGCGAGCTCGGCTTGTTCCTGCGCCGAGCGACCGCGTCCTCGACCGCGATGGCGCGGCGGGTGCACCCGGAGCTCGAGCCCTCGGCGTACGAGCTGCTCGCGCTCATCGAGCGGACGCCCGGGGTGCGCGCGAGCGACCTGGCCGCGTACATCGGGGTGGGTCGCGGGACGATGTCCCGCCAGCTCGCGCGGCTCGGCGCGCTGGGGCTCCTGACGCGCTCGCCCGACCCGGACGACTTCCGCGGCCAGCTCCTGGCGCTGACGCCCGAGGGGTCGTGCCGGCTCGCCTCCGCGCAGCAGGCGCGGACCGACTTCCTGGCCCGCGCGCTCGAGGACTGGGCGCCGGAGCAGATCTCCCAGCTCACCGCGCAGCTGGGCCGGCTCAACCGCGACCTGTCCTCGGCGTGGGCGACGCAGCCCGCGACGCCGGCCGCGTCGGCGGTGGGCTGACCTTCGAGCACCCCTCCCGCCCCTCGCGCCGGTCGTGAGCGGACGACCGGACCGACGACGACGGGGGCGGGCCCGGGTGGGCGCGCCCCCGTCGCGTCGAGGTGGGTCCGTCAGCGGCGTCGCGCGCCGTCCGCGAGCTCGTCGGTCACGGGCACGACCGTGGCCGCGGACTCCCGGACGACCTCGGCGACGGCCTCGCGCGCCGGCTCGTCGGTGACCTGCTCGTGGGTGGTCCGCTCGTCGGTGGCCTGCTCGTCGAGGAGCTGCTCGACGCCCGAGCGTCGGCCGAGCGGTACCTCCTCGAGGAACAGCACCGCCACCAGCGAGATGAGCGCGACGGGCGCGGCGAACAGGAACAGGTCGGCGATCGCGTCACCGAACGACTGCTCGACGACGGTGCGCACCGGGCCGGGGAGCGTCGACAGGTCGGGCAGCGTGCCGTCGCCGCCCATCGCGCCCGGGTCGATGCCCAGCTTGCTCAGGCCGGTGACGATGTAGTCCGTCGAGCGGTTCGACAGGACCGCGCCGAGCACCGAGACGCCGATCGCGCCACCGAGCGTGCGGAAGAACGCGACGGTCGAGGTGCCGGAGCCGACCTCGGAGACGTGCAGCGTGTTCTGCACGGCGAGCACCAGGTTCTGCATGAGCATGCCGACGCCCGCGCCGAGGATCACCATGTACGCGCTGACGAGCACGAAGCTCGTGTCGTAGTGGATCGTGCCCATGAGGCCGATGCCGGCGGTGAGCACCGCGGCGCCCCAGATCATGAACGCCTTGTAGCGGCCCGTCCTGGAGATGATCTGGCCGGACACGGTCGACGAGACGAGCACTCCCGCGATCATCGGGATCGTCATGAGGCCCGACTCGGTGGGGGTCTTGCCGCGGGCGAGCTGCATGTACTGGCTGAGGAACACCGAGGTGCCGAACATCGCGATGCCCACCGCGATGCTGGCGATGACGGACAGCACGAGCGTGCGGTTGCGGAACAGGTGCAGCGGGATGATCGGCTCGGCGGCGCGGGACTCGACCCACAGCGCGGCCGCGAGCGTGACGACGGCACCGCCGACCATCGCGGCGGTCTGCCACGAGGCCCAGTCGAACGAGCTGCCGGCGAACGTGATCCACAGCAGGAGCAGCGCGATGCCGACCGAGATCAGCGTGGCGCCCCAGTAGTCGATCCGCACCACGCGGCGCGCGACCGTGGGCAGGTGCAGCGTGCGCTGGAGGACGACGATCGCGAAGATCGCGAACGGCAGCCCGACGAAGAAGTTGGCGCGCCACGTGAGCGAGGAGTCGGTGATGACCCCGCCGAGCAGCGGACCGCCGACCATCGAGATGCCCATGATCGCGCCCATGAGGCCCATGTACCGGCCGCGCTCGCGCGGACTGATGATGTCCGCGATCAGCACGGTGCCGAGCGCCGTCATGCCGCCCGCGCCGATGCCCTGCAGGGCGCGCATCGCGATGAGCATGTCGGTGTTGTGCGCGAGGCCGGCCAGCGCGGACGACACGACGGTCACGGCCAGCGCGAGCTGCACGAGCAGCTTGCGGCTCACGAGGTCGGCGAGCTTGCCCCAGATCGGCGTGGAGATCGTGGTGGTCAGCAGGGTCGCGGTGACGACCCAGGTGAACGCCGACTGGCTCCCGCCGAGGTCGGTGATGATGCGGGGCAGCGAGGACGACACGACGCTCGTGGCGAGCATCGAGACGAACATCCCGAGCAGGATGCCGGAGAGCGCCTCGAGGACCTCGCGGCGGGTCATGGCGGGCGCGGTGGTGCCGGGTGCGCCGGGCGGGGTGGGGTGCTGGGACACGGTGTTCCTGGTTCTCTTCGTGCGGTCGGGGCCCGGCGTCGTCGGCGGGGTGCTGTGCGGCTGGTGCGAGGGGGAGCGCGAGGCGGCGTCAGGCGGGTGTGCGGTCGGGCAGGACGCTCGCGCGGTCGAACGTCGCGCTGAGCCGGACGAGCACCTCGGTGGCCGCCGCGAGGTCGCGCTCGTCCCAGTCGGCGAACAGGTCGGCGGTGCGCTCCGCGAGGGCCGCCTCGATCTCCTCGGCGCGCGTGACGCCCGCGGGGGTCAGGTGCAGCGTGCGGGCCCGGCGGTCGTCGGTGTCGACGATGCGCTCGACGAGGCCGTCGTCGACGAGCTGGCTGACCTGGCGGCTGGCGACGGACACGTCGACCCGCATGAGGTGTGCGACGTCGCCGACCTGGGTGGGGTTCCCCTCGCGGGCGCGTGTCGCGAGGGTGCGGATGAGCGCGGCGGTGGCCCGGCTGCAGTCGATGCCGCGGACGAGGGGTGCGCTCGCGTCGCGCAGCGTGCGCCAGAACGTCTCGGCGGCACGGAGCATCGCGAGCTCGGGGTTCTGCTGGTGGGCGGTCACGGGGTCCTCACTGGTGGTTGCTGCATGCAACTGTACGCGCCGATGTGTGCAGCATGCAACGAAACCGGGCGTCTCGTGGCTCACATGCCGAGCGCCGCCCCCGGCAGGGAGCGGCGCTCGCGACGGACGGCCCGGCGGGGCGCGTCAGGCGGTCTGCCCGCGGCGCTGGACCCGCACGCCCTCCATGTCCTCGAGCTCGACGCCCTTCGTCTCCGGCACGCGCCAGAGCGTGAACACGAACGACAGCGCCGCGAACAGCGCGTACATGAAGTACGGCACCGACGCGCCGAACGCCCCCAGCAGCGGCGGGAACGAGATCGTGATGAGGAAGTTCGCGATCCACTGCGCGGCCGCGGCGACGCCGAGGGCAGCGGCCCGGATGCGGTTGGGGAACATCTCGCCGAGCAGCACCCACACCAGCGGGCCCCACGTCGCGCCGAAGAACACGACGAACGCGTTCGCGGCGATCAGCGCGGTCGTGCCCCAGCCGTCGGGCAGCTGCGTCAGCACCTCGCCCGCGTTCTCCGGGTCGGGCACCTCGTAGGAGTTGAGGAACGCGATCGCCATGACCGCCAGGCACACCGCCATCCCCGCGGAGCCGATCAGCAGCAGCGGACGGCGGCCCACCTTGTCGACGAGCGCGATCGCGATGAACGTGACGACGACGTTGGTGACCGCCGTGATCGTCGAGATCGTGAACGAGTCGCTCTCGTCGAACCCGACGGCCTGCCACAGCGTGTTCGAGTAGTAGAAGATCACGTTGATCCCGACGAACTGCTGGAACACCGACAGCAGGATCCCGACCCACACCACCGGCAGGAGCCCGAACCGCGGCCCGCGCAGGCTCGCCTTGGGCGCGTGCTCGTCGCTGCGGATCGTGTTCTCGATCTCGGCGACCCGGTCGGCGGCCTCCTCGCGCGTGCCGAGCACGTCCGTCAGCACCGCCAGCGCCTCGTCCTGGCGGCCCTTGCTCACCAGGTAGCGCGGCGACTCGGGGATGCGCAGCGCGAGGATCCCGTACACCGTGGCGGGCACCACCGCGACGATGAACATCCACCGCCACGCCTCGAGCCCGAGCCACAGCTCGCCCGCCGCGTCCGCGCCCTCGCCCGGCGTCGCCAGCGCGAGCAGCTGGTCGGACAGCAGCGCGGCGAAGATGCCGATGACGATCGCGAGCTGCTGCAGCGAGCCGAGCCGCCCGCGGATCACCGCGGGCGCGATCTCCGCGATGTAGGCGGGTGCGATCACGGACGCGATGCCGATGCCGACCCCCGCGAGGAACCGCCACAGGATCAGGTCCCACACGCCGAACGCGATACCGGACAGGATCGACGAGACGAAGAACAGCACCGCGCCGATGAACATGACGCGCGTGCGGCCGTACCGGTCCGCGAGCCGACCGCCCAGCCAGGCACCGAGCGCGCAGCCCAGCAGCGCGACCGCGACCGCGAAGCCCGACAGCGCGTCGCTGAGGCCGAACTCGTCGGTGAACGCCTTGACCGCGCCGTTGATGACCGACGAGTCGAAGCCGAACAGGAACCCGCCGACCGCCGCCGCCACGGCGAGCGCGACGGCCTTCCCGTGGTGCGGGCTGCGCCGGGCGTCCGCGGGACCCCCGGCACCCCCCGGCCCGCCGCCCGCGCCGCTGCGGACGGTCTCCGGACCTGTGGACGCCTCCGGACCTGTGGACATGGTGTGCGCCCCTCTCGTCACGTCGCGGCCCCGTCGCGCCGCCCCGAGGTCCACCCTGACGCCGACGCCCGTGCGCTGCACGTCGAGAGGGTGCACGACGAGCGCTCGCGGTGCCGTCGCGGTGCCATCTGCGACGACGGCTGCGACGACGGCTGCGACGACGGCTGCAGCGTCGGCCGCGACGCCCGGACGGCCCGCGCGGGGGAGACTGGGCGCGGAGGTGACGATGTCCGACGAACCGCGCCGGCCCCGGCGTCCCGCGATGCTCGACCCCCAGGCGGCGGACGAGCTGCCCGGCGAGCTGGACCCCGCGCTGCGTGCCGAGGTCGCGCACACGACCGCTGCCGCGCTCGTCCACCAGGGCCGCGCCAACCAGGACCCGCAGGTGGTGGCCCGGCTGGTCGCGCTCGTCGAGACCGAGGGGCTGGACGTGGTCGCCGGGCTCTGGTCCGACAGCGCGCCCGCGACGCTGCCCGGCGCGCTGTGGCGGCTGTACGTGCTGCGCGAGTGGGTGCGCCGCGACCCGGAGACCATCGCCGATCGGTACCGGCAGGGCACCGCCGCGGTCCCGGTGCACGACGTGGTCGCGGGCGTCGCACAGGCACCGGGGCCCGCCGACGTGCGGGCGGTGGCCGACGCCGTGCTCTCGGGCGTCTACACGGGCGACCTCGACGTCGCGCTCGAGCGGGCGGGCGCGTTCTGCCGCGTGCTGGCCGCGGGGGCCGCGATCGACGCCGACCACCTGGACGCGGTCGACCCGCGCGGGGCGACGCGTCAGACGTTCGGCGCGTCCGCGCTGCTGCGCACGGCCGAGGAGCTCGAGCACGCCGCACAGCTGTGGCGCGCCGGCCGGCTCGAGTAGGGCCGGGGCCGCGTCGCGGTGCGGGTGGCCCGCCGCGCGGCGCGGGTCAGCCGAGGAACGGGTGCACGAGCAGCGTGAACACCGCGGCGACGAGCGCGGCCGCGGGATCGTCAGGATCCACGCGATCGCGATGTTCTTGGCCACGCCCCAGCGCACGGCGGACAGACGCTTGGTCGCGCCCACGCCCATGATGGCCGAGGTGATCGTGTGTGTCGTCGAGACCGGCGCGTGCAGCACGAACGCGTTGACGTAGAGCACCGTGGCGGACACCGACTCGGCGACGAACCCGCGCGCCGGGTCGAGCTCGATGATCTTGCGACCGAGCGTGCGCATGATGCGCCAGCCACCGGAGTACGTGCCCGCGGAGATCGCGGCGGCCGCGGCGAGCTTGACCCACAGCGGGATCTCGCCCGGCTCGGCCCAGCCGACCGCGGCGAGCGCCATGACGATGACGCCCATGGTCTTCTGCGCGTCCTGCAGGCCGTGCCCGAGCGCCATCGCGGCGGCGGAGACGGTCTGCGCGAGGCGGAACCGGCGCGTCGCGCGCGACGGGTTGGCGTTCTTCACGACCCACAGCAGCGCGACCATGATGAGGAACGCGAGCCCGAAGCCCACGAGCGGCGAGAAGATCATCGGCAGGACGACCTTGTCGACGATCGCGGAGCCGTACACGCCGAGACCGCCGGCGACCCCCGCGCCGACGAGCCCGCCGATGAGCGCGTGCGTCGACGACGACGGCAGCCCGAACCACCAGGTGATCAGGTTCCAGGTGATCGCACCGACGAGCGCGCACAGCACGACGACGAGCTGGGTGTGCGCGGGCGCGTCGCCGAGGTCGACGATCGACTTCGCGATCGTCTCGGCGACCTCGGTACCGAGCAGGGCGCCGGCGAAGTTCATCACCGCGGCCATGAGCAGCGCGATGCGCGGCGTCAGGGCGCGCGTCGACACGGACGTGGCGATGGCGTTCGCGGCGTCGTGGAACCCGTTGGTGTAGTCGAACCCGAGAGCGAGCGCGACGACGAGGATGGCGAGCGCGACCTCCACGACGCTCAGGACTCCTTGAGGGCGATCGTCTCGACCGCGTTCGCGACCTTCTCGAAGGCGTCCGCGGCCTCCTCGAGCTTCTCGACGATCTCCTTGAGCTTGAGCAGGAGGATCGGGTCGCTGATCTCGTCGAACAGCTGCGCGAGGAGCTTGCGGTAGGACTTGTCGGCCTGGTTCTCGAGGCGGTTGACCTCGACCCAGTACTCGGCGAGCGAGTCCATCGAGCGCAGGCGGGGCATGGCCTCGGCCGTGAGCTCGGCGGCGCGCTGGAGCACCTGGACCTGGTCGGCGACGCGCGGCGGCAGCTCGCCGATCTTGTACAGGACCATGAGGTCCGCGGCCTCGTCCATGAAGTCCATGCAGTCGTCGAGCGCGGACGCGAGCATGTAGATGTCGTCGCGGTCGAACGGGGTCACGAACGTCTGGTTGAGCCGACGCATGATCTGGTGCGTCGCCTCGTCGGCCAGGTGCTCGGCCTCCGACATCCGCTTGTTGAGCTCCTTGCGGGCGGCGCTGGACGCACCGAGCATCTCGCCGAGCAGGTTCGACCCTGTGACGAGGTGCTGCGCCGAGGCGGCGAACAGGTCGAAGAACGTGGTGTCGCGCGGTGTCAGGCGCAGGCGCACTTCAGGCTCCGGAGGAGGGGCGGCAGGTCGGGATCAGGCTAGTTGCACGACGACGCTCACGTGAAACGCGAGTGTCGCGGGTATGGACCCGGGGTGACAGCCGAAGTCTGCCACTGTCCGGGGCTCTCCTGGTCAGGACCTGGGTCGGGGGTTCCGGACGCGGGGGTGCATCCGGTCCCACGGCCGGGTGGTCGTGGGTGCGACGTCGGACCGGGAGCGCCTCTCGGCGCGCGGCCGCTCGAAGCGGCTGAAGATGGAGCCCGGGGCTACCGCGGTCCGACGTCGCCCGACCATCGTAAGACCCCGCAGCGGTGCGATCGACGCCGCGGGCGTGGGCACGGTCCAGGTCCAGGTCCAGGCCCCGGTGCCGCACGTCACAGCGGCCGGTGCACCTCGACGGCCACCACGCGCGGTCCCGCGGCGCGCTGCGCGACGTGCGCGACGAGCACCTGGCCGGGACGCAGGTAGGGGTCCGTGGGCGGGAGCGCCTCACGGGCGCCGCGTCGCGCGTGCGCGGCGAGCGTCTCGAGCACCGTGGGGAGTACGGGCCGGTGCGTGCACAGCAGGGCGTCCTGCGTGCGGTGCAGCAGGTCCGTGACGACCTCGACGACCGCGCCCGGGTCGGCCGCGTGCCCGTGCTCGGACAGCGCGGGGACGTGCTCGATCGGCACCTGCGCGTGCGACGCGTACGGCTGCGTGGTCTCGACGCAGCGCCGCCACGGGCTCGTCACGACGCGCGCGGCGCCGAACGCCGACACGACCGGCACCAGCCCCGCCGCCTGGTGGCGCCCGTCGGGCGTGAGCGGCCGTGAGGCCTCGTCGTCGGGCCACGCGGCGCGGGAGCGCGCGCTGCCGTGCCGGGCGACGACGAGCGCGCGCGTGTCCAGACGGCCGCGGGCGTGCTCCTCGACGAGCGCGACGAGCGGCACCCGGTCCGCCGGGCGGGTGAGCCGCGCCGCGGCGGCCTCGACGTCGTACCAGCGCACCTGGTCGATCTCGTCGCGCGACGCCCGCGGGACCGGCGGGCGGGCCCGCAGCGCGGCCGCGTCCTGGCGCCCGGCGACCTGCGCCGCCCAGTAGTGCACGCGCTTGAGCCGGCCGTCGGACAGCCGGTACTCGAGCGGGGGCAGCGGGACGCCCAGCACCACGTCGTGGGTGGTCTCCTCGGCGACCTCGCGCCACGCGGCCTCGACGACCGTCTCGCCCGGGTCGATCTTGCCCTTGGGCCACGACCAGTCCCGGTACCGGGGCCGGTGCACGAGCGCGACCTGCAGCCGGCCCGTGCGCACGCGCCAGACGAGGGCACCGGCCGCCTCCAGGACGGCCCCGCGTGCCGGTACGGTCACCGGCCCGAGCCCGGGCGCCGCCGCTGGCGCGTGATGAGGACGGACTGCAGGTCGACCAGCGGGGTGCCGTCCTCGGCGTGCGCGTGGCGCCGCCAGGCGCCGTCCGGGCCGAGGTGCCACGAGGACGTGGTGTCCGCGACGGACTCGTCGACCAGGTCGACCAGCTCGGCGACCTGGTCGGGGTCCGCGACACGCACGAGCGCCTCGACTCGGCGGTCCAGGTTGCGGTGCATGAGGTCCGCCGAGCCGATGAGCACCTCGGGGCCCGTGAAGCCGTCGTCGTCGGCGGGTGTCGCGTGCGCGAACGCGAAGATGCGCGAGTGCTCGAGGAACCGCCCGAGGATCGAGCGCACCCGGATCGTCTCGCTCAGGCCCGGCACGCCGGGCCGCAGTGCGCAGATGCCGCGCACCACCAGGTCGACGGGCACGCCCGCCTGGCTCGCGCGGTACAGCGCGTCGATCGTGGTCTCGTCGACCATCGAGTTGACCTTGATCTTGATCCACGCGGGCTGCCCGGCCCGCGCGGCCCGCGCCTCGCGGTCGATGCGCTCCACCAGGCCGCTGCGGACCGAGCGCGGCGCGACGAGCAGGCGGTGGAACCGGCTCTTGGGGGCGTAGCCCGAGAGCTGGTTGAACAGCCGCGTCAGGTCCTGGCCGACCTCCGGGTCCGCGGTCAGCAGGCCCAGGTCGGTGTACAGGCGCGCGGTCTTCGGGTGGTAGTTGCCGGTGCCGACGTGGCTGTAGCGGCGCAGGCCGTCGGCCTCCTGGCGGACGACGAGCGAGAGCTTGCAGTGCGTCTTGAGCCCGACGATGCCGTACACCACGTGCACGCCGGCCTGCTCGAGCTTGCGTGCCCAGGAGATGTTGTTCTGCTCGTCGAACCGGGCCTTGATCTCGACGAGCGCGAGCACCTGCTTGCCGGCCTCGGCCGCGTCGATCAAGGCGTCGACGATCGGGGAGTCGCCCGACGTGCGGTACAGCGTCTGCTTGATCGCGAGGACGCTCGGGTCGGCCGCCGCCTGCTCGAGGAACGTCTGCACGCTCGTCGAGAACGAGTCGTACGGGTGGTGCAGCAGGATGTCGCGCTCGCGGATCTTGGCGAACACGTCCGTCGGCGTGGCCGACTCCACCTCGGCGAGCTGGCGGTGCGTCGTCGGGACGAACCGCGGGAACTGCAGCTCCGCGCGGTCGAGGTCCGCGATGACGTTCAGGCCCGTCTGGTCCAGCGGCGCGGGCAGCTCGTACACCTCGTCCTCGGCCATGCCGAGCTCGCGGACCAGGAGCGTGCGGATGCGCGGGCTGATCCCCTCCGCGAGCTCGAGGCGCACGGGCGGGCCGAACCGCCGGCGCAGGAGCTCCTTCTCCATGGCCTTGAGCAGGTTCTCGGCGTCGTCCTCCTCGACCTCCACGTCCTCGTTGCGCGTCACGCGGAACGTGTGGTGCTCGCGCACCTCCATGCCCGGGAACAGGTGCTCGAGGTGCTCGGAGATGACGTCCTCGACGGGCACGAAGCTCGTCGGGCCCTTCTCGACCGTCGCCGACTTCTCGTCGGGCGCGCTCGGCCGGCCCGAGGCGTCCACCACGATGAACCGCGGCAGCAGCGGCGGCACCTTGACGCGCGCGAAGTGCTCCTTGCCGGTCGTGGGGTTCACGACGACGACCGCGAGGTTGAGCGAGAGCCCGGAGATGTACGGGAACGGGTGCGCCGGGTCCACCGCGAGCGGCGTCAGCACCGGGAAGATCTGCCGGCGGAAGAACTTGCGCAGCCGGTCCTGCTCGGAGTCCCCGAGGTCCTGCCAGCGCACGAGCGTGATGCCCTCGGCGGCGAGCGCGGGCTGCACCTGGTCCGCGAACACGCGCGCGTGCCGGTCCATCAGCTCGTGCGCCTTCTCGCTGATCGCCTCGAGCACCTGGCGCGGGCTCAGGCCGGACGCCGCGGTCATCGCGATGCCCGTCGCGATGCGTCGCTTGAGGCCCGCGACGCGGACCATGAAGAACTCGTCGAGGTTCGACGCGAAGATCGCCAGGAACCGCACCCGCTCGAGCAGCGGCAGGTCCGCGTCCTCCGCGAGCTCCAGGACCCGCTGGTTGAACGCGAGCCACGACAGCTCGCGGTCGAGGAAGCGGTCGTCGGGCAGGGGGGTGCTCTCGGCGTCCCGGTGCGCCTCCTCGGCCAGCGCGAGGTGCTCGGCGATGCGGGCCTCGAGCTCGGAGTCGAGGGCGGTCGCGTCGGTCATGCGCCCATCGTGGCATCCCCGGGTGAACGAGGCGTGTCGTCGCCGAACATCACGTCGACCGCGGACCGCTCGAACCCCGCACGGCGGTATGTGCGGATCGCGACCTCGTTCGAGGCCTCCGTGTAGAGGATCACCTCACGCAGCCCGGCCAGGGTCAGGTGCGTCAGCCCGAGGTCCGTCAGCGCGCCGCCCAGGCCGAGGCCCTGCGCGTCCGGGTCCACGCCGACGACGTAGATCTCGCCGACGGGCTCGGGGCCGTGCTCGCCGGCGGCGTGCACCTTCGTCCACACCGAGCCGAGCAGCATGCCGTCACGCTCCGCGAGCAGGAACCCCGCCGGGTCGAACCACGGCTCGGCCTCGCGCGCCCGCAGGTCCGCGCTGGTCATCCGGCCCTGCTCGGGGTGGTGCGCGAACGCGCGCGAGTTGACGCGACGCCACGCCTCCTCGTCCTGCCCGGGGACGAACCGGCGGACGCGCACGCCCGTCGGCAGGGTGCGGTCGGGCGCCTGCGGGCGGCGCGCGAGCTCCAGGCGCATCTGCCACAGCTCGCGCACCACCGCCATGCCGGCGGAGCGCGCGAGGGCCCGCGCCGCGGTCAGGTCGCCGTGCGCCCACACGTGCAGCGCCCGGCGCGGCGACTCGTCGGCCGTCGCGCGGGCGGCGTCCAGCAGCGCGCGGCCCAGCCCCGCGCGGCGGTGGTCCGGGTGCACGACGAGCTCCGCGCGCGCGGTCGTCGCGCTGCCGACGTCGACCTGCGCGTAGCCGACGACGTGCGCGTCGGCGACGTCCGTGGTGTCGTCCTCGGTGGTCGCGACGAGGTGCACGACGTGCGCCTCGTCGGACTCGAGCGACAGCAGCGGCTGCTCCGACAGCGGGGCGACCTCGTCGTGCACGGCCGCGGCAGCGGCCAGGGCCCGCACGGCGTCGGCGGTCACGGGTGCGAGCGGTGCGGGGCGTGCGGCCACCGCGATGCGCGCCTTCGTCGGCTCCACCATCCACCCATCCCACCACGCGAGACGGGTCAGGGGCACCAGGTCACCCGTGCGAGCGACACGTGGGCTGCGGCTCGACGCCGGTCGCGTCACGCCACCCGCAGGCGGTCGCCGAACCCCCTGTGGCACGACCCCACGGTGACGTACGTTGGTCCGATCATGGACCTCAGCCCCGACCTCTCGCGCGTGAGCGGACGGGACCGTGACCCGGTGCCCGCAGCAACCGCGCCCACGGGCGCGCCGACCAGGGAGGACGCCTCGCCGAGCAGGACAATGCCCCCGCTGCCGACGACCGCCGACCCGCTGGACCATCGGCCGGACGCCGGTGCGCCGACGAACCCGTCGGCCACCCGGCGCGTGACCCGCCGCAGCCTGCGCGAGGCGTCCGACGCGACCGGCGAGCAGGCGCGGGCGGACCCCGAGCAGGCCGCCCCGGCCACCGGCGCCCCGGGCCGGCGCGCCGCGCCGGACGTGCCGCAGCCCTCGCGCTCGACCCGCCGCTCGCGCCGGGCCGCCGCGACCGAGGCACCCACGCGCCCGGTCGTCGACGTCGACGTCGTCGTGATCGGCGCCGGCCAGGCCGGCCTCTCCGCGGCGTACCACCTCCACAAGGCCGGGCTCGTGCCCGTGGGCGACCGCGGCTGGCAGGACGCGGAGGCGACGTTCGTCGTGCTCGACGACGCCCCGGCGCCCGGCGGCGCGTGGCAGCACCGCCCGCCCGGCATGCGCGTGTCCGACGCGCACGGCGTGCACGACCTGCCGGGCATGCCCCTGCTCGTGCCCGACCCCGCCGAGAGCGCCGCACACGCGGTGCCGTACTACTTCGCGCAGTACGAGGAGGCGTTCGGCCTGCACGTGCAGCGGCCCGTGGCCGTGACGCGCGTCGAGGACGAGGACGCCGACGAGGCGCCCGCAGGCGGACGACGCCTCGTCGTGACGTCGCACCTCGTCGACTCGCCGGGCGAGGAGGTGCTCTGGCGCGCGCGTGGCCTGGTCAACGCGTCGGGGACATGGCGCAAGCCGTTCTGGCCCACCTACCCCGGGCGGGCCGCGTTCCGCGGCCGCCAGCTCCACTCGCGTGACGTGCTCGACCCCGGCGCGCTCGCCGACGGGCACGTCGTCGTGGTCGGCGGCGGGACCTCGGCCGCGCAGCTGCTGCTCGCGCTCGCGGACGTCACGACGACCACCTGGGTCACCCGCCGCCCGCCGGCCTGGCGCGACGGACAGCTCACGCCCGAGCTCGGGCGGGCCGCCGTCGCGCTCGTCGACGAGCGCACCCGTGCCGGGCTGCCGCCGGGCTCGATCGTCTCGGTCACCGGCCTCCCGCTCACCGACGCGTACCGCGCCGGCATCGACGCGGGCGTGCTGCGCGCCCGGCCCGCGTTCAGCCGGATCGTCCCCGACGGCGTCGTGTGGGACGACCCGGTGCCGCCGCCCGTGCCCGCCGCGGAGCCGTTCGACGGTGTCGTGCCGGGGCTCGGTGCGTGGGTCGGCGGGGACGCGCACGTCGCCGCCCGGACCCTCGTGTGGGCGACCGGCTACCGCCCCGCGCTGGACCACCTGGCGCCGCTGCGGCTGCGCGGCCCGCGCGGCGGGATCGTCATGGACGGCACGCGCGTCGCCGCCGACCCACGCCTGCACCTCGTCGGGTACGGGCCGTCCGCGTCGACCGTCGGCGCCAACCGCGCCGGGCGCGACGCGGTGCGCGAGCTGCTGGGTCACCTCGCCCTGCGCTGACGCGCCCGCACCCGCACGTGCCGGGGGCCCGGGCGCACGGTCCGGGCCCCCGGTACGGGGTGTGCGTCCGTCAGGAGCAGACGACCGGGACGGCGCCCGTCGGCGCGGTGCCCGAGCCGATGAACCCGTACTCGGCGCTCTGCCCCGGCGCGAGCGAGCCGTTCCACGCCGCGTTCGCGACCGTGACCGCGCTCGTGCCGGAGAACGTGCCGCCCCAGCCCTGCGCGACCGTCGCGCCGGACAGCGTGAACGACGTCGACCACGCCGCGATCGGCCTGGCGCCCGCCGTGACCTTCACCGAGCCCTGGAACCCGCCCGGCCAGCGCCCGACGACCGTGAACGTCGCCGTGCAGGTGCCGCCCGGCGTCGTCGTGGGCTCGTGCGTCGGCTCCTGGGTGGGCTCGTCGGTCGGGTCGACGGTGGGCTCGACGGTGGGCTCGACGGTGGGCTCGTTCGTCGGCTCCTGGGTCGGGTCGGTCCCGCCGCCGTAGACCTTCGCCGTCACGGCGGTCGCCTTGATGCCGTTCGCGCCGTCGAAGATGCGCGTACCCCACGTCGACTTCCGGGCCGGGTCGAACCCGGTCACCATGTCGAGGTACTCGACCCCGCCGCCGTTGCCCGACCACGACCAGCCGTAGTAGCCGATCCCGCGCGCCGCGGCCTCGGACATGATCGTGTCCTCGTCGGGGTCGCCGTCGGAGTGCATGTCGCCGAACTCGCCGATCACGAGCGGCAGGCCCTTGGCCTTGAACGCGTCGAGGTACGTCCGGATCGTCGACGCGTTGTTGTACACGCCGTACATGTGGACCGAGAACAGCACGTTGCCGTCGGGGTCACCCGCCGCGACCGTCTGGGCGTTGTCGCGCATGATCCCGGCCCAGTCCTGGCCCCACGACGGGGCGTCGACCACGATGTTGTGATGCAGGCCCGCGGCGCGCAGCTTCTTGATCGCCGCGACGGTGTCGGCGGTCCACGTCGCGTTCGCGGTGGCGTTGTTGCCGTACGGCTCGTTGCCGATGTTGATCTGGACGTAGTCCTCCTGGCCGATCAGCGCCGACCTGATGCCCACCCAGTAGCTCGCGGCGGTGTCGAGCGTGACGGCGCCGCTCTGCTCGCCGTACCCGGTGGTGTCGTGGTTCTCGAGCATGCAGATGAGCTTGTTCGCCTTGCACAGGCTGATGACGTTCGCGACGTCCGCCGCGTCGTTCTTGGTCCACCGGTCGCCGCCCGACAGGACGACGCGCAGCGCGTTCGCGCCCGCGGCCCGGATCGCGGGGATCGCGGTCGGGGTCTGCGAGGTGTACCAGGTGTGCGCGTGGCTCACGCCGCGTGCGACGAACGGGGTGCCGTCCTTCTCCACGAGCGTCGTGCCGGAGACGTGAAGCCCGGGCGGGGTGGCGGCGTGCGCCGAGGTGGCCAGGGCCGTCGCGCCGAGCGCGGCGACGAGGGCGGCCGCGGCGGCGCCGGCGAGCAGGGGTCGAGACCTCATGGAAATCCTCTTTCCTGAGAGCCTCGGCGACTGGGCTGTGGGGTCTGCCGAAGATCCACTGGTGTCCGTGGTCACGACGTCGTGACCGATGGGTTGGCTGAGTGCCCGCCGAGGCGCGCACGGGCGACACCCAACCACCCGCACGGTCCGACGAGGACCCGCTAATCGATTCCGTCCGCACCGGCCACGGACGGACGCGGGCACGCGTGCCTCGAGCCCGGGCCGTCTCGACGACGACCCGGGCCCGAGGGCGTGCGTGCTCAGTCCTGCGACGCGGCCGCCGGGGTGGAGAGCCCCTGGGCGATGAGGTCCATCACGGACGAGTCCGCGAGGGTCGTCGCGTCGCCGACCTGCCGGTTCTCGGCGACGTCCCGCAGCAGGCGACGCATGATCTTGCCCGAGCGCGTCTTGGGCAGCTCGGCGACGACGAGCACCTGGCGCGGCTTGGCGATCGGGCCGATCTCCTTGGCGACGTGGTTGCGCAGCGTCGTCTGCACGTCCTGCGCGGGCAGGTCCCCCGCCTCGGAGTCGCCGCGCAGGATCACGAACGCGACGACGGCCTGGCCGGTCGTCTCGTCGGCCGCGCCGACGACCGCGGCCTCCGCGACCCACGGGTGCGAGACCAGCGCGGACTCGATCTCCGTGGTCGACAGCCGGTGCCCGGAGACGTTCATGACGTCGTCGACGCGGCCGAGGAGCCAGATGTCGCCGTCCTCGTCCTTCTTCGCGCCGTCACCCGCGAAGTACAGACCCCGGAAGCGGGACCAGTACGTGTCGACGTAGCGCTGGCGGTCGCCCCAGATGCCGCGCAGCATCGCGGGCCACGGCTCGGTGAGCACCAGGTAGCCCCCGGAGCCGTCCGGCACCGAGTGTGCCTCGTCGTCCACGACGTCCGCGGCGATGCCCGGCAGCGGGACCTGCGCGGAACCCGGCTTGGTCTCCGTGACGCCGGGCAGGGGGCTGATCATGATCGCGCCCGTCTCGGTCTGCCACCACGTGTCGACGATCGGTGCCCGGTCCCCGCCGACGACCCGGCGGTACCACATCCACGCCTCGGGGTTGATGGGCTCGCCCACCGACCCGAGCACGCGCAGCGACGACAGGTCGAACTGCGCGGGGATCTCCTCGCCCCACTTCATGCACGTGCGGATCGCCGTGGGCGCCGTGTAGAGGATCGTCACCCCGTACTTCTGCACGATCTCCCACCAGCGGCCGCGGTGCGGCGTGTCCGGCGTGCCCTCGTAGATCACCTGCGTCGCGCCGTTCACCAGCGGGCCGTACACGACGTACGTGTGCCCGGTGATCCAGCCGACGTCGGCCGTGCACCAGTACACGTCCGTCTCGGCCTTGAGGTCGAAGACGTTGAGGTGCGTGTACGCCGCCTGCGCCAGGTAGCCGCCCGTGGTGTGGAAGATGCCCTTCGGCTTCCCCGTGGTGCCCGAGGTGTAGAGGATGAACAGCGGGTGCTCGGCCTCGACGTCGACCGGGGTGTGCTCGTCGGACGCCGTGTCGACGACGTCCGACCACCACACGTCGCGACCCTCGGTCCACTCCACCGGCTGGCCGGTGCGCTTGACGACGAGCACGTGCTCGACGCTCGGGGCGCCCTTCGCGAGCGCCTCGTCGACGGCCGGCTTGAGCGCCGAGGCCGCGCCGCGCCGGAAGCCGCCGTCCGCCGTGACGACGAGCTTCGCCTCGGCATCGAGGATCCGGCTGTGCAGCGCCTCGGCGGAGAAGCCGCCGAACACCACGGAGTGCGGCGCGCCGATCCGCGCGCACGCGAGCATCGTGACGACCGCCTCCGGGATCATCGGCAGGTACACCGCGACCCGGTCGCCGGTGGTGACGCCCAGCGACGTCAGCGCGTTCGCGGCCCGCGAGACCTCGCGCTGGAGGTCCGCGTACGTGAGCGTGCGCGTGTCGCCGCCCTCACCCTCGAAGTGCAGCGCGACCTTGTCCCCGCGGCCCGCCTCCACGTGTCGGTCCACCGCGTTGTGCGCGGCGTTCAGCCGACCGTCGGCGAACCAGCGCGCGACCGGCGCGTCCGACCAGTCGAGCGTCTGCTCGAAGGGTGTGCTCCACGTTAGCAGCTCACGCGCCTGCTCGCCCCAGAACGCGGGTCGGTCGGCGTTCGCCCACGAGTACAGATCGGCGCTCGCGTTCGCCTGGGCGGCGAACTCGGCGGACGGCGGGAAGCGGCGGTCCTCGGAGAGCAGGTTCTCCAGGCCGCCGGCGGTCGGGTCGGACACGCGGGCCTCCAGGTGCAGCGACATCGGTGCGGGTGTCGGAGTCGGGGACCAAAGTCCCTCCGCTGGGGAACTCTAGTCACGTCGCGGACCGAAGTGCCCGGAAGACCCGTGTTCCTGGTCCGCCGGGTGGTGCGGACGAGCGCGGCGCCGTGCCTCAGCGGTGCCGTTCGCGGAACGTGCCCAGCCGCACGCCCTGCCGGTGCGCGGCGGTCGCCACGACCCCCGCCAGCAGCACCAGGAAGCCCGCGACGAGCAGCGTCCCGGACGTGCCCGCGACCGTCACCTCGACCGCGGTGGAACGCCACTCGCTCCCCTCGACGACGTTCAGCACCTGCGTGCGCACCACGTCGGGCGACACCAGCGCCACACCACCCAGCACGCTGAGGATCGCCCCGCCCGTGTAGGGCGCGGCGGGCGTCCAGGCCGCGAGGAGCGCGACCCAGCCGAGCGCGAGCAGCCCGAGCGCGACGAGCACGACGCCCGACCAGTCGAGCGTCGCATCCCACCCGACGACCTGCGCCGCGAGGATGCGCGACTGCCCGAGCAGCAGCACGCCCGCGGCGAGCGGGGCGAGCACGAGCCCGACGAGCGCGCCCAGCACGTGCGTGCCCACGGACGCGCGCGCCGGGGCGTGGGCGTCCGGGAACAGGTCCGGCTTCTGCGCTGCGGGCTCGCGCGTCGGTGCGTCGGTCGCGGGCAGGACGCGGGTGCCGTCGGCGGGCGTGCCCGCGGGCCCGGTGACGACCGTCGGGTCGGCCGGCTCGGCCGGGCCGGCCGGTGCTGCGGGTGCGGCCGGTGCGGCCGACGCCGCGGGTACGGCCGGGCTCGGGCGCGCGCTCGTGCGGGCCGGCGGCGGGTCGACGGGCGCGGGTCGGACCGCGGCGTGGCGGCCCGTGTCGAGCTCCGGCTCGGGTGCGGGGGAGGAGGCGGCGTCCCGTGCCGGCCGCTCGTCGGGACCGGTGCGGTCGGGGCGACGCTCGTCGTCAGAGGTGCTCATCACGGCTCTCCCGGGTCGAGGCGGTGCCGTGCTGCACCGCCACCGCGATCACCGTAGGGCGGGCTCCTGCGCCTGCGCAGCCCGGACGGGTGCGACCCCCGGCGTGTCGACGGACCCGTCGAGGGGCTCGTCGGCGGACGCGGCCGCCGTCAGCGGTGCGGTCGGGCCGTCGTCGGACGCGCTCGTCGTCGCGACGAACCCCGGCTCGGCCACGCGCGGCGTCGCCCGGTACGCGTAGGCCGCGCCGACGAGCAGCGCACCGCCGATGGTGTTGCCGACGCCGACGAACAGCACGTTGCGCGCGAACTCGGCGACCGTCGCGCCCGGCAGGCCGCCCATGAGTCCCAGCGACATCGTCGTCATGTTCGCCACCACGTGCTCGAAGCCCGAGGTGATGAACACCATGACGCACGCGAAGATCGCGGCGATCTTCGCGGCCTCGCTGCGCAGGCGCGTCGCGCACCACACGGCGAGGCAGACCAGCAGGTTGCACAGGATGCCGCGCACGAGCAGCTGCGCGTTCGTCTCGTGCGCCTTGTGCTCCACCATGCGGGCGATCTGCTGGCCCGCGGCGGTGTCGGGCGCGGTCACGCCGGAGACGTGCACGAGCGCGGCGAACAGGATCGACCCCAGCAGGTTGCCCGCGAGCACCGCGAGCAGCGTCAGCCCACCCATGCCCCAGGTGATGCGGCGGCGCATCGCGCCCTGCGTGAGCATCATCATCGCGGAGGTCGCGAGCTCGCCCCCCGCCACGACGACGATCGTCAGCGCGACGCCGAACACCATGCCCTGCACGAGCGGGGCGAACGGGTTGCCGGCCGCGACGAGCGGGCCGCCGGCCTCGACCATGATCACCACGCCGATGCCGATGTATGCGCCCGCGAGCATGGTCCGCACGGCGAACAGCCACGGGGTCGACAGCAGGTGGACCTTGTGGTGCGCGGCCTCGACCTGGGTCTCGACGGCCTCCTCGATGCTCAGCACCCGACCAGGGTCGCAAGGCCGGGCGTCCGGCTCGTGGGACGAAAGGGCCGCCCGGACGCCCGCGCGCCCGCGCGTCGTATGTTCGTCCGCGTGACCCACCTGTTCAGCCCGCTCACGCTGCGCGGCACCACGTTCACCAACCGCGCCTGGCTCGCCCCGATGTGCCAGTACTCCTCGAGCGACGGCTTCCCCGACGACTGGCACCTGGTCCACCTGGGTGCGCGCGCCGCGGGCGGCTTCGGGCTGCTGCTCACCGAGGCGAGCGCCGTGGTGCCCGAGGGTCGCATCTCGCCGCAGGACGCCGGGCTGTGGTCCGACGAGCACGCGGTGGCGTGGCGCCGCGTCACCGACTTCGTGCACGCGCGGGGCACGCGCATCGGCGTGCAGCTCGCCCACGCCGGGCGCAAGGCCTCGGTGCACCGCCCGTTCGGCCACGGGTCCGGCTCGGTGCCGCCCGCCGAGGGCGGCTGGGCCACCGTCGCGCCGTCCGCGCTCGCGTTCCCCGACCTCGCGACGCCCGCCGCGATGACGCCCGACGAGGTCGCCGCCGTGCCCGCGGCGTTCGCCGCAGCCACGCGCCGTGCCGTGACCGCCGGGTTCGACGTCGTCGAGGTGCACGCCGCGCACGGGTACCTGCTGCACCAGTTCCTCTCGCCGCTGTCCAACACCCGCGACGACGAGTGGGGCGGGTCGCCCGAGAACCGCGCGCGGCTGCTCGTCGAGACCGTCGACGCCGTGCGGGCCGTGTGGCCCGACGACCGGCCGCTGCTCGTGCGGGTCTCGGCGACCGACTGGACCCCCGGCGGGCTCACGGTCGACGACGTCGCCGAGGTGGTGCGCGGGCTCGCCGGCCACGGCGTGGACCTCGTCGACGTCTCGTCGGGCGGTAACGCGCCCGCCTCGATCCCGGTCGAGCCCGGCTACCAGGTGCCACTGGCGCGGCGCGTGCGGGAGGTGGGCGGTCTGCCCGTCGCCGCCGTCGGGCTGCTCGACGAGCCGCGCCTCGCGGAGGAGGTCCTCGCGGCGGGCGACGCGGACGCCGTGCTGCTCGGGCGCGTCGCGCTGCGCGACCCGTCGTGGCCGCTGCGCGCCGCGTACGAGCTCGGCGAGCGGCTCGACGCCCTGCCCGCGGGTGACGACGCGGGCGGCAGCGTGCCGCTCGAGGCGGTCGGCTCGACGGGCTACCAGCCGCAGTACGCGCGCGGCGCGTTCCGCTGAGCGTCCGGCCGGCCGGCCGTCGGGCTCGCCCTTCGGTCAGTCGCCCCGGGCCGCCGCCGCGACCGCGGCCGCCACGCGCGTCGTCACCTCCGGGTTGAAGACGCTCGGGACGATGTAGGTCGGGTTCAGCTCGTCCGGCCGGACCACCGCGGCGAGCGCGCCCGCGGCCGCGAGCAGCATCGCGTCCGTGATGCGGTGGCCCTGCGCGTCGAGCAGACCGCGGAACACGCCCGGGAACGCGAGCACGTTGTTGATCTGGTTCGCGAAGTCCGAGCGGCCCGTGCCGACGACCGCGGCGTACTGCGCGGCGTCGTCCGGGTCGACCTCCGGGCGCGGGTTGGCGAGCGCGAACACGATCGCGTCGCCCGCCATGCGGGACACCTCGTAGCCCGTGATCACGTCCGGCGCCGACACCCCGATGAACACGTCCGCGCCGACGAGCGCGTCCCCGATCGTCCCGGAGACGCCGCGCGGGTTCGTCGCCGCCGCCGTCCACCGCAGCTGCGGCGTCAGGCCCGGCCGGTCGGGGTGCACGACGCCGTCCACGTCCGCCACCACGACGTCGTCGGCCCCCGCCGCGAGCAGCAGCTTGAGCACCGCGGTGCCGGCCGCACCCGCACCCGAGAGCACGATCCGCACGTCCTCGATCCGCTTGCCCACCACCTGGAGCGCGTTCGTCAGCGCCGCGACCACGACGATCGCCGTGCCGTGCTGGTCGTCGTGGAACACCGGGATGTCCAGCCGCTCCCGCAGCCGGCGCTCGACCTCGAAGCAGCGCGGCGCGCTGATGTCCTCCAGGTTGATGCCCGCGAACACCGGCGCGATCGCGCACACCGCCTCGACGATCTGGTCCACGTCCGTGGTGTCGAGCGCGATCGGGAAAGCGTCGATGTCCGCGAACCGCTTGAACAGCACCGCCTTGCCCTCCATCACCGGCAGCGCCGCCAGCGGGCCGATGTCCCCGAGCCCGAGCACCGCCGTGCCGTCCGTGACGACCGCGATGGTGTTGCGCTTGATCGTGAGGCGGCGTGCGTCCTCCGGGCGGGCCGCGATCGCCTCGCACACGCGCGCGACGCCCGGCGTGTACGCCATCGACAGGTCGTCGCGGTTGCGCAGCGGCACCTTGGACGTGATCTCGAGCTTGCCGCCCAGGTGCAGCAGGAACGTGCGGTCCGAGACCCGGTCGACCGCCACCCCGGTGAGCGCGCCGAGCGCGGCGACGATCTGCTGCGCGTGCTCCTCGCCGAGGGTCGCGCACGTGACGTCCACCTGCATCTGCTCGTGCCCCGAGGCGGTCACGTCCAGCGCCGTGACGATGCCGCCCGCCTGCTCGATCGCCGTCGTCAGCTCGCTGACCGCGGTGGGCCGCGCGGCGACGTGCAGGCGCGCGGTGATGGACGACGACACGCTCGGCCCGACCATGGCGCCAGTCTGTCGCCGCCCACGCCCCCCGTCGCGCCGAGCGCCCGCCCCCGCCGCCCGCCCCCACCCCCGTGCCGTGAAGTCGCGGATCCCCCGCGGGGGCGTGCGTCTCTCGGTCAGTCGCGCGGTCATCCGCGCGACCCACCGGCAGACTCACGACCTCGCGGGCGGGGGTGGGGGCGGCGGGGGTCCGAGGGTGGTGGGGGCCGGTAGGTTCGAGCGGTGACGCAGGATGCGCTGGCCGGGTGGGTCGACGTGACGGCCGACGCCGTCGGACGAGCACGCTCCGCGTGCGCCGAGCTGCGATGGCACGAGGCGTACCGGCGGCGGTGGCGCGAGGTGCGCGCCGAGGCCGGGCTGCGTGCCGCGCACGCCAGTGCGGCGCTCGAGGGCGCCCGGCTGCCGCTCGAGCTGGTGCGCTCCCTCGCGACGGGCGGCACGGCGCTCGGGCACACCGACGCCTCGGCGCGCTCGGACACCGACGCCTCGGCGCGCGGGGGCACCGGCGGGCCGGCGCGCGAGGCGGGCGCCGAGGCCGTGCTCGTCGGGGCCCTTCGCGGAGCCTCGTTCGTCGACGCGCTCGTGCCCGACCTGGGCGCGCAGCAGGCCGCCGCGCTGCCACCGCTGCCGCAGCTCCTGGCGCGCGCGCACACGCTCGTCGGTGCGGGCTGGCTGCCCGTCGAGCAGCTCGGGCGCCTGCGCACCGACGAGCCCGCCCTCGACCAGCGCGGCCTCGGCCGCGCACCCACCGGCCGCGAGGTCGCCGCCCGGGTCGACCTGCTGGCCCGCACGATCGCGACCACGCAGGCCCCCGCGCTCGTCGTCGCCGCGCTCGTGCACGCCGAGGTGCTCGCGGTCCGGCCGTTCGTCGCGGGCAACGGGCTGGTCGCGCGGGCCGTCGCGCGCGCGCTCGCCACGACCGGCGGGCTCGACCCGACCGGTTCCGTGCTGCCCGAGGTCGTCTGGGCCGCGGCGCCGCAGCAGTACGTCGCCGCGGTCGCCGGCTATGCGACCGGTGAGCCGCAGCGCGTCGCTGCCTGGTTCGGCACGTACGCCGACGCCGTGGTCGCGGGTGCTGCGCAGGCGCGCCAGGTGGCGGACGCCGTCCTCGCGGGCCGCCTGACCCCACCGCAGTGACATCACCGCGCTGACGTCACCGCTCTGACGTCAGCGCTCTCGTCGTGTGGACGCAAGACGACGGCGTCCCGGAGGACGCCGTCGTCGGAGCTGCTGCCGCGAGGGTGATCATGCGTGCACTCGAATGGTTCGCAACGGGACCAGCCCGGTCGACCTGCCCGAAGGTGGGCAACACCTGCGCGTGGGTGCCTTCGCGGCTCTGCAGTTGTGCTCACTGTGATACGCCGGTTCCCGCCGCGGCGGTAGTGGGACGCGCGTCGTCGCAGGTCAGCGACGAGCCCGGCGTCGGATGGCAAGACTCACGTCCGGCATGCGGACGCTGATCCGCGCGAACCGGTCATCTCGGGCGCGTGCGCCGGCGCCACCACCACCACCAGGCCACCACGCCTGCGACCGCTGCGCCGACGACGACCGCGCTCGCGACACGGGCCTCGCGGTCGAACGCGAACAGCGGCACGGGCCGGCGGAACGTCAGCACGCCCCACCCGGACTCCGCCGCGAGCCGGCGCAGCGCCCGGTCCGGGTTCACGGCGAACCCGTGCCCGACCGTCCCCAGCATCGGTGCGTCCGTGATCGAGTCCGAGTACGCGAAGCACTCCGCCAGGTCGTAGCCGTGCGTGCCCGCGAGATCGCGGATCGCCCGGGCCTTGTTCTCGCCGTACGCGTAGAAGTCGATCTCGCCGGTGTACCGGCCGTCGACCACCTGCATGCGCGTCGCGACGACGTGGTCCGCGCCCAGCACCGCCGCGATCGGCTCGACGATCTCGCTGCCTGACGCGGAGACGATCACGACGTCACGGCCGGCCGCGTGGTGCTCCGCGATGAGGTCCACCGCCTCGGCGTAGACCGTCGGGTCGATCGCCTCGTGCAGCGTCTCGGCGACGATCTGCGAGACCTGCTCGGTGGGCCAGCCGGTGACCGTGCGCGACAGGCTCGCGCGCAGGCGCTCGGTCTGGGCGGCGTCCGCGCCACCCATGAGGTAGAGGAGCTGCGCGACCGCCGTGCGCAGCACGTTCCGGCGGGTGAGCAGCCCCTCGGCGAGGAAGCCGCGCGAGAACGCGGTGGCCGACGACGTCGCGATGATCGTCTTGTCGAGGTCGAAGAACGCGGCGGAGCGCGGGTGCGACCCCCGGTGCGCGTCGGGCGCGGAGCGGTGCGCGGGGGCGTCGTCGGACATCCGCACTCCTCTCGTCGGGCTGTCTTGTCGGCTGTCTCGTCGGGCTGTCTCGTCGGGCTGTCTCGTCGGATGCGCTCGTCGGATGCGCCCGTCGGATGCGCCCGTCGGATGCGCTCGTCGATCGAGCCGGACCCCGCGAGCGTAGCGAGGGCCGCCCACACCGCACCCCCGTTCGGCTCCGGTCCGCCCACCCGACCCCAGCCCCCCGACGCGCACCGTCCGTCCACAGCCGGCGCCCTGCGTGCTTCGGCCGTGCGCGGCGTGCGGCAGCGTCGGCGTCGTCCGGGACGTGACGGAGGTGGACGGTGACGCAGCTCCCTGGAGCGACATGGCGAGGTCGGGACGGCGGCACCCCCCGCCCGGTGCTCGACGCGCCGGTCGCCGTCCCGCCTCGTGGTCCGGACGGCGCGGCGGCGGCGTGGGGCGCGCCGTCGCCGCGTCCCACGACGCCCGCGCTCGCCGCACCGCCCGCCTGGCCCACCCCGGTCGGGGCGCGCACGGAGCGTGGCCGCGCGCTCGTCGTCGGCGTCGTGGGGGCGCGTGGGGGAGCCGGGGCGTCGACGTTCGCGGCCGCGCTCGCGGCGCGCTTCGCGCGGCGGACCGCCACCGCGCTCGTCGACCTCGACCGCTGCTCGGCGGGGGTCGACGTGCTGCTCGCGCTCGAGGACAGCGACGGTGTGCGCTGGCCCGACCTGACCTCGGCGCGCGGCGACGTCGACGGTGCCCAGGTGCTCGCCCTGCTGCCGCGCTGGGGTCCGTGCGCCGTGCTCTCCGCGGACCGGCACCGGCCGGGGCTGCCGGACGCCGGCGTGCTGGCCGACGTGCTGCACGCGCTCGGCGGCGTGTGCGGGGTCGTCGTGCTCGACCTCGAACGGGTCGGCGTCGTCACCGGTGACTCGTTCGCGCCCGTCTGCGATGCGGTCGTCGTCGTCGCGCCGCGCGATCTGCGGTCCGCCGCCGGGCTCCTCGCGCTGCGCGGGACGCTCGTCGCGCACGGTGCGCTCGTCGGGTTGGTGACGACCGGGCCGTCGCCCGGAGGGCTGGGGTCCGACGAGCTCGCGCACGCCGTCGACCTGCCGGTCCTGGCCCGCCTCGGGGTCGACCGGCGGACCGCCGCGGCGACCGAGCGAGGTGGTGTGCCGCTCACCGGCGCCGTGGCGCGGGCCGCCGCGCGCGTCGCCCGCGCGGTCGTGCGGGACGCGCCGTCGCCCGGCAGCCCGGTCGCGGTGCGCGACGAGCCCGCGGCCGTCGTGCGAGGGCCCTGGTGAGCGGCGGTGCGCACGCGACCGGTGCCCTGGCGGCCGGTGCGCTGGCGGCCGGTGGGCTCACGACCGGTGCGCTCACGACCGATGCGCGCGGGGTCGGTGGGCGCGCGGGCGGTGGACCCGGGGTCGGTGGGCTCCCGCCGGCCGGGTCCCCGGTGCTCGCCGGCGAGCTGGTCGACGCCGTGCGCGAGCGGCTGCGTGGCACCACGCCGGGCGACCACGAGCTCGCCCGCGCCGTCGAGCAGGTCGCGCGTGAACGCGGGACGGTGCTCGGCTCGGCAGCGCTGCCCACGGCGGTGCAGGCCGTGCGCGCCGCGATCCTCGGTGCCGGGCCGCTGCAGCCGTTCCTCGACGACCCGAGGGTCAGCGACGTGCTCGTCAACGGCCCGCGGGACGTGTGGGTCGAGCTCGACGGGCGCCTCACCCGCACCGACGTCGACCTCGGGGCGCACGACGACGTGCGCGCGCTCGCGGTGCGGCTCGCCGCCGCCGGCGGGCAACGGCTCGACGACGGGGCGCCCACGGTCGACGCACGCCTGCCCGACGGCACGCGCCTGCACGCGGTGCTGCCCCCGGTCGCGGGCGGGTGCACGCTGCTGAGCCTGCGCGTGGTGCGGCAGCGCACGCTGTCCATGCCCGAGCTCGTGCGCGTCGGGACGGTCGCGCCCGGTCTCGTCGGCGTGCTGCACGCCCTGGTCGAGTCGCGCGCCAACCTCCTCGTCTCCGGGGCCACGGGCGCCGGGAAGACGACGCTGCTGGCCGCGCTGCTCGCCTGGGCGGGGCACGACGAGCGGATCGTCGTGATCGAGGAGTCCGGCGAGCTCGCGCCGCAGCACCCGCACGTCGTGCGGCTGCTCGCGCGCCGGGCGAACGTCGAGGGCGTCGGCCGGGTGGACCTCGCCGAGCTCGTGCGCCAGTCGCTGCGCATGCGGCCCGACCGGATCGTGCTGGGCGAATGCCGCGGCGCCGAGGTGCGCGAGGTGATGGCCGCCCTCAACACCGGCCACGACGGCGGTTGCGCGACCGTGCACGCCAACGCGGCTGCCGACGTGCCGGCCCGGCTCGAGGCACTGGCCGCGCTCGCGGGGCTCGGCCGCGAGGCGACCGCCGCGCAGGCGTCGGCGGCGTTCGACGCGGTGCTGCACCTGCGCCGGACCGGGCCGGGGCGGACGCGGCGGATGCTCGCGGAGGTGGCCGTCGTCGGGCGCTCGTCCGACGGGCTGGACGTGCGCACGGCAGTCGAGGTGGACGAGGCCGGTGGTGTGCGCCGCGGTCCCGGCTGGCCACGGCTCGCGGCGCGCATCGGGCTCGGCGCGCGCATCGGGCCGGCCGACGACGCGGGCGCCGGTGACCGCGGCGGGCCGCCCGTCGCGCTCGCGCCGCCCGCTGCGCTCGCGCGGCCCGTCGCGCTCGCGCCGGCCGGGCGCGCCCCGTGAGCGTGGTCGTGGGGATGGCGAGCGCGGCCGCGGTCCTGGTGGTCGCGGGAGTCGGGCCGCGCCGGGCGCTCCTGCGGACGTCCGCGCCTGACCCGTCGCCACGCGGTGACGCCCCCGGCTCGGGCCGGGACCTCGAGGACGTGCTGGTGGCGGTCGGTGCGCAGCTGCGTGCGGGTCGTCCGCCCGGTGCCGCGTGGGCGTCGGCGCTCGGCCGCCCCGTCGACGGCGACGTGCCTGAGCTCGCCGCGCTGGTCGCCGCGTGCGGGCGCCGCGGTCGGCTGGGCCGGCGCGACGACGAGCAGCTCGTCGAGCGGGCTGCGGCCGTGGTCGCGGCCGCACGCACCGCGCACGAGCTCGGTGCGCCGCTGGCCGCGATGCTGCTGCACGTGAGCGACTCGCTCGCGGCCGACGCGGCCGAGCGCGACGACGTCGAGGCGGCGCTCGCCGGTCCGCGCGCGACGGCGCGGGTCCTGGGGTGGTTGCCGATGCTGGGTGTCGGTCTCGGTGCGCTGCTGGGTGCCGACCCGCTCGGGGTGCTGCTCGGCGGTGGCCTGGGGAGCCTGGCGGGCGTCGCGGGGGTGGTGCTCCTGCTCGTCGGGCGGGGATGGACGCGGCGTCTCGTCGCCCGGGCTGCGCGCGGAGGTGGCTGACGTGGTGCTCGCGGCCGTGGGTGCTTCGCTCGTGGTGATCCCGTGGGTCGTGGCGCGCCGGAGCCCGGGTGCGCCAGGAGGAGCCGCGCGCGTCGCGGCCGAGCGGGCGGCGCCACCTGTCGACCCCGTGCTGCTGCTCGAGCTCGTGGACGCGGCGGTGGCGTCGGGTGCGTCGCTGCCGCGCGCGCTGCGGGCGGTGGGTGCCGCGGCGGGCGGGGCCGCGGGCCGTGCGGTCGACGCCGCCGGTGCCGCGCTCGTGCTCGGGGCGTCCTGGGCCGCGGCGTGGGCGGACGCGCCGCCGGAGGTCCATGACGTGCGCGACTGCCTCGAACAGGCGTGGGCGACCGGTGCCGCGCCGGGACCGGCGGCGCGCGCCCGGGCGGCTGCGGTGCGGCGCGACCGTCGTCGTCGTGTCCGGACGGCGGGCGCCTCGCTCGGGGTGCACCTCGTGCTGCCCCTCGGTCTGTGCTTCCTGCCCGCGTTCGCACTGCTCGGCCTGGTGCCGCTCGTCATGGGACTCGGCGCCGGGCTGCTCGACGGAGTGCTCCCGTGACGCCTGCCCTCCACCCGACCACAGCCCGCCGACCGGGGCGGCCCGTCCCCAGATGCGCCGAGCACGCCGGCACACGCGCGGCGGGCGCACGACGCTGGCCGCGGCCGGGTCCGACCGGCCGGGCGACCACCGCCCACCGACCGTGCCCGACGGGCCGGCGGACGACCGACGCCGGCGCGAGCCGGCAGACAGGAGGTGCTCGATGGACGGCACGGCACTCGCGCAGCGCCCGCGCACCACGCCCGACGAGGGTGCGCGCGACGACCGCGGCGACGGGCAGCGACGCGCGCCGGGCTGGGTCCCGCAGCGCGTCGCGCGCAGGCTCGCGGCCGGGACCCGGGACGCCGGCATGGCGACCGCGGAGTACGCGATCGCGACGCTCGCCGCGGTCGGCTTCGCGGGGCTGCTCGTCGTGATCCTCAAGAGCAACGAGGTGCGCGGGCTGCTCAGCGGGATCGTCAAGCAGGCGTTGTCCCTGTGAGGCGCGGGCAGGCCGACCGCGGGGCGGTGACGGCGGAGCTCGCGGTCGGCCTGCCCGCGGTGGCCGTCCTGCTGCTCGTGGTGCTGGGCGTGAGCGCGGCGGGCGTGGTGCAGCAGCGCTGCGCGGAGGCGGCCCGCACGGCGGCCCGGCTCGCGGCGCTCGGGGAGGACGACGCGGCGGCCGTCGCGGGTGCGCGTCACGTCGCGGGAGACGCCGCCCGGGTCGACCTCGCGCGCGACGACGGCTGGGTCACCGTGTCGGTGGCGTCGGCGTTCCCCGTCGCCGGGCTGGGTGAGGCCCTGACCGTCCGCGGCGCGGCGACCGCCTGGGAGGAGCCGTGAGTCTCGAACGGTCCGGGGACCGCGGGCGGCACGCGCGCATCGGTTGGCGCGACGAGCGCGGTGCGGGAACCGCCCTGATGCTCGCGGTCGCGCTCGCGGCGCTGCTCGGCTGCGGCGCGGTCGCCACGGTGGTGGCCGCGCACGCGGCCCGCGGGCGGGCGCAGGCGGGGGCGGACCTCGCGGCGCTCGCAGCCGCGACCCGGGCCCAGCATGGTGCGGAGGCCGCGAGCGCGTGCGCGCACGCCGAGCAGGCCGCCGTGCGCAACGGGGTCGAGCTGGTGGCGTGCGCGCTCGGCGCCGGCGGGATCGTGACGGTGGACGTGCAGGCGCGGGCCGTCGGCTCGTCGGTCCGTGCGCACGCCCGCGCCGGACCGCGAGCGGCGCGCACGCAGTCTCGGTCAGCCGGCGGCGTGGGCGAGGACCGCGTCGAGCAGGCGCAGGGCGGCGGCCTTGTCGAGGGGGTGGTTCCCGTTGCCGCACTTGGGGGACTGCACGCACGCGGGACAACCGGTGGCGCACGGGCAGGAGGAGATGGCGTCGCGCGTCGCGCGCAGCCACGTGGCGCCCAGGTGGAAGCCGCGCTCGGCGAACCCCGCGCCGCCGGGGTGGGCGTCGTGGACGAAGACCGTCGCCTCGCCCGTGTCCGGGTGCAGGGCGGTCGACAGTCCGCCCAGGTCCCAGCGGTCGCACGTGGCGAGCAGGGGGAGCAGCCCGATGGAGGCGTGCTCGGCGGCGTGCAGGGCGCCGGGCAGCGCCTCGAGCGTCACGACCGCCTCCTCCAGCACGGACGCGGGCACGGTCCACCAGACGGACGAGGTGCGCAGCGTGCGGGCGGGCAGCTCGAGGTCCTCGTAGCCGAGCACGGCCAGGTCCGGCAGGTGCTTGCGCTGGAACCCGAGCACCTGCGACGTGACGTCGACGGTCCCGAGGTGCCAGGTGACCGGGCCCCACCGGCGCTCGTCGACGACGTCGACCACCGCGGTGGTGGTGAGCCAGCGCGCCCAGGTCCCGTAGTCGACGTCCCGCCGGGTGACGAGCGCGACGTCGTCGGCGTGGTGCAGGTCGTCCACGACGAACGTCGCGCCCTGGTGCACGTAGACCGCGCCGGGATGCAGCGTCGCGTCGGCGGACGCGGCGTCGACCGTGCCGAGCACGCGGCCGGTCTCCGACTCGACCACGCGCACCGGGTTGCCGCCCGAGCCGCGCAGGTCGGTCAGGCGCGACGCGGGCTCGGCGTGCGTCCAGTACCACCCGGACGGGCGGCGACGCAGCACGCCGTGCGCGACGAGGTCGTCGAGCACGGCCGCGGCGCGCTCGCCGAACAGGTCGAGCTCGTCGGTCCGCACGGGGCGCTCGGCCGCGGCGGCGCACAGGTGCGGCGCGAGCACGTACGGGTTGGTCGGGTCGAACGCGGTGGCCTCGACGGGGGCGTCGAGTGCGGCCTCGGGGTGGTGCACCAGGTAGGTGTCGAGCGGGTCCTCGCGCGCGACCAGGACGACGACCCCGTCGGCCCCCGCCCGTCCGGCGCGGCCCGCCTGCTGCCAGAACGACACCCGCGTGCCGGGCCAGCCCGCGATGAGCACGGCGTCCAGGCCGGAGATGTCCACGCCCAGCTCGAGCGCGTTGGTGGTCGCGAGCGCGCGCAGCGACCCGGTGCGGATGGCCTGCTCGAGCGCACGTCGCTCCTCGGGCAGGTAGCCGCCGCGGTACGCCTGGACCGTGCCGCGCAGCGCGGGGTCGACGGCCCCCACGTGCTCGCGCGTCGTGGTGGCGACCGACTCCGCGGCGCGGCGCGAGCGCGTGAACGCGAGCGTGCGCCCGCCGTGCGCGACGAGGTCCGCGAGCAGGTCCGCGACCTCGGCCGTCGCCGTGCGCCGGGGGCGGTCCTCGGGCTCGCCCGGGGTCGCCCAGGGGTCCTCGTCGGGCAGCAGCGACGCCCACGGCGTGTGCGCGTCGGACCCGTGACCGGGCAGCTCGGGGGGCTGCCACAGCACGACGGTCTTGCGTCCGGCGGGCGACGCGTCGACCGTGACGGCCTCGACCTCGGCGGGCGCGACGCCCAGGAGCCGCGCGGCGCTCTGCTCGGGGTCGGCGGTCGTCGCGGACGCGAGGACGAACGTCGGCGTGGCGCCGTACGCGGCGGCGAGCCGGCGCAGGCGTCGCAGGACCAGCGCGACGTGCGCGCCGAACACCCCGCGGAACGCGTGGCACTCGTCGAGCACCACGTAGCGCAGCGACGCGAGCAGGCGGGACCAGCGCTCGTGCTGCGGCAGGAACGAGAAGTGCAGGAAGTCGGGGTTGGTCAGGACGACGTCGGCATGGTCGCGGACCCAGCGCCGCTCGTCGGGCGAGGTGTCACCGTCGCAGGTCGCCACGCGCACGTCACGCACCTGCGCGGCCGCCAGGAGCCGCTCGACGGCCGCGAGCTGGTCGGCCGCGAGCGCCTTCGTCGGGCACAGGTACAGCACGCCCGCGCGGCGCCGGGCGGACTCGATGCGGCCCGGGTCCAGCGACGCCTCCGCGGCGCGGCCGCGCACCGCGCTGAGTGCGGGCAGCCAGTAGGCCAGGGACTTGCCGGACCCGGTCGAGGTCGCCAGGACGGTGTGCCGACCGGCCCACGCGGCCTCGGCCGCCTGCACCTGGTGCCGCCACGGCGCCTCGACGCCGAGCGCGCGGTAGCCGCGCACGAGGTCCGGGTCCGCCCACGTGGGCCACGGCCCGCGTTCGCCCGCGCGGGCCGGCAGGTGGCGCACGTGGGTCGCACGGTCGGCTCGTCGTCCACCGGCGAGCAGCACGTCGAGCAGCTCGTCGGACTCCACGCGACCATGCTCGCACCCGCGCAGGTGTGCTCCGGACGGGGTCGACGGCGGCACGTGGGCACGCCGACGCTCACCCGCGCAGGCTCCGCACGCGCCACACGGTCGCGAGCGCGGGGTCACCGCTCGGGTGCGGGTCGACGCGGTCCACCACGAACCCCTCGCGCTCGTAGAACGCGGCGGCGCGGCGGTTGGCGGCGACGTGCTCGACGAGCAGCCGGTCGACGTCCGCCGGGAGCCGGTCGACGAGCGCGGCGAGGAGCCGCGGGCCGAGCCGGCACCCGCGCAGGTCGGGTGCGACGTAGAGCTTGTAGACCACGTGGTCGGGCCCGGCCCGGCCGTGCTGCGCCACGCCCACGACGCGACCGCCCTGCTCGGCGACGACGACGTCGCCGGCGGCGACCGCCGCCTGCACGTACGGCGGGTTCCACCAGCGTCGTACCTGCTCGTCGGCGGCCGCCGCGCCGATCAGCGGCGCGTAGTGCGGCCGCACGTGCGCCTCGCCGAACGCGCAGACTCCCGCGACGTCGGCGTCGCGCGCGGCGCGGACCGCGACCTCGTCGCGCGGGGCGGGGCCCCTGGCGGCGGGGTCCGTGGCGGCGGAGCTCGGGGTGGCGGGGTCGTGCGCGGTCATCGTGCTCCCTCGGCCGGACAGGGGGACGGCGGCGGTCGTCGGGCACGGCGCGGTGGCAGGGTGGTGCCGTGGACCTCAACTGCGACCTGGGCGAAGGCTACGACGCGTGGGAGCCCGGCGTCGTGGGCGTCGACGAGGCGCTGCTGGGCGTCGTCACGAGCGCGAACTTGGCGTGCGGCGGGCACGCGGGTGACGAGCGCACGGTGGCGGCCGTCGCGCGTGTCGCGGCGTCGCGGGGGGTGGTGCTCGGCGCGCACGTCTCGTACGCGGACCGCGCGTCGTTCGGCCGGCGGTTCGTCGACGTCCCGCCCGACGAGCTCCGTGCACAGGTGGCGGCGCAGCTGGCGCTCGTCGTCGGGGTGGCTGCGGCGCAGGGCGCGCGGGTCGCGTACGTCAAGCCGCACGGGGCGTTGTACAACGCGCTGGTGCACCACGAGGCGCAGGCCGTGGCGGTGCTCGACGCGACTCGCGACCTCCCGGTGGTGGGGCTGCCCGGCGCGGCGGTGCTCGAGGCGGCGCGTCGGCGCGGGGTGCGGACGGTCACGGAGGCGTTCGCCGACCGCGGGTACCGCGCGGACGGCACGCTCGTGCCGCGTGGGCAGGAGGGTGCGCTCGTCATGGACGCGGCACAGGTCGCCGAGCGGGTCGTGCGGATCGCCACCCGGGGCGTGGTGCGCGCGGTCGAGGGCGTCGACGTCGCGCTCGACGTCGAGACGGTGTGCGTTCACTCGGACACGCCGGGTGCGCTCGCGCTCGCGCACCAGGTCCGTGCGGCGCTGACCGCCGCGGGTGTCGCGGTGCGGTCCTTCACGTGAGCGAGCAGGTGAGCGAGGGCGCGCCCGGCCCGGGTCCGACGCGCGTCGTGCGGTTCGGGGCGGCCGCGCTGCTCGTCGAGCTGGCGGACCTGGCCCACGTACGCCGCGCCGACGACGCGCTGCGCGCCGCGCGCCGGCACGACGAGCTGCTCGCGCTCGTCGAGGACCAGGTGCCGGCCGCCGAGTCCGTCCTGGTCCGCGTCCGCCCCGGCACGGACCTGCGAGCGGTCGCCGCGCGGGTGCGCGCGGTGCTGGCCGACGCGTCCCGGGCGGACGACGCGCCCGACGAGGGCCGGGTGCCCGGCTCGGCCGCGAGCGATGGTCCGGCGTCTGCGGGCGTCGCTCCGCCCGGCGCGCTCGTCGTGCTGCCGGTGACGTACGACGGGCCCGACCTGGCGGAGCTCGCGGAGCTGACGGGACGCACGGTCGAGGAGGTCGTCGCGCGCCATACGGCGGTGACGTACACGGTCGCGTTCGGCGGTTTCATGCCGGGCTTCGCGTACCTCGTCGGGCTCGACCCGGTGCTGCACGTGCCGCGCCGCGCGACGCCGCGCGAGCGCGTGCCCGCGGGGGCGGTCGCGGTGGCGGACCGGTTCGCCGCGGTGTACCCGGCGGCGACGCCGGGCGGGTGGCGGCTGCTGGGCACGTGCGCGACGGTGCTGTTCGACGTGCACCGCGACGAGCCGGCGCTGCTCACCCCGGGCACGCCGGTGCGGTTCGAGGCGCGATGAGTCCCGCCGGTGGGCGCCGTGCCGCGCTCGAGGTCCTCGACCCCGGGCTGCTGACGCTCGTGCAGGACCGTGGGCGTCCGGGCTGGGCGCACGTGGGGGTGGGCCGGTCGGGCGCGGCGGACGCGGGTGCGCTGTGCGCCGCGAACCGTCGGGTCGGCAACCACGACGACGCGGCGGGGCTCGAGGTGCTGCTGGGCGGTCTGCGCGTGCGTGCGGTCGGTGACGTGCGCGTCTCGGTCGGCGGCGCGGTCGTGGACGTGCGGGTCGACGGGCGCCCGGTGGGCCCGGACCTGCTGCTGCGGGACGGTGCGGAGCTCGTGCTCGGCCGGCCCGAGCGGGGTCTGCGGACGTACGTGGCGGTGGGCGGCGGCGTGGCGGTGGACCCCGTGCTGGGCTCGCGCGCGAGCGACCGGCTGGGCGGCCTCGGGCCGGCCCCGCTCGCCGCGGGCGACGTGCTGCCCGTGGGCGCCCCGCGGGCGCGCTGAGCACCGACGGCACGGGCACGGGCGGCATGGCCACAGCCGGCACGGGCACGCCGGGCGCGCGCCCGCACGTGCGGCCCGACGAGGGCCCGGTGGTGCTCCGGGTCGAGCCCGGCCCGCACGCGCACTGGTTCGACCCGCGCTGGCCGGGGGCACTGTGCGCGCCGGAGGGTTACGGCGTGCTGCCGGAGTCCGACCGTGTCGCGGTGCGGCTGGACGGGCCGCCGCTGGCCCGTGCGCGCGGCTTCGTCGGACGTGAGCTCGCCCCGGTCGGTCTGGTGCCGGGTGCGGTGCAGGTCCCACCCGACGGGCGTCCGGTGGTGTTCGGGGTGGACCACCCGGTGACGGGCGGGTACCCGGTGGTCGCGGTGCTGCACGCGGGGGACGTGGACGTGCTCGCGCAGGTGCGGCCGGGCGACGCGGTCCAGCTCGTGCTGCGTCTCGCGCTCTGACCCGGACGGCTCGACGCGCGGGGCCGGCGGCGACACGCCGAGGGCGTTCGGATGAATGTCCGCAGCGACACGCCGCGAGTTGGCGGCGGGTGCGCGCGCACCACCGGCCGCGTCGCCGCGGGGCGGGACCAACGTCCCAGTCGCGACGGGTCGGCGGTCATAGAAATGCCCACATCTTGTGAGCCGCGGACCAACGAACCACTACATCTGGTGATCGCGGCGAGATGCTGGAACCTGAACCCCAAGGAGCGCACACCATGCCCGAGCCCGCCGCCACGCCCGTCACCGTCGACGTCGCGTCCTCGATCGACGAGTACCTGGACCGCAGCGACTGGCGCGTCAACGCCAACGCCAACCAGGGCTACAGCCTCGGCGGCCTGATCCTGAACACCGCGGGCAAGGTCGTCGCGAACTACTGGCTCTCGGAGGTCTACCCGGCGCAGGTCGGGCAGGCGCACCGCGAGGGCGACCTGCACATCCACGACCTCGACATGCTGTCCGGCTACTGCGCCGGCTGGAGCCTGCGCACGCTCCTGCAGGAGGGCCTGGGCGGCATCCCGGGCAAGGTCGACGCGCGTCCCGCGAAGCACTTCTCGGCGGCGATCGGCCAGATCGTCAACTTCCTCGGCACGATGCAGAACGAGTGGGCGGGCGCGCAGGCGTTCTCGAGCTTCGACACGTACATGGCGCCGTACGTGCGCACCGACGAGCTGACGTACGAGCAGGTCAAGCAGGGCATCCAGGAGCTCGTCTACAACCTCAACGTGCCCAGCCGCTGGGGCACGCAGACGCCGTTCACCAACCTGACGTTCGACTGGGTGTGCCCGGACGACCTCAAGGACCAGGTGCCGATGGTCGGCGACGAGCCGTGCGACTTCACGTACGGCGACCTGCAGCCGGAGATGGACGTCATCAACCGCGCGTACATCGAGATCATGACGGAGGGCGACGCCACGGGCCGCGTGTTCACGTTCCCGATCCCGACGTACAACATCACGCAGGACTTCGACTGGCACAGCGCCAACGCGGACGCGCTGTTCACGATGACCGCGAAGTACGGCCTGCCGTACTTCCAGAACTTCATCAACTCGGAGATGAAGCCCGGGGACGTGCGGTCGATGTGCTGCCGCCTGCAGCTGGACCTGCGTGAGCTGCTCAAGCGCGGCAACGGGCTGTTCGGCTCGGCCGAGCAGACGGGCTCGATCGGTGTGGTCACGGTGAACTGCGCGCGCCTGGGGTACGTGTACCCGGGCGACGAGGCGGGGCTGCTGGTCCGGCTCGACGAGCTGCTGGACCTGGCCCGCACGAGCCTCGAGCTCAAGCGCGACGTGATCGGCCGGCTCATCGAGCAGGGCCTGTTCCCGTACACCAAGCGCTACCTGGCGAACCTCGACAACCACTTCTCGACGATCGGCGTCAACGGCCTCAACGAGATGATCCGCAACTTCTCGGGCGACGAGTACGACATCACCGACCCGCGCGGTCACCAGATGGCCGTGTGGCTGCTGGACCACGTGCGGCGCCGGATGGTCCAGTTCCAGGAGGAGACGGGCCACCTGTACAACCTCGAGGCGACGCCGGCCGAGGGCACGACGTACCGCTTCGCCAAGGAGGACCGGGCGCGCTTCCCCGGGATCCTGCAGGCGGGGACGGACGCCAACCCGTACTACACCAACTCCTCGCAGCTCCCGGTGGGCTTCACGGACGACCCGTTCGAGGCGCTCTCGCGGCAGGACGAGCTGCAGACGAAGTACACGGGCGGCACGGTGCTGCACCTGTACATGTCGGAGCGTCTGTCGACGCCGGACGCCGCACGCGAGCTGGTCCGCCGCTCGCTGTCCCGGTTCCGGCTGCCGTACCTGACGGTGACGCCCACGTTCTCGATCTGCCCGAACCACGGGTACCTCGCGGGCGAGCACCTCGAGTGCCCGAAGTGCGCGGACGCCGGACGCATGCAGGAGTGCGAGGTGTGGACGCGCGTCATGGGCTACCACCGGCCCGTCTCGTCGTTCAACGTGGGCAAGAAGGGCGAGCACGCCGAGCGTACGCACTTCCGCGAGTCCGTGGCGGCGCTGGCGTGACCCTCTCGACCAGCGGGCAGCCGCCCCTCACGCTCGGGCTGCCGGGCGTGGGGGCGGCGTCCGCCGTCCCGGTCCCCTCGCGGGAGCGCCGCGCGACGTGCGCGGGGGACCTGGTGATCGCGGGTCTCACCCCGATGTCGTCGTGCGACTGGCCCGGGCGGCTCGTCGCGACGGTGTTCCTGCAGGGCTGCCCGTGGCGGTGCACGTACTGCCACAACCACGCGATCCTCGACCCGCGCGCACCCGGTCAGGTGCCGTGGCGCGACGTGCGTGACCTGCTCGCCCGCCGTGCCGGCCTGCTCGACGGCGTCGTGTTCTCGGGCGGCGAGCCCACCCGGCAGCCTGCGCTCGCGGACGCGATGCGCGAGGTCCGCGCCGCGGGCTTCGGCGTCGGCCTGCACACCGGCGGCGCCTACCCGCGCCGGCTCGAGGCACTGCTGCCGCTGGTCGACTGGGTGGGCTTCGACGTGAAGGCGCCGCGGGACCTGTACCGCGCGGTCGTCCGCGCGGGCGGTGAGACCACCGCGGCGGACCAGGCGTTCGCGAGCCTGCGCCTGGTGCTGGACTCGGGCGTCGACGTGCAGGTCCGCACCACCGTGGACCCGACGGTGCTGTCCGACGACGACGTGCGCGGCCTGACCGCGACGCTGCACGCCCTGGGGGTGCGGGACCACGTCCTGCAGGAGGTGCGCCCGGACGGGACGACGAGCGAGTACCGCGCCGCGCTCGCGCGCGTCAGGGCACGCTGACCTGACGGGGCTCGCCGACCAGCACGGCCTGCCCGGGTGCGCCGGCGGTCGTCTCGCTCACGTCGGCCGCGACGACCGGCCACGCCTCGACCAGGCCGGTGGGCTCGTCGGCGTCGCACGCGACGAGGTGCACGGCCTCGTCGAGCTGGACCCACGTGTCGCTCGCCCCCTCGAGCCGGACCGTCCCGTCCTCGTCCGGCCACAGGTAGCCGACGACGACGCCGTGCTCGACGAGCGCGTACGTCACGGTCCGCGGGACCTGCGCCGTGACCCGCTGCCCGTCCCGCACCCCGACGGACACGGTGCTCGCGGGCGCGGCCTCGAGCGTGAGGCCCCGGGCCTCGGGCGGGGTGCCGAGCCGCACGGGCAGCCCGCAGTCGAACACGCCTGCCCACGGGGCCGGTCGGTCGGACGGCGAGGTGCCGGCGCCGGGCTCCGCGGTGCCGACGAACGCGGTGCTCGGCTGGGCCGTGGCGCGCGTCGCGTCCGGTCCGCTCGCACCGGGCGTCACGCGCGCGCCCCCGAGCCCGCCCACGTGCGACGCGCCGAGCGTGACCGCGCCGACCGCACCCGCGGCCGCGATCGTCGTGCCGGCGCGGCGTGCCGCACGGCGGCGGCGCACGCGGGACGTGACGCGGCCGACGAGCGCGCCGTCGAGCGGGCCGCGGGCCGATCCCGCGGCGTCCGCCAGGTCGGTGAGCAGCTCGCCCAGCGGGTCGCCGGGTGCGTGCGCGGGGGTGTGGTGGGTGCGGCTCATCGGGTCCTCCTGGCGTGGACGGCGATCCGTTCGAGGATCGGCGGCTCGGGTGGGGCGTCGGACGCGGGCGACGCGTCCGACGCGGGTTCGAGGTGGGTGCGCAGCGCCGCGCGGCCGTCGGACAGGTAGCGCTTGACGGTCCCGGTCGACAGGCCCAGGACCTCGGCGATCTCGCCGACGGGCAGGTCCTCGACGTGGTGCAGGACGACGCACGCCCGCTCGCGCGGGGTGAGGGTCGCGAGCGCCTGCGCCAGCGCGAGGCGGTTGCCGACCACCAGCTCGGGTGGTGCGTGCGGGCCGTCCGGCGGGCTCGTCTCGCGTGCCGCGGTCAGGTGCCGGATGGTCGCCCAGTGCCGCCGCCGGCGGAACCCGTCGACGAAGATCGTGTGCATCGCTCGTCGGACGTACGCCTCGGCGGAGCCGACCTCGTCCGCGCGCCGACGTCCCGAGAACACCTTGACCAGCGCGTCCTGCACCAGGTCCTCGGCGTCCCGCACGTCACCGGTCAGCAGGTACGCGTGCCCGAGCAGCGCGGGCCCGCGGTCGCGGACCAGCTCGTCCAGCACGCTCTGCCACGCCACGGCCCCGTCACCTCTCGTCGTCCGACCCTCTCACCCCACAGGACGGACGAGCGGTCGGGTCGGTTGGGGTCGGGTCGCAGATCGGCTAAACAGTGCGGCGTCCTGCGGCAGTCTCCTGGGTATGGACAGCGACGCGCTCACGCGACCACCGGTCGCGCCCGTGCACGACGAGGTCGCCCGGTTCCTCGCCGAGCACCGGCGGGCCCTCGTGCGCGTCGCGCTCGGCCTGACGCGCGAGCCCGCGGGTGCCGAGGACCTCGTGCAGGACACCGCGGTGCGGCTCCTGCGGCACTGGGACAAGGTGCGCGCCGCGCGCAGCCCGTTCGCGTACGCGCGGACCATGCTGGTGCGGCTCTACCTCGACCAGGTGCGCGGCACCGAGGTGGAGGTCGTGGGGGCCCGGCGGCGTGAGCCCGTCGCGCCCGACGAGATCGCGCACCTGGAGTCGGTGGACGCCGCCGTGTCGATGATCGCCGGCCTGCCGCCCCGGGCCCGCGCGGTGCTCACCCTGAGGTACGTCGAGGACCTCGACGACCGCGCGATCGCCGAGGTGCTCGGCATCACGCGGTCCACCGTGCGCGTGACCGCGCACCACGCGCTGCGCCGGCTCTCGGTGACCGAGACCGCACGCCGCGACCGGCAGGACCGTCCGGGACCGAGGGAGCCACGATGAGCATCACCGAGCACGAGCTCGCGGTCGCGTTCCGCGCGCGCGTCGACGACGAGGCGGACGCGCTGCTGAGCGCACACCCCGGGCCACTCACGCTCCCGGTGCCCGAGCCGGACCCGGCGGGCGCCGCCCCTGCGGCGGACCTCGCGGGCCCGGTGCCCGTGCGCCCCCTGCCCGTGGGCCCCGTGCCTGTGCGCCCCGTGCGTGTGCGCCGCTCGGCGCCCGGCGCGCCCGGCCTCCCGGGGCTCACCGGTCCGTGGCGGGCGGTCGCGCTCGCGGCTGCGGCCGCGCTCGTCGTCGCGGGGGCGGCGGCGGTGCTCGTCGGCCGGTCGGGCGACGTCCGCCCTCAGCCGGCCGCGCCGGAGCCCGAGCCGACGTGGACGGTCGGCGCGTGGACCATGCACACCGACGGTGGCATGGAGGCGCTCCGGGTCGCGCACCTGCAGGTCGTCGACGGCTGCCTCGCGGTGGGCCCGCGCACGCTGCTCGTCGTCGACCCGAGCAGCTGGCTGTGGCAGGACGGCGTGCTGCTGCACCGCGGCACGGGCCGCACGTTCGAGCTGGGCGACACGTTCCTGCTCGGCGGCGGTGAGGCGCCCGCGGCGCAGTCCCGCGCGGCGCAGCGCGACGTGCCCGCGTCGTGCGCGGACTTCGACGGCGGACTGTGGTCCCCGAGCGACCCGCAGGCGGGCCCCGCGATCGTCGACGGCTCGGGCACGCTGCCGGTCGCGGCGCTCGACACGAGCGGGCTCCGCGTCGAGCCCGTCGACGGGCTGCCGGCCGGTCCCGCGGTCGAGGGGCGGCTCATGGTGGTCGACGGCTGCCTCGCCGTGGCCCCGGACGTGCTCCTCGGCGTGGACCACGGGTGGCTCTGGGACGGTGCGACCGGTGCGCTGACCTGGGTGCCGAGCGCGCAGAGCGAGCCGCTGCGCCTCGGGGACGCGGTGCGCGTCGAGGGGATGCGCGTGCCGGCCGCGCGGGTGCGTGCCGAGGGCGGCACGCTGCCCGCCTCGTGCGCGGGCTTCACGGGCGACGTGCTGCTCGCGACGGGGGCTCATCCGGCCACCTCGGCCGGGTGAGCCCTCTGGGTGGACGTGCCCGTCGCCCTCACGCGTGCGGCGGACCGTGACGGTGCAGGTCCTGCCGCACGGCCTGCGGACCGGTCAGCGGACGACGACCCGCCACGGGCCCCCCGCGACGTCCCACGCCGAGGCCGGGTCCGGACCGCCCCCGGCGCGGTCCGGGATGACGTCCGTGACCGCCCACACCTCGTACTCGCCGGGGTCGAGCGCGGGCCCGGCGCTGCCGTCAGCCGAGCAGCCGAGCAGCCGCGCGCCCGCCTCGAGCCACAGGGACCCCCCGGGGTCGAGCGACACCACGTGCCCCACGGACTCGACCGCATCGAGCCCGCCCACGACGCGGCCGTCCTGCACCACGACGAGCGTCGGTGTGCTCGCGGTCGCGTCGAGACGCTCGGGCCCGTCGTTCGTGAGCTTGACCTGCACGACGAGCCGCTCACCGGCGCGCGCGGTCGTCGGGGCACCGGGTGCCGACAGGCGGGACGGTGCGGGGTTGGTCCGCGGGTCCGCGAGGTCCCGCAGCTCGTCGTCGCTCGCCCCGCACGTCGCCGGGCCGGTCGGTGCGGGAGGAGCGTCGTCGTCGGCCACCGTGACCGCGACCGGCTCGCTCGTCGCGCGGGCGACCCACTCGGTCGTGGAGTCCCCCTGCGACCAGCCCAGCGTGCGGGTCGCGACGAGCTCGTAGTCACCCGGTGCGAGCTCGGCGGGCTCGCCGGTGGCGCACGAGACGAACGTCGAGTCGATCTCGGTGTCGAGCGGGAACGGCTGGGGCTGGACGTCGACCGCGACCTGCGTGGCCTGCTGCAGCGACATGTCCTGCCACCCGTCGAGCACCGCGACCACGGCGCCGTCCTGCACCAGCACGAGCGTGCCCGCGATCGTCCACCCCTTCGGCGCGCTGACCAGCGACGCCGTCGGTGCGTCCACGTCCACGCGCACGAGGCCCTGCCACGCGCCGCTCGGCCTGAGCACGGCGTCGGCCTCGAGGCTCGTGGTGACGCGCCAGAAGTCCCCGTCCGTCGCCGCGTTCCCGCTCCCCGGACGGATGCCGTCACCCGCACGCAGACCGGCGAGGGTTCGGCGGCACTCGGCCGGCGCGTGCGCCGCGACCGACGCGTGCGCGGCGACCGGCGCGGGCGTCGTCCCCTCGCCGCGCAGCAGCGGCGGCACGGCGAGCGCGACGCCGCCGACGACGAGCGCGACGGCACCCGCCGCACCCGCCGTGCGCGCCCGCCGTCGGCGCCGCGCCCGCGTGCGGACCAGCTCCACGGGCACCTCGTACGCCAGTGCCTCGGGGGAGCGCTCCGCGTGCGGCAGCGCGTCGGCCAGGGGGTTGCGGTTCTCGTGCTCGGTCATGGCCGGGCCCTCCCAGGGGTCAGCGGCACCGTCTCGTCCGTCCCGTCCGGGAGCGGGCCGAGCAGCGCCTCGAGCTTGTGACCGGCGGTCGACAGGTACCGCTTCACGGTGCCGTCGGCCAGGCCCATCCGGGCCGCGACCTGCGGGACCGTGAGGTCCTCGCACCAGCGCAGCACCGCTGCCGCGCGCTCCTGCGGCGCGAGGGTAGCGAGCGCGGAACGCACGTCCAGGCCCGCACCCACGGCGGTCGCCGGGTCGCGCGCGGGCTCGTCGTGCCGCCCCAGCAGGTGCCGCACCGCCGCCCACCGCGTCCGACGACGCGCGTCGTCGAGGAAGACGGACAGGATCGCGCGGCGCACGTACGCCTCGGCGTCGTCGGGCGAGAAGCCCGAGCGACGCCGCGCGAACGTGCGCACCAGGGCCTCCTGCACCAGGTCCTCGGCGGCGTGCCGGTCACCCGTCAGCAGGTGGGCGTAGCCGAACAGCGCCCGCCCGCGCTCGCGGGCCAGCACGGCCAGCAGGTCCTCGTCGCCCACGTGTCCTCGTCCGTCCGTCCGGTCACGAGTCCGGCGGTCGCCGTCCTCATCAGCCAGGACGACGAACTCGTGCGAACCGTTGTACCGGAGCGTGCACCCTCGCGGGGCCGACTCGTCGTACCGCGGCCCGACGCCGGGGACGAAGGTCTGTCGACTCCTGGCCATCCGTCCGTTACTGAGCGGTATGAGCCCGTGGCTAGACTGCGCGGGTCGCACGGCAACGGGGCCGGGCGCGCGCGGGCGTGCAGGGGGTGCGCCCGAGGTCCGAGGAGGGTGCATGGTCGAGCTCGGTTCCACGAGCCTGACGATCGTCGGGGTCATCGCGGGGCTCGCAGTCGCCTCGCTCGTCGTCGCGGCGGTGCTGCGGCGGCAGGTCCTGGCGGCCGGCGAGGGCACGGCGTCGATGCAGCAGATCGCCAAGGCGGTGCAGGAGGGTGCGTCCGCGTACCTCAACCGGCAGTTCCGCACGCTGGCGCTGTTCGCGGTCGTCGTGTGCGCGTTGCTGTTCCTGCTTCCGGGCGACGGGGGCGTCAAGCTCGGCCGGTCGCTGTTCTTCCTGGTGGGCGCCGCGTTCTCGGCGTCCATCGGCTTCCTGGGCATGTGGCTGGCCACGCGCGCGAACCTGCGCGTCGCGGCGGCCGCGTCGCTGCCCGGAGGCCGGGCCGAGGGTGCGCGCATCGCGTTCCGCACGGGCGGCGTCGTCGGCATGTCCGTGGTGGGCCTCGGCCTGCTCGGCGCCGCGACCGTCGTGCTGATCTACAAGGGTGACGCGCCCGCCGTGCTCGAGGGCTTCGGGTTCGGGGCCGCGCTGCTCGCGATGTTCATGCGCGTCGGCGGCGGCATCTTCACCAAGGCCGCGGACGTCGGCGCGGACCTCGTCGGGAAGGTCGAGCAGGGCATCCCCGAGGACGACCCGCGCAACGCCGCGACCATCGCGGACAACGTGGGCGACAACGTCGGCGACTGCGCCGGCATGGCGGCCGACCTGTTCGAGTCGTACGCCGTGACGCTCGTCGCCGCGCTCATCCTCGGCCGCGCCGCGTTCGGCGAGCAGGGCCTGGTCTTCCCGCTCATCGTCACCGCGGTCGGGGCGCTCGTCGCGGCGCTGGGCGTCGCGATCACGCGCGTGCGCGGCGCCGAGAGCGGGCTCACCGCCATCAACCGCGGGTTCTACGTGTCCGCCGTCGTGGGCGTGCTGCTCGCCGCGCTCGCCGCGTTCGTGTACCTGCCGTCCACGTTCGCGGAGTTCACCGACGGCACCGCGGGACTCACCGACCACGGCGGCGACCCGCGGCTGATCGCGACCGCGGCGGTGGCCATCGGCGTCGTCCTGGCCGGCGTCATCCTGTGGGTCACGGGCTACTTCACGGGTACGACGAGCAAGCCCACGCTGCACGTCGCCGAGACGACCCGCACGGGTGCGGCCACGGTCGTGCTGTCCGGCATCGGCGTCGGGTTCGAGTCCGCCGTCTACACCGCGGGCATCATCTGCGCGGCGATCTGCGGCGTGTTCCTCATCGCGGGCGGCAACGTCGCGCTGTCGCTGTTCCTCATCGCGCTCGCCGGGTGCGGCCTGCTCACGACCGTCGGCGTGATCGTCGCGATGGACACGTTCGGGCCGGTCTCGGACAACGCGCAGGGCATCGCCGAGATGTCGGGCGACGTCTCCGAGGAGGGCGCGCAGATCCTCACCGACCTCGACGCGGTCGGCAACACCACCAAGGCCGTCACCAAGGGCATCGCGATCGCCACCGCGGTGCTCGCCGCGACCGCCCTGTTCGGCTCGTACGCCGACGCCGTCGCCAGCAAGATCGCCGAGATCGGGAACGCGCCGGCCGACGACCTGGTCGCCGCGATGATGGACTACGACATCATCAGCCCGGTGACGCTCGTCGGCGTCATCCTCGGTGGTGCGACGGTGTTCCTGTTCTCGGGTCTCGCGATCGACGCCGTCACGCGCGCCGCCGGCGCGATCGTGTTCGAGGTGCGCCGCCAGTTCCGCGACTTCCCGGGCATCATGACCGGCGAGGTCCGGCCCGAGTACGGCAAGGTCGTCGACATCTGCACGCGCGACTCGCTGCGCGAGCTCGCCACGCCCGGGCTGCTCGCGGCGTTCGCGCCCATCGCGGTCGGGTTCGGCCTCGGCATCGGCCCGCTGGCGGGCTTCCTCGCGGGTGCGATCGGCAGCGGCGTGCTCATGGCCGTGTTCCTCGCGAACTCGGGCGGTGCGTGGGACAACGCGAAGAAGATCGTCGAGGACGGCCGCCACGGCGGCAAGAACTCCCCGGCGCACGCGGCGGCCGTCATCGGTGACACCGTCGGCGACCCGTTCAAGGACACCGCCGGCCCCGCGATCAACCCGCTCATCAAGGTCATGAACCTCGTGTCGGTGCTCATCGCACCCGCGATCGTCGTGGTCTCGTTCGGCGAGGACGCCAACACGACGCTGCGTCTGTCGATCGCGGTGGTCGCGGCGCTCATCGCGTTCGGTGCGGTCATCGCGAGCCGCCTGCGGGCCGCGCGCGTGGACCGCGAGGGTGCGCTCGCGCATGCCCTCGAGGAGCCGGACGTCGTCACGGCCTCCTGACCCACCGGCTCACCGAACCGTTCCTCGACGAGCGCGGCACCCCCCCGGGTGCCGCGCTCGTCCCACGTCCCGGGGTGGTGGGGCCGTCGGCGGGCGCGGGACCGTCAGGGGTGCAGGAGCCAGGCGAGCTCGGAGGCGAGCAGCGCGCGGCGCGAGGGGGACGCCATGGAGCGGGCGTCGTGCCCGAGCGCGTCGTACAGCACCCGGCCCGCGCCCGGCACGGTCCACACCACCGGGTGCTCACCCGCGGTCCCGTGCGTCCCCGCCTCGTCGGCCGTCACGTCCGCGACGACCAGCACGTGGACGCCGGGGTCGACGGCGAGGTCGGCGTACCGCTCGTCGTCGGCGGTGACGGTGCGCAGGCTCCAGGTGACCGGGTGCTCGTCGTCGACGACGCGGAACGTCGTCGGCCCTTGGTCGGGGTGCCAGGACCGGCCGGGGACCCAGCGCCCGCCGATCGTCGCCGCCCACCGCGGGTCGTCCGCGAAGACGCACGCGGACGCGTGCAGCGCGAGGACCGCGGTGCCGCGCTCGACGAGCGCGTGACGGGCGTCGTGGAACGGCTGCCAGGCGGGTGAGTCCTGGTCGGGCTGCTGGCCGGGGTCACCGCTCGCGGCGACGACGAGCACGTCCGGCAGCCACGGCTCGCCGTCCGGACCGGGCTGCTGCGCGAGGTCGTCGAACGTCGACGGCCGGGTGCTGCGCACCCGCACCTCGTGCCCGAGCGCCCGCGCGACCTGTGCGACCTCGTCGCCCTGGGCGGCGTGGTCGTGCCACGGGTCCGCGTACCGACCGGCTCCCACGAGCACCAGAACTCGTCCCACGCCCCCACCCAACCACGACGACCGCCGTGCGCCCACCGGCTGCGTCGGACGTCGAGCGGCCGGGACCCGCGCCCCGCACCACCGACCCCGCGGTTGCTCCGGCTCGGGCGCCCGAGACCCGGAGGAAGGGCGGGGTCGTCGAGGTGCGGGCGGGGCAGGCGGGTCGAGGGCCGGTCGGTCGGCGCTCAGGTCGAGGCGGGCAGGAGGAGGCCGTCCTCGACGAGACCCCGCACGGTCGGCAGGACGTCCGCCGCGACCGCGTCCGCGCCCACGTCGAGCAGTGCTCCGAGCGCGCCGACGAGCTGCCCGACCGTGAGCTCGCCGTCGCACGCGCCGACGAACCCCGCCGCGGCGGTCCCGACCTGCACCGTGCGGCCGAACCCGCCGCCCTGCCGGAGCAGGACGATGCGCGGGTCCACGTCGCCGGGCGTGAGGTAGCGCTCCTCGGTCACGTCCGCGGCGACGACGAGCCGCTCGCGGGCGAGCGCGTCGTCGTCGCGCGCGGCGAGCCAGTCGTGCGCGGCCAGTGCCGCGGCGACCGCGGGCCCGAGCGGCTGGCGGACCGTGCCGGTGACCTCCTCGAGCCGGCGCAGGCGTGGCCGGTCGTCGTCGGCGGGGCGCCGCAGGGTGACGACCCCGAACCCGACGGCCTCGACGTCCCGGCTCGCGAAGTCGTCGAGCCACGCGTCGTAGCGCGCGGTCCAGCCGGCCGGGTCGCGCTCGGGGGTCGTGCCGCCGTCGCGGATCCAGGTCTCGGCGTACTGCGCGGGGTCGAGGAGCTCGCGCTGCACGACCCACCCGTCGAGCCCGGACTCGTCGACCCACGCCCCGACGCGCTCGTGCCACGCCTGGCCGCCGCGCACCTCCCAGTTGCCGAGGAGCTGGGCGACGCCGCCCGGCGCGAGCACGGCGCCGACCCCGGTGACGAGGTCGCGCACGAGGTCGTCGCCCGCGCGTCCGCCGTCGCGGTACTCGTACGCGGGGACGTCGGCGCGGCGGGGGGTGATGACGAACGGCGGGTTGCTCACGACGAGGTCGAACGACTGCCCGGCGACGGGCTCGAGCATCGACCCCTCGCGCAGCGTGACCCGGTCCGGCCGGACGCCCGCGAGCGTCGCGTTGAACCGCGCGAACCCGAGCGCCCGGGCCGAGATGTCGGTCGCGGTGACGTGCCGCACGTGCCGGGCGGCGTGCAGGGCCTGGACCCCGCACCCCGTACCGAGGTCGAGCGCACGGGCGCGCTCGTCGCGCACGGTGACCTGCGCGAGCGTCGTCGACGCTCCGCCCACCCCCAGCACGTGGTCGGTGCGCAGCGCGCCGCCGGTCGCGAGCTCGCCGAGGTCGGACGCGAGCCACCACGTGGCGTCGCCGCGTCCGTCGGTGGCCGCGTAGGGGCGCAGGTCGACGAGCGCGCGCACCTCGTCGTCGGCGCCCGCTCCCGCCGCCGTGACGAGGCCGAGCCGCTGGGCGCCGTCCACCCCGAGGCGGGGGAGGGCGCGTGCGACGAGCGCGGCCGGTACCGCCGTGCCGAGCACGAACAGGCGCACGAGCGCCGCGACGCGAGCGTCGGCTCCGGTCGCCGCGGCCGTGGCACGCAGCGCGGGGACGGTCTCCTCGCGGTGCAGCGCCGCGGTCGCGACCGGTCCGAGCATCTCCTCGACGTGCTCGACGTCGTACCCGGCGTCCTCGAGGTCGGCTCTCAGCGCGTCGACGAGCCGCGGCTCGGTCTGGGGGACGTCCACGCCCCCATCCTCCCCGACGGCCGTGCGCGCGCCCGACGACCCCGCGGTTGCTCCGGCTCGCGGGCTCCGGAGCCGGAGTAAGCGCGGGCTCGGCGGGCTGGGGGTGGGGGCGGGGCTCGGTAGGCTCACCGCGGTCCTCGCGGCGGCCCCGGCGGCCGACGACGGAGCGCGGACGGACCACGCAGCGGACCACGCAGCGGACCACGCAGCGACGAGGAAGGTGGCGTCACCATGACCGAGCAGGAGCGCGGCGCGAGCACGCCCGCGGTGGCGGTGCTGGGCGGGGGCGTCATGGGCGAGGCCCTGGTGGCCGCGCTGCTGGCGGGCGGGTGGCCCGCCGACCGGGTCGAGGTGACCGAGCAGTCGCGCCGGCGCGGCGACGAGCTGGCGCAGCGGCACGGGGTGCGGACGGACGGGACCAACGCCCAGGCCGCCGCGCGCGCGGACGTCGTCCTGCTCGCGGTGAAGCCCGCCGTCGTCCCCACCGTGCTCGACGAGGTCGCGGCGCACCTGAGCGCAGGTGCGCTCGTCGTGAGCGTCGCCGCCGGCGTGCCGATCGCGGCGTACGAGGAGCGATTGCCATCCGGGACGCCGGTGGTGCGGGTGATGCCGAACACGCCTGCCGTCGTCGGCAAGGGGGCGAGCGCGATCGCCGCCGGGACGCACGCCTCCGACGAGCACCTCGCGCTCGTGGAGCGGGTGCTCGCGGCGACGGGGCTGGTCGTGCGCGTCGCGGAGAAGGACCTCGACGCGGTCACGGCGATCTCCGGCTCGGGTCCGGCGTACGCGTTCTACCTGATCGACGCGATGGCGGAGGCCGGCGTGCTGCTCGGCCTCACGCGTGACCTGGCGACGCGTCTGGCGGTCGCGACGGTCGAGGGCGCGGGCGCGCTCGCGGCCGGTGGCGAGCACCCTGCGGTGCTGCGCGAGCGGGTGTCGTCGCCGGGCGGGACGACCGTCGCGGCGGTCGCGGAGCTCGACGCGCACGCGGTGCGTGCCGGTGTGGTCGCGGCGGCGCGCGCCGCGTACGAGCGTTCGCGCGAGCTCGGCCGCGCCTGACCACATCACGTCCACCTCGCCGGTCGGGGTGAGCGGGCCTGGCGTTCGGGGGAACGGGCGGATTCCTCGCGTCCGACGCTTGGCGTCGTGTTAGCGCTCACATATGCTCCGCGTGTCGACGGCCCCAGACCCCCCTGGGACCGCCCACCGCCGGCAGCGCCGCCGGCCCGATCGAAGGATGTCGATGACGCTTCCTCGAGCGGCCACAGCCGCACTCACGACCCTCGCGGTGACCGCGGGGACGTTGGCCGGGTTCGTCCCCGCCGCGTCCGCCGCCGCACCCACCACCGACCTGATCGCGCACTACGAGCTCGACGAGACCACCGGGAGCACGGTGGCGGACTCGTCGGGCAACGGCCACGACGGCACCGTCGTCGGCACCCCCACCTGGACGACGGGCGGCCTGCAGCTGTCCGGCGCACCCTCCAACGCGAACTACGTCGATCTGCCCGACGGCCTGCTGCAGGGCACGGCGTCGGCGACCGTGTCGATGCAGGTCCGCGCGGACGAGCTCGCGGGCACGACCGACAACTTCCTGTGGAACTTCGGCGGGTACTCCTCGTCGGGCGGCTCCGGCACGGGTGCGTGGTTCGTCGGACCGCGCAACGCGCTGCGCACCACGATCACCCCGAGCCACTGGTCGGGCGAGCAGAGCGCGACGTGGGCGGGCAACCGCCTGACCCCGGGCCGCTGGCAGAACGTCACCGCGACGATCGAGCCGACCGCGGACGCCCCGACGTCGACGCTCAAGCTGTACGTCGACGGTGCGCTCGTCGCGACGAACACCACCGTCACGACGTCCCCGGCGACCCTGCAGGACCACACGCGCAACCGCCTCGGGGGTTCGGCCTACGACGGCGACCGCGGCTTCCCCGGCACGATCGGCGAGACGCGCGTGTACGGCACGGCGCTCACGGCCGCGCAGGTCGCGGACGTCGTGGCCGACGACGCCGCGGACACCGCGGCCGACATCGTCGCGGGCATCTCGCTGGGCGACATCTCCGCGGTGACGCGCGACCTCGCGCTGCCCACGGGCAGCATCGCGTGGACGACGAGCGACGCCGCGGTCGTGACCGCCACGGGCGTGGTGACGCGTCCCGCGGCGGGCCAGCCGGACGCGACGGTCACGCTCACCGCGACCGCGACGGTCGCGGGCCAGGCGCGCACCCGGACGTTCGACGTGACGGTCACGGCGCTCGCCCCGGGCGAGGACCCGATGCCGGCGACGGCGGACCTGCGCAGCTACCTGCCGCTCAACGCGTCGTACCCGGGCACGCCGGCGCACGGCACGGCCACGTTCGTCGGCGCGACGAACGCGCCGGTGTGGACGTCGACGCACGTCGACCTCACGGGCGGCGGCTACATCGCGAACAACGCGGTGTCGGGCCTCGGCCTGACGGGCTCGTCCACCGCGTCGTTCGACGTCTTCCTGCCGTCGTCGGCGACGGGCACGTCGAGCAGCACGCTGTTCACGGTGGGCAGCAACGCGGTGTCGAACAACCTGTCGTTCCACCCGTTCTACTCGGGCGGCAAGCCCGCCGCGGTCGTGCGGATCGACAGCACGGTCGTCGCGACCGCGCAGCTCACGCAGGCCCTCCCGCGTGACGTGTGGGTCAACGCGACGCTCGTCCTCGACGACGCGGCGGACACGCTCACCGTGTACCTCGACGGTGTGCAGGCGGCGCGCGCCGAGGGCGTGACGGCGACGGCGTCGAGCATCGGCACGAGCGTCCTGCGCCTCAACCGCGAGGGCTGGGGCTTCACGAACCTGTCGCTGAAGGCCCGTGACCTGCGGATCTACGCGACCGCCACGTCTGCGGCGCAGGCCCGCGCGCTCGCGCGCCAGAATGCGCGGTTCGCGTTCGACCAGCTCGTCGCGAGCCTCGACGTCCCGGAGCTCGTGACGGGTGACCTCACGCTGCCGGGTGCGCCCGCGGTGACGTGGACGTCGTCCGACGAGGGCGTCGTCTCGCCCACCGGCCGGGTCACGCAGCCCGCGCCCGGCGAGGACGACGCGACGGTGACGCTCACGGTCTCGTCGGACCGCGGCGGTCTCGAGCTCACGCACGACGTCGTCGTGACGGTGCCCGCGGCGCTGAGCGACGGCGAGAAGGTCGCGCAGGACGCGGCGGCGCTCGCGGTCCCCGACGCGGACGGCCTGCGCAGCGTCGTGACGCTGCCGGGCGAGGGTACCGAGCACGGCTCGGACGTCACGTGGGAGTCCTCGGACGCGGCCGTGGTGACGGTCCTCGAGGACGAGGGCACGCAGTACGCGCAGCCGAACCGCGGCGCGTACGGCGACGACGCCCGCACGGCGACGCTCACGGCGACGGTGACGCACGGCGAAGCCTCGCAGGACGTCGAGGTCGAGGTCACGGTGCCCGCGCTGCCGCGTGCGGTCGACGACGAGGGGTACGCGTTCGCGTACTTCACGGCGAACACGGTCGCGGGCGAGAACATCTACCTCGCGGCGTCGGACGGCAACGACGCGCTGTCCTGGCAGACGCTGAACGACGGCCGGTTCGTGCTCACGTCGGAGCTCGGCGAGAAGGGCCTGCGTGACCCGTTCATCCTGCGCTCGCACGAGGGCGACAAGTTCTTCCTCATCGCGACCGACCTGTCGATCGGCCGCAACGGCGACTGGGGCCGAGCGCAGCAGTGGGGCAGCCAGTACATCGAGGTGTGGGAGTCCACGGACCTCGTCACGTGGTCGCAGCAGCGGCACGTCAAGGTCTCGCCGGACACGGCGGGCATGACGTGGGCGCCCGAGGCCTACTGGGACGACGACCTGGGCGAGTACGTCGTGTTCTGGGCCTCGCGTCTGTACACCGACACGACCCACACGTCGTGCATCACGACCGACAGCGGCGCGGGCTGCTACGCCCGCATGATGTACGCGACGACGAAGGACTTCCGGACGTTCTCGCCGCCGCAGATCTGGCAGGACACGGGCGCCGCGCGCATCGACTCGACGGTCCTCAAGGACGGTGACCACTACTACCGGTACACCAAGGACGAGGGCGGCCAGACGGGCTGCGTCGACATCATCGCGGAGCGCTCGAGGTCGCTGACCACGGTCACGACGAAGGCGAGCGCCGAGGCGGACACGGGGTGGACGCGCGTGAAGAACTGCGTCGCGCGCTCGGCGGGCTTCAACGCCGCGGTCGAGGGCCCGACGATCTTCAAGGCCAACCCGGGCGACACGTCGGCGTACGACTACTACCTGTACCTCGACAACTACGGCGGCTCGGGCTACTTCCCGCTCGGCACGAACGACCTCGCCTCGGGCGACTGGTCGATCGCGCAGGGGCAGCTGCCCGCGTCGCGGCACGGCACGGTCATGCCGGTCACGCTCGACCAGTGGCAGGTGCTCACGGGCGCCGAGGTCGAGCAGACCGCGTCGACGACGACCGCGTCGTTCGACGAGGACGCCCGCACGGTCACGGCGCAGGTGGTCGCGGCCGACGGGTTCGAGGTCGGCGGCCAGGTCACGGCCTCGGCGGGTGACTGGTCGCAGACCGTGCGCCTGACTCCGGGCGCGGCCGGCACGGCCGCTGCGGTGGTCGACGTACCGGACACGGTCACGGGCACGGTGACGGTCGCGTACGCGGGCACCGCGGAGATCGCGGCGAGCTCGGGCCAGGTCTCCGTCCCGGGCGCGACGCCCGTCTCGCTCGCGCTCACGAGCGGGCCGACGAAGGTCCAGTACGAGGTCGGGCAGCCGCTCGACCTGACCGGCCTCGCCGGGACCGTCACGTTCGACGACGACACCACGCTCGCGGTCGGGCCGGCCGACGTCACGGCGTCGGGCTTCAGCTCGGCGACCAACGGCACCAAGACGGTCCGGGTCTCGTACTCCGCGCAGGGCGCCACGGTGTCGGCGACGTTCACGGTGCGCGTCGTCAAGGCGACGTCGACGACGACCCTGTCGGTCTCCCCGACGACGGTCGCGCACGGCGGCACGGTGACGCTCACGGCCCGCGTGACGAGCGCGGTCCCGGTCACGGGCACGGTGACGTTCTACGCGGGCGCGGCGAAGGTCGCCACGGCGACCGTGAAGAACGGCGTCGCGACCGCGAAGGTCACGCTCCGGGGCGTCGGGACGAAGTCGCTGAAGGCGACCTACGGGTCGTCGACGACGGTGGCCGTGAGCTCGTCGCCGGTGGTGAAGGTGAGCGTCACGAAGACGCGGCCGAGGTCCGTCGCGGTGACCAGCACGTCGTTCGTCAAGGGCACGCGTCCGACGGTCGTGGTGACGGTCGGCACGCTCGCCGACGGCAGCCACCCGGTCGGCAAGGTCGTCGTGACGTACGGCTCCGCGACCCGGACGCTCGCGCTCACGGCGGCGGACAAGGGCGTCGTGCGGTTCACGGCGTCGGCCGCACGCACGACGTCGGTCACGGTGCGCGCGCGGTTCGTCCCGTCGGACACGGCGAACGTCGCGTCCGTGACGTCCGCGTGGCGGACGATGTCGCCGCGCTGACCTCGCGGCGTGGGTGGGGCCGTCCTCGTCGGGCGGCCCCACCCGCGTGTCACCCTCCGGTCACGTCACCGTGGACGGGCGGGTGGCCCTACGGTACGTAGGGGGCGATGCGCGGTACCTGGGGTACCCGCCGATCGCGGCGCGCGGCGTCGCACGAGGGAGCACACGGATGTCGACGGACTCGGGGAGCCGGCCGCCTGCCATGAGCGACGTGGCGCTGGCCGCGGGCGTCTCGCACCAGACGGTGTCACGGGTCCTGAACGGGCACCCGAGCGTGCGCCCGGAGACGCGGGACCGCGTCCAGGCCGCGATCGCGTCGCTGGGTTACCGGCGCAACAGCGCGGCGCGTGCGCTCGTGACGCGTCGCTCGGACACGCTCGGGGTGGTGACGCCGGCCTCGGCGCTGTACGGGCCGACGAGCACGTTCGTCGCGTTCGAGCAGGCGGCACGTGAGGCCGGCTGGTACGTCTCGGTCGCGACGATGCGCCGGTTCACCGCGGAGTCCATGCGCGGTGCGGTGGAGCACTTCCTCGACCACGGCGTCGACGCGCTGGTCGTGATCGCCCCCACGCGTGAGGTCGCGACGGCCGTCTCGGGCCTCGACGTGCCCGTGCCGGTCGTGCTCATCTGCTCCGCGCTCGAGCTGCGCGAGACCGAGGGTGTGCTGTCGGTCGGCGTCGACCAGCGGCTGGGCGCGCGGCTCGCGACGCGGCACCTGCTCGCGCGCGGGCACACGGAGGTGCTGCACGTCGCCGGCCCGCAGGACTGGTTCGACGCGCAGGACCGGCTGGCGGGCTGGCGTGAGGAGTGCGCGGCGGCGGGCGTCGTGGTGCGCGAGCCGATCGTCGCGGGCTGGTCCGCGGACGCGGGGTACGACGTGGGCCGTGAGCTCGCCGCGCGCGGGCGGGTCCCGGAGTCGATCTTCGCCGCGAACGACCAGCTCGCGCTGGGTCTCGAGCACGCGTTCTGGGACGCGGGGATCCGGGTGGGGCAGGACGTCGCGCTGGTCGGGTTCGACGACGAGGTCGGCTCGGCGCACTACCTGCCGCCGCTGACGACCGTGCGGCAGGACTTCGTGCGGCTCGGTACGCTCGCGATCGAGGTGCTGCGGGGTGCGCTGGGCAGCAGCGAGCGGCGCGGTGCGCCGCGGTTGGTGCCGCCGGAGATCGTCGTGCGGCGCAGCTCGGGCGTGTAGCTCCGGCACGAGCCCGCCCCCCGGGGGCGCGCAGTCCGGCGCCGGTTCGGGCCCGTCCGTACGCGTTCGGGGACGCCCGGCGGGTCACATGGTGTACGTCCACCGGTGTGAGCGGTAACATCTAGGGGTCGCCCTGCGGGGGGATGTGGACAGGGACGTGCGAAGGGGCGCGATGACCGAGAATGTGACGCCGCAGGGCGTCGACCAGGAGGCGCGAGCCGCGCGGATCCGGGACGACATCGTCGCCGGCCGCACGGCGCTCGGGATCGAGCTCGGCTCGACGCGCATCAAGGCGTGCCTCGTCGGGCCCGACTGCGCGCCCGTCGCCACCGGCGCGCACGAGTGGGAGAACCAGCTCGTCGACCGCCGCTGGACGTACGCGCTCGAGGACGTGTGGGCCGGGCTGCAGGACGCGTACGCGTCGCTCGTCGCGGACGTCGAGCAGCGCTACGGCGTGCGCCCGACGACGTTCGGCGGGATCGGCGTCTCGGCGATGATGCACGGCTACCTCGCGTTCGACGCCTCCGACGAGCTGCTCGTCCCGTTCCGGACGTGGCGCAACACCAGCACCGGACCCGCCGCAGCCGAGCTGTCGGCCCTGTTCGGCCACAACATCCCGCTGCGCTGGTCGGTCGCGCACCTCTACCAGGCGGTCCTCGACGACGAGCCGCACGTGCCGGACGTCGCGTTCGTCACGACGCTCGCCGGCTACGTGCACTGGCGCCTCACGGGCGAGAAGGTGCTCGGCATCGGCGACGCGTCGGGCATGTTCCCCATCGACACGGCGACGCACGACTACGACGCCGCGATGCTCGCGTCCTTCGACACGCTCGTCGCCGACCGTCGCCCGGGCACCCGCCTCGTCGACCTGCTGCCCGCCGTCCGCGTCGCGGGCCAGGACGCGGGCCGGCTCACCGCCGCGGGCGCCGCGCTGCTCGACCCGACCGGCACGCTCGTCGCCGGCGCGCCGCTGTGCCCGCCCGAGGGCGACGCGGGCACCGGCATGGTCGCGACCAGCTCGGTCGCGCCGCGCACCGCGAACATCTCGGTCGGCACGTCGATCTTCGCGATGGTCGTGCTCGAGAAGCCGCTGTCGCAGGTGCACGACGAGCTCGACCTCGTCACCACGCCGTCCGGCGACCTCGTCGCGATGGTGCACTGCAACAACGGCGCGAGCGAGCTCGGCGAGTGGGCGCAGGTGTTCGGCCGGTTCGCGCAGGTGCTGGGCCACCCCTCGTCGCCCGACGACGTGTTCGGCGCCCTGCTGCGCGAGGCGCTCGACGGCGACGCCGACGGCGGCGGCCTGCTCGCCTACAACTACCTGTCCGGCGAGCCCGTCACGGGCCTGACCGAGGGCCGCCCGCTGTTCGTGCGCACCCCCGACAGCCGGCTCACGCTCGCGAACTTCATGCGCGCGCAGGTCTACGGCGCGTTCGGCACGCTCAGCCTGGGCATGCGCGTCCTCGCCGCCGAGGGCGTCGAGCTCGACGCGATGTACGCGCACGGCGGCCTGTTCCGCACCGCCGGCGTCGCGCAGCGGCTCCTCGCGGCCGCCGTCGACGCTCCCGTCGCGGTCGGCAGCGCCGCAGGGGAAGGTGGTGCCTGGGGGATCGCGGTGCTCGCCGCGTACCTGCAGCACGCCGCCGACCGTGACCTGGGCACGTACCTCGCGCAGGACGTGTTCGGCGACGCGCAGATCGACGTCGTCGAGCCCGACCCCGACGACGTGCGCGGGTTCGCCGCGTACCTCGAGCGGTACGAGGCCGGCCTCGCCGTCGAGCGCGCCGCCACCGACGCGATCTGACCCACGAGCCACCATGACCACCAGCACCACGCAGGAGCGCACCCCGATGACGAGGACCCTCGCCGACCACCCCGCGTCCGTCCAGGAGGACGTCGCGCGCACCCGCGAGGTCGTCGCCCGCCTGCACGCCGAGCTCCCGCGGTGGGGCCTCGTCGTGTGGACCGCGGGCAACGTCTCGCAGCGCGTCGTCGTCGACCCGGCGGGACCGAGCGAGCGCGACCTGCTCGTCATCAAGCCCTCGGGCGTCACGTACGACGAGCTGACCCCCGAGGCGATGGTCGTGTGCACGCTCGACGGCGAGCTCGTCGACGGCGACCGTGCACCCTCGTCGGACACCGCCGCCCACGCCTACGTCTACACGCACATGCCCGAGGTCGGCGGCGTCGTGCACACCCACTCGACGTACGCGACCGCGTGGGCCGCGCGCGCCGAGCCCGTGCCGTGCGTGCTGACGATGATGGCCGACGAGTTCGGCGGCGACATCCCGATCGGCCCGTTCGCGCTCATCGGCGACGACTCGATCGGCCGCGGCATCGTCGAGACCCTGCGCGGCTCGCGCAGCCCCGCGGTGCTCATGCGCAACCACGGCCCGTTCACGATCGGCCGCGACGCGAAGGCCGCCGTCAAGGCCGCCGTCATGGTCGAGGAGGTCGCGCGCACCGTGCACGTCTCACGCCAGCTCGGCGAGCCCCTGCCCATCGAGCAGCACCACGTCGACTCGCTGTACGCGAGGTACCAGAACGTCTACGGCCAGGGCAACGCCGCCACGGTCACCAAGGAGGAGCACGCGTGAGCAAGCCGTACGCCGACCGCGAGGTCTGGTTCTTCACCGGGAGCCAGGACCTGTACGGCGAGGAGACCCTGCGCCAGGTGGCCCAGCAGTCGCAGGAGGTCGCGCGCACGCTCGACGCCAGCCCTGACGTGCCCGTGACGATCGTCTGGAAGCCCGTCCTCAAGGACTCCGACTCGATCCGCCGGGCGATGCTCGACGCGAACAGCGACGACCGTGTCCTCGGTGTCATCACCTGGATGCACACGTTCAGCCCGGCCAAGATGTGGATCCACGGCCTGTCCGTGCTCGACAAGCCGCTGCTGCACCTGCACACCCAGGCGAACGTCGAGCTGCCGTGGGACTCCATCGACTTCGACTTCATGAACCTCAACCAGGCCGCGCACGGCGACCGCGAGTACGCGTACATCGCGGCCCGCATGGGCGTCACCCGGACCACGGTGTCCGGGCACGTGAGCAACCCCGCGGTCGCGCGCCGCGTCGGCACGTGGGTGCGCGCCGCCGCGGGCCGCGCCGCCACGCAGTCGCTGCGCCTCGCGCGGTTCGGCGACAACATGCGCAACGTCGCCGTCACCGAGGGCGACAAGACCGAGGCCGAGGTGCGGTTCGGCGTCTCGGTGAACACCTGGGGCGTCAACGACCTGGTCGCCGCGGTCGCGCAGGTCGCCGACTCCGACGTGGACGTGCTCGTCAAGGAGTACGAGGAGCTGTACGACGTGGCGCCCGAGCTGCGGGCGGGCGGCGAGCGCCACGAGTCGCTGCGCTACGCCGCGCGTCAGGAGGTCGCGCTCGAGCAGCTCCTGTCGTCGCTGGGCGCCAAGGCCTTCACGACGAACTTCGAGGACCTCGGCGACCTGCGTCAGCTCCCGGGCCTCGCGGTCCAGCGCCTCATGGGCAAGGGCTACGGGTTCGGGGCCGAGGGCGATTGGAAGACCGCCGTGCTCGTGCGCGCGGCCAAGGTCATGGGTGCCGGGCTGCCCGGCGGTGCGTCGCTCATGGAGGACTACACCTACGACCTCACGCCGGGCGACGAGCTGATCCTCGGCGCGCACATGCTCGAGATCTGCCCGTCCCTCACCACCGCCACCCCGCGCGTCGAGATCCACCCGCTGGGCATCGGGGGCAAGGAGGATCCGGTCCGCATGGTGTTCGACGCGGACCCGGGCGTCGGCGTCGTCGTCGCGCTGTCCGACATGCGCGAGCGGTTCCGTCTCACCGCGAACGTCGTCGACGTGGTCCCGCCGCGCGCGTCGCTGCCGCACCTGCCCGTCGCGCGCGCCGTGTGGAAGCCGCGTCCGGACTTCACGACGAGCACCGAGGCCTGGCTGACGGCCGGCGGCGCGCACCACACCGTGCTGTCGACCGCGGTCGGTGTCGAGGCGTTCGAGATCTTCGCGGACCTGTCGTCGGCGGAGCTGCTCGTCATCGACGAGAGCACCACCCGGCGCGGCTTCCGCGACCAGGTCCGCTGGAACCAGGCGTACCACCGCCTGGCCCAGGGTTTCTGACCCCACCAGCTCGCCCGGGGGTCGTCCCGGGCGTACCGACGAGGCCCCGACCACCACGGTCGGGGCCTCGCTGTCTCCCCCCACCCGCCACCCCGCCCAAGCGCCCCACGCCACCCACGCGCCCCACCCCACCCACCCCAACCACCCACCCACCCCACCCACCCACCCACCCGCCCCACCCCCCGCGGTCGAGTGCGGTCGTCGGTGCTCGAGTGCGCACGCCGGGCGTCCGCACTCGAGCCGGAGCGTGCGCACTCGGCGGAGGGGGAGCGGGCGGGGCGGGGCGCGGGTGGCGGGTGCCGGGTGTGGAGTGCGGGGTGTGGGGGTGGGAGGGCGTACCGTCGGCGTGGCGGCGGCGGCGGCGGAGGTGGTGATGGCGGTCGCGGTCGCGGTGGTGCGGGGTGGAGGAGCGGGCGTGGCGCGGGTCGGTCACAGCTCGGTAACAGATCGTTCGAAGCCTGGCCCACCGGACGTGTGAGCGTTAACATCGCCAAGTGAACGCTCACATCGGGACGGATCGCGACGGTGCGACCGGCCGGTGAGGCCACACAGACGTGCTGGGCACGACTGGTTTCTCGAGGAGGAGAAAGCACGGTCAGCAAGAAGTTCCGGGCACGCGGCATCGCCGCGACCGTGGCCGTTCTCTCGCTCGGTCTGGCTGCCTGCAGCAGCGGCGGCGACGGCGACGGTGACGGCGACACGGGTGCGAAGGGCGGCGACGGCGACCTGATCAAGGTCGGCTTCTCGCAGCTGGGCGCCGAGTCGGGCTGGCGGACGGCCAACACGGAGTCGGTCAAGGCCTCGCTCACCAAGGAGAACGGGATCGACCTGACGTTCTCCGACGCGCAGCAGAAGCAGGAGAACCAGATCAAGGCCCTGCGCGACTTCATCGACCAGGGCGTCGACGTCATCGCGTTCTCGCCGGTCGTCGAGACCGGCTGGGACGAGGTCCTGCAGGAGATCAAGGACGCCGAGATCCCGGTCGTGCTCGTGGACCGCACGGTCGACACCACGGTCGAGGACCCGTACGTCACCTGGATCGGCGCGGACTTCCACTCGGAGGGCGTGAAGGCCGGCGAGTGGGTCAAGGAGAACTACCCCGACGCCAAGATCTTCGAGATGCAGGGCACGCTCGGCTCGGGTGCGCAGGTCGACCGTGAGGCCGGCTTCGACGAGACGGTCGGTGCGGACAAGATCATCGGCAAGGCGTCGGGCAACTTCACGCGCGCCGAGGGCAAGGCCGCGATGGAGGCCGCGCTGCAGGCGTACCCCGACATGAACCTGCTCTTCGCGCACAACGACGACATGGGCCTGGGTGCGATCGAGGCGATCGAGAACGCCGGCAAGGTCCCGGGCAAGGACATCGTCATCGTCACGGTCGACGGTGTGCGCGACGGCCTGCAGGCGCTCGTCGACAAGAAGTTCAACTTCGTCGTCGAGTGCAACCCGGTGTTCGGCGACCAGATCGTCGACGCGATCAAGAAGGTCCACGCCGGTGACGACGTCCCGAAGGAGACCATCGTCGTCGACAAGACGTTCGACCAGAGCATCACGCAGGACGAGGTCGACGCGCGCCTGTACTGAGGCGAGCAGCACGACCGAGCCGCCGACGCCGGCTCGAGGCACGGGCCCGGACCGCTGACGCGGGCCGCGTGCCGGTGACACCACCACAGCCGTGCGGCGGGGCCCCCCGCCCCGCCGCACGGCGCGTCGTCGCAAGGAGTGCACCGCCCCGCGGCCCGGCCGCTCGGCACGGTGCACGGCACCACGTCGCCGCCCTCGGCGGCCCCTCAGCAGGACGGATGACCAACGATGTCCCTCACGTCCGACTCCGCCCCCGTCGTGCAGATGCGTGGGATCACCATCGAGTTCCCCGGTGTGCGGGCCCTCGACGGTGTCGACCTCACGCTCCGGCCGGGTGAGGTCCACGCACTCATGGGTGAGAACGGTGCGGGCAAGTCGACCATGATCAAGGCGCTCACGGGCGTCTACCAGGTCGACGCCGGCGAGATCCGCGTCGCGGGCGAGCCGCACCGCTTCCACTCGACCGCCGAGGCGCAGGCCGCCGGCATCAGCACGGTGTACCAGGAGGTCAACCTCTGCGGGAACCTCTCGGTCGCCGAGAACGTGATGCTCGGGCACGAGGTCCGCGTCGGACCGTTCATCAATTGGTCCGCGACGCGGCGCAAGGCCAAGGAGTACCTCGCGCGCCTCAACCTCGACATCGACCCGCTGTCGCAGCTGAGCTCGCACTCGATCGCGGTGCAGCAGCTGTGCTCGATCGCACGCGCGATGGTCGTCGACGCGAAGGTGCTGATCCTCGACGAGCCGACCTCGAGCCTCGACAAGGCGGAGGTCGCGGAGCTGTTCACGGTCGTGCGCCAGCTGCGGGACAGCGGCGTGGCCATCTTGTTCGTCTCGCACTTCCTCGAGCAGATCTACGAGATCAGCGACCGGATGACGATCCTGCGCAACGGGCGGTTCGTGGGGGAGTACCTCACCGCGGAGCTGCCGCGCATCGAGCTCATCTCGAAGATGCTGGGCCGTGCGAGCGACGAGCTCGCGGCGATCGAGGCGGGCCCGCAGCGCGTCGCGCACGACGACGAGCGCGGCACGCCCCTGCTGAGCGCGGTGCGGCTGGGCCGCTCGGGCTCGGTCGAGCCGGTGGACCTCGAGGTCTACGAGGGCGAGATCGTCGGCTTCGCGGGTCTGCTGGGCTCGGGCCGGACCGAGCTCGCGCGCCTGCTGTACGGCGCGGACAAGCCCGACGCGGGCGAGCTGACGGTGTTCGGCGAGCAGGTGCGCTCGGCCGCGCCGCTGTCCTCGCTCAAGAACGGTGTGGCGTACTCGACCGAGGACCGCAAGAAGGAGGGGATCATCGGGGACCTCACGGTCCGCGAGAACATCGCCCTCGCGATCCAGGCGAACCGCGGCATCTGGCGGCGGATCCCCGCCAAGGAGCTCGACGACGTCGTCGACCACTACATGACGGCCCTGAACATCCAGCCGCCGAACCCGAACATGCTCATCAAGAACCTGTCGGGCGGCAACCAGCAGAAGGTGCTGCTGGCGCGCTGGCTCGCGACGTCGCCGAAGCTGATCATCCTCGACGAGCCGACGCGCGGCATCGACATCGGCGCGAAGGCCGAGATCCAACGCCTCGTCGTCGAGCTCGCGTCGCAGGGCATGGGCGTCGTGTTCATCTCCTCCGAGCTGGAGGAGGTGCTGCGCCTGTCGCACCGCCTCGTCGTGCTGCGCGACCGCGAGAAGGTCGGCGAGCTCGTCAACGGCCCCGACGTGACCTCGTCCACGGTCCTCGAGACCATCGCAGCGAGCGGGAGTGACGCAGCATGATGACCGGAACCGTCCAGACCTCGGGGCTCGCGTGGCTCACGCGGGTCACGCGGCACCACCTGTTCTGGCCCGTGCTCGCGCTCGTCGCGCTGTGGGTCGCGTGCGGGATCGTGAGCCCCGGCTTCCTCGACATCAAGGTCGTCGACGGGCACCTGTTCGGCCAGCTCGTCGACATCACGCGCAACTCGGTGACGTTCCTGCTGCTCGCCCTGGGCATGTGCCTCGTGATCGCGACCGGTGGCATCGACCTGTCGGTCGGCGCAGTGATGGCGATCTCGCTGTCGGTGGCCCTGACGTACATCGACAGCTCGGGCAACGGCGAGAACGCGACGGTCGCGCTGTCGGCGATCGCGATCGCGCTCGCGGTCGCGGCGGTCGTCGGGGCGTTCAACGGGTTCCTCGTCGCCGGGTTGGGCATCCAACCGTTCATCGCGACGATGATCATCCTCGTCGCGGGCCGCGGTATCGCGCTCGCGTTCACGAGCGGGTAGATCACGACGACGCACTCGGCACCGTTCAAGTCGATCGGGTCAGGCTTCGTGCTGGGCATCCCGACGCCCGTGGTGATCGGGGCGGTCGTGTTCGCGGTCGTCGCGGTCGTCGTGCGGCGCACGGCGCTCGGCATGCTGCTGGAGTCGATCGGCATCAACCGCACCGCGAGCCACATGGCGGGCGTGCGGTCGCGCAACATCACGTGGCTCGTGTACGTGATCTGCGGCGTCCTGGCCGGCCTCGCGGGCCTGGTCTACGGCGCGCCGACGATGGCGGCCGACGCGAACAACATCGGCCAGCTCATGGAGCTCAACGCGATCATGGCGGTCGTCATCGGCGGCACCAAGCTCGACGGCGGCAAGTTCTCCCTCGCGGGCACGATCGTCGGTGCGCTCATCCTGACGACGCTCGACCGTGCGGTGATCATCTTCCACCTGCCGTCGGAGTCGAAGGACCTGTTCAAGGCGATCGTGGTCATCGCGATCTGCATCGCCGGCTCCGAGCGTCTGCGTGAGCTGTCGGGCCTGCGGCGTGTGCCGCGTCTTCCGGGTGGCCCGTCGGCGGCCAAGAAGGTGGAGGTGGCGGCGTGACCGCGCAGACGGTGTCGGAGAAGCTGCCGACGAGGAAGAGGCCGGCCGGCGCGCCGGACGCGCGCTGGAAGCGGCTGCTGGACCGCCGGTACCTGCCGACGGCGGGCACGGTGGCGACGCTGCTGCTGCTCCTCGTGGTGGGCCAGCTGCGCTACAGCACGGACGACCGCAGCTTCATCAGCATGCGGCTGTTCTCCAACCTGTTCATCGACAACTCGTACCTGCTGGTGCTCGCGATCGGCATGACGTTCGTCATCATCTCCGGCGGCATCGACCTGTCGGTGGGTGGCGTGGTGGCGCTCGTCGGCCTGGTGGTGGCGAAGCTGCTGCTCAACGGGGTACCGCTGCCGGTGGTGCTCGTGGTGGGCGTGCTCGTCGGGACGGCGATCGGCTCGCTGATCGGCGTGATGGTCCAGTACTTCCGCATCCAACCGTTCATCGCGTCGCTCGCGGGTCTGTTCCTGGCCCGCGGGCTGGCGAACATGATCGGGACCACGTCGATCGGCATCAAGGACCCGGGCTTCGAGAAGCTGGCGTCCTGGAAGATCAAGTTCGGTGAGCGTCCCGACATCTGGTACGTCAACCTGTCGATGATCATCGCGGCCGTGGTGCTGCTGGCCGCGGTGTACCTGCTGCACTACACGCGGTTCGGTCGCACGGTGTACGGGCTGGGCGCGGGCGACGGCGGGCAGGCGGCGGGCCTGATGGGTCTGCGGCCGGGCGCGACGAAGATGTGGGTCTACGTCGTGTCGGGCACGTGCGCCGGCATCGGCGGCATCCTGTTCGCCTTCTACACGAAGTCCGGCTACAACCTGTCGGGCGTCGGCATGGAGCTCGACGCGATCGCGTCGGTCGTCATCGGTGGCGCGCTGCTCACCGGTGGCGTCGGCTACGTGCTCGGCACGTTCGCGGGCGTGACGCTGTACGGCCTGATCCTGGTGGTCTGCAACCGCGAGGGCCTCGAGCCCTGGTGGAACCGCATCCTCATCGGCGCGATCCTGCTCGGCTTCGTGCTGCTGCAGCGCGTCCTCGTCGCGAGACGGAACTAGGGGACACGACGGGCGCGGGACGACGTGGTCCCGCGCCCGTCGCGTCCACCCCGCACGGTACGGCTGAGCGCACGGCGCAGCCGTGCGCGCGGCGGACGAGACGTCGGGCGTGGCGCGCACCGAGTACCGGATCGGCACCGGCGCGTGGACGGCGTGGACGTCTCCGCTCACGATCGGCTCGGCGGCGACCGTCGTCCAGTACCGCGCGCTCGACGTCGCGGGCAACGTCGAGGTCGTCAACGGGGTCACGGTCCCGGTCGCGGGCTCGGTGCCCGTCGCGACCCGCACGGTCGCACTCGCGACGACGCCCGTGAAGTACGGCCGCCCCGTCGCCGTGACCGTGAAGGTCACGTCCACCAAGGGCACCCCGACCGGCAAGGTGCGCGTCCTCGAGGGCTCGAGGAACCTCGGGACGACGACCCTCTCGGGCGGCGCCGCGTCGTTCCGCCTGCGCGGGCTCGCGGTGGGCACGCACCGTGACCGTCAGGAAGGGGACCACGGTCGTCGCGAAGGTCACCGGCACGCTGCGCAGCGGCGTCGTCACGGTGACCCTGCCGAAGCTCGCCAGGGGCACCTACGCGGTGTCGGCGACCTACGGCGGGTCGACGACCATCACCGGGTCGACCGGAGGCACGACGCTCGTCGTGAACCCGCGCTGACCCGCCCGACGGGCCGTGTCCACCCCTCCGCACAGGGGCGGACGCGGCCCGTCGGTGTACCGGCGCGGCGCGACGCGGGCACGGGGTCGGTTGGTTGGATGGGCGCATGCTCGTGCACCTGCGCGCGGCGGGCGTGAGCCTGCTGCTGACCGCGACCGACGACCGCCTGCCGCACGTCCTGCACTGGGGGCGGGACCTGGGGGACGGCCTGGACGCCGACGCCGCGGCCGAGCTCGCGCGTGCGTGGGCGCCGCCGCGCGCGGGTGCGCAGGTCGACGAGCCGGTGCCGGTGACGGTGCTGCCGGGCCAGGCCGAGGCGTGGCTCGGGACGCCCGGCGTCGCGGGGCACCGGGACGGGCTCGCGTGGTCGCCGTCGTTCGTCGTGCGCTCGTCGTCCCTCGACGTGGCGCCGGCCGGGGGGACCGTCCGGGTGCAGGCGGCCGACGAGGACGCGGGGCTGGACCTCGAGCTCGTCGTCGAGCTCACGCCGCAGGGCGTGGTGCGCACGCGCGCGACGCTCACCAACACGGGCGCGGGCACGTACACGCTCGACGCGCTGCAGCCCGCGCTGCCGGTCCCCGCGCACGCCGCCGAGATCGTCGACCTCGCGGGCCGGTGGGGCAAGGAGCGCACGCCCCAGCGGCACGCGTTCACGGTCGGCACGCACGTGCGCGAGGGCCGGCGCGGGCGCACGGGCGCGGACGCGACGCTCGTGCTCGTCGCGGCCGAGCCCGGCACGGACTTCCGGCGCGGGGAGGCGTGGGGCGTGCACGTCGCGTGGTCCGGCAACCACCGCACGCAGGCCGAGCTGATGCCCGACGGCACGCGCCTGCTCGGCGGCGGCGAGCTGCTCCTGCCGGGTGAGGTGCGGCTCGCGCCCGGGCAGGCCTACACCTCCCCGTGGCTGTACGGCACGTACGGCGACGGGCTCGACGCGCTCGCGGGCCGGTTCCACGCGCTGCTGCGGGCCCGCCCGCACCACCCGCGCACGCCGCGACCCGTGACCCTCAACGTGTGGGAGGCCGTGTACTTCGACCACTCGCTGCCGCGGCTGCGCGAGCTCGCGGACCTCGCGGCGTCGGTCGGCGTCGAGCGGTTCGTCGTGGACGACGGCTGGTTCCGCGGCCGTCGGGACGACACGGCGGGCCTGGGGGACTGGTACGTCGACGAGGACGTGTGGCCCGACGGCCTGCGGGCGCTCGCGAAGCACGTGCACGGCCTCGGCATGCAGCTCGGGCTGTGGTTCGAGCCGGAGATGGTCAACCCCGACTCCGACCTCGCGCGGGCGCACCCCGAGTGGGTCCTGCAGGTGCCGGGCCGTACCCCGCCGCTCGTGCGCCACCAGCAGGTGCTCGACGTCGCACGGCCGCAGGTCGCGGCGTACCTGCGCGAGCGCGTCGTGAGCCTGGTGCGCGAGCTCGGCCTCGACTACGTGAAGTGGGACCACAACCGTGACCTCGTCGAGGCGGGCGGGGCGAGCGGCGCCGCGGGCGTGCACGCCCAGACCGCCGCGGTGTACGCGCTGCTCGACGCGATCCGCGCCGACTGCCCGGGGCTCGAGATCGAGTCGTGCTCGTCGGGCGGCGCACGCGTCGACCTGGGGATCCTCGAGCGCACCGACCGCGTGTGGGCGTCGGACTGCATCGACGCGCGCGAGCGGCACGAGATCCAGCGGTGGACCGCGCAGCTCCTGCCCCCCGAGCTCGTCGGGTCGCACGTCGGTGCGGCCCGGGCGCACACCACCGGTCGGGCGCTCGACCTGTCGTTCCGCGCGTCCACCGCGCTGCTCGGCTCGTTCGGCATCGAGTGGGACCTCGCGGCCGCGTCCGACGACGAGCGCGCGGAGCTCGCCGAATGGGTCGCGCTGTACCGGTCCGAGCGCGCCCTGCTGCACACGGGGGTCGTCGTGCGGGACGAGGCGCCGTCCGCCGGGCTGTGGGTGCACGGCGTGGTCGCCCCCGACCGTGCGCGGGCGTTGTACGCGCTCGTCCAGCGCGAACGGCCCGCGACGTGGCCGCCCGGGCGCGTCCGGCTGCCGGGCCTCGACCCGGACGCGCTGTACGAGGTCGCGCCGCACGGCCCGTACGCGCCGCACAGCACGTGGGACCGCCCGGCCTGGTGGTCGGCACCCGTCCGGCTGACGGGCCACGTGCTCGCGACGGTCGGCGTCGCGGCGCCCGCGGTCGAGGTCGACCACGCGGTCCTGCTCACCACCACGCGCGTCGCGGGGCGGGGCAGTCAGCTGGTCGACACCCCGTTGTGCCGGCCAGCTGACATCCGTGCGCGCGTCAGCGGGTGGCTTCCAGACGCGCGAGCTCGGTGGCCACGTCGAACGACGGCTGCGGCCAGGTCAGGTCGAGGTCGAGCAGCGCACGCAGCAGCAGCGCGCTCACGGCCAGGCGGGCGTACCACTTGTGGTCCGCGGGCACCAGGTACCAGGGCGCCACGTCGTACGACGAGCGTGCGAGCACCTCGTCGTACGCGGCCTCGTACGCGGGGCGCTGCAGGCGCACGTCCACGTCGTGCGGCGCGTACTTCCAGTGCTTGTCGGGGCGCTCGAGCCGCTCGTGCAGGCGCGTGTACTGCTCGTCGCGCGAGACCCACAGGACGGCCTTGACGACCGTCGTGCCGTTCGCGACGAGGTCACGCTCGAACGCCTCGATCTCGGCGAACCGCCGGTCGAGCTCGGCGGCGTCCGCCGTGCCCGACGCGTGCGGGACGAGGATGTCCTCGTAGTGCGAACGGTCGAACAGGCCGATCCGCCCGGCGGGCGGGAGCGCGTTGCGGATGCGCCACAGGAAGTGGTGCTCGAGCTCCTCGGGCGTCGGGCGGCCGAAGCCGCGCAGCGCGACGCCCTGCGGGTCGACCAGGCCGAGCACGTGCCGCGCGATGCCGCCCTTGCCGGCCGTGTCGAGCCCCTGGAGGACGACGAGCACGGAGCGTGTGCCCCCGGTGCGGCCCTCCGCGAACAGCCGCTCCTGCAGGTCGGACAGCTGCCCGCCGATGGCCTCGAGGGTCGAGTGCCCCTCCTGCTTGCCGCGGGTGTACCCGGGCGTGGAGGCGGGGTCGAGCTCCGTGACGGACCGCCCCGGGACGGCGCGCAGGGCCTCGGCCACGTGGTCGAGGCGCTCGCGCACCTCGTCGTCCGACGGCCGCTTGGCCACGGGGACCGCCTCTCTCGTCGGCGAGCGATGGGACGCGGGGCGTGCCCCGCGCTCGGATGCTATCGGCGCACGGCGTGCCGCGCGAGACCTCGTCAGGGGCGGGCGGCGAACCGCTCGAGGAGGTCGGCGTGACCCGAGACGATGATGATGTCGTTCTGCGAGATGCGGGTCTCGGGGGTCGCGTAGACGAACTCGGTACCGGGCGACTTCACGCCGACCACCGTGACCCCGTACCGCTCGCGGATCTTCGACTGCGCGAGCGTGAAGCCCTGCGTCTCCTTCGGCGGGCGCATCTTGACGACCGTGAAGCCGTCCTCGACCTCGATGTAGTCGAGCAGCTTGCCGGAGACGAGGTGCGCGACGCGCGAGCCCGCGTCCGCCTCGGGCAGCACCACGTGGTGCGCGCCGATGCGCTGCAGGATGCGCGCGTGCTCGTTGGAGACCGCCTTCGCCCAGATCTGGGGGATGCCGATGTCGACGAGGTTGCCCGTGATGAGCACCGACGCCTCGAGGTAGGACCCGACGCCGACGACCGCGACCGGGAAGTCCCGCGCGCCGAGCTGCTCGAGCGCCTCGGGGTTGGCCGCGTCGGCCTCGACGAGCGCGATGCGCCCCGCCCACTGGGCCACGAGCTCGGGGCTGCGCTCGACCGCGAGCACGTCCTGCCCGAGCCGGTCCAGCGTCGCCGCGATCGCGGACCCGAACCGGCCCAGCCCGATGACGAGCACACCCGAGTCCTTCTTGGGGGTGCGCGGGGCGCCCTGCGTGCCTGCGCGTGCGTCGCGCATGGTCTCAGCCAATGATCGGCCTCTCTTCCGGCAGCCGGATGACCCGACGACGGTTGCGCAGCGCGAGCGCGGCCGCAAGCGTCATGGTGCCGGTCCGGCCGATGAACATCAGGACGGTGAGCACGTACTTGGCGGCGTCGGGCAGGTCCGGCGTGATGCCGGTCGACAGCCCGCACGTCGCGAACGCGGAGATGACCTCGAACAGCACGACGTCGAGGCGCAGCCCCGTCATCGCGAGCAGCAGCAGCGAGGCGATGAGCACGAACGTCGCGGAGATGAGCGAGACCGCGATCGCGACCTGGAGCGCGTCGCGCGGGATGCGCCGGCCGTACGCCTCGACGTCCCGGTCGCCGCGGGCCTCCGCGACGATCGCGAGCAGCATGACCGCGAGCGTCGTCACCTTGATACCGCCGGCGGTCGAGGCCGAGCCGCCACCGACGAACATGAGCGCGTCCATGAGCAGCCAGGTCGACTCGTGCATCTGGCCCACGTCGACCGTGGAGAAGCCCGCCGAGCGGGGCATGACGCCCGCGAACAGGGACGCGAGCGCGGTGCCCGACGCGTCGATGGGCGCGAACGTGCTCGGGTTCGTCCACTCGAACGCGGCGACGAGCACGGAGCCCGCGACGACGAGCGCGAGGCTCGTCGTGATCGTCAGCTTGGCGTGCAGGCTCCACCGCCGCGGCTCGCGCAGGTTCCTGGCGACGTTGAGGATCACGGGGAAGCCGAGCGACCCGATGAACACGCCGACGATGATCGGCAGCAGCACCCACCAGTCGGAGATGAACGGCGCGAGCCCCTCGGGCGTCGGCACGAACCCGGCGTTGTTGAACGACGAGACGCCGTAGAAGATCGCGTGCCACGCGGCCGTGCCCCACGACTCGTCGTACATGTGGAAGCGGGGGAGCAGGACGAGCGAGATCGCGACCTCGAGGGTCGTCGAGGTCACGATGACGGTGCGCACGAGCGAGCCGACCTCGCCGAGCCGCGTGAACTTGGTCTCCGACGAGACCAGCAGGCGCTGCGTGAGGCCGATGCGCCGCGAGACCGCCATGCCCAGCAGCGACGCGAGCGTCATCACGCCCAGGCCGCCGATCTTGATCGCGACGAGGATGACGACGAGCCCCCATGTCGACCAGTACTCGCCGGTGGGGACCACGACGAGACCGGTGACGGTGCTCGCGGACGTCGCGGTGAACAGGGCGTCGACGAACGGGGCGCGGTGCCCGGACGCGGTCGCCCACGGCGCGGACAGCAGCACCGTGACGAGCGCGATCACCGCGGCGAACACGCCGAGCGCGAGGCGGGCGGGCGACTGGCGCGCGGACCGGTCGACGAGCTCACGCGCGCGCCACGCGACGCCGGGGCCGCTGCGCGCCATCCCACCTCCCGAGCTCGTCCCGACCAGCGTGCATCGCACACTCTGGCACGTTGCGCGCACCTGGGCCGCGCGCGGTCCGCGACGCGCCCGCGCGCGTCCGGCCTGCCGCCACGCGCCGCCGCGGGACGCCGGGGGACGCGGCACGGGCGTTCGACACCGCGCCGGTTCGGTGTTTGGGTGTGGTCATGACGCCGCGGCCGCGCGTGGAGTGGGCGCCCGAGATGCTCCGCTACGACTTCGGCACGGGGCACCCGATGTCGCCCGCACGGCTCGCCCTGACGATCGACCTGGCGGGCGAGCTCGGCCTGCTCGAGCACGTCGACGTCGTCGCCGCGCAGCTCGCGCCGGACGAGCTGCTGACCACGGTGCACGAGGCCGCGTACGTCGCGGCGGTGCGGCGCGCGGCCGACGAGGGCGTGCGCGACGAGGCCCGCGGCCTGGGCACGCGCGACGACCCGATCTTCCCGGGCATGCACGAGGCGTCCGCGCGCGCGGTGCAGGGCACCCTCGACGGGGCGCTCGCGGTGTGGCGCGGCGAGACCGACCACGCGGTGAACATCGCGGGCGGCCTGCACCACGCGATGCCGGGCGCCGCGTCGGGGTTCTGCGTCTACAACGACGCGGCGGTCGCGATCCGTGCGCTGCTCGACGCGGGCGCGGAGCGAGTGGCGTACGTCGACGTCGACGCGCACCACGGCGACGGCGTGCAGGCGGTGTTCTGGGACGACCCGCGCGTCCTGACGGTCTCGGTGCACGAGTCGGGCCGGACGCTGTTCCCGGGCTCGGGCCACGCGTACGAGACGGGCGGGCGGCACGCCGAGGGCTCGGTGGTGAACCTGCCGCTGCCGGCGGGCACGTCGGACGCGGGCTGGCTGCGTGCGATCGACGCGGTCGTCCCCCCGGTGCTGCACGCGTTCGGCCCCGACGTGCTGGTCACGCAGCACGGGTGCGACACGCACCGCATGGACCCGCTGAGCAACCTGCGGGTGACGGTGGACGCGCAGCGGCTCGTGGCGCAGCGGCTGCACGACCTCGCGCACGAGGTGGCGCACGGCCGGTGGGTCGCGCTGGGCGGCGGCGGGTACGCCGTGGTGGACGTCGTGCCGCGCGCGTGGGCGCACCTGCTCGCCGTCGCGGCGCACCGGCCGGTCGACCCGGACCGGGTGGTCCCGCAGGCGTGGCGCGACCGGGTCGCGCGGGACTTCGGGCGCGAGGGGCCGGTGTCGATGTCCGACGGTGCGGTGCCGGCGTTCCGCACCTGGGAGTCGGGCTTCGACCCGGCCGACGAGGTCGACCGGGCGATCCGGGCGACCCGGGCCGAGGTGTTCCCCCTGCTGGGTCTGGACGTCCACCACGAGTGACCGGCCTGCCGAGCGCGTCGCGGCGCTCGTGCTGGTCAGACGCCCGGGTGGGAGGGATCCGGGCAGACCGGTCGTCACACCCGTCACCCCTTTCACTCCTGTCCCAGGCGCCACTAAGGTTGGGCCAGCCCGTCGACGACGGGTCACAGGGCCGGCGCGTGAGCACCGGGGGACGGGTGCCGCAGGGCGCCCCAGGAGGACGATCCGCACCGATGAGCGACCAGCCGGGCCGCGTGCGCTACCTGACCGTCGTGGAGGTCGCGGACGTCATGCGCGTCTCCAAGATGACGGTCTACCGTCTGCTCCACTCCGGCGAGCTGCCGGGCGTGCGCGTGGGCCGCTCGTTCCGCGTCCCGCAGGACGCGCTCGACGCCTACCTGCGCTCGTCGATGTCGAGCGTGACCCCCGAGCAGGACACCGAGCGCCGCTCCTCCTGACGTCCTGTCCGACGCACGTCGCGGGCACCGGCCGTCATCGCGTAAGGTAGGCCCTCGGACTTTCCTTGTGCGGGCGGCCGTGCGCGAGCACGGCCGTGAGCCCTGACCGGGCGACCGCGCGTCGAACGACCAGCACAGGTCCGCTGCCGCGGGCCCCACCGGAAGCGAGAGTGGACCCATGGGCTCCGTCATCAAGAAGCGCCGCAAGCGGATGGCCAAGAAGAAGCACCGCAAGCTGCTGCGCAAGACGCGTCACCAGCGTCGCAACAAGAAGTGACCACCCGCTGCTCCGGCAGCGCGTGAGCGAGGGCTCGGCCGTCCGGCCGGGCCCTCGCTGTCTGTCCCGGCGCCTCGGACGCCCGAGCGGGATGTCTCAGAGCGCGCGCTCGAGGACGAAGTCGTCCTCGATGCGGGACCCCACGCGGAAGTGCTTGGTGCCGACCCGCAGGAAGCCGTGGCGCTCGTAGAACCGCTGCGCGCGCGCGTTGAGCTGGTTCACGCCCAGCCAGCACCCGAGCGCGTGGCGGCCGCGCGCGTCGGCGAGGGTCGCGGTCATCAGCGCGTCGGCCACGCCCCGCCCGTGGCGGTCGGGGTGCACGTAGCACTTGGACAGCTCGGCGGTCGGCCACAGCGACAGCGCGGAGCGCACGTCGGAGTCCGCGGGCATGCCGGCGACCAGCATCGTGTAGCCCTCGAGCGTGCCCGCCTCGTCGTGCGCGACGAGCACCGTGCGCCTGCCGTCCGCGAGGTAGCCCTCGAACGCGGTGTGCGACAGCACGGTCTCGACGAACGCCCGCTGGTCCTCGGGCGTCGACCCCGGGGGGCAGGCGAGCGGGAACGTCACGGCTGCCAGGTCGGCGAGAGCGGCGAGGTCGTCGAGCCGCGCGCGGCGAACGGTTGTCACGGAGGAACCCTAGGACGCTCGCGGGGTGCCTCCGGGGCCCGGGAAGGGCGCTGGCACCCAGGCCGGGCCACGTCGTGACGTCCGGCGCGTGTTCGTCCGACCTCCGCCCTGCCGGGACCGCGCGGAACGGCTCCTCAGCCTCCGGCGTGTCGCGTCAGCCCGCGCCGGGCGGCCCGCGCCGAGACGGCGGTCGCCCACACCGCGCCCGCCACGGTGGCGGCGCGGACCCCGCGCGTGAGCGAGCGCCGTGCGGGCCGGAAGTCGCGCACGGGCCATCCCTGGCGTGCCGCGTGCCGCCGCAGGCGACGGTCCGGGTTGATCGCGCACGGGCGCCCGACCGCGGACAGCAGCGGCAGGTCGTTCGTCGAGTCGCCGTACGCGGCGCAGCGCGCCAGGTCGATCCCGGTGCGCTCCGCGAGCGCCCGCACCGCGCGTGCCTTCGCCTCGCCGTGCAGCAGGTCGCCGACGAGCCGGCCCGTGTAGAAGCCGTCGACCTCCTCGGCGACCGTCCCGAGCGCCCCCGTCGTCCCCAGCCGGCGCGCGAGCAGGCCCGCGATCTCCATCGGCGACGCGGTGACGAACCAGACCTCGTCGCCGGCCGCGACGTGCGCGTCGATCAGCGCGCGAGTGCCGGGGTACAGGCGCAGGTGCAGCACCTGGTCGTACACGTCCTCCGCGATCGCGGTGACCTCCGCGACGGAGTGCCCGCGCATGATCGCGAGCGCCTCGCCGCGCAGCCGGTCGATCTGCCGGCGGTCCTCACCGACGAGCCGGTAGCGCAGCTGGTGACCCGTGAACCGCAGCAGGTCCCACGGCCGGAAGAACCCTCGTCGGTACAGCCCGACGGCCAGGTGGAACGCGCTCGCGCCGCGCACCACGGTGTTGTCGACGTCGAAGAACGCGGCCGTGCGCCCGGCACCCACCGCGGCACGGTCGTGCGTCGGCTCCGGCATCCGGTCACTGTAACCAGCCCCGAGCGGCCCGCGCCGGGTCGGCGGTCCGAGGCGCCCGCACGCGGGTCCCGCGCGCACTAGGGTCGGGCTCGTGCACGACGACGAGCCGACGACCACCGCACGCGTGGTCCTGTTCTCCCGCGCGGGGTGCCATCTGTGCGACGACGCGCGCGCGGTCGTCGCCGCCGAGGCGTCCCTCGCGGGCACCGCGTGGCGCGAGGTCGACGTGGACCGCGACGACGAGCCGGGCCGTGACCTGTCGCAGTACGGCGACCTGGTGCCCGTGGTCGAGGTCGACGGCGTGCGGCAGGGGTACTGGCGCATCGAGCCGGCGCGGCTGCGGCGCGCGCTGGCCGCCCGCTGAGGGCACGGGCGTGCGCACGACGCCGGACCGCGCGGAGCCGCCGGACGCGACCGTCGCCCGCCTGCCCGGGTACCTGCACGCGCTGGAGTCCGTGCGCGGCTCGCGGGTCGTGACGTCCGAGGAGCTCGCGGCGGCCGCGGGTGTCTCGCCGGCGCAGCTGCGCAAGGACCTGTCGTTCCTCGGCTCGTACGGGCGCCGGGGCGTGGGGTACGACGTCGCGCACCTCGAGCGCCAGCTCGGCGAGGTGCTGGGCGTGCAGACACGGCGCGCCGTGGTCATCGTCGGGATCGGATACCTGGGGCACGCCCTGGCCAGCTACGGCGGGTTCGCCGAGCGCGGGTTCGAGGTGGCGGCGCTCGTCGACGCCGATCCGCAGGTCGTCGGGACGACCGTCGCGGGGCTCGTCGTCGAGCCCGCCGACGCGATCGGCCGCGTGGTGGGGCGTACGTCGGCGTCGGTCGGGGTGATCGCCGTCCCGGCGCCGCACGCGCAGCCCGTGTGCGACGCGCTCGTCGGCGCGGGGGTGACGGCGCTGCTGACGTTCGCGCCGCGCGCGCTGCACGTGCCCGAGCACGTGACCGTGCGGCAGGTGGACGTCGCGAGCGAGCTGCAGATCCTCGCGTTCCACGACGCGCGTCGTCGCACGCGCTGACACCGCACGCGCTGACACCGCACGCGCTGCCGCACGTCCGGGGGCAGACGCCGCGGGCGGGCCCGGCGTGGTGCCGGACCCGCCCGCGGGTCACGCGGCGGCGTCAGGGGGTGCGCTGCCGCGGTGGTCGGGCGCCGCTGGGGCGCCCGGGCTCAGGCCTGCTTGATGGCCGAGACGTCGAGCGTGATGGTGACCTTGTCGGAGACGAGCACGCCGCCGGCCTCGAGCGCGGCGTTCCAGGTCAGGCCGAACTCCTTGCGGGAGATCGTCACCGACGACTCGAACCCGGCGCGCGTGTTGCCGAACGGGTCGACCGCGACACCGTTGAACTCGGTGGCGAGCTCGACCGGGCGGGTCTCGCCGTGGATCGTCAGGTCGCCGGCGATGACGTACGCGTCGCCCTCGGCACGGATCGCGGTCGAGGTGAACGACCACTCGCCGAACGCCTCCACGTCGAAGAAGTCGCCGCTCTTGAGGTGGCCGTCGCGGTTCGCGTCGCCCGTGGAGACGGTCGACGGGTCGAGCGTCGCGGTGACGGAGGTCGAGGCGAGGTCCTCGCCGACCGTGATGGCGCCGCCGGTCACGGCGACCGTGCCGCGGACCTTGGAGATGCCCGCGTGGCGGACGCTGAACGCCGCCTCGGTGTGCGAGGCGTCGATGGCCCAGGTGCCCGTGGTGAGGCCGGCGGGGAGGGCGGTGGTGGTCGTGGCGCTCATGGTGGTTCTCCCTGAGAGGTCGGTGGTGCCGGATGGTCCGGGCAGTCGGTCGAGTTGTTGAACTCTCAACTGCTGCTAGTTCAAAGTTGTACTACAGTGGGAGGCGGAGCGCAAGACCCAGCCGGGGACTCGTCGTGCACCCGGTCGGCTGGGACACTCGTCCGGCGAGCCGCCGGGCACCCGACGACGCAGCCCCTGACGCACGCACGACGCACGCACGCACACCGCCGAGCACGGCGCCGCACGAGAGGTGAGACACGTGGCCACCACCACACCGACGACGTCCGCACCCGCGGCCCCCACCGCCGACGAGGTGCGGTGGCTGACCGCCGAGGAGCAGCTGAGCTGGCGCGCGTACCGCAACGGCGTCGCGATGCTCAACGACACCCTCGCGCACGAGCTCGAGGCCGAGACCGGCCTGTCGATCCACGAGTACGAGGTGCTCGTGCGCCTGTCCGAGGCCCCCGAGCGCACCATGCGCATGTCCGAGATCGCGACCGGCCTCGCGCACTCGCGCAGCCGCCTCACGCACACCATCCGGCGCATGGAGGAGCAGGGCCTCGTCGAGCGGCACCAGTGCCTGCACGACGCGCGCGGCGTGAACTGCACGATGACCGAGCAGGGGTGGCAGCGCCTCGTCGCCGCCGCACCCAGCCACGTCCGGTCGGTGCGCGCGCACCTCGTCGACGTGCTCACCCCCGAGCAGTTCCGCGCGCTGGGCGAGGCGATGGACGCCGTCGCCGAGCACCTGTCCGGTGGCGCGTCTCACCCCGGCTGACCCCCGGCCCGGCCCCGAGCACACGGCTGCGTGAGGGACACTGGCTCCCATGGTCGCGACCACCGTCCACCTGATGCGCCACGGTGAGGTGCACAACCCCGACGGCGTGCTCTACGGACGTCTGCCCGGGTACCGCCTGTCCGAGCGCGGGCGCGCGATGGCGCGCCTCGTCGCCGCGCACCTGTCCGGCCGCCGGTACGAGGGCGAGTGGCTCAGCGAGCTGGGGCACGAGGACGCCGCCGCCGACGCCGTGGTCGCGAGCAGCGCCCTCGCGCAGGCCGCGGGCGCCGGGCCCCTGGCCGGGACGCGCCGGGACGTCGTCGCCGTGATCGCCTCGCCGCTCGAGCGCGCGCAGGAGACCGCCGCGCCCATCGCGGCCGCGTTCGGCGTCGAGGTCGGCACCGACCCCCGGCTCATCGAGGCCGACAACCACTTCCAGGGCAGGACGTTCGGCGTGGGCGACGGCTCGCTGCGGCACCCCGAGCACTGGCCGTACCTGCGCAACCCGTTCCGGCCGTCCTGGGGCGAGCCGTACCGCGAGCAGGTCGACCGCATGCTCGCGGCCGTCGACTCCGCACGCGAGCTCGCCCGCGGGCACGAGGTCGTGCTCGTCTCGCACCAGCTCCCCGTGTGGGTCACGCGGCTCGCGCTCGAGAAGCGCCGGCTGTGGCACGACCCGCGCCGCCGCCAGTGCTCGCTCGCATCGCTCACGAGCCTGACGTTCGAGGACGACACGCTCGTGGCCCTCACGTACACCGAGCCCGCCGCCGCGCTGCTGCCCGGCGCCGCGACCGTGGCAGGTGCGTGACGTGACGCCGCTCGCCGGGGCCCGGGCGGCCCGCCGCGCCCCGCGCGCGCTGGTCGCCGCCGCGCTCACCGTGCTGGTCGCGGGGCTGGTCGGGGTGCTCGCCGCGTGCGGCCCCGCGCAGGAGCAGTCCACCGACACCACGGACGACGGATACGTCTCGGGCGACGGCTCGACGAAGACGTGGGCCCCGGGCGACCGCCAGGGCCCCGTCGAGCTCGCGGGCACGGACTACGAGGGCACCGCGCAGGACGTCGCCTCCTGGCGCGGCGACGTCGTCGTGCTCAACACCTGGTACGCCGCCTGCCCGCCGTGCCGCGCCGAGGCACCCGACCTCGTCGCGTTCGCGAACGAGTACGCCGAGCAGGGCGTGCGCGTCCTGGGGCTGAACTCGACCGACGAGGCCGGTGCCGCGCAGGCGTTCCAGCGCACGTTCGACGTGCCGTACCCGAGCCTCGAGGACACCAGCGGGCAGGGCGTGCTCGCGCTGCAGGGCGTCGTGCCGCTCAACGCCGTCCCGACGACCGTCGTGCTGGACCGCGAGGGCAAGGTCGCCGCGCGCGTCGTCGGGCTGCTCGACGCCTCCACGCTGCGCACCGTCGTCGACGACCTCCTCGCCGAGCCGGTGCCGTCGTGACGCCGGGCGCGCTGTCCACGCTCGCGGGGTCGACGCAGGTGCTCGCCGCCGGCGGGTCGTTCGGGCAGACCGCCGCGAGCGGGTCGCTGCTGCTGGCCGTGCCCGTGGCGGTGGTCGCGGGCGTCGTCGCGTTCGCGTCGCCGTGCGTGCTCCCGCTCGTGCCCGGCTACCTCGCCTACCTGGGCGGCATGACGGGCGCGACGAGCACGCGGCTCGGCGCCGGTGCGCCGACCGGGCCGGCCGGGTCCGCCGTCGCCGGTGGCGTCGTGCGCGGGGTCGCGCCCGGGCAGCCGGTCGTCGGCGCCGACCAGGACGCGCCGCGGCGCCACCCGGCCCGCGCGCGTGTGCTCGCCGGGGTCGGGCTGTTCGTCGCCGGGTTCTCGCTCGTGTTCGTCGTGTTCGGCGTGCTCGCCGGGACGCTCGGCTCGGCGCTCGTCCAGTGGTCCGACGTGCTCTCGCGCGTGCTCGGGGTCGTCGTCGTGCTCATGGGCCTGGCGTTCTGCGGCCTCGTGCCGTTCCTGCAGTACGAGAAGCGCCTGCACCTCGCGCCGCGCGCCGGGCTGTGGGGCGCGCCGCTGCTGGGCGTGACGTTCGGGCTCGGGTGGACGCCGTGCATCGGCCCGACGCTCGCCGCGATCTACAGCCTGTCGCTCGACCAGGCGTCCGCCGGGCGCGGTGCGCTGCTCGCGGTCGCGTTCTGCGTGGGCCTCGGGCTGCCGTTCCTGCTGGTCGCGCTCGGCGTCGAGCGCTCCGCGCGTGCGCTGTCCTTCCTGCGCCGGCACCGCCTCGCGATCATGCGGGTCGGCGGCGGCCTGCTCGTCGTGCTCGGTCTCGCGCTCGTCACGGGCGTGTGGGACACGTGGGCGCAGTGGCTGCAGGGCGTGTTCACCGACGACTTCGTGCCGGTGGTGTGACGTGGCGACCTACCGCCCCGAGGGCCTCGAGGACACGTTCGCGACGAGCGCCGCCGCACCGGGCGCCGACGGCTCGTCGGACGCACCCGCCGCGCCGCCCCGGCTCCCGCGCCTGGGGCCCACCGGCTGGGCCCGCTGGGCCTGGCGGCAGCTCACGAGCATGCGCGTCGCGCTGCTGCTGCTCATGCTGCTGGCCGTGGCCGCCGTCCCCGGCACGATCTTCCCGCAGCGCGCGCAGGACGTCTCCGAGGTCGCGCAGTACATCGACGACCACCCGTCCACCGGGCCGTGGCTCGACCGGTTCGGGTTCTTCGACGTGTACTCCTCCGTCTGGTTCTCCGCGATCTACCTCATGCTGTTCATCTCGCTCGTCGGGTGCATCCTGCCGCGCACCCGCGCCCACCTGGGCGCGCTGCGCGGCCGCCCGCCGCGCACGCCACGCCGCCTCACCCGGTTCCCCGCGCAGGCGGGCGCCGAGGTCGCGGGCGCGCCGCAGGACGTCGCACGCCGCGCGGCGAGCGCGATGCGCCGCGGCCCCCGGTGGGCGCCGTTCGTGCGGTCCTACCGCGTCGACGTGCACGACGAGGGCGGCGGCGCCTGGTCCGCCGCGGGGGAGCGCGGGTACCTGCGCGAGACCGGCAACCTCGTCTTCCACCTCGCGCTCGTCGGGCTGCTCGTGTCCGTCGCGGCCGGTCAGATGCTGCACTACCGCGGTCAGGCGATCGTCGTGCAGGGCCGGGGCATGGCGAACTCCGTCAAGGAGTACGACACGTTCGAGAAGGGCACGGCGTTCAGCGAGGACAGCCTCGAACCGTTCACGCTGCGCCTCGACGACTTCACCGCGCGGTTCGACGACGAGACGCTCGAGCCGCGCGACTTCGCCGCGTACGTCACGGTGACCGACCCCGACGGGACGCCGAGCGCCGAGACCATCAAGGTCAACCACCCGCTCGAGCGGGACGGCGCCAAGATCTACCTGCAGGGCAACGGCTACGCACCCGAGCTCACCGTGCGGGACGCGGCCGGCGAGGTCGCGTTCTCCGGCGCGGTGCCGTTCCTGCCGCAGGACGAGGTCTACACCTCGCGCGGCGTCGTGAAGGTGCCGGACGTCTCCGGCGACCAGGCGCAGGTCGGCCTCGTCGGCTACCTGCTGCCCACCGCGGTGGAGATCACCGACGGGCTCTACCAGTCGGTCGACCCGCAGCCCGACGCGCCGCTGCTCGTGCTGTCGGTGTGGTCCGGCAACCTGGGCCTCGACACCGGCGTGCCGCAGAACGTGTACCAGCTCGACGAGTCGCGCATGGAGCAGGCCGTCGACGCCGACGGCAAGGCCGTGACGATCTACCTGCGTCCCGGCGAGAGCGTCGAGCTGCCCGACGGGCTCGGGAGCGTCTCGTTCGACTCGCTGACCCGGTACGTCGCGCTCGACCTGCGCCACGACCCCGCGCTGACGTGGGTGCTCGTGTTCGCGCTCGCCGCGTTCGCGGGCCTCGCGGCCTCGCTGTTCGCGCCGCGGCGCCGGCTCTGGGTGCGCGCGGTGCCCGGCACGCAGCCGGGATCTACAGTGGTGAGCGCCGCGGGCCTCGCGCGCGGCGACGACGTCGGCCTCCAGCCCGAGCTCGATCGCGTGCTCGCGGACGCGCTGACCACGTTCGACCCGGTCACGGTCGAGCACACGACGGCACCGGGCACGGCGACGGTGCACACGACGACAGCGGACACAAGGGTCCCGCCGACGACCTCGGCGGACCAGACGCAGCCGGACGCCCCGGACGCGCCGAGGGACGGGAGAGACCATGCAGGTCGGTGACCTGAGCACGCTTCTGGTGTGGGCCGCGGCAACCGCGTTCCTGATCGCGCTCGTCGCCTACACCGTCGACCTCGCGCGCCTCGCGGACAACGCGCAGCGCCTCGACGTGCCCGAGGGGGCGAAGGCCGAGGCGCGCGTCGAGGCCCTCGCGGGCGCGGGCGCGCGCGGCGGCACCACGGTCCTCTCGCGCGGGCCGGACTCGGCGATCGCGGGCGCCACGGTGGACGCGGCGCCGGGACGTTCTCCGCGCGCCGAGGGCATCGCGCGCTCGACCACCTACCTCGGCATCGCGCTGATGTTCGCCGCGATCGTCCTGCGCGGCGTCGCCGCGGGCCGCTGGCCCACGGCCAACATGTACGAGTTCACGCTCGTCGGCGTCTTCGTCGCGACCACGGTGCTCGCGGTCGTGCAGCGCCGTCGCGTCATCGCGTTCCTCGGCGTCGTCGTCATGGGCATCGCGGTGACCGCGCTCGTCGTCGCGATCGAGAGCTTCTTCGTGCGTGCCGACGCGGTGCGCCCCGCGCTGCAGAACTACTGGCTGGTGCTGCACGTCGGCGTCGCGATCATCGCGACCGGCATCTTCACCGTGGCGTTCGCCGCCGCCGTCCTCCAGGTGATGCGCTACGGCCGCGAGACCGACCGCACGCACCTGGGCCACCGGTGGTCGCGCGCCGACGGCCTGCGTCAGGCGTTCTCCGGTCTCGCCGTCACCGGCCCGCGCTTCCGCTGGCTCGACCAGGTCCCCGACTCGCGGCGCCTCGAGGCCCTGTCCTTCCGTCTCAACGCCATCGCGTTCGTGCTGTGGACCCTGACGCTCATCGGCGGCGCGGTGTGGGCCGAGGACGCGTGGGGCCGGTACTGGAACTGGGACCCCAAGGAGGTCGGCACCTTCATCGCGTGGGTCGTGTACGCCGCCTACCTGCACGCGCGCACGACGCGCGGCTGGAGCGGCCGCAAGGCGGCCTACTTCGTCTTCGCCGGCTACGCGTGCGTGATCGCCAACTTCACGGTGGTCAACCTGGCGATCAAGGGCCTGCACTCCTACGCCTTCTGACGGCCGCCCGGGGGAGCGCGCGTCCGCGCCTTCCCCCCCGTGAGGTCGCGGGTTCGTCGCCAGCTCGTGCAGTCGTCCGCGCGACCTGGCGACAGACGCGCGACCTCGCGTCGGACCCACGCCCTTCGATCCCCTCAGCGAGCCGGTCCGGCGGTGGCGTCCGGTGGTGGGGTCAGGCCGTGGGGCCGGGCTGGTCGTGGGGCTCGTCGTCGGGCTTGCGGGCCTCGCGGCGGCGGCGCTCCTGCTCCAGACGCCACAGGAACTCCGGGTCGTCGTCCGGGGCGACGGGCGCTCCGGGAGCCTGGGCCGTCTGCGTGCGGTAGGGGGTGCGCTGGCCGCGCTTCGTGCGGCTGACCGCGAGCCAGACCACGCCGCCGATCACCGGGAACAGCACCACGAGCAGCACCCACAGCGCGGGGTGCACGCCCAGGCGCTCGTCCTCGTCGCTGCGCACGATGTCGATCACGCAGTAGACGACGAATCCGATGAGCAGCAGCGTCCCGAGGTAGCGCACGCCCCCAGGCTAGTCGGTGGCGCGTGCCACAGGTGCGGGCGCGACCCCGAGGGTGGGCGGGGACCCCACGCCGCCTACGCTGGGACCGTGCCCGTCCTCGTCTACACGCTCCTGCGCCTGGTCCTGTTCGCCCTCGTGACCGTCCTGCTGTGGGCGGTCGGCATGCGCTCGTGGCTCGCGCCGCTCGCGGGGCTGCTGGTCGCGTGGGGGTTGTCGTACGTGCTGCTGGCGAAGCAGGGCCGCGCGGCCGCGGAGTGGGTCGAGCGGCGTGCCGCGCAGCGGGGGGAGCGGCGGCCCACGGCGGCCGACGAGGACGCGCGGCTGGAGGACGCGGCCGACGAGGCCGCGCGGGCCACCCCGGCCGACGAGGCCGCGCGGGCGGACCGCCCGGCCGACGAGGCCTGACGCCCCCGCTCGTCAGACGGCGAGCCCCACGCCCAGCAGCACGCCGAACGCGAGCTCGAGCATGCCCGTGCCGGCGAGCACGGGCACGAGCGCGCGGCCGCGCGCGCCGAGGAGCACGACGCCCGCGAGCAGACCGGCGGGGAACAGCAGGATCGAGACGATCAGCGCCCACGGCGAGGCGAACGCGCACACGATGCCGAGCAGCACGGGCACGACGACGAGCGCGGCGTACGCCCGGCGCGCGCGGCGGTCGCCGAGCCGCACGGCGAGCGTGCGCTTGCCGGAGACCGCGTCCGTCGGGATGTCGCGGACGTTGTTGACCATGAGCAGCGCGCACGCGAGCAGCCCGACGGCCACCGCGCCGACCCACGCCACCCAGGTCAGCCGCCCGGCCTGCGTGTAGGTGGTGCCGAGCACGGCGACCAGGCCGAAGAACACGAACACGCCGACCTCGCCGAGCCCGCGGTACCCGTACGGGTTGCGCCCGCCGGTGTAGCCCCACGCGGCGAGGATCGACACGGCACCGACGCCGACCAGCCACCAGGCGCCGGCCGCGACGGCGAGCCACAGGCCGAGGGCCGCGGCGACGCCGAACGCCGTGAACGCCGCGTTGCGCACGGCCGAGGGCCGTGCCGCGCCGGACGCGGTGAGCCGCATGGGGCCGACGCGCTCGAGGTCGGTGCCGCGCACGCCGTCGGAGTAGTCGTTGGCGTAGTTCACGCCCACCTGCAGCGCGAGCGCGACACCGAGCGCGAGCGCGGCGCGGCCCAGGTGCGACGCGTCGAGCTGCGCGGCCGCACCGGTGCCGACCAGCACGGGGGCCGCGGCGGCGGGCAGCGTGCGGGGCCGCGCGCCGGCGACCCATTCCTGCGGTGTGGTCACGCGGTGCTCCCTGAGGTGGTGGTCGGTCCCGCGTGCGGTGCGGGCGAGGAGACGTGGTCGACGACGAGCGCGGCGGCGGCCCGGCGGTCGGGCTTGCCCGGGCCGCGCAGCGGCAGCGCGCCGACCACGACGAGGTGCTGCGGGGCGTGCGCGGGCCCGAGCGCGGCGGTGACGTGCGCGCGCAGGTCGGCGAGGGTCGGTGGTGCGGCCGGGTCCGTGGGGACGACGAGCGCGCCGACGGCCTGCCCCCACGTCTCGTCGGGCACGCCGACGACGAGCGCCTCGGCGACCCCCGGTGCCGCGGCGAGCGCCGCCTCGACCGCCGCGGGCGCGACGTTCACGCCACCCGTGACGACGACGTCGTCGGCCCGGCCCAGGACGCTCAGCACGCCGTCGTCGAGCCGGCCCAGGTCGTTCGTGCGCAGCCAGCGCGTGCCGTCGAGCGTCACGAACGGGTCCAGGTCGGGGCGGCCGAGGTAGCCCGCGGTGAGCACGTCCCCGCCCAGCAGGACCCGCCCGGAGGCGTCGAGCCGGACGCGCACCCCGTCGAGCGGTACGCCGTCGTAGACGCAGCCGCCGCACGTCTCGGTCATGCCGTACGAGGTGACGACGCGCACCTCCGCGGCGCGGGCGCGCTCCAGCAGGGGGGCCGGCGCTGCGGCGCCGCCGAGCAGGACCGCGTCGAACGTGCGCGCGGCGTCGGTCGCCGCCTCGTCGTCGAGGACCCGGACGAGCTGCGTGGGGACGAGCGAGGTGTACGTCGGCGTGCCGGCGGGGGTGCCGGTGCGCAGGTCGGCGACCGCGGCCGCGAACCGCGTGGCGGTGAACGGCGTGCCGAGCGCGACGACCGGCCGCGTGCCGGCGAGCACCGAGCGCACGAGCACCTGCAGCCCCGCGACGTGCTCGACGGGCAGCACCAGCAGCCACCGACCCGGACCGGCGAGGCGCCGCTCGGTCGCCCGGCCCGAGGCGCGCAGGGCCGAGGCCGTCAGGAGCGCGGTGCGCGGCTCACCGGTCGAGCCGGACGTCGCCACGGCGAGCGCCACGTCGTCGTCGACCGCGACGGCCGCGGCGTGGTCCCACCCGGTCGCGGTCGCCACGCGCACGGCGGGTCCCGCGCCGTCGAGCGCGGGACCCAGCGCGTCGAGCAGGTCCTCGGCGCGCGGCGGGACGTCACGCAGCGGCCGGCTCACGGTCCCAGAGTAGGTCGCCACGCGCGCGCGGATGCACGCCGCGCGCGCGGTCCGTGGCACCCTGGACCCGCTACGACCCCAGGGGAGAGACCACATGACGTCCACGTCCCACCGTCGCGCGCGCACCCGGGTGCTCGGCCTGCTCGGCGCGTTCGCGCTCACGCTCACGGCGGCGTGCAGCTCGACGACGCCCGAGACGCCCGAACCGGTGACGGCGGCCCCCGTGATCACCCCGGACAAGCAGCCCGTGCCGACGCCCTCGCTGCCCGCGACGTGGCCCCTGACGGGCCTGCCGGCCGGTGGCGACCTGGTCGAGCGCCCGTCCCTGGCCGTCAAGGTCGAGAACACGTCCGCGGCGCGCCCGCAGTCCGGCCTCGAGCAGGCCGACGTGGTGTGGGAGACGATCGTCGAGTTCCAGGTCTCGCGGTTCATCGCCGTGTACCACTCGCAGGTCCCCGAGACGGTCGGCCCGATCCGCTCGGTGCGTCCCATGGACCCGCTGGTCCTCGCGCCGACGAAGGGCCTGCTCGCGTTCTCCGGCGGGCAGGGCGGCATCGTCTCGCTCGCCCGGCAGTCCGGGCTGCAGATCCTGTCGAACGACGAGGGCGTCGACGGCATGTACCGCTCGAGCGACCGCGCCGCCCCGCACAACGTGTACGGCGACATGAAGACCCTGTGGGGTCAGGCGGACGCGTCCCACTCGGCGTCCCCGGGCGAGCAGTTCCTGTTCGCCCGGACCGCCGACGAGGCCGCGGCCGTCACGGGCGGCACGCCCGCGTCGACGCTGTCGTTCCGGCTGTCGAGCGCGTCGAACCCGTCGTGGGCGTGGGACGACGCGACGGGCACCTGGCTGCGCTCGGAGGGCTCGTCGCCCGCCACGGCGCGCAGCGGCACGCGGCTGTCCGCGGTGAACGTCGTGTCGGTCGTCGCGAACCACCCGAACACGGCCTTCCCGGCCCAGGGCGGCGCGCGTGTGCCCACCTACGACCTGGTCGGCCAGGGCGAGGGCACCCTGGCCACGGGCGGCAAGACCGTCGCGGTGACGTGGAAGAAGGAGGCGCAGGACGCGCCCCTGCGGCTGTTCCTCGCCGACGGCTCGGACGCACTGCTCGCCCCCGGGAACACCTGGGTCGAGCTCGTCCCGCTGGGCTCGGGGTCGCTCACGACGAGCTGAACGTCCACCCTGCGGCGGCCGGGCCGTCCACCTGCGGGTGGAGGCCCGGCCGTCGTGCACCCGCCCCGGGACGGTCCGCGCCGCGGGCAGGACGAGCCCGGCGGCCGATGCCCGCACCGGCCGGCGCCGACGAGGCTGGTCGCATGACCACAGAACCTCTCACCGAGCCCGTCGAGCACGACATCGCGGCCGTGGGTGCCGTCGTCACCGCGGGGGTCGTCCTGCTCGCGTTCGTCGTCGGCGCCGCGTTCGTCGTCGCGCAGCTCGTCGACCTCGTGTCCTGGTTCGCCGTCGACTGACGACGCACCGGGACCGAGCGCACCGGGACCGAGCGCACCGGGACCGAGCGCACCGGCCGCGGCGCGCTCAGTACGCGTACGGGAAGCCCGACCAGTCGGGGTCGCGGCGCTGCAGGAACGCGTCCCGGCCCTCGACCGCCTCGTCGGTCATGTACGCCAGGCGTGTCGCCTCGCCCGCGAACACCTGCTGGCCCGCGAGGCCGTCGTCGGCCAGGTTGAACGCGAACTTCAGCATCCGGATCGCCTGCGGCGACTTGGTCGCGACGATCCGCGCGTACTCCAGGCCCGCGTCCTCGAGCTCGTCGTGCGGCACGACGTCGTTGACCGCGCCCCACGCGCACGCCTGCTCGGCCGAGTACTCGCGGGCCAGGAAGAAGATCTCCCGCGCGCGCTTCTGCCCGACCTGCCGCGCGAGCAGCGCCGAGCCGTACCCGCCGTCGAACGAGCCGACGTTCGCATCGGTCTGCATGAACCGCGCGTGCTCGCGGGACGCGATCGTCAGGTCCGCGACGACGTGCAGCGAGTGCCCGCCGCCCGCGGCCCAGCCGTTGACGAGGGCGACGACGACCTTGGGCATGGTCCGCATGAGCCGCTGCACCTCGAGGATGTGCAGCCGTCCGGCGCGCGCGGGGTCGATCGCCTCGGCGGTCTCACCCTGGGCGTAGCGGTAGCCGTCCCGCCCGCGGATCCGCTGGTCGCCGCCGGAGCAGAACGACCACACGCCGTCCTTCGGGCTCGGGCCGTTGCCGGTGAGCAGGACCGTCCCCACGTCGGAGGTCATGCGCGCGTGGTCGAGCACGCGGTACAGCTCGTCGACGGTGTGCGGGCGGAACGCGTTGCGCACCTCGGGTCGGTGGAACGCGACGCGCACGACGGGCAGGTCCCGCACGACCGTGCCGTCGGCCGCGCGCTCGACGCCGCGGTGGTACGTGAGGTCGGTGAGGGCGGTGCCGTGCTCGAACCCGTCGACCGTGCGCCAGCGCGCGGGGTCGAACGTGTCGGAGACGCGGGCGGGCAGCTCGTCGTGCGCAGTCACGGCCTCACCCTACGAGCCTCGCGCGCGGCGGGGCCGCAGGGCAGCGCACGTACGCTGGTCCGGTGCTCGCCCCGGACGTCGTCGTGTGGTCGCTGCCGATGCGCACGCGCTTCCGCGGTCTGACGTCCCGGGACGGCGTGCTCGTGCGGGGCGACGCGGGGTGGGCGGAGTTCTCGCCGTTCTGGGACTACGACGACGAGGAGTCCGCGGGCTGGTGGCGCGCGGCGCACGAAGCGGCCGAGCTCGGCTGGCCCGCGCCCGTGCGCGACCGTGTGCCGGTCAACGTGACGGTGCCCGCGGTGGACGCCGCGACGGCGCACCGGATCGTGACCGGCTCCGGCGGCTGCCGCACCGCGAAGGTCAAGGTGGCCGAGCGGGGGCAGGACGTGTCCGACGAGATCGCGCGCCTCGAGGCCGTCCGGGACGCGATCGGCCCGGGCGGGGCGATCCGGGTCGACGCGAACGCGGGCTGGGACGTCGACGAGGCCGTGGCGCGCCTGGCCGTGCTCGACCGCGCCGCCGGCGGGCTCGAGTACGCCGAGCAGCCCGTGCCCGGCGTCGCGGACCTCGCCGCGCTGCGACGGCGCACGCACGTGCCGATCGCCGCGGACGAGTCGATCCGCCGTGCCGCCGACCCGTACGCAGTCGCGCGTGCGCACGCGGCGGACGTGGTGGTGCTGAAGGTGCAGCCGCTCGGCGGGGTGCGCGCGTGCCTCGAGCTCGCGGAGCGCATCGGGCTGCCCGTGGTGGTCTCCTCGGCGCTCGAGTCGTCCGTGGGGCTCGCTGCCGGGGTGGCGCTCGCGGCCGCGCTGCCCGAGCTGCCGTACGCGTGCGGGCTCGCGACCGCACAGCTGCTCACCGCGGACCTCGTCGCGCAGCCGCTGCTGCCCGTGGACGGTGCGCTGCCCGTCCGCCGCACGCAGCCCGACCCCCCGCTCGTCGCCGCCGCGTCCGCCGACGAGGCCCTGACCGCGCGCTGGCGCACGCGCACGGCCGCGGTCCGCGCCGCCGCCGCCCGCGCGGACCGGGCATGATGTCCGGCGTGACGACGGCTGTCCCGGACCCCGCAGGCCACGCGACCGGCGCCGCGACGGGTCCCGGCGCCGGTGCCCCCGCCGTGGTGTCCGCGCGCGTGCTGGTGCAGGCGCTCGCGCGGCTGGGCGTCGAGGACGTCGTGCTCGCCCCGGGGTCCCGCAGCGCGCCGCTCGCGTACGCGCTCGCGGACGCCGCGCTGGGCGACGACGAGCGCCCCGAGCACGCGCCGGCCCTGCGGCTGCACGTGCGCATCGACGAGCGCGACGCGGGCTTCCTCGCGCTCGGGCTGGCGAAGGCGTCCGCGCACACGGACGGCTCGGGCGCGGCCCGCCCGGTCGCGGTCGTCACCACGTCCGGCACGGCGGTGGCGAACCTGCACCCCGCGGTCCTCGAGGCGCACCACAGTGGCATCCCGCTCGTCGTGCTCACGGCGGACCGCCCGCACGAGCTGCGGGGGACCGGCGCCAACCAGACCACCGACCAGCCGGGCATCTTCGGCAGCGCGGTCCGCCTGCTCGTCGACGTGCCCGCACCCGTCGGCCTGCCGCACGAGGCGCGCGACGTGCGGCACACCGCGGCGCGCGCCGTGGCGGCCGCGACCGGCGCGCGCACCGCAGACCCCGGCCCCGTGCACCTCAACCTCGCGTTCCGCGAGCCGCTCGTCCCGGGCGACGAGCCGTGGCCCGCGCCCGGCACGGCGGGCCTCACGCACGTGCAGTCCCGCCCCGGCCCGAGCGTCCCGACCGCGACCGGCGCCGTCCCCGCGGTCGTCGCGGCCGCGCAGCGCGTCGCCGACGACGACCGCCCCGCACGACGAGCACCCGGCCGACTCGGCGGCGTGCCCACGGTCGTCGTCGCGGGCGACGGTGCGGGACCCGCGGCGCGGCGCATCGCCGAGGCCAACGCGTGGCCCCTGCTCGCCGAGCCGTCGTCGGGGGCGCGCGGCGGCCCGTGCGCCGTGAGCGCCTACCGCCTGCTGCTCGCGCAGCCCGAGCTCGGCGGCCGCGTCCGCCGCGTCGTCGTGCTCGGCCGGCCCACGCTGTCGCGGCCGGTGCTCCGGCTCCTCGCGCGCGACGACGTCGAGGTCGTCGTGCTCGCCCCCCGCGGCGCCGACTGGTACGACGCCCCGCGCGCCGCCGACCAGGTGCTGCTCGAGACGTCCGCGCGCATGCGGCAGGGGCGCATGCCCGGGCCCGCGGGCTGGCTCGAGGCGTGGCTCGTGGCCGACACCGCCGCGCGCACCGCGGTCGACGCCGTGCTCGACGACGGGCCCGAGGCCGTGCGGGGCCGCCGCTCGCGCACCGGCGCCCGCATCACCGGCCCGGTGCTCGCGCGCGCGGTCGCCGCCGCGAGCACGCCGCAGGACGTCCTCGTCGCCGGGTCGTCGAACCCGGTGCGTGACCTCGACCTCGTCGCGCGCTGGGACGACCCGCCGCTCGTGCTCGCCAACCGTGGGCTCGCCGGCATCGACGGCACGGTCGCGACCGCGACGGGCGTCGCGCTCGCGCTCCCGCGGCGGCGCGTGCGCGCGCTCGTCGGGGACCTCACGTTCCTGCACGACGTCGGTGGGCTGCTGCGCGGCCCCGCCGAGCCGGCCGTGGACCTGCAGGTCGTCGTCGCGAACGACGACGGCGGTTCGATCTTCGCGACCCTCGAGCACGGCGAGCCGCACCGTGCCGCGGTGTTCGAGCGCGTGTTCGGCACGCCGCACGGCGCCGACCTCGCCGCGCTGTGCGCCGGGTACGGCGTGCGGCACTCGCGCGTCGTCGAGGTCGACGGGCTGCTGCCCGCGCTCGCCGCGCCCGGGCGCGGCGTGAGCGTCGTCGAGGTGCGCGTCGACCGCGCCGGGCGGCGCGCGCAGTCGGCGCTGCTCGCGCAGGAGGTCGCCGCGGCCGCCGCGCGCGTCCTGCGCACCTGACGAACTCCCAGGGAACTCTCAGGTCCGACGAAGGCTGCGCCCAGCACGAGGGCGTGTCATGGAGTCCGACCCGAGGAGGAGCTCACACCATGACCACCCCCACCCCTGAGAACCACCCGCAGGCGGAGCCGACCCAGCCCCTGCCGCCGGTGCCAGCCCCGCCGACGACCCCGCCGTCGACCCCGCCGACGACCCCGCCGACGACCCCGACGGCGCAGCTGCCGCAGGCTTCGGCCCCGCAGCAGCCGGCCGCGCCCGTCGGACCGCAGGCGGGCCAGCCGTACGCGCCGGCCGCGCCGGACGCCGGTCAGCCGGCCGCCGCCGGGCCGTGGACGCCGGCCGAGCAGCCGCCCGCGGACCCCGCGCGCCGCGAGCGCCGGGGCCGCGTCTGGATCCCCGTCACGTCCGCCGCCGCCGCCGCGCTCGTCGCGGCCGTCGCGACGCTGGGCGTCACGGGCGCGCTCGACGACACGGTCACCCCGGCCGCGTCGAACGGCACCAGCTCGTTCGCCGAGCTCGGCCACTCGTCCACCGACACCGTCCCGGTCGCCGGCTCGTCCGACGACGCCCCGGACTGGGCCGCCGTCGCGGCGGCCGTGCAGCCGTCGGTCATCGCGATCGAGACGACGACCTCGGGTGGCACCGCGCTCGGCTCGGGTGTCGTCATCGACGACGAGGGCCACATCGTCACCAACAACCACGTGGTGGCGGGCGCGCAGGGCGGCGAGGTGCAGGTGACGCTCACCGACGGTCGCATCTTCACCGCCAAGGTCGTCGGCACCGACCCGACGACGGACCTCGCCGTCGTCAAGCTCGTCGACCCGCCGAGCGACCTGGAGCCCGCCGCGCTCGGCGACTCGTCGCAGGTGCGCGTGGGCGCGGCCGTCATGGCGGTCGGCAACCCCCTCGGCCTGCAGAACACCGTGACCACCGGCATCGTCTCCGCGGTCGACCGGCCCGTCTCCACGCAGAGCGAGGACGGCTCGCAGGCCACCGTCACCAACGCGATCCAGGTCGACGCGTCGGTCAACCCCGGCAACTCCGGGGGCCCGCTGTTCGACGCGCAGGGCCGCGTCATCGGCATCAACTCGTCGATCGCGACCACGTCGCAGCAGTCCGGGTCGATCGGCCTGGGCTTCGCGATCCCGGTCAACCTCGTCAAGACCATCGCCGGTCAGCTCGTCGAGTCGGGTACGGCCCGGCACGCGTTCCTCGGCGTGGGGCTGGACGACGGCACCGCGACGGTCGACGGCGTGACGCGCGCCGGTGCCGTCGTCAAGCAGGTCAACGAGGGCTCGCCCGCCGCGAAGGCCGGCCTGCAGGTCGGCGACGTGGTCGTCGGCATCGACGGCAAGGCCGTGGGCGGCGCGGAGTCGCTGACCGCGTACGTGCGCTCGTACGCGTCGGGCTCGTCGGTGACGCTGACGGTCGTGCGGGACGGCAAGGCGAGCGACGTCGACGTCACGCTGGCGACGCGCGAGGACACCACGGCCGGCAGCCAGCAGGGTGGCGGCCAGCAGGGCGGTGACCAGCAGGGCGGTGACCAGCAGGGTGGGCAGGGCTTCGGCGGCCAGGACGGCTCGCAGCTGCCCGACCTGCAGAACATGACCCCTGACGAGCTGTGGCAGTGGCTCCAGGAGAACGGGGTGGGTCAGGGCCGCTGACCCCCCTGCGGACGCCCGGTCGGACGACCCCTGGTCCGGCCGGGCTTCCGCACGTCCGGGCTTGCGCACGTCCGGGGTTCGGCGCATCCCGCGGTCCGCGAGCCCGGCCGCGCGTCAGTCGGACGCGAGCGCCGTCCGCATCGGGACGAGCTTCGCCTCGGACTCGGCGAGCTCGGCCGCCGGGTCGGACGCGGCGACGATCCCGCACCCCGCGAACAGCCGCACGCGGGTCGGGTCGTCGGCCGACGTCTGCGCGGAGCGCAGCGCGATGCCCCACTCGCCGTCGCCGTCGGCGCCGAACCAGCCGACCGGCCCGGCGTACCGGGCGCGGTCCATGCCCTCGATGCGGCGGATGAGCGCCGCCGCGGCGCGCGTCGGCGTGCCGCACACGGCCGCGGTCGGGTGCAGCGCGGCGGCGAGCGCGAGCGACGAGGGGTGGGCCGGTGTGCCCACGACGCCCTCGGACGCGTCGGTCAGGACGCCGGTGACGTCCGAGGCCAGGTGCAGCACGTTGGGCAGGTGCAGGACGAACGGCACGTCGGGCACGTTCGTCGACGAGCAGAACGGCTCGAGCGCGTGCGCGACGGATCGCACCGCGTACTCGTGCTCCTCGAGGTCCTTGGAGGAGTGCGCGAGGATCGCGGCGCGTGCGAGGTCCGCGGCGTCGTCGCCCGTGCGCCGGATGGTTCCCGCGAGCACACGCGACGTCACCAGGCCCTTCTCGGAGCGCACCAGCAGCTCCGGGGTCGCACCGATCATGCCGTCGACGCTGAACGTCCAGCAGGACGGGTACCGGTCCGCGAGCCGGCCCAGCGCCCACCGCACGTCGAGCGGGCGCTGCGTGCGGGCGACGACGTCGCGCGCGAGGACGACCTTGTCGACCTCGTCGGCGTGCACGGCGGCGATGCCCGCGGCGACGACGTCGCGCCAGCCGTGGGCGGTCACGGCGCCGTCGGCGTACGTGACGCGGCCGGGGGAGGCGGGCGGGACGCGGTCGCCCGCGAGCTCGTCCAGATCAGGCACGGGCCCCAGCGCGGGGCCGGTGGACATGGTGGTGAGCCACGTGCGGCCGCCGCGCCGCCCGACGACCACGCGGGGCACGACGACGACGCCCCCGGCCGCGGACTCGTCGTCGAACGCGAACGAGCCGAACGCGACGGGACCCGAGCCGGGCAGGCGCACCTCGTCGCGCACGACGGCGTGCGCGAGCACGTCGTGCCACGCCCGCTCCGCGTCGGCGAACCGGTCCGCCCCGGCGACCTCGAAGCGCAGCACCTCGCCCCAGGCGACCAGCCCGTCACCGCGGCGCACCCACGCGAGCGGCGGTGCGCCCTGCGCGCGCTGCGCGCCGGGCGCCGGGAGCAGGTCCAGCAGGTCCGCGGGGTCCGGCAGGTGCTCACCCGACGGGTCGGCGACCGCGCCGGGCGCGAGCGCGTCCAGGGGGACGGTGCGGACGACGAGGGGGTGCGGGAGTCGCTCCGCGGGTGCGGAGGCAGTCGTGCTCATCGCGTCCCAGGGTATGCCCGCGCCCGCGCCGCGCTCGCCGTGGCCCCCGGCCCGTGGCCTGGTCCGTTCGTCACACCGTGGTCGGTGCCGGGGCCCGCGGGCTGGCACGATGGGGGCATGGCGCGAGCGAACCTGGACAAGAAGCCCGACGAGGTCGCGGCGATGTTCGACTCCGTGGCGCAGCGCTACGACCTCACGAACGACGTCCTGTCGATGGGGCAGGACCGCCAGTGGCGGCGCGCGACGCTCACCGCGCTCGCGGCGCAGCCGGGGGAGCGGGTGCTCGACCTCGCGGCGGGCACGGGCACGTCGTCGGAGCCGCTCGCGGACGCGGGCGTGCTCGTCGTCCCGTGCGACCTGTCCGAGGGGATGCTCGGCGTCGGCAAGCGCCGCCGCCCGGACCTGCCGTTCGTCGCGGGGGACGCGCTGCACCTGCCGTTCGCGGACGCGTCGTTCGACGCCGTGACGATCTCGTTCGGCCTGCGCAACGTGCCCGACGTACCGGCCGCGCTCGCGGAGATGCTGCGCGTCACGCGCCCGGGCGGGCGGCTCGTCGTGTGCGAGTTCTCGACGCTGACGTTCGCGCCGTTCCGCGCGGTCTACACGGGCTACCTCACGCGCGCGCTGCCGCGCGTCGCGCAGGCCGTCACGCGCGACTCGGAGGCGTACACGTACCTCGCGGAGTCGATCCGCGACTGGCCGGACCAGCGCGAGCTGGGTCGCACGGTCAAGCGCGCGGGGTGGGACCAGGTGGCGTTCCGGAACCTGTCGGGCGGCATCGTCGCGCTGCACCGCGGGACCCGGCCGGCCTGACCGGTGCCGCGGAGGACCTGGTCCGTGGACGGTCGGCCCGGGCGACCGACTGGCGGTCACGCGTCGTCCGTCAGGCGGACCGCGCCGTCGCGCCCGCGTCCGACGAGCGGCGACGGGTGCGCGAACCGGCTGTTCGCGGGGCGTTCTTCACCCGGTCGCCCGGCACCCGTGCGAGGTGAGGTAAGCCTTCGCAGACACCCTCCCGGACGCGTGACTAGACTCCCCGAGTCGCACGTGAACATCGTCACAAGTGAGGTCGCTCGTGGTGGTCGCAACCGATGACGCGGACGTCATCGTCGTGGGCGCGGGTCCTGCCGGGGCCGCGACCGCGTACCACTGCGCCCTCGCGGGGCTCGACGTCCTGCTGCTCGAGAAGGCGTCCTTCCCGCGGGACAAGGTGTGCGGCGACGGCCTGACGCCGCGTGCGGTCGCCGAGCTGGTCCGCATGGCCGTGCCGATCCGCGAGCAGGACGGCTGGATCCGCAACAAGGGCCTGCGCGTCATCGGCGGCGGGCACCGGCTCGAGCTGGCGTGGCCCGAGATCTCGTCCTACCCGTCCTTCGGCCTGGCGCGGGCCCGCACGAGCCTGGACCAGATCCTGGCCGAGCACGCGCGTGCCGCGGGCGCCAAGCTGCACGAGCTCACCAACGTCACGGGCGCGGTGCGCGACGAGCGCACGGGCCGGGTCGTCGGCGTGACCGCACGGCCGGTGGACGCCGACGGCAGGCGGGCCGGTGACGAGGTCACGTACCGCGCCCGCGTGGTCGTCGCGGCCGACGGCGTCAGCGCGCGGCTCGCGACCGGCGTCGGCCGCACCAAGCGTGACGACCGCCCGATGGGCGTGGCCGTGCGCACCTACTTCCGCACCCCCCGCCACGACGACGCCTGGATGGAGTCCCACCTCGAGCTGTGGGACGGCGAGCCGGGCCGCTCGAACCTCATGCCGGGCTACGGCTGGATCTTCGCCCTCGGCGACGGCACCGCGAACGTCGGCCTGGGCTCGGTGAGCTCGACGGCCGCGGCGACCAAGGTCGACTACAAGTCCCTGTTCGCGGCGTGGATGGCCAACGCACCCGCCGAGTGGGAGTTCACGCCGGAGAACCAGCTCGCGCCCGTGCGCGGCGCGGCGCTCCCGATGGGCTTCAACCGGGGGCCGCTGTACGCGGACGGTCTGCTGCTCGCGGGGGACGCGGCCGGCATGGTCAGCCCGTTCAACGGCGAGGGCATCGCGTACGGCCTGCAGGCGGGACGGGTCGCGGCCGACGCGATCGCGCAGGGCCTCGCGCGCGGCACCGTCGCGGGCCGCGAGCGCGCCCTGGCCACCTACCAGCGCCGCATGAAGGACGACCTGGGCGGGTACTACACGCTCGGGCGGGTCTTCGTGCGCCTCATCGAGCACCCCGAGGTCATGCGCATCTGCACGCGCTACGGCCTGCCGCGGCCCCTGCTCATGAAGTTCGTGCTCAAGCTCCTGTCCGACTGCTACGAGCCGCACGGCGGTGACGTGGTGGACCGGACGATCGCCGCCCTGGCCCGGATCGCCCCGGCGGCCTGACCGACATGACCAGCAGCACCTCAGCGCCGAGGAAGGACGCCTGATGACCAACCCGTACGTGCCGCTCCTGTGGCTCATGGGCATCGCCGCCGTCCTCGCCCTGGGCGGGGTCGGCGCCAGCGCGATCATCGGCCCCAAGCGGTACAACCGCGCCAAGCTCGAGGCGTACGAGTGCGGCATCCAGCCCACGCCGCACGCCGTGGGCGGCGGCCGCTTCCCGATCAAGTACTACCTGGTCGCGATGACGTTCATCGTGTTCGACGTCGAGGTCGTGTTCCTCTACCCGTGGGCCGTGAGCTTCGTGGAGCTCGCGCTGTACGGGCTCGTCGCGATGCTCGCGTTCCTGGTGCTCATCACGGTGCCGTTCGTCTACGAGTGGCGGCGCGGGGGCTTCGAGTGGGACTGAACCGGCTGGACGTAGGACGAAGGTCACGGGCCGCCCGGTCAGGGGCGGCGACGATCACGACGAGCACGACGACGAGGAGGTCCTGACATGGGGATCGAGGAGGCACCTTCCGGGTTCCTGCTGACGACGATCGAGGACCTCGTCGGCTACTTCCGCAAGGGGTCGCTGTGGCCCGTCACGTTCGGTCTCGCGTGCTGCGCGATCGAGATGATGGCCGCGGGTGCCCCGCGCTACGACCTGTCGCGGTTCGGCATGGAGGTGTTCCGGGCGTCGCCGCGCCAGGCGGACCTCATGATCGTCGCGGGCCGGGTGAGCCAGAAGATGGCGCCGGTCGTGCGGCAGGTCTACGACCAGATGTCCGAGCCGAAGTGGGTCCTGTCGATGGGCGTGTGCGCCTCGTCGGGCGGCATGTTCAACAACTACGCGATCGTGCAGGGCGTCGACCACGTCGTGCCCGTGGACATCTACCTGCCGGGCTGCCCGCCGCGCCCGGAGATGCTCATCAACGCGATCCTCACGCTGCACGACCAGATCCAGAACGAGCCGCTGGGCGTGAACCGCGAGGAGGCCGCCGCGGCGGCCGAGGCGGCGGCGCTGGCGGCCACGCCCACCTCGCACATGACGGGGCTGCTGCGATGAGCGACGAGCCGAAGAAGGACGAGCTGAAGAGGGACGCGGCCGAGGCGGTCAAGCCCGGCGACGGCACCACCGACGCGCAGCGCACGTCCGAGGCAGCGCTCGAGTCGGGCTCGCAGCACGTGCCCGCGACGTCCGGCGCGGCGCGCACGCCGCTCGACGTCGTCGACGTGCGCCACGGGCTGTTCGGAGCGCACGGGCCGGGGGACACCTCGGGCTTCGGCGGGCTCGTGACGACCGTGCTCCTGCCGGGGCCGAGCGAGCGTCCGTACGGCGGGTGGTTCGACGAGGTGGTCGACATCCTCGCCGAGCTGCTCGACGCGTCGGGGACCGGCTTCGCGAACGCGGTCGAGTCGGTCGTCGTGGACCGCGGCGAGCTGACGATCAACGTGGCGCGCGACCACCTCGTCGAGGTGTGCCGGCACCTGCGCGACGACCAGGACCTGCGCTTCGAGCTCGGCCTGGGCGTCTCGGGCGTGCACTACCCGCACGACACGGGCCGCGAGCTGCACGCCGTCTTCCACCTCACGTCGGTCACGCACTCGCGCCGCCTGCGCCTCGAGGTCGCGGTGAGCGACGCCGACCCCCACATGCCGTCGACGACGGGCGTCTACCCGGGCCACGACTGGCACGAGCGCGAGACGTTCGACTTCTTCGGGATCATCTTCGACGGCCACCCGGGCCTCGCCCGCATCGAGATGCCCGACGACTGGCCGGGCCACCCCCAGCGCAAGGACTACCCGCTGGGCGGCATCCCGGTCGAGTACAAGGGCGCGACCGTCCCGCCCGCGGACCAGCGGAGGTCCTACAGCTGATGAGCACCACACGCCCCGCCCCCCACGCCCCGCGCGCCACATCGGGCATCGTCGACGACGAGACCACCGGCATCCCCTCGTTCGAGGCGTCCGGCGGCGACTGGTCGGACATCGCCGAGGAGGCCGCCCGCCTCGGCGAGGAGCGCATCGTCGTCAACATGGGCCCGCAGCACCCGTCCACGCACGGCGTGCTGCGGCTCATGCTCGAGATCGACGGCGAGACCGTCACCGAGGCGCGCGCCGGCATCGGATACCTGCACACAGGTATCGAGAAGAACATGGAGTTCCGCACCTGGACCCAGGGCGTGACGTTCTGCACGCGCATGGACTACGTGGCACCCCTGTTCCAGGAGGCCGCGTACTGCCTCGCGGTGGAGAAGCTGCTGGGCGTCACGGACGACGTGCCGGAGCGCGCGAGCGTCATCCGCGTGCTGATGATGGAGCTCAACCGCATCACGAGCCACCTCGTGTGCCTCGCGACCGGCGGCAACGAGCTCGGCGCGACGACGATCATGACGGTCGGCTTCACCGCGCGCGAGGAGCTCCTCAAGATCTTCGAGCTGATCTCCGGCCTGCGCATGAACCACGCGTACATCCGCCCCGGTGGCGTCGCGCAGGACGTGCCGGCGGGCGGGGTCGAGGCGACGCGCGAGGCGCTGAAGAACGTCGAGCACTACCTGCGCCAGCTCGAGGACCTCATGCTGGCCAACCCCATCCTGCACCTGCGGCTCAAGGACGTCGGCGTCCTCAACCTCGCGGGCTGCATGGCCCTCGGGATCACGGGCCCGATGCTGCGCTCTGCCGGCCTGCCGTACGACGTGCGCAAGGCCGCGCCGTACAGCGGGTACGAGACGTACGAGTTCGACGTCCCGACCGTGACGAGCGAGGACGCCTGGGGTCGCGTCGAGGTCCGCCTCGAGGAGATCTACCAGTCGATCAAGATCGCGCGGCAGGCCCTCGACCGGCTCGAGAAGAACCCCGGGCCGGTGATGGTCGCGGACAAGAAGATCGCGTGGCCCGCACAGCTCGCGATCGGCTCGGACGGCATGGGCAACTCGCTCGCGCACATCAAGGAGATCATGGGCACCTCGATGGAGGCCCTGATCCACCACTTCAAGCTGGTGACCGAGGGCTTCCGCGTGCCGGCCGGCCAGGTGTGGCAGACGGTCGAGCACCCGCGCGGCGAGCTCGGCGTGCACCTCGTCTCGGACGGCGGGACGCGCCCGTACCGCGCGCACTTCCGCGACCCGAGCTTCAACAACCTGCAGGCGACGTCGATCGTGTGCGAGGGCGGCCAGGTGGCCGACGTCGTCGTCGCCGTCGCGTCGATCGACCCGGTGCTCGGAGGGGTGGACCGCTGATGTCCGTCGAGGAGCTGGTCCCGCGCGAGCCCGGCCGGGTGCACGCCGCGTCGTACGACGACGTGACGCTCGCCCGGCTCGAGGCCGACGCCACCGTGATCAAGGCGCGCTACCCGCAGGAGCGCTCGGCGCTGCTGCCGCTGCTGCACCTCGTGCAGTCGCAGGACGGCTACGTCAGCCCGCGGGGCATCGCGTTCTGCGCGCAGACGCTCGGGCTGACCACGGCCGAGGTGTCCGCGGTCGCGACGTTCTACACGCAGTACAAGCGCCACCCCAACGGCGACTACACCGTGGGCGTGTGCACCAACACGCTGTGCGCCGTCATGGGCGGCGACGCGATCTACGAGCACCTGTGCGACCACCTCGGCATCGGGCACGACGAGACCACCGAGGACGGCAAGGTCACGCTCGAGCGCGTCGAGTGCAACGCCGCGTGCGACTACGCGCCGGTCGTGATGGTGAACTGGGAGTTCTTCGACAACCAGACCCCCGAGTCGGCGGCAGCGGTCGTCGACGCGCTGCGCGCGGGGAGCCGGTCGCGCCGACGCGCGGCGCGGACCAGGTCGTCACGTTCAAGGAGATGTCGCGCGTGCTCGCGGGCTTCCCCGACGGCCGCGCCGACGAGGGTGTCGGGGCCGGTGAGGCGACGCTGCGCGGCACCGTGCTCGCGCACGAGCAGGGTTGGACCGCCCCGCCGCTGCCCGGCCAGGACGAGCGTCGTCGCACGAGCGCGCGGACCACGACGCGCGCCCGGACGGGGACCGCCCGCGCCGCTGCGTCCGAGCCCCGCACGGGCGACGAGCAGTCGAGCGCGGAGCGCCCGGTGACGGGCGAGCGCGACACGTCGTCGCAGCAGCAGGAGACCAAGCAGGCCTCGTCCGACGCGAAGGAGGACTGAGCGATGGCGACGACCCTCGCACCGGTGCTCACCGACCACTGGGACGCCGAGCGCTCCTGGAGCCTGGCGACGTACGAGGCCAACGGCGGCTACCGCGGCCTGCGGCGCGCGCTGGGGATGCCGGCGGCGGACGTGGTCACCGCGGTCAAGGACTCGGGCCTGCGCGGCCGCGGTGGCGCGGGCTTCCCGACGGGCATGAAGTGGGGCTTCCTGCCCGCGCCCGACGGCGGGCCGCGCTACCTCGTCGTGAACGCGGACGAGTCCGAGCCGGGGACCTGCAAGGACATCCCGCTCATGATGGCGAGCCCGCAGCACCTCATCGAGGGCGTGGCCATCACGTCCTACGCGATCGGCTGCCACCACGCGTTCATCTACGTGCGCGGCGAGGTCGTGCACGTGTACCGCCGCCTGCTGCGCGCGGTCGAGGAGGCGTACGCGAAGGGCTACCTCGGGAAGAACGTCCTGGGCTCGGGCTTCGACCTCGAGGTCACGGTGCACGCCGGCGCCGGCGCGTACATCTGCGGTGAGGAGACCGCGCTGCTCGACTCGCTCGAGGGCCTGCGCGGCCAGCCGCGCCTCAAGCCCCCGTTCCCCGCGGTCGCGGGCCTGTACGCGCGCCCGACGGTGGTCAACAACGTCGAGTCGATCGCGTCGGTGCCCGGGATCCTGGTCGGCGGGGCCGACTGGTTCAAGCAGATGGGCACCGAGCGGTCGACCGGCCACGGCCTGTTCTCGCTGTCGGGCCACGTCACGCGGCCCGGCCAGTACGAGGCACCGCTGGGCATCACGCTGCGTGAGCTGCTCGAGATGGCGGGCGGCGTCCGCGAGGGCCACGAGCTGAAGTTCTGGACCCCGGGCGGCTCGTCCACCCCGATCTTCACGGCCGAGCACCTCGACGTCCCGCTCGACTACGAGTCGGTGGGCGCCGCGGGCTCGATGCTCGGCACGCGCGCGCTGCAGATCTTCGACGAGACCACCTCGGTGGTCCGTGCGGTCACGCGGTGGACGGAGTTCTACAAGCACGAGTCGTGCGGCAAGTGCACGCCGTGCCGCGAGGGCACGTTCTGGCTCGCGCAGGTCATGCAGCGCCTCGAGCGCGGTCAGGGCACGCCCGCCGACATCGAGCTGCTGCTCGACCTGTGCGACAACATCCTGGGTCGCGCGTTCTGCGCGCTCGGCGACGGTGCGACGAGCCCCGTGACGAGCGCCATCCAGTACTTCCGGGACGAGTTCGAGGCCGGGTGCCACACGCCCGCGGACGTCCTGTTCCCGCCCGAGCGCAGCGCGCTGTTCGACTACACGCCTCGCCGTCGCGGCGCGGCACTCGCGGGGGTGCACGCATGACGATCACCTCGGACCGCTCGCAGACGGGGTCGCCGCTCGTCCCGGCCGCCCCGCCCGTCGCCGCGCCCGTGCCGGCGGACACGGTCACGTTCAGCATCGACGGCGTCGAGACGACCGTGCCCAAGGGCACGCTCGTCATCCGGGCCGCCGAGCAGCTCGGCGTGCAGATCCCGCGGTTCTGCGACCACCCGCTGCTCGCACCCGCCGGTGCGTGCCGCCAGTGCCTCGTCGAGGTCTGGGCGCCCGGCCGCGACGGCAACCTCGCCAAGATGCCCAAGCCGCAGGCCTCGTGCACGCTCGAGGCCACGCCGGGCATGCAGGTCAAGACGCAGCACACGTCGCCCGAGGCGGACAAGGCCCAGCACGGCGTCATGGAGCTGCTGCTCATCAACCACCCGCTCGACTGCCCGGTGTGCGACAAGGGCGGCGAGTGCCCGCTGCAGAACCAGGCGATGAGCAACGGCCGCGCCACGTCGCGGTTCGTCGACGTCAAGCGCACGTTCCCCAAGCCCATCGCGATCTCGACGCAGGTGCTGCTCGACCGCGAGCGGTGCATCCTGTGCCAGCGCTGCACGCGGTTCTCCGAGGAGATCGCCGGCGACGTCTGGATCGACCTGCAGAAGCGCGGTGCGCAGCAGCAGATCGGCACGTTCGACGTCGAGGTCCTCGGCTTCGCGGGCGACGTGCCCGTCGGCGCCTCGACGCTCGACACGAGCGGGCAGCCGTTCGCGTCGTACTTCTCGGGCAACACCGTGCAGATCTGCCCCGTGGGCGCCCTCACCTCGGCCGCCTACCGGTTCCGCGCACGCCCGTTCGACCTGGTCTCCACGCCCGGGGTGTCCGAGCACGACTCGCAGGGCTCCGCGATCCGCGTCGACCACCGCCGCGGCGTCGTCATGCGTCGCCTCGCGGGCGAGGACCCGGCGGTCAACCAGGAGTGGATCACCGACAAGGACCGCTTCGCGTTCCGCTGGCAGTCCTCGCCGGACCGCATCACCACCCCGCTGGTGCGCGACCGCAACGCCGACGGCACGCGCGGCGAGCTGCGCCCCGCGAGCTGGGTCGAGGCCTTCGGGGCCGCGGCCGCGGGCCTGCGCGACGCGCTCGCCGCGGGCGGCGTGGGCGTGCTGCCCGGCGGCCGGGTCACGCTCGAGGACGCGTACGCGTACGCCAAGTTCGCGCGCGTCGTGCTCGGCACCAACGACGTCGACCACCGGGCGCGCCCGCACTCCGACGAGGAGGCCGCGTTCCTCGGCCACCACGTCGCGGGCCGCACGCTGGACGTGACGTTCGCGGACGTGACGTCCGCGCCGACCGTGCTGCTCGTCGGCCTCGAGGCCGAGGAGGAGGGCGGCATCCTGTTCCTGCGGCTGCGCGACGCCGTCGTCAAGCGCGGCACGGCCGTGCTGTCGGTGGCCGCGCTCGCGAGCCGCGGGCTGGAGCGCCTGTCCGGCACGCTCGTGCCGGCCGCGCCCGGCACCGAGGCCGAGGTGATCGAGGGCATCGACGCCGGTTCCGACGAGCCGGTGCTCGCGCGCGCCGCCGAGGCGCTCGCCGCGCCCGGTGCCGTGGTGCTCGTCGGTGAGCGCGCGGCGTCGTCGACCGGTGCGCTCTCCGCGGTGCTGCGGCTCGCGGCCCGCACGGGGGCGCGCGTGGCGTGGGTGCCGCGTCGCGCCGGTGAGCGCGGTGCGGTCGAGGCAGGCACGCTGCCGACTCTGCTGCCGGGCGGTCGCCCCGTCGCGGACGCGGCCGCGCGCGTCGACATCGCCGCGGTGTGGGGCGTCGAGCACCTCCCGGAGGCCCCCGGCCGCAGCGTCACGCAGATCGTCGCCGCCGCGCGCGACGGCTCGCTCGCCGGGCTCGTCGTCGGCGGCGTGGACCCGGCGGACCTGCCGGACCCGGCGCTCGCGCGCGACGCGCTCGAGAAGGCCCGCTTCGTGCTCTCGCTCGAGGTGCGCCCGTCGGCCGTCACGGAGCGGGCGGACGTGGTGCTGCCCGTCGCGCCGCCGGTCGAGAAGCCGGGCACGTTCGTCACGTGGGAGGGCCGACCGCGGCCGTTCCCGCAGGCGCTCGTGTCCCACGCGCTGAGCGACCACCGCGTGCTGCACGGGCTCGCCGCGGAGCTCGGGGTCGACCTCGGGCTCGGCTCGGTGAGCGACGTGCACGCGGAGCTCGACCAGCTCGGCGGGTGGGACGGGACGCGGCTCGACGCGCCCGACGTCCGGCCCGGCGAGCCGCCCGCCGTGCCCGCGGGCCACGCGGTCCTCGCGACGTGGCACCAGCTGCTCGACGCGGGCCGGCTGCAGGACGGCGAGCCGCACCTGGCCGGCACGGCCAAGCGACCCGTCGCACGCGTCTCGGCAGCGACCGCGGCGTCGGTCGGCGTGGCCGACGGCGCGCCGCTCGCGGTGAGCACCGACGCCGGGACCGTGACGCTGCCGGCGCAGGTCAGCGACGTGCCGGACTTCGTCGTCTGGCTGCCGACGAACGCGCCCGGCTCGGCCGTGCGCGACACGCTGCACGCCGTCGGCGGTGACCTGGTGCGGCTCGCACCCGGCACCGTCGTCACGCAGGACGAGGAGGTCTGACGTGCACACGATCCTGCTCGCCGAGCCCGTCGCGCCGGTCACGGCCGACTTCTCGAACGACACGTGGTGGATCTGGCTCATCAAGGCCGTCGCGATCCTCGTGTTCCTGCTCACGAGCGTGCTGTTCGCGATCTGGTTCGAGCGCAAGGTCGTCGCGCGCATGCAGGTGCGCCCCGGCCCCAACGTGCACGGACCGTTCGGCCTGCTGCAGTCGCTCGCCGACGCCATGAAGCTCCTGTTCAAGGAGGACATGACGGTCAAGGCGGCCGACAAGGTCGTGTACATCGTCGCGCCGCTCATCGCGGTGTTCTGCTCGCTGCTGACGTTCGCGGTGATCCCGCTCGGGCCGACCGTGAGCATGTTCGGCGTCGAGACGCCGCTGCAGCTCACCGACTTCCCGGTCGCCGTGCTGTACATCCTCGCGTGCGCGTCGGTCGGCGTGTACGGCATCGTCCTCGGCGGCTGGTCGTCGAACTCGACGTACCCGCTGCTCGGTGGTGTGCGCTCCACCGCCCAGGTGATCTCCTACGAGCTCGCGATGGGCCTGTCGCTGGTCAGCGTGTTCGTGCTCGCCGGGTCGATGTCGACGTCGCAGATCGTGTCCTCGCAGACGCAGCTGTGGTGGTTCCTGCCGCTGCTGCCCGCGTTCGTGATCTACGTGATCTCGATGGTCGGCGAGACCAACCGTCTGCCGTTCGACCTCCCCGAGGCCGAGGGTGAGCTGGTCTCCGGCTACATGACCGAGTACTCGTCGATGAAGTTCGCGTGGTTCTTCCTCGCGGAGTACATCAACATGCTCAACGTCTCCGCGGTCGCGACGACGCTGTTCCTCGGCGGCTGGCGCGCGCCGTTCATCCCGGCCGACCACTTCCTGCAGCAGGGCTGGTGGCCCGTGCTGTGGTTCCTGGCGAAGCTGTGGGCGCTCATGTTCTTCTTCGTCTGGGTGCGCGGCTCGGTGCTGCGGTTCCGGTACGACCAGTTCATGAAGCTCGGCTGGAAGGTGCTCATCCCCGCCGCGCTCGCGTGGCTCGTCCTGGTCGCCGTCGTGCAGGGGCTGCGCCAGTTCCCCGAGTTCGCGGACCTCGAGCTGCGGACCATCCTGTTCGTCATCGCGGGCATCGTGGCGGTCGGCGTGGTGATCTCGCTGTTCGTCCCCGAGAAGAAGCGCCCGGAGCCGGCGACGCCGCCGCGCGTCCTCGACGCGTTCGCCGACGGCTACCCCGTCCCGCCCCTGCCCGGTCAGGTGCTCCCGCCGTCGCCGCGCCGGGCGCGCGTGCCCGCGGGTGCCCCGGGCGAGCCCGACGAGCCCGATGCGCAGACCGACACGAAGGAGGTGCACGGTGGCTGAGCCGCGCAAGAAGCCGCCCGCCCCGCGCCCGCAGCAGGCCGGTGCGCCCGCCGGGGGCAAGGCCGTCGCCCGCAAGCCCGCCTCGGAGGTGGGAGCGCCCGCGGCACCGCAGTACGAGTCGCTCATCCCGCAGTCGTCGGGCCTGCGCGCGCTGCTCGCCCCCGTCGGCGGGTTCGGCGTGACGCTGTCGAACATGTTCCGCAAGACCGTCACCGAGCAGTACCCGCGCGAGACGGTCCCGACGAAGCCGCGCTACCACGGCCGTCACCAGCTCAACCGCTACGCCGACGGCCTGGAGAAGTGCATCGGCTGCGAGCTGTGCGCGTGGGCGTGCCCCGCGGACGCGATCTACGTCGAGGCCGGGGACAACACCCCCGACGAGCAGTACTCGCCCGGGGAGCGCTACGGCCGCGTCTACCAGATCAACTACCTGCGCTGCATCTTCTGCGGGCTGTGCATCGAGGCGTGCCCCACGCGCGCGCTGACGATGACGAACGACTACGAGCTCGCGGGGCCGACGCGCGCCGGGATGATCTACGAGAAGCAGGACCTCCTCGCGCCGCTGCGTGACGGCATGCTCGCGGCGCCGCACCCCATGGCCGAGGGCACGACCGACACCGACTACTACCGCGGCGAGGTCACCGGGGCCACGCAGGCGCAGCAGGACTGGGTCCGCGAGCAGCGGCCCGACGACCCGACGCTGCCCGAGGGACCGGGGCTCACCCCGGCCGAGCAGGTCGGGCCCACCGCAGCGGCCATGGCCGCGAACGTCGCCGCCGCGCACCGCCAGGGCGGTGCCCGATGAGCGCAGCGCTCTCGGCGGCCGCGCTGGCCGCCGACCTCACCTCGAGCCTGCCCGCCGTCGGGGCGCTGCCCCGCGCGGTCGACTCGGCCGGGGACCCGTCCACCGCCGAGGCCGTCCTGTTCTGGGTGCTCGCGCCCGTCATGGTCCTCGCGTCGCTCGGGCTGCTCTTCGCGCGCAAGGCCGTGCACGCCGCGCTGTCGGTCATCCTCGTGATGATCTGCCTCGCGTTCATGTACGTCACGCAGGGTGCGGTCTTCCTCGGCGTCGTCCAGGTGGTCGTCTACACCGGCGCGATCATGATGCTGTTCCTGTTCGTCCTCATGCTCGTCGGCGTGAGCACCGCGGACTCGCTCGTCGAGACCATCCGCGGGCAGCGCTGGATCGGCTGGGTGGCAGGGCTCGGGCTGCTGGTCGTGCTCGCGGGCGTGATCGGGACCGCCGCGTACCCCGAGCCCACCGGGCTGGGCGGCGCCAACGAGGCGTCCAACCCCGTGGGCATCGCGCACCTGATCTTCGGCAGGTACGTGTTCGCGATGGAGGTGGTCGGCGCACTGCTCGTGACCGCCGCGCTCGGCGCCCTCGTCTACACGCACCGCCGCCGGCTCACCCCGCGCCTCGGCCAGCGCGAGCGCGCCGAGGCGCGCGTGCGCGACGGGCAGCACCTCGCGCCGCTGCCCGCGCCGGGCGTGTACGCCAAGCACAACGCCATGGACGTGCCCGCGCTCGACCCGTACGGGCAGCCGATCGAGAGCTCGGTGCCGCGCGTGCTGCGCGTGCGCGGCCAGGAGGCCGACGCCGCGGAGTACGCCGCGCGGATCGACCGCGTGCTCGCGGGCAAGGCGGCGGTCGACCGCGGCACGAGCGCGTCCGACGAGCAGGGCACCACCCCGCCGCCGCACGCCGAGCCGCAGTCGGCGCCGATCGGCGAGCCGCGCATCGCGGATGCGGTCGCGGGCGTGGACGCCGGCGCACCGGACTCGGAGGAGGGCAAGTGACGCTCACCCACTACCTCGTGCTGTCGGGGATCCTGTTCTCGATCGGTGCGGCGGCCGTGCTGCTGCGCCGCAACGCGATCATCGCGTTCATGGGCGTCGAGCTCATGCTCAACGCCACCAACCTCTGCCTCGTGACGTTCTCGCGCATGCACGGCGAGCTCACGGGCCAGGTGCTCGCGTTCTTCGTGATGGTCGTGGCCGCCGCCGAGGTCGTCGTCGGGCTCGCGATCATCGTGGCGATCTTCCGTACCCGTCGGTCGGCCTCGATCGACGACGTCAACCTGCTGAAGAGCTGAGGGGACGGCTGTGCACTCTCTTGCCCTCGCGGCGACCCTGCCCGCGGTGTCCCCGGTGGTGAACCCGGCCGGGGCGACCGCCTCCGGCGGTGTCTGGTCGTTCGCCTGGCTGGTGGTCGCCCTGCCGCTCGCCTCCGCGGCCGTGCTGCTGCTCCTCGGCCGGCGTGCCGACCGGTGGGGGCACTGGCTCGGCGTGCTCGCCTCCACCGGCGCGTTCGTCGTCGGCCTGCTCGCGATGCTCGAGGTCCTCGGGCAGGACGCATCCTCGCGGGTGTGGGACCTGCGGCTCGGGACGTGGATCGACGCGGGTGCGCTGCACCTCGACGCGGGGCTGCGGTTCGACCCGCTGTCGCTCACGTTCGTGCTGCTCGTGACGTTCGTCGGCACGCTCATCCACGTCTACTCCGTGGCGTACATGGAGCACGACACCGACCGTCGCCGGTTCTTCGCGTACCTGAACCTGTTCGTCGCCGCGATGCTCCTGCTCGTGCTCGCCGACTCGTTCGTGCTGCTGTTCGTCGGCTGGGAGGGCGTCGGTCTGGCGTCCTACCTGCTCATCGGGTTCTGGAACCACAACACGCCGTACGCGGTGGCCGCCAAGAAGGCGTTCGTCGCGAACCGTGTCGGTGACGTGGGCCTGCTCGTCGCGATGGGCCTGATGTTCGCGCACTTCGGCGCGCTCGACTTCGGGACCGTCCTCGCCGACCCGGCGGCGCACGCGAGCGAGGGGACGCTCACCGCGATCGGCCTCATGCTGCTGCTCGCGGCGTGCGGCAAGTCGGCGCAGTTCCCGCTGCAGTCCTGGCTGGGTGACGCGATGGCCGGCCCGACCCCCGTCTCGGCGCTCATCCACGCCGCGACGATGGTCACCGCGGGCGTGTACCTGATCGTGCGCTCGGGTGCGATCTTCGAGGCCGCGCCGAGCGCGCAGCTCGTCGTCGTGGTCGTCGGCGCGATCACGCTGCTGTTCGGGGCGATCGTCGGCTGCGCCAAGGACGACATCAAGAAGGCCCTCGCGGCGTCGACGATGTCGCAGATCGGCTACATGGTGCTCGCGGCCGGCCTCGGCCCCGTCGGCTACGCGTTCGCGATCTTCCACCTGGTGACGCACGGGTTCTTCAAGGCCGGGATGTTCCTCGGTGCCGGGTCCGTCATGCACGGCATGGACGACCAGGTGGACATGCGCCGCTTCGGCGGCCTGGCCCGCTACATGAAGGTCACCTGGATCACGTTCATGATGGGCTGGCTCGCGATCCTCGGGATCCCGCCGTTCTCCGGCTTCTTCTCCAAGGACAAGATCATCGAGGCCGCGTTCATCCCCACCGACGGCGCGCAGTGGCGCGCGTGGGTGTTCGGGACGGTGGCCCTCGTCGGCGCCGGCATCACGGCGTTCTACATGTCGCGCCTGTTCTTCATGACGTTCGAGGGCGAGCGCCGCTGGACCACCCGCAAGGACGGCTCCGAGCAGCACCCGCACGAGTCACCGGCCCTCATGACGTGGCCGATGATCGTCCTCGCGGTCGGCTCGGTCGGCCTCGGCCTGTTCCTCGCGCTCGGCAACCGGTTCACCGGCTGGCTCGAGCCCGTCACGGGGCACGTCGAGCACGAGGAGCCCGTCCTGCCCGCCGGTGTGCTCATCGCCCTCACGCTCACCGTGGTCGTCGCCGGCCTCGTGCTGGCGTGGCGCCGGTACGCGACCGCGACCGTGCCCGTCGTCCCGCCGCTCGGCACCGCGCTCACGCGCGCCGCGCGCGTCGACCTCTACCAGGACGCCGTCAACGACGCCGTGCTGGTCGAGCCCGGGCAGCACCTGACGCGCTCGCTGGTCTACGCCGACCACGCGGTCGTCGACGGCGGGGTCAAGGGGGTCACGCACGCGACCGTCGGTCTGGGCGCGCTGCTGCGCCGCCTGCAGACCGGATACGTCCGCACGTACGCCGCGACGATGCTCGGAGGCCTCGTGGTCCTCCTCGTCGTCGTGCTGGCCGTCCAGAGCTGAGGAGAGCGATGTCGCCCGACTTCCCCTGGCTGACCACGCTGATCGCGTGGCCGGTCCTCGGTGCGCTGGTGCTGTGGTTCGCGCCGAGGGCGCTGCGCCCCCGGGCGCGCGTCGTGGCGCTCGGTGTCGCGCTCGTCGAGCTCGTCCTGCTCGGCCTCGCGCTCACCGCGTTCGACACCGCCGACGCCGGCACCGTCCAGCTCACCGAGACGCACCGGTGGATCCCCGCGATCGGCGCGTCCTACGCGGTCGGGGTCGACGGCGTGGGCCTCGCGCTCATCGCGATGTCCGTGCTGCTCGTCCCGCTCGTCGTCCTCGCGGCGTGGCGCGAGCAGGGCTCGGGCACCACGACGAGCGACGCGCTGCGCCACTACCTCGCGCTCGCGCTCGTGCTCGAGGCGTTCATCGTCGCGGTGTTCGCCGCACGTGACGTCTTCCTGTTCTACGTGCTGTTCGAGGCCATGCTCATCCCCGTGTACTTCATGATCGGCGGGTACGGGGGAGCCGAGCGCCGGTACGCGGCCGTGAAGTTCCTGCTCTACTCGCTCGCGGGCGGCCTGATCATGCTCGTCGGCGTCATCGCGCTGTACCTGCAGGGCCCGCGCGGCGAGGACGGCTTCCTCACCGAGAAGCTCACCGGGCTCGACCTGTCGACCGGCACCGAGCGGTGGCTGTTCGTCGCGTTCTTCATCGCGTTCGCGATCAAGGCGCCCATGTTCCCCGTGCACACGTGGCTGCCCGACGCCGCCGAGCAGGCACCCGCCGGCACGTCGACCCTGCTGGTCGGCGTGCTCGACAAGGTCGGCACGTTCGGCATGCTCACGCTCTGCCTGCCGCTGTTCCCGCAGGCGTCGCGGTGGGCCGCGCCCGTCGTCATCGTGCTCGCGGTCGTGTCGATCCTCTACGGCGCGCTGCTCGCGATCGGCCAGAAGGACCTCATGCGGCTCATCGCGTACACGTCCGTGTCGCACTTCGGGTTCATCGTGCTCGGCATCTTCGCGTTCACGTCGACGTCGGTCGCGGGCTCGTCGTTCTACATGGTCAACCACGGGCTCTCGACCGGTGCGCTGTTCCTGATCGCCGGCTTCCTCGTCGCGCGCCGCGGCTCGCAGCGGATCGACGCCTTCGGCGGCCTGCAGAAGGTCGTGCCCGTCCTGGCGGGCCTGTTCCTCGTCGCCGGCCTGTCCGCCCTGTCGCTGCCGGGTCTGTCGACGTTCGTGTCCGAGTTCATGGTCATCGTCGGCACGTTCGCCCGGCACCCGGCCGCCGCGGTCGTCGCGACGCTCGGCGTCGTGCTCGCCGCGATCTACGTGCTGTGGACCTACCAGCGCATCTTCACCGGGCCGCCGCGCGAGGAGGTCGCGGGCTTCCGCGACGTCACCGCGACCGAGCGGTGGGCCGTCGCGCCGCTCGTCGCCGCGATGCTCGTGCTCGGCTTCGTCCCTGGCCCCGCGCTCGACCTCGTGCGTCCGCCCGCGTCCGTGACGCTCGACGTCGTCGGCGTGCAGGACGTCCCGGCCGCTGCTCTCGAAGGGAGCGACCAGTGAGCTTCACCGCACCGGAGATCGCCTGGGGCGCGCTCAGCCCCGTCGTGATCGTGCTCGTCGCGGGCATCGTCGGCGTGCTCGTCGAGGCGTTCGTGCCCGACCGCGCGCGGCGGGCCGCACAGCTCGTGCTCGCGTTCGGCGCGCCCGTCGGCGCGATCGTCGCGGTCGCGGCGCTGTGGGACGGCGTCTCGTCGTCCGGCGGGACGGACGTGCTCGACGGCTCGCTGCTCGTCGACGGCCCGACGCTCGTCATCCAGGGCGTCATCGCGGTCCTCACCCTGCTCGCGCTGCTCGTCGTCGCCGACCGCACGGCCACCGGCGAGGACGCGTTCGCGCCCACCGCGGCGTCGATCCCCGGCTCGGACTACGAGGAGCTCGCACGGCGCAAGGGGCTCACGCAGACAGAGGTCTACCCGCTGCTGCTCCTCGCGACCGGCGGCATGATGATCCTGCCCGCGACCGGCGACCTGCTCACGCTGTTCGTCGCGCTCGAGGTGCTCTCGCTGCCGCTGTACCTGCTGACCGGCATGGCGCGCCGCCGCCGCCTGCTCTCGCAGGAGGCCGCGCTCAAGTACTTCCTGCTCGGTGCGTTCGCGTCCGCGCTGCTGATCTTCGGCGTCGCGCTCGTCTACGGCTACTCGGGCACGCTGCGCTACTCGGAGATCGCCGCCGCCACGGGCACGCCCTCGGCGCTCGACCCGCTGCTGCTCGTCGGCGCCGTGCTGCTGCTCGTCGGCCTGCTGTTCAAGGTCGGCGCGGTGCCGTTCCACTCGTGGACGCCCGACGCCTACCAGGGCGCCCCGACCCCGATCACCGGCTTCATGGCCGCGTGCACCAAGGTCGCCGCGTTCGGTGCGCTGCTGCGCGTGTACTACACGATCTTCCCCGGCCTGCAGTGGGACCTCGACGTGTTCCTGTGGACCGTCGCGATCGCCACCATGGTCGTCGGCACGGTCGTGGCGCTCGTCCAGACGGACATCAAGCGCCTGCTCGCGTACTCGTCGATCGCCCACGCGGGGTTCATCCTCACGGGCGTCGTCGCGCTCGACGAGGCGGGCGTCAGCGCGGTGCTGTTCTACCTGCTGGTGTACGGCGTCGCGACGGTCGGGGCGTTCGGCGTGGTGTGGCTCGTGCGTGAGCGCACGGTCCCGCAGGCGACGACCGACGCGGCGGCCGACGAGCTCGCCGAGGCCGGGGACGAGGACCTGCGCACCAGCGTGCTCGGCGAGGCCACGCACCTGTCGCAGTGGGCCGGGCTCGGGCGCACGCATCCCGCGCTCGCGGGCGCGTTCGCGCTGTTCCTGCTGTCCTTCGCGGGCATCCCGCTCACCGCGGGGTTCATCGGGAAGTTCGCCGTGTTCTCCGCCGCGGTCGACGGCGGTGCCTGGCCGCTCGCACTCGTCGGCGTGCTGAGCTCGGCCGCGGCCGCGTTCTTCTACGTGCGGATCATCGTGCTGATGTACTTCACGCCCGCGCCCGGCCGCGACGAGGCCGCCGTGGAGCCGTCCGACGAGGACGCCGCCGCACCGGTCGTCGAGGGCCGCGCGTCCGACGAGAACGCCGCACCGGGCGAGGACGTCACGCTCGCCGGGGCCGACGGGTCGTCCGCCGTCGCGACGCTCGTGGCCGCGCCGACCGCGACGACCACGACGACGGTCGTGCCGTCCGAAGGGCTCGCCGCGGTCGCGATCGCGGTCGCCGCCGTCCTCACGGTCGTGCTCGGCGTGTTCCCGACGCCCGTGCTCGACCTCATCTCCGACGTCGCGAGGTTCCTGCCCTGACCAGGCCCGGTCCGGCTCCCGAGATCACCGTCCGGTTCGTCCGTTACGCCCGGTCGGGCGTGCTGGCGCACCCTCGTGGCCGGGATAGGTTCGTCTCGTGACTTCGACCGCGGCCATCCCGCTGGCCGACCAGGCCCTTGCCGACCGGCTCACCGCGCGCCTCGCCCTCGTCGAGGAGGCACTGCGTGACGCGGTCGGCAACGCCGACGCCCTCGCGGACTCGGCGTCGCGCCACCTGGTCAACGCCGGCGGGAAGCGCCTGCGCCCGCTGCTGACCCTGCTCGTCGCCGAGCTGGGTGACGGGGCGCGCCGGGAGGTCATCGACGCTGCCGTCGTCGTCGAGCTCACGCACCTCGCGACGCTCTACCACGACGACGTCATGGACTCCGCACCGCTGCGCCGCGGTGCGCCGTCCGCGCACGAGGTCTGGGGCAACTCCGTCGCGATCCTCACGGGCGACCTCCTGTTCGCCCGGGCCTCCACGACCGTCGCCGGCCTCGGCCCCGAGGCGGTGCGCATCCAGGCGCGCACGTTCGAGCGGTTGTGCCTCGGCCAGCTCCACGAGACGGTCGGCCCGCGCGAGGGTGACGACCCGGTCGCGCACTACCTGCAGGTGCTCGCCGACAAGACCGCGTCGCTGCTCGCGACGTCCGCGCGGCTCGGCGCGATGTTCGCCGGCTGCACGCCCGAGGTCGTCTCCATCGTCATGGAGTTCGGCGAGCGCATCGGTGTCGCCTTCCAGCTCGCCGACGACGTCATCGACCTCACCTCCGACGGTGCGCTGACCGGCAAGACCCCCGGGACGGACCTGCGCGAGCGTGTCCCGACGATGCCCGTGCTCCTGCTGCGAGCCCGCTGCGCGGGTCCCGCCGCGAGCGACGAGGACCGGGCGCTGCTCGCGCGCCTCGACGGGGACCTGTCCGACGACGCCGCGCTCGACGAGGCCGTCGCGCTGCTGCGGGCCCACGCCGTCCTCGACGAGACCCGGGACCAGGCGGTCGCGCTCGCGCACGACGCCGTGCGCGTGCTCGAGCCGCTGCCGGCCGGGCCGGTCAAGGACGCGCTCGTCTCCTTCGCCGACGCACTCGTCGACCGCGCCTCCTGACGACGGGCCGTCGCACCCCGCGCACCACCCGTGCGGGGGACACCTCGGGCCCCGCGCGTCTCGCGGTACGACCTGCTCGTGCGGTGCTGTGCACGGACCGGGCGAACGCATCGGGCGCATCTGGCACGATGCTCGCGGCAGGCCGGGGAGCGCGCGAGCGGACCGGCCACCGCGACGAGGAGGGTGGCGAGCGTGAGCGGCAAGCTGTGCGGGACGTGCGGGGCTGAGCTCGAGGCGGGGGCGATGTTCTGCGCCGAGTGTGGCGCGCGCGTCCAGGCCCCGCCCGCGCCGCCGGCGCCCGGACCCGTACCCGCCCCCGTACCCGCTGCCGTACCCGCTGCCGTACCCGCTGCCGACGACCCCGTCCGGACGTCGCGCGACGTGCCCCCGAGCGCGCCCGCCGCGACCGCCGCGCCGGCTCCTGCGCCCACGACGGCCGCGACCGCGTGGGGCTCGGAGCCGGTCACCGCCGCGTCGGTCGCCGCACCGCCGAGCGGCGGTGGGCGTCGCGACGCGCGTGCGGCCGGGACGTTCCCGGTCGTGCCGGGGAGCGTTGCGCCCGTCGGGCGCCGCGTCGCCGCGTACGCGATCGACCTCGCCGCGCTCTCGCTGCTCGCCGGGCTGGGCGTGGTGATCTCGCTGGCCGTCGCGGGCACCCCCGAGGCGGGAGCGCGCCCGAGCGCGGCGTCGTTCCTGCCGTCCCTGCTGGGCGGGCTCGGCGGGCTCGCGCTGTGGATCTGCGAGTCGGTCACCGGCGCGACCGTCGGTGGTGCGCTGCTGGGGATACGGACGGTGTCGGCCGAGACCGGCCGTCCCGCAGGTCTGCTGCGCATCTTCGTCCGGCAGCTCGTCGTGGGACTCGGCTACGTCGCGTGCCTCGTCGGGGAGTGGCTCGTCGTGGCGTCGGGCGTGTTCGACAAGACGCCCGCGCAGCGGGGCTGGCACGACAAGGCCGCGGGCACGATCGTCCTGCTCGCGAACGCGACGGGGGTCGCTCGGTCCGAGGACCCCGCGCAGGCGTGGGACCGGGCCGTGGCGCGCGCGGTCGGGCCCGTGCCCCCGCCGCCGCCGTCGTCTGCGCCGGCGCCTGCTCCCGCCCCTGTTCCCGCGCCGGTCGCCCCCGCACCCGTCGCCCCCGCACCCGTGACCCCCGCGCCCGTGACCGCTGCGCCCGTGACCGCTGCGCCCGTCACCACCCCGCCCGTCACCGCGCCGCCCGTCGCGGCTGCGCCCCCGGCGGAGCCGGCGGCGGGCGCCGCGGCAGCGGAGCCGGAGCCCGCCGCCACGATCGGTCTCGTGCCGCTCCCGCCGGGCGTCGGGACGGGCCGGCCCACCGAGCGCCCGCCGGCCGACGGCCTCATCACGGGCCCGCCCGCCCGCACGCAGCCCACGTCCGCCGAGCCGGCCCCGCCCGCGCCCACGTCGGGCTGGTCCGACACGCTCGCCGGTGAGGCGCGGCGCACGCCGGGCGACACCCCGCCGGCGGGCCATGACCGGGTCGAGCCCGCGGCCGCGCGCGTCGAGGACACGTCGACCGCCGCGCAGCCGATCGCGCGGGCGGCGGCGGACCACCCGCGCTGGACGGAGGAGCTCGACGACATCGAGCTCACGCGCCTGCGCACGCCCGTGACCGGTCAGCCGCCCGTGCCGCCCGGCCTGCGCCTGGTGTTCGACACGGGTGAGCGCGTCGACGTGCTGGGTGAGGGCGTCGTGGGGCGCGCGCCCCAGGGCGACGTCGAGCACGTCGTGGCGATCGACGACCCGGCGCGGTCGCTGTCGAAGACGCACCTCGCGTTCGGCCCCGCCGAGCCCGGGACGCTGTGGGTCGTGGACCGCGGCTCGACCAACGGCACGCTCGTGGTGCGTCCCGACGGGACGGCGGCGACCCTGCCGGCGGGCACGCGCGCGAGCGTCGGCCCGGGTTGGTCGCTGCGTCTGGGCGAGCGCACGGTGCGGATCGAGGCGCGCTGACTCAGGTCGTCGACGGCGTCCAGGCGAGCTGGACCACCTGCAGGCCCGCCTCGCGCGTGACGAGCTGGGCGCGTCCGGGCACCGACGGCACGGGCCGTGCGGCGCCGACGAGCGCACCCTCGTCGGGGCTGCCCGACATGACGATCCCGGGCGCCGCGAGGTCGCGCACGGCCTGCAGCACGGGGTCGTACAGCGAGCGTGACGCGCCACCGGTGCGTCGGGTGAGCACCAGGTGCAGCCCGACGTCGCCGGCCTGTGCGAGCAGCGGGACGAGCGACGTGAGCGGGTTCCCGGACGAGGTGGCGACGAGGTCGTAGTCGTCGACGAGGACGTACACCTCGGCACCGGTCCACCAGGAGCGGGCTCGCAGCTGGTCGGGTGTGACGTCGGGGCCGGGCAGCCGCCCGCGCAGGTACGCGGCGAGGTCCGACAGCTCGGCGGTCGCCTGCTCGTGCGTGGTCAGGTAGCTCGTGAGGTAGGTGTCGGGGATCTCGCCCAGCAGCGCGCGGCGGAAGTCCACCGCGATGATCTGGGCCTGCTGCGGCGTGTGCAGGCGCTGGATCTCGCTCGCGACGGCGCGCAGGAACGCGGACTTGCCGGCACCCGAGTCGCCGAACGCGTACAGGTGGTGCTCGTCGCGCACGTCGACGACGACGGGGGCGAGCGCTGCCTCGTCGATGCCGAGCAGGATGCCGGGCGCCTGAGGTGTGCGCGCGCGCAGCTCGTCGAGCGTGACCTGCTCGGGCAGCAGGCGCAGCTTGGGCGGGGGAGCGCCGCGCCACGACTGCGCGACGGTCTGCACGAGGTGCTGCACGCCGGCGCCGAGCGTGTCGGGCGACCCGTCGCCGTCGATGCGGGGCAGCGCGGTGAGCACGTGGTGCTTGGACGCGACGAGCCCGCGGCCGGGGCGCTCGCGCGGGACGGACGCCGCGACCTTGCGGTCGAGCTCGGAGTCCGTCGGGTCGCCGAGGCGCAGCTCGAGCCTCGTGCCGAACAGGTCCTTGATCTGGGTGCGGAAGTCCATCCAGCGGCTCGCGGACGCGAGCACGTGGATGCCGAACGTGAGTCCGCGCCCGGCGAGCGCCTGGAGGCGCGGCTCGAGCTCGTCGAACTCCTGGCGGATCGTGGACCAGCCGTCGACGACGACGAAGACGTCCCCGTACCCGTCGTCGACCTGGCCCGCGGCGCGCCGCTGGCGGTACGTCTCGACGGAGTCGACGCCGTGCGCCCGGAAGTACCGCTCGCGCGCGTCGACGATCCCCTCGACCTCGGCGACGATCCGCCGCACGACGTCGGGCTCGGCGCGCGTGGCGACGCCAGCGACGTGCGGCAGCCCGACGAGCGGCGTGAACGTGCCGCCGCCGAAGTCGAGCACGTACAGCTGCACCTCCAGCGGCGTGCGGGTGAGCGCGAGACCGGTCAGGACGGACCGCAGGACCGTGCTCTTGCCGGACCGCGGGCCGCCGACGACGGCGAGGTGCCCGCCCGCGCCCGCGAGCGACAGCGTGAGGTTCTCGCGCCGCTGCTCGAGCGGGCGGTCGACGATGCCGAGCGGGAACGTCAGCGCGCCGGCCTCGCGCCAGCCGCGCGAGACGAGCCCGAGCTGGGGGTCGACCGCGAGGTCCGGCATGAGCCGGTCGAACGTCTCGGGCACGACGAGCGGCGGGAGCCACACCTGGTGCGCGGCGGGGCCCTGGCCGCGCATGAGCGAGACCGCGATGTCGAACGTGGCGCGCTTCTCGTCGTCGTCGTCGAGGTCCGGCTCGTCGGGCTCGTCGCGACCCGCGGCGGCGGTCAGCACCGGCGCGGCGGTGAACGACTCGAGGCGCGCACGGCCCGTGGCGACGGGGCCCGCCCCGGCGGCCGTGCGGCGCCGCGCCTTCGGCGGACCCGAGACGTAGGACGCACGGAACTGGATCATCGTCGTCGGGTCGGGCTTGAGGTAGCCGACGCCGGGCACGGGCGGCAGCTCGTACGCGTCGGGCACGCCGAGGACGGCGCGCGACTCGGACGCGGAGAACGTGCGCAGGCCGATCCGGTACGACAGGTGGGACTCGAGGCCGCGCAGGCGACCCTCCTCGAGGCGCTGGCTGGACAGCAGCAGATGCATCTGCAGCGAGCGGCCGAGGCGCCCGATCGCGACGAACAGGTCGACGAACTCGGGCTTGGCGGCGAGCAGCTCGGAGAACTCGTCGGCCACGATCAGCAGCGCGGGCAGCGGCTGCAGGTCCGGCCGGTCGGTACGACGCGCCTTCTCGTAGTCCGCGACGTTCGCGAAGTTGCCCGCGGCGCGCAGCAGCTCCTGACGGCGCACCATCTCGCCCTGCAGCGCGTCCTGCATGCGGTCGACGAGCGTGAGCTCCTCGCCGAGGTTCGTGATGATCGCCGAGACGTGCGGCATGTCCGCCATGCCGGCGAACGTCGCGCCGCCCTTGAAGTCGACGAGGACGAAGTTGAGGTCCTCGGAGGAGTGCGTGAGCGCGAGCGCGAGCACGAGCGTGCGCAGCACCTCCGACTTGCCGGAGCCGGTCGCGCCGATGATGAGCCCGTGCGGGCCCATGCCCTGCTGCGCGGACTCCTTGATGTCGAGCGCGACGGGCTGTCCCTGCGGGGTCAGGCCGATCGGGACGCGCAGCCGGTCACGCGCGAGCCGCGGGCGCCACGCGCGCGACAGGTCGAGGTCGCGCACGTCGCCCAGGCCGAGCAGGTCGACGAGCTCGGCGGAGACCTGGCCCTCGTCGCGCTGCGGCCCGGCGTCCACGTACAGGGGGAGCAGGCGGCGCGCCGTGGCCTCCGCCTCCGGCAGCGAGAGCCGGTCGCCCTTGAGCCGCGTGGGCTCCATCCCCAGGCGCAGCACCTCGACGGGCACGCCACCGTCGGGCAGCGCCGCGCCGAGCAGGAACCGCAGCGTGTTCGCGTCCTCGAGCTCCTCCCAGTGCTCGGGCAGCTCGAGCACCGTGACGCCGAGCACGCCGTCGGGCGTGACGATGCCGTTGCCCACGGGGACGTGACCGCCGTCGACGACGACGAGCAGGTGGGGCACGGGCGTCGAGCCGACCGGTGCGCGGCCGAACCGCGGCCGGTCCGCGAGCCCCTCGGGCAGCAGCCCCTCGATCTCGGCGAGCGTCGTGCCGATCATCCGGGCCGCTCCGACGGCGTCGCGCTCGCGCGTCGAGTGGGCGTGCGGCAGCCACTTCACCCAGTCCCACGCGGGCAGCGCGCGCTCGCCCGCGAGGACGGCGATCTGCAGCTGGTCGGGGGAGTGGAACGTCGCGAGCTGCGCGACGACGGCGCGGGCGAGCCCGCGGGCCTCGTCCTCGGCCCCGGCGACCTCGATGCGTGCCGCGCTGCGCACGTCGACCGACAGCGGGATGTCCTGCTGCACGCGGTGCGTGACCAGGAACCGGTGCGCGGCCGAGGCCGCCACGGGGTCGAGCTGCGCGAGCGGGGGCGTCTGCGGCGCCTCGAGCTGCAGCGCGAGCTGCTGCGCGCCCGTCCCGAGCCGCGCGCGCAGGAACTCCGGGTGGTCGGGTGTGCGCTCCCACGCCCGCGAGCGCTCCTCGGCGATCGCCGGCAGCGCGCCGGGCTCGGGTGCGAACCACTGCGCCGCGCGCCGCTGCGCCCGGGCCGCCTGGCGCACGGTGCGGCGCAGGTCCGCCAGGTACGCGAGGTACTCGCGCCGCGCACCGACGACCTGCGCCTGGTGCTGCGCGCGCTGGCGCCACCCGTTGACCGCGACGAAGCCCAGCGACGCGACCAGGAACATGCCGCCCGCGATCATGCCCTTGCCGCCCGGCTGCGACATCGAGATGAAGACGATCGAGCCCACCGAGCCGAGCATCGGCACGAGGTTCGAGAGCACGCCGCTGACGCCGTCGGACGGCTGGATCTCCGGCGGCGGCTGCATGACGACCTGACCCGTGGGGACGGGCGGTGGGCCGGCCTGGACGCCACGGTCGGCGGTGATCGACATCGCTCTCCTCGCTGCCCGGAGCGTGCGCCGGGGTCGAGCATGCACGGGACCACGCAACGGTACCCGCACCGGGGCGATCCGGACCCGTAGCATGTGGGCGGCCACCCGACCGCCGTCGCAGGTGGCGGGCCCGCACGCGCAGGACGGACACGGACGAGGAGGTGGTCGTGGCGGCACCCGGCTCGGCCACCGACGCCCGCCCGCAGTCGCACGTGCGGCTCGTCGTCGCCGTGGGCGCCGAGCAGCGCCATGTCGCGCTGCGCCGTGACGTCGTGCTCGGTGACGCGCTGCGCGCCGCGCTCGTCCCGATCGACGACCCCGCGACCCTCGTCCTCGACTCCGCCGGGCAGCGGCTCGACGTGCGCGCCGCGGTCGGCCGGCAGGTCGCCGACGGTGGCGCGCTGCACGTCGTGCGCCCCGCGCCCCGGCCGCGTCGCCACCGGCCGGTCGACCCGGAGCTGCTCGCCCGCCGCCCCCGCCCGCAGGCGGGTCTGCTCGCGCTCGCGGGCGCGATCGGTGCGGTCCTGCTGCTCACCGCGATGCTCGGCCCCGTCCCGGACCTGCCCGCGTCGGCCTCGACCGGCGTCGCGCTCGCGCTGGCGCTCGTCGCGCTCGCCGTCGCCGCGGCGGGGCGCACCGGACGGGGGACCGCGCCCGCGGCGTCCGTCGCCGCGACCCTCGCCGCACCCACGCTCGCCGCCGCCGCCGGGGCGTGGACCGTCCTGCCCGACGACGCACCGGCGCGACGGCTCGCCGTCGTGGTCGCGCTGGCGTGCGCGACCACCGCGGGCGGCGTCCGCACCGTCGTCACCCGGCGCCTGCGCGACGGCGAGGACGTCGCGGTCGTCGTGCTCGGCGGGCTGACCGTCGCCGCCGCTGCCCAGTCCGCGACCCTCCTGCTCGACCTGCCGGTGCAGGCCGGGGCCGCGCTGCTGGTCGGCCTCGCACCGCTCGTGCTGCGCATCGCGCCGCGCCTCGCGCTCGCGATCCCCGACGAGCAGCTCGTCGACGTCTCGCAGGTCGCGCGCACCGCCGAGTCCGTGCGTGCCCCGCGGCCGCGCGCGCTCGGCCGCGTGAGCCAGCGGCTCGTCGCCCGCACCGTCGAGGGGGCCGAGCGGCGCGTCATCACCGCGACCGCCCTCGCGTGCGTCGTCGCCGTCGTGCTGCTGCCCGGCGTCGTCGCGGCCGCGCAGCGCGCGGACGGTCTCGCGGCCGTGTCGCGCTGGGGTGCGTACACGCTCGTCGCGTGCGTCCTGCTCGCGTTCGTGCTCGTCCCGCGCAGCTCACGCGACACGGCCGGGCGGTGGCTGCCCCGGCTCGCGGCCGGGGCGCTGCTCGTCGAGACCGCGCTCGCGGTGCCGCTCGCGTGGCGGATCCCCGTCGCCGTGGGCGCGCTCGCGCTCTGTGCGGTCGTGGCGGTGGTCGGGACCGCGCTCGCGCGCGGCTGGCGGTCCGTGGTCGCGTCGCGGCTGGCGGACATGATGGAGGGGCTCGCGGTGGCCGTGGCGCTGCCGGCGGCGGTCGTCGCGTCCGGGCTCGTCGAGGTGCTGCGGAGGACGGTGGGCTCATGAGCGAGCAGACCTGCGCGTCGTGCGGACGCGCGTTGCGGGAGGGCGCCCGGTTCTGCACGGGGTGCGGTGCGCCCGCGGCACCCATGATCGTCGTCGAGGCGCAGCCGCCGGTGACGCGGCGTCGCTCGTCGGGCCGCGCGCGGGGGGCGGCGCGCACGTCACACCCGCCCGTGGCGACGCCGGCCGCGGCCGGTCCCCGCGTCGTCGGCGCCCCCGCCCTCGCGGACGGCCTCGGGGCCGCGTTCGACGGTGTCCGGACCGTCGGCGTCGGGGCGCGTCTCGGCGCGTTCGCGATCGACACGCTCGTGGTCCTCGGCGTCGCGGGCGCCGTGCTCGGCGCGACGCAGCGGCCCGTGCTCGCGGCTCTCGTCGCGCTCGAGCTCGCCGTCGGGCTCGTCGTCTGGGAGGCCCGGACCGGGCGGACCGTGGGGAACCTCGTGCTCGGCCTGCGCGCGGCGCGCGTCGAGACGCCGTACGCGCCCGGCCTCGGCCGTGCGGTGCGCCGGGCCCTCGTCGTCGGGGCCGGGCACCTCGTCGGCGGGGTCGGGCAGTGGGTCGTCGTCGGGTCCGTCGCGGGGGACCGCTCCGCGCTGCGGCAGGGCTGGCACGACCGCGCGGGCCGCGCGGTGGTCGTCGACGTCCGCGGGCCGCGCGCCGGCGGCGCGGGGGTCGGGGCACCCGCCACGCCCGGCCTCGTCACCGTCGGCTCGGCAGCGCCCGTCTCCCGCCCGGCACCCGGTGCGCCGACAGCCGTGCCGACCGGTGCGCGGTCCGGTGCGCCGGCTGGCGCGCCGGCCGGTGTGCCGCCGACCGCCTCGGCGCCCGGCCCGGTGCCCGCCGCCGGTCCGCGTGCGACCCACGCTGGCGCGCACCCCGTGGTGCCCCACCCGTCGGCACCCCCGACGGCGCCCGTGCGGCCGCGCACGTTCGTGCTGACGCTCGACACGGGCGAGGCGATGAGCGTGAGCGGCCCGGGCGTCATCGGCCGCGCGCCGCGCCCGCGGGACGGCGAGCGGTGCGACCACGTGGTCACGGTCGACGACCCGCAGCGGTCCCTGTCGCGCACGCACGCGCGGTTCGGCATCGACGCGCGGGGGTTCTGGGTCGCGGACGCAGGGTCCGGCAACGGCACCGTCGTCGTGCTGCCCTCCGGGCAGTCGGTGGTCGTCGCACCGGAGCGGCCGACCCCCGTCCCGAGCGGCTCCACGGTGCGCATCGGCGACCGGACCGTGCTGGTGGAGCAGCTCCCGGGCTGACCGACGACGACGGCCCCCGCACCGGTGGTGCAGGGGCCGTCCGTCAGCGGTTCGTCACCAGGTCTCGTCGTCCGCGGGGGCGTCGACGGTCACGTTCGGTGCGTCCTCGCGCGAGCCGCGCGCGAGTCCCGCGGCGCGCGCGGTCGTCGTCGGCTCGTCCTCGTCGAGCTCGGGTGCCAGGTAGCCCAGCGAGCCCGCGCGACGCTTGCGCTTCGAGCTCCCGGCGGCTCCGCCGCCACCCGCTGCGCCGACCATGCCGCCCGCCGACCCGCCGCGACCGCCCGCGCCTGCGGCGCCGAGCGCGCCGCGGCCCGCGGCGCCCGCTCCGGCAGGGCCACCGCCCAGGACGGCCGCTCCGCCGGCTCCGCCCGGCGCACCGCCGAGCGCACCACCCAGGGCACCGGGGAGTGCGCCACCGCCGAGCCGCGCCGCACCCATCGCGCCGAGCGCGGTCCCGCCGACCACGGCGCCACCGGCGAGGGCACCGCCGGCCAGCCCGCCGGAGCCCGGACCGCCGATCGACCCGCCGCCCGCTCCAGGGCCGGTGGTCGAGCCGTCGCCGCCGGCGAACCCGCCACCGAGGACGGGCGACCCGACGCCAGGCCGGGAGGGCGTCCCGGTGCCGGGCAGGTCGTCGCCGTGCGTGTCGCCGGGGTCGCCGATGACGGGGCCGGGTGTGACCGGGCCGGGGTCGACAGGGGGCGGGGGCTGCCGGGGCGGCCACTCCGTCTGAGGCGGCTCGTACGGGGGCTCGTACGGCGGCACGGGCGGCAGGACCGGGGGCTGCTCGCCGGGGTCGCCGGGCACGGGCCCGACGACCCCGAACCGCGGCGGGCGCTCGGGGGCCGGGCCGGGGCTCGACGACGGCGGGTCGTACGGCGTCCGTGGCGTCCTCGGGCCCCCGGGGTCCGTGGGCCCGGGGCTCGTCGGGTCCTCGCGGTCCTGGTCCGCGAGGCCCCGGACCTGGTCCGTGAGGTCGTGGAGGCGTGAGTTCACCGTTGCCAGAGCGGCCTCTGCCTCGCGCTCGCGCTCCAGGGCGCGGGCGTTCTCGATGTAGGGGATGCCGGTCGAGGCACCGTTCGCCTCGAGCTCGCGGCGCTCGGCGTAGGTGAGCCGCCCGAGCGGCAGGGCCCGGTACTCGCGCTGTGCGGTCTCGACCGTGCTCGCCGCCTCTTTGACGACGGTCGCGATCGCCGCCAACGCGTCGACCTTCGCGAGCATCGACCTGGCGGTCTCGGCGATGCTCGCCTGCGCGGCGTCCCCGGACATGCCGTCGAGCCCGAGGTCGCTCGCCAGACGGCGCAGCTCGGTGCTGATCTCCTGCAGCGGCTCACCGAGCGCCTCGAGCCTCTCGGCGTCGGCGATCGCCGCGTCCGGGTTCGCGTCGAGCGCCCTCTGGAGCTCGGCGGAAGACTTCTCGGCCATCGTCACTTGCCCCCTTCAGTTGGGTCCGAGCCGTACGCCTGAGTGGCACCTCCGGTGCCCGGCCGGCTGACGCCGGTCGCGGTCGCGCCACGCCGGCGGAAGACGAGCACCGCGACAGCGGCGACGCCCACGGCCAGGAGTCCGCCACCGGCCGCGAGGAGCGCGGGTGCGGTCGAACCCGCGTCGTGGGCGACTGGCGTGGCGGGTGCAGGCGTCGCGGTCGCGTCTGCGGTGGGCGACGGCAGCGGGGTGGTTGCGCCCGCGCTGGGTGTCTCACGCCGCGGGGAGTCACGCAGCGTCGGGTCGTCCAGGAGCGAGAGGTCCTGCACCTGTTCATAGGTGGGGATGCTGTCGGGGTCGTGGTCGAGCAGAGGGTTCTCGTCCGGGTAGGTGGTCGGATCGTGCTCGAGCATGTGCCGGACGTTGACGACGCCGTACCCGGTGAGCGGGTCGTGGTAGAGCTCGTGGTCCTCGCCGTCGGTGTTGCGGATGAGGGTCTGGATGATCTGGTTGCCGGTCGCCTCGGGGTAAGCGGACCAGACCAGTGCGAGCGCCCCCGCGGTGAACGCGGTCGCGGCCGACGAGCCGTTCCTCAGGCGGTACGAGCTCAGGTCGTCGTCAAGGTGGCGGATCGCCTCGCCGGGTGCGACGACGTCCGCGCCGGGCCGCGACCCGGGACGCACCTGCACGTCCGGCCCGAGCGACTCGACCGTGACGACCCCGTTGAACGAGCCCGGGTAGGGCTGGTCGGGGTTGTCCGACAGCGCCACGACGACGACGACGCCTTCGTGCAGCGCCCGCGTGACGGCCCAGTAGTCCATCAAGACAGTGCTGCTCAGCGAGATCGAGATGATGTCCGCACCGTCGGCAACGGCCTGGTCGATCGCCTCGCCGAACACGAAGCGTCCAGCCTCGACGGAGGGTGAGTGGCACACCTGTTCGCCGTCCGGCCCGACAAGTGTCGAGTAGAACCAGACGTCCGCGTCCGGGGCGACCCCGAGGATCCCGGGGTGCCCGTTCTGGCCGCTCCCGGTGCCGACCAGGAGCGCGGTCATGTTGGTCCCGTGCGCTGCGCTGACCGTGCGCTGCGCGGCGGGCAGCGGATCACCGAGCGACTTCTCGGCGCAGAACGACGGTTCGTGCACGCGGACGGACGCGCCCGCGAGGTCACCGGCTTCGGGCCAGATCGCCGTGTCGACCACCGCGATCTGCACGCCCTTGCCGGTGGTGCGCTCATGCAGCTTGGACATGCCTGTGGCCGTGTAGTACCACATGCCGTCGTCGTCATCGAGGGCCGCGGCGGGGGCTGCGGCGACGATGGCCAGGAGCAGGCCCGACGCGACCGCGGCGTAGGTGCGCGCGGCCCTCATCGCAGGTCGTCGCCCGACCTCACGGGGCCCTGCGGGCCCAGCGGGTCGGTGCCGGGCGCGACCGGCCCGCGGTAGCCGGGCGGGAAGTACGGGGTCGTCGACGGCTTCGGGTCGAACCGCTCCAGCTGACCCTGGACGTCCTCGTCGGTGCGCGACTGCGCGCTCGCGCTGAGGCGGAGGTTGTCGCGGATCAGCTCGACGCGCTCGCGCAGGGTCGCGAACGTGGCCTCGAGTCGTGCGATCTCCGTGCGGTACCCCTCGGCGAACGTCTGGGCTGACGGCATCGTCGACCACGTGGAGGAGTCTTGGCTCGAGCGCACGTCACTCGCCTGGGTGATCACGACGTCGATGCGGTCGAACAGTCGTAGCAGGGTGCTGACCTGCTGCTCGAGCAGCTCGATGTCGACGCCGACGTCGTTCTTCGACACGGATCCCCCCAGGGTGCTCAGGTGATGCGGTGCGTGCGTCGGGCGGGTGCCGGTGTCCCGGTCACCCGCCCGACGCAGGTCAGGTCCGACGCAGGGTCACCAGCGGGCGGCGTTGGCCCGCTCGGTGGCCTGGTAGTCGTCGTTCGACGTGGCCACGGCGCGGCCGATCTCGGCCAGCAGCGCCTTCATGTCCGTGATCGCGGCGGTCCACTTGGCACGCGCGGCCTCGTACGAGCCGGCGGCCTCACCCGACCAGTTCGCGCGCAGCGGCTGCAGCGAGGAGTCCATGTCGTTCAGACGGGACTCGATGTGCGAGGCGCCGGACTGGATGTCGGCGGCGGCGGTGGACAGGCCACCGAAGTTCACCTTCAGGTCGCTCATGATCATCCCCTCGTTCAGCCCAGGCGCCCGGACAGGCGCGAGAACGTCGACTGCTGCGTCTCGTCCGACGCGGAGTACGTGGACTGCGACGTGAGCAGGTTCTGCTCGAACTCGTCGAGTGCGGCGACGATCTTCGACGCGTCGTCGCGCCAGCGGACCATCAGCTGGTTGAACGCGACCGCGCCCTGGCCCTGCCAGTGCGACCCGATCCCGGACAGCTTGCCCTCGAGCGCGGACAGCTCCGAGCGCAGCTCGCTGCGCGTACGCGCGACCACGTCCGCGCCCTGCTTGATCGCACCATCTGCTGCGGAGACCTCAGCGGCCATGACACCTCCCCCATGCCCGACCCCTGAGGGCCGACGCCGGCACGCGACCCGGACGAGCCACGTCGGTTCCGGACGAATGGTCGCGAAACCGGCCCCACCTTATCCGTAGGCGCCGGACCCTGCGGATCGGTCAGCCACCTGGTGGGCACTGTTCGCCCGATCGGTTGACCCGGCCGGCTGGTCCGACCGGCTGGTCCGACCGGCTGGTCCGACCGGTGCACGCCGAGACACGGTGCGTGCGTCGGGCGGGTGCCGGTGTCCCGGTCACCCGCCCGACGCAGGTCAGGTCCGACGCAGGGTCACCAGCGGGCGGCGTTGGCCCGCTCGGTGGCCTGGTAGTCGTCGTTCGACGTGGCCACGGCGCGGCCGATCTCGGCCAGCAGCGCCTTCATGTCCGTGATCGCGGCGGTCCACTTGGCACGCGCGGCCTCGTAGGAACCGGCGGCCTCACCCGACCAGTTCGCGCGCAGCGGCTGCAGCGAGGAGTCCATGTCGTTCAGACGGGACTCGATGTGCGAGGCGCCGGACTGGATGTCGGCGGCGGCGGTGGACAGGCCACCGAAGTTCACCTTCAGGTCGCTCATGATCATCCCCTCGTTCAGCCCAGGCGCCCGGACAGGCGCGAGAACGTCGACTGCTGCGTCTCGTCCGACGCGGAGTACGTGGACTGCGACGTGAGCAGGTTCTGCTCGAACTCGTCGAGTGCGGCGACGATCTTCGACGCGTCGTCGCGCCAGCGGACCATCAGCTGGTTGAACGCGACCGCGCCCTGGCCCTGCCAGTGCGACCCGATCCCGGACAGCTTGCCCTCGAGCGCGGACAGCTCCGAGCGCAGCTCGCTGCGCGTACGCGCGACCACGTCCGCGCCCTGCTTGATCGCACCATCTGCTGCGGAGACCTCAGCGGCCATGACACCTCCCCCATGCCCGACCCCAACGGGCCGACGCCGGCACGCGACCCGGACGAGCCACGTGAGTCCGCGAGCTCCTCGCGAACCGGTGGCAACGTAACCGAACCGGGCACCGTCGCGCCGATGACGGGTGACGCCCTGTGGACAACCGGCGCCCGGGCGTCACCCGACCGCACCGCGCGGGCCACGTCCGGACGTGCGTCCGGAGCCGAGGCAGGAGCCGCAGGTCACGAGCGCACCTCGGGGACGCTCGCGCGTGGCTATGCTGACCGGCGACCTGCCGACGACCACGAGGACGCCGATGACCGATCCGAGCACCCCGACGGCCCCCGTCGGCACCTTGCTGCGGATCTCGGTGACGGCGGGCGACCGCCGCATCGACCTCGGGGCACCGGGGAACGTGGCCGTCGTGGAGATCGTGCCGGGCCTCGCGCGCGCCCTCGGGGTCCTGGACGCCGCGTCGGTGTACGGCGGGTACCGCCTGGTGACCGCCGAGGGCGCGACGATCGACCCGGCGCGCAGCCTCATCGCGTCCGGCGTCGAGGACGGCGCCGTCCTGGCGCTCGAGTCCGGCGCGGAGCAGCCCGAGCCCCGGGTGTACGACGACGTCGTCGAGGCCGTCGCGGACGCGGTCGAGGCGCGGTTCCGCCCGTGGACGCCGCACGACAGCGCGCTGGGCGCGGCCTGGGGCGCGTCCGCGATCGTCGCCGCGACCTCGCTGCTGCTGCTCACCGCCGACCGGTCGTCGCAGCTCGCGCCCGTGGTCGCGGCGCTCGCCGCCCTGCTCGCGGTCGCCGCGGGCACCGTGGTCGCGCGCACGGGCCGCGACGCGTCCGCGGGGCGCGTCCTGGTGCTCGCGGCCGGTCTGCCCGCCGCGGTCGCGGGGCTCACCGCCGGGACCGGCTCGCCGACGTGGGGCTGGCCGGCCGCGCTGGCCGGTGCGGGCCTCGTCGTCGCCGGTCTGCTCGCGGTCGCGGCGCTGCCCGCGGGCCGGGAGACCGCGATCGCGCCCATCGGGCTGGGCCTCGCGCTCGGCGTCGTGGGCGCCACGGTCGAGCTCACCGGTGCGACCGCCGAGGACGTGCTCGCGGTGGTGGTCGCGGTCGTGCTCACCGCGAGCATCGGCGTGCCGTGGCTCGCGCTCGCGAGCACCCCGTTGCGCGTCGTCTCGCCGCGCAGCGACGCGGAGATCCTGCTCGACCCCGCGCCCGTCGACCCGGACGCCGTCCGCCGCCAGCTGGACGCCGGGTACCGCATCCAGCTCGCGCTGCGCGTCGCGGTCGGCGTGCTCGCGCTCGTCGCGACCCCGACGCTCGTGCCCTCCGGCCTGCTCGGCACCACGCTGCTCGTCGTGGGCTGGGTCGGCCTGCTGCTGTCGACGCGGCAGTCGTACGCGCGGGCCGACGTGCTCGTCGTCGTGTGCCTCGGGATCACGGGGCTCGCGCTGACGCTCGTCGTCGCGGCGCTCGTGCACCCCGGCTGGCGCACGGCGCTCGTCTGCGCGGCGGCAGCGGCCGTCGCGGCGCTCGTGGCGCTCGGGCTCGTGGCCCCGCGTCGGCGGGTCGCGCTCGCGCGCGTGGGCGACACGGTCGAGATGACCTGCCTGGCCGTCCTGCTGCCGCTCGGCGTCGCCGCCGCGGGCATGGTCTGACCCGGGAGCGGGCGTGGCAGCCAAGCGGGACCTCGTCGAGGCGCAGTCCTTCAGCCGTCGTCGGCTGCTGACCGCGTTCGTCAGCGGCGCGCCGGGCGGCCAGGAGCTCGAGCCGACCAAGCCCATGCGCGGCGTCGTCGCGGGCGTCTCGCTCGCGGTTCTCGTCGTCATCGGCTCGCTGGCGTGGGGTGCGATCCGCAGCGACCCGGCGGGGTGGGAGGCCAACCGGCTCGTCGTCGTCAAGGGCGAGGGGACGCGGTACGTGTCGCTCGCGGGCGTGCTGCACCCCGTGGTCAATACGACGAGCGCGCGCCTCGCGGTGGAGTCGGGCCAGTTCAAGGTGGTCGAGCTCGCGCCCGACGTCATCGCGGACACGCAGCGCGGCGAGACGATCGGCATCGTCGGGGCGCCCGACACGCCGCCCGCGGCGTCGTCGCTGGTCGCGGACGGGTGGACCGCGTGCGTGGCGGGTGACGCGCTGTCCGCGTCGATCGGCGTCGAGCTGCCCACCGAGGCGGGCGGCGCGCTCGTCGCGCGGTCGGCGGGGGAGACGTTCGTCGTGGCGGGGGGCCTGCGGCACCGCGTGCCGGCCGACGAGTCCGCGGTGCTGCGGGCGGTCGGGCTCGACACCGTGGCACCCGTGGACGTGCCCGCGTCGTGGCTCAACCTCGTGCCCGAGGGCTCCGACCTCCGCCTGCTGACCGTGGACGGCGCGGGCGACCCGCTGCCCGCCGGCTCGCCGCTCGGGGACCTGACGGTCGGCACGCTCGTGCGGGTCGCGGGCACGGGCACCGCGGACCGCTGGTACGTCGTCGACGACGAGGGCCAGGTCGCGCCGCTGACGCCGTTCGCGGTGGGCCTGTACCAGTCCCGCACTGAGGCGGTGACGCTCACGCTCGCGGACGTGGGTGCGGCGCAGACGACGACGGCGCTTGCCCCCGCGGACTGGCCGGAGCAGCAGGTCGGCGCGATCGCATCGGACGTCGCGCCGTGCGTCGTCCTGTCGCCCGGGGACGAGGGTGGGGTCGAGCTCGTCTCGACGACGCAGGAGCTGCGCCCCGGCGTGCACGTGGCCCCGGGTGGCGGTGCGCTGGTCCTGTCGCGGACGGGTGGCGGCAAGGGCGTGCACGCGCTGATCGACGAGACCGGCCGCCGGTTCGGGCTGTCGTCCGTGGACGCGGGTGACGACGACGTGCTCACGCGGCTGGGCTACTCCGCGCAGGACGTCACGGTCGTGCCGCCCGCCTGGGTCGACCTGTTCGAGACGGGCCCGGACCTCACGGTCGACGCGGCGCGCACGCCGGTGACGTCGTGACGCGAGCCCCTCACGCTCTGCGACGGGCGCGACGGGCGCGACGGGGCGTCGCGGCGGTGCTGCTCGGCTGCGCGGGCGCCGGGCTGCTCGCGGGTGCGCTCGTCGTCGCAGCGCCCGCGGCCCACGCGGCGCCGGAGCAGGGCTGCGGCGGCGAGGCGCCGCGGTACCTCGACGAGGAGCCGCCGGCGCTCGCGCAGCTCGGGGCGCAGCGCGCGGGGCAGCTCGCGACGGGCGACGGCGTGACGGTCGCGGTCGTGGACTCGGGTGTCGACGACAGCAACCCCCACCTGGCGGGTGCGGTGCTCGCGGGGACCGACGTGGTCCGGCCCGGCACGGCCGACGCGGGCCGCAAGGACACGTGGGGGCACGGGACGACGGTCGCGGGCATCATCGCGGCGCGCCCGGTGGAGGGCTCGGGCGTGCGGGGTCTGGCGCCGGACGCCCGCATCCTGCCGGTGCGGGTCTACTACGGCGAGGACTCGCAGGCCGAGCGGGACGGCACCGACCCGGACCCGGGCCGGATCGCCGAGGGCATCCGCTGGGCGGTCGACCACGGCGCGCAGGTGGTCAACGTGTCGATGTCGAGCGACGCCGACGACCCCGCGCTGCGGGCCGCGGTGGAGCACGCGACGAGCAACGGGTCGCTCGTCGTCGCGAGCGCGGGCAACCGCAACACGGCGGACGACGACGCGGACGGCCCCCGGTTCCCCGCGGCCTACCCCGACGTGCTCGCGGTCGCCGCGGTGGACCGTGACCTGAACGCGACGGACGCCTCGATCCACGGCGACCACGTCGACGTCGCCGCTCCGGGCCAGGACGTGCTCGGGGTGTACCGGGGCGCGGGGGACTGCTGGTTCGCGGTCGACGCCCCGGCGCCGAGCTGGTCCACGGCGTACGTGTCGGCGGCTGCGGCGCTCGTCGCGCAGCGGTTCCCCGACGAGACCCCGGCGCAGTGGGCGTACCGGCTCGAGGTCACGGCGGCGCGGGCGGTCGCGCACGAGCGCACGCGCGAGACGGGGTGGGGCGTGGTGCGTCCCGACCAGGCGTTGCAGCACGTGGACGACGGCACCGCGGTCGGTCCGCCGAACCCGACGAGCACGGACGGGCCGCCGGTCGCCGCGGTGACGCCGGTCGCCGTGCCGGCGAGCGTCGACCCGCTCGAGCCGGTGCGTGCGACGGCCGTGTGGTGGGTGCTGGCGGCGACGACGGTCGTCACGCTCGTGGCGTTGGCGTGGCGGCTCGTCGGCCCGCGGAGGTCGCGATGAGCGCGCTGCCGTTCGCGGTGCGCTGGGGGGCGGCGACGTCGCAGGGCGGCCGGTCGCACAACGAGGACGCGCTGCTCGCGGACACCGACGTGTTCGTCGTCGCGGACGGCATGGGCGGGCACGACGCGGGTGAGGTCGCGAGCGCGACCGCGGTCGAGGTGCTCCGTGCGCTCGTCGGGCGGGCGCCGGGTCCCGACGAGGTGCGCGCGGCCCTGGTCGAGGCGCACGAGCGGGTGCGTGCGCTCGCGAGCGAGGGCACGCGGCGCCCGGGGACGACGGCGACGGGCGTCGCGCTGACGGTCCACGAGGCGACGGTCTGCTGGGTCGTGCTGAACGTCGGCGACTCGCGCACGTACCGGATGGCCGGTGCGGTGCTCGAGCAGGTCACGCGCGACCACTCGGAGGTCGCCGAGCTCGTCGCGGACGGGGTGGTGCGGCCGGACGAGGCCGCGCACCACCCGTGGCGGCACGTCGTGACGCGGGCCCTGGGCGGCGGTGCGCCGACCGTGGAGCCGGACGTGGACGTGCTCGCGGTGAGCCCCGGGGACCGGATGCTGGTGTGCTCGGACGGCCTGACGGACGCCCTGCCGGACCAGCGCATCGAGGCGGATCTCAAGGCGGAGGCGGATCCTCAGGCGGCGGCGGACCGGCTGGTCGCGACCGCGGTGGCGGCGGGTGCGGCGGACAACGTCACGGTCGTGGTGGTCGACGCCCCGGCGGTCCTCCCGCGCTGACGCGCGGTCCCGTGCGGCGGGCGAGCGCCGCGGCGCGTGACGTGCGCACGGCGTCGACGGTGAGCACGACGAGCGCGAGCCACACGAGCGCGAACCCCCACCACCGTGCGGGTGGCATGGGCTCGTGCAGGACGACGACCCCGATGACCAGGTGCAGCAGGGGGGTGAGGTACTGCAGCAGCCCGACGACGGACAGCGGCAGCCGGGCGGCGGCGCTGTTGAACAGCACGAGGGGGACGGTCGTCGCGACGCCGGAGAGCGCGAGCAGCGCGGCGTGCCCGATGCCGTTCCCGACGAACGTGCCGGCGCCCTGGACGTGCAGCCAGACCAGCCACCCCGCCGCGAGGGGCGCGAGCACGAGCGTCTCGGCCGCGAACCCGGGGACCGCGGCGACATGCCTGCCGACCCGGCTCTTGATGAGCCCGTAGAGCCCGAACGAGACGGCGAGCGTGAGGGCGATCCACGGGACGCGCCCGTAGGCGAGCGTGAGCACGGCGACGGCTGCGGCGCCGCAGCCGAGCGCGACCCACTGCACGGTCCGCAGGCGCTCGTGCAGGACGGTGACGGCGAGGGCGACGGTGACCAGCGGGTTGACGAAGTAGCCGAGGGAGGCGTCGACGACGCGGTCGGTCGCGACGGCGAGGACGAACACGAGCCAGTTCGTGGCGAGCAGGACCGCGGCGAGCGTGAGCAGGCCGAGCGTGCGCCGGTCGCGCAGCACGACGACGAATGCGCGCCACGTGCGGGTCGCGGTGAGCAGCGCGGCGCACACGAGCAGGGACCACAGCGCGCGGTGCGCGACGATCTCGTCGGGTCCTGCCGGTGCGAGCACGGTGAAGTACAGGGGCAGCAGGCCCCACAGCGCGTACGCGGCGACGCCGCTCGCGAGGCCGCGCCGGTCCGCGGGTCCGCCGGCCGGTGCCCGCGGGCGGGCGGGGCCGGGGGAGGGGTCCGCGCGCATGGCGTGACCCTAGGACGACGCGCGTCGCCGGGCTGCGCGCGACACCCGGGCGTCCGGTTGACGGGGCTCCGCGCTGCCTCTACTGTCCGCTTGCAGCAAGTTTCACCGTCCTTGCGACTTCGTTGCAGGATGGTGCTGAGTGCGGGGCGCGCCCCGGACGCTCGTCGTCCGGTCACCTCCTCCTCGTCCGTCCGCGGACGTGGCGCCCCGAGCCGGCCACGGCCGGCGCACGGTCGCCGCGACGGCGCGGCGACCCGATCCGGCCGGCGACGACGCCGGCCCGAGCAGGAGGAGCTGCCGTGCGTACCACCACACGAACCCGCCCCCTCGCGCGTCGCGCGCTCGCCGCCCTCGTCGGCGCCGCGCTCGCACTCGGGGCCACGCTCGTCGCCGCGTCGTCGCTGGGCGCGTCGCCCGCGAGCGCCGCGCCGCCCGGCACGCGCAACGTCGGCGTCAACCTGTTCCAGTGGACCTGGGACGCGATCGCCGACGAGTGCACCACCCACCTCGGTCCCGACGGCTACGCCTGGGTGCAGACCTCCCCGCCCAACGAGCACCCGGTGCTCGGCGGGCAGTGGTGGACCTCCTACCAGCCCGTGAGCTACCGGATCGAGTCCAAGCTCGGCACGCGCGCCGAGTACCGGGCCATGGCCGACACCTGCCGGGCCGCGGGCGTGCAGGTCGTCGCGGACGTCGTCGTCAACCACATGACGGGGCAGACGAGCGGCACCGGCTGGGCCGGGACCTCGTTCACCGAGGAGCGCTACCCCGGCCCCGCCGGCGGCTACGGGCCGCAGGACTTCCACGCGTGTCGGTCGAACATCTCGAGCTACACCGACCGGTACCAGGTGCAGAACTGCCGGCTCGTCGGGCTGCAGGACCTCGACACCGGCTCGTCGTACGTGCGCCAGGAGATCGCGGACTACCTGAACGACCTCATCTCGCTCGGCGTGCGCGGGTTCCGCGTCGACGCCGCCAAGCACATCGCCGCGGCCGACCTCGCCGCGATCAAGTCGTTGCTCTCCGACCAGAGCGTCTACATCGTGCAGGAGGTCATCGGCGCGGCCGGCGAGCCCGTCCAGCCGAGCGAGTACCTGGGCATCGGCGACTCGCACGAGTTCACCTACGCTCGGCACCTCAAGAGCGCGTTCGCCGGTGGCAGCCTCACGTCCCTGCAGGGTCTGACCAGCGCGTCGTGGCTCCTGCCGTCGGGGAAGGCCGGCGTGTTCGTCGACAACCACGACACCGAGCGCAACGGCGAGACGCTCAGCTACAAGAACGGCTCGTCGTACCGGCTCGCGAACGTGTTCATGCTCGCCTATCCGTACGGCTGGCCCACCGTGTACTCGGGCTACGCGTTCTCGAACAACGACGCCGGTGCGCCGCAGACCGGCTCGGGCGAGGTGCTGGACGCGGTGTGCGGGCAGGGCACGTTCACGTGCGCGCACCGGTGGAACGAGACCGCGCACATGGTGGGCTTCCGCAACGCGGTCGGCACCGCGGGCGTCGTCGGCTGGTGGGACAATGGCTACGACCAGATCGCGTTCGGCCGCGGCGACAAGGGCTACGTCGCCATCAACCGCTCGGGCGCCCCGTTGACCCGCACGTTCACGACGAGCCTGCCGGCGGGCACCTACTGCGACGTGATCTCCGGCGGCGCGGGTCTCACGTGCTCGGGGACGAGCGTGACCGTCGCGTCCTCGGGCGCCGCGACGTTCACCGTGCCCGCGAACGGAGCCGTGGCGCTGCACGTCGGGGCCCGTCCCGGCACCGGACCCACCGCCACCGCGACACCCTCACCCACGGCGCCGACGAGCGCGGCCGTGTCGTTCGGCGTGAACGCGACGACGACCTGGGGGCAGAACATCTTCGTCGTGGGTGACGTCGCCGCGCTCGGCGGCTGGGACCCGGCGAAGGCGGTGCCCCTGTCGTCGGCGTCGTACCCCGTGTGGCGTGCGTCCGTGGCGCTCACGCCGGGCAGCACCGTGGCGTACAAGTACGTCCGCAAGGAGGCGAACGGCGCGGTGACCTGGGAGAGCGGGGCGAACCGCAGCGTGACGGTGCCGTCCGGCGGGACGCTCACGCTGACCGAGAGCTGGCGCTGGTGACCCGGCGCTGAGTGACGGCCGCGCGCCCCGGACCGGGGTGCGCGGACCGCGGGCGGGGTGGTGGGGCGCGTGGAGGTGCCCGCACCACCCCGTCGCCGCGTCCGGAGGGGCGCGGCCCGCATCGTGGGCGATTGTCCGCATGCTGGCGCGGGTGTCCAGCAGGTGGCTGAGGTCGGCCTAAGATGGCGCGCAGCAACCCGCCCTGCCTGCCGTGACCGCACCTGAGGGCCGTCCCGGGCGCACCTCGGAAGGCCGTCCGAGGGCTGGTTCCACGAGGACAAGCGGGGCGTCTGGTCCCCCGATCGGAAGGTCCGCCCGTGAGCACCCCGACCCTGCGCGTCGCCGTCGTCGGCGCCGGCCCCGCCGGCATCTACGCCTCGGACATCCTGTCCAAGACCGACCTCGACGTCAGCATCGACCTGTTCGAGCGCCTGCCCGCGCCGTTCGGCCTGGTGCGCTACGGCGTGGCCCCCGACCACCCGCGGATCAAGCAGATCATCGTCGCGCTGCACAAGGTGCTCGAGCGCGGTGACATCCGCCTGCTCGCGAACGTCGACTACGGCACGGACCTCAAGCTCGACGACCTGCGCCAGTTCTACGACGCCGTCATCTTCTCGACCGGCTCGATCCGCGACGCGGCGCTGCCGATCCCGGGCATCGACCTCGAGGGCTCGTTCGGCGCCGCCGACTTCGTGTCCTGGTACGACGGGCACCCCGACGTGCCGCGCACGTGGCCGCTCGAGCACCGGACCGTCGCGGTCATCGGCGCGGGCAACGTCGCGCTCGACGTCGCGCGCATCCTCGCCAAGCACGCGGACGACCTCCTGCCCACCGAGGTCCCGGGCAACGTCTACGACATCCTCAAGACGAACCCGATCAGCGACGTGCACGTGTTCGCACGCCGTGGGCCCGCGCAGGTGAAGTTCTCCCCGCTCGAGCTGCGCGAGCTCGGCCACGTCCCGGACGTCGACGTCATCGTCTACCCCGAGGACTTCGAGTTCGACGAGGGCTCGATGGCCGCGATCCACTCCTCGAACCAGACCAAGCAGGTCGTCAAGACCCTCACGGACTGGACGCTCAAGGAGCCCGAGGAGCTCACGGCGTCGCGCCGCATCCACCTGCACTTCCTGCACAAGCCGGTCGAGGTGCTCGGCGAGGACGGCAAGGTCGTCGCGCTGCGGACCGAGCGCACGGCGCTCAACGGCGACGGCAACGTCACCGGCACGGGCGTGCTGCACGACTGGCCGGTCGAGGCGGTCTACCGCGCGGTCGGGTACTTCGGCTCGCCGCTCGTCGACATCCCGTTCGACGACGTCGCGGGCGTCATCCCGAACCGCGAGGGCCGCGTCGTGGACGTCGACGGCGAGCACCTGCGCGGCGTGTACGCGACCGGCTGGATCAAGCGGGGACCGGTCGGCCTCATCGGTCACACCAAGTCCGACGCGTCGGAGACGATCCGCCACCTGACCGAGGACGTCGAGGCCGGCGGCGAGGCGTTCTACACCGCCGCGGAGCGGGACCCCGCCGCGGTCACCGAGTTCCTCGCCGCGCGCGGCGTCGACGTCATCGAGTGGTCCGGGTGGCAGCTGCTCGACGCGTACGAGCGTTCGCTCGGCGAGCCCCACGGGCGTGAGCGCGTCAAGGTCGTCCCGCGCGAGGAGATGGTCGACATCTCGCTCGGTCGCACGGCGAAGGGCTGACCCCGCCGCACCACCGAGCGGCCCGCGCCTCTCGTCGTCCGCGGGCGCCGCACCGGGGAACGCGACAGGATCCTGATGCGTTCTTCCAGGTGCGACGACCAGCGGAGGGAAAGCATGGGGACTCGGCACCACTTCAACGGCCTCAAGACGGCGGCCCTGTTCGGCGTCATGTGGGCGGTGCTGCTGGGGTTGGGCTGGATCCTGGGACGCGGCACGCCGAAGTTCGTGCTGCTGTTCGCGGCGATCGGCGTCGTGATGACGGCAGTGAGCTACTGGAACTCCGACAAGATCGCGATCCGCACCATGCAGGCGGTCCCCGTGACCGAGGTCGAGCAGCCCGCGATGTACCGCATCGTGCGCGAGCTCTCGACGCGCGCGGGCCAGCCCATGCCGCGTCTGTACGTCTCGCCGACCATGGCGCCCAACGCGTTCGCGACCGGCCGCAACCCGCGCAACGCGGCCGTGTGCTGCACGTCCGGGATCCTGCAGATCCTCGACGAGCGTGAGCTGCGCGGCGTGCTCGGGCACGAGCTCCAGCACGTCTACAACCGCGACATCCTCACGTCGTCGGTCGCGGCCGCCGTCGCGGGGGTCATCACGTCGGTCGCGCAGTTCGCCATGTTCTTCGGCGGCGGGGACCGGCGCGAGGGCGCCAACCCGATCGCCGGGCTGCTCATGGTGTTCCTCGCGCCGCTCGCCGCGATGATGATCCAGATGGCGATCAGCCGCACGCGGGAGTACGACGCCGACGAGGACGGCGCGTCGCTCACCGGTGACCCGCTCGCGCTCGCGTCCGCGCTGCGCAAGCTCGAGGCCGGCACCGCGGCCCGCCCGCTCCCGCAGGACCAGCGGCTCGAGAACGTCTCCCACCTCATGATCGCCAACCCGTTCAAGGGCGCCGGCGTCGCGCGGCTGTTCGCCACGCACCCGCCCATGGCGGAGCGCATCGCCAGGCTCGAGGCGCAGGCCGGTGCGCAGGGCGGGCTCACACGCTACTGAGCCCGGCCCTCGGACGCACGAGCGCCGCACACCGTCGCCCCTGAGGGCGCGGCTGTGCGGCGCTCGTCCGCGTCAGCGGTAGTTGGTGAACTGCAGGGCCGCGTCGACGTCGGAGCCCTTGAGCAGCGCGATCACGGCCTGCAGGTCGTCGCGGCTCTTGGCCGAGACGCGCAGCTCGTCACCCTGGATCTGCGTCTTGACACCCTTGGGGCCCTCGTCGCGCACGCGCTTGGCGAGCTTCTTGGCGACCTCCGACGAGAGGCCCTCCTTGATCCCGGCGGCCAGGCGGTACTCCTTGCCCGACGGCTTCGGCTCCTTGTCGCCCAGGTCGAGCGCCTTGAGCGAGATCCCGCGCTTGATGAGCTTCGACTCGAACACGTCGAGGATCGCCAGCACGCGGTCGGGGGAGTTCGCGATCATGAGGACCGACTCGCCGGACCACGCGATCGACGCCCCGACGCCCTTGAAGTCGTACCGCTGGGCGATCTCCTTCGCCGCCTGGTTGAGCGCGTTGTCGACCTCCTGCCGGTCGACCTTGCTGACGACGTCGAACGACGACTCGCTCGCCATGGGTAGCCCTCCCGTGCTGTGGCGGTGGCCGCTTCCCGGCCGCCGCTCGTCCTGCCAGGGCCGCCGTTTTCTCGGTGGGGCCCGGGTGTTGCTATCCTTCCACGGCACGCCGCGCGAGCGACGACTGCGATCACGGCCGTCCCCTTCGTGGGGCGGGCGTGGACACGGTCCGAGCATCGTCGGCAGGCACACCCTGGCGGGTTACCCGAGTGGCCAAAGGGGGCTGACTGTAAATCAGCTGGCAACGCCTACGGGGGTTCGAATCCCTCACCCGCCACCACCGAAGGGGCGTCCCACGGGACGCCCCTTCGCCATTCCCCCCATTCCCCCCGCCCCGCCCGCCCCGCGCGCCCGCCCCGTCCGCGCGCCCCGCCCGCCCCGACCGGGCCGGTCCCCGTCCCCGTCCCCGTCTCCTTCCCGGCCCCCTCCGCCGACTGCGCACGCACGTGCGCGAGTGCGCCTCTCGAGCGCACGCACTCGAGACAGGACGTGCGCACTCGCCACGCCGTCGTCGACTGCGCACGTCGGTGCGCGGGTCCGGACACCCACGCACCCACCCGCGGCGGAACGCGCGCGTCGGCCTCCCTCTGCCCGAGTGCGCACGTTCGTGTGCGAGTGCGCACGCACGGCGTGCGCGCTCGGAGTGGAACGTGCGCAGTCGGCGGGGCGGGGGTTGGGGTCGGGTGGGGGCGTGGGCTGGGGACGGCCGCCTACGGGGTGGCGGCGCATGTGCCAGGGTGCGGCGACGGTGCGGGCGGGCGGGTGGTCGGAGGGTGCGGTGGGTGCGACGAGCGGGCTCGTGGTCGGTGGTGGCGCGGCCGCGGCGCGGGACCCGGGGCTCGTGCGGGTGCGTCGCGGCGCGTACGTGGGACGCGAGCACTGGGACGGGCTCGGCGGCGACGAGCGCTATCTCCTCGTCGTGCAGGCGACGGCTGCGGTGGCCGTGGGCCGGCCGCTCGTGTCGCACTGGTCGGCCGCGGCGGTGTGGGGGCTGCCGACGGTCGGCCGGCCCGACGAGCGTGTCCACCTCACGGTGCCCGCCGCCCCGGGCGGGCGTTCCGCGCGTGGGGTGGTGCGGCACACCCGTGCCGGTGCGCGCGGCGAGGACCGCGCGGGCGGGTTGCGGGTGACGGGCGTCGCGCGCACGGTCGTCGACCTGGCCCGCGTCGGCGGCGTGGCCTCGGGTCTCGTCGCGGCGGACGCGGCGCTGCGGGCAGGCATGACCTCGTCCGACGAGATCGCGCGTGAGGTCGCGGCGGTCGGGTCGGGCCGGGGCGCGCTCGCGGCACGGACCCTCGCGCGGCTGGCCGACGGCGCGTGCGAGTCACCCGGCGAGTCACTGAGCCGGGCGCGGATGCACGAGCACGGTCTGCCGGCGCCCGTCCGCGCCGTGGCCCGCTGGACCTGGCAGGACGCGATGCGCGGCGGCCCCATGGCGGACACGCTCCATCGCGCAGGCGTCCGCCCCCGGGCGCGCCCACCCCACCGGCCCCCGCTCGACTGCTGACGTTCGCGTCTGACTGCTGCGGTCGTGCGTGCGCACCCGAGCCGGGACGTCCGCGCTCGGCGAGGGGTGGGGTGGGGGTGGGGACGAGGTCGAGCGGGGTCGAGCGGGGGTGGAGGTGGGGTGGCCGCGGGGGGCTGGGAGTGGATTTCGCGCCGGGCGGATGGCCGTGTAGCCTGTTCCGCGCTGCCCCGATAGCTCAGTCGGCAGAGCGTCTCCATGGTAAGGAGAAGGTCAAGGGTTCGATTCCCTTTCGGGGCTCTGTGGTGTGTTCGGGAGCGCGGCTCGGTCCGCGCTCCCGGCCCGCACCCGAGGCGGGGTAGCTCAGTTGGTGAGAGCGCACGACTCATAATCGTGAGGTCGCGGGTTCGAGTCCCGCTCCCGCTACAGACATCGAAGGCCCGCCGGTCCGCCGACGGGCCTTCGGCGTAGCCGGGGCCCGTGCACCGCGCCGACGCACCGCGCCGACGCACGGCACCGACGCGAGTCGTGCGGGCAGGGCCGGCCGGTGATCCGGGGTGACGGACGTCGCCGCGTGCGGGCCGGCCCCGGGTTCTGGCGGCGGTGTCCCGTGCGCTATTCTTGACGGCGGTCTGTGTGCGTGTGCATCGACGGCCGCCCGGGCCGGACCCGGGGCGTGCCGCTCGGGAGCGCAGTCGCCCGTGGGCGCGACACGACCACCGTTGACCCCGAGGGTGCCGCCGGTGCCCGCTGTTCGAACGCAAGCGCCGTGGTGGCGCGAGAGGTGGCAAGACCATGGCCAGCAAGAGCTCGGACGTCCGTCCGAAGATCACGCTCGCATGCACGGAGTGCAAGGAGCGCAACTACATCACGAAGAAGAACCGTCGGAACGACCCCGACCGTCTCGAGATGAAGAAGTACTGCCCGCGCGACAACCGCCACACGCTGCACCGCGAGACCCGCTGACCCTGGCGATGCCGGTCGACACCGGGTATGCCGGGCGCGTCTACCCGCCGAACGCGGTCTACGAGGTCGGGCGCGAGCACCTGCGGTCGTTCGCGGCCGCGGTGGGCGCGCAGCACCCCGCGCACACGGACGTCGAGGCGGCGCGTGCGTTGGGGTACCCCGACGTGGTCGCGCCCCCGACCTTCGCGGTCGTGGTCGCACAGCGCGCCGAGGCCCAGCTGTTCGAGGACCCCGCCGCGGGCATCGACTTCAGCAGGGTCGTGCACGCCGACGAGCGGTTCACGCACCACCGGCCCGTGCACGCGGGCGACCGGCTGGTCACGGTGCTGCACGTCGACTCGATCGTCGAGCGCGCCGGTCTGGCGATGATCACCACGCGCGCCGAGATCGCGGCGGAGGACGGCGAGGCCGTCGCGACCGTCGTGTCCACGCTCGCCGTGCGTCCCGAGGAGTCCTGATGTCCCCGCGTCTGCAGGACCTCGAGGTCGGTCAGGAGGTCGCGCGCAGCGAGGTCGTCGTCGACCGTGCGCGGCTCGTGCGGTACGCGGCGGCGTCGGGCGACTTCAACCCGATCCACTGGAACGACCGTGTCGCGTCGTCGGTGGGTCTGCCCGGCGTGATCGCGCACGGGATGTGGACCATGGGCGCCGCGGTCGGTCCGGTCGTGGACTGGGTGGGGGACCCCGGACGGGTCGTCGACTACCAGGTGCGGTTCACGCGCCCGGTCCCGGTGCCGGACCCCGGGCATGCGACGGTCGAGGTCGTCGGGGCCGTCGGTGCGATCGACCCGGACGCGGGCACGGCGCGCATCGACCTCACGGTGACGGTCGACGGGCAGCGGGTGCTCGGCAAGGCGCAGGCGGTCGTCCGCCTGTCCTGACCCGCCGGTCAGCGCTCCTCGTCGAACGGGCCCCCTCCGCGCTCAGCGCGGGGCGGGGCCCGTCGTCGTCCCGGGACGCAGCGCCACGGGCAGCACGGTGGGCTCGGGCATCTGGCCGGCGAGCAGCGACGCGACCGCGCGGCCGACGACGACGCCCTTCTCGGCCAGCGGCTGCACGACGGACGTGAGCACGTCGGGCGCGAGCCAGGGCAGGTCCAGCCCGTCGAACCCGGCGACCGACACGTCGCCGGGCACCGCGAGCCCCAGCTCGCGCGCCGCGAGCACGACGCCCGAGGCCAGCAGGTCCGACTGGCACACCACGGCGGTGGGCCGGTCCTCGCGGGACAGGATCGCGAAGCCCGCGGCCTTGCCGTGCTCGACGAGCGACGCGGGCGTCTCGTAGACCGACTCGGGGGTGACGCCGGCGTCCCGCACGCCGTCGAGGCGACGCCGGGTCACCTGCCACACGACCTCGTCCCACCGGGCGGGCTCGACGAACCCCTCGCCGCGCTGCCGGTCGAACGCGAGGGTCACGCACGCGAACCGCTCGTGCCCGAGGTCCTGCAGGTGGCGCACGACGTCCGCCATGCCGCGGCGGTCGTCGATACCGACGGTCGCGACGTCGGGCTCGGGGACGCCCTCGACGACGACGGTGGGCACGCCGCGGCGGCGGAGCGCGTCGAGCACGGGGTCCTGGGTGCCGCTGCCCCACAGGAGGACGGCGACGTCCATCGCGGCGGACAGCACGAGCGGGTCGACGGGTGCCTCGGCGGGGTCGCTGGGGCCGGGGATGAGCAGGACGCCCAGGCTCATCTCGCCGAGGGTGCCGACGAGGCCGTCGAGCACCTGGATCGAGACGGGGTCGCGGAACGAGCGGCGCAGCGCGTCGCCGACGACCACGCCGACGATGCCGGAGCGTCCGCTGCGCAGCTGGCGGCCGAGGGGGTTGGGGCCCAGGTAGCCGAGGTCGGCGGCCGCGGACAGCACGCGCTCACGCGTGGTCGAGGCGATGGGGCCCGCGCCGGAGAAGGCGAGCGAGGCGGTGGAGACGGAGACCCCGGCCGCGGAGGCGACGTCGGCGAGCGTCGGGCGCTGGGACGACAGCGGGCACCTCCGGCGGGCGGCTCGGTGACGAGCGGGACGTCGAGTGGTCGACCTGGACGGGTGTGACCTGGACGGTTCGTGTGACCTTGACGGTTCGTTTGACGCAGCGGCCAGCGTACCCGGAGAATGGCCGTCACCCATCAAATCGATTCGACCTGTGCTCCCGCGCTCCTCTCGAATCGATTCGACCTCATCCTTCCGTCCCCGCCCGGAGCAGACCGTGACCCTGAGCGCGCCCACGCGGCCCGCCGCCTCGAGCGCCGCCCCCGTCGCGCCCGTCGTCGCGCGCGCCCGCCTGCACCTGCTCGGGCTGTTCGCGCTGCTCGGAATCGTGTTCTCGAGCTGGCTCGCCCGCCTGCCCACCGTCCGCGCGGAGCTCGACCTGTCGACCTCCGCGCTCGGCGGGGTGCTGCTCGTCGGCTCCGTCGGCGCGCTCGTCACGGTCACGTTCGCCGGCATCGTCGTGCAGCGGTGGGGGAGCCGGGCCGCGATCCTCGCCTCGACCGTGCTGCTCGCCGTCGCGTACGTGCTCATGGGCGTCGGGCCGGGCGCCGGGTCGGTGCTGCTGCTGTCGGTCGGGGTGTTCCTCAACGGCATGTCGATCGCACTCGGCAACGTCCCCGTCAACGTCGAGTCCGCGCGCGTCGAGCGCGCGATGGGCCGGACCGTCATCCCGCAGTTCCACGCCGCGTTCTCGATCGGCGCGGTGGCCGGCTCGGGCCTCGGTGCGCTCGCCTCGCGCCAGGGCGTCCCGCTGCCGGTGCAGTTCACCACCGTCGCCGCGGTCGCCGTCGTGTGGCGGCTCGCCTCGCTGCGCAGCGTCGTCCTCCCCGCCGGCACGGGTGACCAGCCGCGCACGGTCACCCCCGCGCCGGCTTCCCCGCCCGGCGGTCGTCGCAGGGTCGGCACGGCGCTGGACGCGTGGCGCGAGCCCCGCACGCTCCTCGTAGGGGTCGTCATCATGGCCGCCGCGCTCTCCGAGGGCGCCGCCAACGACTGGCTGTCCATCGCCGTCGTCGACGGCTTCGACCGGACCGAGGCCGTCGGTGGCGTCGTCCTCGCGCTGTACGTCGCCGCGATGACGCTCGTCCGCCTCGCGGGGACCCGGCTCATCGACCGGCACGGCCGAGTCGCCGTGCTGCGCGCGTCCGGGGTCGTGTCGATCGTCGGCCTGCTGCTGTTCGGGTTCGCGCCGTCCTTCGCGCTCGCCTCCGTCGGCGTCGTGCTGTGGGGGTTCGGGGCCGCGCTCGCGGTGCCCATCGGCATCGCGGCCGCCTCCGACGACCCGCTGCGCGCAGCCGGGCGCGTCGCCGTCGTGTCGTCGTTCTCGTCGGTCGCCTCGATCGCGGCGCCGCCGCTGCTGGGACTCGCGGCGGAGTCGATCGGTGCGCGCCAGGCCCTCGCGCTCATCGCGGTCGCGATGGTCGCGAGCGTGTGCCTCGCGCACCAGGTCGCGCCGCCCACGCACGACGACACACCGACCCGCGCCTCGGACGACGACGCGGCCACCCGCACGCTCGTCGTCCCCGCGCAGCGCGCGCCGTCCGACGACGTCGCCGCACCCGCGCTCGTCGCCGCCGCGACGACCGCCCCGCACGGCCCGTACCCGCACGACCTGTACCAGCACGACCCGACGCACCAGGAGGTACGCGTACCGTGAGCAGCACGCGAAGCCACGACGAGGTGGAGGACAGGTCAGTGACCGCAGGGTTCCGACGCGACCCGGTGCGTGCCGCGTCGTTCGCGGTGTTCGCCGTGTTCTTCCTGTCCGGCTTCAACTTCGCCAGCTGGGCCTCGCGCCTGCCCGCGGTGCGCGACGGCCTCGAGCTGTCCGCGGGCCGCATGGGGCTGCTGCTGCTCGTCGGGTCCGTGGGGTCGCTCGTCGCGCTCCCGCTGTCCGGGACGATCATCGAGCACCTCGGTGCGCGCCGGACCGTCCTGTACTCCGCGCTCCTCAACGCGAGCGGTCTCGCGCTCGCCGCGGTGGGCGTCGCGGCCGGCTCGGTGGTCCTCGCCGCGGTCGGGCTCGTGGTCTACGGCGTGGGCACGGGCGTGTGGGACGCGGCCATGAACGTCGAGGGCGCGGTCGTCGAGCAGCGGCTCGGGCGCACCGTCATGCCGCGCTACCACGCGGGCTTCTCGCTCGGCACGGTGGCGGCCGCGGGGATCGCCGCGGTCGCGGCGTGGCTGCACGTGCCGGTCGTCGTGCACCTTCCCGTGGTCCTGGCGCTGTCGATGGTCGCGGTGGTGTGGTCGGTGCGGCTGTTCCTGGTGGACCACGAGGCGCAGGTCGTCGTCGAGCACCACGAGGCCGCGCGGGCCGGGTCCGGCCGTGCCCGACGAGCGTTCGCCGCGTGGCTGGAGCCGCGCACGCTGCTCATCGGCCTCGTGGTCCTGGCCGCCGCGCTCACCGAGGGCTCCGCGAACGACTGGGTGAGCCTCGCGGTGGTCGACGGGTTCGAGACCCCGCACGCGCTCGGCGCGGTCGCGCTGGGCCTGTTCCTCGCGTCGATGACGGGCATGCGCTGGTTCGGCACCGCGCTGCTCGACCGGTACGGGCGCGTGTTCGTGCTGCGGCTGTGCGCGGTCCTCGCGCTCGTCGGCCTGGCCCTGTTCGGGCTCGCGCCGACCATGTGGCTCGCGCTCATCGGGATCGTCGCGTGGGGTGCGGGTGCCGCGCTCGGCTTCCCGGTGGGCATGAGCGCGGCGGCCGACGACCCGCTGCGTGCCGCCGCGCGCGTGAGCGTCGTGTCGACGATCGGCTACTCGGCGTTCCTCGCCGGGCCGCCGCTGCTCGGCCTGCTCGCGCAGCACGTCGGCTACCGGCACGCGCTGCTGGTGATCCTCGTGCCCGTCGCGCTCGGCATCCTCGTCGCGGGTGCGGCCGCACCCCTGCGTGCCGCCACCGACGACGTCACGACGGACGCGGACGACGAGTCCCGCACCCGCCCGTAGCCTGGAGGCATGACCGTCGGCACCGCACCCCGTCTCGCTGACCTGACGACCCTCGGCGTCGGCGGGCCGGTCGCCCGGTTCGTCGCGACGACGAGCGAGGCCGAGCTGATCGACGCGGTCCGCACCGCCGACGAGGCGGGCGAGCCCGTCCTGGTGCTCGGGGGCGGCTCGAACCTCCTCGTGTCCGACGAGGGGTTCGACGGCCTCGTCGTGCGGGACACGCGCACGGGCATCGACGTGCCCGACCACTCGGCGTGCGCGGGCGTGACGTACACGGTGCCCGCGGGCACGCCCTGGGACGACGTGGTCGCCGAGGCCACCTCGCACCGCCTGTACGGCATCGAGGCGCTGTCGGGGATCCCGGGCTCGACGGGCGCGACGCCCGTGCAGAACGTCGGTGCGTACGGGCAGGAGGTCGCGCAGACCATCGCGACCGTGCGGGTGTGGGACCGCGAGCGCCTGCGGGTGCGGACCCTGCCCTCGTCGACCTGCGGTTCGGCTACCGCACGTCGCTGCTCAAGCGCTCCCTGCTCGCCGCCGACGACCCGCGGCGCGACCCCCGCGACCCGGTCGACGAGCGCGCGCCCTGGGGCCCGACGCCGCGCTACGTGGTGCTCGACGTGACGTTCCAGCTCCGTCAGGGCACGCTCTCCGCGCCGATCGCGTACGCCGAGCTCGCGCGCACGCTCGGCGTCGAGGTCGGCGAGCGTGCGCCGCTGCTCGACGTCCGCGCCGCGGTGCTCGAGCTGCGCCGCCGCAAGGGCATGGTGCTCGACCCGGCGGACGCGGACACCCGCAGCGCGGGCTCGTTCTTCACGAACCCGCTCCTCGACGAGGCCACGGCCGCACGGCTGCCCGCCGAGGCGCCCCGCTACCCGGCGGGCGACGGCGTGGTGAAGACGAGCGCGGCATGGCTGATCGAGCACGCCGGGTTCGCGCGCGGGTTCGGCATGCCCGGCCCGGCGGCGCTGTCGACCAAGCACACGCTCGCGCTCACCAACCGCGGGGGTGCCGGCGCCGCGGACGTCGTCGCGCTCGCGCGTCAGGTCCGCGACGGGGTGCGCGCCGCGTTCGGCGTGACCCTCGAGCCGGAGCCCGTGCTCGTCGGGGTGACGCTCTGAGGCGTCAGCGCGGGAGCACGACGCCGGTGAGCGCGGCGAGCCGGTCGAGCAGCTCGTCCTGCAGCGTGACGTCGGAGGCCTGCGGGTTCGCGTCGAGCACGGCGAACCGCTTGAGGTAGCGGCCGGTGACGCGCGCGGCGTCGTCGTCGGCGGTCGCGAGCCACACCTGGGTCGCGGCGCCGTCCCCGACCTCGTCCCACGCGTCCGGGCCGCCCAGCTTGGTCTTGATCCAGCCCGGGTCCACCGCGGTCGACAGGACGTCCGGCCACAGGCGCGCGACGGCGAACGCGAGCATCACGTCGTAGAGCTTCGAGTCCGAGTACGCCTGCATGCCGTCCCACGGGCGCGACTCCCACAGCAGGTCGTCGAGCACGGCGCGGCCGTCCGACTCGAGCCCGGACGTCAGGTACACGAGGCGGCCCGGGCGGGGCATGAGCGCGGTCAGGACGTACGGCGCGACCGTGTTCACCTGGACGATCCGCTCGAGGCCGTCGGCGGTCGGGGTCCGCGGCGCACCGCCGCCCACACCGGCGTTGTGGATCACCGCGTCGTACGCGCCCCCGGCGGCGGACGTCGCGGCGTCCGCGAGTGCCCGCGTCTGCGTGAGCGAGGTGAGGTCGCCGACGACGACGTCGCGCAGGCCCGGGAGGACGGCACGCACGTGCGCGGCACGCTGCGCGTCGCGGGCGTGCGCGACGACCTGGTGGCCCGCGTCGAGGAGACGGCGGGCGGACTCCAGGCCGATGCCGTCGGTGGAGCCGGTGACCAGGACGAGTGACATGAGGACCTCTCGGGGACGGTGCGGGCGGTGGTGGACCGGCCGCGGGCTCGGGCGGGGCGGTGCAGCGGGGCGGTGCGGCGGGACGGTCAGGGGGTCCGGTCCGCGCCGCCCGGGGCCGTCAGGACCGGGTCGGGTGCGGGCGCGGCGAGCCACGCGTCCACGCCCGCGAGCAGGCGCACCCGGGTGGCGTCGTCGGCGCGGCTCGCGCGGATCGACGCGCGCGCCAGGTCCGCGAGGGCGTCGTCGTCGAACCCGTGCACGTCCCGCGCGACCTCGTACTGCGCGACGAGACGCGACCGGAACAGCAGCGGGTCGTCCGCCCCGAGCGCCACCTGCGCGCCCGCGTCGACGAGCGCGCCCAACGGCACCGCACCCGCGTCGGGGTAGACGCCGAGCGACACGTTCGACGCGGGACAGACCTCGAGCGCGATGCCGCGCTCGACGACGTCGTGCAGGAGGCGCGGGTCCTCGCCCGTGCGCACCCCGTGCCCCAGCCGGTCCGGGTGCAGGTGCGTCACCACGTCGTGCACGTGCGCGGGGCCCAGCAGCTCGCCGCCGTGCGGCACGGCGGCCAGCCCGGCGCGGCGCGCGATCGCGAACGCCGCGGCGAACTCAGCGGTGTCGCCGCGACGCTCGTCGTTCGACAGGCCGAACCCGATCACGTCACCCGAGCCGTCGCCCGCGTACCGCGCGGCGAGCCGGGCGAGCGTGCGGGCCTCGAGCGGGTGCCGCATGCGGGACGCGGCGACGACGACGCCGACGGACACGGCGTGCCGCACGCTCGCGGCGCGCGCCTCGTCGAGCACGATCTCGAGCGCGGGGGTGATGCCGCCGACGAACGGCGCGTACGACGTCGGGTCGACCTGGATCTCGAGTCGCCCCGACCCCTCGGCAGCGTCGTCGGCGACCGCCTCCGCGATCACGCGCCGCATGTCGGCCTCGCCGCGCACGCACGCGCGCGCCGCGTCGTACAGGCGCTGGAACCGGAACCAGCCGCGCTCGGTCGCCGGCACGTGCAGCGGGTCGGAGTCGAGCAGCGCGCCCGGCAGGCGGATGCCGTGCTGCTCGGCGAGCTCGCCGAGCGTGCTCACCCGCATCGAGCCCGTGAAGTGCAGGTGCAGGTGCGCCTTGGGGAGCCGGGCCAGGTCGCGCACGGCGGTCAGTCTGCCACCCTGCCAGGTGAATTCCGGCGCGAGCGGGTCAAAGCGCTCCCGGCGCCCGGTTCGTCCCCCCTACAGTTGCCTGTTCGTCGCCCGCCGGCGGCGCATGAGCCCGACAGGGGGAGCCATGACCCACGACCCGACAGCCGCCGCTCTCGACGACCCGTCGACGTCGCCCGCCGAGCTCGCGCGGCTCGCAGCCGAGCGACCCGACCTGCGCGCGCGGATCGCCGCGCACCCCGCCGCCTACCCCGAGCTGCTCGGCTGGCTCGCGGCGCAGGGCGACCCGGCGGTCGCCGCCGCGGTCGCGGCGCGCGGCGCGGCCTCGCAGCAGGACGCCCCGCAGCAGGCCGCGCAGCCCACCGTGCAGCCGGCCGTGCAGCCGACCACGCCGGACGCCTTCCCGAGCCCCACCGGTCCGGTCGCCCCCGTCGTCCCGCAGGACGGCGTCGACGCGCCCGGCGCGGAGTTCGCCCCGGTCGGCGCACAGCCGCGCCGACGCCGCACGGGCCTGTGGGTCGGGGTGGCCGTCGCGGCGGTCGCGGTCGTCGGCGCCGGTGGCTACGCCGCCTGGGCGACGGTGCTGAGCAAGCTGGGCGGCGCCGCGTCGCCCGAGGCAGCCGTGACGCAGCTCGTCGAGGGCGTCGCGGACAAGGACGGCGTCGCCGTGTACGGCGTCCTCTCGCCGTCGGAGGTCGGCTCGTTCCGCGACGCGTTCGACGGCGTCGACGGGCTCGACGACCTGGCCGGCGACGGCAGGTCGGTCGACCCGGAGAAGCTGCGCGCCGCGCTGGACGCGCTCGCGATCGACATCGAGGGCCTGGACCTCCAGGTCGAGGAGGTCGACGAGGGCCTCGCGAAGGTCTCGATCGCGGGCGGCACGCTCACGGTCGACGCCGACGCGGCGGAGCTCACGGACCTCGCGATCGAGGCGCTCACGCCGGTGCTCGAGGCGTACGGCCAGCCGGTGCCGACGGGCGGCGAGCGCGACGAGGCGGTGCAGCAGATCGACGACGCGCTGCCGTGGTCGCTCGACGCCGCCGAGCTGACGTGGGACGCCCAGGGCGAGGAGCAGCTGCCGTTCCTGATGGCGGTCGAGGAGGGCGGTGACTGGTACGTCAGCCCGCTCATGACGATCGGCGAGTACGTCACGGTCGCGCAGGGCGGCACGCGCGGCGCGATGCCGTCCGACGACGGTGCCGCGCCGACCTCGGCCAAGGACGCGGGTGTCGCGTTCACCGAGGCGCTCGCCGGGATCAGCTCGGGCGACATGGACACGCTGTCCGGCACGCTCGCGGAGGGCGAGCGCCGGTTCATGGACGTGTACGTCTCCCAGTGGGTCGGTGAGCTGTCGGCGTCCGACACCGTGGTGACGGTCGACGAGGCGTCGTTCGACTCGCGCGACCTCGGCTCGGGTCGCCAGCTCCTGCAGCCCCGGCGGGTCGCGCTCTCGGGCGACGGTGAGACCGTCGTCGTCGAGGGCACGTGCGCCACGACGACCGGGGGCGACGCCGACGGCGAGAAGCGCTGCATCGCCGACAACCAGGGACTCGTCGAGCTGGGCCTGGAGGACCTCGGCCTCGTCGCGGTCGAGGAGGACGGCGGGTACCGCGTGTCCGTCCTCGCGACGTTCGCGCACGCCTACGGCACGATGCTCGAGAACCTGGTGCGCCTGCAGAAGGACGGCAAGCTCGAGGACCAGCAGTGGCTCGAGGAGAACTTCGGGGACCTGTCCTCGAGCCTCGGCATGGGGGCGCTCGGGGGCTCGGCGGTCTCGCCACGGTGCCCGAGCTCGAGGGCCTCGACGACCTGGGCGGCTCGCTCGACGACGAGTGGACCTACGAGGAGGAGGACGGCGACATCGACGTGGGCGGCGGCTCCGGCGACGGCACCGACCCTGGCTCCGGCGACGGCGAGGAGACCTGGGACTGGGACGAGGCGTCCTGGGCCGCGCAGAGCGACCTCTACTCGCTCGGCATCGAGGTCTCGGTGTACTACGTCGACCCGTCGGCGAGCCCGCTCACGCCGAACGCGCTGTCGATCGAGGGCGGCCGGTACGTCCTGACGACGGGCGACGGCTCGAAGGACGTCTCGGAGGTGACCTCGGGCGCCGAGCGCGTGACGTTCGACCCGGGCTCGAACGACGGCACGGACTTCTGCGTGGGGCTCGAGCTCGACGGTGGTGCGCAGTGGTCGTACACCCCGCAGGGCGGTGCGGTCGAGGGCGCCTGCGGCTGACGTCCGGTGCCTGCGACTGCGGTGCCTGCCGTCCGCGTGACCTCGGTCAGGCGGACGGCAGGATGCCGCGGGACATCGCGACCGTGACGGCGTGCGTGCGGTCGTCGACGCCGAGCTTGGCGAACACCCGCAGCAGGTGCGTCTTGACGGTCGCCTCGGAGATGAACAGCTCGGCTCCGACGGCGGCGTTCGACAGCCCGCGCGCGACGGCGGCGAGCACCTGCGTCTCGCGTGCCGTGAGGCGCTCGCCCGTGCCGCGCACCTGCTGCACGAGCCGCCGCGCGACCGACGGCGAGAGCGCCGCCTCGCCCCGCGCGGCGGCCCGCACGCCCGCGACCAGCTCGGCGCGCGGGGTGTCCTTGAGCAGGTACCCGGTGGCGCCGGCCTCGACGGCACGCAGGATGTCGGCGTCGGTCTCGTAGGTCGTCAGCACGAGCACGTGCGTGCCCGGGAGCTCGGCGACGACCCGCGCGGTCGCGCCCGCACCGTCGAGCCGCGGCATCCGCAGGTCCATGAGCACCAGGTCCGGGTGCAGCGCGTGCGCGAGCACGAGCGCTTCCTCGCCGTCGGCCGCCTCGCCGACGACGTCGATGTCGGGCTCGACCCCCAGCAGCCCCGCGATGCCCGAGCGCACCACCGGGTGGTCGTCCGCGACGAGGACCCGGAGCACCGTCCCCGCGGCCTCGTCGGACGTCGTGCTCATGCGATCGCCTCCGTGCGCACGTCCGGTGCCGACGGCAGGCGCAGCACGACGCGCGTGCCCGCACCGGGCGTCCCGGTCAGCCGGAGGTCGCCGCCGGCGGAGCGCGCGCGCTCGCGCATGCCGCGCACCCCGTTGCCCTCGCGGTCGTCGTCGCGCACACCGCGGCCGTCGTCGGCGACCTCCAGCTCCACGAGCTCGCCCGAGCGTCGCAGCCGGACCGTCACGCCGGCGGCGTCCGCGTGCCGACGCACGTTCGCCAGCGACTCCTGCGCGGCGCGCAGGAGCGTCACGGCGGTCTCCTGCGTCAGCTCGCCGACGTCCTGCGTCTCGACACGCACGTCCAGGCCCGTCTGCGCGTGCAGCTGGTCGCCCAGCCGGTGCAGCGCGGCCGCGAGGCCGTCGTCGAGCGCGGGCGGTGCGAACGCCGCGACGAGCGCGCGGGCCTCGGCCAGGTTGTCGCGCGCGACCGACTCGATCTGCGTGAGCCGCTCGCGCACGCGCTCGGCACCGAGCCCGGGTCCCGCGTCCGCCGGGGCGCCGGGCGCCGCGTCGAGCACCGTGTCGAGGACCGTGTCGAGCTCGGCCGACGCGGTCTGCGCGAGCATCACCACGCTCGTGAACCCCTGCGCGAGCGTGTCGTGGATCTCCTGCGCGAGGCGAGCGCGTTCCGCGTGCACGCCCTGCTCGTGGTGGCTCGCGGCGAGCGCGGCCTGCGTGGCGCGCAGGTCGTCGAGCAGCGCGCCGCGCTCCTCGCTCTGCTCGGCGACGTACGTGACCCACAGGCCCAGGCCGATCGAGAACACCATGCCGAGCGTCGCCTGACCGGCGATGGACGGCAGGTCCACCGGATCGGCGCGCACCCGCAGCGCGGTGGCGACCACGACGCCCGTGGTGAGCAGCACGGTCCACGCCACGCCCTGCAGGCGCGACAGCGCGAAGAACCAGATGTGGGAGTACGCGACGAACAGCAGCACGATGCCGAGATCGGCGGCCCAGGTCTCGTACGTCATGACCAGGACGACCACGACGAGGTACGCCTGCGTCACCCGCGCGTCGCCGCGGCGCGCCCCTCGTCGGCCGAGCCCGTAGTACGCGAGCGCCATGACGACGAAGCCGGCGAGCGTGCCGAGCGCCCGCGCGACGCTCGGGGCGCCGGGCACGGCGAACGCCGCGCTGATCGTGATCATGATCCAGAACGCGACGTCCCACGCCCGCATCGAGCGGCGCCAGAACTCGTCGCGGTGGCTCACCCGGCGGTCCTCCACGTCGCGCAAGCCTGCCAGGTCGGCGGGGCGGGGCGCCGACGGGCGGTCCGGCGCGTCGCCGGCACCGCCCGTCCGCGCGTGGTGCGCACCCATGGGCCCGGCGTCAGCCGTCGTCCCGGCGGCGCCACCGGAACGTGCGCACGCCGACGACGAGCCCGACGACGAGCCACGCCAGCAGGACCGCCGCGATCGCCCCGTGCTGCCACGACCCGGACACCTCGAGCTGCGCCGCCTCGTCGGGCAGGAACACCGAGCGCATGCCCTGGGCCATCCACTTCAGGGGGAACACGGAGGCGACCTGCTGCATCCACGACGGGAGCTGGTCGAACTGGAAGAACACCCCGGAGATGAACTGCAGGACCAGCACCACGGGGGTCACCACGGCGCTCGCGGACCGGCCGCTGCGCGGCAGCGAGGAGAACGCGACGCCGCAGATCGCGCCGCTGGCGGTGCCGAGCAGCAGGACCCACACGAACGTGGCCCAGTGGGCCGCGTCCTGCGGCATGGGGACGTCGAACACCACCGCGGCCACGGCGAGCAGCACGGCGATCTGCAGCGTGCAGTTGACCAGGACCTGCCCGATCTTGCCCAGGAAGTACGCCGTGGCGGGCAGGGGAGTGGCGCGCAGACGCTTGAGCCCGCCCTCGTCGCGCTCGACCGCGATCGAGATCGCGAGGTTCTGGAAGCTCGTGAGCATGACGCCCGTGGCGACCATCCCGGGCAGGAAGTACTGCGCGAACGGGACCTGCCCGCTGGGCAGCTCGATGCTCGCGTCGTCCTGCCCGAACACCGTCGCGAAGATCGCGAGCATGATCACGGGGTAGGCGAAGATGAAGATGACCGCGTCGCGCTCGCGGAAGAAGCTGCGCAGCTCGTAGCCCGTGCGGGCCAGGCCGAGCGCGAGCGTGCCCGGCACCGCGGCGCGGGTGCGCGGGGTGCTCCCGGCGTGGGTCGTGCTCATCGCGCCACCTCCACGGGCTCGACGGGGGCGGCGGGCGTCGTCGCGGACGCGTCGCCGATCAGGGACAGGTAGACGTCCTCGAGCGTGGGCCGCAGCACCTGCAGCCCGGGCACCTCGCCGTACCGTCCGGCGAGGTCGCGCACGAGCGCGGTCGGCGTGTCCGTCCGCTCCTCGCGCGGACCGTCCGGCGTGGTCCAGCGCACGAGCGCCTGGCGTGCGGTGCGCCCGCCCAGGTCGGCGGGCGCACCCTGCGCGACCACCCGGCCGGCGTTCACGACGACCACGCGGTCCGCCAGGTGCTCGGCCTCCTCGAGGTAGTGCGTCGTGAGCAGGATCGTCGTGCCGTCCTCGCGCAGCCCCGCGACGAGGTCCCAGAAGTCGCGGCGGGCCTGCGGGTCGAACCCCGTGGTCGGCTCGTCGAGGAACACCAGCTCGGGCCGCCCGACGATGCCGAGCGCGACGTCGAGGCGTCGGCGCTGCCCGCCGGACAGCTGCCGGGCCCGCGTGCGGACCTTCTCGCGCAGCCCGACCGCGTCGATGACCTCGTCGGCGTCCCGCGCCTGCGGGTAGAAGCGGGCGAAGTGGCGCACGAGCTCGCCGACGGTCGCCTCCGCGAGGTCGTCGGTGCTCTGCAGCACGACACCGAGGCGGGAGCGCCACGCGCGGCCCGCCCGGGCCGGGTCCTCGCCGAGCACGCGCACGTCCCCGCCGTCGCGCTCGCGGAACCCCTCGAGGATCTCCACGGTGGTCGTCTTGCCCGCGCCGTTGGGCCCGAGCACCGCGACGATCTCACCCCGGGCGACGACGAGGTCCAGCCCGTCGACCGCCTGCTTCTCGCCGTAGGCCTTGCGCAGCGCGCTGACCTCGACCGCTGGTGCTGATGTCATGTCCCCAGACTGGACCCGTCGTGCGTGCGCGCGACAGCACCGTCGGACGGGACCCGGGGTCCACCGATCGGTGGACCCCGGCGTCATCCCTCGTCCGGCGAGGTCAGCGCGCCTCGGCCAGCAGGGACTGGATGCGCGAGACGCCCTCGACCAGGTCGTCGTCGCCCAGCGCGTACGACAGGCGCAGGTAGCCCGACGGGCCGAACGCCTCACCGGGCACGACCGCGACCTCGACCTGCTCGAGGATGAGCGCCGCGAGCTCGGCGGAGGTCGTCGGGGTCACGCCGCGGATCGAGCGACCCAGCACGCCCTCGACCGAGGGGTACGCGTAGAACGCGCCCTGCGGCACCGGGACGACGACGCCGTCGATCGCCGAGAGCATCTCGACCATGGTCCGTCGCCGGCGGTCGAACGCCGCGCGCATCGCCTCGACCGCCGTGAGGTCGCCGGTGAGCGCGGCGATCGCGGCGCGCTGCGAGACGTTCGCGACGTTCGACGTGAGGTGGCTCTGGAAGTTCGTCGCCGCCTTGATCACGTCGGACGGGCCGATCATCCAGCCCACGCGCCAGCCGGTCATCGCGTACGTCTTGGCGACGCCGTTGAGCACGATGCAGGTGTCGGCGAGCTCGGGCACGACACGCTGGATGGGCGTGAACACCGCGTGGTCGTACGTGAGGTGCTCGTAGATCTCGTCGGTGATCACCCAGATCCCGTGCTCGAGCGCCCAGCGGCCGATCTCGGCGGTCTGCTCGGGGGAGTACACCGCGCCCGTCGGGTTGGACGGCGAGCAGAACAGCAGCACCTTGGTGCGCTCGGTCCGCGCGGCCTCGAGCTGCTCGACCGTCACGAGGTAGCCCTGGTCGGCGCCGGCGAACACCTCGACGGGCACGCCGCCCGCGAGCCGGATCGCCTCGGGGTACGTCGTCCAGTACGGGGCGGGCAGCAGCACCTCGTCGCCCGGGTCGACGACCGACGCGAACGCCTGGAACACGGCCTGCTTGCCGCCGTTGGTCACCAGCACGGCGGCCGGGTCCACGTCGTACCCGGAGTCGCGCAGCGTCTTCGCGGCGATCGCCTCGCGCAGCGCGGGCAGGCCGGCGGCGGGCGTGTACCGGTGGTTCGCGGGGTCGCGCACCGCGGCCACCGCGGCGTCGACGATCGCGCTCGGCGTCGGGAAGTCCGGCTCGCCCGCACCGAACCCGATGACGGGCCGGCCGGCGGCCTTGAGGGCCTTCGCCTTGGCGTCGACCGCGAGCGTCGCCGACGGCGCGATCGCGGCGAGGCGCTTCGAGACACGGGAACGGGGCTGCGACGTCTGCTGGCTCACCGGGTCATAGTGGCAGAGGTCACGTGCCCGGCGCGTGGGTGTCCCGGTGCGCGGATCGGTCCCGCGGGCGTCGGTGGAGAGGGCGGTTCGACCCGGGGCGCTCCGTCCCGTATGGTTGTCCACCGGCGGTTGACGTTCGCCAAGATGACCTGTGCCCGCACGGCACCCGGGAGCTCGCTCCCGAGCGCGTGAGGCCCTCGTCGTCCTGGACCGAGGCCGTCGTAGGGCAGTGGCGCAATTGGTAGCGCAGCGGTCTCCAAAACCGCAGGTTGCAGGTTCGAGTCCTGTCTGCCCTGCGCAATCTCCTGTCTGCACCCTCGTGCAGCGGGACAGTCCGAGCATCGACGAGACAGCAGAGGCCGACACGTGAGCGAAACCGCAGCCTCCGCGGCGTCCGGCGCCGAGGGCTCGGCGCGCAAGTCCGCGCCGCAGGCCCCGTCCGGCGAGCGCCGCGGCTTGTTCGCGCGCATCGCGCTTTTCGTGCGCCAGGTCGTCGCCGAGCTCAAGAAGGTGGTCCGCCCCACGCGGCAGGACCTCATCACCTACACGTCGGTCGTGCTGGTGTTCGTCGCCGTCGTCATGGCGTTCGTCACCGTGGTCGACCTGGGCATCGGCAAGGTCACGTTCTGGGTCTTCGGGGGCTGACCCCCGCGGCCCACGTGGCCCGCCAGGCTCGGTCGAGCCGCACCTCCGCACTGGAAGAAAGCAGGTTCGTACGTGTCCCACGAGTCGTCTGAGCCCACCCCGGCCGACGTCGAGCTCTCGGACGCCGTGGAGTCGGTCGAGGCCGTCGAGGCGTCGGCCGCGGACGAGGTCCCGAGCGACGAGGCCGTCTCGGACGAGGTCACGTCCGACGAGGTCGCGTCCGACGAGGCTGCGTCCGACGAGGTCGACCCCGACGAGGACCCGGTCGCCGCGTTCAAGGCGCGCCTGCGCAGCCTGCCCGGTGACTGGTTCGTCATCCACTCCTACGCGGGTTACGAGAACCGCGTGAAGGCGAACCTCGAGAACCGCACGCAGAGCCTCAACATGGAGGACTTCATCTACCAGGTGGAGGTCCCCATGGAGGAGGTCGTGGAGATCAAGAACGCGCAGCGCAAGGTCGTGCGCCGCGTCCGGATCCCCGGCTACGTCCTCGTCCGCATGGACCTGACCGACGAGTCGTGGGGCGCCGTGCGTCACACGCCGGGCGTCACGGGCTTCGTCGGCCACACGCACCAGCCCGTCCCGCTCACGCTGGACGAGGTGTTCTCGATGCTCGCACCGACGCTCGAGACGAAGGCCCCGACGGCTCCGGCCGCCGCTGCCAAGGCCGCCGCGGCGATCCAGGTCGACTTCACGGTCGGCGAGTCCGTCACGGTCACCGACGGCCCCTTCGACACGCTGCCCGCCACGATCTCCGAGATCAACGCCGAGGCGCAGAAGCTCAAGGTGCTCGTCTCCATCTTCGGCCGGGAGACCCCGGTCGAGCTGTCGTTCAGCCAGGTCGCCAAGATCTGACCGGACCGCCCCTCGGGGCGTCGCGTGCCCGCGCCGCGGGTACGCCCTGCAACCGGGTCATCGCCCACGGCGTCGGCCCACAAGCACGAAAGAGGTGGCGTCATGCCCCCCAAGAAGAAGGTCACCGGCCTCATCAAGCTCCAGATCAACGCCGGTGCGGCTACGCCCGCCCCGCCGATCGGCCCCGCGCTCGGTCAGCACGGCGTGAACATCATGGAGTTCTGCAAGGCGTACAACGCGGCGACCGAGTCGCAGCGCGGCAACGTCATCCCCGTCGAGATCACGGTGTACGAGGACCGCTCGTTCACCTTCATCACGAAGACGCCGCCGGCCGCCGAGCTCATCAAGAAGGCCGCGGGTGTCGCGAAGGGCTCGCCCACGCCGCACACCGTCAAGGTCGCCACGCTGACCCGCGAGCAGGTGCGCGAGATCGCGTCCACCAAGCTCGAGGACCTCAACGCGAACGACATCGACGCGGCCGAGAAGATCATCGCCGGCACCGCCCGGTCGATGGGTATCAAGGTCGAGGGCTGACCCCTCGTCCCCACCCCAGTGGCAGGGCCCTGTGCGGCCCGTGCGACCACGACTGCTCACCAAGGAGAAGCAGATGCCCAAGCACAGCAAGGCGTACCGCGCCGCCGTCGAGAAGATCGAGGCAGGCAAGGTCTACAGCCCCCTCGCCGCCGTCCGTCTGGCGCAGGAGACCTCCGTCTCCAAGTTCGACGCGACCGTCGAGGTCGTCTTCCGTCTCGGTGTCGACCCGCGCAAGGCGGACCAGATGGTCCGCGGCACGGTCAACCTGCCCCACGGCACCGGTAAGACCGCCCGCGTGATCGTGTTCGCGAACGGCGAGCGTGCCGAGCAGGCCCGCGCCGCCGGTGCGGACGAGGTCGGCGGCGACGAGCTCATCGAGAAGGTCGCCGGCGGTTGGACCGACTTCGACGCCGCGGTCGCGACCCCGGACCTCATGGGCAAGGTCGGTCGACTCGGCAAGGTCCTGGGCCCGCGTGGTCTCATGCCGAACCCGAAGACCGGCACCGTGACGATGGACGTGGCCAAGGCCGTCGCGGACATCAAGGGCGGCAAGATCGAGTTCCGCGTGGACCGTCACGCCAACCTGCACTTCATCATCGGCAAGACGTCGTTCTCCGACGTCTCGCTGGTCGAGAACTACGCCGCGGCGCTCGACGAGATCCTGCGTCTCAAGCCCGCCGCGTCGAAGGGCCGCTACATCACCAAGGCGACCATCTCGACCACGAACGGCCCCGGGATCCTGCTCGACCAGAACAAGACCCGGAACCTGACCGCCGAGGACGAGGACTGAGTCCGCGGTAAGACTCCTGGACCGAGACGGTCCACCAGCACGAAGGGTCCGGCCCCCGCGGGGCCGGACCCTTCGTCGTCGCGGCGGGTGTCGCGTCCCGTCAGCCCCGCGACCCGCGCCCCGGCCCCTCCGCCGCGCGGGCACCGGCGCGGAAGCCCGCCACGTACGCGGACCGGGCCACGCTGCGCCGTGCTGCGGCGTACGCCTTGCGGGCCAGCGCCGCGGCCGCGGCGCGGTACGCCGCTGCGTACCCGGCGCGGTACGCCTGGTGCGCCACGCGCCTCGTCGTCGCCCCGCTCGACGCGGCCGCCGCACGACGGCCGGCCCCGACGCCCGCCGCGTAGGCCGCGCGCGCCTGTGCCGCCCCGAGCCGGCGCCCTGCCGCGTAGGCCGCTCGCGACTGCCGCGTGCCCGCGGAGCCCTCGGTGAACGGCTCGGTGAACGGCTCGGTGAAGGGCTCTGTGAAGGGCTCTGTGAAGGGCTCGGTGAACGGTTCCGTGAAGGGTTCGGTGAACGGGTTGGTCCCGAGTGCTTCGGTGAACGGCTCGGTGAACGGCTCGGTGAAGGGCTCGGTGAACGGCTCCGTGAACGGGTTGGTGCCGAGTGCCTCGGTGAACGGTTCCGTGAAGGGTTCGGTGAACGGTTCGGTGAACGGCTCCGTGAAGGGTTCGGTGAACGGGTTCGTGCCGAGTGCCTCGGTGAACGGCTCCGTGAAGGGCTCGGTGAAGGGTTCGGTGAACGGTTCGGTGAACGGGTTGGTCCCGAGTGCCTCGGTGAACGGTTCCGTGAACGGCTCGGTGAACGGTTCCGTGAAGGGCTCCGTGAACGGCTCGGTGAACGGCTCGGTGAACGGCTCGGTGAACGGCTGCGTCGACGACCCGGCGAGCCGGGACGCCCCCTGCGCGTCCCGGTCGTCGGAGTCGTCGGCGGTGGAGCCGCCGGCACCCGGGGTGGTCCGGGCAGCCGCACGCCCGTCGCCCCCGGACCGCAGCCGGTCGCGCCACGTGGGGGCCGCCGCGGCCACGGACACTCCGAGCGTGTCGAGCACGACGTCGATCGGGCTGGCCACGGAGAAGCTCCCGTCGTCCTCGCCGGCCCACAGCAGCCCGACGACGGCTCCGTCCTCGTCGACCAGCACGGACCCGGAGTCGCCCCCGGCGGAGAACCGCTCGGTGCCCTCGGCGGGCTCGACGCGGATCTGGTCGCGCAGCGTGCGCAGGCCGACGCCGGGGCCGAAGTCGACGGCAGTGGTGTAGTCGGTGGACACCACGGTGCCGAGGGTCAGGCCCGTGGTGCGCCCGGACTTGCGCACGGTGGAGCCGACGTCGGCGGTGCCGGCCCCGGTGACGGCGCCGATCCCGACGACTCCCGGGACCCACGGTGCGCCGGGTGCGAGCGCGACGACGGCGGCGTCCATGCGGTCGGTGACGGCGCCCCGCACGAGCGCGCCGAACCGGTCCGCGCCGTCGCGTCCGCCGTCGGCGACCGCGGGCTGCAGCCACGCGGAGCCGACGTCCTCGCGCCCGTCGCCTGCGGCGACGTGCCAGTTGGTGAGGGCGAACGCGCGGCCCGTGTGGCGCTCGCGCACGACGACCCCGAGCGTGCCGTTGACGCTGCGCAGCTGCGCGCGACCGTCGACGGGGATGGTCACGGCATCGGCGGGGCCGATGCTCAGTCCGCCGGCGAGGGGTCGCACGCGCCGGGTGTGGGCGGCGGCGCCGCCGCTCGCGCTGCCCGTGCCGACCGTGCCGGTCGTGGCGGACAGCGGTGAGACCCGCCCGGAGACGACGTCGGTCGGGACGCCGTCGACGTCCGCGGGGATGCGCTCGTCGTCGGACAGCTCGTCGAGCGGCCGCTTGCGCTCGACGTGCACGACGATCGCCTGCTGCCCGGTGGGGCGGCCCTGGGACCACTTCTCGGCGATGTCGACGCCGACCACGCCGGCGCGGGCGAGCAGGACGTCCTCGACGCCGCGCTTCGTGGGGCGGATCCGGGCGCGCTCGTCGAGCGGTCTCGACGGCGCGGCCGCGGTGGTGCCGGGCTCGGGCGTCGAGTCGGTGCGGGGGTCCTGCTCGGTCATCGGGGCGACACTCCTCATGACGGGTGACGGTGGCCACGGCTGCGAGGGCCGCCGGTCAGGAGCGCGCGGGGGCGGGCCAGATACGTCCCCGCGTGCTCGATCGCGTGCTGATCTGCACGGACCTCGTCGTCGCGTGCGCCGGCACTCGCCGGCGCGGGCGCCCCCCGGGAGGAACGCTAGTCCGCTCGTCACCCGGGCGGGTGAACTTCATCCGCTCCCCGACCGCGCGTATCAGGCGCGGCGGGAGGGGCTCCTCGAGGACGACCCGGCTTTCCCGCGTGCGGACGTGCTTGTCGGGTTTGTCCAGGCCGTCCTAGTGTCGTGGGACGGCCGCCCGACGGGACCGGTCGAGTGAGGGGCCAATGATGAGTGACGACCTGGTGGAGCCGGTGGACACCGCGCTCCGCGGCCAGGGGGAGGGGCTCGCCGACCAGGCGGCCCGGGCTGTGCTGGCGTACCGCGACGGAGACCCTGCGCCGCTCGCGGCGCTCGTGCAGGTGATGACGCCGCTGCTCTGGCACACGGTGCGGGCGCAGGGCGCCGGCACCGAGCAGGCCCAGGACATCGTGCAGAACGTGTGGCTCGCGCTGGTGCGCGAGATCGACACGATCCGCGACCCCCGGGCGACGTTGCAGTGGACGCTCGTGACCGCGAAGCGCGCGGCGTGGCGGGCCGTGCGCCGGTCCCGTGAGGAGGCGGCGCGTACGGACTCCGACGAGGCCGCGACCGAGTGGCTCACGGCGCCTGCCGACGAGCTGCCGGACGCCCGCGCGGTGCGCGACGAGCGTGACCGTGTCCTGTGGGACAACGTCCGGTCCCTGCCCGAGCGGTGCCGCCGACTCCTCGGCCTGGTCGCGATGGTCGACCGACCCGACTACGCCGTCGTCTCCCAGGCGCTGGGGATGCCGGTGGGGAGCATCGGACCCACGCGGGGACGCTGCCTCGCCAAGCTGCGCGCCGCCCTCGCCGCCGACCCTTCCTGGAGCGTGTCATGACGCCCGACGACGTCACCGTCGCCCTGCTCGCCGGGGGCGCCGTCGACGACCTCGACACCGAGATCCTCGGCCGCCTGGCCGCGCTCGTGGAGGCTGCCGACCCGGTCCCCGAGGGTCTGGTCGACAGCATCGGCCTCGCCCTCACGATGGAGGCGCTGCACGCGGAGCTCGCGGAGCTGCACCTCGTGGGTGAGCCGGCGCTCGCGGTGCGGACCGACGAGACGAGCATCGAGGCCGGCACGATCACGTTCACGACGGACGTGCTGACCGTGATGATCTCGGTGCACCACGAGAACGACCTGGTCCGCGTGGACGGGTGGGCCGCTCCCGCGGGGGTGCTCGCCGTCGAGCTGCACCAGTCGGGCCGGGTCACGACGACGACCTCGGACGAGGACGGCCGGTTCGCGTTCGTCGACCTGCACCGCGGCCCGGCGCGGCTCGTGCTGCGGCGGCCGTCGGACCCGACGATGCCGGTCGTGACCCCGCAGATCGAGCTCTAGCGGGAACCATGACCGAACGCTCCGGTCCGGCTGCCGCCGGGCCGCTGCCGGACGGCGACGCCCGCCGCGCCGCGCTCGAGCGCGTGGCGGTGGACGTCGCCCTGGCCGAGGCGGACAACGCCGAGGGCCACCCGAACCAGGCGCGGCGCCGGCTGGTCGCGGCGCTCGGGCGCCTCGACCGGCTCGCGGGCGACGACGAGCTGACCGATCCGGTGCGCGTGCGGGTGCGGGCGCGCGCGCTGATGGAGCTCGCGAAGTGCGAGTTCGAGACGCGCGGCGGGCCGCAGGCCGCGCTCGCGCAACTCGACGGGCTGGTCGCGGCGGGGGCTGCGGACGCGTGGCCGGGGATCGTGCCGGCGGCGGCCGGGGTGCGCGGTCTGCTCGCGCTGCGCGGCGGGCGGCAGGACGAGGCGCTCGTCGCGCTGGACGCGGCGATCGAGCAGCTCGACGTCGCGGACCCGGTCGACGGCTGCCGCGCGCTGCTCAACCGGGGCACGTTGCACAGCGAGCGCCGGGACACCGCGGCCGCGCGCGCGGACTACTCGCAGTGCGCGGTGCGCGCCCGCGCGGCGGGGTTCGACCTGCTCGTGTTCAAGGCCGAGCACAACCTCGGGTACGTGCACTTCCGCGAGGGGCGCCTGCCGGAGGCGCTCGCGACGATGGAGGCGGCGGCGCGCAGCCTGCCGGGTCCGGTCCGGCCCACGGCGCTGCGGGACCGCAGCGAGGTGCTGCTGGAGGCCGGACTGGTCGGGGTCGCGGACGCGACGCTCGCGCAGGCGGCGCAGATGTTCGCGGACGAGCGGCTGCCGCGCGAGGTCGCGGAGTGCGAGCTGGGCCGCGCGGAGTGCGCGCTGCTGCGTGGCGACCCGGTCGCGGCGCGGCGGTGGGCGTCGAGCGCGCGGCGGCGGTTCGCGCGGCGGGGCGACGAGGCGTGGGTGGTGCGCTCGTCGCTGCTCGAGCTGCAGGCGGACGCGGGTGTGCTCGCGCGTCGGCCGGACGGTCGCGCGTCCCGCAGCGGCTGGGCGGGGGTGGCGCGCCGTGCCGCCGAGGTCGAGGAGCTGTGCCGGACGACGGGCCGGCCCGCGTGGCAGCGCGCCGCGTCCTACCTGCGCATCGAGGCGGACCTGGCCCGCGGCGTGGGGCCGGACCCGGAGCGCGTGCTCGACGGGCTGGGGACGGTGCGCGCCGACGAGCCGCTCACGCTGCGTCTGCACGGCCGGCGGATCCGGGCGCTGCTCGCGGCGGCGGCGGGCCGCCCGGACCGGGCCACGCACCACGTGCGCGCGGGGCAGCGGGACCTCGCGATGCACCGCAGCAGGTTCGGCTCGCTGGACCTGCGCACGGCCGGTGCGGTGCACGGCACGGCGCTCGCGGAGCTGGACATGCGGCTCGCGCTCGCGACCGGGCACCCCGAGCGGGTGCTCGAGTCCGCGGAGCGGGTCCGGGCGGTCATGGGCGGTGCGCCGCGGGTCAACCCGCCGAGCGACCCGCGCACGGCCGAGCTGCTGGCGCAGCTGCGCCGGCTCGTGGAGGGCAGCCGCCCGGTCACGGGTCGGCCCGCCGCGGACCCGGAGCGCCGCAAGCTGATCGCCGACGCGCAGCGGCTCAAGCTCGAGATCCTCGCGCGGTCGTGGCACGAGCCGGGCCGCAGCGCCCGCGACGAGCGGGAGGGCCGCGCGCACGAGGTGCGTGCGGTGCTGGCGCGGCGCCCGCAGACGCTCCTGCTCGACGTGATCGACCACGAGGGCCGCCTGCTCGCGGTGAGCATGGGCGTCGAGGGTGCCGAGCTGGCGGACCTGGGCGAGGCCGCGCCCGCCGCGGAGCTCGTCCGGCGCGTGCACGCGGACCTGGAGGTCGTCGCGAACCCGCTGGTGCCCGCGGAGCTGCGGGCGGTCGCGGACCGCTCGCTGCGCGGTGCGCTCGAGCGGCTCGACGCGGTCGTGCGGCCTGTGCTCGACCGTGCTGACGAGCTCGTCGTCGTCGCGGGTGGGTGGCTGGGGGTGCTGCCGTGGTCGATGCTGCCGTCGCGGCGCGGCGCCCCGACGGTCGTCGCGCCCTCGGTGCACCACTGGATGCGCTACGCGGGCGCGGGTCTGCCGGAGGCGCCGCTGACCGCGGCGGCGGGGCCGGGCCTGGTGCACGCGGCGGACGAGGCGCGGCACGTCGCGACGCTCTGGCCGGGGGCGCGCGTGCTGGTCGACGACGACGCGAGCGTCGCGAACGTGGCCGAGGCGCTCGCGTCGCCGGGTGTGGTGCACCTCGCGGCGCACGGGCGTCACGAGCCGGACAACCCGTTGTTCTCGTCGCTGCGGCTCGCCGACGGCCCGCTGTTCGCGCACGAGCTGGACGCGGGTGGCCAGGTGCCGGACCTGGTCCTGCTGTCGTCGTGCGAGGTCGGCCGCGCGACGATCCGCGCGGGGGGAGAGGCGCTGGGGCTCGCGAGCGTGCTGCTGCGCACGGGCGTCCCGTGCGTGGTCGCGGCGATCGCCCCGCTGCCCGACGAGACGGCGATGCACGTGATGTCGGGCGTGCACGAGCGCATGCGCGCGGGGATGCCCGTGGCGGCGGCGGTGGCGCAGGCGTGCGCGGACCACGACCGCGGTGGTGGCGGCCTGGTGCCGCTCGTGTGCCTGGGAGCGCCGGTGTGACGAGGCCCTCGTCGACGTGCCGGGGGGCGAGGGCGGCCGGATTTGGTCGACGGGCGTCGCTGTCGTAGTCTCGTGGGGCCCAAGACCGCCGGTCGTCGTCTCCGTTCGCGGGGCGACCGAAGTCCCGCAGCTCGCGGAGGCCAGCGCAGGTGAGAGTTCCACATGATGGTGCGGTTCGTCCGCCCCGCCCTGTCGAGCCCCGCGCCTGCGCGGGGCTCTTCGTCGTTCTGGGGGACCGACCGGCACCACCATCGGAAGGATTGCCATGGCGAGGCCGGACAAGGCAGCCGCCGTCGCGGAGATCGCGGACAAGTTCCGTGCGTCCAACGCGGCCGTGCTGACCGAGTACCGCGGGCTCACCGTGGCGCAGCTCAAGACGCTGCGTCGCGCGCTCGGCGGCAACGCAACCTACGCCGTGGTGAAGAACACGCTGACCGCGATCGCGGCCAAGGAAGCCGGCCTGACGGGCCTCGACGACGCGCTCGCGGGCCCGTCGGCGATCGCCTTCGTCTCCGGCGACCCGGTCGAGGCCGCCAAGGGTCTGCGTGACTTCGCCAAGGCGAACCCCGCGCTGGTCATCAAGGGTGGTGTCCTCGACGGACGCACCCTGACCGCCGCGGAGGTCACCAAGCTCGCGGACCTCGAGTCCCGTGAGGTCCTGCTGGCCAAGGCGGCCGGCGCGATGAAGGCCAAGCTCTACCAGGCTGCCTACGTCTTCACCGCGAACACCGCCCAGGCCGCTCGTGTCATCGATGCCCTGCGTCAGAAGCAGGAGTCGGAAGGTGCGGCCGCCTGACCCAGGCCCCGGCCTGGTCAGCGCTCCGCGCATCACCCCACATCCCGCTTCCGACGCACGTCGCGTCGCGGAGCACCGAAGAAAGGAACGCCTCTCATGGCGAAGCTCAGCACCGAGGAGCTCATCGAGCAGTTCAAGGGCCTGACCCTGATCGAGCTGTCCGAGTTCGTGAAGGCCTTCGAGGAGGTCTTCGAGGTCACCGCCGCTGCCCCCGTCGCCGTCGCCGCCGCGCCGGCCGCCGGTGGTGCGGGCGCCGACGCCCCGGCCGAGGAGGAGAAGGACTCGTTCGACGTCGTCCTGACCGCCGCCGGTGACAAGAAGATCCAGGTCATCAAGGAGGTGCGTGCGCTCACGTCGCTCGGCCTCAAGGAGGCCAAGGACCTCGTCGACGAGGCGCCGAAGCCGGTTCTCGAGGGCGTCAACAAGGAGACGGCCGAGAAGGCGAAGGCGCAGCTCGAGGGCGCCGGCGCGAGCGTCGAGCTCAAGTGATCTGACTCCGCCCGGGGCGTGCCCCCGGAGCGGAGGCGCTCACGCACGAAGGCCCGTCACCCCCGCGTGGGGCGGCGGGCCTTCGTCGTGCCACGCCGCGGTGCGGACGGCCGTGCGGGCGCGGTCGGCTTCCCCCCGACGCGGCTGGTGTGCCACCATGGCCGCGGCGACGACGAGGTCGCCCGTCCGGCCGAGGGGCCGGGCGCGGCCGCGGACCGCAGGGTCCGGCTGGAGCCGGTGCGACGAGAGCGCGCCGGGCTCGCCGGAAGCCGGTGGACTTCCGCGCCAGGGCCGAGTATGCTAGCGCTTTGCGCTGGCCTGTGCCCGCGATCTCAGATATCCCGACCCGGAGCTCGACGTACGTGCGCGTCGAACACTGCCGTCGCGGCCGGGGATCGCGCCTTGCCAGGCAGCGCAGCGTGCTCTCGACCGCAGGGAAGGACCCCTCTTGGCTGCCTCGCGCACCCCTTCTGCACCGTCCGCCGACGCCATCGCGAACCGCACCGCCTCTCGCCGCATCTCCTTCGCCAAGATCCACGAGCCCCTCGAGGTCCCCGACCTGCTCGGTCTGCAGACCGAGAGCATGGACTGGCTCCTGGGCAACGAGCGCTGGCAGGCGCGCGTGGCGGCCGCGGTCGAGGCGGGGCGCAACGACGTCCCGCAGACCGCCGGCCTCGAGGAGATCTTCGAGGAGATCTCCCCGATCGAGGACTTCGGCGGGACCATGTCGCTCTCCTTCCGCGAGCACCGTTTCGAGCCGCCGAAGTACACGGCCGAGGAGTGCAAGGAGAAGGACTTCACCTTCGCCGCGCCGCTGTTCGTCACCGCCGAGTTCGTCAACTACACGACCGGTGAGATCAAGTCGCAGACGGTCTTCATGGGTGACTTCCCGCTCATGACCGAGCGTGGCACGTTCATCATCAACGGCACCGAGCGCGTCGTCGTCTCGCAGCTCGTGCGCTCGCCCGGCGTCTACTTCGAGCGCACGGCGGACAAGACGTCCGACAAGGACATCCTCACGGCCAAGGTCATCCCGAGCCGTGGGGCGTGGCTCGAGTTCGAGATCGACAAGCGCGACAACGTCGGTGTGCGCGTCGACCGCAAGCGCAAGCAGAACGCCACGGTGCTGCTCAAGGCGCTCGGCATGACCGAGGGCGAGATCCGCGAGGAGTTCGCGGCGTACCCGGCGGTCATCGACACGCTCGAGAAGGACCACGTCCAGACGCAGGACGAGGCGCTGCTCGACCTCTACCGCAAGATCCGCCCGGGCGAGCCGCCGACGGTCGAGGCCGGCCGCGCCCTGCTGGAGAACTTCTACTTCAACCCGAAGCGCTACGACCTCGCGAAGGTCGGCCGCTACAAGGTCAACAAGAAGCTCGGCCGCGACGCCGCGCTCACGGACTCGGTGCTCACGCTCGAGGACGTCGTCGCGACGATCAAGTACCTCGCGGCGCTCCACATCGACGCCACCACGCTGCCCGGCACGCGGGGCGGTGAGGCGATCGAGGTCCGCGTCGAGACGGACGACATCGACCACTTCGGCAACCGTCGCATCCGCGCGGTCGGCGAGCTCATCCAGAACCAGGTCCGCACGGGCCTGTCCCGGATGGAGCGCGTCGTGCGCGAGCGCATGACGACGCAGGACGTCGAGGCGATCACGCCGCAGACCCTGATCAACATCCGCCCGGTCGTGGCGTCGATCAAGGAGTTCTTCGGCACCTCGCAGCTCTCGCAGTTCATGGACCAGAACAACCCGCTCGCGGGCCTGACGCACAAGCGGCGTCTGTCGGCCCTGGGCCCGGGTGGTCTGTCCCGTGACCGCGCCGGCATGGAGGTCCGTGACGTCCACCCGTCGCACTACGGCCGCATGTGCCCGATCGAGACCCCCGAGGGTCCGAACATCGGTCTGATCGGCTCGCTCGCGTCGTTCGGTCGCATCAACCCGTTCGGCTTCGTCGAGACGCCGTACCGCCGGGTCGTCGCGGGCAAGGTCACGGACGAGGTCCACTACCTCACGGCCGACGACGAGGACCGCCACGTCATCGCGCAGGCGAACGCGCCGCTCAAGGAGAACGGCGAGTTCGAGGAGGACCGTGTCCTCGTCCGCACCAAGGGCGGGGAGATCGACTACATCCCCGGCGAGCTCATCGACTACATGGACGTCTCGCCGCGCCAGATGGTGTCGGTCGCGACGGCCCTGATCCCGTTCCTCGAGCACGACGACGCGAACCGCGCGCTCATGGGCGCCAACATGCAGCGCCAGGCCGTGCCGCTGGTCCGCTCCGAGGCGCCGCTCGTCGGCACCGGCATGGAGCGTCGTGCGGCCGTCGACGCCGGTGACGTGATCGTCGCGACGAAGCCGGGTGTCGTCACGGAGGTCTCCGCGGACCTCATCACGGTGGCGAACGACGACGCGACGACGTCGACGTACCGGGTCGCGAAGTTCCGCCGCTCCAACCAGGGCACGTCGTACAACCAGCGCGTGCTCGTCGACAGCGGCCAGCGCGTCGAGGTCGGCTCGGTCCTGGCGGACGGCCCGGCGACGGACGAGGGCGAGCTCGCGCTCGGCCGCAACCTGCTGGTGGCGTTCATGTCGTGGGAGGGCCACAACTACGAGGACGCGATCATCCTGTCGCAGCGCCTCGTGCAGGACGACGTGCTGTCCTCGATCCACATCGAGGAGCACGAGGTCGACGCGCGCGACACCAAGCTCGGCCCCGAGGAGATCACGCGGGACATCCCGAACGTCTCCGAGGAGGTCCTCGCGGACCTGGACGAGCGCGGCATCATCCGCATCGGTGCCGAGGTCGGCGCCGGCGACATCCTCGTCGGCAAGGTGACCCCCAAGGGTGAGACCGAGCTGACCCCGGAGGAGCGCCTGCTGCGTGCGATCTTCGGCGAGAAGGCGCGCGAGGTGCGTGACACGTCGCTCAAGGTCCCGCACGGTGAGTCCGGCACGGTCATCGAGGTGCGCACGTTCTCGCGCGAGGACGGCGACGAGCTGCCCGCGGGCGTCAACGAGCTGGTGCGCGTCTACATCGCCCAGCGCCGCAAGATCACCGCGGGTGACAAGCTCGCCGGCCGCCACGGGAACAAGGGCGTCATCTCGACGATCCTGCCCGAGGAGGACATGCCGTTCCTCGAGGACGGCACGCCGGTCGACATCATCCTCAACCCGATGGGTGTCCCGGGTCGTATGAACGTCGGCCAGGTGCTCGAGGTCCACCTCGGGTGGATCGCCGCGCAGGGGTGGGACATCTCGCTGGCAGCCGAGGGCGACGTGTCCTGGAAGGACAACGTCCCCGCGAACGCCGCGAGCAGCGACCCCCGCACCCCGGTGGCGACGCCGGTGTTCGACGGTCTGCAGGAGGACGCCCTCACGGGCCTGCTCTCCAGCACGCTGCCGAACCGCGACGGCGAGCGCATGGTCGGCCCCGACGGCAAGGCGCGCCTGTTCGACGGGCGTTCCGGCGAGCCGTTCCCGGAGCCGGTGTCGACCGGTTACATGTACATCCTGAAGCTGCACCACCTCGTCGACGACAAGATCCACGCGCGTTCGACGGGTCCGTACTCGATGATCACGCAGCAGCCGCTGGGTGGTAAGGCGCAGTTCGGTGGGCAGCGGTTCGGCGAGATGGAGGTGTGGGCCCTCGAGGCGTACGGCGCCGCCTACACGCTGCAGGAGCTCCTGACCATCAAGTCCGACGACGTGCCCGGCCGCGTCAAGGTGTACGAGGCGATCGTCAAGGGCGAGAACATCCCCGACTCGGGCATCCCGGAGTCGTTCAAGGTTCTGCTCAAGGAGATGCAGTCGCTCTGCCTGAACGTCGAGGTGCTGTCCTCCGACGGCGTGTCGATCGACATGAAGGAGAACGACGACGAGGTCTACCGCGCTGCGGAGGAGCTCGGCATCGACCTGTCGCGTCGCCCCAACGCGAGCAGCGTCGAGGAGATCTGACGTCGAGCGGCTCGTCGTGCCGCCCACCCTCGGGTGAGAGCGCACGACGAGCCGCCCGCACCACCCCTTGCACCATTCCGTCCGCCGCAGGCCCGTCCCGGGCCCGGCTAGCGAAGGAAGTAGGACCCCCTTGCTCGACGTCAACGTCTTCGACGAGCTGCGTATCGGCCTGGCCACGGCCGACGACATCCGTGCCTGGTCGCACGGCGAGGTCAAGAAGCCCGAGACCATCAACTACCGGACCCTGAAGCCGGAGAAGGACGGTCTCTTCTGCGAGAAGATCTTCGGTCCCACCCGGGACTGGGAGTGCAACTGCGGCAAGTACAAGCGCGTGCGCTTCAAGGGCATCATCTGCGAGCGCTGCGGCGTCGAGGTGACGCGTTCCAAGGTGCGCCGTGAGCGCATGGGCCACATCGAGCTGGCCGCCCCCGTCACGCACATCTGGTTCTTCAAGGGTGTGCCGTCGCGTCTGGGCTACCTGCTCGACCTGGCGCCCAAGGACCTCGAGAAGGTCATCTACTTCGCGGCCTACATGATCACGTGGGTCGACGAGGAGGGCCGTCACGAGGACCTCCCGAACCTCCAGAACGAGATCGACCTGGAGCGCAAGGAGATCGCGGACCGCCGCGACAACGACATCAACAACCGTGCCGCCAAGCTCGAGGCCGACCTGGCCGAGCTCGAGGCGGAGGGTGCCAAGGCCGACGCGCGGCGCAAGGTGCGCGACTCGGCCGAGCGGGAGATGGCGCAGATCCGCAAGCGTGCGGACGCGGAGATCGAGCGCCTCGAGCAGGTCTGGGACCGGTTCAAGAACCTCAAGGTCGCGGACCTCGAGGGCGACGAGATGCTCTACCGCCAGCTCCAGGACCGCTACGGCAACTACTTCGAGGGCTCGATGGGCGCCGCGGCGATCCAGAAGCGCCTCGAGGCGTTCGACCTGGAGGCGGAGTCGGAGAACCTGCGCGAGATCATCAAGACCGGCAAGGGCCAGCGCAAGACGCGCGCCCTCAAGCGTCTGAAGGTCGTCAACGCGTTCCTCACGACGAACAACTCGCCGACGGGCATGGTCCTCGATGCGGTCCCGGTCATCCCGCCGGACCTGCGCCCGATGGTCCAGCTCGACGGTGGCCGGTTCGCCACCTCGGACCTGAACGACCTGTACCGCCGCGTCATCAACCGGAACAACCGCCTCAAGCGGCTCCTGGACCTGGGCGCGCCGGAGATCATCGTCAACAACGAGAAGCGGATGCTCCAGGAGGCCGTGGACTCGCTGTTCGACAACGGCCGCCGCGGCCGCCCGGTCACGGGCCCCGGCAACCGTCCGCTGAAGTCGATCTCCGACATGCTCAAGGGCAAGCAGGGCCGGTTCCGCCAGAACCTGCTCGGCAAGCGCGTCGACTACTCGGGCCGTTCGGTCATCGTCGTCGGCCCGCAGCTCAAGCTGCACCAGTGCGGCCTGCCGAAGCAGATGGCGCTCGAGCTGTTCAAGCCGTTCGTCATGAAGCGCCTGGTGGACCTCAACCACGCGCAGAACATCAAGTCCGCCAAGCGCATGGTCGAGCGCGCCCGCCCGGTCGTGTGGGACGTGCTCGAGGAGGTCATCACCGAGCACCCGGTGCTGCTGAACCGTGCGCCCACGCTGCACCGTCTGGGCATCCAGGCGTTCGAGCCGCAGCTGGTCGAGGGCAAGGCGATCCACCTGCACCCGCTCGTCTGCGCCGCGTTCAACGCGGACTTCGACGGTGACCAGATGGCCGTCCACCTGCCCCTGAGCGCGGAGGCGCAGGCCGAGGCCCGCATCCTCATGCTCTCGAGCAACAACATCCTCAAGCCGTCGGACGGTCGTCCGGTGACCATGCCCTCGCAGGACATGATCATCGGCCTGTACCACCTGACGTCCGACAAGCCGGGCGCCGAGGGCGAGGGCCGTGCGTTCAGCTCGGTCGCCGAGGCCGTCATGGCGTTCGACCAGGGCACGCTCGACCTCAACGCGGTCGTGAAGATCCGGTTCGACGACCTGGTGCTGCCCGAGGAGGACGCGCCCGAGGGCTACGAGTACGGCCAGACCCTGCTGTTCGAGACGACGCTGGGCCGCGCGCTGTTCAACGAGCTGCTCCCGGTCGACTACCCGTACGAGAACGGCGTCGTCGACAAGAAGCGGCTGTCCGTGATCGTGAACGACCTCGCGGAGCGCTACCCCAAGGTGGCCGTCGCGGCGTCGCTCGACGCCCTGAAGGAGGCCGGCTTCCGCTGGGCCACCCGCTCGGGCGTGACGATCGCGATCTCCGACGTCGCCACGCCGGCGGCGAAGGCGGCGATCCTCGAGGAGCACGAGGCGCGCGCGGCGAAGGTGCAGGGTCAGTACGAGAAGGGCCTCATCACCGACGACGAGCGTCGTCAGGAGCTCATCGAGATCTGGACGCAGGCCACCGACAAGGTCGCCAAGTCGATGCAGGAGAACTTCCCTGCGCGCAACACGGTGTTCCGGATGGTCGGCTCGGGCGCACGTGGTAACTGGATGCAGGTCCGTCAGATCGCCGGTATGCGCGGTCTCGTGGCGAACCCGAAGGGCGAGATCATCCCGCGCCCGATCAAGTCCAACTACCGCGAGGGCCTGTCCGTCCTCGAGTACTTCATCGCGACGCACGGTGCCCGCAAGGGTCTGGCGGACACCGCTCTGCGGACCGCCGACTCGGGTTACCTCACGCGTCGTCTGGTGGACGTCTCGCAGGACGTCATCGTGCGCGAGGACGACTGCGGCACCGAGCGCGGTCTGACCATGCCGATCGGTGTCCCGGGTGCGGACGGCAAGCTGCGCCGCCACGACAAGGTGGAGACGAGCGTCTTCTCGCGCACGCTGGCCACCGACATCGAGGTGGAGGGCGAGGTCATCGGCCGCGCGGGCGACGACGTGGGCGACGTCCTGCTGGACCGCCTGCTCGAGACGGGCGTCGACACCCTCAAGGTGCGGTCGGTGCTCACGTGCGAGTCGCGTGTCGGCACGTGCGCGAAGTGCTACGGCCGCTCGCTGGCCACCGGCAAGCTCGTCGACATCGGTGAGGCCGTCGGCATCATCGCGGCGCAGTCGATCGGTGAGCCCGGCACGCAGCTGACGATGCGTACCTTCCACACCGGTGGTGTCGCCTCCGCGGAGGACATCACGCAGGGTCTGCCGCGTGTCCAGGAGCTCTTCGAGGCCCGCACCCCCAAGGGTGAGGCGCCGATCGCGGAGTTCTCGGGCCGGGTGGCGATCGAGGAGGGTGACCGCTCGCGGCGCATCGTCCTGACGCCGGACGACGGCTCGGAGGAGATCGCGTACCCGATCACCAAGCGCTCGCGTCTGCTCGTGAACGACGGCGACCACGTCGCGGTCGGCACGCAGCTGGTGCAGGGTGCCGTGGACCCGAAGAAGGTCCTGCGCATCCTGGGCCCGCGCAAGACGCAGGAGCACCTGGTCGACGAGGTGCAGGAGGTCTACCGCTCGCAGGGCGTGGACATCCACGACAAGCACATCGAGGTCATCGTGCGGCAGATGCTGCGTCGCGTGACGGTGCTCGACTCCGGCACGACCGACCTGCTGCCCGGCGAGCTCGCCGAGCGCGGGAAGTTCGAGGACGCGAACCGCAGGACGGTCGCCGAGGGCGGTCAGCCGGCCTCGGGTCGTCCGGAGCTCATGGGCATCACGAAGGCGTCGCTCGCGACGGACTCGTGGCTGTCGGCGGCCTCCTTCCAGGAGACGACCCGCGTGCTCACCGAGGCCGCGATGTCGGGTCGGTCCGACCCGCTGCTCGGCCTCAAGGAGAACGTCATCCTCGGCAAGCTCATCCCCGCCGGTACCGGCCTGCCGCGTTACCGCGACATCGCCGTGGAGCCGACCGAGGAGGCCAAGGCCGAGCTGTACCCGACGTTCGGCTACGACGAGATCGACTTCCCCGCCCTGGGCTTCGGCTCGGGTGAGGCGATCCCGCTCGAGGACATCGACTTCGGCGACCTGCGCTGACGTCGGTCTCCTGACCTGACCCGAGGGGGTCCACCGCATGGCGGTGGGCCCCCTCGGGCGTCCCGGCCCCGCGCGCCGAGGGGTCGGACGCGGTCCCCGACGGGTGGCCCGCGTCCGCGCGGTGGGCGTTGGTCGAGGCGCTGCGGGTGCACCGCGAGGAGGGCCGCTGGCCGGGTGCGGCGGCGTCCTGCTCATGACCGCGGCGGCGCCGACGCAGGTGGCGGGGCTGCGCCGGGGGAGCGGGCATGTGGCGGGGAGCGTCACAGTCGTGGTCCTTTGACGGTGCTATGGCGGCCAGGTAACGTTGGACTCTGTGCCCGCGCCGTCGGGCCCTCGCGCGTGCACTCGCACGGACGCGGTCCGGTTCGCCGGACGGACGTCACGACGAGTGCGGCAAGCGATCCCCCGCCACTCGCGCGGCTCCCGCCGCCCAGCTCTGCTGGGCCTCGGCGCCGCAGAGGACCGGGGCGACACGCCCGAGCGCGGGGGTCGGTGCGGGAGGAAAGACCAGGCGATAGCCGCGCGACGGGCGGCGACTCGCGCACTTGCCGGCCGTCCTGGGTGACGGGGTCCGGTCGACCAGAGCTCATCTACCAGACGGAGACGTAGTGCCTACGATCCAGCAGCTGGTCCGCAAGGGCCGGCAGGCGAAGACGAACAAGTCGAAGACGCCTGCCCTCAAGGGCAGCCCCCAGCGTCGCGGTGTGTGCACGCGCGTGTACACCACGACCCCCAAGAAGCCGAACTCCGCCCTGCGCAAGGTCGCCCGTGTGCGCCTGTCGTCGGGTGTCGAGGTCACGGCGTACATCCCCGGCGTGGGCCACAACCTCCAGGAGCACTCGATCGTGCTCGTCCGCGGCGGTCGTGTGAAGGACCTCCCCGGTGTCCGCTACAAGATCGTGCGCGGCGCGCTCGACACGCAGGGCGTGAAGAACCGCAAGCAGGCGCGCAGCCGCTACGGCGCGAAGAAGGGCTGAACCGATGCCTCGTAAGGGTCCCGCCCCGAAGCGGCCGCTGATCGTCGACCCCGTCTACGGGTCGCCGGTCGTCACGCAGCTCATCAACAAGATCCTCCTCGACGGCAAGAAGACCGTCGCCGAGTCGATCGTCTACGGCGCGCTCGAGGGCGTGCGCGAGAAGACCCAGCAGGACCCGGTCGTCGTGCTCAAGCGCGCGCTCGACAACGTGCGTCCGTCGCTCGAGGTCAAGTCGCGTCGTGTCGGTGGCGCCACCTACCAGGTGCCGATCGAGGTGCGCCCCGTGCGTTCCACGACGCTCGCGCTGCGCTGGCTCACCGACTACTCGCGCGCTCGTCGCGAGAAGACGATGACCGAGCGCCTCATGAACGAGATCCTCGACGCGTCCAACGGCCTCGGTGCCGCTGTGAAGCGCCGCGAGGACATGCACAAGATGGCCGAGTCCAACCGGGCCTTCGCGCACTACCGCTGGTGATTCCAGCCGGTGCGGCCGGCACGCGACAGCGTGTGCCGGCCGCACACCGAGCCAACCGACAAGGGGCAGACCAACGTGGCACTTGACGTGCTGACGGACCTCACGAAGGTCCGCAACATCGGCATCATGGCGCACATCGATGCCGGCAAGACGACGACCACCGAGCGGATCCTGTTCTACACCGGGGTCAACTACAAGATCGGTGAGACGCACGACGGTGCGTCGACGATGGACTGGATGGAGCAGGAGCAGGAGCGCGGCATCACGATCACGTCCGCCGCGACGACCTGCTACTGGAAGAACAACCAGATCAACATCATCGACACGCCCGGTCACGTGGACTTCACCGTCGAGGTCGAGCGCTCGCTGCGCGTCCTCGACGGCGCCGTCGCCGTGTTCGACGGCAAGGAGGGCGTGGAGCCCCAGTCGGAGACCGTGTGGCGCCAGGCCGACAAGTACGACGTCCCGCGCATCTGCTTCGTCAACAAGATGGACAAGCTGGGTGCGGACTTCTACTTCACGGTGAAGACGATCGTGGACCGCCTCAAGGCCAAGCCGCTGGTCCTCCAGCTGCCCATCGGCTCCGAGAGCGACTTCATCGGCGTCGTGGACCTGGTCGAGCAGCGTGCGCTCGTCTGGCGCGGTGAGACCGCGCTCGGCGAGAAGTACGAGGTCGAGGACATCCCGGCCGACCTGGTGGAGAAGGCGGAGCAGTACCGCGCCGAGCTCATCGAGGCCGTCGCCGAGACCGACGAGGCGCTGCTCGAGAAGTACCTCGGTGGCGAGGAGCTCACGGTCGCCGAGATCAAGGCGGGCATCCGCAAGCTCACGGTCGCGTCCGAGGCCTACCCGGTGCTGTGCGGCTCGGCGTTCAAGAACAAGGGCGTCCAGCCCATGCTCGACGCCGTGATCGACTACCTGCCGACGCCGCTGGACGTGCCGGCCGTCGAGGGCCACGACGTCAAGGACCCCGAGGTCGTCATCGAGCGCCACCCCGACGCGTCCGAGCCGTTCGCGGCGCTCGCGTTCAAGGTCGCCGCGCACCCGTTCTTCGGCAAGCTCACCTACGTCCGCGTGTACTCGGGCAAGGTCGAGCAGGGCGCCCAGGTCCTCAACGCGACCAAGGGCAAGAAGGAGCGCATCGGCAAGCTGTTCCAGATGCACTCCAACAAGGAGAACCCGGTCGGCGAGGCGCAGGCGGGGCACATCTACGCCTTCATCGGCCTCAAGGACGTCACGACCGGTGACACGCTCACCGACCCGAGCGCGCCCGTCGTGCTCGAGTCGATGACGTTCCCCGAGCCCGTCATCGACGTCGCGATCGAGCCGAAGACCAAGGGCGACCAGGAGAAGCTCTCCATCGCGATCCAGAAGCTCGCCGAGGAGGACCCGACGTTCCGGGTCAAGCTCGACGAGGAGACCGGCCAGACGGTCATCGGCGGCATGGGCGAGCTCCACCTCGACATCCTCGTCGACCGCATGCGTCGCGAGTTCAAGGTCGAGGCCAACGTCGGCAAGCCGCAGGTCGCGTACCGCGAGACGATCCGTCGCAAGGTCGAGAAGCTCGACTACACGCACAAGAAGCAGACCGGTGGTTCGGGCCAGTACGCGAAGGTCCAGGTGACCTTCGAGCCGCTGGAGTCCGACGAGGGCGAGCTGTACCAGTTCGAGAACGCGGTCACCGGTGGCCGCGTCCCGCGCGAGTACATCCCGTCGGTCGACGCCGGTATCCAGAGCGCGATGCAGCTCGGCGTGCTCGCGGGCTACCCGCTCGTGGGCATCAAGGCGACGCTCATCGACGGTGCGGCGCACGACGTCGACTCCTCGGAGATGGCGTTCAAGATCGCCGGCTCGATGGTCCTCAAGGAGGCGGTCCGCAAGGCCGACCCGGTTCTTCTCGAGCCGGTCATGGCCGTCGAGGTCCGCACCCCCGAGGACTACATGGGTGATGTCATCGGCGACCTGAACTCGCGCCGCGGCATGATCCAGTCCATGGAGGACGCGACGGGCGTGAAGGTGATCCGCGCCCAGGTGCCGCTCTCCGAGATGTTCGGGTACGTCGGTGACCTGCGGTCGAAGACCCAGGGTCGTGCGGTGTACTCGATGCAGTTCGACAGCTACGCCGAGGTTCCTCGTAACGTGGCCGAAGAGATCATCAAGAAGACCCGGGGCGAGTAAGTCCCACAGGTCGAAACCTGTAGTTCCATCACACAAACCGACCCGTGGGGCCGCACGTCCTGCCGGTACCTTCCGGTACCTGCAGCCGGGCAGTCTCTACCAAGTCCTGAGGAGGACACCTAGTGGGCAAGGCGAAGTTCGAGCGGACGAAGCCGCACGTCAACATCGGGACCATCGGTCACGTCGACCACGGCAAGACGACGCTGACCGCCGCGATCTCGAAGGTGCTGCACGACAAGTACCCCGACCTGAACCCCTTCACGCCGTTCGACGAGATCGACAAGGCGCCGGAGGAGAAGCAGCGCGGTATCACGATCAACATCGCGCACGTCGAGTACCAGACCGAGAAGCGTCACTACGCGCACGTCGACGCCCCCGGTCACGCCGACTACATCAAGAACATGATCACGGGCGCGGCGCAGATGGACGGCGCCATCCTCGTGGTCGCGGCGACGGACGGCCCGATGGCCCAGACGCGTGAGCACGTCCTGCTCGCCCGTCAGGTCGGCGTGCCCTACCTGCTCGTGGCGCTGAACAAGACCGACATGGTCGACGACGAGGAGATCCTGGACCTCGTCGAGATGGAGGTGCGCGAGCTCCTCACGTCGCAGGGCTTCCCCGGCGACGACGTCCCGGTGATCCGCGTCTCGGGCCTCAAGGCGCTCGAGGGCGACCCCACCTGGGTCAAGTCGGTCGAGGACCTGCTCGACGCCGTCGACGAGAACGTGCCGGACCCGGTGCGTGACATCGACAAGCCGTTCCTCATGCCGATCGAGGACGTCTTCACGATCACCGGTCGTGGCACCGTCGTGACGGGCCGCGTCGAGCGCGGTCAGCTCAAGGTGAACGAGGAGGTGGAGATCGTCGGCATCAAGGAGAAGGCGATCAAGACCACGGTCACCGGCGTCGAGATGTTCCGCAAGCTGCTCGACTACGCCGAGGCCGGCGAGAACGTCGGTCTGCTCCTGCGCGGCACGAAGCGCGAGGAGGTCGAGCGCGGCCAGGTCGTCGTCAAGCCCGGCTCGATCACGCCGCACACGGAGTTCGAGGGCCAGGTCTACATCCTGGCCAAGGACGAGGGTGGCCGTCACAACCCGTTCTACGGGAACTACCGCCCGCAGTTCTACTTCCGCACGACGGACGTCACCGGCGTCATCACGCTGCCCGAGGGCACCGAGATGGTCATGCCCGGTGACAACACCGAGATCCACGTGAACCTCATCCAGCCCATCGCGATGGAGGAGGGCCTCGGCTTCGCCATCCGCGAGGGTGGCCGCACCGTCGGCTCGGGCCGCGTCACGAAGATCCTCAAGTGATCCGAGCCCTACGGGGCTGATCGCACCACGCAGGGCCCGGGAGCTTCGGCTCCCGGGCCCTGCGCGCGCCCCGGCCCAAGGCGTCGTCCCTGCCTCTCGGAGGGGAGAAGAGGTGCCGGTCAGGGACGTACAAAACGTTTCACCCCGCGGGTGGTTCGTCCGGATCCCTCGCGTGCGCGTGGCGCGCGCGGTTAGCGTCCTGCGCATGTCCGCTGAGCTCCCTCCGCCGCGTGACGCGGCCGGCCGTCGCGACGCCGCGACCGCCGTCGACACGCCCCCCTCCTCCCCGTCCTTCGACTCGGTCGTCGCCTCCTCGGCGTCGGGCCCCGCACCCGCGGGGCGCGGCAAGGTCGTCGGCTGGGTGGTCGGCATCGCCATCGCCGTCGTCCTGGGCATCGGCGCCTACGCCGTGCTGGGCGGTGGCTCCGACGACGACGCGGCCGGCGACGACGCCGACGCCGCCACGAGCGCCTCGATCGCACGCGGCGACGCGACCTCCGCGCAGCTGCGCATCGAGGGCTCGGTCGGCACGGTGCAGCTGAGCGCGGACGCGCCGGCCGACAAGCTGCTCGCGCTGGGTGCCACCGGCGCCGACGCCGCGGCGCAGGCCACCGAGGGCAGCCCGGCGGTCGCGACGCTGTCCGGCGAGTCGTCGACCGTGCAGGTCGCCCCGGACGCCCAGTGGTCGGTCGTCCTCGACGTGCAGACCGACACCGTCTCCGGTGACCTCTCGGCGGCGGACGTCGCCGAGCTGCGGGTCGTCGCGGGCACCCGGTCGGTCGACGTGCGCCTGGGCGAGCCGACGGGCGCGTCCGTGATCAACCTCGAGGCCGGCCTCGGCTCGTTCCTGCTCACCGTGCCCGACGGGGTCGGGGTGAAGGTCGTCGTCCAGGGCGGCGCCGGCCAGGTCATGATCGACGACGTGACCGAGAACTCGGTCACGTCGGGCTCGACGTTCACCACCGAGGGCTTCGTCGAGGCGGACCCGCACTACGTCGTCGAGGTGCCGAGCGGCGTCGGGACGCTCATGGTGCACCACGGCTGAGCACACGCCCGCTGGGCACGAGCCGACCGCGCACGAGCCTGCTGAGCACGCGCCGGCTGAGCGCACACCGCGCAGGTCGCAGGAGCCGTCCACCACCCCCGGGGCGTGGGCGGCTCCTGCGCATGCCCGGCGACGGGAACCCCGCACCCGCCGCACGGTGCTGGTGGGGCTCGGGGTGCCCGTCGTCGCGCTCGCAGCGGTGGTCGCCGCGACCGTGCTCGACGCCGACGATGCGCCGCGCGCCTGCTCCCGCACCGCCGAGGCGCCCACCGGGGGGACGGTGCGGACGGTCGCGCAAGGGGCGCAGCTCGCGATCGGTGACGCGCGGCTCGGGGTCGGTGGCCTGTCCGGCGACGGGTGCACCGTCACGACGTTCGGCGATGTGGCGTCGCTCGAGGTGGTGCGGGGCCGCCCGCGCGCTGCCGTGGAGTGAGTCCGAGGTCACGACCGGGCCCGGTTGGAGTTCGACGGCCTCGTCTGGCACACTGTTCAGGTTGCCCGCTACGGGTGTGCCTTCGTGTGCGCCTGAGGCAGGGCAGACAGACGTGGCGAACCGCGTCAGCCCCGGGGTCCACCCGGTGGTGGCGGTTCGACGACAACCACCGATCCTGTACCGCACGGTACGCAGCGCCCTGGTGAGTCGCTCAACGCGACACGCCCGAGCGCGGGGGTCGGACAGGACTGGTTCGAAGAGAGAGAAGTAGAGGACGCCATGGCGGGACAGAAGATCCGCATCCGGCTCAAGTCCTACGACCACGAGGTCATCGACAGCTCGGCGCGCAAGATCGTCGACACGGTGACTCGCGCTGGTGCGTCGGTCGTGGGTCCGGTGCCGCTGCCGACGGAGAAGAACGTCTTCTGCGTCATCCGGTCGCCCCACAAGTACAAGGACAGCCGCGAGCACTTCGAGATGCGTACGCACAAGCGGCTGATCGACATCATCGACCCCACGCCGAAGGCCGTCGACTCGCTCATGCGTCTCGACCTGCCCGCGGACGTGAACATCGAGATCAAGCTCTGATCGCTGGGAAGGAACTGATCCTCATGGCTACCCAGCAGAACGCGCGCCCCGTCACGGCGCTGCTCGGCCGCAAGCTCGGCATGACCCAGCTGTGGGACGAGGCCGGTCGCCTCGTGCCCGTCACGGTCGTCGAGATCGGCACGAACGTGGTGACGCAGGTCCGCTCCGCTGAGGCTGACGGCTACGCGGCTGTCCAGCTGGCCTTCGGCCAGATCGACCCGCGCAAGGTCACCAAGCCGCTCAAGGGCCACTTCGAGAAGGCGGGGGTCACCCCCCGTCGGCACGTGGCTGAGATCCGCACGTCGAACGCGGCCGAGTTCACGCTCGGCCAGGAGCTCGACGCGACCGTCTTCGAGGCAGGCCAGCTCGTCGACGTCATCGGTACCACCAAGGGCAAGGGCACCGCCGGTGTCATGAAGCGTCACGGCTTCTCCGGCGTGAGCGCGTCCCACGGTGCGCACCGCAACCACCGCAAGCCGGGCTCGATCGGTGGCGCGTCGACGCCGTCGCGCGTGTTCAAGGGCCTGCGTATGGCCGGTCGGATGGGCGTCGCCCGTCAGACCACCCAGAACCTGACCGTGCACGCGGTCGACGCCGAGCGGGGCCTCCTGCTCGTCAAGGGTGCCGTCCCCGGCCCCAAGAACGGCGTCGTCGTCGTGCGTACCGCTGTGAAGGGTGCGTGACCTCGATGAGCGACACGCTGACCGTCGACGTCCTGGACCCGAAGGGCAAGAAGGCCGGTACGGCCGACCTGCCCGGTGAGGTCTTCGACGCCCCGACCAACGTCCCGCTGATCCACCAGGTGGTCGTCGCGCAGCTCGCGGCGGCTCGCCAGGGCACTCACGACACCAAGACGCGTGGTGAGGTCCGTGGTGGCGGCAAGAAGCCGTACAAGCAGAAGGGCACCGGTCGCGCCCGTCAGGGCTCGACGCGTGCTCCGCAGTTCGCCGGCGGTGGCACCGTCCACGGCCCGCAGCCGCGTGACTACTCGCAGCGCACCCCCAAGAAGATGAAGGCCGCGGCGCTCCGCGGTGCTCTCTCGGACCGCGCCCGCGCCGGTCGCGTGCACGTCGTCTCCGGCTTCGCGCCGGGTGAGGCCCCGTCGACGAAGGCCGCTCTCGCGGTGCTCGACAACCTCACCGTGCGTCGCCACGTCCTCGTGGTCGTGGAGCGCTCGGACGAGATCACGTGGAAGTCGCTGCGCAACGTCGAGCGCGTGCACCTGCTCGTCGCGGACCAGCTCAACACCTACGACGTCCTCGTCTCGGACGACGTCGTCTTCACGCAGGGCGCGCTCGACGCGTTCCTCGCGGGCCCGGTCAAGGGTGCGAAGGCGACGGCGACCTCGACCGAGGCCGAGGAGGAGTCCAAGTGACCAACGTCGGCAAGGACCCCCGCGACATCCTGATCGCGCCGGTGGTCTCCGAGAAGAGCTACGGCCTGCTCGACGAGGGCAAGTACACGTTCCTCGTCGACCCGCGGGCGAACAAGACCGAGATCAAGATCGCCGTCGAGCAGGTGTTCGGCGTGAAGGTCGACTCGGTCAACACCGCCAACCGTCAGGGCAAGGCCCGCCGGACCCGTTTCGGCATCGGCCGCCGCAAGGACACGAAGCGTGCGATCGTCACCCTCCGCGAGGGAACGATCGACATCTTCGGTGGTCCGGTCGGCTGAGAAGGACTGAGGACTCATGGGTATCCGTAAGTACAAGCCGACGACGCCGGGTCGCCGTGGCTCGAGCGTGGCCGACTTCGTCGAGATCACGCGCTCCACGCCGGAGAAGTCGCTCGTCAAGCCGCTGACCAAGTCGGGCGGCCGCAACAACACGGGTCGTGTGACGACGCGTCACCACGGTGGCGGGCACAAGCGCGCCTACCGCGTGATCGACTTCCGTCGTCACGACAAGGACGGCGTGCCGGCCAAGGTCGCGCACATCGAGTACGACCCCAACCGCACCGCGCGCATCGCGCTGCTGCACTACGCGGACGGCGAGAAGCGCTACATCATCGCGCCGAACAAGCTGTCGCAGGGTGACGTCGTCGAGGCCGGTGCCGGCGCGGACATCAAGCCCGGCAACAACCTGCCGCTGCGCAACATCCCGACCGGTACGGTCATCCACGCCATCGAGCTGCGGCCCGGCGGCGGTGCGAAGATCGCCCGCTCGGCCGGGACCTCGGTGCAGCTCGTCGCGAAGGACGGCCCGTACGCGCAGCTGCGCATGCCGTCCGGCGAGATCCGCAACGTCGACCTGCGCTGCCGCGCCACGATCGGCGAGGTCGGCAACGCCGAGCAGTCGAACATCAACTGGGGCAAGGCCGGCCGCATGCGCTGGAAGGGCAAGCGCCCGACCGTCCGCGGTGTCGCCATGAACCCGATCGACCACCCGCACGGTGGTGGTGAGGGCAAGACCTCCGGTGGCCGCCACCCGGTGAGCCCATGGGGTCAGGCCGAGGGCCGTACCCGCCGTCCGAACAAGCCGAGCGACAAGCTCATCGTGCGCCGTCGGCGCACCGGCAAGAAGCGCTGATAGGAGCCCGAGAGAATGCCTCGCAGCCTCAAGAAGGGCCCGTTCGTCGACGGCCACCTCCAGAAGAAGGTCGACGTCCAGAACGAGGCCGGCACGAAGAACGTCATCAAGACGTGGTCGCGTCGTTCGGTCATCACGCCGGACTTCCTCGGCCACACCTTCGCCGTCCACGACGGCCGTAAGCACACCCCGGTGTTCGTGACGGAGGCGATGGTCGGGCACAAGCTCGGCGAGTTCGCCCCGACGCGCACGTTCCGCGGCCACGAGAAGGACGACCGGAAGGGTCGTCGCCGCTGACCCCCGGGTCAGCAGGTGACGCCCTGACGGCAGAGACAGGAGCAGACACGATGGAAGCCAAGGCGAAGGCGCGGTTCGTCCGCGTCACGCCCCAGAAGGCCCGACGCGTCGTCGACCTCATCCGTGGCAAGCAGGCCGGGGAGGCCGTGGCGGTGCTGAAGTTCGCGCCGCAGGCGGCCGCGGAGCCCGTCCTCAAGACGGTGCAGTCGGCGATCGCGAACGCGGTCGAGGGCGCCAAGCGCAACAGCCAGCGTCTCGACGAGGCCAACCTCTACATCTCGGAGGTCTTCGTCGACGAGGGCCCGACCCTGAAGCGGTTCCGTCCGCGTGCGCAGGGTCGCGCCAGCCAGATCCTCAAGCGCACGAGCCACATCACCGTGGTCGTCGCGGAGCGTGAGACGAAGGGACGGTCCTGACAGTGGGGCAGAAGGTCAACCCGCTCGGGTACCGCCTGGGCATCACCACCGATCACCGCTCGCGGTGGTTCGCCGACTCGACCAAGCCGGGTCAGCGCTACCGCGACTACGTCCGTGAGGACGTCCAGATCCGCAAGCTCATGAGCACGGGTCTGGAGCGCGCGGGCATCGCGAAGGTCGAGATCGAGCGCACGCGTGACCGCGTCCGCGTCGACATCCACACCGCCCGCCCGGGCATCGTCATCGGGCGTCGTGGCGCGGAGGCCGACCGCATCCGCGGCGAGCTCGAGAAGCTCACGGGCAAGCAGGTCCAGCTCAACATCCTCGAGGTCAAGAACGCCGAGCTCGAGGCTCAGCTGGTCGCCCAGGGCATCGCCGAGCAGCTCGCGAGCCGCGTGTCCTTCCGCCGTGCGATGCGCAAGGGCATCCAGTCCGCGCAGCGCGCCGGCGCCAAGGGCATCCGCGTGCAGGTCTCCGGCCGTCTCGGCGGCGCGGAGATGAGCCGCACGGAGTTCTACCGCGAGGGTCGTGTGCCGCTGCACACTCTCCGCGCGAACATCGACTACGGGTTCTTCGAGGCCCGCACGACGTTCGGTCGCATCGGCGTCAAGGTGTGGGTCTACAAGGGCGACATGACCGAGAAGGAGTACGCCCGCGAGCAGGCGAGCGCCGCTCCGCGTCCGTCGCGTGGCCCTCGTGGCGACCGCGGCGACCGCGGTGACCGTGGCCCGCGTGGTGGCGGTCGTCGTGAGCGCGAGGCGCAGGCTCCGGCCGCCGCCGAGGCTGCTGTCGAGGTCAACCCCGAGGCGACCCCTGAGACCGGAACGGAGGCCTGAGCCGTGCTGATCCCGCGCAGGCTGAAGCACCGCAAGCAGCACCACCCGAAGCGCTCCGGCGCGGCCACGGGTGGCACCACGATCTCGTTCGGCGAGTACGGCATCCAGGCTCTCGAGCCCGCCTACGTCACGAACCGCCAGATCGAGGCTGCTCGTATCGCGATGACCCGCCACATCAAGCGTGGCGGAAAGGTCTGGATCAACATCTACCCGGACCGCCCGCTCACGAAGAAGCCCGCCGAGACCCGCATGGGGTCCGGCAAGGGTTCGCCCGAGTGGTGGATCGCCAACGTCAAGCCCGGCCGAGTGATGTTCGAGCTCGCCGGCGTCCCGGAGCCCCTGGCGCGCGAGGCCATGCGCCGCGCGCAGCACAAGCTCCCGATGAAGACCCGTTTCGTGGTTCGCGAGGGTGGTAACTGATGGCTATCGGAACCAAGGACCTGGCTCCCAGCGAGCTGGACGCCTTCGACGACGAGAAGCTGGTGAGCGAGCTGAAGAAGGCCAAGGAGGAGCTGTTCAACCTCCGCTTCCAGTCCGCGACCGGCCAGCTCGAGAGCCACGGGCGTCTGAAGGCCGTGCGCCGCGACATCGCGCGGATCTACACCATCCTGCGCGAGCGTGAGCTCGGCATCCGTACCGCGCCGACCGCGAGCGAGTGAGGCTGGACATGACCGAGAAGCACACCACCGCCACGGCCGAGCACCGCGCGTACCGCAAGACGCGCCGGGGCTACGTCGTGAGCGACAAGATGGACAAGACCGTCGTGGTCGAGGTCGAGGACCGGGTCAAGCACCCGCTCTACGGCAAGGTCATCCGCCGCACCTCCAAGGTGAAGGCGCACGACGAGCAGAACACCGCCGGCATCGGCGACCTGGTCCTCATCATGGAGACCCGCCCGCTCAGCGCGACCAAGCGCTGGCGCCTGGTGGAGATCCTGGAGAAGGCCAAGTAAGATCACGCGGCTTCGGCTGCGTGGAACGACCGCCGTCCGGCGGTCATCACAGTTGCCCACGGGCGGCGGGGAAGTCCGGTTCGAGAGCTCGGGCCGGCTCCCCGCCGCGACGTGTGCATCACGGCAACTATCCGTTCGGCCAGGCTCGGCGCGACGTGGGAACGCGGCGTGACCGAGAACCCGCCAGACGACAGGAGTAGGTAGATGATCCAGCAGGAGACGCGGCTTCGCGTCGCCGACAACACGGGTGCCAAGGAGATCCTCTGCATCCGTGTGCTCGGCGGTTCCGGCCGCCGCTACGCCGGGATCGGCGACGTCATCGTCGCCACCGTCAAGGACGCCATCCCCGGCGGCAACGTCAAGAAGGGCGACGTCGTCAAGGCGGTCGTCGTGCGCACCCGCAAGGAGCGCCGCCGCCCGGACGGCTCGTACATCAAGTTCGACGAGAACGCGGCCGTGATCCTCAAGAACGACGGGGAGCCCCGCGGCACCCGCATCTTCGGCCCCGTGGGCCGCGAGCTGCGCGACAAGAAGTTCATGAAGATCATCTCGCTGGCTCCGGAGGTGCTCTGACCATGGCGAAGATCAAGAAGGGCGACCTGGTGGTCGTCATCTCGGGCCGTGACAAGGGCAAGCAGGGCCGTGTGCTCGAGGTCCTCACGCAGACCCAGCGCGTCGTCGTCGAGGGCGTCCAGCGCGTGCAGAAGCACGTCAAGGCCGGCCAGACGGCTCGTGGCACCCGCACGGGTGGCATCGAGACGGTCGAGGCGCCCATCCACATCAGCAACGTGATGCTCGTGGACCCGGAGACCAAGAAGGGCACCCGGGTCGGCTACCGCACCGAGCAGGTCGAGCGCGACGGCCGCACGCGGAACGTCCGTGTCCGCGTCGCCAAGCGCTCCGGGAAGGACGTCTGACATGACCGAGACGACGATCCAGGCTCCGGCGCTGCCCCGCCTCAAGACCAAGTACAACGACGAGATCCGTGCCGCGCTGCGTGAGCAGTTCGGCCACGAGAACATCAACCAGGTCGCGCGCCTGGTGAAGGTCGTCGTGAACATGGGCGTGGGCGAGGCCGCCAAGGACTCCAAGCTCATCGAGGGTGCGATCCGCGACCTGACCCAGATCACGGGTCAGAAGCCGCAGGTCACCAAGGCCCGCAAGTCCATCGCGCAGTTCAAGCTGCGTGAGGGCATGCCGATCGGCGCGCACGTCACGCTGCGCGGCGACCGGGCCTGGGAGTTCCTCGACCGCCTGCTGTCGACGGCGCTGCCGCGCATCCGCGACTTCCGCGGCCTGTCGCCCAAGCAGTTCGACGGCAACGGCAACTACACGTTCGGCCTCGTGGAGCAGTCCGTGTTCCACGAGATCGACCAGGACAAGATCGACCGCGTCCGCGGCATGGACATCACGGTCGTCACGACGGCGGGCACCGACGACGAGGGACGCGCGTTCCTCAAGCTCCTCGGCTTCCCGTTCAAGGAGGACTGACCCCATGGCGAAGACCGCTCTGATCAACAAGGCGAACGCCAAGCCGAAGTTCGCGGTGCGTGGGTACACGCGCTGCCAGCGCTGCGGCCGTCCGCACTCGGTGTACCGCAAGTTCGGCCTGTGCCGGATCTGCGTGCGGGAGATGGCCCACCGCGGCGAGCTCCCCGGCGTCACCAAGAGCAGCTGGTAATCCGTTCGCGACACCCCCAGTCGGTAGGTCCCGTGCCGCCCAGCGGCCCGGGATACCCCGGCAGAAAGGCTGACAAGCCATGACCATGACCGACCCGATCGCAGACTTCCTGACGCGTCTGCGCAACGCGAACTCGGCGCACCACGACTCGGTGACGATCCCGTTCTCGAAGCTCAAGTCGCACATCGCGGAGATCCTGCAGGCCGAGGGTTTCATCCAGGGCTGGAAGGTCGAGGACGCCCCCGTGGGCAAGAACCTCGTCGTCGAGCTCAAGTACGGCCCGAACCGCGAGCGTGCGCTCGCCGGCGTCAAGCGCGTGTCCAAGCCGGGCCTGCGCGTGTACGCCAAGTCCACCAACCTGCCGAAGGTGCTCGGCGGCCTCGGCGTGGCGATCCTGTCCACGTCCTCGGGCCTCCTCACCGACAAGCAGGCCGCCAAGAAGGGCGTGGGTGGGGAAGTCCTCGCCTACGTCTGGTGAGCTGAGACCAGGAAAGGAGCAGAATCCATGTCCCGCATCGGACGGATTCCCGTCCCGGTCCCGGCCGGGGTGGACGTCACCATCGACGGCGCCGTCGTGACCGTGAAGGGCCCCAAGGGGACCCTCACGCACACGGTCGCCGCGCCCATCGAGGTCAAGCAGGAGGACGCGACGCTCGTCGTGACGCGTCCCGACGACGAGCGCAACTCGCGCTCGCTGCACGGCCTCACCCGCACGCTCCTGGCCAACCTGGTCACGGGTGTGACGGAGGGCTACACCAAGAAGCTCGAGATCGTCGGCACCGGTTACCGCGTGACCGCCAAGGGCTCGGACCTCGAGTTCGCGCTGGGCTTCAGCCACCCCGTCGTCGTCACGCCGCCGGAGGGCATCTCCTTCGTCGTCGAGGCGCCGACGCGCTTCTCGGTGCAGGGCATCGACAAGCAGCAGGTCGGCGAGGTCGCCGCGAACATCCGCAAGATCCGCAAGCCCGAGCCGTACAAGGGCAAGGGCGTGCGCTACGCGGGCGAGAACGTGCGCCGCAAGGTCGGAAAGGCTGGTAAGTAAGCCATGGCGATCAGCATCAAGGGCAAGGGCAAGGCGATCTCGCGCAAGCGTCGTCACCTGCGTCTGCGCAAGAAGGTCACCGGCACCGCGGCCCGTCCGCGTCTCGTCGTGACGCGCTCCGCGCGCCACATCACCGCTCAGGTCGTCGACGACGCGATCGGCCAGACCGTCGCGTCGGCCTCCACGCTCGAGGCGGACCTGCGCGCGACGGACGGCGACAAGACGGCCAAGGCGAAGAAGGTCGGCGAGCTCGTCGCCGAGCGCGCCAAGGCCAAGGGCGTCGAGGCGGTCGTGTTCGACCGCGGCGGCAACAAGTACCACGGTCGTGTGGCCGCGGTCGCCGACGGTGCCCGCGAGGGCGGCCTGGCCCTGTGACGACGACGAACCGGAAGAAGAGGACTCACTGATGGCTGCTCCTGCACGCAGCAACACCGGTGCTCAGGGCACCGGCGGCGAGCGCCGCGACGGCGGTCGTCGTGACGGAGGCCGTCGCGGCGACGCGGCGGAGAAGAGCGCGTTCCTCGAGCGCGTCGTGACGATCAACCGTGTGGCCAAGGTCGTCAAGGGTGGTCGCCGCTTCAGCTTCACCGCGCTCGTCGTGGTGGGCGACGGTGACGGCACGGTCGGTGTCGGCTACGGCAAGGCCAAGGAGGTGCCCGCGGCGATCGCCAAGGGTGTCGAGGAGGCGAAGAAGAACTTCTTCCGCGTCCCCCGCATCCAGGGCACGATCCCGCACCCCATCACGGCCGAGTCGGCTGCCGGCATCGTCCACCTGCGCCCCGCGGCGCCCGGTACCGGTGTGATCGCCGGTGGTCCGGTGCGTGCGGTGCTCGAGTGCGCCGGCATCCACGACGTCCTGAGCAAGTCGCTCGGCTCGTCGAACGCGATCAACATCGTCCGGGCGACCGTGGCGGCGCTGCGCGGTCTCGAGGAGCCTCAGGCCGTGGCCGCGCGCCGTGGCCTGCCGCTCGAGCACGTCGTGCCCGCCCCGCTGCTGCGGGCGCAGGCCGCCGGCCAGGCCGCCAAGGCCGCCGAGAAGGTGGGTGCGTGATGGCCCGCCTCAAGGTGACGCAGAAGCGCTCCGGCATCGGTGGCAAGCAGAACCAGCGCGACACGCTCCGCACGCTTGGTCTCAAGCGCATCGGCGACGTCGTCGTCAAGGAGGACCGTCCCGAGATCCGCGGCATGGTGAAGACCGTGCAGCACCTCGTGGTGGTCGAGGAGGTCGAGTGACCATGGCTGACGAGACGAACGAGGTGACCGAGGCGCAGGACGCGCCGAAGGCCACCAAGAAGGCCCCGGCCAAGAAGGCGACGGCTGCCGCCGCCGAGAAGGCGCCCGCGAAGAAGGCGTCCTCGAAGGCTGCGGCGAAGGACGAGGCGGCTGCTGCCGCCCCGGCCGCCGCCGCGAAGAAGGCCCCGGCCGCCAAGTCCGCCGCTGCCAAGAAGGCGGCGGAGGACGCGGCGAAGCCCGGTGCCGGTGGCACGCTCAAGGTGCACCACCTGCGTCCGGCCCCGGGCGCCAAGACCGCGAAGACCCGTGTGGGCCGTGGTGAGGCGTCGAAGGGCAAGACCGCGGGCCGTGGCACCAAGGGCACCAAGGCCCGCTACCAGGTCCCGCAGCGCTTCGAGGGTGGCCAGATGCCGCTCCACATGCGCCTGCCGAAGCTTCGCGGCTTCAAGAACCCGTTCCGTGTCGAGTACCAGGTCGTCAACCTGGACAAGCTCTCGGCGCTGTACCCGGACGGTGGCGATGTGACGGTCGCCGACCTGGTCGCCAAGGGCGCGGTCCGCAAGGGCCAGCCGGTCAAGGTGCTCGGCACCGGTGACATCACGGTCAAGGTCTCCGTCGCTGTCGACGCCCTCTCGGCGTCGGCGAAGGAGAAGATCGTGGCGGCCGGCGGGTCGGTCCAGGAGGACTGACCTCGCGACGAGATCGCTGCAGCGGGCGGTCCTGGGAGAGATCCCGGGGCCGCCCGCTTCGTCGTCCCCGGGGTCCCTCGCCGCGGGCCGCGTGCGAGGCGTGGGCGTGGCAGTCGGCTGACCTGCGTCATCACCGCGGTGCCGTGTGCATCCGGGTTCGTCCTGCGGTGCCCGCAGAAAGGGTGAGGTGCTGCCACCCAGGGGCGATCCCGGTCCCACCTTCGTACCTTCAGGTCGCTCGTCCAACTCCCGATCACCGGTGCGGGCCCGCCCGGGTCCGTGTCCGGAGGAGGGTTGTCGATGAGCTCGCGGCTGATGCGTGCGGCGTGGACGGCGGTGGCCGTGCTCGTCGTCGCCGCCGCCGGCGTCGCGGTGCAGCCGGCCGCACCGGCCCGGTCGGCGGTCGGTGACGCGAGCTCGTCCAGCGGGTCGGGCGCGTCCGTCCGGGCGACCACGGGCAGCGGGCTGTACCGGGACCGAATCCTGTGGGTCAACTGGGGAGCCCAGGGCGCGTCGCTCAACGCGACGAGCACCACGGTGTGGACGTACCTCCAGGTGGGCGACCTCACGCGTCTCGAGGTGCAGTGCACGCTCAGCGGCCGCAGCGGCGACTCCCTCCAGGCGTACCGCTCGGGCCAGTGGGGCGCGGACGGTCTGCAGGTGCTCTACAACACGCCCGCGAACGACCTGGTGAACGGCATCGGCACGGTGAACCAGAGTGTCGCCGCCACGTTCAACCTGGGCTGCGGGACGGCCCGGCTCGCGACGTACGCGTCGTCGGCCTTCACGGGGGCGCCGACGTCCACCGCCGCGGTCACGCTGTCGGGCCTCGTGTTCGCCGACGCCGAGTCGACGAACGGCGGCGAGTTCACGCGCGCGACGCCGACGCCGAGCACGGCGACCTGGCGGATCCTCGACGTCTACCCGGGGACGTGCTCGGCGACCTACCGGGTGCAGCGCGACATGGCGAACCGGCTGACGCTCGGCGCGTCGGCGGAGTGCTCTGCGCCCGGACGTTCGGCGACCGCCGTGGCGTTCGCCCAGGGTGCGACGACGCTTGCGGTGAGCCTGGAAGGTTCAGGCCTCGCCGCCGCGGCTTTCGGAGTCGTCGTGGGCGTCGACTACGGCGACGCCCCCGCCTCGTACGGGCTCGCCGGCGGCGTCGTGCAGCCGACCTGGACGGGCGGCGAGCCCGGGGTCAACGTCTTCGGCTGGACGACGCTCGCGAGCAACGGGTCGGTGTCCTTCACCCGTGCCGTGCTCGGACCGCCGTCGACCCGCCTCGGGCCGAACGCGGTCCCCGAGCTGCTGCCCGCGTCGTCGGCCGACGCCTCGGGTGACACGCCCGACGAGGACGCGCTCGCGGCGGCGTTGGCGGACATCACCTACGTGCGCGGCGTGACGACGACGTACGCCGTCGCGAACATCCGGTGCGCCGCCGACGGCGCGACCACGTACGTGCGCGGGTGGCTGGACTGGAACCGCAACGGCCAGTTCGACGCGGGCGAGGCGTCCAGCGCGGACGCCACCTGCACGTCGACGACCTCGACCAACGTCACGCTGAGCTTCGCCGTACCGAGCACCGTGCCCGAGGGGCAGGCCGCCGGCGGTGACCGGACGTTCCTGCGCCTGATGGCCTCGACCGTCCAGGCGCAGCTCGCACCCACCGGGTTCACGGCGCGCGGCGAGGTCGAGGACTGGCCGGTCCGCCTGCGGGTCCCGCGCCTCCAGGTCACCAAGACGGCGAACGCGACGGTCATGCCGGCCGCGGGCGGGGTGGTCACGTACACGGTCGTCGCGACGAACGTCGGCAACGGCTCCTACACGGCTGCGGCGCCGGCGCGCGTCTACGACGACCTGACGGCCGTCACGGACGACGCGACGCGCGGCACCGTGACGTCGAGCCCGACGGGCGTGACCGTGTCGGGCCAGCTCGTCTCGTGGTCCGGTGCGCTGGACCCCGGCGCGTCGGTGACGCTGACGATCCCGGTCACCGTGCTCGCGACCCCGGGGGACCGCGTGATGACCAACGTCGCGCGCGTGTCCCACACGGTGCTCGCGGCGGGTTCGGTGACGTGCGCCGCGGGGTCGTCCGACGAGGCCGCGCAGGTCTGCGCGCGCCACGTCCTGTACCGCTCCGAGGTCCGCGTGACCAAGGAGGCGTTCACGAGCGCGGCGTTCACGACGCCGATCACGTCCGGCGCGTCGCTCGCGCCGGGGACGACCGTCTACTGGCGCTACACGGTGCAGAACACCGGCTCGGCGCCGCTCACGGACGTGGTGCTCACCGACACGGCGACGGACACCCGCACCGATGCCGGCGGCACGACGTCCGCCACGACCTCCCCGGTCATCTCCTGCCCGGGGACTCCCACGGTCACGCCAGGCACGAGCGTGACGATCTCCTCCCTCGCGGCCGGCGCCAGCCGGGTGTGCACCGCCACCGCGCCGGTCGGCGTGCTCTGACCGGATCCAGACCGCCCGAGCCCGGACGGACTGCGGCCCCTCGCGGGGCGAACCCTCCACAGAAAGGCACGACCATGAAGAACAAGACGAAGGGCGTCATCGCCGGGCTCGCCGGTCTCGCGCTCCTGTCCGGCGGCACGACGTTCGCCCTGTGGTCCGACTCGGACTCGATCCCGGGCGGCACGATCACCAACGGTGAGCTCGGCGTCTCGGCCACGAGCGTCGGCTGGTTCGACGTGTCCCCGGACCGCACGGACGTCACGGTCGACGCGACGCCCGTGACCGAGCTGGACGGCCACACGGTCGACCTGCAGACGTGGCGCATGGTCCCGGGTGACGTCGCCGAGGGCACGTACGGCCTGGACGTCACGCTCGTCGGCGACAACCTCGTCGCGAACCTCGACGTCACGAGCTCGGGCGGCACGACGCCCCTGCCCGAGGGCCTGGTCGTCTCCTACCAGGTGTTCGACGCGGACGGCACCGACGTGACCGCCGGCGTGCTCGACGGCACCTCGACGACGCTGCGGTTCGCCGCGCCGCGCACCGGCCAGGCCGCGGGCGCCCCGGTGAACACCGGCACGGTCGTCGTCGACGGCACGACCGCCGCCGACCTGTTCGTGGTCGTCACCGCGGACTGGTCCGCCGAGGCGAGCGGCACGACCGCCGCCTCGACGATGAACGCGGCGACGGCGCTGAAGAACCTCGCCGTCTCGCTGCAGCAGGACCGCAGCGGCGCCGACTTCAGCTGACCGCGCAGGTGGGCGGGGCGTCCGCGTCCCGCCCACCTCCCGCCCACCTCCCGCTCACCTCCCGCCCACCTCCCGCCCCGACGAGCACGAGGAGCCCCGATGACCGCACGACGACACGACAGTGCGCTGTCCGGTGTGCTCGCCGTCCTCATGTGGGCGGTGCTGCTGGTCGTCGTGGCGGCGGTCGCGGTGCTCGTCGTGGTGCCCAAGGCGCTCGGCGGCACCACCCTCACCGTGCTCACCGGCTCGATGGAGCCGACGTTCTCGCCGGGCGACGTCGTCGCGGTGCGGACCGTGACCGACCCGGCCACCGAGGTCCACGTGGGCGACGTCGTGACGTTCCAGCCGGTCTCGGGCGACCCGACGCTCGTCACGCACCGCGTGGTCGCCAAGCGCATCAGCGCCGCAGGGACGACGTTCGTGACGCGCGGCGACGCGAACGGGGCGGACGACGACCCGATCGAGCCCGCGCAGATCCAGGCGGTCGCGGTGTACTCGGTGCCGTGGGTGGGCCACGTGTCGCTGTGGCTCGGCGAGCGCAAGGGCCTGGCCGTCGCGCTCGTCGCGGCCGCGCTGCTCGGGTACGCCGCGGTGATGATCCTGCGCCCCGAGCGGCGCACGCGCGACGACGAGCCGACCGCCGACACGCCCGCCGACACGCCCGCCGACGTGCCCACCGACGTGCCCACCGACGACGAGCGTGCCCGCGCGGGCGAGGTGGAGGGCGCCCGATGAGGACCCGGCGCCCCGTCTCCCTCGCCGCCGCGGCCCTCCTCGTCGCGGGTGCCGCGGCGGGGCTGACCTATGCGCTGTGGGGCGCGGGGGTGACCGTCGCCGCCTCCGTGGTGCGCAGCGGCACCCTGGACCTGGCGCTCATCGGGACGCCCACCTGGACCGAGACGAGCCCGGACGTGAGCCCGGCGCACGCCGTGGCGACGAGGCCGGACGGGATCACCGCCGACCACCTCGCGACCCCCGGCGACTCGTTCCGTGTCGTGCAGCGCTTCCGCCCGGTGCTCCAGGGCGACAACCTCGCGGCGCGCCTGCGCGTCAGCTGGGACTCCGCACCCGCGCTGCTGCCCGCGGGCGGCGTGACGGCGACGTACACCGTCAGCCGTCCGGACGGCGTCACGTCCGCCGCGGTGCCGGTCGGCACGCCGACCCTGCTGCCGGGCGCACCGGACAACCTCACGGTCGCCGAGGTGGCGGCGTGGGGGACCGCGACGTGGGCGGTGACGGTGACGCTCACGTACTCGGGCGCGGACGTGATGGTCGCGGACACCGCGATCGCCTCGGCGCCGACGACCGGGCTCGGCACGGTCGTCGTGACGTGGGAGCAGGTACGCGACGGCGACGGGTTCTCGCCGTGATACGCGCGACGACGGCCGCGGTCGTGGGGCGGGTGCGCCGCGCGGTGCGCCGACGGGACGTCGCGGTCGTCGCGGTCGTCGTGCTCGTCGCGGCGCTCGTCGGCGTCGGGACGGGCGGGACGCTCGCGCTGTGGCGCGTGTCCGTGACCGGGACGCAGCGCATGCCCGTGGGGGTGACGGTGTTCGGCGCGGGCGCGCCCGGCAGCCCGGTCTTCGCGACGACGAGCACGCCCCTCGACGCGTCGCGCAACCGCGGCTCGGTGACGTACACGATCCCGGCGGCCGCGACGACGACGCTCTACAACGGCAACAGCCTCAGCGGGGGAGCGGTCGCGATCCCGCTGCAGGTCCGCAGCCTCGCGCAGGGGCATCGCGGCCTGGCGTACACGCTGACGGTCGACACCGCGGGCGGGGTGTTCGGCGCGTCGCAGGTCAGCACGTACCGCGTCGCGTCGGCGGCGGCCTGCACGACGAGCCTGACGGGCGCGGGTGCGACGCTCGCCTCGACCCCCTGGACCTCGGCGTACACCGCGTCGACGACGCCCAGCGACGAGTACTGGTGCCTCGTCGCGCGCTACGTGCCGACCCGCTGGACGCACACCGACACCGCGCAGGTGACCGCGACGGGCCCCGCCGGGACGGTGTCCGGGGCGTCGTCCGCGTGGACGGCGACGGCCGCCCGCACGTTCGTCGTCGCGGCGGAGCCCGTGCACACCGTCACGTTCACGTTCACGACCTTCCGGACCACGCCGTGAGGCGCGCGACGAGGGTGCTCGCCGCGGTCGCCGCCGGTCTCACGCTGGCGGTGACGGCCCCGGCCGCCGCCGCGGTGGCCGACGACGAGCTGGGCGTCGGCTGGGTGGGTCCGACGGTCTCGCTCGCGTGGGACGGCACGACGCAGAGCACCGCGACGACGAGTTTCGTCGGGGTGCCCGTCTCCGTGCCCGGTGACCAGGCGCGCCGCACCCTCGTCGTGCGCAACGACGGGCCGAGCGCGGGCCGGCTGACGGCGTGGCTGGTCGACGTCGACCTCGATGAGCCCGCGGGGAGCACCACGACCTTCTTCGACGACGTGCGGCTGCGGTGGGACGGCGGCGAGCGCTCGCTGCGGGCGCTCGCGGACGCGGGCCGCACCCGCATCGCGAGCCGCGTCCTGGCGCCGGGCGAGTCGACCCGGCTGACGGTCGGGTACGTCTTCGACGTCGCCGCGACCTCGGGGAACGGCACGCGCGAGGGACGCCTCGAGGCGTCCTTCGACGTGCTGCTGCACCTCGCGGACGTCGCGGTCGCACCCACGCCGGACCCCACGGTCGAGCCCACGCCCCTGCCCGGCCCGAGCCAGGACGGGATCGCCCCGACGCCGGCGCCGTCACCCGCGGCCACGCCGGGACCGGGGCGGACGCCGCTGCTCGCCCGGACGGGGGCGGACGTCCTGTTCCTGGGCACGTGGGCCGTGGCGTGCGCCACAGGGGGCATACTGCTCCTGCTCGTCGCGCGTCGGCGGCGGCGGGCACGCGTGTAGCGAAGGCGCTCACCCGCGAAGAACCGAGCTCGGTGAGGTTGCAGGTAGTCTTGCCTGCGGCCATCGCCGGGTGGCTGACGACTGCCGCACGAGCGGCTACCCAGGAGGACAGGTGCTAGGCGCATTCGTGCGGGCGTTCCGGACGCCCGACCTGCGGCGGAAGCTGCTCTTCACCATCGGGATCATGGTGGTGTTCCGCATCGGATCCTTCCTGCCCACGCCTGGGGTGTCCTACCCCAACGTGCAGCAGTGCATCGACGAGATGGGCAGCGGCAACGACCTGCTGGGGCTGGTGAACCTCTTCAGCGGTGGAGCGCTGCTCCAGCTGTCGGTGTTCGCGCTCGGGATCATGCCGTACATCACCGCGAGCATCATCGTGCAGCTGCTGCGCGTGGTGATCCCGCGGTTCGAGGAGCTGCACAAGGAAGGGCAGTCGGGTACCGCGAAGCTCACGCAGTACACCCGCTACCTGACCATCGCGCTCGCGGTCCTGCAGTCGACGACGGTCATCACCATCGCGCGCAGCGGCCAGCTCTTCGCCGGCTGCACCGTCGACGTCATCCCGGACTCGGCGTGGACGACTCTCGTGATCATGGTCATCACGATGACCGCGGGCACCGGCCTGATCATGTGGCTCGGCGAGCTCATCACCGAGCGTGGCGTCGGCAACGGCATGTCGCTGCTGATCTTCACGTCGATCGCGGCCAGCTTCCCGACGGCCATGTGGTCGATCGCGGGTGGCAACAACGGCCTCACGAAGTTCGTCGTGGTCCTGGCGATCATCGTCGTGGTCGTCGCGCTCGTCGTGTTCGTCGAGCAGAGCCAGCGCCGCATCCCGGTGCAGTACGCCAAGCGCATGGTGGGCCGCCGCATGTACGGCGGGTCGAGCACCTACATCCCGATCAAGATCAACATGGCCGGCGTCATCCCGATCATCTTCGCGTCGTCGCTGCTGGCGATCCCGGGGATCATCGCGCAGTTCGGCGACCAGACCGCCGAGTGGGTCCGCTGGGTCTCGGTGAACGTCGCCGCTCAGGACGCGCCCCTGCACCTCGCGCTGTACGTCGTGCTGATCATCTTCTTCTGCTACTTCTACACGGCGATCACGTTCAACCCGGACGAGGTCGCGGACAACATGAAGAAGTACGGCGGCTTCATCCCCGGCATCCGCGCCGGTCGCCCGACCGCCGACTACCTGAGCTACGTGATCTCGCGCATCACCGCGCCCGGCTCGCTGTACCTGGCGATCGTGGCGCTGATCCCGACGATCGCGTTCATCATGCTCGACGTCGGCCAGAACATCCCGTTCGGCGGCTCGTCGATCCTGATCGTCGTCGGCGTCGGCCTCGAGACCGTCAAGCAGATCGAGTCCCAGCTGCAGCAGCGGCACTACGAAGGGTTCCTCCGATGAGCACGCGTCTGGTCCTGCTCGGCCCGCCCGGAGCGGGCAAGGGCACGCAGGCGGCACGGCTCGCCGAGCGCCTCGCGGTCCCCGCGATCTCGACGGGCGACATCTTCCGCGCCAACATCAAGGGCGGCACGGAGCTCGGCCGCAAGGCGCAGGAGTACTCGTCGCGGGGCGCCCTGGTGCCCGACGAGATCACGAACGCGATGGTCCGTGACCGCCTCGCGCAGGACGACGCCGCGGGTGGGTTCCTGCTCGACGGCTACCCCCGCAACGTCGCCCAGGTCGCCGAGCTCGACGCGATCCTCGCGGACGCCGGCCTGTCCCTCGATCTCGCGGTCGAGATCACCGCGGACCCCGAGGTCGTCGCGGAGCGCCTGCTCAAGCGCGCCGAGATCGAGGGTCGCGAGGACGACACCGAGGACGTCATCCGCCACCGGCTCGACGTCTACGCCGAGCAGACCGCCCCGATCTCGGACGTCTACTCGCAGCGCGGCCTGCTGGCGCGCGTCGACGGCATCGGCGAGGTCGACGAGGTCACGGAGCGCCTGCTCGTGGCGATCGGCTCGACCGCCCGCTGAGCGGGCGGAGGACGGTGGTTCACGTGTTCGGCCGCGAGCGGATCGAGTACAAGAGCGCCGACCAGGTGCGCGTCATGCGGCGTGCCGGGCTCGTCGTCGCCGACGCGCTCGACGCGGCCCGTGCGGCTGCGGTGCCCGGCGCGACGACGGCGGACGTCGACGCGGCCGCGGCACGCGTGATCGTGCAGGCGGGTGCGACGCCGTCGTTCCTGGGCTACCACGGGTACCCCGCGACGGTGTGCGTGTCGGTGAACGACGAGGTGGTGCACGGCATCCCCGGCGGGCGGGTGCTCGCGGAGGGCGACGTCGTGTCGATCGACTGCGGTGCGGTCGTCGACGGGTGGCACGGCGACAGCGCGCTGTCGTTCGTCCTGGGCGACGGCACGGTCGAGGACCGCGAGCTCGTCGCGACCGGCGAGGAGGCCATGTGGGCCGGCATCGCCGCGCTCGCCGGTGCCGACCGCCTCGGTGCCGTCGGTGACGCGGTCGAGGACGTCGTGGACGACGCGCACACGGCAGGGCGCAACGCTGGCGTGCGGCTCGGCGTGGTGGAGGACTACGTCGGTCACGGCATCGGGTCGGCGATGCACCAGCCGCCGGACGTGCTGAACTACCGCACGCGGGACCGCGGGGCGAAGGTCCGCCCGGGCCTGTGCGTCGCGGTCGAGCCGATGCTCGTGCGCGGTGAGCAGGCGACGCGGGTGCTGGCCGACGACTGGACGGTCGTCACGGAGGACGGCTCGCGCGCGGCCCACTGGGAGCACACGGTCGCGATCCTCGACGGCGGGATCTGGGTGCTCACGGCGCGCGACGGCGGCCTGGCGGGTCTCGCGCCGCACGGTGTGACGCCGACGCCCCTCGGCTGACCGGATCGGGCGGCGCCAGCGCAGCGCACGTCGGGCGCGCGACGCGAACCGCCGGTTACGGGCGGTCTGCGGTCGGCCGTTCGGGTGAACCGACGCCCGGACGGCTGAACATGTGACCGGCGTCGCGCCCGGAACCACCCGTATGCCCCGGGGACCTTGCTCCCTGATGCCCTATACATGGGTGCCGGACAAGCGTTCAGCACGTCAGACATCAGGAGTCCACCACCGTGTCCTGCCCTCGCTCGCTCCCGCCTGCCCGTGCCCGCCGAAGGCGCGCCCGCCTCGCCGGTGCCGTCGCGCTCGTCGTCGCCACCGCCGGGGCCGTCGCGACGACGAGCGCCCCCGCGACGGCCGCGTCGCTCAGCGGCAACCCGCTGGCGGGCGCGGCCGGATTCACGGTCGTCTCCTACGGGGACGCCGAGCTGTCGAACCACGAGATCGAAGGGTCGGTCGCGGTCGGGGGGAACGTCTCGGTGCGCACCGGGCAGGGGCCGTACAACCTCATCCACAAGGCGGCGGGCAACGGTGACTACGTGCTGCCGACGCTCGGCGGCACGCCCGTGCGCCTCGTCGTCGGCGGGTTCGACCGTGCGTCGTCCACGCAGTCGGTCCGCGTCGCCTCGGGCGGCTACACCGACCCCGCGACGCAGCTCGGCCGCATGACGATCGGCTCGACGACTGGCGTGGGCATCGCCGGTCGCGGGGCCGGCGTCTGCGTCCAGGCGCCCACGACCACCGACTGCAGCGGCGCGGTCATCGAGCAGTCGGCCGCCCCGCAGACCGTCGCGTGGACGGTGCAGCCGACGGCGTTCGACACGCTCGTGCCCACCGCCGCGCGCGACACGATGGCTCAGTGGTCGCAGGGCATCGCCGAGGGCCGCCTCGTCGGCGCCGAGGCCGTCACGCTGGGCAGCACGGCGCAGCCGATGAACGGCGTCGACGTGACGCTCGTCGCGGGCAAGGTCAACGTGCTGCGCGTCGCCGCGGCGGACTTCCCGAGCACCGACTGGAAGCTGCGGTTCCCGACCGTGAAGCCGTCGGCGACCACCCCGCTGGTCATCGACGTGGTCGCGGCCGACGGTGCGTCGGTGCTCCTGCCCATGGAGACCATCGGTGCCTACGACGCCCCGGGTGGCTCGAGCGACAACAACTTCGCGCGGTACATGCTCTGGAACATCGACCAGGCGCCGGGCAGCACCGTCTACCTCAGCGGGAACGGCATCGTCCCCGGGTCGCTGCTCGCGCCGTCCAGCACCGTCATCACCGGCCTGTCCGGACCGAGCGACACCAGCGCAGACAAGACCCTCATCGAGGGCCAGATCGTCGCGGCCTCGCTCCTGCTGCGGAACTCCGGCGAGGTGCACCACTACGGCTACGCCGCCTCCCTCGAGATCGGCGGCGGCGAGGGCGGTTTCTCGCTGCGCAAGGCGCTGTCCGGCATCGCGGCCGGCGACCTGCCGGACGGGGCGAGCACGCAGTTCTCGGTCGACTACTTCCTCGACGGGGCGACGACGAAGGCCGGCACGCTGACGCTCACCGCGGACGGCACCCTCGTCGCGGGCCCGCAGGACCTGCCCGTCGGCACCGAGGTCACGTTCCGCGAGGCCACCCCGAGCGCGCCGACCGGCACCGTGTGGACGGGCGTGACGTTCTCGCCCAGCACGGTCGAGATCGCCGACGGCGACGACGTCGAGGTCACGGTCACCAACTCCTACCGCGCGGCGGTCGGCGGTTTCCGCGTCGCCAAGGCCCTGTCCGGCCTGACCGCGGCCGATCTGCCCGACGGAGACGACACCGAGTTCGCGGTCGACTACTTCCTCGACGGGTCGACGACGAAGGCCGGCACGCTCGTCGTCACCGCCGACGGGACGCCCGTCGCCGGCCCGACGAGCCTGCCCCTCGGCACCGTCGTGACGTTCGGCGAGCCCAGCGCGGTCGCGCCCACCGGCCAGGTGTGGACCGGTGCGACCATCTCGCCGTCGTCGGTGACGATCACGGCGGACGGCCAGAGCACCCTCGTGACGGTCACGAACTCCTACCGGGACGCCGTGGGCGGCTTCTCGCTGAGCAAGGCGCTCGACGGGGTCGATGCGGTGGATCTGCCGGACGGTGGCGCGACCGAGTTCGAGGTGGACTACTTCCTGAACGGGTCGACGACCAAGGCCGGGACGCTGACGGTGACCGCCGACGGCGTGGTCGTCGCCGGTCCGCAGAATCTCCCGCTGGGCACGGTCGTGACGTTCGCCGAGCCGACGGCGGTCGCGCCGAGCGGGACCGTCTGGACCGGCGCGGCCTTCGCGCCGAGTTCGGTGACGGTCACGGCTGACGGGCAGAACACGTCGGTGACGGTGACCAACTCCTACCGCGATGCCGTGGGCGGCTTCTCGCTGGCCAAGGCGTTCGACGGGGTCGATGCGGTGGATCTGCCGGACGGTGGCGCGACCGAGTTCGAGGTGGACTACTTCCTGAACGGGTCGACGACCAAGGCCGGGACGCTGACGGTGACCGCTGACGGCGTGGTCGTCGCCGGTCCGCAGAATCTCCCGCTGGGCACGGTCGTGACGTTCGCCGAGCCGACGGCGGTCGCGCCGAGCGGGACCGTCTGGACCGGCGCGGCCTTCGCGCCGAGTTCGGTGACGGTCACGGCTGACGGGCAGAACACGTCGGTGACGGTGACCAACTCCTACGGGGCTTGACCCCGGTTCTTGGACACGCTGAATCCAGCATCTGCTGGGGAAGCGAGATGATTCAGGAACCATGGCCAGGAAGAACTACTCCGAGGAGTTCCGTCGTCAGGCTGTCGACTTGTACGAGTCCATCCCGGGCGCCACGGTCCGCGGCATCGCCGAGGATCTCGGCATTGTGCGCGGCACGCTGCGGCACTGGCTCGAGGTCTACGGGACCGGCAAGAAGACCGCCGCTGACGGGACGTTGACCTCCAGCCCGCTGCAGTCCAAGACGTCCCCGGCGAGGTCGTCCGCGCCGGCCGGGGAGACGCCGGAGCAGAAGATCGCCCGGCTCGAGGCCAGGGTGAACGAGCTCGAGGTCGAGACCACCAAGCTCACGACCGAGCGGGAGATCCTGCAGCGGGCGGCCAAGTATTTCGCCGGGGAGACGCGCTGGTGAGTCGCTTCCAGTTCGTCGCCGACAACTCCACCACCTTCGAGGTGAAGCGACTGTGCGAGCTCGTCGAGATCGAGCGCTCGTCCTACTACGCCTGGCTCAAGGCGGCCCCTGCCCGCGGAGCCAAGGCGGCCGCGGACGCCGCGCTGGCCGAGCGGATCAGGGCCATTCATGCCGTCGACAACACCCAGGGCGCGCCGCGGATCACCGTCGAGCTCAACGCTCAGCTCGGCGACAGCGGTCCTGGCGGTGAGCGGGTGAACCACAAGCGCGTCGCGCGGGTGATGCGGGTCGAGGGCATCCGGGGCTATGTGAAGAAGCGCCGGGCGCGGACCACGATCCCCGAGCCGTCGGGACAGAAGTACCCCGACCTGGTCAACCGCGACTTCACCGCCGAGCGCCCCAACGAGCGCTACGTCGGGGACATCACCTACCTCCCGATCGCGGACGGCACGAACCTGTACCTGGCGACCGTGATCGACTGCTACAGCCGACGGCTCGTCGGCTGGGCGATCGCCGACCACATGCGCACCGAGCTGGTCGAGGACGCCCTGAAGGCCGCCGCCGCAACCCGGGGCAGCCTCAAGGGCGCCGTGTTCCACAGCGACCACGGGTCGGTCTACTGCTCCAAGGCCTACGCCAAGCTGTGCCGCAAGCTCGGTCTCACCCAGTCCATGGGCGCCGTCGGCTCCTCGGCCGACAACGCACTGGCGGAATCGTTCAACGCCACGATCAAGCGCGAGGTCCTCCAAGACGCCGCCTGCTGGCCCGACGAGCTGACCTGCCGCCGACAGGTCTTCACGTGGCTCGTCCGCTACAACACCCGCCGCCGTCACTCCTGGTGCGGCTACCTGTCCCCCTCCAACTACGAGGCCCGCCGGGCCACTACGCTGCCCACCGCTGCGTAATCACACCCCGTGTCCAAGATCCGGGGGTAGGGCCCTACCGCGATGCCGTGGGCGGCTTCTCGCTGGCCAAGGCGCTCGACGGGGTCGATGCGGTGGATCTGCCGGACGGTGGCGCGACCGAGTTCGAGGTGGACTACTTCCTGAACGGGTCGACGACCAAGGCCGGGACGCTGACGGTGACCGCTGACGGCGTGGTCGTCGCCGGTCCGCAGAATCTCCCGCTGGGCACGGTCGTGACGTTCGCCGAGCCGACGGCGGTCGCGCCGAGCGGGACCGTCTGGACCGGCGCGGCCTTCGCGCCGAGTTCGGTGACGGTCACGGCTGACGGGCAGAACACGTCGGTGACGGTGACCAACTCCTACCGCGATGCCGTGGGCGGCTTCTCGCTGGCCAAGGCGCTCGACGGGATCGACCCGGTGGATCTGCCGGACGGTGGGGACACCGAGTTCGAGGTGGACTACTTCCTGAACGGGTCGACGACCAAGGCCGGGACGCTGACGGTGACCGCTGACGGCGTGGTCGTCGCCGGTCCGCAGAATCTCCCGCTGGGCACGGTCGTGACGTTCGCCGAGCCGACGGCGGTCGCGCCGAGCGGGACCGTCTGGACCGGCGCGGCCTTCGCGCCGAGTTCGGTGACGGTCACGGCTGACGGGCAGAACACGTCGGTGACGGTGACCAACTCCTACCGCGATGCCGTGGGCGGCTTCTCGCTGGCCAAGGCGTTCGACGGGATCGACCCGGTGGATCTGCCGGACGGTGGGGACACCGAGTTCGAGGTGGACTACTTCCTGAACGGGTCGACGACCAAGGCCGGGACGCTGACGGTGACCGCTGACGGCGTGGTCGTCGCCGGTCCGCAGAATCTCCCGCTGGGCACGGTCGTGACGTTCGCCGAGCCGACGGCGGTCGCGCCGAGCGGGACCGTCTGGACCGGCGCGGCCTTCGCGCCGAGTTCGGTGACGGTCACGGCTGACGGGCAGAACACGTCGGTGACGGTGACCAACTCCTACCGCGATGCCGTGGGCGGCTTCTCGCTGGCCAAGGCGTTCGACGGGGTCGATGCGGTGGATCTGCCGGACGGTGGGGACACCGAGTTCGAGGTGGACTACTTCCTGAACGGGTCGACGACCAAGGCCGGGACGCTGACGGTGACCGCTGACGGCGTGGTCGTCGCCGGTCCGCAGAATCTCCCGCTGGGCACGGTCGTGACGTTCGCCGAGTTGACGCCCGCGCCCGTGGCAGGTGGCGACTGGGTGGCCGCGACGTTCGCGCCGGCGACGGTCGAGATCACCGCCGACGGTCAGCTCACGCGCGTGACGCTGACCAACACGTTCGACGCCGACGACCCGACCGGCCCCGGCACCGGTGGTGGCCCGGGCGGCGGGGACGGCGGTGGCGGTGGCGACGACGGCGGTGGCGACGGCGGTGGCGACGACGACGGTGGCGACGACGGGACGGCCCCGCGCGGTGAGGACGACGGCGGTGGCGACTCGAGCGCGCCCGGCGCGGGTGACGGCTCCCGCGACGAGGGCAGCGTGCTCGCGAGGACGGGCGCCGACGCGTGGACGACGCTCGGCGTCGCGCTGACTCTCGCGCTCACCGGTGCGGTGCTCCTGGTGCTGCGCCGCCGCGGGACGGCCACCGCGGGTGCCGCGGCCCGGCACGGGCTCCGACGCCCCTGAGCACGCGGCGGGGGAGTCGGACGTCACGTCTCGGGTCACCGGAGCGGTTTCGTCGAATGGGTGGCATGGCGTAAAGTAGCCCGTTGGGTGTGTGCGCTCTGTTCGTCGCGACGACCGGGAGACCGGCCGGACGGCACCGGGGCAGCACCCGCTCCCTTCCACGAACTCGACGACGTCCCGGCGCCATGCCGGTTCGCGTGGAACTCGTGGTGCTCGACACGACCGACAGTTAGCGGAGGACATGGCGAAGAAGGACGGCGTCATCGAGATCGAGGGCAGTGTCGTCGAGGCGCTGCCGAACGCGATGTTCCGCGTGGAGCTCACCAACGGCCACAAGGTGCTCGCTCACATCTCGGGCAAGATGCGGCAGCACTACATCCGGATCCTCCCCGAGGACCGGGTGGTCGTCGAGCTGAGCCCGTACGACCTGTCCCGCGGTCGCATCGTCTACCGCTACAAGTAATCACCACGACATCGCCGCCGGTCCCTGAGCGGGCACGCGGCGGCGGAGGAAACACGCGATGAAGGTCAAGCCCAGCGTCAAGAAGATCTGCGACAAGTGCAAGGTGATCCGCCGGCACGGTCGCGTCCAGGTGATCTGCGAGAACCTGCGCCACAAGCAGCGTCAGGGCTGACGCCCACGCATCACCTGCCCCTCGGGGCACCCAGCGCACCACCACCTCGGGTCCGGCTCAGCCGGGACCGTTGAACCCTCGGCTCGGAGGCCGGGGCCCGCAGGACAGCGGGAGGGCGGTGCGGAAGACCTCCGAGCAGTAACAGGAGCCACCAGGCACATGGCACGTCTCATCGGCGTCGACCTCCCCCGCGAGAAGCGGCTGGAGATCGCGCTCACCTACATCTACGGGGTCGGCCGCACGCGCGCCAAGGAGACCCTCGCGGCCACCGGCATCTCCGGCGACCTGCGCGTGAAGGAGCTCGGCGACAACGAGCTCGTCGCGCTCCGTGACTACCTCGAGGGCAGCTACAAGCTCGAGGGTGACCTCCGCCGTGAGGTCGCCGCGGACATCCGCCGCAAGGTCGAGATCGGCTGCTACGAGGGCCTGCGTCACCGCCGCGGCCTTCCGGTGCGCGGCCAGCGCACGAAGACCAACGCGCGCACCCGCAAGGGCCCGAAGCGCACCGTCGCCGGCAAGAAGAAGGCCGGGCGCAAGTAACCGCCCGCCGCTTCCGGCAGCCCGATCCGTAGAGAGAAGAAGAGCAGATGCCTCCCAAGTCCCGTACCGCCGTGCGCAAGCCGCGCCGCAAGGAGAAGAAGAACGTCTCCCACGGCCAGGCGCACATCAAGAGCACGTTCAACAACACGATCATCTCGATCACCGACCCCTCGGGCGCCGTGATCTCGTCGGCGTCGTCCGGCCAGGTCGGCTTCAAGGGTTCGCGCAAGTCGACGCCGTTCGCCGCGCAGCTCGCCGCCGAGGCCGCTGCCCGTCGTGCGCAGGAGCACGGCATGCGCAAGGTCGACGTCTTCGTCAAGGGCCCGGGCTCGGGCCGCGAGACCGCGATCCGGTCGCTGCAGGCCGCCGGCCTCGAGGTCGGTTCGATCCAGGACGTGACGCCGCAGGCGCACAACGGCTGCCGTCCGCCGAAGCGCCGCCGCGTCTGACCCCTCGCTCGCGCCGGGCCGTGCCCCTGCTCGGCCCGGCGCGAGCGTAGGTCGTCCAGCCGTCCCCCGGGATGCGGACCGAGGCATGACCGGGATAGCAACACCTGCGTGGCGTCATATGGCGGACGTCCGCTGAGAGGAATCACACCGTGCTGATCGCACAGCGCCCCACCCTGGCCGAAGAGGTCATCTCGGAGAACCGTTCGCGGTTCTCCATCGAGCCGCTCGAGCCGGGCTTCGGCTACACGCTCGGCAACTCGCTCCGCCGGACGCTGCTGTCCTCCATCCCCGGTGCCGCCGTCACGTCGATCCGTATCGACGGCGTGCTGCACGAGTTCTCGACCGTGCCGGGGGTCAAGGAGGACGTCACCGAGGTCATCCTCAACATCAAGAACCTCGTGGTCTCGTCGGAGAACGACGAGCCCGTCGTGATGTACCTGCGCAAGCAGGGCCCGGGTGAGGTCACCGCCGCGGACATCGTGCCGCCGGCGGGCGTCGAGGTGCACAACCCCGACCTGCACCTCGCGACCCTCAACGACAAGGGCAAGCTCGAGATCGAGCTCACCGTCGAGCGTGGTCGTGGCTACGTGTCGGCCGCGCAGAACAAGACGTTCGACGCCGAGATCGGCCGTATCCCGGTCGACTCGATCTACTCGCCGGTCCTCAAGGTGACCTACAAGGTCGAGGCGACGCGTGTCGAGCAGCGCACGGACTTCGACAAGCTCATCGTCGACGTCGAGACGAAGGCGGCGATCAGCCCGCGCGACGCGCTCGCGTCGGCCGGCAAGACGCTCGTCGAGCTGTTCGGCCTGGCGCGCGAGCTCAACATCGAGGCCGAGGGCATCGAGATCGGCCCGTCGCCGACGGACGCGGCCCTGGCCGCGGACCTGGCGCTGCCGATCGAGGACCTGCAGCTGACGATCCGCTCGTACAACTGCCTCAAGCGTGAGGGCATCCACACGGTCGGCGAGCTCGTCGCCCGTTCGGAGGCCGACCTCCTGGACATCCGCAACTTCGGCGCGAAGTCGATCACGGAGGTCAAGGAGAAGCTCGCCGAGCTCGGCCTGTCCCTCAAGGACAGCCCGCTCGACTTCGACCCGTCCGCGTCGGCGTACTACGGCGACGACGAGGGCGACTTCGTCGAGGACGAGCAGTACTGACCTCAGCACCGGTTGGCAGTACTGACTCGGGACCACTGACTCGGTACTTGACGAAGAACTTCAAGGAGATTTGACCATGCCTACGCCCACCAAGGGTCCCCGGCTCGGTGGCGGACCGGCGCACGAGCGGCTGATCCTCGCGAACCTCGCGACGTCGCTGTTCGAGCACGGCCGCATCACGACGACGGAGGCCAAGGCCAAGCGCCTGCGCCCCCTCGCCGAGCGCCTCATCACGTTCGCCAAGCGCGGTGACCTGCACGCGCGTCGTCGCGTCCTGACGGTCGTCAAGGACAAGAGCGTCGTGCACACGCTGTTCACCGAGATCGCCCCGGCTCTCGCCGAGCGCAACGGTGGCTACACGCGCATCACGAAGATCGGTCCGCGCAAGGGTGACAACGCGCCCCTCGCCGTGATCGAGATCGTGCGTGAGCCGCTCTCGCCGAAGCAGGCGGTCGTCAAGGAGGCCACCAAGGCCACCGCGAAGGCCGCGCCGAAGGCCGAGAAGGTCGAGGACGCGAAGGTCGAGGAGGCCGTGGCCGAGGACGTCGTCGAGGACGCGCCCGTCGCCGACGAGGCTCCCGCCGAGGACAAGGCCGACGACAAGGCCTGAGCTCCGCAGCACTGACGAGGGCCCGGACGCCGCCAGACGGTGTCCGGGCCCTCGTGCGTGCGGGCATCCGGCGCGTGGGACCGGGACGACCGACGTCACAGGAACAGGCAGAACGGGTGCCCCGACGGGTCGAGGAGCACCCGCACGTCGCTCTGGGGCTGGACCGCGGCGAGGGTCGCGCCGGCCTCCAGCGCCCACGCGGTGGCGGTCGCGAGGTCCTGGACCTGGATGTCGAGGTGCTGGGTGGCGTTCTGACCGCCCGGCACGGCGGGCCACACCGGGCGTCGGAACCGGACCTCGCCCTCGAGGTTGAGCGTCGGCCCGTCCGGGACCCGGACCTGCGCCCAGCCGGGGTCGTCGGGGGAGGGCGGCTCGGCGGCCGTGACCTGGCCGCCGAGGAGGCGCGCGTAGAACGCGGCGAGGCGTGCGGGCTCGTCGGTGCCGATGGTCACGGACGTGAGCCGGAGCGCGGGACGGTCCATGCGTCCTCCTCGGGTGCCGGGCGTGCGCCCACGCTACGCCGGGCCCGGACGCGACGAGGGGCGGGCACCGTGGTGGCGCCCGCCCCTCGTCGTCGTGTCAGGCATCCACGCCGGCTTGCCGGACGTCACGCTCACGTCGGGGGCGGGGTTGCCGGTCACGGTGACCGTGCGCGACGTGCTCGTCGACGGCGGGAAGACCAGCGGGGTCGTCGCGCCGAACGACGGCGCCTGGTAGGTCGGTTCGCCGTTGCCGGCGCCGATCCCCTCGAGCGTCACGGAGACGTTCTGGTACGACGTGGTCGCCGCGACGAGCAGCACGATCGACTTGACCCGCGTGCGGTCGAACCCGGACGGGAACGACAGGACGGCGACGTCGCCCACGTACGCGGGCGTGTAGCGGACCGTCAGCCAGTCCGACGCGGCGCCGCCGTTGCGGGACAGGCCGCCCACCGACGCGACCTTGCCGTTGACGTCGACCGCCTGGAGACCGAACGTCACGGCCGACGGCTGGTCGGGCAGCACGTCGCGGTAGCGCATCTCGATGCGGTCCGCGCCGCCCGCCTGCAGGTCCACCGTCCCCGCGGCGGTCCACCGGATCCGAGCGTCGCCGTACGTGCAGCCCAGCGAATCGGGCACCCGCACGTCGACCTTGAGGGTCCCTGCGCCCGGGGTGAGGGTCGTGTTGCGCGTCGGCCCGCACTCGAACTCGCCCGGCGTGAGCAGCTCGCGCGGGCCCATCGAGGTGCCGGCGAAGTCGTCGACGACGAACCCGACGCCCGCGGCGGCCGCCGGGGCGACGAGACCCGTGGCGAGGGCGGCGAGCGCGAGAGAGGCGGTGGCGAGCGCGGCGGTGGCGCGACGCAAGGGGGCGGTCAGGCGCATGTGTCCTCGATGATCGGTGGCCCGGCTGGAGACGGTCCGCACGACCGTAGGGAACACCGGCACGTGGCGGGTGGCCCCGGCGGCGGCGCGACCGGAACGCCTTGGTTCGTACGGGGTCCGATCGGGTGACCGGAGCGGAGGGTGTCCGAGGTACGGTCACCTCGTGGGGGACACCGGGATCGTGCTGGTGCACGGCGTGCGCACGTCACGCACCATGTGGCGCCCGCAGACGGACGCGCTGGCGCGCGCCGGGATCCCGACGACCGCGGTCGACCTGCCCGGGCACGGTACGCGTGCCGCGGAGCGGTTCACGGCCGACGGTGCGGTGACGACGATCGCGGACGCGGTGGACGGTCTCGGCGGCCGCGCCCTCGTCGTCGGGCTGTCGCTGGGCGCGTACGTGGCGGTCGCGCACGCCGCTCGGCACCCCGAGCAGGTCGCCGGGCTGCTCGCCGCCGGGTGCTGCACACGCCCGCGTCGCGTCCTGGTCGGCGGGTGGGCCGCGCTCGCGGCGCTGATCGCCCGGCTGCCCGACCGTGGGGCAGGGCTCAACGACGGGTTCGTGCGGCTCATGCTCCCGCCGGACGCCGGCGCGGATCTGGGCGCGGGCGGGTTCGCGCTCGACGTGATGGCCGACGTGCTGCGTGAGGTCGGCGGGCTCGACCCCGTCGCGGACCTCACGCGCGTGACCGCGCCGGTCTGGCTCGTCAACGGGCGCTACGACCACTTCCGCGCCGACGAGCGCGCGTTCCTCGCCGCGTGCCACGACGGCCGGCTCGTGGTCGTGCCCGGTGCCACGCACCTCGTGAGCGTCGTGGCGCCCGTCCGGTTCACGCGTGCCGTGCTGGAGGCGTACGACCAGGTCACGGGGGACCCGCGGCGTCGTCAGCCCGTCCCCTCCGCGGGGTAGCGCAGCGTCCCGTCGACGAGCCGTGCCGCGGGGTTGAGCGGGTGCGTCACCGTCGTGCCCGGGCCCATGAGGTGCCGGACGAGCCAGCCGCGCGCCGTGAGGTCGTCGGCGATCAGCCGCCGGTGGCACCGCCACCACACGGCCTCGGCGCACATCACGGCGCACCGCTCGGCCTGCGCGCGCGCCATGAGCAGCGCGCGGGCGCCGGTGTACTCGTCGGACGCGAGGTGGTCGGCGTAGCCGCGGAACGCCGCGACGCGCCACGCGTCGTTCGGGGAGTCCGGTGCGGGCGTCCGACGACCACCCAGGGCGGGCAGCGGGAGGTACGCGTCACCGAGCTGCTCGCGCAGCGCGTCCGGGGAGTACTGCGGGTTGCGGCGCGAGCCGGCGAACCGGCGCACGTCCACCAGGCATGTCACCCCCGCGTCGTCGAGCATCGCGCGCAGCTCGTCGAACGGGCGCGTCGAGTGCCCGACGGTCCACAGGGTCGGCTCGCTCGTCATCGAGCCATCGTGCCCGCGGTGGACGCCAGCGGCAGCGCGAACCTCGTCGGCGCGGATCTCGTCAGCGCTTCGCGCGCTTCGCCGCGCGGCGCGCCCGGCGGCTGCGGTCGATCAGGCCCATCGCCGCGAGCGTGTCGGCGAACGCGCCCTCGACGTGCACCTCGACCTCGGCGTCGGCGTGCGCCGTGATGCGCTGCGGCGTCCCGTCCGGGGCGCGGTAGAACACGTCGGCGTCGATCGCGTCCGCCTCGCCCTGCCGCAGCCGCGCGATGGTCGCCATGAGGTGCGCGGCGCGCAGCACGTGCTCGTCGCGCACCGCGTGCACCAGCAACGAGCGCGCGTCGGGCACCGCGACCAGCAGGCCGTGCGGTGCGGGCTCGTCGTCGACCGTCACCAGCAGGTCTTCGACGACGAGCACGCGGCCGGCCGTGAGCGAGTCCCCCGAGAACGCGTGCACCGCGAACGACGCGACCTGGTGCTCAGGTGCGGGCAGGGTGCGCAGTGCCGCCAGCACCGTCTCGTCGACCGTGGGAGCCTCGCCCACGCGCAGCGTCGCGGACGAGCCGTCCGGCAGGGGGACGACGACGGGGGTCTGCGGCTGCTCGGGGCTCGGGGTCTCGCTCGACATGGTGCCCCGACTGTACCGAGCGCCCGGCGCGGGTCAGTCGACGAGCCGCGCGGCCCGCATCGCGTCCGCGAACGCACCCTCCACGAGGATGTCGATCTTCTCGTCCGAGTACCGCGTGACCTGCTGCAGCGTGCCGTCGGGCGCGCGGAAGTACACGTGCGGGCTCATGGCGCCCGGCTGCGACTGCGCGGCGCGCGCGAGCCGGGCCATGAGGTGCAGCGCGTGGACCACCGTGGCGTCGCGCAGCACGTGCACGCCGAGCAGCGCGCGCGCGGGCAGCACGACGAGCGTGCCGTACGGCCGGTCGGTGAGACCGACCGAGTCGAGCAGCTCGTCGTGCACCAGCACGCGCGACGCACCGAAGAAGTCCGCCGCCTCGAACAGGTGCACGTCGTGCTCGAACGTCTCGTGCGCGGGCGCCGGCAGGCGGCGCAGACCCGCGAGCGCCGCGTCCCCGGTGACCTCCCAGCCGCCCAGCCGGTCGTCGTACAGCACCGACACCGACTCGGGGTAGTCGATCGCCGCGCGCACGCACAGCCCGCCGCCGAGCGACGGACCGGCGTCCGGCGGCAGCACCGGCAGGTCCGCCTCGACCATGACGCGCGCGACCAGGAGGTGCGCGACCTCGTCGTACGTCGACTCCGCCCGCCGCAGCGCGAGCGCGAGCGAGCTCAGTGCGTGTCCACGACCCCCTGCCACTGCGCGCGGTCCTGCTGCGCGAGCAGCGCTGCGAGGTTCGTCAGCCCGTACTGCTTGCCCGCCGCGTCGACCAGGTGGTCGGCGCGTGCCTCGACCCCCGGGACTCCGATGCGCGTGAACCCCGCGAGCGCGGCGGACCGCAGCCAGTCCGCGTCCGCGCGGCCGAGCGGCGCGAGCGCGTCGTCGGCGAAGGCGTCCCCACCGGTCGCAGCGGCCGTCGTCGGGTCGTCGTCAGGTCGTCGGGAGAACCAGCCCATGGCGGGACACGGTAACGGCGCCGGCGAGCCGACACGGCATCAGCGCGCGCGCGTCAACGTCCATGCCCGCACGCCGCCGACGATCCCGGCCTGGTTCGGCACGACGACGACGTCGTCACCGAGCCGCTCCCGGACCGTCGGTGTCACGTGCCGCGCGTTGCCCCCGCCCAGGTAGAGGCGGTCCCAGTGGAACACCGGCCGGAACCCCTCGACCACGCGCTGTACGCGCCGCGACCACAGCGCGTTGCCCAGCCGACGCCGCTCCGGCTGCCCGATGTACTCGTCGTACGTCACCGCGCGGCGCACCGGCGCGTGCGACAGCTCCAGGTGCGGCGCGATCGCCCCGCCGTCGAACAGCGCCGACCCGAGCCCCGTGCCGAGCGTCAGCACCAGCTCCAGCCCCGTCCCCGAGACCACGCCCGCCCCGTGCACCTCGGCGTCGTTCAGCACGATCGTCGCCAGCCCCAGCCCGGCCTCGAGCGCCGCGCGGATGTCGCACCCCGCCCACGCCACGACGAGGTCCGGGTCGACCGCCGTCCGCGGCCCGTGCTTCGTCACGTAGTGCGGGGTCGCGACGACCACGCCGTGCCGGATCATCCCCGGCATCCCGACCGTCAGCCGGTCCGCGCGCGGCAGGTCCGCCGCGATACCCGCGATCGTCTCCACCAACCGCTGCGGCGGCAACGGGTACGGCGTGGGGACCCGCACCGCGGGCGCGTGCAACGTCCCGGCCGCGTCGAGCACCGACGCCTTGATGCCACCCCCGCCGCAGTCCACGGCGAGCGTGTACGGCTCCACCTCAGGCACACCGCCACGCTAGAGGACGCCCCGCGCCCACGTGGAGCGCGACAAGCCGCCCCGACTGACCACCGAGACGAAGGTCCCGGGACAAGCCGGGTCAATCGGCCGCGCATCCTCGGTGAACGGGGCGGCGCCCACGACCGCGGGCTACGAGTACGACGCGGCCGGGCGGCAGACCGCGCGGCCGGGTTCGGGGCCGCTGGTGTGGGACGGTGAGGGTGAGCTCACGGCGGTGGGCGCTGCGGGGTCGAGGACCTCGATGGTCTACGACGCGGACGGTGAGCGTCTGACCCGCACGGACTCCTCCGGCACGACGGTCTACCTGCCTGGTGGGCAGGAGATCCGCGTCGAGCACGGCGAGGTCGTCTCCGCGGTGCGGTACTACTCGTTCGACGGGCAGACCGTGGCCGTGCGCACCGGCAAGGGTCTGGGGGCGGTCACGTCCTTGGTCGCCGACCTGCACGGCACGGCCCTGATCGCGATCGCGAACACCACATGGACCGCGGCCTGTGTCGTCAAGCAGTACACCGACCCGTTCGGCGCGGCCCGCAGCGCGGGCGTCGACGTCCCCGGTGAGCGGCAGTTCCTCGACAAGACCCGAGACGTGAGTACCGGTCTGACGCAGGTCGGTGCCCGCTACTACGACGAGACCACCGGCCGGTTCATCTCCGTCGACCCGGTACTCGACCTGACCAACCCTCAGCAGTGGAACGCCTACGTCTACGCCAACAACAACCCGACCACCTGGTCAGACCCCACCGGGTTGATGATCAGCTGGGACTGGCTCACCGATCCGATCGCCCGAGCCGGGCGGGGGACTGCGAACTGGTACAGCACGTGGTTGGAGGACTCCGACTGTCAGAGCATCATCGTCAACAGCCTGCAGTCGTGGGGCGCCGGATCAGCCGACGCCGTGCTCGGCGCGGTCGACCTCGTCACCCCAGGAACCATCGGGCGGTTCGGGAACCCGAACACCAACAGCATCTACGCGTACTCCGACGACATCGGAGAGTGGGCCGGTCCCCAGATCCTGATCGGCGGGAACGCGGGCAACGCCGCCAAGGCGACCACCTACGTCGGTAACCTAGGCGAGAAGGCACTCGCGCAGGCCGCGGCGTCACTGTCGGCTCGCGCAGCCGTCGAAACGGCCGTAGAGGCCGCTCCTTCGGTGGTTGCGGCCGAGCGAACGGCGGCCCAGGCGCTGAAGCCAAGTGAGGCCGTTGCTCGCTGGGACGATTTCTTGGGGAAGGGACCGACCACGAACACCCACCCTCGTACCGGTCTGCCTGACCCGAACAGGATCGTTTCGGCAGACGGCGCCCGGAGCATCCGCTTCGGTCCACATGAGATGGGCAGTTCCCGGACGAGGTTTCACTTCCACGAGGAGACGTGGAGCTTCGACCCGGGTTCGAACACCTGGTTCGTCGACAACGTGCTCGTGCGGGTGCCCTTCCCGAAGGGAGCCTGGTGATGCGCGTCGCCCTCGGCGAGGTCGCCGAGGGCGACCCTCCTACTGTGGTCGTGACTGCCTCGGGAGTGTCTGGCACTGGTCTGTGGCGAGGCGAGGCCCCTCCGACGGCCGTGACCGAGGTTGATGTTGAACTCGAGGTTCCCGGGCAGATCGACTGGGCCGACATCTTTGTCGCTCCGGACCTCCCTGGAGGCATTGCCCCGGCGGACGGCGAGTTGCTGCTACAAGGAGTCGTCGAGGGCGTTGACCAGGATGGAATTCTGACGCTGCGCATCGTGCATTCGATCGTTCTCATTGAGACTGTCGGTGAACCCCCCGTGGGTTTGGTGGGCACGCACGTCGCGGTGCTTGCTCGCCACACTGGGATCTATCCGACGGGTGTGTAGCGAGCGTGTCCGGGCCGTCGTAGCGGACGGTGTTCCATGCCGCGGCGACGACGAGCGGGACGTCGGGTTCGAGCGTGATCGCGCGCTCGTCGTCGTCGAGGTTGACCAGGATGCGTGCGTCGCCGCGGCGCAGGTCGAGCAGTCCGCGCCACGGGCCGGCGCTGTCGTCGGGGCCGGACCACATGAGGTCCGTCGCGGCCAGGTCGCCCGAGGCGAGGTCGGCGGACGAGCGGCGTAGCGCGACGAGCGTGCGGTACTGCTTCCAGCAGGCGGGCATGGTCGCCGTGCGGGGGACCGCGAACTGGTACAGCACGTGGTTGGAGGACTCCGACGGTCAGAGCATCATCGTCAACAGCCTGCAGTCGTGGGGCGCCGGATCAGCCGACGCCGTGCTGGGCGCGGTCGACCTCGTCACCCCAGGGACCATCGGGCGGTTCGGGAACCCGAACACCAACAGCATCTACGCGTACTCCGACGACATCGGACAGTGGGCCGGCCCCCAGATCCTGATCGGCGGGAACGCGGGCAACGCCGCCAAGGCGACCTCCTACGTCGGTAACCTGAGCGAGAAGGTACTCGCGGAGGCCGCCGCGTCACTCTCCGCCCGCGCAGCCGTCGAGACGGCCGCAAACACCGGCATCGCAGCGATTAAGGCGTCGGCGCGGGTTGCACCGTGGGCCGGAAACTCATTGAGTCGGCTGTCGTGCGAGGGCGAGACGATGTATCGGGTCTGGGGTGGTGGCGCGGACCAGGCCGGTTCGTGGTTGACCCCGATCAGGCCGGTCTCGTCGGTTGCGGCGCGGGAGGGTCTTGCACTCCCGGCTGAGAACGCGGCAACCTACGTCTCGCGGGTGACCCTCCCACCGGGCGTGCGCATGCAGGTGGGGACCGCGGCACCGGCCTTCGGTCAGCCTGGCGGATGGGCACAAGCCCAACTGCTGGAGCGCATCCCGCTCTCCAGTTTCGGGAAGGGAGAGATCCTCCCGTGAGTAGCCGGCTCTTCTTCTCGGTGAGTAGCGGGGTCCTCACGATCGCATCGGAAGGCGCGCGTGAGTTGTGGACCGGCATGCCGGACGGTATGCCGGTCCGAGATCTGCACGTAGCTCCGGATGGTCGTTCGGCGATTGCACTGCTAGACCCGCCAACTGGTGGAGGCCGAGTTCGGAATCTCGTGCGAGTCACGTCCTCTGGTGAGGTCGCATGGCGGGGTGAACTTCCCGAGGTCGGATCGGCGGATGCATTCGTCGGGGTGGACGTAGGCATCGAAGGAGTCCTCCTGGCAGCGACGTGGACCGGGTACCGCGTCCGCCTCGACCCGGTGACGGGACGATTGCTCAGCCAGGAGTTCACCAAGTGACTCTTCCATGGCACCGCGATCACCGTCTTAACCCACCGTCTCCCGGTCAAGGGAAGATCGGCCCACGCACAAACGTCACAAGAGTCCACGTTCCCCTAAACTTTGCGAGGTGAGCGCAGTGATCCTTTCGAAGGTCGCGGTGCTCAAGGCAACAGTGAATAGATCGGCGATCGACGGAGTCGCAGAGTTTCCACTCGCATTGATCCGCTGATTTTCGGAAACGGCGTGTACGCCGTTCAGCCTGGGTGGCAGAGCGACGTGTTTCATGCCGGGCTCATAGGGGTTACGCATGCATTCTGAATCGAAAGAGCTCTCGGTTCGACGGGCGCTGATTCGTTTCCTTCGGTCTGAAGAGGGTGGGCGGGTGAGCGCGCCGCTGTCTGGTGTTCGCTCGCAACTGGAACTCGGCGAGTTCCAGACCTCATGTGTCGTCGAGAGCGCTACGGGCATTTCGCATTTTGCGCTCGGCGAAGAGGTGCTTGTCGACATTCGAGTAATGCACCCTCAAATGCTCGGCGCGGCATTTGCTCAGCTCGAGAAGGTCGAGCTCTACGAGGGATCGAGGCTCGTCGCTTCCGGAAAGTTCGTTCGGGGGGCGCATGAGGTCCGCGCGAGCTTCCGCGGCTCATCGCAGTCGAGGGTGTAGTCGTGAAGCGCCGGTTTCGAGCAGGCTGCGGACGATGTAGTTGGTCAGGTTGCGGAACCCGAGGGCGGGTCTGCTGCACGGATAGGTGACACCTGACCTGCGGTGCCGTGAGGTGCCGCTGGAAGGATGTGCATCGTGCCCAGACCCTATCCCAAGGAGTTCCGCGACGACGTCGTGGCGATCGCCCGGCGCGGCGAAGCGCCGGTCTCGCAGATCGCGAAGGACTTCGGCATCTCCGACTCGTGCCTGCGCAACTGGATGCATGCCGCCGACGTCGAGGACGGCAACCGACCCGGCGTGACGACCAGCGAGTCGGTCGAGCTGCGCGAGCTGCGCCGCCGCAACCGGCTTCTCGAGCAGGAGGTCGAGGTGCTGCGCCGCGCCGCGGCGTACCTGTCCCAGGCGCATCTGCCGGGAAAATGATGTACCCGCTCGTGAAAGAGCTCGCCGGTCACGGGATTCCCGTCGCGGTGACGTGCCGGGTCCTCAAGCTCGCCCGCCAGCCCTACTACCGGTGGCTCGCCGCACCGGTGACCGCCCGCGACCTCGAGGAGGCGTATCTGGCGAACGTCCTGTTCGACGCCCACCGCGGCGACCCGGAGTTCGGGCACCGGCTGCTGGCCGACGAGGCCGCCGCGGCCGGCCTGGCAGCGTGTGACCGGCGGGTGTGGCGGATCTGCCGGGACAACCGGTGGTGGTCGGTGTTCGGCAAGGGCCGCGCCAAGAACGGCAAGAAGCCCGGGCCACCGGCCCACGACGACCTCGTGCGCCGCCAGTTCCGCGCCAACGCCCCGAACCGGTTGTGGCTGTGGGACATCACCGAGCACCCCACCGCCGAGGGCAAGCTGTACCTGTGCGCGATCAAAGACGTGTACTCGGGCCGGATCGTGGGGTACTCGATCAGCGACCGCATGAAGTCCCGGATCGCAGTCAACGCCCTGGCCGGCGCCGTACAACGCCGTCGTGACGTCGCCGGGTGCATCGTGCACTCCGATCGAGGCAGCCAGGGCGGACTCAACCGGTCGTCGCAACACCTCGTGATCACGGAGGTGTCAGGTGGTGCGACGGCAGCAGCAGGCGGACCGGGCGTTGCGACCGGCGATGCGTTCACCGGGGCGGCCGATTCCCGCTCGGCATGTGGAGCGGGAGTTCTGGCGGTTGATCGCGGCGGGCAAGAGTTCCGAGGAGGCCGCGGCCGGGGTTGGTGTGTCGTGGCCGGTCGGGTCGCGGTGGTTTCGTCACGCTGGCGGGATGGCGCCGTTGCCGCTGGCCGAGCCGACCGGCCGCTACCTGTCGTTCCACGAGCGCGAGGAGCTCGCACTTCTCAAAGCGCGCGGGCTTGGTGTTCGCGCGATCGCCCGCGAGCTGGGGCGTGATCCGGGGACGATCTCGCGGGAGCTGCGACGCAACGCGGCGACCCGGGGCGGCAAGCCCGAGTACCGGGCGACGGTCGCGCAGTGGAAGGCGCAGACCGCCGCCCGGCGCCCCAAGCCAGCCAAGCTCGTCATCAACGCTCGTCTGCAGGAGTACGTCCAGGTCCGGCTGAGCGGCCAGTTGCGCCGACCGGACGGGACGCTGGCGGCAGGGCCGGCGACGACCTGGAAGGGCCTGAACAAGCCGCACCGCAGCGACCGGCGGTGGGCGACGGCCTGGAGCCCGGAGCAGATCTCGCGGCGGCTGGTCATCGACTTCCCCGACGATGAGGACATGCGCATCAGCCACGAGGCGATCTACCAGGCGCTCTACATCCAGGGACGCGGGGCGCTGCAGCGCGAGCTGGTGGCCTGCCTGCGGACCGGCCGGGCGCTGCGCAAGCCCCGGGAGCGGGCCCGCAACAGGCCCCAGGGGCACGTCACGGCTGACGTCGTCCTGGCCGAGCGGCCCGCCGAGGCCGAGGACCGGGCAGTGCCCGGGCACTGGGAGGGCGACTTGATGATCGGGCTGAACCGGTCCGCGATCGGCACCGTCGTGGAACGCACGAGCCGCTACACCCTGCTGGTCCACCTGCCACGTCTCGAGGGCTACGGGACAGTCCCACCGGTCAAGAACGGGCCCGCGCTTGGCGGCTACGGCGCCATCGCGATGAAGGACGCCCTGACCGCGACGATGACCACGATGCCGTCCGAGCTGTTGCGGTCGTTGACTTGGGACCGCGGCAAGGAGCTGTCCGCCCACGCGCAGTTCACGATCGACACCGGGATCGCCGTCTACTTCGCCGACCCGCACTCACCCTGGCAGCGCGGCACGAACGAGAACACCAACGGGCTGCTGCGCCAGTACTTCCCCAAGGGCACCGACCTGTCCCGCTGGCCGGCCGAGGACCTCCTGGCCGTCCAGGCCGCGATCAACAGCAGACCCCGCAAGGTCCTCGGCTGGAGAACACCGGCCGAGGTCCTCGATGAGCAGCTACGGTCGCTCCAACGGGCAGGTGTTGCATCGACCGGTTGAACCCAGTCAGTTCCGCAGCAGGAAGGTGCTGCGCGAACTGACCCGCCACGACCTGGTCGGGTCCATGGGCCAGGTCGCCTCCGCCGGGGACAACGCCGCCATGGAGAGCTGTCTTCTCCCTGCTGCAGAAGAACGTCCTGGACCGACGACACTGGGCCACCCGCGCCGACCTACGCCTGGCGATCATCATCTGGATCGAACGGACCTACCACCGCCGACGACGCCAGGCCCGACTCGGTCGACTGACACCCATCGAGTACGAGACCATCAACACCCCTCAGGTCGCACTCGCCGCCTGAAACCGACTGTCACCTATCCGTGCAGCAGACCCGACGGCTGACACCGATCGAGTTCGAGACCATCATGACCACTCAGGTCGCACTCGCCGCCTGAGACCAGCTGTCACCAACTCGTGCACCAGCCCCCCTCACTGGGTCTTGCGTGCGGTCTCTCGACGCAGTTCGTCGGGTGCGTGCACGAGCATTGCCTTCATCGTCACCATGGCTGCAGGTCGGTGCTCGACGGCCTGGTCGTGGGCGATCTTCAGCTGCCGAATCATCTCTGCGGCACCGTCGGCGCTCTCGGGAGTGGCAGTCGCGAACCCGGCCAGAACGGCTCGTGCGGCGTTCTCGGCATCGAGAGTGTCGGACTTGCCGGCCAACCGTGTGCCGCGGGTCGCGGCACGGGTCCTTCAGGGCTGCGCGTTGAGCTTCTTCGCAGCGGTGGACGAGCCGGCGCTGCCGGGGGTGGTGTCTTGGGCGCTGTCGACGCGGGGAGCCGCGTGGCGACCGGTGTTGCGCCGCGCTGGCCCTCCTGGATGAGCATCCGCAGCGGGCGCGGGGAGCCGTCGGCCGCGCGTCGATGTGCGTGCGGTTCGCTAGTCACCACGGGTGGCTCCTCCAGTCGATGGTGCGGTGGCCGATTCGGCAGCCGCGTTGTCCGGGTCGACCCAGTCGATGATGTCACCAGGCTGCAACGCGTACCAGAAGCCGTCGCTTCCTGGTACCGCCCCGAGGAACTCGCCCGTCTCTGACATCCGCCACTGCTGCTCGACGTAGAGGTCGTGCGGCTCCGGGTAGGTGCTCACGAAGCTGTTCTCGCCGAACCAGCCGCCGACGAACTTGCCGGAGGCGGTCTCGATGCGCACGAACCGCCTCCCGAGGTTCGGCGCCGCAGCGTCCCACGCAGTAGGGATTCGGCTGAACGCGGGGACGACGCGGCCGACGTTCGCGGTCCACCACCCGGCTGCGGCCCGGCGCAGCGGACGCGCCCTGCGGATGGCCCAGCGGAGCGCGCCTGACGTCGGGCGGGTCCATCGGCTTCCCCGGTGAGCGATCCAGGCGACGAGCGCCGGGACGACCGCGCCGAGGACGAGTGCGTACGTCGCGGCGGCTCGCACGGAAGGCAAGCGACCGTCCGCGAGCGTGAATGCCTCGATCAGGGCCGCCCCGAAGACGGCCAGGTACACGAGGTCGAAGACGACTCCGGCGGCCAGGCCCTCACCGACCTTGAGCGTGGCGCTGATCGTGGATGCCCCGAGGCCGCGCGCCCTGTTGCGCACCGTCGCGTAGGTGATGCCGGGAAGCGCGACCAGGACCAGCACCATCACCTGTGTCACGGACGAGGGCAGGTCCACGCATCCTCCGAATGGTCGATCGTCGAGCACCCTGCCAGCGAGTCGGGCCCGCGACAAGAGCTTCAGGGCGGGCTGTGGACAACCGTGCGTGCGGGTCGTCACAGGTCCGGGGCGGAGGAGGTCGGCTGGGCCGGTAGCGTGGCGGCGTGAATGCCGTGCGCCTCCGTCTGGATCTCGCGTACGACGGGAGCGACTTCGCCGGGTGGGCGCGTCAGCCCGCGCTGCGGACCGTGCAGGGGACGCTCGAGGACGGGCTCGCGACGATCCTGCGCACGGGTCCGCGCGGGGTGCCCGCGCCTCGGCTGGTGGTCGCGGGGCGCACCGACGCCGGGGTGCACGCGCGTGGGCAGGTCGCGCACGTGGAGGTGGACAACCACGCGCTCGCTGCGGCACAGGGACGCAGCGAGCGTGACCCGCTCGACGCGGTGCTCACGCGGCTGGCAGGGGTGCTGCCGCCGGACCTCGTCGTGCGCCGCGTGACGCTCGCGCCGCCGGGGTTCGACGCACGGTTCTCGGCGCTGCGCCGCCGGTACTCCTACCGGGTGTGCGACGACGCGGCGGCGCGCGACCCGCTGACCCGCAGCCACGTGCTGTGGCACGCGCGCGCGCTGGACGTCGACGCGATGTGCGAGGCGGCAGCGGCGCTCGTCGGGCTGCACGACTTCGCGGCGTACTGCAAGCCGCGACCGGACGCGACGACCATCCGCACGCTCGAGCGCTTCGAGTGGACGCGACCGACGGAGGGTGCCGATGCCGGGCTCGTCGTCGCGACTGTGCAGGCCGACGCGTTCTGCCACTCGATGGTGCGCTCGCTCGTCGGCGCGAGCCTGGCCGTGGGGGAGGGGCGGCGCGCGGTGTCGTGGCCCGCGGAGGTTCTCGCGGCGCGGCGGCGTGACGCGGCGGCGCACGTGGTCGCCGCGCACGGGCTGACGCTCGAGGCCGTGCAGTACCCGGCCGACGACGAGCTCGAGGCTCGTGCCGAACAGACGCGCGCGCGTCGCGGCGAGCACGAGGTGCGCCCGGCGGCCGACTGCTGCTGAGCCGTGGCGCCCGGCCGGGCACCCGGCCAGGATGAGGCCATGACGGTCGCGCCGGAGCTCGCCGCCCACGCCGAGACACCCGATGCGGTGTTCACGACCCTCGCCAGCTCGCCCGACGGGCTCACCGAGGCGCAGGCGGCTCGCCGGCTCGCCGAGGTTGGCCCGAACCGGCTGCCCGAGCCGCCGCGCAAGAACGTCGTCCTGCGGTTCCTCGAGCACTTCGACGACGTGCTCATCTACATCCTGCTCGCCGCCGCGGTGCTCAAGGCGATCCTGGGTGACTGGGTCGACTTCGCGGTGATCCTCGCGGTGGCGGTCGCGAACGCGGTCGTCGGGTTCGTGCAGGAGGGGCGCGCGGACAAGGCGCTCGCGGGCATCGCGACGATGCTGTCGCTCGAGGCGGACGTGCGACGTGACGGCGAGTGGCGCTCGGTCGCGGCCGACGACCTGGTGCCGGGTGACGTGGTGCGCGTGCGGTCGGGCGACCGGGTGCCCGCGGACGCACGGCTCGTCGAGGCGACGACGCTGCAGGTCGAGGAGGCCGCGCTCACGGGCGAGTCGGTGCCGGCGAGCAAGGACGTGGAGCCGGTCGGCGCGGATGCGGGCGTGGGGGACCGGTCCTCGATGCTGTTCTCCGGCACGATCGTCACGGCCGGGCGCGGGGTCGCGGTCGTCACCGCGACCGCGGGTGCCACGGAGATCGGACGGATCCAGCAGCTCGTCGCGGAGGTCGACCACCTCGACACCCCGCTCACGCGCCAGCTCGCGCGGCTCGGGAAGCAGCTCAGCCTGCTGATCCTGCTCATGGCCGCCGCGATGCTCGTCATCGGCCGCGTGATCCACGACTTCGCGCTCGACGAGCTCGTGTCCGCGGCGATCGGGTTCGCGGTCGCCGCCGTCCCCGAGGGGCTGCCGGCGCTCGTCACCGTGACGCTCGCGCTGGGTGTGCAGCAGATGGCGAGGCGCCACGCGATCACCCGCAAGCTCACGTCCGTGGAGGGCCTCGGGTCCGTCACGACGATCTGCTCCGACAAGACCGGCACGCTCACGCGCAACGAGATGACGGTGCGCACCGTCGTCACGCCCGAGGCGACGTACGACGTCGAGGGCCTCGGGTACGAGCCCGTGGGTGCGGTGCGCCTGCACGACGACGACGGGCCACGTGACCTGGTCGAGCTCGACGCCCGGGCGGACCTCGCCGCGCTCGTCGGCGCCGGGGTCCGGTGCAACGACGCGCGCGCCGTGCAGACCGACGGGCGCTGGGGGATCGTCGGGCAGCCCACCGAGGGCGCGGTCGTCGTGCTGGGCGACAAGCTCGGCTACGCGCCCGCGGGACAGCGGCTCGCGCAGGTGCCGTTCGAGTCGTCGACGAAGTTCGCCGCGACGCTCGACGAACTCGGCGACGGCACGCGTGCGGTGCACGTCCTCGGTGCACCCGACCGGCTGCTCGACCGCTGCACCACGCAGCGCGACGACTACGGCTCGGCGCCCCTGGACACCGCGTACTGGGAACGGCAGATCGACGAGCTCGGCGCGCAGGGGCTGCGCGTACTCGCCGCCGCGCGGCGCGACGCGACGGACGAGACCGCGCTGGCCGGCGACGACGTCGGCACCGAGCTCGAGCTGCTGGGGCTGTTCGGGATCGTGGACCCGCCGCGGCCCGAGGCGGTCGCGGCGATCGCCGACTGCCACCGCGCGGGCATCCGGGTCAAGATGATCACGGGCGACCACGCGGGCACCGCGCTCGCGATCGCGCGTGAGCTCGGCATCGTCGGCGGCCACGTGGCAGGCGAGGCTGGTGAGCCGAACGACGACGCCGAGGTCATCACGGGCGCCGAGCTCGAGGCGATGTCCAACGAGCAGCTGCGTCAGCGTGTGCGCGGGGTCGACGTGTTCGCGCGCACGTCGCCCGAGCACAAGATCCGCATCGTGCGCGCGCTGCAGTCGCACCGCGAGGTCGTCGCGATGACGGGCGACGGCGTCAACGACGCGCCCGCCCTCACGCGCGCCGACGTCGGCATCGCGATGGGCATCAAGGGCACCGAGGCCACCAAGGAGGCCGCGGACATCGTCCTCGCCGACGACAACTTCGCGACCATCGAACGCGCGGTCGAGGAGGGGCGGCGGATCTACGACAACATCCGCAAGTCCGTGGCGTTCCTGCTGCCGACCAACGGCGCGCAGTCGCTCGTCATCCTCGTCGCGGTGCTCGCCGGGCTCGCGCTGCCGCTCACGCCCGTGCAGATCCTGTGGGTCAACCTCATCACCGCGGTGACGCTGTCGCTCGCGCTCGCGGGTGAGCCCGCCGAGCCGGACATCATGACCCGCCCGCCGCGCTCGCCCGACGCGCACGTCATCACCGCGCGCTCGCTCACCCTGATCCTCGTGGCGTCCGCCGTGATCGGTGCGGCCACGCTCGCGGTGTTCCTCGTCGAGAAGGACCAGCTGGGGGTGTCCGACGAGTACGCCCAGACCTCCGCGGTCCTCATGCTCGCGCTGGGCCAGCTCGCCTACCTGCTCAACTGCCGGTTCCTGGGCTCGACGAGCCTCACGTGGCGCGTGCTCGTCGGGAACCGGCTCGTGTGGCTCGCGGCCGGCGCCCTGCTGCTGCTGCAACTCGTGTTCACGTACGCGCCGTTCATGCACGACTGGTTCGGCTCGACCGCGATCGGCGCGCGCGAGTGGGGCATCACCGCGCTCGGCGCCGTGGTGGTGTTTCTCGTGATCGAGGTGGCCAAGGCGCTGACGCGCCGGACGCTGCGGGACTGACGCTCAGGCCAGGAACACCTGCGCGCACAGCGGTCCGCGGTCGGTGTCCGCGCACCCGACGCCGATCGACGTGAAATCGCCCAGCAGGTTGGCGCGGTGCCCGGGTGAGTCGAGCCAGCCGTCGACGGTCGCGCGCGCCGTGGGGTAGCCGAGCGCGAGGTTCTCGCCGACGGAACGCGCGTCGCACGCCTGGAGCACGGGCTCGAGCGGGTCGTGCTCGAAGCGGTCCTCCGCGGCGAGCACGGCGGCGCGGTCGGCCGCCTGGTCCGTCGCGCACGTCGACACCTCGAGGGGGTCCAGCCCGGCGTCGCGCCGCGCCTCGTTGGTGAGGGCGACGACCTCGTCGGCGGGCGTGGGTGCGGCGTCCGGCGGAGCGGACGAGGGAGCCGCCGAGGAGGGGGCGCTCGTCGCGCGCGGGGACGAGGGGCGCCCGGAGGGGGACGGAGCCGTGCGCTCGTCCTGCCCGGGCCGCGTCGTCGTCGCCGTCGTGGGTGCGGGCGGGGTCGTCGTGGTGGGTGCGGCCGAGGCGCTCCGCTGCGCCGAACGGCTCGCGGGTTCGCGCACGCCGTCGCGCGGGTCGGCGGTCGGGGTCGTCGGCCCGGCGGGGACCTCGACGACCGGGCCCGCCGCCTCGTGCGCGTCCGGGGCGAGCACCGCCGGGACGACGAGCGCGAGCGCCCCGAGCACGACGAGGGCCAGTGCGGCGTGCGACAGGCGGCGCCGACGCTGCCGCCGTGCCTGCCGCCGGGCGGAAAGTCGGCGCAGGTCACGGCGACGCGGGTCGCGTCGCACGGCGGGGTCGGGACGCGTGGCGCGACGTCCGGGGGAGGGCGGGGGAACCGGCACGAACCGGACGTTATCGGATCGTGACCTTGCCGGGGAGGGTCGGCGGCGCGGTACGCCCGATCGAGCGCTCAGTCCTCGTCGCGGTACGCCTCGTCGACGTAGACCTCCTCGACCACGTGCACCGCGGCCTCCTCGGCGCTCGCGGCGCCTCCCGCGACGCCCGAGTCGACCGCGAACGCGTCCGTGCCCCCGGCCGCGACCGCGTCGTCGTCCTCCACGAGGCGACCCGCGCGGTTCTCCTCACGGTCACCGGTGACCCGCGGCGCCTGCTCCCAGATCTCGGGCTCCTCCTGCGTGACGCGCTGGTCGATCGTCTCGCGGTGCTTCTCCTCCCACGCCGTCTCGCCGTAGTGCGAGCGGTTGTCCCGCTCGGGCGGGGAGTAGCCCTCGTCGAGCAGGTCGTCGACGCCGCGGTCGATCAGCGTGTCCTCGCGAGGGAGCTGGTCGGTGTCACCCTCCGAGCCGAGGGCAGGGTCGGTGCTGCTGGCAGGTGTCTCGCTCATGAGTCGACCTTCGCACCGCCGCCGGGCGCCCGCCACCGGCAATGGCTTTGGCCGGCGGGCGGGTCGCACCGCACACTGGCGGGCATGGGACACCTCGACGTCATGGGTGTCGGGTACGTGCTGCCCGACGGGCGGCCGCTGCTGGACGACGTGACGTTCCGGGTGGGCGACGGCGCGCGCGTCGCGCTCGTCGGCCCCAACGGCGTCGGCAAGTCCACGCTCCTGCGGATCGTCACGGGCGACGAGCAGCCGCACGCGGGCTCGGTCGCGCGCTCCGGCGGGCTGGGCGTCATGCGTCAGGACGTGGGGCGCATCGACGACGACCGCAGCGTCCGTGACCTGCTCGCGTCGTTGGCCACCGCCGCGGTGCGGGACGCGGCCGCCGAGCTCGCCGCCGCCGAGCTCGCGATGATGCAGGTCGACGACGAGCCCGCCCAGCTGCGGTACGCGCAGGCGCTCGTCGACTGGGCGGACGTCGGCGGCTACGAGGCGGAGGCCGGCTGGGACCAGGTGACCGACGCGGTGCTGTCCGTGCCGTTCGAGCGCGCGCAGTACCGCGAGGTCCGCACGCTGTCCGGCGGCGAGCAGAAGCGGCTCGTCCTCGAGGCGCTGCTGCGCGGTCCCGACGAGGTGCTGCTGCTCGACGAGCCAGACAACGCGCTCGACGTGCCCACCAAGCGCTGGCTCGAGGAGCGCCTCGTCGCCGCGGGCAAGACCGTGCTGCTGGTCAGCCACGACCGCGAGATGCTCTCGCGCGTGGCGACCCACGTCGCGACGCTCGAGCCCTCGCCCGCAGGTGCCTCGGTCTGGGTGCACGGCGGGAGCTTCACGACCTACCACGAGGCGCGTGAGGAGCGCATGAGCCGGGCCGACGAGCTGCTGCGGCGCTGGGAGGAGGAGCACGCCAAGCTCCGCACGCTCGTCACGACGCTCAAGCAGAAGGCCGCCTACAACGACGGCATGTCGTCGCGCTACCAGGCCGCGCAGACGCGCCTGCGCAAGTTCGAGGAGGCCGGGCCGCCGGCCGTGCGCGTGCGTGAGCAGTCGGTGACGATGCGGCTGCGCGGCGGGCGCACCGCCAAGCGCGCCGTGGTCGCGCGGCACCTCGAGCTCACGGGGCTGATGGAGCCGTTCGACCTCGAGGTCTTCTACGGCGAGCGGGTCGCGGTGCTCGGCTCCAACGGGTCGGGCAAGTCCCACTTCCTGCGTCTGCTCGCGCGCGGCGGCTCCGACCCCGGGCCCGAGCACGAGCCGGCCGACGACGCCGTGGTCGAGCCGGTCGCGCACACCGGCACGGTGGTGCTCGGCTCGCGCGTGCGGCCCGGCTGGTTCGCGCAGAACCGCACGCACCTCGACCTCGAGGGGCGCACGCTGCTCGACATCCTGCACCGCGGCGACGGCCGACGCGCCGGGCTCGGCCGTGAGCAGGCGAGCCGCGCGCTCGACCGCTACGAGCTCGTCGCGCAGGCCGAGCAGCGCTACGAGACGCTGTCCGGCGGTCAGCAGGCGCGGTTCCAGATCCTGCTCCTCGAGCTCGGCGGCGCGACGCTCCTGCTCCTCGACGAGCCGACCGACAACCTCGACCTGCACTCGGCCGAGGCGCTGGAGGACGGGCTCGCCGCGTTCGACGGCACGGTCCTCGCGGTGACCCACGACCGCTGGTTCACCCGCACGTTCGACCGCTACCTGGTGTTCGGCGCGGACGGCCGCGTGCGCGAGACACCGACCGCCGTGTGGGACGAGGGGCGCGTCGATAGGGTTCGGTGAACATGTCGCGGAGCGACATGACTCGGGCGCCGATTCGCACGGGGGCGTACAGCCGGGAGGGCGCATGTGTCGTGAGGGCGGGGACGAGCACGTCTCGAGGAACGGCTCTGAGATGGCCGCAGGAGGGTGGCGCAACCGCTACGCGGGTTCCTGGCTGATCGCGGCTGAACTCGTCCGTCGCGGTGGCCGAGAGGTCTTCTGGGACGACCACCCCCAGGGTGTCGCATACGACAACCTCCACGTCCAGCTCGTTGACCCCTCGGAGGCGGAGGTCTCGATGAATCGCGGCGGCGCGTTGCATCTCTGGCCCGATCACCCGGGGTGGATGCAGTGGGACGAGGCGTTCGAGATCGAGTCCGGGCAGCTCGCGGACCGGATGCTGGCAGGCCTCGGGTTGGCTCTGCCCTCGCGGGAGCTTTCGCTGCGCGCAGTGACGTATTCCGCGATCGCGAGCATTCTCACTGCGCTCTCGACCGACGGTGCCTGGGACGCCCGTCCGTGGGAGCAGCGGTCGGAGACCGACGAGCGTGGGTTCGAGCACGCGTCGCGGCATCTGATGCAGATGGGGCGGGCCGGGGTGACGGTGCGGTCCTGGAAGGTGGTCAGGGTCCCACGGAGCGGGTCGTCCTTCGGTCGTCCGGTTGTGGTGCTCACCGATGACGGGCGACTGTTCCTCCCGGACGGTCGGACGTCGGTCGACCTTCGTAACCTCCCGATGGGACCAAGCGCTGACCGAGAGGCGGTCGTCGGCTTGCAGCACGATACGGCTGGCTCCCGGCCCGACGTGGCTGAGCCAGCGGCACCAGTTCGCGAGTTCAGCACCTTGGCCCAGGAGGCGATGCGCTACTACGTGTACCTACTCCGGGACAGCCGGGACGGCACGGTCTTCTACGTGGGCAAAGGGATCGGGAACAGGGCCTTCGACCATGCGCGGGACGCTCTCGGTGGCGACGCGGCGCCGAGCGACAAGCTGGACCGAATCCGTTCGATCCTCGCTTCAGACGGGCACGTCCAGGTGGAGGTAGTCCGGCACGGAATCGAGAGCGAGAAGCACGCCTTCGTCGTCGAAGCGAGCGTGATCGACGCCCTGCGTGCTGTTGGGCACCCCCTGACGAACAAGGTCCTGGGTCACGATGTCGCTCTGCGCGGTTGGGCGAACGCCGAGGTCGTGAACTCGATCTACGACGCAGCGCCTCTGGGCGAGACGAAGGAGAGCCTCGTCCTTCTCAAGATCCCGCGCCTCTGGACGCCGGCGATGCCCAGCGGCGAGCTCTACGAGGCGACCAGGGGCTGGTGGGTCATGTCCGGAACGACAGCCGGGCGCGCCCGCACCGCGCTCGCGGTGTCGAAGGGTGTCGTCCGGGCCGCCTACGAGGTCGCGTACTGGCGGGAGCGTGTGGAGGGTGACCGTGACTACATACCGTTGGGGAAGCCTCGACTGGGCTTCTTCGGCAAGGCGATCGACCGCCCCGACATCGTGAACAAGAGCGTCAAGCACCTCAAGGGGCAGAACCCGGTGATGTACCTGAACTGCGGACCGGAGCAGCAGCAAGCCGTACCCGTATACCGCGGGGAGATTGCCCGGAAGGCGGCCGCGTCGGAGGCCTGAGGCGTCACGCGACGACGAGCGTGACCGCGAGCGTCGCCATGACGGCGGCGACGACGAGGTCGAGCACCTGCCACGCGCGCGGGCGGGCGAACAGCGGCGCGAGCCGCGTGGCCCCGAAGCCCAGCGCGCTGAACCAGCTCGCGCTCGCGAGCACCACGCCCACGCCGAACCCCCACGGGTGCGGCCGGGTGTGCGCGAGCGAGCCGAGCAGCACCACCGTGTCCAGGTAGACGTGCGGGTTGAGGAACGTCAGGGCCAGGCACGTCGTCACGACGCTGCGCCTCGAGGCGGGCCCGGCCGCGGCGGGGTCGAGACGCTCGGGGTGGCGCGCGCGGCGGACCGCCGCGACGGCGAGCCAGGCCAGGAACGCGGCGCCGAACCACCGCACGCCCGTGAGCGCGGCGGGATGCGCCGCGACCAGCGGTCCCAGCCCCGCGATGCCCGCCGCGGTGAGGACGAGGTCCCCCGCGGTGCACAGCGCGACGACGACCGCCACGTGCTCACGCCGGATGCCCTGGCGCAGCACGAACGCGTTCTGCGCCCCGATCGCGACGATCAGGCCGAGGCACGCGAGGAAGCCGGCCGCGAGGGCACCGAGGGCAGGAGGCACGACGAGGACGCTAGGAGACCCGCTGACTGGGAGTCCATCTCAGGTTTCTGAGGGAGCATTAGCCTGGCTTCATGAACCTCGACGCCGAGCAGCTCCGAGCACTCGCCGCCGTGCTCGAGGAGGGCACGTTCGAGGCCGCCGCCGCCCGGCTGCACGTGACCCCGTCGGCCGTGAGCCAGCGCGTGCGTGCGCTCGAGCAGCGGGTCGGGCAGGTGCTCGTCGTGCGCTCGCGGCCCTGCCGTGCGACCGAGCCCGGCGCCGTGCTCGCGCGCCTCGCCGGCCAGGTCGCCCTCCTCGAGCGGGACGCGGCGGCCGAGCTCGCGGGGGCTGGCCACGACGAGGCCGGTGGTGCGCCCACGCGCCTCGCCGTCGCGGTGAACGCCGACTCGCTGTCGAGCTGGTTCCCCGCCGCGCTCGTCGGCCTGCCGGAGGGTGTCGTCGTCGACCTGCGGCGCGAGGACCAGGACCGCACGGCCGAGCTGCTGCGCGACGGGACCGTCACCGCGGCCGTCACCGCCCAGGCGCACGCGGTCCAGGGCTGCCGCGTCCGGCCGCTCGGGGCCATGCGGTACCTCGGGCTCGTCGCACCCGCGGTGCGCGACCGCTGGTTCCCCGACGGTGTGACGGCCGCGGCGCTCGAGCGCGCACCGGTGCTCGCGTTCAACCGCGCGGACACGCTGCAGCACCGGTTCGCCGCCGCGCTCGTCGGGCGGGACGTCGCGCCGCCCGTGCACCACGTGCCGTCGAACACCGCGTTCCTCGAGCTGCTCGCCGCGGGGCTCGGCTGGGGGATGGCGTCCGAGGCGGCGGCCGCCGACGCCCTCGCGACCGGCGCGCTCGTGGACGTCGCTCCCGGTCGGTGGCTCGACGTCCCGCTGTACTGGCAGCACTGGTCCCTGCGCACCCCGACCCTCGACGACCTCACGGCCCGGGTCGTCCGCGCCGCGTCCACGTCCCTGCGCTGACCCCACCGACCACCCACCGACCACCCGCCGCCCACCCGCCGCCCACCCGCTGCCCACCCGCCGACCACCCGCCGCACCCACCGCCGCCCCCAGCTCCCGTCGAGCACCCTCCGTCGACCCCGTGGTTGTTCCGGTTCTCGTCGTCCGTTCCCGGAGCAACGACGGTCTCGTCGAGGGGATGACGGTCGACCCCGTGGTTGCTCCGGGTCTCCGCCCTGACAGCCGGAGCGATGGCGGTGTGGCGTGGTGGTGCGTCGACCCTGTGGTTGTTCCGGTTCTCGTCCGCCGTTCCCGGAGCAACGACGGTCTCGTCGGTGGGACGTCGGCCGACCCAGTGTTTGCTCCGGGTCTCGGCTCCGAGAGCCGGAGCGATGGCGGGGTCGGGGGGTGTGGGGGCGAGGGGGCAGGGTGTCGGGGGAGGGTGTCGGGGGGAGGGTGTGACGGACGTGGTTTTGACCCGTGTTCTCCGGCCCAGGTAGTCTGTTGAGTCGTTGTGCGTCCCTGTCGTGCGCCCGTGGCTTCTCACCACGCGGAGGCGATGGTAGGTCGGTGCGTTCCCACTCGCCGGTCGCGGATGCGCCACCGACAGCATCGACCGCCCCGCCGCGCCCGCGCGCGGATGGACGGTCGCCACACGACGCAACACGAGACAAAGGCAACGACCGTGCGTACGTACACCCCGAAGCCGGGCGAGATCGAGCGGAACTGGTACGTCATCGACGCGACCGACGTCGTCCTCGGCCGTCTGGCCACCCACGTGGCCACGCTGCTGCGCGGCAAGCACAAGGCCACCTTCGCCCCGCACGTCGACGGCGGTGACTTCGTCATCGTCATCAACGCGGACAAGGTCGCCCTGACCGGCAACAAGCGCGAGGCCAAGCTCGCGTACCGCCACTCCGGCTACCCGGGCGGCCTGCGTGCCACCCCGTACTCGGAGCTCCTGGCCAAGCACCCCGAGCGTGCGATCGAGAAGGCTGTGCGGGGCATGCTCCCCAAGAGCTCGCTCGGCCGTCAGCAGCTCGGCAAGCTCAAGGTCTACGCGGGTGCCGAGCACCCGCACCAGGCGCAGCAGCCGAAGCCGTTCGAGATCACCCAGGTCGCGCAGCAGGCCTGACGGCCGGCGCGACAGTAGAGACGACAGGACATCCCCGTGGCAGAGACGACGGTCGACTACGACCTCGAGGGCGACGCGCCCAGCAGCTACACCAGCGAGACCTCGGCCCCGACCGGCCGTGGCCAGAGCATCACCGCGCCGGGCCAGGCGCTCGGCCGCCGCAAGGAGGCGATCGCGCGTGTGCGCCTCGTCCCCGGCACCGGTGAGTGGAAGATCAACGGCCGCACCCTCGAGGACTACTTCCCGAACAAGGTGCACCAGCAGCTCGTCAACTCCCCGCTCAAGGTCGTGGACGTCGAGGGTCGCTTCGACGTCATCGTCCGCGTGACCGGTGGTGGCGTGTCCGGCCAGGCCGGCGCCGTCCGACTCGGCATCGCGCGTGCGCTCAACGCGATCGACGCGGAGTCGAACCGCCCGGCCCTCAAGAAGGCCGGCTTCCTCACGCGTGACGCGCGTGTGGTCGAGCGCAAGAAGGCCGGTCTCAAGAAGGCCCGCAAGGCGCCGCAGTACTCGAAGCGCTGATCCTCAGCGCGGCCCGATGGCCCCGCGGTCGCTCGACCGTCGGGGCCATCGGCATGTCCGGGCCGCGTCCACGCCGGACGCGCACGCCCGCCCGCGGCCTGCCCGCGGGACCAGTAACGTTGCAGCGCGACGACGAAGGGGTCTGACATGGGCCAGCTGTTCGGTACCGACGGGGTGCGCGGGCTCGCGAACCGGGACGTCACGGCGGAGCTCGCGCTCGACCTCGCGGTCGCGGCGGCGCACGTGCTCGGCACGCGCGGGGAGTTCGAGGGCCACCGGCCCCGAGCGGTCGTCGGGCGCGACTCGCGTGCGTCGGGCGAGTTCCTGACCGCGGCGATCGCGGCCGGCCTCGCGTCGGCGGGCGTCGACGTGCACAACGTGGGCGTCCTGCCCACGCCCGCGGTGGCGTACCTGACCGCGACGACGGGCGTCGACATCGGCGTCGTGCTGTCCGCGTCACACAACCCCATGCCGGACAACGGCATCAAGTTCCTCGCGCGGGGCGGGCACAAGCTCGACGACGACCTCGAGGCGCAGATCGAGGCGCGCATCGGCGAGGACTGGCAGCGCCCTTCGGGCGGTGCGGTCGGCCGCATCCGGGTGGACACCGGCGGCGCGGGGGACGCGTACGTGCAGCACCTCGTCGCCAGCATCGGCACGCCGCTGACCGGCCTGCGCATCGCGGTGGACTGCGCGAACGGCGCCGCGAGCGAGGTCGGCCCCGCCGCGCTGCGCGAGGCCGGCGCCGACGTCGTCGTCATCAACGCCTCGCCGGACGGGCGCAACATCAACGAGAAGTGCGGCTCGACGCACCCCGAGCAGCTCCAGGCGTTCGTCGTGGCGTCCGGCGCCGACCTGGGCGTCGCGTTCGACGGTGACGCGGACCGCTGCCTCGCGGTCGACAGCTCAGGCACGCTCGTCGACGGCGACCAGATCATGGGCGTTCTCGCGGTCGCGCTGCGGGACGCGGGCGAGCTCGCGCAGGACACGCTCGTCGCGACCGTCATGAGCAACCTGGGCCTCAAGCTCGCGATGGAGTCGGTCGGGATCCGGGTGCTCGACACCGCGGTGGGCGACCGGTACGTGCTCGAGGCGATGCGCGCGGGCGGGTACACGCTCGGCGGCGAGCAGTCGGGCCACATCATCATGTCGAAGCACGCGACCACGGGTGACGGCGTGCTGACGGCGCTGCACCTCGCGTCGCGCGTCGCGGCGACCGGCACGCCGCTGCACGAGCTGGCGGCGCTCGTCGGGCGGCTGCCGCAGACGCTGGTCAACGTGCCGGGCGTCGACAAGAACCGCACGCACGACGAGGCGCTGCTCGACGCGGTCGCGGCGGCGGAGGTCCGGCTGGGCCGCACGGGCCGGGTGCTCCTGCGCCCCAGCGGCACCGAGCCGCTCGTGCGCGTCATGGTCGAGGCCGCGACGCAGGACGAGGCGGACGACGTCGCGGCCGGGCTCGCGGACGTGGTGCGCGAGCGGCTCGCGCTGTGACGTCGCCCGCGGCCCGGCTGCGCGACCTCACCCTGCGGGTCGTCGAGGCGGCCGCCGAGGGCGTCGCGCCGATCGTCCGCGCGGGTCACCCGGCGCTGCGGGCGACCGCGCAGGCGTACGACGGCCAGCTCGCGGACGACGAGCTCGCGGCGCTCGTCGCGGTCATGCACCGCACCATGCGCCACGCACCCGGGGTCGGGCTCGCGGCGCCGCAGATCGGCCTGCCGCTCGCGATCGCCGTGGTCGAGGACCCGGGCGTGAGCGACGAGCGCGTCGCGGAGGTGCGTGAGCGGGTCCGAGTCGAGGCGCGGGTGCTCGTGAACCCCGCGTACGAGGCGGCCGACGACGAGCGCGCCGCGTTCTACGAGGGCTGCCTGTCGGTGCCCGGCTACCAGGCCGTCGTCGCACGGCACCGCAGGGTCCGGCTCACGGGCCAGGACGAGACGGGCGCCGCGCTCGACGAGGTGCTGACCGGCTGGCCCGCGCGCATCGTGCAGCACGAGACCGACCACCTGCGCGGGACGCTCTACCTGGACCGCGCGGAGCTGCGCTCGCTCGCGGCGGCCGACGAGCTGGGTCTGCGCTGGGCGAGCGAGCCGCGGCCGGAGGCCGCGTCGGCAGCGCTGGGCTTCCCGCTGCCGAGCTGACCAGCGGGGACGTGGCGCGGCGCCGGAACCCCGGGGCGGCGCCACGCGTTGGGCAGGAAGGACCGGTACGCGAGCAGGCCGGCCGCTGCCCGTCAGGGGTGAGCCGGGGCGGTCACGGATACCAGGACCAGCCACGGGCCCGTACGGTGGACCAAGGTCCGTGGTCAGCGGACCGCAGGGGGACCGGCGGAGGGACGGAGCGAGATGGGCTTGGAGCAGTGGGCGCTCGATCTCGCGGCGTCGCCGTGGATCTACCTGGTCATGTACCTGTTCGCGGCGATCGACGGCTTCTTCCCCCCGATCCCGAGCGAGTCCGTCGTGATCGCGCTCGCCGCGCTCGCGGTGGGCCCCGGGGGCGAGCCGAACCTGTGGGTCGTCGTCCCGGTCGCCGCGCTCGGCGCGTTCACGGGTGACCAGATCGCCTTCAGCATCGGCCGCCGCGTGCCCGTGCACCGGTTGCGGCTCTTCCGCTCGGGCCGTGGGCAGGCCGCGCTGGCGTGGGCCGAGCGGGCGCTGGAGCGCCGCGGCGCGTCGTTCATCATCGCCGCGCGGTACATCCCGGTGGGCCGCGTGGCGGTCAACATGACCGCGGGTGCCGTCGGGTTCCCGCGCCGGCGGTTCACGTTCCTCGCGGCGATCGCCGCCGTGACGTGGGCGTGCTACTCGACGGTGATCGGCGTGAGCGCGGGTGCCGCGTTCCGTGACCACTCGCCGCTGTGGGGCGTCGTCGTCGGGGTGGTCGGGGGCGTCGTCATCGGCGTCGTCGTCGACTGGGCACTGCGCCGCTGGCTGTCGCGCGCGGACCCGGACGGTGCCGCGATCCTCGAGGCGGACGAGTCGCCCGCCCCCACCGACCCGCCGCAGGCGCCCGCGGACAAGGTCCGCACACCGCAGCACCACGGCCCGCACACGCGGTGACCCGCAGGGGCGGGCGGTCCTAGAGCTTGCGCAGGCGCACGCGCTGGACGCTGTGGTCGGAGCCCTTGGTGAGGACGAGGGTCGCGCGGCTGCGCGTCGGCAGGATGTTCTGCTCGAGGTTCGGGGAGTTGATGGAGTCCCAGATCGACTCGGCGCGCGCGACCGCCTCGTCGTCCGACAACGACGCGTACCGGTGGAAGTACGAGGCCGGGTCGGCGAACGCGGTCTGCCGCAGGCTGAGGAACCGGTCGACGTACCACTGCCGCACGTCGCGCGGCTTGGCGTCGACGTAGATCGAGAAGTCGAAGAAGTCGCTGACCGCGAGGCTGGAGCTGCCCTCGGCCGAGGGGCGCGCGGGCTGGAGCACGTTGAGCCCCTCGACGATCAGCACGTCGGGCCGCCGCACGACGATGTGCTCGCCGGGGACGATGTCGTACGTCAGGTGCGAGTACACCGGTGCCGTGACCTCGGGCTTGCCCGCCTTGACCTTGGACACGAACCGCAGCAGCGCGCGCCGGTCGTACGACTCGGGGAACCCCTTGCGCTGCATCAGCCCGCGGCGCTCGAGCTCGGCGTTCGGGTACAGGAAGCCGTCGGTCGTGATCAGCTGGACGCGCGGCGTCGCGGGCCAGCGGGCCAGGAGCTCGCGCAGCAGGCGGGCGGTGGTCGATTTGCCGACCGCGACGGACCCGGCGACCCCGATGACGAACGGCGTGGGCGTGATGTCCTCGCGCAGGAACGTCGACGACGCGGCGTGCAGACCGCGGGTGGCCTCGATGTACAGGTCGAGCAGGCGCGAGATGGGGCGGTAGATCGCGTCGACCTCGGCGAGGTCGATCGGGTCCCCGATGCCCGCGAGACGTTCGACGTCCGCGTCGGTGAGCGGCAGGGGGGTGGACGCCGACAGCCGCCGCCACGCCTCCCGGTCGAGGTCGACGTACGGGGTGGCGGGGGCCAGGGACGGCGTCGACGACGACGGGAGCACCCCCCGATTGTGCCGGACGCGGCGGCTGGCCACGTGACGGGGGCGACCTGCCACGCCGCGAGCCCCGTACGGGGCGCCGGATAGACTCGCCCTCATGTGTGGAATCGTCGGCTACGTCGGTAGCCCGGTCGCCAGCGCCCGCCCCCTCGAGGTCGTCATCGAAGGTCTGCGGCGGCTCGAGTACCGCGGGTACGACTCCGCGGGCGTCGCGCTGGTCGGCCCGTCGGGAGTCCTCGCCACCGCCAAGAAGGCCGGCAAGCTCGCGAACCTGGTCGAGGAGATCGACGCGCACCCGCTGCCGGACGCGACCGCCGCGATCGGCCACACCCGCTGGGCCACGCACGGCGGGCCGACGGACGTCAACGCGCACCCGCACGTCGCGGGGGACCTGGCGGTCATCCACAACGGCATCGTCGAGAACTTCGCGGTTCTCAAGGCGCAGCTCGTGGCGGACGGTGTCGAGTTCGCCTCGGAGACCGACACCGAGGTCGTCGCGCACCTGCTCGCCCGGGCGTACACCGAGACGGGCGACCTGACGACCGCGATGGGCCGCGTGGCCCGCGCGCTCGAGGGCACGTTCACGCTGCTGGCCGTGCACGCCGCGGTGCCGGACACCGTGGTCGGCGCCCGGCACGACTCGCCGCTCGTCGTCGGGCTGGGTACGGGGGAGAACTTCCTCGGCTCGGACGTCGCGGCGTTCATCGCGCACACGCGCGAGGCGCTCGAGCTGGGCCAGGACCAGGTCGTGACGATCACGCCCGACGAGGTGCGGGTGACCGACTTCGACGGCGTGCCCGCGCAGGCGCGGCGCTACACGGTCGACTGGGACGCGGCGGCAGCGGAGAAGGGCGGCTTCCGCTCCTTCATGGACAAGGAGATCCACGACCAGCCGCACGCGGTCGCGGACACGCTCCTGGGCCGCACCGACGTGAGCGGGCGCCTGGTGCTCGACGAGGTGCGCATCGAGGAGTCGGTGCTGCGCGCGGTCGACAAGATCGTCGTCGTCGCGTGCGGTACCGCGGCGTACGCGGGGCACGTCGCCAAGTACGCGATCGAGCACTGGTGCCGGATCCCGGTCGAGGTCGAGCTCGCGCACGAGTTCCGCTACCGCGACCCCGTGGTGGACGAGCGCACGCTCGTCGTCGCCGTCTCGCAGTCCGGCGAGACGATGGACACGCTGATGGCCGTGCGGCACGCGCGCGAGCAGGGCGCGAAGGTGCTCGCGATCGTCAACACCCACGGCTCGACGATCCCGCGCGAGTCCGACGCGGTCCTCTACACGCACGCCGGCCCGGAGATCGCGGTCGCCTCGACGAAGGCGTTCCTGTCGCAGATCACCGCGGCGTACCTGTTGGGCCTGTACCTCGCGCAGCTGCGCGGCAACATGTACGCCGACGAGGTCGCGCGCATCCTCGACGAGCTGCGCGCCATCCCGGACAAGATCCAGCAGGTCCTCGACCGGGCGGGCCGCGTGCGGGAGATCGCACGGTGGATGGCGGACACGCAGTCGGTGCTGTTCCTCGGCCGGCACGTGGGCTTCCCGGTCGCGATGGAGGGTGCGCTCAAGCTCAAGGAGCTCGCGTACATCCACGCGGAGGGCTTCGCGGCGGGCGAGCTCAAGCACGGCCCGATCGCGCTGATCGAGCCCGGCCAGCCCGTGTTCGTCGTGGTGCCCTCGCCGCGTGGCCGGCACTCGCTGCACTCGAAGGTCGTCTCGAACATCCAGGAGATCCGGGCGCGCGGCGCGCGCACGCTCGTGATCGCCGAGGACGGCGACGAGGCGGTCCGCCCGTTCGCGGACGAGGTGTTCTACGTCCCGCAGTCGCCCACGCTCCTCGCGCCGCTGCTCGCGGTGGTGCCGCTGCAGATCTTCGCGTGCGAGCTCGCGACCGCCAAGGGCCTCGACGTCGACCAGCCGCGCAACCTCGCCAAGTCCGTCACGGTCGAGTGAGCGGTGGAGCTCGCCGACGCGCAGCGTGAGGTCGAGACGATCAGCCGCGTCTACGCGCGGCTGCACGGCATCGAGCGCACCGACGACTGGGCGGTGCTCAAGCTGGGCGAGGAGGTCGGCGAGCTGACGCGCGCCTACCTCGCGGCCACGGGGCGCTCGCGGCACCAGGGCGACCCGGCCGAGCTCGCGGCCGCGGTGCGCGACGAGGTCGCGGACGTCCTGGGGATGCTCATGATCGTCGCGCACCGCCTCGGCGTGGACCTCGACGACGCGGTCGAGCGCAAGTGGCTGCGGTGGAAGCACCTGGTCGAGGAGCAGGACCTGGAGCCGCAGCCGTGATCGTCGGGGTCGGCATCGACGTCGTCGACGTCGCGCGGTTCGTCGCGACGCTGCACCGCGTCCCGGCGCTGCGCGAGCGGCTGTTCACGCCCGACGAGCGTGTGATGCCCGAGACGTCGCTCGCGGCGCGGTTCGCCGCGAAGGAGGCCATCGCGAAGGCCCTGGGGGCGCCGCCGGGGATGTCCTGGCAGGACGCGACCGTGCGGCGGGTGGTGGGCGCGCAGCCGGTGGTCGAGCTGACCGGCACGGTGCTCGCGCGCGCGGCCGAGCTCGGGGTCACGCGGTGGCACCTGTCGATCTCGCACGACGCGGGCATCGCGTCGGCGATGGTCGTCGCGGAGCGCGACTGACGAACCGGCCGGGGCCGTCGGGACGGCCGAGGCCCGCCACCGCGACAGCGGTGACGGGCCCCGGCGTGGTGCGTGCGGTCAGCGCGCGATCGCGGCGGTCTGCTTCGACGTCGCCGTGCCGGCCAGGTGGCCGGGACGCTTGGCCGTGACCTTGACCGAGAGCTTCTTGCCCGCGTCGGACGAGGTGAGCGCGTAGGTGTTCTTCGTCGCGCCCGAGATCGCCTTGCCGTCACGCAGCCACTGGTAGCCCGGTCGAGCGAGCCCGGACGTCCCGACCGCCACCCGTGTGCGCGCGGTACGGCGGGTGACGGGCCGCCGGCCGCCCCGGGCGGCGCCGGGTCGGGTACGTCAGCGCAGCGCGGGGACGACCTGGTCGGCGAACAGCTCGATGCTCGAGCGGTCGTACGCCGCGTCGGCGAAGTAGGTGATCGCGTACCCGAGGCCCAGCTCGCGCAGCGCCGTCAGCTTCTCGACGACCTGCTCCGGCGTGCCGACCAGCGGCCCCTTGCGGAGGTCCTCGGCGAGCCCGGGCGCCTTGTCCGGCACGGTCAGCGCGTAGTGCTCCTCGAGCCACGCGACCTTGTCGTCGACGTCCGCCTCGGTCTCGCCGATGACGACGTTGTAGTTGGCCGAGCGCGTGATCTCGGCTGGGTCGCGGCCGATCGCGGCGCAGTGCTCCGCGAGGATCTGCGACTTGTGCGCGAAGCCCTCGGGGCTGCCGTCGAAGTTGGTGTACTGCGCGTGCTCGGCGGCGATCCGCAGCGTCTTGCGCTCGCCGCCGCCCGCGATCCACAGCGGGGGACCGTCGACCTGCAGCGGCAGCGGCGACAGCTGGGCGCCGTCCACCTGGTAGTGCCGGCCGGCGAACGTCGCGACGCCGTCGGTCCACATCTGCTTGAAGATCTGCACGCCCTCGTCGAGCATCGCGATCCGCTCGCCGGCGCTGGGGAACCCGTACCCGTACGCGCGCCACTCGTGCTCGTACCAGCCCGCACCGATGCCCATCTCGACGCGTCCGCCCGAGATCACGTCGGCCGTCGTCGCGACCTTCGCCAGGTAGGCGGGGTTCCGGTATGCCATGCACGTGCACATCTGCCCGAGCCGCACGCGCGACGTGCTCGCCGCGAACGCGTTGATGAGGCTCCACGCCTCGTGCGTCGCCTCGCCGTTCGGCTCCGGCACCGCGTGGAAGTGGTCGTAGACCCAGATCGACTCGAACGCGTCGCCCTCGTCGGCGTACCGCGCGAGCCCGCTCATCACCGCCCAGTGCTGCGAGGCGTCGATGCCCGTGAGGTCCTGCCGCCAGCCCTGGGGGATGAAGAGTCCGAAGCGCATGCGGCGCACGCTACCCCCGCGGGCGCGGGACGGCAGGGTCAGGCGGGGAACGTCTCACCGAACCGGACGACGAGCGCGGCGAAGCCCGTCCCGACGGTGCCGGCGAGCGTGACCGCGGCGAGGATCAGGGTGAGCGTCGCACGCGTGGTGCGTCCCTGGCGGCGCGGGGTCACGTCGGCGGGGTGGTGCGGGTCGACCCAGACCGTGCCGTCGAACGTGTACGCCACGCCGGGCGCGCGCACGAGCCAGACGAACAGCTGAGCCCGCAGCGGGCGGCCGTCGGGCCCGGGGTACTCGACGTCGACGAACGTCCCCGGCCCGACGTACGCGGACGACAGGGCGCGTGCCGGCACCTGCACGCGGTGCACGCGCCGTGCGGCGGCCAGCCAGCGCCCGCCGAGGGTCGCCAGGACGGCGGTGAGCAGAGCGCACACCGCGCACACGAGCCACAGCACCGCGGCGGGGGACGGGTCGCTCGCGGTGGCGTGCACGGTTCCTCCTGGATGACGCGACGGGGCGGGACGACTGGACCGGCGGGAAACGTAGCAAACCGCTCTCGTTGGCCTCGTCGCGGATCCGGCGCGAGGATGGGCACGTGCTGCTGTCCTGGACGTCCGCGCAGGTCCGCGCCGCGGAGGCCCCGCTCCTCGCCGACGGTGTCCCGCTCATGCAGCGCGCGTCGTTCGCGCTCGCGGGCGCGGTCGCGCGCGTGCTGCGTGAGCGACGTGGTCGCGTCGTCGGCGGGTCCGTCGTGCTGCTGGTCGGGCCGGGGAACAACGGCGGTGACGCCCTGCACGCGGGCGCGTACCTGCGGGCACGGGGTGCGGACGTGGTGGCGCTCGCGGTCGCACCGCGCGTGCACGACGAGGGCCGCGCGGCGCTCGAGGCGGCGGGCGGTCGCGTGGTCGTGGTCGACGAGGACGGCGTCGCGGCCGCCGCGGCGCGTGCGGCCGGTGCGGACGTCGTGCTCGACGGGATCCTGGGGATCGGGGCCCGGCCCGGGGGGCTGACGGGCGTCGCGGGCGCGCTCGTGGCACGGCTGTCGGCGCGCGACGACGAGCGCGGCCCCGTGGTCGTCGCGGTCGACACGCCGTCGGGCATCGGCGTCGACGACGGCTCGGCGACCGGGACGGTGCTGCGCGCCGACCGGACCGTGACGTTCGGTGCCGCCAAGCCGGGGCTGCTGCTGCCGCCGGCGGCCCGGCTCGCGGGTGAGCTCGAGGTCGTCGACATCGGTCTCGACCTGCCGGGGCGGCCCGCGATCGCGCGGCTCGAGGGCCACGACGCCGCCGCGCTGTGGCCCGTCCCCGGGCCGACGGCGCACAAGTACTCGCGCGGGGTCGTCGGGGTGGTCGCGGGCGCGCGGCGCTACCCCGGCGCGGCGGTGCTCGCGACGTCGGCCGCCGTGCTCGCGGGCGTGGGGATGGTCCGGTACCTGGGTGACGTGGCGGACCTCGTCGTCGCGCGGCGGCCCGAGGTGGTGGCCGGGCCGGGGCACGTGCAGGCGTGGGTGTTCGGGCCGGGGGTCTCGCCCGAGGACGCCGCGCAGCGGCGGCGCATCGAGCACGCCTTCGAGGGCGTGCTGCACCGCGCCGAGCCCGCGGTCGTCGACGCGGGTGCGCTCGAGCTGCTGCCGCCGCGCGTGCCCGCGCACGTCGTGCTCACCCCGCACGCGGGTGAGCTCGCGCGGCTGCTGACGGCCCGCGGGCACCGCGTCGACCGCGAGCACGTGGAGGCGCACCCGTTGCGGCACGCGCGCCTCGCGCACGAGCTCACGGGCGCGACCGTGCTGGTCAAGGGGCACGTCACGCTCGTCGTCGGGCCGGACGGCGCCGCGTACGCGCAGTCCGACGCGCCCGCGTGGCTCGCCACCGCGGGGGCCGGCGACGTGCTCGCGGGCCTGCTGGGGGCGATGCTCGCGGGACGCGCGGCGGACGTCGCCGACGACCCGTCGCTCGCGGCCGCGCTCGCGGCGGCCGCCGCGCTCGTGCACGGCCGTGCGGCGCGCACCGCGAACCCCGGCGGTCCCGTCACGGCGCGCGCGGTCGCGCTCGCGCTGCCCGAGACGGTGGCCGCGCTGCTCCGCGCGGACGCGTCCCGGCCGACGGTCGGCTGGACCGCCGGCTCGACGGCCCGCGTGACGACAGGGCCGACGACAGGGCCGACGACAGGGCCGACGACGAGGTCGGCGGAGGGGCCGGGTCGCGGTGGGAGGATGGGCCGGTGAGCTTCCCCGCCCGAGCCGTCGTCGACCTGTCCGTCATCGCGTCCAACGTCCGCTCCCTGCGCGCCCACGCGCCCACCGCGCAGCTCATGGCCGTGGTGAAGGCCGACGCGTACGGGCACGGGCTCGTGCCGTCGGCGCGCGCGGCGGTCGCGGGCGGTGCGACGTGGCTGGGCACCGCGCAGATGGACGAGGCGATCGCGCTGCGCGACGCGGGCGTCACCGCGCCGCGTGTGCTCACGTGGCTGTACGCGCCGGGCGCACCGATCGCCCGCGCGATCGAGGCGGACGTCGACGTCTCCGTCTCGTCCGCCCCCGCGCTCGACGAGGTCGTCGCGGCCGCGCGGCTCGTCGGCCGGACCGCGCGCGTGCACCTCAAGGTCGACACGGGCCTCGGCCGCAACGGCCTGACCCCCGACGGCCTCGCGGACCTGCTCCCCGCCGCGCTGCGGGCCCAGGCGGAGGGCGCGGTCGCCCTCGTCGGGATCTGGTCCCACCTCGCGTTCGCCGACGAGCCCGACCACGCGACCGTGCGCGCGCAGCACGACGTGTTCGCCGACGCCGTCCGGCTCGCGGAGGCCGCCGGCGCGGCGATCGAGGTCCGGCACATCGCGAACTCCGCCGCGACCCTCACGTCGCCGCAGGTGCACTACGACCTGGTGCGGCCCGGCATCGCGGTCTACGGGCTGTCGCCCGTGCCGCAGCTCGGTGGTCCGGGCGACTACGGGCTCGTGCCCGCGATGACGCTCGAGGCCGAGCTCGCGACCGTCAAGCGCGTGCCCGCGGGCCACGGGGTGTCCTACGCGCACCAGTACGTCACGCCGCACGAGACGCGGCTCGGGGTGGTGCCGCTCGGGTACGCGGACGGCATACCGCGGCACGCCTCGGGCTCGCGCGAGCGGTCCGGCGGGCCGATCCGCGTGGGTGACCGCACGCTCGGCGTCGCGGGGCGGGTCTGCATGGACCAGGTGGTCGTCGACCTCGGCCCGGACGCGACCGAGCAGGCCGGGGACCGCGTCGAGCTGTTCGGCACGGGTGCGGACGGCGGGCCGACCGCGCAGGACTGGGCCGTCGCCGCCGGGACCATCTCGTACGAGATCGTCACGCGGCTGTCCGGCTCGGTGCCGCGCGAGTACGTCGGCGTCGAGGTGCTCGGGGGCTCCGCCGGCGAGGCCGCGGCGGCGACCGGCGCGGCCGCGGTCACGGGAGGTGCGCGATGAGCGACGTCGTCGTCCGGCTGCCCGACGCGCAGGCCACCCGCGGGTTCGGCCGTGCGCTCGCGGGCGTGCTGCGCGCGGGTGACCTCCTGGTCCTCACCGGTGACCTCGGCGCCGGCAAGACCACGCTCACGCAGGGCATCGGCGCGGGCCTCGGCGTGCGCGGACAGGTCGCCTCGCCGACGTTCATCATCGCCCGGGTGCACCCCGGGCTCGTGCGCGAGGACGGCACGCAGGGCCCCGACCTCGTGCACGTCGACGCGTACCGGCTGTCCTCGCTCGACGAGGTCGAGGCCCTCGACCTCGACTCGAGCCTCGAGGACGCGGTCACGGTCGTCGAGTGGGGTCGGGGCTGGGTGGAGGCGATCGCCACCGACCGGCTCGAGATCGCCCTGACGCGACCGCGCGGTGCGGCGACGGCGGAGGACGCCGCGGAGGTCGCCGACGACGACGGGGGTGCGGGGGAGCGCGTCGTGACGCTGCGCGCGGTCGGCGAGCGGTGGTCCGGGGTCGACCTGGCGGCGCTCGCGCGCGCGGCGGACGACGCCGCCGACCGCACGGTCGGCGCGGACGACGTGGCAGGCTGAGCGTCGTGCCCCTGCTCGCCCTCGACACGTCCTCGTCCGTCTCCGTCGCCGTCACGGACGACGCCGGCAGCGCGCTCGTCCGCCACCGCGCGGACCTGCCCCGTCATCACGCGGAGCTGCTCGCCCCGCTCGTCGCCGAGGCGCTCGCGGATGCCGGCGTCGACCGCCGCGAGCTGTCCGCGGTCGTCGTCGGCACCGGTCCGGCGCCGTTCACCGGCCTGCGCGTCGGCCTGGTGAGCGCGCGGACCCTCGCGCTCGCACTCGGCGTGCCCGCGCTCGGCGTGCCGAGCCTCGACGCGCTCGCCGCGGCCGCGACCCGTGCGGTCCCGACGGGCGCGCCGCTGGTCGTCGCGACCGACGCGCGCCGCCGCGAGGTCTACTGGGCCGCGTACCGGCGTGACGAGCAGGGCGTCCTGGGCGCGCTCGTCGAGCCGCGCGTCGGGCCGGCGCACGAGGTGGCCGACGAGCCCGCGGTGGCGGGCGGCTTCGTCGTCGGCGCCGGCACGCACCTGTACCCCGACGCGTTCGCGGGCCTGACGCACGTGGCGGGCGCCGACGACCTCGACGCGGCCGAGCTCGTGCCGCTCGCGCTCGCGCGCCGCGCGGCGGGTGAGGCGCTCGGCACCGACCCGCTGTACCTGCGCCGCCCGGACGCCGTGCCGTCGGCGGGCAGCAAGCGCGTCCTGGGCGGATGAGCCCCGACAGCACGCCGCTGCGGCTGCGGCCGCTGACGCCCGACGACGTCCCGGCGCTGGACGTCCTGGAGCGCACGCTGTTCGGCGCCGCGGCCTGGTCGCCCGCGAGCCTCGCCGACGAGGTCGTCGGCCCGGGGCGCTGGTACGTCGGGGCGCAGTACGGCAACGGCCCGCTCGTCGGGTACGCCGGGCTGTGGTTCGACGGCTACGACGCGCAGGTGATGACGATCGGCACGGCGGTGGGGCACCAGGGCCGCGGCATCGGCCGGGTGCTGCTCGACGCGCTCGTCGCGCGGGCGCGCGAGGTCGGCGCACCGTCGGTGTTCCTCGAGGTGCGGGTCGACAACGAGCCCGCGCTGCGGCTGTACCAGCGGGCCGGGTTCGAGAAGCTCGGCCTGCGCCGCGGGTACTACCAGCCGGAGAACAAGGACGCCTGGACGATGCGCCTCGACCTGGCGCAGGCTCCGGGTGGAGGACCCCGCGCGACCGCGGGGTCCGGTGCCGACGAGACGGGGGAGCGGGCATGACGAACGGGACGACGGACACGACGCGCGCCGCGGTGCTGGTGGACGCGGTGGCGCTCGCGGCGGAGCTGGCGGGCGACGAGCCGCCCGTCCTGCTGGACGTGCGCTGGGCGCTGGGCCGCTCCGACGGCCACGAGCAGTACCTCGCGGGGCACCTGCCCGGCGCGGTCTACGTGGACCTCGACTCCGAGCTCGCGGCGCCGCCGAGCGCCGCCGCCGGCCGGCACCCGCTGCCGGACGTCGCGGCGCTCGAGGCCGCCGCGCGGCGCTGGGGCGTGCGGGAGGGGGTGCCGGTCGTGGCGTACGACGCGAGCGGCGGCACCTCCGCGGCGCGCGCGTGGTGGCTGCTGCGCTGGGCGGGCGTCGCGGACGTGCGGCTGCTCGACGGCGGGCTCGCGGCCTGGTCGGCAGAGGGCTTGTCGCTCGAGCCGGGCGAGGTCACGCCGGAGCCGGGCGACGTGGTGCTCGCGCCCGGCGCGCTCCCGACGATCGACGCCGACGACGCGGCCGCGTGGCCGCACGAGGGCACGCTGCTCGACGCTCGCGCGGCGGAGCGCTACGCGGGCGAGGTCGAGCCGGTGGACCCGCGTGCGGGCCACATCCCGGGCGCGGTGAGCGCGCCGACCGCGCAGAACCTCGCGGACGACGGCACGTTCCTGCCCGCGGACGCGCTGACGGAGCGGTTCCGCGCGCTGCGGGCCGCGGCGGGTGCGCCGGTCGCGGTGTACTGCGGCTCGGGGGTCACGGCGGCGCACCAGGTCGCGGCGCTCGCGAGCATCGGGGTGGAGGCGGCGCTGTACCCGGGTTCGTGGTCGCAGTGGTCGTCGGACCCGGACCGCCCGGTCGCGACCGGGTCCTGACCGACGCCTCAGACGGTCGTGGAGACCTGGTCCCAGGTGAGCCGCGCGGCCCGGGGGTGCGCGGTGCCCACGCCGTCACGGTGGCCGACGAGGACGATCAGCTGCGACTGCCAGCCCGTCCCGGCGAGCAGCTGCTCGTCGACGCCCGCGGCGTCGAACCCGCCGATCGGGCCCACGTCGAGGCCGGTGGCGCGCAGCGCGGTGAGCAGGTAGCCGGTCTGGATGAGCGTGTTGGTGCGCGCCATGCCCGCGCGCGTCTCGGGCTGGGCGTCGAGCGCGTCGACCATCGCGGCGCGGTGCGGGGCGAGCACCGGCAGGTGGTGGTGGAACGCCGGGTCGGCGGCGACGACGAGCGTGACGGGCGCGGCCAGGACGCGCTCGCGGTTGCCCTCGGCGGCGAGCGCGGCGAGCCGGGCCTTCGCCTCGTCGGAACGCACGACGAGCAGGCGCAGCGGCGTGATGTTCATCGCGGTCGGGCCCCACTTGAGCAGGTCGTACGCGGCCTGCAGGTCGGCGTCGGTCACGGGCTGGTCCGTGAACGCGCCGACGGTCCGGGCGCCGCGGAATAGCAGGTCGGCGGCGTCGTCGCCGATCGCGTACGTGGGCGTCGGGAAGTCGAGGGAGTCGATCGTCGAGGTCTCGGTCGTCATAGTTCACTTGAAGTCTCAACCAACCTCGACACTTCCCCCGGCGGCGTGTGACCGTCGTCACAGTGCGTCGGCACGTCTCGCGCTCGCCTCGCACGGGGGCCCACCCGGCGACGCGGCCGGTGCGAGCCCGGCGCGCGAGCGGCCTAAGGTTGTCGGCATGCCGAACAGCGAGCCCCTCGTCCTCGGGATCGAGACGTCGTGCGACGAGACCGGCGTCGCGCTCGTGCGCGGGTACGACCTGCTCGTCGACGCGGTGGCGTCCTCGGTCGACGAGCACGCGCGGTTCGGCGGGATCATCCCCGAGATCGCGTCGCGCGCCCACCTGGAGGCGATGGTCCCGACGATCGAGCGTGCGCTCGCCACCGCCGACGTCACGCTCGACCAGGTCGACGCGATCGCCGTGACCGCGGGACCGGGCCTGGTCGGGCCGCTCACCGTCGGCGCCGCCGCGGCGAAGGCCCTCGCGATCGGTCTCGACAAGCCGCTGTACGGCGTCAACCACGTCATCGGCCACGCCGTCGTCGACGAGCTCGTCGACGGCCCGTTCCCGGAGCGCGTCATGGCGCTCGTCGTCTCCGGCGGGCACTCCTCGCTCCTCATGCTCGACGACACCGTGCACGTCACCGAGCTCGGCTCGACGCTCGACGACGCCGCAGGGGAGGCGTTCGACAAGGTGGGCCGCCTGCTCGGCCTGCCCTACCCGGGCGGCCCGCACATCGACCGCCTCGCGCGTGAGGGGAACCCCGAGGCGATCCGCTTCCCGCGGGGTCTGACCGCCGCCAAGGACCAGGCGAAGCACGCGACGGACTTCTCGTTCTCCGGGCTGAAGACGGCGGTGGCGCGCTGGGTCGAGGCACGCCAGGACGCGGGCGAGGAGCTGCCGCTCGCGGACGTGTCCGCGTCGTTCGCCGCCGCGGTCGCGGACGTGCTGACCGCCAAGACGATCGCGGCGTGCCGCGCGCACGGGGTGTCGACGCTCGTCGTCGGCGGCGGGTTCTCCGCCAACTCCCAGCTGCGGGACCTGGCCGCCCAGCGGTGCGCCGAGGCCGGCATCGAGCTGCGCATCCCGCCCATCCGCTACTGCACCGACAACGGCGCGATGATCGCCGCGCTCGGCTCGGCGGTCGTCCGCCGCGGCATGCGGCCCTCGTCGCTCGACATCCCCGTCGACTCCTCGATGCCCCTCACGCAGGTCCTCGTCTAGGGCCCCGGCCTGCGCATCTGGGTCGGAAGTCACGCGCGCGCGCCGGGGTGGCGTCCCTAGCGTGGACGTGACGCGGCGTGGGCACGCCGCGCAGCGTGCGGGCGACGAGGCCCGGCGCGTGAGCCCTGCGAGGAGGGCGCCGCGTGAGCGTGCACGACGAGCGCGTGACCGTGACGGTCGACGGCCGCGAGGTGGAGGTCGACGCGGGCACGACGATCCTGCGGGCGCTGGCCGCCGAGGGGATCGCGATCCCGTCGCTGTGCCACGACGTGCGCCTCGAGCGCTCCAACGCGAGCTGCGGGCTGTGCGTGGTGGAGGTCGGCGAGGGCGCGCCGCGTGACGTCAAGGCGTGCCTGACGCCGCTGACCGCGGGCATGGTCGTCACGACGCGGTCGCCGCGCCTGGAGGCCTACCGCAAGGTGCGCCTCGAGCAGCTGCTCACGGACCACAACGCCGACTGCGTCGCGCCGTGCGTCCAGACCTGCCCCGCGGGCGTCGACGTGCAGACCTACCTGCAGCACGTCGCGGACGGCAACTACGAGGCCGCGGTGCGGGTGATCAAGGACCGCAACCCGTTCCCGTCGGTCTGCGGGCGGGTGTGCCCGCACCTGTGCGAGTCGGCGTGCCGGCGCAACCTCGTCGACGAGCCCGTGGCGATCAACTACGTCAAGCGGTTCGCGACCGACTGGGACATGGCGCGCGAAACACCGTGGGTCCCGCGGACCGCGCCCGCGACGGGCAAGCGGATCGCCGTCGTCGGCGCCGGGCCGTCCGGGCTGTCCGCGGCGTACTACAGCGCGCTCGCCGGCCACGCGGTCACGGTGTGCGAGAAGCAGGACCACGCGGGCGGCATGATGCGCTACGGCATCCCCGAGTACCGCCTGCCCAAGTCCACGCTCGAGCACGAGATCGACATCATCCGCGCGCTGGGCGTGCGCGTCGTGACCGGCAAGGCGCTCGGCACGCACCTGAGCCTGGAGGACCTGCGCCGCGACTTCGACGCCGTGTACCTCGCGATCGGCTCGTGGCGGGCGACACCGCTGCGCATCGACGGGGAGAACCTCGACGGCGTGTGGCTGGGCATCCAGTACCTCGAGCGCGTGGCGAAGGGCGACGAGATCCCGCTGGGCCGCACGGTCGTCGTCGGCGGCGGCAACACGGCGATCGACTGCGCGCGTACGGCGCTGCGCTCCGGGGCGTCGCGCGTGCAGCTCGTGTACCGGCGCACGCGCCAGGAGATGCCCGCGGAGCCGTTCGAGGTCGAGGAGGCCGTCGCGGAGGGCGTCGAGATGCTCTACCTGACGGCGCCCGCGCGGATCACGGTCGGTGCCGACGGCACCAAGCGCCTCGTCTGCCTGCGCATGGAGCTGGGCGAGGCGGACCGCACCGGGCGGCGTCGCCCCGTGCCCGTCGAGGGCAGCGAGCTCGAGATCGAGGCCGACACGATCATCGGGGCCATCGGCCAGAGCACCGACACGGCGTTCCTCTACTACGAGATGCCCGTGCACATCAGCTCGTGGGTGCGCGGTCGTCCCGCGCACGGCGCCGAGGAGGCCGCGTACGCGGACCTGCCCGTGCGGCTCAACCAGTGGGGCGACGTCGAGGTCGACGGCCGGACCATGCAGTCGTCGGAGGACAAGATCTTCGCGGGCGGCGACTGCGTCACCGGTCCCGCGACCGTGATCCAGGCGGTCGCCGCGGGACGCCGTGCGGCGGCCGCGATGTCGGACTTCGTCCTGCGCGGCTACGTCCGGCCGAGCCACGAGGACTACTCCTGCTCGCGCGGCACGCTCGAGGACCTGCCGCGGCACGAGCTCGAGGACGTCGTGCGCGTCCCACGCGCGACGATGCCGTCGCTGCCCGTCGAGGAGCGCCTCGCGGGGTTCGCCGAGGTCGAGACCGGGCTGACCGAGCAGCAGGCACGCACCGAGGCCGCGCGCTGCCTGTCCTGCGGGTGCGCCAAGCAGGACTGCTGCCAGCTGCGCGACGAGGCGACCGCGCACGGGGTCGTGTTCGAGCTGCCGCTGCACGTGCGGCCGTACGAGCCCGTGGTCGCGGACCACCCGTTCATCGTGCGCGACAACAACAAGTGCATCGCGTGCGGGCGGTGCGTCACCGCGTGCGCCGAGATCGAGGGGCCCGGGGTGCTGGCGTTCCAGTACCACGAGGGCCGGCTCGTCGTCGGCACGCACAACGGGCTCCCGCTGTCGCAGACCGACTGCGTCTCGTGCGGCCAGTGCGTGCGCGCGTGCCCGTGCGGTGCGCTCGACTACGTGCGCGAGCGCGGGGACGTGTTCACCGCGATCAACGACCCGCACACGGTCGTCGTCGGGTTCGTCGCGCCCGCCGTGCGGTCGGTGATCGCCGCGGAGTACGGCATCGAGCCGGCCGCGGCGAGCCCGTTCATCGCCGGGCTCATGCGCCAGGTCGGGTTCGACAAGGTGTTCGACTTCTCGTTCGCCGCGGACCTGACGATCCTCGAGGAGACCACCGAGTTCCTCGAGCGGGTCGCGACCGGGGGCGTGCTGCCGCAGTTCACGTCGTGCTGCCCCGGCTGGGTGAACCTCGTCGAGCGGCGCTACCCCGAGCTGATCGACCACCTGTCGAGCTGCAAGAGCCCGCAGCAGATGATGGGCACGACCGTGAAGCACCACTTCGCCGCGCAGGCCGGCATCGCGCTCGACGACCTGTACGTCGTGTCCGTCGTGCCCTGCATCGCCAAGAAGGACGAGGCCGCGCGGCCCGAGCACACGACCGACGGGGTCCGGGACGTCGACGCGGTCCTGACCACGACCGAGCTCCTCGAGATGGTGCAGATGCTGCGGCTCGAGGCCGCGGACGTCGAGCCGGGCGAGTTCGACGAGCCGTACGCGCGCGTGTCCGGCGCGGGTGTCCTGTTCGGCGCGTCGGGCGGTGTGGCCGAGGCCACGCTGCGCATGGCGGTCGAGCAGCTCACCGGTGAGCCGCTCGTCGACCACCTCGACTTCACCGAGCTGCGGGGGACCGACGGGTTCAAGGAGGCGCACGTCACCGCCGGGGGCGTCGACGTGCGGGTCGCCGTGGTCTCGGGGCTGGGCAACGCCGAACCGCTCATCCGCCGGGTGATCGCGGGCGAGGACGTCGGGTACGACCTCGTCGAGATCATGGCGTGCCCGGGCGGGTGCGTGAGCGGCGCGGGTCACCCCGTGCCGACGTGCGCCGCCGAGACGCCCGGCCGCCAGCAGGTGCTCGTCGACATCGACCAGCTCTCGCCGATCCGCAAGTCCCAGGAGAACCCGGACGTCCTGCGGCTCTACGACGAGTTCTACGGCGCACCGGCCTCGCCGCTCGCGCACGAGCTCCTGCACACGACGTACGCGCCGTTCCGCGCGTGACGACGACCGGGAAGGAGGCCGCGATGAGGCGGACCGTCGCCCTGCTCGGCGCGTGCGTGCTCGCGCTGCTCGCCGCGTGCGGCCCGAGCACGCCCCCCACGGACCCGGCCGCCGTCACCACCACCACGCCCGGGCCCCGCCCCTCGCCGTCCGCCGAGCGCGTCACCGTACGGGTCGCCGCGCTCGCGGGCCCGACGACGATCGGTCTGCTCGGCCTGATGCGGGACGCGGCCGCGGGCACCGCGCGCCAGGACTACCGGGTCACCACGTACGGCACGCCCGACGAGGTGGTCCCGCAGCTCGTGCGCGGCGACGTCGACATCGCGCTGCTCCCGGCGAACCTCGCCGCGGTCGTGCACCGGCAGACCCGCACGGACGCGGGCCCGGCCGTGCAGGCGCTGGCCGTCAACACGCTCGGCGTGCTCTCGGTGCTCGAGCACGGGACCGACGTCCGCTCGCTCGCCGACCTGCGCGGCCGCACGGTGCTCTCCACCGGCAAGGGTGCGAGCCCGCAGTACGTGCTCGAGCACCTCCTGCGGCGCGCGGGCCTGACGCCCGGCACGGACGTCACCGTCGAGTACGTGCCCGAGCCCACGCAGGTCGCCGCGGCCCTCGCCGCCACGCCCGGCACGGTGGGTGTCCTGCCGCAGCCGTACGCGACCGCGGTCACCGTGCAGGAGCCGGACGTGCGCGTCGCGGTCGACCTCACGCAGGCGTGGGCGGACGTCGAGCCGTCGTCGCAGCTCGTCACGGGAGTCACGGTCGTGCGGACCGCGTTCGCGCGCGAGCACCCCGGCGCGCTCGCCGACTTCCTCGCCGACGACGCGCGCTCCGTCGCGTTCGTGACCGGCTCGCCGCAGGACGCCGCACCGCTCGTCGTCGCGGCGGGGCTCGTGCGGTCCGCGCCCGTCGCGCAGGCCGCGATCCCCGCGTGCCACCTGGTGCTGCTCACGGGCGACGAGATGCGTGCCGCGCTCGAGGGCTACCTGGCGGTGCTGCACGCCGCGGAGCCGCGGTCGGTCGGCGGGGCGCTGCCGGGGGACGACTTCTACCTGGGTGCGACGTAGGCGGCGCAGGATGACGGGCCGCCAGGTGAGGGGCCGCCGACGGGCGACGACGCAGCGGGCGCGGGTGGCCGTGGCGGTCGTCGGCTGGCTCGTCGTGTGGCAGCTCGCCGCCGCGGCGGTCGACCAGCACGTCCTGCTCGTCGGACCGTGGGACGTGGCGGTGCGGCTCACCGAGCTGGTGCCGACGAGCGCGTTCTGGGCGGCGGTGACCCGCACGCTCGTGAGCATCGCCGCGGGCTTCGTCCTCGCCGTCGTCGTCGGTGTCGCGCTCGCGGCGGCGTGCGCCGCGTCGCGGTGGGCGGACGCGGTCGTCGCGCCCGTCGTCGTGACGGTGCGCGCCACGCCGGTGGTCAGCTTCATCATCCTGGTGCTCGTGTGGACCGACGCGTCCCGCCTCGCGCTCGTGGTCGCGTTCCTCATGGCGCTCCCGGTCCTGCACGCGACCGTGCTCGAGGGCATCCGGGCGCGTGACGTGCGGCTGCTGGAGATGGCGCGCGTGTTCGCGGTCCCGTGGCCGCGGCGGGTCACCGCGGTCGACGTCCCGCAGGTGCTGCCGTTCCTCGTCGCGGGGTGTCGCACGGGTGTCGGTCTGGCGTGGAAGGCGGGCATCGCGGCCGAGGTCATCGGCCTGCCCGCCGGGACGATCGGTGAGCAGCTCTACCAGGCGAGGCTGTTCCTGGCGACGGCGGACGTGCTCGCGTGGACGGTCGTCGTCGTCGTGCTCGCGGCGCTCACCGAGCGCGTCGTGGTCGCGGCCCTCGACCGTGCTGGCGGTCGGGGCGGCGAGCCGGTCCGTCGCCGCCCGTCGGGCCTCGAGGCGGGGGGCGTCGCGTGATCGCGCTGCACGACGTCACGGTCCGGTACGGCGGACGCACCGCGCTCGCCGGCCTGTCGGCCGTGCTGCCGCGGTCCGGTGTGACCGCGGTGACCGGGCCGAACGGTGCGGGCAAGACGACGCTCGGCCGGGTGCTGCTCGGGCTCGTGCCGCCGTCGTCGGGCCGCGTGACCGGGCTCGACGGGCTGCGCCGCGCGGTGGCGTTCCAGGACCTGCGGCTGTGCGAGCAGCTGTCGGCGGTCGCGAACGTGCGGCTGGTGCTGCCGCGGTCGGTGCGCGCGGTGGCCGTCACCGACGCGCTGGATTGCGTCGGTCTCGACGGGCGCGCGTGGCACGTCCCCGTGCGCACGCTGTCCGGCGGTCAGCGCCGCCGCGTCGCGCTCGTGCGCGCGCTCGCGGGCGACGCGGACCTCGTCGTGCTCGACGAGCCGTTCACCGGGCTCGACGCCGCCGGGCGGGACGCGGTCCTCGCGTGGACGCGCGAGCGGCTCGAGGGGCGCACCGTCGTGCTCGTGACCCACGACCCGGGTGACGTCGCGTTCTTCGCGGCGACCGAGCTGCCGCTCGTGCCGGCCGACGCCGGGCCGTGGCCGCCGCAGAATGCGCTGGACGGCGGTCGGTAGCCTCACGCGCATGTACGTCCCGGTGTTCAACGCCATCGACGACGACGACGCGCGTGCGCTCGTGCGTGCCGTCGGGTCCGCCGAGCTCGTGACCGTGGGTCCGGACGGGTTCCCGGTCGCGACGCTGCTGCCCGTGCTGTGGGACGAGGACCGGCTGGTCGCGCACATGGCGCGGGGCAACGGGCAGTGGCGGGGGATCGAGCCAGGCTCGCCGGCGCTCGCCATCGTGGCGGGAGACCAGGCGTACGTGTCGCCGTCCTGGTACGCGTCGAAGGCCGAGCACGGGCGCGTGGTGCCGACGTGGAACTACTCCGCGGTGCACCTCACGGGCCGCGTCACGGTGCACGACGACCCGCGGTGGGTGCGGGACGCGGTCACGCGGCTCACGGATGCGCACGAGGCGCAGCGGTCACGGCCGTGGCGCGTGACCGACGCGCCCGAGGTGTTCGTGACCAAGCAGCTGCGCGCGGTCGTCGGGGTCGAGCTCGTGGTGGAGCGCGTGGAGGGCAAGGCGAAGCTGAGCCAGAACCGGTCCGCGGCCGACCGTGCGGGCGTCGTCGCCGGGCTGCGCGGCGAGGCGGCGGCGGGTGCGCGGGCCGTCGCCGAGGCGATGCGCACGGACTGAGGTCCCCGGGGGTTGTGGCTGAGCCGGTCCGCGCGTAACGTACAACCACATGGTTGTAGGAACAGGCGTCGCCCAGCTCGACCAGGACGAGGTCGACCGGATCTTCGGCGCGCTCGCCGACGCGACCCGGCGCGACATCGTCGTGCGCGTGCTGCGGGACGAGCAGTCGGTCTCGACGCTCGCCCGGCGGTACTCGATGAGCTTCGCGGCGGTCCAGAAGCACGTCGCGGTGCTCGAACGGGCGGCGCTCGTGCACAAGCGTCGGCAGGGACGTGAGCAGATCGTGAGCGGCGACGTCGAGACGGTCCGGGCGGCAGCCCGGCTGCTCGACGCGTACGAGGCGGTCTGGCGCGGCCGGGTGGACCGGATCGCGGACCTCCTCGCCCAGGACGACGACCACCAGCAGCACCCGCCCACCCAGGACGAGAGGGACCCGTCATGACAGTCGTCAGCACGACCAAGGACACGCAGGCGCTCAGCCTCGTGATCGTCGCGGAGCTCGCCGCACCGCCCGAGAAGGTGTGGCAGATCTGGGCCGACCCGCGCAAGCTCGAGCGCTGGTGGGGCCCGCCCGAGTGGCCCGCGACGTTCCCGGACCACGACTTGCGCGTCGGCGGCCACGTCTCGTACTTCATGACGGGCCCGGACGGCGAGAAGGCGCACGGCTGGTGGACGTTCCTGGCGATCGACGAGCACAGGTCCATCGAGTTCGAGGACGGGTTCGCCGACGACGCAGGACAGCCGTCCGACGAGATGCCGACCATCCACGGGCGCGTGACGTTCGAGCCGCTCGAGGGCGGCACCCGGATGACCGTGACGTCGCGGTTCGACACCCTCGAGGACCTCGAGAAGCTCGTCGCGATGGGGATGGCCGACGGCATGACGGCCGCCATGGGCCAGATCGACGCGGTGCTGGCCGATGCCTGAGGGGACGGTGAGCGGCCCCGCCTCGTACTTCCCGTCGATCGAGCGGACGTACGCGCAGCGCTGACCACGCGGGCGGGCTCGAGGCGCGAGTCCCGGCCGGCTCAGAGCGGCTTGCCCGCCCGGAGCTCGGCGACGAGGGACGCGACCACCGCGTCGAGCTCGCCCGCGTTGCGCCGCGCGACCGCGCGCTGGCGCTGGTAGGACGCGCCCCGGCGCAGCACCACGCGCACCTGGTCGAGCTCGTCGGCGCAGCCGAGCCGCTCGGCCACGGGCGCGAGCACCTCGAGCCAGCGGGACACCGAGTCGGTGACCAGCTCCTCGTCGCCGGCCGCGTCGGTGATGACGATCGCGTCCATCCCGTAGCGCGCCGAGCGCCACTTGTTCTCCTGGACGAACCAGGTCGGCATGCTCGGCAGCGGCTCGCCCGCGTCGAGGAGCGTCGAGAAGTGCTCGACGAGGCAGTGCGTCAGCGCCGAGATCGCGGTGACCTCGAGCAGGTTCGTCGCGCCGTCGGCGATGCGCATCTCGAGCGTCCCGAACCGGGGCGACGGGCGGATGTCCCAGCGCACCTCGTCGAACTGGTCGATCACGCCCGTGTGCATCATGTCGCCCACGTACTGCTCGAGCTGCGACCACTCCTCGAACTGGTACGGCAGGCCCGCCGTGGGCAGCTGCTGGAACAGCAGCGCGCGGTTCGACGCGTAGCCGGTGTCCTTGCCGTTCCAGAACGGCGACGACGCCGACAGCGACTGGAGCTGCGCGAACACCGTCAGCATCGCGCGCGAGATCGGCAGCACCTTGGCCCGGTCCTCGACGCCGACGTGCACGTGCACGCCGTAGATCAGCATCTGCCGGCCCCACCACTGCGTGCGGTCGATCAGCGTCGCGTAGCGCTGCTTGTCGCTGACCTTCTGCGTCGCCCAGTTCGCGAACGGGTGCGTGCCGCCGCCCATCAGGTCGATGCGCAGGGGAGCGGCGGCCGCGGCGACCTCGTCGAGCGCGCGCTGCAGGTCCCGGCCCGCCTCGGCGACCGTGCGGCACTTGCCCGAGGAGATCTCGACCGTGTTCCGCAGGAGCTCCTGCGTGATGTTGGGGTGGTCGTGTCCGACGGTGTCGAAGATCGCGTCGGCCGCCTGGCGCAGGTCGCCCGAGTCGGCGTCGACGAGGGCGACCTCCCACTCGAGGCCGACCGTCGAACGCTCGCTGCGGGCGAACGGCAGGTGCACGGGTGCGGCCATCACGCGTCCCCCGGGGTGCTGGTGCGGGTCTCGAGCGGCTCGACGACGAGCACGCTCTGCTGCCCGGCGATGCGCGTCAGGACGATCGTGCCCGTCGCCTCGCCCCGCAGGTCGAGCTGGCGGCGCAGCTGCTCGGGCACGACGGCGGTGCCGCGCTTCTTGATCGTGAGCCGCCCGACGCCGCGCTCGCGCAGGTACGTGCGCAGGCGCTTGAGACCGAACGGCATGCGGTCGAGGACGCGGTAGCCCGTCGCGAACGGGGTCGCGCTGCGCTCGTCGGACGTCACGTACGCGATCGTCGGGTCGACGAGGCGTCCGCGCACGTCGAGCGCGACGTCCCCGACGAGCCCGGCGCGGATCACCGCCCCGTCGGGCTCGTACAGGTAGCCCCCGAGCTCGCCGACGTGCGCGGCCGCGGGCTCGTCGGGTGCGAGGACGTGCGCGGTGCCGCCCGCGAGGACGAGCGCGGACCGCCCGGGGCCCTCGGGTGCGAGGGGCCCGAACCACAGACCCAGCTCGACGACGTCACCGTCGACCGAGACCCACTGCGCGCGCGCGTCCGCGGGCAGGTCGCGGTGCGCGACGCCCGGGCCGAGCTTGAGGCCGAGGGCGGGGACGCGCTCGCGTACGGCGAGCACCGCGTCGAGCGGCGGTGCGTACGCGGCCGGGTCGTGGACGCGCGAGCCGCCGCCCGTGCGCCGGGCGGGGTCGGCGTAGACGCCGTCGACGTCCGCGAGGTCGAGCGTGAGGCCGTCGGTGTGCCGGACCTCGACCTCGGGGAAGTGGCGCAGGTTGACCGTGGCGATCGCGGCGGTCATCTCGTCGAGCTCGGCCGCGGTGACGCGCAGCCCCACGCCCGCGAACGCGAGCGCGTCGGCCCCGATCCCGCACGTGAGGTCCGCGACGTGCGTCAGGCCCGCGTCGCGGTACCGGCGCGCGTGGTGCGCGGCGACCTCGAGCCGGGTCGCCTGCTCGAGCCCGGCGGACGTGAACAGCATGCCGTCGGCGAAGTCGCCGAGCTTGGCGTGGGCCTTGGCGCGCAGCCGGGACTGCGTGAGCGCGGCCGCGACGAGTGAGGGGTGCAGCCCCTCGGCGCGCAGCCGCTCGCCCAGCGGCATCGCCAGCCGCTCGTCGTACGGCGGCAGGGCGGACAGCAGCGCCCACCCCTCGGGGGCGAGCAGCCGGCTGAGCCCGTCGGCATCCATGGCGGCGATCCTTCCACCTGTCGCGCGCCGCGGTGCACCGCACCGGGCGGCGGGTGGACACGGTTAGCACTCGCCTTGACCGAGTGCCAAGGCGTTCCTAGAGTGAGGGAACTGGCACTCTCGGTGTGAGTGTGCCAATGCGCCAGGCCTTCCGGCACCCGCGACGACGGTGGCTGGGCGCGACCCGCTGAACCACTCAACACGCGAAGGGGAGGTCCGCTGTGTCGGTCTCCATCAAGCCGCTCGAGGACCGGATCGTCGTGAAGCCGCTGGAGGCGGAGACGACGACGGCCTCGGGCCTGGTCATCCCGGACTCCGCCAAGGAGAAGCCCCAGGAGGGCGAGGTCCTCGCGATCGGTCCGGGCCGGATCGACGACAAGGGCAACCGTGTCCCGCTCGACGTCGCCGTGGGTGACAAGGTCATCTACTCGAAGTACGGCGGCACCGAGGTCAAGTACGCCGGCGAGGAGTTCCTGATCCTCTCGGCGCGCGACGTGCTGGCGGTCGTCGCCAAGTGATCGCCCGCCGGCTCGCGCCGCCGTCCGTGTGACGGTGACCGCGGTCGGCGACGACGAGGGCCCCCGTCCTGGTGGACGGGGGCCCTCGTCGTTCCCCGGTGGGTCCCGGTGGTCTCTCGGTGCCCGAGGTGCCTCGCGGCGGTCCGGGCGGTGGCAGCAGCGGGAGTCAGGCGCTGGTGCGGGCGACGACCGTGCGGGCACGCTGGGCGAGCAGCGCTGCGCGCTCGTCCTCGGAGAGCCCGCCCCAGACGCCGTACGGCTCACGGACCGCGAGCGACTGCTCACGGCACTGCTCGAGCACGGGGCACGTGGCGCACACGGCCTTGGCGGCCTCGGCGCGGCGACGGCGGGCTGAACCACGCTCGCCCTCGGGGTGGAAGAACAGGTCGGGGTCGGCCTGGCGGCAGGCGCCTTCGAACTGCCACTCCCACAGGTCCATCACCGGTCCGGGCAACCTCGAGATCTCGGCCATGCGTCCTCCTCGTGCAATCGTCCGGCTGCGGATCCGGGCGATCTGGTGTCTGGCGGTGGTGCGGTGCTGGTGGGCGGTGACCAGGGTCCGAAGTCCCAGGCCGAGCCGCTGTCGTGACCGGAACGCTACAACCGAGTCAGAATCCGGTCAAGACCCGTTCGCGAGGCAGTCGTGACGCGGTTCGAGTCGCGTGTGTCCCGGTTTTCCCCGAACGGGGGACGGCTCGGGACCGCGCCGGTGCGCGCAGCCCGCGAGGCGACTGGCAGAATCGCGCCATGACCTTGTCGCCCGACGACGGCTCTGCCGCGCCCGAGCGCGACCCGTCGGACGACACCGTGGCGACCGCACCCCCCGACGCCACGCCGCGCCGCTGACGGTCGCGGCCGTCGCCGCGCGCCTGGGCGTCGCGCCCGCGACGCTGCGCACGTGGGACCGCCGGTACGGGCTCGGTCCGTCCGAGCGCTCCGCCGGGTCGCACCGGCGCTACTCCGCGAGCGACGTCGAGCGGCTCCTCGTCATGCGGCGCCTCACGCTCGACGGCGTCGCACCCGGTGACGCCGCGCGCATCGCGAGCGTGACCGAGGTCGAAGGGCACGCGCAGCCCGGCCCGACGAACGTCGAGACCGCCCTGCAGGGCGGCGTCGGCGCGCGCCCGGGCGTGCCGTTCGGTGCGGGCACCCCCACCGCGCTCGTCGACGCCGCCCTCACGGGCGACGCCGCCACGTGCCGCGCGCTCGTCGCGCTGCCGCGCACGGCAGGCGTCGCCGAGCTCGAGCACTGGTGGACCGGGCTGCTCGAGCCGGCGCTCACCGAGCTCGCGCGTCGCACCGTGGTCGACCGGCCCGGGCAGGACGCGCCGCTCACCGTGCGGGCCGCGGCGGTCGAGGCCCTGCGCGCGTGGCTGCCGGCCGCGCCGCGCGGCGGGGGAGTCGTCCTCGTGCTCGTCCCGGAGGGCCAGGAGCGCCCGCTGCTCGTGCACGCGCTGACCGCCGCGCTCGTCGCCGCCGACGTCGACGCGCGGGCCGTGGGCGGGCCGACGAGCGTGCACCACGTGCTCGAGCTCGTGGTCATGACCCGGCCCGGCGCGGTCGTCACGGTCTCGCGACGCGCCGACGTGGACCTGGCGCATGTCGCCCAGCTCGCGCATGCTCATCCCGGGCTCGCCCAGTTCGTCATGATTCCCGACACGACGTCCGACGTGCCCTCGGGTGCGTCGGTGACCCGATCCCGCACGTTCCGCGGACTGCTGCACGAGGTGCTCGCAGTCGCGGGTCGTACTCCGAACGGGTGAAGTCCACGGTGGGCCGCGCCGCGGGCTGCGGGGGGAATGTGCCGGTGTCGGACGTAGCCATACCGTCCGATAGCAGCACATGCGGCCATCAAGCACCCATCCGGTACGCGGGACCCCCACCCGCCGCGCTGGACGGGCTCGCTAACGTCACGTACCCGAAGGGCCGATAGCACACGCAGGTCCCGATGGGGAACACCTGGAAGAAGGAGGACGCGATGGCGGGTGTGGTCGTCTGCCATGCCTCGACCGCCGTTCGTGAACGACTGGTCGTGACGTCGATCGGCGTGCCGACGCTGAGCCCGGTGCGAGCCGCCGCCACCGTCGACGAGCTGCTCGCGCACGCACGTCGCGTCCCGCCGACGGTCGTGCTGCTCGATGCGCACATCCCGGCGCCCGGCGCCGGTGAGGCGATCCGTCGGTTGCGCGCCGTCGCGCCCGGCGTCGCCGTGGTGCTGCTCGCGCAGCCCGACGACTCGGCGGCCCTCGACCGGGCGCTCGCGCTCGGTGCGCGGGGGTTCCTCGCGCCGGACGTCGGCCGTGCGGAGCTCTCGGCGGTCGCGGCGCACGTGCTCGCGAGCCCGGTGCTGCCCGGCGGGCAGCGGCCCGTCGTGGACGTGCCGCGTCCGGCGGTGCCCGCGGCGGAGGCCGAGGGCGGCGCGGGTGTCGCGCAGGAGCCGGCCAAGCCGGCCGTGACGCTCACGAAGCGGGAGATCGAGGTCCTCGTCGGCATGAGCAACGGGCGGTCGAACGCGCAGATCGGGGCCGAGCTGTTCCTCTCGGAGGACACGGTCAAGACGCACGCGCGGCGGCTGTTCCGCAAGCTCGGCGCCAACGACCGGGCCCAGGCCGTGGCGATCGGCCTGCGCGGTGGTCTGATCCGCTGAGCCGCAGTCGTGGACGGGCGGCCGTAGGGGCGGCGGGCGACGTATCCTGAGCGGATGACGGGACCCGACTCGCCGGCCGACCCCTTCGCTCGCATCGGCCTGACCTACGACGACGTCCTCCTGCTCCCGGGAGAGACCGACGTGATCCCCAGCGAGGTCGACACGACCTCGCGGCTCACGCGTGAGATCCACGTCCGCGTCCCGCTGCTCTCGGCCGCGATGGACACCGTGACCGAGTCGCGCATGGCCGTCGCCATGGCGCGCCAGGGCGGCATCGGCATCCTGCACCGCAACCTGTCGATCGCCGACCAGGCGCACCAGGTCGACCGGGTCAAGCGCTCGGAGTCCGGCATGGTCTCCGACCCCGTGACCGTGTCCCCGGACGCGACGCTCGCCGAGCTCGACGAGCTGTGCGGCCAGTACCGCGTCTCCGGCCTGCCGGTCGTCGACGACGAGCGCCGCCTGCTCGGCATCATCACCAACCGCGACCTGCGGTTCGTGCCGGTCGGCGAGTTCGCGACGCGCCGCGTGCGCGAGGTCATGACCGCGATGCCGCTCGTCACGGCGCCCGTCGGCATCGACCGCGACGACGCGGCGGCGCTGCTCGCCAAGCACAAGATCGAGAAGCTCCCGCTGGTCGACGACGCGGGCGTGCTGCGCGGCCTCATCACCGTCAAGGACTTCGTGAAGTCCGAGCAGTACCCGCTGTCGACCAAGGACGCCGAGGGCCGGCTCGTCGTCGGTGCCGCGATCGGCTTCTTCGGCGACGCGTGGGAGCGCGCCACGGCGCTCGTCGAGGCGGGGGTCGACGTGCTCGTGGTCGACACCGCGAACGGCCACGCGCGGCTCATGCTCGACATGGTCCGCCGCCTGAAGTCCGACCCGGCCACGCGCGGCGTGCAGGTGATCGGCGGCAACGTCGCCACCCGCGAGGGTGCGCAGGCGCTCGTCGACGCGGGCGTCGACGCTGTCAAGGTGGGCGTGGGACCGGGCTCGATCTGCACGACGCGCGTCGTCGCCGGCGTCGGGGTGCCGCAGGTGACCGCGATCCACGACGCGTCGCTCGCCTGCAAGCCCGCCGGCGTCCCGGTGATCGGCGACGGCGGTCTGCAGTACTCGGGCGACATCGCCAAGGCGCTCGTCGCGGGCGCCGACACGGTGATGCTCGGATCGCTGCTCGCGGGCTGCGACGAGTCGCCGGGCGAGCTCGTGTTCGTCAACGGCAAGCAGTACAAGCACTACCGCGGCATGGGCTCGCTCGGTGCGATGGCCTCGCGCGGGCGCATCTCGTACTCCAAGGACCGCTACTTCCAGGCCGACGTCGCGTCGGACGAGAAGATCGTCCCCGAGGGCATCGAGGGGCAGGTGCCGTACCGCGGGCCGCTCGCGGCCGTCGCGCACCAGCTCATCGGCGGTCTGCACCAGTCGATGTTCTACGTCGGCGCGCACACCATCCCGCAGCTCCAGCAGCGCGGGAAGTTCGTGCGCATCACGGCGGCGGGGCTCAAGGAGTCCCACCCGCACGACATCCAGATGACGGTCGAGGCGCCGAACTACTCGTCGCACCGCTGACCCCTCCCGAACGGCGGCCGCCCCTGCGGGGGTGGCCGCCGTTCGTCGTCCGGGGCAACCCCGCGAGACTCAACGTTTCACCCATGGGCCGGACGGTGCGGCGTGGATACCGTCTTCCCACCTCATGCCGTGGGGTCGGCGGCGCTCGTATGTGAGCGCTCAACCGGCCGGTCCGGGCGCGGTACCACTCGCACGACGCCGTGCGGCGCGTGCGCGACGGAAGGAGCACACGATGCCCGCTGGAGCTGCGACCGCACGACGGGCGGGGGTGGCGCTGCTCGCGGCGCTCGCCGTCGTCCTCGCGTGCCTCACCGTCGCCGCCTCGCCCTCGACCGCGGCGACGACCGCGGGCTGCGGGAAGGCCCCGACGCTGTCCACGGGACAGCACACCATCACCAGCGGCGGCGTGTCCCGCACGTTCCGGCTCGACGTCCCCGCGGGCTACGACCGCAACAAGCCGTACCGGCTCGTCGTCGGCCTGCACTGGTGGCACGGCACGTCCAACGACGTGGTGAACGAGAACTACTACGGCCTCAAGCCGCTGTCCGGGACGAGCACGATCTTCGTCGCGCCGCAGGGCATCGACAACGCCTGGCCCAACTCGGGCGGCCGTGACGTCACGTTCATCGACGACGTCCTGCGGCGCGTCGAGTCCGACCTGTGCGTCGACACCACGCAGCGCTTCGCGCTGGGCTTCAGCTACGGCGGCGGCATGAGCAACGCGCTCGCGTGCGCCCGTGCCGACGTGTTCCGCGCTGTCGCGATCCTCAACGGCGCCGAGCTCAGCGGGTGCGCCGGCGGCACGCAGCCGATCGCCTTCCTCGGCTCGCACGGCGTCAGCGACGACGTCCTCAACATCTCCATGGGGCGCTCGCTGCGCGACCGCGCGCTGCGGAACAACGGGTGCACGGCCCAGAACGCGCCCGAGCCCGCGCCGGGCAGCGGCACGCACACGCGCACCGCGTACAGCTGCCGTGCCGGCTACCCGGTGGTCTGGCTCGCGTTCGACGGCGGGCACGCGTGGGCCGCGCGCGACCGCAACCAGGGCCAGTCCTGGGTGCCGGGCGAGGTGTGGCAGTTCTTCACGTCGCTGACGTCGACGACGACCACGCCGCCTACCCAGACGACGCCGCCGCCGACCGAGACGACCCCGCCGCCGACCGGGACGACCCCGCCGCCGACCGAGACGACGCCGCCGCCGGTCACCGGCGCCTGCACCGCGCGGTACACGACGGTCAACTCGTGGCCCGGCGGGTTCCAGGGCGAGGTCACCGTCACGGCGGGCTCCGCCGCCCTCGGCGGCTGGACCGCGAGCTGGGCCCTCGCCTCGGGGCAGGGCGTCACGCAGGTCTGGGGCGGCACCTCGTCCGTGAGCGGCGGTCGCGCGAGCGTCGCGAACGCGCCGTGGAACGGGAGGCTCGCACCCGGGGCGTCGACGACGTTCGGCTTCATCGGCACGGGCTCGCCGAGCACGCCCTCGGTGGCGTGCGCGGCACGGTGAGCGGCGACGGCTGACGTCGCGCACCGCGAGGGTCGTCGTCCGCGTCCGGGTCAGCGCGGACGACGACCCGTCCGGGCCGCAGGTCAGCCGACCGCCGCGGGCGACGGGACGGTCATGAGGGCGTCGAGCACCGCCTGGGCCGCCTCGGCGGCCTTGCGCGCGTGGTACGCCGCGCGCCACGCGGCGACCGCCACGCGCTGCCGGTCGTGCAGGTCCTCGGGCGTCGCGGCCAGCAGCGCGGGGGACGACGCGAGCACCCGCTCCAGGACGTCGAGCGTCGCGAGCGCGTCGGCGTCCGCGGTGTGCAGCAGGCCCGTGGTCACGCCGTGGTGCTCGCACAGGTCGACGAGCCGGCGGCCGCCGGCACGCGCCGGGTCGGCCATCCGGTCGAGCACCATGGGGTCCAGGACCGGGCGGACCGGCCCGCCGAGGCGCTCGGGGAGCGTCGGCAGGCCGTGCCGGACCAGCTCCGCGTCGAGCACCGCGAGGTCGAAGTCCGCGTTGTACGCGACGAGCGCGCTGCCGCCGCGCAGTGCCGCCGCGATCTCGTCGGCCACCGCGTCCAGCGCGGGGCCGGGTGCGGTGCCGTGCTCGCGCACGTGCTCCGTCGTCAGCCCGTGCACCGCGCCGGCCGCCTGCGGGATCTCGACACCCGGGTCGACGAGCCACGTGCGCACGTGCGTCCCGGTGGCGTCCCGGCGCACGAGCGCGGCGCTCACCACGCGGTCGGAGCGCACGTCGACACCCGTGGTCTCGGTGTCGAAACCCAGCAGAGGCACGTGGTTCCAGCTCGCGGCGTTCACCCGCGCAGCATCGCACCGCGCACCGACACCGCCGAGGCAGCGACACGGCGCGCGAGATCGCCCCGGTAGGCTCGTCGGGTGAGCAACGAGATCGAGATCGGCCGCGGCAAGCGCGGACGGCGGGCCTACTCCTTCGACGACATCGCGGTGGTGCCCTCGCGGCGCACGCGTGACCCGCAGGACGTGTCGGTCGGGTGGCAGATCGACGCCTACCACTTCGACCTGCCGGTGGTCGCGGCCCCGATGGACTCCGTGATGAGCCCGGCGACCGCGGTCGCGCTCGGTCGCCTCGGTGGTCTCGGCGTGCTCGACCTCGAGGGTCTGTGGACCCGGTACGACGACCCGACCCCGTACCTCACGGAGGTCGCGGCGCTCGACCCGCAGCAGGCCACGGCCCGCATGCAGGAGATCTACGCGGCGCCCATCCAGCCCGAGCTGATCACCGCGCGGCTCAAGGAGATCCGCGCCGCGGGCGTCACCGTCGCGGGCGCCCTGTCGCCGCAGCGCACGCAGGAGCACTGGCGCACGGTCGTCGACGCGGGCGTCGACCTGTTCGTGATCCGCGGCACCACCGTCTCGGCCGAGCACGTCTCCGGCAGCGCCGAGCCGCTCAACCTCAAGCGCTTCATCTACGAGCTCGACGTCCCGGTGATCGTCGGCGGCGCGTCCACCTACACCGCGGCGCTGCACCTCATGCGCACGGGCGCCGCGGGCGTGCTGGTCGGGTTCGGCGGCGGCGCCGCCCACACGACGCGCGTCTCGCTGGGCATCCACGCCCCCATGGCGACCGCGGTGGCCGACGTCGCGGCCGCGCGCCGCGACTACCTCGACGAGTCGGGCGGCCGGTACGTGCACGTCATCGCCGACGGCGGCGTGGGCCGCTCGGGTGACCTGGTCAAGGCCGTCGCGTGCGGCGCCGACGCGGTCATGCTCGGTGCGGCGCTCGCGCGCGCGACCGAGGCGCCCGGACGCGGCTTCCACTGGGGGCCCGAGGCGCACCACCCGCACCTGCCGCGCGGCGAGCGCGTCGAGGTGGGCACGTCCGGCACGCTCGAGCAGATCCTGTTCGGCCCCGGCCGCACGGCTGACGGCACGCTGAACCTCATCGGCGCGCTGCGCCGGGCGATGGCGACGACCGGCTACTCGGACCTCAAGGAGTTCCAGCGCGTCGAGGTCGTCCTGTCGCCGTACCAGCCGCGCTGACGCCGTTCCCGACGGACGCCGGCCCCGCGGGGGCCGGGTCAGGCGTTCGGGAAGCGGTCGGGCTCGTCGTCCAGGCGGTCGTCGAGGCGTGCGTACAGCAGCGCGTGCACCTTCTCGACGCGCGGGATGTCCTCGAACTCCAGCGGGTCGTCCGACGCGGACTCGATGATGAGCGTCCCCGTGCGCAGGATCCGGTCCACCAGCCCGTGCCGGAACTGCACGGAGTTGATGCGCAGCACGGGGATGTCGATGCCGGAGCGCGTGAGGATGCCCTGGCGGAACATCACGCGGCGGTCGGTGATGACGAAGTGCGTGGTGCGCCACGACACGAGCTTCGCGACGAACCACACGAGCGCCGCGAGCCACACGACGGCGACGGCGACGGCGACGGCCGTCGCGACACCGTCGGACACCGAGTCGCCGGTCGACCACGCCAGCCCCCAGCCGCCGAGGGCGGTGGCGACGACGAGCGCCAGGCCCGGGGCGAGCAGCGCCTTGACGTGCGGGTGCTGGTGGACGACGACGACCTCGTCGTCGGTCAGCACGTCGTTCGGGTAGCCCACGGCTCCTCCTCGGTCCCGGCCGCCCGGCCGGCGGCGGCGTCGTCGGCGGAAGCATCCCACGCCGCGCGCCCCCCGCGGAACTCCGTCAGCCGGTCAGCTCCTGCGGCGTGACCTGCGGGTTCGTCGGCGTGTGGTGGCGTCCGACGGGCACGACGAGCGGCGTTCCCGACACCGGGTCGGCGATCACGCGAGCCGTCATGCCGAACACCTCCTCGACGAGCGCGGGCGTCACCACGTCGGACGGGGCGCCCTGCGCGACGAGCCGGCCCTCGCGCAGCGCGACCAGGTGGTCCGTGTAGCGCGCGGCGAGGTTGAGGTCGTGCAGCACCATGACGATCGTCGTCCCGCGCGCGCGGTTGAGGTCGGTGAGCAGGTCGAGCACCTCGACCTGGTGCGCGACGTCGAGGAACGTCGTCGGCTCGTCGAGCAGCAGCACGTCGGTCTGCTGCGCGAGCGCCATGGCGATCCACACGCGCTGGCGCTGGCCGCCCGACAGCTCGTCGACGGACCGGTCCGCGAGGTCGAGGATGTCGGTCGCGCGCAGCGCCTCCTCGACGGCCGCGTCGTCCTGCGCGGTCCACCGGCGGAACCAGCCCTGGTGCGGGTACCGGCCGCGTCCGACGAGGTCCGCGACCGCGATGCCCTCGGGGCTGACGGGCGTCTGCGGCAGCAGGCCGAGCACGGAGGCGACCTCGCGCGGCGGGATCGTGTCGATCGGGCGGCCGTCGAGCAGCACGCGGCCGGTCCGGACCTTCAGGAGCCGCGCCATCGCGCGCAGCAGCGTGGACTTCCCGCAGGCGTTGGCGCCGACGATCGTCGTGATCCGGCCCGCCGGGACCTCGAGCGTCATGTCGTGCACGACGACGCGCTCGTCGTAGCCGATCGTCGCGGCCTCGACCGCGAGGGTGTGGGTGCTCACAGGCTTCCTCCGGAGCGGTTGGTCCTGGCCAGGAGCCAGAGCAGGTAGGGCGCGCCCAGCACGCCGGTGACGACGCCCACGGGGAAGCGCGCGACGAGCAGGTGCTGGCCGACGAGGTCGCCCACGAGCACGAGCAGCGCGCCGACGAGCGCGGCGGGCACGAGCAGCGACCCGGTGCCGCGCACGAGCCGGTGCGCGATGGGGCCGGACAGGAACGCGACGAACGCGACGGGCCCGGTCGTCGCGGTCGCGACCGACACGACGGCCACCGCGACGACGATCAGGGCGAGCCGCGTGCGGTCGGGGCGCACGCCCAGCGCCGACGCGGCGTCGTCACCGAGCTGCAGCGCCGACAGGCGCCGCGAGAGCGCCAGCAGCACGGGCAGCAGCACCGCCATGGCGACCGCGAGCGGACCGACGCCCGGCCAGAACGCCGAGTTGAGGCTGCCGGTGAGCCAGCGCAGCGCCTCGTTCGCGTCGTACACGCCCGCGCGCGTCATCGCGTACGCGATGACCGAGTCGAGCATCGCGCCGACCGCGATGCCGATGAGCACCAGACGCGCGCCGTGCACACCGCCGCGCCACGACAGCCCGTAGATCGCCGCCGCCACGGCGATGCCGCAGACCACGGCGACGAGCGACAGCGCCGTGCCGCTGAGCCCGAACATCGTGATCGCGACCACCGCGGCAGCGCTCGACCCGGCGCTCACGCCGATGATGTCGGGGCTGGCCAGCGGGTTGCGCAGCATCGTCTGGAACACCACGCCGCCCATGCCGAACCCGAGGCCGACGAGCAGACCGGTGAGCATCCTCGGCAGTCGGATCGTCTCGACGTTGAACGTGGCCCCCGGCACGCGCTCACCGAGCAGGACCTGCAGGACCTGGGCCGGTGAGTAGGTCCGCTCGCCGACGCACAGCGTCACGACGGCGACGACGAGCAGGATCCCGACGAGCACGCCCACGACGGTGCGGCGGCGGCGCGCGCGTGCGCGACGTCCGGCGCTGACCGTGCTGATGCCTCCTGGGGCGGGCCGAGCCGCGGGAGGCAGGACGGCCGTCACAGCTCGCGCACCTTCTGCCGGCGGATGATCGCGATGAACACGGGCGCGCCCAGCACGGCGGTCACGATGCCGACCTCGACCTCCTGCGGCCGCGCGACGACGCGCCCGACGACGTCCGCGGCGAGCAGCAGGGCGGAGCCGAGCGCCGCCGCGTACGGCAGCAGCCACCGGTGGCTGGGGCCGGTGAACGCGCGCGCGAGGTGCGGGACGACGAGCCCGACGAACCCGATGGGGCCCGCGATCGCGACCGACGCGCCGCACAGCAGCACCGTCGCGAGCGCGCCCACCCCGCGCACGAGGCCGACGCGCTGACCGAGCCCGGTGGCGACCTCGTCGCCGAGCGCGATCGCGTCCATGCCGCGCGCGCAGCCGACCGCGAGCACCGTGCCGACCACGAGGAACGGCACGATCTGCCCGATCTCGGCGTACGACGCGCGGCCGATCGACCCGACCTGCCAGAACCGGAACGTGTCGAGCACGTCGGTGCGCGTGAGCAGCACCATGGACACGGCGGAGAGCAGCGCGGCGGACGTCGCGGCACCCGCGAGCGCGAGCTTGAGCGGGGTGGCGCCCTCGCGGCCCATCGAGCCGATCGCGTAGACGAGCAGCGACGCGAGGGCCGCGCCGAGGAACGCGGCCCAGACGTACTGGGTGAGCGTCGCGAGGCCGACCCAGGCCATGCCGAGCACGACGAACAGCGACGCGCCCGAGCTGACCCCGAGGAGCGCGGGGTCGGCGAGCGGGTTGCGCGTGAGCCCCTGCATGACGGAGCCCGCGAGGCCCAGCGCGGCGCCGACGAGCAGGCCCAGCAGCGTGCGCGGCACGCGGGAGGCCACCGCGGCCTGGGCGATGGTGTCGTCGGGGTGCAGCACACCGGCCACGACGTCGGACCAGCCGACGACGCGTGAGCCGAACGCGAGCGAGCACACGACGGCGACGACCACCGCGAGCACGCACACCGCGAGCCCGGTCGCGCGTCGCGGGCGCGCCGACGCCGGCCGCCTCGGGGCGAGGTCGGCCGGCGTCGCGGTGGTGCGCAGGGTCACCCGACCTTCTTCGCCGCCGCCTCGAACTTGTCGAGGTAGTCGTCGAGGACCCACGGGATCGACAGGACCGTCGGGCCGGACGTGGCGGCCGAGAGCGGGCCGTCGTTGGGCATGACGACGACCGAGCCGCGCTGCACCGCCGGGATCTTGCCGTAGAGCGGGTCGGCCTGGAGCGTGGCGAGCGTGCTCTCGTCGCCGTAGGTGACCAGGATGTCGACGTCCGCGAGCTCGTCGACGCGCTCGGCGGACAGGGTGATGTAGAACTCGTCGGTCTCGCCGGCGAGCGCGGTGACCGACGGCGCGACCGTCAGGCCGAGGTCCTCGACGAGCTGCACGCGCGCGTCGAGCGGCGAGTACAGGCTCACGGTGGTCGCGGCCGACGGGTCGATCCAGCCGTACGCGAACGTCTTGCCCGCGACGTCGGGGCGCGCGGCGAGCGCGTCGGCGATCTGTCCCTCCACGTCGTCGACGAGCTCCTGCGCCTGCGTCCCCAGGCCGAGCGCGCGGCCGTCGATCAGCGCCATGTCCTGCCAGCTCGTGCCCCACGCGTACTGCGGGTAGGAGACGGTCGGGGCGATGCCGCTGAGCGTGTCGAACTGCTCCTTCGTCAGGCCCGAGTAGGCCGCGAGGATGACGTCCGGCTCGGTGTTGTTGACCGACTCGAACGGGATGCCGTCGGTCTCGTCGAACAGCACGGGGAGCTGGTCGCCCGTGGCGCCGAGCTCCTCGAGCGCCGCGTACGTCCAGGGCAGGACGCCGTCGGTGTCGTCGTCCCCGTACGTCGACTTCTGGATGCCGACGGGCACGACGCCGAGCGCGATCGGCACGTCGTGGTTGCCCCAGTTGACCGTGGCGACCCGCTGCGGCTGCGACTCGATCGTGGTGTCGCCGAACGTGCTCGTGATCGTCACCGGGAACGCGTCCGACGAGGCGGCCGTCGTCGCGGCGCCGGTGGGTGCCGCGCCGTCGTCGGAGCCCGACGAGCAGGCGGTGAGCGCGAGCGCGGCGGCGGCCGCGACGGCGGCGAGCCGGATCGGGCGCGGGGCGCGCAGGAGTGCGGGGCGCATGGGGGTCCTCACGGTGGGGAAGGAGGCGCAGGCCTCTGACGTGCGTCGATTAGGCGAGCCTCACCTTAGTCCGCCCACGCGCGTGCTCCAAGGTCACCGTGATCACAGCACGGCGTCAGAAACGACACCCGGACACCGCGCACGGGCGTCCGCGGGTGCGTGGGCGGCCGCGCGTACGCTGACGGGATGTCGCAGGATCACGAGGGGCAGCGCCCCGGTCACGACGGCGGGCAGCGCGGCTCGGCGGAGCTGTACGACCCGGAGACCGACCCGCTCGCCACGTACGTCCTCGAGCCCGAGGACGTCGCGACGCTGCTGCGCCGCGTCGTCGCCTCGCCCGGCGCGCAGACGCACACCTCCCACGCGCCGTTCACGGGCGCGCCGATCGCCGCGGTCCCGCTCTCGACGCCCGACGACGTCGCGCGCGCGGCCCGCTCCGCGCGCGCCGCGCAACGGCTGTGGTCGGCCCGTTCCGTGCGTGAGCGCGCCGCGGTCCTCTCACGCGTGCACGACCTGGTGCTCGCGCGGCAGTCGGACGTGCTCGACCTCATCCAGCTCGAGACGGGCAAGGCGCGCGTCTCCGCGTTCGAGGAGGTCGCGGACATCGCGCTCGTCGCACGGCACTACGCCGCGCGCGCCCGGCGCTACCTCGCGCCGCGGCGGGTGCTCGGCACGGTGCCCGGGCTCACCGACGTGCGCGTGCTGCGCCACCCCGTCGGCGTGGTCGGCATCATCGCGCCCTGGAACTTCCCGCTCACGCTCACGCTCGGGGACGTCCTGCCCGCGCTCGTCGCCGGCAACGCCGTGCTGCTGCGCCCCGACCCGCAGACCGCGCTCACCGCGCTGTGGGCCGCCGAGCTGCTCGAGGACGCCGGGCTGCCGCCGGGTGTCCTCCAGGTCGTCGTCGGCGACGGCCCCACGGTCGGCGCCGCCGTCGTCGAGCACGTCGACCACGTGAGCTTCACCGGCTCGACCCGCACGGGCCGCGCGGTCGCGGCGAGCGCGGGGGACAAGCTCGTGCCCGCGACGCTGGAGCTCGGCGGCAAGAACGCGATGTACGTCGCCGACGACGTGGACGTCGAGACGGCCGCCGAGGGCGCGGTGCGCGCGGCCTTCGTCGGCGCCGGGCAGGTGTGCGTGAGCATCGAGCGCATCTACGTGCACCGCGACGTCCGGGACGACTTCCTCGAGGCGTTCGCGCGGCGCACGCGGGACCTGCGGCTCGGCGCCGGGCTCGACTACCGCAGCGACGTCGGCTCGCTCACGTCCGCCGCGCAGCTCGCGACGGTCGTCGAGCACGTGGAGGACGCCATCGGGCTGGGCGCACGCGTGCTCGCGGGCGGGGTGCACCGTTCCGACCTCGGCCCCTGGTTCTACGAGCCCACCGTGCTCGTCGACGTCTCGCCGCACGCGCGGCTGTTCCGCGAGGAGACGTTCGGGCCCGTCGTCGCGGTCTACCCCGTCGCGTCCGACGACGAGGCCGTCGCCGCGATGAACGACACCGAGTTCGGGCTCAACGCGAGCATCTGGACGCGCGACGCGCGTCGCGGGGCCGCGCTCGCGCGGCGCGTGCACGCGGGCACCGTCAACGTCAACGAGGGCTACGTGGCCACGTGGGGCTCGGTCGGCGCACCGCAGGGCGGCTGGGGCGCGTCGGGCATCGGCGTGCGGCACGGGCGCGAGGGGCTCTGGGAGACGACGCGCCTGCAGAGCGTCGCGGTGCAGCACGGCGCGCACGGCGCGCTCGGGCTGCCGCCGTTCGGGCTGCGACGCCTCTTCGAGCTCGGGACCGACGTGTGGCCGCAGGTCTACACCGAGCTCCTGCGTGTCATGAAGGCCGCCCGGCTGCCCTGACCCGGCACGACGACGGCAGGTGGCCCGCTCTCGCGGACCGACCTGCCGTCGTCGTGGTGTCGGGGATGGTGCCGGGGACGGTGTCGCGGACGGTGCGCCCGGTCAGCGGTCGCGGACCACGTCCAGCGCCTGGCGGGCGATCGCCAGCTCCTCGTTCGTCGGGTAGACGACCACGGTCGTCGCCGAGGCCTCGGTCGAGATGACCGTCGGCTCCTTCTTGCGGCCCGCGTTGCGCTCCAGGTCGATCTCGATGCCGAAGCCCTGCAGCCCCTCGAGGGACCGCGCCCGGACGATGTCGTCGTTCTCGCCCACGCCCGCGGTGAACGCGATGACGTCCACCCCGCCCATGACCGCGGCGTACGAGCCGATGTACTTCTTGATGCGACGCGTGTAGACGTCGACCGCGAGCCGCGCGTCCTCGTCACCCGACTCGACGAGGTCGTGGACCTCGCGCAGGTCGTTGTGGCCCGTCAGGCCCTTGAGGCCCGAGCGGCGGTTGAGCAGGTCGTCGATCTCGTCGATGCTCATGCCCGCGTTGCGCGACAGGTGGAACACCACGGCCGGGTCGATGTCGCCCGTGCGCGTCCCCATCACCAGGCCCTCGAGCGGCGTCAGGCCCATCGACGTGTCCACCGCGTGACCGCCGTCGACGGCCGAGACGGACGCCCCGTTGCCCAGGTGCAGCACGATCGTCCTGGTGGTCGCCAGGTCGCGGCCGAGGAACTCCGCGACCTCGCGCGAGACGAACTGGTGCGACGTGCCGTGCGCGCCGTAGCGGCGGACCTTGTACGTCGCGGCGACCTCGCGGTCGATCGCGTACGTCGCGGCCGCCGCGGGCAGGTGGTGGAAGAACGCCGTGTCGAACACCGCGACGTGCGGCACGTCCGGCAGCAGCGCGCGCCCCACCCGGATACCCGTGAGGTTCGCCGGGTTGTGCAGCGGGGCGAGCGCGGACAGCTCGTCGATCTTGCGCTCGACCTCCGCGTCGACCAGCACCGGGCCGTCGAACGCCATGCCGCCCTGCACCACACGGTGACCCACCGCGACGACGTTCGCCTCCGCGAGGTCCGGACCCGCCACCTCGAACAGGCTCAGCACGCGCCGCAGGCCCTCGCCGTGGTCCGGGATGTGCAGCTCACGCTCGGTCGTCGTCCCGCCGTGCACGTGCCGCAGGGAGCCCGTGGGCTCGCCGATGCGCTCGACGACGCCCGACGCGACCGCCGCTCCGGTGCCGAGCTCGACCAGCTGGTACTTGATCGAGGACGACCCCGAGTTGACGACCAGGACTGTCTGGGTGGTCATGCCTGAGCCTCCTCGCCGGCCTGCTGGGCCTGCGCCTGGATCGCGGTGATCGCGACCGTGTTGACGATGTCCTGCACGAGCGCGCCGCGCGACAGGTCGTTGACCGGCTTGCGCAGGCCCTGCAGGACCGGGCCGATCGCGACCGCTCCCGCGGAGCGCTGCACGGCCTTGTAGGTGTTGTTGCCCGTGTTCAGGTCCGGGAAGACGAACACGGTCGCCCGGCCCGCGACGGCGGAGTCCGGGAGCTTGGTCTTCGCGACCGACGCGTCGACCGCCGCGTCGTACTGGATCGGTCCCTCGACCGACAGGTCGGGCCGGCGCTCGCGCACGAGCGCGGTGGCCGCCCGCACCTTGTCGACGTCCGCGCCCGAGCCGGACTCGCCGGTCGAGTACGAGAGCATCGCGATGCGCGGCTCGATGCCGAACTGGATGGCCGTCTCCGCCGACGAGATCGCGATGTCCGCGAGCTGCTCGGCGCTCGGGTCCGGGATCACCGCGCAGTCCGCGTAGACGAGCACGCGGTCCTCGAGACACATGAGGAACGCCGACGAGACGTTCGAGACGCCGGGCGCGGTCTTGATGATCTCGAAGCTCGGCTTGATGGTGTGCGCGGTGGTGTGCAGCGCACCCGAGACCATGCCGTCCGCCAGACCCAGGTGGACCATCATCGTGCCGAAGTACGACACCGACGGGACGATCTCCCGGGCCCGCTCGACCGTCATGCCCTTGTGCGCGCGGATCTTGGCGTACTCGCCCGCGAACCGGTCCACGTACTGCGGGTCGTGCGGGTCGATGACGTCGGCCGCGTCCAGCGCGAGGCCCAGCTCCGAGGCGCGCGCCCGGATCGCGGACTCGTCGCCGAGGATCGTGAGGTCCGCGACGCCGCGCTCGAGCAGAGTCGAGGCCGCCCGCAGGATCCGGTCGTCGTTGCCCTCGGGCAGGACGATGCGCTTGCGGTCGGAGCGGGCGCGGTCCAGCAGCGTGTACTCGAACATCAGCGGCGTCACCACGTCCGGCTTCGCGACGTCGAGCGCCGCGAGCAGACCCGGGCCGTCGACGTGCCGCTCGAACAGGGACAGCGCGGTGTCGACCTTGCGCTGCGAGTCGGCCGACAGCCGCCCGCGCGTCGAGGCGACCGTGCTCGCGGTACGGAACGTGCCCAGGTCGGTCGCGATCAGCGGCAGCCGGCTGCCCAGGCCCTCGACCAGCCGCGAGATCGTCTTCGACGGGCGGAACCCGCCGTTGAGGATGATGCCCGCGAGCGTCGGGAAGCCGTCCGCCTGGTGCGCGAGCAGCAGACCGAGCAGGATGTCGGACCGGTCGCCCGGAGTCATGATGACCGCGCCGTCCGAGAGGCGACCGAGCAGGTGCTCGATCTCCATCGCGCCGACGAGCATGTCGAGCACCTCGCGGCCCAGCAGCTCCGGGTCGCCCGAGATGAGCGTGCCGTCCACCGCCTCCATGAGCTGGCGCATGGTCGGCGCGGACAGCAGCGGGCTCTCCGGGAGCGCCCAGGTCGGCCGGTTCAGCGACGTCTGGAGCAGGCGGCGGACCACGTCGAGCGCGGGCTGCGCGCAGCGGTTCGGCACGATCGCCGCGACGTGCGCGTGGTTCAGCGCGAGCTCGTTGACCGCGACCTCCGCGACCTGCTCGATCTCGTCGGGCCGACGGCGGGCGCCGTTGATGACCAGCACGACGGGCGCGCCCAGGTTGGCCGCGATCCGCGCGTTGAACGCGAGCTCGGTGGGGGAGGTGACGTCGGTGTAGTCGGTGCCGACGATCACGACCGCGTCGCAGCGGCGCTCGACCGCGTGGAAGCGCGCGACGATCTGCGACAGCGCCTCCTCGGGGTCGTCGTGCACCTGCTCGTACGTCGTGCCGATGCACTCGTCGTACGACAGGCCCACGCCGTCGTGCTCGAGCAGCAGCTCGAGCACGTAGTCACGCGCCTGCGTCGAGCGCGCCACGGGGCGGAACACCCCGACGCGCTGGACGGTGCGGGCGAGGAGGTCGACGAGACCGAGGGCGACGGTCGACTTGCCGGTGTCGCCCTCTGGAGAGGCGACGTAGATGCTGCGGGCCACGGTGGGCGTGCTCCAGTCCTGCGGGGAGGGGTGGTGCTTCTAGCGGGTCGTGCTGGTGGTGCAGGTTCGTGAGGTGACGGCGGGGGCGGGCCTGACCGGGCCCGCCCCCGCGTGTCGTCTACTCGTTGTCACCGCCCGTCGCGACGGTCGCGGCCACCTGGCCGGAGTCGGACAGGTCCTGCGCGTCGGGCCACACCCAGTCGCGGACCTCGGGAAGGTCCTCGCCGTGCGCCCGCGTGTACTCGCGGGCCCGGAGGCGGGCGTCGACCATGCGCTGGCGCAGGCCGGCCTGCGACGCGCGCAGCCAGTGCACGTGGTCGATGACGTCGATCACCAGGTGGTACCGGTCGAGGTCGTTGAGCATGACCATGTCGAACGGCGTCGTCGTCGTGCCCTCCTCCTTGTACCCGCGCACGTGCAGGTTCGCGTGCCCGTTGCGGCGGTACGTGAGGCGGTGGATGAGCCACGGGTAGCCGTGGTAGGCGAACACGATCGGGCGGTCGGCGGTGAAGATCGTGTCGAACTCCGCGTCCGTCAGGCCGTGCGGGTGCTCCCGTGCGTCCTGCAGGCGCATGAGGTCCACGACGTTGACCACGCGGACCTTGAGCTGCGGCAGCTCGCGGCGCAGGATGTCGACCGCGGCGAGCACCTCCAGCGTCGGCACGTCGCCCGCCGCCGCGAGCACGACGTCCGGCTCCTCGTCGGGCGCCTCCGAGCCCGCCCACTCCCAGATGCCGAGGCCGCGCGTGCAGTGCGCGACCGCCTGCTCCATGGTGAGGAAGTTCGGCGCGGGCTGCTTGCCCGAGACGACGACGTTGACGTACTGACGGCTGCGCAGGCAGTGGTCGTACGTGCTCAGGAGCGTGTTCGCGTCCGGCGGCAGGTACACCCGCACGACCTCGGCCTTCTTGTTGACCACGTGGTCGATGAAGCCCGGGTCCTGGTGGCTGAAGCCGTTGTGGTCCTGACGCCACACGTGGCTCGACAGCAGGTAGTTCAGGCTCGCGATGGGCCGGCGCCACGGGATGTCGTTCGTGACCTTGAGCCACTTCGCGTGCTGGTTGAACATCGAGTCGACGATGTGGATGAACGCCTCGTAGCTCGTGAACAGGCCGTGCCGCCCGGTGAGCAGGTAGCCCTCGAGCCACCCCTGGCACTGGTGCTCCGAGAGCATCTCCATCACGCGACCCGCGCGAGCCAGGTGCTCGTCGACCTCGGGACCCAGCAGCTCGGCGTTCCACTGCTTGTCCGTCACGCCGTACACCGCCTGCAGACGGTTCGACGCGGTCTCGTCGGGACCGAAGATCCGGAAGTTGTCCGGGTTCCGGCGGATGACCTCCGTGAGGTACTCGCCCAGGACGCGCGGCGCCTCCGAGATCGAGCCGCCCGGCTTGGGCACGTCCACCGCGAAGTCACGGAAGTCCGGCAGACGCAGGTCCTTGAGGAGGATGCCGCCGTTCGCCTGCGGGTTCGCGCTCATGCGCAGGTCACCCGACGGCGCGAGCGCGCGGATGTCCGGGTCGAGCCGGCCGGTCGCGTCGAACAGGTCCGCCGCGCCGTACGACTCGAGCCACTGCTCGAGCACCTGCAGGTGCTCCGCGGTGTCCCGTGCGTTCGCGAGCGGCACCTGGTGCGCGCGCCACGAGCCCGTCGTCTTCTTGCCGTCGATGACGTCCGGACCCGTCCAGCCCTTCGGCGTGCGGAACACGATCATCGGCCAGGCCGGCCGCGTGAGGTCGCCCGCCGCCGCACGCGCCTTGATCGCGGCGATCTCGTCGAGCACCTCGTCGAGCAGCGCCGCGAACCGGCGGTGCACCTCGACCATCGGCTCGTCCGTGTCGTAGCCGCCCTCGAAGACGTAGGGCTTGTGGCCGTAGCCGACCATGAGCGCGCGCAGCTCGTCGTCGCCGATGCGGTCCAGCACCGTCGGGTTGGCGATCTTGTAGCCGTTGAGGTGCAGGATCGGCAGCACCACGCCGTCCTGCGCGGGGTTGACGAACTTGTTCGAGTGCCAGCTCGTCGCGAGCGGGCCCGTCTCCGCCTCGCCGTCGCCGACGACGGCCGCGACCAGCAGGTCGGGGTTGTCGAACGCCGCGCCGTACGCGTGGGACAGTGCGTAGCCGAGCTCGCCGCCCTCGTGGATCGAGCCGGGGGTCTCGGGGGCCACGTGGCTCGGGATGCCACCCGGGAAGGAGAACTGCCGGAACAGCCGGCGCATGCCCTCCTCGTCCTCCGTGATGTCCGAGTAGACCTCGGAGTACGTGCCGTCGAGGTACGCGCTCGCCACGAGTCCGGGACCGCCGTGGCCCGGGCCCGTGACGTAGATCGTCGACTGGCTCCGCTCCGCGATCGCCCGGTTGAGGTGCGCGTACAGGAAGTTGAGGCCGGGGGTGGTGCCCCAGTGGCCCAGCAGGCGCGGCTTGACGTGGTCCCGGGTCAGGGGCTCACGCAGCAGCGGGTTGTCGAGCAGGTAAATCTGGCCGACCGACAGGTAGTTGGCGGCGCGCCACCACTTGTCGATGCGCCCCAGGGTCTCCTCGGAGACCTGCGAACCCTGTCCGGTCTGCCATGCGGTCGTCGCCGCCGTCGTCGTGCTCATGCATCGCTCCCCGTGTCGTCCCACGGCGTGCGCCGCAGGTCTTCGAGCCGGATCCAGCCTCTACCGCACGCTCTGCGACCCGTGGGACGTCCGACCCACGGGCGTCAGCACGCCATCTGCCATACAACCGCATTCCGAGCGGTGCCGCAGGACCAGATCGTCGCAGGTCACGGGCAGTTTGCGGGTGCGCGGGCGGGGCCCGGCGCGCCGCGCGACCCCGGGCGCAGGCGGCGGTGTGACGTTGGTGACGCAGCCGAGGCGCGCACAGCCCGCGGGTTACCGTGGAGCGTGCCCGAACGACCCCTCGCGCCCGCACCGGCCGAGACCCCCGCGGCGGACGGCGCGTGGGCGGTGCGCCGCGCCGACGAGCCGACGAGCATGCTGCGCGCCGCCGTGCGACCCCGGATGCTCGGGCTGCTCGTCGTGCTGCTCGCCGCGGCCGCGGTATGCGGGATGCTCGGCGCCTGGCAGCTCGACCGCGCGGAGATCCGTGGGTCGCGTGCGCAGGCCGAGCACGAGGCGGCGATCGTCGCGGCGGACCCCGTGCCGCTGGGCGACGAACTCGCGCCGCAGACCACGTTCCGCGGCGAGCTGGTGGCGCGCAAGGTCACCGTCACCGGCACGTACGAGGCGTCCGGGCAGGTGCTCGTGCGCCAGCGCGTGCACGACGGCACGTCCGGCTACCTGGTGCTCACGCCGCTGCGGGTCAGCGACGCGGGCGGCACGTCCGGGCGGGATGCCGCGGGCGCCGTGCTCCCCGTCGTGCGCGGGTGGGTCGCCACCCCGCAGGACGCCGACGTCCCGCCCGTCGGCCCGGTCGACGTCGTCGGGTACCTGCAGGCCTCCGAGGAGTCCGGCGACGGTGTCGAGGACGGCGAGGTCGTCGCGATCTCCTCCGCCGAGCTCGTCGGCGCGTGGGGCGGCCCCATCTACACCGGGTACCTGGTGCTCGTGGCGTCCGAGCCCGGCCAGTCGGGTGCGCTCGCGCTGCTCGACCCGCCCACCACGCCCGGCTCGGAGCTCAACCTGCAGAATCTCGCGTACGCGGCGCAGTGGTGGATCTTCGGGGCGTTCGCCGTGCTGCTCTGGCTGCGCATGGTGCGCGACGAGGCCCGCGGGCGGCCCGCCGACGAGCCCACCGCGCCGCAGACCACGGCGACCTGACCCCGTCCGACCTCGTGGCCGGGTCCGGCGCTCGTGGGTCTGCTCGTGCCGTGGGGTCGTCCGGCACGCCGCACCGACCCGAGACGCACGCGCCGCCAGGTGCGACGATGCACCCGGGCGCGGGGGTGCGCCGGGACGGTCGCGGACGACAGGAGACGAGCATGCTCGCGCAGGGCACCTACGACGCCGACTACATCGCGGACAGCCGGGGCCAGGTCGAGGCCGACATCGCGGCGTTCGACAACGCGCGGGCGGACGCCGACAGCGACGACCACGCGCTCGACGACCTCGAGCTCAGCTACTTCGCCGCGCTCGTGCTCGCGCTCGAGATGCGGTTCGTGCACCGCAAGCGCGGCCGGGAGGGCACGGACGGCAACGCGCTCAACGAGGTGCGGCTGCTGGCCCGGTCGCTCATGACGAACGGCGGGCGGCTGCTGGAGGACCCCGCGATCACGCTGGACCCGGCGCGCAGCGTGCTGGGCCTGCGGCCGGGGGACGACATCGTGGTGCGGTACGAGGACTTCGTGCGCCTGTCGCGGGCGTTCTTCGACGAGCTCGAGGCGCGCTACCTGGACTGACGCCGACCTGGACTGACTCCGACGCCCCTGTTCGCTGTGGGCGAACAGGGGCGTCGGACCGGCTCCGCGGCGGGCGTCAGGCGGACTCGTGCTGCCAGGACCGCCACAGCGCCGCGTAGTCGCCGCCGGCCGCCACGAGCTCGTCGTGCGGGCCGATCTCGGTGATCCGGCCGCCGTCGACGACCGCCACGCGGTCGGCGTCGTGCGCGGTGTGCAACCGGTGCGCGATCGCGACCACCGTGCGGCCCTCCAGCACGCCGTTGAGCGAGCGCTCGAGGTGCCGGGCCGCGCGCGGGTCGAGCAACGAGGTCGCCTCGTCGAGGACCAGCGTGTGCGGGTCGAGCAGCACGAGCCGCGCAAGCGCGACCTGCTGCGCCTGGGCCGGCGTGAGCGGGGCACCGCCCGAGCCGATCTCGGTCTCGAGCGCCTCGGGCAACGCGCACACCCAGCCCCACGCGTCGACCGCCTCGAGCGCACGGCGCAGGTTCTCCTGCGAGGCGCCCGGGGCCGCGAGACGCAGGTTGTCCGCGACCGTGCCCACGAACACGTGGTGCTCCTGGGTCACGAGCGCGACGTGCCCGCGCAGCTCGTCCAGCGGCAGGTCGACGAGCGGCACGCCGCCCACGGTCACCGTGCCGCCCGTGGGCGGGTGGATGCCCGCGAGCATGCGGCCGAGCGTCGACTTGCCCGCGCCCGACGGCCCGACGACCGCGAGGCGCTCGCCAGCGCGCAGGTCGAGGTCCACGCCGTGCAGCACGTCGTGACCCTCGCGGTACGCGTACCGCAGACCCCGCGCGCGCAGGTCCTCGTCGACCGGGGTCCCCTCGCGCACCTCGCGGTCCGGCTCGACGAGCCGCACCCCGACGATGCGCGCGAGCGACGTCGCGGCGACCTGGATCTCGTCCAGCCAGAAGATGAGGTCCCAGACCGGGCCGGACACCTGGTAGGTGTACAGCACGATCGTCGCGACCACACCGATCGTCACGTGCCCCTGCGAGACGAGCCAGCCGCCCCACAGCAGGACCGCGACGGGCGCGGTGATGAACGCGAAGTCGACGCCCGGGAACAGGACCGTGCGCAGGTTCAGCGTCGCGGTCTCCGCCTCGAACGCCTCGCGCAGGTCCGCCTCGACGCGCGCCTGCCGACGCGCGCCCATGCGCAGCGCGTCGATCGTGCGCGCACCCTCGACCGACTCGGTGATGGTGCCGTTCAACGTGGCGTAGGAGGCCGACTCGCGCAAGTACGCGGGCGTCGCGCGACGCAGGTACCAGCGCACGATCACGAGCATCACCGGCACGCCGACGAACATCGCGACGGCGACCAGCGGCGAGAGCACCAGGCACGCGACGACCGTGAGCGTGATCGTCACGACCGCGACGATCACGCGCGGCACGCCGAACCGCACCGCGTTCTGCAGCTTGTTGACGTCGTTCGTCGTGCGCGCGACCAGGTCGCCCGTGCCGGCGCGCTCGACGGTCGACAGCGGCAGCGACGTCACGGTCTCGATGAACTCCTCGCGCAGGTCGGCGAACACCATCTCGCCGAACCGCATCGAGGACCGCTGGGCGAACCGCGTGAGCACGGTCTGCCCGAGCACCGCGCCCGCGCCGACCGCCACGAGGGCGTTGACGTAGCCCGTCGTCGTGCCGTCGGCGACCGCGTCGACCAGCCGCCCGAGCAGCCACGGGCCCGCCAGGCCCAGGACCGCCGCGCAGGTGTGCAGCACCGCGATCCCGCACAGCGGGCGGCGGTGCGCGCGCAGCAGGTACGCCGCGTAGGCGCGCACGGTCGCGGAGTCCGCGATGGGGAGCTTCACGGCCGTCCTCCTGTCCTGTCCCGGGCCCCGGCGGGCTCGTCCTGCAGCAGCTCGTCGAACGCCTCGTCGGCGATCGGGTCGTCGTCGCCCACCTGTGCGACGCCGTGCGGTGGTGTCATCTCGTCGAGGTCGCGCCCGACGACGCGGCGGTACGCCGCGCCGTGCGCGTCGGTCCGCGCGAGCAGCCCGGCGTGCGTGCCCGTCGCGACCACGCGCCCGTCGACCAGCAACTGCACCTCGTCGACGTGGTCGAGGACGAGCGGCGAGGCGGTGACGACCAAGGTGGCCCGCCCGCGCCGGGCCTCGGCGAGCCGCGCCGCGATCCGGGCCTCGGTGTGCGCGTCGACGGCCGAGGTCGGCTCGACGAGCAGCAGGATCTCGGGGTCCAGCAGCAGCGCACGCGCGAGCGCGACGCGTTGCCGCTGGCCGCCCGACAGCGACCGGCCCTTCTCGGGCAGCTCGCCGTCGAGGCCGTCGGGCACGGAGTCGAGCACGTCGTGCGCGTCGGCCAGCGTGATCGCGTGCAGCAGCCGTTCCGCGTCCCGCGTGCCGTGCACGTCGAGCTCGGACGCGAGCGTCCCGGAGAACAGCTGCGGCGTGGCCTCGGCGAGGACGACACGCTCGCGCACCGCGAGCTTGTCGAGCTCGGCGAGCAGCTCGCCGCCCAGCCGCACCGGGGTGTCCGCCTCGGCCGCGTCGTCGAACCGCGCCATGCGCGTCGCGACGGCCGCGGAGGCGTCCGGGTCGACGCACACGAGCGCCGAGACCCGGCCCGGGGTGACGACCGTGCCGGAGACCTCGTCCACGAGCGGGACGTGCGCGGGCGGCATCGGGCGGGTGCCCGGCCGGGCACCCGTCGCGGGCACCACGCGCAGCACGTTCAGCACCTTGCTCGCGCCCACGTGCGCGCGTGTCGCCGACTGCACCGTGTACGTCATCTGCTGCACCGGCCACGACAGGAACGCCGCGAACCCGTACGCCTGCACCAGCTGGCCGGGCGTGATCTCGCCCGCGACCGCGAGGTGCGCGCCGTACCAGATGAGCACGACGACGAACGCGCCGGGCAGCAGCACCTGGAGCGCGTCGAGCCAGGACTGCGTGACCGCGACGTCCTCGCCCTTGCGTCGCACGAGCTGCGACTGCTCGCGGTAGCGCGCGGTGAACACGCCCTCGCCGCCGATGCCGCGCAGGATCCGCAGGCCCGAGACCGTGTCGGAGCCGAGCGTCGTCAGCCGTCCGGACGCCTCACGCTGCGCGGCCTGCCGCCGTTGCAGCGGCTTGACGAGCGCGGCGATGCACACGGCGACGGTCGGCAGGCCGAGCAGCACGATGAGGCCGAGCGACACCGACGTGCGCAGCATGACGAACGCGGCGATGCCGTAGGCCACGACCGAGCCGATGAACCGGGCCGACGTGTGGTAGATCTCGCCGATCCGCAGCGCGTCGTTCGCGACCGCGGACACGACCTCGCCGGTCGGCAGCTCGGCCGTGATGGTGTGCCCCGAGTGGGACACGCGGCGGCCGACGAGCTGGGAGGCGGCGAACGACGCGCGCAGCCAGTTCTCGACGTCGTACCGGTGGCCGACCGCACCCGCGGTGGCCGAGACCACACCCAGCCCGAGCAGCATCGCCGCCGACCGCCACAGGTCCGCGCCGAAGCCGTGCGCGAGGCCCGAGTCGATCGCGTGGCCGGTGACGTAGGGCAGCGCCGCCTGGCACGAGAACATGAGGACGCCGAGCAGCGCGCCGACGGTGAGGATGCCCCACTGGCGGCGCGCCTGCCACACCAGGTACGCCACGGGCCCCGTCAGAGGCGGGGTTCCCGGGTCGGTGAGGGGGAGGGATCGCACCCGCTCCACGTTACGTGCGGGCACCGACAGACCCGGAACGCTTTTCCGCGCCCGGGCCGGACGTCGTCGGGTTCCCGGGCGTGGACGGCGGGCCGGAGCAGGCCGGCGCGGCGACTACCCTGGGGGCGTGACCCAGACGCCTGAGCCCACCGCTCATCGCCCGGTCCTCGTCGTCGACTTCGGCGCCCAGTACGCGCAGCTCATCGCGCGCCGCGTGCGCGAGGCCAACGTGTACTCCGAGATCGTGCCGCACACGGCACGCGTCGAGGACCTGCTGGCCAAGGACCCGGCCGCGATCATCCTGTCGGGCGGCCCCTCGTCGGTGTACGCCGACGGCGCGCCGTTCGTCGACCCCGCCCTGTTCGAGGCGGGCGTCCCCGTGCTCGGCATCTGCTACGGCTTCCAGGCCATGGCGCAGGCCCTCGGCGGCACGGTCGCGCAGACCGGTCTGCGGGAGTACGGCGGCACCGCGGTCGAGGTGACGCGGGCGGGCACCGTCCTTTCGGGCAGCCCCGAGCAGCAGACGGTGTGGATGAGCCACGGCGACGCGGTGCACGCTGCGCCGGAGGGCTTCGAGGTGCTCGCGACGAGCGAGGGCTCGCCCGTCGCCGCGTTCGAGGACCGCGAGCGGCGCCTGTTCGGCGTGCAGTGGCACCCGGAGGTGCGGCACTCGCCGCTGGGTCAGAAGGCGCTCGAGAACTTCCTGTACGAGGGTGCGGGCCTCGCGCCCGACTGGAACCCCGGCAACGTCATCGCCGAGCAGGTCGAGCGGATCCGCGCCCAGGTGGGCGACGCGCGCGTGATCTGCGGGCTGTCCGGCGGCGTCGACTCCTCGGTGGCCGCGGCGCTCGTGCAGCGCGCGGTGGGCGACCAGCTCACGTGCGTGTTCGTCGACCACGGCCTGCTGCGGGACGGCGAGGCCGAGCAGGTCGAGCAGGACTTCGTCGCGTCGACCGGCGTGCGGCTCAAGGTCGTCGACGCGCGGGCGCGCTTCCTCACGGCCCTCGCGGGCCACACCGACCCCGAGACCAAGCGCAAGATCATCGGCCGCGAGTTCATCCGCGTGTTCGAGGACGCGGCGCGCGAGGTCGTCGCCGAGGCGGGCGACCACGGCCAGGAGGTCAAGTTCCTGGTCCAGGGCACGCTGTACCCCGACGTCGTCGAGTCGGGCGGCGGCGAGGGCGCGGCGAACATCAAGTCGCACCACAACGTGGGCGGCCTGCCCGACGACCTGCAGTTCGAGCTCGTCGAGCCGCTGCGCACGCTGTTCAAGGACGAGGTCCGCGCGGTCGGCCTCGAGCTCGGCGTCCCCGAGGCGATCGTGTGGCGTCAGCCGTTCCCGGGCCCGGGCCTGGGCATCCGGATCATCGGCGAGGTCACGGCCGAGCGGCTCGACGTGCTGCGCGCGGCCGACGCGATCGCGCGCGAGGAGCTGACGAGGGCCGGGCTCGACCGCGAGATCTGGCAGTGCCCGGTGGTGCTGCTCGCCGACGTGCGCTCGGTCGGCGTCCAGGGCGACGGCCGGACCTACGGCCACCCGGTCGTGCTGCGGCCCGTGTCGTCCGAGGACGCCATGACGGCCGACTGGACGCGGATGCCGTACGACGTGCTCGCGACGATCTCGACGCGCATCACGAACGAGGTCCCCGAGGTCAACCGCGTGGTCCTCGACGTGACGAGCAAGCCGCCGGGCACCATCGAGTGGGAGTGACGGCGAGCCGGTGGACAGGGAGCAGGACGTGACGCAGGACGGGACGACGACGGGTGCGACGGGCACTGCGGGCGCCTCGGGTACGGCGGGCGCGTGGGCGACGAAGGCGCGCGGCTCGCTGACGCGCTACCGCGTCCTCGCGTGGGTCACCGGGGTGATGCTGCTGCTGCTCTGCGTGGAGATGGTGCTCAAGTACGTGGTCCACTCGCCGGTGGCGGACGCGTTCGCGTGGATCCCGTACGCGCACGGCTGGATCTACGTCGTGTACCTCGTCACCGTCTTCGACCTGTGGGCCACGATGCGCTGGGGCTTCGGCAGGCTCGTGACGATGGCGCTCGCGGGCGTCGTGCCCGTCATGTCGTTCGTGCTCGAGCGCCGCGTGCACGCCCAGGCGCTCGCGCGCATCGACGCCGCGGCACCCCGCTCGCCCGCCGCGCCGGGCCCCGTCGAGGGCTGACCCTCCGGGCACGGCCCGGACGTGCCCGCCCGGCACGCCGCGGGTGCGTCCCGTGCGCCCCTCGCTAGGCTTGACGTGCAGGGACGCGACGAGCGGCCCGCGCACGGCCCCGTTCGCGAGGCGTCGGGGACCGGCTCTCCAGAGAGGGGAAGCACGTGGCGACCACCGGTAAGCAGCCAGGGGCGAGAGGTCTGGGCCTCTGGGTCATCGTCTTCGGGATCATCTTCATCGTGGCCGGGGCGGTCACCTGGGGTGCGGTCAGCACCAACCTCGCCGCCGAGAACATCACCGTGTCCGACGACGCGAGCGCCTTCCAGGGCCAGCTCGTCGACACCCCGTGGGAGGCCTGGGTCCAGGCCGACATCATCAACCACCACGCGCTCGACGCTTCGGGCGGCAAGACCTACGCCGAGCTCGACCGCGAGGACCCGGTCCGCGAGACGATGATGACCGCGTCCTTCCTGCGGTCGTCGCTGTTCACGTCGGTGGTCGCGTTCGGGGTCGCGCTGCTCGTCGTCGGCGTCGGTGTCGCGCTCCTGCTCGTCGGGATCGCGCTGCGTCGGCTGAGCCCCGTGGTCGTCGACGACGACACGTCCGCGCACACGCGCGTCGCGCCGGCGGTCGCTCCGGCGAGCGCGTCCCCGGTGGTCGCCGCGCCGGCTGCCCCGGCGCCGCCTGTCACCGCGCCGCCCGCCCCGGTCGCCCCGGCGACCGCGGCACCCACGACCGCGGCGCCCACGACCGCGGCCCCCACGACCGCGGCCCCCTCGACCGCGGCGCCGCCCGCGGTCGAGGGGCACACGCACGCCGCCCCGCCCGACCCGACGGTCGAGCGCGACGACCGCGCCTGACCCCCGCCGCCGAGGCCCGCGTCCCGCCCGGACGCGGGCCTCGGCCGTGCCCGGACCGTTTCAATTCGCGGCCCCTGAGTCCGATAGTTGCGGATTAAACGGTTATACCTCTCGAAATGACGTCACCCGTTCTGGTTACCGTCCCGCATGGCGCCACGGCCGGCGCCGACCCGCGGTCAGGCACCCGACCCACCATCCGACGGACACCCGACGGACGCCGACGGACCTGGTGACGGCGCGGGACGTCGAGAGAGGGGAAGACGTGACGACGACAGCACGCAGCCGCGCAGCCCGGAGCCTGGGTCTCTGGGTCACGATCCTCGGGATCACCTTCATCGTGGCCGGCGTCGGCTCCTGGGTGGGCGTGAGCGTCAGCCTCGGCTCCGAGCGGATCACGGTCTCCGACGACGCACCGGCGTTCGGCGGCAACCGGCTCGACACGCCCTGGGAGGCGTGGGCGCAGACCGAGCAGATCAAGAAGCACGCGCTCGACGCGTCCGGGGGTCAGACGTTCGCGCAGCTCGACCGCGACGACCCGGTGCGCGCGACGCTCGAGACGGCGTCGTTCCTGCGCACGTCGCTGCTCACCTCCGTGATCGCGTTCGGCATCTCGCTGCTCGTGATGGGGGTCGGGCTGGGGCTGCTGCTCACGGGGCTGGCGATCCGCAAGCTCGCGCCGGTCGCGCAGGTCGAGCCGGCCGCGGTGGCCGAGCGCGCGCCCGCGGGCGTGGCGCCGGCCTCGCCGGCGATCGCCTGACCCCGGCGCACCCGGCACACGACGAGGGGCCCCGACCGCCGGTCGGGGCCCCTCGTCGATACGGGCGTCAGCCCCGGCGCCGCACGCCGGAGACGACGGACCCGACGAGGAGCGCCACGCCCGCGCCCGCGACCAGCACGATCGCGGCGACGTCCACGTCGATCTGCCGGCCCGCCGCCCAGGCCAGGACCCCCACGCCGAGCACGGCGAGCACCAGACCCCACACGACGGTCCCGACGCGCGGTGCGCGCACGTCGCGCTCCGGGCGCACGGGCGGCGTCTCGGGGGCCGGCTGCGCCGACGTCTCGTCGGGCTCGAGCACCTGCGTGGCGCCCGTCGTCGGGTCGGTCTCGTCGACCGCCGGGTCGGGCGACGTCGTCGCGTCCGGCTCGAGGCCGCGCGGGTCCTGCGTGCTCATGAGTCCTCCCGGGTGATGGTGACCTCGCCCGCGCCCACGGACACGTCGAGGGACAGCTGTGGCGAGCCCGCACGGCTCGCGTCGTCGCGGAACGTCGTCCCGCCGATGCCGATCCCGGACGTGCTCTCGTACTGGCCGTCCACGTCCCACGTGGCGCTGCCGAGGCCGATCCGTGCCGTCGCCTCGACGGCCGCGTCCGCGGGGACGACGACGTCGAGCCGACCGGCGCCCACCGAGATCGGCACGACGAGGAGATCGTCGGTCAGCGGGACGTCCGTGAGGTCGAGCGTGGCCTCGCCGGCACCGAACCGCAGCCCGTCCTGCGCGGCCGCGCGGCTGGTCACCACGACCGGGGCGCCTGGACGGTGCACGCCGGCCTCGTCCCAGGTCCAGCTGCGGTGCTCGACGGCACCCGCGGGGAGCGACACGAGCAGCGCGACGATCGCGAGGAAGCCGAGCGACCCGCTCGAGCGGCCCCGCAGCCCGGCGACGACGACGCCCGCACCCGCGAGCACCGCGGTGACCCCGAGCGTCGTGAGCAGGACCGGACCGTCGTAGCGGTCCGCGCGCTCGGCGGCGAGCAGGCCGGCGAAGGTGAGCAGCGCCAGCGCGACCACGACGCCCACGCTCGTCGCGCCGGGCCCACGGCGGCGCGGCTTGGTGGGCGCGGGCACGTGGGGTGTGGACGCGTGCGGCCGGGAGACGTAGGGCGCGGTCGCGTAGGGGGCGGTCGCGTAGGAGGCGGTCGCGGGCGGCCCGCTCGGGGCGCCGTAGGGACCGTACGGGGCGTGCCCGGCCGTGCCCGTGTGGGGCGGGGTCCCGTACGGCGGCGCAGAGGTCGGTGCAGAGGAAGACGCAGAGGTCGGCGCAGACGGGACCGGGGCGGACGGCTGCCCCGGGGTCGGGCCGTAGGGGCCGTACGGCGGGCGCGGCGGCTGGCCGGCCCACGGTGGCACCGGGCCGCGCGACGGACGGCTGCGCGTCACCAGGACCAGCACCGTCACGGCGACGGCGACGACGAAGCCGAGCCACAGCAGGCCGGACAGCACGCCGAACACCCCGTGCGCCCAGCGCGGGCCGGCGTTCCACCAGCCGTTGTCGCCGCGGCCCAGGCCGATCACGAGGAGCGCGGCCGCGCCGAGCACCGCGGTGTCGAACCGTCCGGCGACGAGCTCCTCGGCGTGGATGCGGCCGTCGCGGCGCTCGGGCAGCAGGGCCCACGCGATCGCGTAGGCGACCGCGCCGACCCCGGACAGCAGGAACGTCACGACGAGCAGGCCGCGCACGATGAGCGGGTCGATGCCGAGCCGGTCGGCGACGCCGGCGCACACGCCGCCGACCCAGCGGTCGTCGGAGCGCTGGACGCCGAGCCGGCGCATGGCGCCGAAGAAGCCGCCGCCGTCGGGGCGGGGCGCCCCGTCGGGTGCGGGTCCGTCGGTGGGCTGGGGGAGGCGGCAGGCGGTGGTGTGCCGGGCGTGGTCGAGCTCATACGACGATCGTGGCGGCCGCGGCCCGCGCGCGACATCGGGTGCTCCCCTGACCGGACCCTGAACCCGGGGTCCGCACCCCGGGTCCGGGCCCTGAGCGACGCCCTGATCCCTGCCCTGATCCGTGCGTGATCCGCGCCTGCGGCGCTGTTCGGCGGCCCCGGTCGGCGTCGTGACGTGTGACGATGCGGTGGTGGACCTGACTGCCGGACCGACCGCCGTGCCGCGCCCCCGCGTGCCGCGCGGCGCGCTGCGGCGCCCCGAGCGCGGGCGCTGGGTCGGTGGTGTCGCCTCCGGAGTCGCGGCACACCTGGGCCTCCCGCTGGGCGGGGTGCGCGTGGCGTTCGTCGTCGCGACGCTCGTCGGCGGGGTCGGCGTGGTGCTGTACGTGTTCTGGTGGCTCACCGTCCCGCCGGGCGACCCGTGGGACGTCGCGGCGGCGTCGCGGCCGTCCAACCTCGCGCGGCTCGCCGGCCGGCCGGGCGGCGACGACGAGCACCCGCGGGGCCGCCGGTGGCCCGTGACCGACATCGCGGTGGGTGTCCTGCTCGTCGTGGTGGCCGGGGTGCTCGTCGCGGTGCGCACCGACCGGCTCGACGCGGGCTGGGTGCTGCCGCTGCTCGTCGTCCTGGCGGGTGCCGCGCTCGCGTGGAGCCAGCTCGACGAGGTCGCGCGGGGTCGCTGGCGCAGCCGCGCGGGCGGCCGCACGCCCGTGTCGGTGGTGCGGCTCCTGGGTGGTGTGGTGATCGCGGGCGTCGGTGTGCTGCTGCTCGTGGGGCGCGCGACGGGCCCCGGGGTGGACGCCGCGACGTTCGTGCAGTCGGTGGTCGCGTCGCTCGCGGTGCTCGCGGGGGTCGCGCTCGTCGTCGCGCCGTGGTGGCTGCGGCTGTGGCGGGCGCTGGCCGACGAGCGGGCGGCGCGGGCGCGCGAGTCGGAGCGCGCCGACATCGCCGCGCACCTGCACGACTCGGTCCTGCAGACGCTCGCGCTCATCCGCGCCCGGGCCGACGACCCGGCGGAGGTCGCGCGCATGGCCCGCGCCCAGGAGCGCGAGCTGCGCGAGTGGCTGTACGACGACCGCCCGGCGCCCGGCACGTCGCTCGCGGCGGCGCTGCGGGACCTCGTCGCCGAGGTCGAGGACTCGCGCTCCGGACCGGGTGGCGAGCCGGTGGCGGTCGACACGGTCGTCGTCGGCGACCGCGTGCCCGACGAGGCGACGGCGGCCCTGCTGCAGGCGACGCGCGAGGCGCTCGTCAACGCGGTCGTGCACGGCCGCCCGCCCGTCTCGCTCTACCTCGAGGTCGGCGCGGCCGAGGTCGAGGTCTTCGTCAAGGACCGCGGCGACGGGTTCGACCCGGAGGCAGTCTCACCCGACCGGTTCGGCGTGCGTGAGTCGATCCTGGGCCGTGTGCGCCGCCGCGGCGGCACCGCGACGGTGACGAGCCGGCCCGGCCAGGGCACGGAGGTGCACCTGGCGATGCCGTTCGCGGCGAGCGCGCCGGCCGACCCGTCTAGCGTGACGCCGACCGGGCCCGGCACCGGCGTCCCCCTGTCCGCGGGTGCGCAGGCACCGACCGAGGAGGAGTCATGACGCAGGACGTCCCGCAGGTGCCCGACCGGATCGCCGGCTCGGCCGGGCCGGGCGCGGTCGACGTCGTCCTGGTGGACGACCACCACCTGTTCCGCACGGGTGTGCGTGCGTCGCTCGACGAGCGGGTGCGCGTCGTCGGGGAGGCGGCGGGCGTGGACGAGGCGGTGCGCGTCGTGCACGAGCTGCGCCCGCCCGTCGTCCTGCTCGACGTGCACCTGCCGGGCGGCGACGGGGGAGGGGGCGCGGAGGTGATCCGCGCGTGCGCCGACGTCCCGGGGACGCGGTTCCTCGCGCTGTCGGTCTCGGACGCGGCGGAGGACGTGGTGGCGGTGATCCGGGCGGGTGCGCGCGGATACGTCACCAAGGCGATCGACGGGAACGCGCTGAGCGACGCCGTGCGTCGCGTCGCGGACGGCGACGCGGTCTTCTCGCCGCGGCTCGCGGGGTTCGTCCTCGACGCGTTCGGCGCGGCGGCGGGGGACGTCGCGACGGGCGACGACGAGCTCGACCGGCTGTCCGCGCGTGAGCGTGAGGTCATGCGGCTGATCGCGCGCGGCTACACCTACCGCGAGGTCGCGGGGGAGCTGTTCATCTCGATCAAGACCGTCGAGACCCACGTGTCCGCGGTGCTGCGCAAGCTGCAGCTGTCGAACCGGAACGAGCTCACGCGGTGGGCCGCGGCGCGGCGCCTGCTGTAGCGCGCGAGGTCTGGGGTGCGCGGGGCGGCGACGCCCGACGGGCCGATCCTGACACGGTGTCAGAACGTCATGCTGCCCGTCGTATCCTTGCGGCATGGAGCTCCTGAAGAACCTGCTGCTCGTCCTGCACCTGCTGGGCTGGGCCGTCGTGCTCGGCGGCGTGCTCGTCAGCATGCGCGACCCGAAGATCCCGGCCGGCGCCCTGCACGGTGCCCTCACCGCCCTCGTCACGGGCATCCTCATGGTGGGGGTGAAGGAGATGAGCGACGACCTGGCCGACCCGAACATGGTCAAGATCACGGTCAAGCTCCTCATCACGCTCGTCGTCACCGCGCTCGTCGTCGTCGGCGGGCGTCGGCCCGAGAAGGTGACCACCGGCTTCCTCGGTGCGATCGCCGGCTTCACCGTGCTGAACGTCGCGATCGCGGTGCTCTGGCACTGACCCGTCCACCCTGCCCGTGGCCTCGCGCCGCGGGCAGGGTCCGCGCCCGGTAGCCTCGGGCCTCGTGCCGGGCTGGGGAGAGGTCGTCGTCGGGGTCGTCGTCCTCGTCGGGCTGTTCGGGGTCGTCGTGCAGGTGCTGCCCGGTGCGCTGCTCGTCGCGGGCGCTGTCGTCGTCTGGGGCGTCGTCACGGGTGGCGTCGTCGGCTGGACGGTCGCGGTGGTCTCCGTGCTGGTCACGGCCGCCGCCATGGTCGGCAAGTACCTCCTCGCCGGACGGCACCTCAAGCGTGCCGGCGTGCCCGGCAGCACGCTGGTCTGGGGCGGCGTGGCCGGCGCCGTGCTGTTCTTCGTCATCCCCGTGGTCGGGCTCGTCGTCGGCTTCGTCGGCGCGGTGTACCTCGCGGAGTGGGTGCGTGTGCGCCGGGCGCAGCCCGCCTGGCGCGCGACGCTCGCCGCGATGCAGGCGACCGGGCTGACCATCCTGGTCGAGCTCGCCGGCGCGATGCTCGTCACGCTCGCGTGGCTCGTCGGCCTCGCGACCTCGTGACCCGCGTCCCGGGACCGGAGGTGCCGCGTGGGGCGTCCCCGGGTGTCGGTGGCGGCGCCTAGGCTGGTCGGGCCATGACGTCGCTCTTCGAACACCTCCCCGACTCGCTCGGCAGCTCCTTCCGGTCAGCCGTCGCGGCGGCCGCCGCGCGCTCGCACGCGGGCGAGTCGTCCGGGTTGCCGCTCGTCGTGCCGCCGCGCGGCGACTCCCCGGACGGCGCGTCCGACGGGTCGGCAACCGGACCCCACGAGTCCGCCGCCGAGGACCGGCGTGCGCATGACGACGCGGCCCGCGCGGAGCGCGCGCTGGCCCTGCTCGAGGGGCTCAACCCCCAGCAGAAGGAGGCTGTCACCCACCACGGCGGGCCGCTGCTGATCGTCGCGGGCGCCGGCTCGGGCAAGACGCGCGTCCTCACGCACCGCATCGCGTACCTGCTGGCCATGCGCCGGGCGCGCGCGGGCGAGGTCCTCGCGATCACGTTCACCAACAAGGCCGCGGCCGAGATGCGTGAGCGCGTGGGCGGGCTCATCGGCCCCGCCGCGGGGCGCATGTGGGTCTCCACGTTCCACTCCGCGTGCGTGCGGATCCTGCGCCGCGAGGCGACCACCCTCGGGCTGCGCTCGAGCTTCTCGATCTACGACTCGGCCGACTCGCAGCGGCTGCTCACGCTCGTGGCGCGCGAGCTCGACCTGGACCCCAAGAAGTACCCGGCCAAGGCGCTCGCGTCCAAGATCTCGTCGCTCAAGGACGAGCTCGTGGACCCCGAGACGTTCGCGGCGACCTCGGGCGGAGGCGCGGCGAACGACTTCGACACCGCGCTCGCGCAGGTCTACACGCGCTACCAGGCGCGGTTGCGCCAGGCGCACGCGCTCGACTTCGACGACCTGATCATGACGACCGTGCACCTGCTGCAGGCGTTCCCCGCGGTGGCCGAGCACTACCGCCGCCGGTTCCGGCACGTGCTCGTCGACGAGTACCAGGACACCAACCACGCGCAGTACGTGCTGGTGCGCGAGCTCGTCGGCACGGGGGCCGAGGACGGCCTCGAGCGCGGCGAGCTCACGGTCGTCGGCGACGCGGACCAGTCGATCTACGCGTTCCGCGGCGCCAACATCCGCAACATCCTGGAGTTCGAGGCCGACTACCCCGACGCACGCACGATCCTGCTCGAGCAGAACTACCGCTCGACGCAGACCATCCTGTCCGCGGCGAACGCGGTCATCAGCAAGAACCCGGGCCGCAAGCCCAAGCGGCTGTGGACCGACTCGGGCGCGGGCGCGCAGATCGTCGCGTACGTGGCGGACGACGAGCGCGAGGAGGCCCGGTTCGTCGTCGAGGAGATCGACCGGCTCGGGGACACCGCGGGTGTGCGTCCCGGCGACGTCGCGATCTTCTACCGCGCGAACGCGCAGTCCCGCGTGATCGAGGACGCGCTCGTGCGCGTGGGGCTGCCGTACAAGCTGGTCGGCGGGACGCGGTTCTACGAGCGGCGCGAGATCAAGGACGCCATCGCGTACCTGCGCGCGGTCGCGAACCCCGACGACGACGTGAACCTGCGGCGGATCCTCAACGTGCCCAAGCGCGGGCTGGGGGAGCGCTCGGAGGCGATGGTCGCGTCCTTCGCCGAGCGCGAGCGCATCTCGTTCGGGGCCGCGCTCGAGCGCCTCGACGAGGTCCCCGGGCTGGGCACGCGGGCGGTCACGGGCCTGCGCGCGTTCGTCGAGCTCATGGCGGGACTGCGCGCGCTCGCGGCGAGCGCCGGCCCGGCCGAGGTGCTCGGCGCGGTGCTCGACCGCTCGGGCTACCTGGCCGAGCTGCGCGGCAGCGAGGACCCGCAGGACGCGTCGCGCGTCGAGAACCTGGCCGAGCTGCACGCGGTGGCGACGGAGTTCGAGCAGAGCGACCCCGACGGTGACCTGGCCGACTTCCTCGAGCGCGTGTCGCTCGTCGCGGACTCCGACCAGATCCCGTCGCCCGACGGCGGCGACGAGGTCGCGGACGACCAGCCCGAGCCCGGCGTCGTGACGCTCATGACGCTGCACACCGCCAAGGGCCTCGAGTTCCCCGTGGTGTTCCTCACGGGCATGGAGGACGGCACGTTCCCGCACCTGCGCTCGCTGTCCGACCCGGACCAGCTCGCCGAGGAGCGACGGCTCGCGTACGTGGGCCTGACCCGCGCGCGCGAGCGGTTGTACATCTCGCGTGCGGCGATCCGTACGGCGTGGGGCGTGCCGAACGAGTTCCCGCCCAGCCGGTTCCTGGCCGACCTGCCCGAGGAGCTCATCGACTGGCGCCGCCGCGAGTCCTCCACCTCGGCGTTGCGCGGCGGGTGGGGCTCGGGCTTCGGCGCGGGCGGGCGCTCGGGCGGGTCCGGCTACGGCTCGGGCTCGGGGTACGGCTCCGGCCGTGCCGGGTCCGGCGGGTACCCCGCCAAGCGCGACGAGCGCCCGGCGCTGCCGTCCACCGGCGCGACGTTCGGCTCCGCGACCCCGCGCCCCGCCGGCGCGATCCCGTCGCTCGAGATCGGCGACCGCGTGACGCACGACGCGTACGGCCTGGGGACGGTCGTGGCGCTCGAGGGGGCAGGGCACAACGCGGTCGTGAAGGTCGACTTCGGGACCGAGGGGACCAAGCGTCTGCTGCTCCGGTTCTCACCCGTGACGAAGTTGTGACCTGCGGCTTTGCCATGATCCCGGGCTCGGGCGACAGTCTCGGGGTGAACCGCCGACCGGTGGGTTCGTCGCGGACCGGAGTGTCCGCGTCCGGCGTCCGCCTGAAGGCACCTACCGTGGCCTTCAGCAGCGAGCAAACGAGGTGCTGGTGACCACCACGACGTCGCGTCCGGAGTCCGGCGAGCAGACCGCTCCCGAGCCGACCACGCGCCGCCGTACGGCCGGGCACATCCGCGGCCTGGACGGGCTGCGGGCGATCGCCGTGCTCGCCGTGATCGCCTACCACCTGTGGCCCGCGGCGGTGCCCGGCGGGTTCCTCGGCGTCGATGTCTTCTTCGTGGTCAGCGGGTTCCTCATCACCACGCTGCTGCTGCGGCGCATGGGCGGCGGCGGTGGGCTCGCGCTGCGGGACTTCTGGGTGCGCCGGGCCCGGCGCCTGCTGCCCGCGCTCGCGCTCGTCCTGGTGGTCGGGACGCTCGCCGCGCGCCTCGTCGAGCCGGACCTGCTCGTGGGTGTGCGACGCCAGTGGCTCGGCGCGTGGACGTTCTCCACCAACTGGCTCGAGATCGCGGCGGGGTCGAGCTACTTCGACGCGACGCAGCCCGAGCTGTTCCAGCCGTTCTGGTCGCTCGCCATCGAGGAGCAGTTCTACGTCCTGTGGCCGCTCGTGCTCGCCGGCCTCGTGCTCGCCGCCGGCGCCCTGCACCGGCACGGCGGGCGCAGCATCGCGATCGCGGTCGGCGGTGCCGCCGTGGTCTCCGGCGTCCTCATGGCCGTGATGTACACGCCGGGGGACGACCCGACGCGCGTCTACTACGGCACCCCGACGCACGCCTTCGGCCTCCTCGCCGGGGCGGCGCTCGCGATCGCGGTGACCGGGCGGCCCGCAGCCGCGCCCGCCGGCGGGTCGCCGAGCAACGTCCGGGCGCTGACCCGCGCGCTGCCCGTCGTCGGGCTGCTCGTCCTCGCGGCGCTGGTCGCGCTGCTGCGCGACGACTCCTCGTTCACGTACCGGGGCGGCATCGTGCTCGGTTCGCTCGCCGCGCTCGCGCTCGTCGCGGGCTGCGCGTCCGAGCAGCCCCGTGCGCTGCTGGCGGTGCTCGAGCTGCGGCCCGTCGTGTGGGTCGGGGACCGCTCGTACGGGCTGTACCTGTGGCACTGGCCCGTGATCCTCGTCGTGGGCGCGGCCTTCGGGGACGCGCCGGGCTCCCCGCTGTGGTGGCGCGTCCCGGTCGTCGCGCTCGCGCTGTCGTTCGGGCTCGCGCACCTGAGCCACCGGTTCGTCGAGATGCCGGTGCGGCGCGACGGCTTCCGGGCTGTCGCGGCTCGTGCGGCGGCCGCGCTGCGGGGTCCACGGCCGGGCGCGCGCCTCGCGGGCGTGCTCGCCACCGTGCTCGTGCTCGGCGCGGTCGTCTCGGTCGCGACCGCTCCGGCCGTGACCTCGACGCAGCGGGCGATCGAGGCGGCCCAGCGCGAGATCGACCGGCGCGCCCAGGAGCAGGCCGGTGACGGCACGACGGGCGGGGACGAGAAGGGCACGGACCCGAAGGGCACGGATCCGAGGGACACGGACCCGAAGGGCGCCGACGGGCAGGACCCGGACGCGCAGGACCCGGACGCGACGGACCCCGACGGGGAGCAGGGCGGCGAAGACGGGGCCGGCGGCCCCGGCCGTGATGCGCAAGGCGCGATCGACGGGTCGGGCGTCGTCGGGTTCGGCGACTCGGTGCTGTCCGGCGCGGCGCCCGCGCTGTTCGACGCGTTCCCGAAGATCGCGATCGACGCCAAGCCGATCCGCAAGTGGCTCGACGCCCCGGCCGTCGTGCGCGACGCCAAGGACGCGGGCGGTCTGCGCCCGGTCGTGGTCCTCAACTTCGGGACCAACGGCGGCTTCAAGTTCGACGGCTCGCGCGAGGCGTTCGAGGAGACGCTCGACATCATCGGGCCGGAGCGCCAGGTGCTCGTGCTCACCGTCGTCGGGATCAGCTACTGGGTCGACGACGCGAACGCGGAGCTCGTCGAGATCGCGAACAGCCGGCCGAACGTGCACGTGGTGGACTGGCACGCGTACGTCGCGAAGCACCCGGGCCTGCTGCACTCGGACAAGACGCACCCGAACATGGAGGGCATCGTCGCGTTCGCGGACCTGCTGCGCGAGGCGCTCGAGAAGCTCGACTCCTGACTCCGCTCGGGCAGTCAGGCGGCCGCCGCCCACGCCGCGGTGACCGCGTCGCGGACCGCGTCGTCGGTCAGTCCGAGGGCGCCGAGCGCGGCGTGCGCGCCCGTCTCGTCGAGCCGGACCGCCGCCAGGAGCAGGTGGCCGGTGTCGATGCTCCGGCGCCGGCTGCGCACGGCCTCGCGCAGGGCGACCTCGAGGAGCTTCTTGGCGTCCGGGGTGAACGTCCTCGGGGAGGTCGGCGGGCCGGCGTCGAGAGCGCCGGGACCGAAGGTCGACTCGACCTGCTCGCGGATCGCCGCCAGGTCGACGCCGATCGACGCGAGCGCCTCGTCGTCGAGCCCCTCGCGCGCGCGGACCGCGGCGGCGACGTCGTCGGGCTGGATGCCGAGCGACGCGAGCGCGCGCCGCGCGGCGCCGTCGGTCCGCACGGCCGCGAGCAGGACGTGGTCGGAGTCGATGCGCTCTGCCCCGAGCGCGCCGGCCTCGTCCTGGGCCAGGGTGACCGCGGCGCGGGCGTCGCGGGTGAACCTCTCGAACATCAGGGCACCGCCTTCCCGTACTTCTTGTGGACGGCCTGGCGCGTCACGCCCAGGCAGTCGGCGATCTGCTGCCAGGACCAGCCCCGGCGGCGGGCACGCTCGACCTGGAGGGCCTCGAGCCGGTCCGCGAGGGTGCGCAGCGAGCGCACGGCCCGCAGGCCCTCGGCGGGCTCGGCGGCGCCTGCCGCGGTGAGCAACGAGTCGCTCCCGGTCATGGTGTCAACATAGGTTGACTGCCATCTGGATGTCAACATCGGTTGACACGCGGCGCGGCGGCCCGCATCGCCCTACCGTGTCCCGGTGAGCATGGGCGGGCCGGGCGGCCGAGGACGAGGAGCGGGTCGACCGCTCGACGAGGCGGCGCAGCGCCGCCTCAACGCGCAGGCGCCTCGCGTGCCGCAGCTGCGCCGCCGCGTGGTCGCGCTGTTCCGGCCCTACCGCGGGCGCATCGCCGTGACGGGCGTCATCGTCGTGGTCGCCGCGGGGATCGCCGTCGTCCCGCCGCTCGTCGTGCAGCGGATCTTCGACGACGCCCTCTTCCCGCTCGACGGCGGGCCGCCCGACCTGCCGCTCCTGGTACGCCTCGTCGTTCTCATGGTCACGCTGTTCCTCGCGTCCGCCGCGCTCACCGTCGCCCAGACCTGGCTCACCTCGACCGTCGGCAACCGCGTGACGGGCGACCTGCGCGTGCGCCTCTTCGAGCACCTGCAGTCGATGGAGCTCGGCTTCTTCACCCGCACCAAGACGGGCGTCATCCAGTCCCGGCTGCAGAACGACGTCGGCGGCGTCGCGGGCGTCCTGACCAACACCGTCACCACGATCCTGGGCAACGCGGTCACCGTGGTCGCCTCGCTCGTCGCGATGGTGCTCATCGACTGGCGTCTCACGCTCGTCGCGGTGGTCCTCATGCCCGGCCTCGTCGTCGTGCAACGGCGCGTCGGCCAGGTGCGGGCACGCATCGCCGGCGAGACCCAGGAGTCGCTGTCGGAGCTCACGTCGATCACGCAGGAGACGCTCAGCGTGAGCGGCGTGCTGCTGTCCAAGTCGTTCAACCGCCAGCAGTCCGAGTCCGCGCGGTACCGGGCGGAGAACGACAACCAGGTGCGCCTGCAGGTACGGCGAGCCATGAGCGGGCAGGGGTTCTTCGCGGTCGTGCAGGTGCTCATGGCGAGCGTCCCCGCGGTGGTCTACCTGGTGTCCGGCCTGCTGATGCGCGACCCGGCCGGCCAGACCATCACCGCCGGCACCGTCGTCGCGTTCACGACCGTCCAGGCGCGACTGCTCGGGCCGCTGCTCGGCCTCATGCGCGTCGCGCTCGACGTGCAGACCTCCGGCGCGCTGTTCGCCCGGATCTTCGAGTACCTCGACCTGCGGCCCGTCATCCGCGACGAGCCCGGCGCGATCGACGTCGAGCAGGCGCCCGGACCCCTCGGCCGGGTCGAGTTCCGCGACGTCGTGTTCCGCTACCCCGACTCCGCACCCGGCTCGCGCGCCACGCTCCAGGGCGTGAGCTTCGTCGCCGAGCCGGGGCAGCACGTCGCGTTCGTCGGTCCGTCCGGCGCGGGCAAGACGACCGTGCTGTACCTCGCGCCTCGCCTCTACGAGGCGTCGGAGGGTGCCGTGCTGTTCGCCGGGCAGGACGTGCGTGACCTCACGCAGCGCTCGATCATCGCGTCGGTCGGCATCGTCTCGCAGGAGACGTACCTGTTCCACGCGACCATCCGCGAGAACCTCGCGTACGCGAAGCCCGGCGCGAGCGACGAGGAGATCGAGGCCGCCTGCCGCGCCGCGAACGTCCACCACGTCATCGCGGGGTTCGAGAAGGGGTACGACACCGTCGTCGGGGAACGCGGCTACCGGCTGTCCGGCGGCGAGAAGCAGCGCATCGCGATCGCCCGCGTGCTGCTCAAGGACCCGCCCGTCCTCCTGCTCGACGAGGCGACCTCCGCGCTCGACACCGTCTCGGAGCGGGTCGTGCAGGAGGCGCTCGACGCCGCGGCGCACGGGCGGACCACGCTGACCATCGCGCACCGGCTGTCGACGGTGCTCGACGCCGACGTCATCCACGTGGTCGACGCCGGGCGCATCGTCGAGTCCGGGACCCACCCCGAGCTCGTCGCCGCGGGCGGGCTGTACGCCGAGCTGGCCGCGCAGCAGCTCGCGACCTCCCGGGTGCTCGCGAGCGAGCCCCACGAGCCGCCGGCAGACCACCCGTCGCGCCGCGCCGACCGCGCCCCCGACGAGGTCCCGGCCGACGTGCCCGACGCCCTCGCCGACGACGTGCCCGACGCCCTCGCCGACGTGCCCGACGACCTCGACGACGAGGCAGACGACGTGCCCGGCGCCGCGAGAGGACGGGTCACGCCGTCGCCGACGGCCAGTGACCGTGCGGGAACGCCGACGACTGACCCGTCGCGTTGGTGACGTGGACCGTCGCCGTCGCCGCGGCACCCTGGACGGCCATGAGCCCGGCGACCGCCGCGACGACCATGCCGCTCGTCACCGCCGCCTCCTCGACGACGAGCAGGACCCCCGCCCACGAGAACACCGCCGAGCCGAACGCGGCGATCGCGACCGCGAGGGCGGTCACGACCTTCGCGACGATCACCCCGAGCGCGACGTAGAACGCCAGCCCCGCGGCGGCGCACGTGGTCAAGGACGTGGCCACGGCCGTCGCGACGGCGTGCACCTGAGCCGCGGCCGGCGCCTGCCCCGCGACCGCCGCGCGGTACGCGGTCGCCGCCGCGCCCTCCCACGGCGTCGTGTGCAGCGCGGACGGCTGGAGCGCACCGGCCACGCGCGAGGCCGGTGCGCCGACGTCCGTGACCCAGTCGTTCGCGCGCACGAAGAACAGCACCGGCGCGGCGGCGCCCGTGAGCAGCTCGCCGACACGCGCGGCGAGGTCGCGGCCGAGGGCCACGAGCCGGTCCGTGCACGAGCGCACCGCGTCGGCCAGCCACCCCGGCACCCATGCGTGGCCCACGGCGTGCGACGCCGCGCGAGGGAGCTCCGTGAGCTGTCCGGACAGCGTGCGCACGCCGGCGCGCAGGCTCTCGACGGTCGCCTCGTAGGTGGCGGGGCTGAAGTCGGCGTGCCCGACGGTGATGACGCTGGCTGGGGTCATGGCGGTGTCCTCGCGGTGTCGGCGGTGCTGGCGGCAGGGCGTTGCTGGCGGCAGAGCGGTGCTGGCGGCAGGGCGTTGCTGGCGGCAGAGCGGCGGTGCGGGGCGTGGTCGAGCGTGGTGCGGTGTCGATCAGGGGTGCGGGTGGGCGGCGGGCCCCGGGGCTCAGAACGTCCCGGTCACGCGGTCGGCCACGGCCGCGTCCCGGCGCTCGTACGCCTCGGCGACGGTCCGCAGGGCGGCAGCGACGTCACTCATGGCCGCGCCGCCTTCCGTGCAGCGCCCGACGACGTGGTCGACCGCGTCGGCGTGCGCATCGCGCATGAGCGCGAACACCCCGCTCTCCAGGGTCGACAGGCGCAGCCGCCCGGCGGCCTGCGCGACCTGGCGGATCCCGGCCGCCTGCTCGTCCCAGGTGACGGCCTCGCGACGCAGGGCCGCGAGGACGACGTCCACGTCGGCGCTCACGTGCGGTCGCCGGCCGACGCCGGGTCTGCGGTCAGCGCCCGCAGGTGCGCGAGCACCTCGGCGAGCAGCGCGTCGCTCACGGCGGGCGCCTGCGCGGCGAGCCGGTGCCGCAGGTCCGTGACGGCGGCGCGCACCGCTCCGGTGAGCAGCCGGGACAGCTGGGTGCCGCTCGTGCGCGCCACGCGTGGCCCGCGTAGCGTGACGCCGACGATCCCGCCGCGCACCACGCGGACCTCGATCTCGTGGTCGAGCGCGCTGCCGGTGCCGACAGCCGCCGCGTCATCGGCCTGCGACGCCGCCGACAGCGACGTGATCGCGATCTCCGCGAGCTCGTCGAGCGGGCGCGGGGTGCCCGCGGGGGCGGGGCTCGCCACGGGCGCGCTCGGCGTGCGCCGGCGCCGGTCGGCGTCGTCGGCCAGGGAGGCCCACGCCCGCTCGTCGAGCGTCCGGGCGGCCGTGCGGGCGGCGTCGAGCACCGCGGCGGCGAGGTCGTCAACGGCGGCGTGGCGCTCCCAGCCGTCGACGACCTGCACGGCCGCGGGGGAGCCGTGCGCGTCGAGGGTGACCCGGGCGAGCCGACGGCCGTCCCACGCGGTGGTCGTCTCACGACCCGACGACGTCTCGCGGCCCGGCTCCGCCTCGTGACCCGCCTCCGCCTCGTCGCCCGCGGGTGCCCACGCGCCGGGTGCGTGGGGATGGTCCCGGTGGGTGCTCTGGTGGGGCATCGGTGCTCTCCTCGCCGTCGTCGTGCGCGCGGGCTGGCGTGCGCACGGGTCGTGCACGTGCAGGTGCTGGTCGTGACGTCCGCGGCTCGCCGGCGGCGCGTCAGGAACGGACACTAGAGGGCGATACGGACATCGCGCAGGTCTTCGGCCGGGGTTGTGGACGTGCGGGCGACACCGCGCGGCACGCGCGGGTGCGGCGGGTCCGGTGTCTCGATGTGAAGAGGTCCACATCTCTCGACATGAAGAGATCTGGGCGCGACGGTCTAGCATCGACCCGGCGCACACGGCCGCACCGAGGCCGCCGTCGCGCGGTCGACGAGAGGAACTGGACCACAGTGGACCTGTTCGAGTACCAGGCACGGGACATCTTCGAGAAGCACGGCGTACCGGTGCTCGGCGGCATCGTCGCCACCACGCCGGACGAGGCCCGCGCTGCGGCGGCGACGCTGCTCGGCGACCAGCCGGGCGTGGTCGTGGTCAAGGCGCAGGTCAAGACGGGCGGTCGCGGCAAGGCCGGCGGCGTCAAGCTCGCACGCTCGGCCGACGAGGCCGCGGAGCGGGCCGGCGAGATCCTCGGCATGGACATCAAGGGCCACACGGTCCACCGCGTGATGATCGCGGCGGGAGCGCGGATCGCGCAGGAGTTCTACTTCTCGCTGCTGCTGGACCGTGCCGAGCGTCGCTACCTGGCGATGTGCTCGGTCGAGGGCGGCATGGAGATCGAGCAGCTCGCGGTCGAGCGCCCGGAGGCGCTGGCGAAGGTCGCGGTCGACCCGCGCGTCGGCATCGACGCGGCGAAGGCCGACGAGATCGTCGCCGCGGCCGGCTTCGACGCGAGCATCGCCGGCAAGGTCGCCGACGTCCTGCAGAAGCTGTGGCTCGTCTACCGCGACGAGGACGCCACGCTGGTCGAGGTCAACCCGCTGGTCCTCACCGAGGACGGCGAGGTCGTCGCGCTCGACGGCAAGGTCTCGCTCGACGCGAACGCGGACTTCCGGCACGCGGACCACGCGGAGCTCGAGGACAAGGCCGCGGCGGACCCGCTCGAGGCCCGCGCCAAGGCCAAGGACCTCAACTACGTCAAGCTCGACGGCGAGGTCGGCATCATCGGCAACGGCGCGGGGCTCGTCATGAGCACGCTCGACGTCGTCGCGTACGCCGGTGAGAAGCACGGCGCGGTGAAGCCCGCGAACTTCCTCGACATCGGCGGTGGCGCCTCGGCGGAGGTCATGGCCGCGGGGCTCGACATCATCCTCACCGACCCGCAGGTCAAGTCGGTGTTCGTCAACGTCTTCGGCGGCATCACCGCGTGCGACGCGGTCGCGAACGGCATCGTCGCCGCGCTGGAGATCCTGGGCGACGAGGCGAGCAAGCCGCTGGTCGTGCGCCTCGACGGCAACAACGTCGAGGAGGGCCGCCGCATCCTCGCGGAGGCGAACCACCCGCTGGTCACGCTCGCCGACACCATGGACGGCGGGGCCGACAAGGCCGCCGAGCTCGCGAACGCCTGAGACGACGAGAGAGAACAACTGACATGGCGATCTTCCTCACCGAGGCCTCCAAGGTCATCGTCCAGGGCATGACCGGCTCCGAGGGCACCAAGCACACGACGCGCATGCTCGCCTCGGGCACGACCGTCGTCGGCGGCGTGAACCCGCGCAAGGCCGGCACGAGCGTGTCCTTCCCGCAGGGCGACGGCACGGTCGACGTGCCCGTCTTCGGGTCCGTCGCCGAGGCCGTCGCGGCCACGGGCGCCGACGTCTCCGTGATCTTCGTCCCGCCGGCCCACACCAAGGGCGCCGTCGTCGAGGCCGTCGACGCGGGCGTCCCGCTCGTCGTCATCATCACCGAGGGTGTGCCGGTCGCGGACACCGCGGAGTTCTTCGCGTACGCGCAGGACAAGGGCGTGCGGCTGATCGGCCCGAACTGCCCCGGCCTCATCAGCCCCGGGAAGTCGAACGTCGGGATCATCCCGGCCGACATCACGGGCCCCGGGCGCATCGGCCTGGTGTCGAAGTCGGGCACGCTGACGTACCAGATGATGTACGAGCTGCGGGACCTCGGCTTCTCGTCGGCCGTGGGCATCGGCGGCGACCCGATCATCGGCACCACGCACATCGACGCGCTCGCGGCGTTCGAGGCCGACCCGGACACGGACGTCATCGTGATGATCGGTGAGATCGGCGGCGACGCCGAGGAGCGCGCCGCGGCGTTCATCCAGGAGCACGTCACCAAGCCGGTCGTCGGCTACGTCGCGGGCTTCACCGCACCCGAGGGCAAGACGATGGGCCACGCCGGCGCGATCGTCTCGGGCTCGTCGGGCACCGCACAGGCCAAGAAGGAGGCCCTGGAGGCCGCGGGCGTGAAGGTCGGCAAGACGCCGTCCGAGACCGCCGCGCTCGCCAGGGAGCTGCTCTCGCGCTGAACCTGATCCCTCGGCGCAGGACGACGCCCCGCACGGCACCATCCGTGCGGGGCGCCGCCGTTCCCGGGGCAGTCGGACCGGATGCGGGGACTCGCCGGGCGGCGTGCACGGATCCCCGGCCCCGGGCGGTGACGATGGGGCGGTGAGTGTCCCGACCGGATCGCGCCGCCGCACGAGACCCGCCCCCGGGGCGTCGACGCGGCCCGACGAGCGACGCCCGCCCGTGGCGCCCGGCCGGCTCGGGACGGGCAACGGCCGCTCGTCGGCGTTCTTCGTGAGCGCCCTCGACGGGTCGCCGCACTGGCTGGCGGGTGCGCTCGCCGCGCTGCAGGGCGCGCTGCTGTCGTTCCTCGTCGTCGTGCTGCCCGCGGTCGCGGCGTACGTCGCCACGTCGGCCGACCCGGCGAACGAGGGCGTCGAGTGGTTCCGCTCGGTCACGGTCGGCGCGAGCATCTGGCTCGCGGGGCACGGCGTCCCGGCGGACGTCGGTGGCGTGCCGATCACCCTGGTGCCCCTGGGGGTCACGCTGCTGGCGCTGTTCACCGGCTGGGCGTCCGCGCGGCGCTCGGGCGTCGCGGACCGGACCGCACTGCTGGGTGGCACGCTCGCGTACGCCGGGCTCGTGGCGGTGCTGGCGTTGGCGACGGCCGGCCCGGTGGCGGCGCTCCGCGGCCTCGCGGGTGGGGCGCTCGTGGGTGGGGCCGGGGTCGCCGCGGGGCTGCTGGCGCGCCCCGAGGCGCCGACGTGGCGTGAGGTCACCCGGCCCTGGCACGGGCGGCTGCCCGTCGTGGTCGCGGTCGGCGTCGAGGCCGCGACGGTCGCGGCCGCAGCCGTCGTCGTGGTCGGCGCAGTCGTCGCGACGAGCTGGGTGCTCGCGGGCCGGACGACGGTCGTCGCGATCGCGGAGGGTCTCGACCTGGACACGCTCGGGGGAGCGGTGCTCGCGCTCGCCGAGCTCGCGTTCGCGCCGGTGCTCGTCGTGTGGGCCGTGGCGTGGGCCGCCGGGCCGGGCTTCTGGGTGGGCGAGGGGACGCACTTCGCGACCGACGCGGTGACGGGCGGCACGCTGCCGGCGGTGCCGATGCTCGGGGCCCTGCCGGGGGCGGACGTCGTCGGCGGGCCCTCGCTGCTCGCACCGGCGCTGCTGGTCGGCTGCGGGGCGCTCGCGGGCTGGTACCTGCACCGGGGGCTGCGCGCGCGCGACGGCCTGCGGGCCTGGAGCACGGGCGTGGCGTGCGTGGTGTGCGCGGCGGGTGCGGGCCTCGTCGCCGGGCTGCTGGTGCTGGCGGGGTCGGGCGGGGTCGGCCCGGGTCGCATGGCGCAGGTCGGCGCGTCGGCCGTGACCGTGGGCGGTGCGGTCGCGCTCGAGGTGCTGTTCGGTGCGGTGCTCGTCGCGCTGCCCTCCGACGAGCGGCTGCGCCGGGCGTGCGCGGCGGGGCTCGTCGGCGCGTGGGCGCGGCTGCGCGGCGCACGCTGAACCGCCCGCGCTGAACCGCCCGCGCTCAACCCCACGCTGAACGACACCAGCGCGCTGCACCACGCCACGGGTGCGGCGGGTCCGTCAGCGGCCGGTGCGCTCCTCGAGCCAGTCCTGGACGGACCGCTCGAACGTCGCCTCGCACTCGTGCCGCGCGCTCACGGTCAACGCACCCGCGAGGCACTCCTGCCGGTCGAGGTAGAGCGGCCACATGAGCGTCATCCCGGCCGACACGACCAGCCAGAACGCCGTCAGTCCCGTGCCGCCCGCGAGCAGCCCGATCATCGCGCCGCGCACGTGCCCCCGCACGGCACGCACGAGCGCACGGATGCCGACGACGAGCGCGATCGCACCGAACACGAGGCTCGCGCCCTGCCACGGGACGGGGAACGTACCCGTGAGCAGCGTCGCGAGCATGAGCACGGCGAACGTGCGTGTCCGCCGGGCGACGTCCACCACGACCGCGGGGTCCGGGGGCGGGGTCTGCCGCGGCGGCGGCGCGACGGGCTGCTGCGCGGGCGGCACGCCCCAGCCCGGCTCGGGGCCACGCTGGTGCTCGCGCGGCGGCGTGCGGCGCTCCGGAGCGTCCGCACCGGGGCGGTCGTCGGGCGGCGCGTAGGGGTTGCTCACCCCGGCATTCTCACTCACGGCACCCACCCGTGACCGCGCGGGACGCGAGGTGGGCCCGGACCGTGACCTCTTCGACCGGAGCAGGTGGCGGGCTAGACTGACCCCGGCCGTGACTGGCGAGGGTGGGAGCGACCACCGGGGAGCGGCCGAACGTCCCTGCAGCGCACCGCCCGCCTGGGTGCCTGGGTCCCCTGCGAAGCCGACCCAGGAGTGTGCCCCATGAGCGCCGTCCCGCCCGTCCCCGCCACGACCGCCGACCCGGCGTCCGACGTCACGCGCCGCCCGGTCCGCCGTGCCCTGGTCTCCGTCTACGACAAGACGGGCCTCGTCGAGCTCGCCACGGCGCTGCACGCCGCGGGCGTCGAGCTGGTCTCGACGGGTTCGACCGCGTCGACCATCGCCGGCGCGGGTGTGCCCGTGACGCGCGTCGAGGAGCTCACCGGGTTCCCCGAGTGCCTCGACGGGCGCGTCAAGACGCTGCACCCGCGCGTACACGCCGGGATCCTCGCGGACACGCGCCGGCCCGAGCACCTGGCGCAGCTCGACGAGCTGGGCGTCGCGGCGTTCGAGCTCGTCGTCGTCAACCTCTACCCGTTCACGCAGACGGTCGCGTCGGGTGCGGCGCCGGACGAGTGCGTCGAGCAGATCGACATCGGCGGGCCGTCGATGGTCCGCGCGGCCGCCAAGAACCATCCGAGCGTCGCGGTCGTCGTCGACCCGGCCCGGTACGACGAGGTCGGCGCCGCCCTCGCCGCCGGTGGCTTCACACTCGCGCAGCGCCGCGCGCTCGCCGCGCAGGCGTTCGCGCACACCGCCGCGTACGACACGGCGGTCGCGGGCTGGTTCGCGAACGCCTACGCACCCGACGAGACCGCCGACGAGTCGGGCTTCGGCGCGGTCGTCGGGGCGCAGTGGACGCGCGGGGAGGTGCTGCGCTACGGCGAGAACCCGCACCAGTCGGCGGCGCTGTACCTGTCCGACGAGGGGCGCGCGGGGCACGGCCTCGCGGGCGCGACGCAGCTGCACGGCAAGGCCATGAGCTACAACAACTACGTCGACGCGGACGCCGCGTGGCGCGCGGCGCACGACCACGGCGACGCGCCGACGGTCGCGATCATCAAGCACGCCAACCCGTGCGGCATCGCGGTCGGTACCGACGTGGCGGACGCGCACGCGAAGGCCCACGCGTGCGACCCGGTCTCGGCGTTCGGCGGCGTGATCGCGACGAACCAGCGGGTCACGCTCGCGGCGGCCGAGCAGATCGCGCCGGTGTTCACCGAGGTCGTCGTCGCCCGCGGGTTCGACGACGACGCGCTCGCGCTGCTCACGCAGAAGAAGAACATCCGCCTGCTCGTGGTGGACGGCCCGCCGTCGTCCGTCGTCGAGCTGCGCGCGGTCTCGGGCGGGCTGCTGCTGCAGCACGTGGACCGCATCGACGCGGCGGGCGACGACCCGGCGTCGTGGACGCTCGCGGCCGGGGACGCGGCCGACGAGGCCACGCTCGCCGACCTGGCGTTCGCGTGGCGTGCGGTGCGCGCGGTGAAGTCGAACGCGATCCTGCTCGCGCAGGACGGCGCGTCGGTCGGCGTCGGCATGGGCCAGGTCAACCGCGTCGACTCGTGCCGCCTCGCGGTCGAGCGCGCGAACACGGGTGACACCCCGCGCGCCCGGGGCGCCGTGGCGGCTTCCGACGCGTTCTTCCCGTTCGCGGACGGGCTGCAGGTGCTGCTCGACGCGGGTGTGCGCGCGGTCGTCCAGCCGGGTGGCTCGGTGCGGGACGAGGAGGTCGTCGCGGCGGCGCAGGCCGCGGGCGTCACGCTCTACCTCACGGGGACGCGGCACTTCGCGCACTGACCCGCCGGCCTCGGACGGCCCTCGGCGCCTCGGCGCACGGGGGCCGTCCGCGTTCGCGTTCCTGCCGTCGGTCAGGGGCGCAGCGGGCGGTCCGGGTCGGCAGCGAGCGGTCGTGCGAGCTCGGGGAGCGTCGCCGACGTGAACAGCCGGCGTGCGGCACCGACGTCACGCGGCCGGTCGACCGTCAGCACCCCGCTGATCGTGTCGCCGCCCGGCCGGTACCAGAGCGCGGTCCACCCGCCGTCCGCGGCGGGGTCGCCGCGCAGCACCACGTCGTCCTCGGCGGACGGCTGGCCGAACAGCGTGAGGTCGTGCCCGAGCTGCGTCGAGAACACGTACGGCGCGCGGTCGCCGCGTCCCGCCGCGGCCGCGTCGCCCTCGAGCAGGTCCGCGACGAGCTCGGCCGGGTCGCGCAGCGCACCGTCCCAGTGGCCGCCGGGCACCCAGCCGTGCCGCCGCGAGCGGCGCAGCGTGACGTCACCGACCGCGCGCACGTGGCGGCCCGGCGCACCCAGCACCGCGAACCCCTCGTCGACGCGCAGCGCCCCGTCCGCCTCGCGTGGGAGCGCGTCGCCGAGCCAGGCCGTCGCGGGGCGGGCGCCCACGGCGGCGAGCACCACGTCCGCGGGCAGGTGCGTGCCGTCGGACAGCCGCACCCCGCGGGCGTCCACCTGCGCGATCGTCCGGCCGGTCAGCAGCCGCACGCCGTGCTCGCCGTACCAGGGCACGGTCAGCGCGCCTACGCGCGCCCCGAGTGCACCCGCGAGAGGCGCGGCCGCCGCCTCCACGACCGTGACGTCCACCCCCGCGCGCGCCGCGACGCCCGCGACCTCGGCCCCGATCCAGCCGGCACCCACGACGACGAGCCGGTCCCCGGGCCGCAGCGCCGTGCGCAGCTCCTGCGCGTCCGCCCAGGTGTGCAGCGTGCGGGCGCCCACCCACGCGCCCGGCAGGACCGCGTGGGCACCGGTCGCGACGACGAGCGCGTCGGAGGTGAGGTCGCCCGCGTCGGTGTGCACCGTGACCGCGTCGGGCGTCACGACGAGCCCGCGGGCCGGCCGTGCGAGGTGGACCGCGTCGGCCTGCGACGTGATGTCGGTGCCGACCTCGTCCGCGAGCCACGCGGGGCTCACGTGGTCCAGGAGGTGCTTGGACAAGGGAGGTCGGTCGTACGGGGCGACGCCCTCGGCCCCGAGCACCGTGACGTGACCGGAGTAGCCGACCTCGCGCAGTGCGGCGACGGTCTGCGTCGCGGCCAGCCCCGCGCCCACGACGAGCACGGACGCGGGCCTGCGCGTGGGCCCTTGCGGCGGGCCACCCGCGTCACTCGTCGTGCGTGTGCGCGGTCGCTCGGGCGTCAGGCTCACCCGGCAACGGTAGTCTCACCCGTCGGGAGGCGGGATGGTTCACGAGCGCGTGCACGGTCAGTCGGCACGGACGACGACGCACGGCACCCCGCTGCCGGGCGCACCGGCCGGGTGGTCGGCGGGTCCGGCGACCCCGGCACCCGAGGCGCGGGCGGGCGGGCACGAGCCCGCGCCGCCTCCGCAGCACGCGCGACCCGCGTCGGCGAGGTCGTCGGCGGCGTCCCCCGTGCCCGCGGCCGGGCCCGCGAAGCGGCCTGCGCCCGCGAGCGCTCCCGCGAGCACTCCCGCGAGCACTCTTTCGAGCACACCCGGGGGCGTCCCCGAGGACGTGCCGCCCGCCGAGCGCCCGCTCGACCCCCGCGCCATCGCGCGCGCCTCGCTCGAGGCGTCGCGCAACGCGTCGTTGTGGTGGACGGCGGCGGGCGTGGCGCTCGCGTGCCTCGTCGCACTCGTGGCCGGGACCCCCGCGGGGGCGTGGACGCTGTCCGCGCTGCTCGCGGCCGGTGCCGGGGTCCGTGCGGTGCGCCCCGAGCCCGGCCCGGTCGCGTGGGCCGTGCGCTCGCGCGCGCTGGACGTCACGGTCCTGTGCTTCCTCGCGGTCTCGATCGCGGTGCTCGCCGCGATCCTCCCGACACCCGAGAGCTGACACGACCGAGCACCCGGCGCTGAGGGCGATCAAGAACACTCGGGCGAATGACCCGTGATCGACATCGCGGTCCTGTCCTGCCCGGCTCTGCGAGTCCCGTCCTCGTCGTACTCGACGCGAGTCGCCTCGAAGTGCGCGTCGTCGCTCAGCGTCCGCATCGGCTGGACGATCTGCCACAGCTCGCCGGGCCCGATCACGCCTTCGTCGAGGTCGACCCGATGTGACCACGCCTGTGCCGACCACTCGTCTCCCGGTGCTGGAGGAATGTCGCCGGCAACGGTGTACCACCGTCCACCTTCCTGGACCAGGAAGGGAGCGTCGATCTCCAGGTCGACCGCGCCAACCGCCTGGACGCTGACGATCCTGATCGGGGACGTCCCGGTGTTCTTGACCCACACCGCGCTCAAGGCGCGTGTGCTGCGCACGCCGGCGTCGGCACAGTTCAGCTCTTGCCCGCCCGGGCCGATGCTCAAAGAGCCACCTGGCAGGCCTGAGTCATCAGAGCAGGCCGAGCTCGCGCCCGCGAGGCCAAAGGTCAGAAGGGCAAGCGCAAGGGTGCGTCGACCGAGGGTCACGGCCTGGCGACCAGTCGCCCGGTGTTCACCTGCTCGGGAACATTGCCTGTCCCGCACACGGCGTACGACGTGCCATCAGGGCGAGTCATGATGATCTTCGACTCGTAGCTGTAGGCGGTCTGTGCGGAGGCGTTGAAGCCCATGGCTGCGGGAAGCGCCACACCGCTCGACCAGTACTGCGCCTTCCCCTTGCTGAAGTGATGCGTCGAGCTGTATCGCACGCAGTAGGCGGACGGCGTGGCGGGCACCGTCGAGCCCGCTTCGTACGATCCGAACGGTCGACCGATCGGCCGGACGGTGTAGGACACGATCTGGCCAAAGTCGCCATCGCAGATGACGCTCTTGTACTTGCCGTAGTTAAGGTACTTCTTGTAGATCTTTGCGTGACTGCCGGCCTTCTTGTCGAATTCGTCCACGTCGCCGTTACTGATCTTTGCTGTGCTGGATGCCGTCCATGAAGCATTGGCTCCGGTCTGGCTGAAGCCAATCCCGAACGTGGACTCGGCGCCCTTCGTGTAGATGAACTGGGTGGTCACTCTGGGTGCCGTCGAGTACGTCGAGCCGATGATTGTCGGCCGCCTGTCGAGTCGCTGCACCAGTTTCGTGCCGCACTCCATCCCCGCTGGCGCCGAGTCTTCCGCCGCCACCGGCGGGATCCCGTCCACCTCAGACGTGTCGGAGATCTCGTCCACTGTCAACGGCTCGTCAGCGTCAATCATGAGTTCATCGGTCAGAGCGCCGCTGATGGAGTCGTCGACGGCGATCTCAGGCGAAAGAACGGCTGAGGTCGAGACCATGGCTACCTTGGCGCCCGCGTTGGCGGCGGTCACGTCAAAGTTCACGATTCGTTCGTCACCGTCGGTGGCCTCCGCCACGGCTTCTGGGTCGGCGACCAGTTCGAAGCTGCCGTCTGTATTCGTCAAGGCTGCGGCGATCGTGACGAGTTCGACGGCGTCTCCCGGCTGGTGTCGGTCGAGTGTCTCCTGGTCAGGCCAGGCCTTCGCGATCACCGGGACGCCGGCGTGGGCGCCAATCACCTCTCCTGCGACGAGTACTGGTCCGTCCAGCTCGGTCGATGGTTCTACGCTGACCAAGACCGCAAGCGCGTCAACCTGCTCTTCAGTGGTGGGGCGCGGGTCCGGCTCCACGGGCGCGGATGCGCCGATCAGCAAGATGGCGGTCAGGGCCACCCCCGACAAGCGCATGACATCGGACCGCATTCGTATCTACCCCCTGCTCATAGTCGCGCGTTGCGCGCGGCGAGGAGGCGAGTGGAGCATACCGCGGGCTCGAGATGGGAGGAATTCGGCACAGTCTGCCCGAAATGGCCGCGTGATGTGCGTCACATGGCCGTCGTCGCGGAAGTTGGGGCGCGATCTCGCGCCGTGGGCGGGTGCCGGCCTCGACATCGAAGGGCCCGGGCGCGGTGCGCCCGGGCCCTTCGATGTCGGATCAGCGCTGCTGCTCCTCCACGACGACGACGTCCTCGCCGGTCACGTACACGTCGTCCTCCTCGAGGAGGTTGTCCTCGAGCGGGGGCTCCGCGGCGAACGCGCGGTACACGATGCCCGCGAGCGCGGCGCCGACGAGCGGCGCGACCCAGAAGACCCACAGCTGCTTCCACGCCCACGACTCGGAGAAGATCGCGGCGGCCGTGGCACGCGCGGGGTTCAGCGCACCGTTGGTGAGCGGGATGGTGATGAGCAGGCCGACGGCGAGCGTGAGGCCGATCGCGAACGGCGCGACGCGCGTGTTGGCGCGGCGGTCGGTCGAGCCGAGGATCACGGCGACGAAGATGCCCGTGACGACGAGCTCGATGACGAGCGCGGTGAACAGCGTCGTCTCCGCCTGGCCGCCCGAGGCGGTGCTCAGCGCGGTGTGCTCGCCGTAGCCGTTGGCGACACCGGAGAAGAACGCGCGCGCCGACTCGGACTGCACGAGGTTCGGCAGGCCGGACGGGATCGCGATGAACGCGACCGCGGCGCCGAGCGCGCCGCCGACGAGCTGCGCGAGCCAGTAGGGGAGCACGTCCTTCCAGGACGTACGGCCGCCGAGCGCGGCGCCGAGCGTCACGGCCGGGTTGAAGTGGCCACCCGAGACGTGGCCGAACGCGGCGGCACCGGCCGCGAGCGCGAGGCCGAACGCGAGGGCGACGCCGAGCGCACCGGACCCACCGCCGAAGATGGCGAAGTTCGACGACGAGAACAGCGCGACCCCGAGGCCGGCGAGCACGAGCAGGAACGTGCCGAGCACCTCGGCCCCGAGCCGCGCGGTCAGGCTCGGGCCGTCGACGATGACGGTGCCGGCGGGCACGACGTACGCGTCGTACTCGGTGGTGTCGGCCTCAGGACCGGGCGTGGGCTCGGGCGTGGGCTCCGGGGTGGGCTCGACGACCGGCTCGACGACGGGCTCGGCGACCGGCTCGACGACGGGCTCGGAGGTGGCCGCGGTCGGCTCGGCGGGCGTCGGCTCGGAGGGCTGGGCGCCCTTCGGCTCGGTCGCGCCGGCGGTGGGGTCCTGGGACATGGCGGTCCGTTCGGTAGGTTCGAGTGGTTCGCGGGCCAATATGCCAGTCCTGGCCGTGCACCGCGGCTGGTGGCGAGCACCAAAATCGGTGCTGCGCGTGGTTCGGCGCGGGTGTGGCGCGCGGGTGGGTGCGCGGCGTCGTCGGACGTGACCAGGCTCGCGTCGGCGGCCCGGCCGAGATCTCTCGATGTCGAGTAATCTTGGGTCGGCCCAGTTCCCAGCAAGGAGTCCCGCATGGCGAAGATCAAGGTCGTCGGCCCGGTCGTCGAGCTCGACGGCGACGAGATGACGCGCATCATCTGGCAGTTCATCAAGGACCGCCTGATCCACCCGTACCTCGACATCGACCTGCGGTACTACGACCTGTCGATCGAGAACCGCGACGCGACCGACGACCAGGTGACGGTCGACGCGGCCCACGCGATCAAGGAGCACGGCGTCGGCGTCAAGTGCGCGACGATCACGCCGGACGAGGCGCGCGTCGAGGAGTTCGGCCTCAAGAAGATGTGGCTGTCCCCGAACGGCACGATCCGCAACATCCTGGGCGGCGTCGTGTTCCGCGAGCCGATCATCATCAGCAACATCCCGCGGCTGGTCCCGGGCTGGAACAAGCCGATCATCATCGGTCGCCACGCCCACGGCGACCAGTACAAGGCGACGAACTTCAAGGTCCCCGGCGCCGGCACCCTCACGCTGACCTTCACGCCGGCCGACGGCTCCGAGGAGATCAAGCAGACGGTCGTCACCTACCCGGAGGCGGGCGGCGTGGCGATGGGCATGTACAACTTCAACGAGTCGATCCGCGACTTCGCGCGCGCCTCGTTCGCGTACGGGCTGCAGCGCGGCTACCCGGTGTACCTCTCGACGAAGAACACGATCCTCAAGGCGTACGACGGTGCGTTCAAGGACATCTTCCAGGAGGTGTTCGACACCGAGTTCAAGGAGCAGTTCGACGCCGCGGGCCTGACGTACGAGCACCGCCTGATCGACGACATGGTCGCCGCCGCGATGAAGTGGGAGGGCGGCTACGTCTGGGCGTGCAAGAACTACGACGGTGACGTGCAGTCCGACACGGTCGCGCAGGGCTTCGGCTCGCTGGGCCTGATGACGTCGGTGCTCATGACGCCGGACGGCAAGACCGTCGAGGCCGAGGCGGCGCACGGCACGGTGACGCGGCACTACCGCCAGCACCAGCAGGGCAAGCCGACGTCGACGAACCCGATCGCGTCGATCTTCGCGTGGACGGGCGGTCTGAAGCACCGCGGCAAGCTCGACGGCACGCCCGAGGTCACGGCGTTCGCCGAGACGCTCGAGGACGTCGTCGTCACGACGGTCGAGAGCGGCAAGATGACGAAGGACCTCGCGCTGCTCATCGGCCCGGACCAGCCGTGGCTGACGACGGAGGAGTTCCTCGCGGCGCTCGACGAGAACCTGGCGGCGCGCCTGGGCTGAGCCCGCGCGTCCCTCGAACGGCGTCCACCCTCCGGGGTGGGCGCCGTTCGTCGTCCTCCGCCGTCCGGCGTTCTCCGTCGTTCTCCGCGGTCGCGTGGCGGGCGGTTCGTGGTGGTTGGTCACGGGTCGGCAACGGCGGCAGCAAACTCTTGCTGCAAGTTGCGGCAAGCCGGTACGGTGCCGCCAGCCGTCGACGCCGCCGTCGTCGGACGCCCCGCAGCGGTGACCGCAGACGCCGCCGCGGGGCGTGCCAGCCCGCATGCCCGCGCCGACCGGCGCGGAGACGAAGGAGTCGCCGCATGTCCAGCGTCCTCGCGCGCGCCCGTCGCCCCCTGTCGCTCCTGACCGCCGCGACACTCGCGCTGGTCGGCGGCGCGGTGGTCACGCAGGGGGCGGCCACGGCCGCCGACCCCACGTACACGCTCGTCGGCTCGCTGCAGACCGAGCTCGGCTGCGCGGACGACTGGTCGCCCACGTGCACCGACGGCGACCTCGCCCCCGTCGACGGCCGCGAGGGGCACCACGGGGCGACGGTCACGCTGCCCGCGGGCAGTTACGCCTTCAAGGTCGTCGCCGACCACGCGTGGGACACCGCGTACGGGTTCGGCGGGTCGAGCGACGCGGGTGCACCCGACGTGCCGCTCGTCCTGGCGGGCCCCACGCGGCTCCTCGTCGACTTCGACGTCGCGACCGGACGCACGTCCCTGACGCCGCTCGACCTGCAGGACGAGGCCGAGCAGGACGCGGTCGCGCTCGCGCCCGTCCGCCAGCCCGGCTCGGGTCAGCAGCTCTACTTCGTCATGACCGACCGGTTCGCCGACGGTGACCCGTCGAACGACCGCGGCGGCCTCACGGGCGACCGCCTGGTCACGGGCTTCGACCCGACGGACAAGGGGTTCTACCAGGGCGGCGACCTCGCGGGCCTGATCGACCGGCTCGACTACGTGCAGGGCCTGGGCACCACCGCGATCTGGCTCACGCCGTCGTTCACCAACAAGTACGTGCAGGGTGCCGGCACCGACGACGTCTCGGCGGGCTACCACGGCTACTGGGTCACGGACTTCACGACGCTCGACCCGCACTACGGCACGATGGCCGAGCTGGACGCGCTGCTGGACGCCGCGCACGACCGCGGCATGAAGGTCTACTTCGACGTCATCGCGAACCACACGGCCGACGTGATCCAGTACGAGGAGGACCCGCAGCCGGGCGACACCCCGTACCCGTACGTCTCGCAGGCGGACCGCCCGTACACGGACGCGGATGGCGACGCGTTCCTGCTCGCGGACGTCGTCGGACGCCCGTTCCCCGAGCTGGACCCGGCGACGTCGTTCCCGTACACGCCGGTGGTGCCCGAGGCGGAGCGGGACGTCAAGGTCCCGGCGTGGCTCAACGACCCGACGCTCTACCACAACCGCGGCAGCTCGACCTACGCGGGGGAGTCCTCGACACTCGGTGATTTCGGCGCGCTCGACGACCTCATGACCGAGAACCCCCTGGTCGTCGACGGGATGGCCGACATCTTCTCCGACTGGGTCGACCGCGGCATCGACGGCTTCCGGATCGACACGGTCAAGCACGTCGACATGGAGTTCTGGAGGTCCTGGACGGCGCAGGTCATGGACCACGCGCGCGCCACGGGCAAGGACGACTTCTTCATGTTCGGCGAGGTGTACGACGCGGACGCGGCGAAGACGAGCCCGTACGTGCGGCAGACCGACATGAGCGCGGTGCTGGACTTCGCGTTCCAGTCCGCGGCGTCGGGGTACGCCGGCGGCGGGTCCGCCAGGAGCCTCGCGGGGCTGTACGCCTCGGACGACCTGTACACGACACCGGACTCGAGCGCGTACGCGCTGCCCACGTTCCTCGGCAACCATGACATGGGGCGCATCGGGTACTTCCTCGCGGGCAAGGACGCGGCGCTGGACCGGGACGTCCTCGCGCACCAGCTGATGTTCCTCACGCGCGGCCAGCCGGTCGTCTACTACGGCGACGAGCAGGGCTTCGCGGGCACCGGTGGCGACAAGGACGCGCGGCAGTCGATGTTCGGCACCCAGGTGGACTCGTACGCGGACCAGCCGCTCGTCGACGGCACGCCGATGGGCACCGACGACCACTTCGACACGGGCTCCCCGCTGTACGAGGCGATCGCCGAGCTCGGCGCGCTGCGCGGCGAGCACGACGCGCTGTCCCAGGGCGCCCAGGTCGAGCAGCTCGTCGCCGACGGCACGGGCGTGTACGCGTTCAGCCGCGTCGACCGCGACGAGCGCGTCGAGTACCTCGTCGCGGTCAACAACGCGACTGCGGCACGCACCGCGACGTTCACGCCGCTCACGCCGGACGCCACGTTCGACGCGCTGTACGGCGCGACCGGCTCCGTCACGGCGGACGACGAGGTGACGCTCGAGGTGCCGGCGCTGTCCGCGGTGGTCTACCGCGCGACGAGCCCGCTGCCCGCGCGCACGGCCGCCGTCGACGCGCAGTTCGTCGGCGCGCCCGGTCTGCCGGTCACCGCGCTCGAGGACCTCGCGGTCACGCTCGACGAGGAGGCGTACGCGGAGACGACGTTCTCCTGGCGGGTCGCGGGCGACGACGCGTGGACGACGCTCGGGACGAGCGACACCGGCCGCCCGCGCGTGTTCCACACGACCGCGGGCCTCGCGCCGGGTGCGCTCGTCGAGTACCGCGCGGTGGTGCGCGACGCGAGCGGCAACGAGTCCGTCGCGACGACGTTCGCGACCGTGGGCGAGGGCTACGGGCCCGGCACGCCCGTGGTGGCCGACGCCGAGAGCGTCGTGACGCTGCCCGGCAGCCACGGCTCGGAGATGGGCTGCGCGGCCGACTGGCAGCCCACGTGCGCCGCCGCGCAGCTGACGCAGCAGCCCGACGGTCGCTGGTCGGGCACGTTCGCGTTGCCCGCGGGGACCTACGAGTACAAGGTCGCCGTCGGCGCCGCGTACTACGAGGCGCAGGGCGCCGAGAACGGCGGCTGGCACGAGAACTACGGCGAGGACGGCGTGAAGAACTCGCCGTCGGGCAACATCACGTACACCGTGACGGACCCCGATCGTCCCGTGACGTTCTGGTACGACCCCGCGACGCACCGCGTGGTGAACGACGCCGCGGGCGCGGTGTACACGGTCGCGGGTGACTTCCAGACCGAGCTCGGCTGCGCGGGGGACTGGAGCGCCACGTGCCTGACCGGCGTCCTGGCCGACCCGGACCGGGACGGCGAGTGGACGTACACGACGTCCGCGATCCCCGCGGGCACGTACCAGGCCAAGGCCGTGCGCGGCTTCGACTGGTCGACGAGCTACGGCACGGCCGGTGGCGACGATGTGGCGTTCGCGGTGACCGCGGAGACCCCGACGGTCACGTTCCGGCTCGACACCGCGACGGGCGTGCTGACGATCGACGCGGGCACGCCGCAGGAGCCCGGGCCGGGCGACCTCGTCGTGAGCGTGCCCGGCAGCCACAACAGCGAGATGGGCTGCCCGGGTGACTGGGCGCCCGACTGCGCCGACGCGCGCCTCGAGCTCCAGCCGGGCGGGGTGTACGCGGGCACGTTCACGATCCCCGCGGGCTCGTACGAGTACAAGGTGGCGATCGGTGGCTCGTGGAGCGAGAACTACGGCGCGGGCGGCGTGCGGGACGGCGCGAACGTCGCGTACACGCTGGACGCCGAGCGTGCCGTGACGTTCGTCTACGACCCGGTGACGCACCAGTTCACGTCGACCGCCGAGGGGCCGCTGTTCACGCTCGCGGGCGACTTCCAGTCCGAGCTCGGCTGCCCGGGCGACTGGCAGCCCGACTGCCTCGCCGCGCTCCTGCAGGACGGTGACCGCGACGGGACGTCCACGTTCACGACGACGAGCCTGCCGACCGGGTCGTACCAGGTGAAGGTCACGCAGGACCGGTCCTGGGACCTCAACTGGGGTGCCGACGGCGTGCCCGGGGGTGCGAACATCACCTTCTCCGCGACGACGGGCAAGCAGGTGCTGTTCTCGTTCGACTCCGAGACGAAGGTGCTCACCGTGACGGTCCAGGACCCGCCGCTGCCCGGCACCGGCCAGGCGCGCGCGCACTGGGTCACGGCCGACACGCTCGCGTTCCCGCAGGACCTGCTCGGCGACGCCGACGCGGCGGACCTGACGTGGTCGCTGCACGCGTCGCCGACGGGCGGGCTCGAGCTCGCCGACGGTGCGGTCGAGGGCGGCGAGCCGGTCGCGCTCACGTACGACCCGGCGGGACTGCCCGGGGACGTCACGGCCGCGTTCCCGGCGCTCGCGGGCTACGCCGCGCTGCACCTGTCCGCGTCCGACGCGGCGCGTGCGCCGCAGCTGCTCGAGGGCGAGCTGCGGGTGCTCGCGGCGGGCGACTCCCCGGTCGCCTTCACGGGCGTGCAGGTCCCGGGCGTGCTCGACGACCTGTACGCCGACGCGGCGGCCACCGCGGACCTGGGCCTGACGTGGGACGACGGCACGCCGTCGTTCGCGCTGTGGGCGCCGACCGCCCAGGACGTCGACCTGCTGGTGTGGCCGGGCGAGGTGTCCGGCGAGCCCACGCGCGTGCCCGCCGAGCGCGGCGACGACGGCGTGTGGCGCGTCGCGGGCGAGGCGGGCTGGACCGGTGCGGCCTACCGCTACGCCGTGACGGTGTACGCCCCGAGCCTGCGGCGTGTCGTCGTGAACGACGTGACGGACCCGTACTCGGTCGCGCTCACGCAGAACTCGACCCACTCGGTCGTCGTCGACCTGGCCGACCCGGCCACGCGGCCGGCGATCTGGACGGACACGCCGTCCCCGACGGTCGAGCAGGCCGTGGACCGTGCGATCTACGAGCTGCACGTGCGGGACTTCTCGATCGCCGACGAGACCGTGCCCGCGGCCGAGCGCGGGACGTACCTCGCGTTCGCCCGCGACAGCGCGGGCACGCGGCACCTCGCCGAGCTCGCCGGTGCGGGCCTGACGACGGTGCACCTGCTGCCGACGTTCGACATCGCGACCATCGAGGAGGACCGCGGGGAGCAGGAGAGCCCCGCGTGCGACCTGGCGTCGTACGCGCCGGACTCCACCGAGCAGCAGGCGTGCGTCACCGCGGTGGCCGACGCCGACGGCTTCAACTGGGGCTACGACCCGTTCCACTACCAGGTGCCCGAGGGCTCGTACGCGGTCGACCCCGACGCGCGGGTCGGCGAGTTCCGCACGATGGTCGGGGCCCTGCACGCCACAGGCCTCGAGGTCGTGCTCGACGAGGTGTACAACCACACGTCGGCGGCCGGCCAGGCGGACACCTCCGTGCTCGACAAGGTCGTGCCGGGGTACTACCACCGCCTCGACGCGACGGGTGCCGTGCAGACGAGCACGTGCTGCTCGAACATCGCGACCGAGCACGCGCTCGCGGGCAAGCTCATGGTCGACTCGGTCGTGCTGTGGGCGCGCGAGTACAAGGTCGACGGGTTCCGGTTCGACCTCATGGGTCACCACTCGGTGGCGAACATGCAGGCCGTGCGGGACGCGCTCGACGAGCTGACGCTCGCCGACGACGGGGTCGACGGCTCGCGCATCTACCTGTACGGCGAGGGCTGGAACTTCGGCGAGGTCGCCGACGACGCGCTGTTCGAGCAGGCCCGCCAGGGCAACCTCGGCGGCACGGGCATCGGCACGTTCTCCGACCGGCTGCGCGACGCGGTGCGCGGCGGCGGCCCGTTCGACGAGGACCCGCGCGTCCAGGGCTTCGGCTCGGGCCAGCTCACCGACCCGAACGGCGCCGCGGTCAACGGCGACGCCGCGGCGCAGGCCGCCACGCTCGCGCACCAGACCGACCTGGTGCGGCTCGGGATGGCGGGCAACCTCGCCGACTTCTCGTTCCTCGCGAGCGACGGGACGGTGCGTACGGGCGCGCAGGTCGACTACAACGGCCAGCCCGCGGGGTACGCGACCGAGCCCGACGAGGTCGTCACGTACGTCGACGCGCACGACAACGAGACGCTGTGGGACTCGCTCACCATGAAGCTCCCGCAGGCCACGTCGATGGACGACCGCATCCGGATGAACACGCTGTCGCTCGCCACCACCGCGCTGGCCCAGACGCCGTCGTTCTGGCACGCGGGCGCGGACCTGCTGCGCAGCAAGTCGCTCGACCGCAACAGCTACAACTCGGGCGACTGGTTCAACGCGATCGACTGGACGGGGCACGACAACGGGTTCGGCAAGGGGCTGCCGCCGCGGCCGGACAACGAGGCGAAGTGGCCGTACATGGCGCCGCTGCTGGCCGACCCGGCGCTCAAGCCGTCCGCCGACGACGTCGCCACGGCGTCGGACGCGGCGCTCGACCTGCTGCGGCTGCGCGCCTCGACCCGCCTGCTGCGCCTCGGCTCGGCGGACGCGATCGAGACCAAGCTGACGTTCCCCACCAGCGGCCCCGACGCGACGCCCGGCGTGATCGTCATGAGCGTCGACGACACGCTCGGTGCGGACGCCGACCCCGCGCTCGACGGCGTGCTCGTCGTGCTCAACGCCGGCACGGAGGCGACCACCCAGGTCGTCCCCGAGCTCGCCGGGCGCGAGTACGCGCTGTCCCCGGTGCAGGTCGCGGGGTCCGACGACGTCGTCAAGGTGACCGCCTGGGACACCGCGACCGGCACGGTGACGGTCCCGGCCCGCACGGTCGCGGTGCTCGTGGAGGCCCAGGAGGACGGCGGGCCGACCCCGACGCCCACGGCGACGCCGACGGCCGGCCCGACCCCGACGGCCGGTCCCACGCCGACGACGAGCCCGACGGCCACGCCGAAGCCGCACCCGACGCGCACGCCCCACCCGCACCCGACGCGCACGGCGAAGCCGCGACCCGAGCCGACGCGCACGGCGAAGCCGCGGCCCGAGCCGACGCGCACGGCCGCCCCGAGGCCGCGGCCGCGGGTCGAGCTCTCGGCGGGCGTCGTCCGGCGCGGGAGCACCGTCGAGGTGCAGGCGTCGGGTCTCACCGCGGGGGAGCGGGTCCAGGTGTGGCTGCACTCGACGCCGGTGCTGCTGCTCGGCGGGTCGGCCTCGACGGACGGGACGGTCGACCTGACCGTGACGATCCCGGTGGACGCCGCGCTGGGTGAGCACACCCTCGAGGTCCGCGGCCTGACCTCCGGGCTCAGCGGGTCCGCGGCGGTGCGGGTCGTCGCGGCCGACGCGGAGCTCGGGGCCACCGGGTTCGACGCCGGGCTCGTCGCGCTCGCGGCCGCCGCGCTCGTCGCCGGCCTGGTGCTCGTGCTCGTCGTACGGCGGCGCCGCGAGAGCTGACGGGCCCGCGGGCCCGCGCACGAGGAGGGGCCCGGTCGCACCGACCGGGCCCCTCCTCGTCGTGGTGCACGTCAGCCGCAGAGCATGCCGTTCAGGGTGAACGACGTGGGTGCGGCGGCCGAGCCGCTGTGGCTCGCGTTGAAGCCGAGCTGGACGTTCCCGCCGGCCGGGATCGTCGCGTTCCACGGCGCGTTGGTGACCGTCACCACCTGACCGGACTGGGTGACCTGCGAGCTCCACGCCTGCTCGACCCGCTGGCCGGCGGGCAGCGTGAACCGCAGCGTCCAGCCGTCGACCGCGGTGGCGCCCCAGTTGCCGATGGTCACGTTGGCCGTGTAGCCCGTGTTCCACGCGTTGACCTGGTAGCTCACGCGGCACCCGGAGGGCACGGTCGTCGTCGCGGTGCCCGTCGGGGTCACCGACGGCGACGACGTCGGGGTGGGCGTGGGCGTGGGCGTGGGGGTGGGCGTCGGTGTCGGGGACGCGCTGTCCGTCGGGTGCGGGCTGCTCGTCGGCGACTGCGTGGGCGCGGGGCCGTCGAGGCCGAAGAAGTGGATCGCGGCGGCGGCGTCGACCGGCAGGTTGTGCGTCGTGTTCGCCAGCGAGTTCGCCTCGACGGGTGCCTGGTCACCCGTGCCGCCGTACCGCGTGCGCGTGACGACGCCGTTGACGCTGGTCGACGACGGCGTCGCGGAGACGCCGAGCACGTTCGTCCACTGCTCGACGGCCTCGCCGAAGTTGGCGTACGCGAGCGTCGTGTCCTGCGTGCCGTGCCACAGCTGCACGCGCGGGCGGGCGCCCGTGTAGCCGGGGTACGCCGCGCGCGCCAGGTCGCCCCACTGCTGGCCGGTGCGGTTGATGCGCCCCTGCGCGCAGTCGCTGTTCCACGGCGCCTGGCTCGTCGAGCCGGGCGGGGGAGAGGACGTCGAGAAGCACGTCGCCGGCACGCCCGCGAACGCGGCCCCCGCCGCGAAGATGTCGGGGTACGTCGCGAGCATCACCTGCGTCGTCATGGCGCCCGACGAGGTGCCCGTGACGAACACGCGCGACGCGTCGGTCGAGTAGGTGCGCTGCACGTAGCGGACCATGTTCGCGATGCTCGTCGGGTCGCTCCCGCCGTCGTGGCGCAGCGCCTGCGCGGACGACACGTCGAAGCACGCGCCCGGCCGGTCGGCCTGCGGGTACACGACGATGTAGCCGTACCGGTTCGCGAGCTCGTCGAACTGCGTGCCCGAGAACATCGCCTGGGCGCTGCCCGTGCAGTAGTGCACGACGACCAGGACCGGCGCGTTCGGCTTCACCGAGTCGGGGACGTACAGGTACATGCCGAGCCCGCCGGGGTTCTGGCCGAAGCTCGAGACCCGCACGAGCGAGGCGGCCTGGGCGGGTGGCGCGGTGGTGGTGGTGGAGACCAGGGCTCCCACCGTCGCGAGGCTGAGGGCGGCCAGCGCGGTGCCGGCCAGGGCGCGCAGGCGCCGGGACAAGGACGTCGACATCGATGACCCTTCCGTCGGGCGGACCCGCGTGCGCGCGTCCGCCCGGAAAGCGTCGTCCCGCCGCTCGACGAGCGACAACCCGGCGTCGGGCGATGAACCGTTTCGCCTCGACACCCGATGGGCCCGGGACGCACGGCCCGGCCGGGGCGGGACCGGGCCGACGCGCGTCGCGCGCTCGTCGCCGCGCCGGACGACCGCGCGCGATAGGTTCGGCGCAGGGAGTCGGGCCGCCCACGAGGCGCCGACGACCCGCACGTCCGGTCGATCGAAGGAGCCCGCCCGTGTCCGCACAGAACGCCGAGAAGACCCCCGCCGTCGTCACCGTGACGGGTGCGGCCGGGCAGATCGGGTACGCCCTGCTGTTCCGCATCGCGTCGGGCCAGCTCCTCGGGCCCCACACCCCGGTGCGGCTGCGTCTCCTCGAGGTCCCGCAGGCCGTGCGCGCCGCGGAGGGCACCGCCATGGAGCTCGACGACTGCGCGTTCCCGCTGCTCGCGGGCATCGACATCACCGACGACGTGCGTGCCGCGTTCGACGGCACGAACGTCGCACTGCTCGTCGGCGCGCGTCCGCGGACCGCCGGGATGGAGCGTGGCGACCTGCTGTCCGCCAACGGGGGGATCTTCGCGCCGCAGGGAGCCGCGATCAACGCCGGCGCGGCGGACGACGTCAAGGTGCTCGTCGTCGGCAACCCCGCGAACACCAACGCGTTCATCGCCGCCTCGCACGCGCCCGACGTGCCCGCCGAGCGGTTCACCGCGATGACCCGGCTCGACCACAACCGCGCGCTCGCGCAGCTCGCCGCGCGGACCGGACGGCGGGTCGACGAGATCCGCCACCTGACCATCTGGGGCAACCACTCCGCGACGCAGTTCCCCGACCTCACGCGCGCCACGGTGGCCGGCACGCCCGCGACGGACCTCGTCGACGCCGCGTGGGTGGCCGACACGTTCATCCCCACCGTCGCGAAGCGCGGTGCCGCCATCATCGAGGCGCGCGGCGCGTCGTCCGCGGCCTCGGCGGCGAACGCCGCGGTCGACCACGTCCGCACGTGGGTCGACGGCACCCCCGCCGACGACTGGACGTCGGCGGGCGTCGTCTCCGACGGCTCGTACGGCGTGCCCGAGGGGCTGATCTCGTCGTTCCCCGTGACCTCCGACGGCACGTCGTGGTCGATCGTGTCCGACCTGGAGCTCGACGCGGACTCGCGCGCGCGGCTCGACGCGTCGGTGGCCGAGCTCGTCGAGGAGCGCGAGGCGGTGCGCGCGCTCGGCCTCGTCTGACCGGGCCGTGCGGGTCGCGATCCGGGTCAGGCCGGGGGCGTCACGGACGCGCGTCGGCGGGTCGCACGCCGGCGCGCTCGTCGTCGCCGTGTCCGCCCGGGCCGTCGACGGCGCCGCGACCGAGGCCGCGCTCGCGGCGGTCGCGGACGCCTTCGGCGTGCGCCGCCGCCACGTCACGCTGGTGACGGGCACGACGAGCCGCGACAAGGTCGTCGACGTCGACGACGACGCGCTCGCCGACGCCCCGGCCCGCCTCACGGCACTCCTGAACCCCTGACACCCACCCCGGCCCGCGCGAGGTCGCGCGTCTCTCGGGAAGTCGCGCAGACGACTGCACGACCTCGCGAGAATCGCGCGACCTCACGAGGAATGACCCGGCGTCAGCGGAAGACGATGGTCCGGTGGCCGTCCAGCAGGACGCGGTGCTCGGCGTGCCAGCGCACCGCGCGGGCCAGCGCCCGGCGCTCGACGTCCTGCCCGAGCGCGACCAGGTCGTCGACCGACCGCGTGTGGTCCACGCGCTCCACGTCCTGCTCGATGATCGGCCCCTCGTCGAGGTCGCCCGTGACGTAGTGCGCGGTCGCGCCGATGAGCTTCACGCCCCGGTCGTGGGCCTGCGCGTACGGGCGCGCGCCCTTGAAGGACGGCAGGAACGAGTGGTGGATGTTGATGACGCGCCCGGCGAGCCTGCGGCACAGGTCGTCGGACAGGATCTGCATGTACCGGGCGAGCACGACGAGCTCGACGTCCAGCTCCTCGACGAGCTCCAGCAGGCGGGCCTCCGCGTCGGCCTTGGTGGCCGCGGTCACGGGCACGTGGTGGAACGGGATGCCGTAGAACTGCGCGAGCGGCTCGAGCACGGTGTGGTTCGACACGACGGCGACCAGGTCGACCGGCAGCTTCTCCGAGCGCTGGCGGAACGCGAGGTCGTTGAGGCAGTGCGCGGCCGTGGAGCCCATGACGAGCGTGCGGACCGGCCGGCCGGCGACGTCGAGCGACCACGTCATGTCGAAGGCCGCGCAGATGCGCTCGAGCGCCCCCGCGAGCTCGTCGTACGTCACCGCGGACGTGACCTGGACGCGCATGAAGAACAGACCGGTGAGCGCGTCCCCGAACTGCTGCGACTCCGTGATGTTCCCGCCGTGGTCCGCGAGCAGCCCCGCGACGGCGTGCACGATCCCGGGGCGGTCCGGGCACGAGAGGGTCAGGACCCAGTGGGTCTCTCCTGGGGTCGTCGGGCTCGCAGTGTGGGACACGAGTCCCGAGAGTAGTGCGCCGCGCCGCGCGGCTGACACGATGGCCGTATGACGGCCGACCTCGACATCCGCAAGGTGACCACCGACGACGCCGGCGAGCTGCTCACGCTGCGCCGCGCCGCGTTCGTCACCGAGGCGCAGCAGTACGGCGACCCGCACATCCCGCCGCTCACGCAGACGGTCGAGGAGCTCGTCGAGGACCTGCAGCGTCCGGACGTCGTGACGCTCGGGGGCTGGGACGGGCACCGGCTCGTCGGGTCGATCCGCGTGCTCATCGAGGACAAGAAGGCCACGCTCGGCCGGTTCGCGGTCGCGCCGGACCTGCAGGGCAAGGGGTTCGGGACCCAGCTGCTGCTCGCGATCCTGCCGTACCTGCCGGACGGCATCGAGGAGGTGTGGGTGTTCACGGGCCGCGACTCGGTGCAGAACATCGCGCTGTACGCGAAGCACGGCTACGAGCACCAGCACGACCAGACCGCGGGCGACCTGACCTACGCGTTCCTGCGCAAGACCCTGGTCGAGACCCCGGAGGACTGACCGCCACGTGAGCATCCCGACAGGGCCCGTCGTCGTCCCCGAGGCGGTCCACCGGCTCGTCGGCGACGCGCCGTTCGTCGCGGACCCGCCGGTGCACGCGGTGTGGCAGAACCTGGACGGCGGGACGACCTTCCACTCGCCGGTGCACGGCGTCTTCGTGAAGTGGGCGCCCGCGGGCACGCCGTTCGACCTCGCGGCCGAGGCCGAACGGTTGGTGTGGGCGGGGCGGTTCAGCCCTGTCCCCGAGGTCGTCACGCAGGGCGCCGACGACGAGGGCGCGTGGCTCGTGACGCGCGCGGTCCCGGGCCGCAGCGCGGTGGACCCGCTGTGGCTGGCGCGACCGCTCGACGCGGTGCGGGCCGTCGGGGCGGGCCTGCGCGCGCTGCACGACGCGCTGCCGGTCGTCGGCTGCCCGTTCTCGTGGTCGGTCGAGGACCGGCTCGGCCGGCTCGACGACCGGGACCGTGCCGCCGCGCTCGCCGAGGCGCCCCCGGTCGACCGGCTCGTGGTGTGCCACGGCGACGCGTGCGTGCCCAACACGCTGCTGTCCGACGACGGCGCGTGGCTCGCGCACGTCGACCTCGGCCGGCTCGGGGTGGCCGACCGTTGGGCGGACCTGGCGATCGCGACCTGGAGCACCGTGTGGAACTACGGCCCGGGCTACGAGGACGCGCTGCTCGACGCGTACGGCGTCGCGCCCGACCTCGAGCGCACCGCGTACTACCGCGCACTGTGGGGCAGCCCGCGCGTCTCGGCCTGGTAGGCGACGGCGGGGGCTCATCCAGTGACGGGCCCGTGCCGATGAAGCGGCGTGACCGAGGACCTCGCCGCGCCGCCGCGTCTCGCCGAGGACGACCGGCGCGAGCTGCTGCTGTCGTGGGCCGTCGCGGCAGACGCGCACGACGAGCTCGTCCTGTGCGACCTGCTCGTCGACGCGTCGGGCGGCACGGCGCAGCCCGTCACGTCCTGGCGCGCTCGCACCGCCGTGCTCCGCGGGGAGCCGGTGCGGGCCCTCGAGCTGCTCGGGCGTCGCGTCGACGAGACCGAGCTCGCGGTGCCGCGCGAGCCCGACGACGTCACCGCGCTCGTCGCGCTGGCGACGCTCGGCGACCGGCGCGCGCTGCCCCTGCTGGTGCGTGCGGGGCAGGTCCCGGGGACGACCCGTGCGGCCCACCTGTACCTGCTGGCGCTCGCCGCCGAGTACTCCGGCCGGGCGGATCTGGCGACCGACGCGTGGTGCGCGCTCGCGGACCAGGGCACGGACACCCCTCTGGTGCTGGGCCGCGCCGCGGCGGGCATGGTCGCGCGCCGGGACCGGACGGACGCGGACCGCGCCGCCGACGAGGTGTACGCGGCCGCGCTCCTCCTGCGCGGCGGCTCGCCGTCGCCGTGGCGTGACCCGGCCGCTCTCGAGCACGCCGCGACCGTGCTGCAGGACTCGGGTGACCCGGCCGGTGCCACGCTGCTCGCGTGCGCCGTGCGCCAGGTGTGCCCGCCGGGCGCTCCGCTCGAGGAGGTCGTGCGGCGGCTGCGGCCCCGGCGCAACCGGTGGGCGTCGCTCGCCCCGTGGCTCGTCGCGCTCCCCATGCTCGCCTTCGGGGTCCTCGGGCTGGTCGCGGGCTGGTACCTGGGCGGGATGCTGCAGCGGGCCTGGCGGCGGATCCCGTCGTGGTCGTTCGAGGACGAGCGGCTGTGGTTCGGCATCCGCGCGCAGTCCTACGACGTCGCGCGCGGTCGTCCGCGGACGTCCACGCTGCGCCCGCTGGACGTGCTCGGCGCGGTGCTCGGTGCGGCGGTCGGGACCGGGCTCGCGGCGGGTGTGGCGGGTGCGGTGCCGCTGAGCACCGAGACGGGCGCCTCGACGGCCCTCGCGGTCGTCGTGTGGACGACCGGCGTCCTCGGAGGGCTCGCCGCGGGCGCCCTCGGCGGGGAGGCGGTGCACCGCGCGCGTGACCGACGCGGGCTCCTCGCGGGCCTCGAGGTCGACCTCGCCGTGACGCGTCGCGTGCTCGCGACGTGCCGCTGCTGGTCCACCCAGTCGCTCGTCGGTGTCGCCGCCGCCGCGTACGCCGAGGGGCACCTGCGCCCCGCCGGGTACCCGGACGCGGGGCTCGACCGGCCCGGCACGGTGTTGCTGTGCGAGCTCTCCGGGGCCCGGTGGCTCGCGACGTGGACCGCTTCGGGGCGGTCCGCGCTGCTCCTGCGCGGGGTGCCGCGCCAGGACGATGTCGTCGAGCCGGTGGCCACCGGCCTCTACCTGTGAACCGGCGTCACTCGCCGCGGTAGGCCGCCTCGAGCGCGGCGATGTCGAGCTTCTTCTGCGTGAGCATCACCTGCGTGGCGCGGGCGGCGCCCTCGGGGTCGGCGTCGGGGGACAGCGTGAGCTCCATGAGGCGCGTGGGCACCACCTGCCAGGACAGGCCGAACCGGTCGGTGAGCCAGCCGCACGCGACCTCCTGCCCTCCGCCCGTGAGCAGCGCGTCCCAGTAGTGGTCGATCTCGGCCTGGTCGGCGCAGTCGACGACGAACGAGAACGCGGCGTTGAGCTGCAACGACGGCCCGGCCGAGATCGCGTCGACGCGCTGGCCGTCGAGCTCGAACGTGACGACGAACGGCGCGCCCTTGGTGACGCCGGGCATGTCCGCGGGCGCGCGCACGACGTTGAGGATGCGGGAGTTCGGGAACACCGAGACGTAGAACTCGGCGGCCTCGAGCGCGTTGTCGGAGTACCAGAGGTGCGGGTGGACGATGCCCATGGTCGTGCTCCTTCGTGGTGCGTGCTGTCGGGGTGGGTGTGCTGGTGGTGGTGCGCTGGTGGTGTGCTGGTGGTGGTGTGCTGGTGGTGGTGCGGCCGGTCAGGCCGCGACGATCGCGTCGAGGCGCGCGTAGCCCTCGGTGAGGCCGCGCTCCATGTCGCTCGCGACCATGCCGTCGCGTGCCTCGACCGTGGGGTAGACGGAGTGGATCTCGAGGCGCGTACGACCGTCGCCCAGGTCGACGAAGCGCAGGGTCTCGATCGACACGACGTCGGGGAACCCGAGGAACTCGAACGTCTGGATCGCGAGCTCGTCGGTGCGCACGGTGTGGAACGTGCCGCGGAACGCGTACGTCTCGCCGTCGGGCTCGGTCTGCTGGAAGCTCCAGCGCCCGCCGGAGACGAAGTCCCACTCGGTGACGTCGGTGCCGAGCCCGTCGGGGCCCATCCACCGCGCGACGAGCGCCGGGTCGGCGTGGGCGGCGAACAGACGGGACACGGGCGCGTCGAACTCGCGGGTGATGTCGATGAAGGGGACGCCGGCGGGTGCGTCGACGTGCACGGGGTGGGTCATGGCGGATCCTCCCGCTGGGCGGGGTCCTGCGCGAGCAGCGCGTCGAGGGACCGGAACCTGCGCTCGTGGACCAGTCGGTACCGGTCGATCCACGCGGTGAGACGCTCGAGCGCCTCGGGGGCCAGGTGCACGGGCCGGCGCTGGGCGTCGCGCGTGCGGGTGACGAGTCCGGCCTGCTCCAGCACGTGGATGTGCTTGGAGACCGCCTGCAGCGAGATGGCGTGCGGCTCGGCGAGCTCGTTGACGGTAGCGGGGCCGCGCGACAGCCGCGCGACGATCTGGCGGCGCACGGGGTCGGCCAGGGCCAGGAAGGCCCGGTCGAGCCGCTCGTCGTCCTCCGCCACGGTGTCCTCACGGCCGGCTCTCGTCGGCCGTCGTCCCTCCAGTTCGAGTATTCAACCTACAAGTTGAATAGGACGCTACGCCCGGCCGGACCGGACCGCAAGGGGTGCGGTGGGGTCGGTTTCGCGCTCCTGTGCCGGCAGGGGGGCCTCGACGGTGCGCACCGTGCCGCGACGGGCGAGCGCGGGGTGGCCCAGGGCGACGCCCGCGAGCACGACGAGCGCGCCGGCGGCCTGCTGGAGGGCGAGCCGCTCGTGCGCGACGAGCAGGCCCAGCGCCAGGCCGGCCACCGGGTTGAGCAGGCCGACGAGGCCCACGGTGCCGGCCGGGAGGCGACGCAGGCCCGCGAACCACGCGAGGTAGGCGAGCGCGGTCGCCGCGACCGAGAGGAACGCCAGCCCGGCCCACGCGGGTGCGTCGAGGTGCGGGGGAGCGCCCTCGACGACGAGCGCGGCCCCCAGCAGCGTGGACCCGCCGGCGACGAGCTGCCACGCGGTCGACGAGACCACGTCCACGTCGTCGTCGCGCCACCGCTGCGCGAGCACGAACCCGACGCTCGACATGAGCATCGCGGACACCGAGGCGACCAGCCCGCGCGCGTCGAGCGACGTCCCGCCCGTGAGCACCATGGCACCCACCCCGACGAGCCCCAGCACGCCTCCTGCGACCGCCGGCAGAGCCGGCCGCTGCGCGACCAGGGCCCACGCCACCAGCATCATCACCAGGGGCGAGGTCGCCATGACGGTCGCCGCGACGCTCGTCGGGAGCAGCTGGGCGGCGACGTACACGAGGACGAAGAACGCGCCCATGGTGAGGGTCCCGAGCACGAGCGAGCGCCACCACCACGCACCGCGGGGCAGGCGGCGCGCGACGAGCAGGAGCACGAGGCCGGCGGGCAGCGCGCGCAGCGCGGAGCCCCACAGCGGCGAGTCCGCGGGCAGCAGGTGCCGGGTGACGTAGTAGCTCGCACCCCAGGTGAGCGGCGCGTAGGCGGTGAGCGCCATGAGCCGCAGATTGCCTTCCATGGAAGACAATATATCTTGCCCGGAAGATAGTGTGGGGCGGTGCCCACCACACCTCCACCCGACCGGCTCGACCTGATCCAGGCCGCCTGGCGGCGCGAGCGCCCCGACCTGGACCCGTCGCCGCAGGGCGTCATCGGTCGCCTGCACCGCGTCGCCGGGCACCTGACCGACGAGCTCGTCGCCGTGTACCGGCAGCACGGGCTCTCGGAAGGTGACTTCGACGTCCTCGCGACGCTCCGCCGCGCGGGCGAGCCGTTCGAGCGGACCGCGGGCGACCTGGCCGCCAACACCCTCGTCACCTCCGGCGGCATGACCAAGCGCATCGACCGGCTCGAGCGCGCCGGGCTCGTCTCGCGTCGCGTGTCCGACGACGACGCGCGTGCCCGCCTCGTCGCGCTCACCCCGGCCGGCCGCGAGCTGATCGACGCCGCGTTCACCGACCACATGGCGAACGAGCACCGCCTGCTGGCGGCCCTCGACCCCCGCGACGCCGCCACGCTGGCCCGCATCCTGCGCACCTGGCTCACCCACCTCGAACCCCCACCCACCCCCTGACCGCGCGCCGCAGCAGGGATCGACGAGCGCGCGCAGCGCGTGGGAAAGGCGGTGGGTGGTCGCGCCGGGGTTGGTACCCTGGGCGCGTCGTGACTGGCGCAACGGGTGGGTCACCACCGGGGAGCGACGCAGCAGCTGGACCACGGGGTCGGACGCCTGGGCCCTCGGTCGCCTCATCACCGGACCGTCCGTGTGCGTGGCGCCGAGCGCGCCCGCACCTGACTGCGACAGGAGCAGCCGCATGAGCGACAACGTGCTCGACCAGAACATCGCCGACCTCGACCCCGAGATCGCCGCCGTCCTCGACGGTGAGCTCGCGCGCCAGCAGGGCACGCTCGAGATGATCGCGAGCGAGAACTTCGTCCCGCTCGCCGTCCTGCAGGCGCAGGGCTCCGTGCTGACGAACAAGTACGCCGAGGGCTACCCGGGCCGCCGCTACTACGGCGGCTGCGAGCAGGTCGACATCGCCGAGAACATCGCGATCGAGCGCGCGAAGGCGCTGTTCGGCGCGCAGTTCGCGAACGTCCAGCCGCACTCGGGCGCGACCGCGAACGCCGCCGTGCTGCACGCGATCGCCCGCCCCGGCGACACGATCCTCGGCCTCGCCCTCGACCAGGGCGGCCACCTCACGCACGGCATGAAGATCAACTTCTCGGGCCGGCTGTACGACGTCGTCGCGTACGGCGTCGACGAGACGACCTCGCTGGTCGACATGGACGAGGTCCGCCGCCTCGCCGTCGAGCACAAGCCCAAGGTCATCATCGCGGGCTGGTCGGCGTACCCGCGTCAGCTCGACTTCGCGGCATTTCGCGCGATCGCCGACGAGGTGGGCGCGTACCTGTGGGTCGACATGGCGCACTTCGCGGGCCTCGTCGCGGCGGGCGTGCACCCCTCCCCGGTGCCGCACGCGCACGTGGTGTCCTCGACCGTGCACAAGACGATCGGCGGCCCCCGTTCGGGCTTCATCCTGACCAACGACCCGGACCTCGCGAAGAAGATCAACTCCGCGGTGTTCCCGGGCCAGCAGGGCGGTCCGCTCATGCACGTCATCGCGGCCAAGGCCGTGGCGTTCAAGGTCGCCGGCTCGCCCGAGTTCCGTGACCGCCAGGAGCGCACGGTCCGCGGCGCCGCGATCATCGCCGAGCGGCTCACGCAGGCCGACGTCGCGGCGGCCGGCATCACCGTCCGGTCGGGCGGCACCGACGTGCACCTCGTGCTCGTCGACCTGCGCGACGCGGCGATCGACGGCAAGCAGGCGGAGGACCTCCTGCACGAGGCCGGCATCACGGTGAACCGCAACGCCGTCCCGAACGACCCGCGCCCGCCGATGGTCACCTCGGGCCTGCGCATCGGCACGCCCGCGCTCGCGACGCGCGGCTTCGGCGACGTCGAGTTCACCGAGGTCGCGGACATCATCGCGACCGCGCTGGTCGGCGGCGAGCAGGCGGACCTGGCGGCGCTGCAGGCGCGCGTCGCCACGCTCACCGCCGAGTTCCCGCTGTACCCGACGCTCAAGCAGTACTGAGCATGACGGCCCAGATCCTCGACGGGACCGCCACCGCGGCGGCCATCAAGGCGGAGCTCGCGCAGCGCGTCGCGGCGCTCGCCGCGCGTGGCGTGACCCCCGGCCTCGGCACGCTGCTCGTCGGCGACGACCCGGGCAGCCGGTGGTACGTCGCGGGCAAGCACCGGGACTGCGCCGAGGTCGGCATCGCCTCCATCCAGGAGGAGCTGCCGGGCGACGCGACGCAGGAGGACATCGAGGCGGCGGTGCGCCGGCTCAACGAGAACCCGGCGTGCACCGGCTTCATCGTCCAGCTGCCGCTGCCGAAGGGCATCGACACGCACCGCGTGCTCGAGCTCGTCGACCCGGAGAAGGACGCCGACGGCCTGCACCCGACGAACCTCGGTCGCCTGGTCCTGCGGGTCAACGAGCCGATCACGAGCCCGCTGCCGTGCACGCCGCGCGGCATCGTCGAGCTGGTCGAGCGGCACGGGATCTCGCTGCACGGGGCGGACGTCGTCGTCGTCGGACGCGGTGTCACCGTCGGCCGGTCGATCGGTCTGCTCCTGACGCGCCGGGCCGTCAACGCGACCGTCACGCTGACCCACACGGGCACCGACGACCTCGCGGAGCACACGCGCAACGCCGACGTGGTCGTCGCCGCGGCGGGCGTGCCCGGGATCATCACGCCGGACATCGTCAAGCCGGGCGCGGTCGTGGTCGACGTGGGCGTCTCGCGGGCGACCGACCCGGAGACCGGCAGGTCGCGGGTCGTGGGGGACGTCCACCCGGGCGTCAAGGAGATCGCCGCCTGGGTCTCGCCGAACCCGGGCGGGGTCGGCCCCATGACGCGGGCGATGCTGCTGAGCAACGTCGTCGAGACCGCCGAGCGGCTCGCCGGCTGACGACGCGTGCGAGAGCCCCGACCGGTCGCCGGTCGGGGCTCTCGCACGTCCGTGCGACGAGCACTGCGGAACGCCCACGCGCCCGGCCGCCGCGGCCCTACGCTGCGACCAGGTCGCCCGCGTCCGTGGGCGCGACGAAGGGACGTGCGATGGCGCGCAGTTTCGGACCCTCGGCGAAGGTCCTCGTGTGGGGCGTGGCGATGCTCGTCCTCGGTGCCCTGGCGAGCGTGTGGGGCTGGCTGTCACAGATCGCGCAGGCGTCCCGCGGGTACGTCGACACCGACGGGACCACCGCGCTCGTCGTGCTCGGCATCGTCGCGGCGCTGATCGGGCTGGTGGTCACGCTCGCGGGCGTCTGGCAGCTCGCGACGAACGTCGACATCGCGGCGCTCGCCGCGCAGGAGGCCGCGGCCCAGGTCGAGCGTGACCAGGAGCGGGCGGAGCGCTCGTACGCCGAGGCCGCACGCGACGTCGAGGAGCGCTGGAAGAACCGGCTCGCGGACGAGTCGGGGCGCGACGACTGACGACCCGGTCACCGGCTCGCTCACGCCTGTCGCAGGACGTCCTTGGCGGCCACCCGCGCGACGCGGTTGACCTGCGCCTTCGTCATCGCCCCGGCGGGCAGGGCGCGCGCGATCGCCTCGGCCAGCAGCTTGACGTCGACGACGCCCTTGGCCGCGGCCTGCGCGTTCGCGTTGGTGCGGCGCAGCAGCGCGTAGGTGTCGACGCGCTCGAGCTCCCTGTTCTTGTACCCCCAGACCGCACGGGCGATCTCGTCGACGGTCGGCATGTCGTCCTCCTCGGGGACCGGGCCCGACTTCTGTTCGGTGACGCGTCCGACGAACGCGCGGACGTCCGCCAGGGTGGTGCCCCTGGCGAGCTCGAAGTGCATCGCGTCGCGCCGCCCGCGGGGGAAGTCCAGCCCCCAGACGAACAGCCCGCCGGCGTCGCGCAGGACGTCCCGCACCGCGCGCTCCTGCGCGGCCGAGAAGCCGGACACGTACGGGGTGCCCCGCGGCTGGTGGAGCTCGAACGGGTGCCTCGCCCCGTTGACGTCCACGGCGGTCCCGGAGATGTGGTTGGAGCCCGCGGCGCCGCCCACCTGCGTGTTGAACGCCCTCGAGCGCCAGCCGTTGACCACGGCGACCTTCTCGACCCGCTCGTGCAGCTGCTCCAGGAGCCAGACGAACGCGCGGGCGACGTCGCCGTCGCGCACGGTGGCGCCGTTCGCGTCGTCGCCGACGACGATGCGCGTGACGCTCGACTCGCGGGCGTCGGACCACCCGTTCATCGTGACCATGTCGCCTCCTGACCGCTGGGCGCGGGACCAGTCGTGGGGCGTCGCGGGTCGGGGCTCGCGGCAGCGTACGTGGGACAAGGTGCCGTGCGGGGTCCGTCCTGATACGCCGACGAGGTCGTCCCGCCGGTGAGGCAGGATCGTCCCGGACGACCGCGGGAGGCCCGCGCGCCGAGGAAGGACTGCTGTGCTCACGATCGCGACCGTCAACGTCAACGGCATCCGGGCGGCGTTCCGCCGCGGGATGGGCGAGTGGCTCGACACGCGCAAGCCGGACGTGCTGCTGCTGCAGGAGGTGCGCGCCACCGACGAGATCCTCGCCGACCACCTGTCTCCCGGCGAGTGGCACCTCGCGCACGAGGCGTCGGTGACGAAGGGGCGCTCGGGCGTCGCGATCGCGACGCGCCTGCCGATGACGGCGGTGCGCGTCGGGCTCGGCACCGGTGTCCCCGGGGACTGCGGTCGGTGGGTCGAGGCCGACCTCGAGGTCGACGCGCACGACGGGCAGGGGCCGCGCACGCTCACGGTCGTCTCGGCGTACATCCACTCCGGCACGCTCGGCACACCGTCGATGGACGAGAAGTACGCGTTCCTCGAGGTGGTGACCGCGCGCCTCGCGGAGCTCGCGCAGGCGGGCCGGATGGTGGTGGTGGCGGGGGACGTGAACATCGCACACCGCGAGGCCGACATCAAGAACTGGAAGGGCAACCTCAAGTCGGCCGGGTTCCTGCCGCAGGAGCGCGCCTACCTGGACCGCTGGCTCGACGGCCTGGGCTGGCGCGACCTGGGCCGCGAGCTCGGCGGCGAGGGCCCCGGGCCGTTCACGTGGTGGTCGTGGCGCGGCAAGGCGTTCGACAACGACGCGGGCTGGCGGATCGACTACCAGCTCGCGACGCCCGCGCTCGCGGACCGCGCGGTCGCCGCGACGGTCGACCGTGCCGCGACGTACGACGCGCGGTTCTCCGACCACGCGCCGCTCGTCGTCGAGTACGACCTGTAGGCGGGTCAGCCGGGCGGCGTGCCGTGCACGGGCGCCGGCGGCAGGTCGCGGGAGCGCAGCAGCGGGGAGACGACGACGGGCAGCGTCGCGACGAGGCCGATGCCGGCGGCGACCCACAGCGTCGTCAGGACGCTCGTCGTGTGCCCGAGCCACCCGCCGAGGAGGCTGCCGAGCGGCATCGAGCCCCACACGAGGAACCGCACGGACGCGTTCATGCTCGTCGGGCGTTCGGCGAGGATCACGGGGTGAGCTCTTCGGCGGCGGCGAGCATCCGTGGATGTCCGACGAGCAGGGGAAGGGCTCAGGCGACGAAGGCCGGGGCTCGCAGGCCCTCGCGCGCGAACGCCGCGGCGACCGCGTCCGCGACGGTGACCAGCGCGTCCGCCTCGACCAGCGCGATGGCGGAGCCGCCGAACCCGCCGCCCGTCATGCGTGCACCGAGCGCGCCCGCGGCCCGGGCGGCTTCCACCGCGACGTCGAGCTCGCGGCACGACACCTCGTAGTCGTCGCGCAGCGAGGCGTGCGACGCGTCGAGGAGGGGACCGGTGTCACGCAGACGGCCCGCGTCGAGGAGGGCGACGAACTCGCGGACGCGCGCGATCTCGGTCAGCACGTGCCGTACCCGGCGCGCACGGAGCTCGCCGTCGGGCGTCCCGTCGTCGAGCGCCACGATCGCGTGCTCGGCATCCCCCGGGGCGTCGGTGAGCTCGCGCAGCGTGGCCACGCCGAGCAGCCGCGCGGCCTCGTCGCACGTCGCCCGACGCGCCGCGTACTGCCCGTCGACGAGCGCGTGCTCGGCGCGCGTGTCGATCACGAGGAGGGCGAGGCCCTCGGCGGCCGGGTCGAACGGCACGTGCCGGACCGACTGGTCGCGGCAGTCGAGCAGCAGCGCGTGGCCCGGCTCGGCACGCAGCGCCGCGGCCTGGTCCATGCCGCCCGTGGGTGCACCGGCGATCTCGTTCTCGGCGCGTACGCAGTCCGCGGCGAGCGCGGCGCGGTCCTGCGCGAGCGCGTTCACCGCGTCGAGCGCGAGCGCGACGGAGCAGGACAGCGCGGCAGAGGACGAGAGCCCGGAGCCGACGGGCACGCACGAGTCGATCGCGACGTCGAAGCCCGCCACCGGCAGCCCGCGCTCGCGCAGCGCCCACGCGACGCCCGCGACGTACGCGGTCCAGCCGGCGACGGCACCGGGGGCGACCGACGCGAGCTCGAGCGCGGTCACGACGCTCGCGTCCCACGCGGAGGCCATGCGCGCCGTGCCGTCGCCGCGGCGGCGCACGGCCGCGAACGTACGGTGCGCGAGCGCGACCGGCAGGCACAGGCCGCCGTTGTAGTCGGTGTGCTCGCCGATGAGGTTGACGCGTCCGGGTGCCGACCACACGCCGTCAGGCGCGACACCGAACGCGGTGTCGAACACCGCACGGGCGCGCTCCTCGCCCGTCCCCGCGTCCCACGCGGGCACCCACGTGGTCATGCGAGCTCCTGCAGCCGCGCCGCGATGCGCTCGGGCGTCGTGTCGCTGACCCAGGCCGCGACGCCGGACTCGACGCCCGCGAGGTACTTGAGCTTGCCGGGGGCGCGCAGCACCGAGAACACCTGTAGCGACAGGCGCCAGTCGTCACGTCCCTGCCGCGCGGGCGCCTGGTGCCAGCCCGAGATGTACGGCAGCGGGACCGCGGTGTCGTCGTCGACGAAGAACAGGTCGAGGCGCCGCAGCAGCTCGAGGTAGGTGGTCGCCAGGTCGGCGCGCTCGGCGTCGTCGAGGGCTGGCAGGTCGGGGACGTCCCGGCGGGGGACCAGGTGCACCTCGACGGGCCAGCGCGCCGCGAACGGCACGTACGCGACCCAGTGCTCGGACTCGAGGACGACGCGCGTGGCGTGCCGCAGCTCCGCGTCCAGCACGTCGCGGCCCAGCAGGCGGCCGGTGCGCGCGCGGTGCTCGCTCGCGGCCGCGAGCATGGTCGCGGTGCGGGGCGCGAGGTAGGGCAGCGCGTAGATCTGCCCGTGCGGATGGTGCAGCGTGACGCCGATCTCCTTGCCGCGGTTCTCGAACGCGAAGACCTGCTCGACGCCCTCGGTCGCGTTGAGCGCCGCGGTGCGGTGCGCCCACGCCTCGATGACCGTGCGCATCCGGCGCGGGCCGACTGTCCGCAGCGACGCGGTCGGGTCCGCCGAGAAGCACACGACCTCGCAGCGGCCCACCGCGGGGCGCGTCTGCCACAGCGGCTCGTCGTCGCGCAGCGTCACCTCGTCGAGCACTCCGGGCACGCGCAGCAGCGACGGGAAGCGGTTCTCGAACACGACGACGTCGTAGTCCTCCGCGGGGATCTCGCCGTCCTGGTACGCGGCGCCGGGCCGGGCGGGTGCGAGCGGGTTCGCGTCCGCGGGTGGCAGGAACGTGCGGTTCATGCGGTGCGCCGCCATCGCGACCCACTCGCCCGTGAGCGGGTCGCGCCGCAGCTCGGGGCCGGTGGGCACGACGCCGTCCGCGTCGGGCGCGAACCGGTCCGGCAGCGGGCGCGGGTCGTCCAGCCGGCGTGTCGCCGCGCCCGAGACGTAGGGCTCGGAGTCGTCGAAGTAGAGCAGCTCGCGGCCGTCGGCGAGCGTGGTGCTCGTGACGCGCACGCCGGCGCTCGCGGTGGGGGTGCCTGCGGGCGTGGCCGTGGTCGTGCTCGTGCGGGTGGTCATGCGTCGTCTCCCACGTGCGGAGGAAGGGTGCCGGGGGCACCCGCGGGGGGTCCGGCGGGATCGTCGCCGACGACGACCGTCTGCAGGCGGTCGGTGAGCAGGCGGCGGGCCGCGGCGGGGGCCTCGTCGTCCATCACGACGAGGTCGACCTCCTCGAGGTCGGCGATCTTCGCGAGACCGACCGTGCCCCACTTGGTGTGGTCCGCCAGCACGGTGGTCGCGGCCGCGCAGCCCATGAGCGCGCGGTCGGTCGCGGCCTCGGCGAGGTTCGGCGTGGTGAGGCCGGACTCGTCGAGCCCGTGCACCCCGAGGAACGCGCGGTCGACGCGCAGGAGAGCGAGCACGGCGTCGGCGACGCGTCCGACGAGCGCGTCGGACGGGGTGCGCACGCCGCCCGTGAGGACGACCTCGAGGTCACGCGGTGCGACGGCCCGGTGCAGGACGTCGGCGATGCGCAGGCCGTTGGTGACGACCGTGAACGGGCGCAGCGCGGCGTCCTGCGCGACGAGCTCGGCGAGCCGGTAGGTGGTCGAGCCGGCGGACAGCGCGACGGTCTGGCCGGGCTCGAGGTCCGCGTGCGCGGCGCGCGCGATCGCGGTCTTCTGCGGCCCGGCGTGCTCGACCTTGACCTCGAAGCCGGGCTCGTCTGACGCCCGCGTGCCCTCCGGCGCCACGGCCCCGCCGTGCACGCGGCGCACGAGGCCGGCGCGCGCGAGCTCGGCGATGTCCCGCCGGATCGTCATGTCCGAGACGCCGAGGTCGTCCACGAGGTCGGACACGCGTGCGGCACCGTGCGCGCGCACGGCCGCGAGGATCAGCTCTTGTCGTTGGGTCGCCAGCACTCGAACATCGTCGCACATGACCCAACAGAAACAAACACCCGGACGGGTGGGTCCGTCAGCGTCCCGCGGGGGAGAGGCCGAGCGAGCGCCCCGCGAGCCCGCGCTGACGGGTGCCCAGGGTGCGGGCGACCTGCCGCAGCGCGACCGCCGCGGGCGAGTCCGGGTGGCTCAGCACCACCGGCTCGCCCACGTCACCGCCCTCGCGCAGCGTCACGTCGATCGGCACCTGGCCCAGCACGGGCACGGTCCCGCCCGTGAGCTGCGTCAGGCGCGCCGCGACGTGCTCGCCGCCGCCCGAGCCGAACAGCTCGAGCCGCGAGCCGTCCGGCTGCTCGAGCCAGGACATGTTCTCCACCACGCCCACGACCTGCTGACGGGTCTGCACCGCGACCGAACCCGCGCGCTCGGCGACCTCCGCGGCCGCCGCCTGCGGCGTCGTCACGACGACGATCTGCGAGCCCGGCAGCAGCTGGGCGACCGAGATCGCGATGTCACCCGTCCCCGGCGGCAGGTCCAGCAGCAGCACGTCCAGGTCGCCCCAGAACACGTCCGCGAGGAACTGCTGCAGCGCACGGTGCAGCATCGGCCCGCGCCACACCACGGGCTGGCCCGGCGGCACGAACATCCCGATCGAGACGACCTTGACGTCGTGCGCCACCGGCGGCAGGAGCATGTCGTCGACCTTCGTCGGCGGCCGGTCCACGCCCAGCATGCGCGGGATCGAGAAGCCGTAGATGTCGGCGTCGACCACGCCGACCCGCAGGCCGTCCGCCGCCATCGCGACCGCGAGGTTCGCCGTCACGGACGACTTGCCCACGCCGCCCTTGCCGGACGCGATCGCGAACACCTTCGTGAGCGACGTGGCCTGCGCGAACGGGATCGTCGGCTCCGCGTCCGTGCCGCGCAGCAGGCGACGCAGGTCCGCGCGCTGCTCGGCGGTCATGACGCCCAGCTCGACGGCCACCTCGTCAACCCCGTCGACCCGTGCGACCGCGGCGGAGACGTCCCGCGTCAGGGTCTCCTTGAGCGGACAGCCGGGGGTCGTCAGGTCGATGCCGACGACGACGCGCGCGCCGCCCGTCGCGGTGGGTGCGCCGAGGTCGACCGAGCGGACCATGCCGAGCTCGGTGATCGGGCGGCGGATCTCGGGGTCCTGGACCGTGGCGAGCGCGGAGCGCACGGCGTCGAGGAGCGCGGCGTCGGTGGCGGGAGTCGGGGGCACGGCGACCATGCTAGGTCGGCCGCGGCGCGCCCCGTCCGGGCCGTCCGGCCCGGGCCCCGCCCGGCTCGGCGTCCTCGGCGTCGTCCTCCTCCGGCTGGGCCAGGAGCTCCTCGAGGAGGTTGCGCAGCTCGGAGCGCACGAAGTCGCGCGTCGCGACGTCACCCAGCGCGATGCGCAGCGCGGCGACCTCGCGCGCGAGGAACTCGGTGTCCGCGAGGTTGCGCTCGGCGCGCTGCCGGTCCTGCTCGGCCTGCACGCGGTCGCGGTCCGTCTGCCGGTTCTGCGCGAGCAGGATGAGCGGTGCGGCGTAGGACGCCTGGAGCGACAGCATGAGCGTCAGGACGGTGAAGCCGTTCGCGGAGCTGTCGAACCGCGGGCGGTCCGGGCCCCAGTCGGCGTTCCAGGTGAGCCACGCGGCGCAGAAGATCGTCAGCCAGAAGATGAACGACGGCGTGCCGAGGAACCGCGCGATGCTCTCCGACGCGCGCCCGGCGGCGTCCTGGTCCGCGTTCGGGCGCGGCAGCGACAGGCGTCGCCGCGACTCGCGCGGCTGGTCGAGGCGCTCAGCCACGACCGACCACCGGTCGGGCCGGGCGGGCGGGGGTGGTGCGCAGGGCGTGCTCCTCGTCGTCCTGCTCGCGCCAGTCCTCGGGCAGCAGGTGGTCGAGCACGTCGTCGACCGACACCGCGCCGAGCAGGCGCTTGTCGGCGTCGACCACCGGGAGCGCGAGCAGGTTGTACGTCGCGAGCTGGCGGGTCACGGCGATGAGCGGCTTGCCGGCCTCGACTGGCTCGATGTCGGTGTCGACGATCGACCCGATCGCCTCGTGCGGGGGTTCGCGGAGCATGCGCTGCAGGTGCACGACGCCGATGTAGCGCCCGGTGGGCGTCTCGAGCGGCGGGCGCGCGACGAACACCATCGACGCGAGCGCGGGCGTCAGGTCCTGGCGGCGCACGTGCGCGAGCGCCGCGGCGATCGGGGTCTCGGGGCCCAGGATCACCGGCTCGGTGGTCATGAGGCCACCCGCGGTGTTGTCCTCGTACGCGAGCAGGCGCCGGACGTCTCGGGCCTCCTCGGGCTCCATGAGCTCGAGGAGCTCGGCCGCCTGCTCGTCGGGCAGCTCGCCCAGCAGGTCCGCCGCGTCGTCGGGCTCCATGGCCTCGAGGACGTCGGCGGCGCGGCCCATCTCCAGGCCCTGGAGGATCGCGACCTGGTCGTCCTCGGGCAGCTCCTCGAGGACGTCCGCGAGCCGGTCGTTGTCGAGGGCCGAGGCGACCTCGAGCCGGCGCGTGGTGCCCAGGTCGTGCAGCACGTCCGCCAGGTCCGCGGGCTTGAGGTCCTCGTACTGCGCGAGCAGCAGCTCGGCGCCCTGCTGGCCGGCGGCGCGGGCGAGGCCGGTGACCTCGCCCATCGAGACGAGCTGCGTCTCGCCGCGGCGGCGCAGCAGGCCGCGGTGGCCGGGGACGACCCGCCGCACGAAGAGCTTGGTGACCACCCAGTCGTTGTTGCGCTGCAGCTCGATCGCGACGTCCTCGATCGTCGCCGACCCGCTGCCGTCCGCCAGGTCGACCGTGCGGTCGAGCAGCTCGCTCACGACGAGGGTCTCGAACGCGCGCTGCTCGAAGCGCCGCATGTTCACCAGGCCGGTCGAGATGACCTGGCCCGGGTCCATCGCGGTGACGCGCGTCAGGGGCAGGAACACGCGGCGCTTGCCGGGGACCTCGACGACGAGCCCGACCGCGCGCGGTGCGCCCTTGGGGCGCACGAGCACGACGACGTCGCGCACGCGCCCGACCTGGTCACCGAGGGGGTCGAAGACCGTGGTACCGGCCAGGCGCGCGACGAAGACCCGGGTGCCCACGCTGCTCACGCGGTCAGCCTAGACGCCGGGGCACCGGGCGGGGTCGTGGACACGTTTCACCACATCACTTACCGATCGGTCAGCAGGTGTGGTTTGCTCCGGTGTGTCCGGTCGAGCTCAACGGAGAGGATCACCGTGCACCACCACGCCACCGCACCAGCAGGACGCGTCCGCCGACGCGCGGCGCTCGCCGCGGGTGTCAGCCTCGTCGTCGCCGCGCTCGTCGCGGCCCCCGCCGCCGCGGGCGCCCGTCCCGGCCCACCCGGTCCCACGCGTCCCGACCCCACGCGTCCCGACCTCGGCGCGAACGTCGTCGTGCTCGACCCGAGCATGCCGGTCGCCCAGGTCCAGGCCGCGTTCGACGAGGTCCACGCCCGCCAGGTCGACGCCGAGATGGGCACGGGCCGCGCCAGCCTGCTGCTCCTGCCCGGCGAGTACGGGACCGCCGAGCAGCCGCTGCACGTCCGCGTCGGCTACTACACCGAGGTCGCGGGCCTCGGGGCGTCGCCGGGGGACGTCGTCGTGCACGGCACGATCGAGACGTACAACCGCTGCCTGTCCGACGACCCCGCGAACCCGAACTGCCTCGCGCTCGTGAACTTCTGGCGCACGCTGTCCAACCTCACGCTCGACATCGACGTCACCGGCCAGGACGGCTGCCGCTCGACGGCGAACTTCTGGGCCGTCTCGCAGGCCGTGTCCGTGCGCCGCCTGGACGTGCGCGCCGACCCCGGCGACCCCGCGTTCTCGCTCATGGACTACTGCACCGCCGGTCCCCAGTACGCGAGCGGCGGGTTCATCGCCGACTCGCGGTTCGGCGACGTCGTCAACGGCTCCCAGCAGCAGTGGCTCACACGCGACAGCGAGGTGCGCTCGTGGTCCAACGCGGTGTGGAACCAGGTCTTCGCGGGCGTCGAGGGCGCACCCGACGACGCGACGTTCCCCGACCCGCCGTACACGACCCTCGACACCACGCCGGTGAGCCGCGAGAAGCCCTACCTGTACGTCGACGCGCGCGGCGCGTGGCAGGTCCGCGTGCCGTCGGTGGCGCGCGGCAGCCGCGGCGTCACGTGGGCCGACGGGACGACACCCGGCCGGTCGGTCCCGCTGCGCGACTTCTACGTCGCCCGTCCCGGCGACGACGCCGCCCGTCTCGACCGCGAGCTCGCGCGCGGCAAGCACCTGCTGCTCACCCCCGGGCTCTACGACGTCGCGCGCACGATCACCGTGCGACGCCCCGGCACGGTCGTGCTCGGCCTCGGGCACGCGACGCTCACCTCGGTGCGCGGCGCCGTCCCGCTGGTGGTCGCCGACGTGCCGGGCGTGGTCGTCGCGGGCCTGACCGTCGACGCCGGTCCGACGAGGTCGCCTGCCCTGCTGCGGGTCGCCGGCACGCACCACGGCCCGCACGCCGCCGCCGCGAGCCGGCGCGACCCGATCACCCTGTCCGACGTGTACTTCCGCGTCGGCGGGCCGCACCGCGGCAGCACGGACGTCGCGCTGCAGGTCGACGCCGACCACGTGCTCGTCGACCACACCTGGGTCTGGCGGGCCGACCACGGCGTCGAGGGGTTCACCGAGGGCGTCAACGGCGACACCGACCGCTGGCGCACCAACATCGGCCGCACGGGCGTCGTCGTGAACGGCGACGACGTCACCGCCACCGGCCTGTTCGTCGAGCACTTCCAGCGCCACAACCTCGTCTGGAACGGCGAGCGCGGGCGCGTCGTGATGTTCCAGAACGAGCTGCCCTACGACCCGCCGACGCAGGCCGACTGGACGAAGCCCGACGGCACGCCCGGCTGGGCGGGCTACAAGGTCGGCGACCGGGTGCGCACGCACGAGGTGTGGGGTGCGGGCGTGTACGTGTTCAACCAGAACAACCCGTCGGTCGTCACCGAGCGTGGGTTCGAGGTGCCGCGCCGCCCGGGCGTACGCCTGCACCACGTGATGACCGTCAACCTCAGCGCCGGCACCGTGCGGCACGTCGTCAACGACACCGGCGCGCAGGTGGACGCCACGAACACCGGGACGCCCGCGTTCGTCGCGCAGTACCCCTGAGCGCTCGGGACCGGCCCCGGCGCTCCCGCGGCCCGGCACGCACGCGCTCGCGCGTCGCGTGCCGGGCCGACGGGCGCGCCTGGCGCACTGCCAGGTCGGCGGGGGAGGATCGGGCCATGGCGTTCACCGGTCAGTCCCGCATCCCGCGCACCCCGACCCCCCCGCAGGGCGAGACCGTCGCGCGGTACGACACGTACGCGCAGGCCCAGAAGGCCGTCGACCTGCTCGCCGACAAGGCGTTCCCCGTGCAGATGGTCACGATCGTCGGCGCCGACCTGCAGATGGTCGAGCGCGTCACCGGGCGGCTGTCCTACCCGCGTGCCGCGTCCGGCGGTTTCGTCTCCGGGGCGTGGTTCGGCCTGTTCGTGGGCATCCTGCTGTCGCTGTTCTCCGAGCCCGGCGGCACGAGCCCGTTCCTGCCCGCGATCCTCATCGGCGGGGCGTTCGGCCTGATGTTCTCCGTGCTGACCTACTCGCTCACGCGCGGGCGGCGCGACTTCACGTCCGCGAGCCAGATCGTCGCCGCGTCCTACGCGGTGCTGTGCCACGCGGAGAAGGCGAACCAGGCGCGTCAGCTCCTCGGCGAGGTGGGCGGCGTCGTGTCCGGTTGGCCCCCGCGCCCGGTCCAGCCCGCGCAGGTGGACCAGCCCGTGCCGGCCGACCAGCCCGCGCCCGTCGACCGGCCGGCGCCCGCCGAGCAGCCGCCCGCCGCGTCCGGCGAGGCCGGTCCGACGACGACCGGCCCCGCCGCGTAGCGCGTCAGCGCCCGAGCAGCCCCGCCATCCACGCCTCGACCGCGTCGGGGTCGCGCGGCAGCGCCGCCGAGAGGTTCTCGTTGCCGTCCGCGGTGATCAGCACGTCGTCCTCGATGCGCACGCCGATGCCCCGGTACTCCTCCGGGATCAGCAGGTCGTCGGACTTGAAGTACAGGCCCGGCTCGATCGTGAACACCATGCCCGGCTCGAGCACCCCGTCGAGGTAGAGCTCGGCGCGTGCCTGGGCGCAGTCGTGCACGTCGAGGCCCAGGTGGTGGCTGGTGCCGTGCACCATCCAGCGGCGGTGGTGCTGGTTGTCGGGGTGCAGCGACTGCGCGGCGGGCACCGGCAGCAGGCCCCACTCGTCGAGACGTGCGGCGATGACCTCCATCGCCGCCGCGTGCACGTCGCGGAACCGGGCTCCCGGCACGGCCGCGGCGAACGCGGCGTCGGCCGCGTCGAGGACCGCCTGGTAGACGCGGCGCTGGACCTCGGTGAACACGCCGTCGACCGGGAGCGTGCGCGTGAGGTCCGCGGTGTAGAGCGAGTCGACCTCGACGCCCGCGTCGAGCAGCAGCAGCTCGCCCGCGCGGACCTGCCCGTCGTTGTCGATCCAGTGCAGCGTGGTCGCGTGCTCGCCGGCGGCGGCGATCGTCTCGTAGCCGACCGCGTTGCCCTCCTGGCGCGCGTGCCCGACGAACGTGCCCTCCACCACGCGCTCGCCGCGCGCGTGGGCCTGCGCCGCGGGCAGCGCGCGCACGACCTTCTCGAACCCCTCGATCGTGGTCGCGACCGCGAGGCGCATCTGCTCGACCTCGTGGGCGTCCTTGACGAGCCGCAGCTCGGACAGCGCCTCGACCAGGTGCTCGTCGCGGTCCTCCTGCTCGGCCACCCGCTCGGCCTCCTGCCGACGGATCTCCTCGACGACCGCCTCGACGGCCGGGTCCACCTCGGGGACGACGAGCAGCTGCACGCCACCGGACCCGACGTCCTTGGCGAGCGCGTCGCGCAGGTCGTCGAGGTGCCGGGTGCTGATGCCCGTGAGCGTCTCCACGTCCTCGAGCGTGGGACGCGCGCCCACCCAGAACTCGCCGTAGCGCGAGTCCGAGAAGAACTCGGTGGTGTCCCGGCCCGCGAGCGGGCGCAGGTACAGCACCGCGTGGTGACCGCTGCCGTCGTCGCCCGTGCCGTCGGCCACGGGGTGCAGGACGAGCACCGCGTCGGGCTCCTGCTCGACACCGAGCCCGGTGAGGTGCGCGAACGCGGAGTGCGGGCGGAACCGGTAGTCCGTGTCGTTCGAGCGCACCTTGAACGTGCCGGCGGGCACGACGAGCCGGCGGCCCGGGAACTTGCCGGACAGCGCGCTGCGCCGCGCGGACGTGAAGTCCGCCGCGGGACCGCGGGTCACCCCGGACGCGGGGCGCGGCGCCCAGCCGGACGTCACGAACTCCAGGAACGCCGCCGACCCCGGCCGCTGCGAACGGTTCGCGCCGCGCTCCTCGACCGGCTGGCCCTCCTGCCAGCCCGGGGCGCCCGGACCGGCGCCCGCGGGAGCCGTCGTCGTCGCGTCGGTGGCTGCGGTGTCGTCGCTCATCCGACCATCTTCCCACCGCGTGCCCGGGACCCGTCCGGCGCCCGGCGCGCGAGGCGCCGACCGGGCTCGATACGGTTCCGGGGTGCGCATCGACCTGCACGCCCACTCGTCGGCGTCCGACGGCACGCAGAGCCCGGCCGAGCTCGTCGCCGCGGCCGCGCGCGCCGGGCTCGACGTGCTCGCGCTCACCGACCACGACACGACCGTCGGCTGGGCGCGCGCCGCGCGCGCCGCGCGCGAGCACGGCATCGCGCTCGTGCGCGGCACCGAGGTGTCCGCCCGGTGGCGCGGCGTGAGCGTCCACCTGCTGTCCTACCTGCAGGACCCGGACCACCCCGCGCTCGTCGCCGAGCTCGAGGCCACGCGGCACGCGCGCGTCACACGCGCCGAGCGCATGGTCGAGCTCCTCGCGGCGGACGTGCCGATCACCTGGGCGGACGTGCTCGCGCAGGCCGGTGACGCCGTGACCGTCGGGCGCCCGCACGTGGCGGACGCGCTCGTCGCCAACGGGGTCGTCCCGGACCGGGGCACGGCGTTCGCCCACCTGCTGCGCGCCGACGGGCCGTACCACGTGCCCCACTACGCGCCCGCCGCCGCGGACGCGGTCCGCGCGATCGTCGCCGCCGGTGGCGTCGCGGTCTTCGCGCACCCGGGCGCCGACGCGCGCGGCCGCATCGTGCCGGACGAGACGTTCGACGAGCTGGCTGCCGCCGGCCTCGCCGGCCTCGAGGTCGACCACCGCGACCACTCTCCCGCGCAGCGCGAGCGGCTGCGCGCGATCGCCGACCGGCTCGGTCTGCTCGTCACCGGCGGCAGCGACTACCACGGTGCGGGGAAGGCCAACGAGCTGGGGGAGAATCTCACCCGGCCGGAGATCCTGGCCGTGATCGAGGAACGAGGCACGAGTGAGGTGGTCCGGTGACCCCGGCGCAGCGACCGGTACGAGCGGCCCGGCGGCCGACATGAGCGCACGCGCGCACGCGCGCACCAGCGACGGCGTGAGCGGGGTGCGCCCGTGACCGAGGTCTTCGACCCGCGCCTGTTCGCGTCGGTCTTCATCACGCTGTTCGTCATCATGGACCCGCCTGGGACCGTGCCGATCTTCCTCGGCCTCACGGGCGCCATGACGCGCAAGCAGCGCAACAGGGCCGCGTGGCAGGCCGTCGCCGTCGCGCTCGGCGTGATCGTGTCGTTCGCGATCTTCGGCCAGTCGATCCTGTCGTACATGCACATCTCGCTCGCGGCGCTGCAGGCGTCCGGCGGGCTCCTGCTCCTGCTCATCGCGATGGAGCTGCTCACCGGCAAGATGGAGGAGCAGCAGGCGTCACCGAACGCCAAGGTCAACGTCGCGCTCGTGCCTCTCGGCACACCGCTGCTCGCGGGTCCCGGCGCGATCGTCGCGACGATGGTCTTCGTCAAGCAGGCCGACGGCACCGTGGGGGACTGGACGGCGATCGCGCTCGCGGTCGTCGCGGTGCACGTGTCCCTCTACCTCGCGATGCGGTTCGCCAACGTGATCCACCGCGTGCTCAAGGACTCGGGCACCATCCTCGTCACCCGCATCGCGGGTCTGCTGCTCGCCGCGATCGCGGTCCAGCTCATCGCCGACGCGGTGGTCGCGTTCGTGCAGGACGCGTCCTGACCGTTCCCGGCCCGCCGCGCACCGCCTGACGACGCGCGAAGGCCCCCGCGCCGTGGAGCGCGGGGGCCTTCGTTCGTCTGCGCGGCCGGCCGGCCGGCGGTGCGCGGTCAGGCGCCGGCGGGCTCGCCTGCGCCGCTCGCGCCGGCGTCCGCGCCCGACTCGCCCGCGGGGCGGCCGCCGCGCGTACGACGACGGTTGCGCGAGCGACGTGCGCGCGGCTCGCCGCCCTCGTCGGACCGCGGGGTGCCGGCGGGTGCGGCAGCGGTGCCACCGGCCTCGCCCGCACGGTCGCCCGCACGGTTCTCGTTCGCGCCGGCCTCGCCGGCGCCCCGGCCGCGGCCGCCGCGACGACGACGGCGGGCGCCGTCACCCTCGCCGGCGGTGTCGCGGGCCGGACGCGCGTCGGACCGGCCGCGCGAGCCGTCCTGCCCGCCGCGCCCACCGGACGCGCCCTGGCGCGTGCGCTTGCCGGTCTCGCCCAGGTCCTCGATCGCCTCGGCGGCGAGACCCTCGCGCGTCTGCTTGTCCTTCGGCAGTCGACCCTTGACGCCCTCGGGGATGTCGAGGTCGGTGTACACGTGCGGCGAGCTCGAGTACGTCTCGACGGGCTCGGGCTCGCCGAGGCCGAGCGCCTTGTCGATCAGGCCCCAGCGCGGCATGTCGTCCCAGTCGACGAACGTGACGGCCGTGCCCTTGTTGCCCGCGCGGCCCGTGCGGCCCGTGCGGTGCAGGTACGTCTTCTCGTCCTCGGGGCACTGGTAGTTGATGACGTGCGTGACGTCCTCGACGTCGATGCCGCGCGCCGCGACGTCGGTCGCGACGAGCACGTCCACCTTGCCGTGACGGAACGCGCGCAGCGCCTGCTCACGCGCGCCCTGGCCCAGGTCGCCGTGCAGCGCGCCCGCGGCGAACCCGCGCTCGACGAGCTCGTCGGCGACCTTCGCGGCCGTGCGCTTGGTGCGCGCGAACACGATCGTCAGGCCGCGACCGCGCGCCTGCAGGATGCGGGCGAGCAGCTCGACCTTGTCCAGCGCGTGGGCGCGGTACGCCACCTGCTTGATGTTCTTGACGGTCTGGCTGCCGTCGTCGTCGGGGTCCTGCGCGCGGATGTGCGTCGGCTGCGACATGTAGCGGCGGGCCATCGCGACGACCGGGCCGGGCATGGTCGCCGAGAACAGCATCGTGTGGCGCGTCGCGGGCGTGGCCGCGAGCAGCGTCTCGACGTCCGGCAGGAAGCCCAGGTCGAGCATCTCGTCGGCCTCGTCGAGCACGACCGTGCGCACGTGGGACAGGTCGAGGTGGCGCTGCTTGAGCATGTCGATCATGCGGCCGGGCGTGCCGACGACCACGTCGACGCCCTTGTTCAGCGCGTCGATCTGCGGCTCGTACGCGCGCCCGCCGTAGACCTGCACGACGCGCACGTCCCGGCGTGCGGACGCGGTCGCGAGGTCGCCCGCGACCTGGACGGCGAGCTCACGCGTCGGGACGACGACGAGCGCCTGGGGCTTGCCCGGCGCGCGCAGCGCGTCGTAGCCCTCCTCGCCCGGCGCGACGATGCGGTGCAGGAGCGGGACGCCGAAGCCCAGCGTCTTGCCCGTGCCGGTCTTGGCCTGGCCGATGATGTCGTGGCCGGACAGCGCGACCGGCAGCGTCATCGCCTGGATGGGGAAGGGGCGGGTGATGCCCGCGTCGGCGAGCGCCTGGACGATCTCGGGCCGGACGTCGAAGTCGGCGAAGGAGGCGTCCACGGCCTGCACGGACGAGGCCGTGCTCACCAGGGGGCGGGTCGAGGGGGCTGCGAGGGCCGAGGCGTGCTCGCTGGTGGTCTCGTCGGGGGCGCCGAGGTCGTCGGCGGGCAGGTTCGTCTGCGTCTGGGTCACGTGTGCTCTTCGGTGCGGGTGGCGGCCGCGCGCCGTCCGGTCGGGCGCGCCGTGGGGACGGGTCGCGCGCGCCGGGCGCAGCGGGGCGCCACGGGTGGCCGGCAGCCGATCGCGGATTGTCGAGCTCGCGGTCTCCGCCTCGTCGCGGGGCGACAGGGGCGTGCGAGGGGGTCGTGGTCGACCGGGCAACCGATGTACCCGTCCAGGGTAGCCGACGAGCACCCCCCACCGGGCGGGCGTCGCCCGGTCGCGTGACCAGCGTCTCAGCCGCGGGGCGTCCGGGCGTTCTACGATCCTCGGATGAGCAACGCCGCGCCGACCCCGCCCGCAGGTCCGTCCTCGTCCTCGGCCAGGTCCTCGGCGCCGGCCGCCACGGCGGACGCCGTGGAGCTCCTGGGCCTGGTCGCCCAGCTCGAGCACACCGCGTTCGTCCGGCTCGCGGGGGACTGCGCGCTCGCCCCCGACGTCGAGCAGCGGCTCGCGCTGTCGCGGTTCGCCGCGGCGGCGGTGGAGCGGCGCGACCGCGTCCTCGCTCGCGTCGCGGAGCTCGGGGCCGACCCGGCGGCCAGCATGCGCCAGTTCGACGACGTGCTCACCGAGTTCGACGAGCGCACGCAGCCGAGCTCCTGGTGGGAGCGGCTGCTCAAGGCGTACGTCGGCTACGGCGTCGCGGACGACTTCTGCCGCATCGCCGCCCAGGGGCTCGACGAGCGCTCGCGCGCGGTCGTGCTCGAGGTGCTCGACGACGCGTCGCACGCCGAGCTCGCGGTGGCAGAGCTCGACGCCGCGGGATCGGGCGACGGCGTGCTGTCGTCGCGGCTCGCCCTGTGGGGCCGCCGCCTCGTCGGTGAGGCGCTCGGGACCGTCCAGCGGCTCATCACGCAGCGCCCGGCCCTGGAGCGGCTCGTGGCGGCCGCAGCCGCCGAGCCCGTCGGCGCGCCGAGCGACGGCGGCAACGCGTCGGCCGCCGGCACGACGACGCCCAACGCACCCGCCAAGGTGTTCGGCGAGCTCACCGCGCAGCACACGCGGCGCATGAGCCGCCTGGGCCTGACGGCCTGACGGCCTGACGGCCTGACGGCCGCCACGACGCCGCCGGGCCCGATGCCTGGCGGCGCCCGATGCCTGGTGGTCGCGTCAGTCCGGGCGCGGGCCCGTCAGATCGAGCCGAAGCCCACGCGCGGCTTGGCCTCGACGCCGACCTCGACGTACGCGAGCGACGCCGTGGGCACGATCACCCGGCGGCCCTTGCTGTCGGTGAGCTCGAGCGCGGGCTTGCCGGCGAGCGCCGCCGCGACGGCGGCCGACACCTCGTCGGAGGTCTGGTCGCTCTCCAGGACGATCTCCCGCGCCGCGTTCTGCACGCCGATCGTGATCTCCACGCCCGTCTCCCTCCGTCGCCACCACGTGCGCGACACGTCGCCGTGACCCGGTCGCCCGGACCCGGCCTGCTGGTCTCGCGACGATCCTAGGTGTACTCGGCCATCACGTTGGTGACAGGGCGTTGACGTGGGCGAGGGCCTCCGGCGTAGTGGAGATGTCTCGTCTTCACGATCCGGAGGCCCTCGTGGTTCACGCTAATGCGCGGCTGACGCCGCATGGGAGATGGTTGTTGGTGCAGCGGGTGCGGGTGCAGGGGCGCCCGGTCGCTCATGTCGCCCGCGAGCTGGGTGTCTCGCGCCAGTGCGCGCATCGGTGGGTGGCTCGTTTCGATGCGCAGGGCCGTGCCGGTCTGCAGGACCGGTCCTCGCGTCCGCGACGGTCACCGGCGGTGACCAGCCCTGAGCGGGTCGCACTCGTGCTCGCTGCGCGTGAGCGGTTGCGGCGCGGTCCGGACGAGCTCGCGCGGGCGACCGGAGTGCCGGCGCGGACCGTCTCGCGGATCCTGCGCCGCGCCCACGTGCCCTACCTGTGGCAGTGCGACCCGATCAGCGGTGAGCCGATCCGGGCGTCGAAGGTGACCGCGGTCCGCTACGAGCACGCGCACCCGGGTGACCTCGTGCACGTCGACGTCAAGAAGGTCGGGCGGATCCCGCAAGGCGGTGGGTGGAGAGCGCATGGGCGAGCCGGCACCCAGGCCGCGAAGAAGAAGCGCCCGCTGATCGGCTATGACTACGTCCACGCCGCCGTGGACGACTACTCACGAGTCGCCTACGCCGAGATCCTGCCGGACGAGAAAGGCGCGACCTGCGCGGGCTTCATCGACCGTGCCCTGACCCACTTCGCCGCGCTGGGCACACCCGTCAGAGCCGTCCTCACCGACAACCACTGGTCCTACGCACACGCCCACGAGGTCGCTGCGGTGCTCGCCGCGCACCAGACCGCGCACTGGTTCATCAAGGCCCACTGCCCCTGGCAGAACGGCAAGGTCGAACGATTCAACCGCACCCTCGCCAGCGAATGGGCCTACCGGCATCCATGGACCTCGAACGACCAGCGAACCACCGCCTTCACCACCTGGCTCAACGAGTACAACACTGAACGTCACCACCACGCCGTCGGCGCCGCCCCCGTCACCCGACTGTCACCAACGTGATGGCCGAGTACACCTAGGCGGCTGCCGCGCACGGTCACGCCGTGTCCGCGACCAGCGAAACCCTGCACCCCGTGGCGCCCGCGCGGCCGTCCCGCACCGGATCCGGGGCGCTACTCGTCGTACGAGAAGTCCGCCCGCACGAGGCCCTGGACGCCCGCCCACGCCAGCCGCGTCACGAGGTCGGCCGCGTGCTCGGACGCGCGCGGGTCGGCGACCTGCGCGCCCCGCAGCCGGTGCGTCGCGGCGCCCTGGGCGAGCGAGATCAGGGACACCGCGATCACGTCGCAGTCCGCGGGCGGCAGGCCGGTGACGGGCTCGAGCACGGCCGCGCACCGCTGCGCCGCGACCGACGACGCGTGCTCGACGCGCTTGCGCACGTCGGCGTCGCGCGTCACGTCCGACTCGAACAGCAGGCCCGACGACTCGCCCGCGACCTCGACGAACGTCATGTACGCGCGGACGATCGCCGCGATCACGGCCTGCCCGTCGCCGCGGCGCACGGGCCCCTGCTCGATGGGTGCCACGGCCTGCTCGACCGCCGCGATGAGGTCCGCCCCGCAGCGGTCCACGACCGCCAGGTACAGGTCGAGCTTCGACGGGAAGTGGCGGTACAGCACGGGCTTGCTCACCATCGCCCGGTCCGCGATGTCGTCCATCGAGACGTGGTGGAAGCCCTCGCTCGCGAAGAGCTCCTGGGCGATCTCGAGCACCTGCGCGCGCCGCTCGCCTCCCGACATCCGGACGGTGCGGGGTCGCGGCGTCAGCTCGCTCGGGGGCTCGGCCATGCCGCGAATGCTAGCCACCGAACGTTTCCGGGATGCGACGATGTCGGGGTGAGGCCGCCGCGAGTGCACCGGACGAGTGACCCGAGCGCGCCCGGACGCACGTCCGCGGGCGTCCGGGGGGCGGTCGTGCGCCGCGCTCGGGCACGCGCCGCGACCGTCGTCGTGGGGGCCCTGCTCGCGGGCGCGGGGACCGGGTGGGTGGTCGCCGGACCGCCGACGACGAGCGCGGCCGAGCCGGTCGCCCGGCCGCCCGCCGCGACGCTCGACGCGCTCGACGTCGCCGTGCGCGGGGGCGGTGCCGCCGCTCGCGGCGCGGCGGGTGACCGACCGCTCGTCGGCCCGTCGCGTCCCGCCGGGCCGGGCCCCACCTCCCCGGGCGTCCCGAGCACCGCGACCACCCGGGCCGCGAGCCCGGCCCCCACCGTGCCACCGGGGCTGACGGCGGCGGACGTCGCGGCGGGGCTGCTCGCGGCGGACGTGCCGGAGCACGCGTCGGGCGAGCTCGTCGTCGTCCCGGCCGCGCAGCGCGCGCATGCGGACGCGGCCGGCGGCACCGACCGGGTGCTGCGCGTCCGCGTCGAGGTCGAGAAGGGCCTGCCGGTCGACCCGGCGGTGTTCGCCGACTTCGTCATGACCACGCTCACCGACGGTCGCGGGTGGGGCGGTGACGGGTCGGTGGCCTTCGAGGTCACGGACGCGGAGCCGGACGTGCGCGTCGTGCTCGCGTCGCCGGACCTCGTCGACGAGATGTGCGCGCCGCTGCGCACGGCGGGTCAGGTCTCGTGCGGCCGCAACGGGCACGCGGCGCTGAACTTCCGGCGCTGGGTCGAGGCCGTCCAGGACTACGGCGACGACCGCACCTCGTACCGGCAGTACCTGGTCAACCACGAGGTCGGCCACCTCCTGGGCCGGCCGCACCGGCCCTGCACCGCCGCGGGGGCGGTCGCCGACGTGATGCAGCAGCAGTCGTACGCGGTCAAGCCGTGCCTGCCGAACGCCTGGCCGTTCCCGCAGGACTGACCGCGCCGGCCCGCCGCACGGTGCCCGGATGTCGGCCCCGACGTCGGCCCGGATGTCGGCCCGGATGTCGGCCCGGATGTCGGCCCGAATGTCGGTGGGCCGTGATGGGATGCACGCCGTGACGACCCCCGCCCCCGTGCTGCGCCGGCCCGCTCTCGCCGACGCACCCGTGCGGGGACCGGGGTCGCCCGTGACGCTCGACGACGCGCAGGCGGCGGCCGTCGCGTGGGCCGTGGATGCGGGGTCCGACGAGCGCGCGCTGCTCGTCCTGGGTGCCCCCGGGACCGGCAAGACGACGGTCGCGCTCGAGGCGGCGGTCGCGGCCGTGCGTGCCGGGCTCGCCCCCGAGCACCTGCTCGTGCTGTCGGCGACGCGACGCGGCGCGGCCGACCTGCGCGACCGGCTCGCCGCGCGGCTGCCCGTCACCTCGAGCCGCCCCCTGGTCCAGACCCCCGCGGCGGCGGCGTTCGCCGTGCTGCGCGCGCACGCCGTCGCGCGGGGCGAGGTGCCGCCGACGCTCGTGTCGGGCCCCGAGCAGGACCTGGTGCTCGCGGAGCTGCTCGCGGGGCACGCCGCGGGCGAGGGCCGAGCCGTCGACTGGCCCGAGCGCGTGCGGGGTGAGGCGCTCGGCGTCCGCGCGTTCCGCGACGAGCTGCGCGACGTGCTCATGCGCGCCGCGGAGCGCGGCCTGGGTCCGGCGGACCTCGACGCGCTCGGTCGTGCGCACGCACGCCCCGAGTGGTGCGCGGCCGCCCGCGTGTACAGCGAGTACCTCGACGTCCTCGACCTGCGCGCGGCGACGCCCGACGCGGGGCTCCGGCTCGACCCGGCCGTCGTCGTCGCCGAGGCGTCGCGGGTGCTCGCGTCGTGGGAGCGCGAGGCGCCCGGGGCACGGCCGCCCGCGTGGCGCCTGGTGGTCGTCGACGACCACCAGGAGAGCACGTCCGCGACCGCGTCCCTGCTGGGCGTGGTCGCGGCCCGCGGCGCGCGCGTCCTCCTCACGGCGGACCCGGACGCGGCCGTCCAGACGTTCCGCGGCGCGGAGCCGGCGCTCGTCGCGCGCGCGAGCGCGCCGCGTGCCGCGGGCGGTCGGGCGGACGACGCGGCTGGCGCGCTCGGCGCGGCGCGCGTCGTGCTGCCGACGGTGTGGCGCCACGGGACGCACGTGCGCGACGTCGTCGAGCGGGTCACGCAGCGGGTCGGCACGCTCGGTGTCGCGGTGCACCGGCGGGCGGCGTCCGCGGCGCAGGCCCCTGCGGCGAGCGCGCGCGTCGCGATCCTGCCGAGCGGGGCGCAGGAGGCCGCGTTCGTCGCGCGCGAGCTGCGCCGCGCGCACCTCGAGGACGGTGTCCCGTGGGAGCGGATGGCCGTGGTGGCGCGCGCCGGTTCGCAGGTCACCGCGCTGCGCCGCGCGCTCGCGGGGGCGTCGGTGCCGGTCGCCGTGCTGGGCAGCGACGTGCCGCTGCGCGACGAGCCCGCGGTACGGCCGCTGCTGGACGCGATGGCGGTCGCGTGCGGCACCGCCGAGCTCGACGCGGTCCTCGCGGCGCGCCTCGCGTGCTCCCCCCTCGGCGGGCTCGACCCGGTGGGGCTGCGCCGCGTGCGCCGCGCGCTGCGGGCCGAGGAGCTCGCGGGCGGCGGCGGGCGGTCGAGCGACGCGCTCCTCGTCGAGGTGCTGGACGCGCCGGGCCGGGCCGGGACGCTGCCGCCCACGGTCGCGGCCCCGGTCGAGCGGCTCGCCCGCGTCGTGGACGCGGGCCGAGCGGCGGCCGCCGCGCCCGGTGCCGACGCGCAGGGCGTGCTGTGGGCGCTGTGGGACGCCGCGGGGCTCGCCGAGCCGTGGCGGCGCGCCGCGCTCGCGGGCGGCGCCGCGGGCGAGCGTGCGGACCGCGACCTCGACGCGGTGGTCGCGCTGTTCCGCGCGGCGGAGACGTTCGTCGAGCGCATGCCGCGCACACCGCCCGCGGCGTTCGTCGACTGGCTGCGAGCCCAGGACCTGCCGTCCGACTCGCTCGCGCCGCGCGCCCGGCGGGCCGCGGTGCCCGTGCTGACGCCGGCGGGCGCGGCCGGCGGGGAGTGGGACGTCGTCGCGGTCACCGGCGTGCAGGAGGGGGTGTGGCCCGACCTGCGGCTGCGCGACTCGCTGCTGGGCGCCCAGGCACTCGCCGACGTGGTCTCGGGGCGCACGACGACCGCGCAGGACGCCGCCGCGGCGGCGCAGGACGCGCGCGCCGCGGTGCTCGCCGACGAGCTGCGCTCGTTCGCCGTCGCCGTCTCACGCGCGCGGCGGGTGCTCGTGGTGACGGCGGTCGCCGACGCCGACCACCAGCCCTCGCCGTTCGTCGACCTCGTCGAGCCGGCCGAGGGGGAGCGGGACCACCGGCGCACGCAGGTCGAGCCCGCGCTGGACCTGCGCGGGCTCGTCGCGCAGCTGCGCGCGACGCTCGAGGCCGCGGCGGCCGCGGGCGAGCCCGCCGACCCGGGTGCGGTGGCCGCGCTCGCGGACCTCGCCGCGCGCGGCGTGCCCGGCGCCGACCCGCGGGAGTGGCACGGACTCGCGGCACCGAGCACCGACGCGCCGCTGTACGGGCCCGACGAGCTCGTGCGTGTCTCGCCGTCGAAGCTCGAGACCGCGCACCGGTGCGCGCTGCGCTGGGCGCTCGAGGCCGCGGGTGGGACCGCCGCCACGAGCAGCGGGCAGTCGCTCGGCACGCTCGTGCACGCGGTCGCGCAGGAGCACCCGCACGGCACGCGGGCCGAGCTCATGGCCGTGCTCGACGAGCGCTGGGACTCGCTCGGGCTGGGCACGGGCTGGCCCGCGCGCGCGATGCGCGCCAAGGCCGACGCGATGGTCGAGCGGCTCGCGGCGTACCTCGCGGGCGCCGGTGAGGCGTTGCTCGTCGAGGCCGACTTCGCGGTGCGCACCGACCGTGCGCTCCTGCGCGGCTCGGCCGACCGCATCGAGCGTGACCTCGAGCATCCCGAGCAGGTGCGCGTCGTCGACCTCAAGACCGGCGCGCGTCCGCCCGCGCGGGACGAGGCACTGGTCAACCCCCAGCTCGGCGCGTACCAGCTCGCGGTCGACGCGGGCGCGTTCCCGCTGCCCGAGGGTGCGACGAGCGCCGGCGCGCAGCTCGTGTACCTCGGCACCGGCAGGGCGGGGACGGTGCGCGACCAGCCCGCCCTCGGTCCCGAGGACGACGGGCCGTCCTGGGCGCGCGTGCTCGTCGACGAGGTGGCGCAGAAGATGGCGGCGTCCGCGTTCACGGCGTCGGCGAACGACCTCTGCGACCGCTGCCCCGTGCGTCGCTCGTGCCCCGTGCGACCCGAGGGCGGGCAGGTGGTCGCATGAGCGAGCGCACGGTGGCGCCCGGCGGCGGGCCGGTGAGCACGACGACCGAGGTGCCCTCGCAGGGTCGGTCCGCGGACGGGGCCCGGCCGGGCGGCGTCGTCGAGCCCGTGAGCGCGGAGGACATCGCGCGGCTGCTGGGGCGCGACCTGCCGACCCGGGAGCAGCGCCGGATCATCGAGGCGCCGCTGGGCCCCGCGCTCGTCGTCGCCGGTGCGGGCTCGGGCAAGACCGAGACGATGGCGGGCCGGGTCGTGTGGCTCGTCGCGAACGGGCTCGTCGAGCCGCAGCAGGTGCTCGGCCTCACGTTCACGCGCAAGGCGGCGGGTGAGCTCGCCGAGCGCGTGCGCCTACGGCTGCGCCGCCTCGCCCGGGCCGCGGCCGAGCAGGGTGTGGCGCTGCCCGGCCGCGCACACCTCGAGGACGACGTGCTCGGCGGCCGCCCGACCATCGCGACGTACAACTCCTACGCCGCGTCCCTCGTGCGCGACCACGCGCTGCGCCTGGGCATCGACCCGAGCGCACGCCTGCTCGGCGAGGCGGCGCAGTGGCAGCTCGCGAGCGAGGTCGTCGAGGCGTGGCAGGAGGACCTGGGCGTCGACGCGGCGGTGTCGACCGTCGTCGAGGCGGTCCTGTCGCTGTCCGGGGCGCTCGACGAGCACCTGCTGGACCCGGCCGCGGCGCGGTCCGCGGTCGAGGCCATCTGCGCGGACATCGAGGCGACCCCCACGCCCACGCGCGCGCACTACGCGGAGGTGGTCGCCCTGCTGCGGTCGCTGCGCGAGCGCGAGCGGCTGCTCGACGTCGTCGCGGCGTACCGGGCCCGGAAGCGGGCGAGCGACGCGATCGACTTCGGGGACCAGGTCGCGCTCGCGGCGCGGCTCGCGCGGGAGGTGCCCGAGGTCGGTGCGGGCGAGCGCGAGCGGTTCGCGGTGGTCCTGCTCGACGAGTACCAGGACACGTCGTTCGCGCAGCTCACGTTGCTCGCGGCACTGTTCGGGGACGGTCACCCGGTGATCGCGGTGGGCGACCCGCACCAGTCGATCTACGGGTGGCGCGGCGCGAGCGCCGGCGGCCTCGAGCGGTTCCCGACGACGTTCCGCCGCTCGGCCGCCGAAGGCGGGGGACCGGCCGAGGTGCTCGCACTGACCACGTCGTGGCGCAACGACGTCGCGGTGCTCGACGCGGCGAACCACGTCGCGGCCCCGCTGCGTGCGCGCACGGCGCGCGTGCCGGTCCCGCAGCTCGCCGCGAGCCCCGTCGCGGGTCCGGGCCGGGTCGAGGCGCTCATGGCGGCGACGGTGGTCGAGGAGGCGGACGCCGTCGCCGAGCTCGTCGCGGCGCACTGGCGGCCGGCGGGCCAGGGGCCGGACGGCGGTCGTGTGAGCGCCGCGGTGCTGTGCCGCAAGCGGTCGCAGTTCGCGGCGCTGCGCCGCGCGCTGCGCGCGCGAGGGCTGCCGGTGGAGGTCGTCGGGCTCGGCGGTCTGCTCTCGACGCCCGAGGTCGTCGACGTCGTCGCCGCGTTGCAGGCCGCGTACGACCCGCTGCGCGGCGACGCGCTCGTGCGGCTCATGACGGGCGCCCGCACCCGGTTGGGGGCGGCGGACCTGCACGCGCTCGCCGCGTGGGCGGGCGAGCTCGTCGGGCAGCGCACGGGACGCGACGCGGGCGTCGAGCTCGACGTCATCGACGAGCGCAGCATCGTCGACGCGCTCGACGAGCTGCCGCGGCCGGGGTGGCGCAGCCCGGGCGGGCGCGCGCTCAGCGACGAGGGTCGCGCGCGGCTCGCCGACCTGGCGGGGCTGCTGCGCACGTTGCGTGCGCACTCCTACCTCTCGGTCCCGGACCTGGTCGCGGAGGCGGAGCGGCTGCTCGGCCTCGACATCGAGGTCGCCGCGCGTGCGGGCGTCGGCGCGGGCCGCGCGCGGGCACAGCTCGACGCGTTCCGCGACGTCGCGGTGGACTTCGCGCGGTCGGTCGACACCCCGACGCTCGGCGGGTTCCTGTCGTGGCTCGAGGCCGCCGACGCGCGCGAGAACGGCCTCGAGCTGCCCGTCACGGACCCGGACCCGGACGCGGTCCAGCTCATCACCGTGCACGCGGCGAAGGGCCTCGAATGGGACGTCGTCGCGGTGGCCGGGCTGGTCGACGGCGTGTTCCCGACGACCGCGACGCAGGGCAAGGACGGGCCCAAGGACTCGGCGTGGCTCACCGGGCTCGGCGAGCTGCCGTACCCGCTGCGCGGCGACGCGGACGACCTGCCCCGGCTCGAGTACGCGGGGGCGCAGGACCCCAAGGAGCTGCGTGACCGCGTGCACGCGCTGCGGCTCGACGCGGGCGAGCACGAGGTCGCCGAGGAGCGCCGGCTCGCGTACGTGGCGCTCACGCGCGCCCGGCACCGCCTGCTGCTCACGGGCTCGTGGTGGGGGGACGGCAAGAAGCCGCGCCCGCCGTCGACGTTCCTGCTGGAGCTCGCGGAGGCCGGCCTCGTCGACGTGCGCGGGTGGGCGGACGAGCCGGCGCCCGACGACGCGAACCCGGCCACGGGCGAGGCCGCGACGGCGGTGTGGCCCGCGGACCCGTTCGCGGTCGAGGACGGCCCGGGGCGGCGGCCCGCGGTCGAGCAGGCCGCGGCGTGGGTACGAGCGGCGGCGGGGCGTCCCCGCGCGGGCGAGAGCCGCTGGGAGGTGCTCGCGCGCACGCTGCTGGAGGAGCAGCACGCCGCGCGCGCGTCGACAGGGGCGGTCGACCTGCCGTCGCACCTGTCGGCGTCCGCGCTCGTGCGCCTCGGCGCGGACGCGGCCGAGTTCGCGCGTGGCCTGCGCCGGCCGGTCCCCGCGGAGCCGTCGGGGCGGGCGCGGCTCGGCACGCGGTTCCACGCGTGGGTCGAGGGCTACTACGGCGCCGCGACGCTCGTCGACCTCGACGCGCTGCCCGGCGCCGAGGACGAGGACCTCACCGGGCCGGACCAGGTGGACGTCGACGAGGCCCGGCTGCGCGCGGCGTTCCTCGCGTCCGGGTGGGCGGACCGTCGGCCGCTCCAGGTCGAGGCGGACGTCGAGACGCACGTCGCCGGGTACGTGCTGCGCTCCCGGATCGACGCGGTGTTCCCGGCCGCGCCGGGCGACCCCGTCCCGGTGGGTGAGGGGGTGGTCGTCGTCGACTGGAAGACGGGCTCCGCCCCGCGGGACGCGGCGACGCGCGAGGCGCGGGAGATCCAGCTCGCGGTGTACCGGCTGGCGTGGTCGCGGTACTCGGGCGTGCCGCTCGAGCGGGTGGCCGCGGCGTTCCACTACGTCGCGGGTGGTCAGACCGTGTGGCCGCAGCGGCTGCTCGGCGAGGACGAGATCGCCGCGCTGCTGGAGCGCGTCACCGACGACGAGCCGGTCGGCGTGCGGGGGTCAAGTACGGACGCCGGCGTGCCGGGGTCGCGGCGCAGGTGACGGCGACGGGCGCGCCGCTCGGCCGGTCGGCTCAGGCGTACGAGGAGACCGCGGCGACGGGGGCGGTGGGTGCGTCGGAGCCCCACGCGACGCCGGACGGCGACGTCCGGGTGTGCTCGTCGAGGTCCTCGAGCATCGCGACCGCGTCGGCCACGACGTCCTCGTTGCCGGACCGCACGCCGTACAGGAGCCAGCGCGCGAGCGCGAGCTCGCCCGCGAGCAGCGCCCGGTCGGTCAGGTGCGGGTCGATCAGCTCGGTGCGGCGCAGCTGGTACGCCTCCATGATCGAGTCGGCCGCGTCCGGCGGCGCCGCGACGAGCAGCCACGACAGGTCGTCGGCCGGGTCGGCGACGCTCGCGTCGCCCCAGTGCAGGATCCCGCTCACGGTGCCGTCACCGACGAGGACGCGTTCGTTCGTCAGGTCGCCGTGCACGACGGTCGGCACGAACCGCCACAGCGCGACGTCCTCGAGCCGCTCCTCCCAGCGCCGCAGGAGCGTGGGCGGCACCTTGCCGGTGGCGGCGGCCTCGTCGACCTCGGCCTGGCGGCGGGCCCGGTACGCACCCGCGTCGTAGACGGGCAGCCCGGCGTTCTCGACGACGCTCGTCGGCAGCTCGTGGACCGCGGCGATGGCGCGTCCGAGCGACGCGCACAGCCCCGGTCCGGGCTCGAGCTCGGCGACGTCGAGGGCGCGGCCGGGGATCTCCTCGTGCACCGCGGCGCGACCGCCCTCGGGCAGGTGGGCGAACCCGACCGGGGCGGGGACGGCGAACGGCAGGGTGCCGTCGGTCGCGAACGCGTCGAGCCCGGCGAGCAGCTCGACCTCGGCCTCGAGGGCTGCGCCGGCGGCGGCGTTCACGGGTGCGCGCACCACCCAGCGTCGGCGGGCGGCGTCCACGACGACCGCGATGTCGTAGTCGGTGCCGGGGTGCGCGGGCCGCCGCACGTCGTAGGCGTCCAGACCCGGCACGGCCACGGTGGCCAGTGCGGCGAGGGCGAGCGGGGAGCGGGGCACGGGCCCAGAGTAGGCGCGCACGCGCCCGGCGGCCGCCAGCCCCTGCGGCGTGTCCGTCCCATTCGTCCCGTCCGGCCTGGTCGGGCCCGTACCCGGCGGGCTCGCGGCCGCCCGCGCCGGACCGGTGGGGGACGTCGTCGGCGCCGCGTACGGTGACGCCCGTGAGGTCCGACGAGCTGCCCCTGTCCCGCGCGGTCGTCGACCGTGCCGCGCACCTGCGCACCGATGCCGCGCAAGAGCGTGCCCTGGCGGACCCGGCGACGCGCGTCGTGCTGCTGCGCGACGGCCGGGTGCCGGTCGACGCGCGCGGCCGTCTGGTCCTGACGACGGTCGCGCAGGCGCAGCGGGCGGCGGCCGGCGGTGACCGTGCCGACGGCGAGCACCCGTGGCTCCTGCTCGGGGCCGACGACGAGCGCGCGTACGTCGCGCGTCGCGCACCCGGCGACGCCGACGACGTCGCGGACCTCCCGCAGCGCGGCGCACCGTCCGACCGGGACGTGCACGCCCCGGCCTCGCCGCCCGCCGACCCGCCCGCGCCGCGCGCCGTGGCGGACGGTGACGCGGTCCGCTGGGCGTCGCTGCGTGAGGTCGGGTCGCACCTCGAGGCGCGCGACGCGGGCCTCGTCGCCACCGCGGTCGCGCTCGACGCGTGGCACGAGCGGCACCCGCGCTGCCCGCGCTGCGGTGCGGCGACGCGCGTCACGCAGGCCGGCTGGGTGCGCGCGTGCACGGTCGACGGCTCGGAGCACTACCCGCGCACGGACCCGGCGGTGATCATGGCGGTCGTCGACGACGCGGACCGGCTGCTGCTGGCGCACGCGGTCGCGTGGGCGCCGGGCCGGTACTCGACGCTCGCGGGCTTCGTCGAGCCGGGGGAGTCGCTCGAGCACGCGGTGCGGCGCGAGGTCGCCGAGGAGACGCGCGTCGTCGTCGGTGAGGTCACCTACGCGGGCAGCCAGCCGTGGCCGTTCCCGGCGTCGCTCATGGTCGCGTTCGTGGCACGGGCGGTGGCCACGGACGTCCGGGTCGACGGGGTCGAGGTGGAGCACGCGGCGTGGTTCACGCGCGACGAGCTCGCGAGCGCGGTCGTCGCGGGCACGGTGGTGCCGCCGTCGCGCTCGTCGATCGCGCGCGCGCTCGTCGAGGACTGGTTCGGCGGCCCGCTCCCGGAGCCTGCCGCCCGCTGACCCGCCGGCGCCTGCGGCCCTGCGCCGTGCTGCGCGGTCCTGCGCTGCCTACCCGTCGAACCGGGTCCAGCGACCTTCCGAGACCACCTCGACACGGCCGTCGGCCACGACGAGCGCGGTCTGCTCGTCGATCGCGTAGGCGGGACCGTCGATCTCGGCCGCCCAGGCCCGTGCGTGCTCGGCGGTGTTCGTCGGGAAGGCGTCCAGGTGCGGGAAGACCGAGAAGTCGACGACACCCAGCGTGCGGTCGTCGGGTGCGCCGGCCCACTCGACGAACGAGGTCCCGATGCGCGGGGTCAGCACCATGCTCCCGGCGCTCACCCCGACCCAGACCGTGTCCGGCAGCGACGGCAGCAGGTCCGCGAGACCGGACTCGCGCAGCCAGTGGGCCAGGTAGGTGGCGTCGCCACCGTCGACGAGCAGCGCGTCGGCGTCCCGGACCCACGGCACCCACCGCTCGGCGCCGATCGTCGGCAGCGCGGTGAGCTCGAGCACGCCGAGCGAGGCCCAGCCCAGGCCGCTGAGGTGCGGGGACCCGTCCGCGCCGGCCGCGAGGCGCTGCACCGACGCGGGCCCGCACAGGGGATGGCCCCACTGCGCGGTGGGCACGACGAGCGCGGAGCTCTCGGCGACGGGTCTGCCGAGCAGCTGCTCGAGCGCGGCGCGGATGCGGGCGTTCGTCACGCCGCCGGACGTCAGGAGCAGCTTCACGGTGCCTCCGCCGATCTCGTCGTGGTCGGCACGATCCTGCCGGTGCGCCCCCGCGGACGCTCAGGACAGGCGCGCGCGCACCTCGACGAGCGACGGGTTGGTCGCCGCGGAGCCGTCGGGGAAGACGACCGTCGGGACCGTCTGGTTGCCCCCGTTGAGCGACGCGACGAGCGCGGCGGCGTCCGGGTGGTCCTCGATGTCGACCTCGGTGTAGCCGATCCCGACCGAGTCCAGCTGCGACTTGAGGCGGCGGCAGTACCCGCACCACGTCGTGGAGTACATCGTGATGGTGCCGGGCTCGGGGAGGGTCTGCGTGCTCATCGGTCCTCGCGTTCTCGTGGGTGCCTGCAGCGAGAGCCAACCACGACGACGCCCGGGTGATTCCGCCCGGTCCGCGCCGGGCGTGCCTGTGCATGCCCGCCCGCGGTGTCCGCGGTGCCTGAGAGACTGTCCGGCGATGTCCCCCGACGACCTGCTGGCCGCGCTCGACCCTGAGCAGCGCGCCGTCGCGACCGCGCTGCGCGGCCCGGTGTGCGTGCTCGCGGGCGCGGGGACCGGCAAGACGCGCGCGATCACCCACCGCATCGCGTACGGCATCCGCACGGGCGTCTTCCGTGCGGACCACGTGCTCGCGGTGACGTTCACGGCACGCGCGGCGGGGGAGATGCGCACGCGGCTGCGCGAGCTCGGTGCGGCCGGTGTGCAGGCGCGCACGTTCCACGCGGCGGCGCTGCGTCAGCTCACCTACTTCTGGCCGAAGGTCGTCGGGGGCGCGCCGCCGCGCATCGCCGAGGCGAAGGCGCAGCTCGTCGCGGAGGCCGCGCGCCGGGTCGGGCTCCCCGCGGACCGTACGGGCGTGCGCGACCTCGCGGCCGAGGTCGAGTGGGCGAAGGTCAGCCTGGTGGTGCCCGACGAGTACGCGGTCGCGGTCGCCGCGGTCGACCGCGTGGTGCCGGGCGGGCACGACGCCGCGGCGGTCGCACGGCTGATGACGGCGTACGAGCAGGTGAAGGACGAGCGCGGGGTCATCGACTTCGAGGACGTGCTGCTGCTGCTCGCGGCGATGCTGGCGGAGCGGCCCGACGTGGGGCGTGAGGTGCGCGGCCAGTACCGGCACTTCGTCGTCGACGAGTACCAGGACGTCAGCCCGCTGCAGCAGTACCTGCTCGACCAGTGGCTCGGCGGTCGTGAGGAGCTGTGCGTGGTGGGCGACCCGTCGCAGACCATCTACTCGTTCGCGGGTGCGACACCGCACCACCTGCTGACGTTCGCGCGCACGCACCCGGGCGCGCAGGTCGTCCGGCTGGTGCGGGACTACCGCTCGACGCCCCAGGTGGTCGAGCTCGCGAACCGGGTCATCGCGCACGCGGGCCGGGGCACGGGCGCGTCGACGCCCGCCCCGCTGGAGCTGCGGGCGCAGCGTCCCGACGGCCCGGCGGTGCGGTGGGCGGCGTACGCCGACGACGAGGCGGAAGCGGCGGGCATCGCGGCGGCCGCGGCGCGGCTCGTCGCGGACGGTGTCCCCGCGTCGCAGATCGCGGTGCTGTACCGGACGAACGCGCAGGCCGAGGCGTTCGAGGAGGCGCTCGGGACCGCGGGCGTCGCGTACCAGGTGCGCGGCGGGGAGCGGTTCTTCTCGCGGCGGGACGTGCGCGAGGCGCTGGTGTTCCTGCGAGGCGGTGCGCGCGCGGCCGACCCGCAGGTCGCTCTCGGCGAGGCGGCCCGGGACCTGCTGCGCAACGCGGGCTGGACGGAGCAGGCGCCGACCACCCGCGGTGCGGCGCGGGACCGGTGGGAGGCGCTGGACGCGCTCGCGCGGCTCGCGGACGAGGTCGAGGCGCGCGCGACGAGCGAGGGTAGGCGCGGGAGCGTCGCGGACCTCGTCGCGGAGCTCGACGAGCGTGCGGCCGCGCAGCACGCCCCCACGGTCGAGGGCGTGACGCTCGCGTCGCTGCACGCCGCGAAGGGCCTCGAGTGGGACGCGGTGTTCCTCGCGGGCCTGAGCGAAGGGCTCCTGCCGACGTCGCTGGCGGAGACGCCCGAGGCGATCGAGGAGGAGCGCCGGTTGCTGTACGTCGGCGTGACGCGCGCCCGCGAGCACCTGCAGCTGTCGTACGCCCGCTCGCGTCTGCCGGGTGGTCGTGCCTCGCGGCGGCCGTCCCGGTTCCTCGACGCGCTGTGGCCCGGGTCGTCGGCCGCGAGGCCCCGGGCCGGCGCCGGTGGTCCGCCGGCCGCGGACGAGGACCCGCGGGCGTCCGCGGTGCTCGCCGCGCTCACGCGGTGGCGCGACGAGCGGGCGCGGGAGCTCGGGGTCAGCCCCGGGCGGGTGCTCGCGACCCATGCGCTGCACACGCTCGCGGCGCGGCGGCCGGCGTCGCGTGAGGAGCTCGCGCTCGTGCCGGGCATCGGTGCGCAGACCCTCGCGACGGTCGGTGACGACGTGCTCGCGGTGCTCGCGCGCTCGGTCCGCGCCTGAGCCCTCGCCGGTGCGAGCGCCGGACCGGCGAAGGCCACGGCGCCGCTGCGCGGCACCTCGTCACGGCATTTCGGACGGTCTCGAGAACTCGTCGAACTTCTTTCGTTAATTCTGTTGTCCGCCCCGCGCGAGCGCGCCTAGGGTGGAGCCCGTCCTGGTAGCAGACCTGCGTCGTGACAGCGCGGGAAGATCCGAGAGAGGAGGTGGGCAGCGGTGAAGAAGATCCAGTTCACCCCGGTCGTCCGGTCGAGCATGCAGCTCCCGACGCTCCTGATCGCGCCCACCTTCGGCGGCTTCCAGGGGCGTGCTGTGCCCGCTGCGTGGCGTGCGTCCGATGACGCGCTCATCGCGCGTCACGGCGTGACCGTCGACGGGACGGCACTCGACCCTCTCAGGGCTTCGTTGGTCTAGACCAGGTTGGTCATCAAGGCCGCGGAGTCCGACAGGCTCCGCGGCCTTCGTCTTTCCCCCGGTGATCCCGGCGGGCGAGTCGGGACGTGGACGCCGAACCACCACCGCTCACCCGCAGGACACCAGGAGGACATCGTGCGGCTCACGACGCTGCTCGACACCAGCGGATCAGGCCCCTGGCCCACCAGCAGCACCGCGACCACCGACGACACCACCTTCGACCAGCTGGTCCGAGGGCTCATCCCGTGCCGCAACAACGACCCCGAGCTCTGGTTCGCGGAGCAGACCGCTCGCGTGGAGCAGGCGAAGGCGCTCTGCCGCGAGTGCCCGATCATGGCGGGCTGCCTCGCCGGGGCGCTCGAGCGCGAGGAGCCCTGGGGCGTGTGGGGTGGCGAGGTGTTCATCGGCGGCGTGGTCGTCCCGACGAAGCGTGGGCGAGGCCGTCCGCGCAAGAACCCCGCGGCCTGACGTCGGCGTCCGCGGGGCCGCCCTCCGGGGTGTCGACCGACAGGTCGACGTCGTGCTCCGGCCGGGCGGTCCCCGGCGCGTCGTCGGTGACCGTGATGCCCCGATGGGCGGTGCACCCGCAGGCCGGGTGCACCGCCCATCGGCGTCTGCGGGGCAGCGCGTCGGGCAGGCCGATCTCGACGGTCGTGCCGCCCAGCGCGCAGGTGCCCGTGTCGAGGAACGCGAGGACCGCGGCGGCGGCGATCCCGACCGCGACGCCCACGACCGCCGGGGGCTCGGGCGGGGACGGTCGCGTCCCGGGCCGGCCGGTCGCGGCCGCGCTCGTCGCGGGACCCGCCGCACGACCGACCGTGATACCAGCAGCGAGACCAGCAGCGAGACCAGCAGCGAGACCCGGACCGTGACCCGTCGCGACGCCCCGGGCGTGCGTGCCGAGCGCGTCCGCGACGACCGGCCAGGCGGGGTCGGCGTCGGTCCGGTGCAGGTCGAGGCAGCGCAGGCACGGGCCGGTGCCGGGGGCGACGAGCGGGCCCACGACGGTGTCCGCCTCGCGCAGCACGACGCTGAGGTGCGGCGTCGCGCGGTTCAGCAGCAGCGCACCGAGGCTGGGTGCGACGACGTCGTCGCTCACGACGACCACCAGGTCGGCACCGGCGGACGGTCCTCCCGACTCCTCGCCGGGTGCCACGCCCGCAGCGGTCGCCACGGCGGTCGTCGCGGGTGCGACCGCCGCGAGGACACCGACCGCGGCGGCGACCCGTCCGTGCCCGACGTCCTGGAACCGGTAGCCGCCCGGCCCGACGTCGCCCGAGCGCACCGGGCGGTCGTCGTCGAGCAGCACCCGGCCGACACCCGCCGCGGCGAGCGTGACCGCGATGCCCAGGCCGGTCGCGCCGAGCCCCACGACGCCGACGGTGCGGTGCGCCCGGCGCAGCACCCGGGCGGCGCCCGCGGAGTCGGGGTCGAGCAGCGAGAGCACGCGCGCGTCGTCGCCCGCGGCCCCCGGCAGCGCTCGCGCCCCGCCGGGCGCGGTCAGCCCCGCCTGGCGGAGCTGGTCCGTGAGGTGGGCGAGGCGCTGCGGATCGAGCTCGGCGGCGGCCAGCGCGAGCGGGAGTCCCTGGCCGAGCGCGACGAGCGCGCGCTCCTCGTCGGGGGTCAGGTCGTCGACCCGTACCGCCCACCGGGGGTCCGTGCCGACCTGCACCTCACCCGGCGCCCGACGCACGACGCGCAACCCGGTCCGCAGCATGGCGCCAGGCTGCCACCGGAGGGCTCGGCCGCGGACCGGTCATCCACAGGGGCGGGTACGACAAGGGGCGCCGTCCGTCGGACGACGCCCCTCGCAGCTTCTCGGCGGTCGAGCGGTGCTCAGGCCTTGCCGAGGATGCGGTTCAGCTTGGTGCCGCAGACGGGGCAGACGGCCTTGGCCATCTTGCGACCCGACTCGGAGACGACGACGTCACCCTCGGCCTCGCGCTTCTCCTTGCACTTCACACAGTAGAACTCGCCTGCATAGGTCTCGGCCATTGGTCCTCCTCGCGGTGTCCGGTGCACCGCCGACGTCCCGCGGCGATGGCCGGGCAGAGCGGTGACCTGCCCGAGCGCCTTCCACAGTAGTGGCCGATCCGCGTCGTCCCGCCGATGTGCGCGTGTCGCGGGCCGGTGTCGGTGATCTCGCACGTCCCGGTTCCTCCGAGCGGGTGACGGCGCGCAGCACGCCGGGGCCGTTCGGTGGCCCGCGTGCGGCACCCCGGCGCGCGGGGGCTGTCCGTGTGGGCGTGGCACGCTAGCGTGCGGCTGTGCTCCCGACGTACGACCTGTCGACGATCGACGGGGTCGACCACGAGGTCGAGGTCCGTCGCTCGCGCAGGCGCGTGCGGACCGTGACGGCCTGGCGTGAGGACGGCCGGACGGTCGTGGCCATCCCCGCGCGGTTCACGCGCGCCCAGGAGGCGGAGTGGGTGCGTCGGATGCTTCTGCGCCTCGCGACGCAGGAGCGACGCCGCCGGCCGTCGGACGACGAGCTCGTCTCGCGTGCCGCGGAGCTGTCCGCACGGTACCTGCAGGGCAGGGCGGTGCCGACGAGCGTGCGGTGGTCGGCGAACCAGGGGCGCCGCTGGGGGTCCTGCACGCCGTCGGACGGCTCGATCCGGATCTCCGACCGGGTGCGCGGCATGCCCCGCTGGGTGCTCGACTACGTGCTGCTGCACGAGCTGACGCACCTGCTGCACCCGGGGCACGGGCCGGAGTTCTGGGCCGAGCTCGACGCCTACCCCCGCACCCAGCGTGCGCGGGGCTTCCTCGAGGGCTACTCCTACCGTGAGGAGCGCGGCCCGCAGGACCCGGCGCCCGACGACGACGTCGAGGACGTCGAGGACACCGACGACACCGACGACGCCGAGCGGGTCGAGGCGCACGTGGGCGCGCTCGAGGGCGCGGCTGTGGACCGCCCGCCCGCGGCCGACGGCACGGACCGAGACGGTACGGACTGACCGGGTCAGGGGGTCGTGGGGTCCTGCGGGGGCTCCTCGCCGAGGATCTCGGCCAGCGCCTTGTCGAGGTCGGCGGACTCGTCGGCCGCGGCGCTGCGGCGGCGGGCGTAGCCGGCGGGGTCGTCGAGGTCCTCGGCGGTCGGCATGAGGTCCGGGTGGTCCCACACGGCGTCGCGCGCCGCGGGGCCGCCCTCGGTGCGCTCGATGTGCGCCCACAGGGCCGCGGCCTCACGCAGCCGGCGGGGCCGCAGCTCGAGCCCGACGAGCGTGGCGAACGTCTGCTCGGCGGGTCCGCCCGCGGCGCGGCGACGGCGGATCATCTCGCGCAGCGCGACGGAGTGCGGCAGGTGGGCGAGCGCGGCGGCCGCGCTCACCTCGTCGACCCAGCCCTCGACGAGCGCGAGCGCGGTCTCCAGCCGCTCGAGCGCGGCCCGCTGCGCGGGGGTCGTCTGCGGCGCGAACACGCCGCTCGACAGCGCGCTCTGCAGGGCCTCGGCGTCGGTCGGGTCGATCGAGCCGACCGCCTGCTCGAGCTGCTCGACGTCGATCGTGATCTCGCGCGCGTACGTCTCGACGAGCGCGAGCAGGTGCGCGCGCAGCCACGGCACGTGCGTGAACAGCCGCGTCGCGGCGGCCTCGCGGAGCGCCAGGAACAGCCGCACCTCGTCGGCGGGCGCGTCGAGGCCCTCGGCGAACGCGTCGACGTTGGACGCCACCAGCACCGGTGCGGGCACCTCGAGCAGCGGGAGGCCGATGTCGGTCGTGCCGAACACGTCGCGTGCGAGCGTGCCGGCGGCCTGGCCGACCTGCAGCCCGAACACCGCGGAGCCGAGCCGCCGCAGGAGCTGCCCGGGCGCGAGGCCCCCGGGCAGCGCACCGCCGGGCAGCCCGAGCGCGCGCATCTGCTCGTCGAGGTCGTCGCCCGCCCCGAGCTCGGGCAGCTCCCCGCCGAGAGCGTCGACGAGTGCGGTCGACAGGGACGACGCGACGGGCTCGGTGAGCGTGCGCCACGTGGGGAGCGTCGCCTCGACCCACTCGGCGCGGCTCCAGGCACGGCCGGGCGTGGTCGCGGGGGGCAGGTCGGTCGCGGCGTCGAGCCACAGCTCGGCGACCGTCAGCGCGTCGAGCACCTGACGCGTGCGAGCGGGCGTGAGCGACGGGTCACCGCCCACGGACGCCTGCTGCCGCGCCAGGTCGTGCGCCATCTGCCAGTTGACCGGCTCGTCGCCGCCGCTCGCGAACAGGCTCTGCACCTGCGCGAGGACCTGCTGCATCGCGGCGGGGTCGGTGGGCAGCGTGCCCGCCGCGCCGAGCGCCTCCGGGTCGATCCCGCGCGCCCGCATCTCGGCGATCGCCTCGTCGGCCCGGTCGCCCAGGAGCGCGCGCAGCATCTGCTCCCACGGCGGCTGCGTCGGTTCGGGCGTCGGTTCGGGCGTCGGGTCGCTGTGGTCCGGGCTCACGTGCGCCTCCTGGGAGTATGACTGCGGGGACACCGCCGACGGGCACCGGGACGGCGGGGTCGGGCGGGCCGGGTCGGGACGGTTCGGTCGCGGTCTGGCCGGGCTGGCCCCACGGTAACCACGTGACCGAGGAGTTCGTCGATGGCGGGTCGAGAGGTTCGCTCAGGGCGCAGCGCGCCGGACGTCGTCGTCGTGGGCACGGGACCCGTCGCGGCGGGCGTGCTCGCCGCGTGGGGAGCGCGGGCCCGCGCGGTCGACGAGGTGCCGACGGCGGCGCCCGCGTCGGCACTCACGGGCGCGCGTGTCGTCGTGCTCGTCGCGCACCCGGGCGACCTCGCGTCCGTGGCCGGGCGCCGGGGACCGCAGGGGCACGCCGCCGCGGTCGCGCACGCGCAGCGCACGTTCGCGGCGGCGCGCGAGGTGCGGGCCGAGCACGTGGTCGTCGTGACGTCGGCGCTCGTGCACGGCGCCCACCCCGACCGGCCGGTCCTGCACGACGACGAGCCCGTGCTCACCGGTGCGCGCGCCGTCCCGGACGGGCTGGTCGGCCACCTGCTCGCGGTCGAGGCGGTCGTCGCGCGCGCGGCCCGCCGCCGCTCACCGCGCGTGACGGTGCTGCGGCCCGCCGCGATGGTCGGTCGCGGCACCGACACGTTCGTGACGCGGCACTTCGAGGCGCCGCGCCTGCTCGTCGTGCGGGGCGTGGAGCGGCCGTGGCAGCTCGTGCACGTCGACGACGTGGGCGCCGCAACGGTGTTCGCGGTCGAGCACGCGCTGACCGGTGCGCTGACCGTCGGGCCGCCGGACACGCTGACGCCCGAGCAGGTCAGCGCCGCGGCCGGGATGCGCACGGTCGCGCTCGCGCCCGCGACGGCGTTCGGCACGGCCGAGCGGCTGCACCGCGTGGGCGTCCTGCCGGCGCCGGCGGCCGAGCTCGCGTACGTGGTCTACCCGTGGACGGTGGCGGCGGACCGGCTCACGGCGGCGGGGTTCACGCCGCGGTACTCGAGCGCCGAGGCCCTCGACGTGCTGCTCGAGGGCGTGCGCGGGCGCCTCGCGCTCGGCGGGCGCCGCGTCGAGCGGCGCGACGCGGCCGCGCTCGGCGCGGCGGGCGCCGCGGTCGCGCTGCTGGGCACCGCGGCCATCTGGCGGCAGGCGCGGCGTCGCGGCTGACCGCCCGCGTGTCGCACACACCCGCGTGCGGCATGATGCCGACGTGCCCGACGAGAACGTCACCCCGCCCGCACCCGCGTCCGCCGACGACGCGCTCGGCGCGCCCGCGCCCGTCGTCGCCGAGCGGCCCAGCCGCCGCGCGATCACGCTGTCGGTGTCGATGCTCGCCACCGCGGTGCTGCTCGCGGCGGTGGCCGTGCTGCCCGCGCCGTACTCGGTGAGCAGCCCGGGCCCGACCGAGGACGTGCTGGGCAAGGTCGACGACAAGCCGCTGATCACGATCGACGGCGCGCCGACGTACGACTCGACGGGCGAGCTGCGCCTCACGACGGTGTCCGCGACCGGTGGACCCGGGTACCCGTCGAGCACGCTGCGGGTGCTGCGCGGGTGGTTCTCGCCGTGGTCGGTCGTGCAGCCGCGCGAGATCCTGTTCCCCGATGCGGACGAGTCGCAGGAGGACATCGACCGCGAGAACACCGCGCAGATGGTGTCCTCGCAGGAGAACGCGGCCGTGGCGGCGCTGTCCGAGCTCGGCCGCCCGGTGCCCGCGACGCTCGTCGTCGCGGACACCGTCGAGGACACCGGTGCGGACGGCGTGTTCGAGGACGGCGACATCATCACCGCGATCGACGGCACGCCGCTGCCGGACTACCAGAGCCTCGTCACGACGATGGCCGCGGTGAAGCCGGGTGCGGACGTCACGGTCACGGTGCGCCGCCAGGGTGAGGAGGTCGACCTCACGGTCGAGACCACCGCGGGCGACGACGGTCGCGCGCAGATGGGCGTGTACATCGACCCGGACTTCGACATGCCGGTCGACGTGACCATCGACGCGGGCCGGATCGGCGGCCCGAGCGCGGGGACCATGTTCGCGCTCGGGATCATCGACCTGCTCACGCCGCAGGACGAGGCGAACGGCCAGGTGGTCGCGGGCACGGGGACGATCGACGTGGTCGGTCGGGTCGGCGCGATCGGCGGCATCCGCCAGAAGCTCGCGGGTGCGCACCGTGACGGTGCCCGGTGGTTCCTCGCGCCCGAGGCGAACTGCGGCGAGGTCGTCGGGCACGTGCCCGACGGGCTGCGCGTCGTGCGCGTCGCGACGCTGCACGAGGCGTACACGGACCTCGTCGCGATCGGCAAGGGCGAGGGTGACGCGCTGCCCACGTGCACGAAGGAGCCCGCGGGGTCCTGACGGGGCGGGCGCGGGGCCGGCGGCGAGGCTCAGGCGAGCGTCGCGCGCAGCGCCTCCAGCAGACCCGGGACCACGTCGGCACCCTGGCCCACCTGGTCGTCGCTGTCGTGCGCGCGCTGCCGCACGGCGCACCACGTCGGGCCCTCGCGCAGCACACCCACGGCGAGGCGCACGTCCTCGCGGTCGGGGTGGGCGAGCAGCCACGCGAGCGCCTCGTCGGGGTCGGCGGGCATCTGCGCCTCGGCGGCGGGCGGCAGCACGACGCGCTCGGCGGTCACGGCGACGCCGTCGACCGTCTGCGGCCACGACAGCCCCGCGAGGAGCGTCTCGAGGTCCGGTGCGTCGGGCAGGCCCTCCTGCTCGATCGACGTCAGGTGCCACGGCTCGGCCTGCGCGGCGGCGAGCGTCTGCGGCGTGAGCTGTGCGGCGAGCGAGGGCTCCGCGGCGAGCGCCGCCTGCGTGCGGACCAGGGCGAACACCCGCACGGGGGCGTCCCAGCCGGCGGCGGCGACGTGGTGCTCGATCTCGCGCACGGCGTCGGCGAGCGCGCGGGTCGCGGCGTCGGGGGCGGGCGTGGCGGCGGGCGGCGTCGTGCTGGGGTTCACCGGGCCATCGTCGCACCGAGCACCGCCACGGCGGGACCTGACACCTCGGACCGGGCGTGTGGGAACCTGGGCCCGTCCGCCCGCGTTGGGCTGGGCGAGTACACGACACCGAGACGACGAGGACCGCACCGACGTGAGCTTCGCCAGCACACCCCGCAACCCGAGCGCCGGCCGACCAGCCGGCCGTCCGAGCGAGAGGCGGCGCGGTGCGCTCGTCCCGACGCTGATCGTGCTCGGCGCGATCGTCGTGCTCGTCCTGATCCTCGCCCAGGTGTGGACCGAGTGGCTGTGGTTCGACCAGCTCGGGTTCATCGAGGTGCTGCGCACCGAGTGGGGCACGCGCGCCGTGCTGTTCGTCGTCGGCTTCCTGGCGATGGCCGTCGCTGTGGGGCTGACGATGCGGTACGCGTACCGCTCCCGGCCCGTGTACGCGCCGTCGACGCCCGAGCAGGCGAGCCTCGACCAGTACCGCGAGGCCATCGAGCCGCTGCGCCGGCTCGTCATGATCGTCGCGCCCGCGCTGCTCGGCCTGTTCGCCGGTGCCGCGGTGTCGCAGCGCTGGGACACGGTCCAGCTCTGGATGCACGCGCAGCACGTCGGGACGGCCGACCCCCAGTACGGGATCGACCTGGGCTTCTACCTGTTCGTGCTGCCCGGCATCCGGTTCGTCGTGTCGTTCCTCATCGCGGTCACGGTGCTCTCGGGCGTCGCGGCGCTCGCGACCCAGTACCTGTACGGCGGCCTGCGGGTCGGCGGCAGCAACGACATGCCGCGCACCACGCGGGCCGCGCGCATCCAGCTGTCGGTGATCGCCGCGGTGCTCATGCTGCTCGTCGCCGCCAACTACTGGCTGGACCGCTACTCGATCCTCACCAAGACCGCGGAGAAGTTCGACGGCGCCGCGTACACCGACGTGCACGCGGTGATCCCGTCCAAGGCGATCCTCGCGGGCATCGCGGTGTTCGTCGCGGTCACGTTCGTCGTGACGGCGGTGCGCGGCAACTGGCGCATGCCGCTGATCGGCGTGGGGCTGATGGTGGTCGCGGCGATCGCCGTCGGCGGCATCTACCCGGCCGTCGTGCAGCGCTTCCAGGTGCAGCCGAACCAGCAGGACGCCGAGGCGGAGTACATCAAGCGCAACATCGAGGCGACGCGCGACGCGTACGGCATCGAGGACGTCGACGTGAAGGAGTACGACGCCAAGGTCACGGCGGAGCCGCAGGCGCTGCGCGACGACGCGGAGACCGCGGCGTCGATCCGTCTGCTCGACCCGCAGGTCGTCAGCCCGTCGTTCAAGCAGCTGCAGCAGGTCACGACGTTCTACAGCTTCCCCGACACGCTCTCGGTCGACCGGTACGAGATCGACGGCGAGAGCCAGGACACCGTGATCGCCGCGCGCGAGCTCAACCTCAGCGGTCTCGAGGCGTCGCAGCGCAACTGGACCAACGACGTCACGGTCTACACGCACGGCTACGGCGTGGTCGCCGCGGCGGGCAACCGGACCGCGGCGCGCGGCGCCCCGTCGTTCCTCGAGAGCGGCATCCCGTCGAAGGGCGTGCTGGGCGAGTACGAGCCGCGCATCTACTTCAGCCCGGGCTCGCCGCAGTACTCGATCGTCGGCGGGCCCGAGGGCTCGGACTGGGAGCTCGACCGTCCGACGAACGACGGCGGCGGCTCGGTCAACACGCGCTTCCCGACGCAGGACGTCTCGGCGGGACCGAGCGTCGGCAACGCGTGGAACAAGCTGCTGTACGCCGTGAAGTTCGGCTCGGAGCAGATCCTGTTCTCGGACCGCGTGAACGAGCACTCGCAGATCCTGTACGACCGCAGCCCGCGCGACCGGGTCGAGAAGGTCGCGCCGTACCTGACGCTCGACGGGCGCGTGTACCCGGCCGTGGTCGACGGGCGTGTGGTGTGGATCGTCGACGGCTACACGACGAGCAGCCAGTACCCGTACGCCGCGCAGGTCACGCTCGACGACGCGACGGTCGACTCGCTCACGCAGTCGTCGCAGACCGTCCAGGCGCTGCAGCCGAAGACCGCGAACTACATCCGCAACTCGGTCAAGGCGACGGTCGACGCGTACGACGGCACGGTGACGCTGTACGCGTGGGACGACGAGGACCCGATCCTGCGGGCGTGGCAGGAGATCTTCCCGACCTCGCTGCAGCCGCTCAGCGAGATCGAGGGCGAGCTCATGGCGCACCTGCGCTACCCCGAGGACCTGTTCAAGGTGCAGCGTGAGCTGCTCGCCCGCTACCACGTGAGCAACCCGAAGCAGTTCTTCACCGGCACGGACTTCTGGGCCGTCCCGGACGACCCGAACACCGCGGGCAACGTCGCGCAGCCGCCGTACTACATGACGCTGCGGATGCCCGAGGAGAAGAGCGCGAGCTTCTCGCTCACGTCCACGTTCATCCCGTTCGGTCAGCAGGCCCGCAACGTGATGCGCGGGTACATCGCGGTCGACGCGGACGCGGGGTCGCAGGACGGCACGAAGGCGCCCGGGTACGGCAAGATCCGGCTGCTGGAGCTGCCCCGGGACGGCTCGGTGCCGGGCCCCGGCCAGGTGAACAACAACATGACGACCGACTCGAAGGTCGCCGAGGAGTTCACGCTGCTCGGCCGTGGTGGCGCGAACATCGTGCGCGCCAACCTGCTCGCGCTCCCGGTGGGCGACGGGATGCTCTACGTCCAGCCCGTGTACCTCCAGGCCGAGACGGGGACGACGTTCCCGCTGCTGCAGCGCGTGATCGTCGCGTTCGGCGACGAGGTGGCGATCTCCGAGACGCTCGACGGCGCGCTCAACGACGTGTTCGACGGGGACTCGGGGGTCGAGACCGACCCCGGCGCCCCGCCGGCCGGCGAGGACCCGGGGACGGGTGGTGAGAAGCCCGAGGAGCCGACCACGCCGCAGGAGCCCGGCGACGCCGACGCCAAGGCGCGGGCGGACCTGGCGGACGCGCTCGAGCGGGCGCGGGTCGCGATCCAGGAGGGTCAGGCGGCCCTCGCCGAGGGTGACTTCGCGGCGTACGGCGAGTCGCAGGACGCGCTCGACCAGGCGATCGCGGACGCGCTCGACGCCGAGGCGAGGCTCGAGGGCGGTACCGCGGTGACGCCGACGCAGGCGGCGACGCCGGCGCCGACGGCCACGGCCGGCAGCTGACGACCGACCCGACGAACGAGGGGGTCCGTGCCCGGGTGGGCGCGGGCCCCCTCGTCGGTCTCCGAGGAACCGGGGTCGCACGGTCCAGATCCTTATTGGGAACTGCTATCGTTATCGCTGGCCGCACGGTGCGGCACCGTGAAAGGGGTCCTCGATGCGTGCCCGCGCCGCCACCTCGCTCGCCCGCTCCGGGGCGGGCGCCCTCGTCCTTGCCCTCGCTCTCGCCGCCTGCTCGTCGGACGACGGGCCCGACGGCGCGTCCGACGACGCCACGCTGTCGGTCGTCGCGTCGACCAACGTCTGGGGCGACGTCGTGCGTCAGGTCGGCGGCGACCTCGTCGACGTCACGTCGGTCGTCGACGACCCGTCCGTCGACCCGCACTCGTTCGAGGCGAACGCGCGCGTCGAGCTCGCGATGTCGCGCGCCGACCTCGTCGTCGTCAACGGCGGGGGCTACGACGACTTCGCGTCGCAGCTGCTGGACGCGCTCGACCAGGCGCCGCCGGTCGTCGTCGCGGTCGACTCCCACGCGGCCGACGACGCGCACGCCGACGAGTCGCCCGAGGAGACGCACGCCGAGGAGACGCACGCCGAGGACGGCCACGCGCACGGCGAGGGCAACGAGCACGTCTGGTACGACCTGCCGACGGTCGAGGCGGTCGCCCTGGACGTCGCGGACGAGCTAGCGGCGCTCGCACCCGAGCACGCGGCGCAGCTGCGGGCCAACGCGGACGCCTTCGTCGGGCGGCTCGCCGAGCTCGAGCAGCGGGCCGCGCGGCTCGCCGAGGAGCACGGCGGTGCCGAGGTGCTCGCGACCGAGCCGGTCCCGCTGTTCCTCGTCGAGGCGGCGGGGCTCGTGGACCGCACGCCCCCGCAGTTCTCGGCGGCGGTCGAGGAGGAGACCGACGTCCCGCCGGCCGCGATGAGCGAGATGCTCGACCTCGTGTCGTCGCCCCAGGTGGCGTTCCTCGTGTACAACGAGCAGACGACGGGTCCGCAGACGGACCAGGTGCTCGAGGCGGCGCAGGCCGCGGGGCGCCCCGTCGTGGACGTGACCGAGACGCTGCCGGAGGGCGAGGACTACGTGTCGTGGATGGCGGGGAACCTGGACGCGTTCGCCCAGGCGCTCGCGTGAGCGCACCGGCGGCGCCGCTCGAGCTCGCGGGGGCGCGGCTGGCCTACGGGCCGCGCGTCGTGTGGTCGGACCTCGACCTCGTCGTGCGACCGGGGGAGTTCCTCACCGTGCTGGGCCCCAACGGGTCGGGCAAGACGAGCCTGCTGCGCGCGATCCTGGGGCTCGCGCCGCTCGACGGCGGGCGCCTGAGCATCCTGGGCCGCCCGCCGCGCCGCGGGAGCCGCGCGGTCGGGTACATCCCGCAGCAGCGGCTGATCGACCCGGCGACGCCCGTGCGTGCGCGGGACCTGGTGCGGCTCGGCCTCGACGGCGACCGGTGGGGTGTCGGCGGGCGCCGCACGCGTGCGCGGGTGGACGAGCTGCTCGCGGCGGTCGGGGCGACGTCGTACGCGGACGTCCCGCTCGGCATGCTCTCGGGCGGTGAGCAGCAACGCGTGCGCATCGCGCAGGCGCTCGGCACGGAGCCCGGGCTGCTGCTGTGCGACGAGCCGCTCCTGTCGCTGGACCTGCGCCACCAGCACGAGGTCACCGCGCTGATCGACGCCATGCGCCGCGAGCGGGGCACGGCCGTGGTGTTCGTGACCCACGAGATCAACCCCGTGCTCCCGTACACGGACCGCGTCCTGTACCTGGGACCCGCCGGGCACGCGATCGGCGCGCCCGACGAGGTCCTCACCTCGAGCCGGCTCACCGCGCTGTACGGCACGCCCGTCGACGTCCTGCGCTCGCACGGGCGCGTCGTCATCGTCGGCGGCGACGACGAGCACCACCACGTCGAGGAGGCCGAGGCATGAGCGTGCTCGCGACGAGCGCCCTGACGAGCGCCCTGACGAGCGCTGCGCCCGCCGGGGTGCGGGCGGAGGTCGCCGACGACTGGTGGCGGCGGGTGTTCGACTTCAGCGACTACGGCGCGCTGCTCGGCCTGGTGCACAACTCGCTGATCGCGGCCGCGGTGCTCGGGCTCGTCGGCGGTCTCGTCGGGGTGTTCGTCATGCAGCGCGACCTCGCGTTCGCGGTGCACGGGATCAGCGAGCTGTCGTTCGCGGGCGCGGCGGCGGCGCTGCTGCTGTCGGTCGACGTCATGCTCGGCGCGGTGCTCGGCTCGGTCGTCGCGGCGGTCGTGATCGGTCTGCTGGGCACGCGTGCGCGCGACCGGAACTCGATCATCGGCGTGCTCATGCCGTTCGGGCTGGGCCTCGGCGTGCTCTTCCTCGCGCTCTACCCGGGCCGTGCGGCGAACAAGTTCGGGCTGCTCACGGGGCAGGTCGTGGCGGTGGACTCGACCCGGCTGTCGGTGTTCCTGGTGGTCGCCGCGCTCGTCGTCGCGGGCCTGCTCGCGATGTGGCGCCCGCTGACGTTCGCCAGCGTGGACCCGGACGTGGCGGCCGCGCGCGGTGTGCCGACGCGCGCCCTGGGTCTGGCGTTCATGCTCCTGCTCGGGCTGGCGGTCGCGCTCGCGGTGCAGGTGGTCGGCGCGCTGCTCGTGTTGTCCCTGCTGATCACGCCCGCCGCGGCCGCGACGCGCGTGTCGGCGTCGCCCGTGGTGGTGCCCCTGCTGTCGGTGGGGTTCGCGATGACCAGCGCGGTCGGCGGGATCCTGCTCGCGCTCGGCGGCTCGGTGCCGATCAGCCCGTACGTCACGACGATCTCGTTCGTCATCTACGTCGTGTGCCGGCTCGTCGGACGCGCGCGCACGCGGCGCGGCTGGGCGCGCAGGACGCAGGCCGTCGCGGCCTGAACGGCCGCGTCCCTCGTCGGCCCCGTCAGGAGGTCGCGAGCTCCTCGGCGCACGTCGCGCACGTGCCGAACAGCTCGAGCGTGTGCGACACGTCCACGAAGCCCGTCTCGTCGGACAGCGAGGCGACGAGCGTCTCGAACGCGGCGGCCTGCACCTCGACGGTGCGCCCGCAGCTGCGGCACACGAGGTGGTGGTGGTGCCCCTGCCGCTCGCACCGGCGGTACAGCGTCTCGCCGGTCGCGGTGCGCAGCACGTCGAACTCGCCGCTCGCGGCCATCGCCCCGAGCGTGCGGTACACCGTCGCCAGGCCGATGTCCTCGCCCCGCTGCGCGAGGAGCTGGTGGATCTGCTGCGCGCTGCGGAAGTCCGCGAGCTCGTCCATGAGCTGGCCGATCGCGCGTCGCTGGCGCGTCGTGCGCTGACCGATCACGTGCACCTCCCGGGGGTCGCCCGAGTCTACGTGGCGCGGCCGTGCCGGACGGCGTCAGCCCCGGGACGTGCCACCCGCGCCGACCGCCTCGACGAGCGCCTCGCCGAACGCGGGCAGGTCGTCGGGCGTCCGGCTGGACACGAGCGGCCCGTCGACGACGACCTGCTCGTCCACCCACTGCGCGCCCGCGTTCGTCAGGTCGGTGCGCAGCGACGGGTAGCTCGTCATGCGCCGCCCGCGGACCGCGTCCGCCTCGACGAGGACCCACGCGCCGTGGCAGATCACGCCCACGGGCTTGCCCGCGTCGACGAACTCGCGCACGAACCGGACGGCGTCCTGCGACATCCGCAGGTCGTCCGCGTTGACCACGCCGCCCGGCAGCACGAGCGCGTCGAAGTCGGCGGCGTCGGCGGTGGCGACCGGGAGGTCGATGTTCTGCTCGTACCCGTTCTTCCCGACGACCGTGACGTCCGTGGGGGACACGAGCGACGCGCGCGCTCCGGCGTCCGTCAGGGCCGCCCACGGGTGGGTGAGCTCGCTGTCCTCGAAGCCGTCGGTGAGCAGGAAGGCGACGGTGCGGTCGTCGAGCGACATGGGGTCCTCCTCGTGGTCGGTCCGGTCAGGCTAGGCACGCCCCGTCCGGGTCGGCACGTCGAGCGGCGACGCCGCGCGCCACATGCACCCGCCGCGCGCGGCGTGCGCCCGCCGCGCGCGACGCCGCGCCGCGTGCCACGGTGGCGCCATGACGAGCGCGGTGGGGTCGATGTGGGCGTGGGACAACCCGGTGTCGCAGCAGGACGACGCGCGTGGGCGGGGGTACGCGCCGGCCGCACCTGCCCCGCTCGCGGCGTTCGCGGCCACGCGCGGGCTGGGCCGCGTGCACCTCGCGGCCCCGTGGGCGGCCGACGAGGGGCCCGTCGGGGAGTGGTTCGGCGACGCGGCGCGCGCGCTGCGCGCTGCGGGCGTCGCCGTGGGTGCGCTCGGCGGCGACCCGGGCTGGCTCGACCAGCCCGCGCTCGCCGCGACGTGGGCCGACGCCGCGCTGCGCTCGGCGGGCGGCGCGCTCGACGCGGTGCAGCTCGACGTCGAGCCGTGGACCCTGCCCGCGTGGCAGACGGACCCGGCCCCGGGCGCGCGCGCGTGGCTCGCGGTGCTCGACGCGACGCGCGCGGCCGTGGACGTCCCGCTCGGGGCGGACGCGCCGTGGTGGCTCACGACCGTGCCCGCCCCGGACGAGCCGGGCACGCTGCTCGACGCGGTCCTGCGGCGGGTCGAGCGCGTGGTGGTCGTCGCGTTCGCGGACCACGCGGACGGCGCCGACGGGATCGTCGCGCTCGCGCGGCCGGCCGTCGCCGCGGCACAGGCGGCGGGCGTCGCGTGGAGCGTGGGGGTGGAGACGGACACGCCCGAGGTCGCCGGGGGAGCGCAGTTCACGTTCGTCGACGAGGGTGCGGCGGTGCTCGAGCGTGAGGCGGCGCTCGTGGCGTCGGCGTTCGACGAGCCGGGCTGCGTGTGCGTGGAGCACCACCGCGCGTGGCGGCGACTGCTCGGGCTCGACGCCGCGCAGGACTGACCCGGCGCCGATCCGGTGCCGGGTCGGAGCTGACGCCTCGTCGTCCACAACCGGGTGCAGGGACCTCGTCGTCCCGTCGCGTGCGTCCTACGGTGGACGCAGGGACCGGGACATCGGCGTCCCGGGGGCGGAGGGAAGGCTCATGACCGCGGGTGAGCTCTGCACGGCTCGGTCGGGCGACGGGACGACGATCGCGTACGAGCGTTCGGGCGTCGGCCCGCCGCTCGTGATGGTCGGGGGCGCGTTCACCACGCGTGAGGTGTTCCGCCCGCTGGCCGAGCTCCTCGTGGACGTGTTCACGTCCGTGCTCGTGGACCGGCGGGGCCGGGGGGACAGCGGCGACGCGATCGTCCCGCACGAGGCGTTCTCCTACACGGTCGACCGCGAGGTGGAGGACCTCGAGGCGGTGGTCGCGGCCGAGGGCGGCCGCGCTGCGGTGCTGGGCTTCTCGTCGGGCGCGAACCTCGCGCTGCACGCGGCGGCGGCCGGCCTGCCCGTCACGGCCCTCGTGCTGTACGAGGCGCCGTTCTCGCTCGCCGGCCTGCCCGCCGCGGCGCCGGACGTGCCGCGCCGGCTCGCCGGTCTCGTCGCCGAGGGACACCTGGGCGACGCCGTCGCCACCATGCAGCGCGAGGTCATCGGCCTGCCGGCGGCGATGGTCGAGCAGGCGCGACGGTCACCGGGCTGGCACGCGCTCGAGGAGCTCGCGCAGACGTGCGTGTACGACGCGACGATCACGGCCGCGCCGAACGTCCCGACCCCCGCGATGCGTGCGCTCGCGGTCCCGACGCTCGTGGTCTGCGGTGCGCAGACGTGGCCGACGCTGCGTGCGGCTGGCGCGGCGCTCGCGGGCGAGCTGGCGGCCGCGCGGTACGTCGAGGTCCCGGGCGGTGCGGGGCACGAGATCGCCGCCGAGGCCACCGCAGCGCTCCTGCGCGCCGAGCTCGCCCACGGGTGACGCGCGCCGAGCGCGCACGCGGGATGACGAGCGGGGCTGCCGCGCTCGCCTGAGACGCGACGAGGGCGGGACCGCGTGGTCCCGCCCTCGTCGCGTCCTGGTCGCCCGCTGGGAGCGCCCAGGTCTGCTCGGCTGCCGTCAGAAGGCGTCCTTGACGTCCTTCGCGGCGTCCTTCACGTGGTCACCGGCCTGCTTGACGCCGGCCTCGGCCTGCTCGGCGCGGCCCTCACGCTCGGTGTCCTCGTCGCCCGTGGCCTTGCCGAGGCCTTCCTTGGCCTTGCCCGCGAGCTCTTCGCCCTGGTGCTTGATCTTGTCGTCGAGACCCATCGCGTCGTCCTTCCCTCGTGGTTGTCTCGAACGTAACCGCTCGCCGCGGGGGGCGCGCGGCGAGCGTCAGACGTCGCGCTCGTCGGGCTCGGTGGCGGACCGCTCGACGAGGTAGGTGCGTCCGTTGGCGTCCTGCACCCGCACGAGGGTGCTGCGCAGCTCCTGCTCGCGGGCGTGCTCCTGCTCGGTCGTCGGGCGTGCGGGCTCGCGGCTGTCGCCGACCTGCGCGGGGCCGAGGAGGTGACGCGCGAGCCAGTCGGTCAACGCGCGACCGGTGCGCGGCGAGCGGGACATGCGGTGCCTCCTGGCGACGGTGATAAGTGCCCTCACTATAAGTGCCCTCACGATCGACCTAGGATGACGCGCGTGACCGACGACCCTCTCGCGCTCGAGGCGCAGGTGTGCCTCGCGCTGTCCGCCGCCGCCCGTGCGCTCGTCGGGACCTACCGCACGCTGCTCGAGCCGCTCGGCCTGACGCACCCGCAGTACCTCGCGATGCTCGCGCTGTGGCAGCACGGGCCGATGTCGCTCGCGGGGCTCGCCGGGCGTCTGCACCTCGAGCCGGCCACCGCGTCGCCGCTCGTGCGCCGGCTCGAGGACCGTGGGCTCGTCGCGCGCCGGACGGACGAGCGGGACGAGCGCGCGCTGCTCATCGAGCTCACCGACGCGGGTGCCGCGATGCGCGCGCAGGCCGTCGGCGTGCCCGCCGCGATGCTCGACCGGCTGGGGATCGACGTCGACGAGGCCGCGCGGGTGCGGGACGCCGCGCTGCGCATGCTCGACGCGTGCGAGCGGGCGGTCTGAGCGCGCCGTCCGAGCGTGCGTCCGTCGCGTGACGTGCCTGGTTGCGCCGATGTCGGCGAAAGTGACAAACTCGCATGGCAAACGTTTGCAGCAGAGAGTCGGACGACGAGGTCCGGCCGCGACCGGAAGGAACCGCGGTGACGCGCCCCGCCCTGACCCTCGACCCCGACCGGGCGCTGCCGGCCGAGCCCACCGTCCGGGCCATCGCGCGCGAGCTGCTCGCCGGCACCCAGGACCTGCCGCTCGTCTCGATGCACGGCCACGTCGACGTGGACCTGCTCCTGGCCGACGAGCCGTTCCGTGACCCCGCCGAGCTCCTCGTCGTACCCGACCACTACCTGCTGCGGCTGCTCGTCTCGCAGGGCGTGAGCCTCGACGCGCTGGGTGTCCCGCGCCGTGACGGCGGCGCCGTCGAGCGTGACCCGCGCGAGATCTGGCGGCAGGTCGCCTCGCGCTGGCACGTGCTGCGCGGCACGCCGACGCGGTTCTGGCTCGAGCACGAGCTCGTGGACGTGCTCGGCGTGACGGTGCGCCCGTCGGCGCAGACCGCCGACGAGACCTACGACCAGATGGCCGAGGCGCTGGCCAAGCCGCAGACGCGGCCGCGTGCCCTGTTCGAACGGTTCCAGCTCGAGCTGCTCGCCACGACCGACGACGCGACCGCCCCGCTCGACGCGCACGCCGCGCTCGAGAACGCGGGGCTGCCGGGCCGGGTCGTGCCGACGTTCCGGCCGGACGCGCTGCTCGACGCCGCGGCGCCCGGGTGGGGGCAGCGCGTCGCGCGGCTCGACGAGCTCACCGGGGTGCGCGTGCGCGACGCGCGCACGCTCGTCGAGGCGCTGGCGGTCCGCCGGGGCCACTTCGTCGAGCGCGGTGCGCTCGCGACCGACCACGGCATGCGGACGCTGCGGGCGGAGCGCCTCGACGACCACGAGGCCGACGCGCTCGTCGTCGCCGCGCTGCGTGCCGCCGAGGCCGGGCACGCGCTCGACGCGCAGCAGGCCGGCGCGCTCGCGGGGCACCTGCTGTTCGAGATGGCGCGGACGTCGTGCGAGGACGGCCTCGTCATGCAGCTGCATCCCGGGGTCCTGCGGGGGTACGACACCCAGGTCGACGCGCTGCGCGGACCGGATGTGGGCTACGACATCCCGGTGGCGACCGACTTCGTGCACGGGCTGCGCCCGCTGCTCGAGGCGTTCGGGCACCATCCCCGGTTCCGGCTGGTCGTGTTCACGGTCGACGAGGACGCCTACTCGCGTGAGCTCGCACCGCTCGCGGGCGTGTACCCGGCGATGCGGCTCGGAGCGCCGTGGTGGTTCCTCGACACCCCCGACTCGATGCGGCGGTTCCGCGAGGCCGTGACGGACACCGCGGGCTTCTACAACACGACGGGCTTCGTGGACGACACGCGCGCGTTCTGCTCGATCCCGGCGCGGCACGACCTGGCGCGCCGGGTGGACGCGGGGTTCCTCGCGCGGCTCGTCGCGGAGCACCGGCTGGACCTGGACGAGGCGCACGAGACGGCGGTCGACCTCGCGTACCGGTTGCCGCTCGCGTCGTACCAGCGACCCATCTGACGCGGTTCGCAGGGTGTACACGCCGCACCCCCTGTGGCAACATGCGTGGCAACCGTTAGCCATCCGATTTGCCCCGCACGGTCACGGGACGTCGGCGGCACACCGGACGGCGACATCAGGACCTGCCGGCTCACGACGAGGTGAGAGGAGCTTCGCCCCATGGTCAGCGACACCGCAGGCGCGACGAGCGTCGTGGAGCCGCGCGCGCCGCAGAGGTGGCCGGGCGCACGCTCGCGGCCCCCGCGCCTGGACCGACCACCGCGTCGCACGTGGCGCCAGGCGCTCGCCCGTGACTGGCGGCTGTACTCGTTCCTCGTGCTCCCGCTGGTCTTCTTCGCGGTGTTCCGGTACCTGCCGATCCTCGGCAACGTCGTGGCGTTCCGCCGCTTCCGGCCCGGCTCGAGCATCTTCGGCGACGAGTGGGTCGGCCTGTACTACGTGCGGATGTTCATCCAGGACCCCGCGTTCTGGTCCGCGTTCTGGAACACGGTGGTCCTCGGTGGCCTCACGCTCGTCGTGGTCTTCCCGCTACCGGTCGTCCTCGCGCTCATGCTCAACGAGCTGCGCTCGCGGCGGTTCAAGCGCGCCGTGCAGACGATCAGCTACCTCCCGCACTTCATGTCGGTCGTCATCGTCGCCGGCATGGTCTTCCAGCTCACGGCCGCCAAGGGCACGGTCAACCAGGTCGTCACGTCGCTCGGCGGGACCGCTGTCGCGTTCTTCCAGGACCCCGACTGGTTCCGCCCCATCTACCTGACCTCCGAGGTGTGGCAGACCGTCGGGTGGGGCACGATCCTCTACCTCGCGGCGCTCACGACGATCGACGAGCAGCTCTACGAGGCCGCGCGGATCGACGGCGCCAACCGGTGGCGCCAGACGTGGCACATCACGCTGCCCGGCATCCGGCCGACGATGATCGTGCTGCTCATCCTCAACATCGGCTCGTTCATGGCGGTCGGCTTCGAGAAGGTCCTGCTGCTGCAGAACCCGGTGATCTACTCGACGGCCGACGTCATCTCGACCTACCTGTACCGCGTCGGCATCGTCTCGAACAGCGTCTCCTACGCGACCGCGATCGGGCTGTTCGAGGCGCTGATCGGCCTGACGCTGATCCTGTCGGCCAACGCGATCTCCAAGCGCACCGTGGGGCCTCGCTGTGGTGAGCGACGTGACGACGAGGAAGGTCGACCTCGGCCGGCCGCGCGCGCGGGTGCCGCGCGGGGTCCGCCCGCGCGACGGGGCGGGCTACACCGCGTTCCGCGTCGCGAACGCGGCGCTGCTGCTCGTGATGTGCGCGCTCGTGCTGTACCCGTTCGTCAACATCGTGGCGCAGGCGTTCAGCTCCGAGGGCTACATCAACTCGGGCCAGGTCAACCTGGTGCCGCGCGGGTTCAACCTCACGACGTTCCAGGTCGTGATGTCGGACGACATGTTCTGGGTCAACTACAAGAACACGGTCGTGTACACGGTCGTCGGCACCGCGATCGCGATGGCCCTCACCACCACGTACGCGTACGCGTTGTCGAAGAAGCACCTCAAGGGCCGCACGTTCTTCATCGGCGTCGCGGTGCTCACGATGTTCTTCAACGGCGGCCTGGTGCCGAACTACGTGCTCATCAACACGCTCGGGTTCAAGGACACCATCTGGGCGATCGTGCTGCCGAACGCGATCAGCGTGTTCAACCTGCTCGTCATGAAGTCGTTCTTCGAGAACTTCCCCGACGAGCTCGAGGAGGCCGCCGCGATCGACGGCATGTCGACGTACGGCATCTTCTTCCGGATCGTGATCCCGCTGTCCAAGGCCGTGCTCGCCACGATGGTGCTGTTCTACGCCGTGGCGTTCTGGAACAGCTGGTTCTCCGCCTACCTGTACATGACGGACCCGCACAACTACCCGGTGACGGTGTACCTGCGCAACCTCATGGCGGGCGTGACGTCGGGGACCACGGTGGCCGGCGGGAGCCTCGACAACACGACCCAGATCGCCTCCAACGTGCAGTCCGTGACGATGCTGCTCACGGTCCTGCCGATCGTGTGCCTCTACCCGTTCATCCAGAGGTACTTCGTGTCGGGCGTGATGCTCGGCGCGGTCAAGCAATGACGAGCGGGCGCACGCCGGGCCGTGAACCCGGCGTGCGCCCTATCGACCCCGTTCGCATTCCCAGCACCGAGCAGGACGACGAAGTTCCACCGGAGAAGGAGAAGGTCATGAGATCGACGAAGAAGAGCGTAGTCGCGTTCGGTTCCGCGGCCGCGCTCGTGCTGACGCTCACCGCGTGCTCGTCGGACGACCCGGAGCCACAGGCGACGGGAGGCGACGCGACCGCGAGCGGCGTCACTATCGACGAGGAGCACAGCGTCGGCGCCATGGCCGACTTCGCCGCCGGCACGCCGTTCGTCGCGACCGAGCCCGTGACGTTCTCGCTGCTGTACCGGGACCACCCGAACTACCCGCTCAAGAAGGACTGGCTCTTCTTCTCCGAGCTCAAGGCCAACACCAAGGTGTCGTTCGACATCACGAGCGCCCCGCTGTCCGACTGGGACGCGAAGAAGTCGCTCATCATCTCGGCCGGCGACGCGCCGGACCTGATCCCGGTGACCTACCCGGGCCAGGAGACGCAGTTCGTCGCGGGCGGTGCGCTCCTGCCCATCAGCGACTACGTGCAGTACATGCCGAACTTCCAGCAGAAGGTCGCCGACTGGGGACTCGAGCAGGCGATCGACAACCTGCGCCAGGTGGACGGCAAGTACTACATGCTCCCGGGCCTGTTCGAGTCGCCGCAGCCGCAGTACTCGATCGTCACGCGCCAGGACCAGTGGGACGCCGCGGGCATCACCGAGGCGCCCGAGACCTGGGACGACTTCAAGGCCGACCTCGCGACCCTCAAGCAGAAGAACCCCGACGCGTGGCCCATGTCCGACCGCTGGTCGACCACCAACAACGTCCCGCTCGGCGCGACGCTGCAGATCGCCTCGCCGAACTTCGGCACGGTCGCCGGGTGGGGCTTCGGCAACGGGCTCTGGTACGACGAGGAGTCGGGCGAGTACCAGTACGCGCCCGCGACCGAGGGCTACAAGCAGCTCGTCGAGTACTTCGCGGGCCTCGTCGCGGACGGTCTGCTCGACCCCGAGTCGATCACGCAGGACGACGACACCGCGATCCAGAAGTTCACGTCCGGCGAGTCGCTCACCATCTCCGGGAACACGCAGGAGATCACCACGTACCGCACGTCCTTCACGGACGCCGGCACGGACGCGACGCTGCGGCTGCTGCGCGTGCCGTCCGGCCCCGCGGGCGACAACGTCTCGGCGGGCAGCCGCACCGGTCCGGGCTTCATGCTGTCGGCCAAGGCGGCCGAGAACCCGAACTTCCTCGCGCTGCTGCAGTTCGTCGACTGGCTGTACTACTCCGACGAGGGCATCGAGTTCGCCAAGTGGGGGGTCGAGGGCACCACGTACACCAAGGACGGCGACACCCGCACGCTCGCCGACGACGTCGACTGGAACGGCCTGAACCCGGGTGCGCCGAAGCTCCTCAACGCCGACTTCGGCTTCAGCAACGGTGTGTTCATGCTGGCCAACGGGTCGTCCGACGAGCTCGTCGCGTCCACGTCCTCCGACGAGGTCAAGGAGTTCGTCGAGGAGATGTCGACGAAGACCGAGCTGCCGCTCGCACCCGCCGCGCCGCTCGAGGAGATGGAGCAGGAGCAGGTCAACCTGTGGCAGACGTCGCTCAACGACGCGGTCACGCAGGGCACGGCCGCGTTCATCCTCGGCAAGCGGCCCCTGTCCGAGTGGGACGCGTTCGTCGGCGAGCTCAAGGCGCTGAACATGGACCAGTACGTCGCCACGTTCAACACCGCGCTCGAGCGCGCGCAGGGCTGACGGCCTCCGGTGGCGGTCCGGGTGCGTGCCCGGGCCGCCACCGGCCGCCACCGCGCGTCAGGAGGAGGGACCGTGACCGTGACGGACCGCAGCACCCCGGCCTCCGAGATCGGCCGTGGACCGCTGTCGCGCTGGTCGGCGGCGGTGTACTGGGCGCTGGTGATCGAGCTGCTGATCCTGCTCACGGCGCTGCCCGGGCTGCTGGCCCTGGTCCTGCTCGACCGCTCGGTGTCCAACGCGCCGCTCGTCGCGCTGTGCCTCGTACCGCTCGGACCCGCGCTCGGCGCCGCGACGTACGCCTGGCGCGCCTACCTCGTCTCGCCCCCCGACCAGCGTGACCTCACGCCCGCGTCGTGGTTCTGGCGCGGCTACCGCCTGTCGTGGCGGGACGTGCTCGCGTGGTGGGTGCCCATGCTCGTCGTGCTCGCGCTGTTGGCGGTCGACGTCCTGCACGCCGGTGCCGTCGTCGGGCAGGGCTGGGCGGTCGCGTCGCTGGTGGTGGCCGTCGCGCTGCTCGTGTGGGCGGGCAACGCGCTCGTGCTGTCGTCGCTGTTCGCGTTCCGGACCCGGGACGTGGTGCGGCTGGCGGCGTACTACCTCGCGGCGCGCCCCGTCGCCGCGCTCGGCAACCTGACGCTCGTCGTCCTGGGCGCGACGCTGGCGACGGTCACCACGGACCGCCTCGTCCTGGCGCTCGCGACCCTCGCCGTGGCGTGCCTGGTCCGCACCGCCACGCCGGTCGTCGCCGACGTCACCGCCCGCTTCACGTCCCCGACCGACTGAGCCCGCCCCTCCGCCGACTGCGGACCGGGCCGGGGCGGGGACGGGTCAGGGGATGACGCGGCCGGCGGGGTCGGGGATGCCGGACTTGCGCCAGAAGTAGGTGTTGACCTGGTCGCGCCACTCGGCGGCGGAGCGGACCTGCTCGTCGAGCCGCTCCGCGACGCGGGCGTACACGGCGTCGGGGACCAGCCCCCGCACCTCGCGCCACGTCTCGCGCATGCGCTCGGTGGCCTGCGCGCCCGCGACGTGGGTGTCGTAGACGTGCTGGACCACCGTCGAGCCCGAGTGCAGCACGTGCGTGTAGGGCACGTGGTGGAAGAACAGCAGGAGCTCGTCGGGGCACGTGTCGAGCGACTCGTAGACGTCGCACCAGGGCGCCGGGTACTGGCCGGTGAACCCGGTGCCGGTGGCCCGCGTGCGGTCGACGCCGATGCCGTCACGGTCGGCGAAGTGGTACGTGCCCCACGGGGAGTACTCGTAGCCGTCGACGTCGGGACCGTAGTGGCCGTTCGGCTTGACCATGAAGCCGACTCCGAGCGGCGCGGTGTAGCTCTCGTAGACGCGCCACGAGTCGTCGAGGACCGCGTGCACGGTCGCGCGCACGCGCTCGTCGCAGCCGGGGAACGTCAGCGCGAGCCACTCGTCGAGCAGCGCCGACGGGGCGAGGGTCGGGTCCCACGCGAGCCGGCCGTACGCGTAGAGGTTGGCCTGCGCGAGGGGGTGCCCGGTCCAGAACGGGTCGTCGCCGACGTTGGCCACCGCGGCGAGCGCGCCGGCGAGCGTCCCGTCCCCGCGCACGACGTCGGCGACGGTCCGGCCCGGCCGCGCGGGGTCGAGCGGACCCCACGGCCGGAAGTCGAGCGCCTCGCGCCACAGCGGGGCGAGGTAGCACGCGTGCCGCTGCTGGCCGGTGTACTCCTGGGTGACCTGCAGCTCCATCGCCAGGCGGGTGCGCGGCATCGCGGCGATGAGCGGGGACAGGGGCTCGCGCACCTGGAAGTCGACCGGCCCGAGCTTGACCTGCACGACGACGTTCTCGTCGAACTGCCCGTCGAGCGGGGTGAAGTGGTCGTACGCGGCGCGGGCACGGTCGGTGCTCCGGTCCCGCCAGTCCTGGCGGTGGTCGTACACGAACGCGCGCCAGAACACCGTGCCGCCGTACGGGGCCAGCGCGCGCGCCAGCAGGTTCGCGCCGTCGGCGTGCGAGCGGCCGTACGCGAACGGCCCGGGCCGCCCCTCGGAGTCCGCCTTGACGACGAACCCGCCGAAGTCCGGGACCGCCGCGTGCACCCCGGCCGCGGCGTTCGCCCACCAGGCGCGCACGTCGTCGTCCAGCGGGTCGCTCGTCGTGAGCGCACCCGAGGTGATCGGCGCGGCGAAGTCCACCGCGAGGTACGTGCGGATGCCCTGGGCGCGGAACACCTCGGCCAGCCGTGCCACCTGGTCCAGCCCGGACGTCAGCAGCGCCGACTCGCGCTCGTGCACGTTGACGTTGTTGACGCACACCGCGTTGACGCCGACGTGCGCGAGCAGGCGCGCGTAGTCGTGCACTCGCGTGAGGTCGTCACGCAGCCGACCGTCGGCGAACCACAGCGACGCGCCGGCGTACCCGCGCTCGACCGGGCCCATGGGGGAGTCCGCGGCGATGTTGTCCCAGTGGTCGAGCTTGCGGATCGCGACGGCGGGCAGGTGGTCGACGAGCCCGGAGACCTCGTCGAGCACCTGCTCGTCGAACAGCGGCTCGCCGGTGCGCAGGACGTGGTGCCACCCGGCCAGCAGCCCGACCGGGGTCGCGGCGACGACGACGAGGGTCTCGCCGTCCCGTCCGACGACGAAGCCCTGGCGGCCGAGCTCGCCGTCGACCCCCGGCCGTCGCGCGAGGTCCAGCGCGCGTCCTGCCGCGCCGCTCAGCGCGGGCAGGACGCGCGCGTCGGACGCGAGCGCGAGGGTCAGGTGGGCGCGCTCGTCGTGCACCACGGCGCCGCCGTGGAGCCCGGTGGCCCGCACGAGCTCGTCGCGCAGGGTGGTCAGGACCGGGTCGTCACCGTCGGCCAGCAGCCGCACGCGCCGTCGCCCGGCCGGGCGGAGCACCTCGTCGGGCAGCCAGGCCGCGTGCCAGGGCCGGCCCGTCGGGCTCGTCGGACGTGTCGTCACCGGCCTCACCAGTCGTGGATGGTGCCGTCGTGCAGGCGCGTGAACGGCAGGTAGGCGGGCTCGTACGGGTGCGCCGCGGCCGCCTCGTCGTCGTACCCGACCCCGAGGCCCGGCTCGTCGCCCGGGTGCAGGTAGCCGCCCGTGAACGTGTACGACGTGCGGAACACCTCGCGCGTGCGCGGGGAGTGCGGCATGAGCTCCTGGATGCCGAAGTTGTGGATCGCCAGGCCGAGGTGCAGGGCGGCGGCCATGCCGACGGGGGAGATGTCCGTGGGCCCGTGGAAGCCCGTGCGGACCTGGTACATCGCGGCCTGGTCGGCGACCTTGCGCAGCGCGGTGACGCCGCCCGTGTGCGTGACGGACCCGCGCACGTAGTCGATGAGCTGCTCGCGCAGGAGCGTCTGGTAGTCCCACGCGGTGTTGAACACCTCGCCGATCGCGAGCGGCGTGGTGGTGTGCTGCCGCACCAGGCGCAGCGCCTCCTGGTTCTCGGCGGGCGTGCAGTCCTCGAGCCAGAACAGGTCGTAGGGCTCGAGGGCCTTGCCGAGCCGCGCCGCCTCGACGGGGCGCATGCGGTGGTGCCCGTCGTGCAGCAGCGGCAGGGCGGGGCCGAACTCGCCGCGCACCGCCTCGAACACGCCCGGGATGTGGCGCAGGTAGGCGCGTGTGTCCCAGTCCTCCTCGGCGGGCACGACCGCGCGCTGCGCGGGTTCGTAGTCATAGCGCGTGCCGGTGGTGGTGGGCTGGCTCGCGACGCCGTAGACCGTGCGCACGCCCGGCACGGACGTCTGCACGCGGATCGCGCGGAACCCCTCGTCGAGGTGGCGGCGCACCGAGTCGAGCAGCGCGGGCACGTCACGGCCCGACGCGTGCCCGTACGCGAGCAGGCCCGCGCGGCTCGCGCCGCCGAGCAGCTGGTACAGCGGCATGCCGGCGCGACGCGCCTTGATGTCCCACAGCGCGGTGTCGACCGCCGCGATCGCGGCCATCGTCACGGGCCCGCGGCGCCAGTACGCCGAGCGGTACAGGAACTGCCACGTGTCCTCGATGCGCTGCGCGTCGCGCCCGACCAGCAGGGGGACCACGTGGTCGCCGAGGTAGCTGGCGACCGCGAGCTCGCGGCCGTTGAGCGTCGCGTCGCCGAGGCCGACGACCCCGTCGGCCGTCGTGACGCGCAGCGTGACGAAGTTGCGGTCGGGGCTGGTGACCAGCACCTCGGCGCGGGCGATGACGTCGCGCTCGGCGGGCTCGGGGAAGGCGATGGGCTCGGCGAGCGGGGTGGTGCTCACGTCGGGGTCTCCTCGGTCGGCGGCGCCGGTGCCGCACGTGTCGTGACCCCGCGACCATAGCCAGCCGTTTCACCCTTTGGCAACCGTTTGCGCACAGTTGCCCGAGAGGCCGCGCGGCTGCGAGGATGATCCGCGGCAGACCCCGTCCCCGTCGTCCGGAGGCCCACGAGGTGGCAGAACGAGCAGCGACGCTCCGCGACGTGGCGGAGCGCAGCGGCGTGGCCGTGTCGACCGCCTCGCGCGCGCTCACCAAGCCCGGCCGCGTGAGCGAGGCGACCGCGCAGCGCGTCCTCGACGCCGCGCGCGAGCTCGGCTACTCCGCGTCCGCGGCCGGCCGCGCGCTCAGCTCCGGGCGGACCTGGACCGTGGCGCTCGTCGTCCCCGACATCACCAACCCGTTCTTCTTCGGCGTCATCCGTGGCACGCAGTCACGGCTGCGCGAGGGCGGCTACGCGCACGTGCTCGTCGACACCGAGGAGTCGGTTGAGGCCGAGGAACGCGCCCTGCGCTCGCTGCGCCGCTCGGTCGACGGCGTCATCCTCGCCGCCTCGCGCCTCGACGACGACAGCCTCGTGCGCTGGTCCGGCGACATCCCGCTCGTCACGCTCAACCGCACCTTCCCGGCGCTGACCAGCCCGAGCGTCGTCATCGACACCCCCAGCGGCGCCGTCCAGGCGCTCGAGCACCTCGCCTCGCTCGGGCACCGGCGCGTCGCGTACGCGGGCGGGCCGCGCACCTCGTGGTCCGACGGGCGGCGCCGCACCGCGCTCGCGGAGGCGGCGCGGCGGCTCGGCGTCGAGCTGACCGCCCTGGGGCCCTACGCCCCGCAGCGCGAGGCCGGCCCCGCCGCCGCCGACGCCGTCGTGCAGTCCGGCGCGACCGGTGTGCTGGCGTTCAACGACCTGCTCGCGTTCGGCATGCTCGAACGGCTCGAGCACCGTGGCGTGCGCGTCCCCGACGAGATGAGCGTCGTCGGCTGCGACGACGTGTTCGGCGCGGACCTCGTGCGCCCCTCGCTCACCACCGTCCGCGCCCCGCTCGAGAAGGCGGGTCACCACGCCGCCGAGCTCCTGCTCGCGTCCCTCGACCCGGTGCACCCCCGTGCCGGCGCGCCCGTCGAGCTGCCCACGCACCTCGTCGTCCGCGAGTCCTCCGGCCCCGCGCCGTCCTGACCGTCCTGGCCGGGCCGACGCGGGCGTCGGCGCCTCAGAGGCGAGGGTCGACCGGTTCGGACTCGAGCGCGAGGACCGCGAAGACCGCCTCGTGGACGCGCCAGAGCGGCTCGTCCGCGACGACGCGGTGCAGTGCCTCGATCCCGAGCGCGTACTCACGTAGCGCAAGGGCACGCTTGCGGCCCAGGTTGCGCGAGCGCAGGCGCTCCAGGTTCGCGCGCGTCGTGTACTCCGGGCCGTAGATGATCCGCAGGTACTCGCGGCCGCGGACCTTGATGCCCGGCTGGACGGTGCCGCGCGGGCCGCGCACGAGGTTGGCGAGCGGCTTGACGACCATCCCCTCGCCGCCGGCCGCGGTGAGGTCGGTCCACCACCGCGTGCCGGCCTCGACGGACGCCCGGTCCGCGGGGTCGACCACGAGGCGGCGGGTCGTGAGCAGTACGTCGTGGGGGTCGGCGGCGACGAGCGCGTCGGCGACCTCGAGGTGCCACAGGTGGTCGCGCTGCTCGAACGTCGCACCGCCGGACGCGCGACCCGCGGCGAGGAGCTGGAACGGTGCGAGCCGCACGCCGCGCAGCCCGTCGGTCGGCCAGACGTACGGGCGGTACGCGGCGGTGAACGCGTCGGCGTCGGCCACGCGCCGTGCGGTGCGCTCCAGCAGGTCGCCCACGTCGAGCCCGCGCGCGGCGGCCGTGGTCAGGGCGTCGAGCGACGCGCGGGTGGACGCCCGCGCCGCGGCGCCCACCGCCGCGTACTGCTCGCGCAGCAGGTCGCCCGCCTTGAGCGACCAGGGGAGCAGCTCGGCGTCGAGCAGCAGCCAGTCCGCGGGCGCTCGCGTGTCGTCGCCGGGCAGCGACGCGCCCACGGACGCCCACACGTCCGCCGCGTCGGCGGCGTCGCGGACGACCGCGAGCAGCTCCTCGGTGCGCGCGTCGTCGAAGAACGGGCGGCCGGTGCGGGTGTGGACCGCTCCGGTACTGCCCGCCGGCAGGGCGAAGCGTGCGGCAGCGACCTCGGGCGTCCGGCACACGAGCACCACGGCACGCGAGCCCATGTGCTTCTCCTCGCAGACCACGCGGTCCACGCCGTCGGACGCGTACTGCGCGAACGCCTGCGCCGGGTGCTCCAGCAGGTCGGCGCCCTCGGGCGCGGTGGCGCACGGCGACATCGTCGGCGGCAGGTACAGCAGGTGGCGCGGGTCGGTGGCGAACCGGCTCATCACCTCGAGCGCACCCGCGGCGTTCTCCTCCGCGACCGTCACACAACCCGCGAGCGTCGTCTCGACGACGCGCTTGCCGAGCACGTCGGTCACGTCGAGCACGTCCGGGTCGCGCGTCGCGGAGGCCGCCGGACCGGACACGAGGAACGGCCGCGGCGGCTCGCACCACACCTGCTCGGCGGGTACCTGCACGACCTCCTTCTCCGGGTAGCGCAGCGCGCTGAGCCGCCCGCCGAACACGCAGCCGGTGTCGAGGCACATCGTGTTGTTGACCCACACGGCGTCCGCCGACGGCGTGTGGCCGTACAGCACCATCGCCTTGCCGCGGTAGTCGTCGGCCCACGGCAGGCGCACCGGCAGTCCGTCCTCGTCGCTCTCCCCGGTCGTGTCGCCGTACAGCGCGAACGCGCGCACCCGGCCCGACGCCCGGTTGTGGTACGCCTCCTTGAGCCCGGCGTGCGCGACCACGAGCCGGCCCTCGTCGAGGACGAGGTGCGCGACGAGCCCGTCGCAGAAGTCCCGAACCTCCCGGCGGAACTCCTCAGGCTCGGCGGCGAGCTGCGCGAGCGTGCCCGCCAGCCCGTGCGCGGTCTGCACGGGGCGGCCGTCGAGCGCGCGGACGAGCTTGGCCTCGTGGTTGCCCGGGACGGCGAGCGCGTGGCCTGCGCCGACCATGCCCATGACGAGCCGCAGGACGCCCGCGGAGTCCGGGCCGCGGTCGACCAGGTCGCCGACGAACACCGCCCGCCGACCCTCGGGGTGCCGGGCGTCCACCGGCCGCCCCGCGTCGTCGCGGACGATCACGTAGCCGAGGCGCCCCAGGAGCGTCTCGAGCTCGCCGCGGCAGCCGTGCACGTCGCCGATCACGTCGAACGGCCCGGTCTCGTCCCGGCGGTCGCTGCGCAGGGGGCGGCGCTCGATGGTCGCGGCGTCGATCTCCTCGACCCCGTGCAGCACGTGCACGGTGCGGAAGCCCTCGCGGCCCAGACCGCGCAGCGACCGGCGCAGCTGGTCGCGCTGGCGCGCGACGACGCGTGACGGGACGGACCTGTCGGTGCGGGCCGCGTTGCGCGCGACGCACACCTCCTGCGGCGGGTCGAGCACGATCGCGACGGGGAGCACGTCGTGCTCGCGGGCGAGCGCGACGAGCTCGCGGCGCGCGTGCGGCTGGACGTTCGTCGCGTCGACGACCGTGAGCAGGCCCGCGCGCAGGCGCAGGCCTGCCGCGTGGTGCAGCAGGTCGAACGCGGCGTCGGTCGCGGACTGGTCCTCGGGGTCGTTCGAGACGACGCCGCGGCACCAGTCCGACGAGAGCGTCTCGAACGGACCGAACAGTCGGGCGGCGAAGGTCGACTTGCCGGAGCCCGAGGCGCCGACGAGCACGACGAGCGAGAGCGCGGGGACGTCGAGGGCGGCCATCACCGGTCTCCTTCCGTGCTCGTCGTGCTGCTCGTCGTGCTGGTCGGCTGGTCCTGGCGGTGGAACACCGCGAGCTGCGTCGGCGGCCCGACGTCCGGGTCGTCCGGACCCACGGCTGCGAACGACACCGTGTACCCGTACGCGCTCGCCGACCGCTGCGCCCATGCGCGGAACTGCGCGCGCGTCCACTCGAACCGGTGGTCGTGGTGGCGCACCCCGCCCGCGGCGAGCGACGGGTAGCGCACGTTGTGCTCGGCGTTCGGGGTGGTCACGACGAGCGTGCGCGGGCGAGCGACACCGAGCACCACACGCTCCATGGCCGCGAGGCGCGGCGGGTCGAGGTGCTCGACGACCTCCATGAGCACGGCCGCGTCGAACCCCGCGATGCGCGCGTCGGTGTACGTGACCGACGACTGCACGAGCTCGACGCGGGCGCGCACACGCTCCGGCATCGTGTCGAGGTGCAGGCGGCGTGCGGCCGTGGTCAGCGCGCGCACCGACACGTCGGTGCCGACGACGCGCGCGTACCCCTCGTCGAGCAGCCGCCCGACGAGGGCGCCCTCGCCGCAACCGAGGTCGACGACGGTGCGCGCGTCGGACGCGCGCAGGGCGGCGAGCACGGCCTCGTGCCGCTGGCGCACGATCGGAACGTCCGCCGGCGGCTCGGGCGTCGGCGTTCCTCCGGAGGGGTACGCCGCGTCGTCGTCGGTGGCCTCGACCGGCGCGACGCCCTCGACCTCGGCGAGGCGGTCCAGCGCGGAGGTCGTGAGCGCCCGGCTGCGCGCCAGGTAGCGGCGGGTGATCTCGTCGCGGGCCGGGTGCGCCGCGAGCCAGGCGCCGCCCGCGCGCAGGAGCTTGTCGACCTCACCCTCGTCGACCCAGTAGTGCTTGGTCCCGTCGAGCGCGGGCAGCAGGACGTACAGGTGGCTGAGCGCGTCCGCGACCCGGTGCGTGCCCCGCAGCCGCAGGTCCACGTACCGCGAGTCGCCCCACGCGGGCACCTGCGGGTCGAGCGGCAGCGGCGTCGCCTCGACCTCCCAGCCGAGCGGCGCGAGCAGTCGCTGCGCGGCCTCAGGCCCTCCCGCGCAGCCGACGACCGGCACGTGCACCTCGAGCGGCCAGCGCCGGTCGACCAGGTCGGGGCGGGCGTCGCAGCGGCCCGTGAGCGCCGAGCGGAACACGCGTCCCATCGCGACGACGAGCTGCGACGACGCGGTGTACGGCCGGTCGTTGACGTACTGCGCGAGGACGAACGGCTCGCGCCTGCCGGTGCCGCGCACGAGCGCGACGGGGTCGACCTCGAGCAGCACGGCGACCGTGCAGCGCTCGTCGTCCGCCTCCGGGTAGAGCACGTGCACGGTGCCGCCGTCGAACGTCTGCACGCGCGCGGGGTGCTTGTGCAGCAGGTAGCCGAGGTCGGACGCCGGCGTGGCGTCGTCCGGCCGGGTGGTCGTCAGGGTCAGCAGCACGCGGGGCATCTTCGCAGGTCGCGACCCCGCCCGTCGGTCGTTTTTCCCTGGCGGCCTCAGGGGGTCCCTCGTCGTCGAGCTCAGGCGTCAGCGCTTGTCCTTGACGTACTTCTTCGACGCCTCGTAGAGCTCCTGGCGGCTCATGCGGCCGGCCTTCGTGCCGGGAGGGAGGGCGGCCATGCCGTACGTGGCCTGACAGTCGGTGCAGACCGCGACCTCGTCCTGATCGGCGATCTTCGACGGTCGAGCCGCCTTGATGAACCGGACGTCAGAGTTGGTGAGCCCGGGTCGTCGCACGCGGAGTGCGCGTGCCACGTCGTCCTCGGCGCCCCCGCCTCGCCGAGGTTCTTCTTCGCCAAGTCCGCGTAGCTCGGCACGCTCATCGCTTCCCCCTCTACGTCGGCCGCGCTCGCCACGCGTGTCGCGTCGTCGAGCCGGCCGTCCAGCACCAGCACAGGGACGGCACGGACCGTCCGCCACTCTGGGCGGGGTGAACTTCTGGCTGGCGGCCGCGTCCGGCGGCGCTCGGGCCTGCCGGCGAAGGGCGGCGACGTCTCTGCCCATCTCGAGCGCGACACGTCCGGTCTCACGTGTCCCACGTGCCGGCCGCAGGTCAGGGGGTGCGTATGCGGGACCGCGAAGAGGATTCGGCCCAGTGCAGCGAGATCGACTGGACGGCGGGTTCGTCGAGCGGGTCCGGGATCGGGGCATGGTCCGGCGACGCGCGCAGCCCGTCGAGCAGGACGGTCGTGTAGCGGCGGTAGGCGTCGGGGCGGGTGTCGACGGCGTGCTTGGCGAGCTCGGTGACCATCCAGAGGACGATGATCACGTCCTGCTCCGTGGCTCCCTCGCGCAGGTCGCCCTGCTCGCGTGCCCGGCGGAACAGGTCGCGCGTGAGCTCCGCGATGCCGCCTGTGACCTCGGGGACCAGGTCCTCGTACCCGCCGAGGGCGGCGTCGCGCAGGCCGATGTTCTCGACCAGCAGGTCGGTCACGCGGCCGACGAGCAGCACGAGCCCGTCCCATGCGCGCGGCGTCGCGGCGGCCTCGCGCGCGACCGCGTAGAGCTCTTGGAGCGGCGCGGCGAGGGCGGCCTCGAGGAGCTCGCGGCGGTCCGCGAACCGGCGGTACACGGTGCCGACGCCGACGCCCGCGCGGTGCGCGACCTCGTTGAAGCCGACGCCGAGGCCGTGCTCGGCGTACAGCTCGCACGCGGCGCGGATGATCCGCTCGCGGTTGCGCTCCGCGTCCCGGCGCAGCGGCGCCGGGTGCGCCGTTCCGCCCGACACGCCGTGCGCCGTGCCGTGCGCGGGGGTGGGGGTCCGCGCCGGAGTCCTGTCCATCCGCTCAGGGTAACCCGCAAGCGGATACATGAGATCAACTTCACACCGGGCAAGCGGATGACCCGAATCAACTTGTGTGCCTACGATGCGGATCTGGAATGACGTGCCGGCGCACCCGCCGCACGCGACGACCAGCCGGCGGCGCCGGCGGGAGGACACCCCCCTCATGGCTGAGCTGCTCTACCGGATCGGCATGTTCGCGGCGCGTCGCGCCTGGCTCGTCGTCGGCGCGTGGGCCACGGCCCTCGCGCTCGCGGTCGGCGCGTTCCTCACGTTCGGCGGCACGCTGACGGAGGCCATCTCGATCCCCGGCACCCCGACCGCCGAGGTCACCGACCGGCTCGCGCGCGAGCTGCCGTCCGCGAGCGGCGGGACCGGTCGCGTCGTGTGGAGCACCGACGACGGCTCGGCCCTGACCGACGAGCAGCAGCAGGCCATCAGCGCCGAGCTCGCGAAGGTCGCCGACGTCGACGGCGTCGTGCAGGTCGCCGACCCGTTCGCCACCGAGGCGCAGCGCGCCGAGCAGGCCCGGCAGGTCAGCGAGGGCGAGCAGCAGCTCACCGCCGGCAAGGCGGAGCTCGACGCGGGCCAGCAGCAGCTCGCCGACGGCCAGGCGCAGCTCGACGCGGGACGCGCACAGCTCGAGAGCGCACAGGCCGAGCTCGACGCGACGGTCGCGCAGGTCGGCGACAACGCCCAGACCCAGGCCGCGCAGGCCGAGCTGGACGCGCAGCGCGCCCAGCTCGACGCCCAGCAGAAGGCGCTCGACGACAAGCAGGCCGAGCTCGACGCGGGGCGCGCGGAGCTCGAGGCCCGCGCGCCGCAGCTCACCGACGCGAAGGCGCTGCTCGACATGGCGTCCGAGATCCGCCTCGTCTCGAGCGACGGCTCCACAGCGGTCGGCACGGTCGTGTTCGCCCTGCCCCAGCACGAGGTCCCGGACGAGACCAAGCAGGCCGTGGTCGACACCGTGACGGCCGGCGTGCCCGACGGCGTCACCGCGGACTTCTCGACCGAGATCGCGCAGGGCTCGATCCAGCTCGGCGGCGCCGCCGAGGCGATCGGTGTGCTCGTCGCGGGCATCGTGCTCGTCGTCATGCTCGGCACGCTCGTCGCCGCAGGCCTGCCGCTGCTCAACGCACTCGTGGGCGTGGGCGTCGCCGCCGCGGGGGCGATGGCGTTCTCCGGCGTGGTCGAGATGACCTCGGTGACGCCCGTCCTGGGCGCGATGCTGGGCCTCGCGGTCGGCATCGACTACACGCTGTTCATCCTCAACCGGCACCGGCGACAGCTGCGGCTCGGGATGGACGTGCGCGAGTCGATCGGGCTGGCGAACGGCACGTCGGGCAACGCGGTCGTGTTCGCCGGCACCACGGTGCTGATCGCGCTGCTGGGCCTCAACCTCACGGGCATCGACTTCCTGGGCCTCATGGGCACCGTGGCGGCCGCGAGCATCCTCGTCGCGGTGCTCGTCGCGGTCACGCTCACGCCCGCGATGCTGGGGCTGCTCGGCCGCCGGATCCTGCCCGCGAAGCACCGCGACGAGGTCCGGCCGGACGCGCACGAGGCCGCGCAGCCCATGCGCAACGGCCGGGCGTGGCTGTCGATCGTCGCGGGCGTGGGCGTGCTCGTCGTCGTGGCCCTGCCGGCGCTGTCCATGCGCCTGGGCCTGCCGACCGGCGCGAACGAGCCCACGGAGTCGACGCAGTACCAGGCGTACGCCGCGGTCTCCGACGCGTTCGGCGCGGGCGTCAACGGCCCGCTCGTCGTCGTCGCCGACCTGCCCGAGGCCGTCACGCAGGACGAGCTCACGTCCGTCCAGGCGCGCCTGGGCGCGCAGCTCATGGCCGACGACGACGTGGTCGCCGTCGCGCCGGTCGGCACCAACGAGGCGCGCACGGTCCTCGTCTTCCAGGTCGTCCCTGCCGAGGGGCCGGACAGCGAGTCCACCGAGGAGCTCGTGCACACGCTGCGGGCGCTCGAGGTGGACGGCGGCACCGGCACGTTCCAGGTCGCCGGGAGCGCGAGCGCGAACATCGACATCTCCGAGAAGCTCGCCGACGCGCTGCCCGTGTACCTCGCGGTGGTCATCGGGCTGTCGATCTTCATCCTCGTCGCGGTGTTCCGCTCGTTCCTCGTCCCGGTCGTCGCGACCGGCGGGTTCGTGCTGTCGCTGTTCGCCGCGATGGGCGGCGTCACCGCCGTCTACCAGTGGGGCTGGGCGGCGGACCTGTTCGGCGTGTCCAACCCCGGCCCGGTGCTGAGCTTCCTGCCCACCCTGCTGGTCGGCATCCTGTTCGGCCTCGCGATGGACTACCAGCTGTTCCTCACCTCGGGCATGCGCGAGGCGTACGCGCACGGGGTTCCCGCGCGGCGCGCGGTCATGGAGGGCCTGCACGCGGGCCGGGCCGTCGTGACGGCCGCGGCGATCATCATGATCTCCGTGTTCGGCGGGTTCGTGTTCTCCCACCTGTCGTTCGTCCGGCCGCTCGGGTTCGCGCTCGCGTTCGGCGTGCTGCTCGACGCGTTCGTCGTGCGCATGCTGATCATGCCCGCGGTGCTGCACCTCGCCGGGGACAAGGCGTGGTGGCTGCCGAGCTGGATCGACCGCGTGATGCCCGACGTGGACGTCGAGGGCGCCAAGCTCGAGCGTCGTCACCCGGGCGTTCCCGGCGGCGCGCCCACCGAGCCGACGAGCGAGCCGACGAGCGAGCCGACGAGCGGGCCCTGACCCGTCAGCCGCCGGTGCGCGGCGGGAGCGTCGGCGCCCAGCGGCGGTAGCCCGCGCGCAGCTCCACCGGACGCTCGTCGTCGTCGCTGCCGTGCCCGGCGACGTCCTCCCACAGCACCAGGAACGTCCCGCGGTGCCGCCGGCGCAACCAGCCGGCGAGCACCGCGGGCGCGCGCGCGTCGGACCGCTCGTAGCCGAGGAACGACGTGCCCGTGCGTGGCGAGACGAGCAGGCCGTGCAGGCGCGGCGCGGCGAGCGCGCCGTCGAGCGGCCCGTCGAGCACCAGTCGCACGTCGACGACGAAGCCCAGCGGACGTCCGCGGTCGTCGACGACCCTTGCGTCCAGCAGGTCACTCAGGAGCATGGCGACCCCCCGGGATGCGTCCGATCACGTGCTCGCGCAGCCACCGCTCCACCCACAGCACGTCGAGCTCCTCACCGTGCACGCCCAGGCGGACCACGATCCCCACGTCCGTGACGTGCCGCCACGCGATGCGGTGCCAGCGGCTGCGCGGCGGGCGGCCGCCGAAGACCCGGGTCGCGAGCACGGGACCGGACAGCAGGTCGGTGACGACCACGAGCCCGTCCCGCTCGGCCAGCTCGACGTCGTCGACGGTCGCCACCGGGTCGCCGGCCACGTCGTCGACCTGGCGGTCCAGCAGGTGCAGGCGGGCGTCGAGGACGAGCCCGGCGGGACGCGGAGGGTCGGGCAGCCGCTCGTCGGGCGGGAAGGGGCGTTCGTGGCGCCGCGGGCGTGGGCTCATCCGCCGGCTCCCGTCGCGATCATGAGGGGGATCGCCGCGAGCGACGCGGCGAGGATGACGACCAGGTAGACCAGGCCGAGCGCGTTCGTCGCCCGACCGTTGACGTGGTCGCCCATGTACTCGCGGTCGTTCGCGACGACGAGGATCGGCAGGTACGTCAGCGGCAGCGCGACCGCCGAGAAGACCACCGAGTACTCGGTGACGGCGACCGGGTCGACGTTCGTCAGGAGGACGAGCGTGCCGACGAGCACGGCGACGGCCATCGCGGTGTGGAACCGGGCGGCCTGCGCGGGCCGGTGGTACTTGCCCCACGACCACCCGAAGAACTGCGCGAGCGTGTAGCCGGTCGACAGCGCGGTCTCGAGCGCGGCGCCGAACGTGGCCGCGACGATCCCGAGGATCACGAGCGCGAGCAGCAGCTTGCCGCCGGCGAGCGCGACGGGCAGCGTGATCTGAGACAGCGTCGAGACCTCGATGCCGCGGGGGAGCAGGACGACGGCCGCGCACCCGGCGATCGCGACGGACAGCAGCCCGCCCAGCGGGAACCCGATGAGCACGTTCGCGCGCGAGACGGACAGGTCCTTCACCGTCCAGCGCTCCTCGCGCGCGCCCGACGAGAAGAAGAACACCTCGTAGGGCGTCATCGCGGCGCCGAACAGCGCGACCGCGTAGTACCAGTACGTGGGGACCGGCTCGCTCGCGGGGACCTGCGGGCGCGTCGCCTGCTCGACGAGCTCGCCCCAGTCGGGGCCGAGCTGGAACAGCGCCACCGCGAACGCGGCGAGCGTGAGGCCCAGCAGCCCCGCGACGTTCTCCAGGACCGAGAACTTCACGCGCCACAGCACGAGCCACACGGCCAGCCCCGCGAACGGGATCCACAGTCGCCGTTCGACGCTGCTCGCGAGCTCGAGCGCGAGCGCGATGCCCCCGATCTCCGCGGTGAGCGTGAGCAGGGTGACGAGGAAGGACGCGACGAGGTTCGCGCCGCCCACCCGCGGGCCGAGGCGTTCGCGGATGATCTCGAACGTCGCGCGTCCGCTCACCGCGGCGACGCGCCCCGACATCTGCGCGAACAGGCAGATCCCGACGACCCCGACGAGCACGACCCACACGAGCGACAGCCCGAACCGCGCACCGACGACCGCGTTGGTGACCAGGTCGCCGATGTCGACGAAGCCGCCGATGGCCGTGAGGATGCCGAGCGCGACCGCGAAGAACTTCTTCACGAAGCCGCCTCCAGGTCGGCCGTCACGGCGTCGATCGCGTCGCCCGCCTCGGTGAGCGCGGCCGTCACGTCGTGCGCGGAGCCCGCGGACAGGTCGTTGACCCACGCGCGTGCCGCGGCGAGCGCGGTCGTCGCGGACGCGACCGCATCCAGCGCCCGCGCGCGGGTGTCCTGCCGCTCGAGCGGCGGCAGCGCGTCGGCGAGCGCGCTGCTCGCCGACCCGACCTCGGCGATCGCGTCGCGCAGGGTGCCGTCCGCGACGGGCGTCGTCGTGCGGTCACGGACGACGAGGTCGACGACGAGGAGGCCGACCTCGACGCCCGACGACGCCTCGTCGAGCGCGGCCGTCAGGGTGATCTGCGCCGACCCGTCGGCGGACGACGGACCGTACGCGCATCCGCCCAGCAGGAGGAGGCACGCCCCCGCGGCCGCGGCTCGCCCGGGGGTGAGTCGGCTGGTCATGTCGGTGATCGTGGACCCGCGCGGCGCGACGCGCACGGCGAGGCGCCGCGCGGGTCCGGGGCGACGGGTCAGAAGACCGGCTTGCCGCCCGTGACGCCCAGCACCGTCCCCGACACGTACGAGCCGGTCGTCGACGAGGCGAGGAACACGAACGCGTGCGCGACCTCGGCGGGCTCGCCCGCACGGCCGAGCGGGGTGTCCTGGCCGAACACCTCGACCTTCTCGGGCGGCTGCGTCGCGGGCTGCAGCGGCGTCCAGATGGGACCGGGTGCGACCGCGTTGACCCGGATGCCGCGCTCACCGAGCTCGGCCGCGAGGTTGACGGTGATGTTGTTGATCGCCGCCTTGGTGGAGGCGTAGTCGACCAGCGACTGCGACGGCTGGTACGCCTGGATCGACGTGCAGTTGACGATCGAGGACCCATCACCGAGGTGCTCGAGCGCCTCCTGCGTGACCCAGAACAGCGCGTACAGGTTGGTCTTCATGACCCGGTCCAGGTCGTCGGTCGTGACGTCGGCGAGCGAGTCGCGGCGCGCCATCTGGAAGCCGGCGTTGTTGACCAGCAGGTCGAGGCCGCCGAGACCGTCGACGGCGGTCCGGACGGTGCCACGCGCGGTCTGCTCGTCGCGCAGGTCGCCCGGCACGAGCACGCACGTCCGGCCCGCCTCGCGCACCCAACGCGCGGTCTCCTGCGCGTCCTCGTCCTCCTCGGGCAGGTAGCTGATCGCCACGTCCGCACCCTCGCGTGCGAACGCGATCGCCACGGCACGCCCGATGCCCGAGTCGCCGCCGGTGACGAGCGCGCGCCGGCCGGCGAGCAGACCGTGGCCGGTGTAGCTGTGCTCACCGTGGTCGGGCTGCGGGTCCATGGGGGCGGTGAGGCCCGGGGGCTCCTGCTGCTGGGCGGGTCGGACGGCGTTCTCGTCGCTCATGGTGCGCTCCCTCGAGGTCGTCGGTGGGTCCTCGCCACGCTAGGCAGAGGTACTGCGGACCGGCACCTCGAACGGTCGTCGACCTGGTGGGAGACGGCCCGCGGGGAACCGGCCAGAGGCGGGCAGAGACCCGAAGACACCCGAAGAGACCCGAAGAGACCCGCTCGCGGCCGCCGCGCTCGCCCGCACAGGGCGTCCGTGGCGTCTGGGCGGGGCTCTCGCCTCACGCTCGCGACGCGGGTCTCAGGTCGCCGCGACGGGTCGCGGCCTGGTGCTGGTCCTAGGTGTCGGCCCTAGGCGTCACGGCCCTAGGTGTCGGCCGCGCGGACGTCGCACATGCTCGCTCACCCCTTGATGTCCTGCCCCCGCACGCCTCGACGCGTGCCCGGACCCGGCAACGGCCGGTCGGGGCATCGCACCTCGGCCGGTCGGCACGTCGACCATAGGCCGCCCCGGCCGGCCCCGCATGTCGAGCGACCCGCACGGGCCGCGCACCGCCGCCTCCCTGCACGTGCGGGTACCGGTCGCGCACCGCAGGATGGGCACGGACCGACGGCGAGGAGGAGCCCATGGGTGGCGTGGACGAGGTGCTGCAGCGCTCGGGGAGGACGGTGCGCGGCGCCGTGGCGCGGCTCGAGGAGTCCGCGGCGCTCGACCGGCCCGCGACGGCCGTCCGGGCGGCCGCACGTGCGGTGCTGCGGCCGCGCGCACTGTCCGACGTGCTGCGCGGCGTGCCCGCCGGTCACCCCGCGCACCCGCCGCTCACCGACGTGCCGATCGGGCTGTGGCTCTCCGCGAGCACGCTCGACCTGCTCGCACCCGTCGCGGGGCGTCGCGCCGCGGACCGGCTGGTCGGGCTCGGCGTCCTCGCTGCGACGCCGACGGCGCTGACCGGCTTGGCCGACTGGGGCACGAGCGAACGGAACGACCCGGCGGTGCGGCGCGTCGGCGTCGTGCACGGCGTCGCGAACCTCGCCGCGCTGGCCTGCTACTCGACGTCGTGGGTGCTGCGCCGCCGCGGGCACCGGGCGGCGGGCGTGCTCGCGGGCCTCGCGGGTGGTGCGGTCCTGGGCGTCGGCGGCTACCTCGGCGGCCACCTCGCGCTGGTGCGCGGTGTGCCCCGCCAGGACCCGGTCGCGCGCGAGGTGGACCGGGTCGCGACCGGCGTGAGCCGCACGGCGTCGCACGAGGCCACGGCGGACCTGTTCGACCCGGTGGCCGTCGACGAGTCGAAGCGCAGCACCACGGACCACGCGGAGATCCGCACCTGGGTCGAGGCGCAGGGTGGAAGGCCCGCGCTCGTCCCGCCGCTCGGGCGCGGTGAGCCGCCCGTGCCGGCGGTGATCTTCCCGAGCGGGCCGAGCGGCCACGGCGCGGTCCCCGCGACGTGGCAGGAGTGGTTCGACGCGTTCGACCGCGGCGGTCTCGCGTTCGTCCGCCCGGCACGGCTGACCGACGCGCCGCCGTTCTTCGAGCTCACCCAGGCCTGATCGGGCGGGTGCCCACCGGGGTCCTCCAGCGGTGAGAGGACCCGCGTTCGCTTGCCGTGGACGCGCCCGCGCACGTACCGTCGTGAGCGCGGCCCGTATCGGGGCGGCATGCGAGGTGGCCTGCGACGCCCTCGCTCAGGCGGGCGGTCAGCCGTATCCTGCCCGCGACGGAGCACGTCGAGAGGCAGCGGATGACGGAATGGCTCGACCCTGAGCTCGCCGGGATCCGCGCAGACCTGCCCGACGACGGCGTGGACCACCTGCTGGCCCGCCGCCCGGCGTGGCGCGAGCGTGCGTCAGGCTCGGGCACGCGCCCGGACCGGGAGGCCCACGCGGACGGCGGCACGGACGCGGTGCTCGCCGACCTCGCCGCGCGGTACGAGGCCGACCGGCTGAGCTGGCAGCTCGCCGTCACCGCGGGTGGGGTCGGCAGCTTCGACTGGGACCTGCGCACGGGCCGGCTCGCGTGGGACGACCAGCTCCTGACGATCTTCGGGGTGGACCGCGCGCAGTTCGGCGGGACGATCGACGCGTTCTACGCGCTCGTCGAGCCGGACGACCGCGCACGCGTCGCCGAGGCCGTCGAGGGGGCCGTCGCGACGTGCGGGGCCTACGAGGCCGAGTACCGCGTGCTCCGCGGCGACGGGACCGTGCGCTGGGTCAAGGCGCGCGGTCTCGCGCTCGCGGGCCCGGACGGTCGAGCGGCGCGGCTCCTGGGCGCCGCGTACGACACGACGAGCGAGCGGGACGCCGAGGCGCGCATGGACCGCGTGCTCGAGACGATGCCGGGCGCGTTCCTCATCCTCGACGACGAGTGGCGGTTCCGGTACGTGAACTCCTCGGGCGAGCGTCTGCTCGGACGCCCGCGCGACGAGCTCGAGGGCGGGGTGCTGTGGGAGCTGTACCCGTTCGTCGTCGGCACGCAGGTCGAGGAGAGCTACCGCGCGGCGGTGCGCGACGGGAAGCCGCGGATCTTCGAGGTCGGCTCCGAGCTCCACCGCGGGCACTGGTACGAGGTCCGTGCGTGGCCGGGACCGGACGGGCTGTCGGTGTACTTCGACGACGTCACCGAGCGGCGCGCGGCGCAGGACGAGGCGCGCGCGGCGCGTGAGCTCGAGCAGGCGTCGTCGCGACGCCTGGCGCTGCTCTCCGAGGTGGGCGACCACCTGAGCTCGACGCTCGAGACGGAGGAGGCGGTCCGCCGCCTCGCGCGGCACCTGGTCCCGACATTCGGGTCGTGGTGCCTCGTCACGATGTCCGAGGACCAGCGCCACCTGCGGGACATCGCGGCGTGGCACGAGGACCCGACGCGCCGCGCGACCGTCGCCCGCTACGCGTCGCTGCGCATCGACTCGCTCGCACCGGACGCGTACCTGTTCCGCACGCTGCGCACCGGTGAGCCCGTCGTCGTGCCGGACGCGACCAGCTCGATCGTCCGCGTGCTGTCCGGCGGTGCGCGGGACGTCCTGCGCGAGCTGGCCCCGCGCACGGCCTACGCCGTCCCGATGCGCTCGCGCGGGCGGACGGTGGGTGCGATCACGATCTTCCTCGACGAGGGCTCGCCCGACCTCGGCACCGAGGACCTCGCGCTGCTGGTGCAGCTCGCGGACCGTGCGGGGCTCGCGCTGGAGAACGCGCGCCTGTACGAGCGTCAGCGGGAGATCGCGGTCGCGCTGCAGCGGTCGCTGCTGTCCGCGCCCGCGCAGAGCGAGGACCTCGACGTCGTCGTGCGGTACGTCGCGGCGGCGGAGGCCGCTCAGGTCGGCGGCGACTGGTACGACGCGTTCGTGCAGCCGTCCGGGCACACGGTCGTCGCTATCGGCGACGTCATGGGCCACGACACCCCCGCGGCGGCGGCCATGAGCCAGCTGCGCACGCTCCTGCGCGGCGTCGCGCACACCACGAGCGGCACGCCCGCGCAGGTGCTCGCGGCGCTGGAGTCGGCGAGCGCCGCGCTGCGCGTCGACGCGATGGCGACCGCGGTCGTCGCTCGGTTCGAGCCGGCCGACGACGACGACCTGACGACCATGCGGTGGACCAACGCGGGCCACCTGCCGCCGCTGCTCGTGCTCCCCGACGGCTCGGTGAGCCTGCTCGAGCCGGGACGTCCCGAGCTGGTCCTGGGCCTCGACCCGGGCACCACGCGCACCGACCGGACCACGACCGTGCCCCGCGGCTGCACGCTGCTGCTGTACACCGACGGGCTCGTGGAGCGCCGGGGCGAGCACCTGCGCCGGGGGCTCGCGCGGCTGGTCGACGAGGTCACGCGGCTCGTGCCGCTCGCGCGCATGTCGGGGCCCACGGGTGCGCTCGACCTCGAGCGACTGGTGGACGACCTGCTGGGTCGCATGACCGCCGGGCCGCCGGACGACGACATCGCGGTCCTCGCGGTCCAGCTCCGCCCGCTCGGCGTCTGACCGCTGCACTTGACCTCGGTCCGGATGCGCGCGGCGCCGCGACATGTGACGGTGTGCCTTGGTACGTCCCCGCCCGACGCGGGGGACCGCGGAGGACGCCATGACCGTGCGATATCGCCTGCCGGGTCGGATCGACCTGGAGCCGGGCGTGCCCCCGATCCTGCGGGTCTCGGGTGACGTGGACTTCTCGACCGTGGACGGGTTCTGCGTCCGGCTCGGGGTGGACCAGGCCGGGGTGGGCCGGGTGCTCGCGAGCAAGGGCGTGCGGGAGATCGACCTGTCCGAGGCGACGTTCATCGACTCCGCCGTGCTGAGTCTCGTCGTCGGGATCGCGCCGTACCTGCGCCCGGACCGGCTGCGGCTGCGGGGTGCGTCGGGAGCGCCGCTGGCGGTGCTCGAGATCACGGGCGTCGACCGGCTCGTCGACCTGGGCTGACGCGCGGCCCCCGACGCTGCGGTACCACCCGGCGGTCGTCGCGCAGAAGGCCGCGACGCTCGGCGTGCTGTCGCAGGGGCGGTTCCTGCTGAACCTCGGCGCGGGCGAGAACCTCGACGAGCACGTCGTCGGGCAGCGGTGGCCCGCGGTCGGAGAGCGGCACGACATGCTCGAGGAGGCGGTCACGGTGATCCGCGCGCTGCTCACGGGCGAGCGCACCACGTGGGAGGGGGCGCACTTCCGTGTCGACTCCGCGCGGGTGTGGGACGTGCCGGACCAGCCCGTGCAGATCGGGGTCGCGGTCTCCGGCGACCAGTCGGTGTCGCGGTTCGCTCCGCTCGCGGACCACTTGGTCGCGGTCGAGCCGTCCGCCGAGCTCGTGGCGGGCTGGGCGCAGGCGCGGCCCGCCGGCTTCACGGACGTGGCCGTGGTCCAGGTGGGCGACGAGGGCCAGCAGCGGTTCCTCGACGAGGCGGCCGGCCTGTTGCTCGAGCGGCTGCGCGCGGCTGCGCCCTGACGACGCGTCGGTAGCGGCGCGCCGTCAGCGGTGCGCGTGCGCGACCGCGGCGAGGTGCCGGCGGACCGCGGGCAGGGCGTCGGCCACCTCGCGTGCGAGGTAGCCCGCGGCACCCTGCTCGTGCGCGAGCCGCGCACCCGCCCCGGTGTGCAGCGCGACGCCCCACACCGCCGCGTCGACCCGCGGGAGCCCCGCGGCCAGGAGACCCGCGACGGCGCCCGCGAGCACGTCGCCGCTGCCCGACGTCCCGAGCCCCGGCGTCGTGGCGTCCCCGGCCCGGACGTCGCCTGCGGGGTCCGCGACGGCGCTCGCGGCGACGACGACCGCGTCCAGCCGGGCCGCGAGGCGAGCGGCCGCCTCGCGCTCGTCGTCCGGTCGGTCCTCGCCGAGCAGCCGGTCGAGCTCGGCCCCGTTGGGCGTCAGCACCGCGCGGCCGCGCACGCGGTCCTGGAGGTCCGGTGCGTCGGCGAGCACTCCGAGCGCGAACGCGTCGAGCAGCAGCGGCACGCGCGGCGCTGCCGTCTCGACGACCTGACGCAGCAGGCGCAGCGAGTGCTCGGGGTCCGCCAGTCCCGGCCCGACGAGCACCGCGTCGGCGCCCGCGAGCTCGTCGAGCGCCTCGTGGTCGCAGCCCTCGTCCTGCGACCAGGTGAGCACGCCGGCCTCGAGCACCGCGACCGCCGCGGGCGTCGCCGCGGCCTCGTCGACGACGAGCGTGAGCCGCCCCGCGCCCACCCGCAGCGTCGCGATCCCCGCGAGCAGGGCCGCGCCCACCGTCGCGCGGGCTCCACCGACCACGACGACGCGCCCGCGCGTGTCCTTGCTGCCGGTCGCCGCCGGGAGCGGCATCCCCGCCAGCAGCGTGCCGTCGATCGGGGTGGTCGACCCGCTCATCGCACCTCTCCCGCGTGCTCGGTGACGGGCGCTCCGACGTCGCGCAGGTGCGCCACGTCGTCGAACCGCTCCGCGCTCCAGACGCCGCCGCGGCGCACGAGCGTCGTGAGCGACGCGTTGCGTACGCCGTGCTCACGCACGAGCTCCATGACGCCCTCCTCGTCGAGCCGCTCGAGGACGTAGCGCAGCAGGACGACGACCGCGTCGTGCGTCACGACGAGCAGCGGGCCCTCCTCGTCGCGCACGTCCGTGACCCAGGACCGCAGGCGCAGCGCGACGTCGAGCCACGACTCGCCGCCCGCCGGCCGGTGGTAGAGCTTGCCGAGGTGCCGGCGCGCCGCCGCCTCGTCGGGGTGCAGGCGCTCGACGCCCCGGCGCGTGAGCCGGTCGAGCACGCCGAGCTCGCGGTCCCGCAGGCGGTCGTCCGTCCGCACGGGCAGGTCGAGGCCGGCGCGCTCGAGCGCGAGCCGCGCGGTCTGCCGCGCGCGCACGTACGGCGAGGACCACACGGCGACCGGACGCTCGTCGGGGTCGAGGTCACGCAGCGCGACCCCGAGCGCCGCCGCCTGCTGCGCGCCGAGCGGTGACAGCGGGGTGTCCGCGTCCCGGTGCTCGAGCTCGAGGCGGTCCAGCCCGCGGCGGTCCGCGTCGCGCGCCGCGACGTTCCCGGCGCTCTCCCCGTGCCGCACGGCGTGCACGACGAGCGGGCGGGAGTCGGCGGGAGCGGGGGAGGCCTGCGTCTCGGGTGACGTGCGCACCGGTCCACGTTCGCACCCGGGCGCGCGGCCCGCACGAGGAGCGGGCGGGTTCGAGATGCCGTGCGCCGGGCGGTCGCGCACGATCGAGGGGACCGCACGAGAGGAGATCGAGATGTCGCAGCCGCAGGAGCGAGAGCACCCGGTGGAGCCCGCCGAGGGTGCGCCGGAACCCGGTGAGCCGGGCACGCAGGGCGATGCGGGGACGGACGAGCGTGAGCACTCCCAGGACCCGGCGGAGGGCGGCGAGCAGTAGCGGTCGCACGGACCTGCGGAAGTCCCTCGCGCGGACCGGCGGCTGCGCCGGCCCGCGCGGGCGTGTCCGGGAGGGCGGATGAGCGTCGCCGTCGGGACGTCGGGGTGGTCGTACGACCACTGGACCGACGTGCTGTACCCGCCCGGGATGCCGCCCGAGCACCGGCTCGCGCGCTACCTGCAGGAGTTCGAGACCGTCGAGCTCAACGCGAGCTTCTACCGGTGGCCTCGGGACGCGGCCTTCGCCTCGTGGCGGCGCCGCCTGCCCGAGGGCTTCCGGATGACGGTCAAGGCGCCCCGCGGGCTCACGCACGCGCGTCGGCTGTACGGCCCCGAGGCGTGGCTCGGGCGGGTCGAGCGCGGGCTGCACGAGCTGCGGGGCCGGCGCGGTGCGCTCCTCGTCCAGCTGCGCCCCGACCAGGAGCGTGACGACGCCCGGCTGGACTGGTTCCTCGCGCGCGTCCCGCCGTGGGTGGACGTCGCCGTCGAGCTGCGGCACCCGAGCTGGCAGGTCGACGAGGTGTTCGACCTGCTCGCGCGGCGCCGCGCCGCGTACGTGGTGCTGAGCGGGGCGGGGCTGCCGTGCGTGCTCCGCGCGACTGCGCCGCTCGTCTACGTGCGGCTGCACGGTCCCGATCACCATCACCTGTACGCGGGCTCGTACTCCGACGAGGACCTCGGCTGGTGGGCCCAGCGGGTGCGCGAGTGGCAGCGCGGCGGGCACGACGTGCTCGCGTACTTCAACAACGACGGCGGCGGGAACGCGGTGCGCAACGCGCGCACGCTGCGTGACCTGCTGCGCTGAGCGTCAGGGCGCGGGGGCCGCGTCGTCCTCGTCGTGCGCGCCCTTGCCGTGCGCCGCCTCGTCGTGCGCTTCGTCGTGACCGCCCCGCACGTGGTGCACCAGGTGCATCACGCCGACGACGACCGCGCCCACGACGACGCCGACGAGCGCCGCGACGAGCGTGCCGACCAGCCAGGTGAGGACCCCGCCCACCCCCGCGACGCCGTGCACGGCCTCCTCGAGGTGGTGCACCACGTCGTGCGGCCAGTGCCAGCCGAGCTCGTCGACGCCCGAGAGCAGGATGTGCCCACCCACCCAGAGCATCGCGACCACGCCGACGACGGACAGCACCGAGAGGACCTTCGGCATCGCGGCGACGAGCCCGCGCCCGAGCGCGGCGCTCGCACCGAACCGCGTCTGCGCGAGCCGCAGCCCGACGTCGTCCATCTTCACGATGACCGCGACCACGCCGTACACGAGAACCGTCATGAGCAGCGCGACGACCACCAGGATCGCGGCGCGCAAGGCCAGCCCCTCGTCGGCCACCTCGTTGAGGGAGATGACCATGATCTCGGCGGACAGGATGAAGTCGGTGCGGATGGCGGCGCCGATGAGCCGCTTCTCGGCGGCCGCGCCGTCCTCCTCCGCGGCGACGGGGACCTCCTTGCCACCGTGCCCGGTCACGGCCTCCCACAGCTTCTCGGCGCCCTCGAACGCGAGGTACGTCCCGCCGACCATGAGGATCGGGGTGAGCAGCCAGGGCAGGAACTGGCTGAGCAGCAGCGCCGCGGGGAGGATGAACAGCAGCTTGTTGCGCAGCGAGCCCCGCGCGATCCGCCAGATGATCGGCAGCTCGCGCTGCGGCGAGACGCCCGTGACGTAGCGCGGGGTGACCGCGGTGTCGTCGATGACGACGCCCGCGGCCTTGGCGCTCGCGCGCCCGGCGGCCGCGCCGACGTCGTCGACCGACGCCGCGGCGAGCTTCGCGAGCGCCGCGATGTCGTCGAGCAGTGCTGCCAGTCCGCCTGCCATGAGCCGCCTTCGTCGTCGTGCCTACCGGGGTATGCCGCATCCTGCCAGCAGGACGCCCTGACGGTGCGTCACGTCCACACGCCCGGCGGGCGAGGGCGCGGCGGACGGGTGGGGACCGGCCGCCTCACGCGTCGGGCGCGCCGGTGCGCGCCGGCTCGGGCTCGGCGGCCGGGGTGCCGCGGCGGGCGGACCACCGCGCGAGGGCGTACAGGACGACGCCGAGCGCGAGCAGGACGCCCGCGAGCAGCCAGTGCCGCGCCTGCTGCTGGGTGAGCAGCCCGAGACACGTCGCCGCGGCGAGCACCGGCAGCGCGGTCCAGGCGCGGAAGTGGTCGTGCCCCACGTGGTCGCGACGCAGCACGAGCACCGCGACGTTCGTGCTCAGGAACACGAGCAGGAGCAGGAGGACGACCGTGGACGCGAGGTCGACGAGCGAGCCCGTGGCGGTCAGCACCATCGCGACCGCCGTCGTCGCGACGATCGCGACGACGGGCGTGCGGCGCCCCGGCAGGACGCGTGCGAACACCGGCGGCAGCAGACCCTCGTCGGCCATCCCGTACGCGAGCCGGCTCGACATGATCATGGTGAGCAGCGCGCCGTTGGCCACCGCGACCAGCGCGATCACGGAGAACACCTCGAGCGGCACGCCGCCGGCCGCCTCGACGACCTCGAGCAGCGGCCCGCTGGACTCCTGGAGCTGCCGGGGCGGGACCGCCGAGGGTGCGACGAGACCGACGAGCAGGTACACGACGCCCGCGGTGGCGAGCGCGCCGAACAAGGCGCGCGGGTACACGCGCCGCACGTCGCGCACCTCCTCGGCGATGTTCGCCGAGGTCTCGAACCCGACGAAGGAGTAGAACGCGATCAGGGCGCCGCCCAGCGTCGCGGCGGCCCCAGCACGTCGCCCAGGATGAACAGGAACAGCAACGGGCCGGTCACGGCGCGCCGCAGACGGGTCGGACGCTCGTCCGTCGCGGGTGCGGTGGTCATGAGGTGGTGAAGCCGATCGCCTTGTGCGTGCCGTCGCAGTAGGGCGCGATCGCGGAGCTGCCGCAGCGGCACAGCGCGACGGTGCGCCGCCGCCGCGGCAGCGGACGGCCCTCGTCGTCGACGATCTCGACGTCGCCGCGCACGAGGATCGGGCCGTCGGGGCACGCGACGATCCGCGGCGGTGCGAAACGGTCCGGCCGGGGTGCGGTGCCCTCGGGCGGGGGAGCGGGCTGCGTCGTCGTCACGCCGCCTCCCGCAGCGAGGACCGGCCGTGCTCCCACGCGTCGAGCACGTGCGCCGCGACGAGCTCGTCGAGGTACAGGCAGACCGCGGCGCCGAACAGGATGTCCGGCACGAGCGCGGGCTCCTGCTCGGCCAGCCCGCCCGCGAGGTCGCGGCCCGCGATCTGCTCGTGGACCGCGTCGGCCTCGACGTGCTCGTCGAAGTACCAGGTCGTGTCGGGGCCGAGCCCGTGGCGCCGGAACCCGTCGCCGTACAGGCGGTTGGGCAGCGAGCTCGTCATCTCGAACGCGGCCAGGTGGCCGGTGATCGCACCACGCAGACGCCGGTGCAGGCCCAGCAGCGACATCGCGTTGACGGAGGCGAGCGTGACCGCCGGGACCTGGTCGACGAACGCCCCGAAGGTCGCGTCGAGCCCCGCGCCGCGCATCGCGACCGCGAACAGCTCGCAGTGCATGCGCTCGGGTGCGCCGCCGCCGTACTCGTCCGCCTGGATCTCGACGAGCGCCGCCTTGGCACCACCCTCGAGGCGCGGGATCGCCCACGTGTGAGGGTCGGCCTCCTTGAGCTGGTAGACCGATCGGTGCACCAGGAACTCGTCGAGCTGGTCGCGCGTCGCACGCCGTCCGACGAAGCGCGCGAGGCTCGGCCCGGGACCGGGCGCCGTCATCGCGAACAGGGCGTCCGCGACCGCGCGCCGGTCGGCCGGGACGCCCGTGGGGGTCTCGACGCGATCGCGTAGGACCCGCTCGAACGCGTCCTCCAGCACGGCGCGGGCGCGCAGCAGGTCCGGGTCCCACTCCCACCGGTCGTCCACGCCGGCGAGGCCGCGGTAGTGCAGCTCGTACAGGACGAACAGCGTCAGCTGGACGTCGTCGTCGCGCAGCAGGTCGGTGGTGGACGCCACCGCCTCCCGAGCGGCGACGAGGAGGGCGGCGCGGTCGTCGTCGGGAACCGCGTCGGGTGCTGCCGCGAGCACGGGCAGCACGCGTGCGCTCAGCGGCCCCCGGGGCCCGGGTACTCGCATGGCGCCTCGCGCGGCGCCGACCGTGACCGTCGTCATCGCTGCCCTCGGCCGCCGACGGGGGCGCCTCGCCGGCGCTCGTCCCGTCCGTCGCGGGTCCCGTCGGCACGCCTCGACCCGAGGTCCGACCCGTCGTCCACATCAGCACCTGGACAGGCTGCCACGGCCCCGGCGAGGCCGCCTCCGGGGACGTGCGCCCCCGCGGATCGCGGCCCCGGATGCGGGACGGACGATGGCGTGCCCACCCTGGAGACCACCGACCTCCAGGAGGACGCCCATGCGCGCCATGGTCTACCGCGGTCCGTACAAGGTCCGCGTCGAGGACAAGGACGAACCGCGCGTCGAGCACCCCAACGACGCGGTCGTGCGGGTGACGTGCGCCGCGATCTGCGGCTCCGACCTGCACCTCTACCACGGGATGATGCCGGACACGCGGGTGGGTCACACGTTCGGGCACGAGTTCGTCGGGGTCGTCGAGCAGGTCGGTCCGTCGGTCGAGAACCTGCGCGTCGGCGACCGGGTCATGGTGCCGTTCAACATCTTCTGCGGCTCGTGCTTCTTCTGCGCGCGCGGCCTGTACTCGAACTGCCACAACGTGAACCCGAACGCGACGGCGGTCGGCGGCATCTACGGGTACTCGCACACGACCGGCGGCTACGACGGCGGCCAGGCCCAGTACGTGCGGGTCCCGTTCGCCGACGTGGGCCCCTCGCCGGTCCCCGACTGGCTGCCCGACGAGGACGCCGTCCTGATGACGGACGCGCTCGCCACCGGGTACTTCGGCGCGCAGCTGGCGGACATCGCCGAGGGCGACACCGTCGTCGTGCTGGGCGCCGGGCCCGTGGGGCTGTTCGCTGCGCGGTCCGCGTGGCTCATGGGGGCGGGCCGCGTGATCGTCGTCGACCAGCTCGAGCACCGGCTGGCGAAGGCCCGCGAGTTCGCGTACGCGGAGACGCGCAGCTACGCGGAGCACGACGACATCGTCGTCGAGCTCAAGAAGGCGACCGACGGCCTGGGCGCCGACCGCGTCATCGAGGCCGTGGGCGCCGAGGCGGACGGCAACCTGGTCCAGCACGTGACGGCCGCCAAGCTCAAGCTCCAGGGCGGCTCCCCGGTCGCCCTGAACTGGGCGATCGACGCCGTGCGCAAGGGCGGCACGGTGTCCGTCATGGGCGCCTACGGGCCGCTCTTCTCCGCCGTGAAGTTCGGCGACGCGATGAACAAGGGGCTGACGATCCGCACCAACCAGGCCCCGGTGAAGCGGCAGTGGCCGCGGCTGCTCGAGCACGTCCGCAACGGGTACCTCACGCCGTCGGACATCGTGACGCACCGGTTCCCGCTCGAGCACATCGCCGAGGCCTACCACGTGATGTCCGCGAAGCTCGACGGGTGCATCAAGCCGCTCGTCGTGCCCGCCTGAGGAGAGGTGACACCGATGACGACCCCCGCCGACGACGCGACGCCGACCCACGCCCCGTACACCGCCGACCGCCCTCCGCTGCGCGAGACCCCCGACGAGCTGCGCGCCCGCATCCCCGGGTGGGGTGCCGATCTCGACCCGGCCGACCGGCCCTCGTACCCGCGCGAGCGCACCGACCTGCCGCGTGCGCGCTGGGACTTCCCCGAGCGGCAGGAGCAGACGTCCCCGCGTGAGCGGTCGCTCGAGCACCTGGAGCTCACACCCGTGTTCGGGACCGCGCAGCCGCTGACGGGCGTCGCGGGGGCGATCCGCCGCTACTCGTACGAACGGTTCAGCGAGGGCCGGGCCGCGCACTGGCTGCTGCTCATCGCGGCGGACCGCGTCGAGTCGACCGCGGCGCACTGGCGCTCGCTCGCGAGCACCCGGTCCGACGACCCCCTCACCGAGACCGGGGTCCTCTCGGAGGCGCACCGGCACCCGGTCGCGTCGCGACGGGGGAGGGTGGACGTGCGGCACCAGCCGCTCGACGTCCTGGTCGTCGCCGGCCCGTGGGTCGCGGCCGGGCTGGCCGCGGTGGTGGCGGTGCGGGCGGTGGTCCGCCGCCGTTGACCCGGCGTGACCCGGCGCGCGCTCGTCGACCGGCTCGCCCCGCACGACGCGCCCGAGGTGGACCCCGACCCGGCCGCCGCCTGACGTCGACGCCGCGCCCGTGCCCCCCGCGCGGTCAGCGGCCGATCATGCGGCCCGGCACGTCACCGTCGCCCCGGCGCCGGACCCGGTGCCCTGGAACCCGAAGCTCGTGCGCTCGCCCTGACGCAGCGTGCCGTTCCACGGTGCGTTGCCGAAGGTCACGGTGCCGGTGGTGCCGGACTGCGCGCTGCTCCACGAGCCCGCGACGGCCGCACCGTTGGGCAGCCGCACCTGCACCACCCACCCGTTCAGCGCGGACCCGGCGGTCACGTCGATGTTCGCGACGAAGCCCTCGCCCCACTGGCTCGCGACCGTGTACGTCGCGGTGCACGCGCCGCCCACCGGGTCGTCGGTCCGGTCAGGCGTCGGCGTCGGGGTCGGCGTGGGGGAGGGCGTCGGCGTGGGAGTCGGTGTGGGCGTGGGAGTCGGTGTGGGTGTGGGGGTCGGCGTCGGGTCCGTCAGGACGAGGTTCTTCTGCCGGACGTCCCACTGCCCGCCGCACAGGCCGCAGCTCTGCCCGACGAACGCGCGTCCGGCCTGGGCGTCGCCCTTGAGCTGCCACGTGAACCAGAGCGTGCCGACCCGCGCGAACTCGCCACCGTTGTACTGGTCGTACGTGCCGCCGTGACCGACGGGCAGGTTGCCCATGAAGGCGGGCAGGCCCGCCGGCAACTTGCCCCAGTCGTCGATCGCGTTGGGATAGGCGATGTCGCCGGGTCCGCCGATGAAGTACGCGATCGGGTCGTCGAGACGGCGCAGCTGCCAGTCGTCGCCGTCGTTGAGCAGGCCGCTGGAGAAGATCGCGGTCGTCGTGACCCGCGGGTCGCCGGCGACCGCGTACGCCTCGAGACCGCCGCACGAGAAGCCCGCGACCGCGACCTCGCTCGTGTCGATGCGCCCGGCCAGCGCGCTGCCCGCACGGCTGTTCTCGGCGAACGCCCAGTCGATCGACTGCGTGAGCATCGTCGAGGTGGTGCTGCCCCCGCCGTTGGGGGAGCCGTTGGCGATGACGAGGAACCCGTGCGAGGCGATCTCCCGCAGGAAGTTGACCTGCGAGGTGCCGTTGCCGGAGCACCCGCCGTTGCCCCAGACCACGATGGGCAGGCGCTCGGCGGGGAGGTTCACGGGGCGGTAGATGGTGTGGCTCGGCAGCGAGCCGGCGGTCGAGTAGTCGGCCGGGTAGGGGCCGGACCCGCCCGGCGCCGCGGCCGCCGGTGCGAGCCCTGCGCCCAGCGCGCCGAGGGCGAGCGCGGCGGTCAGGCCCGCGCGGGTGAGCAGTCGTCGTCTCATGGGAGTCCTCCCTCGGAGGTGCGCGGACGCACCGATGCGTTCGTGTGCATCAACCGTCGCGGGAGTGACGAAAACTGTCGAGTACTTGTGCGGTGGTCCGGCGTCGCGGAAACGATTCGGCCAGTCCTCACCCGCAACCAGTCGTCACCCGCAGCCAGTCGTCACCCGCAACCAGTCGTCACCCGCGGCGCGGCGGCTGCGCGGGGTCGGTGGCGGCGACGAAGTACGTGACCCACCGGGTCGCGTCGGGCCAGGACGGCGCCGCGACCTCGACGAGGCGTCGTCGTGCCCCGGGCCCGAGCGCCGTGTGCACCTCGACGAACAGGTCCCGGGCCGCTTGCACGGGCCAGTCGGCAGGGACGACGTCGGCCGGCAGGTCCGGGTGTCGCAGGACGAGCGAGCGCCACTGGTCCATGAGGCGTGTCCGGGCGACCAGCGCACCGGCGTCGTCGACCGCACCCGCGCGCACGGCGTGCAGCACCGGGGTGTGCGCCGCGAGGAACGCGCGGAACTCCTGCGCCACGCCCGCGAGGTCGTACGCGTCCGCCGGGCCCTGCGTGCCCGCGACGTCCTCGAACCGCACCCGCATGACCGACCAGCGCGCCGCGTCGACGCCGCCGAGCACGTCCCGCAACGCGGCGAGGACCTCCTCGCGGACCCCCTCCGGGCTGATCCACACGCTGTCGTACAGCCGCGCGAACCCTGCCGAGGTCAGCACCTTGCGGACCGCGTGCCGCTCCGCGTGGCGTGACTCCGGCAAGGAGTACGAGACGGCGGACCAGCGGTCGTCGGGTGCGGCGGTGCGGGTCCCGTACGCGAGGAAGCGGTGCATCGTGGTCTGCCGCGCGATCGACGCGGTAGTGAGGTGGTACACGGTCGCCCGGCCGCGTCCGCGCGCCTCGACGAGCCCGCGCCGGGCCAGTCGGTTCAGCGCCGCCCGGGCGCTCGAGGCGCTGAACCCGAACTCCGCGAGCACCGCGTCGAGCGCAGCCGGCGGCAGCGGCGCGTCGGCGGAGTCGAGGTACTCGCCCAGGAGGGTCGCCAGCAGGTGCTGCGGGTTGGGGCCCGTCCGGGCCCGAGGGGCGTCGAGGTCGTCGTCGGCGCGGCTCGCCATGCGACGACCCTAGGCCCGAGCAGCCGAGCGCGGTGACGACGCGGGCATCTGCCCCGCCCGGCATCCCGACGCTGACCGCCGGCGGAGGGTGTCACGGTCGACGCCCGGACATGCCGAAGGCCCTTGCGCTCGTCTGAGCGCAAGGGCCTTCGGGTTCTTGTAGCGGGGGCAGGATTTGAACCTGCGACCTCTGGGTTATGAGCCCAGCGAGCTACCGAGCTGCTCCACCCCGCGTCGGCTCGACAACCTTACGACAGACCTACCGAGCGGCCAAATCGTCCCGACGTGACCCGCGCCACGGGAGCGGCCCGAGCCGCACCGCGCCCTGCGCGACGACGACCCCGACGACCACCAGGACGCCGCCCACCGGCTCGTGCCACGCGAGGTGCTCGCCGAGCACCGCCATGCCGAGCGCGACGCCGACGACGGGCGTGAGGTAGGTGACGGTCGAGGCGCGCTGCGCGCCCCACGCAGCCACGACCTGCGTGTTCCACACGTACGCGATCCCGGTGCCGAGCACGCCGAGCGCGACGACGCTCAGCACCACCGACGTGGAGAGCGTCACGGGCTCGCGCGCCACGACGGGTGCGAGCAGCAGCATGACGACCGCCGCGCTGCCCACCTGGCCGGCCGCGACGGTCGGTGCGGGCAGGTGCAGGGGAGTGACGAAGCGGCGCAGGTACGTCATGCCCAGGCCGTAGCACGCGGTCGCGCCGAGGCACGCGAGCACCGCGGCGACGGGTGCGCTCGCGGCCAGGTCGGACACGTAGGTCCAGGGCCCGACGATCACGACGACGCCGACGATGCCGAGCGCGAGCCCGACGCGCTGCCGGGCGGTGAGCCGCTCGGTGGGCAGGAGCGCCGCGGCGGCCGCGGCGGTCATGAGCGGGGTGGTCGCGTTGAAGATCGACGACAGACCGGACGCGAGGTGCTGCCCGGCCCACGCGAACGCGATGAACGGCAGCACGCACAGCAGCAGACCGAGCGCGACGAGGTGGCCTCACGTGCGCGGGTCGCGGGGCCAGGAGGAGCGTGTGGCCAGGGCGACGACGACGAGTGCGAGCGCGCCGAGGACCGTGCGCGCGAGCGCGACCTGCACCGGCGCGAGACCCTCGAGCGCGACCTTGATGAGCAGGAAGCTCGAGCCCCAGATGAGCGCGAGCGCGAGGTACTTCACCACCACGCCCCGGGCGGCACGGGCCGGCCGCACGGGGGTGTCGCCGGGCGCGTGCGCGGTGACCGCGGGCACGGGGGGCTGGCTCACGGGACGACGATCCGCCCGGTGACCCCCGTGAGGCAAGCGGATGTCGACATGACCGCGCGGCGCGCGGGTGCGCGCGCCTGCCTCAGCCCGTGCGCTTCGCGAGCTGGTACCCGCCCGCGTCGTAGACGACCTGCCACGTCGTACCCGGGTGCCGGTCCGCCGCGTACTGCGCGATGTCCGACGGCGCGGGGTTCCACCCGCCGCCCTGCTGGTCGATGACCAGGAAGTCCGGCGCCGGGTTGTCGGCGTTGCCGACGTAGAACACGTCGTTGTGGTCGACGAGGTACGACATGAGGCCGATGTCGGTCTCCACCACCGACCCCTCGGGGATCAGGTCGAGCAGCCCGCGGGCCTCGACCGCGCGCGACGACGGGGCCCACAGGTCGTCGGGCCGGCCGAGGCGCGCGACGTCGAGCTGCGGCACGAGCATCGCCGCGACGACGACCGCCACGGGTGCGGCGGCCAGCGAGTAGCGCCGCAGCCAGCCGCGTGGTGAGCGCCGCGCGAGCAGGACGCCGTCGAGCAGCGCCGCGAACGCGATCGGCATGAGCACCGCGGAGTAGTGCCACGTGTGGCCGTAGTAGTAGTCGATGTCCGCGTAGAACCGCCACATGATCGTCGGCACCGCGATGAGCAGCACCGGCGAGCGCAGCCCGACGAAGCCGGTGACCGCGACGAGCATGAGCAGCGTGACGATCTTCGAGCCGTCGTCGACGAGCAGCGTGACCGCCGTCCAGGGGTGCGTGACGATCGCGGCGAAGTCGATCCGCGAGCCGTAGTCGTACTGGTCCTTGGTGTTGAGCGCGGGCAGCAGCACGGTCGTCGACAGGACGACCCAGGCGAGCCCCCACAGTGCGAGCCACGCGCCGAGCAGCGGCTCGCGCACGTCCGTGCGGCGCCGCGTCCGCCACCACATCACCGCGCCGAGCGCCGCGACCGTCAGGCCCAGGTCCTCCTTGACCAGCACGAGCGGCGCCGCCCACAGGGCCGCCGCCCACCATCGCTCGCGCAGGAACGCGACCAGCGCCAGCGCGAGGAGCGGGACGGCGAACGCGATCTCGTGGAACTGCGCCGCGACCGCCCCGACCAGGCCGAAGCTCACCGCGTACGCCGCGGCGACGGACGTGCCCTGCAGCGCGCCGAGCACGCGGACCGCTTCACGTCCGACGACGTACACCGAGAACGCGAACAGCAGCCCCTGCACGACGAGCAGGGTGAGCGCCGAGGGTGCGATCCGGTACGGGACGCCGAGCAGCACCAGCAGCGGGTGGAAGTGGTCGCCGAGCAGGTTGAACCCGTCGCCCTTGATCGTCACGACCGGCGCCTCGAGGTGCGCGTACCGGCGCGCGAGCTGCGTGAAGATCCCCAGGTCCCACGACGGCGACTCGAACCGCCGCCACTGCAGCACCGAGTACAGGACGTACGTGGCGGCGGCGAGCAGCGCGACGACCAGCGGCCCGGCCCACGCGGCGACGCCTCGCGCCGGCTCGGGAGCCAGCGGCTCGCTCGCGACGGGGACCGGGACGGCGACGGTCGAGGAGCCGGGCGCCTCGTCCTTCCAGGTCCCGCTCTCGGGAGCCGGCGCCTCGGTGGGGTCGACCTCGGCACCCTGGTCCGGCTCCGCCGATGCGGGTGCCGGGTCAGGCGTCTTCGTCGCGTCGTCCGTCACAGCCACCGGGGCATCATGGCAGGCTCGGCCGTCACGCGGCGCGAATGCCGCCGATCGGGCGTCCGTCAGCCGTCGTCGCCGGGGCGGACGCCACCCTCGTCGGACCCGGACCGCGCGCCGACGGCCACGGGCTCGGGCGCCGCCGGCTCAGCCGGTGCGGGGCGGCGACGGCGCCGGACCGCCATCACGACGAGCGCCACGACCCCTGCCGACGCGAGCCACGGCAGCAGCGCGCCGAGGACCACCATGACCACGCCGACCGTCGTCACGAGCGCCTCCCAGCCCGACGCGAGGCCCGTGAGGAACGTGCCGTCCTCCTCCTGGGTCTGCACCGGCAGGACGCCCGGACCGGACACCACCACCTCGATGGTCGACAACGCGACCTGGTCCGCCAGCCGCGCGCGCTGCGACTGCAGGCTCTCGAGCTCGGCCTGCCGCTCCGAGAGCGCGGACTCGGCCTCGAGCAGGTCCTTGGTGGTGCCCGCCGCCGACATGAGCGCCTCCATGCGCTGCACCGAGAGCTCGAGCGCGTGGATGCGGGCGTCGAGGTCCTGCGCCGTGCTCGTGACGTCGTCGGCCTGCAGGTCGACCGCGGTGACCTCGCCGATCCTGCCCAGCTCCTCGATCGTCGCCGTCACCGAGCTCGCCGGCACCCGCACGACGAGCACCGCGGTCGCGGTCCCGTCCGCGCTCGCGGCCGACTCCGAGCGTGACTCCACCCGGCCGCCGCGGCGGTCGACGTCGTCGGCGACCGCGCGCGCCGCGGCGATCGGGTCCTCCGCCTCGACGTGCACCGACCCGGTCTGCACGACCATCCGCGCGTCGTCCCGTGCGGCGGCCTCCCCGCCGGCGTTCTGCCCCGATCCGCCCTCGTCCGCGTGGGCCGCCGAGCCGTCGACCGCACCGCCGACCGCGTCGCCGGCCGGGGACACGGCGGAGTCCGCGTCCTGCGAGCACCCCGCCAGCAGCACCCCCGCGACGAGCAGCCCGAGGAGCGCACCGGCCGGTCGCCGGGCAGGTCGTGGGGTCCGCAGGCGCAGCAGGCTCGTCGTCATGCCACCGACGCTAGGGACCGGCCGACGCGTGCGAGCAGGTTCGCCGAGGATGTGCCGCAATCGTGACGAGCCCGACGCCGGATCGTCGTCGGACCGCCTGCAAGAAGCCCGCGTCACCGCACAGTGAGACCGTCCCCGAACGTGGTTGACCGGCGTGAGAACGGGACGTACCGTCGCGTCGAACGGGTCGGACGTGCCCGTGTCGGAGGTGTGCACGATGGACGGACGCCGGGTCGAGCCCGCGACGTCGGCCTCGTGCGCGCTCATCCGTGAGGCCATGCGAATGCGCCCGGCGACGACCGCCGTGCGATATCCGCGCGGCTGTTGCTGTCGCCACTGACCTCACCCGCCGAGCCGGGGCGAGGCGAGCGTCGACCGTCCGGTCCGCTCGCACCCCGCGTGCTCGTGCCCGCGCAGCGCGCGCTCACGGACCGCACGGTCCCGACGAGAGCCGCGTGACCCGTCGACCGCGACGCACCCCGCCCGCCGGGCGCAGCACCGCCTCACCGCGCGTGCCGCCCGCGGCGCCACCCGAACGTCCCACCACAGCGACCCGCGTCGCCGAGGAGTCCCCGTGTCCCAGGTCCTGGACCTTCCCGTCACCCCCACGTCGCTCGTCGGCGACGACCCGACCTTCGTCGTCGACGAGGACGACGACGCGCGCACCGCGGACGACGTGGTCGTCGTGTTCGACCGCAACGTCGCCGTCGCCGGCGGGTCCTACCGCGGACGGAGCGCCGCGCTGCCCGCACCCGCGGGGGACGGCGCGCGCGTCGCGCACGTCACCGGCGTGTGGGTCCTGCCGGGTCGGCGCCGCCGCGAGCACGTGCGTCGCGCGCTCGTCGAGCTCGAGGCCAGCGCCGCCCGCGCCGGCTTCTCGCGTCTGCACGTCGTCGTCGAGCAGTCCCGGACCGACGCGCTCGCGCTCCTGCGTGAGCGGTGGTTCACGCCCGTGGACGCGCCGTCCGCGACGGGCGACCTCGAGCTGGAGAAGTGGCTGCTGCCCGCGTGAGGCGCGCGAGCTGAGCCGCGGACCACACGTGCTGCGCCGCGAACGCCCGCCACGGTGACCATCGCGCGGCGCGTCGTCCGAGCTCCGCGGCCGGTGCGAGTGCGAACGCCTGGCGCAGCACCAGGTCGCCCGCGGGGAACGCGTCCCGCGCGCCCAGGGCCCGCAGGGCCAGGTAGTCGACCGTCCACGGCCCGACGCCCGGCAACGCGAGCAACCGCTCGCGCACCGCGGGCGCGTCGGCACCGGGCGACAGGTCGACGCCGTCGGCGCACGCGCGGGCGACCGCGACGAGCGTGCGCGCCCGGGTGGCCGGGACGCGGAGCACGCCGCGCAGCTCGTCGGCGTCCGCGGCGGCGACCACGTCCGCGGGCGGGAAGAGCGTCAGGCCGTCAGGACCCGGTGTGCCCAGCGCCTCCGCGAGCCGGCCCGTGAACGTCCGCGCCGCGGCGAGCGAGACCTGCTGGCCCAGGACCGTCTGCGCCGCGACCTCGAACCCGTCGACGTGCCCCGGCACGCGCAGGTGCGGGCGCGCCGTGACGAGCGGGGCCAGCACGTCGTCGTGCCGCAGGTGCTCGCCGGCCGCCGCGACGTCGTCGTCGAGCCCGAACCACCGTGCGAGCAGGTTCTCGACCTCGTCGGACGTCAGCCCCGGTCCGACCCCCGACGCCGGGTGGGCCTCCGCGACGACCTCGTCCGGCGCGAGCCGCACCACCAGCCGGACGACCGACCCGTCCGCGGCGCGCACGAGCCGCTCCACGCGGCCGCTGCTCGGCGTCCCCGCGTCCGCGCCGACCACCTCGTCGACCACCCCGTCGAGCTCGAGGCGTTCGACGCCCGGGACGAGGTGCACCGCGAGGTAGGCGAGCATCGCCCGCGCGTCGAACGGCACCCGCACCACCACCGCGCCCCGCATCACCCGGCCAACCTAACGGGCTCTCCCCACACCACCGCCGCTCCGCCCCTCCCGACCCCGCGCTTGCTCCGGCTCCGCCCCCGCACTCCCGGCGCAACGACGGTCTCGTCGACGTCCCGTCCCGCGACCCCGCGCTTGCTCCGGCTCCGCCCCCGCACTCCCGGAGCAACGACGGTCTCGTCGGCGGCCCGTCCCGCGAGCCCGTCGTTGCTCCGGCTCAGGGGCCGGATTGCCGGAGGAAGGGCGGGGTCGGCGGGTCGTTGGGGGCGGCGGGGTGGGACGGGAGGGGGGTGGTCCGGGTGGTCAGGGGGCGGTGGCGGCGCGGAGGGCCGGGAGGGTGAGCGGGCCGCGGTAGGGCTCGCCGTCGACGAGCAGCGTGGGCGTCCCCGCGACGCCGTGCGACAGACCGTCGAGGTAGTCCGCCTCGACCGCGGGCGCCCAGCGCTGCGCGGCCTGGCCGACGACCTCGTCGGGGTCGATGCCCGCCTCGACGGCGTAGCGCCGCAGGTCCGGGTCGGCGAGGTGGTCCTGGTGCGCGAACGCCGCGTCGTGGAGCTCCCAGAAACGACCGTGCGCACCGAACGCCTCGGCCGCGAGGGCCGCGGTGAGCGCGTGCGGGTGCACCTCGAACAGCGGGAAGTGCCGCCAGACCAGACGCACCGCGCCGTCGGACGCGTCGACGAGCGTGCGCAGCACGGGAGCGGCGGCGCGGCAGTGCGGGCACTCGAGGTCCCCGAACTCCACGACCGTCACGCGCGCGTCGGGCGACCCGTACACGTGGCGCACGGATCCGGGGGACTGCGCGGCGGCGTCAGACGGCACGAGGTCAACCTAGGCCCGCCGGCGCCGCACGCGCACCGGGACGGGCACTGCGCGCGCCAGGACCGGGCCGCCCCCTCCGGCTGTCCCGGCAGGGCGCACCGAGCGTGAGGTGGCAGGGTGGGAGCGTGACTCGGACGGCTCTGGTGACAGGTGCAGGACGCGGGATCGGGCGGGGCATCGCGCTCGGCCTGGCGGCTGCGGGGTACGACGTGGCGCTCGTCGGGCGCACGCGCGCGCATCTCGACGAGGTGGCGGCCCTCGTCGCGGGACGCAGCCCGCAGGTGCGGGTCGTGGTCGCCGCGGCCGACCTCGTCGACCCGACGCAGGTCGCCGACGCGGTCGCGCGGGTCGAGGACGGTCTGGGCGGGATCGGTCTCGTCGTGAACAACGCGGGCGTGATCGAGCGCGCGGAGACGGACTTCGTCTCGGACGAGGTCGAGGACGCGTGGCGCGTGGTCGAGACGAACGTGCGGGGGCCGATGCTCGTCGCGCACGCCGTGCTGCCCGCGATGCTCGCGCGCGGTGAGGGACGCCTGCTGCAGGTCAACTCGGGCTCGGGCTACAGCACGGCGGGCGCCTACACGGGCTACGGCATCTCGAAGGGCGCGCTCGCGCGTCTCACCACGCTGCTCGACGCGCAGTACCGCGACCGCGGCATCCGCACGCTCGACCTGGCGCCGGGGGTCGTCGCGACCGACATGACGGCCGCCATGCCCGTGCACGCGGACCGCACGCGGTGGACGTCGCTCGACGACGTGGTCGCGCTGGTGCGGGCGTTCGGCGACGGCGAGCTCGACGCGCTCTCGGGCCGGTTCGTCCGCGCGGGTGCGGACACGGTCGCCTCCCTGCTGGCGGCCGCGGACCGCATCGCGGACACCGACACGCGCCGCCTGCGCGTGCCCGCCTACGGCCCGGACGACCCGCTGGCCTGACCGGGCAGGCACTGCTGCGCCCCGGCGTCGTCCGCCGCGTCCGTCGTCGCGCCGGGGTCCGCCGGGTCGTGCGCGCCCGGGGCGCGCCAGGGGAGCGGGGGGAGCGCCGGTGGGGGGTCGGACGGCGGGGAGCACAGCGGAAGGCGTTCGCCGAGCCAGCGCAGCAGCACCGAGCCGACGACGGCCGCGACCAGCGAGCCCGCGAGGATTCCGGTCTTCGCCTCGGCGAGGTGCTGCTCGTCGTCGAACGCGAGCTCGGCGATGAACAGCGAGATCGTGAACCCGATGCCGGCCAGCACCGCGCCGCCCATGAGGTGACCCCAGCGCACGCGGCCGGGCAGGTCACCGAGCCCCAGGCGGATCGCGAGCGTCGCGGCGCCGGTGATGCCGACCGCGTTGCCGACGACGAGGCCGACCATGATCGCGAGCGTGAGACGCGAGCGCGCCGCGTCGGCGAGCGACTCGGTGTCCAGCCGCACGCCGGCGTTGGCGAGCCCGAACAGCGGGACGACGACGAACGCGCTCCACGGGTGCAGCATGCGCTGCAGCCGGTCGCTCGCCGGGACCGCGGCACGCGACGCGAGCTCGGTCAGGTGCTCGCGCTCCGCCGTGGTCTCCTCGACGAGGTCGCGCGCGTAGCCCTTGACGGCCTGGACGTCCTCGCGGCGGGCGGCGGTGGCGGGGACGACGAGCCCGACCGCGACGCCGGCGAGCGTCGCGTGGACGCCGGACGCGTGCACGGCGACCCACAGCGCGACCCCGCACAGCGCGTAGGGGAGCAGCCGCCACACGCGCACCCAGCGCAGGACCAGCATGACGACGACGAGCGCGCCCGCCACGGCCAGCGCCACCAGGTCGACGTCGTCGGTGTAGAACACGGCCATCGCCGTGATGGCTCCGATGTCGTCGACGATCGCGAGCGTCAGCAGGAACAGCCGCAGCCGGTCCGGGCACGCGGGTCCGAACAGCGCGAGCACGCCGACGAGGAACGCCGTGTCGGTCGACATCACGACGCCCCACCCGTGCGCCACGTCGGTGCCGGCGGTGAGCGCGAGGTACAGCAGCACGGGCACGACGAGCCCGCCGAGCGCCCCGAGCGCGGGGACGGCGACGGTGCGCCGGTCACGCAGCTCGCCCCGCGTGGCCTCGCGGGCGATCTCGAGACCGACGACGGTGAAGAACACGGCCATCGCGGCGTCGTTCACCCAGGCGTGCAGCGACAGGTCGAGCGACCACGAGCCCAGGTGCAGGCCCGCGGTGGTGTCCCACAGCGCGTCGTACGCGGCCGACCACGGCGAGTTGACCCAGACGAGCGCGACGACGGTCGCGGCGAGCAGCGCGAGCGCCGACGCGGCCTCGGTGCGCAGGAAGTCCAGCACGGACGGGGACAGCGACGGCACCCGCACGCGCAGCGCGGGACCGACGCCGCCGCGCGGCGGTGCGCTGGTCACGCGCGGCCCGGGGTGCGTCGGGCGGTGCAGCGCGGGGCGGTGGCGGCCGCAGTCATAGCGGTGAACGTACGCCAGGGCGCCGACGCGACGCACCTGCCGGGTGCCGGGCGCGGCGGCCCGGCAGGTGCACCGCCCGCTACTTCTCACGCCTGGCGCCGCGCACGTGTGCGCGAAAGGTTCCCGGGACGCAACAGCGCCGCGTCGGGCGACGAAACATCCGATTCCTAGCGTCGGGGACGTCCGAGCCCCACCCGAGCCCCGGAGGCCCCCATGGCGCAGCCGCTCGCGACCGTCGACGAGTCGCCCTCGTCGTCCCCCTCGTCGTCCAGCACGTCGTCCAGCACGTCCGGCACGTCCCCCACGGCCCTCGCGGGCGCACCGCTCGTCCACCGCCGCGGCCGGTGGATCGATGGCTGGGACCCGCAGGACGAGGCGCAGTGGAGCGCGGTCGGCCGCGCGATCGCCCGCCGCAACCTCGCGCTGTCGATCTTCGCGGAGTTCCTCGGCTTCGCCGTGTGGGCGCTGTGGAGCATCGTCGTCCCGCAGCTCCCGGCCGCGGGCTTCGACCTGAGCGTGGACCAGATGTTCTGGCTCATCGCGCTGCCCAGCCTCGTCGGCGCGACGCTGCGCATCCCGTACACGTTCGCGGTGCCGCTGTTCGGGGGCCGCAACTGGACCATCGTGTCCGCGCTGCTCCTGCTGATCCCGACGATCAGCCTCGCGGTCGTCGTGCAGGAGCCGGGCACGTCGTTCGGCGTGCTGCTGGGCGTCGCGGCGCTCGCGGGTGTGGGCGGCGGCAACTTCGCGTCGTCGATGGCCAACATCTCGTTCTTCTACCCGGAGAAGGAGAAGGGTCGCGCGCTGGGTCTCAACGCGGCGGGCGGCAACGTGGGCACCGCGGCGGTGCAGCTCGCCGTGCCGCTGGTGATCGGCGCGGGCGCGGCGCTGTCGCTCGAGCGGGCCGGCCTGATGTTCGTGCCGCTCGCGATCCTGGCCGCCGTCCTCGCGTGGCGGTGGATGGACAACCTGTCGCACGCGAAGTCCGACCCGCGCTCGTACGGCGTGGCGGCACGCGCCCGGCACACCTGGGTCATCTCGTTCATCTACATCGGCACGTTCGGCTCGTTCATCGGCTTCTCGGGCGCGTTCCCGACGCTGCTCAAGGGGACGTTCCCGGAGGTCACGGCGACGGTCGCGTTCCTCGGGGCCCTCGTCGGGTCCGTCGCCCGGCCGCTCGGCGGCATCCTGGCGGACCGGCTCGGCGGGGCGCGGGTCACGATCGCCGCGTTCGCGGTGATGGCCGCGGGCGTGGTCAGCGCGATCTTCGCCCTGCGGTCGCACAGCTTCGGCGCGTTCCTCGCGTCGTTCCTGGTGCTGTTCGTCGCGACGGGTGCGGGCAACGGCTCGGTGTACCGCATGATCCCGGCCGTGTTCCGGCACGGCGCGACCGACGCCGAGGACCGGGTCCGGCGGGCGCGCGCGGCGGCGGGGTGCCTCGGCATCGCGGGTGCGGTCGGGGCGTTCGGCGGGTTCCTCATCCCGCGCGGGTTCGCGGTCTCGACGTCGCTCACGGGGAACATCCAGGCGGCGCTGTGGGTGATCGTCAGCCTGTACGCGGTCATGGCGTTCGTGACGTGGGCGGTGTACTCGCGCCGCGGGTCGGCCTTCGGCGACACGGTCATCTGAGCCGCGAGAGCCGATGACGACCACCACCACGCAGGTCCAGGGGAGCACGCCGTCGCTCGAGCAGGTGGCGACGGTGTGCTCCTACTGCGGCGTCGGCTGCGGGATCGTCCTCGACGTCGCGTGCGACGACGAGGGCCGCCGGGTCGCGCGCGGCGCGCGAGGCGACAAGGCGCACCCCGCGAACGCCGGTCGCCTGTGCACCAAGGGCGCGACGAGCGCCGACATGCTGGCCGCGGGCGGTCGCGCGACGCACGCGCTCGTCCGCGCGGAGCGGGGGGCCGAGCCCGAGCGTGCGGACCTCGACGAGGCGGTCGCGCTCGTCGCGCGTCGGCTGCGCGAGGTGATCGACACGCGGGGACCGGACGCGGTGGCGTTCTACGTGTCGGGGCAGATGAGCCTCGAGGCGCAGTACCTCGCGAACAAGCTCGCGAAGGGGTACGTGCGCACGCAGTGGATCGAGTCGAACTCGCGGCTGTGCATGGCGTCGGCGGGCACGGGGTACAAGCTGTCGCTCGGCTCGGACGGCCCGCCCGGCTCGTACGACGACCTCGACCACGCGGACGTGTTCCTCGTCATCGGCGCGAACATGGCCGACTGCCACCCGATCCTGTTCCTGCGGCTCCTGGACCGTGTCAAGGCGGGCGCCAAGCTCATCGTCGTCGACCCGCGGCGCACCGCGACCGCCGACAAGGCGGACCTGTTCCTGCAGGTCAGGCCCGGGACGGACCTGGCGCTGCTGAACGGGTTGCTGCGGCTCGTCGTCGAGGCGGGCGGTCTCGACGAGCAGTTCGTCGCGGAGCACACCGCCGGCTGGGACGCGGTCGAGGCGATGCTCGAGGACTACCCGGCCGACGAGGTGGAGCGGCTCACGGGCGTGCCGGCGGCGGACCTGCGGGCCGCGGCGGAGCTGATCGCCGCCGCCGGGAGCTGGGTGTCGTGCTGGACGATGGGGCTCAACCAGTCCACGCACGGGACGTGGAACACGAACGCGCTGGTCAACCTGCACCTCGCGACCGGCGCGATCTGCCGGACCGGGTCGGGGCCGTTCTCGCTCACCGGGCAGCCCAACGCGATGGGCGGCCGCGAGATGGGCTACATGGGCCCGGGCCTGCCGGGCCAGCGCTCGGTGCTCGACGCGGCGGACCGCGCGTTCGTCGAGGAGGTGTGGGGGCTTGAGCCGGGCACCATCCGCGCCGAGTCGACCGGCCGCGGCACGGTGGACATGTACGAGCGGATGGCCGCCGGCGAGATCGCGGCGTGCTGGGTCATCTGCACCAACCCCGTCGCGTCGGTCGGCAACCGGCGCACCGTGATCGAGGGGCTCGAGCGTGCCGAGCTCGTCGTCACGCAGGACGCGTTCGCCGACACCGAGACCAACGCGTACGCGGACGTGGTCCTGCCCGGGGCGCTGTGGTCGGAGTCCGACGGCGTGATGATCAGCTCCGAGCGCACCCTGACGCTCGCCCGCGCCGCGCTGCGGCCGCCGGGCGACGCCCTGCCGGACTGGCTGCTGATCGCACGCGTCGCGCAGGCGATGGGCTACGACGGCTTCGACTTCACGACCTCGCAGGAGGTGTTCGACGAGCTGCGCGCGTTCGCCAACCCCCGCACGGGGTACGACCTGCGCGGCGCGACCTACGAGCGGCTGCGCGGCGGCCCCGTGCAGTGGCCGGTCGCGCCGGACGGCCCGCGCCGCAACCCGATCCGGTACCTCAACGACGGCGTCAGCCAGCCGGAGCTCGTGCGCGAGGACGGCACGCGACCGCGGCTGCGGTTCGCCACGGCCGACGGCCGCGCGCAGTTCCACGCACGGCCGCACCTGCCCGCCGCGGAGCTGCCCGACGACGACTACCCGTACGTGCTCAACACCGGGCGTGTGCAGCACCAGTGGCACACGCTGACCAAGACCGGCAAGGTCGCCAAGCTCAACCGCCTGGCGCCCGGCCCGTTCGTCGAGGTCCATCCCGACGACGCGGCCGCGCTCGGCGTCGTCGACGGCGCGTCCCTCGAGGTCGCGTCGCGGCGGGGGCGCGCGGTGCTGCCCGCCGTGGTGACCGACCGCGTGCGCCCGGGCTCGCTGTTCGCGCCCTTCCACTGGAACGACCTGTTCGGGGAGTACCTGGCCGTGAACGCCGTGACGTCCGACGCCGTCGACCCGCTGTCGTTCCAGCCCGAGCTCAAGGTCTGCGCGGTCGCGGTCACCCCCGTCGCCGGCCCGACCGGTGGCCCCGACCGTGCGGACGGTGCGACCGACGTGCGTGAGCACGACGAGACGGCGGGCCCCCTCGCGCCGGGACCGGGCACGACGAGCCGCGGCGGGCTGACCCCGGGCGCGGTCGCGATCCGGGCGCTCGGCGCCGCGCTCGGGCTCGACGGCCTCGAGCCGCCGCCGCTCGGGGCCGACGAGCGGCGCTACCTCGCGGGCTTCCTCGCGGGTCTCGGCGGGGGCGCACCCGGCACACCCGTGCTCCCGACGTCCGCACCGCTGGCGCCCGACCAGGCGCTGTGGGTCGACGGCCTGCTCGCCGGCCTGTTCTCCCGCACGCCCGAGCCGCACCCGGCCCGCGCGTCGCGCGCTGCGGGCGAGGCGCCCGGTGTGCGCGCGCGGCAGGTCGTCGTGCTGTGGGCCTCGCAGACCGGGAACGCCGAGGAGCTGGCCGCGCTCGTCACCGAGCGGGTCACGGGTGCGGGGCTCGCGGTGCGGTGCGTCGCGATGGACGACTGCCCGCCCGCCGACCTGCCGACCGACGCGGACCTGGTGCTCGTGACCAGCACGTTCGGCGACGGCGACGCCCCCGACAACGGCACCGCGTTCTGGGAGGCGGTCGCCGCGCCCGACGCCCGGCGGCTCGACGGCACGCGCTTCGCGGTGCTCGCGCTCGGGGACTCGAGCTACGACCGGTTCTGCGGGCACGGGCGCCGCCTCGACCACCGGATCGCGGAGCTGGGCGCCACGCGCCTCGTCGAGCGCGGGGAGTGCGAGCCCGGCGAGGACGACCGCGCGCACGCGTGGCTCGACGCGCTGCTCGCCGTCCTCGTCCCCGCGACGGCCGATCCTGCCGCGGGCGGCGCACCCTCGACCGGGATCGCGTCGTCCGCGTCCCTCGTCGTCCCGGCGCCCGGCGCGTCCTCGAGCTCCTCTGCCTCGTCGGCCTCGTCGGCCTCGTCGCCGCGCGACCCCGCGGCCGCGACGCGGCAGGACCCCGGCGCGGCGCGGCTCGTAGGGAACCGGCTGCTGTCACTGCCGGGCTCCGCCAAGGAGGTCCGCGAGATCGTCCTCGACGTGGCTGACAGCCCGCGCGCGGTCACGTACCGGGCGGGCGACGCGCTGGCCGTCCGTCCGACGAACGCGACCGCACTCGTCGACGAGTGGTTCGCCGTCACCGGGTGGGACCCCGAGCAGCTCGTCGCCGTGGACGGCCGGGCCGTCCCGCTGCGCGCCGCGCTCACCGACGAGCTCGACATCACGCGCGTCTCACGCGACCTGCTCGCCGTCGTCGCGGAGCACGGCGGCAGCCCCGAGCTGCGCCGCATGCTCCGGCCCGACGGCGGCACCGACCTCGCGCGCTGGACCTGGTGCCGCCAGGCGGTCGACGTGGTCGCCGAGCTCGCACCCGACGTCCCCGCGACCGCGCTCGTCGGCGCGCTGCGACGCCTCGCGCCGCGGCAGTACTCGATCTCCTCGAGCCCTCGCGTCACGCCCCGCACCGTGTCGCTCACGATGTCGGTCGTGCGGTACGCGTCGCCGTCCGGCGCCGCGCGCGGCGGGGTGTGCTCGACGTTCCTCGCCGACGCGCCCACCGGCACCGTCGTCCCCGTGCACGTGCAGGCCAGCGCCCACTTCCACCCGCCCGCCGCGGACGTCCCCGCGATCATGATCGGCCCCGGCACGGGCGTCGCGCCGTTCGTCGGCTTCCTCGCCGACCGCGCGGCCGCCGGTCACACCGGGCGCAACTGGTTGTTCTTCGGCGAGCAGCACGCCGCGACCGACTTCTACTACCGCGACGAGCTGTCCGCGATGCTCGCCGACGGTCGGCTCGACCGCCTCGACACCGCGTTCTCGCGCGACCAGCGCGCCAAGGTCTACGTGCAGGACCGCATGCGCGAGCACGGCGGACGCGTGTGGGAGTGGCTCGAGTCCGGGGCGTCCGTGTTCGTGTGCGGCGACGCGTCGCGCATGGCGAGGGACGTCGACACCGCGCTGCGGGACGTCGTCGTCGCGCACGGCGGGCTCACCCGCGACGCGGCCGACGCCTACGTCAAGGACCTCACCACCACGCGGCGGTACGTGCGCGACGTCTACTGACCCCGCGGTCTGCCCCGTGACCCTGCCCGGCGACGCTGCTTGGTCACGCTGACCGGTCACGCTGACCGGTCACGATGTCCGGTCACCCTGTCCGGTCACGCTGCCCGGTCACGCTGCCCGGTCACGCCGTCCGGTCACGCTGTCCGGTCGTGCCGCCCGACGAGCCCGTCCGGGTCACACGACCGTGACGTGCACCGAGTCGTAGCCCGTCGCGCCGTCCGGCAGCACGTCCGCGACCTCGCCCGTCTGCGGGCCCTCCGGGTCGAACGCCCGCACGTGCAGCACGTGCTCGCCCGGCTCTGCGCGCCACGTCCAGCGCCACTGCCGCCACGAGTCGATGCCGCCGTCCGCCGCGAGCGTCGCGTCCTGCCACGCGCCCTCGTCGGCCCGGACCTGGACCCGCCGCACGCCACGGTGCTGCGCCCACGCCGTCCCGGCGACCACGACGTCACCCGCCGCGACGTCCCCGCCGCCGCGTGGCACCTCGATCCGTGACTGCGTCTTCACCGGGCCGCGCTCCGACCACCCGCGCTGCGTCCAGTACGCCCGCGCGTCGGCGAACCGCGTGACCTCCAGCTCGGTGACCCACTTCGTCGCCGACACGTACCCGTACAGGCCGGGCACGACGAGCCGCACGGGGAACCCGTGCTCGACGGGCAGCGGCGCGCCGTCCATCCCGACCGCGAGCAGCGCGTCCCGGTCGTCGGTCAGCGCCTCGATCGGTGTGGACGCCGTCCAACCGTCGGCGCTGCGCGAGAGCACCATGTCCGCGTCCGCGTGCGGCACCGCACGCGCGAGCAGGTCCCGCACCGGGAGCCCGAGCCACCGCTGGTTCCCGACGAGGTCACCCCCCACCGGGTTCGACACGCAGCACAGCGTCACCCACGCCTCCACCAGGTCGGAGGCGAGCAGCTCGTCCCACGTGAGCTCCACCTCACGCTCGACGAGGCCGTGCACCCGCAGCGTCCAGGTCGCCGGGTCGACCTGCGGCACGACGAGCGCGGTGTCGATCCGGTAGAACGCGTCGGGTGGCGTCCGCCACGGCTCGACCCCGTCGACCGGGACGTCGACCCCTGCGGGCACCGGTGCCGCCGCGCGGACCGGCCGCGGGAGCCGGACCGCGTCGCGCGCCGCCGTCACCGCGCGTCCCGCCGCACCCGCGGCCCGGCCGACGACCACCCCGACCGCTCCGAGAGCCGCCGCCACCCCCACGGCCTGCAGGAAGCCCCGCCGGTCCGTCCTCGACCACGCATCGCGCGCGGACGTCCCGACCGTCCCGGGCCCGCCCGCGCTCGCGGTCCCGACCGGGTGCGCGGGCGTGCCCCCGCTGCCGGTCGCCGCGACGGAGCTCGACCGGGCGGGCGCCGGCAGGCGGTCGACGAGCAGCCGGAGCGTCCAGAGCCCGGCGGCGGTCCCGACGACCGCGGGCGCCGCCGTCCACGCCGACGCCCCTGGCCGGCCGAGTGCCGCGGCGGCTGCCACGAGACCGAGCGCGACCACGACCGCGGCGCCCCAGACCCACCGCCGCGCGGCCAGCACCCCGGCGAGCGCGGCGAGCCCCGCGAGCACGAGCGCCTCGCCGACGGCGAGCGCAGCCTTGTCGGCGGTGCCGAACGTCTCGGCGGCCAGCTCCTTGAGCCACGTCGGCGTCGCGTCGACGAACGCCGCGCCGACCGCGACGAGCGGATCGCTCGACGCCCCGGTGACGACCGCGACCAGCGCAGCGGCCCCGAGCGTCACGAGCCCCGAGGCGAGCCCGGCCAGCGCCGCGAACCGCGCCCGCGCGCTCCGCCCCCGGCGGTGTCCCGAGCCCTGCTCGTCACCCGTCCCGACCGCCGCCATGCCTCCATGCTGCGGCCTGACCCGGCTCCCGACCAGACCCGGCGCCCGACGAGTACGCCGTTCCCGACGAGAGTCTGTTCGCGACGAGACTCTGTTCCGGGTCTGACTCTGTCGGCGCCTCGTGCGGCCGGCGCGCGGGTCAGAGCGCGGGGGAGCCGAGCGTCGCGGGGACGTGGTCGGTGTGTCCCGCGGTGCGCAGCGCTGTGCGCAGACGCTCGGCGGCGGCGTCGAGCTCCTCGGCGGGCACGTCGCTGCGCGCGTTCGCGAACGTGAGGCTCGACTCGTCCCACGCGGGCAGCACGTGCAGGTGCAGGTGCGCGACCTCGAAACCGGCGACGAGCAGCGCAGCGCGCGGCGCACCCCACTCGGCCTGCTGCACCGCCCCGATGGTGCGCGCGACGACCGCGAGGTGCGCGACGACGTCGTCCGGCGCCTGCGTGAGCTCGGTGATCTCGGCGCGCGGCACGACGAGGACGTGCCCCGGCGTGATCGGCACGATGGTCGCGAAGGCGACGCACACCTCGTCGGCCCAGACGAACCGTCCGGGGATCTCGCCGTCGATGATCTTGGTGAACAACGTGGCCATGCGTCCAACCTAGCCGCGCGCCGGGTCTCGTCCGCGCGGCGTGCTCAGGCGCGCCGCAGGGCGTCGCGGATCTTCATGCGGCTCCCGGAGTGCAGGATCGCACCCGAGTAGATGCGGCCTGCGAGCCACACCAGCACCGGCACGAGCGCGATCGACAGCCCGAGCGCGAGCAGCGCCTCCCAGGTCTCCGCGGCGCCGAGCGCGATGCGGATCGGCGTGAGCATCGGTGAGCAGAACGGCACGAAGGACAGCCAGGTGGCGAGCGAGTTCGTCGGGTCCCAGGGCAGGATCGAGATGCCGAGGACGTAGGGGACGATCATCAGCGTCGTGACGGGGCCGATGACCGAGCCGACGTCCTCCTGGCGCGAGACGAGTGCTCCGAGCGCGCCGAGCACGAGCGCGTACATCGCGAACCCGACCACGAACCACACGAGCGCCCACACCGCGGTCGTGCCGATGTCGAGCGACGAGGCGTCGAGCAGCCCGAGTGCGGTGGCGGTGCCGGCTCCGGCGGCGACGACGAGCGCGACCTGCAGCAGCCCGACGACACCGATGCCGAGCACCTTGCCCGCCATGAGCTGGGCGGGCCGCACGGTCGCGAGCAGGAGCTCGACGACCCGGCTGGACTTCTCCTCGACGACGCCCTGCGCGACGAGCTGGCCGGCCGTCATGAGTGAGATGAACAGCAGGATGCCCGCGATGTAGCCCGCGACGATCTGACCGCCGTCGCGCACCGGCTCCGGGTCCAGGGCGGTGACCTGCGGCTGGGCGTCGGCGATCTGCCCCGCGACCTCGGCGGGCTCGCCGCCCAGGTCGGTGACGGCCGACGCGAGGGCGAGCTGCTGCGCGAACGCCGCGAGCACGGGCTCGAGCGCCTGGCCGACCGCGTCGTCGACGGTGACGTCGAGCGTCGGGTCCACCGCGGTCACCACGAGCTCGAGCGAGCCGTCCTGCAGCTGCTCGTCGACGGTCGCGTCGTCGACCTCGTGGGTCTGGACCGTGACCCCCATGCCCTTCGCGGTGGCCTCGAACAGGCTCGCCGCCTGCGCGGCGGACGGCGTGAAGCCGACGTCGGTGGCGTCGGGCTCCTGGCCGCCCACGACGTCGAGCAGGATCCCTCCGAGGACGACCGCGGCGACGAACAGCGCGGTCGTCCAGATGAACGCGCGCGTGCGGACCCGCGTCGTGATCTCCCGAGCCGCGACGAGGCGGATCGCCGCGCTCGTCCCGAGCTCCCCGGTCGCGGCGACCTGGCGCGTGCTGGCTCCCTGCCGTGCATCGGCGCTCACGCCGTCACCTCCGTGCTCGTCGAACCGGCCGAATCGGTGGTCGAACCGGTCGGCAGTACGGTCGGGGTCGACCCGTCGGGACCGGGCGGGTCGTCGCTGGTCACCACGTGCCGGTACAGCTCGACGAGCGACGGGCGCACGCGGGCGAACTCGCGCACCGGGCCGACGCCCAGGGCCGCGGCGAGGAGCTGCTGGTCGACGTCCTGCAGCTGCGGGTCCGCGACCTCGACGACGCTGCGCGTCCCTGCGGCCCCGACGCTGCGCGTTCCTGCGGTCGCGTCTTGCCCCGCGACCGGGCTCGTCGGGCTCCCGGCTCCGGGCGCGAGGTCGGTCTCCTGCGTGGAGACGAGCCGCGCTGCGGGCACCTGAGCGAGCCACAGCCGCGGTGCCGGCCCGTCGACGAGCCAACGCCGCTCGGGCGTCGAGCGGAGCTCGTCGATCCCGCCCACCGCGACCATCGAGCCCGACCGGACGATGCCGACGCGGTCGCACAGCCGCTCGACGAGCTCGAGCTGGTGCGACGAGAACATGACGGGCACACCCGCTGCCGCCTGGTCGTGGAGCACCTGGCTCATGACGTCGACCGCGACCGGGTCGAGCCCCGAGAACGGCTCGTCGAGCACCAGGATGTCGGGGCCGTGGACGAGTGCCGCCGCGAGCTGCACACGCTGCTGGTTGCCGAGCGACAGCTTGAGCACCTCGTCCCCGCGCCGCGAGTCGATCCCGAGCACGTGCGTCCAGTGCTCCATGGCGCTCACGGCGTCCGACTTGGACATGCCGTGCAGCCGCGCGAGGTACACCAGGTGCTCGCCGACCCGCATCTTGGGGTAGAGCCCCCGCTCCTCGGGCATGTACCCGATGCGCCGGCGCACGGTGAGGTCCAGCGGCCGGCCGTCCCAGCGCACCTCGCCCGAGTCGGCTGCGAGAACGCCCAGGATGATGCGCATCGCCGTGGACTTGCCCGCACCGTTCGACCCGACGAACCCGAAGATCTCGCCGGCGCGCACCGAGAAGGACATGTCGCGCAGTGCTTGTACGGGCCCGTACGCCTTGGACAGGGAGTCGATGGTCAGCTCGGCCATGACCACGATCCCATCAGACGGATCGCCATCTGACCAGCACGATCACGGCGGCGCGCCCAGGTCGCGAGGGGTACGACCCGCGGTCCGCGAGCCAGGGCGCGCGTCGCCGGCCGGTCGCGCTGATCGTCACCTGGTCCTCCCACCCGCCCGCCGTGCCGCTCCCGTCTCCCCGCGCGCTCAAGCCTGACCTCCCGCCTCGCGTTCGCGTGCCAACGCGTCGAGGGCGAGCACGGTGTTCCAGTTGCGGGCGGTCCCGCCCCGGCCCGCGGCCTTCTCGAGGACGGGCAGCGTGAGCCGCGACCGACCGATCCCGTCGGGGTAGTAGGCGTAGAGCTCGGTGCGCGACCAGACCAGCCGCTCGTTCCCGTACCGCGCCGGGTCGAACGCGCTGGCGGTCTCGGCGACCGGGCCGTCCCACGCGACCACGACGAGGTGCGACGGGTCGTCGCGGGCCTCGTCGGAGAACGGGCACGCCTCGACGACCGCGTGCCACGCGCTCGCCGTCCGGGCGACGACCGGGACGTCGAACCCCGCCTCGGCGGTGAGCGCGGCACCGAGGGCGTCCGCGGCAGCGGGCGCGCCGTGCGGCGCGACGACGACCACGTTCCCGGAGTTCACGTACGTCTTCACCTCGGTGTACCCGAGCCCTTCCGCGGCCGCGCGCAGCTGTGCGGACGTGAGCTTGCGTCCACCCACGTTGACCGCGCGCAGCAGGCCGATGACCACAGTCCTGGTCACGGAGTCCACCTCTCTGTCACGGGGTCCACCTCTCTCTTGCTCATGGGCCGCACCGCGGGTCGGGCCCGGGCCCGTTCACCACGCGCCCGGACCGGCCGAGGAACTCGTACCGCGCGGGCACGTCGATCCCGGACGTCGGCCCGGTGTCCTGGTCGTCAGCATCCCGTCCCGGGCGGGGCGGGTCCACCGGCGACAGGCGGCGCACGTCGAGGTCGAGCCGGTGCACCTCGTGGTGGTGGAACCCGCACAGCAGCACGGAGTTCTCCAGGTCCGAGGGGCCGCCGTCGCGGTGCCACCACCGGATGTGGTGGACCTGGCTGTACCGCGCGGGCGTCGAGCACCCGTTCCAGGCGCACAGCCTGTCCCGAGCGACCACCGCGAGGCGTTGGGCGGGCGTGAACATGCGTCGACTCCTTCCGACGTCGAGGGGAAGACCAGATGCGCTCATGACCACGCGCGCCATCGCGCAGTCGCACAGCGCCGCCGCGAGCTCGGTACGCGTCAGCACGACCCCGTCGTCGCTGACCGCCGGCCGCACCCGCGGCACCGCCCGCGACGTGACCTGCGACGAGACCTGCGACGTGACCTGCGACGTGACCTCGGACGAGTCCGGTGGTGGTGCATCTCGCGGTGCTGCATCTCCCGGTGGTGCACCTCGCGCCGCCGGGAGCCCGTCACCGGCCGAGCGGCTCGACCGGGCCCGCTCGCGGACCTCGAGCCAGGCCTCGGCGGGCACGAGCAGGCTCACGTGCGCGGCAGGCGCCCGCGCCGCGCCGTCGGGCAGCTGACCGTCGTCGGCATGCAGCGCGACGTCCGGCGGACCGGCCGGGGCCGATGCCCCCGTGGCGCTCGGAGGGTGCGTGCGCTGCCCACCCGTCAGTGCGTGGTGCGCGAGGGCTGTCAGCGCGTCGGCGCGCGCCTGCTCGCCCGTGCGGTCGTCGTCGGCGCGGTGCCCTGTGGCGTCCAGGGCGCGGGCAAGAGCGTGACCGGACAGCGGGTCGAGCCGACCACGCAGGTAGGTCCCGTCCGCGCCGTGCGTGAGCGTGAGGAACCGGGCCCGGCGCGCGGCCTCGCGGGCGTCGCTGACCACGTCCGGCTCGTGCTGGGCGACGAGCGCCCCGACCGACCGCGCGAACTCGCGCGCGTCGGTCTGCCGTGCGAGCTCGACGAGCTCGCGCTGCGTCTCGGGCCGCGCAAGGACGTCGACCGCGCGCGGGCCCGCCGTCGTGAGCGTGCGGCCGAGGACGTCGAGGTGGCCGACGGGCACGACGTGCTCCGCCACGGCCCGTCCGACGTGGGGGAGCGCAGCCATGGCGTGCGCCGCACCCAGCTCGCGCGCGACCGCCGCCCGGCTGGCCCCGGACTGCCGCGCCCGGGCGTCGACGAACCCGCGCTCGTTCGCCACCTCGGCGGCCGCGGCGTGCTGCGCGACGAGCAGCGGCGCGCGCACCGCCGTGACGACGGCGGCGAGCCCGTCGAGCACACGGATCGCCCGCGCGCGCGTCGCGGCGTCCCACGTCCCGGGCTCGCTGGACCCCGCCAGCGACCGCAGCGAACCGTGCGCGCGCTCCAGCAGCGCCAGAGCGCTCTGGCTCCCAGGCGCCCCCGGCGCCCGCGCGGCGCCTCCGGTCACGACATCGGCCTCGAACATGTGTTCGACCCTACGCGATCCGGACATCGGCGCGCCAGGGGTCGGCGCACCCCGTGCGGGGCTCACATCGACGCGGCGCCCGGTGTGCGAGAAAGGTTGCGACCGGGAAACGCGAGCGCACGCGTGCCCGAAACACGCGGTTCGTAGCGTCGGCGGTGTTCTCGTCACCCGTCGGACGGAGCCCCCCGTGAACAAGCACCTCGTCGTCGTCGGCGGCGGCATGGTGGCGCAGCGCCTCGTCGAGGCCATGCGTGACCGCGACACCGCCGGCACGTGGCGCATCACCGTGCTGGCCGAGGAGCCGCGTCGTCCGTACGACCGCGTCGCCCTCACCAGCTACTTCTCCGGCCGCGACGCGGACGACCTCGCGCTCGGCGACCCGGCGCTGTGGGACGACCCGCTCGTCACGCTGCGCAGGGACGACAAGGTGGTGGCGGTCGACCGGTCGGCGCGCACGGTCACCACCGCGCGCGGCCGCACGGAGCGCTACGACCACCTGGTGCTCGCGACGGGCTCGTCGGCGTGGGTCCCGCCGATGGAGGGTGCGGACCTGGAGGGCGTGTTCGTCTACCGCACGGTGGACGACGTCGCGGCGCTGCGCGGGTACGTCGAGCGGCTGCGGGAGAGCGGACGCGTGGTGCGTGGCGCGGTGCTCGGCGGTGGTCTGCTGGGCCTGGAGGCCGCGGGCGCGCTGCAGGCGCTGGGCGCGCAGGCGACGGTGATCCAGGTGGGCACGCACCTGATGTCGACGCAGGTCGACCTGGGCGGCGGTGAGGCGCTGCGGCGCCTGATCAACGGCCTGGGCGTGGGTGTGCGGCTGAACGCGATGACCACGCGGATCCGCCCGCACCGCCGCGGGGGTGTGGGCCGGCTCGACCTCGCGGACGGGGGCCGCGTGGACGCGGACGTCGTCGTGGTCGCGGCGGGCGTGCGGCCGCGTGACGAGCTCGCGCGCAGCAGCGGTCTGACGGTCGGGGAGCGCGGGGGTGTCGTCGTCGACGACACGTGCCTGACCGACGACCCGCACGTCTCGGCGGTCGGCGAGGTCGCCTGCATCCGGGGCGCGTGCGTCGGGCTCGTCGCGCCGGGCTACGCGATGGCGGAGGTCACGGTGGACCGCCTGCTGGGCGGGGCGGCGCAGTTCCCGGGCGCGGACACGGCGACGAAGCTCAAGCTCGCGGGGGTGGACGTCGCGAGCTTCGGCGACGCGTTCGGCACGACGCCGGGCGCACTCGAGGTCGTGTGGGCGGACCCGGTCGCGGGCGTCTACAAGAAGCTCGTGCTGTCCGACGACGCGCGCACGCTGCTCGGGGGCGTCCTCGTCGGTGACGCGTCCGCGTACGCGAGCCTGCGGCCGATGCTGGGCCGTGAGCTGCCCGGCGACCCGGGCGCGTACCTGCTCCCGGAGGGCGGGGCGGGTGCGCCCGACCTCGAGCTGCCCGACGACGCGGGCGTCTGCTCGTGCAACAACGTCACCGCAGGCGCGGTCCGGGCGGCGGTCACGGAGCACGGCTGCACCGACGTGGGCGCGGTCAAGGCGTGCACGCGGGCGGGCACGTCCTGCGGCTCGTGCCTGCCGTTGGTCAAGAAGCTCGTGGGGACGGAGCTCGCGAAGCAGGGGATCACGGTGTCGTCGGCGCTGTGCGAGCACTTCGCGCTGTCCCGCGCGCAGCTCTACGACGCGGTGCGCGTCTCGGGCGTCGCGTCGTTCACCGACGTCATCGCGCGGTTCGGCACGGACGCGGCGGGCCGCGGGTGCGACATCTGCAAGCCGGCGGTGGCGTCGATCCTCGCGACGACGGCCCCGGCGCACGTGCTCGAGGGTGAGCGTGCGGCACTGCAGGACACGAACGACCACGTGATGGCCAACCTGCAGAAGGACGGTTCGTACTCCGTGGTGCCGCGCATCCCGGGCGGTGAGGTCACGCCCGAGGGGCTGATCGCGATCGGCGAGGTCGCCAAGGACTTCGGCCTGTACACGAAGATCACGGGCGGTCAGCGCATCGACCTGTTCGGCGCGCGCATCGACCAGCTCCCGGCCGTCTGGCAGCGGCTGGTCGACGCGGGGTTCGAGTCGGGGCACGCGTACGGCAAGTCGCTGCGCACGGTGAAGTCGTGCGTCGGGTCGACGTGGTGCCGGTTCGGGGTGCAGGACTCGGTGGCGCTCGCGGTGCTGCTGGAGCTGCGGTACCGCGGCCTGCGCAGCCCGCACAAGATCAAGCTGGGCGTCTCGGGGTGCGCGCGCGAGTGTGCGGAGGCGCGCGGCAAGGACGTCGGGGTGATCGCGACGGACAAGGGCTGGAACGTCTACGTGGGCGGCAACGGCGGGTTCACACCGCGTCACGCACGGCTGCTCGCGGAGGACCTCGACACCGAGACGCTCATCCGGACGATCGACCGGTTCCTCCTGTACTACGTCCGCACGGCGGACCGCCTGCAGCGCACGGCACCGTGGGTCGACGAGGTCGAGGGCGGCCTCGAGGGGGTGCGCGCGGTCGTCATGGACGACTCGCTGGGGATCTGCGCGGACCTGGACGAGCAGATGGCGCGGCACGTCGAGGACTACACCGACGAGTGGCGCGCCACGCTCGAGGACCCCGAGAAGCTGCGGCGGTTCGCGTCGTTCGTGAACGCCCCCGAGGTGCCCGACCCGTCGCTCGCCTACGTCCCCGAGCGGGGCCAGGCCCGACCCGCCACGCCCGACGAGCGTGCCGCCGCCGAGCGCGGCGAGCCGGTCCTCGTCGCCGGCACGACCCTGGAGGTACGCGCATGACCGTCCTCGACATCCCCCAGCACACCCGGCGGACCGAGCCCGCGGGTGGGTGGGTCGCCGTCTGCCGGCTGGCGGACCTGACCCCGGAGCGCGGCGCGGCCGCGTTGGTCGGCGGTGCGCAGGTCGCGCTGTTCCGGCTCGTCGACGACACGGTGCACGCCGTGCAGCAGCAGGACCCGTTCTGCGGTGCGTACGTGCTGTCGCGCGGCATCGTCGGGACGCGTCACGTCGGCGACGAGGTGGTGCCCACCGTCGCGTCGCCGATGCACAAGCAGGTGTTCGACCTGCGCACGGGCGTGTGCCTCGACGCGGTCGGCAGGTCGCCGGTGGCGGGGATGCCGGCGGACCTGCGCACGTGGCGCGTGCGCGTGGTGGACGGCGTGGTCGAGCTCGCGGCCCCGTCGGCGGACGTCGCGGGGAGTGCCGGATGACGACGATGCTCGGGGTGGACCTGACGGGCCGGCGCGTGCTCGTGGTCGGCGGTGGCCCGGTCGCGGCGCGGCGGGTGCCGGCGCTGGTGGCCGACGGCGCGCGCGTCGTCGTCGTCGCGCCCGCGTTGTGCGAGCCGCTGCGGGACGCGCATCGCTGGGGTCAGCTCGAGTGGCGCGCGCGCGAGGTCGTCGAGAGCGACCTCGACGGCGTGTGGCTCGTGCACACGGCGACGGGGGACCGCCGGTGCGACGACGACGTGGCGCGCTGGGCCGCGGACCGCCGGGTGTTCTGCGTGCATGCCGCACGGGCCGCGGGTGGCACGGCACGGACGCCGGCGACGACGAGCCTCGGCGACGTGCTCGTCGGCGTCGTCTCGACCGGCGCGCCCGACCCGGGCCGCACGGCGGTGGTGCGCGACGCGCTCGCGGAGCGGGTGCGCGACGTGCTGGCCGAGCACCTGCGGGAGGGGCGTGCGGACGTGCGCGCGCGGCGCCGCGGCGGCGCGGGGCGGGTCGTGCTCGTCGGCGGCGGTCCCGGTGACGTGGGGCTGCTGACGCTCGCGGGCCGGCGGGCGCTCGCGGAGGCGGACGTGGTGGTGACCGACCGGCTCGGCCCGGTCGAGGTGCTCGACGAGCTCGCGCCCGACGTAGAGGTCGTCGACGTCGGGAAGACGCCCGGCCATCACCCGGTGCCGCAGCACGAGATCGGCAGGATCCTCGTCGAGCACGCGCAGCGCGGGCGCGTCGTCGTGCGGCTCAAGGGCGGTGACCCGTTCGTGTACGGGCGCGGCGGCGAGGAGGTCCTCGCGTGCCGTGAGGCCGGGGTCCCGGTGACGGTGATCCCGGGCGTGAGCTCCGCGCTCGCCGCGCCGGCCGCGGCGGGCATCCCGCTCACGCACCGCGGCACGGTCGGAGCGCTGCACGTGATGAACGGCCACGACGGCTGGTCGTCGGCCGCGCTCGTCGGGCTGCGCGACGCGACGTGCACGGTCGTCGTGCTCATGGGCGTGGCGGCGCTGGGCGAGCTCGCGTCGGGCGCGCTCGCCGCGGGTGTGCCGCCGACGACGCCCGCCGCGCTGGTCGAGCGTGCGACCACCCCGACGCAGCGGGTCACGCGCGCCACGCTCGGGACGCTCGAGGCGACGGCGCTCGCGGCGGGCGTGCGCGCACCCGCGGTGCTCGTGCTGGGCGAGGTCGCGGCGCCGGGTCTGCTCGACCCGCGTGGCGCGGACGCGTGCGAGACGACGGACCTCACAGACCGCACAATGGCGTGGTGAGCATCGCGCCGAGCACGACCCACGAGGGGATCGACCAGACCCTGGCGGGGTGCGTCGTGCTCATCACCGCCGACCGACGCTCCGCCGAGCTGACCGCCGCGCTCACGCGCCGTGGCGCCGCGGTGCGCCACGCCGCGGCGCTGGGGATGGTCCCGCACATCGACGACGCGGCGCTCATCGCCGCGACGCGCGACCTCGTCGCGGACCCGCCGGACACGGTCGTCGTGACCACCGGGATCGGGTTCCGCGGGTGGGTGGAGGCCGCGGACGCCGCCGGGATCGCCGACGACCTGCTCGCGGCGCTGCGGGACGCCCGGATCGTCGCACGCGGCCCGAAGGCGCGCGGCGCGATCCAGGCGGCGGGCCTGACGCCCGACTGGGTCGCGGAGTCCGAGACGAGCGCCGAGGTGGCGCAGGTCCTGCTCGACGAGGGCGTCCACGGTCGCGACATCGTGGTCCAGCACCACGGCGCGGGATCCGACGGCCTCGACGACGCGTTCCGTCTCGCGGGCGCGCGCGTCCGCAGCCTCGTCGTGTACCGCTGGGGTCCGCCGCCCGACCCGGCCGCCGTCGCGGCGTCGGTGTGCGCCGTGGCCGGGGGTGAGGTCGACGCGGTCGCGTTCACGTCCGCACCGGGTGCGGCGGCCTGGCTCGACGCCGCCGACGCGCAGGGGGTGACCGACCTCGTCGTCGAGCGCTGCCGCGAGGGGTCGGTCGTCATGGCGGCCGTCGGACCCGTGACGGCGGCGCCGCTCGTCGCGCGCGGCATCGAGCCGCTCGTGCCCGACCGCGGCCGGCTCGGGTCGCTCGTGCGGCTGATCGTCAACCACTACGGCGGTCTGGAGGCGCTCGAGACCGCAGCAGGTCCGCTGCGCGTCTACCGCGGTGCGGCCGTCCTCGACGGCCGGGTGCTGCCGCTGACACCGACGGGTCTGGAGATCCTGCGGCTGCTGGCCCACGCCCGCGGGTCCGTCGTGCCGCGCGACCAGGTCCTCGCGGCGCTGCCCGGCGACTCGCGCGACCCGCACGCCGCCGAGGTCGCGATCGCCCGGCTGCGGGAGGCGACGGGCTCGCGCGGGCTCATCCGCACGGTCGTCAAGCGCGGGTACCGGCTCGAGCTGGCGCTGTCGTGACCCCGGAGACCGCCGCGGTGCGCGCGGCGCGCGACGCGAGCGCCCCGCGACGCCCGACGAAGCCGCTCGTCCTGGTCGGCTGCTCGCACGGCACCGACGACCACGACGGCCGTGCCGCGATCCGGTCGATCCTCGCGGGGGTCGCCGCGCTGCGCAGCGACCTCGACGTGCGCGAGGCGTTCGTCGACGTGCAGTCGCCCGAGGTCGCCGATGTCGTGGCGGACGCGGTCGCGGGTGGCGCGCAGGCCGTCGTCGTCCCGCTGCTGCTCTCGGTGGGCTTCCACGTCAAGGTCGACGTCCAGGCGGCGGTCGACGTGCCGGACGCGTGCGCGGCCGCGCCGCTCGGGCCGGACGCCACGCTCGTGGAGATCCTGGTCGACCGTCTCGAGGAGGCGGGTCTGGGGCCCGACGACGCGGTCGTGCTCGCTGCGGCGGGCTCGACGGACCCGGCCGCGGCGCTGGCGGTCCGGGCGACCGCCGACCGGCTCGCGGCTGCCCTGGGCCGGCACGTCGGGCCGCCCGACGAGCGCGGGGGAGGGCTGGTCGTCGGGTACGGCGCGGGTGCGAGCCCACGCGTGCCCGAGGCGGTCGAGATCGTCCGCGCGGCGTCGGACCGGCGGGTCGTCGTCGCGTCGTACCTGCTCGCGCCCGGGTTCTTCCTGGACCGGGTGCGCGAGGCGGGTGCGGACGTGGTCGCGGCGCCCCTCGCGCCTGACCCGCGCCTGGCGCATCTGGCCCTGCGCCGGTTCGAGGAGGCGCTGGCGGCGGGTTGAGCCGTCGACGGGTCCCGGGCGCGGTCGGCCCGGCACCCCCTGGCACGACGACGCGCCCCCGGCGAGCCGCGGCTCCCCGGGGGCGCGTCCGCGCGACGCCGTCAGGCGGTGCGACGCCGCACGACCGTGCCGATCACGCCGGCCGCTGCGAACAGCGCGAGCGCGGCGACACCCTTGCCGACGTTCGTCGCGTTGCCGCCGTCGACCCCGGCGATCTCGAGCGAGTAGGCCGTGGTCCCCGTCGCCCCCTCGGGTGCACCGAACGCCATGCCCTCGGTCGCGGCGCGCTCGGCGCCCGCGGCGAGGACCGCGTACCCCGTGCCGAACCGGGCTGCGGTGCCCGCGCCCGACTCGACGAGCTGCGACGTGCCCTCGTCGGACAGGCGCTGGGTGCCGTCGACGAGCTGCGGGGCGCCGTCGGCGGCGCTGCCGAGACCGTCCGCGAGCTGCTGCGACCCGTCGGCGGCGTCCCGCAGGCCGGCCGCGAGGTCGCGCGAGCCGGCCGCGGCCGTCCCGATGCCGACCGCCAGGTCGCTCGAACCCTCCGCCGCGGTCCCGATGCCCGCCGTCAGCCGGCTCGAGCCGGCCGCCGCGGAGCGCAGGCCGTCGAGCAGACGCTGCGAGCCGGTGCCCGCGGTGGCGAGCCCGGTCGACAGGGTCCGGGAGCCGGTCGCGGCGGTGTCGAGCCCCTCGGCGAGGCGGCCCGCCCCGGTCGCGGCGCCCGCGATGCCTGTGGACAGCGTGCGGGACCCGCGCGCGGCGCTGGTGATGCCGGCGGACAGCTCACCCGCGCCGGTGCTGAGCTGCGACGCGCCCGCACCGAGCTCGCCGAGCCCGGTGACGAGTCCGTCGCCGCCGTCCTGGAGCAGGCCGACGCCTGCCTGCAGGCCGTTCACGCCGCCGCGCAGCGTCTCGTCGTCCGGCGTGTCCGTCGCGGTGCCCACGCCGCCCTGGACCCGCGCGACCACACCGTCGGTGAGCGTCGTGAGTCCCGCGTCGACACCGGCGAGGCCCTCGAGCAGGCCGGGGCGGGCCGGGTCGCACACGCCCGGGAGGGACGCGGCGGACAGCCCGCACTGCACGAGCGCGAGCGTCGAGGACGCCGTGCCGAGCTGGGTCGCCGAGCCGGTCATGCCGGTCTCGAGCTGGCCCAGACCGTCGGCGATGCCTCCGAGGAGCGCCGTGTACGACGCCTGCGCGCCGGCGGGCAGCATCGCCGTGAAGGCCTCGAGCCCCGTCGCCGGGTCGGTCACCGCGGCCTCGAGGTCCTGGATCGACCCGACGGTGCCCGTGGCCGTGCTGGACGCCGCCGCGAGCTGCGTGCGCAGGGCGTTGACGGCGTACATCAGGCTCGGTCGCTGACCCGCCGCCGGGGGTGCCGTGGTGCCGATCCCCGCGCGCATCGACGTCACCGCGTCGTGCAGCGGCTGCGCCTGGGCGGGCAGCGTGCCGATCTGCGTGGCGAGCGTCTCGAGGCCCGCCTCGACCTTCGCCAGGCCGTCGTCGACCTGCGTGAGGCCGGCGACGAGCGCGGGCGCCTTGGTGAGCGCCGTGGCGAGGCCCGCGTCGAGCGCGGCGGCACCGGCCGCGACGCGCTTGGCGCCCGGCGCGGCCGAGTCGTTGAGCCCGGCCGCCAGCGCCGCGGCACCCGGCGCCGCGGAGTCGGTCAGACCCTCCGCGAGCTCGGTGGCACCGGGCGCGAGCTGGTCGTTCAGGCCCGCGGCGAGCTGCGCGGCTCCCGGGGCGAGCTGGTCCGCGAGCCCCTCGTGGAGGTCGGACATGCCCGGCACGAGGCGTCCGCCGAGCCCCGAGCTGAGGTCCTTGGCCCCCGGCAGGATCTGGTCGTTGAGGCCGTCGGCCAGCGTGCGCGCGCCGGGCGCCGCCGAGCCGGTCAGGCCCGTCGCGAGCTGCTCGGCGCCGGGTGCGGCCTGGCCGACCAGCCCGTCGCGCAGCGTGCCCGCACCGTCGCGCAGCTGGACGATCCCGGCGAGCAGCTCCGCCGCGCCGTCGTGCAGGCGCTGCAGGTTGTCGTCGATCTGGATCGCGCCGGACGTGAGGTCGACGCCGGACTGCGCGCCCGACGCGTAGCTCTCCGAGCCACCCTTGAACGAGGGGTAGTCGAGCGGCGAGACGGGCATCGACGTGAGCGTCGCCGCGGGGACGACCCCGCGCGAGATGCGCGCGCTGTACCCGAACTCGGCCGTCGGCGAGCCGATCGGCGGGAACAGCGTCATCTGGAACTGCAGGCGCGTGCCGCCGCGCCCGTCGCCCGCGATCCCGGCCTCGGCGGACTCGACCGCCGTGAAGGACGGGGGCAGCACGGTGACGAGCTGGCCGATCATCGGCACGACGGTCGTCGCGGTCGTCGTCGCGGTGCCGCCGCGCCCGTCGTCGTACGTCACCTCGTCCTCGCGTGTCGTGAGGTTGGTGACCGTGTAGCGGACCTCGAGCAGGCCCGAGCGTCCGACGACGTCTCCCGGCGTGACCTTCTCGCCGTCGAGCGTGTAGTGCACCTCGACGCCGATCGGCAGGTCCGCGTCGTAGTCGCTCACGGTGCGCAACCGGCGCTCGCCGTCGACGTCCACGTCGACGACCATGCGACCGTCGGAGACGGAGTACGACGAGAAGCCGTCGAGGTTGCGCAGACCGCTCGTCGAGACGGGGTTGGCGATGTGCGCGGTGCCGCGCCCGCTGAGCGCGAGCTGCTCGTACACGCGGGCCTCGCGCAGCGCGCCGGTCGCGTCGAGCCTGGCCTGCACGGTCTCGGTGTTCGCGACGACGACGTCGCCGGTGTCGTCGGCGGCCGCGGCCGCGGTGCCGCACAGCAGCAGGGGCAGGGTCAGGGGAACCGCCGCCAGTGCGACGACGGGACGGGGACGACGCACGGTCAGGCCTCCGGCTGGGGGTGCGAGGACGGGTGGGCAGCCGCGGCCTGCGGCGCGGGCGACGAGAAGACGGGGTGCGCCGTGGACGTGCTCTCGTCGCGCGGTCCGACGACCGGCACGCCCCGCACGGGCGTCGCGGTGTCGTCGGCGTGCGCCCCGCGGGACGTCGCCGTGCGGCCCGCTGCGCGCGCGGCGCCGGACGCCGGGGCGAGGAACGCGGTGGCGAGCAGCCCGACGGCCGCGGCGAGCAGGACGCTCGTGACGGTCTCGACCGACGTGCTCGCGACCGCCGACGGGTCGGCCGCGTAGACGCGCTCGTACGCGCCCGCCACGGCGGCGACGCCGAGCAGCGGGCTCCAGGCCGGGACCCGGCCGCGCGCGGCGGCGACGACGACCACGCCGATCCCGAGCACGACCAGCGCGGCCACGGCCCGGCCGGCGGCCGAGTCGGGCAGCGCGGCCGCGCGCAGGACGTAGCCGACCCAGGCGAGCAGCGCGCCCGCGACGAAGCCCACGGCGCGCGCCGCGACCGAGCCGTCGGGCACGAGCCCGAGCGCCCCGCCGAGGGCGGCTCCGAGCAGGACCACCGGTGCACCCTCGGCGCCCAGGAGGGACGTGCCGACGACCACCGTCGTGAGGACGGCGAGGACGAGCCCCGCCATGACGTAACGCTTCATCGACCACCTCGTCGTGAGCCAGGGCCCGGAGGTCGCCTTCGTCCTCCGGTCGCGAGGTGTCTACCAGGGGCACGGATACCGTGGCCATCCGGTACTAGGTAAATCCCCGGGGAGTATCAGGTAACCGTTATCGAGCCGTGACCAGGGGTGGGACCGACGGCCCTGGCGCCGCCGTCCCCGCCGGTCGCGCCCGTCAGAGGTAGCGCGTCGGGTCGAACTCGTCGAGCGGGATGATCCGGACACGCGGCAGCTGCACGTTGAACGCGTTGACGTCGTGCTCGAGGTCGAACGTCTGCAGCCCCTGGCCGATCAGGCCCGACAGCGCGGTGGAGGTGAACTCGCGGAACGCGATGAGCCCGGTCCGGCGCGCGGGGTCCTCGACGAGCGTGGCGAGCTCACCCGCGAAGTCGCCGTCGTGGCTCACCAGCATGACGTCGCCCGAGCGGCCGGCGATCGCCTCGAGCGTGCGCTTGATGCCGATGTCGACGACCTTCTCGTGCGACTCGCCCGACAGCGGGATCGGCTGGAACCCGATGGCGAGGAGCGCCTGCACGAAGCTCATGGGCAACGAGCCGCTCGAGGCGTTGAGGAAGAACAGCCCCTTGACGTCCTGGCCCCACTCCTTCTGCGCGAACGCGAGCACCCGCTCCCAGCGCGGCCGCTGGTCCGGGGCCGGGCGCGCCTGCAGGATCGCGGTCCCCAGCGTCGCGTCGATGTTCTCCCCGTCGACGACGACGTACGTGGTGCCGGACGTGCCCGGGTCGCTCGCTGTGCTCATCGCCCCAGGCTAGACGCACTGGCGGGGCGCCGGGCCGTCGTGACCCGAGGGAACGGGAGTGGGGGTCGCGACGGCCCGGCGCGCGGGCGCGGGCGAGGGGATCGACCGGCCGCGACGGCCGCCGCGGGGAGCGCCGGGTCGGACGCGCCGCGCCGGTCGCGACGGCACCGCCGGGGCGTGCCAGAGTGGGCGCAGCCGGTGGTGCCGGGCGACGGCGCGGGCGGACCCCGTGCCTCGTGCGCAGGACGGCCGTGCCGCGTCCAGCGTGGCGTGCGCGTGCCGCACGCCACGAGGGCTCCAACCGATTAGGTTGCCCCGAGGTGTCGACGACGGTCGAGGAGGATGCGCGCATGACGACGAGCGCGCGCCGTGCCACCCCGCGCGAGGCCGCGCAGGCCTGGGAGTCGCTGTTCCGGACGCAGGTCGCGCTCATGCGCCGGTTCGCGGCCGAGGACGTGTGGGGCGACCTGTCGGTGCGGGAGTACGACGTGCTGTTCACCCTGTCGGGCTGCGAGGGTCGCGCCGCGCGCCTGCGCGAGCTCGGTGCGCAGAGCCTGCTGTCCCAGCCGAGCCTGTCCCGCATGGTCGAGCGGCTCGAGCACCAGGGCCTCGTGCGCCGCTCGCCCGCGCCCGACGACGGTCGCGGCGTCGTCGTCACGCTGACCGAGGAGGGCGTGCGGGTGCAGCGCGAGATCGGGCGGCGGCACGTCGACCAGATCCACCGGCTCGTCGGGGGCGCGCTCGACGCCGAGGAGCTCGCGACGCTGCGTCGCCTCACCGACCGGCTCCGGGAGCGCCAGGCCACCATCAGGTGAGCAGCCTCACGCCCTCGCGCACGTCCCGGGGCCGTGCCCGGGCACGTCTCGGGACTCAGGGCCCACCCGCCGCGCGCCTCCTCGTCGGACGATGGACGGGCCAGCACGCAGGAGGAACGGACCAGGAGGTGCGCATGCGGGTGCTCGTCGCGGTGGCGTCCCGGCACGGCGGGACGTGGGGGATCGGTGAACGCGTGGCCGAGGTGCTGCGCGCCCGGGGCCACGCGGTCGAGCTCCGGGAGCCCGAGGACGTCGTCGACGCCCAGGGCTACGACGCGCTCGTCCTGGGGTCCGCGGTCTACACGGGGCACTGGCTGCCCGCGGCGCGCGCGTTCGCCGAGCGCGTCGAGGCGGGCGGGGTGCCGCCGCTCGTCTGGTTGTTCTCGTCCGGGCTCGCCACGCAGCCCGCGGCGGCGGCGAACTCGCCGCACGAGCTCTCCGCGCTCGGCGCCGCGCTGCACGCACGCGGGCACCGCAGCTTCCGCGGGCGGCTCGACATGGCCGCGCTCTCGTTCGCGGAGCGCGCGATCATCGCCGGTGCGCGGGCGCGCGCCGGCGACCACCGCAACCTCGAGCTCGTCGCCGAGTGGGCGAACGGGCTCGCGGACGCGATGGCGCTGCAGCCGGCGCACTAGCGGCCCGACGACCGCCGCCGCCCCCGACCGTCCAGCGGCCGGGGGCGGCGTGCTGCCCGGGCCGTCGGCCCGGCGATGCTGACACGGTGTCGGGTCGATCTCACTGCCCCCGTCACACCCTTCGACGGGGCGCTCGGGCGGCGCGGTGCGATGATCGACGGGTGCCTCACGACGAGTCCATCCTGAGCCCGGCAGCGCCCTACGACGCCCTCCTGCTCGCCTCGTTCGGCGGCCCGGACGGCCCCGACGACGTGCTGCCGTTCCTGCGCAACGTGACCGCGGGCAAGGGCATCCCCGACGAGCGCCTGGCCGAGGTCGCCGAGCACTACCACCACTTCGGCGGCGCGAGCCCGATCAACGGCCAGAACCTCGCGCTGCAGCGCGCGCTGGTCGACGAGCTCACGCGGCGTGGCATCGACCTGCCGGTCCTGTGGGGCAACCGCAACTGGACGCCCTACACCAAGGACGCGCTCGCGGCCGCGCACGCCGACGGCCACCGTCGCATCCTCGCGCTCGTGACGAGCGCGTACTCGTCGTACTCGGGCTGCCGCCAGTACCGCGAGGACTTCTGGACGGCGCTCGACGAGCTCGAGGACGAGCTCGGCTTCGACGACGAGGAGCCGCTGCGGCTCGACAAGCTGCGCTCGTACTTCAACCACCCGGGCTTCGTCGAGGCGAACACCGACGCGGTCGCCGAGGCGCTCGGCAAGGTGCCCGAGGACGCGCGCGTCGTGTTCGTGACGCACTCGATCCCCGACACCATGGAGGAGGCGTCCGCGGTGAGCGGCGCGACCTACTCCGCGCAGCACCTCGACGTCGCCGCGAGCGTCGCCGCCGCCGTGGGCGAGCGGCTGGGCCGCACGCTCGAGTGGGACCTCGCGTACTGCTCCCGGTCCGGCCCGCCGAGCCAGCCGTGGCTCGAGCCCGACGTCAACGACCTGCTCACCGCGCTGGCCGGGCAGGGCGTGCAGTCCGTCGTCCTGGCGCCGATCGGCTTCATCTCCGACCACATGGAGGTCGTGTACGACCTCGACACCGAGGCGCTGGAGACCGCCGACTCGCTCGGGCTCACGGCCGTGCGGGCGGACACCGTCGGCACGCGCGAGCCGTTCGTGCGCGGCCTGGTCGACCTGATCCTCGAGCGCGCCGCCGCCGAGCGTGCCCTGGCCGCGGGCGAGACGCCGCTGCCCGGCGCCGCCGTGGGCACGTTGCCCGCCTGGCACGGCGTCTGCCCGCCCGGGTGCTGCCGCCGGCAGGCCGGCGTGGACTCGGGCCGCCCCGCCGCGTGCGCGGTCGACCCGCTGCGCTGAGGTCCACCCGGCGCACGGCCCCCGGGCCGGCGTCGTCCGACTGCCGAGCGCGTCCCCGCCGGGACGCTCGTCGCCCCACGAAAGGAACGCCGCGTGACCGACGTCGACCACGAGGTCCTCAACGCCACCGTCCGCTACACGATGTGGTCCGTCTTCGCGCTCGAGGAGGTGCTGCCCGCCGACGCCGACGAGCGTGCCGCGCTGATCGCGGACGCGCAGGCCGCCGTCGGCGAGGACGCCGCGCTCGTCGTGCGGGGCTGGTACGACGTGGCCGGCCTGCGGGCCGACGCGGACCTCATGGTCTGGTGGCACGCCGAGACCGTCGAGCAGGTGCAGGGCGCGTACCAGCGCCTGCGCGCGAGCGACCTCGGCCGCCACCTGCTGCCCGTGTGGTCGGTCGTGGGCCTGCACCGGGCCGCCGAGTTCAACCGCAGCCACGTCCCCGCGTTCCTCGCGGGTGAGGAGCCCGGCGCGTACCTGTGCGTCTACCCGTTCGTGCGGTCCTACGACTGGTACGTCCTGCCCGAGGACGACCGGCGGCGCATGCTCGTCGAGCACGGCCAGGCCGCACGTGACTACGCCGACGTGCGCGCCAACACCGTCTCGGCGTTCGCGCTCGGCGACTACGAGTGGCTGCTGGCGTTCGAGGCGCCCGAGCTGCACCGCATCGTCGACCTCATGCGGGAGCTGCGCAACACCGAGGCGCGCCTGCACGTGCGCGAGGAGGTGCCGTTCTACACCGGCCCGCGCACGACCCTGGAGGCGTGGGCGGAGCGTCAGCCGCGCGGCTGACCGCGGTACCGGCGGCATCGGCGCGATCGGCGCCTCGTCCGGCGGCTCGTCCGGCGGCTCGTCCGGCGTCGGGGAGGCGCCGGTGCCATGATCGACGCATGCTGCGACTCGTCGGCCGGTGGCGTGTGGACGTCCGCACGGCCACCCCGCCACCTGCCGACGACGCGACCTCGTCGGAACCTCCACGCACCGCGTCGCTCACGTTCGAGGGCGACGGGCAGGTCTTCGGGACCGGTGGGGTCAACCGGCTGCGGGGGACGTGGTCCGTCGACGGGGACACGCTCACGTTCGGACCCGTCGCGTCGACGCTCATGGCCGGGCCCACCGCCGCGATGCACCAGGAGGCCGAGCTGCTGCGCCTGCTGCACGAGCCGCTCGAGCTGCGGGCACCCGACGGGAGCCCGGTCACGGTGCTCGAGCCTCTCGCGGCGCCGGCGGGTCCCACCGACGACGGCGCGGCGGCCCGGGTCGAGCTCGTCGCCGCCACGGGGGAGCGGCTGACGCTCACGCGCGAGGACTGACGCCCGGGCCAGGGGCCGCAGGGGTAGAGGCCTCAGGGGTAGAGGCCGCGGATCTGGTGCGCCTCTGCGACCCGCTGGACCCCGATCGTGAGCGCAGCGTCGCGCAGCGAGAGGGACTGCTCGCGCGCCGTGCGGGAGACCGCGTCGTACGCGGTCCGCATGCGCAGCGCGAGCCGGTCGGCGATCTCCTCGGCGGTCCACCAGTACGCCTGGTTCGCCTGCACCCACTCGAAGTACGAGACGACGACGCCGCCCGCGTTCGCCAGGATGTCCGGCACGACGACGATGCCCCGGTCCGCGAGCACGCGGTCGCCCTCGGGCGTCGTCGGCCCGTTGGCGCCCTCGACGACCCAGCGCGCCTTGACCCCCGCCGCCGTGGTCTCGTCGAGCACGCCCTCGACCGCCGCGGGCACCAGCAGGTCCACGTCCAGGGCGAGGAGCTCGGCGTTCGACACCGGTGTCCCGCCCGGGAAGTCCGCGACCCGGCCGCCCTGCGCCCGGTGCGCCAGCAGCGCGGGCACGTCCAGCCCGCCGTCCGCCCGCGTGCCGCCGTCCACGTCGGTCACGGCGACGACGCGCGCCCCGCCCTCGTGGAGCCAGCGCACGGCGTGCGAGCCGACCTTCCCGAAGCCCTGCACCGCCGCGGTGACCTCGGACAACGTCACCCCGTCCTCCGCGAGGGCGGCCTCGGCCGCATGCACCACGCCCCGGCCCGTCGCGGTCGCACGCCCGAGCGAACCGCCCACCGCGAACGGCTTGCCGGTCGTCACACCCGGGATCGTGTAGCCGAGGTTGACCGAGTACGTGTCCATGACCCACGCCATGGTCTGCTCGTCGGTGCCGATGTCGGACGCCATGATGTCCCGCTCAGGCCCGATGATCGGCATGATCTCCGAGGTGTACCGACGCGTGACGCGCTCGAGCTCCGCGCTCGAGTACTGCGACGGCTCGATCGTCACCCCGCCCTTGGCGCCGCCGTACGGGACGTCGACGACCGCGCACTTCCACGTCATCCACATGGCCAGCGCCCGCACCTCGTCGATGTCGACCGACGCCGCGTAGCGCAGCCCGCCCTTGCCCGGGCCCCGCGAGATGTTGTGCTGCACGCGGTAGCCGTGGAACATCACGATCTCGCCCGTGTCGCGGCGCAGCGGGACCGCCACGTTCATCTCCCGACGTGGGGTCGCGAGCATCTCGTGCAGACCCGGGGAGTACCCGAGGATCTCGACGGCGGACGCGAGCTGGGCCTGGGCGGTGGTCAACGGTGACGTCACGCCCGACACTCTGCCATCCGGCCCGGGCCTCGTCCTGGTGGCCCGTCGTCCCGGCTCGTCCTGACGGCTCGTCCCGTGGCCCGTGCCGGCGCCGGGGCAGGACGTCAGGCGGAGGCGCGGACGATCAGCTCGGGGGCGAAGATCAGCGGGTCGCGGGTCAGGCTCTCGCCGTGGAGCTGGGCGAGCAGCCGCTGCCCGGCGGCGCGCGCCATGGACACGACGGGTTGCACCACGGTCGTCAGGGGAGGCGTCGTCGACGCAGCGACACCGATGTTGTCGTAGCCGACGACCTTGATGTCCCCGGGCACGTCCTTGCCGAGCTCGGCGAACGCGGCGAGCGCGCCGGCGGCCATGAGGTCGGACGCGATGAACACGCCGTCCACGTCGGGGAACCGCTCGACGAGCTCGCGGGCCAGGCGCGCACCCGACGCGAGCGTGAAGTCGCCGTGCAGCACCGCGTCGTCGGGCAGACCCGCCGCGCGCACCGCGGTGCGCCACCCGGCGAGGCGGTCGACGCCCGCGGACATGTCCTCGGGGCCGGCGATCGTCGCGATGCGGCGCGTCCCGTGCTCGATGAGGTGGCGGGCGGCGAGCTCGCCACCGGCGACGTTGTCGGTGTCGACGTAGTGCACGTCGTCCGGGTCGACCGACAGGGGCCGGCCGACGAAGACGTTGGGCACACGCGACGAGAGCAGCACGCGGTCGAGGTCGTCGGTGCGGTGGTGCGACACGACGATCGCGCCGTCGACGTGACCGTTGCGCAGGTAGCGGACCGTGCGCTCGCTCTCGCCGGGGCGGGCGATCACGAGGACCACCTGGATGTCGGAGTCGGCGAGCGCGGCGCTCAGCCCGTTGAGGGTGCCGGCGAAGAACGGGTCCGACAGGACACGCTCGTCGGGCTCGGGTACCACGAGCGCGATGGAGTCGGTGCGCTTCGTGACGAGGGAGCGGGCGGCGCGGTTGGGCGTGTAGCCCAGCTCGGCCACCGCGGCCTCGACGGCGGCGAGCGCGTCGGGCGAGACGCGCAGCCCGCCGTTGATCGCCCGCGACGCGGTCGACCGGGACACACCCGCTCGCTCGGCGACCTGCTCGAGCGTCGGAGCGGTGGGTCGGTCGTCGCCGGCGAGGGCGAGGGGAGAGTTCTCGACCACCATCGGTCAGTTCCCTTTCGTGTGCCAGGCAGTCGTCCGGATCCCGGGGCCTGGTGCCTGGCGGCCCGGCGGACCACCGGGTCGGGCCGGCGACACCGCCGGCCCGACCCTGGAGGATCAGCCCTTGACTGCTCCGGCCATGATGCCCGCCACCAGCTGGCGGCCGGCGAAGGCGAACAGGACGAGCAGCGGGAGCGTCATGAGGAACACGCCCGCCATGATCAGCGAGTAGTCGACGAAGTAGTTCTGCTGCAGCAGCCGGATGGCGAGCGGCAGCGTCGGGTTCTGGTTGTTGAGCACGATCGACGGCCAGAAGAAGTTGACCCACTGGGCGACGAACGTGAACAGCGCGAGCATCGCAGCTGCCGGCCGCGCGGCCGGCAGGGCGATGGACCAGAACGTGCGGAACATCGACGCGCCGTCGACACGGGCGGCCTCGATGAGCTCGTAGGGCAGAGCCTCCTCGAGGTACTGCGTCATCCAGAACACGCCGAACGCGCCGACCAGGGCGGGGACGATGATGGCCTGGAGGTGCCCGATCCAGCCGAGCTTCGTCATGATGATGTACATCGGGACGACGCCGAGCTGCGTCGGGATGGCCATCGTCGCGATCACGAAGACGAGCAGCCCGCGGCGACCGGGGAAGCGCAGCTTCGCGAACGCGAACCCGGCGAGTGTCGAGAACAGCACCGTGGACGCCGAGACGACGACCGCGATGACGACCGAGTTCCACACCGCCTGCCAGAAGCTGAAGGCGTCGGCGTCGATGACCCGCTTGAAGTTGTCGAACAGGCTCGCGTCCGGGAAGACCTGCGGCAGAGCCTTCTGCGCGATCGCGACCGGGTCGGAGGACCCGATGACGAGCGTGTAGTAGATCGGGAGGATGCCGATGAGGACGACGATCCCGAGCAGGACGTAGTTCACGAAGTGCGGGCGGCGGTCGTACCCACCGACCTTGCGGTTCGACCGGCGCGCGGCGGCGCGTGCGGCACCCCGGCCGGCACTCTGCTCGATGGCGGGGATGGAGTTCATGCCGACGTCCTGTTCGAGTCGTAGCGCTTGGACTGCCGCTTCACCTTCTTGCCCGGCCCGGAGGACGAGCCGCTGGCGATCCGCTGCGTCAGCGCGAAGTTGACGAGACCGATCACGAGGATGAGCAGGAAGAGCAGCCAGGCGATCGCGGCCGCGCGGCCGAGGTTGTACTGGCCGCTCCAGCCCGTGTTGTAGAGGTACAGGGTGGTGGTGAGCCACTGACGCGAGGCGCCGCCGGCGCCGCTGCTGTCGAAGACGCGCGGCTCGTCGAAGATCTGCAGGCCACCGATCGTCGAGGTGATCACGACGAAGAGGACGGTCGCGCGGATCTGGGGGATCGTGACGGAGAAGAAGCTCCGCACGCGTCCGGCGCCGTCGATGATCGCGGCCTCGTAGAGCTCACGCGGGACGGCCTGCATGGCGGCCAGGAAGATCAGCGCGTTGTAGCCGGTCCAGCGGAAGTTCACCATCGTCGCGATGGCGATGTGGCTTGCGAGCGGGTCGACGTGCCACCGGACGGGGTCCATCCCGAAGGCGCCGAGCCACGCGTTGATGAGGCCGGACTGGTCGGCGAAGAGACGGCCGAAGATGAGGCCGACGGCGACGGGGGCGACCACGTAGGGGAGGAGGACGCCCATGCGCCAGAAGGTCTTCGCGCGCAGGTTCTGGTCGAGGAACGCGGCGATGAGGATCGCGGCGATGACCTGGGGGACGGCCGAGATCACGAAGATCGACAGCGTGTTGCGCAGGGAGAGCCAGAAGTCCTTCTGCTTGAACACGTCGACGTAGTTGTCGAAGCCGACGAAGTCGCCCTGGCCCTGCAGCAGCTGCCACTTGTGCACCGAGACGTAGCCGGTGTACAGGATCGGGAACAGACCGGTGACGAAGAACAGGATGAAGAACGGCGAGATGTACAGGTAGGGCGAGACCTTGACGTCCCAGCGGCTCAGCGTCTGGGAGAAGCCCACGCGGCGCGGCTGCCGCGGTGCGGGCGCGAGATCGCTCTCGGGCTCGACGGGTGACTGGACGGACATGACCACCTCATGACGGCGTGAGTGGACACGGCGCCCGGCGGATGCCCCGCTCCCACAGGGGCGAGGGCTCCCGCCGGGCGCCGCTCGGATCCAAGGCCGGCTCTCTCAGCCGGACACTCGGCTGGTCGGGCCGGGCGCCTCAGCGCCCGGCCCGACCCGGGTCACAGACCCAGCGCGTTGAACGCGTCGAGCGCGCCCTGCCAGGCTGCAGCCGAGTCCGCCGACTTGTCGACGTCGACCTTCGTGATGGCGTCGCCAACCGTCTGGTGGATCGAGAAGTAGTTCGGGCCCTTGAACGGCGTGACCTTGATGGCCTTGTAGCGGTTGCCGAAGATCGTGCCGACCGGCGCGTTGTTGAAGAAGTCGTTCTTCGCGCCGGTCAGAGCCGGGTCGGTCAGCGCCTCGGTCTGGCTCGGGAAGGTGCCCGCGTTGAGGAACGCCTTGATCTGGATCTCGGGCGAGGTGAGCCACGCCGCGAGCTCCTTGGCCGCCTCGGCGTTCGCGCCCGCCGCCGGGACGGTCAGGTACGAACCGCCCCAGTTGCCGCCGCCGCCGGGGAAGACGTCAGCGATGTTCCAGCCGGTGATGCCGCCCGAGTTCTGCTCGATCGGACCGGTCATCCACGCCGGGCAGAGCATCGTCGCGAAGCCGTTCTTCTGGAACGCAGCGGTCCAGTCCTCCGACCACTGGCCGAGGTGCGCGGAGAGCTCCTGCACCTGGGCGCCCGTGACGGTCTCGTACAGGCCCTTGACCTGGTCGTTCTCGGCGAGCGGGATCGGCGTGCCGTCCGTGTTCTCGTACGCGGCCTCGAGCTGGTTGACCATGCCCTGGTAGATGGCGTTGGCCGAGTCGAACCAGGCGCTCTCCGACTTGTCGACGAACGTCTTGCCGACCTCGAAGTACTTGTCCCACGTGGCGCCGTCGCCACCGAGGAGCTCGGCCACCTCGGCCGGGTCGGTCGGCAGGCCGGCCGCCTCGAACAGGTCGGAGCGGTAGCAGATGGCCTCGGGGCCGACGTCGGTGCCGTAGCCGATGAGCTTGCCGTCAGCGGCCGTGGCCGGCTTGGTCTTGAACTCGAGCCACCGGCCCTCGACCTCGTCGGAGTTCAGGTCGAGGAACTTGTCGGACGACTGGACGAGCTCGGGGAGCCAGTCGATCTCGATGGCCTCGACGTCCGCCAGGCCCGCGCCACCGGCGGCGAGCTTGGTCGTCAGGTTGGTGCGGGCGTCCTCCGCCTTGGCGGCGACCGTCTGCTTGACCGTGACGTTCGGGTGCGTCTTGGTGTACTCGGCGAGGAGCTCGTCGGTGTAGCCGAAGTTGTTGAACGTCGCGACGGTCAGCGTGATCGGCTTGCTGTCCTTGGTCGCGTCACCCGTCGACGCCGGCTTCGGGTCGTCGGACGAGCACGCCGTCGCCAGGAGGGCGATGCTCGCGACCCCGGCCGTGGCGGCCAGGAACTTCCGTGTGGTCTTGCGCACTGTGACTCCCTTGTCATTCGGACGGCTGCCATGCCGTACCTCTCGGGGTCGCCTCCGCGGCCGGACACGTGCCTCCGAACCACGTCGGCGTGGGTCTGAGAGACCCCGCCTGGGAGCGCTCCCCTCCGCAGTCTGCGGGAGCGTTCCCACGCGCTGGGTGACACCTTCGTCGGACGGGTCCGAGGTGTCAAGGAGCGTGGCGTCCGAAATGCGCGTGGTAGCGATTCCACGGCAGTGTTACCGCAGGTCAGAGCGCACTTCCACGATTCCCACGTTACCGAATCGTTACGGCGTGGAAGCGGTACCGTGACCAGTGCGTCGGATCCCCGCCGCACCCGCTCGGGTGACCCGGGCGCGGGCGTCCGGCACGGGACGCCCGGTCAGGCCAGTCGAGCGGCCGCGGCGGCCGCCTCCGCGGCCAGTGCCGTCCGGATCGCCCGGGCGGTCGCGTCCTCGATCGCGGCGCCGAACAGCGGGACGGAGGCATGCAGCTCTCCGTCGTAGCGCACCGCCGTGGCGCCCGTGCCGTGCGCGACGAGCGTCGCCCGCCCGGTCAGCCGCACGGGCGCCCCCGCGACCTCCACGAGGACCGTCCCGACCCGCTCGCCGGTCTCGTCCGGCCGCTCCCAGGCCTCGACCTGCCGCACCTCGATGCGCCCGCCGACGAACCCGCGCAGGTGTGCGGGGATCTGGTCGGCGGGCAGCGCGCGCCGCGTCGTGACCGTGAACGCACCGACCGGGTCGCCCGCGACCTCGCCCGTGACGTCCGCCTGCTCGCACGTCGCGCCAGACGCGACGACCTTCTCGCGCGCGAACGCCGGGTCGGCGAGCAGGCGCGCGGCCGCGCGCGGGTCGGTCGGCAGGACGATCGTCTCGGTCAGGCGCACCGGGGTCTCCTTGGTCGGTCGCGCCGCAGGCGCGGCGCGTCGAGCCTAACGAGCGCCACCACAGCCGTACGGCGCAGGCCGCGGTGCCTGGCGGCCGGTGTCCCGCGCGCCGCATAGGCTGGGCGCCGTGTCGACCCTGAGCGTGCTCGTCGAGCGTCACGGCTCCCTGTCCGGTGCGGACCTCGAGTGGCTGCACCTGCTCGTGGGGGACTGGCAGGTCGCCTCCGACCTGGCGTTCGCCGACCTGGTGCTCTGGCTGCCGACGACCGACGGCGACTTCGTCGCGGTCGCGCAGTGCCGCCCGTCGACGGGTGCCACGGTGCACTACGACGACGTCGTCGGCTCGCGCGTACCCGAGGGGCAGCGCCCGCAGCTGCGGCGCTCGCTCGACGAGCGCCGCCAGCTCCGCTCGCGCGAACCGCGCTGGTTCGGCTCCTACGCGGTCCGCGAGGAGGCCGTGCCGGTCGTGCGCGACGGCCGTGCGATCGCGGTGATCGCCCGCCAGACGAACCTCGGGGGTGCGCGCACGCCGAGCCGGCTCGAGCTCAACTACGTCGAGGCGGCCGACGACATCTTCGCGATGATCGCCAACGGCGAGTTCCCCGCGCCCGACGCCCCGACCGGCCCGCGCCGCGGTGCCCCGCGCGTGGGGGACGGTCTCGTCCGGCTGAACTCCGAGGGTGAGGTCCTCTACGCGAGCCCCAACGCGCTGTCGTGCTTCCACCGGCTCGGCGCGCTGGGTGACCTCGTCGGGCGCTCGCTCGTCGAGGTCACCGCGGACCTGATCCCCGAGCAGCGCGCGACGGTCGACGAGTCCATGCCGCTCGTGCTCATGGGCCGCGCGCCGTGGCGCACCGACGTCGAGGTGGGCGGGGTGGTGCTGTCGCTGCGGGCGGTGCCGCTCACCGAGAGCGGGCAGCGGATCGGTGCGGTGCTGCTGTGCCGTGACGTGTCCGAGCTGCGCCGGCGCGAGCGCGAGCTCATCACCAAGGACGCGACGATCCGCGAGATCCACCACCGCGTGAAGAACAACCTGCAGACCGTGGCCGCGCTGCTGCGGCTCCAGTCGCGCCGCATGACGTCGCCCGAGGCGCGCGACGCGCTGGCGGAGGCGATGCGTCGGGTCGCGACGATCGCGCTGGTGCACGACTCGCTGTCCCAGACGATCGACGAGAGCGTGCCGTTCGACGACCTCGTCGGGCGCAGCCTGCGGCTCGCGGCGGACGCGGCGTCCGCCGGCGCGCACGTGCGCACGACGGTCACGGGCACGTTCGGCTCGGTCCCGGCCGAGGACGCCACCGCTCTCGCGCTCGTGCTCACCGAGCTCGTGACGAACGCCGTGGAGCACGGGTTCGACGGGCGCCCCTCGGGCACCGTGGAGATCGTCGTCGAGCGCGACGACGACGCGCTGCGGGTCACGGTGCTCGACGACGGCTCGGGCATCCCCGAGGGCCGCGGCGCGGGCTCGGGGCTCGGCACGCAGATCGTCCAGACGCTCATCACCAACGAGCTGCGAGGGACCATCGAGTGGCGGCCCCGCCCCGAGGGTGGCACCGCGGTCGAGGTGTGCGCCGAGCTGCGGACCGGGCGCGACGCGGCCCAGCTGGGCTGAGCACCGGCGTCCGGTCGGGGTCGCTCGGCGGGCTCACCGGGCAGGGACGACGGAGGGGCCGGCCGCGCGTGCGGCCGACCCCTCCGGGAGATCGTGTGCGTCGTCCGACCCGGACCGGCTCGGCCGGTGCGGCGACCGGTCAGCCGGCGCGGCGCTGGCGAGCCGTGCGGCGCTTGAGCGCGCGGCGCTCGTCCTCCGAGAGCCCGCCCCACACGCCGGCGTCCTGGCCCGTCTCGATGGCCCACTTGAGGCATGTGTCGACGACGTCGCAGCGACGGCAGACCGCCTTGGCCTCCTCGATCTGGAGCAGGGCGGGGCCCGTGTTCCCGATCGGGAAGAACAGCTCGGGGTCCTCGTCGAGACATGCTGCGCGGTGGCGCCAATCCATGGAAGTCTCCTTGGGCGCACGACAGCGACGGCGCCAGGATGAGGGCGCGCGCCGTCATGGCGGTGTCGTGGGGGGTTTGACCGGGGGTTTGACCGGGGGCTGGGTGATGAAACCTGCTGCATCAAGGTTCACACCCGTTCACCTCTCCGCACAAGGGGTTACGAGTTGGTTTCGACTCAGTTACGGATGAGGCGTTCATCACACAGGTTCCCGCTCGGCACGCCGCTCTCGGAACGATTCGGGCATCGCGGGTGGGGCTCCTGGGCGGTCGTCCGGTTCGGCTGGGATCGTCCGTGTGGTATGCGATCCGCGTCACTGCGGGCGGCGCACGCCTCGGCCACCGGACCCGTGCCGCCCACCGCCCCGTAGTCTCGGGCGCGTGAGCCCGTCCCGCCGCCCGACCACGCCGTCCGGACCCCGCGAGGGAGGCCGCCGCCCGCCCGCGCCCGCGCGGCAGCCCGATCCCGCACCCGCCCGCCCGCCGCTGCTCGCGGTCCTCTGCCTCCTGACGCTCCTCGAGGCCGCGGCCGCGGTGGGTCTCGCGGTCGCATGGGTCGTCGACCTGGTGAGCGGCGTGTCGGTGCGCCCGGCCGCGACGGTGTTCCTGGTGGTGTTCGGGCTCGCGGTCGCACTCGTGCTGGCCGCCTCGGCGCGCGGGCTGTGGCGCGGCCGGCGCTGGGCGCGCTCGCCCGTCATGACGTGGCAGATCATGCTCGTCGTCCTGTCCCTCGGATGGGTCGGGGCCGACCCCGCACCGTGGACATGGGCCGTGCTCGCCGTCGCGCTCGTCGTAGGGGTGGGCCTGCTGCTGCCTCCCGTCGTCGCGGCCACCACGGGCCGCGCGGGGGACGACGACGCCCCGGGTACCGCGAGGGGTACCGCGGGGCGTCGCTGACCGGCGCACGCCGGCTCGGGGCTCAGCCGCTCACTCGACGCTCAGCGCCGCGACCGGCCGGGTGCGCACCGCGGAGCGTGCCGGGATCACCGAGGCCGCGAGCCCCGCGAGCAGCGCGACCGCGACGATCACGACGAGGTCGAGCCACGGCACCGTGAGACGGGCCTCGCCCAGCGACTCGAACGCGATGGCCGCACCCGCCCAGCCGTACAGCAGGCCGAGCAGCGCCCCGAACAGGCCACCGACGCCCGCGATGAGCGCACCCTCCGTCGCGAGCGACAGCCGCAGCTGACCGCGCGTCAGGCCGATCGCCCGCAGGATCGCGGACTCCCGTCGCCGCTCGATGACCGACAGCGACAGGGTGTTCGCCACGCCGATCAGCGCGATCACCACGGCGACCGCGAGCAGGCCGATGACGATGGCGAGCAGCGCGTTGATCACCTGCTCGTACTGCGCCCGCTCGGAGGCCGCGCTCTCGATCGACACGGACTGCGAGGACAGCTCGCTGCGCACGGAGTCGACCACCTCGCCGGCGGCGGCGTCGGACGAGACCATCGCCCACACGCTCGTCGTCGCGTGGTCCCCGACCACCTTCTCGAACGTGGCAGGCGTCAGGTAGACGTCGCCGGTCCGCGGGCTGTCGACCACGACGGCGTCGACCGTCGGCGCGTCCGTCGTGGGCTCGCCGTCGACCGTGTCCTGCGCCGCGCGGATCGTCGTCGAGGAGGATCCCAGGTCGACGGGCAGGACCACGGCGCCGTCGCGCAGGGCCGCCGGGACACGGTCGTCCCGCAGGACCTTCGCGGCCTCGGGGGTGACCTCCCATGCCGTCATCCACCGGTCGTCCCCGAGCGTGACGTCCGCGCTGCGCACGAGCGCGGTCCGCTCGATGCCCTCGACGCCCGCCACGGTCCGCGCCACCTCGGCGCTCACCCGGTCGCCGTCGGTGGGCGCCACCGTGATGTCCACGAGGTAGTGCGCGTCGAGCTCCGCCGCGGCCGAGAGCCGGGCGCTCGCGGCACCCGTCGACATCATCGCGACCAGCGTCACGCCGATGAGCAGCGCGGTGCTGGTGGCGGCCGTGCGCCGCGGGTTGCGCACCGAGTTGACCGCCGCAAGACGTGCGGCGGCGCCGCTGCGGCCCAGGGCCCGGCCCATGAGGTCGACGACCCGCGGCACCCAGAACACGGCGCCGACGAGCACCCCGACGAACGAGACCGCGCCCCCCAGCATGCCGAGACCCAGCCAGATCACGGCGTCGTCCGAACGCGTCCGCGCACCGACGATCGCGAGCGGGAACGCCAGCGCCCCGCCGACCGTCAGGACGAGCGCGAACGCGAGCCGCAGCCTGCCGGCGCGCGAGCCGACGTCCGGTGCGTCCATGGGGCGCAGCGCGACGATGGGGCTCACCTTGGTCGCCGCACGGGCGGGCACGAGGGCGGCGAGCAGCGTGACGGCCGTCCCCACGAGCAGGGGGACGATCACGACGACGGGCGTGACCTGCACGTACTCCGGCAGCGGCACCTCCTGCTGCACGCCGCGCAGCACCGACAGCGCCACCTGCGCGAACACGGTCCCGAGGACCACGCCCGCGACCGAGGACGCGACGCCGAGGATGCCCGCCTCGAGCAGCACGGAGCGCCGCAGCTGGCCGCGGACGGCGCCCACGCAGCGCAGCAGCGCGAGCATCCGCGCCCGCTGCGCGACGAGCACCTGGAACGTGTTCGAGATGACGAGCGCGGCGACGACGAGTGCGACCGCCGCGAACCCGAGGACGATCACGACGATGACGTTGTCGCCGTCCGCGAGCTCACGGATGCGCTCGTCGCTCGCCTCGTCCTTGGTCAGCACGCGCACGTCGTCGGACAGCGCCTGGAGCGCGACCTGGACGGCTGCCGTGTCCTTCGGTGCGTGGACGATCATGCCCTCGTCCCACACGAACTCCTCGTCGAGGTCGCCCCACGTCTGCAGGGCGCCCAGGGTCACGAGCGACGCGCCGCCGAACCTCGTCCACGCGCCCTCGGGGTCGCTGGTCAGGCCGGTGACGGTCGCCGGCACGACCTTCTCGGTGCCCTCCTGCGTGTCGTCGTCCCACACCCAGTAGCGGACGTCGACCGTGTCGCCGACGGCCACGCGCAGGCGCTTCGCGGTGGCCTCGGGGAGCGCGATCTCGTCGTCCGTGGCGGGCGCGACGCCCTCCTCGACACGGAGCGCGCCGAGGTGCGGGTCCGACGGCACGGGGACGAGCAGCTGCCAGCTGCGCTGCGCGCCCTTCTGGAGCTCGGCGCCGCTCGCGGCCAGCGGGTCGGCGGCGACGACGCCGGGCGTCGAGCGGATCTTCTCGTGGATCGCGCCCACGTCGCCCTCGACGACGAGGTCGGCCTGCGCGAGCTCGGCCGTCACGGCGTCATAGCTCGAGCGCGTGATGACGCCACCGGTGAGCAGCGTCGCGGCGACGAAGCCCGTGCCGATGGCGGTCGCGATCGCGGCCGCGGTGAGCCGGCCCAGGCTGCGGCGCATCTGGGCGAGGGTGAGTCGCAGCATCAGGCACCCACACCGTCGGCGACGGGCGCCTCGAGCGCGCGCAGGGCGTCGAGGCCGGCGAGCACGGACTCCGGGGTCGGGTCCGCGATGTCGCCCGCGATGCGACCGTCGGCCAGCAGCACCACGCGGTCGGCGTAGGCGGCGGCGGTCGGGTCGTGCGTGACCATGATGACCGTGCGGCCCAGCTCGCGCACCGAGCGGCGCAGGAACGAGAGCACCTCGGCCCCGGAGCGCGAGTCGAGGTTGCCGGTCGGCTCGTCGGCGAACACGACGTCGGGCCGCGTGATGAGCGCGCGCGCGATCGCGACGCGCTGCTGCTGGCCGCCGGACAGCTCGCTCGGGCGGTGCGTCAGGCGGTCGCCGAGACCGAGCGTCGCCGTCAGCAGGTCGTACCAGTCCGGGTCGACGCGACGGCTCGCGAGCTCGAGCGGCAGCGTGACGTTCTGCGCCGCGGTGAACATCGGCAGCAGGTTGAACGACTGGAACACGAACCCGACGCGGTCACGACGCAGCCGCGTCAGCGAGTCGTCGTCGAGCGAGGTGATCTCGGTCTCGCCCAGGCGTACCGAGCCGGTGGTGGCCTGGTCGAGCCCCGCGAGCAGGTGCATGAGCGTCGACTTGCCGGAACCCGAGGGGCCCATGATCGCGGTGAACGCACCCGCGGCGAAGTCGACGTCGACGCCGTCGAGGGCGCGCACGGCGGCGGCACCCGCGCCGTACGTCTTGGTCAGGCCACGCGCCGACGAGGCGGGCGCGCTCCCGGGCGTCGGGGCGGCGGGGATGGAGGTCACGGTGCTCCTCGGTTCGTTCCGGTGGGGACGTGACCACGCTAGGCAGCGGCCGTCGGCCGCCTCGTCGGACCCCGGTCTCGACGTGGGGTGCCGCGGTCATCCCGTGGCATGACCCGGCGTGCGACCGTGGGTGCGCCGTCGGGCGCGCCCGCGCTCACGTGCCGGGCGTGACCAGTCCCGCCTCGTACGCGGTGACGACCGCCTGCACCCGGTCGCGTGCGCCGAGCTTGGCGAGGATGCGCCCCACGTGCGTCTTGACGGTGGCCTCGGCGACGAACAGGTCGCGGCCGATCTCGGTGTTGGACCGGCCGCGCGCCATGAGCAGCAGGACCTCGCGCTCGCGCTCGGTGAGGTCGTCGACGGCCGCGCGCGCGGGGCTCGGCGGGCCGTCCGGCACGGCCTCGGGCAGCGCCGAGACGAGGTGCTCGATGAGCCGGCGGGTGGACGACGGCGCGATGACGGCGTCGCCGCGGTGCACGGTGCGGATCGCGGTGAGCATCTCCTCGGGCGGCGCGTCCTTGAGCAGGAACCCGCTCGCGCCCGCGCGGATCGCGGACATGACGTACTCGTCGAGGTCGAACGTCGTCAGGACGATGACGCGCGGTGCCGGGTCGGCGTCCGTGCCGCGCGCGATGATCTGCGCGGTCGCCTCGAGCCCGTCCATCGTCGGCATGCGCACGTCCATGAGCACCACGTCGACGCGACCGAGCGCGGTGCGGGCCGCGGGGTCGAGCGCCCGGACGGCCTGGGCGCCGTCGCCCGCCTCCAGCACCACCTCGAGGTCCGGCTGCGAGTCGATGACCATGCGGAAGCCCGCACGCACGAGCTGCTGGTCGTCGACGAGCGCGACGCGCACGACGTCGCTTCGGTGGGCGCTCGGCTGCTCGGTCACGGGCGTGCTCCTCGGGTGTCAGGCGTCGGGTGCCGCGGTGCGCGGCCGGTCGGGGAACGGCAGCCGCGCGCGCACACGGTAGCCGCCGCCGGGCCGCGGACCCGCGGTGACCGAGCCGCCGAACATGGTGGCGCGCTCGTGCATGCCGCGCAGCCCCTGCCCGAGCCCGTCCGTGCCCGCGGACGCGCCCCGGCCGTCGTCGGTGACGTCCAGCTCGATCGAGTCGGGCCGCCACTGGACGACGACGGTGACGCGCGGTGCCGGCCCCGCGTGCTTGAGCACGTTCGTGAGGGCCTCCTGCGTGATGCGGTACACCGCGAGCCCCACGCCGGGCGGCAGCGGGCGCGGCTCGCCCATCCGCACGAGCGAGACCTGGGCGCCGCTCGCGCGGACCTGGTCGACGAGCCGCGGGATGTCGGACTCGCCGGGCTGGGGCGCGACCTCGGTCAGCGGTGCCCGGCGCAGGACCCCCGGGCCGTCGGCGGTCGCGCGCAGCCGCCCGTCGGGCTCGCTGCGCAGCACGCCGAGCAGGCGGCGCATGTCGGTGAGCGCGGCGCGGCCGGTCTCCGCGATCGTCTCGAGCGCGCGTCCCGCGGCGCCCGGGTCGGACTCCGCGGCGTAGCGGCCGCCGTCGGCCTGCGCGATGACGACGGACAGCGAGTGCGCGACGATGTCGTGCATCTCGCGCGCGATGCGCGCGCGCTCGGCCTGCGTGGCGAGCTGCGCCTGCTGGTCCCGCTCGTTCTCGAGGCGCACCGCGCGGTCGACGAGCGCCTCGAGCGTCTCGCGGCGCGAGCGGCGCACGAGCCCGAACGCCCACACGGTGAGCGAGCTGGTGCCGATGAGCAGCGCGGCCACCGTCACCACGGGCGCCGTCATGTCGGCGACGAGCCGCAGGGGGAGCAGCACACCCGCGGCGAGCGCGCACGCGATCGCCGCGCGGTGCGCCCACACGGGGCCGTGCACGGTGACCGAGTAGAGCGCGACGAGCACCGCGAGGTCCCCGGGCAGCACCGTGGGGGCGACGACGAGCTGCGCCAGGCCCACGGCGTACACGGCGCCGGCCGATGCGACGGGCTGCACGCGCCGCCACGCGAGCGGGGCGACGAGCAGGAGCGTCCAGCCGAGCATGGCGTCGGACGACGGCGCCATGCCGACGCCGGTCACGAGCGACAGTGGGCTGACCACGACGAAGAAGAGGACGGCACCGACGGCGTCGACGACGAACCGGTGCGAGTCCTCCCAGCGCAGCAGCCGGTCCCACGTGCTCACCCCGCGAGCCTAGGGCGGAGCGCGCACGCTCGTCGTACCCCCGCAGGCGGACGGTCGCGCGGGCCGCTACGACGTGGGTCGCGGTTCGCTCACCCCGCGCGCGGTCCGGCGCGGCCCGCGTCGGACGCCGCACGAGCCACCGCCGGGTACGTGCGTGCACGCACACCCGGGCGCATCTCACACCCGTCGACGTGCACCCGTGGGCCGCGAGTCCTGGCGGTGGATACCAGGGCGTGACCTAGCATGGGGCAATGACCCAGGTGCTTCTGGCGGAGGACGACCCCGCTATTGCCGAGCCTTTGGCCCGGGCCCTCGGACGTGAAGGCTATGACGTCCGCGTGCAAGGGACCGGTCAAGGTGCCATCGACGGGGCCGCCGCCGCGGACCTCGTGGTGCTCGACCTGGGGCTCCCGGACATGGACGGCCTCGACGTCGCCCGCGCCATCCGCAACCAGGGCCTCACCACGCCCGTGCTCGTCCTGACGGCGCGCGCCGACGAGGTCGACCTCGTCGTCGGGCTCGACGCGGGCGCCGACGACTACGTGACCAAGCCCTTCCGGCTCGCCGAGCTGCTGGCGCGCGTGCGGGCGCTGCTGCGCCGCACCGCCGTCGAGGCGGGCGACGAGGACGAGCTGCACGCGCAGAACGTGCGCGTCGACGTCGCGGCCCACCGCGCGTTCCAGGGCGAGCGCGAGCTGCACCTGACCGCCAAGGAGTTCGACCTGCTGCGCGTGCTCGTCGCGTCGGCCGGCACCGTCGTCGCGCGCGACACGCTCATGCGCGAGGTGTGGGACTCGGACCCGACGGGCTCGACCAAGACGCTCGACATGCACGTGTCGTGGCTGCGTCGCAAGCTCGGCGACGACGCGAACGCGCCGCGCTACATCTCCACCGTCCGCGGCATGGGCTTCCGGTTCGAGACCGGGCCCGTGCCCGCCGGCGGCTGAGGCCGGCGGCGCGTGCGTCGTCGCGTCCTGCAGGCGACCATCGCGGCGGTGACCGTCGCGGTGGTGCTCCTCGGCTTCCCGCTGGCGTTCCTCGGCGCGCAGCTCGTGCGCGAGAACGAGGTGCAGCGGATCGAGACGCGCGCGCAGTCGGCCGCGCGTGCGGTGGACTTCCGCATCGGCCTGGGCATCGAGCTCAACGACCAGATGTTCGAGCCGTTCGCCACGGGCAGCGAGGGTGACCTGCCCGCCTCCGTCGTGGTGCACGCACCCGACGGCACGGTCTACCAGGCGGGGGAGCGGGTCGACGGGCGCACCGAGTCGGTGCGGGCGCTGTCCGACCAGGGCGCGGTCGTCGTGCTGTACGTGTCCTGGTGGGAGGTGTTCTGGCTCGGAGCGCGCGTGATCGCGCTCGTCGTCGTCGCGGCCGTCGTGGCGTTCGCCGCGGGCATCGCGATGGCGATCTGGCAGGCGAACCGGCTCGCGGCGCCGCTGGTCTACCTCGCGGCGTCGGCGGAGCAGCTCGGCTCGGGCCAGGTGCGGCCGCAGCTCGAGCCGTCCGGCGTCGAGGAGATCGACCTCGTGGCGTCCGAGCTCGCGCGCAGCGCCGACCGCATGGCCGGCCGGCTCGCGGCCGAGCGCAAGTTCGCCTCCGACGCGTCCCACCAGCTGCGCACACCGCTCACGGCGCTGTCGATGCGGCTCGAGGAGATCATGCTCGCGTCGGACGACGAGGAGGTGCGTGAGGAGGCCCGCATCAGCCTCGAGCAGGTCGAGCGCCTCGTGCGGGTCGTGGACGACCTGCTCATGGCGTCGCGCCGGGCCCAGGGCGGCACGACGGAGGCGGTCCGGCTGATCGACGTCGTGCACCAGCAGGAGGAGGAGTGGTCGGCGACGTTCGAGGCCGTCGGGCGCCGGTTCGTCGTCGAGGTGGACGCCGCGACGCAGGTGCTCGCGACGCCCGGTGCGCTCGCGCAGGTGCTCGCGACCCTCATCGAGAACTCGCTGCGGCACGGCGACGGGACGACGACCGTGCGGTCGCGCTCCGGCGGACCGTCGGGCACGGTCGTCGTCGAGGTCGCGGACGAGGGTGAGGGCGTGCCCGACGAGCTCGCGGGGCGGATCTTCGAGCGGGACGTGACCTCCGGCAAGGGCACGGGCCTGGGCCTCGCGCTGGCCCGCGACCTCGCGTCCGCCGACGGCGGGCGCCTCGAGCTCGCGCAGCGGCGGCCCGCGGTGTTCGCGCTGTTCCTGTCCGGCGTGCCCGCGTCGCTGCGCCCCGACGTGGTGCTCCCGCTCGGCGCGGTCGTCTCGTCGCGCCCCGACCGCCGGCGGCGCTGAGGCCGCGGCGCCGGACGGCGACGGGCGTGTGTGGCGTTCCGCACAGCCCGATCCGGGGCGAACGGGGTCAGGTGCGCCCGCGCCGGTCCGGGCCACCGGCGCGGGGCGCGTTGCGGACACCTGCGGCGGAATCGCCCGCGAGGGTCGCCCGGTAGGGTGTGGGGAACCTTTGCGCCCCGCCCGGAAGGACGCGCGTTGTACCGCCTCGCTCCCGCGACCCAGAGCTACGCCTGGGGCTCGACGACCGCGATCCCGCAGCTGCTCGGCACCGAGCCCGACGGCCGTCCCGTGGCCGAGGCCTGGTTCGGCGCCCACCCGCTCGGGCCCGCCCGCCTGACCGGCGCCGACGCCGAGCGCCTCGACGCGCTGGTCGCGGCCGACCCCCGCGGGGCTCTCGGGGAGGACGTCGTCGCGCGGTTCGGCCGGCAGCTGCCGTACCTGCTCAAGGTCATCGCCGCGGCCTCGCCCCTGTCCCTGCAGGTCCACCCGTCCCGGGCCCGGGCGCACGCCGGCTACGAGCGTGAGGACGCCGCGGGCGTCCCGCTCGACGCGCCGCACCGCAGCTACCGCGACCGCAACCACAAGCCCGAGCTCGTGTTCGCGCTCTCGCGGTTCGAGGCGATGGTGGGCTTCCGTGCGCCGCGCCGCGCCGCGGAGCTGCTCGTCGGGCTCGAGTCGACGCTCGCCGAGCAGCTGCACAAGATCCTCGCCGACGACCCGACGCCCCAGGGTGTGCGGACCGCGTTCGAGTGGCTCCTCGCGCCGCACACCCGCCCGCACCCCGACGACGTCGCCGAGCTCGCCCGTGCGTGCCAGCGCCGCCTCGACGCCGGCTCGCCGTCACCCCGCACGGACGGCACGGTCGTGCGCCTCGACGCCCAGTACCCCGGCGACCCGGGTGCCGTGACGTCGGTCCTCCTCAACCCCGTGACGCTGCAGCCGGGCGAGGCGCTGTTCGTCCCCGCGGGCGCGGTGCACGCCTACCTCGAGGGGCTCGCGGTCGAGCTCATGGCGAACTCCGACAACGTGCTGCGCGCGGGTCTGACCGCCAAGCACGTCGACCTGCCGGAGCTGCTCGACAACCTCGACGTCGTCGCCGCCCCGCCGATCCGCATCGCGCCCGAGCACGTGTTCACCGCGACCGCGGTGTACTACGCACCCGTCGACGACTTCGAGCTGTCGGTCACCACGCTGGCGGACGACACCGAGACCGTGCGCCTGCCCGGCCGCGGGCCGCGCATCCTGCTGTGCCTCGACGGGACGGTCGAGCTGCACGGCGAGCACGACGGGACGCTCGAGCTCGTCGCCGGGCAGTCCGCGTTCGTGCCCGCCTCGGACGGTCTGCTCACGGCGCGCGGCACGGGCCGCGTCGTCCAGGCGGACGTGCCCTGACCCGACGTCCCGGCCGGGGCACCGGCGGTCGCGGCGTCAGCCGTCGTGGTGCTCGAGGTGGTCCTCAGCCGCCAGCACGGCACCGAGCGGGATGACGGGCTGCACGGCGAGCGCCACGGCCGCCTCCTGCGCGGCGTGCTCGTCGCGGCCCTCGTCGGCGGACGTCGTCTCGCCCGTGAACACCCACTGCTTGTAGCCGACGTACCGCAGGACCGTGCCCAGCGCGATGCCGATGAGGTTCGCGACGTTGTCCGGGACCGGCCCGTCGAGGTGCAGCACGTACTGCGAGAACGCGAGCGGCGCGGCGCCGACCGCCAGGCCCAGGCCGTTGACGACGACGAACAGGAACAGCTCGCGCCCGCGGTGCCGCGTGCGCTGCGACGCGAACGTCCACAGCCGGTTGCCGACCCACGACACGAGCGTCGCGACGAGCGTCGCCACCACCTTCGCGGTGAGCGGCTTGGCTGCGAGCAGCTCGCCGGGACCGAACCGCAGCAGGTTGTACAGGCCCACGTCGACGACGAACGCCACGCCACCGACGGACAGGAACCGTGCGAGCTCGAGGAGCCGGGCCCGGTGGTCGGGTCCGAGCAGTCGCGTCAGCACGGCGGTCGTCACGTCCGCGAGGATATCCCGCGCCCCCGTGGACGCCTCGTCGGACCCTGGTCCTACTCGGTTAGGGTGGGCGCCCGTGAACGCACCCGTGGTGGCCGTGGTCGGCGGTGGGCAGCTCGCCCGCATGATGGCTCCCGCAGCGACCGCGCTCGGGGTGCACCTGCGCGTGCTGGTCGAGAGCGCGACGGGCTCCGCCGCGCAGGTCGTCGTCGACGCGCCCGTCGGGGCTGCCTCGGACGAGGACGCGATCACCGCGCTCGTCGCGGGTGCCGACGTGCTCACGTTCGAGCACGAGCACGTGCCCGGCGCTCTGCTCGACCGCATCGACGGCTCGGGTGTCCCGGTCCGGCCCGGCGCCGCCGCGCTCGTGCACGCGCAGGACAAGATCGTCATGCGCCGCCGGCTCACCGAGCTCGGCGTGCCGTGCCCGCGGTGGGCGCCCGTGACCACGCGCGAGGACCTGGCGCGGTTCCTCGCGGGCAGCGCCGACGGCACGGCGGTCGTCAAGACCGCGCGCGGCGGCTACGACGGCAAGGGTGTGCGCGTCGTGGCGGCCGACGACGAGGCCGACGACTGGCTCGCCGCGGCCGCCCGGCCCGGCGGGGTGCCCGTCCTGGTCGAGGAGAAGGTGCCCTTCACGCGTGAGCTCGCCGCGCTCGTCGCGCGTCGCCCGTCGGGCGAGGTGCGCACCTGGCCGGTGGTCGAGTCCGTGCAGCGCGACGGCGTGTGCGCGGAGGTGGTCGCCCCGGCGCCCGACCTGGCGGAGGACACCCGCGCCCAGGCGCTCGACGTGGCGGTGCGCGTCGCGGAGGGGCTCGGGGTCGTCGGTGTGCTCGCGGTCGAGCTGTTCGAGGTGCCGGACGCGGACGGTGGCGCCCCGCGCGTGCTCGTCAACGAGCTCGCGATGCGCCCGCACAACTCGGGTCACTGGACGATCGACGGCTCGGTGACCAGCCAGTTCGAGCAGCACCTGCGCGCGGTGCTCGACCTGCCGCTGGGCGACGTCACGCCGCGCGCACCCTGGACCGTCATGGCGAACGTGCTCGGCTCGACGCTGCCCGAGCTGACCGACGCGCTGCCCGCCGTGGCCGCGCTCGACCCGGGCGCGAAGGTCCAGCTCTACGGCAAGGAGGTGCGTCCGGGTCGCAAGCTCGCGCACGTCAACGTGAGCGGGGACGACCTCGCGCAGGTGCGCGCGCGTGCGCTCGCCGCCGCCGCGCTCCTGCGCGGCGAGCAGCCGGGGCAGGATGGCCCCACCCGGACGGACGGAGAGTGACCATGACCGCAGGCGCCCGCGTGGGCATCGTGATGGGTTCGGACTCGGACTGGCCGGTCATGCGGGCCGCCGCCGAGGCGCTCGCCGAGTTCGACGTGCCCGTCGAGGTCGACGTCGTCTCGGCGCACCGGCAGCCCGACAAGATGGTCGCGTACGGCCGCGAGGCCGCGGCGCGCGGGCTGCGGGTGATCGTCGCCGGGGCCGGGGGTGCCGCGCACCTGCCGGGCATGCTCGCCGCGGTCACGACGCTCCCGGTGGTGGGTGTGCCCGTCCCGCTGCGCCACCTCGACGGGTTGGACTCGCTGCTGTCGATCGTGCAGATGCCGGCCGGCGTCCCCGTGGCGACGGTGTCGGTCGGTGGCGCGCGCAACGCGGGGCTGCTCGCGGTGCGGATCCTCGCATCGGGCACCGACGACGAGGCCGCGCGCCTGGCCGCCGCGATGGCGACGTTCCAGGACGGTCTGCGCGAGCAGGCCGACGCGAAGGGCGAGCGTCTGCGCGCGCAGGCCGCGGGCCGACCCGCGACGGGCTTCACCGCCTGACCCGCACGCCGCGAGGCGGGACGGGCCGTGCGATGTGGACGTGCCGGCCCCGTCAGGGGGCCAGGCGGCGGGTCGCGCGCACGCTGGGCATGAGCGCCATGACGCGACGCGACGCCGCGGGGGCCGCGAGCCGCAGGCGCCGGCGCAGGTGCGACGGGACCGAGCCGACGCGCGGCGGCGCCGCGAGCGGGGCCAGGGGCGCGGCGAGGAGCTCGTCGAGCGCGCCCGGCAGCTCGTCGGGCGTGTCCTGCAGGTAGTTCTCGCGCAGCCAGGCCGGGTCCGCGTGGTGCACGCGCGCGGCCGCGAGGTCGGCGAGCGAGCCGACCAGGCCGCTGTCGGCGTACGCCGCGGTGAGGTTGTGCTCGCCGATCCCGAAGTCGTCGAGCACGAGCGCGCGCAGGCCGAGCGCGAGCGCCTCGAGCAGCGCGGTCGAGCTCACGGTCACCAGCGCGGTGCCGGGCACGAGGAACTCCTCGAGCGGACCCGTCGCCACGCGCAGGCGGGCGACGCCCGGCTCGTCGGCGTGCCGTGCGGTGAGCGCGTCGAACGGGAACGCCTCGTGGTGCGTCTGCGGCTCGCCGACGAGCCCGCGCAGCTTGACGACGACGTCGAGGTCCGGCCGGGCCTCGGCGAGCGCGGCGAGCCCGTGCAGCAGCCGGACGCGGTCGTCGAGCGTCTCGGGGAACTTCGCCTGGGGCGCGAACACGACGCGGTGCAGCGCGGTCGTGTCGGGCTCGGGCAGGGCACCGCCCGTGCCGGCGAGGAACGGCAGACGGTCGACCACGAGGCGCGACCGCGTGCCGAGCTGCCGCGCGAGCTCGTCGAACGCGCGCGCCTCGCGGTGCGAGTGCACGACGAACAGGTCGGCCGTCGCGCGGTAGCGCAGCGCGAGCGCGGTCGCGGGCAGCGACATCCCCGGCAGACCCGTGACGACCACGGGACGCGCCGGCAGGCCGGGCAGCGCGCGCAGCACGAGCTCGGCGGCGGGGCCCGTGGTCGCGACGAGCAGCACGTCCGGCGGTGCCGCGCGCAGCGTGCGGACCAGCGCGCGCAGCCGCAGCAGCCGCGGCGCGGCGGCCGCGAGGCGGGTCCCGGCGACCGCTGCGCGGACCTGCGCGGGGGAGGGACGCACCGGGCTGTCGAGCACGACGAGCGACGCCGTCACGTCGTCGAGCCGGTCGAGCGTCGCGGCCGCCCACTTCACGTACGAGTCCGAGTCGGCGACCGCGAGCACCCGCCGCGTCACGCGTGACCCGCGATCGACCGTACGGAGGCGCGGAACCGGGCGCTCGCGTGCGGCGTCCACCACGAGTCGGGCACCGACGAGCCGACGAGCTCGACGCCCGCGTCCGCGAGGAGGCTGCGCAGGGTCAGCAGCGGCGTCGACGGCAGGCAGTGCACCACCGAGCCGGGCGCCAGGCAGCGCAGGCTCACCTCGACCGGCCACGGGCCGCGCTCGACCCGGATCGAGTCGCGGTCCGCCACCGCCGCCGTGATCGCGGGCGTCTCTCGGCGGTGCGGGATGTAGACGACCTCGTCGTGGCCCGCGTCGGCGATCTCGTGGACCCAGGCCGCGTACGCGTCCGGGTCGACCAGCCCGTCGGACGCCATCGCGGACCCGACGACGACGACGCCGGCGCCGTGCAGCTCGGGCTCGCGCAGCGACGCGCTCCACGCGAACGAGTGCCCGACCAGGCGTCCGCCCGTCGCGCGGAACGCGTCCGCCAGGCCGTCCGGCACGGGCAGCGCCGTGAACACCGTGAGCAGGCCGGCGTCCGCTAGCGACAGGAGCCTGCTGCGGGCGGCCGAGGCGAGCGTGCGGCGCGCGAGCCCGGGGTGCGCGCGGGCGCGCACGAGGTAGCGGCCGTCGGCGGCGGTGAGCAGGCGCAGCAGGTGCAGCGTCGCGAGCCCGTCGTCGAGCACGACGAGCGGGCGGCGCACGCCGAGCAGACCGCGCGCCTGGACAGCGCCCGAGAACGCGTCGCCGACCGCGCGGACCTGACCGTGGCGCCACAGGCTGCGCGTGCTCTCGGGGGTGACGGTCGTGCCCGCGGGCAGCGCGATCGTGCCGAGCCGCGCCGCGAGCTCGGCCAGCGGCGTGATGCCCGTGCGGTAGACCACGTCCACCGACGGGCCCAGGAGCCCCGCCGCGCTCGCCTCGAGCGCGGACACCATCTGCAGGGGTGACTCGACCCACGCACGGGCGAGGTCCGTGCGAGCGCTGCTCGAGGTCGTCACGACGGCGGGGCTCCGGCGCAGGTCAGGCGCCGACGCGGCGCAGACGCGACAGCGGTGCGAGCTCGCCCGGGAAGACGCGCTTGACGCCGTCCCCCATGGCCTGCTCGACGATGCGGATGTCCCGCACGAGGTTCTTCAGGCCCGTCGGCTCGAGCGAGGACGCCTGGTCCGAGCCCCACATCGTCCGGTCGAGCGTGATGTGCCGCTCGACGGCGACCGCGCCGAGCGCGACCGCGGCGACCGAGATCTGCAGCCCGCGCTCGTGGCCCGAGTAGCCGACCGGCACGCCGTAGCGCTCCTGCAGCGTCGTGATCGTGCGCAGGTTCGCCTCCTCGGGAGGCAGCGGGTAGGTCGAGGTCGCGTGCAGCAGGACGAGGCGCTCGGTGCCCAGCGTCTCGACCGCGACGTCGATCTGCTCGAGCGTCGACATGCCGGTCGAGAGGATGACGGGCTTGCCGGTCGCCGCGAGCGCGCCGAGCAGCTCGAGGTCCGTCACGGACGCCGAGGCGACCTTGTGGCCGACGACACCGAGCTCCTCGAGGAACTCGACCGAGGGGACGTCCCACGGCGAGGCGAACCAGTCGAGGCCGCGCGCCGTGGCGTGCGCACCGATCTCGAGGTACTGCTCGCGGCCGAACTCGACGCGGTAGCGGTACTCGAGGTACGTCATCTCGCCCCAGGGCGTCTGACGGATCTGGTCGCGCTGCGCGGCCGGGGTGGAGATGTCCGGCGTGCGCTTCTGGAACTTCACGGCCTGGGCGCCCGCCTCGGCCGCGACGTCGATGAGCTGCTTGGCGATCTCGACGTCCCCGTTGTGGTTCAGGCCGATCTCACCGATCACGTAGACCGGCGCGTCGGCACCGATCCGGTGCGCGCCGAAGGGCACGCCGGCAGGGGTGGCAGTGGGGGAGGTGGTCATCGCTGTCCTCTTCTCGGACGCGCGCCGTGCGCGCGCGTCGTCGTCGTCGCTGTCATCGTGCCACGCCCGCCGGGGCGGGTCCGTCGTCCTGCCGGGCGGCCAGCACCCGGTCGGTCACCTCGCGCACGGCGCCGTGCCCACCCGCGGAGCGCAGCACCACGCGGGCGGCGGCGAGCACCTCGGGACGGGCGTCGGCGACCGCGACGGGCCAGCCGACGAGCGCGAGCGCGGGGAGGTCGTTCACGTCGTTGCCGACGTACGCGACACGCGCGGGGTCGAGCCCGCGCTCGGCCATCCACGCGCGCAGCGCGGACGCCTTGTCCTCGACGGCCTGCAGGCACTCGACGCGGAGCTTGCGGGCGCGTGCGGACACGACCCCGTCGGTCTCCGTCGAGAGGATGAGCACGGGCACGCCCGCGCGACGCAGCCGGGCGACGCCCAGGCCGTCGCCGCGCAGCACGCGCACCGACTCGTTCCCGGCGGCGTCCACGTGCGCCGCGTCGTCGGTGTGCACACCGTCGAAGTCCGTCACGAGCGCGTCGACGTCGATCGCGTCACCGTCGGTCGCGTCGCCGTCGGTCGAGCCGGGCCGCTGTGCCGCGGCGTGCTCGTCGGCGAGCGTGCGCGCGACCGCGAGGTCCGCGGGCGTGTCGATCTCGACGGCGGTCGCCTCGTCGACGACCTCGATCCCGGTGCGCCCGAAGAACCGGTGCCCGCCCGCGCGCAGGCCGCTCGTGCGCATCGCGTAGAACGCGCCCGTCTCGGCGTACAGCGGCTCTCGGTCCTGGCGTCGCGGGCGGTGCGCGGCGTCGTGGCCGACCGCGACGGCCCGGCCGTCGTCGACGCGCCACGTGAACACGTGCGTGGGTGCGGCGGCGAGGACCGAGTCGTCCTCGTCGTCGAGCACGCGGCGCACCGCGTTCGCGAGCGCGGTCGCGTCGATGAACGGGGAGGTGGCCTGCACGAGGACGGTGACCTGCGGGTCGACGCCCTCGGGGAGCAGCGCGTCGAGCGCATGCAGCACCGCGGACTCGGACGTCGCGGTGTCACCCGAGAGCGCGGCCGGGCGCTCGACGACGCGTGCGCCCGCCGTGCGGGCCTCGGCCGCGATCTGCTCGTGGTCCGTGCTGACGACGACGAGGTCGACCGCCGGCAGGCACGCCTCGACGGCGCGCGCGACCAGCGAGCGGCCGCCGACGGCCTGCAGGTTCTTCAACGGGACGCCCTTCGACCCGCCGCGGGCGGGGATGACGGCGACCGAGCGCGGGCTCGTCGCGACGCTGCGCTCCAGGGTCGTCCTCCGATGTCGTGTCCCGCGGGCGGGCGGCGGCTCGTGCGGGCTCGTCGTGCTGATCGGTCGTGCTGATCGGTCGTGCAGCGCGTTCGTGCAGATCGGTCGTGCGTGACGTCCCGCGTGGCCGGACGAGGGCCGGTGCGTGACCCGGCGTCGGCCGGGTGCGGCTCCGGCGGGAGGCCGGCCGTGGCCGGCGGACTCCGCCCGTGCCGACACTCGCGTCGGCCTGGTCATCCTATGCTGTCGCCGACATGTGCCGTCGACGTCGGGCGTGTCGCCGCACCCGGGAGCGCCCGGGCGGGACGCGGGCCGACCAGCGGCCCCGCGGCCGACGAGGGACACGGGAGGCGAGCATGCCGGGCCGTCCGGACGCCCTGCTCGACGTCGTGGTGGCCGTGCACGACGGTGCCCGGCACCTGCCGACGTTCGTCGCGAGCGCCCGCCGCAACCTCGTCCCCGGCATCCGGTTCGTCGTGGTGGACGACGCGTCGTCCGACCAGACGCCGCAGCTGCTCGCACGAGCGGCGCGCGAGCTGCCGCTCGAAGTCCTGCGCAACCCCGAGAACCGCGGCGTGGCCGCGAGCCGCAACCGTGCGCTCGACGCCGCGGACGCCCGCTACGTGACGTTCGTCGACGCCGACGACTGGTGCGCTCCCGGGCACCTGCCCGCGATGCTGGCAGCGGTCGAGCGCACGGGCGCCGCGATGGTGCGCACGGACCACGTGCGGGTCGACGGCCTGCGCCGCGAGGCCGAGCGCGCGCCGTGGGACGGACCGCGTGACGTGGCGTTCGCGGCGCGCGAGGGGATCGGCGACGCGGGCGGGCGCGCACTGGTCGACTACCCGTACCTGTGGGCCGCAGCGTTCGACCGCGAGCGCGTCGAGCCGCGGCTGCTGCGGTTCCACGAGGACCTGCGCACGGCCGCGGACCGCCCGTGGTTCTGGCGGCTGCACCTCACGGACCTCACGTGCGCGGTGGTCGACAGCCCCGGGTACTTCTACCGGCGGTCCGCGGGCTCGGGCTCGCTTACGCAGGCCGGTGCGGACCGTCTGTTGGACTTCCTCCTCGCGTACGACCGCGTCCTCGACCTCGCGCTCGCCGACGGCGACCCGGCCGTCGAGCGGCGCGCGCTGTACGGCGCGTGCCGGATCGTCGACTTCCACGTCTCCCGGCGGCACCGGCTCTCGCGTGCGCTGCAGCGCCGGCTGCTCGCGGGAGCGGCCGCGCTGCTCGCACGCGGCGGCGACGACGCCTTCGAGGTGGCCGTGCAGGGCGCACCCGCGGGCGGCCGACGGCTGCTGCGCGGGCTGCGCGCCACCGGCCGGGCGGCGGGTGCCGCATGAGCACCCTGGTGCTCGCCACCGACGCGCGGCAGGTCGCACGCGCGTGCGACGCCGTGGCGTCCGGCGTGCTGCGCGACGACGACGGGCTGGTGCTGCTCGTCGCCACGCTCGACCCCGTGCCCGAGGTCGCGCCCTCGCCGCTCGACGGCGACGACGGCGCGGGGCACGACCTGGCGGCACGGGCCGCGGACGCGTTCGTGCGCGTGCTCGACCTGGGCGCGCTCGTCGCGCCGCAGCACCCGGCGGCGTGGGACGCGCGGGACCTCGCCGCGGGCGCCCCGGTGCTGCTCGACGCGCTCGCGGGCGTGCACCGCGTGGTCCGCTGCGTGGCGGGAGCGGTGCCCGTGCTGCCCCTCGTGCTGCCCGACGCGCGCTCCGGCCTGCTCGGCGCGCACGAGGTCGTCGCCGACCCCCACCGGCTCGGCGCGGTCCCGACGCCCGAGCAGGCGTCGGCCGCGCGCGGCCGCGTGCTGCGCACCGCGCGGCGCGCCCCGGGTGCGGTGCGCCGACGCGTCGAGCGGGCGCTGCGGCCGTGGTGGGAGCGACGGGTGCTCGCGCGCGCCGGGCGTGACCTGGCCGCGCTGCGCGCGCAGGGCGACGCCGACGGGACGCCTATGCTGGCGCGGGCCGTGGCGGCCACGCCCGGGTGGAGGAGGAGACGTTGACGGACGGCGAGCGCACGCCCGCGATCTCGGTCGTGGTGCCGACGCACGACGTGGTCGAGTGGGTCGACGACTGCCTGACCAGCATGCTCGACGACCAGGACGTCGACCTCGAGGTGGTCGTCGTCGACGACGGCTCACGTGACGGCACGTGGGAGCGCGTCACGGCGCGCGCCGCGGCCGACCCGCGCGTTCGCGCCTTCCGGGCGCCGGGCGTGGGCGGCGGCCAGGCGCGCAACTTCGGTGTCGAGCAGGCCCGCGGCGAGTTCCTCGCGTTCGCGGACGGCGACGACCTGGTGCCGCGCGGCGCCTACGCGGCGATGCTCGCGTCCGCGCGCTCGTCGGGCTCCGACATGGTCGTCGGCGACTTCCTGAAGTTCTCCGCGCTGCAGACCTGGAGCCCCACCGCGCGGTGGACGGGCTTCGCCGAGCGGGCGCAGGGCCTGACGCTCACGGACCGCCCGCAGCTCGTGCGCAACCGCGCGTGCTGGAACCGGCTGTTCCGCACGCGGTTCTGGCGCGAGCAGGCCATCGCCTACCCGTCCGTCCCGCGCTCGAACGACATCGTCCCGATGGTGACCGCGCTCGTGGCGGCCCGCACGATCGACGTCGTCCCGGACCTCGTCTACCTCTACCGCGAGCGTCCCGGCGGCACGTCCATGACCGCCCAGGCGAGCGCCGACGCCGCGGTCGCGTCGTACCTCACGCAGGAGCTGCTGTGCGCGCACCTGCTCGGCTCGTACGACGACGACCAGCTCGCCGCGACGTACTGGCAGATGGTGCTCAACGCCGACGGGTGGGTGCACCTGCGTCGCTACGCGCGCGGCGCGCAGACGCGCGGCGAGCAGTCCGCGGTCCCGCAGCTCCTCACCGAGCTGCTCTCGCTGCGCCGGACCTACACGTTCTCCCGCCTGCGGCCCGAGAAGCAGGCCGTCTACGCGCTGGGCACGCTCGGCGAGGTCGAGCTCGCGCGCGAGGTCCTGGACGTCATCGGCGACGGTGGCACGGACCCCGTGCCGATGGACCCCGTGCGGGCGATGCGGGCGACGCTGGCCGCCGCGGGCACGGGCCTGCTCGACGAGCGCGCGCAGCGCGGGCTCGCGTACGCGCTCGTCGTCGAGAACGTCGCGGGACGCGCCGTCCCGGTCGACGAGGGGACAGCCGCCGAGCTCGTCGCGCTCGCCGCACCGCACACGGCGTGGTTCACCTCGTCCGTCGCCCCCGTCGAGCGTCCGCAGGACCGCCTCGCGCGCGCCGCCCTCGTCGCCGGGGACCCCCACGCCCTGCGTGAGGCGTCCCGTGGCGGTGAGCCGCAGGTCGTCCAGTCCCTCGTCGTCGGGCGGACGGCCGCGCAGGTCGAGCTCGGTCTGCCCGCCGACCTCGCGGCCGGCGCGACGCTCGAGCTGCGCGCGTACAAGCCCGGACGCCCCGAGACGCAGCGCCCCGTGGGGCGGGTCCGCCGCGACGGCGAGCGGTGGGTCGCCCGCGTGGGCGCGAGCGCGCTGCCGAGCGAGGGCACGTGGGCTCTCGAGCTGCTCGTGACCGCGCCCGACGGCGAGCTGCAGGTGCCGCTCGTCGTGCAACGGTCCGCGGTGCGCCTGGAGGGCGGACGCCTCGGCCGGCTCACGGTGCGCGGCAAGGGCGCCGGCCTGGTGACCGTGACGCTGTTCCGCCGCCCGTCGGTCGTGCGCCGCGCGGTGCGCGCGCTGCGCCGTCGAGGAGCCGCCGTCGTCGCTGAGCTGCCCTCGTCGCTGAACTGCCCTCGTCGCTGAGCGGGCGGGTCAGCCCGCGAGCGCCCGCGGCGCCGGCCCGACGGGCGCCTGCCCGTCGAGGATGCGCAGGAAGTCACGGCTCATCGCGTACGGCGGGTAGCGCGACGCGAACGCGGCCGCGTCGTGCGCGGTGCGCCGCGCCGTGCGCAGCGCCGACTGCACCGCGCGCGCCAGGTTCTCCACGACGTCGCCACCCGGGCGGTAGAACGTCACCCACGGCTCGTCGCCGAGCTCCGCGACCAGGTGCGCCTCCCGGGGCAGCACGCACGGGCGCCCGAGCGTCGCCGACAGCAGCACGGACCCCGAGTTCAGGACGCGCTCGTACGGGAACACCATGACGTCCGCGGCCCGGAACCACGTCTGCATGTCCGCGTCCGCGACGAAGTCGTGGAACCGGACCGTGCGCACCCCGCGCGGCAGCGCCGCGTCCACCTGCGGCAGCACGTCGTCGCGCGTCTTGCCCGCGAGCAGCAGCGTGAGGTCCTCGACGTCCTGCGCGACCCGCCCCGCGGCGGCCAGCAGCGTCGTGATGCCCTTGTAGGGACGGATCTGCCCGACGAAGCCGATGGTCGGCGACGTGAGCGGCACGTCGAGGCGCGCACGCGCCTGCGCCTGCGTCATGGAGTCGGGGTACACGCCGCGGTAGGACGCGTGGGGGAGCGTGACGACCTTCTCGACCGGCAGCGTGTACTCGTCCGCGACCGCCTCGACGGTGTGCCCGTTGAGCTGGATCACGACGTCCGCGAGCGCGGTCAGGTGCTGCGCGAGCTCCAGCTCCAGGTCGCGGTAGGCGACCTCGTGCGGCAGCTTGTTGTGCACCGTCCACACGAGGCGCACGCCCGACGCGCGCGCCGCGCGGACGGTCGCGACGAACGTGTCGAGCCGCTCCCGCGCGGTCCTCGCGTCCGGTGCGGCCTGGCAGATCGGCGACGTCCAGTGCACGTGCAGCACGTCGCCCGAGCCCAGTGCGCGCGTGCGGCGCACGAGCTCGTCGAACGCGGTCGTGCCCTGCACGTCCCAGCCGGCACCGCGCGTCGCGAGGTACAGCAGGTTGAGGTACGGGTTGTCGCGCCAGGCGGGGAACGCCAGCAGCGTGGGCATGCGGATCCTCTCAGCTCACGCCGGGACGGCGGTCGGGTCGACGTGCAGCGTCCACGCGGTCGGCGGCGGTGCCTCGCCGCCTGCGCCGGACATCACCAGGCCGAGCGTCCCGCGCGGCGCCAACGGCACCTCGGAGCGCGTGCCGAGCCCTTCGACGAGCAGGACGTGCACGTCCCAGCGGTCGCCGCCGCCATCGGTGGACGCCGCGGACTCGAGCGCGTGGCGCGGCACCAGGACGTCGACGTCGAGGTGCCACTGACGCGCGTGGAACGGCGAGCGCGGCACGGGGACGACGACGCGTGCGTCGGAGCCCTGCGCACGCAGCACGAGCGCGAGCTCGTCGATCCCGCCGCGCACGTGCGGCACCTGGACCGTGAGGCTCAGGACCCAGCCGCCCGCGGCCGGGCGCTGCGCACGCAGCTCGGCGGCGGCCGGGCGGCCGTGCAGGCGGGCCGCGACCGCGAGCCGTGCCGCGTCGCGGCGCTGCACGAGCTCGGCGAGGTCGCGCTGGTCGTCCTCCAGCGTCGTGGTGTCCAGGCCGGGCACGACGAGCGCGCGGTACGTCGCCGCGACCTCGAGCGGGTCGTCGGGCGCCTCGTCGGACGCGTCGTCCGAGGCGAGGGCGGGCGCGTCGTCGGCCTGCGCGTCGTCGGCCTGCGCCTCGTCTGCGCTGGCCTCGTCTGCGCTGGCCTCGTCCGCGGTGGCGTCGTCTGCGGTGGCCTGATTCGCGGTGGCCTGGTCTTCCGTGGCCCGGTCGGTCGGCTCGAGCACCAGCGGCGCGACCTCCGCGCCCGTCGCCGCACTCACCGCGCGCGGCACGAGCTGCTCGAGCCAGCGCGCGCGCAGGTCGTCGGCCGACAGCTCGTCGCGGGTCGCCCGCAGCAGGTCGCTCGTGACGACGCGCGGGAACCGCGCGACCCCGAACTCCCGCCCCGCCCACCCGGTCTGCCGGGAGTCGAGCGCCCAGACGTCCCGGGGGAAGGCCGCGAGCAGGCGCTCGAGGTCGATCACCGGGGGCTCGTGCGGCCCGAGCTCGAGGGCCTGGTCGACCGAGTCCGCGATGCGCGCCAGGGGCCGGCCGGTGCCCGCCAGGTAGTCGCGGTACTTGAACACGGACTCGTTCGCTGAGGCCACGAACCGCGCGGGGATGCCGAGCGCGTCCGCGATGATCACGGCGTGCAGGGAGGACCCGACGACGAACCGGGACTGCGCGATGGTCCGCAGGACCGTGCGCAGCGGGTCGGTCGGGACCAGCAGGCGCTGCCCCGCCTCGGGGTCGACCGGCCACGACGGCCCCGAGCGCAGGTCGTTGAGGTTCGGGGCGACCAGCAGGTCGGTGACCTGGTGGCGCGTCCAGAGCGACAGCTCGGGCATGAGCATCGGCAGGAGCATCGCCGGGTCGCCGTAGACCTCGGGCACGTCGATGCCGCGCGCGGTCATGTACGCGGCGGACAGCGGGCCGCGCACGGCGCGGACGTCGAGCTTGCGCTCGCCGTGCACGCGCGCGTTCGTCACCTTGCCGTTGATGCCCGTGCCCCACACCACGTCACGCGGGCGGGCGAAGTGCATGACCGAGCCGACGGACACGACGCGCCGCTCGGGCGTCTGCTCGAGCCGGGTGCCGGGGGCGATCGACTCGAGCACCAGCTCGACCACGACGGGGCCGAGCAGGTCGCCGAAGTTGTTCAGCAGCTGCGTCTCGCCGTCGACCTCGCGCAGCGGGTTCCACTGGAAGGCGTGCACGCCACCGACGCGCCGCAGGTAGTCGCCAGGCTCGTCCACCGGGCCGAGGGTACCGGAGCGCGGGCGGGGGGCGTGCGCGCGCGGCACGCCGGAGCGGCTCACCTGCGGCGTCGTCGGGTGCTGGGGCAGGGCGGTATCTTTTCGGAGCGCTCAGGCCCGCCGTCAGGAGGCGGGCCGTGGCAGAAGGAGCCCCCAGGACGATGGCCGGGACGATCGAGGCCGCCGCATGACGTCGGCGACCGCGCAGGCCGTGGCGGCGTCGGCCGAGCGCCCGACGCCGGCAGCGCGCCGGAGGGACGTCCAGGGGCTGCGTGCCGTCGCGGTGATCGCCGTGATGGCCGACCACGTGGTCGGCTGGCCGCACGGCGGGTTCGTCGGTGTCGACGTGTTCTTCGTCATCAGCGGCTACCTCATCACCGGACTCCTCCTGCGCGAGCACCGCCGCAGCGGCACCATCTCGTTCCGCGGGTTCTACGCGCGCCGCGTGCGCCGCATCCTGCCCAACGCGCTCCTGACGCTCGCCGTGACCGTGGGGCTCACGGCCGTGCTCGTGGGCGGCAGCCGCCTGGCGAGCACGGTGCGCGACGCCGTCGCCGCGGCGCTCACCGTCGTCAACTGGCGGTTCGCGCGCGAGGGCACCGACTACTTCGCGCAGGGGCTGCCGCCCTCGCCCGTGCAGCACTTCTGGTCGCTCTCCGTCGAGGAGCAGTTCTACTTCGTGTGGCCGTGGCTCATGCTCGGCCTGCTCGTCCTGACGGCGCGCCGCGCGGCGGGGCGCGAGCGCGCGGCGCGGCACGGCCGTGCGCTGTTCGCCGCGATGAGCGTCGTCGTCGCTGCCTCGTTCGTGTGGGCGGTCGTCCAGACCTCGGCGCAGCCGACCTACGCGTTCTTCTCGACGCTCACGCGGGTGTGGGAGCTGGGCATCGGTGCGCTCGTCGCGATCGCCGCGGCGCGCCTGGGCATGACGCTCGGGCGTGCACGGCCCGTCCTCGCGTGGGTGGGGCTCGCGGGGATCGTCGTCTCGCTCCTGGTCGTGCGGGAGGACGCGGGCTTCCCCGCACCGTGGGCCGTGCTGCCGGTGCTGTCCACCGCGCTCGTGATCGCCGCGGGCGAGGGCGCGGGCGTGCGCGGCCCGTGGCCGCTGACCAACCGGTTCGCGAACTACGTGGGCGACGCCTCCTACTCGCTGTACCTGTGGCACTGGCCGGTCGTCGTGCTGCTGCCCACGCTGCTCGCCGAGGACTCGCCGTGGTTCGTGCCCGTGGCGCTCGCCGGCGGCGTGGCGCTCGCGCTCCCGGCCTACCACCTCGTCGAGAACCCGGTGCGGCACGTGGGCGGGCTGCCGCGGCGCGAGACGGCGCGACGGCTGCGCACCCCGCTGGTCGCGGCGAGCGCGATCACGGTGCTCGTGGTCGCGGGCGCCGCGGCCGGGGTGCGTGCGCTCGAGCAGAACGCGACGCCGACGGCCACCGCACCCCCCGCGGTCCAGGCGGACTGCCGCGGCGCGCTCGCGCTCGAGCACCGCGAGGCGTGCGCGGGCGTCACGTTCGCCGGCATGGTGCCCTCGCCGCAGGACGCGGAGCACGACACCGAGCGCGCGTACGACTGCTACTCGACCCCCACGTCCGGCGCCCGCACGTGCGAGGACGGCGACCCGGACGGGTCGCTGCGGGTCGCGGTCGTCGGCAACTCGCACGCCGCGGCCCTGCTGCCCGGGCTGCTCGAGCAGGCCGACGAGCGCGGCTGGCGCGTCACCGTCATGGTGGGCAACGGGTGCTCCCTGAGCCGCGACGTGAACGAGAACTGCGTCGAGACGTCCGAGGAGATCCGCTCGAAACTGCTCGACGGCGAGCCCTACGACCTGGTCATCACGTCGGGCAGCCGGTCGGCGGTCGGCGCCGAGAAGCTCTCGCGCGTGCCCGGCATGGCGGCGATGATGCGCGACGTCGCGCGCCGCGGCTCGCAGGTCGTCGCCGTCTCGGACGGTCCGATCGTGAGCGAGGCGGCCCTGGCGTGCGTCGCGCGCATCGGGCAGGACCCCGCGGGCTGCACCATCCCGCTCGACGAGGGCTTCGCCGTGGTCGACCTGCTGCAGCTCGCGGTGGAACGCGTGCCCCGGGCGCACTACGTCGACATCCAGGACCTGTACTGCACGGACACCGGGTGCCCCGTGGTCATCGGCGGCGTGCTCGCGTACCGGGACACGGCGGGGCACATCACGGCGACGTACGCGCGCTCGCTGGGCCCGCTCGTCGCCGACCGGATCCTCGCCGCCACGGGTCTGGACGAGCGCGACGACGACGCGCGTGACCGCACGGGCAGCCCCGAGCCGCACCCGAGCGGGACCGCCGCGGACGGGTGACGGCCCGCGCCGGGACGCGTTGTCGACCTCCGGGGTCGAGATAACCTGGGCGATCATGAGCGACGACTGGACCCGCTGGAGCGGTCTACCCCAGCTGGTCCTCGGCGCGACGGACGCCGACGCCGTCGAGCTCGCGCTCGGCGGGGCGATCCCGGCCGACCGGCACCCGGTGGTCGCGGCCGCCCCGGACGGCGCCGTCGTCCTGCTGGACGACGAGAACACGCCCGTCGCGGTCCGCGAGCGCGGCGGCCACCCGCTGGCGGCGCTGCGCCCCCGCGGGCTGCGGGGCGGCGAGGACGCGGACCCGCGTGCCCGCGTGGCCGCGCACGCCGTCCGGGACCGCGTGGGCGACGGACCCGTGCTGGGCGTCCTGGTCGACGACGTGGTCGGTCTGGACCAGGTCGACGGGCTCGTCGAGCGGGCCCGGGACGTGCGCAGGGTCCTCCTGCTCTGCCTCGTCGCACCGCCGCGCCCCGCGCACGCGCTGGACGTGACGGCGGCGGGCGTCGTGCGGGCGACCGCCGCGCTGCGCGACGAGCTGACGCGCGCGGGCCGGGTCGCGGTGCCCGTCGAGGTCGTGGCGGTCCCGTGGGCGCGCGGCGCGCGCCTCGAGCGCCTCGCGTGGCCGGGCGGCGAGCCCACGCTCGACGAGCTCGCCCGCGCGTACGGCGCGACCGACGTCCTCGACCTCACGGCGGCGCCCAGCGCAGCGCGGGTGGCGTACGCCGAGGCCGAGCAGCGCCGCGCGGCCGTGCTCGAGGCCCGGTTCCCCGCCGCCTCGGTGCGGGAGCTGGCGTCGTCGCGCGACGCGGGCGCGGGGCCCGGCGCGGTCGTGCTGTTCACGGGGCTGTCGGGCTCCGGGAAGTCGACCGTCGCCAAGGCCGTCGCGCAGCGCCTGCAGACGTCCGTGTCCCGGCAGGTCACCGTGCTCGACGGCGACGAGGTGCGGCACATGCTGTCCGCGGGCCTCGGGTTCGACCGCGAGTCCCGCTCGCAGAACGTGCGCCGCATCGGCTACGTCGCCTCGCTCGTCGCGGGCGCGGGCGGCATCGTGCTCGTCGCGGCGATCGCGCCGTTCGAGGAGGACCGCGCGGACGTGCGCCGCCGCACGGAGGCGGTCGCGGGGTTCGTGCTCGTGCACGTCGCCACGCCCCTCGAGGTCTGCGAGGCGCGTGACCGCAAGCACCTGTACGCGCGCGCCCGGGCGGGGGACCTGCCGGAGTTCACGGGGGTGTCCTCGCCCTACGAGGTGCCGCACGACGCGGACGTCGTGCTGGACACGTCGCGCGACGACATCGGCGGCGCGGTCGCGACCGTCCTGGCGGCCCTACGCGCAGCGGGGGTCGACGGCCTCTGAGGCGTCGACCCCCGCTGCGGGGTGCGGTGCTGCGGTCAGCGCGCGACGACCGCCTCGGCGATCGCGTTCGCGAGCCCGCGCATGTGCTCCGTCGCCTGGCGGCGGATCCGCGCGAGGTCCGTCGGGTCGACCTCGGGCCGGCCGTCGAACTTCTCGATCAGCTGCGGCGAGTCGAAGCTCGACACGAGCGCGTCGAGCCCGATGCGGTGCATGAAGTTGATGTTCTTGTTCGTCGGGATCATGACGATCGACGGCACGCCGTACATCGTCGCGACCACGGTGCCGTGGAACTTCATCGACGCGAGCGTGGTGCACTCGCCGATCGCGCGCGACAGGTCGTCGAGGTCCTCGGAGTACACGACCTCCTTGCCCTCGAACACGAAGTCCTCCGCGTTCGCGAGGTCACGCTTGCCCACGTTGTTCGTGCCCAGGATGATCTGGCGCACGCGCCACCCCTGCTCGGTCACGTGCTGCGCGAGCTTGACGACCTCGGAGTAGTCGTCCGGCTTCGCGCGGTTGGGGCGGAAGCGGGTCACGACGCCCAGGATCGGCGCGCCCGCGGGCTTCGTCGCCGGGGGCAGGTCGAGGCTCGAGACGATGTCCGGCGCGACGAGGATCTCGCCCGGCGGGTCGAGCCGGTCGCGGATCCACAGGGCGGCCTGGTCGTCGCGGACGCCGATCCGGCGCACGTTCGGGTGCGCCATGAAGCGGCGGTGCCGCGCGACGATGTGCTCCTTCTCCTCGGGCGCGTTGGGGCCCGTGTACTGGGGCACGCCGATGCCGACGACGAACACCGGCTTGGCCAGGAACGCGTGGTTGAAGTAGCGCGGGTCCTGGTTCCACGGCTGCAGGATGTCGCCGCCGCCGATGACGATCGCGTCGACGTCCGCGACCACGTCCTTGACGTCGCGCGAGAAGTACGGCGTGCTCGGCAGGTCCGCGAGGACCTTGAGCTCGAAGTGCGGGCCGAGGTGCTGCTTGAACACCTCGAGGAACAGCTCGTCGCCGTAGTTGCCGTCGCCGAAGAACCCGGCGAGGCCCACGACGGGCTTGCGGCCGGAGACCTTCGCGGTCGTCGGGCGCGCCGCCGTGACGGTGACGCCGCCGGGCAGGCCGCCGACGAGGCGGCGGACCTCCGCGAGCGCGCTCTCGGCGAGGTCCGCGGACGTCGCCGCGTCGCGCGCGGCCTTGCTGGCCTTCTTCGCGTCCGAGGCGACGGCCGGTGCGACGACGTTGCGCACCCTCCGCTTGAGAGAGCGCTTGGCGCGGCCAGCTGTCGATCGCAGTCGACCCATGGGGGATGTCCTCCTGAAGACTCGGTCCCGGGCACGACGAGACGTGGCGCGGCCCGGCCGAGGCTGAACGCTACCGTATGGGTCGGTGCCCGCCGCCGGACCTCCGGCGTCCCCCACGGGCGCCGGAGAGCCCGTCGGCCCGCCTGTGCGGGACCGTGAGGAAAGGCAGTGCACTGACGTCCCCCGAACGTCCCGGCATCACCGCAGGCCACGACGCACAGCACGACGACCGGACGACCGCGACGGTGCGGCTCGACGACGAGAGCGCCGCGGCGCAGCGTCGTGCCTGGGCGCGGGCCGTGCTCGCGGGGGACGTGCGGACCTTCGACGAGTGGGCCGCCCAGCCCGCGGTCCAGACCGACGGCGGGGCCGACGCAGGGTCCGAGGCTGGGGCGTCGGACGACCGCCCGCTCCCGTCCGACGCGGCGCTCGAGCTCGTCCGCCGGGTCACCGCGGCGCTGCCCCCGACGGAGCCCGGGACGCTGCGGGACCGCCTGCGCGCGGACGTCGTCGCCGACGTGCTGCGGCTCGCGGCGGACGGCACGGGCACGGCGCACGGCTCCCCGGCGGTCGACGAGGTCGACGCCGAGCTCGTCGGCGAGCTCCTCGCGGGGGTGTTCGTGCGCACGCTCGCGCTCGTCGACGAGGCGCGCGCGGAGGTGGCCCGTGGCTGACCTCGTCCTCGAGCCGCTCCCGGAGGGCACACGGCTCGTGCACATCGGCGCGCACAAGACCGGGACGTCGTCGGTGCAGGGCGCGTTCCACGACCAGCGCGCCGAGCTGCAGGCGGCCGGTGTGCAGTACCCGGGCACGGACGTCAACCACGCGCTCGCGTTCCGCGCGCTGTTCGGGTGGGCGAGCGTCGAGACGCAGACGGCCGGGCAGCACCGGCTGGGGGACCTGCGGGCGGCGCTCGCGGCGGACACGACGAGCCGGGTGCTGCTGAGCTCCGAGGAGCTCACCTGGTCCGACCTCGACGAGGTGCGCCGCGTCCGCGAGCTCGTCGGCCCGCGCTCGCACGTCGTCCTCACGCTGCGGGACATGGGCGGCTTCCTGCCCTCGATGTGGCAGCAGGCGGTCCGCAACGGTGAGCCCACACCGTTCGACGACTGGCTCGCCGCGCGGCTGCGCCGGCCCGAGCGCGTGCGCACGTTCCACCGCGCGGACGACACGTGGCTCACGCACCGGTGGGCGCGGGTGTTCGGTGCCGAACACGTGACGGTCGTCGTGCTGCAGCGCTCCGCGCCCGAGCGGCTGTTCTCGGTGTTCGAGCAGCTGCTCGCGATCCCGGCCGGCACGCTCGCGGTGAGCGAGCGCAACCGCGGCATGACCCTGCCCGAGAGCGAGCTCGTGCGGCAGCTCAACGTCCGCACGCGCCGGCTGCGGGTGCCCGCCGCGCGCCGTCGCGCGCTGGTGTACCGCGGGGCGGTCACGCCCATGCTGCACGGGTGGGAGCCGCCCCCGGGGACGGTGCGGCCGACCATCCCGGCGCCGCTCGTCGCGGGTGTCGCCGCGCTCGGCCGGCAGGTCGCCGACGAGGTCCGCGCGTCGGGTGTGCGCGTGGTCGGTTCGCTCGACGAGCTCGCGCGCGTCCCGGCGGACCCGCCCGCGTCGAACACGACGACGAGCGTGCCGCTGGACGTCGCGACGATCGCGCTCGCAGGTCTGCTCGAGCGGGCGGAGGAGCTCGTCGCCGAGGCGCAGGCGGGGACGCAGCGCCGGCACCGCCTCGACGGGGTGAACCTCGTGCCCGCGCCCGGCCGGCTCGTGCACGTCGGGCCGCCGCACACGGGCGGGCCTCGCCTGCGCGCGGCGTTCGCCGCGTCCGCCGACGCGCTGCGCGCGCACGGCGTCGACCTGTCGCCCGACGCGCCCGCCGCGGGCCGCCGGACGTTCGTGAGCGACGACGCCTGGGCCCTGGACCCCGGTGCGGTGTCCGACTCGGACCTGCGGGACGCGCGCGTGCTCGTCACGCTCCGCCCGCTCGGGGACGTCCTGCTCGGCTGCTACGCCGACCACCTGCTCGCGGGCGGGACGCAGACCCTGCGGTCGTGGCTGACCGCCGCGCTCGCGGCCGGCGGGCCGGGCCGCGTGCCGCTCGCCGCGCCCGACCGTGAGGACCTCCTCGGCGTGTGGACGCGCCGCGTGGGTGTGGAGGGCGTCACGGTGCTGGTGCCGCGACCGTCCGACGGCGCGCTGCTGGTCGACGCACCCGTGCGCATGCTGGACCTCCCGACGCGCCTCGTGCGGGCGGGTCGCGTGGTCCGGGCGATGAGCGACCGCGAGGCCGCGGTGCTGCGGCTGCGCAACACCGGCGCGCTCGGTCGACGCGCGTCGGGCCTCACCCCGGCGCAGGTGCGCACGGCACTCTCGCGGTGGTCCACGGGTCCCGACGAGCCTGCGCTCGGCGTGCCGGAGGACCTGCAGCCGCAGGTCGCGGAGCTCGCCGAGCTCCTCGTGGCGCGCGTGACCGCGTCGGGCGTCGCGGTCGTCGGCGGGCTGGGGACCGTGCTGCGGCCACCGCGCACCGCCGCGGACGACGACGTGGTCGACGCGTCGGCGCCGCGGCTCGTGGGTGCGGCTCGCGCGCTGCGCTCGACGCTGACCCCCAAGGAGGACGACGCATGACCGACCACGAGCTGGCCGCCGCGCTCGCGCAGGGCGCGGGCCGGGTGCTGCTCGCCGAGCGCGACCGGGGCGACACGGCCGACCTGCGCGCGCGGGGCGACCGCGTCGCCCAGGCGTATCTCGCGCGTGAGCTGACGCGGGCGCGCCCGCACGACGCGGTGCTGTCGGAGGAGGCCGCCGACGACGGTGCGCGCCTGTCCGCCGACCGTGTGTGGGTGGTCGACCCGCTCGACGGCACCCGCGAGTACGCCGAGCGGCACGACGACGGCTCGTGGCGTGACGACTGGGCGGTGCACGTCGCGCTCTGGCAGCGCGGGCGGGGGCTCGTCGCGGGCGCCGTGGCGCTGCCCGGACGAGGGACGGTGCTGCGCACCGACGCGCGCGTCGAACGGCCCGCGCGCCGGCCCGGCCCGCTGCGGCTCGCGGTGAGCCGCTCGCGCCCGCCCGCGCTCGTCGACGCCCTCGCGACGCTGGCCGACGTCGAGCTCGTGCCCATGGGCTCGGCGGGGGTCAAGGTCGCCTCGGTCGTGACGGGCCGGACCGACGCGTACGTCCACGCGGGTGGCCAGTACGAGTGGGACTCGGCCGCGCCGGTCGCGGTCGCGACCGCGGCCGGTCTGCACTGCTCGCGCGTCGACGGCGCCGCGCTCGAGTACAACCGGCGCAGCCCATGGCTGCCCGACCTGCTCGTGTGCGAGCCCGAGCGCGCGGACGAGCTCCTGGGCCTGGTCGCCCGCGCGCAGGCGCTCGTCGCACCCGACGCCCCGCCGACCCGGGAGGATGATGCCCCGTGACCCCGAGCCGACCGCACCACCAGCCGCACTACCAGCTGAGCCACCTCGAGGCCCTCGAGTCCGAGAGCATCCACGTGATGCGCGAGGTCGCGGCCGAGATGCGCCGGCCCTGCCTGCTGTTCTCGGGCGGCAAGGACTCGATCGTCATGCTGCACCTCGCGGTGAAGGCGTTCGCGCCCGCGCGCATCCCGTTCCCGGTGATGCACGTCGACACCGGGCTGAACTTCCCCGAGGTCATCGAGTTCCGCGACGCGGTCGTCGACGAGCTCGGGCTGCGGCTCGTCGTCGCGTCGGTCCAGGAGGCGATCGACCGCGGGCTGGTCCGCGAGGAGCGCAGCGGCTCGCGCAACCGCATCCAGACGCCCGTGCTGCTCGAGGCCGCGGAGCAGCACGGCTTCGACGCGCTGTTCGGCGGGGCGCGGCGCGACGAGGAGAAGGCCCGGGCCAAGGAGCGGGTGTTCTCGTTCCGTGACGAGTTCGGCCAGTGGGACCCGAAGAACCAGCGCCCGGAGCTCTGGTCGCTGTACAACGGCCGCGTGCACCCGGGCGAGTCGATCCGGGTGTTCCCGCTGTCCAACTGGACCGAACTCGACATCTGGTCGTACATCGGTGCGCAGGACGTCGCGATCCCCGACCTGTACCTGGCCGCGGAGCGCGACGTCGTCGAGCGCGACGGGATGCTCTACGCGGTCAACGCGTTCGTCGAGCCCCGGGAGGGCGAGACCGTCACGCGCCGCAGCGTGCGCTACCGCACGATGGGCGACGCGAACCTGACCGCGGCGGTCGAGTCGACCGCCGCGACCGTGCAGGACGTGATCGACGAGATCGCGGCCGCCCGGCTCACGGAGCGCGGCGCGACGCGCGGCGACGACCGGGTGAGCGAGGCCGCGATGGAGGACCGCAAGCGCGAGGGGTACTTCTAGACATGAGCGATCTGCTGAGGTTCGCGACCGCCGGCTCCGTCGACGACGGGAAGTCGACGCTGATCGGACGCCTGCTGTACGACAGCAAGTCGCTGTTCACCGACCAGGTCGAGGCGGTCGAGCGGGTCAGCGCCGACCGGGGCGACGACTACACCGACCTCGCGCTGCTCACCGACGGCCTGCGCGCCGAGCGCGAGCAGGGCATCACCATCGACGTCGCGTACCGCTACTTCTCCACGCCGCGGCGCAAGTTCATCATCGCGGACACCCCGGGGCACATCCAGTACACGCGGAACATGGTCACGGGGGCCTCGACCGCGGACGCGGCGCTGATCCTCGTCGACGCGCGCAAGGGCATGACGGAGCAGAGCCGCCGCCACGCGTTCCTCGCGACGCTCCTGGGCGTGCCGCACCTCGTCGTGTGCGTGAACAAGATGGACCTCGTCGACTGGTCGCAGGACGTGTTCGACGAGATCCGCGCCGACTTCGCCGACTTCGCGGCGCGACTGCGCACGCACGACCTGACGTTCATCCCGGTGTCCGCGCTGCTCGGGGACAACGTCGTGGACCGCAGCACCCGCACGCCCTGGTACGACGGCGCGACGCTGCTCGGGCATCTCGAGCACCTGCACGTCGCGAGCGACCGCAACCTCATCGACGTGCGCTTCCCGGTGCAGTACGTGATCCGCCCGCAGTCGAGCTCCGCGCGCGACTACCGGGGGTACGCGGGCCGGGTCGCCAGCGGCGTCATGCGGCCGGGCGACCCCGTGGTCGTGCTGCCCAGCGGGTTCACCTCGACGATCGCCTCGATCGACCAGGCCGGCGAGCCCGTCGACGTGGCGTTCCCGCCGATGTCGGTCGTCGTGCGGCTCGCCGACGAGCTCGACATCAGCCGGGGCGACATGCTGTGCCGTCCGGCGAACACGCCGCACGCGACGCAGGACCTCGACGTGCAGGTGTGCTGGATGGACGAGACAGCGCCGCTACGGCCCGGCGTCGTCTACGGGCTCAAGCACACGACGCGCTCGACGCGCGCGAAGGTCACGGCGGTGGACTACCGGATCGACATCAACACGCTGCACCGCGACCCGGGTGCCGACACCCTCGAGCTCAACGACATCGGCCGCGTGCGGCTGCGCACCGCGACCCCCGTGCTCGTCGACCAGTACGAGCTGAACCGCGAGACCGGGTCGTTCATCCTCGTCGACGAGTCGACGTTGCGGACCGTCGGCGCGGGGATCGTCACGGCGGCGCGCGACTGACCGGTGCGGCCGGGACGCCGGGGAGTCAGTCGCCCCCGACGGTCCCCGGCTCGAGCGTGCCCTCGCGGATCGCCTTCCAGAACGGGGGCGTCCGCTCCGGGTCGAGCTGGACGGTCGAGCCGACGCCGCCGGGACGGTAGTCCATGCTCGCGATGGGCGGTGTCCCCGTGATGCCGCCCTTGCCGTTCGCGGCCTTGAACGCGAGCGCGAGCCGGGCGAGGTCGACGACGTCGCTCGACTCGTCGACCGTGAGCGCGTCCGTCGCGGCGGACACGAGCGAGACCTGCTGCGACGGGTGCAGCGCGAGGGACTTCGGGTCGACCTTGTCGAGCACTGCGCCGACGAGCTGACGCTGACGCTGACCGCGGCCGATGTCGCCCAGCGGGTCGGCCTTGCGCATGCGGGCGAACTGCAGCGCCTTCTGGCCGCCCACGGAGTGGCAGCCCGCCGACCACTTCATGTGCGAGTCACGGTCGTCGACGTCGTGGTCGTAGCACAGGCGCACACCGCCGACCGCGTCGACCACGTCCTTGACACCCGCCATGCCGATCTCGGCGTAGTGGTCGACCGTCAGCCCCGTGAGCTCCTCGACCGTCTCCACGAGCAGCGGTGCCCCGCCGAACGCGAACGCCGCGTTGATCTTGTTCGGGTCGTGCCCCGGGATCTGGACGTACGTGTCGCGCGGCAGGGAGATGAGGGCGGTGGGGCCGCTGTCCGGCACGTGCAGCACCAGGATCGTGTCGGAGCGCTGGCCCTGCGTGCCGTCGTCCTTGACCCCGCCGTCGGCGCGCGAGTCGGACCCGGTGATCAGGTAGGTGGTGCCGGGCGTGCCGTCCGCGCCCGAGAGCGCCTCCGTGCGCTGGATCTTGCCGTTGGCCCACACGAGCAGCCCGATGGGCCACGCGAGCAGCAGGACCAGGACGAGCGCGACGACCGCGAGGGCGATCCGGCCGCGGCGGCGACGCGGGGGCGCCTGGTCCGGGCCCGCGACGGCCGCGCCGCCGGGACCCGTGGGACCGCCGGGACCGCGGCCCGCCGGAGCGCGCCCGGCGGGCGGGGCGGGTCGGCCGGCCGTGGCGCCACCGGTCGTCGGCCTGCCCGGCGCGCGACCCGACGGTGCCGCGGTGCGACCCGACGAGGCCGCGGTGCGACCCGACGGGGCGGCCGTGCGACGCGGCGCGGTCCGCGCGGTCTCGTCGCCCGGCGTGAACGACGGGGGAGTGCCGCCGGTGCCGCGGGGCGCCGTGGGGCGCCGGCTCGTGGCGGCCCGGGGCGCGGCGGTGCGAGGAGGAGCGGCGGTGCGAGGAGGCGCGGGCGGCGTCCCGGCACCACCGGGCGACCTCGACGAGCCGACGACGACCGCGTCCTGCCCCGTGGGCCGGCTCCCGCCGGACCCCGGGGCGAAGCTCGGCGGCGTGCCCCGCTCGTCGCGCGCCATGCTCAGCAGCTGGCCGTGTTGTCGTCGAGCGTGAACGCCTCGCGGCCGGCCTTGCGCGTGGCCTTCGGCGTGGGCGCCTTGGTCGGCTCGGCGGTCTGGCCCTGCGTGGGCGTCGCGGTCGCAGACGGCTTGTCCGTGGCCTTCGCGCCCGGGTCCTGCGACGTGCCGGTGAGCAGCGGCGTGTCCGCCGCGATGTTCGACCAGATGATGTCGGCCTCGTCGGTCCACACCACACGGTTCTTGTCGTCGGGCGCCGCGCCCCACGGGATCGTCATGAACGTGATGTTGCCAGTGCGGATGCTCCGGGCGCTGTAGGCGAGGCCGGCCATGTCGGGCGTGTGCATCGACGTCGTGAGCGACTTGGTCGCGGCGTTGAGCAGGCCCAGCAGGTCCGTCCAGTCCGTCAGGACGTTCTTCGACAGCGTCTGCGAGGCCATCGCGGCGAGCAGCCGCTGCTGGTTGCCGATGCGGCCGATGTCCGAGCCGTCGCTCACCTGGCTGTGCCGCGAGCGCGCGAACGCCAGCGCGGTCTTGCCGTCCAACGTCTTGTTGCCGGCCTCGACGTGCAGCTTCGCCTTCTTGTCGTCCATGTCCTGCGGGATGCAGATGTCCACGCCGCCGATCGCGTCGACCATCGTCTGGAACCCGGCGAAGTCGACCAGCATGAAGTCGTGGATGGTGATGCCCGTGTTCGCCTCGACCGTGCGCCACGTGCACGCGGCCGCCGACTGCAGGTCCAGCCCCAGGTCCCAGCCGCGCGCGAACGCCTCGTTGAACATCGCGTAGCTGCTCGCGCCGGTCGTCCCGTTCGTCGTCTGGCACGAGGGGATCTCGACCATCGAGTCACGCGGGATGGAGACCATCTCGACGCGGTCCCGGTCCGCCGAGATGTGCATGACGATCGTCGTGTCGGAACGCATGCCGCCCGCGACGCGACCGCCGATCTCCCCGTTGGCACCCTCGCGCGAGTCCGAGCCGATCAGGAGGATGTTGACGTCCTTGCCGGCGTTCGGGTCCTTGCCGACCTGCGCGCCGTTCGTCGGCCGCGGGCCGATGAGGCCCGAGACGTCGACGTGGTTGATGTTGCCGTTGAGCCGGGCGTAGACCGCGTACGCCGCGGTGCCGCCGAACGCGAGCAGTGCGACCGTCGCCAGCGCGGTCCCGCGCAGGATGTGGCCGGTGCGGTGGTGACGGGCGTGGCGCACCGTCGACGGACGCGCGGCGGAGGCGTGGCGGGCCGAGGAGGCAGGGGTGCTGGTCACGCGGTCGATCCTAGGGAGCCCCCTCGGCGTGAGAGGGGGAGTCCTCGCAGGTGCCCGGTGGAGAGATTGTGGAGATGCGCGCACACCCGGCGAACGGGTGACGTCGCAGGTCACAGCGGCGGGTCGCGCAGTCGCGCCGGGCGCCGAGGCAACCGTCCCGGATCGCCCTGACGGGCGTCGCGCGCGAGCCTGCGCACGTCGTCGCCTGGGCTAGCCTTGTCGGCGATGTCCCCCGCGAAGAGCCCGTCGGAGCCCGACGGCACCAGCCACCTGCCTCCGGTCTCCGTGTTCCTCACGGTGCGCGACGAGGAGCGGCACCTGACGGCCGCGATCGAGCGGGTCCTGGGCCAGGACTACGCCGGCGAGCTCGAGGTCGTGCTGGCCGTCGGACCGAGCCACGACCGGACGCTGGAGATCGCGCACGAGCTGGCCGGGCGCGACGCCCGCGTGCGGGTCATCGACAACCCGACCGGACGCACGCCCGACGGGCTCAACCTCGCGGTCGCCGCCGCGCGGCACGACGTGCTCGTGCGCGTCGACGGCCACAGCGAGCTCGAGCCGGACTACGTGCGGCGCGCCGTCGATGCCCTGCTCGAGACCGGCGCCGCCAACGTCGGCGGACGCATGGTGCCCCTGGGGACCACGTCGTTCGAGGACGCCGTCGCGCGGGCGATGAGCAGCCCGCTCGGCATCGGCTCCGCCGCGTTCCACACCGGGGGCGAGCCGGGGCCCGCACCGACCGTGTACCTGGGGGTCTTCCGGCGCGACGCGCTCGAGCGGGTCGGCGGGTACGACGAGCACTTCGTGCGCGCGCAGGACTGGGAGCTCAACCACCGGCTGCGGGAGGCCGGCGAGGTCGTCTGGTTCGTGCCCGACCTCGGCGTGACGTACCGGCCGCGCGGCGACGTGCGCGCGCTCGCGCGGCAGTTCTTCCGCACGGGGCAGTGGCGGCGCCAGGTCATCAAGCGCCACCCGCAGACCGCCGGGCTGCGCTACCTCGCGCCCCCCGCCGCGGTCGCCGGGATCGCCCTGGGGACCGCGGTCGCGGCCGTCGGTGCGACCGCCGGCCCGCGCTGGCTCCTCGTCGGGCTCTCCGCGCCCGTGGGGTACGCCGCGGCCGTCGTCGCGGGCTGCGCCGTCGTCGGCCGCGACCTGCCTCCCGCGGCGCGCCGCCGCCTGCCCGGCGTCGTCGCCACGATGCACCTCGCGTGGGGCTCCGGCTTCCTGCGCGGGCTGCCGCGTGCGGGAGCACCGGCGGTCGCTCCCGGGACGACCGCATCCGCCTCCGCGGCGGGGGCGACGACGGGCGTCGTCTATCCTGTTGCGGCGAATGCGCCCCGTCCGGCCCCGACCGAAGGCCCGGGGCCTGACCGTCACGTGACGGAGGACTGACCACCACATGTCGACCAAGGACGTCGTGCGCGATGCCGACGCGGACCTGCAGGTCTACTCGCCCCACCGGGCGGGCCTGCCGAGGTTCGGACCGTACTTCCGCGACCTGCGCGCGCGACTGCCGTTCGCGGCGGAGTCGTCGAAGGCCAGCATCCGTGCCGCTCACTCGCAGACGGTGTTCGGCCAGCTCTGGCTGATCATCAACCCGCTGCTCATGTCGTTCGTGTACTTCCTTCTCACCGTCATCATCGGCGGCAAGGGCGGTATCGACCTGCTCGCGCACATCGTCAGCGGGCTGTTCGTCTTCCACCTCGTGTCGGGCTCGATGTCCGCGGGCGCGAGCTCGGTGACGGGTGGCGGCCGACTGATCATGAACATGGCGTTCCCGCGCCTGCTCATGCCGATGTCCGCGGTGCGTACCGCGTTCTTCCGGTTCCTGCCGACGCTGCCCGTGGTCCTGATCATGAAGGCCTTCACCGACGAGGAGTGGGGGCCGCAGATGCTCCTGGCGGCCGTCTTCCTGGGCTTCATGGTCGTGTTCTCCATCGGGCTCGCGTCCGTCCTGGCGACGCTGCAGGTGTACTTCCGGGACACGTCGAGCTTCCTGCCGTTCGTCACCCGCATCTGGCTGTACATGTCGCCGATCATCTGGACCGTCGACACCGTGCAGACCGGCAAGTTCGCGCGGTTCGCCGACTTCATGCTGTACGGCAACCCGCTGTTCACGATGGTCGGCGGATGGACGGACCTCGTGCTCGACGGGACCGTCCCGCCGCTGTCGTTCTGGGTGATCTCGGCCTGCTGGGCCGTGGGCATGGCCGTCGTCGGCAGCCTGTTCTTCATGTCGAGGGAGCGTGAGTTCGCTGTCCGCCTCTGAGGTGAGCACGTCGGGCGACTCCCGACGACCGTCCGGCACCGCGACGGGCGCGGACGCGCCCGCGCAGCCCGCCGACCCGCAGCAGCCCGACGCGCCCGCGGCGCCGTCCGCGCCCGACGCGCCCGCCGACCAGACGGCACCCGCGGGCGAGGAGGCGGCCCCGAAGCCCAAGGCCAAGAAGCCGGCGGCCAAGAAGCCCGCGGCCAAGAAGCCCGCCGCCACGGTCGAGCCGCGCATCGAGCGCAAGTACCAGGTCGACACGAGCGTCCCGCCCGCGGTCAGCGTCCAGGACGTGTCGATCACGTACCGCACGACGTTCGAGAAGGTGCCGACCCTGAAGAGCGCGATCGTGCGCTTCGGGCGCGGCGAGCGCGCGGTGCGCGAGGTCGAGGCGATCCAGAACATGTCCTTCGACGTCCCGGTGGGGACGGCGCTGGGCATCCTCGGCGCGAACGGCGCGGGCAAGTCGACGCTCATGCGAGCGCTCGCGGGCGTGCTCCCGCCCACGTCGGGCCGCATCGAGGTGCGCGGGAAGATCAGCTCGCTGCTGTCGCTCGGTGTCGGGTTCAACTCGGCCCTCACGGGGCGGGAGAACGTGGTGCTCGGCGGGCTCGCGCAGGGCCTGACGCGCGAGCAGGTCGCGGAGCGCGCCGACGAGATCGCGGACTTCGCCGAGATCGGCGAGTTCATGGACATGCCGATGCGCACGTACTCGTCGGGCATGTCGCAGCGGCTCGCGTTCGCGGTGTCGGTCCACATGGAGCCGGACATCCTGCTGATCGACGAGGCGCTGTCCGCGGGTGACGCGAAGTTCAAGAACAAGGCCGCCGCGAAGATGGACGAGCTGATGTCCTCGGCGCGCGCGATGTTCCTCGTCTCGCACTCGCTCGGGTCGATCCGTCAGCTGTGCAACGACGCGATCTGGATCCACAAGGGCAAGCTCATGATGCGCGGCACCCCGGAGGAGTGCGGCGCGGCGTACACCAAGTTCCTCGAGGTCGGCGAGACCGCGTTCACGCTCGAAGACTTCTGAGCGGGGTGCGCGCGATGAGGCCGCAGGTGAGCATCGTGACGTCGGGCCACGACGTCGCGGACGCCCGCCTGCACCGCGAGGTCGCGGCGCTGAGCCGGCGCGGGCTCGAGGTCGAGGTGCTCGGCCTGGGCCAGGCCGCCGCCGGGCCGCCCGAGGCGTCGACCCGCTCGTGGCGACGGGGCGGGGGACTGCGCCGCTCGTGGCACGCGCTCACGCTGCCCCTGCGTGCCCGCGGTGACGTGCTCGTCGCGCTCGACCCCGACTCGGCGGCGGGCGTGTGGCTCGCGCGCGGCCTGCGCCGGCTCACCGGCCGCCGGATCGCGGTGGTGACCGACGTGCACGAGGACTACGAGCTGCTGCTGCAGGACCGCCCGTGGGCGTCGGGGGTGCGCGGTGCGCTCGCGTCGGTGTGGGCGCGCCTCGGCATCCGTGCCGCGCAGCGTGCGGACCTGCTCGTCGTCGCCGACCAGCACCTCATGACGGACGTCGAGCGACGCCTCGTGGTGCGCAACCTCGCCGACACCTCGATGCTCCCGGGGCCGACCGCGCCGGGGCCGACCCCGCGCGCGCTGTACATCGGTGACCTGCGGCGCAGCCGCGGTCTGTTCGCCATGCTCGACGCGGTCGAGGCGGCTCCCGGGTGGGAGCTCGACCTCGTCGGGCCCATCGCCCCCGCGGACCGCGAGGAGTTCCTCGAGCGCCTCGCGTCGCCCGTGCTCGCGGAGTGCGTGCGGTGGCACGGCCGCCAGCCCCCGCGCGAGGCGTGGACGCTCGCGCGCGGCGCATGGGTCGGGCTGCTGCTGCTCGACCAGACTCCCGCGTTCCGCGACGCGATCCCCAGCAAGCTCTACGAGTACCTCGCGTGCGGCCTCGCGGTGGTGGCCACCGACCTGCCGCGCAGCGCGCGCGTCGTGCGCGAGAGCGCCGCGGGCGTCGTGGTCGACGACGCCGCGGGCGCCGCCGAGGCACTGCGGACGTGGCAGGCCGACCTGGGCGGGTTCTCGCGCGTGCGCGACGCGGCGGTCGCCGCCGGCGGCGCGTACGTCGCGGAGGACGACCTGTCGGCCTTCGCCGACGCGGTCGCCGCCCTCGTCAAGACGCCGGTGGCCGCCGGGGTCTGAGCGTCACCGCCGCCCCGCGAGCACGCGCTGCCCCGCGGGGACGCCGTTGACCAGTGCCGCGCTCGGGTTGGTGCGCCGCGTGCGCCACACGGCGGGGACGGCCGTGCGGTCGGCGGCGACGATGAGCTCGGCGTCCCGGAGCTGTGTGCGCTGCGCCGTCGTGACGCGGCGGGCCGCGGACCACGAGGCGGTGGTCCCGGCCAGGGCTGCGGCGAGCCGGCCGGTCGCGGTGCGGGTGCCGGGCGCGCGCAGGTCGACGACCGCGACGTCGCCGCCCGCGTCGCGCAGGGCAGCGGCCAGGGACTCGACGGCCTGGTCCGAGGTGTCGGACGAGGCGACCACGAGGACGGTGCGGGTGCTCATGCGTGCTCCCCGTCGAGGGCGGCGCCGAGCGCGGCGACGCGCGGGGCGAGCTGGGCGTCGCGCCGGTACGCGAGGGCCAGGCGGGCGAGGGTGTCGGCGTGCTCGGGTGCGGCCGCGACGAGCGCGGGGACCTCGCCGAGGGCGCGCGCGACCTCGGCGGGCGTCACCTGCTCCACGCGCGCGACGAGCGGGTGCCCCGCGATGACGTCGGTGGTCGCGTTGCGCGGGTCGTGCACCGCGACGACGGGGCGGCCCGCGGCGACGTACTCGTAGACCTTGCCGCTGCTGACGTAGCGGCCGGACCCGAGCGCGAGGACGAGCGCGTCGGCGTCGGCGTAGAACCGTGAGACGTCGGCCTTCGCGACGGGACCGACGTACCGCACGCCGTCGGCCGCGGCGTCGGCGACGGCCTGCGCCAGCGTCCCCTGGGGGACGGCGAAGTAGCCCAGGTGGCCGCCGAGCGTGAGCGTGGACCCGGCGGGCAGGCGTCCGTCGGCCAGCGCGAGGCGCCAGCCCGCGATCAGCTCGGCCAGCGGGACCTTGGGCGTGACGGTCCCGAGGTACGCGAGCCGCAGGCCCGGGCCGGGGCGCGGCGTGTGCACCAGCGGGACCTCGAGCAGGGACGGGTCCCAGCCGTTCGCGACGACGTGCATCCGGTCCGCGGCGTGCGGGTACTGCTCCCGGTGCCACGCGCGGATCGGCTCGTTGACGAACCACACCTCGTGGGCGTCGGCGACGAGCCGGCGCTCCCAGCGACCCACGCGGGAGTGCGCGGAGGCGGTCGTCGCACCCGAGAACACGTCGAGCCGCCACGCGTCGCGGTAGTCCATGACGTACGGGACGCCCGCGGCGCGCCGCAGGTCGTGCGCCGCGGCGAACGTCACGTGCGGGTTCGCGGTCGCGAGGGTCAGGTCGACCGGGTGCTCGGCGTGCACGGCGCGCGCGGCCGCGGCGAGCCGGGCGCGCCACGGGCCGTAGGACGCCTCGGGAAAGGGGATCTCGTCGGCGAGGCGGCGCAGGCGCGCCCACACGGGCGGGAGCGCGACGCGCAGCGCCGAGTAGCCGCGGATGTCGGTGTCCTGCGCGGGCCAGTCGAACGGCACGCGCCGGACCGTGACGCGGGGGTCGACGAGCGCCTCGAGCGACGTGTCCGCACCCGTGTACCGCTCGAACGTCTCGCGGCTCGCGGTGACGACGGTGACGTCCCAGCCCGCAGCGGCGAAGGCGTTGACGGTCGCGAGCGCGCGGTACACGCCACCCGCGCGCGACGGCGGGAAGCCCCACGCGAGGTGGAGCAGGTGCTTCGGTGTGGTCATCGTCCCTCGGGAGAGCGGGTGCGGGCCGCCCCCGAGGGTACGCGGTGCCTGCCCGACGAGGCCGCGTGCGTGCTCGGCGAGGCGCGCGGGCCGTCACAATGGGTCTGCGCGACGCGACGCGCACGGCACCGGCGGAGCACCGCCGAGACACGAGGAGGACCCGTGGTTCGACGAGCCCGCGCGCTCGCCGCCGGTGCGGCGTCCGTCCTCACGACGCGCCGACACGCGCTCCCGCCCGCCGTGGACCGCGCGCTGGACGCGGCCAAGTGGGCGCGCGCGCCGTGGACGGCCGACCCGGGCGCCGTGCCGACGCTGGTCTCGCCCCGGTCGGGTCGCCCGGCGCGCGTGCTGCTCGGACCGGCGAACTTCGCGGGCCAAGGGCTCGCGTGGGCGGCGGCGCTCGACCGCGCGGGCGTGCCCGCCGTGGCGTGGGCGTTCACGGCGGACCCGAGGTTCCGGCACGGCGCCGACCACACCGCGCCGCTGGCCGTGGTGCACCGCGCGTCGCGCGCGTACCAGCAGCGCGTGTTCGACGCGGTCGTCGCCGGCGTCGAGGCGGTCGTGATCGAGGCGGGCCGGCCGTTGTTCGGGCGGCTGCACGGCTTCGACCCGGTCGCCGAGGCGCGTGCGCTGCAGGCCCGGGGCGTGCGCGTCGCGCTGCTGTGGCACGGCACGGACGTGCGCGTGCCGAGCCGGCACGCCGCGACCCACCCGGCTTCGCCGTTCCGCGCGGGGCCCGGCGGTGACCCGCGCACGCGCGCGCTCGAGTCTGTCGCGCTGCGCAACCGGCGCCGCGCCGCGGGGTTCGACGGCCCCGTGCTGGTCTCCACGCCCGACCTGCTGCCGGGCTGGCCGGGCGCACGGTGGTGCCCGGTGGTCGTCGACGCGGACGCGTGGGCGAGCGACGCGCCCGTGCTGGAGCGCGCGGTGCCGCGGGTGGTGTTCGCGCCGAGCAACGGTGTGCTCAAGGGCGCGGACCTCGTCGGGCGGGCGCTCGCGCCGCTCGTCGCCGAGGGGCTCGTGGAGCGGCGCGTCGTCGCCGGGGTGCCCGCCGACGAGGTGCGCGCGCTGTACCGGGACGCGGACGTCGTGCTCGACCAGTTCCGGCTCGGCATCTACGGCGTCGCGGCGTGCGAGGCGATGGCCGCGGGACGGCTCGTCGTGAGCCACGTCGACGCGCAGGTCCGGGCCGAGGTCCGCGCCGCGACCGGGCGGGACCTGCCCGTGCTCGAGTCCGCCGGCGACGCGCTGGGCGGCACGCTGCGCACGGTACTCGCGGACCGCGACGCGGCGCGCGCGACGGCCGCCGCGGGTCCCGCGCTCGTGGCAGAGCTGCACGACGGGCGTCGCAGCGCCGCGGTCCTGCGCGAGGTCCTGCTCGACGGCTGACCGGGGCACCCGGACAGCGGGCGGTCAGACCCCCAGGAGCCGGCGCAGCGTCGCGTCGCTCGGCGGTCGCACGACGCGTGCGTCGGGGTGCCGCTCGCGCAGCACGGCCGCGAGCGCGTTGGCGCTGCGGTCGCCGAGCACGACGACGTCGGCGGGCTCGTCGGCCCACCCCGGCGCGAGCCGGTCCGCGGCGTCCGGCAGCACGCGGCCCTCGACCCGTGCGAACAGCGCCCGGTCCGCACCGCGGCGCGCGCGGGCCGCGGCGCGGCGCCAGCGGGCGAGCACCGCGCTCGTGGCGCGCTCGCCGCGAGACGCGAGGGCCGAGGTGGGGCCGGGCACGCGCGCGACGAGCGCGCACGCGCGCCGCACCGCCCGAAGCACGAGGTCGGGCGCGAGCTCGAGCCCGCGCCACGCGACACGCCACGGCAGCCGAGCGACCCCGGACGACAGGTCGACGACCTCGACGACCGGCTCGGCCGCGACAGCCTCGGCCGCGAGCTGCGTCACGAGCCGGACGTGCGCACCGGCGCGGACGGCCTCGGCCTGCACGGGCACGAGCGCACCCGCGCCCGCCTCGCTCGTCGCGAGCAGCACGACGCGGACCGTGGACGCGGCGGACGGGAGCGGGGCGTCGAACAGGTGGTGGCGCAGCGCGTCGCGGTAGGCGGCGGTGCCGTAGCGCGCGACGAGCACGTCCCGCACCGCCGCACGGTCGCACGTCTCGGCGCGTGCGGCGAGCGCGGTGACCGCCGCGACGACCTCGTGGGGCGCGGGACGCACGGGCACGAACGCGACGAGCCCCTGCTCGGCGGCGTCGGACAGCGTCTCGGGCGGGCCCGCGCTGCGGGTCACGACGACGGGCAGCCCCGCCATCGCCGCCTCGACGACCGTGAGACCGAACGTCTCGTAGTCGGACAGGTGGACGAGCACGTCGGCCGCGGCGAGCAGCCCGGGGAGCTCGTCGGGGTGTGCGGGGCCGTGCCAGGTGACGCGGTCGGCGACGCCGAGGCGGTCGGCCAGCGCCGCCAGCTCGTCGCGCTGCGGGCCGTCCCCGACGAGCGTGAGCCGCGCGGCGGGGTCCGCGACGGCGAGCGCCTCGAGCACCGTGCGCACGTTCTTGCGCTCGACGAGGTTGCCGACGTAGACCCAGCGCAGCAGCGGCCCGTGCGGCGCGGGGACGGGCACGAACCGCGCGTCGTCGACCGGGTTGCCGATCACGTCGACGCGCGGGCGCAGGTCCGGCACCCGGCGGCGCAGGTCGCGCGCCTGCGCGCGGGACACGGTCAGGTGCACGTGCCCGCGCTCGAGCATCGAGCGGTACGCGGCGAGCCCGTCCGGCGTGCGCAGGACGGTCTCGAGGTAGGTCGCGTGCTCGGTCGTCACGAGCCGCTGCCCCGCGCGCAGCAGCGGCGCGACCGCGAACCCCGACGGCATGCCGACGTGCGCGTGCACGACGTCGGCCGCCGCGAGCTCGGGCAGGTCGCCCGCGGCCTGGGCGGCGACGATCGCCTCGCGGTGCGCGAGCGCGGTCGCGACGCGCGGCGTCATCGGGTCGAGCGGCACACGCAGACGCACGACGGTCCCGTGCGGCGAGTCCTCGCGCGTGAGCGAGGCGGCCTCGTCGGGCGCCACGGAGGTGACCTGCACGATCGTCGTCGCGCTCGCGGGGTGCGCGAGCGCGGCGACCGACTGCTCGACGAACGAGCCGTGGTAGGGCGCGTCGGCCGTCGGGTACCACGGCGTCAGCACGACGAGCCGCCGCTCGCCGCCCCCGGGCCGCGTCACGTCGTGGCCGCGCCGAGCACGATGCGCGTGACGCCGTCCCAGCCGGGCTCGCCGGTGACGCGGCGGCCGTCGACCAGCACGCGCACGCCGGGCAGCTGCTGTGCGGACAGCGTGCGGTACTCGTCGTGGTCGGCCTGCACGACGGCGACGTCGACCGGCTCGCCGAGGTGGTAGGCGTCCCAGCCGAGCGAGCCGAGCTCCTCGTCGGAGTACAGCGGGTCGTGCACGAGCACCTGCGCGCCCGCGGCGCGCGCGGCGTCGACGGTCGCGAACACGCCCGAGAACGCGGTCTCCTTGACGCCGCCGCGGTACGCCGCGCCGAGCACGACCACGCGCAGCCCCGACAGCGAGCCGCCCGCGGCGGCGCGCGCCAGGTCGACCGCGTGCGACGGCATCGCGGCGTTGGCCTCGCGGGCCGCGCGCACGATCGTCGCGTCCGGGTCGTTGAACAGGTAGAGCCGCGGGTAGACGGGGATGCAGTGCCCGCCGACCGCGATGCCGGGCCGGTGGATGTGCGAGTACGGCTGCGAGTTCGAGGCCTCGATCACGGCGTGCACGTCGATGCCGTTCTTCTCGGCAAACCGGCCGAACTGGTTGGCCAGGCCGATGTTGACGTCGCGGTACGTCGTCTCCGCGAGCTTGGCGAGCTCGGACGCCTCGGCCGAGCCGAGGTCCCACACGCCGTTCGGGCGGGCCAGGTCGGGCCGCTCGTCGAAGTCGAGCACCTGCTCGTAGAACTCCACCGCGCGCTGCGCGCCGCGCGGCGACAGCGCGCCGACCAGCTTGGGGTAGCGCCGCAGGTCCGCGAACACGCGGCCCGTCAGGACCCGCTCGGGGGAGAACACCAGGTCGAAGTCCACACCCTCGGTCAGGCCGGAGACCTCCTCGAGCAGGGGCTTCCAGCGGGTGCGCGTGGTGCCCACCGGCAGCGTCGTCTCGTAGGACACGAGCGTGCCCGGGGTCAGGTGCGCACCGAGCGAGCGCGTCGCGGCGTCCATCCAGCCGAAGTCCGGCTGCCACGTCTCGTCGTCGACGAACAGCGGCACGACGAGCACGACGGCGTCCGCGCCGGGGATCGCGTCGGCGTAGTCCGTGGTCGCGCGCAGCCGGCCCGCGGGTACCAGCTCGGTGAGCTTGTCCTGCAGGTGCGCCTCGCCGGGGAACGGCTCCGTCGCCGCGTTCACCAGCTCCACGACCTGCGGGTTCACGTCGACACCGACGACGTCGTGCCCCTTCGACGCGAACTGGACGGCCAGCGGGAGGCCGATCTTGCCAAGGGCGACGACAGCGATCTTCACAGGATCCTCGAGGGTGCGGGGGCGGGGCTGACGGACGTCGACAGGAACCGCGCGAAACGGCCTCCCTATACTAACGACGGCCTTCGCGCTGTCCCCGGGACCCACCGGGACCCACGCGGAGGTCGTCCCTTGTCGACGCGGCGCGCCCGGCGCGCCCGAGGAGGTCGAGTGGTCCACGACGGGCGACGCCCGCACGTCCTGCTGGTCGCGCTGTACTACCCGCCGTCCCGCGCGAGCGGGGTGTTCCGACCGCTGGCGATGGCGAACCACTTCGCCGCGTCGGGCTGGGACGTGACGGTCGTGACGGTGACGGAGGACTTCTTCGACCGGGTCGTCGGCTCGCGCGACGACTCGCTGCTCGCGACCGTCGACCCGCGCGTGCACGTCGTGCGCGTGCCGCTGCCGATGTCGCACCTCGACCCCGACCTGCGCCACCGCGGGCGTCTCGCGACGACGCTGCCGTTCGTGCACCGCGCGCTGACGATCGCGGGGCAGAAGTACGTGTTCCCCGAGCAGTACGGCTCGTGGGTCCTGCCCGTCGCGAACGCGATCGGCCGCGTGCACCGGCACCACCCGGTCGACGTCGTCGTCGCGACGGGGAACCCGTGGTCGGACTTCGCCGCGGCGTACGCGGCGCACGTGCGCCACCGCATCCCGTACGTCATGGACTACCGCGACTCGTGGACCCTCGACCTGTTCGAGGAGACCGACGCGTTCCCGCCCGGGCACCTCGCGAGGCGCTGGGAGAGCCGGCTGATCGGCTCGGCCGCGCGCGTGACGTTCGTCAACGAGGCGCTGCGGCACTGGCACGCCGAGCGCTACCCCGCGGCCGCGGACCGGATGCGTGTGCTGCCCAACGGGTACGACGCGGACCTGCTCGGCGAGCCGGGGTTCCGCTCGCCCGAGCCCGGCGCACCGCTGCGCTTCGGGTTCATCGGCACGGTCACCGACCGGCACCCGCACGACGCGATGTGGGAGGGCTGGAAGCTCGCCCGCCGCGACCCCGCGATGGCGGGCGCGACCGCGCACGTCTACGGGCACCTCGGGTTCTTCGCCGGCCAGGCGGACCGCATCCGCGCGCTGCTGCCGTTGGACGAGAACGTCGGGGTCACGTACGAGGGCCCGGTCTCGAAGGCCACCATCGGGAAGGTGTACGACGACCTCGACGCGATCCTGCTGATGGCGGCGGACTCGCGCTACGTCACCTCGGGCAAGGTGTTCGAGTGCATGGCGTCGGGCAAGCCGATCACCGGCGTGTTCTCCCCGACGACCGCGATCGCCGAGCCGCTCGCCGGCTACCCGCTCGCGTGGTCGGCGGCCGAGCTCACGCCGCAGGGCGTCGCCGACGCGCTCGTCGCGACCGCCCGCGGCGCGCGCGAGCAGACCGCCGGCCAGCACGTCGACGCGCTGGTGCACGCCCGCACCTACCGGCGCGACGCGTTGCTCGAGCCGTTCGTCGCCGAGGTCGCGGAGGTGGCCGGTGCCTGAGCCCACGCAGGATCGGACCGCGGCCGGCCGGCCGGGCCGGCTCGTCGTCGTCACCCCCTGGTACCCGACGCCGGAGAACCCGTACTGGGGCGCGTTCGTGCGGGCCACGACGCTCGCGCTGGTCGAGCAGTTCCCGGACCCGCTCGTCGTGCACGTCGAGGCGCGCGTCCCGGACGCCCCGGCGGTCGCGACGTCGCGCGAGGTGATCGACGGGATCGAGGTGCTGCGCGTGCCGTTCGTCGTGGCGCCCGCCACGTCCCGCGCCCGCGTCGCTGAGCTCACGCGTGACGCGCTCGCGCCGTACGCCGACGAGCTCGCGGCCGCGCAGGTCGTGCACGCGCACGTCGGCATGCCGACCGGCTGGGCGGTCGTCGACCTCGTCGGGGAGCGCACGCGCGTCGTCGTGAGCGAGCACGCCTCCTACCTCAACCGGCTGTGGGCCGACGAGCGCACGTCCGCGATGTACGCCGACACGGTGCGCGGGGCCGCGCGGTTCACGAGCGTCGGCGAGGACACCTCGCGCGCCCTGCGCCGTCGGTACCCGGACGTCGCCGAGTCGGTCCACACCGTGCACAACCCGGTCGACGTCACGCGGTTCGAGCTGCGCGAGGACGTGCCGGGCCGGCTCGACCGGTGGCTGTACGTCGGCAACGTGCTCGAGGCCAAGGGCGTGCTGCGGCTCGTGCGCGCGTTCGCGGCGTGGCGCGCGCGCCGCCCCGACGCGACGCTCACGGTCGCGGGCGGCGGCGCCGACACCGACCGCGCGCTCGCACTCGCCGACGAGCTCGGCGTGGCGGACGCGGTGCGGTTCCTCGGCCGCGTCGACCCCACCGGGATCGCCGCGGTCTACCGCGACGCGGACGTGCTCGTGCACCTGTCGGTCTCGGAGACGTTCGGGCTGTCCGCCGTGGAGGCGCTCGCGACCGGGCTGCCCGTCGTGGCGACCGCGACGCGCGGTGCGCAGCGCAACCTCGACGTCGCCCAGGACCTGTGGATGGCGTGGCTCGTCGAGGTCGGCGACGAGGTGGACGACGTGCTGGCCGCCGTCGAGGGCCTCGAGGCGCGGCACCGCTCGGCCCGGCCGGGGCTCGTGCGCGAGGATCTCGCGCTGCGGTTCGGCCCGCAGACGGTCGCGGCGACGCTCGGACGCACGTTGCGCGGCGAGCCGGAGCCCGAGCTGCCGGCCGACGCGCCGGTCGTCGTCGCGATCGCTCTGCACCGCGCGGTCGTCGCCGCCGCGACGCGCGTCGTGCGGGACGCGGCGCGGCGCGGGGCGCGGGCGTACCTCGTGACGGACGGCTCGCACGCCGTCGATGTCGACGACCGCGTGACCGTCCTGGACGTCTCGCCCGCGCGCTACCGGGTGATCACGCACCGTCTCGAGCGGTGGACGGTCGACGGCGTGCCGCGTGTCCTGCTCGGCGCGGCGCGCCCGCTGGCGCGCGGCCTGGGCCGCGCGGACGCCCTGGACGCGCTCGCCGCGCGGCAGCAGGACCTGAGCACGCGGCTCAAGCGCACCGTGGGGGAGAAGGGCGTGCACGCGCACGTCGACCCGCTCGTGCTCGCGCGCTACGTCGAGCGGACGTGGGGTGACCTGCTCGTCGACCCGGTGCTGGTGACGTGGGGCGACCCGCGCGGCATCCCGCTGGCGACGCGGCTCGCACGCGCGAACCCCGACGCGCACGTCGTGCGGACCGCGCACCACGACCTGCTCGTCGACGTGCTGGCGGGCGCGTCGGGCACGCGCGACACCGACTGACGGCCGACCGCGGGGACCGGTGGGACGTGGCGCGCCACGCCTCGCCGGTCCCCGCGGCCTGCGTGCATGTGTGACAGGTGTGAATTACTGTGACCGCGGCTTGGACCGCGAGCAGCGAGGGGCACCACCATGCGACGACGCCGACACCTCGCCCTGGTGTGCGCTCTCGTCGGCGCGCTGACCGTGACGGCGGCCCCCGCGGCCGTGGCGGCCCCGGCGCGCGACGCCCTCCCGGCGGCGGGCGCGGACCCCGGCGGCGTGACGGGCGCGACCAGCGTCCCCGTCGCGCCGGACGCACCGGTCCGCACCACCACCGTGCCGCTCGCCGGCGGCGTCGACGGCCCCAGCCGGCGCACGCTCGACCTGCCGGTGGACGCGGACCACGACCACGAGGTGCCGGCGACCTCCCGGCTCGCCGTGCTCACCGCGGCGCGCGGCACCGCCGACTTCGACCTCGTCGGCGTGACGTGGGCCGCGGGGGCGCAGGTCACGCGCGTGCTCGTGCGCACGCGGCACGCCGGCGCGTGGTCGACGTGGCAGGAGCTCGAGGTCGACCCCGCGACACCCGAGGCCGGGACCGCCGAGGCCGAGGGTGCGCGCGGCGGCACCGCGCCGTTCGTCCGCACGGGCTCCGACGGGCTGCAGGTGCGGCTCGAGACCGCGACCGGAGCCGCGCCCGCGCGGCTGTCCGCGACGCTCGTCGACGCGGGCGTCGAGGACCTCGCCGACGCCCAGGTCACGCAGGTCACCGACGCGACGGCGGGCGTCGCCCCCGGCACCACCGCGCTCGACACCGCCACCGCCGTGGCCGGCGTGAGCCCCGCCGCGCTGCGGCCCGCGATCGTCACGCGCGCGCAGTGGCGCGCGAACGAGCGGCTGCGCAAGCCCATCGACTGGAGCTCGACCATCCAGGCGGCCGTCGTCCACCACACGGTCAACGCGAACGACTACACGCGCGCGCAGGCACCGGCGCTCGTGCGGGGCATCTACGAGTACCACATCAAGGGACGCGGCTGGAGCGACGTCGGCTACCACTTCCTCGTCGACCGGTTCGGGACGGTGTACGAGGGGCGCAAGGGGTCGCTCGACAAGGTGCCGCTCGGCGTCCACTCGGGCGGCTTCAACACCAACACCATCGGCATCGCGATCATCGGCGAGTTCACGAGCAAGGTCCCGTCGACGACCGTGCTGCGCGCCGTCGCGCAGGTCGCGTCGTGGAAGCTCGCGTCGTACGGGCGTGACCCGCTCGGCACCACCGTCCTGACCGCCCGCAGCGGGAGCACGCACCCCAAGCGCAAGCCGGGCTGGCGCGGTGAGCTGCCCGTCATCATGGGTCACCGCGACGTCGGGTCCACCGCGTGCCCGGGCCAGATGGTCTACAACCGGCTCTCGACGATCCGCTCCTACGCGGCCGACCAGGTGAACCGGGTGACGTCGCGCGTCGCGACGGCCGCGAGCACGCCCGGCCGCAACGTCGTGGCCGAGGCGTACGCGAAGAGGTGGTCGACGTGGTCGGCGTCGGTGCGCTCGGTGTGCACCGGCTCGGTCGTCGCGAGCCTGTCGGGCAAGAGCCGCGGGTGGATGCCGGTGCGGTGGGGCCAGAAGCTCGCGGACGGCTCGACGGCACCGCCAGGGCTGTACTCGATCACGACCACGCGGCACGGGCTCGTCGACACGGTGTACGTCGAGGCGCTGCCGAAGGGCGGGTACGGCGACGAGTCGTGCGGCATCTCGCGCTGGGGTGGCGCCGACCGGTACGCGACGGCGGTCGCGCTCGGCCGCGCCGCGACCGGTGGCTCGCAGCAGGTCGACGACATCGTGCTGGTCGCCGGCACGCAGTCCTCGGTCGTCGACGGGCTCGTCGCCGGCCCGTTCGCGGCGTCGCTCGACGCGCCCGTGCTGCTCGGCGCGGTCGACGGGCTGCCGGAGGCCACCCGGACGGAGATCCGGCACCGCGCCCCCGAGCGGGTGTGGCTCGTCGGCGGGACGGGCGTGCTGGGCCGGGCCGTCGAGTCGCAGCTCGAGGCGCTCGGCGTCCGGGACGTGCGCCGGCTGGCGGGGGCGGACCGGTACGGCACGGCGGCGGCGGTCGCGGCGCGGATGCCGGCCGGCCGCTCGGTCGTGCTCGCGTCCGGTGCGCAGGCGAACCTCGTGGACGCCGCGGCGGCCGGCGGGGCGGCGGCCGCGACCGAGCAGCCCGTGCTGCTCACGGCGCCGGGCACGCTGCCCACGGCGACGAAGAACGCCATGCAGGCGCGAGGGGTGCGCACGACGACGGTGGTGGGCGGCACCGGCGCGGTGTCGCTCGCCGTCACGTCGTCCGTGCGCTCCGTGACGAAGGGACAGGTCGTGCGGTTCGGAGGTGACGACCGCTACGCCACCGCGCTCGCGGTCGCGAAGGGGTTCGCGTCGGCGGTCGGGACGTCGCGCGTCGTCGTCGCGGCGGGCTCCGACGACCACCTGATCGACTCGGTCACGGCCGGTGCCCTCGCGCGCCTCGTCGTGCTGGTGCCGGGGAACGCGAGCCACGGCGGCGTGCAGAAGTGGCTCAAGGCCGCAGGCACGGACCGGCTGGACGTCGCGGGCGGCGCCGGTGCGGTGACGCCCGGCACGCTGCGGAGCCTGGTGGCGGCGATCTGATGCGCCGAGCCCTCACGCCGCTGCTCGCGGCGCTCGTCACCAGCACGCTCGTCGTGACCCCGGCGGCCGCGATGGACCCGCCCGTGAGCCCGACGCAGAGCGGTCGCACCGAGCGTGCGGCCGCGTCCGTCGACCTCCCGGCGGCCGCGCCCGCGTCCTTCACGGTGCACGGCAGCGGCTGGGGCCACGGCCTGGGGATGTCGCAGTTCGGCGCGTACGGCATGGCGCTCGACGGTCGCTCGGCGACGAACATCCTCGAGCACTACTACGCGCCCGCGAAGGTCACGACGCGCACCGACGACCCTTCGATCCGCGTACAGGTCCGTGCGGGCGTCACCTCGGTCACCGTCAGCCGGGACTCGGGCGTGACGTGGACGCTCGGCACCGCGCCGGGCACCACCGTGTCGGTCGCCGCGTCGTCGCTCACCTTCACGTACTCCACCGCGAGCGGGACCGCCCGCGTCTCGACGACCGTCGACGGCACCCAGTACCGCACCAACCCGTCGACGTGGCCGGAGCTCACGCTCACCTGGAAGGGCGGTGTGGTCAGCGTGCCCGGCGCCAACGGTGGGACGGGCACCGTGCGGTACAAGCGCGGGAGCCTCGCGTTCGGCCCGCTGAGCGGCGCGGTGAACACCGTCAGCGTCGTGCGGCTCAACAGCGAGTACCTGTACGGCATCGCGGAGATGCCGTCGTCGTGGCCGGCGTCCGCGCTGCAGGCGCAGGCGATCGCGGCGCGCACGTACGCCTACCGCAAGTACCAGGCGGGCGTGCGCTCGTCGATCAACGCGCACCTCACCGACGAGACGACCGACCAGAAGTACACGGCGTACAACAAGGAGGCCGAGGCGGGGTACGGCAAGTACTGGGTCGCGGCCGTGGACGCGACCCGCGCGTCGGGCAACGCGCGCGTGATCCAGGCGCCGGACGGCCGGCTCGCCGAGACGTACTACTCGTCGTCGACCGGCGGTCGGACGACCAACTCCGAGGACGTGTGGGGGAGCGCGACGATCCCCTACCTGCGCAGCCGCGACGACCACTGGTCCGTCGACCCGCGCGTGCGCAACCCGTACGCGACCTGGACCACGACGATCACGCAGGCGCAGATCCGCGCGAAGTTCCCGCGGCTGTCGGACGTGGCGCGCCTCGAGGTCTCGCAGCGCGCGAGCTCGGGCGCGGCCATGCAGCTCAAGGCGACGTCCACCGCCGGCTCGGTGCAGTACCTCCTGGCCAAGCCGACGACCGACGGTGTGCGCACCGCGCTGGGGTCGCGGCTCGGGATCATGTCCGCCTACCTCAGCCTCGAGGCGCCCCGGCGCCCGACCCGAGGTCGGACGTCCAGCGGCTCTCGGGCGACGACCGGTTCGCCACGGCGGCGGCCATCGGTCGCGCCGCGTTCCCCACGGGCCGCACGGTCGTGGTCGTCTCCGGCCAGCAGGCCTCGCTCGTCGACGGGCTCGTCGCCGCGCCGTACGCGCGCTCGATCAAGGCGCCGGTGCTCCTCTCGACGCGCAGCTCCGTGCCCGAGGCGTCGATGGCCGAGATCACGCGTCGCGGCGCCACGAGCGCCGTGCTCGTCGGCGGCACGGGTGTGCTCACCACGGACGTGTCCGCGCAGCTGCGCGCCGCGGGGCTGTCCGTCACGCGCCTGTCGGGGGCGGACAGGTACGCGACCGCCGCCGCGGTCGCGCGGGCGTTCGGCTCCGCGAGCTCCGTCGTCGTCGCGTCGGGCGTCACGGCCAACCTCGTCGACGCGGCCGCCGCGGGCGGACCCGCTGCGGCGTCGGGCCAGCCCGTGCTGCTGGTGCCGCGCTCGAGCGTCCCGCCCGCGACCCGCGCGACGATCACGGCGCTCGGTGCGCGCAGCGCGACGATCGTCGGCGGCACGGGCGTCGTGACGAGCAGCGTGGCGGACGCCCTGCGCGCGGACGGCCTGCGGCTCACGCGACTGTCGGGCACCGACCGGTACGCGACCGCGGCGGCGGTCGCCGACGCCTACGAGCCCTCGGTCAAGGCCGGTACGGTGGTCCTCGCGTCCGGTCTGGACGCGAACCTCGTCGACTCCCTCACGGGCGGCGTGCTGGGTCGGCTGACCCTGCTCACCGCGGGTGCGGGGGTCCCCGCCGCGACCGACCGGTGGTTCGCCGTGCGGGAGGTGTCGCTGCTGCAGGTGCTCGGCGGCACGGGCGCGGTCCCGGACTCCGCGGTGGAGGCAGTGCGTTGAAGGTCCTGAGCGTCGTCGGCGCTCGTCCGCAGTTCGTCAAGCTCGCCCCGATCGCCGAGGCCCTGGGCCGCGCGGGCGCCGAGCACGTGATCGTCCACACGGGTCAGCACTACGACCCGGGGATGTCCGACGTGTTCTTCGCCGACCTGCGCATCCCCGCACCGGACGTGCACCTCGCGGTCGGGTCCGGTTCGCACGGTGCGCAGACCGGCGCCATGCTCGGCCCGCTCGAGGCGGTCATGGACGAGCACCGGCCGGACTGGGTGCTGGTCTACGGCGACACCAACTCGACGCTCGCGGCCGCGGTCGCCGCGGTGAAGATCCACCTGCCGCTCGCGCACCTCGAGGCGGGACTGCGCTCGTTCAACCGGCGCATGCCCGAGGAGCACAACCGCGTGCTCACCGACCACGCCGCGGACCTGCTGCTCGCCCCCACGCAGGTCGCGATGGACCACCTCGCGCACGAGGGGCTGGCCGAGCGGTCGGTGCTCGTTGGCGACGTGATGACGGACGTGTGCTTCCGGGTGCGTGACGCGGTCGCCGCGTCGGGGACCCGTCCGGCCGGCGTCCCCGACGGCGAGTACCTCGTCGCGACGATCCACCGCGCGGAGAACACCGACGACCCGGCGCGCCTGCGCGCGATCGTCGCCGCGCTCGCCGCCCTGCCCGTGCCGCTCGTGCTGCTCGCGCACCCGCGCCTGCGCGCCCGCTGCGCCGAGCACGGGATCGACCTCGCGCAGGGGTCGGTCGTGGTCGCCGACCCGCTGCCGTACCCGGAGATGGTCGCGGCCGTGATGGGCTCGGTCGGCGTCGTCACCGACTCCGGCGGCCTGCAGAAGGAGGCCTTCCTCCTGGGGCGCGCGTGCACCACACTGCGAACCGAGACGGAATGGGTCGAGACGCTCGAGGGGGGATGGAACGTGCTGCTTCCGGACGAGGCGGACCTCGCGCGGCTCGCGCAGGTGGCGCTGCGAGGACCAGGTGCGCTGCCGCAGGCGACGCCGTACGGGTCGGGCGACGCCGCCGACCGGGTGGTGCGGGTGCTGCAGGACGCGCTCGAGGGTCGGCCGTGAGCGCGCGCGTGCGTCGCGGCGCGCTCGCGGCGCTGGTCGCCGCGGTCGTCGTCGGCGCGGCCGCTCCCGGGGCCTGGGCGGACGACTCGAGCCTCGAACGGCCGGGTGCGCTGGGCGGGACCGCGGACAGCGCGGTCGTCGCCGCCACCGCGCGGCCGCTCGCGGACGCCCGCCCGGCGGCTGCCGGCGACCTGACGATCGACGGGCGCGGGTTCGGCCACGGCATCGGGTTGTCGCAGTACGGCGCGCAGGGCCAGGCGAAGGCGGGCCGCACCGCGAGCACGATCCTCGCGTTCTACTACCCGGGCACCGGCTCGACCACGCGGTCGGACTCGCGTGCTCTCAAGGTCTGGCTGCGCGACGACACCGACCACCTGCTCACGTTCGTCGCGGAGCCGGGCCTGACGGTCGCGGGCAGCAACCCCGTCACGGGCACGTCGAACGCCGCGACGCCGCTGCCGGAGACGGTCGTGCAGGGCGGCAAGCGCCTCACGGTGACGTTCTGGCAGGTCCGCCGCTCGGGTTCGTCGTGGGCGCTGCAGGCCAAGGCGAACGGCACCTGGTACCCGTACACCAGCAGCCGCGTGCGCACCGCCCTCGCCGGGTCGACCAAGGTGACCGTGCGCGCCAAGGACAGCACGCTGCGCAACGTCAACGGCTCCAAGGCGCGCGAGTACCGCGGCACCCTCGCCGCGAACCTCACGGGGACGTCCGCGAGCTCGGTGACCGTCACGGCCGGCACGACGTACACCTCGTACCTCGTCTCCGTCGTGCCCTCGGAGATGCCCTCCTACTGGCACCAGCAGGCGCTGCGCGCGCAGGCTGTCGCCGCCCGCACGTACGCCGCGTTCGACGCCGGGTACTCGAGCCGCCCGTGGTGGTACGACACGTGCGACACGGCCGCGTGCCAGGTGTTCAAGGGCCTCGCCGAGTACGACCTCAAGGGCACCCGGCTGCAGACGTTCACGGCCGCGAGCACCACCGAGGCCGTCAAGGCGACCGCGGGACTGGTCCGGACGTACGGCGGCAAGCTCGCGTTCACGCAGTTCAGCGCGTCCAACGGGGGATACACCGTCGCGCGCAGCGGTTATCCGTACCTCAAGGCGCGGGCCGACACGTACGACGCGTACCCGGCGTGGCAGGTGACGGTCAGCCGCGCGACGGCCGAGAGCGTCTTCGGCGTCGGCCGGGTCACCAAGGTCGCCGTGACGCGCGACGGCAAGGGTGCGTACGGCGGCCGGGCCACGTCCGTGACGGTCACGGGGACGGCGGGCTCCAAGACCCTCACGGGCGACGCGTTCCGCATCGCGCTCGGCCTGCGCTCGACGCTGTTCACGGTGTCGGTCGGGTCCTGACGCCCGACGACGACGCGCGCGGCCCCCGTGGTGGGGACCGCGCGCGTCGTCGTCCGGTGCGGGATCAGTCGAGGAGCTGCGTCGTGCCCGTCGCGGCCGAGCGCAGCACGGCCTCCGCGACACGCACGGTCGCGAGGCCGTCCTGCATCGTGACGATGTCGACCTCCTTGCCGAGCACCGCGTCGCGGAACGCCTCGTGCTCGGTGCGCAGCGGCTCGGGCTTCGGGATCGCGAACCGCACGACGTCGCCCTCGCTCACTCCGCGGAACTTGGCGATCGACTCCCACGTCGTCGGGACCGTGCCGTTGGCGTAGAACGTCAGGTCGGCGGTGAGCGTGTCGGCGACGAACGCGCCCCGCTCGCCGGTGACCACCGTGACGCGCTCCTTGAACGGCGACAGCCAGTTCACGAGGTGGCTGGTGACGGTCCCGTCGGCGAGCTTGCCGACGACCGCGACGAGGTCCTCGTGCTCGCGGCCGCTCTGCAGCGAGGTCTGCGCCGCGACGGACACGAACGACGACTGCGTGACCCACGCGGTGAGGTCGATGTCGTGCGTCGCGAGGTCCTTGACCACGCCGACGTCGGCGATGCGCGCCGGGAACGGGCCCTGCCGACGCGTGACCACCTGGTACACCTCGCCCAGCTCGCCCCCGGCGAGCCGCTCGCGCAGGTGCTGGAGCGAGGGGTTGTAGCGCTCGATGTGCCCGACGGCGCCGACGAGCCCGCGTGAGGCGAACGCGTCAGCGACGCGCTGCGCGGCCGCGGTGTCGGGGGCGAGCGGCTTCTCGACGAGGCAGTGCACGCCCGCCTCGGCGAGCGTGATCGCGACCTGCTCGTGCAGCGTCGTCGGGACCGCGGCGGTGACGTAGTCGACGCCCGCGGCGATGAGGTCCTCGACGGAGCGGCCCACGGGCAGCCCGCCCGCGACGCCGTGCCGGTCGCCGCTCGGGTCCGCGACCGCCACGAGGTCGACGCCGTCCAGCGAGCGCAGGACCCGCGCGTGGTGGCGCCCCATCATCCCCAGGCCGATGAGCCCGGCGCGCAGGTTCGCCATCACGCACCCGCCTTCGCGACCGCGTTGACGCCCGCGACGACGCGCTCGAGGTCCTCGGCGCTCAACGCCGGGTGCACCGGCAGGGACAGCACCTGCTCGCACGCCTCGCGGGTGACCGGCAGGTCGAACTCGAGGCCGAACGAGGGGAGCTGGTGGTTCGGGATCGGGTAGTACACGCCCGAGCCGACGCCGTGCTCGGCGAGCAGGGCCTTCGCGAACCCGTCGCGGTCGTGCGGGACACGGATCGTGTACTGGTGCCACACGTGCGTCGCGCCCGGCGCGACGTACGGGACACCGACACCCTCGAGGTGCTCGGACAGGAACGCGGCGTTCGCCTGGCGCTGCGCGGTCCAGCCGGGCAGCTTGCCGAGCTGCACGCGGCCGATCGCGGCGTGCACGTCGGTCATGCGCGCGTTGAACCCGACGACCTCGTTCTCGTAGCGGCGCTCCATGCCCTGGTTGCGCAGGAGCTGGACCTGGCGCACGACCTCGGGCGTCGCGCACGAGACCATGCCGCCCTCGCCGGACGTCATGTTCTTCGTCGGGTAGAGCGAGAACATCGCGAACGTGCCGAACGAGCCGACCGGCGCGCCCTGCCACGTCGCGCCGTGCGCCTGCGCGGCGTCCTCGAACAGCTGCAGGCCGTGCGCCTGCGCGAGCGCGCCGAGGGCCGTGACGTCCGCGGGGTGGCCGTACAGGTGCACCGGCATGATCGCGGCGGTGCGCTCGGTGATCGCGGCCTCGACCGACGCCGGGTCCAGGCAGTAGGTCCGCGGGTCGATGTCGGCGAACACCGGGGTCGCGCCCGTGAGCGCGACCGAGTTCGCGGTCGCGGCGAACGTGAACGACGGGACGATCACCTCGTCGCCCGGGCCGATGCCCGCGGCCAGCAGGCCGAGGTGCAGGCCGGTGGTGCCGGAGCTGACCGCGACGCACGCGCGGCCGCCGACGAGCGCCTCGCCGAACTCCTTCTCGAACGCGGCGACCTCGGGTCCCTGCGCGATCATCCCGGAGCGCAGCACGCGGTCGACCGCGGCGCGCTCCTCGTCACCGATGAGCGGCTTGGCCGCCGGGATCGTGGTGGGCGTCGTTGCGCTCATGCGTCCTGCTCCTCGTCCGCCGACGCACGTCGCGTCAGCACGCCGTCGTGCTCGTCGTAGACCTCGCCCGTGGTGGGGCAGCGGAACACGCCGCCGCCGGCGTCCTCGAGCGGGACCCCCGCGCGTCCCACCCACTTGAGCCGGCGCGCCGGGACACCCGCGACGAGCGCGTAGTCCGGCACGTCCCTCGTCACGACCGCACCGGCGGCGACCGTGGCCCAGCGTCCGACCGTCACGGGCGCGACGCACACGGCGCGCGCGCCGACCGACGCGCCCTCGCGCAGCGTGACGCCCACCGCCGTCCAGTCGTGCGCGCTCTTGGCCGTGCCGTCGGGGTTCACCGCACGCGGGAACTCGTCGTTGGTCAGCACCGCTGCGGGCCCGACGAACACGCCGTCCTCGAGCACCGCGGGCTCGTACACGAGCGCGTAGTTCTGCACCTTGCAGTTCTCGCCGATCCGCACGCCGGAGCCGATGTAGGCGCCGCGTCCGACGACGCAGCCCGCGCCGAGCGTCGCCCCGTCACGGACCTGCGCGAGGTGCCAGACGGACGTCCCGTCGCCGATCGTCGCGGTGGGATCGACGTCAGCGGACGCCACGATGCGCACGTTCACCAGGCAGTTCTCCGGTCGGGGCAGCGGGTCGGGACGGTCCCGGCGGGGCGCCGAGACCTCGCACAGCGTACCGACGCGGGGCCGCCCGCCGGGGACGGGAGGTCCCAGGCACGCGGGTGCGGTCATGGTTCCGTGCGGTCACGGTTCCGTGGGGTCACGGTCACGGTCACGGTCACGGTCACGGTTGCGTGCGGGTGACCCGCTCGGTGGCGACGAGCCGCTCGAGCGCGGCGGCGTCCTGCGCGAGGCCCGCGGCGCGCGCGGGGGAGAGCAGGACCACGGAGCCGTCGGCCGCGAGCACCCGCAGCACGTCGCGCAGCCAGCCGGCGACGTCCGGGCGCGGCGCGAGCAGCACGCGGGGGCGGTCCGCGTCCTCGCCGGACCACCAGGCCGCGAGCTCGGCGTGCCGCACCGTGGCGGCCGGGTCCTGCGGGTGCGTGGCGAGTGCCGCGCGCGCCGGGTCCGCGGGGGGCACCCAGCCGAGCTGGTCGGCGTACGTCATGACGGCGGCCGCGGCGTCCACGGCGCCGGCGGGGAGCGGTCCGTCGGCGCGGCGCGCGAGCGCGGCGAGGGTCACGACGACGAGCGCGGCGCGTGGGGCGGGCTCCGGCGGGCTCGTCGTGAGCAGGACGTCGACGTCGTCGCCCACGCGCGCGGTCGCGTCGCCGGGGACGACGAGCGTGGCACCCGCACGCCAGGTCGCGAGCGCCCACAGCACGGTGCGCCAGTGCGGTGGCAGGTCGCTGCCGACGCCGGTCCCCGGGCCCGCGTCGAGCTCCTCGACGAGCAGGTTGGTGGTCTTGGCGACCCAGTTCGCGAGCACCGCCCCGGACAGCTCGACGCGCTCGCCGTCGTCGCCGTACCACGTGAGCCGAGGCCGTCCCGGGTCGGCCGTCAGGAGCTGCAGGAGTGCGGCCGGGTCACGCGGCGCGGGGGTGTGCGAGGGCATGCTCGTCACCCTAGAGGGGGCTCGCCGGAGCCGCGGCGCGCCGACCGCGTGGCCAGAATGTGAAAGTTCACCCGACAAACCGGGACAACTACCACGCCCCCGGTTGACGCCTAGGAACGACACGCGTGTAATTCGGATTGTCCGAGAACCAACTGGCGCAGCACCGGTGGACACGGCCGTCGACGGCGGCCCGCCGCAGGGGCCGCACAGGTCGAGCCTCGACCAGTCGATCATCAGATCCAAGCACCACCGGAGGCACGCATGTGGAACCTGCTCGACGATGACGGGGCCACGTCCGAGTTCCCCTCCGACGCGCACCGCCAGGCGCCCGTCGCGGCGTCGAACGTCCTGTCGCTGTTCGGCACGCCGGACGACGACGGCCCGATGGGCTGGCAGGAGCGCGCACTGTGCGCCCAGACCGACCCGGAGGCGTTCTTCCCCGAGAAGGGCGGTTCGACGCGCGAGGCCAAGAAGGTGTGCTCGGGCTGCGACGTGCGAGCGGAGTGCCTCGAGTACGCCCTCGAGAACGACGAGCGCTTCGGCATCTGGGGCGGCCTGTCCGAGCGCGAGCGCCGCAAGCTCAAGCGTCGCGTCGTCTGACCGCCCGAGCGCCTCGGTGCGGGTGCGGGTCCTGTCCCGCGCCGCGCCCCGAGCGTGCGGCGGCCGGTCGGGGGAGCGTGGCGAGTCGGTCCCGGCACCCACGGCCCCGGCGTGCATCATGGCCCGAGCATGAACTCCACCCGCCCGCCGCACGACCCCGCGGCGCACCCCGCGACGACGCCTGACCCGACGACCGGCCCGGGCGCACCCGCCGTCGACCTCGGCGCAGCGGCAAGCGCTGCGACCCCGACGAGCTCGACCCCGACGACGAGCTCGACGGCGACGAGCTCGATCCCGACGACGACGTCGGTGACCGCGGTCCTCGTCACCCGCGGGCGCACGCCGTACCTGGCAGCGACGCTCGACGCGCTCGCGGGTCAGTCCCGTCGACCGTCCCGCGTGCTCGTCGTCGACGTCGCACCGCGCACCGACGACCCGCAGGGCCCGCTGCCCCTCACGGTCGAGCGCGCGTTCGCGGTCGCGGCGTCCGCGCACTCCGGCCCGCTCCCGCAGGTGCGGGTCCTGCGGGCCCCGCACGCCCGCACGTTCGGGCAGGCGGTCCGCGACGCGCTCGCGTCCGACGACGGTGCACGCACCACGTGGCTGTGGCTCCTGCACGACGACAGCGCGCCCGAGCCGACCGCGCTCGCCGAGCTCGCGCGCGCGGTCGCCCGCGCGCCGTCGGTCGTGATCGCGGGGGCCAAGCAGCACACGTGGACCGACCCCGTCCGGCTGCTCGAGCTGGGGGTGCGCACCGACCGGTCCGGGCGGCGCATGACGGACGTCGAGCCGGGGGAGCTCGACCAGGGCCAGCACGACGCGCGCGACGACGTCCTCGGCGTCGGGACCGCGGGTGCGCTCGTGCGCCGCGACGCGTGGGACGAGCTCGGTGGACCCGACCCCGCGCTCGGGCCGTTCGGCGACGGGTTCGACCTGTCCCGCCGGGCGCGGCTCGCGGGGCACCGCGTCGTCGTCGTGCCGAGCGCCGTGGTGCGGCACGCGCAGGCGTCCTACCTGGGCCTGCGCGGGACGGGCCCGTCCGGGCGCGACGCGGACGGCGACGGCGAGGACGACAGCGCGGACCCGCGCCGCTCGTTCGCGGCCCGCCGCCGGGCGCTGACCCACCAGAGACTGGTCACCGCGCCGCTGGTGTTCGTCCCGGTCGTCGTCGTGCTCGCGCTCGTCAGTGCGGTGGTGCGATCGCTCGTGCAGGTCGCCGCGAAGCAGCCCGGGCTGGCGGTCGACGAGCTGCGCGGCCCGCTCGAGGCGCTCGCGCGTCCGACGGCGGTCGCCGCCGCGCGCCGGCGTGCGCGCCGCACGCGTCGGCTGCCGCGTCGCGCGCTGCGGCCGCTGCAGGCGACGTGGCGCGACGTCTGGCGCCAGGCACGAGACCGCCGGCTCGCCCGGCGCGAGGCGCGGCGCGTGGTGCAGGCGCCCTCGGAGCTCGAGCTGCGCGAGCTCGCGGCGCTCGCGACGCGCCGCCGTGCGGGCCTCGCGACCGTCGCGGTCGCGCTCGTCGCGGTGTCCGCCGTCGCGTTCGGCCCGCTGGCCGCGGCGGTCGGCCGTGGGGCGCGGCTGGTCGGCGGCGGGCTGCTGCCGCTCGCGGACGGTCTGGGTGACCTGTGGGCCGCCGCGACGTCGAGCTGGGTGTCCGGCGGGCTGGGTGAGCCGGGGCCCGTGGACCCGCTGCTGGGCGCGCTCGTCGTGCCGACGACCCTCGCGGGCGGACGCCCGTCGGTGGGCGTGGCGCTCGTCGTGCTCGGTTCGGTGCTGCTCGCGGGTCTGGGCGCGTGGGCTGCCGCGGGTGCCGCGACGCGCGCGGTGACGTCGCGCGCGTGGGCCGCGGTCGTGTGGGCGGGAGCGCCTGCGCTGCTGCTCGCGGTCGGTGACGGCCGGCTCGGGCCGGTCCTGGCGCACGTGCTGCTGCCGTGGGTCGCGCTCGGGATCGCGCGCGCGGTCGGCGTGCAGCGCGTGGACCTGGTGCTGTCCGGTCTGGCGACCGCGCGCCGCCGGGACGACGAGCGCGCGGGCGGACGGGCAGCGGACGAGGGGTCCGACGGGGATCAGCGGTCCGACGAGCGGTCCGACGAGCGGTCCGACGAGCGGTCCGACGAGCGAGCCGACGAGCGGTCCGACGACGAGCGGTCCGATGACACGGCCGAGGACGGGACGGCCGCCGTCCGGGCGCCGGTCACCAACGCGACCCGTCGCTCGCGCCGCGACGAGCGTGCCGAGGCGCGCGCCGACCGCTCGCGGGGGACCCGCCCGCGACCCGTGACGTCCGCCGACCCCGCCGACTGGGTGGGTGCCGCCGCCCGCCCGACGGGATCGGTGACCGCCGCGGCCGCGGCCGCGCTCGCGTTCGCCGGCGTGGTCGCGGGTGCCCCGGCGCTGCTGGTCCCCGGTGTGCTCGCGGTCCTCGTCGCGGCGGCGTGCGCACCGCGGCACCGGCGCCGGGTCGCGTTCGTCGTCGTGCCCGCGCTGGTCGTGTCGGGACCCGTGCTCGTCGAGGCGTTCACGCGCGGCGCCGCCGGCCTGCGGCTGCTCGTCGCGGACCCCGGCCTGAGCGTCGCGACCCGCCCCGAGGGGGCGTTCGAGCGCCTGCTGGGGCTGCCGAGCGCCGCGGGTGCGCTGGTGCCGCAGAGCGTGCCGGACGGCGCGGTCACGCGTGCCTGGCCGCTCGCGCTCGGCGCGGTCGTGCTCGGCCTCGCGGTCCTGGCGCTGCTGCGCGGCCGGGTCGCGCGCGGCGTGCGGCTCGGCTGGGCGGTCGCGGCGGTCGCGCTCGCGGCCGCGACCGCGGTCGCGCTGCTGCCCGTCGGCGTGCAGGACGGTGTGGTCGCCTACGGCTGGACGGGCCCGGCGCTGTCGCTCGCGCTGCTGGGCCTGGTGCTCGCGGCGCTGCTGGGCGCCGACGGGATGCTCGCGCGGCTCTCGCGGTACGCGTTCGGCTGGCGGCAGGCCGGGGTCGGGCTGGTCGCGGTCGTCGCGCTCGCCGTCCCGGTGGTGTGGCTCGCGGGGTGGGGTGTGCAGGCGCGCGACGGCTCGGCGCTCGCCGTGACGGCCACCGAGCGCACGGTCGTGCCCGCGGTCGGGCGGCAGGCGCAGGGCTCGGCGAACGCGTCCCGCGTGCTGGCGATCGCGCGGGCGGCCGACGGCGCGGTCACGTGGCAGCTCCTGCGCGCGGACGGCCCGCAGCTCGTGGACGTCGCGGCCGCGGTCGAGACGCGCGCGGTCGCGGGCCCGGCGGACGCGCCGCACGGCGCCGGGACGGACGCGGCGACCGACGAGGTCGACGCGCTCGTCGCGCGCCTCGCGGCGGGTGCGAGCGGCGACGTCGCCGGGTCCCTCGCGGCGCTCGCGGTCGGCGACGTGCTCGTGCCGGTGCTGCCCGACGGTTTGTCCGAGGAGGGCGAGGCCGCCGCGGAGCGCGAGCGGGACGCGCTCGTCGCGGAGCTCGACTCGACCGCCGGTCTCGAGCGCGTCACCCAGAACGCCTCCGGGATCCTGTGGCGCGTGCAGCCGGCGGCACCCGCCGGTGGCGGCGAGGCCGTCGACGTGGTCACCGCGTGGGCGCGCACCGTCCCGGGCGGCGACGTGCGGGACCCGGCGACGGACGCGGTCGCGGTGCCCGCGCGCGGACGCTCGGTCGACACGCGCGTCGCCGACGGTGACCCCGGCCGCCTCCTCGTCCTCGCCGAGCGTGCCGACCCCCACTGGCACGCGACCCTCGACGGCGTCCCGCTGCGCTCGGTCGACAACGGCTGGCGGCAGACGTTCGAGCTCGGTCCGCAGGGTGGTCACCTCGAGGTCGGGCACGACGCCCCGCAGCGCACCACGTGGCTCGTCGTCCAGGTGGTCGTCCTGGCCCTGACAGTGCTGCTCGCGATGCCGGTACGACGACGGAGGGCGGGCTGATGGGCGCGCGGGTGACGGCGGTGACCGCGGTGCGGCTCGTGTCCGGGGCGGCGGTGGCGGCGCTGGTCGCCGGGGTCGCCGTCCTCGGCTCGGGGCTGCCGTCCCCGGCGACCGACGAGGTGACGGTCCCGGGCGCGCTCGTCGACGTGCCGTTCTCCCCGACGCGCCTGGTGTGCGCGGGGCCGCTCGTGCTGCCGCAGGAGCGGGACGCGGGAGACGCGTTCGACCCGGTCCCGGTGACGCCGCTGACCTCGCTCGTCGCGGTCGCGACGTCGAGCGGCGGCGGTGCGGTGACCGACCTCGGGGGCGGCGTCGTGGCTGAGCGGTTCGGCGCGGGCGCGAGCTCGACGACGTCGCGCTGGGTGACCGAGCCCCTCGTCGTGCAGGCGGAGCCGACCGACGACCCCGCGTCCGTCGCCGCCGCGACGTCGGCCTACGTGACCGCGGGCGACCTGCGCGGCCTCGCCGCCGCGTCGTGCCAGGCGCCGACGACCGACGCGTGGCTCCTCGGCGGCTCGACCGAGCTGGGCGCGACGGCGCTGCTCGTCCTGCAGAACGCCGGGTCGACCGCGGCGGTCGTGCACCTCGACGTGTACGGCGCCACGGGTCCGGTCGACCTCGACACCGAGCAGTACCTGGTCGCGCCCGGGGCCGAGCGCGTCGTCGTGCTCGGCGGTCTCGCGCCGCAGGAGCGGCGGGTCGCGGTCCACGTCACCGCGACGGGCGGGCGGGTCACGGCGCACGTGCAGGACTCCACGCTCGACGGCTTCACCCCGACGGGCACGGACCTCGTGGTCGCGAGCGCGCCGCCGTCGCGGCGCCAGGTCGTGCCCGGCGTGGCGGTCCTGGCCACCGAGGTCGACGACCCCGACGCGGGGGCGGTGCGGCTGCTCGCGCCGGGCGGTGGGACGACGACGGCGCGCGTGCGACTGCTGGGCCCCGACGGGGTCGAGGACCTGCCGGGCGCGGGCGAGCTCGTGCTCGAGCCGGGCGTGGTGACCGACGTGCCGCTCGGCGGACTGCCCGCCGGCGCGTACACGCTCGTCGTCGAGGCGGACCGTGCGGTCGTCGCGAGCGCGATGCTCGCTCGGCCGGGTGCCCCGACGCAGCAGGACCCGGACGTCGCGACGCGCGAGCGGGCGTGGGTCCCCTCGGTGCCGGCGCCCGACGCCGCGGCGGCCACCGACGCGCAGGTGGTGGCCGTGCCGGACCGCGCCACGGGCACGCTCGTGCTGGGCGCGGTGGCACGCTCGGGTGCGCTCGACGCCGACGGCACGGCGACCGCCGAGGTGCGCGTGCTCGGCCCGGACGGGGAGCCCGTCGTCCGCGAGCGGGTCGAGCTGGCGCTCGGCCGGACCGCCGCGTGGGACCTGACGCAGCTCGTCCCCGCAGGCACGCGCGTGCGCGGTGTGCAGGTCGTGCCGGACGGCGGAGCGTGGCTCGCCGGTGGGCTCGTCGCCCAGGTCGACCGGCCGGACGGCACGCTGCTCTCGGTGCTCGTCCCGGTCCCGGCGGACCTCGTGTCCGGCGCGACCGAGGTGCGCGAGGACCCGCGCCTCGGGACCCGCTGACGCGTCAGCGCGCGTCGTCGCCGTACGTCGGGTCCACGTCCTCGGGCGCGCGGCCCAGCATGTGCGCGACCTGCTCGACGACGACGTCGCGCACCAGGTCCGCGAGGTCGAGCGGGTCGTGCGCCCGCCCCTCGACCGGCCGGCGGTACACGACGACCCGCGCGGGCAGCCCCGCGTCGGCGGGGAAGTAGCGACCGAGCGGGACACCGCCGTGCTCCCACGGCGCCGGGTTGGACGGCGGGACGTCCTCGACCGCGAACTCGGTGCCCTCGAGCTGGCGTGCCCAGCGCCGCTCGAGGTGCTCGACGGCGTCGAGCACGAGGTCGTCGAACCGCTGCGCACGCGTGCGGTACGCGGGCATCGTGGTCGGCATCAGGGGTCCGCGCAGCCCGCGGCCGCGCCGGTCACGGCGCCGTACGGGCTGGACCGCCGGCGCCTCGCGCGGGCCGAGCGCGCGGCGTCCGGCACGGTCGGGCGAAGACGTGCTCACGCTCCGCACGATAGTCGCTGGACGAGCACGGGACCGCCGCGGCGGGCGGGGGAGGCGGGCCAGGCGCGACAGGACGGCGGCCGGTCGTGGTCGTGGCGGGGCGCTGCGCGGCGACGAGCGGCGTGGACGCGCGACGCCCCGCGCGCGGCGGGGTAGGTTCAGCCCGTGAGATCCGTCCGGCAGTGCTCGCGCACCGCGTGCGGCCGCCCGGCCGTCGCGACGCTGACCTACGTGTACGCGGACTCGACAGCCGTGCTCGGCCCGCTCGCCCAGCACGCCGAGCCGCACTCCTACGACCTGTGCGTCCCGCACGCCGAGCGCCTCACCGCGCCCCGCGGGTGGGAGGTCGTCCGGCTGCTCCCGGAGTTCGAGCCGCTCGCGCCGAGCCGCGACGACCTGCTCGCGCTCGCGGACGCCGTGCGCGAGGCAGGGCGCGCGCCCGAGCCGGTGGTGGCACCGGGCGTGCCCGAGCCGGCGGCGCTCGCCGACGCCCCGCGTCGTGGGCACCTGCGGGTGCTGCGAGGGGCAGGCGCGGACGTGGGCGAGGGGACGGTCTAGCAGTGGCACGTCGCAGGGGGGACGCCGCACGCGCGCGCGCGGCCGCGGCACCGGAGCCGCTGGGCTCCATCAGCCAGCCGCGGGGCGCGCTACCGCCCGGGACGCAGGAGTGCCTCGGGTGCGGCGAGACCCGCTTGACCCGCATCCGCATGGCGCTGCCGGACACGCGTCAGGCGACGTTCGTCTCCTGCCCGTCGTGCGAGGTGACCAACTGGTTCGCCCTGGAGGGTGACGGGACGCCGCTGTCCCGCGACGAGGTGACGGGCGGCGCGTGACGTCCCGCCCCGGGTGCGCGGGGCGTGCGCCGCAGCGCGTCCGACGTCCGGCGGTTCGACCGTTCCCCGATACGATGCCCCGGTGAGTGCCGAACGAGTCGACCTGTCCGCGTTCATCAAGGCGTACGACGTGCGAGGGGTCGTCCCCGACGAGCTCGACGCGCGCGTCACGCGAGCGATCGGCGCGGCGTTCGCCGACGTCGTCGTGATCCCCGAGACGCCGGCGGGATCCCGGCCGACCGTGGTCGTGGGCAACGACATGCGCCCCTCGGGCCCCGAGCTCGTGGCCGGTTTCGCCGACGGCCTCGCAGGTCGCGGCGTCGACGTCGTGACGATCGGGCTGTGCTCGACCGACGGCCTGTACTTCGCGTCGGGCAGCCTCGGCGTCCCGGGGGCGATGTTCACCGCGAGCCACAACCCGGCCCGGTACAACGGCATCAAGCTGTGCCGCGCGGGTGCGCGCCCGGTGGGCCAGGACACGGGACTCGCCGCGGTCCGGGACCTCGCGGGCGACTACCTCGGGGGCGAGGTGCCGCAGGTCGCCGACGACGAGCGCGGCACGGTCACCGAGCGGGAGATGCTCGCGGACTACGCGGCGTTCCTGCGGTCGCTCGTCGACCTGTCGGGCATCCGGCCCCTGAAGGTCGTGGTTGACGCGGGCAACGGCATGGGCGGGTACACGGCCCCCGCGGTCCTGGGCACGGCCGCGGGCCTGCCCGAGCTGCCGCTCGACGTCGTCCCGCTGTACTTCGAGCTCGACGGCACGTTCCCGAACCACGAGGCGAACCCCCTCGAGCCCGCGAACCTCGTGGACCTGCAGAAAGCCGTCGTCGAGCACGGGGCGGACATCGGCCTCGCGTTCGACGGCGACGCCGACCGCTGCTTCGTCGTCGACGAGCAGGGCGACCCCGTCTCCCCGTCGGCGATCACCGCGCTCGTCGGGCTGCGCGAGGTCGCGCGGGAGCAGGCGGCGGGCCGCGAGTCGACCGTGATCCACAACCTCATCACGTCGCAGGTCGTCCCCGACCTGCTGCAGGCCGCGGGAGCGCGCACCGTGCGCACCCGCGTCGGCCACTCGTTCATCAAGGCGCAGATGGCCGAGCACGAGGCGGTGTTCGGCGGCGAGCACAGCGCGCACTACTACTTCCGCGACTTCTTCTTCGCCGACACCGGCATGCTCGCCGCGCTGCACGTGCTCGCGGCGCTCGGCGGCCAGCCGCACCCGCTGTCCGCGCTCGCGGACTCCTACCAGCCGTACGTCGCGTCGGGCGAGATCAACTCGCGCGTCGTGTCCGTGCCCGACGCGCGTGCGCGCGTCGTCGACGCGTACGTGACGCGTCAGGGCGCCGGCCCGGTGACGGTCGACGAGCTCGACGGCCTGACGGTCTCGCACTGGGACTCCCACCCGCGCTGGTGGTTCAACCTGCGCGCGTCCAACACCGAGCCGCTCCTGCGGCTCAACGTCGAGGCCGCGGACGCCGACATCATGGAGAAGGTGCGCGACGACGTGCTCGCGCTCGTGCGGCAGGGCGAGCCCGCGTACGCCGGGGGTGCGGCGTGAGCCCCGACCTGACCGCCGCGAGCGGCGGGATCGAGGCGTGGGCTCGCGACCTGCTGCGCTGCCCCGTGACGGGCGCGACTCTGATGGACGCGACGGACGAGGAGGGCGCGCCGTGCCTGGACTCCACGGACCCGCAGCGTCCGCTGCGGTACCCCGTGCGCGACGGCATCCCCGTCCTGCTGGAGTCCGCCGCGACGCCGCTGCCGGCGCGCTGACGACGACGCCCGGCGTCCGCACGCCGACGCTCACGCAGCTCGCCGCGGTCCTGCTCGCAGCGGTCGTGATCGGTGCTGTGCTGATCGGTGCGGTGCCGGCGGTGGCCGGCGCGACGGGCTCGCGCGCGGGCGGCGACCGCGCGGACGCCCGCGACCAGACCGCCGCGCGGGCACCGTCGCTGCCCGTCGCCGCGCGCGCCCTCGCGCCCGCGGCCGGCGCCCCGGTCGTGGCCACCGGGGCCGCGCGGACGGTGACGGGGCCGTGGGCGGTCGGTCAGCCGTTCGTGCCGCTCGCCGCAGGCGCCGGTCGGGCGGTCGCGGACGTGGTCGTGACCGGCACGGGCGGGCCGGGGAGCGCGCGTGACGTCGCCGGGCACGTGCGGCCCGCCGCCGCCGGGGCGCCCGTCGCGCTGCAGCGGTGGACGCCCGCCGGGTGGCAGACGGTCGACCGCGGCCGGGCACGCGTCGACGGTGCGTTCACGCTGCGGCTCGTGACGGGCGGGCTCGGCAACGCGCAGTACCGGGTGGTCGCGCCGCACTGGCTCGGGCAGCCCCGGGTCGCGAGCGACGCGATCGACGTGGGCGCCTACGGCGACCTGCGCGAGGTCCTGCCGCCCGACGAGCCGTGCCAGGGCGCGGTCGCGTTCGCCGAGCCCGGGTGCGAGAACCCCGACCTCGCGGGCCGGCTGATGCCCGACCCGCGCCGCGGCGTGGGCTGGCACCGGGACACCAACGGCGCGTTCACGTGCTTCCACGGCGAGACCGACGTCCCCGTGGAGCGGTGCGACTACGGGTCCACGCGTCCCGACGCGCTGCGGGTCGCTCTCGTCGGCGACTCGCACGCGGCGATGGTGCTGCCCGGGCTGCGGGACCAGGCCGAGCGGCTCAACTGGCGGCTGCACAGCTACGCGGCGGCGCGCTGCCTGCTCGCCGACCCCGGGCCGGTCGACGACGAGTGCCACTTCCGCCGCGGCGACCTGCTGCGCCGGTTGCTGGGCGGGCGGTACGACGTCGTCATCCTCACCGGCTACCGGCAGACCGCGGCGGCGCCGGACGCGATCGCGCTGGCGCTGCGGCGGCTGCTCGGCACCGGCGCGGTGGTCACGGTGATCGGTGACGGCCCGAAGCTCGACGACGCCACGCTCGCGTGCGCCACGAACCCGGCCGCCACGGTCGCGCAGGTGGTCGCGTGCGCGATGCCGCGTGCGGCGGCGCTCCAGCCGCCCGACCCGCTGCTCGCCGCGCACGCGCAGGCGCCCGGGACGGTGCTCGTCGACACGGTCGACCTCATGTGCGGCGCCGCCGACTGTCGGCCCGTCGTCGGGCACGTCATGGCGTACCGGGACCTGCACCACCTGTCGGCGACGTTCGGCCGCTCGATCCTCGCGTACCGTCTGGGGCCGGTGGTGGCGGCGCTCGACGCGCGCGCCGCGGGGGAGCGCGGCATCGTCGGATGAGACCTCCCCAGCCTCCGGACCCGACGCGACCCCGTACCGCCCAGGAGGACCTCATGAGCGCCCTGCGCCGCACGCGCCTGCCCGGTGCCCTCGCCGCGCTCGTCGCGCTCGTCGCGCTGCTCGCGGTCGGGGTACCGGCTCCGGCGGCCCGAGCGGACGGCTCTGCCGCAGGCGCGTCCACGCGTGCGACGACGGGCGGTGCCGTGCGAGCGGGCACCGAGGCGGCCGCCACGACGTCGCGGCGCGTCACCGGCTTCGCGGCCCGCGGGACCGGCGGGCCGGGCACGCTGCGCGTGTTCTCGGGCCGCGTGCTGCCCGCGGCCGACCAGGCACCGGTCGTGCTGCAGCGCTGGACCGCGGGCTCGTGGGTCACCGTGGCGCGCGCCCGCACGGGCTCGCGCGGCGGGTTCGACCTGCGCGTGCGGCCCGACGCGCTCGGGAACCGCCAGTACCGGGTGGTCGCCCCGGCCTGGTACGGGCGGCCGTGGGTCGCCAGCGGCGCGCTGGACGTGGGCGCGTACGGGGACCTCACGCGCGTCCTGGGCACGGGGGTCCCGTGCCTCGGCGCGGCCGCGATGGACCCCCGCGACCATCCGTGCACCAACCCCGACCTGTCGGGCAGCATCCGCCCCGACCCGCGCCGCGACGGGTGGCAGGACGACACCGGAGGCGCGTTCTCCTGCTACGTCGCCGCCGTGACGGAGCGCGTGCGCTCGTGCACGTACGGGTCCCGGTCGCGGGATGCGCTGCGCGTCGCGGTCACGGGCGACTCGCACGGGGCCATGACGCTCCCCGGGCTGCGGGACTCCGCGGCGCGGCTGAACTGGCGGCTCGACACGTACGTCGCGCAGGGCTGCCTGCTCGCCGACCCGGGGCCGGCCGAGCACGCGTGCCACCTGCGCCGCGCCGACCTGCTGCGCCGGCTCGTCGCCGGGCGGTACGACGTCGTGGTCGTGACGGGCTACCGCGAGACGGGCGCGACGCCCGACGCGATGGCCGTCGCGTGGCGCCGCCTCCAGGAGGCGGGCACGCGCGTCGTCGCGATCGTCGACAACCCCACCATGAGCCGGTCGGCCCTCACGTGCGCCACGGGCGCCACGACCGTGCGCGTCGCGCTCGCCTGCCGCACGGCGCGCGACGTCGCGCTCGCGACGCCCGACCCGCTGCGCAAGGCCCACGCGCTGGTGCCCGGCAGCGTGCTCGTCGACACCACGTCGCTCCTGTGCACGTCGTCGGTGTGCCGGCCCGTGGTCGGGCACGTGATGGCGTACCGGGACCGGCACCACCTGTCGGCGACGATGAGCCGCACGCTCGCGCCGTACCGGCTCGACCGCATCGCCGCGGCGCTCTGAGCGCCGCGCCGCACCCGGCGGGGCGTCAGGACCGGGGGTCCGGGACGCCGTGCGGCAGACGGTGCAGGAGCGCCGCCTCACGGTCGCGACGCTCGGCGGCCCGGTGCTCCGCGACCAGCTCGCGGTCCCGTCGCTCGGCCAGGACCGCGGCGAGGAAGGCCTCAGGATGCGTCCCGGCAGGCGGCAGCGGGTGCACGTAGCGTTGCACCTCCTGCGTGAGACGCGTGCCGAGCTCGACGCGCGAGCCCAGGTGCAGACGCGGCGCGCGCCCGAGGAACTGCCGCGTCGACAGCGCGAGACCGTCGGGCAGGCGTGCGACGTCCGCGGAGCGCGCCCACGCGGCCAGGTGCGGGGGCATGACGAGCGGCGCCCGCGAGGGTGAGCCACCCCGCACCCGCACCGCGTACGTCCCGGCCAGCACGTCACCGACCCGCTTGCCGCGCGGGTGGACCATCGACGTGATCAGCGCGACCGAGCCGAACGTGAGCCACAGCTCGACGACGCCGGTGAGCGCGCGCACGAGCGCCTGACGGAACACGATCGGGCCACCGTCGTCGCGCACGATGCGGATGCCGACCGCGAGCTTGCCGAGCGAGCGCCCGCGCGTGAGCGTGTCGACGAGCGTCGGCAGCCCGATCAGCAGGAACGCGACCATCACCGTCCCGCCGACGCTCGCGACGGCCTCGGACGCCGTGATCCGCACGACGTTCGCGAGCAGCATCGCGGCGGCGATCAGCACGACGACCAGCACGGCCAGGTCGATGAGCGCGCCGAGCAGGCGCGAGAGCACCGACGCCGACCGCGCGTCGAGCTCGACGGCCTCACCGATGACGATCGTGTCCGCCCCGACGTCCAGCCCGCTCACCTCCGGCCCCCTCGTCTCCCGACCCGCTCACCCCGCGTCCGCACCCTAGCGGGTCGGGCGGGATGGCAGGCTGTGCCGCATGGACCTCGACGCCTACCAGGCGGTGCACGCCGCGTCCTGGCAGCGGCTGGACGACCTCACGCGCATCCGGCGGCGGACGGGAGCGCAGACCGACGAGCTCGTGCGGCTCTACCAGGCCGCCGCGACCGACCTGTCGACGATCCGCTCGGCCGCACCCGACCCGGAGACCGTCGCCCAGCTCTCGCAGCTCGTCGCCCGGGCCCGGGCGGCGGTCGCGGGCACGCACGAACCGTCCTGGCGCGAGGTCGTGCGGTTCGTCGTCGTGACCGTGCCCGCGGCGTTCTACCGCCTGCGCTGGTGGACCGTGGGCGTGATGGTCGCGTTCGTCGCGGTCGCGCTGGTCGCGGGCGTGTGGGTCGCGACGGATCCGGGCGCGCTCGCGGCGATGGGCACGCCCGCGGCGCGGCAGGAGTACGTCGACGACGCGTTCGCCTCCTACTACGACCCGGGCGTGGGCTTCGCGGCCACGGTGTGGACCCACAACGCGCTGCTCGCGGCGATCTGCGTGGGCACGGGCGTCACCGGCGTCGGGCCGGTGTACTTCCTGTGGTCCAACGCGGTCGCGATCGGCAACATCGGCGGCATGATGTCCGCGCACGGCGCGCTGGACGTGTTCCTGACGCTCATCGCCCCCCACGGGCTGCTCGAGCTCACGGCCGTGTTCGTCGCCGGCGCCGCCGGGCTCAAGGTCTTCTGGGCGTGGGTCGCGCCCGGGCCACGCACGCGTGGGCGCGCCCTGTCGCAGGAGGCCCGTGCGCTGTTCACCGCCGCGATCGGGCTGGTCGGTGTCCTCGGGCTGTCGGGCCTCGTCGAGGGCTTCGTGACCGGCTCGGGCCTGTGGTGGTGGCTGAAGATCGTCATCGGCGCGCTCGCGCTCGCGGCGTTCTGGACGTACACGATCGTCCTGGGTGGACGCGCCGTGCGGGCGGGGGAGACGGGCGACCTCACCGACGACCGCGCCGGGTACGCCCTGGCGACCGCGGGCTGAGACGGGCCGCCAGGCCGCGGCTCAGAGCCGGCCGGCGGCCTTGAGCGCCAGGTAGGTGTCCGCGAGCCGCGGTGCGAGGTCGTCCGGCAGCCCCTCGACCACCTCGGCGCCGCGCTGACGCAGGCGCACCGCGACCGCCGCACGCTCGAGGCCGGCGCGCTCGGCGGCGGCCGCGTCGAACACGGCCGTCGCGTCCGCGCGTCCGCGCGCCAGCTCCGCGACCTCCGGGTCGGCGACCGACGCGACGACCACCTGGTGCCGGTCGGCCAGCCCGGCGACGACGTCGAGGAGCCCGTGCTCGACGACCACGGGCTCCAGCGTCGTCAGGAGCACGACGAGCGCGCGCTGCGACATCCGGGCACGCACCTGCGCCACGACCCCGGGCCAGTCCGTCTCCACGAGCGCGGGCGTCACGCCCGCGAGCTGGTCCGCCAGGGCGGGCATGAGCCGCGGCCCGGACGTCCCGGCGACCCGCGCGCGCACGCGCCGGTCGTAGGCCAGCAGCTCGACGCGGTCGCCCGCGTGCTGCGCGAGCGCGGACAGCAGCAGCGCGGCCTCGATGCCCGCGTCGAGCCGCGGCTCGTCCTGCACGCGCACGGCCGACGTCCGGCCGGTGTCCAGCACGATCATCACGCGCCGGTCCCGCTCGGGCCGCCACGTGCGGACCACGACGTCGGCACGACGCGCCGACGCGCGCCAGTCGATCGAACGCACGTCGTCGCCCATGACGTACTCGCGGAGCGAGTCGAACTCGGTCCCCGCACCGCGGATCTGCACCGCGGCGCGCCCGTCGAGCTCGCGCAGCCGGGCGAGACGCGAGGCGAGATGGCGCCGGGAGCGGAACGCGGGCAGCACGCGCAGCCGCGTGGGCACGTCCACGGATGCCTGGCGCGCGGCGAGTCCCAGCGGCCCCCACGCGCGGATCGTCACGCGGTCGCCCCGCAGGTCGCCGCGGCGCGTCGGGACGAGCAGCGTGCGGACGCGCCGTGCGTCGCCCGGGGCCAGGTCCACCGCGTGCCGGTCCGGGTGCGTCTGCGCGCCACGCCCCCCGGTGCCGGGGTCGCCGCCCGGGGTCGCACCGGCCGACGGCGGCCAGGCGTCCCGCACGTGCGCGCGCAGCCGCCGACGACCGCCGACGTGCGTGAGCGTGACCGTCGAGCGGACCGGCTCGCCGAGCCGCACGGACGCCGGCACCTCGCGACGCACCGCGACCTCGCGCGGTGACGCCGCGAGCCACGCGTCCACGCCGCACGCGAGCACGACGAGCACGGCCCACACGATCACCGTCCCGGACATCGGGACGAGCAGGACCACGGGGATCCCGAGTGCGGCGAGCAGCACGGCCCGCCAGGTCACCGCCACGTCGTCAGCGCGGGACGGGGACCGAGGCGAGGACCGTGTCGAGCACGGTCTCCGCCGTCACGCCCTCGAGCTCGGCCTCCGCCCGCAGCTGCACGCGGTGCCGCAGCGTCGGGTGCGCGAGCGCCTTGACGTCGTCCGGCGTCACGTACGCCCGCCCGGACAGCCACGCCCACGCGCGGGCCGTCGCGAGCAGCGCCGTGGCGCCACGCGGCGAGACGCCGAGCGACAGCGAGGGGGACCGCCGCGTCCCGCGGCACACGTCGACGGCGTACCCGAGCACCTCGCGCGCCACCTGCACGCGCGCCACCTCGGCCCGCGCGCGGTCGAGCACCGCCTGGTCCGCGACGGGCCGCACGCCCGCGGCCGCCAGGTCGCGCGGGTCGAAGCCCGCGGCGTGCCGCGCGAGCACCTCGACCTCGTCCTCGCGCTCCGGGAGCGGCAGCGTGAGCTTGAGCAGGAAGCGGTCGAGCTGCGCCTCCGGCAGCGGGTACGTGCCCTCGTACTCCACGGGGTTCTGCGTCGCGATCACGAGGAACGGGTCGGGCAGGCGGCGCGGCTCGCCGTCGACCGAGACCTGCCGCTCCTCCATCGCCTCGAGCAGCGAGGACTGCGTCTTGGGGGGCGTGCGGTTGATCTCGTCCGCGAGCAGGAGGTTGGTGAACACCGGCCCGGCCCGGAACGAGAACTGCGCGGTCCGGGCGTCGTACACGAGCGACCCGGTGACGTCGCCCGGCATGAGGTCCGGCGTGAACTGCACGCGCTTGGTCTCGAGCTGGAGGCTCGCCGCGAGCGTGCGCACCAGCAGCGTCTTGGCGACGCCGGGGACGCCCTCGAGCAGCACGTGCCCGCGGCACAGCAGCGCGATCACCAGACCGGACACCGCGGCGTCCTGGCCCACGACGGCCTTCGCGACCTCGGCGCGCACGTCGGCGAGCGCCTGGCGCAGCTCGACGCTGGGCGCGAACCCCGCGGGTGCGGCGGGCTGCCCGCCGGCCGGGGGGGCCGGGGGGCTGCTCGGGGGGCTGCTCGGGGGGCTGCTCGGGGGGCTGCTCGGGGGACGGTCACGTCGTCGGTCACGATCGGTGAACCTCGCTCTCCAGGGTGTCGAGCCGGCCGGCCAGCTGGGCCAGCGCGGAGTCGGTGGTCGGTGGCGGGCCGTACAGCAGCTCCTCGACGCCGGCCGCGTCGCGTCCCGTGGCGCGCGCGACCGCGTCGATCACGTCGGGTGCGGCGGCCGAGCGCGGCAGGCCGAGCCGCGCGGCGCACCGGCTCGCGGTCGCGGCGCGCAGGGCGGCCGCCGCGTGCCCGTGCGCGCGGCCCCGGCGGTACAGCCGTCCGCGGCCACGCGTCGTCTCGCCGGCCCGCACGACGACGGGCAGCGGCTCGACGACGAGCCGCCCGAACCGTCGTCCGCGCCACACGCCCGCGACCACGACGACGAGCGCGAGCATCCACAGCAGCGGTCCGGTCCACGGGGGCATCGTGCTCGCGAGCGTCTCGTCGGACGCGGTGCCGTCCCACGGGTCGTCCCAGGACGGCAGGTACCAGACGAGGCGTTCGCCGCGACCCAGCACCCGCAGAGCGAGCGCGGCGTTGCCGGCGGTCTGAAGGTGGTCGTTCGTCAGGAGGTCCGCGCTGCCGAGCGCCGCGACACGGTGGCCGTCGACCTGCGCCACGACGTACGCGACCGACGCCCCGGCCGAGGGGAAGCAACCGACCTGGCCGGGTGCGGCGACCAGCGCACCGGTCGAGACGACCGTGCCCGCGGCGCGCGCGTCGGGGTCGTCGCAGCGGGCCGGCCGCGGGGCGTCGCTCGTGGCGCCGAAGCCGCCGCGGATCCCCGCGACCTGCTCGGCCGTCCACGGTGTGCCGACGAGCACGAGGTCCGCCCCGAGGCCGCGCAGCGCGTCGACCTGCGCGTCACCGAGCGCGGACTCGCCGAGCACCGCGACGGTCACGCCCGGCGCGTCTGCCGCGACGACGTCGGCGAACCGGCGCGTGTACTGCACGTCCACGCCGTGCCGCCCGAGGATCTGCGCGACGGCCCGTGCACCCGTCGGTCCCGGGTTGTCCGGTGCGAGCGGCGTGGTCGAGGTGCGCGGCTCGGGCAGCGCGGCGAGCAGACCGATCACCAGGAGCGCCGCGACGAGCGCGAGCGGGACCCGCAGGCGCCGCCAGCGGCCGGCGGCGCGCGAGCGCGTCGTCGTCCCGTCGCCGACCACACCGGCCGGGTGGCTGCCGGCGTGCACGTCCGTGGTGCTCATCGCGGCACCGCCACCGAGCCGTGGTGCGCGGTGCCCGCGGGCGCGGTCGGCCGCGCGGCGCCGACCGCGACGACGAGCGCGCGGAGCCGGTCGTCGTCGACGCGCGTCGCGGTCCGGCCGCCGTACGCCACGTCGTCGAACAGCGTGCCGCCCGCGACGAGCTCCGCGGAGACGTCGGGCAGCCGGGCGCCCGCGTCGAGCGTGGCCTCGTGTGCGGTGCGCCCGGGACGCTCGTCGAGCACCGCGCGCTCCTCGAGGTCGCGCACGACGGCGCGGAACCGCTCGAGCACCGCGGTGGTCCAGTCACCCGCACGCGCGGCCGCGTCCGCCGCGGCGCGCAGCTGCGCGGCGGTGCGCGTGTCGTCGTGGTCGAGCACCGTGCGGGTCGCGGACGCGCGCCCGCTGCGCACCGGACCGGCGACCCACCACGCCACCAGCAGCGCCAGCGCCACCGCGCCCACCAGCACGAGCGCGACCACGGGCCCGTCGAGCGAGACGCCCTGCATGTCCGAGAACTGCCGCTGCAGCCACTCCAGCAGCCGCTCGAGGACCGAGCGCCGGTCCTGGTACTCCGGGCTCGCGAGCTCCTCGACGGCCCAGCGGCGTGCGGTCTCGGCGTCGGGCGTCACGGGCGGCTCCACCGCGCCGAGGACCCGCGCGAGCAGCGCGCCTGGCGTCACGCGGCCTGCTCCGCCGCGCGCGCGAGCTCGATGTCGAGGCCCTCGCGGCGCATGCGCGTGTCGATGTACAGCAGTGCGACGACGGTCGCCGTGAAGACGGTCGTGAGCGTCAGCGCGAGCACGTTGCCGACCGACGTCACCGCGATCGCCCCGCCGCTCAGCGCGTCGGTCGAGCCGACGACGAACGTGAGCACGAGCGTGACGGGGAACTGCACCACCCACGCGACGACGCTCGCGATGAGGTAGGTGAGGATCTGGATGCCGAGCAGGCGCCAGAAGCTGCCGCGCGTGAGGCGCCAGGCGCGCGCCACGGTCGGCCAGAACTTGCGCTGCTCGAGCATGAGCGCCGCCGGCACGAGCAACGTGCGCACGCCGAACCACAGCGCCGCGACGACGAACGCGAGCCCCGCGAGGAGCGCGTACGCGAGCACCCAGCCCCACGAGGTCTGCGTCGCGATCAGCACGCCGATCCCGATGGCGACCGCGGCGACCAGGGTGACCGCGACGCCCTGCAGCAGCGAGAAGCCGACGACGTGCCACACGCGTCCCGAGCGCAGCACCTGCGACATGGTCGCCTTGCGTGCGATGACCGAGCGGCTGACGCTCACGATGAGCAGGCCGACGAGGATCGTGGTGGCGAGCGCGGTGACCGGCTGCGTCAGCAGCATCGCGCTGGAGGCGCCGAGCGAGCTCGCGCCGTCGTCGGCCAGGCCCGAGTCGACGAGGACCGGGTCGTCGAGGACCGAGGACCACTCCTGCGCGAGCAGGCCGCCGACGTACCACGTGAGGACGCCCTGCAGCAGCACGGCGACCGCGACGACCGCGAACGACAGCCCGAACATGACCGCCGGGTTGGCGCGCACCGCCCGGAACGCGCCGTCGAGGATCTCGCCGAGGTTCAGCGGGCGCAGCGGGATGATCCCCGGGCGCGCGGCGGGCGGCTGCCAGCCCGCGGGGCCGTAGCCGGGAGCGGTGGTGCCGTACCCGGGCGGAGGCCCGTACCCGGGCGGGGGACCGTAGCCCGGCGGGGGACCGTAGCCCGGCGGCGTGCCGTAGCCGGGCGCCGGCTGGCCGGCGGGAGGGTAGGGCGCGGGCGGCTGCGCACCGGGCGCCGGTCCCCAGCCGTCCGCCGCGGGGGCCGCAGGGGGCACGGCTGGCACGGAGGGCACGGTCGGTGCGGCGGGCGTCGGCGGTGTCGACGGCGCCGATCCGGGCGCGGCCCACGTGGGCGTCTGGTCGGCGTCCTGCGGGCCCGTCATCGAGCGTCGCTCCCTCGCGTCGGTGGCCGGGTCGGTCGCCCGGTCGTGGCAGCGCGCGGTCGGGGCCGAGCGCGCCCTCATCGTGCCACGTCGGGCGTCCCGCGAGGCAGATCCACCCGGTCGGCGGCACGGCATCACCCGGAGCTGCCGGGTCGCGGTGCGACAATGCCGCCATGAAGGGACGCGTGCTGGTGGTCGACGACGACACCGCCCTGGCCGAGATGATCGGGATCGTGCTGCGGTCGGAGGGTTTCGACCCGGTGTTCTGCGAGGACGGCGACGAGGCGCTGGGCGTGTTCCGCCAGACCCAGCCGGACCTCGTCCTGCTCGACCTCATGCTGCCCGGCAAGGACGGCAACGAGGTGTGCCGGCAGATCCGCGCCGAGTCGGGCGTGCCCATCGTCATGCTCACCGCCAAGAGCGACACGGTCGACGTCGTCCTGGGCCTCGAGTCGGGCGCGGACGACTACATCTCCAAGCCGTTCAAGCCCAAGGAGCTCGTCGCGCGCGTGCGCGCCCGCCTGCGCCGGTCCGACGAGCCCGCGCCCGAGCACCTGACCATCGGCGACGTGACGATCGACGTGCCCGGCCACCGGGTCGAGCGCGGCGGCCGCCCGGTGTCGCTCACGCCGCTCGAGTTCGACCTCCTCGTCGCGCTCGCGCGCAAGCCGTGGCAGGTGTTCACCCGCGAGGTGCTGCTCGAGAAGGTCTGGGGGTACCGGCACGCCGCGGACACGCGTCTCGTCAACGTCCACGTCCAGCGCCTGCGCAGCAAGATCGAGAACGACCCCGAGCAGCCGGAGATCGTCGTGACCGTCCGGGGCGTCGGGTACAAGGCAGGTGTGACGCCCACGTGACGGCCGGGACCGCCGGGGGGCACGCGCGATGCCGCGGCTGAGGGGGACCGGGCGGCTGCTGCGGGCGCGCGCGGGCCGTCGGCTGCGGCGCTGGGGGCACGCGTGGCGCTCGTCGCTGCAGGTCCGCGTCATCACGACGACGCTCGCGCTCGGCCTCGCCGCGCTCGGCGCGATCGGGCTGTACGTCGGCGAGCGCATGAAGGATGGGCTGTACACGGGCCGCGTCGAGCAGCTCCTCACCGAGAGCGCGCGCAGCACCGCGCAGGCGCAGACGACGTTCGACTCGTCGAACGCGCAGACGGCGGTCGACGTGCAGCGGCTCCTGCGTGAGGTGGCCGCCGCGCAGGCGTCCGGCGGCACGGGCGAGCGTGAGGTGTTCCTCCTGCGCGCGCCGGGGGAGGAGTCGGCCCTGTCGGTCGGCGTCGCGGGCTCCAAGCTGGCGCTCGCGGACCTGGTGAGCGAACGGCTGCAGGACGCGACGGCCGAGGGCGGCCAGCACTGGCAGTCGGTCGCCTGGGAGGTCGGCGGACGCGTCGAGCCGGCGGTCGTCGTCGGGCAGGACGTCACCGTGCCGCAGGCCGGCGAGTACGGCCTGTTCTTCCTCTACAGCCTGCAGGCCGAGCAGGAGCGGCTGGACTTCCTGCTGCGGACCCTGGCGGCCGCCGCGGCCGCGCTCGTCGTCCTCCTGGGCGGCATGACGTGGCTCGTGACCCGGCAGGCGGTGCGTCCCGTGCGCCGCGCGGCCGAGGTCGCCGAGCGGCTCGCCGACGGCCACCTCGCGGAGCGCATGCCGGTGCGCGGCGAGGACGAGATGGCGACGCTCGCGTCCTCGTTCAACGAGATGGCCGCGAGCCTGCAGGACCAGATCCGCCGCATGGAGGAGCTCTCGGCCGTGCAGCGCCGGTTCGTGTCCGACGTGTCGCACGAGCTGCGCACCCCGCTCACGACGATCCGCATGGCGGGCGAGGTCATCCACGCCTCGCGCGACGACTTCGACCCCGCGGTCAAGCGGTCCGCCGAGCTGCTGCAGACCCAGCTCGACCGCTTCGAGGACCTGCTCGCGGACCTGCTCGAGATCAGCCGCTTCGACGCCGGCGCCGCCGTGCTCGACGCGGACTCGCGCGACGTGCGGGACGTGGTCCTCGCGGCGGTCGAGCACACGTTCCCGCTCGCGGGACGACGCGGCTCGTGGCTGCGCGTCGACCTGTCCGCGTCGGAGTGCGTCGCGGACATCGACCCGCGCCGCGTCGAGCGCGTGCTGCGCAACCTGCTCGTCAACGCGGTCGAGCACGCCGAGGCCAGCACGGTCGAGGTCGTCGTCGCCGCGGACCGCAACGCGGTCGCCGTGACCGTGCGGGACCACGGCGTCGGGATGACCGCCGACGAGGCCCAGCACGTGTTCGACCGCTTCTGGCGCGCCGACCCCGCTCGCGCGCGCACCACGGGCGGCACGGGACTCGGGCTCGCGATCTCGCTCGAGGACGCGCACTTGCACGGCGGCTGGCTCGAGGCGTGGGGCCGCCCGGGCCGGGGTGCGAGCTTCCGGCTCACGCTCCCGCGGCGTGCCGGCATCCGGCTCACCGACTCGCCGCTCCCGCTCGTCCCGGAGGACACCGTGCCGCCCGACCCCGTGACGCGGACCGTCAGCCGCCCGCGGACCGACCCGGCGGCGCTGCCGGACCTCGGGGACGAGCCGTCGACCGACCCGCGCGAACGTCAGGAGGTGCGATGAGCACGGCCCGTCGCCGGTCCGCCGGCGCTCCCGCCGGCCGCGGGGGCGCACGCGTGGTGCGCCTGCTCGGCGCGCTCGTCGCGACGGCCGCCCTGGGCGCGTGCGCGGCGATCCCGACGTCGGGTGCGGTGCGCGAGGGCGACGGCACCGTCTCGGAGAGCCGGGACGTCGACGTGCTCGCCGAGGGCCCCCGCGCCGGCGCCACGCCGCAGCAGATCGTCGAGGGTTTCCAGCTCGCGGGGGCCGCGGGCTTCGTCGGCGAGTTCTCCACGGCGCGCGAGTACCTCACGGGGGCGGCGCTCCAGTCGTGGGAGCCGCTTGCGGAGGTCCTCGTGTACGACGACCCCGTGATCCCGGCCTCGACACAGGCCGGGACCGTGATCGCCACGATCCCGCTCACCGCTCGCGTCGACGCGGACGGGCGGTTCACCGAGGCGCCCCGGGACGCGCAGCGGGCGCTGACGTACGAGCTCGTGCGCAACCGCTCGGGGGAGTGGCGGATCGCGGACGCGCCCGACGGTCTGGTCCTGTCGGAGTCGGTCTTCGACAAGCAGTTCCGCGCGACCTCGCTGTACTTCCTGTCCGCCGACGGCACGTTCCTCGTGCCCGAGACGCGCTGGTTCCCCTCGCAGTCCCACAACCTGCAGACCTGGGTCGCGCGCGCGCTGCTCGCCGGCCCGTCCCCGTGGCTGCGGGACGCCGTGACCACGGCCGTCCCCGAGGGCGTGCAGCTGCAGGCCGACACCGTCGTCGTCGACGACTCGGGCATCGCGACCGTGCCGCTCGACATGGGCACGACCGTGCTCAAGGGCGACACCGCGAGCCTGTACGCCCAGCTCGACGCGACGCTGCGGCAGGTCCCCGGGGTGCGCGAGGTGAAGGTCACCGCGGGCTCCGTGCCGATCGTCGACACGCGGTCGGTGCAGCGCGGCGGCCTGCCGGACGGACCGGTCGAGATGATCCAGGACGACCGGCTCGTGACGCTCGGCGAGGACGGGCTCGGCCCGGTCGAGGGCGTCGCTCCGCTGCCCGTGGGCGCACGCTCGCCCGCGCGCGACGAGGACGGCACCGTCCGCGTGATGCTCGACCCGGCCGGCACGCTCGTGACGGTGCCGCTCGAGGACAGCCCCTCGCAGGTGCTGCTCGACGGGCCGCGGCTCGTCGCACCGTCGGTCGACCGGCTCGGCTGGGTGTGGACCGCACGGCCCGGCGAGGGTGTCATCGCGGTCAAGCAGGGGCTCGACCCGGTCGTGGTCCCCGCCGAGTGGCTCGACGGGCGCACGGTGGTCGCGTTGCGCATGGCGCGCGACGCGACCCGCCTCGCGGTGGTCTCGCGCGGCTCGGACGGGGTGTCCGTCGACGTCGCGGCGGTGGTGCGCGACGCGCAGGGCACGCCGCAGAACATCGGCGAGCCCGTGCGCGCGGGTGCGGTGCTCCAGGACGCGAGCGACGTCGTGTGGCTCGACGAGTCCGTGCTCGGCGTCGTGGGGTCGAGCGACTCGTCGGTGCTCGTGCACAAGGTGCCCGTCGCGGGGCGCACGACCACCGAGGCCGAGGTCCCCGACCTCGCGGGCCTCGCGGGCGGGCGCGTCGTGTACGTCGCGACGACCGACGGCACGCTGCACCGGCTGGTCGGCTCGACGTGGGCGGCCGTCACGCACGTCGAGGGGGTGCGGGACCCGGCGTACCCGGGCTGACGGTAGGCACGCCCGCCGGGTGGCCGCGGATCCGACGCGCCTTGACGGCTACCGGCCGCGGCCCTCGTCGCGGCCCGGACGCGATGGCCACGGCGGGGCGTCGGGCACGTCGTCCTCGTGGCGCCGCCCGCGGCCGGTCAGGTCGACGAAGCGTGTGGTCGGCTCGGAGACGTCCCACGACCGCTCGACGACGGTCTCGACGACGGGCTGGGGGCCGACGCGCGGTCGCACGCGCAGCGGCTGCGTGTCGTGCGGCTCGTAGCGCCCGTCGTCCTCGTCGGGCTCGTCGTCGGGGAAGTCGGCGTACGCGTCGTCGAGCTCGTCGTCGGACGTCTCGTCGGGGTCCTGCGCCGCCGCCGAGTGCCGGCCGTGGCCGGTCGGGCGCGCGGGCAGGACTGCGGGTGGCAGGGGACCCGCGTCGTCCTCGCCGTCCGGGGGCGGCGCCTCGCCCGGCGTGAAGATCAGCGCGCACAGGTCCCGGTACGTCGCGTCGGGGCGGGCGACCCAGTTGATCTGCCGCAGCGCCTGGTCCTGGCCGGCGGACTCGAGCAGGAACTGCCCGTAGCCGAGCAGCTGGCCGAGCACGGACCGCGAGTACCGCATGTCCGTGACCTTCATGAGCGGCATCATCCCGATCTGGTGGGTGACGAGCCCGGTCAGCAGGAGCATCCGCTTGTCGGTCGCGACGAACCACTCGACCCGCCACACGAGCGCCAGCCAGGCGAACCGAGCCAAGGCCGCGGCCCACAGCCACCAGACCCACAGCGCACCGTCCCCCAGCGTCGGGGTCAGCGCGATCGTGAGCCAGCCGCACAGGACGAACACGCCCGTCGCCGTGAGCGCAGGCTCGACCAGCTGCGCCCAGTGCCGCCGCGCCGCGAGCACCACGCGCTCGCCCGGCAGGATGTAACGGCGCAGCAGCCGGTGGGACATGACGATCCGGGTCGCGTCGTCGTCCACCCCCGTCACCTCCTCACCGGCGCAGCGGCCCCCGGCGAGCCCGTCAGGCCGCCAGGTTGCTGAAGAACTGCGCGAACCCCGCGAACGCGCCGTAGATGAAGTCCCACACGGACCGCACGACGTCGGCGGCCTTGTCCGGGTTGCGCACCACGGCGTAGATGACGAAGACCACGACGATCCAGATCAGGATGCTCTTCGCTCTCGGCGGCATGGTCGGACCCTCCGGCTCGTTCGTCGTCGCGTGGTCAGGGCTGCTGGGCACCGCAGACGTCGTCGTCCGGCCGGTCATCCGCGACCACGGCGTGCGGTCCCGGACGGCGCACACAGTACAGACCGGGAGCAACTGTGCGAAAAGGGCGCGCGGTGCGTCGGTGGGACCGGCGCGATCCGCCAGGCCACCCGACCCCAGCCCCGCAGCCCGGCGCGCCCGTCCCCAGCCGGACGCCGTGCCGGTCCCGCGCGGCGCCGTCGGCGTCACCCTGGGGGCGTGCGGGACGATGGGACGGGGCGCGGCGCGGCGGTGGCCGCGCTCGTCCGCGCGTGGTGGGCGCAGGTCGTGCACCTGGTCCTGCCCGTGCGGTGCGCGGGGTGCGACCTCGCCGACGTCGCGTGGTGCGCGTCCTGCCGCTCGGCGTTCGACGAGGACCCGTGGCGCTGCGAGGACCGTGCGGGTCGCCTCGACCCCGTGGGGGCGCGGGGTCTGCCCGTGCTCACGCTGGCGGACTGTGCCGGCCCGGTGCGCGCGGCCGTGATCGCGTGGAAGGACCGCGGGCGGCGGGACCTGACGCGTCCGCTCGTCGGGCACGCCCGACGGCTCGGGGCCGCCTGCGCGGCGGTGCTCGACGAGTCCCTCGCGGCGGAGCCCTGCCCCCGCTCGCGGCCGACCGCGCCCGTGCTCGTCGTCCCCGCGCCGTCGACACCCGTGGCGCGGCGGCGCCGTGGCTTCGCGCACGTCGACGAGCTCGCACGCGGCGTGGTCGAGGGCCTGCGCGCCGCCGGACGCCCGGCTCGTGTGGCGCGGGTCCTGCGCCGCCGGCGCGGTGACCGTGCCGACCAGGTCGGGCGGGGCGTGCGCGACCGCGCCCGGGTCGACGTGCGCGTCGCGGCGCGGCATCGCGACGCGCTGCACGGCCGTGTCGTCGTGCTCGTCGACGACGTGCTGACGAGCGGTGCGACGCTCGCGGCCGCGCAGCGCGCGCTCGTCGTCGCAGGCGCGTCGCCGCGCGCGGCCGTCACGCTCGCGTCCACGCCCGGCCCGGCCGACCGCGGGGCGGGCCGCGGCCCGATGCACCTGGTCGCCGCAGGTGGGGTTGCTCCGACAGGGTGAATCCGGGACCTTCCGCCCGCGGGAGCGACGTTCCCGGCGCGCACAGTGGTCACGTGCCCCCTGCGGCGTTAGCGTGGCAGTCCGAGCCGACGGCGCCGCACGGACGGGTTCCTCGCGAACCCTCGGGCGCGTGGAGGAGGTGATGCCCGCAGCGGCCCTCTCGAGGGCCACGACCGCAGACATCGGGCGGCGGCCCCGCCGCCCCTCACCTCCCAGGAGGCTCTCATGGAGATCGTGGTTGCAGGCCGGCACACCGAGGTGTCCCCGAAGTTCCGGGCACACCTGACGGACAAGCTCGCGAAGGTCGAGCAGCTGGCCCCCCGCGCCCAGCGGATCGACGTCCTCGTCTCGCACGAGGTCAACCCCCGTCAGGCGGACAGCTCGGAACGCGTCGAGCTCACCGTCGTCGACAAGGGGCCCGTGATCCGCGCCGAGGCGTGCGCCGACGACCGGTACGCCGCGCTCGACCTCGCGCTCGCGAAGCTGCTCGAGCGGCTGCGCCGGATGCGCGACCGACGCAAGGACCACCGCAACCACACTCCGCTGACCCCCGTGGACGTCCGGCCGCCCCAGGAGGAACCCCTCGCGGCCGACACCCCGGTCGCGGTCGACGGCGCGGTGGAGGTCACGCTCGGCGACTCGCCGGTGGTCATCCGTGAGAAGACCCACCAGGCGCAGCCCATGACGATCGACGACGCGCTGTACGAGATGGAGCTCGTCGGGCACGACTTCTTCCTGTTCGTCGACGCCGAGACCGCCCAGCCCGCGGTCGCGTACCGGCGCCGCGGCTGGAGCTACGGCGTGATCAAGCTCGACTCGCCCGTCGTGGGCACCGAGCGCGCGCAGGCGGTCGGCTGACCGCCGGGCGGCTCCCGAGACCGACGCGCCCGGCCGGCGGCACGCCCCCGGCCGGGCGCTGTCGCGTCGTCCCGCCTCGCTGTCGCGTCGTCCCGCCTCGCCGGTGAGGCGTGTCGGTGGCCGGCGGCAGGATGACCGCGTGGTCACGAGCACCGGAACAGAGCCGACCGCGGCGCGAGCCGCCGGCGCCCGCGCGGCGTCTGCCGCCCCCGAGCGCTACACGCTCGCGCAGGCGCGGCGGATCGCGCTGGCCGCCCAGGGGCTGCACCGCCCCCGCGCGGGGCGCGCGGTCACGATGCGCCAGGTCCAGCAGGTCGTCGACCGCATCGGGCTGCTCCAGATCGACTCGGTCAACGTGCTCGCGCGCGCCCACCAGGTCCCGTTGTTCTCCCGGCTCGGGCCTTACGACACCGCGTTGCTCGACCGTGCGGCGGGCCGTGCGCCGCGCCGCCTCGTCGAGTCGTGGGCGCACGTGGCGTCGTACGTGCCCCCGGAGACGTACCGCCTGCTCGAGTGGCGCCGCCGGGAGGACCGCGAGCGGTTCGGCGGGCACCTGGTCGAGGGTGTCCCGCTGCGCGACTCGCCCGTGCTCGAGGAGGTGCGCACGGTCGTCGCGGAGCGGGGTCCCGTGACCTCGCAGCAGGTGCACGCGCTGTTCGCCGAGCGGTTCCCGCGCCCCACCGGCGCGTGGGGGTGGAACTGGACGGTCGCGAAGAGCGCCCTGGAGTACCTGTTCTTCGCCGGCGACGTGGCCGTCAGCGGCCGGAACGCGGCGTTCGAGCGGCTGTACGACGTCCCCGCGCGGGTGCTGCCGCGCCCGGTCGCGGACCTGCCGGCGCCGGACGGCGAGGAGGCGGTGCGCGCGCTCGTCGAGATCTCGGCCCGCGCGCACGGCATCGGCACGCTCGGCTGCCTGGCGGACTACTTCCGGCTGCGCACCGCACCGACCCGGCGGGCGGTGGCGGAGCTCGTGGACGCCGGCGTCCTCGTGCCCGTGCGGGTCGACGGCTGGCGCGAGGCGTACCGCCACGTCGAGGCGACGACGCCGCGGCGGGCGACCGGGCGCGCGCTGCTCAGCCCGTTCGACCCGCTGGTGTTCGAGCGTCGACGGCTCGAGGAGCTGTTCGGGCTGCGGTACCGGATCGAGATCTACGTACCCGCGGCGCAGCGCCGGTGGGGCTACTACGTCCTGCCGTTCCTCATGGACGAGGCGATCGAGGCGCTCGTCGACCTCAAGGCCGACCGGGCCTCGGGCCGGCTCGTCGTGCAGGCCGCGCACCGCGCACCCGGCGCCCGGGACCGGGCGGCGGGGCGGGGGACGCGCGTGCCGGACGACGACGAGGTCGCGGCAGCGCTCGTGGACGAGCTCGTGCTCGTCGGCCGCTGGGCGGGCGTGCCCGAGGTCGTCCTCGGGACGGACGGCATCGGGGGTGACCTCGCCGTCGCGCTGGCCCGTAGGCTGGCGCACGGTCGCTGAGCCCCCCGTGGTCGCGCGAGGGTGCCGCGCCGCAGGTCAGGCGCGTGTCGAGCGGTGTCGGAGGGAGCTCGGGTGGGCCGTCGCGGGGACTTCTGGCTCGTCGCGCTCGCCGGCGTGCTGTGGGGGACCGGCGGTCTGGCGGGAGCCGAGCTCGGCGACGCGGCCGGACTGACGAGCGCCGCGGTCGCGGCCTACCGCCTGCTCGGCGGCGGCGGCCTGCTGCTCGTCGCGCTCGCGGTCACCGGGCGTCTGCGCGGCGTGCCGCGCTCGCGGGCCGCGGCGGTGCGCGTCCTGGCGACCGCTGGCCTGATCGCGGTCTTCGAGGCCGCCTACTTCGAGGCGGTCGCGCGGGCCGGGGTCGCCGTGGCGACGCTCGTGACGCTCGGAGCGGCGCCGCTGCTCGTCGCGTCCGCGACGGCGCTGCGGGCGAGGGCGTGGCCGGGACGCAGCACGGCCCTCGCGCTCGCCCTCGCGCTCGCAGGTCTCACGGCGCTGGTGCTGGGCCGCGACGCGGGGCACGCGGTCGACGCGGGAGGTGTCGCGCTCGCGCTGGTCGCCGCGGTGGCGTTCGCGTCGCTGACCGCGGTGAACACCCGCCCGGTGCCCGGGCTCGACGGGCTCGCCGTGACCGCGCTGGCGTTCACGCTCGGCGGGGTCCTGCTCGTGCCGTACGCCGCCTCGGTCGGGCTGCGCGTGCCGCACGACGCCGCGGGCTGGGCGTGGCTCGTGTTCCTCGCGGTGGTGCCCACCGCGGCGGCCTACAGCGCGTACTTCACGGGCCTGCGCACCGTGCCGGCGACGACGGCGACCCTGCTGTCGCTGCTCGAGCCGGTGACCGCAGCGGCGCTCGCGGTCGTGGTCCGGGACGAGCGGCTCGGCGCCTGGGGCGTGGTGGGCGCGATCCTGCTCGTGACTGCTGTGGTCGTCCTGCGCCCACGGAGCGCTGCCTCGCCTACCATGGTCGGGCTCGGCGACGCCGCCGGGCGCCCGCGCCACCCCGCGCCGACCACGCACGGGGCGTCTACACCAGGAGTCATGCGTGTCAGCGATTCTCGAGAAGGTCCTGCGACTCGGTGAGGGTCGGATCCTCAAGAAGCTGTCGGGCGTCGCCCAGCAGGTCAACGCCCTGGAGGACGCGTTCGAGTCGCTGAGCGACGCGGAGCTGCGGGAGGAGACCGACCGCTTCAAGCAGCGCCTCGCGGACGGTGAGACGCTCGACGACATCCTCGCGGAGGCGTTCGCGACGGTGCGTGAGGCGGCCCGCCGCACGCTCGGGCAGCGGCACTTCGACGTCCAGCTGATGGGCGGCGCGGCCCTGCACCTCGGCAACATCGCCGAGATGAAGACCGGTGAGGGCAAGACGCTGGTCGCCACGGCGCCGGCGTACCTCAACGCGCTGACCGGCAAGGGCGTGCACGTCGTCACGGTCAACGACTACCTGGCGAGCTACCAGAGCGAGCTGATGGGCCGCGTGTTCCGGTTCCTGGGTCTGACGACGGGCTGCATCCTGTCGTCGATGACGCCCGCGGAGCGCCGTGAGCAGTACGCCGCGGACATCACGTACGGCACGAACAACGAGTTCGGCTTCGACTACCTGCGCGACAACATGGCGTGGAGCACGGACGAGCTCGTGCAGCGCGGCCACAACTTCGCGATCGTCGACGAGGTGGACTCGATCCTCATCGACGAGGCGCGTACGCCGCTGATCATCTCGGGCCCGTCCTCGGGCGACGCGAACCGCTGGTACGCGGAGTTCGCGAAGGTCGTGCGCCGCCTGCAGCCCGAGCGTGACTACGAGGTCGACGAGAAGAAGCGCACCGTCGGCGTCCTCGAGCCGGGCATCGAGCGCGTCGAGGACTACCTCGGCATCGACAACCTGTACGAGTCGCTGAACACGCCGCTGATCGGCTTCCTCAACAACGCCATCAAGGCGAAGGAGCTGTTCAAGCGCGACAAGGACTACGTCGTGATGAACGGCGAGGTGCTGATCGTCGACGAGCACACGGGCCGCATCCTGCCCGGGCGCCGCTACAACGAGGGCATGCACCAGGCCATCGAGGCCAAGGAGGGCGTGGCCATCAAGGCCGAGAACCAGACGCTCGCCACCATCACGCTGCAGAACTACTTCCGGCTGTACGCCAAGCTCTCGGGCATGACCGGTACCGCCGAGACCGAGGCGGCGGAGTTCCAGGGCACGTACAAGCTCGGCGTCGTGCCGATCCCCACGAACCGCGAGATGCAGCGCATCGACCAGCGCGACCTCGTCTACAAGAGCGAGGCCGGCAAGTTCGACGCGGTCGTCGAGGACATCGTGGAGCGGCACGCCAAGGGCCAGCCCGTGCTCGTCGGCACGACGAGCGTCGAGAAGTCCGAGCTGCTGTCCACCAAGCTGCGCAAGCTCGGTGTCCCGCACGAGGTGCTGAACGCCAAGCAGCACGCGCGCGAGGCCGCGATCGTCGCGCAGGCGGGCCGTAAGGGCGCCGTCACGGTCGCCACGAACATGGCCGGCCGCGGTACCGACATCATGCTCGGCGGCAACGCGGAGTTCATGGCTGTCGCGGACCTCGCGGCACGTGGCCTGGACCCCGCCGAGAACGCCGACGAGTACGAGGCCGCGTGGCCCGGTGCGCTCGAGAAGGCCCGGCAGGCCGTCGCGGCGGAGCACGACGAGGTCGTGGAGCTCGGCGGGCTGTACGTGCTCGGCACCGAGCGTCACGAGTCGCGCCGCATCGACAACCAGCTGCGCGGCCGGTCGGGCCGTCAGGGCGACCCGGGCGAGTCCCGGTTCTACCTGTCGCTGCAGGACGACCTCATGCGCCTGTTCAACTCGGGCCTCGCCGAGTCGATGATGACGCGCGCGGGCTTCCCGGAGGACCTGCCGCTCGAGTCGAAGATCGTCACGCGCGGTATCCAGTCGGCGCAGTCGCAGGTCGAGTCGCGCAACTTCGAGATCCGCAAGAACGTCCTGAAGTACGACGACGTGATGTCCCGCCAGCGCGAGGTCATCTACGACCAGCGTCGGCGCGTGCTCGAGGGCGAGGACCTGCAGGAGCAGGTCGGGCACTTCCGGTCCGACGTCATCTCCGCGTACGTCGAGGGCGCCACGGCCGAGGGGCGTCCGGAGGACTGGGACCTCGAGGCGCTGTGGACGGCGCTGCGTGCGGTGTTCCCCGTCTCCATCACGCCCGAGGACGTCGTCGAGGAGGCGGGTGGACCCACGCGGCTCACGGCCGAGCTGCTCACGCGTGAGCTCGCGTCCGACGCCGAGGTCGCCTACGCCGACCGCGAGCAGCAGATCGGCTCGGACAACATGCGTCAGCTCGAGCGTCGCGTGACGCTGTCCGTGCTCGACCGCAAGTGGCGTGAGCACCTCTACGAGATGGACTACCTCAAGGAGGGCATCGGGCTGCGGGCGATGGCGCAGCGCGACCCGCTCGTCGAGTACCAGCGCGAGGGGTTCCAGCTGTTCAACGCGATGACCGACGCCATCAAGGAGGAGACGGTCGCCTACCTGTACAACCTGCAGGTCCAGGTGCAGACCGACGAGGACACCTCGGTGCAGGACGGTCCCGTGGTGACCGCCGACTCCGCGGCGGCCGCTGCGGGCGGTGGCCCGCGCCTGGTCGCGAAGGGGATCGACGGGCCGGAGCGACGCGTCCCGCTGCAGTACTCGGCGCCGTCCGTGGACGGCGACGCGACCGGTGTCGCGCAGGCGGCGGCCCCGGAGGACGAGCCGGCGCCGTCCGGCGACGCGGGCAACCGCGAGGCCCGTCGTCGCGCGGCGAAGCAGCAGCGCAAGCGCTGACGTGACGGGCCTGCGGGCCGACACGAGCACGACGAGACGCCGCCGGCGGGGGATCCCGCCGGCGGCGTCGTCGCGTCGTGCGTCGTGCGGTGGTGCCGTGGTGCCGTGGTGCCGTGGTGCCGTGGTGCGTGGGCCGGTCAGCCGATCTCGAGCGCCGTCACGCGCCACGACCGGCGGTGCGCCTCGAGCCGCATCGCGACCGCCCGCACGCGCGTCCCGTCGTCCACGACCGCGCTCGCCTCGAGGACACGCTCCTGCGTCCGGCAGCCCCGCACGCTGCGGACCACGACCGACCGTCCGCCGCCGCGGGCGGCGAGCACCCGCGCCGAGGCGGTGGCGCGCGCGTGCAGCGCGTCGTAGACCCCGGGCGTGAGCCATCGGGCGAGCTGTGCGACCGAGCGTCGGCCGACGAGCGACTCCACGCTCGCGAGGGCGAGCGACCCGACGAGCGCGCGCGGGTCCACGGGCGCCGCGGGTGCCGGCTCGTCGGCGTCGTCGCCGAGGTCCGTGCGGTCCGTGCTGCGCAGCACGGCGATGCGCGTGCGCAGCGTGTGGACCGGGCGCACGTCGTGCTCGACCTCGGGCAGGGGGGCGGGGGAGGGCGCCAGGTCGGGCAGCGGACGCACGCGCGGTGCGCCCGCGAGGCGCAAGTGGGTCCCCGCCCGGGGCCGGCGCGGTGCGGCGATCCCGGCGGCGAGCGCATCCTCGAGCGGCGAGGCGACCTCCGCGACGGTGAGCGCGCTCATCGGGCCGCCTCCGTCGCGGGAGCCGTGAGCTGCTGGCCGGGCTGGAGGACGTCGGGGTCGTCCCCGACGACGTCGCGGTTCGCCTCGTACCAGCGCGGCCAGGCTGCGGCGACCTGCGCGTCACTCGCGCCACGCGGCAGGTGGGCGGCGGCGATCGACCAGAGCGAGTCGCCGGCCGCGACCACGACCACGTCGGCTCGGTCCGCGCCGCCGGCGGGCGCCGTGGCCGGTCCGCGGTCACCCGACCGACCCGCGACCTGACCAGCGACAGGACCCGCGGTCTGACCAGCGCTCTGGGCGGCGGCGCTCGCGCCACGCGCGCGGTCTCCCGTGGCGCCGTCCGTCCGGCCGCCCGCGCCGTCCGCGGCCGCACCGCTCGTCGGGACCCAGCCCGCGGCGACCGGTGCGGGTGCCGGGCCGTCCGGGGGCAGAGCGCCGTCCGCGGGGGCAGTGCCATGCGTGGGGGACGTGCCGTCCGTCGGTGCGGTGACCGGCCAGCCGAGCGCGGGCGACGCCGGGTCCGGAGCCCCGACCGGGGCCTGCGGCGCGGTCCCGGTGTCGCGGACCGAGTCGACCGAGCCGACCGCCACAGAACCCACGGGGACGACGCCCGAGCCCCGCGAGGGGCCCTCGAGGGTGCCGTCCGCCACGCCGTCCGCGCCCGTGCGGGGTGCAGGAGGCTCGGACGGCGCCTCGTCGGCGACGCTCACCGCCACCGGTGCCGGGTCGACGGGCGCCGCCTGCGCCCCGGTCGCGACGAGCCCGAGCCCGAGGCTCGCACCGACGGCACCTGCGACGGCCCGTCGCACGACGACGGGCGCGCAGCGCCGCAGGAGCGCCTCGCCGGAGCGCCAGCCGGCCCCGACCAGCCGCCCGGCGACGCACGCCGACCCCAGGGCGCAGGACACCGCGAGCCACGCGGCGACCGCCGCGCCCAGCGCGGCGACCGCGACGTTGACGACGTCCTGCACCGCCAGGGGCCGGTCCGGCTGTGCGGCCGCCAGTGCGGCCAGCACGAGCGCGACCGCGACCGCGGCGGCGGTCAGTGCGGCGACGGCGAGCGTCGCGGCCGTCGTCGCCATGGGCCGGCGACGTGCCCTGCTGGTCATGTTTCCCCCCGCATGCTTCGTGATGATGTCGTTTGATCACGTTTGATGTCCGTAGGTCTAGCGGAGGACTGTCCGATCTGTCCAGTCGTGTCCGCCTCCTGGCTACCCGGCGGGCTGCTTCGCGGTCGGCGGTCGCGCCCGCCGAGGGTCGGTCACCGCTACCGTGGGCGCGTGCGGTGGGAGGCGCTGTTCGCGGACCTGGAGAGCGGTCTCGATGCCGCTCGGGCCCAGGACCTGCGTGACGAGGTCGCCGAGCTGACGCGTGCCGAGCGGGCGCAGGTGCACCTGGCGGACCGGCTGCGGGCCGCGCGCGCGACGACGCTGCGACTCGTGCTGCGCGACGGTCAGACGGTCGACGGCGTCGTCGTCGACGCGGCGCCGCAGTGGGTGCTCCTCGCGCCCGACGGCGTCCGACGTGCTCTCGTGCCGACGGCGGCCGTGACCGCGGTCGTCGGCCTCGGCGCATGGGCGGCACCGGCCGCGGGCGAGGTCGAGCGCCGGCTCGCGCTGGGCCACGCGCTGCGCGCCGTGGCGCGGGACCGCACGCTCGTGCGGGTCGACGCGCAGGGCGTGAGCGTCTCCGGGCGCATCGACCGGGTCGGCGCCGACCACGTCGACGTCACGCCCGCGGACGCCGCGCGCGGAGCCGCGGGCTGGACGTTCGCGTTCGAGACGCTGCTCGTCGTGCGGTCCGGCTGAGGTGACCGCGGGTGCGGTCCCGGAGGCCGGGGTGCGACCGCCGGACGGGCGTCAGGACTCGTCGCGGCCCTCGTCGTCGAACCCCGCGCCGCTCGTGATGCGCTCGCGCGTCCGCGCCTTCGCGCGCTGGACGTAGGCCTCGAGGTCGGCGACGTCGACGCGCCAGATCTTGCGCCCGCCCATCTGGAAGCCCTCGAGCTCGCCCGTCGTCACCATGGTGCGCACCTGGCCGACCGAGACCCCGAGGGTCTCGGCGACGTCGGCGAGGGAGAGGTACCGCTGCGGCATGACCGCAGTGTGGCACGCGGTGGCGGGCACATCCGGTTATCCACAATCCTTCCGTTTCGCCCGCTTCGCCCCCGCCGTCTGGGGCAGGATGCGGAGCGCCGACGACCGAAGGAGCCCGCGTGGACACCGCCCTGCTCGACCTCCCTGCGCCGACCGCGGCGCGGCTGCGCCGTCCCGGGTGGCGCGACCCACGGCTGCTCGCGGGGATCGTGCTCGTCGCCGCCGCCGTCGCGCTCGGCGCGTGGGCCGTGCGGTCCGCGCAGGAGACCGTGCCGGTCTACGCGACGCGTGGCGTGCTCGTCCCGGGGTCCGCGGTGGGCCCGGACGACCTCGTCGTCGTCGAGGTGCGCCTGCCCGAGCTCGCGGGCGCGGAGTACGTCTCGGCGTCCCGCGCCTTGCCGCAGGACGCGGTCGCGCTGCGCACGGTCGGCGCGGGTGAGCTGGTCCCGGCCGACGCGCTGGGATCCGCAGCGGACGTCGCGCTGCGGCCGGTCGCGGTCCCGGTGCGGTCGGCGCCGTCCGACGACGTCGTGGCGGGCGCGGTCGTCGACGTGTGGTTCACGCCCAAGCCGCCTGCGTCCTCCTCCGAGCAGGGCAAGGAGGGCAAGGACGCGCCGGGGCCGCGGACGCTGGCGACGGGGGTGACGGTCGCCGAGGTGAACCGGCCCGAGGGGACGTTCGCCACGAGCGGGGCGGCCGTGGTGCACGTGCTGGTCCCGCAGGACGCGCTCGCCTCGCTGCTCGCCGCGCTCTCGGCCGAGGGCGCGATCGACGTCCTGCCCGTCCCCGGGCCGGCCGGGCGATGAGCGAGCAGTCGCCGGGCGTCGTCGGCGTGCTGTGCGCCGTGCGCGGGACGGCCGAGGTCGCGGTGGTCCGCGCGCTCGACGACGACCCCGCGCTGCGGGTCACCCGTCGGTGCGCCGACCTCGCGGAGCTGCAGGCGGCGGCGGACGCCGGTCTGGGGCGTGTCGCGGTGGTCTCGTCCGACGTCGAGCAGCTCGACCTGACCGCGGTCGCGGTCCTGCGCGCCGCCGGCGCCGCCGTCGTCGTCCTGCTGGACCCCGAGCGCACGTCCGCGGCGGACCGGGCGCGCGTCGCCGCTGCCGACCTCGTCCTCGACGCACCCGTGGACGCCGGGGGAGCGGCCGCGCTCGCGGACCGCGTCGTGACGCTCGTGCAGGGGATGCACCGAGCGCCCGCACCCGACGTCCCCGACGGCCCGCACTGGTCGGGAGCCGCGCCGTGGGACGAGGCGCCGGTCCCGCCCGCCGAGCGTGGCCGCCTCGTGGCGGTCTGGGGCCCGACGGGTGCGCCCGGCCGGTCCACGGTCGCGCTGAACCTCGCCGCGGAGGCGGCGGCGGCCGGCCGGTCGACGCTGCTCGCGGACGCCGACACGTACGGCGGCTGCCTCGCGCAGCTGCTCGGCCTGCTCGACGAGTCGCCCGGTCTGGCGGCCGCGGCCCGCGCGGCGGGGCAGGGCTCGCTCGACCTCGTGACGCTCGCGCGCCTCGCGCCGTACGTGAGCGGGGACCTGAGGCTGCTGTCGGGCATCACGCGCGCCGACCGGTGGCCCGAGCTGCCGGGCTCGGCGCTCGACGCGGTCTGGGTGGTCGCGCGGCGGCTCGCGGCGCTCGTCGTCGTCGACTGCGGGTTCTCGGTCGAGCAGGACGAGGTGCTGAGCTACGACACGCGCGCGCCGCGGCGCAACGCCGCGACGCTCGGGGCGCTCGCGGCGGCCGACGAGGTCGTCGTGGTCGGGTCCGCGGACCCGGTCGGCATCCAACGCCTCGTGCGCGCGCTGTCCGACCTCGGGGAGCTCGGGATCACCCCGCAGCACGTCGTCGTCAATCGTGTGCGCGCGTCGGTCGCGGGGCCCCAGGCCGCTCGCGCGGTCGCGGGAGCTCTCGAGCGGTACGCGGGCGTGCGTGACGCGGTGCTGGTGCCGGACGACCGGCCGAGCCTCGACGCGGCGGTGCTCGAGGCGCGCACGCTGCGGGAGATCGCACCGGGATCGCCGGCCCGCCGCGCGATCGTCGGCCTCGCCGCACGGGTGGGGCAGGGGGTCGGCGGCGGCGTCCCTGCGGTCGCGTCTGTCGCGCCGTTCGCGTGACGTGGAGCGGGAGCGCGCGCTCCGGTGCGACGCGCGCCCCGCACTCGCGGCACACTGACGTCGTGCGCCTCTACCTGCCCGCCACGCTCGACGAGCTCGACCCCGCCGCCGACGGCTCGGTCACGCTCGGCCCCCGGACCGCTCACGCGGTCACCGCCGCACTGCGCGCCGCGCTGCCCGACGAGGACGACGAGGGGCTCGAGTTCTCCGCGCACCTCATGGCCGCGGACGACAGCCTCGCGATGCTCGCCGCGCGCGGTGACGCACCGCGCCTGCGGCTCGTCGTGACGGTCGACGTCCCCGACGGCGCCGTCCGGCTCGACGCCGCACCCGACGACGCGGGCCCGAGCGCGGTCGCGCTCGTCGACGCCGTGGGTGGCGACGCGATCGCGTGCGTGCACGTCGACGAGCCCGAGGTCGCGGCGGACGTCGCCCGGGCGCTCGAGGGCGACGTGGCGGCGGCGGAGCGCGTCGACGACGCGGACCTGCTCTGGTACGACGCGGCGGAGATCGCCCAGATCCCTCGCTGAGCGGCGTGGCGCGGCTCTCACGGCAGCGGTTTGGTCGTCGGGCCTGCGACCGGGTAACGTTCACGGGCGGTACGACGTCCGGATCAGTCCGAACCGAGTGGCCCTCACGCCCCGTCGTGAGGCTGCCGGGAGGCCCGGAAGTTATACCCCATGGGGTATGGTGTAATTGGCAGCACGACTGATTCTGGTTCAGTTAGTCTAGGTTCGAGTCCTGGTACCCCAGCGCGAGCACCGCTGATCGGACGGTTCGGAGCACGAGCGGACGTCGGGTAAAGTGTTCACACGCAAGCGAGGCCCACGGGTCACGCAGGCGATAGGCCCCCGTTGTGTAGCGGCCTAGCACGCCGCCCTCTCACGGCGGTAGCGCCGGTTCGAATCCGGTCGGGGGTACGTCAGAAGGCCCGGTCACCACGGTGACCGGGCCTTCGTCGTCGTGAGCTGATCCTCGTGAAGATGACGTCGTGAGCGCGGTGTGCTCGGCGCCTCTCATGCACGACGATGGCCCCGGCGCAGGGCCGGGGCCATCGCGTGAGGTCTCGGACCTCTGGGGGGACGTGGGGAGGTGGCGGGTGTCACTCCGCGGTGCGGCGCAGCACCTCGGTCAGCCGGTTGGCGGCGGAGACGACCGCGGCGGCGTGCAGGCGGCCCGGCTGGCGGGTCAGACGCTCGAGCGGTCCGGATACCGAGACGGCCGCGACGACGCGTCCCGACGGCCCGCGCACGGGTGCGGAGACCGACGCGACGCCGACCTCGCGCTCCGACACGGACTGGGCCCAACCGCGGCGGCGCACGCCGGACAGGATCGTCGCGGTGAACTTGGCGCCCTGCAGCCCGCGGTGCAGCCGGTCGGGCTCCTCCCATGCGAGCAGCACCTGCGCGGCCGAGCCGGCCTGCATGGTGAGCGTCGCGCCGACGGGGATGGAGTCGCGCAGGCCGATGGGCCGCTCGGCGGCAGCGACACAGATGCGCTGGTCACCCTGCCGGCGGTAGAGCTGCGCGCTCTCGCCCGTGTGGTCGCGCACGGCGGCGAGCACCGGTCCGGCCGCGGCGAGCAGCCGGTCCTCGCCCGCCGCGGTGGCGAGCTCGGACAGGCGCGGGCCGAGCACGAACCGGCCCTGCATGTCGCGGGCGACGAGACGATGGTGCTCGAGCGCGACGGCGAGCCGGTGGGCGGTCGGTCGAGCAAGATGGGTGGCGGTCACGAGCTGCGCGAGGGTCGCCGGACCGGCCTCGAGCGCGCTCAGGACGGCTGCGGCCTTGTCCAGGACGCCGACTCCGCTAGAGTTGTCCATAGGCCGATATTGGCGTCTCGCAGGCTGAGATGCAAGTGCAGAGGCACGACGCGTTCGAGAAGTCACCCCGATCGGCCCCGAGAACCGGGAACACCCCCACCCGGACGAGCAGAACAGGACCGCAGCACATGTCCGGTACGTTGGCGGAGAAGGTCTGGGACGCGCACGTCGTGCGACGAGGCACGGACGGAGCCCCTGACCTCCTCTACATCGACCTCCACCTCGTCCACGAGGTCACCAGCCCGCAGGCGTTCGAGGGCCTGCGGCTCGCCGGCCGTCCGGTCCGTCGCCCGGACCTGACGCTCGCCACCGAGGACCACAACACGCCGACGCTCGACATCGACCGCCCGATCGCGGACGCGACGAGCCGCACGCAGATCGAGACGCTGCGCACCAACGCCGCCGAGTTCGGCGTGCGCATCCACTCGCTCGGCGACGCGGACCAGGGCATCGTCCACCAGGTCGGCCCGCAGCTCGGCCTCACGCAGCCCGGCCTGACGGTCGTCTGCGGCGACTCGCACACGTCCACGCACGGCGCGTTCGGCGCGCTCGCGTTCGGCATCGGCACGTCCGAGGTCGAGCACGTGCTCGCGACCCAGACGCTCCCGCTCGCGCCGTTCAAGACCATGGCGATCACCGTCGACGGCCGTCTGCCCGAGGGCGCGACCAGCAAGGACATCATCCTCGCGGTCATCGCCAAGATCGGCACCGGTGGCGGCCAGGGGTACGTGCTGGAGTACCGCGGCGAGGCCATCCGCGCGCTGTCGATGGAGGCGCGCATGACGATCTGCAACATGTCGATCGAGGCCGGTGCGCGCGCCGGGATGATCGCGCCCGACGAGACCACGTTCGAGTACCTCAAGGGCCGCCCGCACGCGCCCGAGGGCGCCGACTGGGACGCGGCGGTCGAGTACTGGCGCACGCTGCACTCGGACGACGACGCGGTCTTCGACGCCGAGGTGGTCCTGGACGCCGCGGACCTCGAGCCGTTCGTCACGTGGGGCACCAACCCGGGCCAGGGCCTGCCGCTGTCGGCCGACGTGCCCGTGCCCGAGCAGATCGCGGACGCGAACGAGCGCGTCGCCGCCGAGCGCGCGATCGAGTACATGGGCCTGACGCCGGGCCAGCCGCTGCGCTCGATCAAGGTCGACACGGTCTTCATCGGCTCGTGCACCAACGGCCGCATCGAGGACCTGCGCTCGGTCGCGAAGGTCGTGCAGGGCCGCAAGAAGGCCGACGACGTGCGCGTCCTCGTGGTCCCGTCGTCGGCGCGCGTGCGCCTGCAGGCGGAGGCCGAGGGGCTCGACAAGATCTTCCTCGACTTCGGTGCGGAGTGGCGCAACGCGGGCTGCTCGATGTGCCTGGGCATGAACCCCGACCAGCTCGCTCCGGGGGAGCGTTCGGCGTCGACGTCGAACCGCAACTTCGAGGGCCGCCAGGGCAAGGGCGGGCGCACCCACCTCGTCTCGCCGCTCGTCGCGGCCGCGACCGCCATCCGCGGCACGCTCTCGTCCTACGCGGACCTGGGCACGGGCCGGCCCGCGCCGGACGGCTCGCCGCTGACCGGCCCCGCCGCCGACCTCCAGACGGTCTGACGACCCGACGACGAACGAGAGAGACAGACCCATGGAGAAGTTCACCCAGCACACCGGCGTCGGGGTCCCGCTGCGTCGCAGCAACGTCGACACCGACCAGATCATCCCCGCCGTCTACCTCAAGCGCGTGACGCGCACGGGGTTCGAGGACGCGCTGTTCGCGGCGTGGCGCGGCGACCCGGAGTTCGTCCTCAACCAGGACGCCTACCGCTCCGGCTCGGTCCTCGTCGCGGGCCCCGACTTCGGGACGGGCTCGTCGCGTGAGCACGCGGTGTGGGCGCTCAAGGACTACGGCTTCAAGGTCGTGGTCTCGGCGCGGTTCGCGGACATCTTCCGCGGGAACTCGGGCAAGCAGGGCCTGCTGGCCGCTCAGGTCGCCCAGGAGGACATCGAGCTGATCTGGAAGATCCTCGAGACGCGCCCGGGCACCGAGGTCACGGTCGACCTGGTCGCGCGCACCGTGCAGTGCGACGACGTCGTCGTCCCGTTCCACGTGGACGACTACACGCGCTGGCGGCTCATGGAGGGTCTGGACGACATCGGCCTGACGCTGCAGCACGTCGACGAGATCTCCGCGTTCGAGGAGCGTCGTGAGTCGTGGCGTCCCGCGACGCTGCCCGCCAAGCACCTCCCGCCGGTGGAGATCAAGGCAGCGCGGCCGGTCGAGGTCGCGATCGGGCGCCGCCCCGCCTGACCCGCCCGGTACGACGACGGCCCCGGTGCGCCCCGGACGGGTGCGCCGGGGCCGTCGCGTGCGGGCACCGCGTTCGCGCTAGCGTGGGCAGCGGTCCGTCGCGCCGGAGACGCCGGTGCGGGAAGAACTCCGCGACGGTCCTGGTTGGCTGTGCTCGGGCGGACGGCCCCTCGTCGGCGCGCGGTACATGGCGCCGGTGGGAGGTCGAGGCCAAGAACGGACCGGGTGCGCGCAAGCGGCTCGGCAAGAGGTCGTCACGGCGTCGTCGTGCGGGGCGACACCCGCGCGCGCGGGTGTCGCCGGCCTGTGAAGGTGTCGTGCGGAGCAAGGTGTCGGGCCCCCGTGTGGTCGGGGGCCGGTGCCGTGGGTAGGCGAGGATGGGCGCGTGAACGATCTGCTGTACGTCAACGGTGGCAACCCGCTGCGGGGAGAGATCACCGTGCGTGGCGCCAAGAACTTCGTGTCGAAGGCCATGGTGGCCGCGCTCCTGGGGGAGACCCCCAGCGTGCTGCGCAACGTGCCGCAGATCCGGGACGTCGCGGTGGTCAAGGGGCTGCTCGAGCTGCACGGGGTGCGCGTCGAGGCCGACGACGCCGCCGGCACCCTGCGCCTGGACCCGAGCGACGTCGAGATCGCGCACGTCGCGGACATCGACGCGCACGCCGGCTCGAGCCGCATCCCGATCCTGTTCTGCGGCCCGCTGCTGCACCGCCTGGGCGAGGCGTTCATCCCCGACCTGGGTGGCTGCCGGATCGGCGACCGGCCGATCAACTACCACCTCGACATCCTGCGCCAGTTCGGCGCGGTCGTGGAGAAGCGCCCCCAGGGCATCTACCTCAGCGCCCCGCGGCGCCTGCAGGGCACGAAGATCGCGCTGCCGTACCCGAGCGTGGGCGCCACCGAGCAGCTCCTGCTCACGGCGGTCCGCGCCGACGGCATCACCGAGCTGGCGGGCGCGGCGATCGAGCCCGAGATCATGGACCTGATCAACGTCCTGCAGAAGATGGGCGCGATCATCTCGGTCGACACCGACCGCGTGATCCGCATCGAGGGCGTCGAGCGGCTCGAGGGGTACCAGCACACCTCGCTGTCCGACCGCATCGAGGCGGCGTCGTGGGCGTCCGCGGCGCTCGCGACGGGCGGTGACATCTACGTGCGCGGAGCGACGCAGCCGGAGATGACGACGTTCCTCAACACATTCCGCAAGGTGGGCGGCGAGTTCGCGGTCGACGACGAGGGCATCCGCTTCTACCACCCGGGCGGCGACCTGCGCTCGATCCAGCTCGAGACGGACGTGCACCCCGGCTTCATGACGGACTGGCAGCAGCCGCTCGTCGTCGCGCTCACGCAGGCCAAGGGCCTGTCGATCGTGCACGAGACGGTGTACGAGAACAGGTTCGGGTTCGTCGACGCGCTCGTCGGCATGGGCGCGACGATCCAGGTCTACAAGGAGTGCCTGGGCGGGCGGCCGTGCCGGTTCGGCCAGCGCAACTTCTACCACTCGGCGGTCATCAGCGGCCCGACGCCCCTGTCGGCGGCGGACATCGAGGTGCCGGACCTGCGCGGCGGCTTCAGCCATCTCATCGCGGCGCTCACCGCGAAGGGCACGTCCCAGGTGCGGGGGATCAGCCTGATCGACCGCGGGTACGAGCACTTCATGGACAAGCTCTCGGCGCTCGGGGCGGAGTTCAGCCGCGACTGACCCCGCACCTCGGGCACCCCCGTCCCCTGGTGGCGCCCAGGTCCCGTCCCGCCGCCAGAAGGTAGCCTGCTCGTCGTGCGTCCGCCTGCCCGTTCCAACCGCGCCTACCGCAACGTCGCGCGGATCGTCCGACCCTTGCTCAAGGCGATGACCAAGCCCGACTGGCACGGTGTCGAGCACCTTCCGACCGACCGCGGGTTCATCGTCGCGGCGAACCACATGACGAACGTCGACCCGCTGACGTTCGCGCACTTCCTGTGGGACAACGGCGTGGCGCCCAAGGTGCTCGCGAAGGACCCGCTGTTCAAGGTCCCGCTGGTGGGCCGCGTCCTGCGCGCGACCGGGCAGATCCCCGTCTACCGCAACACGAGCGCGGCGGGGGAGTCGCTCGGCGCGGCGGTCACGGCGCTCCAGCAGGGTGACGCCGTCGCGGTGTTCCCGGAGGGCACCCTGACGCGCGACCCGGACCTGTGGCCCATGGTCGGGAAGACGGGCGTCGCGCGGCTGGCGCTGACGACGCGCGTCCCCGTGATCCCCGTCGCGCAGTGGGGCCCGCAGAACCTGCTGGGGCGCTACGCGAAGCTGCTCAGGCCGATCCCGCGCAAGACCGTCACGATCGTCGTCGGGCCGCCGGTGGTGCTCGACGACCTGTACGAGCGCCCGCAGGACGCCGCGACGCTGCGCGAGGCGACGGAGCGCGTCATGGACGCCATCACGCGGCTGCTCGAGGGCATCCGCGGCGAGCAGGCACCCGCCGTGCGGTACGACATGCGCAAGCCCGACGCGCAGCGGTCCGGCGGCGAGCGCGCGGCCCGGCCGGAGCAGCCGTGACGGCGTCCGACGAGAACGGCGAGACGCTGCGCACGGCCGTCCTCGGCACCGGCAGCTGGGGCACGACGTTCGCGGCGGTGCTCGCCGACGCGGGGTGCGACGTGACCGTGTGGGGCCGCTCGGCCGCCGTGGTGCGGCAGATCGCGGACCAGCACCGCAACGAGGCCTACCTGCCCGGCATCGACCTGCCCGCGTCCGTGACCGCGACGACCGACGCCCGCGCGGCCGTCGCGCACGCACGCATCGTCGCGGTCGCCGTGCCGTCGCAGGTCGCGCGCGACACCCTCGCGCCGCTGCGCGGTGCGCTGCGCGACGACGCGGTCGTCGTGTCCCTGATGAAGGGTGTCGAGCTCGGCACCGACAAGCGCATGAGCGAGGTCGTCGCCCAGACGCTGGGTATTCCCGACGAGCGCGTGGCCGTCGTCTCCGGCCCGAACCTCGCACGCGAGATCGCGCGCCACCAGCCGACCGCCACGGTGGTCGCCTCGACGTCGCCGGAGACCGCCGCGCTCGTCGCGCGCGCCGTGGCCTCGTCGTACTTCCGCCCGTACACCAACCCGGACGTCGTGGGCGTCGAGCTGTGCGGTGCGGTGAAGAACGTCATCGCGCTCGCGGTCGGCATCTCGCAGGGGCGCGGCCTGGGCTACAACACCATGGCGACGGTCATCACGCGGGGCCTCGTGGAGATCACGCGTCTCGGGCTCGCGCTCGGGGCCCGCCCTGAGACGTTCCCCGGGCTCGCCGGCATGGGGGACCTCATGGCGACGTGCGCGTCCCCCGACTCGCGCAACCACACCCTCGGCGGTCACATCGGCCGGGGGATGGGGCTCGACGAGGCCATTGCCGCGACCGGTGGGACGGCCGAGGCGGTCAAGACGTGCCGCCCCGTCCTGGAGCTCGCACGCCGGCTCGGGATCGAGATGCCGATCACCGAGGCGGTCGTCAAGGTGCTCTACGAGGGTCTGCCGGTCGACCAGCTCGCCCCCATGCTCCTCGCGCGGCCGCGCCGCTCGGAGGTCGTGGTCCGCTGAGCCGCCCCGGGTGCCGGGCGCTCAGAGCGTCGCGAGCGCGGCGTCGAGGTCGCGCCAGAGGTCCTCGACGTCCTCGATGCCGACGCTCAGGCGCAGCAGGTCCTCGGGCACGGTGACGGACTCGGTGGTGAACCGGCGGCGCCGCTCGAGCGTCGACTCGACGCCGCCGAGGCTCGTCGCGGGCACCCAGAGCCGCAGCGCGTCGACGAGCGCGTCCGCCCCGTCGGGCCCGCCTGCCGGGCGCATGCCGATGATCGAGCCGTAGCCGTCCATGAGCTTCGTCGCGCGCGCATGCCCGGGGTCGTCGGGCAGCCCGGGGTGGCGCACCGCGAGGACACGCGGGTGGGCCGCGAGGCGGTGCGCGAGCTCGAGCGCGTTGGCCTGGGCGCGCTCGACCCGCAGCGCGAGCGTGCGCAGCCCGCGCAGCGCGAGCCAGACCTCGAACGGCCCCGCGATCGCGCCGTGCACGGTGCGGTACTCGTGCAGGCGGGCACGCACCCGCGGGTCGGCTGCGAGCACCGCGCCGAGCACCACGTCGCTGTGCCCCGCGAGGTATTTTGTGACGGAGTGCACGACGACGTCCGCGCCGTGCTCGAACGGCCGCTGCACGAGCGGCGTGGCGAACGTGTTGTCGACCGCGACGAGCGCGCCGGCCTCGTGCGCCCCGGCGACGAGCGCGGGCAGGTCCGCGACCTCGAGCATCGGGTTGGTGGGGGACTCGACCCACAGCAGGTCCGCGGGCGGCGTGCCGTCGGCGCCGCGGGTCGCGGCGAGGACCGCATCGGTGTCCGCCACGTCCACGAGCTCGACCTGCACGCCGCTGCGCCGTGCGAGGTCGGCCGCGTAGCCGAGCGTGACCTGGTAGCTGTGCCGGGGGAGCACGAGGCGACCCCCCGAGGGCACGAGCGAGAGCGCGGCCGCGATCGCGCCCATGCCCGAGCCCAGCACGAGGGCAGGGGTCGGGGACGCCTCGAGCGCGGCGAGCGCCTCCTCGAACGCGTGCCACGCGGGCGTGTCGGCGCGCCCGTACATCGGCTCGTCGCCCGGTACGCCCTGCGAGACGAACGTGGAGGACAGCACGAGCGGCGGGTTGAGCGGCGCGCCCTGCCCGCGGTCGGGGCGTCCGGCGGTCACGACGAGCGTCGCAGGGGCCCGGTGCGCGTGCGGCGAGGTCACCGCGCCAGCGTACGCGCGCGGTCGGCACCTGGTCGGCGGCAGGTAGGGTCGTCCCCGATGAACGCCCAGCCGCAGCCCGCCGACACGAGCGCCCCCGCTTCCTCCGCCCGTCCCCGCGTCATGGTCCTGTTCGGCGGCCGCTCCGGGGAGCACGCGATCAGCTGCGCGACCGCGGGCGGCGTGCTGCGCGCGCTCGACCGTGACCGGTACGACGTCCTCGCGGTCGGGATCACGCCCGAGGGGCGCTGGGTGCTGGCGGACGACGACCCGGACCGCTGGGCGATCACCGAGGGGCGGCTGCCGCAGGTCGAGGACGCGCGTGCGCACGTGCAGCTCCCGCAGTCGTCGTCGGACCGTGAGGTGCACCTCGTCTCCGACGGTGACGTGCCGCTCCCGCTCGGTGAGGTCGACGTGGTGTTCCCGCTGCTGCACGGCCCGTTCGGCGAGGACGGCACGCTCCAGGGCATGCTCGAGCTCGCGGACGTGCGGTACGTCGGCGACGGCGTGCTCGCCTCGGCCGTCGGCATGGACAAGCACATGATGAAGCTCGTCTTCGCGGGCCAGGGGCTGCCCGTCGGGCCGTTCGTCGTGCTCCTGCCCGGCGCGTTCGACCGCGATCCGCAGGGCCAGACGGAGCGGGTGCGCGCGTTGGGGCTGCCGCTGTTCGTCAAGCCCGCGCGCGCCGGCTCGAGCCTGGGCATCACGCGCGTCGACGACCTCGCCGACCTGCCCGCGGCGGTCGCCGAGGCGCAGCGCCACGACCCGAAGGTCGTCGTCGAGGCCGCGATCGTGGGCCGCGAGATCGAGTGCGGCGTGCTCGGCGGGCACCACGGCGAGCGGGCGCGCGCGTCGCTGCCGGGCGAGATCGTCGTCGACGCGGGCAAGCACGCGTTCTACGACTTCGAGGCCAAGTACCTCGACGAGGCGGCCGTGCGGCTGGCGTGCCCCGCCGACCTGCCCGAGCACGTCACGGACCGCGTGCGCGAGGTCGCCGTGCAGGCGTTCGAGGCGCTCGGGTGCGAGGGCCTCGCGCGCGTGGACGTGTTCGTCACGCCCGACGACGAGGTGATCGTCAACGAGATCAACACCATGCCCGGGTTCACGCCGTTCTCGATGTACCCGCGCATGTGGGAGGCCACGGGGCTGACCTACCCGGAACTGGTCGACGAGCTGGTGCGGCTCGCGCTCGAGCGCCCCACCGGCCTGCGCTGACGCCCGGCCCCGAGCCGGGCGCGGCTACAGGCAGCCGCGCTCGCGCGTCGTGTGCTGGACGGCCGGGCCGAGCGCGTCGAGGAACGAGGTCGGGTGCGTGCGCGCGATCGCGGCGGGCACCAGGAGCTGGACCGCCGGCACGCGGCCGTACGTCGTGAACGTCCAGTCGCTGCCCGCCTCGTCGTCAGGGTCGGACGCGACGACGACCCAGTCGACCGACGTGCCGTCGGGCGACTCGACGCTCTCGCAGCGGTCGGTGGTCGGTCCGAGCGGCTCGACGCCGCAGCGCAGCACCACCGCGCCCGAGTCGTCGGCCCACGCGGTCGTCGCCTGCGCGTCGGTGTCGCGGCGCTCCAGCCCGCTTAGCTCGTCGGGGGTCGCGAGGACGACCTGCGCGCACACGGGGTCCGTCGCGTGCGGGCCGGGGGCGGTCGCGACGGCCGACGCGCACCCGGCGAGGGCGGCCGGGACGAGGGCGAGGGCGAGGGCACGACGAGCAGCGCGGGGCACGTCACCACCGTAACGACTCGCGGGGCGTGCTCCGCACGAGCGCGTGCGCGGGCTGGCTCGCCGTCGCGCGGGCGCTAGCGTGGGCGGGTGCGAGTCGCGGACCTGACCGAGGAGCAGCTGCTGGCCCGGATCGTCCCGGAGCTGCCGGCGGGCGCGGCGACCCTCCTGGGCCCGGGCGACGACGCAGCGGTCGTCGCGGCAGCGGACGGGCGGTTCGTCGTCACGACGGACGTGCTGGTCGAGGACCGGCACTTCCGTCGCCCGTGGTCCTCGGGCGAGGACGTCGGGCGACGCGCGGCGGTGCAGAACCTGGCCGACGTCGCGGCGATGGGCGCGGTGCCCACGAGCCTGGTCGTGACGCTCGTCGTACCCGCGGAACTGGACGTCGACTGGGTCGTCGGGCTCGCGCGCGGTCTCGCCGCCGAGTGCGGCCCGCTGGGTGCGGGCGTGGTCGGCGGGGACCTGTCGGGCGGGCCGCTCGTCGTCGTCGGCGTGGCCGCGCACGGCGACCTGCAGGGGCGTGCCCCCGTGCTGCGCTCCGGCGCGCGGACCGGTGACGTGGTCGCGCACGCGGGGGTCCTGGGGTGGTCGGCCGCAGGTCTGGCGTCGCTGTCCGCGCGCGCCGCGCACGTGCCCGCCCGGTTCGTCGAGGCCTACCTGCGGCCGCGCTCACCCCTCGCCGCGGGGCCGGACGCCGCGCGCGCGGGCGCGACCGCAATGATGGACGTGTCCGACGGGCTGCTCAAGGACGCGGGGCGGCTCGCGCGTGCGAGCGGGGTCCGCGTGGACCTGGACCGCGGTGCCCTCGCCCCGGCCGCGGACGCGCTCGCGGACGTGGCCCGCGGGCTCGACGCCGACCCGTGGGCATGGGTCCTCGGCGGAGGAGAGGACCACGGCCTGCTCGCGACGTTCCCCGCGGGGACCGAGCTCCCGGCACCGTTTCGCGTGATCGGCCGGGTGATCGGCCGGGTGGTCGACGGGGCGGTCGGTGGGGTGGTCGGCCGAGGGGAGCCGGCCGGGGACGACGAGCCCGCCGTCACCCTCGACGGGGAGGCTCCCGGTGTCGCGACGGGCTGGGACCACTTCGCCGGCCGGACGGGCTGAGCGTCCTGGCGGTCAGCGGCGGCGGTAGCGGACCTCGAGCAGCTCCTCGCCGCCCACGTCCTCGAACCGCTCGACACCGTCGGGCTGGAAGCCGTGGCGCCGGTAGAAGTGGCGCGCGCGCTCGTTCGCCGCGAGCACCCACAGCGACAGCGGCGTGTGGTCGCCCGCCTCGGCGATGAGGGTGCGCATGAGCTCACGCGCGACCCCGTGCCCCCACGTCCCGGGGTCGAGGTAGATCGAGTAGATCTCCAGGTCGCCGCGGCCGGCGTCCTCGTCGCGGCTCGGACCCATCGACGCGAAGCCCAAGGGCCGGCCGCCGTCCTGCGCGAGCCACGTCCGCACGCCGTCGTCCGGTCCGCGCTCGAGGTGGTGCCGCCACCGCTCGGCCGCCGACTGCGGGTCGAGCGAGTCGAGGTAGGTCGCGGAGACGATCCCGACGTACGCCTCCTGCCACGAGCGCACGTGCACGGACGCGATCGCGGCGGCGTCCGCCGGCCCTGCCGCGCGGATGGTCAGCTCCTCGATCTGCTCGGCCATGGGGTCACCATGCCACACGGGCGCGACGACGCAAGGCCCGCGAGGAGAATTCCTCGCGGGCCTTGCGGTCGATGCTGGAGGTGCGACTCAGACGGCGCGCTGGACCTTGCCGGCCTTGAGGCACGAGGTGCACACGTTGAGACGCTTGGGGGTCCCGGCGACGACCGCGCGGACGCGCTGGATGTTCGGGTTCCAGCGACGCTTCGTGCGGACGTGCGAGTGCGAGATGCTGTGCCCGAAGCTCGGGCCCTTGGCGCAGACGTCGCAGGTGGCGGCCACGGTCTTCTCCTGTTGCTCTGGTCGAACTTGAACAGCCGCGAGGTCCGCGGCGAAGTCGGTGTTTCCCGGTGGGCGGCGGTCGCGGACCGTCGGACGAGATCGTCGGACGAACCTGCCACCGCGCCCGTCAGGGCGCGCCCGAACCCGTCGGGCAACCGGTCAAGACTAGCCCATGGCGCGCAGGGCCCCCAAATGTGGGTGCGGTGGTGCAGGGTGAGATGCGCCGCACCGACGTCCGCCGCGTCGGGCAGGCTGGTGCGCGGTCTCGTCGCCGATGGGACGGACGGCACGACGACCTGACGACGACGACTGGACCACCACGACGACCGGACCACCACGACGACCGGACCACCACGACTACCAGACCACGGCGGGACGACGAGAAGGGAGCGCGCGTGCTGCTCGGGACCGACCAGGCCCTCGCCTGGGTGTCCGCCGCACGCGCGGGGCTCGTGGGTGCGCGGGGCCGCATCGACGCCGTCAACGTGTTCCCCGTGGCCGACGCGGACACCGGCACGAACGCGTGGCTCACCGTCGAGGGCGGCGCCCGTGCGGTCGACGACCTGCTCGCGTCCCCGGGTGGGCCGCCCGACGCCGAGGCGGCCCTCGCGGCGTTCGCGCGCGGCGCCATGCTCGCGGCGCGCGGCAACTCCGGGGTGATCCTCAGCCAGTGGCTCGCAGGCTTCGTGCGGCGCGCACGGCGCGACGAGGACGGCCCGGCACGTGTCCTCGCGGACGCGCTGCGGGACGCGGCGCGCGCGGCGCGGCTCGCGCTCGCGGACCCGCAGGAGGGCACCGTGCTCACGCTGGCCGACGAGGTCGCGGAGGCGGCCGGGCTCGCCGCGGACGCCGGTGCGCCGACCGAGCAGGCCGTGGCCCATGCGGCCGCCGCGGGGCACCAGGCGCTCGCCCGGATCTCCGCCACGCACCCGGTGCTGCGCCGCGCGCACGTCCCGGACGCCGGGGCGTGCGCGCTCCTCGTCGTCGTGGACGCGCTGGTCGCGGCGGTGACGCGCGAGCCGGCACGCGACCCCGCGCTGTGGCTTCCGGAGCGCTCCGTGCCGCGGGCGCGGGACGCGGACGGCGACCTGCCGGACGCGGGGCACGGCGGCGGGGCGTTCGAGGTCATGCTCGTCGTCCAGGCGCCGCGCGCGGACCTGGGCGACCATCTGCGCGAGGGGCTCGCGGCCGTCGGGGACTCGGTCGCCGTCGTGGGGGCCGACGGCTGGTGGCACGCGCACGTGCACACCGACGAGCCGGTCGCCGCGATCGACGCGTGCGCCGCGGGCGCGCGCGAGCAGGTGGTGGTGCGGCGGCTCGACGTGGTCGACGCCGCGGTCGGCCCGCGCCCGGACGGGTGGGGCCTGGTCGTCGTGACGGCGTCACCGGGGCTCGCCGCCTGGTACGCGACCGCGGGGGCCGTCGTCGTCGTGCGCTGCCCCGAGCTGCCCGTCCGGGCCGAGCACGTGCGGCGTGCCGTGGAGGACGCGCGCGACGAGTCCGGCCGGGCCGTGCTCGTCGTGCCCGGTGGTGCCGTGGCGGGGGACGAGCTGGACCTGCTGCTCGGGATCGACGGGGTCGAGGTGCTCGGCGCGGACGACGAGGCGCGCGCGGCGGTCGCCACGCTCGCGTTCGTGACCGCGGGGACCTCGGCAGCGGCCGCGGCGGCGCTCGCGACGGCCCGCGCGCGGGTGGCCGCGCTCGAGCCCGACGCGTCGGTCGCGGAGCTCGGCCGGACGGTCGACGGCCTCGTGCGCGCGGTGCCCGACCGCCTGGCAGACCTCCCCGACCGCCCGGCCGGCGCCCTGACGGACGGCGTCCTGCCGGTCCCGGAGAGCCTGACGGTCGTCGTGCCGGGGCCGCTGGACGAGGTGCTGGCCGCGCAGGTCGAGCGCGTCGCGGCGCAGCACGGGCTCGAGCCGACCGTGCTCGCGGACGCGAGCGCGACGCGCGTGCTCGTCGCGGTGGACTGACTCGAGGTGCGGGCGACGAGGATGCGGACGACGAAGGAGGACGCGTGCGGTACGCGGACGGGGTGAGGCGCGCGGCGGGGCTCGACCGCCCGGTGGGCTCGCTCGTGCCGCGCACGGGGCCGAAGTTCGAGGCCCTGGGCGTGCGGACGGCGGGCGACCTGCTGCGCTACTACCCGCGCCGGTACGCCGACCCGAGCCGGCTGACGGACATCGCGGGTCTCGTGATCGACGAGAAGGTGTCGGTGGTCGCCGAGGTGCGCTCGTGCTCCGGTGTGCTGCGCGCGCGGTCGTCGGGCAAGCTCCGCGTCGAGGCGCAGGTCACCGACGGACGGTCGGTGCTGCACCTCGCGTTCTTCGCGCAGCGCGAGCACATGGCCAAGCGGTTCGTGCAGGAGCTGCGGCCCGGGCGGCGGGGGCTGTTCACGGGGAAGGTCGGCTGGTTCAACGGCCGCGCGCAGCTCGCGAACCCCGAGGCGGTGTGGTTCGACGCCGACGACGAGGGCGCGGCGCTCGAGCACGCCGCGCGACCGCTGCCGGTCTACCCGGCGAGCGCGGGTCTCGACAGCGCGCGGATCGCGACCGCCGTGCAGCTCGTCCTCGACCCGCTCCGGGACGGTGACGTCCCCGACCCGGTGCCCGCGCAGGTGCGCGACGCGCGCGGCCTGGGCGACCTGCTGCCCGCGCTGCGCGCCATCCACCGCCCCGAGACCGAGGAGGACTGGCGCGCGGCCCGCCGCCGGCAGCGCTACGAGGAGGCGTTCGTGCTGCAGGCCGAGCTCGCGCGCCGCCGGGCGCGCGCGGCGGCGCAACCCGCGGTGGCCCGGCCCCACGTGCCGGGCGGGCTGCTCGACGCGTTCGACGAGCGGCTGCCGTTCACGCTCACCGCGGGTCAGCGCACGGTGGGCGAGCAGGTCGCCGCCGAGCTCGCGGAGCCCGTCCCCATGCAGCGGCTCCTGCAGGGTGAGGTCGGGTCCGGCAAGACGGTGGTCGCGCTGCGCGCGATGCTGCAGGTGGTCGACTCGGGTGGGCAGGCGGCTCTGCTCGCGCCGACGGAGGTGCTCGCCGCCCAGCACGCGCGGTCGCTGCGGGCGATGCTCGGCGACCTCGCCGAGGGCGGGATGCTCGGGGGTGCCGACCAGGGCACGCGCGTCGCGCTCCTGACCGGCTCCGTCACGGGTGCTGCGCGCAAGCAGGCGCTGCTCGACGCCGCGTCGGGTGCCGCGGGCATCGTCGTCGGGACGCACGCGCTGCTCGAGAAGACCGTGCAGTTCGCGGAGCTCGGGCTCGTGGTGGTCGACGAGCAGCACCGGTTCGGCGTCGAGCAGCGCGACGCGCTGCGCGCCAAGGCGTCGGCACAGCCGCACCTGCTGGCCATGACCGCCACGCCGATCCCGCGCACGGTCGCGATGACCGTGTTCGGGGACCTCGAGACGTCGGTGCTCGACGAGCTGCCCGCGGGCCGGTCCCCGATCACGACGTTCGTCGTGCCCGCGCACCTGCCCACCTGGATGTCCCGGACGTGGGCACGCGTCCGTGAGGAGGTCGCCCGGGGTGGCCGCGCGTACGTCGTCTGCCCCCGCATCACGGGCGACGACGCGGACGGGGCGGACCTCGTGGCCGACGAGCCCGCGACGCTCGGCGACCAGGGCGCGACGCCGCGGCGTCCGCCCCGGGCGGTCCTCGAGGTGGTCGAGGAGCTGAGGTCGCTGCCCGAGCTCGCCGGGGTCGGCGTCGGGATGCTGCACGGGCGGCTCGCCCCCGAGGAGAAGGACCGCGCGCTCGCGGACTTCGCGTCGGGCGCGGTGCCGGTGCTGGTCTCGACGACGGTCGTCGAGGTCGGCGTCGACGTGCCCGAGGCGACCGCGATGGTGATCCTGGACGCCGACCTGTTCGGCGTCTCGCAGCTGCACCAGCTGCGTGGCCGTGTGGGCCGCGGCAGCGCGCCGGGCGTGTGCCTGCTCGTCTCGGGCGCGCAGGAGGGCGGTCCCGGGCACGAGCGGCTGCGCACGGTCGCGGAGACGCTCGACGGGTTCGCGCTCGCGGCGTTCGACCTGGAGCAGCGGCGCGAAGGTGACGTGCTGGGCGCGTCGCAGTCCGGCGGGTCGACGTCGTTGCGCCTGCTGCGCGTCACGCGCGACGGTGACCTCATCGAGCAGGCGCGGGCGGACGCGCGCGCGGTGGTCGAGCAGGACCCCGAGCTCGAGTCGTACCCCGCGCTGCGCGACGCGATCGAGGCGCTGCTGGCGGGCGAGCGCGAGGAGTTCCTCGACCGTGCGTGACGGGTCGGGGCTCGGCCGGTACCGGGCGAGGTGACGGCCGGGCCGGTGATGGGCGAGGCTGTGCGCACGGCACACCGTCCCTGGTGCGGCTCCGGTCGCCGGGCCGCAGGTCGGGTCGTCGCACATCGGGTCGTCGCAGGTCGGGTTGTCGCAGGTCGGGTTGTCGGGGACGGGAGGACGGCGTGACGAGGATCGTCGCGGGCAGCGTCGGCGGACGGGCGCTGCAGGTGCCGCGGGCCGGGACGCGGCCGACGAGTGAGCGCGTGCGCGAGGCGCTGTTCTCGCGCCTCGAGCACCTCGACGTCGTCGCCGGCGCGCGCGTGCTCGACCTGTACGCCGGCTCGGGTGCGCTCGGGCTCGAGGCCGCGAGCCGCGGCGCCGGGGCCGTGACCCTCGTCGAGCTCGCGCGGCAGGCCGCCGAGGTCTGCCGGCGCAACGTGGTCACGCTCGGCGTCGGGGACCGCGTGGTGGTCGTGGCCGAGAAGGCCGAGCGCTTCGTCGAGCGGGCCCCGCTGTCGCCGTGGGACCTCGTGCTCGTCGACCCCCCGTACGACCTGCCCGAGGCCGACCTGGAGGCCGTGCTGCGCGCCCTGGCCGGGCACCTCGCCCCGGGCGCGGTGGTCGTCGTCGAGCGCTCGGGCCGGGCGCCCGAGCCCGCCTGGCCGGACGGGGTGCGCCGGTTCGACGCGCGTTCCTACGGCGAGACGGCGGTGTGGTTCGCCGAGCCGGACGAGCCGGCGGTCACGGACGAGGGTCCCGACGACGTCGAGGAGGGCGGTCCACGATGATCGACGAGCGGCTGGTGCGCGCGGCGCGTTGGGACGACGTCCCCGCGATCCGGACGGTCCTCGCGCTGGCGTTCCACGACGACTCGCTCGTGCGGTGGGCGCTGCCCGACGAGGCGACGCGCGACGACGTGTGCGCGGCGTGGTTCGGTGCGCTCGTCGACCGGTACGTCGCGGTCGGGCGGGTGGACGTCGTGGAGGTCGACGGGGAGGTCGTGGCGGTGGCCGCGTGGCGTCCGCCCGACGTGCCGGCCGACCACCCGGTGATGACGAGCCTGCCGTCCGTCCCCGGCGTCGTCGCCGCGGTCGTCGGCCCCGAGCGCGCCGCGCACCTGTTCGCGACGCTCGGGCGCTCGTCGGCCCTCGCGCCTGCGGGCGCGCCGACCTACCTGCACCTGCTGGCCGTCCGGCCGGACCTGCAGGGCCGCGGCCTGGGAACGCTGCTCGCCACGCGGGGGCTCGCGTCGTGCGACGAGCGCGGCGCGACGAGCTGGCTGTGCACGGCGGAGGCACGCGACGTGGTGCTCTACGAGCGGCTCGGGTTCACGGTCGTGGGTCAGGTGCCGCTCGACGACGTGGGGACGCTGCGCGTGATGCACCGTGCCCCGCGGGACGCTGGCCTACGCTGACGCACGTGAGCCTCGCCGTCTGCCCCGGGTCGTTCGACCCCCTGACGCTCGGTCATGTCGACGTCGTGCGGCGCGCGCGGTCGATGTTCGACGAGGTCGTCGTCGGGATCGCGCGCAACTCCTCAAAGTCCCCGCTGCTCGACGTCGACCGTCGGGTCGCGCTCGCCCGGGCGGCGTTCGCGCAGGACGCGGGCGTGCGGGTCGAGGTCGTGCCCGGGCTGCTCGCGGACTTCGTGCGCGAGGTCGGCGCCGCCGCGGTGGTCAAGGGCCTGCGCGGGGGAGCGGACTTCGACGGCGAGCTGCCGATGGCGCTGATGAACCGGCACCTCACGGGCGTGGAGACCGTGTTCGTGGTGGGCGACCCCGCGCTCGCGCACATCGCGTCGTCGCTGGTGAAGGACGTCGCGCGGTTCGGCGGGTCGGTCGCGGACCTGGTCCCGGCGGGCGTCGCGGACGCCGTGCGCGACGCCCTGGCCCGCGCCTGAGCCGTGCCTGAGCCGCGCGGGGCGACCTGCGGTGCGAGGCTGGACCCGCGCACCGCGCCGGACCGGGCCGTGCGTGCGAGAGGAGGAGGATCGTCGTGAGCGAGGCGCAGGAGCGCACCGAGGGCCTGACGGGGGTGCTCGACGCGATCGAGCAGGCCGTCGCGTCCGCCCGGAACATGCCCATGTCGTCGTCGGTGCTGGTGAGCCGCGCCGAGCTGCTGGACCTCGTCGCGCAGGCCCGCGAGGTGCTGCCCGACCAGCTGACCCGCGCCGACCAGGTGCTCGCCGACGCGGACGCCGCGCGCACCGCCGCGCAGGAGGACGCCGAGCGGATCCTGGAGCGTGCGCGGGCGAGGGCGGCCGAGCTCGTCGCGCAGGAGGCGGTCGTGACGGCCGCGCAGGAGCACGCGGCGGCGCTGGTCGCCGACGCGCAGAGCACCGCCGAGGAGCTGCGACGCGACGCGGACGACTACTGCGACCGTCGGCTCGCGGACTTCGAGATCGACCTGGGCAAGGTGCTCGCGCAGGTCCAGGCGGGCCGCGCGAAGCTCGCGGGCAGGCTCTCGACCGACGTCTGACCCCACCACCCCGCTCGCGCCGACCCCGCACCTGCTCCGGCTCGGCGTGCCGATACCCGGACCAACCGCGGCCTCGTCGTGGCCTTCGGCGTGACCCTCGTCGCGACCCTCGTCGTGGTGGCGACGCTCACGGCCCGAGGATTTGGGGGCGTCCCGCGGGACCTGTAGCATCGTCCGTTGGTCCTGCCGGTCTGGCGGTACCGAGAATCCAAGGAACAGCACCTGACGAGGGGACGGCCGTGCAGCGCCCAGTTCACCTCGATCCCCGCTCGCCGTTCGTGCTCGACACCCACGAGCTCGGCCGACGTCCGGGATCGACGCGGACCGTGCAGCGGACGGTCGCCGCTCCCGCGGATCTCGGCACCGACGTGATCGGTTTCCCCGAGGGGGCGGATCTCGAGCTCGACCTGAGGCTCGAGGCCGTCATGGAGGGGGTCCTGGTCACCGGATCCGTCCGTGGTCGGGCGGTCGGGGAGTGCGTGCGCTGCCTGGGCGAGGTCGTCGACGACGTCGACGTCTTCCTCACGGAGCTCTACGCGTACCCCGAGCGCGCGAAGGCCGCGGCCGAGGAGGGCGACGAGGGTGAGGACGTGCGTGAGCTCGAGGGCGACCTGATCGACCTGGAGCCCGCGCTGCGGGACGCGGTGGTGCCGGCTCTGCCGTTCCAGCCGTTGTGCCGGCCCGACTGCCCGGGTCTGTGCTCCGAGTGCGGAGCGCGCCTGGCGGACGACCCTGACCATTCGCATGAGACGCTTGACCCTCGCTGGTCCGCCCTGAGCGGTCTGGTGAGCCAGGACGACGAGACGAAAGAGAGCTAGCCGTGGCGGTTCCGAAGCGCAAGATGTCGCGCAGCAACACCCGTGCGCGTCGGTCGCAGTGGAAGACCACTGCCACGACGATCACGCAGTGCCCCAACTGCAAGGCCGACAAGAAGCCCCACACGGCCTGCCCGTCGTGCGGTGCCTACAACGGCCGTCAGTACGCCGAGGCGCTGCGCAGCGAGCACGACGCCCGCTGACGCGGGTGCGCGCAGTCGTGACGTCCCGGGCCCTGGCATGAGTGCCGGCGGGGGCGACATGGCCACCGAACTCCTCGAGAAGCTCGGGGTCCACCTGGACCCCGAGCTTCTCGTGCTCGCCCTGACCCACCGGTCGTTCGCGCACGAGGCCGGCGGCATCCCGACGAACGAGCGCCTGGAGTTCCTGGGCGACACGGTCCTGGGCCTCGTGGTGACGGAGTCGCTGTACCGCACGCGTCCCGACGAGCCCGAGGGTGCGCTCGCGAAGATGCGTGCCGCTACCGTGTCGCAGCGCGGGCTCGCGGGCGTCGCGCGGGACCTTGACCTGGGCCGCTACGTGCTGCTCGGCAAGGGCGAGCTCGCCACGGGCGGCCGCGACAAGGACTCGATCCTGTCCGACACGCTCGAGGCGCTGTTCGGGGCGATCTACCTGACGCACGGGCTCGAGACCGCGCGTGTCGTCGTCGAGCGCCTCGTCGGCCCGACGCTCGCGCAGGCGGCCGACCTGGGCGCAGGTCTCGACTGGAAGACGTCGCTGCAGGAGCTTTCCGCGTCCCTCGGGCTCGGTGCGCCGCACTACGACGTCGTGGGCGAGGGCCCGGACCACGCGCGGTCGTTCACCGCGCACGCCGTCGTGGGCGGCGAGGTGCGCGGCACGGGCGTCGGCCCGGCGAAGAAGGTCGCCGAGCAGCAGGCCGCAGAGGCCGCGTACCGACGGCTGCAGGCCGAGAGCGCGGTGGACGACGACGCTGCGGCTCCCGGGGCTGCCGCCGGCTGACGCGTGCCCGAGCTGCCCGAGGTCGAGACCGTCCGCGACGGGCTCGCACGTCACGTCGTCGGCCGCCGCGTGCTCGACGCGCAGGTGCTGCGCGACTACAGCGTCCGTCGGCACCTGGGCGGTCCCGCCGACCTCGTCGGCCGCGTGCAGGGACGCACGCTCGCCGCAGCGGTGCGGCGCGGGAAGTTCCTGTGGGTGCCGCTCACCGGGGACCGGAATGCCGCCGACGAGGCGTTGCTCGTCCACCTCGGGATGAGCGGCCAGCTCCTGGTGCGCTCGTCGGACGAGACCGCGGGAGACCGTGCGGCCCATCCGCACCTGCGCGTGCGGTTCGTGCTCGACGACGGGGGCGCGCTCGACTTCGTCGACCAGCGCACGTTCGGCCACGTGAGCGTGCAGGACCTCGTCCCGACCCCGGACGGTGCGCCCGGTGGGCGCGGGTCGTCGGACGCGACCGTCCCGGAGCCCGTCGCACACATCGCGCGCGACCTGCTCGACCCGGCCCTCGACCTGCCGGCCCTCGTGCGCGCGGTGCGTTCGCGTAGGACCGGCATCAAGCGCGCCCTGCTGGACCAGACGCTCGTCTCGGGCGTCGGCAACATCTACGCCGACGAGGCGCTGTGGCGCGCGCAGGTGCACTTCGCGCGGCCGACCGCGGCCCTGCGGCCGACCGACGTCACGCGGGTGCTGGACGCGGCCGCGCAGGTGATGTCCGAGGCGCTCGCGCAGGGTGGCACGAGCTTCGACGCGCTGTACGTCAACGTCAACGGCGCGTCCGGGTACTTCGACCGCAGCCTCGCGGTGTACGGGCAGGAGGGGCGCCCGTGCCCGCGCTGCGGCACGCCGATCCGACGCGTGGAGTTCATGAACCGCAGCTCGGCGTTCTGCCCCCGCTGCCAGCCCGCCCCCGCGCGCCGCGCGTCCCCGCACGGTCGACGTGACCTGCCGGGGCGTCAGCGTGCGACGACGTTCGGCAGCGGGCGCCCGTCGTCGTACGCCCGCAGCGCGTCGCTGAGGAACGTCCCGGCACGCTGCGGGCGGCCCCCGGCGGCGTGCGGGCTGATGAGGATGCGGGGCTCGCCCCACAGCGGGCTCGACGGCGGCAACGGCTCGCGCTCGAACACGTCCAGCGCGGCACCCGCGATCTGCCGCGTGCGCACCGCGTCGACGAGCGCGCTCTCGTCGAGCGTCGAGCCGCGCCCCACGTTCACGACGAACGCGCGCGGCGGGAGCATCGCGAGCACCCGCGCGTCGATCGCGTGCCGGGTCTGCGCGGTGGCGGGCAGGATCCCGACGAGCGCGTCGGCCGTCGGCAGCACGCGCGGCAGCTCGTCGGGCGTGACCACACCGAACCCCTCGCGCTCGCCCGCGGTCCGCGCGACCCCCGTGACGTTCGCCCCGAGCGCCACCAGCAGCGGGGCGAGCCTGGTCGCGATGGACCCGAACCCCCAGACCACGACGTGCGCCCCCGCCAGGGTGCGGAACTTCGTGTCGTGCACCCGCTGCACGCCGCCGAGCTCCCCGGCCCACCGGCGCTCGTCCTGCGCGCGCACCAGGTCGGGCAGCCGCCGCGCGCACGCGAGCAGGAGCGCGAGCGCGTGCTCGGTGACGGGCCCGTCGTGCAGCCCGCGACCGGACGTCACGACGACCGACGGATCGAAGCCCGCGTCGTCGACCGCGTCCGTGCCCGCCGCGAGGCACGCGACCCAGCGCAGCCCCGCCAGGCGTCGCGCGGCGTCCGCCAGCGCGGGACGACGGTTCCCCCACACCACCAGCACCTCGGCGTCGAGCCCCGCGGTCGGCAGCGGCAGCGCGGGGTCGTAGTCGAGCGAACGCCACCCTTGTGGCAGCGCGACGCGCTCTTCGAGCGTGGTGGGCAGCAGGATCGTCCTCATGCCTGGCTACGATGCCACTGTGCCGAACCTTGACGCCGCCCCAGGGAAGCAGGGACCGATCACGGTCATGATCGTCGACGACCACGAGGTGGTCCGTCGCGGCATCGCCGAGGTGGTCGAGCGCACCGAGGGGATGACCGTTGTCGCAGAGGCGGGGTCCGTCGCCGACGGCGTGCGCCGTGCGACGCTCGTCCACCCGCAGGTCATGCTCGTCGACCTCCAGCTGCCTGACGGCACGGGGATCGACCTGCTGCACCAGGTGCACGAGAAGCAGCCGGGGGCGCGCGCCATCGTCCTGACGTCGTTCGACGACGACGACGCGGTCGCCGCCGCGCTCGAGGCGGGCGCCGCGGCCTACCTGCTCAAGTCCGTGCGCGGTGCCGAGATCACCGACGTCATCCGCGCCGTGGCCGCGGGCCGCACGCTGCTCGACGAGCGCACGGTCACCCGCCGTCGCGCGGGCCAGGACGACCCGACCGAGAACCTCACGCCCAGCGAGCTGCGCGTGCTCGACCTCATCGGCGAGGGCTTGTCGAACCGCGAGATCGCGGAGCGGCTCGGCGTCGCCGAGAAGACCGTGAAGAACCACATCACGTCGCTGCTCGCGAAGATGGGCCTGCAGCGCCGCACGCAGGTCGCCGCGTGGGTCGCGTCCCGCAAGCACTCGAGCTGGCGCGCCGAGCCCGGCCACTGACCTCTGCTCGGGTGCACAGTCCGGGAGGCGTAGTGGCCTCCGCCGTCGAGGTGCGCCCTGGAGGGGGCAGTAGTCGCTTGGCTCGCGGTGACCGCGCGCCCACGCCCGACGCCGATCCTCCGCTGCTCGAGGTCACATGCCGCTCGATTCAACGACCGCCGCAGGCCCGATGACCCCTCATCCGGTTCGGGAATGATCGCCTAGGTTGAAGGTCATAGTTCGCCTCGGGATCTGCCTGGTGCGTCCGTATGTGTTGAATTGCTGACGGCTGCGTGGGCGAAACGCGTCCGGACATGCCCGGCGTCCTGCTAGTTTTCGGCTGCCCAGTTCGAGGCGGTCCTGCACCGACTGGTGGATGTCGGTTGGTTGCGGTTGTCGGCGTAAGCGCCGGGCGTGACCGGATGAGCGGGGGCCTTGGTGGGCGTGTGACGCGGACCCTGCCGGCTCGTTGACACTTCCCTGAGCCGTCGGGCTTGGGGACGATGGTCGCTCTGATCGCCCTGGGAGGGCTGATGAGCGAGAAGCGCAAGTACCGGCAGTTCACGCCGGAGCAGAAGACCGAGGTCGTGCTCGCGGGGCTGCGCGGGGACCGTTCCGTGCGGGACGTGTGTCGCGAGTACGAGATCTCCGAGACCCTCTACTACTCCTGGAGGGACAAGCTGCTCGAGGGCGGCAAGGCCGCCCTCGCGTCATCGAACGCCCGGACCCCGGAGCACGTCGAGGTCGTGGAGCTGAAGAAGCAGGTCGCCGCCCTGGAACGGTCCCTGGGGCGCAAGACCTACGAGCTGGAGATCGCGGGGGAACTCATCCGGGACTGGACGTGAGCACCCGGGTGTCCAGGGCCCGCGCCGTGATCGCCACCGGGCGCAAGCCAGCCGTCGTCGCGCGCGTCGCCGGGGTGTCCCGTCAGGCGCTCTACCGGCCGATCTCCCGGCGACCACCCGGCGCCGGCCCGGGCCGCGGTCGACCAGGTGACGACGCGATCGTCGAGGTCGCCCGCGCGAACCCGGTCGACGGCACCCGGATGGTCGCCGCCCTGGCCTCACGAGCGCTCGGTGAGCCGGTCAACCGCAAACGCGTGCAACGCGTCATGCGCGCCCACGGGCTGCTGCAACGCTCCCGTAGCACCGACCGGCGCCGCCGGCCGGGGTACTTCCGGGTCCGTCGGCCGGACGAGCTGTGGCACCTGGACATGACCAAGGTCTGGACCGCGGCGCACGGCTGGGTCTACCTGCACGTCGCGGTGGACTGCTGCACCCGGGAGGTCGCCGGCTGGACCCTGGACCTGCGCACCCGCACGCAGGAGGCGATCGCCTGCGTCGAGGCCGCCGTCCTCGCACGTGGGGTCACGCCGGGGCGCCTGACGCTCGGGACCGACAACGGCAGCCAGTTCACGTCCCGGGACTTCCGCAAGCACCTGTCCGCCCGCGGGATCACTCACCGCCGCGGCGGATACCGCGACCCCGAGTCCCAGGCGTTCATCGAGTCCTGGTTCGGGCAGTTCAAGAAGCGCTGCGCCTGGCGCACCGAGTGGGAGACCATCGAACAGGCACGTCAGGAGATCGCCTCCTACATCGACGCCTACCACCACCGCCCGCACTCCGGGCTGGCCTACCGCACCCCCACCGAGGTCGCCCGCACCTGGGCCGACCCCGAATCCCTACACACCGCAGCGACCTGACCCGTCAACGGCGACGGGGTCCACGTCAGGAGACACGCCCTAGTCGCGGCGCCCTGGACTGAGCAGCCTGGCATCGATTGCCCAACGGGTTTGCGTTCCCGACGAGCTCTCTTTCATCGAGCCTTCATCGGACCTCGACCGCATCTTGGGGGTGCCCGGGGCAGCCTCAGGCCGTGGGCGCCGTCGGCGCCCGGCGCGAGAGGGAGCGGACCGATGCCGTGGTGCGTGGATCTGGGAGTCGGCGGCTGGCTGGTCCTCGCGTCGAGCCTGGCGGTGCTCGGCATGGCCGTGTGGGCGGTGACGCGACTGTTTCCCGCTGCACCAGAGCCGGACGCGGTGACGCTGCTCGACGCCCGGCTGGCCGCCGGGCAGATCGATGTGGACACCTACCGCAGGCTTCACGCCGAGCTCGCCGGACCTGTTCCGGCGCGATCGGAAGGACTGCGATGAAGAGCCACCTCAAGGGAATGGTCGTCGCTGCTGCGGCGGTGCTGGTCGTGGCGCTGGCAGCGGGTGTGCGTCCTGGCGCGGCGTTGGCGGCTGCGCTGGCGTGCCCGCTGATGATGATCGCCATGATGGTGTGGATGCACCGCCGCGGCCACACCGGGCAGCCCCACCATGGCGCGCACGACGTCACGGCGGACGCGCCCGTGACGTCGCCGCCGCACAGCGCGGCGCCGGGAGCCCGCTGAGCTCAGCCGGGCGGCACCGGAAGCGTGACGGTGAACGATGCGCCGGCTCCCGGGCCGTCGCTCGTTGCGGTGATGGTGCCGCCGTGGGCCTCGGTGAGCGCTTTGCAGATCGCCAGGCCGATGCCCGATCCGCCGTGGGTACGGTCACGCGCGGTATCGGCCCGGTAGAAGCGCTCGAACAGGTGCGGCAGGTGCTCGGGCGCGATGCCGGCACCGGTGTCGGACACGTGCAGCGCCACGCGCTGGTAACCGCCGGTCGCACGGAGCGTGATCGTGCCTCCGGCCGGGGTGTGACGCAGTGCGTTGGCGACCAGGTTGTCCAGGACCTGGCCCATACGCTGGCGGTCGACACGGACGTGTCCCAGCTCGGGGTCGACCTGGACCCGCACGTCGACCCCGGCGGCGGTCGCGCGCTCCCGCCAGGTGCCGGTGGTCGCTGCAAGCAGTTCGTCTGGCGCGAGCGGTTCGAGCGTGAGTACGAGGTCACCGGCCTCGGCGCGGGTCACCGCGGCGAGGTCGCGTGCCAGCCGGGTCAGGCGCGCGGACTGGTCGCGCAGCACGGCCATTGTGGGCTCGTCCATCGGTTGCAGGCCGTCTTCCACGGCCTCGAGGTACCCGGCGATGGTGGCGACGGGGGTGCGGACCTCGTGGGCGACGTCGGCCAGGAGCCGGGCCCGCAGCCGCTCGGCCTCTTGCAGCCGCGCGGCCATGGCGTTGAACGACTCGGCGAGGTCGTCGAACTCCGCGCCCAGTCCTGCAGCCGGGACGCGGGACTCGTACCGACCGGCGCCCAGGCGCGCCGCAGCGGTGGCCACGGCCGCCAGAGACCGGCCGATGCGCCGCGCGAGCACGAGACTCACGGCAGTTGAGGCCACAGCGGCGGCGCCCAGGGCCAGGGCCAGGGAGACGGCGCTCGCGTCGCGAAAGGCCCGCTCGGCGTGCATGACGGCGTCGTCGTGGTCCTCCAGGCCGGCGCGCACCATGTGCTCGTGGAACAGGCCTGGGCCCACGGCGGAGGCCACCAGCCACGCTGTCAGGGCTGCGGTCGCGAGCACGATGACGAGCGCGATGAGCAGGCGACCTGCAAGGCCCCACCGCGCTGCCGGCGGGATCGGCTTCACTCCCCGGTCCCGATCCGGTACCCGACACCTCGCACCGTGCGCACGAACCGTTGCTGTTCAGCACTGTCACCGAGCGGGTCTGCCCCCGGTCTGGTTGACACTCGGGGTTTGCGGTAGTCAGGCCGCGTCTGCGGCCGTGTAGATCATCTCAAACTCGACGGGCGTGAGCTTGCCGAGGGCGCGTTGGCGTCGTCGGCGGTTGTACTTGGTCTCGATCCAGGTCACGATCGCCAGGCGCAGGTCGTCGCGGGTGTGCCAGCGGCGGGTGTTCAGGACGTTCTTCTGCAGCAGGGAGAAGAAGCTCTCCATGCTCGCGTTGTCGCCCGCGCCGTAGGAGCGGCCCATCGACCCGACCAGGCCGTTGTTCGCCAGCAGCCGCTGGGTCGCCTTCGCACGGAACTGGCCGCCTCGGTCCGAATGACACACCGTGCCGGCCGGTGAGCGCAGCGCGATCGCGTTGCGCATCGCCGCCCGCGCCAGGGACGACTTCATGCGCGAGTCGATGGAGTACCCGACGATCTTGTTCGAGTAGACGTCCTTGATCGCGCAGATGTAGAGCTTGCCCTCGGCGGTGGGGTGTTCCGAGATGTCCCACAGCCACACCTTGTCCGGGGCGTCCGCGACGAACTCGTGACGGACCACGCCATGCTCGTCGACCACGGCGAGCAGGTCGTCGTGCGGCGCGGGACCGCTCGATCCGGCCTTGGACCGTCTCTTGTGGTGGCTCGCGGTGATGCCGGCGAGCCGGCACAGCCGGTGCACCCGGTTCTCCCCGACGCTGATCGCGTGCTCGTCGGCCAGTTCGTCGGTGATGAACCGGTAGCCGAGCGTCGCGTCGTCGCCATGGATCTCGTAGATCGCGTCCAGGACGTGCGCGTCGTCCCAATCCCGCCGAGACACGGGGTCCTTGAGCCACTTGTAGTACCCCTGGGTCGACAGGCCCAGGACCCGGCACGCCACCGCGACCGGCACCCGCACTCGGGCGCCGGCCGCGGCCATCTCACGGACGAGCGGGAAGACTATTTTCCCGGCAGACCCGCCTGCGCCAGGTAGGCGGCCGCGCGACGCAGGACCTCGTTCTCCTGCTCCAACACCCGGATCCGCCTGCGCGCCTCACGCAACTCGGCGCGCTCGGCCTGCGTCGGCCCGGACCGGCGACCGTCCTCGACATCGGCCTGCTTCATCCAGTTCGACAACGACCCTTCGGAGATACCGAAGTCCTTCGCGATCTGCGTCAGCGGCACCTGCCCCTTGCGGGCCACGGCCACGACGTCATCACGGAACTCCTTGGGATACGGCTTCGCCACGGGGACATCCTTCCAGCGAGGACCAGATCCTCACAGGTCAGGTGTCAACCAAACTCGGGGCAGACCCAGCTTCTGGCGCACGTGCAGCACATGCACGTCGACGAGGTGTGTCAACGACGGCTGAAAACTGAGCAGGAATCGACGCCTGAAAACTGAGCAGGCCAGGTGCCCTGGGCTACTTGTCGCGGTCCTTGGCGAGCAGTTCGCGGCGGGCTCGGGTGCGGTAGGACTCGCCGGCGAGGGTGAGGACTTCGGCGTGGTGGACGAGGCGGTCGATCATCGCGGCGGCGACGACTTCGTCGCCGAAGACCTCGCCCCAGCGTCCGAACGGCAGGTTGGACGTGACGAGGATGGAGCCGGTCTCGTAGCGGGACGCGACGAGCTGGAAGAACAGGTTCGCGGCGTCGGTGTCGAACGGGATGTAGCCGACCTCGTCGATGATCAGCAGCTTGTAGCGGCGGATCTTCTTCAGCTCGGCCTCCAGGGCGCCGCTGTGGTGCGCACGGGCGAGGCGGTCGATCCAGTTCGTCGCGGTGTCGAACAGCACCGAGTTGCCGGCCTGGGCGGCCTTGATGCCCAGCCCGATCGCGAGGTGGGTCTTGCCGAGTCCGGGTGGGCCGAGCAGGATCACGTTCTCGGCCTTGGGCACGAACGTCGCGGTCGCCAGGTGCGCGAGCACGTCCTTCCTGAGGGAGGGCAGGTGCTCGAGGTTGAAGTCCTCCAACGTCTTGATCGCCGGGAAGTGCGCGGTGCGGATCCGCATCGTGGTCCCGGCGGACTCCCGGTCGGCGACCTGGCGTTCGAGGACCGCGGCCAGGTACTCCTCGTGCGACCAGTTCGCCTCCCGTGCCTGATCAGCGAGTGTGTCCCAGGTGCGCCCGATCGTCGGGGTCTTCAGGACGCGGGTCAGGTAGGCGAGCTTGGAGTCCAGCCCGTCCGGGACACCCCTGGGCTTCGTGGTGGTGGTCATCTACGTCCCTTCGGCGATCGTCTGGCGGTCCGTCCCAGGTTCGGGGCGGGGGTCGAAGTCGACGCCGAACAGGGCGTCGTAGTCCGGCAGCGCCCGGATCGCCACGACGTGTCCGTCGGCGTGCTCACGCGTGAGGCGGTCCTGACGGCGAGCGGCGAGGTCCGCGCGCATCTGCTTCGCGGTCGCCCGGTGGGCGGGATCAGTGATCGTCGCGCCGCTCGACCAGCAGCGGGCGTGCTGCGCGACGACCTGCCCGGCGCAGATCGCGGTGACCTGGTGCAGGTCGGCGTGCACGTCGACGAACCTGCCGATCACGCGCGGGTCGATCGAGTAGTCGTTGGCGTCCAGCCGCACGTAGTAGTCCCGCCCGAGCCGGACCCGGTGCGCCAGCCCGACGGTCGGCGCGAGCGGCGGTAACGCGACCATCGCCGCCCGATCGGCGTCCCAGCGGTCCAGCGACCGCGCGCCGCCCAGGGCGCGCAGCGGCCGGGTCGCGGCCCGCGCCGGCAGCCACGCGCTGATCTGCTCGGTGAAGTCACGCGGGGAGGTGAACGTGCGCACGGGCAGGAACGAGGTCTCGAAGAACCCGTTGCGCCGCTCGACCAGCCCCTTGAACTCCGGATCACGCGGCGGGGCCAGGCGCAGCCGGACGCCGAGGGTCCCGACGAACGAGGTCGCCTCCAGGGTCGGCTTGCCGGACCCGCCGATCGCGGCCTCCCGGTCCCAGACCAACGTGCGCGGGCAGGCATCCCAGCCGGCGACGATCTGCCACATCCCGGCCAGGATGTCCCCGGCCTTGCGACTCGGGATCATCACCGCCGAGGTCATCCGCGAGTACCCGCACGTCATCGCCAGCACCGGCAGCACCCGCGCCGTGCCGCCGCCAACCGGGACCGGCACCGGCGGGAACCACAGGTCGCACTGCGCAACCTGGCCCGCCTCGTACTCGACCCGGTCGGTCGGGTCCGGCGGCACGAACAACGGCCGCAACTGCGCGACCCGGACCTTGAGCACCGTCATCGACCGCGTCCAGCCGATCCGCTCGGCGATGACCGTCGCGGGCATCTTCGCGTCCAACGCCAGCTCGCGGCGGATCGCCGCCTCGAACGCGTCGACCGCCGACCCCGTCGCCGGCCGCGAGTACCGCGGCGGCTGGGCCGAGGCCAACGCCTTGGCGACCGTGTTCCTCGAGATCCCCAGACGACGCGCGATCGCCGCCTGCGACAACCGCTCCGACCTGTGCAACCGACGGATCTCGGCCCAGTCCTCCACGCTGATCACCCCTCAGCAGTACCGCGGGATGCTCACGATTCACCCGTCGACTACCGCTCAGTTTTCAGCCGTCGTCGACAGCGCGCCGCGCTGTGGTCGTCGTGGTGTCTGGGGTGGGGGTCACCTGGCCATTGTCGGCTGCGGACGGACGCCGGTCGGGGACCTTCATCGAACCTTGATCCAAGGGCGACCGGTCCTTCGGTGCGGCACGTCGACGCTCCACATGTACCGATCCGCGACCGCCTGCAGGAGAACCCGTGTCGACCATCGAGCCCGCCGACCCACCGGTCCTCGTCACCGTCGTCCATGCCCCGGCGTGCCATTTCTGCCACGACGCCGAGGAGGCCCTAGCCGCCCTGGCCGGTGATTTCCCGCTGGTGGTCCGCAGTGTCGGCATCGATACGGACGAGGGCCGGGCCCTGGTCGCCGAGCACCGCCCGCCGATGAACCCGCTGGTGCTGGTAGACGGGGAGTTCTTCTCCGCCGGGCGACTGCCGCGGAAGAAGCTCACCAAGGTCCTGCACAGCCGGCGCACGGCAGCGGTCGGGGCCTGAGATGGGCAGCGAGTTGCTGACGACTGGGAGCATCCTGGCGGCGTTCTTCGCCGGCGGGGTGGCCCTGTTCGCCCCGTGTTGCATCGTCTTCCTGGCGCCGTCCTACCTGGCCGGTGCGGTCAAGAACGCCCGGTGGCGGCTGCTGCCGCTGACCTTCGTCTTCGCGGCGGGCTTGGCCGTGGTGCTGGTGCCGATCACGCTGGGGATGAGCCTGCTCGCCGGCGCGATCGCCCGGTACCACGCTCCGCTGTACTGGGCCGGCGGCCTGCTGATGATCGCCCTGGCGGGCCTGGCCCTCTCGGGTCGGATGTGGTCGCTGCCGTCGTTCCTGCGTACTCCGGATACCACCGGTGGTGACACCGCGAGCTTCTTCTCCCTCGGGGTGTTCTCCGGGATCGCGTCCTCGTGCTGCGCCCCAGTCCTGGCCGGGGTGATGACCCTGTCGATTCTGTCCGGGTCTCCCATCGGGGGGCTGGCCCTGGGGTTGGCGTACGTGTTCGGCATGGTCTTCCCGCTGTTCGTGATCGCCCTGGTCTGGGACAAGGCGCGCCTCGGTGAGCGCAAGCTGTTCCAGGCCAGAACCGTCCGGCTGCGCGTCGCGGGCCGCACCCTGGTCACCAACACCCTCAACATCGCCGTCGCGGTCGGGTTCACGGTGATGGGCGTGTTCGTCATCGCCCTGGCCGGCAGCAAGGACATGACCGGCGGCTCGGCGTTCCAGGACGCCGCCAGCCGCACCCTGACCGACGTGTTCGCCGCCGTCCAGGACTTCCTGTCTCCGGTGCCCGAGCCCCTGCAGGGGTTGGCGCTGCTCGCGGTCGCCGCCGCGTTCATCTGGGCGACGCTCGTCGACCGGCGCCGGCCCGCTCGGTCGAAAAGCGCCGCCCCGGCCACGACCACGGCTGCTGCAGGGCCGAGCGACGGCCCAGCCGTGCCCGTCCCGTCCTGCCACGCCACCCCGACCACGGAAGAAGTGACCCGATGACCTCCGGAACCGCCACCCGCCGCCTCGCCGAACGCCAGCAGGCTCTGCAGGAGGTTCAGGCCGCGCAGGCGGGACAGGCGCGCCGCCGCCAGCGCATCAGCTGGGCCGCGTGGGGCGCCGGTCTGCTGATCGTGGCCACGCTGATCGCCGCCGCGTTGATCACCTCCCAGCCGACCACGTCCAGCGACGTGCGCGTCGCACCGGACTTCACGCTGCCCGCCTCGGACGGCTCGACCGTCTCGCTGGCGGACTTCCGCGGTGGACCGGTCGTCCTGTACTTCAACGAGGGCGCCGGCTGCGACTCATGCCTGCTGCAGATGGCCGAGATCGAGAAGGATCCAGCGTTCGCCGAGACCGGCATCACCGTGCTGCCGATCGTGATGAACACCGCCGAGCAGATCAACACCGATCGCCAACGCCTCGGCGTCCAGGCACCGTTCCTGCTTGACGACGGCACCGTCTCCGCCGCCTACGACACCCTCGGCAAGGGCATGCACGAAGGCCTCCCGGGGCACGGGTTCGTCCTGGTCGACGCCGACGGCAACCAGCTGTGGCACGGCAACTACCCGTCCATGTGGCTTGCCCCCGCCGACCTGCTCAAGGAGGTCAGCAGCCGACTCTGACCATCACCGTTTGACCTGACGCGCGCGTCACCGACCTATGAAGGAGAGCCCGATGGGCTGCTGCCAGGACACCCCTACCTCGACGACCACGACCCAGAGCACGGCCACCACGACGAGCAACAGCTGCTGCGGCGGCGGCGCTCAGGACGCGGACACCTGCTGCACGACCAGCACCTCGGCCTGATCCCCAACACCGATCCTGGGAAGGAACCACCCCTTGACGAGCACCACGCGCCGGCGCCTCGCCGCGACGACAGCAGCACTCGCCCTGGCGGCCACCCTGACCGCCTGCTCCACCGGCGACGAACCGACGCCCGAACCCCCCGCGGCGCAGGAGTCCTCGAGCAGCGAGGACGCCGAGGCGGCGACTGAGCACAACGCCGCCGACGTGGAGTTCGCGCAGATGATGATCGTCCACCACCAGGGAGCGCTTGAGATGGCTGAGCTCGCGGTCGAGCGGGCCTCCACCGACGAGGTCCGCGCACTGGCCGAGCGAATCGCCGCAGCGCAGGGCCCGGAGATCGAGCTCATGTCCGGCTGGCTGGAGACCTGGGACGAGGAGCTCCCCGCTGAGGCTGAGCACGGCGGCATGGACCACGGCGGGATGGAGATGGACGGCATGGACCAGGAGGAGGCGATGTCCACCCTGGCCGAGTTTGAAGGGGTCGCGTTCGACCGGAGGTTCCTCGAGCTCATGGTCGCCCACCACCGCGGCGCCGTCGAGATGGCCCAGGCCCAGATCGGCGAGGGCGCAGACCCCGACGCCCTGGCACTCGCCCGGACGATCAGGGACGACCAGAACATAGAGATCACCGAGATGGAGAACCTGCTGCGGTCCCTCTGAGCAGCCCGCAGCACGACCGGCAGGAGGCCACCCCGCACGAAAAGGTGGCCTCCTGTCGCGTGCGTCTGCCACCGGCGCTGCGGCGAAGCGCTAGGTGCGGACGTACCGTCGCCCGGTGCCGAACTCCCCGTTTGACAAGGAAGAACCTGCCCGGCCTCACCGCGTGCAGTCTGTGTGCCGGAGAGACCCTGGGCGAAGCTGACACCGCCCCGCGTGGCCAGCTGCAGCGCCTGAGGCACCTGGCCGACTCCGGCGTGGCTCGCCTGACGACCGTCGACTGCCTCGACGCGTGCGATCGCGGCGACGTCGTGGTCGCTCGTCCGTCCGGTGCATGCCGCCGCACCGGCGCACGACCGGTGTGGTTCGAACGCCTCGCCGGGGATGAAGTCACCGGCGAGCTCGCGCGCTGGCTCCGGTGCGGCGGTCCGGGCGTCGCGCGACTGCCCGACCGACTCGTCGGCAACGTCATCCAGCGCTCTGACCCCGTGCCCGCCGGCCCTGCGGCGTAGCCGTCGGATTCACGGCCTGACGCGCGTTCGCCCTTGCGCGGCCGTCCGCCGGAGAGACCCTCATCGAACCTTCATGGCGGCGCCGTCCCTCTCACCGCGCGAACACGCGGCCCTGTCTATAGCGTCGAAAGGGTCCCCGCGGCGCACGAGCGATCGATGTGCCGCACGATCCGCAAATCAGGAGGCCGTCGTGAAGACCACGCAGATGCTCGACACCTACCCCGCGACCATCAACCTCGACCGCCAGCTGCTGGCTCGCGTCATCGAGTCCCTGGTCGCCTGCTCGCAGGCGTGTACCGCGTGCGCGGACGCGTGTCTGAGTGAGGAGATGGTCGCCGACCTGCGCAAGTGCATCCGGTCCAACCTCGACTGCGCCGACAGCTGCGCGGCCACGGCGCGGATCCTGTCCCGCCACACCGGCTATGACGCCAACATCACCCGGGCTCACCTCGAGGCCTGCATCGCCGCGTGCCGGGCCTGCGGCGACGAGTGCGAGCAGCACGCGGGCATGCACGAGCACTGCCGCATCTGCGCCGAGGCGTGCCGGGACTGCGAGGCCGCCTGCGCCGAGCTCCTCGCGGCCATCCGCTGAGCCCGTCCACGCGGTGCCGGCGGGCATCCCGCCCGCAGCACCCCGTGAGTCCGTCCGACACCCAGGCAGGTAGGAGCGAGACGAGGAGACGCAGCGATGTCCGTGCAGCGTGAGCACGATGGCGAGTCGATGAACGACGAGCACGACGGTGACGGCGCCCATCACGGGGGTGAGCGGCACGGCGGTGGGCAGGGCCATCAGATGAAGGGCATGTACCTGCGGTTCGCCGCCATGATCCTCACGGCCATGGTGGTCATGTACTGGGTGATGTTCGTCGGCTCGTGGGAGCTGGATCACGTCCGATTCAGCCAGAGCCGGATCTTCATGGCGGTCACCATGGGCGGCACGATGGGGCTGATCATGCTCGCCTGGATGCTGAACATGTACAAGAACGCGAAGGCGAACATCGCCGTGGTCGCCGTCAGCGTGCTGCTCCTTGCCGGCGGCGTCGCCCTCGACCGCAGCCAGGTCACGGTCGGCGACACCGCATTCATGCGCGCGATGATCCCGCACCACTCCCTGGCTATCACCCGCTCCGAGCGGGCCCAGATCGACGACGTCCGGGTGTGCGAGCTCGCCGTCGAGATCATCGAGGCTCAGCAGCGGGAGATCGCCGAGATGGACTGGCTCATCGAGGACATCGAGCGCAAGGGCATCGCAGCAACGGCGGCCGAGGCCGACGCGCGCCCCGTACCGGACTTCGAGGGCACCGCGCTGCGCTCGTGCCCGACCCCCTGACCTGACCCGCTCGGCGTCGAGGTGCCCCCGAGCCGGGAATACCGGCCATGAGCACGCCGTTGGCCGCTCACATACCCCCTGGGGGTATTTTTACGCAGATGACGGTGGAGCACGGGTCGAGGAGAAGAGCCATGAGCAACGCGCACCAGGGCCACGACGTGCACGGCGAACGACGCAGCAGCGCGAGCCAGCGGCACGAGCTGTCCGTCGAGGACACTGATCCGCTGGCTCACGACCGCCACGGTGGGCACGACGCCGGCCAGATGGAGCACGAGGGCCACCACATGCCCGCGCATGTGGATGGGCACGACGCCGAGCACCGGCCCTCCGCGAGCCACCATGGCGTGCACATGGGCGCCGAGGGTGGCCACGGCGGGCACGGGGCACACGGCGGTGGTCACGGTGACCACGTCGCCCTGTTCCGGCGCCTGTTCTGGATCAACCTCGCGCTCGCCGTGCCGACGGTCCTGCTCAGCGGGATGTTCGCCGACCTGCTCGGCTATGCCCTCCCCGACGTCCCGGGGCTCACCTGGGTCGCGCCGGCCCTCGGCACCGTGATCTACCTGTGGGGCGGACGGCCGTTCCTCACCGGAGCGGTCGCTGAGTTCCGGGCCCGCAAGCCGGGGATGATGCTGCTCATCGGGATGGCGATCACCGTGGCGTTCGTCGCCTCCTGGGGCGCGACCCTCGGGGTACTCTCGCACGAGCTGGACTTCTGGTGGGAGCTGGCCCTGCTGGTCGTGATCATGCTGCTCGGCCACTGGCTGGAGATGCGGTCCCTGGCGCAGACCTCCTCCGCTCTGGACTCCCTGGCGGCGCTGCTGCCGGACGAGGCGGAGAAGGTCGACGGCGACTCCGTCGTCACGGTCGCTCCGTCCTCGCTCGCCCTGGGGGACGTCGTCATCGTCCGCCCGGGCGGCCGGGTGCCGGCCGACGGGCAGGTCGTCGAGGGCGCTGCCGACGTCGACGAGTCGATGATCACGGGCGAGTCGCGGCCGGTGTTCCGGACCGTCGGCGACCAGGTCGTCGCGGGAACCGTCTCGACCGACAGCGCCCTGCGCGTGAGGGTCGACGCCGTCGGTGACTCGACCGTGCTGGCCGGGATCCGACGACTGGTCGCCCAGGCGCAGTCGTCCACGACGCGTGCGCAGCTGCTGGCCGACCGCGCCGCCGGGTGGCTGTTCTGGTTCGCCCTGATCGCCGCCGTCATCACGGTCGCGATCTGGAGCGCCGTCGGGACACCGGACTTCGCAATCATCCGCGCCATCACGGTGCTCGTCATCGCCTGCCCGCACGCCCTCGGGCTCGCCATCCCGCTGGTGGTGTCGATCTCCACCGAACGCGCTGCCCGGGGTGGCGTGCTGGTCAAGGACCGTGCCGCACTCGAGCGGATGCGCGTGGTCGACACCGTCCTGTTCGACAAGACCGGGACGCTCACCAAGGGCGAGCCCGTCGTGCACGATGTCGCGACGACCGGGATCGGTGACGACGAGCTCCTCGCGCTGGCCGCCGCCGCGGAAGCCGACAGCGAGCACCCGCTGGCACGTGCGATCACCGCCGCAGCACACCATCGAGGGCTCACGGTGCCGCGCGCCGAGGACTTCCAGGCCTCGACGGCTGTCGGAGTCTCCGTCACCGTGGACGGACGCTGGGTCGCCGTCGGCGGCCCGAACCTCCTGGCCGAGCAGGGGCTCGATCCTCTGCCGGTGACCCAGCCCTGGTCCGACCGCGGACAGATCGTCCTGCACGTCGTGGTCGACGGCCGCGTGGCCGGAGCGCTAGGGCTCGCCGACGAGGTACGTCAGGAGTCCCGCGAGGCGGTCGACGCCCTTCACGCCCTCGGCATCCGCGTAGTGATGATCACCGGTGACGCCGAGCCGGTGGCCAAGGCCGTGGGGACGGAACTCGGCATCGATCAGGTCTTCGCGGGCGTCCGCCCGGAGGACAAGAGCAGCACGGTGGCCTCCCTGCAGGGTGAGGGGCGGACCGTGGCGATGGTGGGTGACGGCGTCAACGACGCGCCCGCCCTCGCGCAGGCCGACGTCGGCGTCGCCATCGGTGCCGGCACGGACGTGGCCATCGCCTCGGCCGGGGTCATCCTCGCCTCCGACGACCCCCGGTCTGTCCTGTCCGTCATCCAGCTCTCCCGTGAGGGCTACCGGAAGATGAAGCAGAACCTGTGGTGGGCCGCCGGCTACAACATCGCCGCCGTGCCCCTCGCCGCCGGAGTCCTCGCGCCGGTGGGGTTCGTCCTGCCGATGGAGATCGGCGCGATCCTCATGTCCCTGTCCACGGTCGTCGTGGCCGCGAACGCCCAGCTCCTGCGGCGTCTTGACCTGAGCCCACAGGCCTCGACAGCCGCAGCACACGGGGCCCAGCGCGTCGGACCGCGGACAGCGGTGCCAGCTGCCTGAGCAGACGACCCCTTCATCGAATCTTCATCGCCGACGGGCCTTCGGTCGGCGGAGCCGCGCACGACGGTGAGCGAGGATCTTCACATGCGTTCTCGACTCCGCCTCGCCGCCGTCGTCGTTGCTGCCACCGCTGTGCTCGCCGGCTGCTCCGCCACCTCGGATGACGACGTCCTCGCCGACCTCGGGCTCGACGGCCTGACCGGTCAGGAGATCGTCACGCGACTCGACACCTCGACGGACAGCCGGCCGCTGAACTTCACGGCCTCCGTGCGCGAGGACGAGGTCCTCGTCGGCGACGGGACCGCCGAGGTCGCCGTGCCCCTCGACGAGGGCGAGTTCTACGTCTCGATCGCGCCGTACATCGAGACGACGCACGAGTGCTACTTCCACAGCCTCGCGACCTGCCAGGGCGAGTTGGTCGACGAACCGGTGGAGGTCACGATCACCGACGCCGACGGTGTTGTCCTCGTCGAGGAGAGCGCCACGACCTACTCCAACGGGTTCGTCGGCTACTGGCTCCCTGAAGACGTCGAGGGAACGATCGAGATCACTCAGGGCGACCTGAGCGGCAACGTTCCGTTCAGCACGACCGAGGGCAGCCCGACCTGTGTGACCACCCTCCAACTCACCTGATCGACACGGCCGCTCCGAGCGGGCTCGGCCTCCGGTCGCCGTCGACGCACAGAAGCCGGGGGTGTTGCTCAGCTCCGCGGCATTGGGCCGAGGTTGGCCGCAGCAACCACAGGTCCGAGTCGCGGTCGACAGTGCACCGCTGCGGTGCGGTCATGACCCCGCGCTGTCGAAGAATCACCCCAGCTCCCGGACGGAACTCCCGGCCGGGCACCGCCACTTAGCCTCGGCAGAAGCCCGCCATCTTCCGCTGGAAGTCACACCGCCCGGCCCTCCGGCGCGTGTAGCGGAATCGTTCGTTTGCGGCACAGGCTGCCGGTTCAGTCAGTGCTGTATAGTTCAGCACATGCTGAGCATTGCTACTCGCCTGGACGTGATGAACCGGTTGGGCCGGGCAATGGCCGACCCAACACGGTCACGGCTCCTGATGGCGTTGTTGGAGCGGCCCGCCTATCCGGCAGAGCTGGCACGCGACCTCGGGCTGACGCGCTCGAACGTGTCGAACCATCTGGCTTGCCTGCGCGACTGCGGCATCGTGGTCGCCGAGCCCGAGGGCCGCCAGACACGTTACGAGATCGCCGACCCGCACCTGGCACGGGCGCTCAACGCACTGGTCGAGGTCACCCTCGCCGTGAATGAGAACGCTCCCTGCATCGATCCTGCCTGCCCTGTTCCCGGGTGCGCCAACGCGGAGCCTGACGCGTGATCGTTTCCTCGGTCCTGCAGGCGATCGGCCTGTTCGTTGCCACCAACATCGACGACATCATCGTGCTCTCGCTGTTCTTCGCCCGGGGCGCAGGGCAACGCGGGACGACGGCCCGGATCACCGCAGGCCAGTACCTCGGGTTCGCCGGCATCCTGGGCACCGCCGTGCTCGTGTCACTGGGCGCGGGAGCATTCCTTCCTGAAGAAGCCATCCCCTACTTCGGGCTCATCCCCCTGGCCCTAGGCCTGTGGGCCGCATGGCGGGCCTGGCGCGGGAGCGACGACGATGACGATGACGCCAAGGTTGAGGGCAAGAACGTCGGCGTCTTGACCGTCGCCGCGGTCACCTTCGCCAACGGAGGAGACAACATCGGCGTCTACGTCCCGGTCTTCCTCAACGTGGGACCTGTAGCCGTGGTCGCCTACTGTGTCGTCTTCCTCCTGCTCGTCGCGATCCTCGTCATGCTGGCCAAGTTCATCGCCACGCGCCGACCGATCGCCGAAGTCCTCGAACGCTGGGAACACGTGCTGTTCCCGATCGTTCTGATCGGCCTGGGCATCGTCATCCTCGTCAGCGGCGGAGCCTTCGGCCTCTGACGCCCTGCCCCGGCCCATGACGCATCTCGGTTGAGAGACTGCACGCACGGAGCGAAGAGCTCCGAGGAGAGGCATGGTGGATAGCCGCGCCGGTGTTGCCATCGCGTGGCCGCGCTGGCAGATCTCGCGGTAGACCCGCGATCACCCCCTGGTTGTCGGCGCCAGCTGACCCGACCGCCACAGAACACCGACAAGGCCCCGCCACCTGAACGCCAAGACCACACGGTCTCCGCACGAACTGCGGGCTCCCCGCCTGTTCCACTTCCAAGGAAGTGGGACACGGGCCGCGCGGAACCGGTCAGCCGCTGCCGTTCACGCGCAGCAGCTCGTTGGCATGTCGCTGCGGAAGAGGCCGGCGCAGATGCGCAACGCCTCGCTCATGGTCAGGTAGGGCGCCCAGGTGTCGGCGAGGTCGTCGACGGTGAGCCCGAACTTGATCGCGTAGGTCGCGGCGAGCATCACGTCGCCGGCGCCGTCGAGGGCGGCGTGGACCCCGAGGATCTTGCGGGTGTGGGCGTCGACGACGACCTTGAGCGTGCCGCGGGTGTCGCGGTTGGCGAGCGATCGGGGGATGTCCTGGGCATCCAAGACCCGGGAGTCGCACTCGTGCCCGGCGGCCAGTGCCTGCTGCTCGGTCAGGCCCGCGGAGGCGAGCTGGGGGGTCGTGAACGTCACCGACGGCAGGCCGCGGTAGTCGACGGTGGTGGGCCGGCCAAGGGCTCCGGCAGCTGCAGCGTGACCGGTCTGTGCAGCGACGTAGACGTACTGCGGGGCGCCGGAGACGTCACCGGCGGCGAAGATCCGCGGGTTGCTCGTGCGCTGGTGCGCATCCACCGTGATGAACCGTCGGTCGTCGGTGTGCACCCCGGCGTCGTCCAGCCCGAGGTCGTCGGTGTTCGCGTGCCTCCCGGTGGCCACCAGCAGACGCTGACCGGTCAGCTGCGCGCCGCGCTCGGTCCGGACCAGCACGGCGCCGTCGGCGGTGCGCTCGAGCGCCACCGCGCGTTCCTCCACGACGGTGATGCCGTCGTCGGCGAACACGGTCCGCAGCACGTCCGCGACCTCTGGCTCGGCGTGAGGCGCGAGCCGGCCGACGAGCGTGACCGCGACACCGAGCTGGGACCAGAGCTGGGCCTGCTCGAGCCCGACGTACCCACCGCCGAGCACCACCATCGAGGAGGGGATGTCCTGCAGCTCCATCGCGGTGGTGCTCGTCAGCGGGTCGATCGTGTCCATGCCTGGCAGGGCCGGGATGTGAGCGGCCGAGCCTGTCGCGACGATGTATGCCGCGCCGGCGACTCGCTCACCGTCGACCTCGAGCGTCTGCTCGTCGACGAATCGCGCGTGGCCGTACATGACCGGGAAGCCGTGCGCCTCGGCCACGTCGGTGTACTTCGCCTGACGGAGCCGGTCGATCAGCTCCTGCTTCTGCGCCATCAGAGCCGCCAGGTCGACGCCCCCCGCGCCGGTCGGGAGGCCGGGGAACGGGTTGACGAGCGCCCGGTGACGGCGCCCCGCGGCCGCGAGCAGGTTCTTGCTCGGGATGCACCCCACGTTCAAGCACGTTCCACCCAGCACCCCGTGCTCGACCAGCAAGACCGACTTCCCGCGCGACCGGGCCTCAATCCCCGCGGCCATCGCCGCCCCTCCGCTACCGATGACGACCAGGTCCCACGTCTCTTCCATGCCCATCGACGGACCGTAAACGTTCCACCGCACGGCAAGGTCAAGACGTAGCCTTGAGACCATGAGGATCGGGGAGCTGGCCGAGCAGGCGGGTATGACGACGAAGACCTTGAGGTTCTACGAGCAGGCGCAGGTGCTGCCGCAGCCGGCCCGGACCGCGTCGGGCTACCGCGACTACGACGAGACATCGCTCGCGCGGCTCCGCTTCGTCCGAGCCGCCCAGGGTGCCGGCTTGAGCCTCGCCGAGATCCGCACCATCATCACGGTCCGCGAAGACCAAGGGCCGCCCTGCGGACACGTCACCGCGCTGCTCGAGCGACACGCCGCTGCCCTGGACGAGCGCATCGCAGAGCTCGAGGCGACGCGCGAGGAGGTCCGCCGGCTCCGGGACCGCGCAGCCACCCTGAACCCCGCGGCCTGCTCCGAGGACGGCGTCTGCCACGTCATCCCCACCCACTGACAGGCGGCCGCGGGCTTAGAGTCGGTGCTGGCGCGGAGGGCGCCACCGGGCCCGCGGACAGGACTGAGTCCACCTCCACAGCACCACGACGAACCACTCCCGTCGACGATCTCCTCTGCCTGGCAGCGCGGGCCGCCAGCTCCTAAGGAGACGTCATGCCCCTTCTGCCAGCGCGCGCCGACCTCGAGCAGCTCCGGCGCCAGGCCAAGGACCTTCTACGGACGGCCGAACGCGGTGACCCAGCTGCCGTCGCCCGGATCCGCTCCGTATCCGAGCAGCTCGCCCTGAGCTCAGCGCAACTCTCCGTGGCCCGCGAGTACGGGTTCCCCCACTGGGCCAAGCTCAAGCTCGAGGTCCAGCGACGCGCCATCCTGGACAGCGGCGACGCCGCCCGGCTGGTCGACCTGCTCGCCGCGCACCCCGAGCTGGCCGTCCAGAGGATGTCCGGGTGGTGTGACCACCTGCACGGAGCCAGCCCCCTGGGCTACGTGGCGATGATGCGCTTCGACACCACGCGCGACACCTGGCGAGACGTCCCCGGCACCGCTGCTCTCGCCCGCGCGCTCCTCGACGCCGGCGCTCCGGTCGAAGGCGATCCCCTGGACGCCGAGACGCCCTTGATGACCGCCGCCAGCTACGGCGACGCGGAGGTCGCGCGGGTCCTCGTCGAGGCTGGAGCGGACCTGGACGCGACCGCGTCGCCCACCGCCGGTGGCGTCCCAGGAGGGACCGCCCTCCGACACGCTGTCGTCTTCGGCATGACCGACGTCGTGGACGTCCTACTCGCCGCCGGAGCGCAGGACCTGGTTCAGGCTGCGGCTGCTGGTGACGTCACCGGCGCCCTGAGCTCCGAGACCTGTGAAGAGGATCGCGTCGCGGCCCTGCGGACTGCCGCGGCACACGGCCGGCTGAACGTGATCGATCAGCTCATCGCAGCGTCCACGCCCGTAGATGGGGTCGACCGGGACGGATCCACCGCCCTGCACGAGGCCGCCTTCTCCGGCCGAGCCGACAGCGTTACCCGCCTGCTCCATCACGGCGCAGACCCCACGCGCCGCGACACGAGATTTGGCAGCACGCCCCTGGAGTGGTGCCAGCACCAGCGCGCCGAGATCGGGCCCGGGAAGGGACACGACGAGGTCGAGGATGTCCTGCGACCCATCACTCCCGGCGCCACCTGACTGTCCCGCCACGCTGCGGCGGCAGAACCCCGCCATTTAGCGCCGAAAGTCACAGGAGAGGGGACCCGCGCCGTGGCTACAAAGTTCGACGTTGAGGAGCGCTGGCCTGAGTTGTTTGCGCAGCTCGACAGCGCGCAGCGCCGCGCGGTCGTGCAGTCGCTCGCCAGTGCGTGGCACGAGGGCTGGGAGCCCAACCGTGAGGACGTCGCGGACCTGATCGACGAGGCGCGCGGTGCGATCACGTTCGAGGAGTACCAGCGGCGGTCGGTCGCGAAGGCCGAGCGTGCCATCTCGCGCGAGCGTGCTGCTCTGTAGGTGGCTACCCGGTTCGACTCCTGGGAGTTCTACTTCTACCCCGAGACCTATGACCCGCGGACCGGCCAGGGTGTCATGCGGAACCTGCGTGAGTGGCGCAGCGCGGAGGCGCTGAGCAGTTACGAGTACCGCATGACGGGTGCGCGTCAGCGGCAGCTCCTTGCCCGGCCGGACCTCGTGTCGCACACGTTCGACGCCGACCACGTGCGAGCGATTCACCAGCACCTGTTCCAGGACGTCTACGAGTGGGCCGGACAGTTCCGCGGCGTGAACATGGCCAAGGGCTCCGGACGTGGATTCGGAGACGTCAAGACCGGCGAGATCGACCGGTACCTCAGCGACGTGCACCGGCTGGTCGAGAGCACCGCATGGGAGCGGCTGGACCGCGAGCAGTTCGGGGAGCGGACAGCGACCGTGTTCGCCTATCTGAACCAGGCTCATCCGTTCCGGGAGGGCAACGGGCGCACGTCGAAGGTGTTAATGGAGCACGTCGCTGCGCGATCGAGGTTCGCCCTCGACTTCGACCGCGTGTCACCTCTCGAGTGGAACCAGGCCTCGGAGTTCACCCGCCCGGACCTGCTCGCCTACGACCCGGTGCCGGACTCGCTCGTACCGGTGTTCCGACACATCGCGGTCGAGCGCCCGGCAGCGCCAGCACCCGCCGTCGACGCCGCCGCACAAGTGCGCTCGCTGCTCAGCGCGAGCTACCCGCGACCGGCTACCCCGGGACCCAGCACGGCCGCGCAGAGCACCACGGAGCGGCCCCGTCGCACCGGTCTGGGTCTGCCGGGGCAGGGCTACACCACGGGACGAGGGGAGGGCCGATGAGCAACGTCGTCGGCTACGCGCGCGTGTCACGTCACGACCAGGACCCGGCCGCGCAGGAGGCCGAGCTGCGCGCCGCCGGCGCGGTGCGGGTGTTCGTCGACCAGGGCGAGTCCAGCCGGGTGAGGGACCGCCCGCAGTGGCTCGCGTGCCTGGACTACCTGCGCGCCGGGGACACCTTGCTCGTGCGCCGGCTCGATCGGATCGCCGGCAGCGAGAAGATGGCCATCGAGACCATCAACGAGTTGCACGAGCGCGGCGTCAACATCAAGTCGTTGACGGAGCCGGACATCGACACCACGACCCCGATGGGCCGCGCCCTGTTCGGGATCGTGGCGGTGTTCGCGCAGCTGCGCGTCGACACCATCCGCGACAACACCCGCCGCGGCCTGGCGCACGCCCGCGCGCAGGGCCGGGTCGGCGGCCGGCCGTCGGTGATGACCCCCGAGCGCACCGCGGCCGCGGCGCGGATGCACGAGCAGGGTCAGAGCATCGCGCACATCGCCCGCGTGCTCGGCGTGGGCGCGTCCAGCGTCTCGCGCGCACTGGCGAAGGCCGAGGAGACGACGACCGTCTGATCGGACAGCGCCGGATCAACACGGTCGCCCGGATGATCCCCTCAGAGGTACTGGCGCAGCCAGTCGGGCATGCTCGAATCGTCGAGGTCCCACGACTCCACGACTTCCTCATCGTGATGCCAGGTGCTCTCGTCGCCATCGAAGAACTTCTGTCGGTGGCACTTGTACTTGACGACGCTGTTGCCTTCCAGCCGGTACTCGTTCCAGTAGTAGTTCTGCTTGCCGTGCCCCTGCCACTCGTTGGTCGTGTAGATCGTCACGCCGGAGGCCTCCTCTGGTCCTTGTCCACCGGCAGAGCATCGCGCACATCGCACGTGTGCTCGGCGTCGGTGCGTCCAGCGTGTCGCGGGCGCTGGCCAAGGCCGACGAGGCGACGTCGGTCTGAGGCCGGCCCCCGGCACTTCCCCCGTCCCCGATAGCGGCCAGCCAACGCACGAGAGCCCCCCGTCAAGGGTGCGGCGTAGACGCATCACGGAGTGACGCGCAGCGCTCTTGACGGGGGGCTCTCGTGCGTGAGGATCAAGGCTGCGGGGGAGCGGGGTGCCTCGCACCCACCCAGGCCGTGCACGGGCCGCACGCGCTCGTCGCGAGCCGGTCTACGGACGGTGACGGTGCGGCCGGTGTGCGGGCGGTCAGCCGGGGTCCCGCTGTCCACCTGTGGGCGGCCGGAGCCGCGGAGCGGTGTTCTCGACGACGCGCTGAGACTGACCCCCTGACGACGGATTGGGACTGACCCCCTCCGGGACTCTGGAGGGGTGATTGCGCTGGAAGGTTGGGCTGAGATCCGTCGGCTGCATCGGGCCGAAGGGGTCCCGATCAAGGAGATCGCGCGTCGGCTCGGGCTGGCGCGCAACACGGTCCGAGCAGCGTTACGGGCCGAGGCGCCGCCCTCGCGCGAGCGCGGTCCGCGGGGTTCGGCCGTCGACGCGGTCGAGCCGCAGATCCGGGCGTTGCTGGCGGAGTTCCCGCGGATGCCTGCGACGGTGATCGCGGAGCGGATCGGGTGGACGCGGTCGCTGACGGTCCTGAAGGACCGGGTCCGTGAGCTGCGGCCGTTGTTCGTGCCGCCCGACCCGGCCGACCGGGTCGAGTACGACCCCGGCGAGTGAACCGCCCCGGGTTCCATGGAGGCTCTCAATCCACGGAGGATGAGAGTCATGGCAGCACCGAGGAAGTACCCGGACGAGCTTCGGGAGCGGGCGATCCGGCTCGTGCTGGACGCGAGGAAGGACCCGGCGACCCGACCGGCAGCGGCGCGGCGGATCGGTGAGCAACTCGGGATCAACCCGGAGACGCTGCGCGGGTGGGTCAAGCAGGCCGAGATCGACGCCGGGGACCGGCCCGGGACGAGCACTGCGGATGCGGCGCGGATCGCCCAGCTGGAGCGGGAGAACCGGGAGCTGCGCAGGTCGAACGCGATCTTGCGCAGTGCGTCGGCTTTCTTCGCGGCGGAGCTCGACCGCCCGTCGACCAGGTAGTGGCGTTCATCGACGCCCACCGTCAGGAGTTCGGGGTCGAGCCGATCTGCGCGGAACTGCAGGTCGCCCCGAGCACCTACTACGCGGCCAAGGTCCGACCGCCCTCGAAGCGGGCGCTCACCGACGCGGCGCTGAGCGAGGTGATCGTCGTCGAGCACGCGGCGAACTACTCGGTCTATGGGGCGCGGAAGATGTGGAAGCACCTGCACCGCGCCGGTCACCCGGTCGCGCGCTGCACGGTCGAGCGACTCATGCGGGCCGCTGACCTGCACGGAGTCGTCCGCGGCCGGGCCAAGCGCACCACAATCCCGGGCAAGGACGGTTCTCGGGCCGGTGACCTGGTCAACCGGGCGTTCACCGCGACCGCGCCGAACCAGCTGTGGGTGGCGGACTTCACCTACGTCCGGACCTGGGCCGGCTTCAGCTACGTCGCGTTCGTCATCGACGTGTTCTCCCGGATGATCGTCGGTTGGAAGGCCGACACCCGCATGCGCGCCGACCTGGTCACCGACACCCTCGAGATGGCCGTCTGGGCGCGCGGCCGCGCCGGGGTCAACGACCTGGCCGGGTTGATCCACCACAGCGACGCGGGAGCCCAATATGTCAGTCTGGCGCTGACCGAGAGGCTCGCCGCGCTCGGGATGCGCGCCTCGATCGGGTCCGTCGCCGACGCCTACGACAACGCCCTGGCCGAGTCCACGATCGGCTTGTTCAAGAACGAGCTGATCCGCCGCAAGGGACCATGGCGCACGCTCGACGACGTCGAGATCGCCACGCTCGAGTACGTCGACTGGTTCAACAACCGGCGCCTGCACACCGAGCTCGGCGACATCCCACCCTCCGAGCACGAGGCCAACCACTACCGTCAGAACCCGGCGTCGACGACGCTGGAGACCAGAGAACCGAGCCTCCACTGAACCCGGGGCGGTTCAGAGGTCGCCCAGTGCGACCTGTGGTTCCCGCCGCAGCCGATCCCCGTGGGCGGCGGGCAGGAGCGGGTGCTGCCGGTGCTGGCGATGACGTGCGGGTACTCACGCGTCACGGGCGGGGTGATGATCGCCTCGCGCAAGGCCGGGGACATCCTGGCCGGGATGTGGCAGATCGTCGCGGGGTGGGACGCCTGTCCTCGGACGCTGGTCTGGGACCGGGAGGCCGCGATCGGCGGGACCGGGCGGCCCACGATCGAGGCGACCAGCTTCGCGGGGACGATCGGGGTCCGGCTCAAGCTCGCTCCGCCGCGAGATCCGGAGTTCAAGGGCCTGGTCGAGCGTCGCAACGGGTTCTTCGAGACCTCGTTCCTGCCCGGGCGCACGTTCACCTCGCCGGTGGACTTCACCGAGCAGATCAGCGGCTGGCTGGCGACGCGCGCGAACACGCGGGTGCTGCGCTCGATCGGGTCGTTGACGCCCACGGACCGCTGGGCGGCCGACCGGGCGGCGATGGTCGCCCTGCCGCCGGTCGCACCGTCGATCGGGCTCACGCACCGGGTCCGGCTCGGGCGGGACTACTACGTGCGCATCGACGCCAACGACTACTCGATCGACCCGCGGGCCATCGGCCGGTTCGTCGAGGTCCTGGCCACCCCGGCCCGGGTCGTGGCGACCTGCGCGGGGCAGGTCGTGGCCGACCACGCCCGTGACTGGGGCCACGCCCGCACGATCACCGACCCCACCCACCAGGCGACGGCCAGGGCGCTGCGCCAAGACCTCGCGATCCGCCGCCAGCAGCAGGCGCGCTCGACCCGTGTTCACGGCGATGGGCACGTCGTGACGATTCGGGCGCTGCCGGACTACGACGCCCTGTTCGGCGTCGACTTCGACCCCCGCCCCGCCCCGGGAGCGGCAACCGCTGAAGGGAGGTAGATGACCACCACGACGAAGACCAGACCGACCCCCGACGGGCTGGGATCCAAGCTCGCCTACCTGACCAGGGTCCTGAAGACCCCGACGATCGGGCGGACCTGGGAGAGCCTGGCCGAGCAGGCGCGGGAGGCGAACTGGTCGCACAAGGAGTACCTGGCCGCGGTCCTGGAACGCCAGGTCGCCGACCGGGAGTCGGCCGGCACGACGATGCGGATCCGCACCGCGCACTTCCCGGCGATCAAGACGTTGGAGGACTTCAACCTCGAGCACCTGCCCTCGCTGCGCAAGGACGTGCTCGCGCACCTGGCCACCGCGACGTTCGTGCCCAAGGCGGAGAACGTGATCCTGCTCGGCCCGCCCGGACTCGGCAAGACCCACCTCGCGATCGGGCTGGGCATCAAGGCCGCGCAGTCCGGCAACAGCGTGCTGTTCGACACCGCGACGAACTGGATCGACCGCCTCGCCCGCCCCACCACGCCAGCGCGCTGGAGGCCGAACTGAAGAAGATCCGCCGCTACAAGCTGATCATCATCGACGAGGTCGGCTACATCCCCTTCGACACCGACGCCGCGAACCTGTTCTTCCAGCTCGTCGACTCCCGCTACGAGACCGGCTCCATCCTCGTCACCAGCAACCTGCCCTTCGGGCGCTGGGGCGAGGTCTTCGGCGACGAGGTCGTCGCCGCCGCGATGATCGACCGACTCGTCCACCACGCCGAGGTCCTCACCCTCGCGGGCGAGTCCTACCGCACCCGGGCCCGCCGCGAACTGCTCGCCAAGGACCGCGACCAGTAGCACGAACCGACCCCCTGGGGGTCAATCCCAATCCGTCGCTACGGGGTCAGTTCCAGTCCGTCGTTGACACCAACGGGCCATCCGCAGCGGGACCATGACGAGATCGGTCGGCCGGGACGACATCGCGTGCCAGCCCACGATCTTCTGGGCGAACACGTCCACGACGAACGACACGTAGACGAACCCAGCCCAGGTGCGCACGTAGGTGAAGTCGGCCACCCAGACCCGGTTCGGTGCGCCCGCACGAAAGTCCCGGTTGAGCAGGTCACCGGCCCGGGCCCCGTCCTTGGCGGGGATCGTGGTGCGGTGCATCCGGCCGCGGCGCAAGGGCCCTACCCCCGGATCTTGGACACGGGGTGTGATTACGCAGCGGTGGGCAGCGTAGTGGCCCGGCGGGCCTCGTAGTTGGAGGGGGACAGGTAGCCGCACCAGGAGTGACGGCGGCGGGTGTTGTAGCGGACGAGCCACGTGAAGACCTGTCGGCGGCAGGTCAGCTCGTCGGGCCAGCAGGCGGCGTCTTGGAGGACCTCGCGCTTGATCGTGGCGTTGAACGATTCCGCCAGTGCGTTGTCGGCCGAGGAGCCGACGGCGCCCATGGACTGGGTGAGACCGAGCTTGCGGCACAGCTTGGCGTAGGCCTTGGAGCAGTAGACCGACCCGTGGTCGCTGTGGAACACGGCGCCCTTGAGGCTGCCCCGGGTTGCGGCGGCGGCCTTCAGGGCGTCCTCGACCAGCTCGGTGCGCATGTGGTCGGCGATCGCCCAGCCGACGAGCCGTCGGCTGTAGCAGTCGATCACGGTCGCCAGGTACAGGTTCGTGCCGTCCGCGATCGGGAGGTAGGTGATGTCCCCGACGTAGCGCTCGTTGGGGCGCTCGGCGGTGAAGTCGCGGTTGACCAGGTCGGGGTACTTCTGTCCCGACGGCTCGGGGATCGTGGTCCGCGCCCGGCGCTTCTTCACATAGCCCCGGATGCCCTCGACCCGCATCACCCGCGCGACGCGCTTGTGGTTCACCCGCTCACCGCCAGGACCGCTGTCGCCGAGCTGAGCGTTGAGCTCGACGGTGATCCGCGGCGCGCCCTGGGTGTTGTCGACGGCATGAATGGCCCTGATCCGCTCGGCCAGCGCGGCGTCCGCGGCCGCCTTGGCTCCGCGGGCAGGGGCCGCCTTGAGCCAGGCGTAGTAGGACGAGCGCTCGATCTCGACGAGCTCGCACAGTCGCTTCACCTCGAAGGTGGTGGAGTTGTCGGCGACGAACTGGAAGCGACTCACCAGCGCGTCTCCCCGGCGAAATACTTGGCCGCCCGCTGCAGGATCTCCCGCTCGGTCGTGAGCTTGGTGGTCTCGACCTCGAGCTCGTTCACCCTGGCCTCGAGCCGGGCGATCTTCTGCTCCGGCGTCTCCCCGGCCGGCGCGGACGACCTCGCCGGGGACGTCTTGGACTGCAGCGGGCTGGAGGTCAACGTCCCGTCAGCGGCGGTCTTCTTGCCGGTCCCGTAGACCTCGAGCCAGTGCCGCAGCGTGCCGCGCACAATGCCGAGATCCTCGGCGATGCCGCGGACCGTGGCGCCCGGGATGGACTCGTACAAGTCGACAGCCTGACGACGGAACTCCTCGGAGTAGTTCTTCCTGGCCATGGTTCCTGAATCATCTCGCTTCCCCAGCAGATGCTGGATTCAGCGTGTCCAAGAACCGGGGTCAAGCCCCCAACCCGTTCCAGCCGTGCTCACGCATCAGCCGGTCGACCGTGCAGTGCGCCACTGCCAGGCCGCGGCGACGCAGCAGCGCGGTCGTCTTGCGTCGCCCGTAGAGCGACTCCGGGGTCGGTCGGCCGTGCTCGTCGATCCGTGACGAGCGGATCGCGTCGACCACGACCGCGTCCGACACCGTCCGCGCTGCCGGCGACAGCCTGGACCAGGACCGGTACGTCCTCGCGGCGACCTGCACGCCCTGCTCACGCAGGACGGCGCAGATCGTCTCGACCGCGAAGCCCTTGCCCCTCATGGAGTCGATGAACCCCATGATCAGCGGTTTCGGGAGTCGAGCTCTCCCGCGAAGAAAATGGAAGCCGCGCGCAGGATCGCGTTCGCCTCCGCCAGCCGCTTGTTCTCCGCCTTGAGCCGGCGGATCTCCTCGGACTCCGCCGTGCTGACACCGGGCCGGGCGCCGTCGTCGATGTCGGCCTGCGCGACCCAGCGACGCAGCGACTCCCGCGCGATCCCCAGCTGGGCACCGACCGCGACCGACGCCGCCGTCACCGACCCGTAGTCCTTGACGTGCTCACGCACCATCCGCACCGCCCGAGCCTTGACCTCGGGGTCGTACTTCTTAGGCATCTCGCCATCCTTCATCACAAGGAAGCGGCCGAGAAGCCGTGACGGTTCAAGGTGTACGGGTGCCAATAAGGCGCAGCTCCACCCACCTCGGAGGCTGTGCTCGGCGCGGCGCACGAGGTGGCCGACTTCGCGGTCCACGCCTGGATCAGGCGGCGCAGCTCGTCGTACTGGAAGCACTGGTTGTCCCAGGGCAGGGCCGCCTTGCCGATCTTCGCGGTGGGCTGGTCCTTCGCGCTGATGACGTTGCCCGCGTCGTCGTACGCGCAGCGCATCGCCAGATCGGTACCGGTGACCTGCTCACGGTCGAGCGCCCTTGACCGGGCAACCGCCCGGGCGCGGTCCTGCCAGCCCGCCACGACCCGCTCGGGCACGCCGATCAGGCAGCAGAACCTCGCGTTCGCCATGCCCGCCTCGACGCGGACCTCACGCCGGGATCTCCAGGTGCGGGTCAGCCGAGGGGGGCCTGCCAGCTCAGGAGGGTGCCGCGGCCGCCGGGTGCGGTGCCGAGGGTGAACGTGCCGCCGTGCTGGCGGGCGCGGGAGGCGAGGTTGCCGGTGCCGGAGCGGCGGCTGCGCGTCGTGGGCAGGCCCAGGCCGTCGTCCTCGACGTCGACCCGCACCGAGCCGAGCGGCCCCTGACCCGACACGTCCACGCGGACGGACACGGACGACGCGTGCGCGTGCCGCGCGGCGTTGGCGAGCCCCTCACGCACGACCGCGACGACGTCGTCGGTCAGCTCCGTGCCGACGCGCTCGTCGAGGCGGTCCTCGTCGAGCCCGTCGTCGGACAGGGGTGCGCCGTCGAGCTGGACGACGAGCGAGGGGGCGAACCCGAGGCCGGTGCGTGCGAGCGACGCCTCGCGGCGCAGCCGCTCGACGAGGCCGGTGGCGGCGTCGGGGTCACGCAGCGCGTGGACGATCTTGCGGATCTCCCGCACGGAGGAGTCGACGTTGTCGAGGGCCTCCTCGACGATCGAGGTGAGCTCGGACGGGTCGACGCCGCGGGCGGCGCGGCGGCGCACGGTCTCGAGCTGCATGCCGGTCGCGAAGAGCTGCTGGATCGCCATGTCGTGCAGGTCACGCGCGATGCGCTCACGCTCGTCGAGCAGCGCGGCGATGTCCTGTGCGTGCCGGGCCTCGGCGAGGACGAACGCGAGGGCGGCCTGGGAGGCGAACGACTCGGCGGTGGCGAGGTCGCTCTCCTCGAACGGCAGCGACCCGACGCGCCGCAGCAGGATCAGCACCCCGACCCCGCGGCCGGAGGTCTGCAGCGGCGCGAACATCGCGGGGCCGAACGCGCGCATCTGCTCGACCTTGACGTTGCGTGACGCGGACAGCGAGGGCGTCAGCAGACCCCGACCCTCGGTCATGACGGTCCAGGCACGCCCGTGCTCGGGCATCTGCACGCCGACCAGGCGGTCGGCGTCGTGCCCGTCGGCGAGCTCGATCATGAGCCGGCCCCCGACACCGGGCAGCGCGAGCGCGGCCGTGTCCGCCCCGGCGACGGCGCGCGCCGTGGCGGCGATGTGCGCGAGCGCGTCCTCCTCGTCGATGCCCTCGAGCAGCATCGTCGTGATCTCCTGGCCCGCGCGCAGCCAGTGCTCGCGGCGGCCGGACTCGGCGTAGAGCTGGGCGTTCGCGACCGCGACACCGGTCGCGGCGGCGAGCGCGATCACGGTCTGCTCGTCGGACTCCGTGAACCCGCCCGGCTTCTCGGACAGGTACAGCTGGCCGAACACGTGGTCACCCAGCCGGACGGACGCGCCGAGGAAGGAGCCCATCGGCGGGTGGTTGGCGGGCCAGCCCTGGAACGCGGGGTGGTCGGTGAGGTCGTCGAGGCGCAGCGCGCCCAGGACCGGGATCTGGCCGAGGACGCCGCGCGCGTGCGGGGCGTGCCGCATCATCCGGGCGATCGCCGTGGGCACGCCCGTGTAGACGAACGTGGTGGAGGCGCCGTTGTCGTCGAGCACGTTGATCGCGCCGTACCGGGCGCCCGTGAGCTCCGCGCTGACCTGCACGAACCGGTTGAGGACGGCGGGCAGCTCGAGCTCGGAGGCGACCGCGAGGATCGCGTCGAGCAGGTCGGTGAGCGCGTCGCCGGTGAGCGGGACGGGCGGAGCCTGCGAGTCGGACATGACGCCGCCGGTGAACGGCTGTCCGGCGACCGGGACCAGGCCGTCCTCGCCGCGGCCGCCGCGGCGGTGGGCCGGGCCCGGGTTGTCGTCGCTCATCGCTGGTCCTGGAGCTCGTGCTGCACGGCCTCACGGTAGCCGTCGTCGTGCGCGAGCAGGTGCGCATGCGTACCGCGCGCCGCGACCCGGCCGTCCGCGATGCGGATCACCTCGTCCGCGACCTCCAGCCCGGTCAGGCGGTGCGTCACGACGAGCACGCCCCGGTCGTGCTGCGCGCGCAGGACGTGCAGCACGTCGTCGGCGCCCGCACCGTCGAGGTGCTCCGTCGGCTCGTCGACCAGGAGGAACGGCGTGCCGGTCAGCAGCGCGCGCGCGAGCAGCAGGCGGCGGCGCTCGCCGCCGGACAGGGTGCGACCGTCCGGCCCGAGCGGTGTGGCGAGGCCGTCCGGCAGGTCCGCGAGCCAGGGTCCGAGCCCGACGGCGGCCAGCGCCGCGCTCGCCTCGTCGGGTGTCACGTCGCCGCGCGCGACGCGCAGGTTCTCCAGCAGCGTCGTGCCGAACACGTGGGCGTCCTCGGCGGTGAGGGACGTCGAGCGGCCCGGCACCGGCGCCGTGCCACCGCCGGAGGTCGAACCGTCCACGTCCACGTCGCCGGCGTGCGGTGCGAGCAGGCCCGCGAGCGTGAGCAGGAGCGTCGTCTTGCCCGTCCCGGAGGGACCGACGACGGCGACGAGGCGCCCGACGCGCAGGTCGAGGTCCAGGGACAGCAGGTCGGGTCCGCCCGGCCAGCCGACGACGAGGTCGCGTGCGGCCAGACGCGTCGCGCGCGTGCCGGCGGCCTGCGCGGTGCTGGCCGGTGCGGTATCGGCCGACGCGGTGCCGTCCGGTGCGGTGCCGTCCGGTGCGGTGCTGCCCGGTGCGGTGCCGGCCGCGTCGAGCAGCGCGAGGATGCGCGCGGCGGCCGCGCGCGAGCGGTGCACCTGGACCGCGGCATGGGGGAGGACCGACGTCGCCTCGAACGCGGCGAGCGGGGTCAGCACGACGACCGCGAGGAGCACCGGGGCGAGCCGGCCGTCGCCGACCGCCGGGATGCCGGTGACGAGGGCCGCGAGCACCGCCAGCCCCGTGGCGAGCTGGCCGAGCCCGGCTGCCAGGGCGGAGGGGCCGGCACCCGCGTCCACCGCGGCACGCGCGCGGGCGTCGGCCTCACGCAGCGCGGCGAGGCGCTGCGGGACACGACCCGCGACGGTGAGCGGCCCGGCGTCGTCGAGCAGCGCGAGGGCCTCGGCGGTGACGTCGGCGCGGGCCCGGGTGCCGAGCCGTTCCGACGTGCGGGCGCCGCGGTCGGCGAGCCACGGTGCGACCACCCCCGCGAGCACCAGGCAGGCGCCGAGCGCGAGGCCGGCGGGCGGCCAGATCATCGTCATGGCCGCGGTGGTCGCGACGCCGAGGGTCGCCGCGACCGCGGCGGGCAGCAGGCCGCGCACGACGAGGTCGCCGACGTCGTCGACGTCCGCCCCGACCCGGGCGAGCAGGTCGCCGCGCCGCACGGCGAGCACCGCGCCCGGCTGCCCGGACGCGAGCCGTTCGTAGAGCGAGGTCCGCAGCCGGCTCATGCCGGACAGCGCCAGGTCGTGCGAGACGAGCCGCTCCACGTACCGCAGCACGCCGCGCCCGACGCCGAACGCACGCACACCGACCGTCGCGACCGACAAGGTCAGCACGGGCGGCATCTGGGAGGCGCGGGCGATGAGCCACGCGGAGACGGCGGCGAGCGCGACCGCGCAGCCGAGCGCGAGCGTGCCGAGCAGGACCGCGAACGCGAACCGTCGGCGGTCGACCTCGAGCAGCGCGACGGCCCGGCGCAGCGTGCCGCGCGCGGGGGAGTCGCGCAGCTCCACCACGCGCGGGGCCGTGGGGCGGGTCGCCGTCACGGCGTCACCCGCTCGCCCGCGAGCACCACGACGTCGTCCGCGCACGCGAGGAGCGCGGGCCGGTGCGCGACGAGCAGCACGGTGCGTCCGGCGTCGCGCAGCGCCGCGACGGTGCGGAGCACCACGCGCTCGCTCGCGTCGTCGAGGTGCGCGGTGGGCTCGTCGAGCACGACGAGCGGTGCCGCCACGACGAGCGCGCGCGTGAGCGCCGCACGCTGCGCCTGACCGACGGACAGGCCGTGCCCGCCCCGGCCGACGCGGGTCGCCCAGCCCTCGGGGAGCTCGTCGACCACGACGTCGAGCCCCGTCACGGCCGCGGCGGCGGCGCGCTGCTCGTCGTCGCCGCCCACGACCTGTGCGAGCGTGCCGGGCTCCAGCACGGGACGCTGGGGCAGCCACGAGACCTGCCGCCGGAAGTCGGCGAGGTCGACCGTGCCCGGGGCGTCGGCGGCGACGACGACCGCGTCCTCGCCGAGCACCACGCGGCCCTCGTCGGGCGGCAGGAGGCCGAGCAGCACCTCGACGGCGGTGGACTTGCCCGACCCGGGCGGCCCGGCGAGTGCGGTCACCCGGCCGGGGGTCAGCACGACGCTCAGGTCGTCGGGCGTGGCGCCGCGGGCGGTGCGCACGGTGACGTGCTCGAGCCGCACGGCGGTGCGGCTCAGGTCGGGCGCCGGCCCGGTGGCGGCCGCGGCGACGGGCAGCGGCTCCTCGAGCAGCGCGAACGCGGCCTCGGCGGCGGCGACGCCGTCGGTCGAGGCGTGGAACTGCGCGCCCACGGCCCGCAGCGGGGCGAGCACCTCGGGCGCGAGGACGAGCACCGCGAGGCCGGTCACCAGGTCGAGGTGGCCGTGCACGAGCCGCAGCCCGACGCCGACCGCGACGAGCGCGACCGACAACGTCGCCAGCAGCTCGAGCACCATGCCCGACAGGAACGCGATCCGCAGCGTGCCCATCGTCGCCCGCCGGTGCGCGTCGCCGAGCGCCTGGACGCGCGCGCCTGGGCCGCGCTCGCGCCCGAGCGCCCGCAGCGTCGACAGCCCCGCGACGAGCTCGAGGACCTGCGCCGAGAGCCGCTGCATGGCCGCGAGGCCCCGCTGCGAGCGGCCCTGCGTCAGCACGCCCACGAGCCACATGAACAGCGGGACGAGGGGGAGCACGGCGGCGAGGATCGCCGCGGACACCCACTCCAGCCCGAGCACCACGAGCAGCGTCGCGGGTGTGACCGTCGCCGCGAGCACGAGCTGCGGCAGGTAGCGCACGAAGTACGGCTCGAGGTCGTCGAGCCCGCGCGTCGCGAGAGCGACGACCTCGGGTGCGCGGCCGTCGCCGAGCCGTCGCGGTCCCAGCGCGGTGGCGTGCGCGACGACGCGCTCGCGCAGCTCGGCCACCGCGCGCGCCGCGGCCCGGTGCGCGTACCGCTCCTGCACCACGGTGACGAGCACGCGCAGGGCGACGACGAGCACGAGCCAGCCGACGAGCGGGGCGAGCGCGTCCCACGCGCCGGCCCCGAGGTCCACGCCGTCGGACACGGCCCGCCCGAGCGCGTGTGCCAGCAGGAGTGCCTGCGCGACGACCAGGGCGGCGGTCACGAAACCGAGCGCGACGGTCAGGGCGACGTACCACCGCGCTGCGCGGGCGTGGCGCAGCAGGCGCGGGTCGAGCGGTCTCACCCCTCGATCGTGCCCGATCCCGCGGAGTCCGTCGGACCGGCGTGCGCCTCGACCGGACGCTCGAAGCGCAGGCCCGCGGGCGCGGGGAGGTGCTCGGTCGTCAGACGCTTGCGGAACACCCAGTACGTCCAGCCCTGGTAGAGCAGGACGAGCGGGGTGAGGATCACCGCGACCCACGTCATCACCGTGAGCGTGTAGCTCGTCGACGACGCGTTCTCGACCGTGAGCGAGTTCGCCGGGTCGAACGCGGGCATGACGTCCGGGAAGAGCGAGCCGAAGATCAGCACCACGGCGGCGACGATCGCGACGGCGGACGCGACGAACGCCCGGCCCTCGCGGCGCGCGCGGGTCGCAAGCACCAGGAGGACGAGCGCGACGGCGGCGACGGCGACCGCGGCCCACGTCCAGCCCTCGTCGGAGTAGGACAGCTGCAGCCACACGGCCCACACGCCCGCCGCGACGAGCGTCGCGACCGACGAGCGCGCGGCGAAGGCGCCGGCCCGCGTGCGGATGTCGCCGTCGGACTTCAGCGCCAGGAACACGGCGCCGTGCGTCAGGAAGATCAGGGCGGTCACCACGCCGCCGAGCAGCGCGAACGGGTTGAGCAGCGCGAAGAACCCGCCCACGTACTGGTGGTCGGCGTCGAGCTCGACCCCGCGCACGATGTTCGCGAACGCCACACCCCACAGGACGGACGGCAGCCAAGAGCCGAAGATCAGCGCGCGGTCGGCCCAGGCACGCCAGCGGTCGTCGTCGATCTTGCCGCGCCACTCGAACGCCACGACGCGCACGATGAGCGCGACGAGGATGAGGAACAGCGGCAGGTAGAACCCGCTGAACAGCGTCGCGTACCACTCGGGGAACGCCGCGAAGGTCGCTCCGCCCGCGGTGAGCAGCCACACCTCGTTGCCGTCCCACACCGGGCCGATCGTGTTGATCATGACGCGTCGCTCGCGCTCCTTGTCGCCCTTCTTGGGCAGGAGGCCGAGCAGCATGCCGACACCGAAGTCGAACCCCTCGAGCACGAGGTAGCCGGTCCACAGGACCGCGATGAGGACGAACCAGACGGTCGTGAGCTCCATGGTGATGTCTCCGTCTCGCGGCTCAGTAGGCGAAGGACAGGGTCGAGTCGTCGTCGGAGCCGTCGCCCCCGGCGGCGGCGCGCGCCTCGGGGCTCGGGTCCTTCTCGCTGGCGGCGACGCCCTCGACCGCGTAGCGGTGCATGAGGCGGTACCAGACCACGGCGAGCACGCCGTACAGGAGCGTGAAGCCGATCAGCGAGATCCAGATCGTCGTGGGGCTCGTGACGACCGAGACGCCCCGCGCGGTCAGCAGCCACACGCCGTCGACGCCCGAGGAGTTCGGGTTCGGGGCGACCACCCACGGCTGCCGGCCCATCTCGGTGAAGATCCAGCCGAACGACGAGGCCAGGAACGGCGTGGCGATCGCGGCGATGCCCAGCGTGCCGAACCACGGCTTGTCCGTGACCGCGCCCTTCTTGCGCAGCAGCCACAGAGCGGCGAGCGACAGGGCCGCCGAACCGACGCCGAAGCCGATCATGAGGCGGAACGACCAGTAGGTGATCGCGAGGTTCGGGTAGAAGCGCGTGTCGTCGTCGAACGTGGGGGCGACGCCGTTGGCCTCCTCCCAGTCGCGGATCCACTGCGCGTAGTAGTCCTGCAGCTCGTCGACGCCACGGACCCGGGAGTCGAACTCGCCGGTCGCGAGGAACGAGGTCAGGCCGGGGATCTCGATGAGGTGCTTGACGCCCGCGCAGTCGTTGGTGAGGTCGCCGATCGCGAGGATCGAGAACGACGCGCCGTCGGCCGACTCGCACAGGCCCTCGGCGGCCGCCATCTTCGCCGGCTGCTGGTCGAACATCAGCTTGGCCTGCGAGTCGCCCGAGATCGCGACGCCCGCGCCGCCGACGAGCATCGCGACGAGACCGAGGATCACGGCCGGTCGGTACACGTCACGCGCCGTGGCGGCGTCGCCCGAGCGGACCTTCTTCACCATCCACCAGGCGGCGATGCCGGCGACGAACGTGCCCGCGGTCAGGAGCGCGGCGGTGATCGTGTGCGGGAACGCGGCGAGCACCGTCGGGTTCGTGAGCACCGCGCCGATGTCGTTCATCTCGGCGCGACCGGTCTCGAAGTTGTACGTGATGCCCACGGGGTGCTGCATCCACGAGTTGGCCGCGAGGATGAAGTACGCCGACAGGTTCGTCGCGATCGCGACCGCCCAGATGCACGCGAGGTGGATCTTCTTGGGCAGCTTGTCCCAGCCGAAGATCCACAGCCCGAGGAACGTCGACTCGACGAAGAACGCGGCGAGCGCCTCCATGGCGAGCGGCGCCCCGAACACGTCCCCGACGAAGCGCGAGTACTCGCTCCACGCCATGCCGAACTGGAACTCCTGCACGATGCCGGTGGCGACGCCGATCGCGAAGTTGATCAGCAGGAGCTTGCCGAAGAACTTGGTCAGTCGCAGCCAGCGCTCGTTGCCCGTGCGGTACCAGATCGTCTGCATGATCGCGACGAGCGGCGACAGGCCGATCGTCAGCGGCACGAAGATGAAGTGGTAGACGGTCGTGATGCCGAACTGCCAGCGGGCCAGGTCGAGGGCGTCCACGTGTTCTCCGGAAGGCGTGCGGGCGGCGTGGGATCGGGCGTGAACCCACCTGGGCGAAACGCTAGGACGGCGCTGTCGACGGTCCCGGGACCAAGGTCCCGGGACCTGACGTCGTGTCGTGAACCGCCGGGACGCCGGGACGCGCCCCGGCGGCCGTGCTGTGCGATACTGACCGCGGTCCGACGAGCGCCCACACCGCGAGGCGGACCCGTGAGCTCGCACCCAGTGCGCTGCGCGCGCCAGCCGCCGCTGCACCGTCGAGAGGCCACCCGGCCCGGACGGACGAGGCAGGCGATGGTGCGCGCCGGCCCGGTGTGCGGCCGCGACCACCGACTTCCGCCGCCACGCGCCGCGTGGGCGACGACCGACCGACCGAGGACCGCCACACGTGTGGAGGGTGGTTCGCGGTACCCAGGAGCGCTTCGCGTGACCGACCAGAACACCCCCGAGCTCGACGCAGCAGCAGCACCGAGCCTGGACGGGGGTGAGCCGACGACCACGCGCCCGCGTCGTCGTCGCGCATCGCGCCCCGCGGCTCCGCCCGAGGCGGTGGCGGCCGAGGCCGCCGCGGGGGAGACGCCGCCCGTCGAGGCCCCGCCCGTCGACATCTCTGCTCCCGAGGTCACGGCGCCCGAGGTCGCCGCGCCCGAGGTCGCCGTGGCCGAGACGCCCGCGGCGGAGAAGCCCGCCAAGGCGCGCCGTACCCGCGCGCCCCGCGCGACGAAGGCCGGCGCTAAGGCCGCCGAGGCGCCCGCCACCGACGCGGCGCCCGAGTCGGCCGCCGAGCCGTCGGACACCGTGTCGTCCCACGCTCCGTCGCCCGACGCTCAGTCGCCGGACGCTGAGTCGCCGGACACGCAGCCTGCCGACGCCGAGGCGCCGGCCCGGCCCGCGCGTCGCCGACGTGCGGCGACGCGTCCGGTCGCGACGCCCGCGCCCGAGGCGCTCGCTCCCGAGGCGCTCGAGGGCACCGACGAGCAGACGCCCACCGCGGACGACGCGTCCGCCCCTCAGGCCGCCGAGAAGACCCCGAGAAGGCCCCCGAGAAGCCGGCCCGTCGTCGCGCGCGCCGCGCCACCACCGCCCCGGAGCCCGTGGTCGAGGAGGCGCCCGAGGTCGTCGAGGAGGAGGACGAGGACGCCGCGGTCGCGCAGGACGTGACCCCCGCGCCCGCCGACCGGGCCGCGACCGAGCCTGCGAGCGAGGCCGCCGCACCCCTGGCGCCGCGACTGGCGACCACGGCACTGCTGTTCCAGGCACCGGACCTCACGACCTCGCGCCCGCGCCGTCGCCGGGCGACGTCCAGCACGGGCTCGCCCGAGGAGATCTCGCAGGCCGCCCGCCACACCGCCGAGGAGGTCCCCGCGGAGAAGGCCGACGCCGCCGGACCCGCCGAGGGCGCGCCGGTCGAGGCCGGCGACGAGGCGCAGGGCGGCGAGCGTCCGAGCCGTCGTCGCGGCCGTCGGGGCCGTGGTGCGCGCACCGACGAGACGCAGGACAAGGCTGCGGCCGAGGAGACCGTCGCCGAGACGGTTGCCGGCGACGACCTGGCGGGCGCCGGCGGCGACCTCACGGCCGACGCCGCCGCCCAGGAGTCCGCGGACGCGACCCCGGCCACCGACTCGGGCAGCAACTCGGGCGGCAGCACCGACGAGGCCGAGGACGACGGCGCGGAGGGGTCGGCGGCCCAGCGCCGCCGTCGTCGTCGCGGTGGCCGTGGCCGCCGCCGGACCGACTCGGCCGAGCGCGACGACGAGGGCACCGAGACGCCCGGTGACGCCGCGTCGGGCGACGACGAGCCCGAGAACGACGAGGGCGACGACGAGCAGGGCGACGGGGGCTCGAGCCGTCGTCGGCGCCGTCGTCGGCGCGGTTCGCGCTCGGGCGAGGGCGAGAGCGCTGCGGAGCCGCGTCGCCGCGGTGACGAGGTCACCGCGCTGCGCGGCTCGACCCGCCTGGAGGCCAAGCGTCAGCGCCGCCGCGAGGGCCGTGACGCGGGCCGCCGCCGCCAGATCATCACCGAGGCCGAGTTCCTCGCGCGCCGTGAGTCGGTCGAGCGGTCGATGATCGTGCGGGAGAAGGACGGTCGCACGCAGATCGCGGTGCTCGAGGACGGCGTGCTCGTCGAGCACTACGTCTCGAACCAGGCGCAGGCCTCGATGGTCGGCAACGTGTACCTGGGCCGCGTGCAGAACGTGCTGCCGAGCATGGAGGCGGCGTTCGTCGACGTCGGCAAGGGCCGCAACGCGGTGCTGTACGCGGGCGAGGTGAACTGGGACGCGGCCGGGCTCGAGGGCCAGCCGCGCCGGATCGAGCAGGCGCTGAAGTCCGGCGACTCGGTGCTGGTGCAGGTCACCAAGGACCCGATCGGCCACAAGGGCGCGCGGCTGACCTCGCAGGTCACGCTCGCGGGCCGGTACCTGGTGTACGTGCCCGGTGGTGGCATGACCGGCATCAGCCGCAAGCTGCCCGACACCGAGCGCAACCGTCTCAAGAAGATCCTGCGCGAGGTCGTCCCCGACTCCGCGGGCGTGATCGTGCGTACCGCCGCCGAGGGTGCCAGCGAGGACGAGCTGCGCGCCGACATCGCGCGCCTGCAGGCGCAGTGGGAGGCGATCGAGAAGAAGTCGAAGACCGCGTCCGCGCCCGCGCTCCTGCAGGGCGAGCCGGACATGGCGATCCGCGTGGTCCGCGACATCTTCAACGACGACTTCTCCTCGCTCGTCGTCCAGGGCGGCGACGCCTGGTCGACCATCTCGTCGTACATCGACGAGCTCGCGCCGGACCTCGCCCAGAAGGTGTCGAAGTACACCGGCACGGGCGACGTGTTCGCGGCGCACCGCATCGACGAGCAGCTCACCAAGGGCATGGACCGCAAGGTCTGGCTGCCGTCGGGCGGCTCGCTCGTGATCGACCGCACCGAGGCGATGACGGTCGTCGACGTCAACACCGGCAAGTTCACCGGCTCGGGCGGCACGCTCGAGGAGACCGTCACGCGCAACAACCTCGAGGCGGCCGAGGAGATCGTCCGTCAGCTGAGGCTGCGCGACATCGGCGGCATCATCGTCATCGACTTCATCGACATGGTGCTCGAGTCGAACCGCGACCTGGTGCTGCGCCGGCTCGTGGAGTGCCTGGGCCGGGACCGCACCAAGCACCAGGTGGCCGAGGTGACGTCGCTGGGCCTCGTGCAGATGACCCGCAAGCGCGTCGGCCAGGGCCTCGTCGAGGCGTTCTCCGAGACGTGCGAGCACTGCCACGGGCGCGGCTTCATCGTGCACGACCAGCCCGTCGAGAAGAACCCGCGTCCCGACGCGGGGGCGCCCGCGCCGGCCGCGGCCGACGAGCCCAAGCGCGCGCGGCGCAAGCGCGGCGGGACCAAGGAGGCGGCCCCTGCCGCGGCGCACACGGGCGTACCCGTGCTCCCGCAGGAGCGCTCGGCCGTGAAGGCGACGCTCGCGACCATCGCGGCCGCCGCCGCGCACGCGCACGAGCACGACCACGAGCACCACGACGAGGTCGCACCCGAGCAGGTCGCACCTCAGCCGGACGCACCCGAGGCCGTCGCACCTGAGCCCGTCGCGTCCGAGCCTGGCGAGCCCGACGCCGCGGTGCACGAGGTCGCGACGACGGTCGTCGTCGAGACGCCGGCCGACCCCGAGAAGGGCGCCGGCCCCGAGCTCGACGTGCTCGCCGAGCTGTCCTCGCTGCGCAAGGAGCCGGCCTCCGCGGAGCACCTGGAGCTGACTCCCGTCGACCCGTCGGTCTTCGTGACGTTCGACGCCGACGAGGCGCCGGACGACGGTGCGACGCGTTGACCACCGCGCGGCGCGTGTGACGTGCGCCGCGTGGTTTGACCCTGCGGCGCAGGGTCCGTAACCTAGATCGACGGTGCGCCGTGTGCGCGCTGGTCATGTGTGCCGCCGATCGACCGACGAGGTCGACGCGGACGCGACTCCCCACCGGACCGGGCCTCCCGGACGCTGCGGGACGCGCGCGGGCGCAGGCTGGCACCTGACACCCTGGACCGAGCAGTTCGACGAGCAGAGATGAGCAGCAACGTGGTGTACGCGATCGTGAAGGCCGGCGGCCGCCAGGAGAAGGTCGCCGTCGGCGACGTCGTCGTCGTCGACCGTCTCGCCGCCGAGGCGGGTTCGACGGTCGAGCTGCCGGCACTCCTGCTCGTCGACGGCGAGAAGGTGACCACCGACGCGGGCGCGCTCGCGAAGGTCAAGGTCACGGCGGAGGTCGTCCGGGACGAGAAGGGCCCGAAGATCGACATCCTCAAGTACAAGAACAAGACCGGCTACCGCAAGCGCCAGGGCCACCGTCAGGCCCTCACGCGCCTGAAGGTCACCGGCATCAAGTGATCTCGCGCCGCGGCACGCCGCGGCTGCAGCGACAGTTCTGAGCAACCCGAGAGCAGGTTCGTCATGGCACACAAGAAGGGCGCGAGCTCCTCGCGCAACGGTCGCGACTCGAACGCCCAGCGCCTGGGCGTGAAGCGCTTCGGTGGCCAGGTCGTCAAGGCCGGCGAGATCATCGTCCGCCAGCGCGGCACCCACTTCCACCCCGGCAACAACGTGGGTCGCGGTGGCGACGACACGCTGTTCGCGCTGGCCGCCGGTGCGGTGCAGTTCGGCACGCGCCGCGGCCGCAAGGTCGTCGACATCGTGGCTGCCGAGGCCTGAGTCCTCTCCACGACTCGTCACGAAGGGGCGCACCGTCTCGGTGCGCCCCTTCGTCGTTCGACCATCGAAGTCCCGCTATCCCAGGAGGTCCGCCGTGGCGACGTTCGTCGACCGCGTGGTGCTGCACGCGACCGGTGGTGACGGCGGGCACGGCTGCGCCTCCATCCACCGTGAGAAGTTCAAGCCGCTCGCCGGCCCTGACGGCGGGAACGGCGGCAACGGCGGCTCGGTGATCCTGCGGGTCGACCCGCAGGTCACCACGCTGCTCGAGTTCCACCACCTGCCGCACCGGCGGGCCTCGTCCGGCACGCAGGGCATGGGTGACCACCGGTCGGGTGCGACGGGGGAGGACCTCGTCCTCGGCGTCCCGGACGGCACGGTCGTCAAGACCCCGGACGGCGACGTGGTCGCCGACCTCGTGGGGGTCGGCGCGGAGTACGTCGTCGCGTCCGGCGGGCGTGGCGGGCTCGGCAACGCGGCGCTCGCGTCGCCGCGCCGCAAGGCACCCGGCTTCGCGCTGCTCGGCGAGCCCGGCGAGAGCGCGGACGTCGTGCTCGAGCTCAAGACGATCGCCGACGTCGCGCTCGTCGGGTACCCGTCGGCGGGCAAGTCGAGCCTCGTCGCCGCGATCTCCGCGGCACGCCCGAAGATCGCGGACTACCCGTTCACCACCCTCGTGCCGAACCTCGGCGTGGTGCAGGCCGGCGACGCGCGCTACACCGTCGCAGACGTGCCGGGGCTGATCCCGGGCGCGTCCGAGGGGCGTGGGCTCGGGCTGGAGTTCCTGCGGCACGTCGAGCGGTGCGCCGTGCTCGTGCACGTGCTCGACTGCGCCACGCTGGAGCCCGGCCGCGACCCGCTGAGCGACCTCGACGTCATCGAGGCCGAGCTCGCGGCGTACGCGGGGGACCTGGAGATCGAGGGTGGTGGCGTGCCGCTCACCCAGCGTCCGCACGTCGTCGTGCTCAACAAGATCGACGTGCCGGAGGCGCGCGAGCTCGCCGAGCTGGTCCGTCCCGAGCTCGAGGCGCGCGGCCTGCGGGTGTTCGAGGTGTCGACGGCCAGCCACGAGGGCCTGCGTCCGCTCACGTTCGCCCTCGCGCAGATCGTCGAGACCGCGCGTCGCGAGGCGCCCGCGCCCGAGGCGACGCGCGTCGTGCTGCGACCGCGTGCCGTCGACGAGGCGGGCTTCACGGTCACCCGGCGCGAGGCCGGCGGTGAGGTGTGGTTCCAGGTGCGGGGCGAGAAGCCCGAGCGCTGGGTGCGTCAGACGGACTTCAACAACGACGAGGCCGTCGGGTACCTCGCGGACCGCCTCGCGCGCCTCGGCGTCGAGGAGCGGCTGTTCGCCGCCGGCGCCGTCGCGGGCGACGAGGTGCGCATCGGGCCCGAGACGAACTCCGTCGTGTTCGACTGGGAGCCCACTCTCGTCACCGGCGCCGAGCTGCTCGGTGCGCGCGGGACGGACCTGCGGCTCGAGGACCACTCCCGTCCGACGCGCGGCGAGAAGCGCGCCGAGTTCAAGGACCGGATGGACGCCAAGGCCGCCGCCCGCGCCGAGCTGCGCTCCGAGCGCGAGCACGGCGTGTGGACCGACCCGGACGCCGACTGATCGGGAGAATGCCCAGGTGACCGCCGCCCCGTTGCACGACCGTGCCGAGATCGCCACGGCCTCGCGGATCGTCGTCAAGGTCGGGTCGTCGTCCCTGACGAGCCCGGACGGGCGCCTCGACCCGGCGCGGCTGCGCGCCCTCGTCGACGTGCTCGCGAAGCGGCGCGCCGAGGGCGGGCAGGTCGTGCTCGTCTCGTCGGGCGCCATCGCCGCGGCCATCGGTCCACTCGGCCTCGCGGCACGCCCGCGGGACCTCGCGACGCAGCAGGCGGCCGCCTCGGTGGGGCAGGGGCTGCTGGTGGCGCACTACACCAAGGCGTTCGCGGACCTCGGGCTGCGCGTCGGGCAGGTGCTGCTCACCGCCGACGACACCGTGCGGCGGGTGCACTACCGCAACGCGCACCGCGCGCTCACCCGCCTGCTGGACCTGGGTGTCGTCCCCGTCATCAACGAGAACGACGCGGTCGCGACCGACGAGATCCGGTTCGGTGACAACGACCGCCTCGCGGCGCTCGTCTCGCATCTCGTGCACGCCGACGCGCTCGTGCTGCTGACCGACGTGGACGCCCTGTACACCGCGGCGCCCTCCGCGCCGGGCGCGCGGCGGATCTCGCGCGTCGACACCCCGCGCGACCTCGAGGGGATCGACGTCTCGCGGCGCGGGTCGGCAGTCGGCACGGGCGGGATGGTGACGAAGCTCGAGTCGGTCGCGATCGCGACCGCGTCCGGCATCCCCGTGGTCCTGACCTCGGCCGCGCAGGCCGCGCAGGCGCTCGCGGGCGACGACGTCGGCACGTGGTTCGCGGCGACCGGACGGCGCACGTCGATCCGCCTCCTGTGGCTCGCGCACGCCGCGCGCGTCCGTGGGCGCCTCGTCCTCGACGAGGGTGCGGTCAAGGCGGTCGTCGAGCGACGCACGTCGCTGCTGCCCGCGGGCGTCACCGCCGTCGAGGGCGACTTCGAGGCGGGTGACCCGGTCGAGCTCGTCGCACCCGACGGGCGCGTCGTCGCCCGGGGTCTCGTCGCGTTCGGCGCCGACGAGGTGCCGAGCCTGCTCGGACGCTCGACGCGCGACCTGCGCCGCGAGCTCGGTGCGGGCTACGACCGCGAGCTCGTGCACCGCGACGACCTCGTCCTCATGCGCCGCCGCCTGTCCTCCTGAGGCCGGGGGAATCCCGTCCGGACCCGGCGGACGGGGTCTCACGGGCCGCGCGGGCCTCCGCCCGCTCAGCAGGACGTGCGACAATCGTCAACGCTCGTCCCCCGGGAGGGGGGCGATGGTCAGAGCACCACCACTCGAGCACCGGAGGACTGCCGTGCACGCCGCCTTGATCGCCGCCGCTGGGGAAGCTGCCGAGAAGACGAACGAGCTGCCCTTCCCGCCCGTCGTGTTCGGCATCGGTGCGTTCGTGGGCCTCGTCGCAGCGCTGCTGTTCACCTACGCCTTCCGTCTCGTCGGCACGCGTCACTGATCGCGTGCACGACCGCCCGGTGACGCGACTGGGGGTGATGGGCGGGACGTTCGACCCCGTCCACCACGGCCACCTGGTCGCGGCGAGCGAGGTCGCCGCGAGGTTCGGCCTCGACGAGGTCGTCTTCGTCCCGACGGGCACGCCGTCGTTCAAGCAGGACCAGGACGTCACGCCCGCGGAGCACCGCTACCTGATGACCGTGATCGCGACGGCCTCCAACCCGCGGTTCACGGTCAGCCGGGTGGACATCGACCGCGGCGGTGTGACGTTCACCGTGGACACCCTGCGCGACCTCAAGGCGGCTCGGCCGGATGCCGAGTTGTTCTTCATCACCGGTGCCGACGCTGTCGCCCAGATCCTGACGTGGAAGGATGCGCAGGAGCTGTTCTCGATGGCGCAGTTCGTGGCCGTCACACGCCCGGGGCACACGCTCTCGGTCGAGGGACTGCCGGAGGACCGGGTGCACGTCATGGAGATCCCGGCCCTGGCGATCTCCTCGACCGACGTGCGCGCCCGGGAACGGGCCGGCCAGCCGGTCTGGTACCTCGTCCCCGACGGGGTGGTCCAGTACATCGCGAAGCACCAGCTGTATCGAGGTTTGTCATGACGGAACCAGGAGCACGGCCGCGGCGCCGTGACCTGCACCGGAGCGACGACGCCAGCGTCGGGACGCCCGTGACCCCGCAGGCCCCGCAGGCGTCCGCCACGGGACCGGACGCGGGGCCCGCACCGGGGTCGCGCCGCGCCCGACGCGCGGCGAGCGAGTCGTTCGACGCCCCGGTCCAGCAGCACCCGACCGCCCCCGGCTGGCCCGGCACGCAGAGCGGGTACCCGGCGTCCGGCGGCGCTGCGGCGCCCACCACGCCGCAGCGTCCGTCCGCGCAGCCCACGGCACAGCGTCCGTCCGCGCAGCCCGCGGCTGCCCCGGCGTGGGCGCCCCAGCAGCCGACCGGCCCCACCGCGCCGCGGCCGGCCTCGTCGGCTGCTCCTCAGCCGTCCGCGCGACCCGCGGGCACTGCGATGCCCGCTCCGGGCGCACCCACCGCAGGCCCCGCCGCGGGCCCGTCGGCTCCCGCTCCCGTGGAGCGTCCCCGCCGGTCGTCCGTGCGCGACACGATGCTCGACCCGACGAGCTCGCGCTCGGTCGCCGTCCCGCCGAGCGCGCCGCGGCCCGCCGCGACGCCCGCCCCGGCCCCGGCGCCCGGTCCCGCATGGGGGACGTCGGGCCAGCCCGGTGCAGCCCGGCCGGGCGCAGCCCAGCCCGGTGCCCAGCCCGCAGCAGCCCAGCGCGGCGCGCAGGCACCCCCGGCGCAGCCCGTCGTCCCCGCGGCGCGCACGTCCGCGTGGACGGGCGGTCGCCCGGAGGCGCCCGCGTCGTCGTACGCGCCCCCCGCCGCCCAGCCGTCCGCCCGTCCCGCCCCGGCGGTCCCGCAGCAGCCGGCCGGTCCAGCGCCGGCGGCCGCGCCGTCGTGGTCGCAGCCCGCGCAGGGCACGGGGTGGGCTCCGACGACCGCTGGCGCGCAGGCGCCGGTGACCCGCCCGGACGGCTCGGTGCCGAGGACCGCGCGCTCGGCGCCCGCGCAGCCCGCCCCGACGCAGCCTGCCCCGACGGGTCCGGCGCCCACCGGCGGGCCGTCGGCACCGGCATCGGGCTTCGGGGTGACGGGTTTCGGCGTGACCGGGCTCGGTGCGGCCGCTGCCGCGTCGGCCCCGGCACCCGCCGCAGCCCCCGCCGCGTCTCCCGCGGCGGCGCCCGGCTCGAGCTGGGCGCCCGCGGGTGCCTCGACGGGGTGGACGCCGACGCCGTCGGTGGCGCCCGGCCCGGCGCCCCAGGCCGAGCCCGCGGCGACGCCGTGGGGCCACGACACCCCGTCCGAGTCCGCCGCGGGCCGGCCCTTCGCACCCGTGCCCGGCACCGAGCACGACGCCGTCGAGCCCGACGAGGAGGAGGACGACGAGCGTCCGCGCCACCCCTACACGTGGCTGCACCTCATCGTGCTCGCCGTCGTGGCGTTCGTCCTCGGCTTCCTCATCGTCCTGCTGTACACGAAGGCGAGCGGCGAGGCGACCGCCTCGGGCAGCACCGTGGTCACGGTGTCCGCCGCCCGGGCCGGGCCGAGCGCCTGACCCACCCGAACCTAGGAGACCAGTGCCCGCCACCGAACGTGCCGTCGAGCTCGCCGTCGCCGCCGCCCGCGCGGCGTCCGACCTCAAGGCGCAGGAGATCATCGCGCTCGACGTGAGCGAGCAGCTCGTCCTGACGGATGTGTTCCTCATCGCGTCGGGCACCAACGAGCGGCAGGTCGGCGCGATCGTCGACGCGGTCGAGGAGTCGCTGTTCGCGCTCGGCGCCAAGCCCGTGCGTCGCGAGGGCAAGGCGCAGGGGCGCTGGGTGCTCATCGACTTCGGCGACGTCGTGGTGCACGTGCAGCACGCGGAGGACCGCGTGTACTACGCGCTCGAGCGCCTGTGGAAGGACTGCCCGCTCATCGAGCTGCCCGCCGACGCGCGGGGCGGTGACGGGAGCGAGGCGGACGCGTGACCGTCGGCCGCCTGCTGCTCTGGCGGCACGGCCGCACCGCGTTCAACGCCACCGCCCGGCTCCAGGGCCAGGTGGACATCCCGCTCGACGACGTCGGGCGCTGGCAGGCGCGCACCGCGGCGGCCGCGATGCTCGTGCGGCACACACCGACGCGCGTCGTGTCCTCCGACCTGGGCCGCGCCCGTGAGACCGCCGACCCGCTCGCGCGCATGACGGGCGTCGAGGTCGAGACCGACGAGCGCGTGCGCGAACGCGCGTTCGGCGAGTGGGAGGGTCTGAGCGGCGCTGAGATCGCCGAGCGGTGGCCGCAGGAGTTCGCGCTGTGGCGGGCCGGCGGTGAACCCGAGCGCGTGGGCGCCGAGACCCGCCTCGAGGTCGCGCAGCGCACGGCGGCGGCGATCGACGAGCACGCCCAGCGCATGACGCGCGAGGAGACCCTCGTGATCGTGTCGCACGGTGCCGCGATCAGCTCCGCGGTCGCCGAGCTCATGGGTCTGCCCGCCGACTGGCGCGCGCTCGCGGGGATGCACAACGCGCACTGGGCGGAGCTCGTGCCGTCGTCGTCGGGTGTCGCGCCCGCGTGGCGGCTCGTCGGCTACAACCTCGGCCCGACGGACGCCTCCGCGGACTGGAACGCCGGCCCGGACCGCACCGACGAGCACGAGGGCGGCTCGACCCGCGACCCCGACTGACGCGTGACGTGTGTCGCACGGAGCGGATTGGCGTCGGGGCCGGTCATCGGCCTAGACTCTCCGAGCGTCCCCACGGGGGCCGACAACAGAACACGGGGCTGTGGCGCAGCTGGTAGCGCACCTGCATGGCATGCAGGGGGTCAGGGGTTCGAGTCCCCTCAGCTCCACCGCACGCACAAGGCTCGAACCCTTGCCAACGGAAACGTTGGTTGAGGTTCGGGCCTTGTGTGCGTCTGTGGCCCAGGTCAGCGCGTTGGCGTTGACCTGTGGATCGAGGAGCATCTCGAAGGGTCGGTTGTGCTCGACGCGCAGCTCGTTGTCTTCGTCGATGAAGACCTTGGTGAAGAACGCCTGATTGCACAGCCGCCGGTTGGTGTCGTCGCACCGGGTGTAGATGTCGGCGCAGTTGGCGAGCAGACCGAGCGCGTCGTCGAGGTGGGAGCGGGCGTCGGCGTAGTCGCCGTAGTGGGCGTCGATGCGGCGGGTCACTTGGTCGAGTTCGGCGACGATGCGGTCCTGTTCGCGCTTGAGCACTGAGAGCGGAATCGCGTCGGCGTAGTGCGCCTGCATGAGGCGGTCCTGCTCGCTTTCGAGCCGGTCGCGGTTGGTGGTGAGGCGTTCCAGTTCCTCGGTTTCGGCGGCCATGAGCCGGTCGAACTCGTGGTGGAGCATCCCGCGAGCGCGTCCTGCTGGGCGGGCGTGATCTGGACGCGGGTGTAGTAGTCCTCGACGAGTTTCTCGACGTCTTCGATGAGCATCGCCTGGCGTGTGCAGTCGGTGCGCTTGGAGTGCCGGCCGGAGCACACGAAGTAGCAGTAGACGTTGCCGTGGCGGTTCTTCGCGTTGGAGACGATGAGTCGGGAGCCGCACTGGCCGCAGTGGATGGTGCCTTTGAGGTAGTGGCCGTGGACTTGGGTTGCCTCGACGGCGCACTGGTGCGCGGTGAGCACGGACTGGACCTGGTACCAGACCTCGGCGGGCACGAGCGCCGGGTGGTTGCCCTTGTAGCGGGTGCCTCGGTAGACGACATCGCCCTTGTAGTACGGGTTGGTCAGGAGGCGGTGGATGGTGGACACGGCGAGCGGCTTCGCCGGCCTCTTCGGCGTGGGCAGACTGCGCAGCCCCCGCGAGGTGAGTTCGTCGTGGAGTTGGCTGACGCTCCAGTTGCCCGAGGCGTAGGCCTTGAACGCCCATTCGATCATCGGTGCGCGCTCAGGATCGAGCTCGATGGTGCGGACTTCGCGCCCGAGCTCGTCGCGCTTGCGGACGTTCAAGTAGCCGATGGGCGCGCGCCCGTTCGTGCCGCCGCCGATGGCCTTCTGGTTCATGCCCTTGGCGACCTCGGTGGCGAGGTTGCGGGAGTAGAACTCGGCGATGGTGGACATGATGCCGTGCAGCAGCATCCCGGAGGGGGTCTCGTCGATGTTCTCGGACGCAGACACGAGCATGACCCCGCACTGTTGGAGTGCGAGGTGGATACTCACGTCGTCGGCGCGGTTGCGGGCGAGCCGGTCGACCTTGTGAACGATGCAGTACGCGACCTTATTGGCCTTGACATACTGGATCATCCGCATCAGCTCGGGCCGGTCGGACGACTTGGCTGAGGCTCCCGCGTCGACGAACTCCTCGACGATGCCGGCGCCGAGCTGTTCGGCCTTACGCCGGGTCGCTTCGCGCTGGGCAGGGATCGAGAAGCCTTCGTCGGTCCCGCCCTTCTCGGCCTGCTCGCGGGTGGAGACCCGCAGGTACGACACGGCGGCAGCCGCAGTCTTGGGCGGGTCGATGAGGCTGGCTGCCGGATCGTCGGCAATGGTGGTCATCGGGGGCTCACTCTCACGCGGTTCGACCCTCGCGCTCCCACTGTTGGTGGGAGGGGTGTTGATCGTGAGAGCAGCCGTTGAAGGCTGTAGGGCGAGACCCGATGGTCTCGGTGCGTGTTGCCCGCCGAGCGGCGAGGTTTAGGCCACAACACCCCGCATCGCGAGGCTTGCACAGTTCATTCTACCGGGCGGCTTCAGAGGCGGCCAGGCCATCCGGCGCCGCCCGGTAGGTGTCGGGCACCCGCTCGGCCGCGCGGGCCGCGCGGCTCTCGCCGGTCTCCTGCAATGTCAGCCGGATGAGAACCTCGGCGAGCTTGTGCAGGTCGGCGCGTTCGCGGTGGACGGCCCGGACGGAGAACGACCGCTCCTCGTAGGGGCGACGGTCGGTCTTCTTGGCGTAGCGGCTCATCGGTCTACTGCGCTTCGTCGTCGTCCAGGCCGGCGTAGAACTCGTCTTCGGCCTCCTGGCGCTTGCGGACTTGGGCGATGACGAACTCGACGAACTCGGCGTCCCGGTCGGTGAAGGTGAAGTCCTGGATCGTGGGTGCCGGGTCCTCACCGGGCCACGCAGCTTGCCGGGTCGGGCGGTCGCGGTCCCCACGAGTACCGCAGGCCGTGACCCAGTAGCGAAGCCGCTCTCGAGCGTCGGCGAAGTCGCGGTGCCAACCGAGCGGCGCGGATGCGTTCTGCTCGGGGTCGTAGGCCGCGAGCCAATGCAGGTGCAGCGCCGACAGCTCCCAGACCATCTCCGGGTGGTGGTGCCAGAACGGCGGCACCACCGCGACCGGGAGGCCATAGGTGCGCCGCAGCCAGTCAACCCACCGGTTCAGCGCGAGCCATTCCTGCTCCAGCTCGTGCGCCGTCAGCAGGTTCCAGTTCACGGGGTGCGGCGGTTCGGGCATGTCCGCGTTCGTGACACGGGGCGGTCCGTCGAAGACGTCCGGCTCATCCATCTCATGCTGATCGTTCATGGTGCTTCGACTCCCGAACTCACATGCTGACCGGGGCGTGCGCCGCGGTCGCTGCTCGCTGCGTCGGCTCGTACGTTGCTGCGTCCCGGCCCACTCCATTGCGCGGCGTCCGGTCGACCTCGTAGCGGGTTCGCGCGGCGTCGTGGCCGATCTTCTTGGCGACGAACTCTTCGCCCTCGATTGCCTGACCGTTGCGCTCGTAGTTGACCGGCCGCGTGTAGCCCTCGGCGACGAAGTTGTCGCCCTGGGCGAAGCTCGCGTGCGCGTGCTCAGCGGAACGCCCGAACATCACCAAGTGGTGGTAGGTCGTCTCGGTCTGCGTGAACGAGCCGTCGTCCTCGCGGCGGAAGTGCTCCTTGCCGATACGGGCGAAGAACCTGGCGTCTCCCTTTGCCGTCTCGGTGAGCAACGGCTCCGAAGCGATGAAGCCTGACAGCGATTCCTGGGTGTGAATGGCCATGATGGCCTCCTCCTGACTCGGGCGACCAACTGCGTGTGGGTCGCTCTGTCAGGCAGGTGCACTGGAGCTTCCAAGCGTCGTCAGGAGGCGGGACGGTGGCGCAGAAGCGCTTCGAGTTCGTCGCGGTCAGTGCGGAGCTGCGCTGCGTCGGGCCGGGTCGGCCAGGCGCGCAGGTCGGTGACGATGGGCGGCGCAGAGCGCAGCATCGTGATGCCGGTGCCGAACGGCAGTGTTCGGATGCGGTCTGGCGGCAGGATCGGGACGCGGCGGATCGAGCGCTGATTCGAACGGGTGCCGTGGTCGCCGAGGGTCACGCTGTCGGTGTACTCGTCGCGCTCTCCGATGAGCGTGGAGAGGTCTTGGAGGTCACGGCTGTTGGATGCGCCGCCGAGGATGATCTTGACGATGCTGGCGTCCCAGATCGCGCCGGCCTGATGCTCACTCCACCTGTCGCGAGCCTGGGCGAGGGACTGCAAGACCGGCATGGTCGTGATCCCGGTGCCGCCACCTTCGGCCATGAGCGTCGGCAGTGACGGCAGCGGCGCGAGGTTTCCGATCTCGTCGAGCGCGAGCAACAGCGGCGGGTCGAGCCGGGCTCCCGGTGAGCGTGCCGCGAGTCGGCGGGCGGTTTCGATGAGGTCTTCGACGAACGCCGCGACCAGCGACGCGGAGGCTCCCGCTCCGGCACCGGTGGCGAGCAGGTAGAGGGTGCCTTGCTCGGTGAGGAAGGTCTCGGGGTCGAAGTGTTCGTGCGGTCCTGGCGTGACAGCATCGAGCACGCGCGGGTCGGCGAGGGCTGCGAGCGCGAGGGAGACGCCTTGCCAGATGCTGTCGCGGGTCTTGGGGTCGGCGTCGATCATCGCGGCTAGCGAGTCGTCCCAGCCCATCGCGGCGTTCGGGTGCGAGTTGAGGATCGCGACGGCCTCCGACGCCGCGCTGGGATCAAGAGTCCACCTGAACAGCTCGGCCGGCTGGCGGCCGTCGAGCGCGGCAGCGTGCAGCAGGCTCTGGAGTGCTGTGCGGGTCTTGCCCTCCCAGAACCCGCCGGACTCGACCCCGCCAGCACTGAGGCCTGTGGCGGCGGCGAGGCCGTTGGCGCGGATCATCGCGGTCAGCGGATCGTCGCACCCGCGAATGGGCGACCAGCGCAGCCCGGCGGGGATGCCCTCGGCGAGGTGTTGCGGGTCGAACACGGCGACCGGCCCGCCCTTGCGGCGTCGGTCGCGGAGGGTCGCGGTGAGGTTATCGGGCCTGGTGCTGGTGGTGACGACCGCTCCGGGTGCGTCGAGGATCGCGTTGATGACGACATGCAGGCCCTTGCCTGAGCGGGGCGGGCCGATCAGCAGGATCGAGTCTTCGACCGATGCCCAGACCTTCGTTCCACGACTGGCACCGAGCAGGTAGCCGACATCCTGCGGTGCTGGCGACTCCAAGGAGGGCCGCAGCGTGGCCGCGCGGTGAAGCAGTGCTTTCGCGGATGCGGCGGTCTTGACCTCGTGGCTGGTCGCGATCCCCGCCAGTCGGTGCGGGTCGGTCTCTGTCTTCCGCGTGTGGCGGCGCAGCACGATCCACACCCAGACGATCCCGGCAGCGAGTCCGCCGAGCAGTGCCGTGCTGACAAGCCAGTAGACGACCGGGTTGAGTCCGTCGGCACCGAGCGCGGTCGCTGGATCGCCGGGGTTGAACAGTACGGCGAGCCCCGCCGCTGCGCCGGCGTCTGGTTGCGGTGTGCCGGTGAGGAACGCGGCGACGCTACCAGCGGCGCGGAGGGCGAGAGCGATCCCGAACATGCCGATCAAGCCAATGAGGGCGGCGTTGGTGAGTTCGTCGCCCATGCCCGCGGCTTGCCGCTGGTTCATGTCAGCCGCCGCACCGCGAGCGTGCCCGAGATGCGCCCGAACAGGATCACCTCGTGTGTGCCGTCCGGCAGGTCGTCGAGGTCAATGAGCGTCCGGGTTTCGCCGGTTCCGGTGGCGTCGGTGTGGGAGACGATCGTCGCGACGGCGACATCCTCGCCGGGGACGAACCCGCCCGCGGTGACCTCGGCCAAGCGCGGCATCCGTCGGGCGTGACGGCTCCGACGAGTCTCCGGCACCGGGTTCTCGGTCGGTGCCGCTGCGCGTCGGGGCTTGCGGGTGCGGAGGATGTCGGTGAAGACGCTGCCATCGTTCTCGCGCACTTCGACCCGGACCGCGATGGTGCGGTCCTTGGTGATGGCATCCATGAGCGGCCCGAACGTCGCCCGCGTCCAAGCGCTCCCGTCCGGCGACGCGAACGGTGTCCCATCGACCATCGCGGCGAGGGTGCCGTCTTCGGCGACGGTCACGAGGACATGCGGCAGCTCGACGGGAGCCGTGTTCTCGTCGTCGGTCGTGGTGGATCGGCGTGGGCCATTGAGGTTCATCGGTGGCCTCCGGCTGCACGGCTGCTGGTGTCGAATAGTGCGAGTTCGTCGGGGTGGAGTTGGTGTTGGCAGACGAAGCTTCTGGCCTTGATCCGCCATAGGCCTTGTCCGACGCCGAGGTTTGGCAAGAGCTGCTGCTCGGTGCCGGTCAGGCCGAGAGCGGTAGCGGTCGGTCCGAGTTGGTCGGACTCCTGCCGGTACACGATCCGCGTCTCGGCGTTCGCAAGCAGTGAGTTGGCCAGCGAGCGCATGGCGGAGCCCTGGTCGCCCACGTTGTCGAGGTCGGTGAGCTTGTGGAAGATCAGCATGTTCGCGATCCCGTAGTGCCTGGCGAGTCGCCAGTGCGCATCCATCCGCCGCAACAGAGCCGGGTGGGACATGAGCCGCCAGGCCTCGTCGTAGATCACCCACCGCTGCCCACCGTTCGGGTCGAGCAGCGCAGACTCCATCCACGCCGACGAGCACGTCATCAACACCGAAATGAGCGTCGAGTTCTCGGTGACCCGCGAGAGATCGAGCGAGATCATCGGCAACGACGGATCGAACGCGACCGTCGAAGGCCCATCGAACAGCCCGGCCAGGTCACCGGCCACGAGGCGGCGCAGCGCATGGCCGACAAGCCTGCCGTCCTCGGCCAACCTGCCGTCGGCATCCGCACTCGGGCGAGGATGCGATCAACGACCATCGGCAGGATCGGCACGTCGTTCTCCCGCACCGTCTGAGTCAGGGCGATGTCGATCGCGGTGTGCTCCAACGGCGACAAGCCGCGCGCGAGCACGGTCTCCGCGAGGGCGCCGATCAGGTCACGGCGTCGCGCAGCGACGGTCGAGGCCCACTGCTCATCCGAGAGTCCGCTGGGCCGGTGGCCTTCGTCGAGTGGATTCAGGCGAGTGTTGAGTCCGTGGCCGAGGACGATGGCGCGTCCGCCGACGGCGTTGGCGACGGCGGTGTGTTCGCCCTTTGGATCGCCGGGAACGTACACGCGCCGCCCGAACGGTAGCGACCGCGTGTAGAGGGACTTGGCCAGCGATGACTTGCCGGAGCCGACGATCCCGGCCAGCACCACGTTGGGTGCGGTGATGATGCCGCGTGCGTAGAGCACCCACGGGTCGTAGACGAAGCTCCCGCCCGAGTAGAGGTCTTGGCCGACGAACACGCCGTCGGCGCCGAGACCGCCCTCGGCGACGAACGGGTACGCGCCCGCCAGTGTCGCCGACGTGTCCTGATGCCGCGTCAGATGAAACCGACCTGGGGTGCGCAGCCGCGCAGCACCGGACTCGCCCGCCTTCGGCAGGTAGATCGTCGCGCGGCGCTCGGCGCGCTCCTGCTCAGCCTTCGCCTTCGCGGCGGCGATCGCGGTCCTGTGCTGCTCGGCGTGGAGCCTCGCCTCGGCCTTGCGGCGCTGCTTGCGGAGCTTGCGCCGCTCCTTCGACGGTGCCACCAGAACGGCAGTGTGCAGCCGCGCGCGATCCTCGGTCACCGCACCAGCCCCCGCGCCTGCTTGACCGCCGTGGTCTTGGCCGGCTCGAACCACGACCCGTCTCGCTTCGGCGCGGGCAGGTCGGCCCGCTCTGGGGCGCCCGGCGACGAGTACGACACCAGCAGTTCCGGCCCACCCTGCACCGGCTCGATCTGTTCGGCGGCCTGGGTCTCTGCCTCCGGTTCGGTGTAGCGGCGCAGCAACGAGACGTAGCCGACGTGCGGGTTGACGACCAGCGCGTAGTCGCCCGAGAGCGCCACCCGGTCGTTTGTTCCCTCGCCGGGCTCGTCGTAGACGTATCCGTTCTCCAGCGCGGCCTGCGTGGTCTCGTCGCCGTAGTCCCACTGCGCGAGGAAGTCCACCGCATCGACATGGCCCAGCTCGCCGAGGATGCGCAATGGCCGGTCGGCCTCTTCGCCCTGGAGGAACACCACGCTGACCCACCGCGACGGCGCGGCCTCCTCGACGGCGGGCTCGGGATGCCAAGCGATCCGCCCCGCAGCGATGAACCCCTCCGCGAGCCGGTCATACGCCCGGTCGACGAGACTCGCGGCCTGACGCAACTCCTCCGCAGTGGCGAGCGCGTCCCGCACTCCTGCCTCGTGGCTGCCGGCGTCGTTGAAGGCGTGCGCGGCCTTGCGCTCGTGAACATCAGCGATCTGGTCGAGCGCCTGCCGCAGCGACCGCATCCCCGAGGACAGGTCACCGATAACCCCATACATCTCGGCTGGCTGATCGAACCCCCGGCTCGCGTGAGTGAGTTCGCGCAAGGCTTCGGACGCCTCAGCGGCATCGGCAGTCGAATCGAAGAACGTGGGCATGGTCGGCCTCCTCGCAAGTCGTGTGACCAGGAGGTGTGCTGCGATGACCCAGGCGCTGTCGAAGGCGGCTGACATACTTGATGGAGGCGTCGGAGGGAGGCACGAGGCAGTCACCGGCGAGAAGGAGAGCCACATGGACGACCCGCGCGACGAGTCCGGTAATGATGACGCCGTTGGCAGGCAGACCGCAGAGGATGGTCAGGTCAGGTCCGACGCGCTTGAGCTCGCAGCGTCCACGACCCTCGTCGAGGTGACGCCAGGCGTCGCAGTCGTATTCGGCGAAGTCCCCGACGGTCTTGAACTCATCAGCCTTGACATGGTGCCGTCCTTCGACCGCGCTCAGCTCTCCACCGCTCTCGGCTCCTTCGGCAACGCAGGCACGATCGTCGGGAACGTCGCAGAGGCTGTATCGAGCGCGCAAGGCCTCTTCCGCGTCAACGATGCGACGCTATCTCTGTTGAAGAGCGGCGGGGAGATGGCAGCAAAGGACGGCGCCAAGCTCGGGGCGATCTTCAAGAACGGTGAACTGGTCGCCCAGGCGCGATTCATCCCAGCCTCCATGACGGCCGCCACGGCGATCGCAGCTATCGGCCCGGCCGTCGCCATGATCGCGCTCCAAATGCAGCTCGGCGAGATTTCCGGCCTCGTCCGCTCCAACATCCAGCTCACGACGCAGACGCTCAAGGCCATCCGAAACGAGCAATGGGCAGAGCTTGAAGGGCTGGCGGAGTCCGTCGATGAGGCAGTCAAGGAAACCCGCGAACTCGACGCCATCACAGACTCTGTCTGGGAGCCCATCGCTCCCAGCGGTCCCAACATCCGCAAGCAATTGAAGCTATACCGCAAGAACGTGGCAGGCCATGTCCAGGAACTCGGGAAGTTGGACAGTCGCGCTCGCCGCCAGTACCTCGAATCCAACGCCGAAGCAATCGTCTTCGATACCTACGCGCTTCTCAGCTCACTCAAGACCCACGCGGAGTACCAGGCTGTCCGGGCCGCCCTCGCCAGAACACGAAGCACCAACGACGAGAGCGAAGCGCAGCTCTTCGACCGGATCGCCCGGAACACTCCCGTCGAGATCGACGAGTCGCTCTCCGAAATCCGATCGCTGACCGAGTCGCTCGTCCGCGAGTTGCGGATCATCGCCGAACTCCCCGGCCGCGCCACCGTGCCTCTCACGAAGAAGCGAAAAGACGCCAAGGCTTCTCAACTCACTTGCAGGCAGCTCCTCGAAGCGATCGACCCTTTGGCCAACATGCTCCAGCCAGCAGTCGAGATGCCAGCAGTACCAGCGGCGGTATGCGCACCCGAAGGGCTTGAACTCGATCCGTATCTGCATATCCTTCGGTGGTTCCTTGAGGATGGCGAGACGCTTCGCAGCGTGGCCTTCCCATACGAAATGGGAACTCACAACTTCGCTGGCGTCGTGCCGGCCATTCTCGCCAGAAGGGTTGATGCGACCTGGGATGCGCTCGCGCCAGGAAGAGCCAGTGCCATCGTTGAGAAGCTCGCGTCGAGCACGTTCGTAGCGGTGACTGACCGACGGATCGTCACCGCTAACCCAGGGAACCTCCTAAAGCGAGGCGAACTCGGCCCGATCTACTCCCTGGATGACGTGCGGAATGTACGCGGTCGCTCGCACCGCGGAGCGGGCGTCCGACCCACTATCGACGTGGCCACAGAGGAGCGCGATCTGCATTGGATGTTCCCCGACGCCGCGGAGCACGAGGACATCGACAGCCTGGCGGCGGCTCTCTCCGAAAGAACGCCCCACGCTGTTTCGGCCCCGACAGCGATTGAAGGACTTGCCACAGCAGACTCCGCCATCGACGCCTAGAGATTGCGCGAGTGCAGGCATGAGTGAGCAGGAAGGCTTCCGGCCGACGGGTGGGCGGGCAAAGAGCGGCAAGTGCGCGCTGTGCGGGGCCCGGGCAAGACTCACCAAGGCACACGTGCCACCGAGAGCTGCATTCAACAATGGGAGCTTCTCTTGGGGCGGCACGACAGCAGGCAACCGACTTGCCCACGGGCGTCCACGACTCGGTGGCGCCAGCCTGTATGCGCATTGCGAACCTTGCCGGGCAGCCACATCCCCTTGGGATGACGAGTACATTCGGTGGGCCTACACCTTTGCAGGCAACCTGCTCCACTCCCAATGGAAGGGCGAGCGGACTCATATTGAAGGAAAGCTCAACGAGGTTCGCCCGGGCCGATTCATCCGCTCCGCGCTCGCGGGCATGACAGCGCTGACTCCGAAACTCATCGATTCACACCCTGACCTGGTCGGGGCCGTGCGGCATGGAGTCGCAGCCCCAGCGCCAGAGGGCATCCGGCTCTTGGCGGCGATCGCGCCGGACGGAGCGGCGGCGGTCCTTGAGGGAGCACACGAGGGCTTGGCCGTAAAGCTGTCGCGGGATGGTGGAAGGGACGATGAATGGACGACAACGACCACACCGACAATCTCTGCCGTGATTCACTTCCCTCCGTTCAGCTTGCTGCTCGCGGATCGCCAGCTGGTGAGCGCTTTGCCACATGCCGACTGCACGGACTGGCTAGAACTCGGGGTCGACGACCTCGCAGACGTGTCCCTGGTGCTTCCCGTGGTCGATCTGCCACGAACCCCAGACGCGCCGGTTCCTGTTTCGATGCTTCGGTTCATCGAGGCGCGAGCCTGATCCCCGGAGCAAGGGTCGGGTCACGCCGCGGCGGTGGCGGTTGACCTAGACCCGGCGGCAGAGCGGGAGCGCGGCGGCGGTGAACGCGGCGGCTTGCTGTCCGACGAGGAGCCGGGTCTCACAGGATGCCTGGATCGCGGCTTGCTCGATGGCGGCAACGGCTGCGTCGAGTTCTTCGACGGTGGGTGCGGAGACGGCGATGAGGCCGGTGTAGCGAAGGATGCCGTGTCCGGCGGTGAGATCGGCTTCTTGTTGGAGCACGTCGTGGTACTCGGCGGTCTGGGAGGCATCTTCGATCTGGCCGATCTTCGCGCGCTGGGCCTGGTCGGAGATGTGCTCGACCTTCTTCTTGCGGATGTCGCGAGCGGCAGCATCGGAGCGCATCGGGGTGCAGATCAGCGAGAACGATCGCTGGATGCCAGTGGACAGCAACACCGGCGACAGGAACCCCGGATACACCAGCGACCGCGGCCACTCGCTGACCCAGAGCACCGCATGGTGAGCGGAGTCGGTGCGCAACCTGCCCCAGGTCTCGGTGACGGCAACCGGCCCCGCAGTCGCAAGCGACTGGCCGAGCCTCCCGTGGCGTTCCAGCGTGGCGGCGATGGCGGGGTCGTAGGCCGAGCGCAGCATCACCGCGATCTGCCCCGGTGTCAGCCACCCGGACGGCGAGAGGTCGGCGGAGCGGAGCGCGGCGACGAGGGTGTTCATCTCCTGGCGCAGCACGGCGGCGGCACCGCGTATCCCGCCGCCAGCGGTCCTGATCTGACGAGCACTGGTCTTCATGTCCAGTGACAGCGAGAGCGTGGTGGCGTGTCGTTCGCCGGCGGGTCCGGCGCGGTCGATGAGTTCGGCGTAGGTGTCGGCCGCCCACGAGCCGTCCGGGGTGCCGTGGGTGGCCCACCATTCGGCCAGTCCGGTGCCGGAGTCCGGGAGGGTGCGTTCGAGGACTTGCAGCGTCGCGATCCGCCCGGAACGGCAGACGGTGGCCAGGACGCGGCCCCAGGAGCTGACGCGGCGTTCCTGCTCGCCGGGATCGAGGAGCACGAACGCGGGATGGGTGACCTCGCACACGACGGTCAACGTGGCGGCGTGGGGGTCGTGGATCATGCCGGCGCTGGTGTCGGGCTCGGTGTACTCGCGCAGTCGCGCCATGTCGCCGGGCAGTGCGAGGGTGCCGACAGGGCGCGGGACGACGATCCTGAGCCGGTACAGCAGTTGGCCGCCGGTGGTGCGCCACAGCCACCAGCAGGCGATGGGTAGCCACTCCACGATGGGACGGCCTGCGATGGGTATCCAGGTCAGGGCTGCGGCAAGTACCCAGATGGGCGCGGTGTAGGCGAGGAGCATCCCGCCGCCGGCGTAGAACGCGCCGATGAGCGTGGCTCCGCCGATGGCAAGCGTGATGAGCTGGGTCAGCGACAGGCCGAGAAGGACACCACGGCGGGTGAGGCGGGAGAACTTCACCGGCACGAGTTCGCCCGCGGTCGGGTGGTCGTGGTTCGTGCTGCTCATCGTCTACTCCTTCGGTGGGCGTGGCGCGGGCGCAGGGGCTGCTTCGGCGGCGGTGACGGGTCGGTGCTCGGCGGTCGTGGTGCCAGGCTCGACGGCGGTGCCGCAGGTGAGGCTGCGGGCGGTGGCGGTGTCTGCGCGGCGGCGTCGGCGGCGTGCTCGCCCTGGGCACCCAGCGCGGTTCCGGCCTTCGGCCCGGCGGTCGCGGCACCCTTGGCGACACTCGCTCCGATCACCACCCCTGCTGCCACGGGACCGGCTGCGGCTGCACTGCTCCCGCCTGCTGCTGCTCCACCACCGGCGGCGCCTCCGCCGCTCGCGGCGGGTGCCGGCGCTGGGGTTTTCGGCGGTGGCGGTGTGCTACTTCCTCCACCGGAGCCTCCGCCCGCGTTCCCGCCGCTGCTGGTTCCGTCGAGTACCTTCTTCGGGTCACCGCCACCTTGCGGCTTGGTCGGGACCGGGATTGGCCGGTTGAGTGCGCTCTTGGCGTCCTGCTCGGAGCCGATTGCGTGGTACATGTCGAACCCGACGAACGCGATGAACTTGTAGGTGAGATAGGGCGCGAATGCGGCCATCGCCATCAGCACGATCCCCGCGATGGGATCGCTGACCGAGGCGAGGTCAGCATCGATCGGTGCAGAGACCTGGGTGATCGCGACGAGGAACATCACGACGAGCACGAGCTTGGAACAGATCAGCGCGACGACGAACATCGCCCACTTCCCGATCCACCCCCGCGAGGCATCCCAGGATGCGCCGCTGAACGCAAGCGGCGCGAACACGACCGCCACCAGCAAGAGAGCTTTCCTGACGAGGAGGGACAGCCACACAATCGCGGCGGCGGTGATCGCAAGCCCGGCCATGAAGATCGTGATGATCGCACCGACGCCGGGAGCGGCGGTATTGATGCCGACCAGCCCTGCGGCGAGGAGGGCGATCTTGTCGCCCATCGACTCAGTGGTCTCGCCGGCTGCCTGCACGATCCCGATGCACAACTGATCGATCACTTCCAGCAGCAGCGCCGTGAGCGTGATGACCACGAACGACCCGAGGACCGACTTCGCCAGCCCCAGGGCGGCGCGGGTGAGGGCGGTGGGGTCGCGGCGGATCAGACCGGTAATGAGTTGGAGGCAGAAGAAGATCAGCATCACGAAGACCGCGATGCCGAACAGCAGGTTGTAGACGGCGATGTAGCCGGGCTTGGTGACATCCACCAGGGTCGTGGTGTCGAAGACCGACCAGACCGCCTCGAACAGCCACCCGGCGGCGGCGCCCATCGCCTGGGCGAGCCAGTCGAACGGGGCCGCGACCAGAGACGCGGCTCCTTCGCCGACGGCATCGCAGACCGAGGAGATCACGGGAACATCGCACACGCCCATCACGAACACCAGCACTCTCGACGACAGGGTGGGTCAGACGGACTGGCCGACGTTCCAGAAGAAGTTGATGAGCGTCACGCTCGCGCCGCAGATCACCGCCGCGCCGCAGGAGACGAGGACGCCGACCTTCCCGCGCGAGGCGAGGTGCGGGTTCGACGAGTTCGCGCCGAAGCCCCACACGATCGCGGACACGATCAGCGCGAGCACGCTGAGGATCAGGCCGATGGTCATCACCGCGCCGACGATGGTGCGCAGCTGGTTGATCCCCGGCAGGCCGTTGGTGTTGGGGTCGATGTTGATGTCCATCGGCACCAGCAGCGGCGCGGACATGACGTTGGCGAGCAGATCGAACACGGTAGGTCTCCTTGGCGACAGGCGGCCCGCCCACGGAATCGCAGACGGGGTACACGCGACAGGTGCGCGCTCGTCGCCGTCCCCGTCGGTGGCCGCCCGTAGCCTTGGAGTATCTGTGCGTCGCTCGCCCGCACGGGACCGCCGGACGAGAGGTGCAAGGAACATGAGTCAGTACGGGGTGGATTACCTCCAGCGATTGCGTGCCGCTGTTGAGAAGTTCGAGGAAGCGTTCGACGCCTGGATGAGCACTCAGGTTGAGTCGGATCACATGTCGGCGCGCGGCCTCTTTCCTACTGTGTGGACAAAGGAAGGCCAGGATCAGAGCGAGGTTCAACGGCTCGAACTCCGTGTCGCGGAGGCTGCTGGCCTGGCGGCGAGCGCTGTGTCAGTGACCGGCGCCTACATTGGGATCGCTGGTCTCGGGGCGATCGACCCGATCTCCAACTGGTCATTCATGTCTGCACCCAAGGCCCCCATCGCGCCTCGGGATATTCGGACTACGACCGCCAACGTCAAGGGCAGGCTCGACGCGATGATCGTCGACGCCGAGTCACGTACGGACTCTGACCTTCCGACCTTCGCTCCCGCACAGTTTCACCCCGTGGTCTGGGCTGGTGCTTCCGCCCATTGGACGACGCATCAGTACCGAGTGGCAGTTCGTGAAGCGGCCGAAGGCCTCACGGTCCACTGGAAGGAACGTCTCGGCCGGAACGATGTCGATGACACGGTCTTCTGGCAGCAGACGTTATCGCCGGGCGCTCCTGAACCGGGCAAGCCGAAGCTCACCTGGCCGGGGGGGGCGGATGACAAGACGGTGAAGAGCATGCGCGGTGGTCTTGAACCGCTCGCTAAGGCCCTCAACGCCCTGGCCACTGGTCTGAACCTCACGGTCCGCAACGTGACGACCCACACACGCACCGAACTGTCCGAGCAGGAAGCGATGGAGCGCCTCGCGGCATACAGCTACCTCGCGCGCCTGCTCGACCAGTGCGAGACAGCGAGCGCCGACGCGGAGGAATCGGACCGATGACCGCGACGCCGCAACTACAAACTTGAACCGACTGTGAGGAGCCAGTTCATCCATGCCACGCCGCCTCCGGCGAGGACGGCCGCGCCGACGGCGACGAGCACACCGATTCGGCCTTTGCTGGCGGTGGCGTAGTTACCGTGGGCGGTCGCGATGGCCCAGACGATTGCAGAGACGATCAGCATGAGGACGGCGACGATGAGGATGAACGTCAGGAGCGCGCCGACGACGGCGCGGAGGTCGCCGATGCCGCCGAGTCCGTCGAAGTCGGGGAAGACACCCATCGCCGGTCACCCTGCCTTGACGGTGACGTGGAGGTGGTCGTAGTGGCCTCCGGTGATGGAGGCGGGGTCGTGCATACCGCCTTCGTTGTAGGGTCGCCAGCCGTCGGCGTCGCGTGCGACGGACCAGATTTGGCCTTGCCAGATCAGGTACTCGACGCCGAGCACGTCGGCGTTGTCCTTCATCCAGTTGGTGACCTTCCAGCCGGCGTCGAGTTGGGCCGGGGTGGGGCGCTGGCCGATGCGGTTGCCGAAGGTGATGTCGCACGCTCTGCCGAGGGGATGCTCGGACTTGGTGCCGGGGCGCGGTGAGTAGCAGCCCCAGCCGGTGTTGGGGAACGCGGCGAGGGTCTGCTGGTAGAGGTGGAGCATGCGGGCGGTGATCTTGCCCGAGCTGGTGGGATCGTCGACGAGCCGGTCGGGGTCTCCATCGACGCCGGTCGGCGTGCCCGCAGTGGTGGTGTTGCAGGCGGTGGGTGATCCGCTGGTCGCTGTCGGCAGGTTCGCGGCACCGTGCTCGTTGAGCCAGGCGGCGGCGTCGATGGCCTCACCGTTCGTGCCACCGGGCCGGACCTCGAAGTGCAGATGCGCACCGGTGCTCATGCCCGAGGAGCCGACATCGCCGATGTGCTGCCCCGCGCTCACCCGGTCGCCGGGACGGACGTGGATGCCGCTCTGCCACATATGGGCGTATGCCGTGGCGACGGTCTTGCCGGCGATGGTGTGCTCGATGACGATGAGGCCGCCGTACCCGCCTGAGAACTCCGCGACGGTGACTGTGCCGTCCGCGGTGGCGAGGATCGGGGTGCCGTCGGGCGCGGCGAAGTCGGTGCCGGTGTGCATCTTCCGTTCGCCCGTGATCGGGTGCACCCGCATCCCGAACGGCGAGGTCAGCACCCAGGTGCCCTCGGGTAGCGGGAACACCACCCGCAATGACGAGACCGCCGGCCCACCCATGCCGCGAACCGGAGTGCTGCCGCCGCTGGTGAGGGCGGCGAGGATGCTGTCGGCGACGGGCGCGTAGTTGCGGTATCGGTCGGGGTAGGCAGAGACCTCGACGGCTTGGGCGGCTTCGCCGGGGTCCATCTGTTGCCAGCCGGGGATGTCGAGCAGGCCGCGCGGTGAGGGGTAGTTCGGTCCGGTCGGTCCGCCGAAGAACGCTCGCGCCTGATAGTTCGGGTCCATCAGTTCGGCGACCGAACCCCAGCCCGATTGCGGGCGCATCTGGAACAGGCCGAGGGAGTCGTGGTCGCCGCCGTTGCCGTCGTTGGGGTAGTTCGCCGACTCGGGTAGGCGCTCGTGTTGGTGAGCATCCGTAGCGTGGACTCGGTGAGCGCGGCCATCAGCGCGATCTTGATTCCAGGCTTGCCCACGTCGGTGATGCCGTTGCCGACGGCGATGATCGTTGCCGCGTGCGTGAGCTGCTGACGGTTCAGAGTGAAGGTCTCGCCGTTCGCGGTGGTCACGGTGAGCGAGTCCGGGATCGGGCCGAGGTTCACGGTCCCGGCAGGGGTGGCGCAGTAGGCGGCAGCGGGGTTCATCAGCACCCCGATCCCGAGGAGTGCTGCGGTGGGGGCGAAGGACAGCAGCGCCAGGGCTGCGATGGCGGCTTTGCGGAACACGACTACACCCCCTTCAGCGCAGCGGGTTGTCGAGCTGGGACAGCCGCAGCAGGTGGCAGGTCGGGTAGGTCGGTGCGCAGACGACGAACACGGTGAACGCGACCGGATGCTCGCTGGTGACCGGCTGGCCGTTCCAGACCCCGGCACGGTGGCGGGTGCCCTCGATCGTGACGGCTGTAGTTCCGGCCGCGAGCTGCTCTGGCTGGGCCTGCGCGACGGCGTCGGCCCAGGCGTCGGGGATGTAGGCGGTGTCGATGGTGAGGTGCTGGCGGGTGGCGTACTGGCGCAGCTCGATCCAGGCGTCGCGGGTCGGCAGGTACGCGGCCACGTCGGAGGCGAGCCCGGCTTGCTCGTCTCCGCTGGGGTCACCGACCGCGAGGATCGCTGAGGTGTAGTCCAGCGGCCACAGCCCCGAGGCCGTGTCCCACGCGAACAGCGTGGACGCGACGCCCTGAGCGAAGGTCTCGGGATTGGCCGAACGCGGAACCGCTGGAACCCGTGGTGGCTGGGGCGTGCTCGGTGCCACGGTCGGCGGTGCCGTCGTGGCCGGGCCGGGCTCCGGGTCGGGATCGGTGCTGGTGCTGCTTCGGGGCCCGGTGAGGAGTCCGTACACGCCGACGCCGGCCAGGAGCAGCAGGGCGATGCCGGCGGTGATGAGGGCGACGAGTCGGCGGCGGTTCCAAGGATCAGTAGGTGCAGGGCTCATGCCGAGCAGGTGCGCACCCGGCACCTCTGCCCGTTGTCACAGTGCGCGGAGTCGTGGCCGCTCCGCCGCGCCGCCGCGGGCGGCTCGGAGTGCGTCGGCGAACCGGACGGTGCCGTCGGCGGTGGCGAGGAAGTTCTCGAACTGCTCGTCGGTCAGTTCATCGGCGAGAGTGTCGGCGTCGTAGTGGGTCCACCAGTTCGTCAGTTCGCCCCAGGTCTGGATGAACGCGCGCAGTGGGTAACGGACGGGTTGCCCGTCTTCGGTGGCCAGGGGCAACGGACGCGGTGGGGTGCGCCTGCCCTTCTTGATCGACTTCGCGCGGGCCACGGCTGCTTCGGCGCGGGCGTGCAGCTCTGCCTCGCGCCGCTCCCGCTCGGTGGTGTCGGCGTCGCGGATCGCTTGATAGATCGGATGCACCGAGTCCCCGGCCTCGATCCGCTCCAGCCCGGCGGCGGCCTCGGCGCGCAACGTCTCGGGCTGGGTGGGGTTGTTGGCGACGTCTTCGAGGTAGCCGATCTTCTCCAGTGTCGTGTGCGACGCGCCGCCGGGAATCATCGCCGCCGCCTGCTCCCGGGCCTTCCCGAGCGGCCCGTTCGACGGTGGTGCAAAGTTTGCACCACCGTCACTTCCGGGCTGATTCTCGCTGCTGAACTGGGTCGCGCTCTTGCGGCGGGCGGCGTCTTCGGCCATGACCTGCTTGAGTTCTCGGTAGAGGCCGGCGGCTTCGAGCTGGGTGTAGGGCTTGTGGAGCATGTTGTCGTCCTGCTCGGCAAGGAGCTGCCCGAGCCGGTCGGACAGGCCACTGCGAACCCACACGTTGACGGTGCGCCAGCCCAGCTTCTTGATCGCGGCAAGGCGTCGTGCTCCGCACACGAGCACGCCGTCGATTGTGATCGTGAGCGGTTGCAGCAGGCCGTCGCGGTCGATGGATGCCGCGAGGGCGTCGATGTCGCCGAGGTCGGCGCGGTGCCGGGCGCCGACGAGGATCGAATCGACGGTGCGGTCGAGCTGGATGCTGCCGATCAGCGGCTCGCTCACGACGACTCACCGCCTCCACCGTTCGGAGCGGCCAGAGCGAGCGCGAGGATCAGATCGTCGTCGCGGAGCAGCAGGTCGAGCGTCTCGCCCAACAGCAGCCGGAGCAGGACGCCGCGGCCACTGCTGGTGGCCACGTAGGCCGGGTGCGGGTTCCCGAGCAGCGCCTTCAGCAGCGCGGCCCAGGAGCGGCGCGGCAGGTCGAGCAGTGCCCGCGCGTGCCGATCGCGGCGCAGCGTCTCGTAGGCGGACTGGCGGGTGCCGGCCTTCATCAACGCTCCGCAGACGTGCTCGACGGCGGCCCGTGCGGTATCGGCCGGCCAGTCGAGCAGGCACAGCATCGCGATGGCGTCCTCGGCGGCCGATCCGGCGGACATGCATGCCTGCGCCGACCCGAGACTGTCGCGCGGCTCAGGTTCGAGGTCGCTGGGACGCAGGTCGGTGGTGTGGAACGCGGGATGATAGTCGGCCAGCGCGGTGTCGCGTTCGGAGAACCGTTCGGGATCGTGGAACGCCGAAACGTGCGCGCGACGAGCCTGGTGCACCGAGCAGAGCAGGCCTTGGGCGCGTTCCTCGTAGACGCAGGTGATCCGCACGGCGTGGGTGATGATCGCCCACGGATCGTTGGCCTCGCGGGTCGAGCGGTACTGCATCGCGTCGAACGCCGCCGTCACCGCTTCCCAGGTGTCGAGCTTGTGCTTCCTCGCGAGAGCGCGGTACTTGTCGGCGGCGAACTCCATCAGATCGCGAGCCACCGGGTCGTGAACCCAGGCATCCTCGCCGCCCGCGGCGAGGCGATGGAGCAGGGCGCGCAGGCCCTCGCCGGTGGTGAAGTCCTCAGCCCCGAAGGCCGTCTGCTCGGTGCTGGTGCGGGTTGGTGTGGTCATGGTGTCGGCACCTCCTGGCAGGCAGGTGAGCACTCGCTCCCACGAGCGCGTCCTGCATGCCGATGCCGTCGCCACCATGACCTCTCACCACCGTCAGCTCATCGAGACCCCAGAGCGGGACACCTGCGAGGCAGGCGCGCTGCTGCGCCCGAACGCCGAGATCGGCGGCAACCGCCGGGCGCGATCCCCGAGACGACGAACACCGGCACCGAGCGGGGTGCGGGTGCGGCGTGCCAGCTCGGCCTGGAAGTCGAGGCCACGCCCGGCGGCGTGCGCCGAATGCCGGGCGATCAGGTCGGTGGGGCGCACCCACTCCACGCCGCGCCCGCGAACGAGCGCGTGCTGCTTGTCGTCGCGGGCGACCTGCGCGGCCCGCACCGCTTCCGGCGTGCTCGTCGCTTCGACGGGCTCGGGTCGCTCCCGCGGCTCCTCGGGCACGAGGCGTGCGGGATCGGGCCTCGCGGGGTCGTTCTGTTGCGGGTTGTCGGTGGTGTTCATGGGGTCGTCTCCTCCCGCTCGTCTGCGGTGTCGGTGGTGTCAGTGAGGTGCGCGACGGCGAACCATCTGCCCACGGTCGAGGGATGCACCCCGAGTTCGCGGGCGATCCGCTTGTTCGACCAGCCCGCCTCGCGCAGCTCCCACCCCAGCGCCCGCCGATCCGCCACACCGTCGTTTCGACGGGTCGGTTCCGGCCCGCCAGACGACAGCTCTGGCATGGGCTCGACGGCGACCGTAGAGAACGCGGCGGCCGGTTCCTTGTCGGGGTCGGTGGTGCGGGTGAGGATCACGGTCAGGTGCGTGATGGCGAGCAGAACGACGGGCGGCACCGCGGCGACCGAGGCTGCGAGCATCCGTGGCACGTCGGCGTCTGCGGCGACGACTGCGTGAATGGCGTTCGCTGTCACTGAGACAAGCGCGCCGCCGACCAGCAGCGCCCACGGATACCAGGCCGAGCGCTGCCCGGCGAGCGCGACGACGGCGACCGTGGCGACGACGATGATGCCGTCCACGATCAGCGGCCACGCCCACGCCTGCCCCGCCCCGATCCCGGAGCGAGCGGCCAGATCGGCCAACGACGTGAACGACAGCCAGAACGCCCCGGCAGCGATGAACACCGTCCCCGCGACCGCCGTCATCGCGGCCCACCGCCGCCCCTCCGATTCACGCCTCACAGCCCCGCCCTCCCGAAGGCTGCGGACGGTGGGCTCGCCGAACGACCGAACCAGCGACCCACGTTCCGGCTCCGGCCGTCTGACGCGGTCTCGGATGCGGGCTGAATGGCTCGGTAGGCAGAGCGCACGGTCGTGGCGATCTCGCGATCACCCAGACCCGCCGACTGTGCCGCAGCACCCAGCGCATCGAGCGCATCGGCGGCCGAGACGCCGTTCTCGGCGAGGCGACAGGCAGCCCAGAACAGGCCACGGTTCCGCTCGCCCTCATCCCGCCCGGCGACCCACGCCGCCAACCGCTCAGATTCCATATCCATCGAGCCGCTGCTGGGACGTGGTGGGGCGACGGGGCGCGGGTCGAGAAAGTCCCGCAGACGTGCCGCATCCACCGCGCCGACCGAGTGCGCGGCGATGTCCGCGACCTGGTAGAGCTTCACATTGCCGTCGATGATTCGCCGGGAAGGAGGAGCGATGATGTAGCCGCCGTCGCCCCGGAAATCGACACCCGCAGCGGCTGCCTGCCACGAACGCTGTTCGCTGCCCGGTGTCGCCGGGAAGTACACGTGCGCGCCACCGGTGGGTGTGCGCACCAGCAGACCCGCTCCATCGACGAGCCCCGCTTCGGTGGCGCGCTGGTACGCCGCGCGGCCATCGTGGGGGCCGTGGACATCGACATCCACGACGACAACGCCCGATGCCGCTCCCGTCGGGATGCCGATGTTCGCATTCGGTGTGCGCGACCACCACGCGGCAACCTGTTCCGGGTCGCTGCTCGCGTCGAGGAACCCACGGCGGGTCAGCGGACGCTTCCCCTCCACGAGGCACGGGAACACGGGCACCCCCGCCGCCGCGAGACTCTGCGCAGCCAAGGCCAGGTTTGGTGAGCGATCCACGCGAATGAGCGCCGCAAGGACATCGAATGGATCGGGCATCACAGCCCCCGCCCCGCCAGCGCCGACGCAGCACGCGGACGATCGGTCTCTACCGCAGGCGCAGCCGTGCGGGAAGTGCGCGGACTGGGGGTGTCACGGTCGAGGCCGGGCGGGGTGCCGTCGCCGACCTGGAGCGTGTCGAGCTGGTCGAGGATCGCCAGCGCGGTCTTCCGCACCCTCTCGCCGGTGGCCTGCACCACCTGGACGGGCTCGTGGCCGTCCACTCGGGCGGCCCAGGTCGAGACGTACGGGATCGTGTACCCGGCGGTGTCCATGCCGTGCGCGGCACCGATCATCAGCGCGACGGACTCGGCTTCGACCTCGCGGATGCCGCGATGCTGCCGCGCCTCCTCGTCGTCGGGATCGTGCATCAGCACATGCGCCAACTCGTGCGCGAGGGTCTTGACCTGCGCGGCAGGGTCCATGTTCTCCCGCACCGCGACCGTGCGCGCCTCGTAGTCGGTCATGCCGTTCGCGCCGGAGATCATCCCCTCGTGCGGCACCCGCCGCACCTCAAACCCCGCGACGCGAATCTGCCCGGCCAGCCCCTCCCACAACCCTGACGGTGCTTCGCCTTCCAGCAGCGTCGGAGCGGGCGGCACCGGCAGCGGTTCGCCGTCCGTCTGCGAGGCATCCCACACGTAGGCCGGGCGCGCTCCGACCATCCGCGAGCGCACCACCTCGTTGACCTTGTGCTTCTCTCGCGGCCCCAAGCGACGCCAGGAGTTCGGATCGGCAGGATTGGACGACGCGAACCGGCCCGTCACCGGCGCGAAGATCATGTACCCGGTCTGCCCTTTCATCACCTGCCGCCCGAGCCCCTGCCACTGCCGGTACCCGGCGACCAGGGTGGGGAAGGGCTCGGGCACGCGGCCCGCCTCGAACGCGGCCTCGTGCTGCACCCAGATCAGCATCGTGTTGTTGAATGACCGCGACCTGAACCGTGCGGCGAAGGCGAGCGCCTGCCGCCAGTCGTCACCCGAGACCAGCGACTCGACCGCGCCGGTCAGTTTCTCGTGCAGCTCGTCGAGCTTCGCCTCTCGCGCCGCGCGGGCGTCCTCGTTCGATGCCATGCTCCGGCCTCCTCTTCGGCGGGCCGCGCCAAGGTTGCGCGCGGCGGTACACCTGGCAGGTAGGCGCGAACACCCGTGCCCGAACCGTGAGCTGGACATCGTTCACCTCCTTGAGGCAGCCCGAGCCGAGACCGGGACGCGGCATTGAGCATGCTCAAAATGTCCCGGAGTCCTGTTCTAACACCGCCCGTTGAGCATGCGCAAGCCTTGATTTGTGCATGCTCAACGAGTACGGTTGAGCATGCACAACCACCCTCCGGGTGGACTACATCGATGCCTTGCCCGTCGCGAAGGGAAGGGGGTCAGCCACCATGACCGAAGACGAGAGCCAGGCTGCGGCCGAAGACCTCGCCAAGCGTCTACGGCTCCTGATGGATGTCGCCGTCGCCGAGTCCGGCACCGAACCGACCTACTCGCAGATCGCCGACTACCTCCACGAACGAGGCACCAACCTGTCACGGTCGCGCTGGACGTACATGGTCAACGGCCACCGCTACGTCCAAGACCCCGCCGTCTTCGAGGGGCTCGCTGCGTTCTTCGACGTGGACGCCGCGTTCCTGCTCGGCGAGGACGGTGCCGCCACGCCCGAGAAGGTCTCAGCGCAGCTCGATCTGGTTCGGTCCATGCGGGCCGCGAAGGTGAAGTCCTACGCAGCGCGCACCCTCGGCGACATCTCGCCGAAAGCACTCCACGCCATCACCAAGTTCCTGGACGAGGAAATGACACATATGCCCGAGCACTGACCGGTACCGCGCGACGGAGCCGCCACCGGTCTCTGCTCCCTACAGAGAAGGGGCGAACCGTGAATATCGAACAGACCGTATCGGCGGCCGTCGCGGGCCTTGAGCTCGGCAACACCTTCGCCCTTGACGATCTCCTCCACACCGTCCAAGACCGGCGCCACCGTAGGCTCCGCGTCGTTGAACTCGCCGGCCTTGGCACCCACGATGGCCTCTGCGCGCTCTGGCTCTCCACCGATGCCGAAGACGTCGTGCTTCACGCCCGCAGCGACTCCGCGCTGCATCGCCAGCAGTTCGTGCTCCATGAGCTCGCCCACATGATCCTCGGGCACTGCGAAGGCGACGACTGTGCAGTCGGGGAGGCACTGCTGCCCAACATCCCGCCGTACACCAGAGGTCGCCTGCTCAGGCGGCAAGACCTCGACAGCGAAACCGAGATCGCCGCCGAGTCCCTCGCCGACCGGCTCGCCGCAGGCATCCGAGGATCGGTCTTCGCCGAATCGGCCTACTCGGAGGTCTTCGGATGATCCAGACGCTCGTCGCGACGCTCATGTGGGCGCTCGTGGCGAGCCTGCTCATCTTCCGCCGCAAACGCACCGACCGCAGCATCACCTACGCCGCCCTCACCATCGCCATCGCCATGACGCTGAACGTCGATGACATCTACACGGTCGTCGATCCGCTCCTCGGCGGCACGAACATCGCGACACTGATCGCGGACGCGCTCCTGATGACAGGGCTCTTCTTCCTCGGGCGCGGCGTCATGAAGTCCGGCGAGTACCGGCCCAGGCTCGTCCGCGCCACCGTCAGCGCACCCGTCCTGCTCGTCGCGCTGCTCGCGATCACCGCATCGTTCCTGTTCATCGACCGCGGCACCACCACCACGACACGATTCATGAACGACCTCGGCGCGCAACCAGCGGCAGCGGTCTATTCGATCATCAACTTCAGCTACGGAGCACTCGTCATCGCGACGATGCTCGTCCTCGCAGCCCGGCAGTATCGGCACAGCGCCGGCATCCAGCGCCTCCCCGCCGCACTGCTCAGCCTGGGATCGGCGTTCGGTGTCACGCTCTGCCTCGCCGTGATCGTCATGGACATCGCCCACGCCGCCGACCACCTCGATCTCATGCACGCCATCCAGGCCGCCTACGATCCGCTTTCTGTCCTCACTTTCGTGTTCCTCTGCGCCGGGTTCGCGGTCCAGCCCGCCGTCCGCCGCGCCCAGCACCGCTCCCGGCGTCGGCACACGATCTCGTTCACCGCGCAGTTGGAGCCGCTCTGGCTCCGAGCGACACATGCACGGCCCGGGCTGAGCCAAGCCGACCCCCTCGCCGCCAACCGCGAAGACCCCGAAGGGCACCTCCACCGAGTGATCGTCGAAATCCGCGACGCGATGATCGACCCGCGCATCACCTTCGCCATCAGCACCGACGACCGCGACCTACTCGAACGCGCCGAGACCCACCTCGTCGGAAGCGATAGCGCCCTCGCAGAGACCTTGCACGTTCCCAACGTTGAGGAGCGTGGAGCGTGATCGGCCGCATCGCGCTTGGCGGCGGGATCGCGGCGGCAGCGGCTGCCGGGCTCGGGTGGACCATCGCGCGGCGACTCACGGCACCCGTCGGCCCACGCACGTTCGACCTCACCATCCGCAGCGTTGAGCACGACGACAATGGCGACCTGATCGTGCTCGACCGAACCGAGCAGACCACCGCGCACGGCATCTACAACCTCTGGTTCGAGCACGGTGGGTGGGCGCAACTCTCCACCGAGGTCATCGGTCGCGGACCCACCCGAGTCGCCCGCAGAATCACGGGCCTCACATCGGGCTCCACTCCAAAGGCCGGCGACCGGACCTCCTGGAGCGGCATCTACTACGCCACCCCAGCCGAAGCCGGACTCCACGCCCGTGACATCACCATCACGACCCCCGCCGGGCGATGCCCGGCCTGGCGCATCGAGGGAGACCCTTCGGTCTGGGCGATACACATCCACGGCCTCGGCAGCACCCGCGCCGGCACCCTCCGCGGCGTGCGGGTCGCAACCGAACTCGGCTACACCTCCCTCGTCGTCAGCCACCGCAACACCACCGAAGGGCCACGAGTCGGCACCGGCCGAACAACCCTCGGCCACACCGAGACGAGCGACGTTGACGAAGCCATCGGATACGCCGTTCGACGCGGAGCGCAGCAAGTCGTGCTCTTTGGCTGGTCAATGGGGGCCGCCATCGCCCTCCAACTCGCCGACCACCCGCGACACGATGGACTGATAGCCGCGCTCGTACTCGACTCACCCGCCCCCAGCTGGACCGAAGTCATCAAGACCAACTGCGTTCGCAGTGGACTGCCCGCAGCAGCCGGGCACCTTGCGATCCCGTGGCTCACCGTCGGCCCGCTGGCTCGCGCAGTTGGCTTGCCGGGCAGCATCCCGCTCCGCTCCTTCAACTGGACCGCACGAACCGCAGACCTCGCGACGCCGACCCTGATCCTCCACGGCACCCGAGACGACTCCGTACCGATCCGGCTCTCACAAGCACTCCGAGACGCCCGCCCGGACCTCGTCAAGCTGGAGACCTTCGACGCCGACCACACCCTCTGCTGGAACACCGACCCCGACCCGTGGCGGGAAGCAGTGATCACCTGGCTCAGGGCCCGTGTCCCGCACTGATCGGCCGAGCAGATCGACCACCCTCGGCACCCACCTCGTTCGGCCACGCCCGGAGAAACCCCACTCAAGCCGTACCTCCACCGGTATCATCGTGAGTGTTGGCCTGCCTGGGCCATTGAGCGAGGGAGGACCAACGTGGCTGAGCCGTGGCTGTCCGCAGACGACATCGCCGCCCACCTCGGGGTCACCAAAGACACCGTCTACACCTGGATCGCCGAGAAGGCCATGCCAGCCCACAAGGTCGGACGCCTCTGGAAGTTCCAAGCCAGCGAGATCGACGACTGGGTGCGTGCGGGCGCGGCGGCCAGCGACGACGAGACCGCTCAGCAGCCCACGCAAATGTCAGCGGTCACTCCTACGATCGTGACAACGAGCACGGGAAGGGGAGACGATGACGCTGAGTGAAGCCCAGCGCTTGGTGAAGTCCAAGCAGCGCGTTGCCGATCACGGCGAGGTGTTCACGCCGGGGTGGATGGTCGAGGACATGCTCGATCTCGTCAAGCACGAGTCGGAGCGGATCGACGCTCGCGTGCTTGAGCCCGCTTGTGGCTCGGGAAACTTCCTTGTCCCGGTCCTGGCCCGCAAGCTCGTCACCGTCCAGCTCCGTCACGGCAAGAGCGAGTTTGAGAAGCGCCACTACGCCCTGTTTGCGCTGATGTGCACGTACGGCATCGAACTCCTCGCAGACAACGCCGAAGAGTGCCGCGACAATCTAGCCGAGGTGTTCAACACGTTTCTGGGCATCAGCAGCGATGACCAGTGGGCGCAAGCGGCGCGCGCGGTCCTAGCCGTGAACATCGTCCAGGGGGATGCCTTGACCATGACCTTGGTGAGTGGCCAGCCGATCACCTTCCCTGAGTGGGGCTACCTCGGCAAAGGGAAGTTCCAGAGGCGCGACTTCCGCTACGACGATCTCACCCAGAGAGCCTCGTACGAGGGCACACTGTTCGGCGAACTGGACGACGACGACCTGTTCGTTCCCGCGCAGACCTACCCGACCATGACCGTCAATCAGATCGCCGAGGCCGCCGCGTGACCCTTGCACCCTTTACCCTCAGAGGGCACAACCCGGATGTCTTGACCTGCATCGCAAACCTCTCCAACGATGAGGTCTTCACTCCGCCGGAGTTCGCAAGCCAGATGCTCGACACGCTTGCCGCCGCCTGGGCAGACGCCAACGACGGTGCGAACATCTGGGCCAATCCTGACATCACGTTCCTCGATCCGTTCACAAAGTCCGGTGTGTTCCTCCGCGAGATCGTCCGTCGACTCACCGACGGGTTGATCTTGGTGATCCCCGACTTGGCCGAACGCGTCGATCACATCCTCACCCGCCAGGTGTTCGGCATCGGGATCACTCAACTCACCGCACTGCTGGCACGCCGCAGCGTCTACTGCTCGAAACTAGCCAACGGCCCGCACTCGATCGCCAAGTCATTTACGACCGAGGACGGCAACATCTGGTTCGAGCGCACCGAGCACACATGGGGCGGCGGCAAACGCGAGTTCCGATCCGATCCGCTGACCAGCGAAGAAGTCATCGTCTATACCAACCGCAAGTGCATCTACTGCGGAGCGGGCGAGGACGACTACGCACGTGGTGACGATCTTGAGACTCACGCCTACGCCTTCATCCATACCGACGACATCAAGGCTCGGATCGCCGAGCTGTTCGGAGACAACATGCAGTTCGACGTCATCATCGGCAACCCGCCCTACCAGCTCAGCGACGGCGGACACGGAACCAGTGCTGCGCCGATCTATCAACTGTTCGTGGAGCAAGCCAAGAAGCTTGATCCCCGCTTCCTCACGATGGTCATTCCTTCCAGATGGTTTGCCGGTGGCAAGGGATTGGAGGATTTCCGCGAGTCGATGCTCAAAGACGGACGACTTCGCTCGATAGACGACTTCCTCAGTGCGGCCGATGTCTTTCCGGGCGTTGGCCTCAAGGGCGGCGTGAACTACTTCCTCTGGGATCGCGACCATCCTGGAGAGTGCGTGGTCACGACCCACTTCAAAGGATGGGATGACTCGACCGACACCCGGCCGCTACTCGAAGAAGGCGCCGATGTCTTCATACGCTTCAATGAGGGTGTTTCCATCCTGAAGAAGATCATGAAGGTCGAGCTCGCAGGGCAGCCGAGCGTTTCCCTCCCGGCCGAGAAGAGCTTCAGCGAACTTGTAAGTTCGGCCCGTGCGTTCGGGTTGCGGACCTTCTTCAAAGCGAAGTCCGTCGCCGGCCCCGAGGATGTGAAGGTCTACCAGAACGGTGGCATCGGCTATATAGCGAGGAGCGAAGTGGCTTCTGGCAAAGCGTTGATCGACAAGTGGAAGATCTTCGTCAGTTACGCGGCTCCGGGTACCGGCAACAAAGACTCGTATCCCCACCGCGTCATCAGCACGCCATTCCTCGGCGAACCCGGGAGTATCTCCACGGAGACATACCTGGCCATCGGCCCCTTCAATTCGAAGGAGGAAGCAGAGAGTGCGCTCTCGTACCTGTCCTGCCGGTTGACGCGCTTGTTGATTCAGCTCCGAAAGGCCTCCCAGCATGTTACGAGCAGGGTCTACGGCTTCGTGCCTGTTCAAGAATGGACCAAGCAGTGGACCGACTCTGACTTGTATGCGAAGTACCGTTTGACCGATGAGGAGATCACGTTCGTCGAGAAAGTAGTCCGTCCGATGGAGTTGGGAATCGATGAGTAGAAGTCTCGACGAGCTTCTCCCGGAGAGGCCGAAGGCGCGTCTACGCATATACGCGTGGTCGCCGAATGATCCACCCGCGGGATATACGGGACTGCTGAAGGTGGGACAGACGACCAAGAGGGACGTGAACGCCCGCATCCGCGAGTCGCAGGGCCAGATGCAGCAGGCCTACACGCTCCACGTGGATGAGCTCGCCGAACGCGGCGATGGGTCGATCTTCCGCGACTCAGATGTGCGTCAACGGTTGGTCGACAAGGGCTTCGAGAACCCGATCTTCGGCTCAGCGCGAGAGTGGATGCGCTGCACCCCGGACGATGTGCGCACGGCGATCACTGAGCTTCGCACGGGCGTGAAACTTAGCGGCACCCATCATGAGACTTTCCCAATGCGCCCGGAGCAGGTCAGCGCCGTCGAGAAGGCGCAGGGCTACTTCGAGTCGATTTGGGCCGAGAATTACCACGCGGTGCCACGCTTCCTGTGGAACGCCAAGATGCGCTTCGGAAAGACCTTCGCCGCCTACCAACTCGCTAAGCGGCTCGGCGCCAAGCGCATCCTCGTGGTCACCTTCAAACCTGCGGTGGAGGACGCCTGGCAGACCGACCTGGAGTCTCACGCCGACTTCGACGGCTGGCAGTACCTCTCCTCAGCGACTGGGGGTAGCCCGGACGACGCCGACAAGACTCGGCCGCTGGTCTACTTCGGATCGTTCCAGGACCTGCTCGGGCGCGACCGGAAGACCGGTCTCATCAAGGCAAAGAACGAATGGGTCCACACCACCAACTGGGACCTCGTCATCTTCGACGAGTACCACTTCGGTGCCTGGCGTGAATCCGCCAAGGAGCTGTTCGAGGGCGAGGACGAGAAGGTCAAGCAGAAGGAGTTGGCCGCCGAGTACAACGACGGCCTAGTCGCCTTCGATGAAGAGCTTGACGAGCTCGGCAACGACGAGGACGACTTCCTGCCGATCACCACCCGCGCCTACCTGTACCTGTCGGGCACGCCGTTCAAGGCGCTGGCGACTGGTGAGTTCATCGAGGAGCAAATCTTCAACTGGACCTATACCGACGAGCAGCGGGCCAAGGCTGAGTACGCAGTCGCGCACCCGAACGACTGGAACCCGTACGGGGCACTCCCGGAGATGCGCCTGTTCACCTACCAGATGCCCGACGAGCTCATCGCCGTCGCGAACCAGGGCGAGTTCGACGAGTTCGACCTCAACGAGTTCTTCGAGGCAAAGGGCATCGGCGCGGACGCCGAGTTTACGCACAAGACCGACGTTCAGAAGTGGCTCGACCTCATCCGTGGAGCTCACCTGCCCACGCAGGTCGACGCCATGCGAATGGGGCTCTTCGCAGATCCGGTGGGGGTGTCGCGACGCGCCGGTGAGGCGGGTTGCGTGGTGATGTAGGTCGAGGTCCTCAGGATCGGTAGCGACCAAGCAAACCGTTCCACGATGACCTCGACGATGCCCAACGCTACGGGGTGCGCCGCTGGCGCGCCCGCATCTGACCCCTGCCCGCGGTGCGAGGTGCTGCTCGGCCTGGACGGCGTGCAGGTGGTGGGCGTCGAGCGTGACGACGGGCGCCTGCGGGTCACGGTCCAGACGCCGTGGACGCTGATGGGCTGCCCGGACTGCGGGGTCGTTGCCCCCAGTCGGGGGCGACGCACCCGGGTCCTTCACGACGTGCCCGGGACGGTCCCCGTCGAGATCGTGTGGCGCCAGCGCCGGTGGGCGTGCCCCGATGCGGGCTGCCCGCGGCGCACGTTCAGCGAGCAGGTGCCGACCCTGGTCACTGCGCGCGGGTCGATCACGACGCGGGTGATCTCCTGGGCGATCAGGCAGCTACGCGCCGAGCACGCCACGATCGGCGGTCTGGCCCGTCAGCTGCGCGTGGCGTGGTGGACGCTGTGGCGGGTCGTCAAGCCGCGTCTGGAAGACCTGGCCGCCGATGAATCCCGGTTCGCCGGGGTGGGGACTCTCGGGGTCGATGAGCACGTGTGGCACCACACCCCGCACAAGACCTCCACCAAGGGGCCGGCGATGTTCACCGGGATGGTCGACCTGACCCGTGACCAGGACGGACGCGTCCACGCCCGGCTGCTCGACCTCGTGCCGGGGCGCACCGGCAAGGCGTACGCGACCTGGCTGACCGACCGCACGGCCGCGTTCCGGAGCGGGGTGAAGGTCGCCACCCTGGACCCCTACCGCGGCTACGCCAACGCGCTGCGCGACGAGTTGTCCGAGGCGGTCCCGGTCCTGGACGCGTTCCACGTCGTCAAGCTCGCCGCCCAGGCGATGGACGAGATCCGCCGCCGCGTCCAACAAGCCACCCTCGGGCACCGCGGCCGCGCCGGCGACCCGCTCTACCGGATCCGCAACATCCTGCACCGCGCCGCGGGCGAGCTGACCGAGCGGCAGTGGGCCCGGCTTCTCGACTGCCTCGAGCGCGGCGACCCCGGCGACGAGGTGCTCCTGGCCTGGCAGTGCTACCAGCAGGTCCGCTCCGCCTACGCCGCCGTAACTCCCGCCGCCGGCAGGGCCATCGCCGAGCACGTCGTGGCGAGCTTCGCGTCCTGCCCGATCACCGAGATCGCCCGCCTGGGCCGCACCCTGCGCCAGTGGAAGAACACCTACCTGGGCTACTTCACGACCGGCGGTGCGAACAACGGCGGCACCGAGGCGATCAACGGGATCATCGAGCTGCACCGACGCATCGCCCGCGGCTACCGCAACCCCGACAACTACCGCCTGCGCATGCTCCTCGTCGCCGGCGGACTACTCCTCCCACCGGATCTGCGATGAGCCGCGAATGGGCACCCGCCCGCCGTTCCCGTACTCCGATGTCCGGCTCCTGCCCTACCTGCAGCACTCGTTCTGGTTCCTACCCAATGTGGCTGCCTGCCAGGCGATGGCCAACCTGCTCGCGGAGAAGCAGAACGTGTTCTGGCACGACTACAAGGTCCTCGTCGTCGCAGGCACTGGCGCGGGCATTGGCCTGGATGCCCTCCCACCGGTGCGAGCGGCGATCGGCGACGGCCACGACACGAAGACGATCACCCTGTCCTGCGGCAAGCTCACCACGGGCGTCACCGTCAAGCAGTGGTCCTCGATCCTGATGCTGCGAAACCTCAACTCGCCCGAGACCTACTTCCAGGCCGCGTTCCGTGTGCAGTCACCATGGTCGATCAAGAACCCCGACGGGGACAATCCGAGCGCCGAAGCTGTCCTCAAGCCGGTGTGCTTCGTGTTCGACTTCGCGCCCACCCGGGCGCTGCGTCAGATCGCCGACTACGGGGCTGGTCTCTCGCCGGAGACGCCGAACCCGGAGCAGGCCGTCGAGGAGCTCGTGAAGTTCCTGCCCGTGTTGGCCTACGACGGGTCGAACATGACCCAGGTCGATGCTGGCGGCATCCTCGACATCGCCATGTCGGGCACGTCCGCGACCCTCCTGGCCCGCAAGTGGGAGTCCGCGATACTCGTCAACGTCGACAACGACACCCTGCGCAAGATCATGAACAACCCTGACGCCCTCAACGCCGTCATGAACATCGAAGGCTTCCGCGCGCTCGGCAACGACATCTTCGAGACCGTCGTGAACAAGAGCGACGCCGTGAAGAAGGCGAAGAAGGAGAAGGGCGAAGAGATCACTCCGGCGGAGAAGAAGGAACTCACGGCGGAAGAGAAGGAGTACAAATCCAAGCGGAAGCAGATTCAAGAGAAGCTGGTCAAGTTCGCCACCCGCATCCCGGCGTTCATGTATCTAACCGACTTCCGCGAGAACACCCTCCAGGACGTCATCACCAAGCTCGAACCGGGCCTGTTCCGCACCGTCACTGGACTGACCGTTGAGGACTTCCATCTGCTCGTGAACCTCGGCGTCTTCAACGCCACCCACATGAACCAGGCCGTCTTCGCCTTCCGGCGCTACGAGGACTCGTCCCTGTCCTACACCGGCATCGAGTCCCACAAGGGGCTGCGGCACTACGGCCTCTACGACACTGTCGTGGCCGTCGATGACGACGCCATCGCCTGACCATCTGCCAGCCCGACCGAGAGAATCCGCATGTCGTTCCAGACCCCGCGCAGCATCGAGGAGATGCTGACCGCTATCCACAAGCGCGAGTACCTGATGCCGGCGATCCAGCGAGAGTTCGTGTGGGGTGCCGATCAGATCACCAAGCTCGTCGATAGCCTCATGCGTGGGTACCCCGTCGGGTCGTTCCTGCTCTGGGACGTCAAGCCTGAAACTGCGCAGTCGTACACGTTCTACGAGTTCCTGACCAACTACCACGAGCGCGACAACCCCTACGCCGACAAGGCAACGGTTCCCTCCGGGAGTGGCACGACGGCGGTGCTCGATGGACAGCAGCGGCTCACCTCGTTGAACATCGCGCTGTACGGCAGCTTCGCGGAGAAGAAGAAGTACGCGTGGTGGAACAGCGCGGACGCGTTCCCCGTCAAGCGCCTCTACCTCAACCTCGTCGACGAGCCCGACGACGAGGAGCTCGGCACGAAGTACGACCTGCGGTTCCTCACCGACCGGGAGGCCTCCCCGGCGGACGGCGAGGCCGACAAGTGGTTCCGAGTCGGCGCAGTCCTCGATCTCGCCAACGCTGGCCCCGCGATCATGCGCGAGCTGGAGCAACGCGGCATCGCTGGATCGGCTGACGCGTTCCAGCGGCTCTACGACCTGTACGAGGCGGTGCGGGTTCTCAAGCCGATGAACTACTTCCTGGTCACCGATCAGGACGCCGACAAGGTGCTCGAAATCTTCGTCCGCGTCAACAGCGGCGGCACCACGCTCTCGTACTCCGACCTGCTGCTGTCGATGGCGACGAACCAGTGGCAAGAGCTGGACGCGCGCGAGGAGGTCCGCTCGCTGGTCTCCGAGATCAACAGCAACGCCGGGCGACAGTTCTCGTTCTCCAAGGATGTGGTGCTGAAGACCGCGTTGACGATCGCGGACGTGGATGTGCGGTTCAAGGTCACCAACTTCACCCAGGGGAACATGGCCAAGGTGGAGGCCGCGTGGCCGCAGATCAAGGGAGCCTTGCTGCGTGCTGCGACTTTGCTTCAGCAGTTCGGGTACAACGAACGTAACCTCACCGCGAACAGCGTGATCGTCCCGGTCGCGCACTACCTGCACCTCCGGGGCGCAGGTGACTCCTACCTCGACTCCACCGTGGACGCGGCCGACAGGCTCGCCCTTCAACGGTGGGTGACCCGCTCGCTGGTCAAGCGCGGCATCTGGGGTCGGGACTCGACACGCTCCTCACCCGCATCCGCGATGTCCTCCGCACTAACTCGACGAACGGCTTCCCGGTCGCTGCGGTCGAGGAGGCAATGGCGGCCGTCGGCAAGAGCCTCACGTTCGACAACGCCGAGATCGACGAACTGCTCAACCTCAAGTACGCCGGCCAGCGGACGTTCTCCGTCCTCTCGGTTCTGTATCCGGGGCTGGACCTGAGCAAGAAGTTCCACGAAGACCACATCTTCCCCAAGTCCCGGTTCACCAAGAAGAAGCTCCTCGACGCCGGAGTCCCGCTCGACAGCATCGACGACTACCTGGCGGCCGTGAATCTCCTGCCGAACCTCCAGTTGCTCGCTGGCACCGCCAACATTGAGAAGCAGGACGGCCTGCCCGCGGAGTGGATTGAGACTGCCTTCCCGAGCGAGGACAAGCGAGCCACCTACCTCGCCGAGAACGACCTCGACGGCCTTCCGCTCGACCTGGCCGACTTCACGTCGTTCTTCGAGCAGCGCAAGCAGCGAATCCGGACCCGCCTACTCGCCGCTCTGGGAACAGCACCGGGCGCACCGGAGGACGCGGCTCTGTAGTAACCCACGTTCACGCGGCGAGCAGCGACAGTGCGGACACGGCCTGGAGAGGTAGCACTCCGTTGCCCAGCGCGGTGATCTGCTGGTTCTGCGTCAGGTCATCGCTGTCCGTAACCCATCCGTTCGGTAAGCCCATGAGCCATTCGACGAAAGCTGGTGCTGGGCGGGGGTCGTCGGCGTCGTTCAGGAGGGCTGGCGCTGGCGCGGGGCGTCCGGTGATGTGTTCCCAGCGGGTGATGGCGTCGGCGTAGCGTCCCCAGCGTTGAAGAGTCCCTCTATCAGGGACCACAGGGTCTCCGATTCGGCTCTCCTGGTCGGTGAGCCAGCCGGTCCGTGGAGCGCGAAGTCGATGATCTGGTGCGACAGTGCGATCGTCCCGCGCCTCGCTCGCACCTGGTCGAGAGTCTCCCCGCCGCGCGATGAGTCGGTCGCCAGCGGGGTGCGGAACAGTGCGCCGGGCGAGGGCGAAGATGTGGAAACGTTGGTGAGGAGCGCCGATAAGGGAAGCCGGTAGGCCGATCCATCGCGCATCCAGCCGCAGGTCGGCCAGATCACCGAGAACGGCGCCGAGAGCCCGTAGAGGTCGAGCTGCGTTGTCTCCCAGATGCCACGGGTCGCGTCCATGCCGCGAAGGGTTGCGCCGTCGGGGGTTGCATCGCCGGGGTTGCGTCGGTCATGGTCGTCTCCTTCTGCGGGTGGCCGTGTCGCGGGTGAGGACAGCAGCCCGCGGACGTTCTCGATGACGACCCATTCGGGCTGGAGCGCGTCGATGGCCACGGCCATGTGCGCCCACAGACCCGAGCGCGTACCCGGGGCGAGACCGGCGCGCTTGCCTACCGTCGAAACGTCTTGGCACGGGAACCCGCCGATAAGGATGTCCACAGGCTCGACCTGACGCCAGTCGATGGTCGTGATGTCGCCGAGGTTCGGCGCGTCGGGCCAGTGGCGGGCGAAGATGCGGGCGACGGGCTCGTTGAGTTCGGAGAACCACACGGTCTTGGCGTTGAAGACGTGCTCGACGGCGAGGTCGAGGCCGCCGTAGCCGCTGAAGAGCGATCCGATCCTGAGTCCTGGGCCACCGCTGGCGTTGAGGTCGTGCATGAAGTCTGCTCCGGTGACGGTCGTCCTCGGCAACGCCTCATCCGGAAGCTGATGCCGAGCTGGTCACCTGTCAGGTGCACGACTCCGACACGCGCTCGCTGCTCAACCGAGACCCGCTTGCCGCCGCCTGAGGTCCTCCATCTCCGGCCTCGGCTCCGACCGCCATCCGAGGCCACACGCGTCTTGCAGGTCGAGGTAGAAGAGCCGGGCACTACCGGCTCAGAAGTCACCGGGTGCGGGTGCTCACCTGCTCGCCAGGAACGGAGGTGAGCATGACGGTTTCGATGCGCGTGATGTCGGCAGGTGATGGCTACAAGTACCTGCTCAAGACGGTCGCGGCAGCCGACGGCAACAGGCCGCTCTCGACGCCGCTCACTCGTTACTACATGGAAGAAGGCACACCGCCCGGCCGCTGGCTCGGCGCAGGCGTAGCGGCCCTCGGCAAGGGCGAGATTCAGGTGGGCGACCGAGTATCAGAAGACCAACTCCAGCTCCTGATGGGCACGGGCTGTGATCCGATCACCGGCGACAAGCTCGGCCTGGGCTTCCCTGCGTACAAGAGCCAGGACGAGCGGATCGAGGCACGGATCGCCGCTCTTGACCAGACGCTCACACCTGGGGCCAAGGGCGAGGCCATCGCGCAGATCGTTGCCGAGGAGACAGCTCACAGCACACGGCGTGCGGTCGCAGGCTTCGACTTCACCTTCTCCATCCCGAAGTCCGCATCGGTGCTGTGGGCAGTCGCCGACGCCGGGGTCCAAGCACTCATCGGGGAGGCGCACCATCGAGCGGTTGCGGAGGTGGTTGCGTTCATGGAACGTGAAGTTGCAGCCACCCGCGCGGGCGCAACCGCCGGAGACGGCGCGGTTGCGCAAGTCGATGTCACCGGGCTCATCGCCGCCGCCTTCGATCACTTCGACTCCCGCGCCGGCGACCCCCACATCCACACGCACGTGGTGATCAGCAACAAGGCCAAGACCGTCGTCGATGGGAAATGGCGCTCGCTTGACGGCAGACCGATGCACGCCGCCGTCGTTGCCCTCTCCGAACTACACGAAGCCGTGTTCGCCGACCATATGACGCGCTCCTTCGGCGTCTCGTGGGAGGAGCGCGAGATGGGGCGGGACCGGAATCCGGCGTGGGCGATCACCGGGGTTCCGGAAGAGCTGGTCTCGGAGTTCTCGTCCCGTGCCCGTCACATCGACGTCGAGAAGAACCGGCTCATCGCCGAGTACGTTGCCCATCACAGACACCAACCATCGAACGCGACGATCCTCAAGCTGCGAGCCCAGGCCACGCTGGCCACGAGGCCTGAGAAGCAGGTCCGATCCTTGGCTGACCTGACCGCCGAGTGGCGGGATCGCGCATCCAAGACTCTCGGTCGGGACGCGACGACGTGGGCACGCGAGATGACCGACAACGACAAACCGCTCCTGCTACGCGCCGACGACGTGCCACTCGACGTGATCGGCGAGCTCGGGCGCTCGGTCGTCGAGGTGGTCGGTGAGAAGCGCTCGACCTGGCGGCGATGGAATCTCATGGCCGAGGCATCCCGGCAGACGATGGGCTGGCGGTTCGCCACCACGCAGGACCGGGAAGCCATCGTCGCGATGGTCGCCGACGCCGCCGAACTCGTCTCGCTTCGGCTGACGCCGCCCGAACTCGCCGCGTCCCCGGTTGTGTTCCGTCGGCCCGACGGCACCTCGGTGTTCCGGCCGAAGAGCTCGACCGTGTTCACCTCCGAGTCCCAGCTCGCGGCGGAGGACAGACTCCTGGAACGAGCAGCGAACCTGGCCGGTCCGACGGTGCAGCTCGCGACGGTCGAGAAGATCACGCGCAGACCCGACGCGGACGGTCGGATGCTCGGCGACGACCAAGCCGATGCCTTGACCCGCATCGCGGTGTCGGGACGGATGCTCGACGTGCTGGTCGGTCCTGCCGGGGCAGGCAAGACCACCGCCATGAACGCACTCCGCCGCGCCTGGGAAGCCGAGCACGGCGCCGGTTCCGTCGTCGGGCTCGCGCCGTCAGCGGTCGCCGCACAGGTCCTCGCCGATGATCTCGGGATCGCGACTGAGAACACGGCGAAGTGGTGGCAGAACCACATCCTCCACGGCGACACGTTCGAGGCGGGTCAGCTCGTCATCATCGACGAAGCCTCCCTCGCCGGCACCCTGTCGCTGGACCGCATCACACACCTCGCCCAAGACGCGGGCGCGAAGGTGCTGCTGGTCGGCGACTACGCCCAGCTCCAGTCCGTGGACGCCGGCGGTGCATTCGCGATGATCGCCAGAGACCGCGCCGACACCCCCGAACTGGTCGACGTTCACCGCTTCACCCACGCCTGGGAGAAGACCGCCTCACTCGAGCTACGCCACGGACACACCCGGGCCATCGAGACCTACCTCGCCCACCAGCGCATCACCGACGGCGACGCCGAGGCCATGACCGACACGGCCTACAACGCCTGGCGCGCCGACCGCGACGCCGGACTCACCTCGGTGCTGATCGCCGAAACCCACGAAGACGTGACCGCGCTGAACCGTCGCGCCCGCGCCGACCTGATCCTCAACAAGACATTGATCCCCGACCGCGAAGTCGAACTGCGCGACGGCACCGCCGCAGGCGTCGGCGACACCATCATCACCCGACGCAACAACCGGAACCTCCGCACCATGGCAGGGCGGGACTGGGTACGCAACGGCGACATATGGACCATCACCGCCGTCGGCGACGACGGGACAATCACCATCGCACGCGACTACGGGACCGGCACCACTGTCCGCGAAGACGGCACCATCAGGGCTCGCAGGCGTGAGCGCAGGTTCGGCGGCAGCATCCTCCTCCCAGCCGCATACGTGGCCGAGCATGTCGATCTCGGATACGCAGTCACCGCCTACCGTGCCCAGGGCGTCACGACGGACACTGCGCACGTGCTGGTCGAGCCGACCTCGACGAGGGAGACCTTCTACGTCGCGATGACCAGGGGGCGGAACTCGAACCACGCCTACGTGGCTCTCGACCGCGCCGACGACCACACGCAGCCGCACCCCGGCGACGACCCGAATGCCACCCCGCGAAGCGTTCTCTACGGCGTTCTCCAGCACAGCGGAGCCGAACTCTCAGCGCACGAAACCATCGTGACTGAGCAGGAGCAGTGGGGCTCCATCGTTCAGCTCGCCGCCGAGTACGAGACCATTGCCGCCGCAGCCCAACACGACCGGTGGGCCACCCTCGTCCGCGGCTCCGGACTCACCGACGAACAGGCCGAGAGCGCTATCGAATCTGAGGCGTTCGGCCCGCTCGCGGCTGAACTCCGCCGTGCCGAGGCCAACCATCACAACGTCGAAGCGCTGCTCCCGCGCCTCGTCGCAGCGCGCGGATTCAGCGACGCCGACGACATCGCCGCCGTCCTCCACTACCGGGTCGAGCGTGCGACAGCACGACCCGCAGGCTCGGGCCGGACTCGCAAGCCGCCGCAACTCATCGTCGGCCTCATCCCACAGGCGCACGGAGTGATCGACGCCGAGATGCGAGCAGCTCTCGATGAGCGAGAGGCACTGATGGAGGCGCGTGCCGCCGCCGTACTCGACGGCGCGCTGACCGAGAGCGCGCCGTGGACGAAGGCTCTTGGAGTGCAGCCGAACGAGCGACGACGAGCCGCGACCTGGCGCAAGTCCGCACGCGTGGTCGCTGCCTACCGAGACCGCTACCGCATCACCGACGACGCACCTCTCGGTGCGCCGCCCGAGTCGGCCCCCCAGACGATCGACGCTGCGCGGGCACGAGTGGCGCTTGAACAGGTGCGAGGCTTGGAGCGGGCAGAGGAGCCGCGGCCAGCAGGGCGAACGCCGGGTAAACAGGTGCCCGGCGTCTCGATGTGAACCGCTGCGGGGTGTTCCGACGCGGAACCGACCGCATCGCTAAGATGGACTGAGGTGACGTGTCGGTTCGGCGAACCTACACGCTGCGAGAACGTCAACTGTGTTCTCCTGGAGGTGAGCGTCTAGACGGGAAGGAGCGCTGGGGCTTGGCAACGTACGCAGTGAAACTTGAGCGCTCGGCGCCGCTTACACTCCCGAGACACCCGGAAGCACCCGAAGAAGAGTCCTTCGAAGAGTGGTGCGCGCGGGAGAAGGCAACAGGGCGTCCGCTCGCCGTCGACCTCTTCTCCGGCGCAGGAGGGCTCGGTGCCGGTGTAGAAGCCGCAGGCTGGACCGTTGTCGCTGCCGTGGATCATGATCGCGCGGCCCTAGAGACGCACCAATCTAACTTCCGCGGGCTTGCCCTCGATGTGGACATGTCCGACCAAGACCAGGTGGCGGCTCTCATCGAGAGGCTCCAGCCGCTTGGGATTGATCTTGTCGCGGGAGGGCCACCCTGCCAGCCATTCAGCCGGGCGGGCCGCGCGAAGATACGAAGCCTCATCAACGAGGGAGTCCGTGAGGAGGAGGACGCCAGAAAGGAGCTCTGGCGATCCTTCATCGACGTTGTTCTCGCGGTCGCGCCTCGGGCGGTGCTCATGGAGAACGTCCCGGATATGGCAATCGGCGACGACCTGACCGTCATTCGCGAGATCGCCATGCTCCTCGAAGAGTCCGGCTATATCGTCGACTATCGACTCCTCGATGCGTGGCGTTACGGGGTGCCCCAACACCGCAAGCGCTTCATCCTCCAGGCACGCAACGACGGAGCGCTCCCGGTCTGGCCAGAACCAGCGACGACCCGTCCTACTGTTCGCGACGCCATCGCCGACCTGCCAACGCTGAACGACACTACGGGAGCACGTGAGCTGCGCTACACGGGAGAGCCCTCCAGCGCGCTGGCCAAGGCACTGCGAGGGGACGGACAGAGCGACGTCATCCACGACCACATGACTCGCCCCGTTCGCGACGACGATCGCGAAGCCTTTGAGCTCATGACCTCATCAACGCTGTATTCGGACCTTCCTGAACGGCTCCGCCGCTACCGTTCAGACACGTTCAACGACAAGTACAAGCGCCTTGACTGGGACGACTTGAGTAGAACAATCACGGCCCACATTGCCAAGGACGGTTACTGGTACATCCATCCCGCCGAGCATCGCACGCTCACCGTTCGCGAAGCCGCACGCATCCAGACGTTCGCAGATGACTTCCGCTTCGCCGGAACCCGCAGTGATGCGTTCCGGCAGATCGGCAACGCCGTTCCACCAAGCCTGGGCAAGTACGTCGCCGAGGCGATCCTCCCGTTGGACTTGCCGCGCACTGAAGCTCCCCGACTCCCAGCGATGCGCGAGCTACTGGTTCAGTGGGCGAAAGAGCAACGCGCTGTGAAATGGTGGTGCTATCCCGGCCCCGATATGACTCAGGCTGCTGCTGCCGTCGCATCGCTGCTCGACGTTCACCGCATGCCCACCGCCGCTGCTGAGACTCTCATGACGCCGCTGCGGGGCGTGGAGAAACTATCACTCGACCTGCTCCAGCACATCGATGTCCATACGCTCAGCGCTACCCGCAAGCGGACCCTGCGAGCACTCCGCGAGTGCCTCCGCGACGAGGACAACAAGGACTGGCCCGAGCATGTCGAGTCGGCGCTGGGCGAAGCCCAGGGTCGTCTCTACTCCCTGCTCCGGGGCTCTGACGAACTTGTAGTCAACGGCCACGTGAGCAAGATCGTCGTGCTCCTCATGGACCTTCCTGACGATCACACTGGCCTGCGCACCGACATCAAGGTCGCGTTGGCTCAGCTAGTCTCAAGTGGGGATGAGGCGTCACTGAGAATGTGTGCCATCCGCGGCATCACTGTTGCTGAAGCGCGGGCGCGCATTGCGTCCAACGTCCTTTCGGTGCGGGATGCGGCTCCCGAGGAGAGTGCCTCGTGACACGCGGTGCGAACCAAGACTCCGGGGCGGAGCCAGCAGGACGCGGCGCGCTACGCCCCAAAGCGCGGCTTCTCAGGACACTCGGCAGCGACCTCATCAGCAGCGACAAGGTTGCGCTCATCGAACTGGTGAAGAACTCCTACGACGCCGACGCAGGTGTCGTCCTGATCCGGTTTCGTGGTCCTCTGAACGCGGGCGAGGGAGGCATCGAAGTTTGGGATGACGGACATGGCATGGACGCTGCCACGCTCCAGAGTTCCTGGCTCGACATTGCCACCGACACCAAACGACGGAACCCACGCAGCGACGGCGGGAGGCGTGTTCTCGGCGAGAAGGGTATCGGGCGCCTTGCTGCCGCGCGCCTTGGCGAGGAGATGCTCCTTACCACGAGGAAGCAGGATGCTGACGAGGTCAAGCTCCTCATCGACTGGACAGACTTCGACCGGGAGGATGCCTACCTGGACGAGATCGAGGTCGCCTGGGAGGTCGGGGCCCCGGATGTCTTCGCGGCAAACGGTGCCGCTGCGGCGGCCTTCAGCGATCTCCACGCTGACGGGTGGCATCAAGAACGAGGCACTGTTCTCCAAGTCGACAGGCTCTCCCGGGAGTGGACTCGCGACGACCTTCTTGAGCTTCGCACGGCCCTCACCCGCCTTATCCGCCCGCGTCCGCAGGGTTCAGGCGCTGGATCGGCCAAGGACGCATCCACCGAGCCGGACTTCCAGATTGTGCTTGAGCTCACGGATGTGGACGACACGCTGGAGGATCTCGCTGGTCCGATCGAGCCGTCGGCAGACCTACGAACCCCCCACTACCGACTGAGCGGTTCGATCGATGTCAATGGATCGGCCACGCTGCACTACGAGCAGCAGGACCCGCCGGAGACCCAAGACATCGGAGTGATGCAACTCTGGAACCTCGAAGACCGCCCACCTCAGGCCGGCCCCTTCGAATTCGAGATCAGCGTCTGGGATCGAGAGAAGACCGCACTCCAGAGATCACTACAAGCAGCCAACCCCGAGAACACTGCACCGAGCGCCAGCGACCTCAAGGGCTTCCGAGACACGATGGACGAGGTTGCGGGCGTCAGCATCTACCGCGACGGGTTCCGCGTACTCCCGTTCGGTGAGAGTGGAGACGATTGGCTCGGACTCGACCTGCGACGCGTGCAGAGCCCGACGCTGAGGCTGTCGAATAACCAGATCATCGGTCACGTCTTCATCGGTGCGGACACAAACGAGAGCCTCAAAGACCAGTCCAACCGCGAGGGCATCCTCGCCGGGGTCGCCTACGCCGATCTTCAATCCCTGGTGCGGGCGGCACTCAACCAACTCGAACAACGCCGCTACGGTGCTCGACACCCGAAGAAGGAGCAGCCAGAACGTAAGGGTGGTCTGTTCGAGCGGTTCGACCTCGGTGAGATCAGCACTGCACTGAAGCAGAGCTACCCGGGCGACAAGCGGCTGCACGGCCTCATCGACGAGAAGAATCGCGACATCCAGGAGGGCGTCACACAGGTCCAGAACGTCCTGTCTCGGTACTCACGCCTCGCCACCCTCGGCGCGCTCATCGACCGAGTGCTCCACGATGGGCGCACCGTCGTCACCCGACTCAAGAACATCGCGCGCTTCGGAACCCGCGACCTCAACAAATCGAACTTGAAGGACAGCGACAAGATCAGCATCGCGCTCGGATCAATGACTGACACCGCCGAACAGGCCGAACTTCTCTCTTCATTGTTCAAGCAGATCGAGCCGTTCGGTGGACGGAAGCGCGGCCGTCCCAAGCAGATCAGCGTCGGCGAAGTCATCGACCGCGCTATCTCGATACTCCAGCAGGAAGCCGATGATCGCAGCGTGCAACTCGTCGGCGGCGGCGCAGGTACTGCGGTCAAAATCGATGAGGCAGAACTCCTGACAGTCCTCGTGAACCTGATCCAGAACGCGATCTACTGGGCCGCTACCCAACCCCACGGGATTGAGCGGAAGGTCGTTGTGGATGCCCGGTCGAACGACGATGGATCGGTGACACTCATCGTTAGCGATTCCGGGCCGGGGGTCGCGTCAGCGAACCGAGATCACATTTTCGATCCGTACTTCTCCAGCAAGCCCGACGGAGTAGGGCTCGGACTGAGCATCGTGGGAAACCTTGTCGAAGACATCTACGCGGGAGAGCTCATGCTCGTCGATGAAGGGCCGCTTGACGGTGCAACCTTCGAGGCCACGTTCAGGAGGCGAGTGTAGTGAAGCAGGTGGTGCGAGTCCTCATCATCGAGGATCAAGCGCGCGAGGCAGCGGACGCCCAACGGGAGATCACGGACGCCTTCGAGGGCAATGAGGAGATCGAGGTTCTTGTCTCGCTCGCCTCTGATTTCGACGACGGTTTCACTCGTGTTCGCAATGGCGAGAGCGATGTCGTCGTCCTCGACGTCCGGCGGGAAGCCACAGCTTCGGTGCCGGAGGACGACACTGCTGGTCACGCTACGTATCTCGACATCAAGAAGGCTCGTTTCGCTCCCGTTGTGTTCTGGACTGCATTGCCGGAGAAAGTCATTGATGAGGAGATGCCACCGCTAGTGACGGTGCTCACCAAAGAGGACATTGAGCAGCTCCCGGTCGCCATCACCGCGGCAGTTGAGAGCCGAGCGGTTGCCACGATCAACGAGATTGAGCAACAAGTCGCGGACGTTCTGACCGAGCATATGTGGAATGAGCTGGCTCCGAACTGGGCTGAGTACACGGCGGACGGCGACGCCGCCGACATCAGCCAGGTACTGCTGAGTCGGCTTGCGCGAATCCTCAACGATAAGCGGGAACAAGCCAACGCTTCACACCCGAGCCACCGCTACGTGTACCCATCACCTTCCGCGCACCGCGCGCCCGGCGACATCCTCCGCGCGACGGACGAAACGTGGTGGGTGACGCTCACTCCAGCTTGTGACTTCGCTCAGGACAAGGTCAAGTTCGTCCTTATCGCAAAGGCCGATCCACTGGAGACGAATGCTCGGTATCAGGCTTGGGCAGAGAAGAGATCGAACGGTGCGTGGAAGGAGCTGGAACGAAACGTTCTGAGGGCGACCCAGGGTCGCTACTACTATCTCCCGGCGTTCAGGGACATCCCTGACCTTGTGCTCGACCTAGAGAATGTCCGGACGATCACCGTTGACGAACTTGAACCGATGGAGGCTGTGGCCTCGCTGGTCAGTCCCTTCGCCGAGGCGCTGCTTGTGCAGCACAGCCAGTTCCGGGGCCGAATCGGTGTGCCAGACCTCAACGCCGGGTTGGTCCAAGCTCGACTTCTGTCCAGCAGCGCAGCTGACTGACCGCTCCGTCACCTACTCTGTGCTACAGGACAGGCCGCTGATCGACTGAACGCGAACCCGCTCGGATCACCGCTGAGCCTAGCGAAGGTTCGCTCGCTGGATGCCGGTCAGACTGATCCAGAACATCTCCGCCGCATGTGACGAGCGTGGCGTTGCCCTCGCGAACCAGCCGGTGAGGCCCCACGCTCGTTGCGCTGGTTACCGGGCCGGGCACGGCGCGAACGTTGCGCCCTAGGTCGTGCGCGAACTGCGCCACCTTCATAGAGCCTGAGCTGAGTATGTCAACTATTTTTGGCCCCGTTAGGGCGGCCATATCCGGCCCCGTCCGGGTCAGGATTTTCTGCTTAGCCTGACCAGGCGCAGGATGATTCCTGCCGCGAACATGAGGATGCCGAGCACCACAGACAGCGGCGGGAGGGTGGTAACCAGGGCAACGCATGCCACGGCGCCAAGTACTTGCAGTGCTTTGGGATAACGGCGGTCCGTGTCCGGCTGCGTGAAAGCGGCGATGTTGGCGACCAGGTAGTAGATCAGCACGCCGAACGAGGAGAAACCGATCGCGCCTCGCAGGTCGGCGACGGAGATGATCGCGCAGATCACCACGGCCAGGGTGGTCTCGGCCCGGTGGGGAACTTTGTAGCGGGGGTGGACGGCGGAGAGCCAGTGCGGAAGGTCGTGTTCGCGGGCCATGGCCAGGCTGGTTCGTCCCAGCCCGGCAATGAGGGCCAGCAGGGCGCCCAGTGCCGCGACAGCTGCTCCTGCCCGGACTACGGGGCCAGCCCATGACATCGACCCGGCTTCTACCGCGGCGGCGAGGGGTGTGGGGTTGGTTGCCACTCCTTCGGGGCCGATGGTCGCCAGGAGGGTGACGGCAATGACGGCGTAGACGATGATGGTGATGCCCAGGGCGATACCGATAGCGCGGGGGATGGTGCGTTTGGGGTCACGGACTTCTTCGCCCATGGTCGCGATTCTGGCGTAGCCGGCGAAGGCGAAGAACAACAGCCCCGCGGATTGCAGGATCCCGTACCAGCCGTGAGCCAGCAGCCCGTCCCCGAGAATCCTTGCCGGGTCCGGGGAGGAGCCTCCCCAGCAGGCCGCAACGGCGATCGCGAGGGCTGCCAGCACGGCGACGACGAGGATGCGGGTCAGCCCGGCTGTCCTTGTTACGCCGTGGTAGTTCACGGCGGCGAGAACGATCACGGCGGCGATGGCCACGGGACGTTCCCACCCTGCCGGGGCGGCGTAGGCGGCGAAGGTCATGGCCATGGCCGCGGCGCTGGCGGTTTTGCCGATCACGAATCCCCACCCTGCCAGGAATCCGGACCAGGGACCGAGCCGTTCACGGCCGTAGACGTAGGTTCCGCCTGAGGTCGGGTAGACGGCGGCGAGCTGGGAGGAGGATGTGGCGTTGCAGAACGCCACGAAGGCCGCGACGACCAGACCAACCAGCAGGCCGGACCCTGCCGCGGCCGCTGCAGGGGTGAATGCCGCGAACACACCGGCGCCGATCATCGAGCCAAGACCGATGACGGACGCGTCGAATGTTCCCAACCGGCGGGCCAGGGCCTGAGGGTTACTCATACGGGTTCTCCTTCGGGGACGTGGGGAGGACTTCGGCGGCGAGTTCAGCAATGGACCTGCGGCCTTCAGCCAGGGCGTCAAGGCCTGCTGTCGTAGCCCGGTAGACGCGGCGGGGCCTGCCGCCGACTACTTCCTGGCGGGAGACCAGCAGGCCGTCCTGCTCCATCCGGTGCAGTGTCGGATACAGGGTTCCGGGAGAAATGGAATACCCGTGGTTGGCCAGCTCTTCGGACATCCAGGCGCCGTGGATGTCTTCCTCGGCGGCGTGGTGGAGGATGTGGAGTCGCACGGCTGCACGCATCAATTCACGCATCGCACTCCCAATGTCGAATACAGATATCGAAATCCGATATCTGGTCTGGGTTCTACGATACCTCCGCTCCGCGTCTTCTCCGAGCCCGAGGACACGTTCTCGGACGGAGGGCCTGGACCGCGCTTACTGGCCCTGGGCCGTTGCGAGACTGCGGGCGAGTCGGTAAGAGTCAGTGCCGGTTTCGATGATGGTGCCGTTGAATGTCAGACGGTCCACGATGGCTGCACAGAGTCGTGGATCCGTAAATGTCTTGGTCCAGCCGGAGAACGACTCGTTGCTGGCGATGGCCACGGAGTTCTTTTCTTCGCGTTCGGTGAGGACCTGGAACAACAGCTCTGCACCGCGCCGGTCCAGTTCCATATAGCCAAGTTCGTCAATACACAACAAGTCCACGCGCCCGTAGCGGGCAATGGTCTTGGCCAAGACTTTCTCATCAGAGGCCTCGACGAGTTCGTTCACGAGCCGGGTGGCCAGCGTGTATTTGACCCGGTAGCCCTTCTCCGCTGCGGCGGTGCCGAGGCCGATGAGCAGGTGGGACTTTCCGGTCCCGGAGTCGCCGATCAGGCACAGGGGCGATCCTTTGCGGATCCAGTCCCCGGTTGCCAGGGTGTGGATCGTGGCGGCGTTGATGTTCGGGTTCGCGTCGAAATCGAAATCCCCGAGCCATTTATCCCGCGGGAAGCCGGCTGCTTTGACGCGGCGGATCGAGGAGCGCCGATCCCGGTCATCACACTCGGCCAGCAACAGCTCCGCCAGGAACCCCTGATAGGAGAGCTGTTCCTTCCCCGCGACGTTGAGGGCTTCATCGAGCACCGCCCGGACGGTGGGCAACCGGAGCCGCCGGCAGGCCTGGTCCACGGCCGCGACCGCCGCCTGCTCGGTCAGGCCACGCCGCCGGCGCAGGGTCGGAGTGATGCTTGTTCCAGGGACGCTGGGGCTCATGAGATGTTCTCCTTCGACACTGTTCCTTCGGTATGGGTGCGTTTGGCCAGCAACTCGTCATAAGCACTGATCGAGGGCATTGGCCGGGTGTCCGGCGGGAGTCCTGCGATGACGGCTGCAGGGTCCATGAGCCGGCGCTGGGTGAGGCTGACAACCCGTTGCACATTCACTTCCACATGAGCACCGGGATGACAGTCCGGACCGGACCCACCTCCGGAAGAAATCGTTGCGTGTCTGCGGGCTTCGACCGCGACGACGTCGGCGCTGACCGCACCCACTCCCAGGGCTGCGGTGATTCCTGCAGTGACAGCGGATGCGTCCATGGAGCGGTGAAGCAGCAGGACGCCGATGAGTTCACGGGTGCCGACCGCGTCGCCGTTGACTCTGCGGGAGGCGGCCCAGAACGCCTCATGAGCACTGGTAAACGCGCCCGACTCCCGCGCCCGGGCCAGAGCCGTGGAACCAGGCAGTGCGCCGGGTTTGGTCTTGAGGACCTCGAGGTAGTGATCCAGCTGAACTGACTGCCCGTGTTTGGCAACAATCCGCTGATGCCTGGCGGCCACGGCACGGCCGTCGAAAACCACGACTTCGGAGGCCCGCAAGGACACCCGGACCTTCCTGCCGATGAACCGGGCCGGAACGGAGTACTTCACCATCCGCACCGTGATCATCGAGGACCGGTCCACCCGCGGTGTCAGCGCCAGCCCCGGGTCGAAGACCTCTCCCGGCAGCGGCGCCAGGAACGGCTGTTCGGTCTCGAAGTCCTGGCCGATGGTGTGGATCCTGTCATTGATCCGCCGCCGGCCGTCCAGGGATTCCCATTCACGGATCCGGTCGTTGAGCTCATCCAGAGACGAAGCGACAGGCATGGGCGAGAGCCTGTTACGACGGAACCAGCCCACCTCGCCTTCGACCCCACCCTTCTCGTGAGCCCCTGCAATGCCGGGCTGGCAGTAGAAGGGATCAAAGCCGTAGTGCGAGCGGAACAACACCCACCGGTCGTTCTCCTGCCGTTGCCGGCCCTGCCCGAACACCACGGCACTGACCGCGCTGGTGAGATTGTCGTAGCGGATGTGCTTCGTTGGGATGCCGCCCAAAACTTGGAAGGCGGCGATGTGGCCTTCCAGAAACGCTTCCTGGGCCTGTGTCGGGTAAATCCGGTGGATAGCCTTGCCGGAGTGGGATAACCGGAAGACGAACATATGACACTTCGTCTTCACACCATTCAGGACCACCCAGACTTCACCGAAATCCACCTCCGCCTCCGCACCCGGGGCATGCTCCTGCGGGACGAATACTTCAACCCGGCGGCCGGCCTCCACATCGATCTGAGCCCGACGGACCCGCACATAGTCACGCACGGTCGAATACGACAACTCCTCCGCCCCGCGCTCCTCAATGAGCCGGGCCAGAATCCGGCGGGCAGTATGGCGTTGCTTCCGTGGCGCCGTCGTATCCTCGGTCAGCATGGCATCGATCGCAGGCTTGAACGGCTCCAACCGCCAGGCCACGCCTTGTCGTGGTTTGCGTTCGGGAGGGGAAGCAGATTCCAGAGCCTGTCTCACAGTCCTTCGGTGAACCCTGTGCCTAGCCGCTAGTGCACGGACCGAGAGGCCCTCGACCCGGGCATCCCTTCGGATCTGCGCGAACAACTCCACTCTCGACTCCATCCAGACCAGCCTTCCGCCGCATCCATACACTGATGAATCCAAGGTTGAAGGTGGGGCCACATATAACCGTCACAAGGTGCCCGGCGAGTCATGATGTGGGGCCAGAGATAACCGTCCTACCGGGGCCATTCAAACCTGTCACAGTCACTGAGCGAGCTCCGGCCTCGACAACGACAGTCGCTGCGGAGAGTGCGGCCATCAGGCGTGCGCGAGCGAGGAAGCGATGGCGCGTCGGCACTGCGCCAGGTGGAACCTCGCTGACCATGAGGCCGAGGTCAGCCACTCGCTCAAGCAGTTCACGGTGACCCACCGGGTAGGGGCGATCGACGCCGTTCGCCATGACCGCGATCGTATCGCCACCCGATGCCAGCGCCGCTCGATGGGCGGCACCTTCGATGCCGTACGCGCCGCCGGCCACGACAAGCCGTTCAGCGTTGGTGAGGTCGGAAGCAAGCCGTCTGGCCACCTGCTCGCCGTAGGATGTCGAGGCCCTTGCGCCGGTGATCGTGACGAGATCGCTGAGCGGCCGCGCAAGGAACGATGTCGTGCCGCGAGTCCAGAGGACGTACGGCCGCCGGTCGCCAAGATCGTCGAGTGCGGAAGGCCACTCCTTGTCGCCGGGGATCAGCGTGCCGATACCGGCGCGCTCGGCTGCGACAATGTTCTGCTCAAGTGTCCGAGTATCTGAACGCTGGAACTGGGAGCGCCACACGTGAGCGTCAACGGCACTGAGGCCCGCCACCACGTCATCACGCTCGGCAAGCCGAAGCAGCTCAAGCGCCCCCAGTTGGCGAAGGAGACGCCCGGACACGGCGTCGTCTGGTTCCACGATCATCGACAGCACCATCCGTGCTGTGCGTTCGTCCTGGACTACGTCGCTCAGGTTCGTCATCGTCGGGTCCTCTCACTCCTACAGAGAGGTGCGCGTGGCGACGCGGGAGCCGAAGGGTTCCGTGAACGCCGACCCCGGCGTACAGTGGATGGTGAGGCAGGTTCTCCTCATATTGCGGGTCCTCCGGGACGGCCTTCGGGCACTCACACACGTTCTGCCTCCTCGACGGAGTAACACGTGTGACGAGAGGCCCGTCATGTTCCGCCTTATCTGGACGATCAGCGTTCGCACCCGCGACTACCTGCACCGCTACATGCCGAGCAACCGACTGCTCGCTGCCATCCGCACACGTCGCGGACTTAAGTGGGGGATACCCGCGATGCTGGTCGCGCTTCCATACATCCTGATCGCCAGCATCTGCTCTAGCTCGGCAGCCGACGGCGGCCCCGGCTGGCTCCACCTCATCGTCCTGTGGGCATGCTGGAACGCACTCAAGTTCATCATCATGGGCCCCACGAGCCTCCTCCTGTTGGTGCGCGCGAGCATCGCTGAGGCCGCCGCGCGACACGGTGGGCGGAGAGACGACGATGCGAGCCAGTCGAGGGGCCACGCCGCAGCTGGTACCGAGCCGTTGCTTCACAGGTGAGTGCGGGTCCGTTCACTACACTGTTGTGGGTGTCCGAACTGTTGCCCAACCTGGAGCCGCTGACTGCGCTGCTTGGGCACGCCACGCCCGCGAAGGCAGACGCTCACGCGCTCCTCGATGCGGTCGCGACGGCCGCGTCGGTCGATCAGTTGGATGAGGCTATCGGCACGATTGTCGAGAGCTGGCGAACCCCATGAGCAGAACCAGCATCGTCTCAATCGACGTACGCGGTTTCAGAGCTTTCGGCACGGTGCCTGCCCACTTCGAACTGGACGCGCCCCTGACGGTGGCTCACGGCGGCAACAGCCAGGGCAAGACCAGCCTGGCCGAGGCTGTGGAGTTTTTGCTGTCGGGTTATAGCAGTCGCCGGGAGCTTCTTGGTGGTGCGAAGGCTGAATACAACGACAGCCTACGAAATGCTCATCTCCCTGAGGGCGACGATGAGGTCTTCGTGGAAGCTGTAGTGCGTACTGCTGACGGTTCGCTCCACCGTGTTCGGCGGATCTTGACCGGTGACTTTGGCCGAGGGGCGGAATGCGAGAGTCGGCTCCTCGTCGACGGGAACGAGGTCAGTGACCTGTCGAGTGTCGGGCTCATGCTGGCCGACCCGCCGGTGCGCGCTCCCGTCCTGTTGCAGCACATCCTTCGCCACGCCCTTTCGACGGAGCCCAAGCAACGAGTCTCCTACTTCAAGTCGCTTCTGTCCCTCAGTGACCTCGACCTGCTACGTGCACGAGTCGCCGAAGCACGCAAGCACCTGGAACAAGAGCCCGATGGACCGTGGCTCCAGAGGGTGGCGACGCTACCTACGGACCTCTCTGACGCACGGAATCGTCTCCAAACCATCGCCAGAACCGCATCCTCCGGTGCTGGCGCGGTCACGGACGCTTTGTCCGCAGAGTTACGTGAGGCGGCCGGAGCAGCTACGGGAGAGCACTACTCAACTCTTGCCGACGCCAAGACCGGACTTGAGACCCGCGCTAGAGCCAAGGCGGAGGCGCTCTTCCCGATCGCACAGTTTGTTGCAGCGCCGTTTCCCTCAGTCGAACTCGAGGTGCCCGACACAACTTCCTACAGGGAGGCGCTTGCCTCGATTGAGGAGGAAGTCGCCCGCCTGCTGCCCATCTTCGCAGCAGTCCTGCGAGTGCATGAGTTCGCGGAGCTAACTGCTCCCGCAGACTGTCCGGTCTGCGCGACGCCGGAAGCGCTGACACCAGCGCGCATTGACACGATGAGAGCCGAGCTTGGCCACGCTTCAAATCTTGATCAGACCGCCGCCACGACACTCGCATCCATTGACCGAGCAGGCGAGACGCTCACGGCCCTCGCAGAGTTCGTGCGTGCAGGCATGCCTAGCGCTGGCAGCCTGTCGGAGACCGAGCTCAACGCGCTGGCGGCGAAACTTCAGGACTGGGGCCTTCGGCCCACACTCGTCCGAGACGCCTATGCCGCTGCGACAGCTCTGACCGATTCCACGCAGGCGCTCGTCACCGCGGGGCGCGAAGTCCGTGAAGCGATCGCCACTCTGCGACTTGCGATCGAGCGACGAGAGTACCCGACTGACATTGAAGCGGCCTTCGTCGGCCTGCGTACAACTCTCGATACTGTACGCACGAAGCGCGAGTTGCACGCGGAAGCCGCCTCCGCGCTTGAAACTGCAATCGCGCCGGTCATCGAGGAACGCGCTGGGATCGCTGATCATCGGCAGTTGCTGACGCTGCTCGACGGAGTGGCGGAGCTCGCAGGTGACGTGATCAGATCATCCGAGCGGCAACGCGCATTGACCCGGGCGAAAGCGGCCGAGAAGGCACTTCAGGATGCTTCGGTCGAGCTGCTCGACGCGCGCTTCGCCGAGATGAGCGACACCATCAAGTCTTGGTGGCTGACGATCCGTCCTGACGAGTTGGTCGACTTCGTGGGTGCGCGAACACGTGCCGGCGGCACTCGCTTCGTAAACTTGATAGCCGCACTGCACGCCGAAGCGGGAACATCGCCGGTCGTGCGCGACGCGCTCGGCGTTTACAGTGACTCACAGTTGAACGCGCTCGGCCTGTCGATCTTCCTGGCACGCATCGAACTCCTTGACTCACCGGTAGTGGTCCTCGACGATCCCATCCCTGGAAGCGACCCTGACCACCGACTTACCTTCGTTCAGAACACCATTGCGAAGCTTCTCGATGATGGTGTGCAGGTCATCTTGACTACTTACGACAGCAGACTGGCTGACTGGACAATGAGCAATCACGACCATCGTGGACTGATTGCGTATGAACTGAATCTTGTCGATCCCAGGGCCGGTACTGTGCCGACACAGACGTCCGACATGTTTAGCCGACTGATGCTGGATGCTGAGGACAATCTCAACGCACCAACTGCACGCGGCCGCAGGGCCGCGTGCGGAAGCTATCGTTCGGCGGCAGAGCGCCTTGCGAAGCAGATCATCGCTACCGGGCGTACTCAGGCGGGTGCAGCCTGCTCGGTCGCGGACGTCGATGCCGAGGCATCAATGCTGGGGCAACTCGTCCCGCTCGTCCGCGGTTTCGCTCTTGATAACGGGGAGAAGGGTCAATGGAACACCTTTGCGACGGTCCTGAATCCTGGGAACCACGACGACGACGTGCCGTCGACGGCAGAACTGAGAGTCGTCCGAGGTAACCTGCGCAAGATCGCGAAGACACACCGGGAGCACTGGCCGAACGGCTTGGTCTCGTGATCCCCGGCTAGCAACCAAGAGTTGGATAAGAGCGCGGGTCGAGCAAGTCCTGATCATCGCTCTCCGCTATCGAAGCCCCTACGCAGTGATCCGGGAACCACGGCGCCCACCAGGACGGATCATTACGCCGTGCGAAGCAAGCGCTCGCCGGACTGCCTGAGGCCCCGCCCCGACCTTCACGCCGACCTCTGCCAGCGTCAACCCGCTGAGGTAGAGGTCGGCTGCTTCGTGGATGCGGGAAGGATCGAACCGTCCACGGCGGATCGTCACCTCCCGCCGGGTGAGGTGGGTGGCGACCGTGCGGCGGTTCACTCCGAACAGGGACGCCAGCTCCACGAGCGTCGCGCCCTCGCGGTACTGCGCCACCAGGTCGTCGACCTGCTCGGGCCGTAGCAGGGTTTGAGCCATCTCAAGTGATCGCACCACTCGACCCCTGGAGTCGAAGACTGTAGGCTCCGATGAGCGCTGGTCATGGTCGTACAAGCCCCGTGACCTGCGCAAAGACAAGGTTTTCAGGTGTGGGCAGGGGTTCTCAAACTCTCTACGGAGGTCCACCGGATCGAGAGCGGGTCGTCGTCGACGGCCCGCTCTCGTCGTCTCTGGCGCCGGTGTGGTGCGAGCGGGTGGTCGCTGGGGTCCGCCCTCGCGCCGCGAGGACCGGTCATTCTCCTGGTGGTCCGGCGTGGTCGCTCGGGCCGAGGACGTACCGGCCGGAGCCCACTGCCGCGTGCACCGCGCAGGCGGTCTGCGCGAGCATCCATGGCCCGACGATGCCGTCGACGACCGTGAGGTAGCCGCCCTCGGCATACGTGAACGCTGCCTGGGCCACGACGCGCAGGACCGTCTGGTTCTGCGCGTCGGCCTCGGGCAGGTACGGGGGGACTGCCCCCGAGACGACCCAGTGCCAGACGTCGTCGGTGTGCAGGTGCACCGCACGCGGGTGCGACGCGGCGAGCGCGCGTGCCGTCGTGGACTTCCCGGCCCCGGGCGGGCCAGTGAGGATCCCGACGTCGGCTGCGCCCACGTCGGGATGCTACCGAGCGGTGAGGTGCCGCACCTCGGGCCGGCGGCCTCGTCGCGGTCGGCCGGCGCTCGGCGCGTGCGGGTCGGGAGGAAAGTGCATGATGTGGGGCATGGTGCAGGTCGGGCGGGTGTACGACGAGGGCGACGGGAGCCGTCGCGTCCTCGTGGACCGGCTGTGGCCGCGCGGGATGCGCAAGGACGACCCGCGGATCGACGAGTGGCTGCCGCTGGCCGCGCCGAGCACGGAGCTGCGGCACTGGTACGGCCATCGTGCCGAGGCGTTCGACGAGTTCGCCCGTCGCTACGAGGCGGAGCTCGCGCAGGGCGAGCAGGCGGACGCGTTCGCGCGGCTGGCCGCGCTGGTGGAACACGAGCCGACGACGATGGTGACCGCGACGCGCGAGGTGGAGCTGAGTCACCTCACGGTCCTGGCGCGGCTGCTCGACGAGCGCACGCGCTGACCCCCGATGCCCGGCGCGCGGTGGGTCGCGGACGTCGACCCGCTCCCGGCGGCGACGCCCGGCGAGTCGTCGACGCCCGCTGCGACCTCGGTCCCCGCGACCCAGGAGCCCGTCCCGACGGGACCGGCGGCGACGCCGAGCCTGCCGATCCCGGCGCCCGACGCGACCGCCCCGCCGACGGCCCCGCCGACCGCCGTTCCGACGCCGTCCGCATCGCCGTCGCCCGCGGGTACGGGATCTCCGGCGCCGCTGCCGACGACGAGCGAGGTCGCCACCCCGACGCCGACCAGCACCGGGTCGGTCTGGACGACGCCACCGACGGTCACGACGAGCGAGCTGCCGGTCGGGATGCTCGTGCTCGCCCTGCTGGTCCTCGTCGCGGCGAGCGCCGCGATCCTGCTGGCGACGCGTCGCGGGGGTGCGCGGCGGCCGACGACCGCGCCGGCGACGGCGTCCGCCCCGGCGACGGCGTCCGCCGCGACACCGGGCACGACCGTGACGGTCCCGCTGCGGGTCCCGACGTCCACGCTGCTCGTCGGCGGCTCCGCCATCGCGAATGCCGACGAGGACGTCGCCGACCTGCTCGCGGCGACACCGCCCGACGAGGCGCCGGTGGGGCCCGCGGAGGAGCCGGCGACGGCGGACGAGACGGTGCGGTTCTGCCTCCAGCTCGGTGAGGCGATGATCGACGCGACCGCGCCGGTGGTGCAGGTGCAGGACGCGCTCGAGCACGTGGCGCACGCGAACGGGCTGCCGGACGTGGAGGTCGTCGCGCTGCCGACCGCTCTGGTGCTGTCCACGCCGCGCGCGGCGCAGACGCGCACGGTCGCGGTGTCGGCGGGGTACCGCTCGCTGCGGCTCGACCAGGTGCACGCGGTGCTCGAGGTCGCGGACCTGGCGCGCGAGGGGGAGGTCGGGCCGGCGGAGGGCTCGCGCCGGATCGCGGCGGCGTTCGCGAGCGACTCGCCGTACACGGCGTGGCAGCAGGCCATGGGGTACGTGACCTCGGCCGTGGGGCTCGCGCTCGTGCTCGGCGGGTCACTCACGGACGTGGCGCTCGCGGCGGTGCTGGGTGCGGCGGTCGTCGGGTTCGAGAAGCTCACCGGCGCGTGGGCCGGACCGTACCGGTCGATCGTCGTGCTGCTGTCGGCGTTCGGCGTGTCGACGGTCGTCTTCTCGGCGTCGCGCACGGGGCTCGACGTGTCGCTGCTGCCCGCGCTCGTGGCCCCGCTCATCACGTTCCTGCCGGGGCGCTGCTCACCACGTCGGTGATCGACCTCGCGACGCGGCAGATGATCGCGGGCGCGGCGCGGCTCGCGGCCGGCGTCATGACGCTCGTGCTGCTCGCGCTCGGGATCGTCGGGGGAGCGAACCTCGTCGGCATCCCGGCGTCGGCGGTCGCACCGGGCGGGGAGCAGGCGCTCGGCTGGCCGGGTGCCTGGCTCGGGGTCGTGGTGTACGGGGTGGGCGTGACGATCCGGCACAGCGCGCGGCGGCGCGCGGTGCCGTGGATCCTGCTCGTGCTCGTCGTCGCGTACGCGGGGCAGCTCGTCGGCGGCGCGCTGCTCGGCTCGCAGGTGTCCGGCTTCGTCGGCGCGCTCGCCATGACGCCGGTGGCGCTCGTCGTCGCCCGCCACCCGGACGGTCCGCCCGCGATGGTGAGCTTCCTGCCGGCGTTCTGGCTCCTGGTCCCCGGGGCGCTGGGTCTCGTCGGCGTGACGTCGGTGCTGGGGGAGTCGGCCGGGCAGGGGATCACGGCCGTCGTCACCGCCGCGACGACGATGGTCGCGATCTCGCTGGGGGTGCTCACGGGCCTGGGCGCGGGGTCGTGGGCGCTCGCGAACCGGTGGTGGGTGCGCGAGCGGACGGGCTGAGCCGCCTCGGCCTAACGGGTGAGCGCGGGACGAGCACCTGGTCCGTGAGGGTCGAGGGCGCCACACGTCCGGGTCGTTTGTCCGGACTTCGCGCCCGAAAACCCGACATGCCGGGTAGTGTCCGGCGCGGCCGTCCGTGCGCGGAGGGCCGCACGACCCGACGAACGAAGGAGCAGGCGGATGAGCAGGTGGACCACGGTCGCGACGAACGGGCGCAAGCGGTGGGCGGCGGTGGTCGCGGGTGCGGCGCTCGTGCTCACGACGGCGTTCGCGGCGGCGCCGGCGAACGCGGACACGGCGCAGGCCTACCCGGTCACCATGAAGATCTCGCCGTTCAGCGCGACGAAGCCCGCGAGCGGCTGCAAGGACATCTTCTGGTGGGTCACGGTCTCCGGTCTGAAGTCGGGCACGGTGTACAAGTTCACGTCCTCGGCGAAGCAGGGGACCGCTGACCCGATCACCGGCTCGCTCGTCAGCTACCCGCTGAAGAACGGCAGCAACAAGGTCCGCGGCTACGTCTGCTCGAGCCTCGACAAGTCCGGCCCGTACAAGATCAACGCAGCCGTGCGCGTGGACGGCAAGGTCCAGGGCGCGGCCGAGGCGCGCGGTGCGCTGCGCGTCACGCCGGTGCTCGACCTCAACGGCTACGACACCACCTCGGGCTTCTACGTCTACGGGTACCCGTCTCCTGCCATCGACATGAAGGGCAAGGAGATCCGGATCTACTTCAAGAAGAAGGGCACGAGCACGTTCAAGGTCGTCGGCAAGACGACCGTGAACTCGAGCGGCAAGTGGGGCTTCAAGTCCAAGGCGATCACGCTCGGTCACGTCTACGTCAGCTACGCGGGCTCGGACTACGTGCTCAAGGCGCGGTCCGTGACGCGTGAGATCGTCCCGGCGCGCTCGTCGTCGGCGACCGGCGTGTCGCTCGGCTGACCCGTGTCGCGCCTCGGGCCCGGACCCCTCGTGGGTCCGGGCCCGAGGCCGTTCCGGGGCCCTGCTCACGCCGTGGAACGCGGGCACGGACCGCACACCCGTGGCCTATGTTGTCCGGGTGACAGCACCACTTCCCGCCCGTGAGAACCGCCGCGGCACCGCCCGTCACGAGGTCCCCGAACCCCTGCGCAACGACGTCCGCGTCCTCGGTGAGTTCCTCGGCCGGGTGCTGCGGGAGTCGGTGGGGGACGGCCTCCTCGTGGACGTCGAGCGGCTCCGCGAGCTCGCGATCGCCGCGCACGACGAGCCCGAGGGCGACGCCCTCGCCCGAGCCGAGGAGCTCGTCGCGGGCTTCACGCTCGAACGTGCCGAGCAGGTCGCCCGCGCGTTCACGTGCTACTTCCACCTCGCCAACACGGCGGAGGAGTACCACCGCGTGCGCGTCCTGCGGGAGCGCGAGGCCCACGCGGACCCGCACACCCTCACGGCCGACGACTCCCTGCCGTCCGCGGTCGCGCAGCTCGCGACCGAGGTCGGCGAGCAGGAGGCACGCCGTCGCCTGGCCGAGGTCGAGTTCCGGCCGGTCCTGACGGCGCACCCCACGGAGGCGCGCCGCCGCGCGGTGTCCCGCTCGATCCGGCGGATCGCGGAGCTGGTCGCCGAGCGTGACGTGCTGTCGACCGGCGGGGTGTCGCTCGCCGAGAACGACCGGCGCCTGCTCGCCGAGATCGACACGCTGTGGCGCACTGCGCCGCTGCGTCAGTCGAAGCCGACCGTGCTCGACGAGGTCCGCACGGTGCTCGGCGTGTTCGAGTCGACCCTGGCCGACGTGCTGCCCGCCGTGTACCGCCGCCTCGACGACTGGCTCCTCGACGGTGACGCGGGCACCACGCCGCCCGTCGTGCGCCCGTTCGCGCGCCTGGGCTCGTGGATCGGCGGCGACCGCGACGGCAACCCGAACGTCACCGCGGAGATCACGCGTGCCGCGGCACAGCTCGCCTCGGAGCAGGCGCTGCTCGAGCTCGAGCGGTCCGCGGTCCGCACGGCGGCCGGCCTCACGCTCGACGGCGCGGGCACGCCCGCCTCGTCGGAGCTCAACGCGCTGTGGCAGCGCGAGCGTTCGCTGTCGGAGGCGATCGCATCCCGCGTCGCGGCCGAGTCGCCCAACGAGCCGCACCGCCGCGCGCTGCTGTTCGTGGCCGAGCGGCTCGCCGCCACGCGCAGCCGCAACGCCGACCTGGCGTACGGCACCTCGGGCGAGCTCGAGGCCGACCTGCTCGTCGTGCAGCGTTCGCTCGTCGACGCCGGCGCGACCCGGCAGGCGTTCGGTGACCTGCAGCGCCTGCTGTGGCAGGTGCAGACGTTCGGCTTCCACCTGGCGGAGCTCGAGCTGCGCCAGCACTCCCAGGTGCACGAGGCCGCACTGGCGGACATCGCGGCCAAGGGCGTCGACGGTGACCTGGAGCCGCGCACGGTCGAGGTGCTCGACACGTTCCGGACCATCGGCACGGTGCAGAAGCGGTTCGGGCCGGACGCGGCGCGCCGCTACATCGTGTCCTTCACGCAGAAGCCCGAGCACCTGGCGGCGGTCTACGAGCTCGCCGAGCTCGCGTACGGGGGCGCGGAGAACGTGCCCGTGATCGACGCGGTGCCGCTGTTCGAGACGTTCGCGGACCTGCAGGCGAGCGTCGGCATCCTGGAGAAGGCGCTCGAGCTGCCGCAGGTGCGCAAGCGCCTCGCGGAGAACGGCCGACGGGTCGAGGTCATGCTCGGCTACTCCGACTCGTCGAAGGACGTCGGCCCGCTCTCGGCGACGCTCGCGCTCGACGACGCGCAGCGGCGCATCGCGCAGTGGGCGAGGGACAACGACATCCAGCTGACCCTCTTCCACGGGCGCGGCGGGGCGCTCGGCCGCGGTGGCGGTCCCGCGAACCGTGCGGTGCTCGCGCAGCCCCCGGGCTCGGTCGACGGTCGGTTCAAGCTGACCGAGCAGGGCGAGGTCATCTTCGCCCGCTACGGCGACCCGCACATCGCCGCGCGGCACATCGAGCAGGTCGTCGCGGCGACGCTGCTGCAGGGCGCGCCGAGCGTGGAGCGACGCAACGCCGAGGCCGCCGACCGGTTCCGGCCGCTCGCGGACCGGCTCGACGTCGCGTCGCGCTCGCACTTCCACGCGCTCGTGAGGGCCGAGGGCTTCCCGCAGTGGTTCGCCCAGGTCACGCCGCTCGAGGAGATCGGTCTGCTGCCGATCGGCTCGCGCCCGGCGCGCCGCGGCCTGTCGGTGTCGTCGCTCGACGACCTGCGGGCGATCCCGTGGGTGTTCTCCTGGTCCCAGGCGCGCATCAACCTGGCCGGCTGGTACGGCCTGGGCACGGCGCTCGAGTCGGTCGACGACCTCGCCGAGCTGCGCTCCGCGTACGAGCAGTGGCCGCTGTTCGCGACCATCATCGACAACGTCGAGATGTCGCTCGCGAAGACCGACGAGCGGATCGCGGCGCGCTACCTCGCGCTCGGTGACCGCGAGGACCTCGCGCAGCTCGTGCTCGACGAGATGGTGCGCACGCGGCACTGGGTGCTCGCGATCACGGACTCGGACGCGATCCTGTCCCGCCGTCGGATCCTCGGCCGCGCGGTCCAGCTGCGCAGCCCGTACGTCGACGCGCTGTCGCTCCTGCAGCTGCGCGCGCTTCGGGGGCTGCGCACGGGCGACGCGCCCGAGCGCACCGAGGACCTGCAGCGTCTGCTGCTGCTGAGCGTCAACGGCGTGGCCGCGGGCGTCCAGAACACGGGCTGACGCGCACGCACCCGGACACACGACGAGGGCTCCCCGGCAGTGCCGGTGGAGCCCTCGTCGTCGTGCGGGCCGTCGTCGTGCGGGCCGTCGTCGGGCGTGCGGCGACGTCCCTCAGCGTGGCAGCGAGACGACCGCCGGCAGCGGGCGTCCCGTCGCGAGCGCGTCGAGCACCAGCCGCTCGTGCGGGACGACGTCCGGCAGCGCGGTGAGCGGGTACCAGCCCATCGCGGCGCTCTTGTCCGGCTCCTGGAGCGTGGGCTCGCCGTGCCACGACCGTGCGAGGAAGAACGCGTCGAGGCGCTGCTCGACCGCCGGCCCGCCGCGCTCGAACCGGTGCAGCGCGGTGAGCGGCTCGAGCGCGTCGGGGTCGACCCGGACGCCGCCCTCCTCGAGCGCCTCGCGCACCGCGGCCTCGTGCACCGACTCGCCGGGGTCGACGTGCCCCGCGAGCACGCCCCAGCGGCCGTCCATGTAGCCGGTGCCCTGCCGCAGCTGCAGCAGGACCTCGTCGCCTCGTCGCAGCACGACGTAGGCGGCGGCGACGAGCAGGCTGCGGTGGCCCAGGTGGTCGTCGGGACGGTAGTGCTCGGGTGTGGTCACCCGGCGATCATCCCCGACGCGGAGCCACCACGAGCCGGCTCACCACGAGCCCGCTCACCACGAGCCCGCTCACCAGGACGGCGAGGCGACGACGAGCGTCGCGTGGGTCGCGACGTGACGCACGGTCCGCCCCGCGGTGAGCCAGCCCTCGACGACGGTCGTCAGCACGTCGGCGAGGTCGCCGTCGAGCCGGGTGACGAAGTGCTCGGGCGTGACGTCCACGCGCCGGTGTGCGGCGTCGACCGCCGCGGTCACGGCCGACATGTGGTCGCCCTGGCGTCCGGGCGCACCGTCGTCGAGCGGGTACAGCGACCAGTGCGCGGCGGTCGGCATGCCGCAGCGGGGCAGGACGGGGACGGGCGGGGTGGCGAGCACGACGTCGTCGGGCAGGTCGCACGCGACCTCGCCGGGGCAGCCGCGCGACAGGTGCACGTGGGCGACCAGGTGCCCGCCCGCCTCGGCGGCGGCGCGCAGCGCGTCGAACAGGTACCGCACGACCGCGTCCTCGGTGCCGCGCACGAACGTCGTGACGTCGTCGGTGGTGACCTCGACGTCGTCGGCCTGCGCGGCGTCGAGCGCGTCGATGATGACGTCGACGAAGTCGTCGCGGTGCGGGTGGAGCGAGAACCGGGCCCCGATGCCCAGCTCGGTGGGTGTCGGACCGGGCCGCCGGTCGGTCGGTGCTGTCGTGAGCGTGCGCGTGTCGTGCGTCATCCGTGTGCCCCCTAGTCGTCGCGGTCGAGGCGCCCGACGACGGCTCGCGCCGGCCGCGGCACGCCCCGCGGGCACGACCCTAGCGACCCGCCCGGAATGCCCGGGATGTCCGTCCCGCGAGGTGGACGGGCGTGTCGCGGTCGGATGCGTGCCCGGGCCGTTGCCGAATCGAGATCGCGATGTTACTCACCGGTAAGACGGCGGTTACCCACGTCATACCTGTGTGCTACACAAGCCCTCACCACGTACTGCGCCGGCCTCCAGCCGGCCCCCACGGAAGAGGTGACGGATGACCTCCGCACGCAACCGCCGTCGCGTTCTCGCGACGGCCGCAGGCCTCACGGTCGCAGCGCTCGTGCTCACGGCCTGCTCGGGCAAGGACGACTCCGCCGACGGCGGCCCGACCGGCGGGGGCGGGGGCACGCTGACGATCGGGACGACGGACAAGGTCACGACGCTCGACCCGGCCGGCTCGTACGACAACGGCTCGTTCGCCGTCATGAACCAGGTGTTCCCGTTCCTGCTGAACACGCCGTACGGCAGCCCCGACGTCGAGCCCGACATCGCCGCGTCCGCGGAGTTCACCGCACCCACCGAGTACACCGTCACGCTCAAGCCCGGCCTGAAGTGGGCCAACGGGAACGACCTGACCTCGTCGGACGTCAAGTTCACGTTCGACCGTCAGCTCGCGATCGCCGACGAGAACGGCCCCTCGTCGCTGCTCTACAACCTCGAGAGCGTCGAGGCCAAGGACGACACCACGGTCGTGTTCCACCTCAAGAGCGAGAACGACCAGGTCTTCCCGCAGATCCTGTCGAGCCCCGCGGGCCCGATCGTCGACGAGGAGGTCTTCGCGGCCGACGCGCTGACCCCGGACGCCGACATCGTCAAGGGCAACGCGTTCGCGGGCCAGTACGTCATCACGAGCTACGACTTCAACAACCTCGTCTCGTACGAGGCGTACGCGGACTACCAGGGCGTCCTGGGTGCGGCGAAGACGAAGGAGGTCAACGTCAAGTACTACGCGGACTCCTCCAACCTCAAGCTCGACATCCAGCAGGGCAACATCGACGTCGCGTTCCGCAGCCTCACCGCGACCGACATCGAGGACCTGCGCGGGAACGACGCCGTCCAGGTCGTCGACGGCCCCGGTGGCGAGATCCGCTACATCACGTTCAACTTCGACACGCAGCCGTACGGCGCCAAGACGCCCGAGGCCGACCCGGCCAAGGCGCTCGCGGTGCGCCAGGCCGTGGCGGACCTCATCGACCGGGACGCGATCTCGGAGCAGGTCTACAAGGGCACGTACACGCCGCTGTACTCCTACGTCCCGGCAGGTCTGACGGGCGCGACCGAGTCGCTCAAGGGGCTGTACGGCGACGGCTCGGGCGGCGCGGACGCCGCGAAGGCCAAGGAGCGCCTCGCGGCCGCGGGGGTCACGACGCCCGTGAAGCTCGGCCTGCAGTACTCGAACGACCACTACGGCCCGTCGTCGGCGGACGAGTACGCGATGATCAAGGACCAGCTCGAGGCGGACGGCCTGTTCTCGGTCGACCTGCAGACCACGGAGTGGGTGCAGTACTCGAAGGACCGCACCGCCGACGTCTACCCGGCGTACCAGCTCGGCTGGTTCCCGGACTACTCGGACGCGGACAACTACCTCACGCCGTTCTTCCTGACGGAGAACTTCCTGGCGAACCACTACGCGAACCAGGAGGTCAACGACCTCATCCTGCAGCAGGCGGTGACCACGGACCCCGCCGAGCGCACCTCCGTGATCGAGAAGATCCAGGACGAGGTCGCGGCGGACCTGTCGACGGTGCCGTACCTGCAGGGCGCGCAGGTCGCGGTCGTCGGCAAGGACGTGCAGGGCACGCAGGACACGCTCGACGCGTCGTTCAAGTTCCGCTACGGCGCACTCTCCAAGTGACCCGACGACGGCCCGCCCCGCAGCTCGCGGGGCGGGCCGTCGCCCGTCACGCACCTCCGACGCCGAACCGGGACGACCCATGACGACCCTGACCACCGACGACACGGCGAGCGCCGCCGCGGCGGCGACCACGCCCGGGCGACGACGCCCGGGCGGTGGCCTCGGCCGCTACCTGCTGGTGCGCTTCCTGCTGATCTTCCCGACGATCCTCATCCTCGTGACGACCGTGTTCGTCATGATGCGCGCGACCGGCGACCCGATCACCGCGGCCCTCGGCGGCCGCCTGACGGCCGACCAGCTCGCCGAGCGCATCCACGACGCGGGGTACGACCGGCCGATCGTCGTGCAGTACCTCGAGTACCTCGGCGGCATCCTGCGGGGCGACTTCGGCACGACGATCTCCGACAACCGGCCCGTGACCGAGGTCCTCCTGACGTACGGCGCGGCGACGCTCGAGCTCGCGGTCTACGCGCTCGTCGTCGCGTTCGCGGTCGGCATCCCGCTCGGTCGGCTGGCCGCCGCGCGCCGCGACACGGGTGCGGACGCGACGCTGCGGGTGTCCGCGGTGCTCGTGTACGCCACGCCGGTGTTCTTCGCGGGGATGCTCCTCAAGCTCGTGTTCTCGGTCTGGCTCGGGTGGTTGCCCGTGGCCGGCCGGGCGTCCACGGGCGCCGAGATCCAGATGCAGCGCACCGGAGCGGACACGGGGATCTACCTCGTCGACGCCATCAGCACGGGCGACGGCGCGGTCGTCGCGGACGTGCTCGAGCACGCGGTGCTGCCCGCGATCGCGCTGGGCCTGCTCACCGCGGGGGTGTTCCTGCGCCTGGTGCGCACCAACGTCATCGGGACGCTGACCACCGGGTACGTCGAGGCCGCGCGCTCGCGCGGCGTCTCCGAGCGGCGCCTGCTGCGCAAGCACGCGTGGCGTCCCGCGCTCGTCCCCATCATCACGGTCATCGGCCTGCAGATCGCGCTCCTGCTCGCGGGCGCGGTGCTCACCGAGACGACCTTCGAGTGGAAGGGGCTGGGCTTCCAGCTCGTCCAGTACCTGCTCGCGCGCGACTTCGTGGCGGTGCAGGGCATGGTCGCGATGCTCGCCGTGATCGTCGCGCTGACCAACTTCGTCGTCGACGTGATCGCGGCGCTCGTCGACCCCCGGGTGAGGTACTGACATGGCGACCGAGACCCCTGTGCCCACCCCGGTGCCCACCCCCGTCGGGGCCGCCGCGGCGCCCGAGCACACGTCACGCTGGAAGCGTCTGCCGGTGGTGCACCAGCTGCGCACGAGCGTCGGCCTGCAGCGCGGCATGCTCGTCGCGGGCCTGGTGCTGTGCGTGGTGTTCCTGGTCGCCGCGCTTCTCGCACCCGTGCTCGCGCCGTACGGGTGGGCGCAGCTGCGCGCCGACGGCGAGCTGTTCGGCGCGCACGTCGAGCCGAACGCCGACCACCTGCTCGGCACGACGGTCGCCGGCTACGACGTGCTGTCGCGCGTCGTGTGGGGCGCCCGCACCGCGCTGTACACGATCGTGATCGGCGTCGCGGCGTCCATCGTCATCGGCGTGGTGCTCGGCCTGGTGTCCGGGTACTTCGGCGGGTGGCTGGACCGCGTGCTCGTCGTCGTGTCCGACGCGATCTACGCGTTCCCGTCGCTGCTGCTCGCGATCCTCGCGGCCATCGTCATCAGCGGCGGGCAGTCGTCCATGTGGGGCGGTGTGATCGCGACCGCCGTGTCCATCACCGTGGTGTTCATCCCGCAGTACTTCCGCGTGGTGCGCGCGGAGGTGGTGCGCGTCAAGGGCGAGGCGTTCGTCGAGTCGGCGCGCGTCGTCGGCTCGGGGCACGTGCGGATCATGACGCGGCACGTGCTGCGCAACGCGGTCCGCACCCTCCCGCTGATCGTCACGCTCAACGCGTGCGAGGCCGTGCTGACCCTCGCGGGCCTCGGCTTCCTGGGGTTCGGCATCGAGCCGACCGCCGCGGGGGACTGGGGCTACGACCTGCACAAGGCGCTCGCGGACGTGACGAGCGGCATCTGGTGGACGGCGATCCCGCCGGGTGTCGCGATCGTGCTCACCGCGCTCGGCGTGACGCTCGTCGGGGAGTCGCTCAACGACCTCGCCGACCCGCGCCTGCGCACGCGCCGCCGCAAGGCACTCGTCGCGGGCGAGGTCGGCCAGACCGTCGCCGTGCCCGGCGGCGTGCTCGCGGCCGGTCCGGAGGGTGTCGGCGCCCTCGACGCGCTCGAGGGCCCGCCGCCCGACGTCGTCCCCGAGCCCGAGGACGGCCCCGCCGAGGAGCCCGCCGAGGAGAAGGACCGATGAGCACACCCGTCGTCGACATCCGCGACCTGCGGATCACGTTCGACACCGACGCCGGACCCGTCGAGGCCGTGCGGGGCGTGAGCCTGCAGGTCGCGCCCGGCGAGGTGCTGGCGGTCGTGGGGGAGTCCGGCTCGGGCAAGACCGTGACGGCCCGCACGATCCTCGGGCTGCTGCCGCGCACGGCACGCACGCAGGGCGCTGTCCTGCTCTCGGGCCGCGACGGTGGTGAGGCACGCGACGTCACCACTGCGTCGCCCGCCGAGCTGCGTCGGCTGCGGGGGCAGGACGCCGCGATGGTGTTCCAGGAGCCCTCGTCGGTGCTCAACCCCGTCTACCCGGTCGGCTGGCAGATCGTCGAGGGGCTGCGCTCGCACACGCGCATGTCCCGCGCCGCGGCGCGCGAGCGGGCGGTCGACGTGCTGCGGCGTGTCGGCATCCCGGACCCGGAGCACCGCGTAGACCACTACCCGCACCAGTTCTCCGGCGGGCAGAAGCAGCGCATCGTCATCGCGCAGGCGCTGGTCCTGAACCCGGGTCTGGTGATCGCCGACGAGCCCACGACCGCGCTCGACGTCACGGTGCAGGCCGAGATCCTCGACCTGCTGCGGATCCTGCCGCGCGAGTTCGGTGCGGCGATCGTGCTCATCACGCACAACATGGGCGTGGTCGCCGACCTCGCCGACCGCGTTGCCGTGATGTACGACGGCGAGATCGTCGAGCAGGCCGAGGCGCGCACGCTGTTCACCTCGCCCCAGCACCCGTACACGCGCCGGCTCCTCGACTCGGTGCCGCGGGTCGGCGGGCCGTCGCTGCGGGCGCGCCCCGAGCCCACGCTCACGTCGCACCCGGCGGACACAGGGGCGGGGGTGGCGTCGGGAGCAGTGGCGGGACCGGCGGCGGGGGCGGTGGTCCGCGCACGCGCGCTCGAGGTGACGTACCCGGGCCGGCTGCGGCGCCCCGGGTTCCGTGCCGTCGACGGCGTGGACCTGCACATCGGGGCCGGTGAGGTGCTCGGCCTGGTGGGCGAGTCCGGCTCCGGCAAGACGACGATCGGGCGCGCGATCGCAGGCCTGACGCACGTCACGGGCGGTTCGCTCGAGGTGCTGGGCGTCGAGATGAACGGCGTGCGCGAGCGCCGGTTCCGCCCGGTGCGCAAGCGCATCGGGTTCGTCTTCCAGGACCCGGCGACGAGCTTCAACCCGCTGCTCACGATCGCGCAGTGCGTCGCCGAGCCGCTCGTCGTGCACGGTGTCGCGACGTCGCCGCAGGCGGCGCGCGGCCGGGTCGACGAGCTGCTCGAGGCCGTGCAGCTGCCGCGCGCGTTCGGTGACCGGTTCCCGCACGAGCTGTCGGGCGGGCAGCGCCAGCGTGCGTCGCTGGCTCGTGCGCTCGCGCTCGACCCGGAGCTGCTGATCGCGGACGAGCCGACGTCCGCGCTCGACGTCTCGGTGCAGGCGCGCGTGCTGGACCTGTTCGCGCGGCTGCAGGCCGAGCTCGGGTTCGCGTGCCTGTTCATCAGCCACGACCTCGCGGTGGTCGACCTGCTGGCGGACCGCATCGCGGTGCTGCACCGCGGGTCGCTCGTCGAGGAGGGCACGGGCGCCCAGGTGCTGGGCGACCCGCAGCATCCCTACACGCAGCGCCTGCTGGCGTCGCTGCCGGTGCCGGACCCGGTCGAGCAGGCCGAGCGCCGGGCGCGGTGGCAGGAGCTGCGCACGCCGTGAGCGGACGAGGGGCGGGGTGCCGGACCGCGGTGCCCCGCCCCTCGTCGACCGTCGCCCGGGCGGTCAGGCCACGGACTCCACGAGCCCGACGACCTCGCGCAGCACGGCCGTGTCCTGGGTCGTCCAGCCGGGCGGCGGGGCGATCGCCGACCAGCCGTCGGCGTACTCCGTGTGGTAGTTGTGCCCGTGGCCGGCGGGTGCCGACCCCGCGACGAACAGGTCGATCGTCGTCTGCCAGAACGTGACGATCGGCACCCAGCGGGTCGAGGGGAGTACGTCCGAGCCGCGGGGCTCGCTCAACCGGTCCGGCTTGTTGAGGACGAGGCGCGGAGACCACCAGGTCACGCCGTCCGACGCGTGCTGGTCGTACACGACGCGCGGACGCTCCCAGTCGTCCCCGAGCGCCCACAGCTGGCGGTCCGAGCCGTCGGCGGGCCGGTTGGCCCACCGCACGGTCCGGCCGTCGTCGAGCACGGGCGTGATCTCGGGCGAGCCGGGGTCGCGGTCCGCGGTGAGCTCGCCCCACAGCGGCGTGAAGCCGGGCGTGCCGACCCACAGTGCGCCGTCCGTGCGGGCGACGACGTCCTGCACCGACGAGAAGGCGCCCTGGGAGCCGTACGACCCGAGCGAGATGCCGGCGGCGTACAGCAGCGGCCGGTCGTCCTCGGGGAGCTGCGACCAGCGCTCGTACACGGCCTCGAACAGCGCCTTGCCTGCCGCGGGCGGCGTCGAGCGGTCGCCGACGAAGCTGATCCACGACGGCAGGTAGGAGTACTGCATCGACGCGATCGCCGTGTCGCCGCCCCACAGCAGCTCGAGGGAGTCCGACATCGACGGGTCGACCCAGCCGGTGCCGGTGGCGGTCACGACAGCGAGCACCGAGCGGTCCCACGCGTGGGTGCGGTCCAGCTCGGCGACGACGAGCTGCGCGACCTCGTCGAGCGAGTCTCCGGCGGACAGCCCGGCGTAGACGCGGATGGGGTCCTGCAGCGGCTCGGTCCTCCCCGTGCGGGCCGCGACCTCCTCGAAGTGGGCGGCCGGGCGTCCGCCGGCGACGAAGGTGCGCCCCTGCAGCCCGAGGTCGTCCCACGCGGACGACGACTCGGGCGACCCGCTGCGCAGCGGGTCGTCGGGTTGCACCACGCCCGGCGCGGTCCCGCTGTCGAGCGTCGAGTAGACGCCGTTGAGCGCCGCGAGGCCACCCCGCACCACCGTGCCGTCGAGCACCACGACCGTGAGCCACGCGACCAGCGCCACCGCCACGAGGCGGGTGACGGGGACCGGCACCCACCGGCCCAGCACGCGGCCGACGAGCCCGCCCACCCAGCGTGTGACGCGCCGCAGCCCGCGCCCGACCTGGAGCAGCAGCACGGCGAGGACGAGCGCGAGCGTCACCACGACGAAGGGGTGCGACGACTCCGCGGGCGGCTCGCCGAACAGCCCGCGCAGCTCGTCCTGCCACGTGCGGTTCCACCACAGCGCCGCGGGGACCGCGACGAGCGTCGCGGCGAGCAGGACGCGCCGGAACCAGCGGCTCACGCGGCGTGACCACGGCACCCCGGCGCGGCGCACCACCCAGGCGAGCAGCGCGCCGAGCCCGTACCCGATCGCCGCGCAGATGCCCGCGACCGCGCCCTGGTAGAACGCGGCGCGGGGGAGCAGCGCCGGACCCAGCGAGATCGTGAAGAACACGAGCGCCCCGGCCAGACCGGGGCCGGACAGCCGGCGGGGCCAGTGCGCGAACGCGTCGAGGACGCGACGTCCGAGCGTGGGCCGGTGGGGCGTGGCAGCGGGGCGCTGGACCGTCATGGCGTCCTCCGAGGTCGGGTCGCGGCGCGGCAACCGTCGCGCTCGCCCGTCGCGACCCTAGCGTGGGGGCGTGAGCGACACCGGGTACGGGGACTTCGAGTTCGAGCGACGGTTCTGGGTGCGGGACCTGCCGGTCGACCTGCTCGACGAGTCGCCGACGATCATCGTGCAGTCGTATTTCCTGGCCGACGAGGGGTTCGCGCTGCGCGTGCGCGTCCAGACGTCGGGCGGCGCCCCCGCGGTGGACCCGGCGAGGTCGCCGCTCGAGGTGCTCGACGAGCACGCGGACCGGTTCGACTTCTGCGCCGTCACCGTGAAGGGCCCGATGAACTCCGGCACGCGCTACGAGGCCGAGCGCGAGCTCGACGTCGCGGTGGGGATGGAGCTCGTGCGGCGCGGTGGGCAGCGGGTCGCCAAGACACGGCACTCGGTGTGGCTGGGCGACGACGGCTGGGTCGTCGACGTGTTCGCGGGTGCGAACGCGCCGCTCGTCGTGGCCGAGGTCGAACGTGGCGGACCCGTCACGGACCTCGTCGTGCCCGAGTTCTGCGTCACGGAGGTGACCGACGACCCGCGGTTCGGCAACGACGCGCTCGCGCGCACGCCGTACGGCGCGTGGGCCGCAGGCTACGAACGCGAGCTCGCCGCGACCGGCCCCGGTTCCTGCCGGGCCTGGGCCGTACGCGTCGCGCCGGCCAGGACTGAGCGGACCCCTCAGGCGGGTCGGGGGGCGGTGTGCTCCGCGGGGACCTCCTCGCCCGGCGCCACCGGACCCGGCGGCGTGCCGTCACCGAACGGTCGCCCGCCGAGCTGCTCGCGTGCGTGCGGCGTCCACCAGCCCGACAGGTCGGGGCCCAGGGGCACGATCCCGCGGGGGTTCAGGTCGCGGTGCACCTCGTAGTAGTGCCGCTTGATGTGGACGAAGTCGACCGTGTCGCCGAACCCGGGCGTCTGGAACAGGTCGCGCGCGTACGCCCACAGCACCGGCATCGCCGCCAGCGTGCTGCGGTTGCACTTGAAGTGCCCGTGGTAGACGGCGTCGAACCGCACCAGGGTCGTGAAGAGGCGCACGTCGGCCTCGGTGATGGTGTCGCCGACGAGGTAGCGCCGGCTCGCGAGCCGCTCGCTCAGCCGGTCGAGCCGGTCGAACAGGCGGTGGAACGCCGCGTCGTAGGACTCCTGGTCGCCGGCGAACCCGCACCGGTACACACCGTTGTTGACGTCGCGGTACACGACGTCCGCGACCTCGTCGATCTCGTCGCGCAGGTGCTCGGGGTACAGGTCCGGCGCGCCCGCGCGGTGGTGCGCGGTCCACTCGGTCGACAGGTCGAGCGTGAGCTGGGCGAAGTCGTTGGTGACCACCTGCCCGGTCGGCACGTCGACGATCGCGGGCACCGTGATGCCACGCGGGTAGTCGGGGAACCGGGCGAGGTAGGCGTCGCGGATGCGGGGGATCCCGAGCACGGGGTCGACCCCGCCCGGGTCGAGGTCGAACGTCCACGAACGCTCGTCGTGCGTCGGCCCGCACACGCCCATCGACAGCACGGGTTCGAGGCCGAGCAGGCGTCGCACGATGATCGCGCGGTTCGCCCACGGGCAGGCCCGCGCGACGACGAGCCGGTACCGGCCCGGCTCCACGGGGTAGCCGTCTCGGCCGTCGGCCGTGATGCGGGTGGTGATGTAGCGCGTGTCCCGCCGGTACTCGGTCCCGTCCTGGGAGTACACACCGGGACGGTCGTGCGCGTCCTGCGCGGTGGGGCTCATCGTCCGATCATGCCCGGTCCGCCCACCGCCGGCAGCCGTAGAGTGGCTGGCCTTGTCTCCGGCAGGAAGGGTGGGGCGTGGGTCGAGGTCGGGTGGTCGTCACCGTCGTGGTGCTCGCGGTGCTGGTGGGGACGCTGGCAATCGTCGTGGGGAGCCAGGGCTGGCCGCAGGCGTGGTCGCCCCGGGGCGCCTCGACCGCACCGTCGGCCGGGGCGTCGGCGGTCACGACGCGCGCGGCGCCGACGCCGACACCGTCCCCCGCGGTTCTCGCCGCGCGGGTGCGGGCCCCGCAGGAGGCGGCCACGGTGCTGGCGGCGGACGACCCGGTCGCCGCGGCGGTGCAGGCGTCCTCCGCGGTGTTCGCGTCCGCGCCCGTCGTCGTGATCGCCCCCGACGACGACCCCGCGGCCCAGGCCACGGGCGCGTCCGCCGCGGTCGAGGTCGGTGGCCCGCTGCTGCTCATGACGGGGTCGACGGCCGACCGACCCGTGCGCGCCGAGATCGTCCGGCTCGCGGCGCGGGCCGTCCTCGTGGTCGGCTCCGCCAGCACGCGCGCACTGCCCGAGTCGGTCGCGCTGGTGCCCGTCCCCGCGGACGCCGACGCCGACGAGCTCGCGGCGGTCACCGGCGCACGGACGCCGGTGACGGCCACCCGCGCACCGACGCCGTCCGCGTCGTCGCGCGCGACCCCGCCGGCCACCCGACGCCCGGCGCGTGTGCCGGGCCTCGTCGGGCTCACGGGTGCGGGCGGTGACACGACCGCCGCGGTCGCGACGCTGCGAGCCGCACGGATCCCGCTGGTCGCGGTGCCCGGCGCCGACCCGCGCGCCTCGACGCACACGGTCCGGGCGCTCGCGAAGGCCGAGGCGACGCACGTGGTCGCGCTCGGGGCCGCGTTCGGACCCGCGGACCGCCTCGCGGCGCGGGTCGCGACCGCCGCCACCGGGACGCTCGCCCCCGGGGGCGGCCAGCTCGTGTTCCCCGCGGTCGAGGGCGTGCCGGCGAAGCGGTACGTCGCGCTGTACGGCTCGCCCGGCTCGGGTGCGCTGGGTGTGCTCGGCGAGCAGGACGTGCCCGCGACGATCGCACGCGCGCAGAAGGTCGCGCGGCACTACCGTCCGCTCACCGACGCCACCGTGGTGCCCGCCGTCGAGGTCATCGCGACCATCGCGTCCGCCGAGCCGGGTGACGACGGCGACTACTCGCGCGAGCGCCCCGTCGCGGAGCTTCGTCCGCTCGTCGAGGCGGCGGGGGAGGCGGGCCTCGCGGTCGTGCTCGACCTGCAGCCGGGCCGCACGGACTTCCTCACGCAGGCGAAGCGGTACCGCGAGCTCTTGGAGCTGCCGTACGTCGGGCTCGCGCTCGACCCCGAGTGGCGCCTCGAGCCCGACCAGAAGCACCTCGCGCAGATCGGCTCGGTCGGCGTCGACGAGGTCGACGCGGTCGGCGACTGGCTCGCCGAGCTCACCGCGTCGCGCCGGCTGCCGCAGAAGATGTTCGTGCTCCACCAGTTCTCGCTGCGGATGGTCGAGGGCCGCGAGCGGCTCGACACGAGCCACGACGAGCTCGCGATCGTGATCCACGTCGACGGGCAGGGCACGCAGCCCGCCAAGCAGGGCACGTGGCGCACGCTGCGACGGGGTGCGCCAGCCGTGCACTGGGGGTGGAAGAACTTCTTCGACGAGGACTCGCCGATGCTGACCCCGCGGCAGACCAACCAGGTCGACCCGGTCCCGGACCTCGTCACCTACCAGTGAGCCCACGGCCAGGCGGGCCGTCGCGGTCCGACGACCCCGCCGCGATGCGGCGCGCTCACGCGTCTAGGCTCGTCGCGATGAGCGAGCAGACCGACGCGACGAGCGACGACCGGCGCACGCGGTGGCTCGTGCGCGCCGCCCTCGCGCTCGTCGCGGTCCTGGTGTCGCTGACGTACGGCCTCACGACGGCGCGCGCCGAGGCCGGCTTCGGGCCGCACCTGGCGCAGTACGCCGTCACCACCGACGACCTCGTGGTGGTCGACCTCGGCCCGCTCGGCACGCTCGAGGTCGACTCGCCGCTGCCCCTCACGCTGGGTGCGCGCGTGACGGTGCAGGAGATCCCCGCGACGCTGACCGAGGTCGACGACGCGACCACGCTCCAGGCCCTGTCCGGGGACCTGCAGCGGTACGTCCAGTTCTTCTCCGCGCCGCGCGCGACGATCGAGGACGTGACACGCGCGATCGTCGCCGACGCGCTGCGCCGCGCCGGGGGCGCGCTCGTCGTGCTCGTCGGGCTGTGGTGGCTCGGGCGCGTCGCGCTCGGGGCGACCCGTCGCGCGGAGCTGGGCGCCACCTGGGGCGCGCACCGCGCGCAGATCGCCGTGGGCACCGCGCTCGCGGTGGCGGTCGCGAGCCTGACCACGTCGAGCCTCGGGCCGCGGGACCACGTCGACGAGGCGCGGCAGGTCTCGCGCGTGTTCGACGGCACCGCGCTCGAGGGGGCGCGGGTCACCGGCCGGCTCGGTGGCGTCATCGACACCTACGGCGCGAAGGTGCTCGCGGCGTACCGCACGAACGAGGAGTTCTACGCACGCGCGGACGAGGCGCTCGCGGTCGCGTGGGACGAGCGGCAGGACGCGCAGGCGCGTGAGGCGGCGCAGGCGGCGCAGGCCGAGCGGCTCGCGCAGGAGCTCGCCGAGCGCGAGCGCGCGGCGGCCGGGGGTGCCGCGCCTCCCGCCCCGACCACGGACACGACGACGGACCCGACGAGCGCCCCGACGTCCGACCCGACGAGCGCCCCGACGTCGGACCCGACGAGCGCCCCGACGACCTCACCGACGGCCGCCCCGCCCACGACGAGCCCGAGCCCGACACCGAGCCCCACACCGAGCCCGACACCGCCGACGCGCGCGGAGGACCTCGTGACGCTCGTCGTCGTCTCCGACCTGCACTGCAACGTGGGGATGGCCCCGCTCATCACGACGCTCGTCGAGCGGTCGGGTGCGTCGGTCGTACTGGACGCGGGCGACACGACGATGAACGGCACGGCGGTCGAGCAGTACTGCACGTCGACGTTCGCGTCTGCCGTCCCGGACGGCGTCGACCTCGTCGCGGTCGGCGGCAACCACGACTCGGCCGAGTCGGCGCACAGCTACGCGAAGGCGGGCGCGACCGTCCTGTCCGGCAAGGTGGTCGAGGTCGACGGCATCCGGGTCCTCGGCGACGCCGACCCGAACGAGACGCGCGCGGGTGCCGCGACCGCCTCGCTCGGCGAGAGCGCACGGGACGCGGGCGAGCGGCTCGCGGCCGTGGCGTGCGACGACGACGGCGTCGACCTCCTGCTCATCCACACCCCCGCGGTGGGGGAGGCCGCGATGTCGAGCGGCTGCGTGCCCGCGCAGGTCTCGGGCCACCTGCACCGGCGCACGGACCCGCAGCAGGTCGGTCTGGGCGTCCGGTTCATCAGCTCGAGCACCGCGGGCGCGACGCTCGGGCAGGCAACGGTCGGCCCGCTGAACGGCACCGCGGAGCTCACGGTCCTGCGGTGGGACCCCGCGACGCGGCTGTTCGTGGACTCCCAGGTCGTGCGGGTGTCGCCCGCGGCGACGGTCGAGGTGCTCGAGCGCCGACCCTGGCCGACGGTCGTGCGGCCCGAGCGCGGGTCGCCCGTGCCGATCCGGGGCCCGGTCCCCTTCTGACGGTTCACCCGTGCCTGCTCGCGCGCACGGGCTTACCGTGGACCGGTGGCGAGGCGGCCCGGGGGGATCGCGCCGCGACGGTCGAGGGTGACCGCCGCGTCGTCGCACACGTCCCTGCGGCACTCGCTCGTGCGGGTCGTGCTGACGATCCTGCTGGCCCTGGGTCTGACGGTCCTCGCGATGCTCGGTCCGGTCGCGCCGGGCAACGCGGGTGCGGACACCGACCACCTCGCCGCGGGCGAGTCCCTGCGGCCGCGCGAGTCGCTGGTCTCGCCCGGGGGGACGTCGGTGCTCGTCGTGGGCGCGTCCGGACGGGTGTCGGTGTACGGCCCGGGCGGTGACGTGGTGTGGACCGTGGGCGGTCGCTCGCGCGGTGCGGCGCTCGAGCTCGACGACGAGGGCCACCTCGGGCTCGTCGGGCGGGGCGGGCGCACGCTGTGGACGCCGGACCTCGGCGAGGGCCGCGTCGTCGGGGCCCGCCTCGAGCTGCGGGACGACGGCGACCTGGTGCTGCTCGACGACACGGGCGCGACGGTGTGGGCGACGGGCACGGCGCAGCGCTCGTCGACGCTCGCGGCCGGCGGCTCCGTCCTGCCCGGCCAGCCGCTCACGTCACCGGACGGGCGGCACGTGCTCGTCGTGCGGCGGACCGGCAACGTGGTGCTGCTCGGCCCGGACTCGCGTCCACGCTGGTCGAGCGCGACCGAGGGCGCGGGCACGGCGTTGACGCTGGACGCGGACGGCGTGCTCGCGGTCCGCGACGCGCAGGGTGCCGCCGTGTGGACCACGCACCGCGCGGCCGTGCCCGGCTCGACGCTCGTCCTGCGCGACGACGGTGACGTGGTGCTCACGGCGCCCGACGGCAGCGCGGTCTGGAGCAGCGGGACCGGGCTCGGACCTGCGTCCCTGCCGGTCGACGCCGCGCTGACCGAGGGGCAGCGCCTCGACGGCCCCGACGGTCACCTGCACCTGGACCTTGCCGCGGACGCGCTGACGCTGCGCTACGACGACACCACGGTGTGGGCCGCGCCGGCGGCCCCCGGCCCGGGCGGCTCGTTGCACGTGCGCGGTGACGGGCGGCTCGTGCTGGTCGACGGCGACGGCCGGGCCGTCTGGGGGACGCCGGCCCCGGAGGGCGGGGCGCCCGGTTCCGCGCTGCGTCTCGACGCCGCCGGTGCGCTGCTCACGGCGGGCAACGGCCAGGAGCTGTGGCGCGTCGACGTCCCCGCGGACGTGCTCGCGGCCGCGACCGCACCGCCGCCCGCCGACTGCTCGCTCGTCGACGGCCCGGTCGGCCTCGACGCCACGGTCCTGACCAGCCACGGCGCCCGCGTGCACGCCTGCCTCGCGGACGCGGTCGACGAGCTGCTCACGCAGGCCCGCGCGGCGGGCATCGACCTCGGGGCGTCCGGCTGGCGCAGCCACGAGCAGCAGGTGGCGGCCCGCGCCCGCAACTGCCACGCGACGTCGTCGGGCGTCGTGTGCCGTCCACCGACCGCCGTGCCGGGCAGCTCGCGGCACGAGCGCGGGCTCGCGCTCGACCTCACGGACCACGGACGGCTCGTGCGGACCGGGACGCCCGCGTGGGACTGGCTGGTCGAGCACGCCGGGCGGTACGGGCTGCAGAACCTGCCGGGCGAGCCGTGGCACTGGAGCGTGGACGGGTCCTGACCCGCATGGTCGCCTGGCCTAGCCTGGTCGTCGTGACCGATGCCCGACCCGAGCCGACCCCCGCGCTGTCGCCCGTCGCGCAGGACTACCTCAAGGTCGTGTGGTCGGCCACGGAGTGGGCCGAGCGACCGGTCACGACGAAGCTGCTCGCCACGCGGCTCGGCGTCGGCGCCTCGACCGTCTCGGAGACCGTGCGCCGGCTCGCGGACCAGGGTCTGCTCACGCACGAGCCGTACGGCGCCGTCGGCCTGACCGACGAGGGGCGCCGGCACGCGCTCGCGATGGTGCGCCGCCACCGCCTCGTCGAGACGTTCCTCGTCGAGGTGCTCGGGTACGGCTGGGACGAGGTGCACGACGAGGCGGAGGTGCTCGAGCACGCCGTGAGCGACGTGTTCGTCGAGCGCGTCGCCGAGCGGCTCGGCCACCCGGTGCGCGACCCGCACGGCGACCCGATCCCCGGCCCCGACGGCAGCCTGGTGGCGCCCGACGCGACGCCGATGTGGGACGCCGACCCGGGCCGGTGGACGGTCGCGCGGATCAGCGACGCGGACCCCGACCTGCTGCGCTACCTCGACGAGGTCGGCATCGGCATCGACACCGTGCTGACGGTGGGCCCGCGCCGCGACGCGGTCGGGACGGTCGGCGTCACCGTGGGTGACCGGGTGCTGGACCTGGGCCAGGTCGCGGCGCACGCGATCTGGATCACCCCGGCCGCGACGCGCTGAGCAGGCGGCGGACGCGACGCCCGGGAGGTGCGGCGCTCAGCGCCGCCGCGTGCCGAACACCGTCCGGGTGATCTCCCGGCCGAGCTGCGTGCCGACCGAGCGCAGCAGCGAGTCGAACGCACCGCTCGTGCGCTGCGTGGTCTTCTTGCGTGCCGCGGCGGCCTCCTTCTCGCGCTGCTTGGCGACCCGCTCGGCCTCCTCGGCCTTCTCCTTCGCCTGCTCCGCCTCCTGCGCGGCCTGCTGCGCGGCGAGCCGCTCCGCGGCGCTCTGCTCCGCCCGCGCCGTGAGCAGCTCGTACGCCGACTCCCGGTCCACGGCCTGCGCGTAGCGCGCGGCGAGGGGGCTGGCGGTCACCGCGGCGGTCTGCTCGTCGGCCGGGGCCGGGTCCATCGACGACTGCGGCGCACGCAGCCGGGTCCACGCGACGGGCGTCGGGACACCCTTCTCGCCGAGCACCGTCACGACCGCCTCGCCCGTCCCCAACGAGGTGAGCACCTCCTCGAGGTCGTAGGGCGACGTCGGGAACGTGCGCGCGGCGGCCCGCAGCGCCTTGGCGTCCTCCGGGGTGTAGGCGCGCAGCGCGTGCTGCACGCGGCTGCCGAGCTGGGCGAGCACGTCCGCGGGCACGTCCTTGGGGCTCTGGGTCACGAAGAACACGCCGACACCCTTGGACCGGATGAGCCGGACGGTCTGCGTGACCTGCGTGAGGAAGTCGTCGGACGCGTCGTGGAACAGCAGGTGCGCCTCGTCGAAGAAGAACACCAGGCGCGGCTTGTCGGGGTCACCGACCTCGGGCAGGACCTGGAACAGCTCCGCGAGCAGCCACATGAGGAACGTGGAGAACAGCGCGGGGCGGTCCTGCACGCCGGGCAGCTCGAGGGCCGTGACGACCCCGCGGCCGTCGGCGGCGGTGCGCAGCAGCTCGGTGACCTCGAACGCGGGCTCGCCGAAGAACGCGTCGGCACCCTGCGCCTGCAGCGCGACGATCTCGCGCAGGATCACTCCCGCCGTCGCGGCGGACAGCCCGCCGATGCCCTTGAGCTCGGCCTTCCCCTCGTCGGACACGAGGTACGCGATCGTCGACTGCAGGTCCTTGAGGTCGAGCAGCGCGAGCCCCTGCACGTCCGCCCAGTGCATGATCAGCCCGAGGCTGGACTCCTGCGTCGCGTTGAGCCCGAGCACCTTGGCGAGCAGCAGCGGACCGAAGTCCGTGACGGTCGTGCGCACCGGGACCCCGGTGCCCATCCCGCCCAGCGTGAGCAGCTCCACGGGCGACGCCGTGGGCACCCACTCCTGGCCGACGCTGCGCGTGCGCTCGAGGAGCTTGTCCGACGACGTCCCGGGCCGCATGAGCCCGGACAGGTCGCCCTTGACGTCGGCGACGAACACCGGGACGCCCGCGGCCGAGAGCCCTTCCGTCATGACCTGCAGCGTCTTGGTCTTGCCCGTGCCGGTCGCGCCCGCGACCAGGCCGTGCCGGTTGAGCATGGCGAGCGGGAGGCCCACCTGCACGGACGCGACGGGGGAGGAGTCCTCCAGGAACGCGCCGAGCGGGAGCACGGCGCCGGAGAACGTGTAGCCCGCGCGCACCGTCGCCGCGTGCTCCGACAACGTGGCGGGCGTCGACGCGGCCGGCTGGGCGGCGGCGGGCGTCGTTCCGGGCGCCGTGTCAGGCGTCGTACCGGGCGCCGACGAGAGTGCGGCGGCCTCGGCCGCGGCGAGCGCGGCTGCGGCGGCGGCCGCCTTCGCCTCGGCCGCCTCGGCGGCCGCTGCTGCCGCGGCGGCGCGCAGCGCGGCGAGCTCCGCCTCGCCGGCGGGGGCGCTCGGGGTGCTCGGGGTGCTCGGGGTGCCGGCGGCGCCGGCGGCAGGGACCTCGCTGTCCGACATGCGTCGATCCTAGAGCGGCCAGGGGCCCCGCGCGGGCTCGGTAAACTCGCGGGGTGACCACGACCCCTGCGCAGAGCCCCGATCCGAGCGTCGAGTCCCGCGACGACGTGCCGTTCCGCTACACCGCGGACCTCGCACGAGAGATCGAGCTCCGCTGGCAGGACGAGTGGCAGGAGCGCGGGACGTTCTTCGCCGCGAACCCCACGGGTCACCTCACCGACGGCGAGGGGCGCCACGCGGACCCGTCGAAGCGCACGTTCTTCGTCATGGACATGTTCCCGTACCCCTCGGGCGCGGGCCTGCACATCGGTCACCCGCTGGGCTACATCGCGACCGACGTCGTGGCGCGCTACCGCCGCATGCGGGGCGACAACGTGCTGCACGCCCTCGGCTTCGACGCGTTCGGCCTGCCGGCCGAGCAGTACGCCGTGCAGACGGGCCAGCACCCCCGGGTCACGACCGAGGCGAACATCGCGATCATGCAGCGTCAGCTGCGCCGCCTGGGCCTCGCGCACGACCCGCGACGCTCGTTCGCGACGATCGACCCGGAGTACGTGCGCTGGACGCAGTGGATCTTCCTGCAGATCTTCGGCGCCTGGTACGACGAGGACGCGGTGCGCGCCGACGGCGGCCGCGGCAAGGCCCGGCCGATCGAGGACCTCGAGGCCGAGCTCGCCGCCGGCACACGGCCCGTCCCGGCCGTCGACGGGGTGCGCGCGGGTGTCGCGTGGGCGGACCTGGACGCCGTCGAGCGTCGTCGCGTGCTGGACTCGCGCCGCCTGGCGTACGTCTCCGAGACGCCCGTGAACTGGTGCCCGGGCCTCGGCACGGTCCTCGCGAACGAGGAGGTCACCTCCGACGGTCGCTCCGAGCGCGGCAACTTCCCCGTGTTCCAGCGCAGCCTGCGCCAGTGGAACATGCGGATCACCGCGTACGCGGACCGCCTGACCGACGACCTCGAGCACATCGACTGGCCCGAGAAGGTCAAGTCGATGCAGCGCAACTGGATCGGGCGCTCGTCGGGTGCGCACGTGACGTTCGCGGTCGAGGGCGGGCAGGAGGTCACGGTCTTCACGACGCGGCCCGACACGCTGTTCGGCGCGACGTTCATGGTCGTCGCGCCCGAGCACCCGCTGCTCGACGAGGTGCCCGCGGCCTGGCCCGACGGGACCAAGGACGCGTGGACGGGCGGTCACGGGTCGCCCGCCGCCGCCGTGGCGGCGTACCGCGCGGAGGCGGCCGCGAAGACGGCCGTCGAGCGGCAGGCGGACGCGGGCCGCAAGACGGGCGTGTTCACCGGCCATCTGGCGGTGAACCCCGTGAACGGCGAGCCGCTGCCGGTGTTCACCGCCGACTACGTGCTCATGGGCTACGGCACCGGCGCGATCATGGCCGTCCCCGGCGGCGACGCGCGTGACTTCGCGTTCGCGCAGGCGTTCGACCTGCCGGTCGTCTACACGGTCGACGGCGAGGAGACGGACGCCGCCCGCACGGGCGACGGCGCCGTCGTCAACTCCTCGAACGACGAGATCTCGCTCGACGGTCTGGACGTCGCGACCGCGAAGGACCGGATCACGCAGTGGCTCGAGGCCAAGGGCGTGGGGGCGGGCACCGTCACGTACCGCCTGCGCGACTGGCTGTTCTCGCGCCAGCGGTACTGGGGAGAGCCGTTCCCGATCGTCTACGACGAGCACGACCTGCCGATCGCGCTGCCGCTCGACGCGCTGCCGGTCGCCCTGCCCGACGTGCCCGACTACTCACCGCGCACGTTCGACCCCGACGACGCGGACTCCTCGCCCGAGCCGCCGCTGGGCCGCAACGAGGACTGGGTGGCCGTCACGCTCGACCTGGGCGACGGACCGCGCACCTACCGCCGCGACACCAACACGATGCCGAACTGGGCGGGGTCGTGCTGGTACTACCTGCGCTACCTCGACCCCGCGTCGCAGGACGTGCTCGTCGACCCGGTGCTCGAGAAGTTCTGGCTGGCGCCGGGCCACTCGGGCGACCCGACGGACACGGTCGGGGGTGTCGACCTGTACGTCGGCGGCGTCGAGCACGCGGTGCTGCACCTGCTGTACGCGCGGTTCTGGCACAAGGTGCTGTTCGACCTCGGCCACGTGAGCGGCGCCGAGCCCTTCCACAAGCTGTTCAACCAGGGCTACATCCAGGCGTACGCCTACACCGACGAGCGGGGCGTGCACGTGCCCGCGGCCGAGGTGGTCGAGGACGCGTCGTCGTCCACGGGGTTCTCGTGGGAGGGCCGGCCCGTCAACCGCGAGTACGGGAAGATGGGCAAGTCGCTGAAGAACATGGTGACGCCCGACGAGATGTACGCCGAGTACGGCGCCGACACGCTGCGCGTGTACGAGATGTCGATGGGGCCGCTCGACCTGTCGCGGCCGTGGGAGACGCGCGCGGTCGTCGGGTCGCAGCGGTTCCTGCAGCGCCTGTGGCGCAACGTGGTCTCGGAGACGGACGGCACGCTCGTCGTGTCCGACGACGCCCCGTCGGACGAGACGCTGCGCGTGCTGCACCGCACGATCGCGGACGTCACCGAGGACATGGCGCACATGCGGATCAACACCGCGATCGCCAAGCTCATCGTCCTCAACAACCACCTCACGACGCTGGACGCGGCGCCGCGGGCGGCGGTCGAGGCGCTCGTGCTCATGACCGCGCCGATCGCACCGCACCTCGCCGAGGAGCTCTGGGCCCGCCTGGGCCACGAGCGCTCGCTCGCGCACGCGCCCTACCCGGTGGCGGACCCGGCGTACCTCGTCGAGGACACCGTCACGTGCGTCTTCCAGGTGCAGGGCAAGGTCCGGGGTCGCGCGGAGGTCTCGCCGCAGGTGTCGGACGACGACCTGCGCGCGCTCGCGCTCGCGGACGCCGGTGTGCAGCGCGCGCTCGACGGCCGTGACGTGCGCACCGTGATCGTGCGCGCGCCCAAGCTCGTCAACGTGGTGCCGGCCTGATCGGGCGCCGCGGGCGGCCGGCCGCCGGGCCGGTCGCCGTCGTCACGGACTCCACCGCGTCGCTGCCCGAGGGGCTCGCGGAGCGGTGGGGCGTGCGCGTGGTGCCGCTCGACGTGCTCGTCGGGACGCGACGGCACGTCGAGGGCGTGGACCTCAGCCCGGCCGACCTGCTCGGGGCGCTGCAGCGCGGTGAGCGCGTCAGCACCTCGCAGCCACCGCCCGCGGCGTTCGCGGCCGCGTACCGCGCGGCCGCGGAGGCCGGGGCGCGCGAGGTCGTCTCCGTGCACCTGTCGGGAGAGCTGTCCGGCACGGTCGGGGCCGCGCGGGTCGCCGCCGCCGACGCACCGGTCCCGGTGCACGTGGTCGACTCCGCGGTCACCGTCATGGCGCTCGGGTTCGCGGCGCTCGCCGCAGCCCGGCACGCGCGAGGCGGTGCCGGGGGCGGTCCCGGGGGCGGTCTCGTGGGCGTCCCAGGGGGCGACGAAGGCGCGGTGCGTCTCCTGGACGGGCCGCCGGCGTCCGAGCCCGCGTCCACGCGCCTGGTCGACCGGGTCGCGCAGTGGGTCGCCCGGGGCGACGCGCCCGCCCTGCCCGACGGTGACGACGTCGCGCGCGTCGCACGCGAGCGCAGCGCCGCCGCGCGGGCGTGGTTCCTCGTCGACTCGCTCGACCACCTGCGACGTGGTGGTCGGCTGTCCGCGCCCGCGGCGGCGCTCGGCACCGTGCTGGGGCTGCGTCCGCTCCTGACGCTCGACGAGGGCCGCGTGGTCGTGGCCGAGAAGGTCCGCACCCGGCGCGCGGCGCGGGAGCGTCTCGAGACCGTCGCGCGTGCCCACGCCGAGACACGCGGCCCGGTGCGGGTCGCCGTGCACCACCTGGGGCAGCCCGACGTCGCGGCGGAGCTCGTCGCGCAGGTGCGCCGGTGGCCGCGCGTCGTCGAGGTCGTCGCGTGCGAGACCAGTGCGGTCATCGCGGCGCACGTCGGCCCGGGGCTGCTCGCGGTCGTCGTCGTCGACGCCTGACGCGCCACCCGACCCCAGCCCCCGCACGGGCGCGAGGCCTCCACAGCCGGGGACCGTGCCGTCCGCCGACGGGACGCCGCGGCCTAGCGTTCGGGCGGTGATCCCGCTCGACCCGACCCGGTCCCGCGACGTGCGCTCGCGGCTGCGCGCCCTGACGGCGCCGGACCCCGACGCGGCCGACGACACCGCACGGCCGGTGCCGTCCGGGTCGAGGCGTGCGTTCGGGGACGCGCTCGCAATCGCCGCGGAGCGGTACGCCGACGCGCACGGCGTGCTGCCGGTGCCTCACCCGGAGCCCACCCGCGTGCGGTGGCGGCCGAGCGTGCGCAGCGCGCTCGCGGGAGCGGTCGCGCTCGCGCTCGTCGCGGGAGCCGTCGTCGTGCGCAGCGTCGCGACGCAGCCCGGGCCCCCGGTCACGCTCCCGGTGCCGGCGCCGCTGGCCTCGTCCCCCGCCCCGGCGTCGGACGCGACGAGCGGCGGCGCGCCGGGTGCCACGGCGACCGCGGCGCAGGAGGTCGTCGTGGACGTCGCCGGGGAGGTCGTCCGGCCCGGCGTCGTGCGCCTGCCGGCGGGGTCACGCGTCGTCGACGCGATCGAGGCCGCCGGGGGAGCGACCGGCGGCGCGGACCTCGCGCGGCTCAACCTCGCGCGGGTGCTCGTCGACGCGGAGCAGGTGCTCGTCCCGCGCCCGGGGGACCCGCTCCCGGCCGGTCCGACGTCGGGGTCCTCGAGCGCGTCGTCGGCGGGCGCCCTCGTCGACCTCAACCTCGCCGACGCCGCGACGCTCGACACGCTGCCCGGCATCGGCCCGGTGCTCGCCGGGCGCATCGTCGAGCACCGGACGCAGCGCCCCTTCGGGAGCGTCGACGAGCTGGTCGACGTCCCCGGCATCGGGACGGCGCTGCTCGAGCAGCTGCGCGACCTGGTGCGCGTGTGACGGTCGACCTGCGCCTCGCACCGGCCGCGCTCGGGTCCTGGGTCTGCGCCCTGCTCGTCGTGCGCGCTCCGCCCGGGACGGCGCTCGTCGCCGCGGTCGCTGCGGGGGTCGTGGCGCTCGTCGTGGCGCTCGGGCCGAGCCGGCGCCGCTGGGACGGGCTCGAGCGGCCGACGTGGCGGGCGTCGGTGGTCCTGGCGCTGCTGGCGGCCGCGGCGGTGGGTGCCGCCGGCGCCGCGCAGGTCGGGGCGCGGGAGCGCGGCCTGCTCCCCGAGCTCACGGCCCGCGCCGCGGTGGGCACGGTGGTCGGCCGTGTCAGCGCCGAACCGGTGCCGGTGCGCGCGGCGTGGCCGGGCGCACCGCCGCGCGTGCGGTGGGCGCTCGACGTGACGCGCGTCGAGGCCGCCGGTCGGGCGTCGGGCGCCGTCGGGCGGGTCGTGGTGCTGAGCGGCGAGCCCGCAGCCGGCGGCCCGGCGTACGGTGCGCGCGTCCAGGTCACGGGCCGGGTGCACGCGGCGCAGCGCGGGGCCCGCGAGGTGGCGCTGCTGGTCGCGTCCGCCGACCCGGTCGTGCTCGCGCCCCCGCGGGCCTGGGACGCGGTCGCCGGACGGGTCCGCGCGCACGTCCGCGGGCTCGCGGACCCGCTCCCCGGTGACGCGGCGGCGCTCCTGCCGGGCGTAACCGTGGGGGACACCGCGCGCGTCCCCGACGACCTGTCGGACGCCATGCGGGCGTCCGGGCTGACCCACCTCGTGGCCGTCTCGGGTGCGCACTTCGCGCTCGTCGCCTCGCTCGTCCTCGCCGGCACCGCAGCCCTGCGCGCGCCGCCGCGCGTGCAGGCCGCCGCGACCGTCGTCGTCGCCGCCGGGATGCTCGTGCTCGTGCACCCCGAGCCCAGCGTGGTGCGGGCGGCCACGATGGGTGCGGTCGCGGTGCTGGGAATGGCGGCCGGGCGGCCGGCGCGCTCACCCGCGGCGCTCGGCGCGGCCGTGACGGTGCTGCTCGTCGCGGACCCCTGGCTCGCGGCCGAGCTCGGCTTCGCGCTGTCGGTCGCCGCGACCGCGGGCATCGTCCTGCTCGGCGTCGCGCTCACCCGGCGCTGGGCGGGTCGGCTCGGGCACGGCGTCGCGGCGGCGCTCGCGGTCCCGGTCGCGGCGCAGCTGGTGTGCGCCCCGCTCGTCCTGGTGGCGAGCGGTGTCCTCACGCCGTGGGGCGTCCTGGCGAACGTCGCGGCCGCGCCCGCGGTCGCGCCGGCCACGCTCCTGGGGCTGCTCGCCGCGGCGCTGGCGCCGTGGTGGCCGGGCGGCGCGCAGGCCGCCGCGGCGGCCGCCGGGGCGGCGTGCTGGTGGATCGGCGCCGTCGCCCGGCACGCCGCGCAGCTGCCCGGTGCGCGTCTCGCGTGGGTGCCGGGGACGGCGGGCGTGACGCTCCTCGCCGTCGTGGGCCTCGCGCTCGCGCGGCTGCTGCTCGGGCGGCGGCGGGAGGTGTCGGCGGCGTCTGGCAGGCTGGACCCGTGCCCGCGCCCACCCGCTCCAGCCGCTCCTCCGGTGGTCGCCCCGGCGGTCAGCGCCGCGCGTCGTCGCCCCCCGGCCTGACGTGGGAGGAGGCGGCGCCCGCACCCGTCGTGCTCGTGCGCGGTGCGGAGGGCCTGCTCGTCGACCGTGCGACCGACCGGATCGTCGGCCTCGCGCGCGAGGCGGACCCCGACGTGGAGGTCACGCGGATCGACGCGGCGCAGTACACGGCCGGGATGCTGGGCGTGACGACGAGCCCGTCGCTGTTCGCCGAGGACAAGGTCGTCGTGGTCGAGGCGCTCGAGACGGGCACGGACGACGTGTTCGCCGACGTCCAGGCCTACCTGACGGCGCCCGCTCCGGGCGTCGTGCTGGTCCTGCGCCACGGCGGGGGAGCCCGCGGGAAGAAGACGCTCGACGCCCTCCGCGCCGCGCAGGTGCCGGAGGTCGCGTGCGACGCCGTGACCTCCGACTCGGACAAGACCTCGTTCGTGAACGCCGAGCTGCGGCGGGCGGGCCGGCGTGCCGACGGCGCCGCGGTGCGCGCGCTCGTCGACGCCGTCGGCAGCGACCTGCGCGAGCTCGCCGCGTCGTGCTCCCAGCTCGTGGCCGACACCACCGGCATGATCGGCGTCGAGGTCGTCGAGCGGTACTACGGCGGCCGCATCGAGGCGACCGGCTTCCGGGTCGCCGACGCCGCGGTGGCGGGCGACGCGGGTCAGGCGGTCGCCCTGCTGCGCCACGCGCTCGCCACCGGGCTCGACCCCGTGCCCGTCGTCGCCGCGCTGGCCGCCAAGCTCCGCACCATCGCGAAGGTCGGCGCCGTGCGCGGCCGCGGGCAGGGCGCGCTGCGGGACCTCGGGCTGGCCCCGTGGCAGGTGGACCGCGCGCTGCGCGAGCTGCGCTCGTGGACGCCGGAGGCGCTCGCGGAGGCGATCAGCGCGGTCGCTCAGGCGGACGCCGAGGTCAAGGGCGAGAGCCGGGACCCCCGGTTCGCGGTCGAACGGGCAGTGCTCCGCGTGGCGGCCGCCGCCCGCTCCTGACGGTCGACCGTCCGCCCGGCCGGCGCCAGGACGACCGTCAGAGCATCGTGGCCGCGGGGCCGAGGATGTCGCCCTGCAGCAGGTCGAACCCCCACGCGACGCAGTGGTCCACGAGCGCGGCGTCGCTCACCCGCTCGGCGACCACCTGCGCCCCCGTGCTGCGTGCGAGCTCCACGAGCGCGCTGCCGTGCCGGACCAGGTCGCGGCAGTCGATCTTCACGTAGTCGGCCCACGGCAGCATCGCGAGCTGCGCGGCGGTCGCGGTGAAGTCGTCGATCGCCAGGCGGTAGCCCGCCGACCGCAGCCGCGTGAGGCCGGCGAGGGCGGCGTCGTCGGCCGGGACGGTCTCGACGACCTCGAGCACGAGCCGGTCGCGGTGCGGCGGCAGGGTGCGGCTGTCGACCAGGTAGCCACGCGTGACGTTGACGAACGCGAGCGTGTCGTGCAGGTCCATCGTCGGGATCCGGCCGAGCACCGCCTCGGTGGCGTCCTCCTGGCGCCCCTCGTCCCAGTGGTCCACGCCCGCCGGTGTGCCGTCCGGCCTGCGGTACAGCAGCTCGTAGCCGTGCAGGTCACCGCCCGGTGACCAGATCGGCTGGCGCGCGACCTGCGGCGGCGTCGAGGGCCGTGACGCGCTCGTGGAGGGACTCACGCTGGATGAGAGGCGCAGACGCGCGATCCATGACGCCGTTTCGTGGGACACGTCGCCGGCGTCCGTGTCCGCGTCAGTCGACGATCTGGGCGCTCGCGCGGTCAAGGACGCCCGCGCGCTCGAGAAGGTTGCCCTGGAACAGGGTGAACCCCAGGTCACGGGCGTGTGTCATCGCCTCGGGGTCTCGACGTACTCCGCGACGAGGCTCGCGCCGTACGAGCGGGCGAGCGTGACGACGGGGTGCCCCTCGACGTCGAGGTCCCGCACGTCGACCTTGACGTAGTCCGCGTGCGGCAGGAGCCGACGCTGCGCCGCGCTGCTCACGAACGCCGGCAGCGCGAAGCGGTAGCCCTCGGCGCGCAGGCGCCGGACGCCGGCGAGCACGTCGGCGTCGATCGGCACGGTGTCCGGGACGACGAGCACGAGCCGGTCGGGGCGGCGTGGCACCGCGAGGTCCCCGACGAGGTACGCGCGCGTGCACCGCACGAACAGCAGCCGTCCGTTCGCGACGCTCTCGAGGTCCGCGCGGCCGAACGTCGCGGACAGCACGTGGGCGGTCGCACGCTCGTGCTGCTGCGCGCTCCAGGAGCCCGCGGAGGCGCCCGACAGGGCGCCGTCCCCGCGGTAGGAGAGCTCGTACGCGACCGGTTGGCCGGATGCGGTGAAGATGCCCTGGCGGCCGACGAGCACGGGGGAGGCCGAGACGTGCGCCTCCCACTGCGTGCGAAGGGCCCCGGGATCGCCTCGTCCACAGCCGCCGCGAGGCGCCGGAGTGCCGCGTCGTCGAGGTCGTCCTTCACACGCACCATGACATCACAGGTGCGCGGCGCGGTTGCGCGAACGCCCGGGTGGAAATCGCTCGCCCCAAACGTTTCATCCACGCGGTGGTCCACGCTGCCGCGACGCGCGGCCGCCGGAGACGGGACGAGGCGCCACCCCCTCAGGGGTGACGCCTCGTGGCTCACGCACGACGTGCGGCGTGTGCTGCCCGCGCGCGGGAACTCAGAGCGAGTTGACCGACTTCGCGAGCGCCGACTTCTTGTTGGCCGCCTGGTTGGCGTGGATGACGCCCTTGCTGACCGCCTTGTCGAGCTTCTTCGACGCGGTCTGCAGCGCGGCGGTGGCCGCGTCCTTGTCACCGCCGGCGACGGCCTCGCGGACGCGACGGACGTGCGTCTTGAGCTCGGACTTCACCGACTTGTTGCGCAGGCGCGCCTTCTCGTTGGTGCGGATGCGCTTGATCTGGGACTTGATGTTCGCCACTGGTGGACTCTCTTGTGCGTTCGCCGAAGCGATCTGACAGGTCGTAGAGGGCGCGCGCAGCTCCGGGACTGGGGCGTGGGGACACCCGCGGAGAGGAGCTGGGCGAGTGCCCGCCGACCTGGGCGGACACGCAAGGGAAGATGCTACCCGACGCGGACGCCCCCACCCAAGCCGCGCAGCCCGGACCGGCGGACGTCACACCGGGTCGCCACCGCCGGGGTCTCGGGGGCGACGGCCCTCAGGCCCGGCCGCGCAGCTCGGTCAGCGCGTCGGTCACCCGCACGAACAGGTCGTGGTCGACGACGGCGCCCTCGCGGCGGATGGAGTCGGGGTCGAGGCGCAGCACCCGGTCCAGGCGGACCTCGCTGTCCCGGCGCCGCGCGTCCCACGGGCCCGAGCCGATGTCCATCCACACGCGACCCTTGCGCGCCTCCCGCGCGGCGTTGCGGCCGTGGTCCGTGCTCGTGAGCATGAGGCCGAGCACGACCGGCCCGTCCCAGCCGACGACGAGCACCGGGCGGTCCTTGCCCTGCGTCGCGTCCTCCTCGTAGGGCACCCACGTCCACACGATCTCGCCCGGGTCGGCGGCGCCGTCCGGCTCGGGGCTGTAGTGGATCGGCACCGCGCCGACGTGGTCCGGCAGCGTGCGGCGTGCGGTCTGCGGGGCCGTCGGCCCCGCGGGGCGCGGTGGGCGCGGGCGTTCGCGGGTGCTCGACGAGCCGCGTGCGCCGAGCGCGCGCAGCAGCGCGGCAGCGCTGCGCAGGAGGTGCGAGACGGAGGACGAAGCGGGCACGCCCGGGAACCTAGCGGGTCGCCCGGGTCGGTGTGCAACCTCGTCGGGACCCACCGGGTCGCATACCGGGTCTCGTACGAGATCCAGCACCAGGTCTACGGTCGGCGCGTGGACGTCCGGGCCGGACGCCACGCGACGGTGGAGGGGAGCGCACATGGCGGGACGGACCACCCGCGTCGAGCCCTGGGACGGGTGGGTCGCGAGCCGGCCCGCTCGCCACCTGCGGGCGCCTGCGGCGCCGGGCGTCCTGCTCGACGCGTTCGTGCGTGCCGCGCGCGGCGCACGGCTGCGCGTCGCCGTCGGCGCGGCGGGGGCGCGCGCCGCGCGGGGCGTGCGCCTGGGCGGCCTCGCCGCCGAGGTCCTCCAGCTGCCCGTCGCGCACCTGTGGGCACGTCTCGAGGTGCGGGCCGACGAGTACACGGTCGTCGACGAGCCGCAGCTGCGCGAGCTGCGGGTCGTGTGCGTCGCGGGGGAGCGCGAGCCGGGCAGCGCGACGAGGGTCGCCCGGCTCCTCGACGACGCGGTGGCGCGCGTGGAGCGCTCGGGCGTCGCCGTCGACGTGCTGCCCTGGGCCGCCGCGCTCGACGGGGCCACGTAACGCGCCGGTGATCTGCCCGGGCTACGTTCGGCCCATGGCGGACCTCTTCGACGACTACCCGGCCGGGGTCGCCTGGGACGAGATGCTCGACCCCGCGACCGGCCCGCGCGCCGCGTACAAGCACGTGCACGCGGCGCTCGCGCAGCTCTCCGCCGGCGAGCTGCGGGCTCGCGCCGACGCGCTCGCCCGCACCTACCTCACGCAGGGCGTGACGTTCGACTTCGCGGGCGAGGAGCGGCCCTTCCCGCTCGACGTCGTGCCGCGCGTCCTGGCGGGCGACGAGTGGGAGCACGTCGCGCCGGGCGTCGCGCAGCGGGTCCGCGCGCTCGAGGCGTTCCTGGCGGACGTGTACGGGCCGCAGCGGGTCGTCGCGGACGGCGTGCTGCCGCGCTCGGTCGTCGTCTCGTCGACGAACTACTGCCGCGCCGCGCGCGGGATCACCCCGCCCAACGGCGTGCGGGTGCACGTGTCGGGCATCGACCTGATCCGCGACTCGCTCGGTGGCTGGCGTGTGCTCGAGGACAACGTGCGCGTCCCGAGCGGCGTGAGCTACGTCCTGTCGAACCGGCGGGCGATGGCGCAGACGTTCCCGGAGCTGTTCGCGGCGCTGCGGATCCGGCCCGTCTCGGACTACCCGCGCCGCCTGCTCGCCGCGCTGACCGCGGCCGCCCCGGCTGGCGTGGACGACCCGACGGTCGTCGTGCTGACGCCGGGCGTCTACAACAGCGCGTACTTCGAGCACTCGCTGCTCGCGCGGACGATGGGCGTCGAGCTCGTCGAGGGTCGCGACCTGTTCTGCGCCCAGGGTCGCGTGTGGATGCGCACCACGCAGGGTCGTCGTCGGGTGGACGTCATCTACCGCCGGGTCGACGACGACTTCCTCGACCCGGTCACCTTCCGTGCCGACTCGCTGCTGGGCTCGCCCGGCCTCATGACGTGTGCGCGCAACGGCACGGTCACCATCGCCAACGCGGTGGGCAACGGCGTGGCCGACGACAAGCTCGTCTACACGTACGTGCCGGACCTGATCCGCTACTACCTGGGCGAGGAGCCGATCCTCGCGAACGTCGACACGTGGCGCCTGGAGGAACCCGGGTCGCTCGAGGAGGTGCTGGACCGGCTCGACGAGCTCGTCGTCAAGCCCGTCGACGGCTCGGGCGGCAAGGGGCTCGTCGTCGGCCCGGCGGCCACGCGCGCCGAGCTCGACGCGCTGCGCTCGCGGCTCGTCGAGGACCCGCGCGGGTGGATCGCCCAGCCCGTCGTGCAGCTGTCGACCGTCCCGACGCTCGTCGAGGACGGGTTGCGCCCCCGGCACACGGACCTGCGCCCGTTCGCCGTCAACGACGGCGACGACGTGTGGGTGCTGCCCGGCGGTCTGACGCGCGTCGCGCTGCCGGAGGGGCGGCTCGTCGTGAACTCCTCGCAGGGCGGCGGGTCCAAGGACACGTGGGTGCTGGGCGGTGCGCCCCCGCGACGCGAGCCCGCGACCGCGGCCGTGCACCACCCCGTCCCCGTGGGGAACGCGGTGCCGATCGACGCGAACCCGCAGGACATCCGCGCGCACGTCATGCAGCAGCAGCAGCAGACGCTCGACGGTCCCGTGCGCGCGTCGTCGTCGGACCAGGAGGTGGTGACGTGCTGAGCCGCATCGCGGAGTCGCTGTTCTGGATCGGCCGCTACGTGGAGCGGGCCGACGACACCGCGCGCCTGCTCGACGTGCACCTGCAGATCCTGCTCGAGGACCCGTGGGCCGAGGAGGACCTGGCCTGCCGCTCGCTGCTGTCCGTCATGGACCGCCGGCTGCCGGCCCAGGGCGCGCCGATCGGACGCGTCGAGGTGCTGGACCTGCTCGCGTACGACCGGTTCTCGCCGTCGTCCATAGCCGGCGCGCTCGTCTCGGCGCGGGAGAACGCGCGTCGGGCCCGCGAGGTCATCTCGACCGAGCTGTGGGAGAGCCTCAACGCGACGTGGAACCAGCTCCCGTCGCACATGCGCCCGGCACGGCCGCACGACTACTTCACGTGGGTGCGGGAGCGGGCCGCGGTGGTCGCCGGGGTCGTCGACGCGACCGCGTCCCGCGACGACACGTGGGCGTTCATGGTCCTGGGCCGCTCGATCGAGCGTGCGGACATGACCGCGCGCCTGCTCACCACGCGCGCGCTCGCGGGGTCCGGCGGGCCGGGCTGGACGACCCTGCTGCGCTCGTGCGGCGCGCACGAGGCGTTCCTGCGCACGTACCGCGGCGCGGCGTCCGACGAGCGTGCGGCAGGGTTCCTGCTGCTCGACCGCCTGTTCCCGCGCTCGATCGTGTTCGCGCTCAACCAGGCCGAGGCGTGCCTGGCGGCGCTGGAGCCCGTCGCGGACCGTGCGATCGTCGACGACGCGCGTCGCCACATCGGCCTCGTGCGCACCAACCTCGAGTACCGGCCGCTGATCGACGTGCTCGACGCGCTGCCGCGCGAGATGGAGCAGGTGCAGCGGGCGTGCGCCGCGGCGTCCGACGCGGTCCGCGGCCGCTACTTCCCGTCCGCGCTGACCACGACCTGGGTGGGGGAGAACCTGTGAACCGGCTCCGCGTGGTGCACACCTCGACGTTCCGCTACGCCGCGCCCGTGCAGGCGTCCTACAACGAGGCGCGCATGACCCCGGTGTCGCAGGCCGGGCAGACCGTCGTCTCGAGCAGGTTCGAGGCCCAGCCGCACACGTGGTCGTATGAGTACCGCGACTACTGGGGCACCGCGGTCACCGCGTTCGAGGTGCTCGTGCCGCACGAGTCGATGGTCATCACGGCCGAGCACGTCGTCGAGGTGCGTGAACCCGCCCCGCCCCGCGCGGTGCTCGGGTGGGACGCGCTCGGCACCGACGAGGTCCGCGACCGGATGGCCGAGTTCCTCGCCGACACCCCGACGACCGCCGCCCCCGACGAGGTCGCCGAGCTCGCGCGGGCGAGCGCCGAAGGGTTCGAGCCCTCCGACGCGGCCGTCGCGGTGTGCGAGGCGCTGCGTGACCGCGTCGAGTACATCCCCGGTGTCACCACGGTGCACACCCCGGCCGCCGAGGCATGGGCGGCCCGCGCGGGGGTGTGCCAGGACGTCGCGCACCTCGCGCTGGGTGCCCTGCGGTCCGTCGGCATCCCGGCGCGCTACGTCTCGGGCTACCTGCACCCGACTCGCGGCGGGGAGGTCGGCCAGACCGTCACCGGTGAGTCGCACGCCTGGGTCGAGTGGTGGGTCGGCGACTGGGTCGCGTACGACCCGACGAACCGGGTCCCCGCGGGCGAGCACCACGTCGTCCTCGCGCGCGGCCGGTCCTACGACGACGTCGCGCCGCTGCGCGGCATCTACGCAGGCGCCGGCACGCAGGAGCTCGACGTCGAGGTCCGCATCACCCGCGAGGCCTGACCCCGCAAGCAGGCGCCGGTCAGCCGTCGAGGTGGCTGCGGAGCTCGACGATCTCGAACTGGGGCGTGCTCGACGTCGTGAACGCCGTGCCGTCGATGTCGCGCCACTTGTGCAACGGGTCGATGTCCACTCGGTAGCGACCCGTCCATGTCGTGTACAGGGTGATCCGCGCGCTCCCGGGCTCACGGTACGACCGCGCCAGGTCGTGGTCGGGGTAGGGGTGACCGGGACTCGTCGTCTCCAACGGACGCTCGCCGTCGCCGAAGTCCCACACGAAAGCGATCGGTGTCGCCTCGATATCGAGTCCGAACCCCAGGAGCTCCGTCCGGAAGGTGGCCGGTTCTGCCTCCGTGTAGACGATCGTGGGCTTGTTGACGAGGACCTCACCCCGATCCGGTTGCATGTGCGCTCGCAGCGGCGTGATCGTCAGCTGCCGGAAGTCGTCCTCGGCGACGGCGGGGAGCAGGTCCTCCGGGCAGTGCCATCCCACCTGCTGCTCCCACGGGTTCACGTCCCGTATGCGACGCCAGATCGGCTGGAGCGCGTCGCCGTCCTCACACTCAGGCGGATCGTGCTGGACTGCCGATCCACCCCAGCAGAGATCGTGGCTGACGTCGTCGATCTCCGGAGCACGGCTCCAGCACGGGAGGTCGCGCTTCCACTCGTACGCACCTCGCCCGGGGTCGTCTTCGTAGTGGTTCAAGCCGTCGGTCGCCTGGCGAGCGCGAAGGAAGATGTCGCCGCCGACGATGTCCTCGTCTGTCTCGAGTGCGGCCGCCCGACCTGCAGCGCCGACGACGAACCCGGACGAGAGCGCGAGAGCGATGACAACCGCACGGCATGCCGCACTGGTCAACGGCTGAGCCACGCCGTCACCACCCACGAACCCTCGTGCTTCAGGACGTCGATCTCGTGAACGCGCTTGCCTCCTGACCCCTCGGCAACGACGTCGCCCCCAGGGCCGATCTCGCGCGATGCAGCCTGGGTGTAGGTGACCGTCGCTGTGAAGAGCGTGTCGCTTCGGTCCATGACAGCGATGTCGTCGACTCGGATTGCGCCACCTTCGGTGACGACTCCCTCGGCTTCGTACTGCTCGATGAGGTCGATGAGTTTGTTGCAGTACGTGCACGTGCTCGACGTGAGTTCCTTCATCTCATCGAGATCGTGCGTGGCCGCGGCGTAGGCGAAGAGGTGCAGGTAGTACTCGGCGATCGCTCCTGCCGACTCCTTGTCGGCGGGGCCATCGAATGCGGCGGGCCGCTGCGGCCGGGTCGTCGGATCGGTTCCTGGGACCGGGGGCACTGCGGTGGTCTGGGCCGCCTCGGGTGTCGGCGGCGCGGTAGGCGATGGCGAGGGCATGGCACCGCGCGTCGCGGGAGATCGTGTGGCGGCGATGTCCGCGGGCTCCGGAGAACACCCCGCGACCGCGGCGACGACCAGAGCGAAGGCAGTGAGGGCGCTCCACGTGAGACGGCGAGCGGAGCGTCGGTGGAGCCGAGCCTCAGCGGGTGTGGAAGAAGCCACCGTTGGTTGCATGGCCCGAAGGTACTCAAAGCGGACATGGCGTGGAGCGATCTTCCGCCAGGCTGTGGACGAGCGTCCGGCCCTGGAGCGCGGACATGCCCCGCGGCCCGATGGGCGCGGGGCGCATCGATGGGCACGTCACTCGAGGACGAAGGTGACTTCCAGCACCACGTGGTACGCGGTGATCGTGCCGTCGGCCACCTCGACCTTCTGGTCCTTGACCCACGCGCCCGACACGTTGCGCAGGGTCGCCGACGCGCGTTCGACCCCGAGCCGTACGGCGTCGTCGAAGCTCTTCTCGGAGCGGGCGCTGATGGTGGTGATGCGGGCGACGGACATGACGCGACCTCCTGTGGGTTGGTGGTGCGGTGGCAGGTCAGCGCGGGCCGTGCGTGGTGCTGCGCTCGCTGCCGACCGTCCTTCGACTGTGGCCGCGGTCACACCAACCCGCAACCGGACGGAGCGCCGTCAGGGCGTCAGGCGGCGGGCGAGCGCGTCGTCGAGTGCGGCGGCGTCACCGCGCACCGCGACCTCGTCGGGCGACCGGCGGCCCCACACCAGGAGCGCGAGGTCCTGCGCGGTGCCCTCGACCGTGACGGAGGGTGTGCCCGTGCCGCCCAGCAGCCAGGTCTGGTCCGCGTCGGTCGCGACGAGGCGCACCGGGGCGGGCAGGGGCTGCATGCGCCCCATCGCCTGCTGGCGGGGCTGCATGACGGTGACGACCTCGTCGACCGTGTCGGACCACACGGCGGCGTCGTCGTCGAGGGGAAGCCCACCCGCGGTGCGCAGGTCCCACAGGTGGACGGTCGTCTCGTGGAGCTGGCGGCGGCGCCACCAGGACGCGGGACCGTTGCCGACCAGGGTCCAGCCCTCGGTGTCGCCGAGGCGGACGAGGGTCTCGCGCAGCTCGGCGGCCTGGGTCGCGTAGAACGTGTCGAGCACGAACGGCCCGCGTCCCAGCGGTGTCTCCTGCCGCTTCGACGCCTGGCCCGCGGCCCAGTGGTGGATGCGTCCCAGGTGCACGACGAGGTCGCGCACGCGCCAGCGCCCGCACCACGGCACGCGCGTCGTCGGGTCCACCTCGGCGATCGAGGCGAGGAACGCGTCCTGCGCCGCCACGAGGTGCGTGAGGTGGTCGAGCCCGAGCGGTGCGGGGGAAGGCGCACCGTCCGAGGCGCGTGCGGGCGGCTCGGCGGTCGCGGCGTCGTACGGGGCCCAGGTCATGGGACCATGGTGGCGCCGGGCACCGACACCCACGAGTGCCGGTCCGGCCGAGTCCCGGGCATCTTCCGCCAGGTCCTCGAGCACCGCACCGCACGGCGAGTCCCGGTCGACCGGGGCCTGCCGGCCGTAACCCCGACGAGAACCGGAGCACCCGCCGCGTGTCCCCGATCCCGAGTGCCGCAGCCGCAGCGCGCATCCGCCCTGCCGCCACCGCGCCCGAGCTCCTGCGCAACTTCTGCATCATCGCCCACATCGACCACGGCAAGTCGACCCTGGCCGACCGGATGCTGCAGCTCACGGGCGTCGTCGAGGCGCGCGCGATGCGGGCCCAGTACCTCGACCGCATGGACATCGAGCGCGAGCGCGGCATCACCATCAAGTCGCAGGCCGTGCGCATGCCGTGGCAGGTCGGCGACACCGCCTACGCGCTCAACATGATCGACACGCCCGGTCACGTGGACTTCACGTACGAGGTGTCGCGCTCGCTCGCCGCGTGCGAGGGCGCGGTGCTGCTCGTCGACGCCGCGCAGGGGATCGAGGCGCAGACGCTCGCGAACCTCTACCTCGCGCTCGAGAACGACCTCGCGATCATCCCGGTGCTCAACAAGATCGACCTGCCGGCCGCGCAGCCCGAGAAGTACGCGGAGGAGATCGCGGGCCTCGTCGGCGGCGACCCGGGCGACGTCATGAAGGTGTCCGGCAAGACGGGCGAGGGCGTCGAGGCGCTGCTCGACCGCATCGTCGGGACCATCCCCGCGCCCGTGGGCGCCGCGGACGCGCCGGCGCGCGCGATGATCTTCGACTCCGTCTACGACACCTACCGCGGCGTCGTCACGTACGTGCGCGTGGTCGACGGCAACCTCAACCCGCGCGAACGCATCGCGATGATGTCGACCAAGGCGACGCACGAGCTCCTCGAGATCGGCGTGATCAGCCCCGAGCCGGTCCCGACGAAGGGTCTGGGCGTCGGCGAGGTCGGTTACCTCATCACGGGCGTGAAGGACGTGCGGCAGTCCAAGGTCGGCGACACGGTGACCAACGCGGCCAAGCCCGCCGCGGAGGCGCTCGGCGGCTACTCGGACCCCAAGCCGATGGTGTTCTCGGGCCTGTACCCGATCGACGGCTCGGACTACCCCGCGCTGCGTGACGCGCTCGACAAGCTCAAGCTCAACGACGCGGCGCTGAACTACGAGCCGGAGACGTCCGTCGCGCTCGGGTTCGGGTTCCGCGTCGGGTTCCTCGGCCTGCTGCACCTCGAGATCATCCGCGAGCGGCTCGAGCGCGAGTTCGACCTCGACCTCATCTCGACCGCCCCGAACGTCGTCTACGACGTCGTCATGGAGGACCGCACGGAGGTCCACGTGACGAACCCGTCGGAGTTCCCGGGCGGCAAGATCCGCGAGGTCCGCGAGCCCGTCGTCAAGGCCACGATCCTCGCGCCGAGCGAGTTCGTCGGCGCGATCATGGAGCTGAGCCAGTCCAAGCGCGGCGACCTGCTCGGCATGGACTACCTGTCCGAGGACCGCGTCGAGATGCGCTACACGCTGCCGCTCGCGGAGATCGTGTTCGACTTCTTCGACCAGCTCAAGTCCCGCACGCGCGGCTACGCGAGCCTCGACTACGAGCCCTCGGGCGAGCAGGTCGCGGACCTGGTGAAGGTCGACATCCTGCTCCAGGGCGAGCAGGTCGACGCGTTCAGCGCGATCGTGCACAAGGACAAGGCGTACGCGTACGGCGTGATGATGACCGCCAAGCTCAAGGAGCTCATCCCGCGCCAGCAGTTCGAGGTGCCGATCCAGGCGGCCGTCGGGAGCCGGGTCATCGCGCGCGAGACGATCCGCGCGATCCGCAAGGACGTCCTGGCCAAGTGCTACGGCGGCGACATCACGCGCAAGCGCAAGCTGCTCGAGAAGCAGAAGGAGGGCAAGAAGCGGATGAAGACGATCGGTCGGGTCGACGTGCCGCAGGAGGCCTTCATCGCCGCGCTGTCGTCGGACTCCGCGGCGCCCAAGGACGCCAAGAAGAAGTGACGCACCTCCCGCTGTGAGCCGCCCGTGAGTCCCGCCCTGCCCGACGGCGACGCCGCTCCCGACGACGGCGCCCTGCCCTCGTCGGTGGTCGAGGGCGCCGACGCGCGCGCGTTCGGGGTGTACCTGCACGTGCCGTTCTGCACGGTGCGCTGCGGGTACTGCGACTTCAACACCTACACCGCGACCGAGCTGGGCGGCGGGGCGAGCCAGGTCTCGTACGCCGCGACCGCGATGCGCGAGGTCGCGCTGGGCGCGCGGGTGCTGCGCGACGCCGGGCTGCCGGAGCGGCGGGTGTCGACGGTGTTCGTCGGCGGCGGCACGCCCACCGTCCTGCCGGCCGACGACCTCGTCGGGATGCTCCGTGCGGTCGACGACGCCTGGGGCCTGGCCGACGACGCCGAGGTCACGACCGAGGCGAACCCCGACTCGGTGACCCCGCGGTCGCTCGCGGCGCTCGCGGCCGGTGGCTTCACGCGCGTGTCGTTCGGCATGCAGTCGGCCGTGCCGCACGTGCTGCGCACGCTCGAGCGCACGCACGACCCGGCACGCATCCCCGACGTCGTGCGGTGGGCGCGGGACGCCGGGCTCGACGTGTCGCTCGACCTGATCTACGGGACGCCGGGGGAGTCGCTCGACGACTGGCGGGTCTCGCTCGAGTCGGCGCTCGCGACCGGCGTCGACCACGTCTCGGCGTACGCGCTCGTCGTCGAGCAGGGCACGCGCATGGCGGTGCAGGTCCGTCGCGGTGAGCTCACGCTGCCGGACTCCGACGACCAGGCCGCCAAGTACGAGCTCGCGGACGACCTGCTGACCGCGGCGGGGCTCGGCTGGTACGAGGTCTCGAACTGGGCGCGCGGCGCGGAGCACGCGTGCCGGCACAACCTCGCCTACTGGCGCGACGACGACTGGTGGGGCGTCGGGCCGGGCGCGCACTCGCACGTCGGTGGCGTGCGCTGGTGGAACGTCAAGCACCCGCGCGCGTACGCGGCGCGCCTCGACGCGGGCCTGAGCCCCGCGGCCGGGCGGGAGGTCGTCGACGAGGAGGGGGCCGCGCTCGAGCGGCTCATGCTGCACGTGCGGCTCGCCGAGGGGATGCCGCTCGACGAGCTCGCCGACGACGAGCGGAGCCGGGTGGCCGGGCTCGTCGCCGACGGGCTCGTCGACGGTCGGACGCTGCTGACCGCGCGGCGTCTGGTGCTCACGCGCCGCGGGCGGCTGCTCGCGGACCTCGTCGTGCGGACGCTCGCGGGCTTCGGCGCCTGAGCACCGCCCGCGAGCGCCGCGTCACTTGACCAGGCGGAGGGTCAGCGGGTAGCGGTACCACTCGAAGCGGCTCGCAGCGACGGCGGCCATGATCTCGAGCACGAGCGCACCGATGCCGACGACGGCGAGGATGACAAAGCCGACCAGCACGATCGTGAGGATCGAGCCCACGACGACCGCGATGAGCACGGTGATCTGGAAGTTCAGCGACTCCTTCGCCTGGTTCTCCAGGTACGGGCCGCGGCCGCGGAACACCAGCCAGATCACGAGCGGCGCGATGAAGCCGAGACCGATCAGGGGCAGGACGTGCGCGAGGATCGCCCACATCTTCTCCTCGTCGGGCCGCAGCGGCTGCGGGCCCGCGCCGTACGCGGGCGGCGGCGGGGCCGAGTCCCAGCCCTGGCCGTTCGGGGGGTCGTGCTCACGAGGTACCTCCGTCGTGTCGGTGGGCGCGTGTCGGACGTCACCCGGATCGGTGAGGCGGCGACTGTGCTGGTCGCAGGGTAGTCGTTCGGGGTCGTCCACAGGGTCTGCACGGTTCCTTGACACGACTGGTGCACTTCGGTTCGCTTTCGTGGGGCCACCCCCGGCCCACTGACGAAGGAGACGCATGAGCGACACCACGCCGCGGCCGGACGACGGGAGCAACCCGGTCCCGCCCGGACCGCAGGAGCCCACGCCGCCGGCGCCCGAGGGTGCCTACCCGCCGCCTCCCGCCGGTGCCTACCCGCCGCCCCCCGCGGGCGCCACCCCGCCGCCCCCCGGCGGCTACCCGCCGCCGCCCGCCCCGGGCGGCTACGGCGGCGACCAGAGCGTCGACGTCGTCGAGGGCTTCAAGTGGGGCTGGAAGAAGTTCACCGAGAACCTCTCGCCGATCCTCATCGCGATCGTCGCGTACGTCGTCGGCTCGATCGTCGTCATCGGCATCTGGTACTTCGTGATCGCGGGCCTGTTCCTGCGCACGTCGGAGACCACGATCGACGACGACGGCAACATCACCTTCGGGTCGGGCCCGGGCTTCGCGGCCGTGCTGCTCTCGACGGCGCTGATCTCGGTCGTCGCGGTGCTCGTGCTGTCGATCGTGCAGGCCGGCTTCGTGCAGGGCGCGCTGCGGATCAGCCGTGGCGAGGCGCTGACCGTCGACACGTTCTTCAAGTTCAAGAACCTGCCCGCGGTGATCCTGGCGTCGCTGCTGGTCGCCGTGCTGACGGCCGTCGGCTACGCGCTGTGCTACCTGCCGGGCATCGTGGTCGCGTTCTTCGCGCAGTTCACGCTGTACTACGTCGTGGACCGCGGCTCGGGCGCGGTGGACGCGCTCAAGGCCAGCTTCCAGCTCGTCAGGGACAACATCGTGCCCGCGCTGCTGATCTTCCTCGGCGTCGCGCTCGCGAGCGCCGTCGGTGGCCTCGTGTGCGGTGTCGGCACGCTCGTCACGCTGCCCGTCGCGCTGCTCGCGCAGACCTACGTGTACCGCCGGCTGAACCGCGAGCCGGTCGTCCCCTGACCGGTCCGGAACCGAGGACGGGCTCCCGCGCCGCAGCGCGGGGGCCCGTCCGTCGTCAGGCCGTGACGAAGTCGATGAGCTCCTCGACGCGGCCGAGCAGCGCGGGCTCCAGGTCGGCGAAGGTGCGCACCGTGCCGAGGATCCGCTTCCAGGCCTGCGCGACGTCGGCCTGGTCGGCCGCCGGCCAGCCGAGCTCGCGCAGGATCCCGAGCTTCCACTCGGTGCCGCGCTCGATCGTCGGCCAGGCGGTCAGGCCCAGCCGCGCGGGACGCACGGCCTGCCACACGTCGACGTAGGGGTGCCCGAGCACCAGGACCGTGCCCGCGGGCGCGACGCGCACGGCTTCGGCGGCGATCCGCGCCTCCTTCGACCCCGCGACCAGGTGGTCGACGAGGACGCCGACGCGCCGCTCGGGGGTGGGGGAGAACTCCCGCAGCGCCTCGACCAGGTGATCCACGCCCTCGAGCAGCTCGACCACGACCCCCTCGACGCGCAGGTCGTCGCCCCACACCTTCTCGACCAGCTCGGCGTCGTGCCGGCCCTCGACCCAGATGCGGCTGCCCCGCGCCACCCGCGCCCGGGCGCCCTGGACGGCGCGCGAGCCGGACGCGGTTCGCTCGGGCGGACGCGGCGCCGTCGACGTCACGGGCGCCGTGAGGACCACCGGCTCGCCGTCGACCCAGAACCCCGGCCCGAGCGGGAACGTGCGCGTGCGGCCCTTGCGGTCCTCGAGCACGACGACGTGCTGCCCGCCCGACTTCTCGACGCGCACCACGGCACCCACCCACCCGGTGGTGACCTCCTCCACGACGAGCCCGCGCTCGGCGGCCTGCGGACGCGACGTCCGCGGTCCTCGGTGGTGCTCGGCACGTCCGCCGCCCAGCACGTCCGACCCGTAGCGATCCATCAGCCTGGCTCTCCCTCGTCGCGGTCCGTCGGTCCGTCACCCTAGGGTGCCCACGGACCGCTCGGGCGGCAGCGCCCGCGCGCGGCGTAGGATTGGCACTCGGACGAGGCGAGTGCTACCAGTGACGGGCAGCGGGCGGCGCGACGGACGGAGGCGAGATGAGCGACGAGCGGCGGATGGACGTGCTGCGCGCGATCGTCGAGGACTACGTCTCGACGAGCGAGCCCGTGGGCTCGAAGGCGCTGGTCGAGCGGCACGCGCTCGGGGTGTCGTCGGCGACGATCCGCAACGACATGGCCGCTCTCGAGGAGAGCGGCTTCATCGCTCAGCCGCACACGTCCGCCGGTCGCATCCCGACCGACAAGGGGTACCGCGTCTTCGTCGACCGCCTGACGACCGTCAAGCCGTTGTCCGGGCCCGAGAAGCGCGCGATCGGCGCGTTCCTCGAGGACGCGGTCGACCTGGACGACGTCGTCGACCGCTCGGTGCGGCTGCTCGCGCAGCTCACGCACCAGGTCGCCGTCGTGCAGTACCCCTCGCTGCGGCGCTCCGCGCTGCGCCACATCGAGCTCGTGCCCGTGGGCCAGCGACACCTGCTCGTCGTGCTCATCACCGACACCGGCCGCGTCGAGCAGCGCACCCTCGAGGCGTCGGCCGAGCTCGACGAGCTCGGCGTCGCGCAGTTGCGCGCGACGCTCAACGCGCGCGTCGCCGGCCGCCGGCTCGCGGAGCTGCGCGGCGTGGTCGACGAGCTCGCGGAGCGGTACACCGACGACGACCTCGCGCTGCTGCGCCAGGTCGTGGGCGTGGTCGAGGAGACGCTCGCGCAGGAGAGCGAGGAGCGCGTCGTGCTCGCGGGCACGGCGAACCTCGCCCGCGGGGGCACGGACTTCGCGCGCAGCCTCGGTCCGGTGCTCGAGGCGCTCGAGGAGCAGGTCGTGCTCCTGCGCCTGCTGTCCGAGATGGCCGAGGACACGGCCGCGGTCTCGGTGCGGATCGGGCACGAGACGCAGCACGACGGTCTGGTCGAGACGAGCTTCGTCACGAGCGGGTACGGCGACGAGGGCGGTTCGGTCGCCCGGGTCGGCGCGATCGGTCCGACCCGCATGGACTACCCCGCGACCATGGCGTCCGTGCGCGCCGTGGCGCGCTACCTCACGCGCATCCTCGCCGGGTAGCCCCCGGCCACGCACCGCGGACGCCCGGCGTCCCGACCATCCGACGAGCCCGCCAGGAAGCGAGCAGACCACCACGTGAGCACCGACTACTACGCGATCCTCGGCGTCCCGCGCGACGCGACGCCCGAGCAGATCAAGAAGGCGTACCGCAAGCTCGCCCGGGAGCACCACCCGGACGTGGCGGGCGACGACCCGGCCGCGGAGGAGCGGTTCAAGGACGTCTCGCGCGCCTACGAGGTGCTCGGCAACCCGGAGAAGCGCCGCGCGTACGACCTGGGGGGCGACCCGTCGTCGCCCGGCGGCGGCATGGGCGGCGGCTTCGGGTTCCAGGACATCTTCGAGACGTTCTTCGGCGCCGCGACGGGTGCGGGCGCGCAGCGCGGCCCGATCCCGCGCGCGCGGCGCGGCCAGGACGCGCTGCTGCGCCTCGACCTCGACCTCGCGGAGGTCACGTTCGGCACGCACCGCGAGGTCCCGGTCGACACCGCGGTGGTGTGCCCCACGTGCCAGGGGTCCTGCTGCCGGCCCGGCACCTCGCCGCGGACGTGCGAGGCGTGCCACGGCCGGGGCACGGTGCAGCGCGTGGCGCGCTCGTTCCTCGGCCAGGTCATGACGAACCAGCCGTGCGCGGCGTGCCGCGGGTTCGGCACGACGATCCCGGAGCCGTGCACCGAGTGCGCGGGCGAGGGGCGCGTGCGGGCGCGCCGCACGATCGCGGTGGACGTCCCCGCGGGCGTCGACACCGGCACGCGCATCAAGCTCACGAGCCAGGGCGAGGTCGGCCCGGCGGGTGGCCCGCCCGGTGACGTGTACCTCGAGGTGCGCGAGCGCCGGCACGAGGTGTTCACGCGCGACGGCGACGACCTGCACGCGACGCTGTCCGTGCCGATGACCGCCGCCGCGCTGGGCACCGTGCTCACGTTCGAGACGCTCGACGGCGAGCAGGAGGTCGACCTGCGCCCCGGCACGCAGCCCGAGCAGGTCGTGACGCTCAAGGGGCTCGGCGTGGGGCACCTGCACGTCGGCGGACGCGGCGACCTGCACGTGCACGTCGAGGTGACCGTCCCGACCGGCCTCGACGACGAGCAGGCCGAGCTCCTGCGCCGCCTCGCGGCGCTGCGCGGCGAGGAGCGCCCCGAGGGCCGGCTCGCCGCCGCGCACCAGGGCGTCTTCGGCAAGCTGCGCGACAAGCTCGCCGGCCGCTGAGCGTGCGGGACTGGACCCGTAGCCGATGACCGCACCCGTCTTCGTCGTCGACCCCGGCCGTCTCGACGCCCTCGCGGTGGGCGACACGTTCCGGCTCGACGGCACCGAGGGCCGCCACGCCGGCGTCGTGCAGCGCCGGGCGCGCGGTGAGCGGGTCGACGTGGTCGACACGCGCGGCGTCCGGCTCGTCGGCGTGGTCGCGCACGCCGGCCACGAGGGCGTCGACGTCGAGGTGCTCGAGCTCGTGCGGGAGCCCACGCCCCGCGTGCGGCTCGTGCTCGTGCAGGCGCTCGCGAAGGGCGACCGCGACGAGCTCGCGATCGAGGCGGCGACCGAGGTCGGCGCGGACGCGGTCGTGCCGTGGCAGGCGGACCGCTCGATCGTCGTGTGGCGCGGCGAGCGCGCCGCCAAGTCCCGCGCGCGCTGGCTCGGCACGGTGCGCACGGCCGCGAAGCAGTCACGCCGCGCGTGGGTGCCGGACGTGGACGTCGCGCTCGACTCCCGGGCGCTCGCGGTCCGCGCGCGTGAGGTGGTCGCGGCCGGGGGAGCCGTGCTGGTGCTGCACGAGAGCGCGACCGACCCCCTGGCGGGCGCCGAGCTCCCGCAGGACGGCGACGTGCTCGTCGTCGTGGGTCCGGAGGGCGGCATCGGCGACGACGAGCTCGCGCGGCTCGTCGACGCGGGCGCGCGGCCCGTGCGCCTCGGACCGCACGTGCTGCGCACGTCCACCGCGGGCCCGGTCGCGCTGGCGCTGCTCGCGACCCGCCTGGGCCGCTGGGGCTGAGCACGACGGCGCCGGCCCGCGTATCTCCGCGCGGACCGGCGCCGTGCTCGTGCCCGGCGTCACCCCGCCGGGAAGGGGTCCGTCAGCGCGTGTCGCTCGCCGCCGCGACCGCGGAGCGACCGGCCTCGAGCCGCGCGACCGGCACCCGGAACGGGCTGCAGGACACGTAGTCCAGACCGACCGCGTGGAAGAACCGGATGCTCTCCGGGTCGCCGCCGTGCTCGCCGCATACGCCGAGGTGCAGGTCGGGCCGCACGGCGCGGCCCTCCTCGACCGCGATCTGCACGAGGCGCCCGACGCCGCGGGTGTCGACCGTCTCGAACGGGGAGACCGCGAGCACGCCGTTCGCGTTGTACTGCGGGAAGAACGCGCCCTCGACGTCGTCACGCGAGAAGCCCCACGTGGTCTGCGTCAGGTCGTTCGTGCCGAACGAGAAGAACTGCGCCTGCGTCGCGAGGCGGTCCGCGGTGAGCGCCGCACGCGGGAGCTCGATCATGCAGCCGACCGGCAGGTCGAGCGGCTGACCGGTCTCCTGCGACACGTCCGCCATGATCCGCAGCGCCTCGTCGCGCACGAGCCGCAGCTCCTGCACCGAGCCGACGAGCGGGACCATGATCTCGGGCCGTGGCGCGAGGCCGTCCGTGAGCAGCTGCGCGGCCGCCTCGCAGACCGCACGGATCTGCAGCGCGAACAGCCCGGGCACCACGAGCCCGAGGCGCACGCCACGCAGGCCGAGCATCGGGTTCGCCTCGTGCATGCGCCGTACGGCGGCGAGCAGGTGCAGGTCGTGCGGGTCGACCTCGCCGCGCGACTCGGCGAGCGCGACGCGCACCGAGAGCTCGGTCAGGTCGGGCAGGAACTCGTGCAGCGGCGGGTCGAGCAGCCGGATCGTCGTCGGCAACCCGTCCATGGCCCGCAGGATCCCGACGAAGTCCTCGCGCTGGACCGGCAGGAGCGCGTCGAGCGCGGCCTGGCGCTCGTCGTCGTCGGTCGCGAGGACCACCCGCTCGACGAGCACGCGACGGTCGCCCAGGAACATGTGCTCGGTGCGGCACAGCCCGATGCCCTGCGCACCGAGGCGGCGCGCGCGGGCGGCGTCCTCGGGCGTGTCGGCGTTCGCGCGCACGCCGAGGCGGCGGACGGCGTCGGCGTGCGTGAGGATCCGGTCGACCGCGACGACGAGCTCGGCCGTCTCCTCGTCCGCGGCCTCGGCGAGCGCGACGTCGAGACCGTCGTCGAGGTAGCGGCTCACGGGCGAGGGCTGCACGGGCACGGACCCGACGAAGATCTCGCCGGTGGTGCCGTCGATCGCGATGACGTCGCCCTCGTGCACGGTGCGCGGCCCCACGTGCAGGCGGCGGCCGGGGAGGTCGATGTCGAGCGCCTCGGCGCCGACCACGCACGTGCGGCCCATGCCGCGTGCGACGACCGCGGCGTGCGAGGTCTTGCCGCCGCGCGCGGTGAGCACGCCCACCGCGGCGATCATGCCGCCCAGGTCGTCCGGGTTGGTCTCTCGGCGGACGAGGACGACCTCCTTGCCCTCGGCGGCCCACTCCTGGGCCGTCTCCGCGTCGAACACCGCCATGCCGACGGCCGCACCCGGCGACGCGGCCATGCCGCGGGCGAGCAGGTCGCGCTCGGCGCCCGCGTCGAACTGCGGGAACAGCAGCTGGGACAGCTGCGCGCCGGTCACGCGGTCGAGCGCCTCGTCCATCGTGATGAGGTTCTCGTCGACGAGCTGCACGGCGACGCGGAACGCGGCGGGTGCGGTGCGCTTGCCGACGCGCGTCTGCAGCATCCAGAGCTTGCCGCGCTCGACCGTGAACTCGATGTCGCACAGGTCGCGGTAGTGGGTCTCGAGGCGGCGCATCGCGCGGCGCAGGTCCTCGTACGCCTCGGGGTCGAGCCGCTCGAGCTCGGTGAGTCCCGAGGTGTTGCGGATGCCCGCGACGACGTCCTCGCCCTGCGCGTTGGCGAGGTAGTCGCCGTACACGCCGGACCGGCCGGTGGCGGGGTCGCGCGTGAACGCGACGCCGGTGCCGGAGGTGGGGCCGAGGTTGCCGAACACCATCGCGCACACGTTCACCGCGGTGCCGAGGTCGTCCGGGATGCGCTCCTTGCGGCGGTACAGCCGTGCGCGCTCGGTGTTCCACGAGTTGAACACCGCGGTGATCGCGAGGTCCAGCTGCTCGCGCGGCGACTGCGGGAACTCGCGCCCCGTCTGCTCGCGGACGATGTCCTTGTACGCCCCGACGAGGTCACGCAGGTCGTCGGTGCCGAGCTCGACGTCCGAGCTGACGCCGCGGGCGGCCTTCGCCTTGTCGAGCGCGTCGGCGAACTCCTCACCCGGGATGCCGAGCACCGTGCGGCCGAACATCTGCACGAGCCGCCGGTAGGAGTCCCACGCGAAGCGCTCGTCGCCCGTGAACGCGGCGAGGCCGTGCACGGTCAGGTCGTTCAGACCGACGTCGAGGACGGTCTCCATCATCCCGGGCATCGAGAACTTCGCGCCCGAGCGGACCGAGACGAGCAGCGGGTCTGCCGGGTCGCCGAAGTGCCGCTGCATGGCGTCCTCGAGCCGCCGCATCGCCATGGTGACCTCGACGCGCAGCTCGGCCGGGACGTCGCCGTCGGCCATGTACTCGCGGCACGCCTGTGTCGTGATCGTGAACCCGGGCGGCACCGGCAGGCCCAGGCGGGTCATCTCCGCCAGTCCCGCACCCTTGCCACCGAGAAGGTCGCGGGCATCCTTGTCGCCCTCGCTGAAGTCCCATACGTAGCCGGCCACGGCTCCACCTCCTGGGAGTACGGCCGGGCGTCCTTGCCCGACCGCGAGTAGCTCACCCGAGCCCCGTCGCGCGGGTGACCCACCCAGTCTCGTCCCACCAGGCGGACGCCTCCACGGGACCAACGTCCGCCCTCGCCACCTGCTGCGACGCCGACCCCGCGGTTCCTCCGGCTCTCGCCGCCGATGCCCGGAGCAACCGCGGGGTCGGGGCCGGGGCGGGTCGGGGGCGGGGCTCGGGGCACGGGAGCCGCCGAGAGAGTCGGGGGTCGGGGACCGTAGGATGGGGCAGCAGACCACGACGAAGGAGCGACGGCGCACGCCGAGCACATGGCCGACCAGAACCCCGCCCGCGCGGCGCGAGCACCCCGGCGCCGCACACCGGCGCACCCGCGCTCGTCGAGCACCGCATCACCGTCCCGTCCGAGGTCTCGATGGTCGAGCTGCTCGGGCTGCGCGACGAGGTGCTCAAGGAGATCGAGTCCGGGTTCACCGGCATCGACGTGCACGTGCGCGGCAACGAGGTACGCCTCGCGGGTCCCGCGGGCGACGTCGCGCTGGTCACGCGCCTCGTCGACGAGCTCGTCGAGATGACCGCCGCGGGGACGCCGCTGACCCCGGACGTGGTGCGCCGCACGGTCGCGATGCTCAGCGCCGGGTCGCACGCGCGGCCGGCCGACATCCTGACGTTCAACATCCTGTCGACGCGCGGCAAGACGATCCGGCCGAAGACCGCCGGGCAGAAGGAGTACGTCGACGCGATCGACCGCAACACGGTCACGTTCGGGATCGGTCCCGCGGGCACCGGCAAGACGTACCTCGCGATGGCGAAGGCCGTGCAGGCGCTCAACGACCGCTCGGTCAACCGGATCGTCCTGACGCGCCCGGCGGTCGAGGCGGGGGAGCGCCTCGGGTTCCTGCCCGGCACGCTCGCCGAGAAGATCGACCCGTACCTGCGCCCGCTGTACGACGCGCTGCACGACATGGTCGACCCCGAGTCGATCCCGCGGCTGCTCGAGGCGGGGACCGTCGAGGTCGCGCCGCTCGCCTACATGCGCGGGCGCACCCTCAACGACTCGTTCATCATCCTGGACGAGGCGCAGAACACGTCCGTCGAGCAGATGAAGATGTTCCTCACCCGCCTCGGCTTCGGGAGCAAGGTCGTGGTGACGGGCGACGTCACGCAGGTCGACCTGCCGTCGGGCACGACGTCCGGCCTGCGGGTCGTCGAGCGCATCCTCGGCGACGTCGACGACGTGGCGTTCTGCCGGCTCTCGTCGTCCGACGTGGTCCGCCACCGGTTGGTGAGCGACATCATCGACGCGTACGCGCGCTGGGACGCAGACGGGAGCCACGACCGCCGATGAGCATCGAGGTCAACAACGAGACCGGGTTCGCGGTCGACGAGGCCGAGTTCGCGGCGCTCGCGCGGTACGTGCTCGACGAGATGCACGTGCACCCGCAGACGGACCTGTCGATCATGCTGGTCGACACGGACGTCATGACCGAGCTGCACGTCAAGTGGATGGACGAGCCCGGGCCGACCGACGTGCTGTCCTTCCCGATGGACGAGCTGCGGCCCGGCCGCGAGGGCGACGTGACCCCCGCGGGTCTGCTCGGCGACGTGGTGCTGTGCCCCGAGGTCGCCGCGCAGCAGGCGGTCGCCGCGGGCCACTCGACGGTCGAGGAGCTGTTGCTGCTCACGACGCACGGGATCCTGCACCTGCTCGGGTTCGACCACGCGGAGCCCGAGGAGGAGAAGGAGATGTTCGGCCTGCAGCGCCGGCTCCTGCTGACCTTCCTGGCCGGCCGGTGAACGACGAGCCGGTCGCGCTCCTCGTCGTCGTCGCCGTCCTGGGCTGGGTGCTCGCGGCGGCCCTGTCGGCGGGGGAGGTCGCGGTGCAGCGCGTCACGCGCGCCGCGGTCACCGAGCTGGTCGCGCGTCGCCACCCCGCCGCCGACCGGATCCTCGGGCTCGTCGAGCACCCGCAGCGCGTGGCCTCCGCCGCGGCGTTCTTCCGCCTCGTCGTCGAGGTGCTCGCGACCGTGTGCCTCACGATCGTCGTCGCCGCCAGCGAACTGCCGTGGTGGGGCGTGCTGCTCGGCGGTCTCGCTCTCGGCGTCGTGTTCGCCTACCTGGTGGTGCGCGTCAGCCCCCGCACGATCGGCCGGCGCCACCCCGTGCGCGTGCTGACCACCCTGTCGCGGCTGCTGGCCGTCGTGGCCGCCGCCGGCCCGCTCGCGCGGCGCACCACCTCGGCGCGCGGCGTCACGGACGACGACGAGGCCGAGCTGCGCGACATGGTGCAACGCGTGAGCGAGTCCGAGGCGATCGAGGACGACGACCGCGAGCTGTTCCGCTCGGTGCTGTCGCTCGGCGACACGCTCACGCGTGAGGTCATGGTGCCGCGCACCGACATGGTCGTGACGCAGGCCGACACGCCGCTGCGCAAGGCGCTCGCGCTGCTGCTGCGCTCCGGGTTCTCGCGGGTGCCGGTCGTGGGGGAGTCGGTCGACGACCTGCGCGGCGTGCTCTACCTCAAGGACGTCGTGCGGCGGATCTCCGTCGCGGACGCCCAGGGCGACGACGAGGACCCGCTCGACGCGCCCGCCGAGGCGCTCGCGCGGCCCGCCGTGTTCGTGCCCGAGTCGAAGCCCGTCGACGACCTGCTGCGCGAGCTGCAGGAGGGCTCCTCGCACATCGCGATGGTCGTCGACGAGTACGGCGGCATCGCCGGGCTGGTGACCATCGAGGACGCGCTCGAGGAGATCGTCGGCGAGCTCACCGACGAGCACGACCCGAGCGCGCCCGTCGTGGAGGACCTCGGCGACGGTGTGTACCGCGTGCCTGCCCGTCTGGGCCGCGACGAGCTCGGCGAGCTGTTCGGGCTCGAGGTCGACGACGAGGACGTGGACTCCGCGGGCGGCCTGCTGACCAAGGCGCTCGGCAAGGTCCCGCTGCCGGGGTCGTCGGGCGAGATCCACGGGCTGCACCTGGTGGCCGAGAAGGTCGAGGGTCGCCGCCGGCGGCTCGCGACCGTGCTGGTGAGTCGCGTCGAACGGGACGACGACCCCGAGGACGAGGACGAGACACGATGAACGACACCCCCGCGGCACCCTTCCGGTCCGGGTTCGCCTGCTTCGTCGGGCGGCCCAACGCCGGCAAGTCGACGCTGACCAACGCGCTCGTCGGCCAGAAGGTCGCGATCACCTCCGGACGACCGCAGACGACCCGGCACACGATCCGGGGCATCGTGCACCGCGACGACGCGCAGCTCGTGCTCGTCGACACCCCCGGCCTGCACCGCCCGCGCACCCTGCTCGGCGAGCGGCTCAACGACCTGGTCAAGGACACGCTGACCGAGGTCGACGTCGTCGGGTTCTGCCTCCCGGCCGACCAGAAGGTCGGGCCCGGGGACCGGTTCATCGCCGAGCAGCTCACGGACATGGCGCGCGACGGCCGGGGCACGCCCGTGGTCGCGGTCGTGACGAAGGCCGACCTGGTCTCGCGCCAGCGGCTCGCGGAGCACCTGCTCGCGGTGCAGTCGCTCGGGGACTGGGCCGACATCGTGCCCGTGTCCGCGGTCGGCGGGTACCAGGTCGACGTCCTGGCGGACGTGCTCGTCGGGCACCTGCCCGCCGGGCCCGCGCTGTACCCGGACGGTGAGCTCACCGACGAGCCCGAGGACGTCATGGTCGCCGAGCTCGTGCGCGAGGCCGCCCTCGAAGGCGTGCGCGACGAGCTGCCGCACTCGCTCGCGGTCGTCGTCGAGGAGATCGTCCCGCGCGAGACGCCCGCCGCCGACGGCACGCCCATGCTCGACGTGCGCGTCAACCTGTACGTCGAGCGCGACAGCCAGAAGGCGATCGTCATCGGCCGGGGCGGCGCGCGGCTGCGCGACGTCGGCAGCGAGGCGCGTCGCGGCATCGAGGTGCTGCTGGGCGCGCGGGTCTACCTCGACCTGCACGTGAAGGTCGCCAAGGACTGGCAGCGTGACCCCAAGCAGCTCGGCCGGCTGGGCTTCTGAGGGCTGCGCAGGAAGGGACGAGAGCCACGACCGCCACCAGGATCCCGCCGACGGGCACGGAGCACGTTCGGCACCGGGACGAGCACCTGCTCACCGGGCCGTACCGCGTGCTCGCGAGCACCGTGCTCGGCGTCGTCGTGCTCGCCGTGCTCGGCGCCGTCATGGGGCCGCAGTGGGACCCCGTGCCGCTCACCGACCCGCTCACGGTCGAGACGTCGTCGACCGCGATCGGTCAGGCCCCCGCGACCGAGCACCACGACGTGCGCCGCGAGGTCGTCTCGGTGCAGCTCGACGGCGCGACCGTCGAGGCCCAGCTCACCGTGCCGGTCGGGCTGAGCGGGCCCGCGCGCGCGGTGGTCTTCGTGCACGGCGCCGGGACCGGGACGTACTCCGACGCGTTCCACGAGCAGGCGCGCGCGCTCGCCGAGGCCGGTGTGGTCACGCTCGTGCCGAACAAGCGGCTCGACACGTACACGTTGCGGCACCGCGACTACGTGGCGATGGCCGACGACTACGCGCGCTCCGTCGCCTACCTGCGCTCCCTGCCGGAGGTGGACCCCGAGCGGGTCGGCGTGTACGCGGAGAGCGAGGGCGCCTGGATCGCGCCAGTCATGGCCGCGCAGGACCCCGGCCTCGAGTTCGTCGTGCTCGTCTCCGCGCCGGTCGTCCCGCCGCGCCAGCAGGCCGCGTTCGCGGCCGACGCGTACCTGCGCGCGACCGGCGTGCCGCACGGCGTGTTCCGCGCCATCCCGCGCGCGGTCGGCATGGCGATCCCCGGCGGCGGCTTCGAGTACGTCGACTTCGACGCGACGTCCTACCAGCGCCGCCTGACCCAGCCCGTGCTCATGGTCTACGGCACCGGGGACTCGTCGATGCCGATCGTCCAGGGCGCCGTCCAGGTGATCCGTGACGCCGCGATCGCGGGGAACAGCGACGTCACGGTGCGGTACTACGAGGGTGCGTCGCACGGGATCCGGGTCGACGACCGGATCGTGCCCGCGTTCCTGCACGACATGACCGGCTGGGTCGTCGGACTGCCCGGCACGGCCGGCGCCAGCCCGAAGATCGCGGGCGACCAGCCCAACCAGACGTTCCTCGCGATGCCCGTGCCCGAGCCGCGCTGGCTGCACAACGGCGACGTCGTGGCGGTCACGATCATCGCGTCCTGCGCCGTCGTGCTGCTCGCGGGCCTCGTCGTGCCCGTCTCGCGCGGCGCCGAGCTCGCCGCGGTCCGTCGCGGCGGTCAGCGGTCCGGGCGCCGGTTCGCGCCGGGCGTGGCCCGGTGGACGGCGGCGCTCGGCGCCGGTGCGGTCGTCACCACCGTCGCGTTCGTCTGGTACATCCTCGTGATCGCCCGGCTCGCGCTCGACTACTCGAGCAACGGGCTCGTCGTCACGGGCCTGTGGCTCGCGATCCGCGTCGTCGGCGTGCTCGTCGTCGCCGTCGCGTGCCTGCTGTCCCGCTCGATCGTGCGCAACCGCGCGCAGCACGTGCCGATCGCGCCCGGCGCCGCGCGCACCGTCGCGCTCGTCGGGGTGGTCGGCGCGTCCGCCGTCCTGCTCGTCGTGCTCGCCTACTGGGGTGTGTACCAGCTGGGCATCTAGGATGCCCCGAGCGATCAGGTCGACACCGGACGATCGACCGCCTTTCGGGCGGTGATACTCCAGCGCCGCCCTGGTGAGGCACCATGTGGGGGCCGCCACCCGGCGGCCCGGCACCATTCGAGGCGGAGAGGGGCTCGCGTGCGAACGTCGTGGGGTTCTGCGACCGATCGCGGTCTCATCCGTGAGGTGAACGAGGACGCGCTGCTGGCCTACCCGCCGGTGTTCCTGGTCGCCGACGGCATGGGCGGTCACGACGCGGGGGACCTCGCGAGCCGCATCGCGGTCGAGGAGTTCGCGCAGCTCGCCGGCCAGAGCGCCGCGACCGCGGACGACATCCACTCGTGCTTCTCGCGCACGTCCGCGCGCATCCGGGGCGAGTTCACCGGCGGCCGTCAGGGCGGGACGACGGTCGCGGGCGTCGCGGTCACGGTGCACGACGACACGGCCTACTGGCTCGTGTTCAACGTGGGCGACTCGCGCGTGTACCGGTGGGCCGAGGACACGCTCGAGCAGGTCAGCGTCGACCACTCCGTGGTCCAGGAGCTGCTGGACCAGGGCCGGATCGAGCCCGCCGATGCCGACACGCACCCCGAGCGGCACGTGCTGACGCGCGCGCTCGGCACGGGCGACGAGCCCGAGCCCGACTACTGGCTGCTGCCCGCCGGGCTCCACGACCGGCTCCTGATCTGCACCGACGGCCTGACCCGTGAGCTCGGGGACGGCGAGATCGAGGCCGTCCTGTCGCAGGTGGCCGACGCGCAGGACGCGGCCAACGAGCTCGTCCGCCGCTCGCTCGACGCGGGCGCCCGCGACAACGTCAGCGCGGTCGTCGTGGACGTCGCCACGTCCGTCGGTGCGCTCGACGACGTGCACATCACCGTCCCCCGCGCGGGCTCGCAGCTCGGCCCGCACCTGTGGGACGAGATGCTGCACGGCGCGACGGTGCCCCGCGCCCGCCGCTCGTCCACGCAGGCGCCCGGCGCCGGCGACCCGTCGTCCGAGGAGGTCACGTCATGAGCGTCCCCGAGTACCTGCCCGGCCGGTGGACGGCCGTGTCGCGCCCCGGGTTCGTGGCGCTGCTCGGCCCGACCGCCGCGCCCGCCACCGCTCGCGCGGTGTGGGAGGCGTCGCCGGACGGTCTGCTCGCGGCGCTCGTCGTGCTGGCCCGCAACGGGTTCGCGGGGCTCCCCGCCTTCGCGCTCGTGCACCTCGACGGCGACCGCGCGCACCTCGCGCTGCGCGGCGACGTCACCGCCGAGGTCGGCACCGCCTCCGGTCCGCGCACGCTGCGGTCGGGGGACGTGGGCACGTGGAGCGAGCAGGTCGTGGAGGACGTCACCTGGGTGCGGCTGCTGGGCGACGACGCGTCCGACGAGGGGACGCCGCTGCCGCTCGCGGACGGGGTCGCGTCCGGGTCGGTGCTCAGCGTCGTGCTCGTCGAGGGCGCCGACGAGGTCCCCGACGACGAGGCCCCGGACGACGAGGCGCGCGACGGGGCGACCGGCGCGGTCGCCGTGGGGGCCGGCGACGAGCCGACCCCGGACCCGGCCGCGCAGCCCGGCTCCGAGCCGGCCGTCGAGCCCGTCGTCGAGCCCGCTGCGGAGCGCGTCGTCGAGCCCGCTCCCGAGCCCGCCGTCGAGCCGGACGACGTCGTCATCGAGGCGCCGCCGGCGCCGCTCGCGCCCACCTCGCCGGTGCTGCCCCCGCCCGGAGCCCCGATCCTCGGCGCCCCGCTGGACGAGCCGGTCGAGGTGCCCGCGCAGCGCACCGAGCCCGACGCGCCGGCCGCCGCCGAGACCGCGGCGACCGGCACGGACGCCCTCGAGCAGGAGGCCGCCGACGAGGCCGCCGCCGACGAGACCGCCGCTGACGAGGGTGACGACGAGGCTGCTCCCGACGAGGCCGCGCACGAGGGCCCCCGCGGCGGGGCCGGTGCGGACGAGAGCGGGTCCGCCGAGGGCCGGGACGCGGCGCAGCGCGCCGACGCGCAGCCCGGCGACGCCCCGACCGACGCGACCCCGACCCACGTCAGCCCGGTGGTGCCCGACGTCCCGGCGGTCCCGGACCTCCCCGTGCTCCCGGCGCCGCCCGCTCCCGAGCCGGTGCCCGCGCTCGTCGCGCTGGGCACCCCCGAGGCCGACGTCGAGTCGACCGTCGACGACGTCCGCACGCTCGTCGGGCCCGCGTCGCAGGACGACCACGACGGTCTGACGATCCTGTCGTCGGACCTCGCGCAGATCCGCGAGCAGCTGCCCGCGTGGGCGGCCCAGTGGCCGCAGGAGGGCGCGACGCCCGGCCCGTTCACGGTCCCCGAGCCGGTGGTCCAGCCCGACCCGCCGCGGCTCGTGCTGTCGACCGGCGTGGAGGTCACGCTCGACCGGACCGTGCTGCTCGGGCGCGCGCCGCAGGTCGCGCGCGTGACGAACCGCGAGCTCCCGCGCCTGGTCGCGGTGCCCAGCCCGCAGCAGGACATCTCGCGCACGCACGCCGAGGTCCGCGCCGAGGGCGAGCACGTGCTCGTCACGGACCTGCACTCGACCAACGGCGTGCACGTCACGCGGCAGGGCGAGGGCGCGCGCCGCCTGCACCCGGGCGAGGCGAGCGTCGTCGTGCCGGGCGAGGTCGTCGACCTCGGTGACGGCGTGACGTTCACGGTGGAGGCCGGGCGGTGACGGTCACGGCATGACTTCCCTCACCACGGCACGCGCCGACGCGCGCTGCGCGGGTGCGCGCCGATGACCGCGAGACGCGAGGCGTCGGCACCGCCCACGCTGCCCGGGTACGCGCACGTGCGGACCCTCGGCCTCGGCGGCTTCGCTGACGTCTTCCTGTACCGGCAGGAGCTGCCGCGACGTGAGGTCGCGGTCAAGGTGCTGCTCGCGGGCAGCCTGGACGACGAGGTGCGCGCCCGGTTCCAGACCGAGGCCAACCTCATGGCCCAGCTGTCGCACCACCCGTCGATCGTCACGGTCTACCAGGCCGCGATCGCGTCGGACGGACGGCCGTACCTGGTCATGGAGTACTGCTCGCGGCCGGGGCTCGCGGAGCGGTACCGCTCCGAGCGGATCGCGGTGCCGGAGGTGCTGCGCATCGGCGTGCGCCTGGCGTCGGCCGTCGAGACCGCGCACCGCGCGGGCATCCTGCACCGGGACATCAAGCCCGCGAACGTCCTCACCACGGACTTCGGCTGGCCCGCGCTGACGGACTTCGGCATCGCCGCGACCACGGGGCAGGGCGCCGGGGCGACGGTCGGGATGTCGATCCCGTGGTCGCCCCCCGAGCTGCTCGCGGAGCACCCGCACGGCGACGAGCGGTCCGACGTGTACTCGCTCGCGGCGACCCTCTACTCGCTGCTCGCGGGCCGCACGCCGTTCGAGATCCCGGGCGGGCAGAACGGGGCGCAGCAGCTCGTCGCGCGCATCGAGCGCGCGCCGCTGCCGCCCACGGGCCGCGACGACGTGCCCGCGGACCTGCAGGCGGTGCTCGAGCGCGCGATGGCGAAGGTGCCCGAGCTCCGGCACCCGTCGGCCGCCGCGCTGGGCCGCGCGCTGCAGCAGATCGAGGCGGACCTGCGCCTGCCCGTCACGCCGCTGGACCTGCTGGACGAGGGCGTCGTCGAGCCCGCGGCACCGCAGTCCGACAGCGGCGCCGCGGACGCGACGCGGCTGCGCTCGATCGTCGAGATCTCGTCGGCCCCGCCGGCCGCCGCCACCGACGACGCCCAGACGCGCGTGCGGGGCCCGGTCACGGTCCAGCACGACGCCCAGCACGACCTCCAGCACGGCCCCCAGCCGGTGGGACCCGGCTTCCTCGCGCCGCCCCCCGCACCGCCGCAGCCGGTGCCCCTGGGGGAGGTCGAGCACGACGAGGCGCCCGCGCGCGGCCGCACCGTCGCGGCGCTCGTCTCGGGTGCTGTCGTGCTCGCCGCGCTGGCCGTGGTCGCCGCCGCGGCACTGGGCGGTGGGGACCCCGAGCCACGCCCGGGGGACACGGACTTCGCCCCGACTGACGGGACGGCCGTCGAGGCGGTCGTCCCCGCGCCGCACTCGCTCGAGGGCGTGCGCGACGCGTCGGGGGCCGTGACGTTTTCCTGGGTGAACCCTGACCCCAAGCCGGACGACCACTACCTGTGGGGGGTGCTGAAGGTGACCGGACAGCCGGAGCTGGAGGTGGTCGACGAGCCCACCGTGACGATCCCCGCCGCGCGAGCCGGGGACGAGGTGTGCGTCGAGGTGTCGATCGTGCGCGCCGACCGGCGCGCGTCCGCCAAGCCCGCGCAGGCCTGCGCATGAGGGGCCTGACGTCGCGTCGCAACGTGACGACCGCCGCGGCGGCCGTGACGGTCCCCGCCGTCGTCGCGGTGCTCGCGCTGCTGAACCCGGGCTTCCCGCTCGCGCGCGTGGAGCTCAACGACGGTGCGGTCTGGCTCACGGCCACGCAGGAGCAGAAGCTCGGCCGCTACAACGTGCAGGTCGACGAGCTGAACGCCGGGCTCGTCGCCGAGCAGGGCACGTTCGACGTGCTCCAGGACGGCGCCGACGTGGTGCTCGTGGAGCCCGGCCGGATCTCGGTCGTCGACCCCGCATCGGTGTCGCTCACCACGCAGGTCGCCGCGGCGGGGGTGCAGCCGTCGTTGCGGCAGGACTCGGCGGTGTCGATGACGGCGGGCGTCCTGTCGCTCGTCGACGCCGAGGGCGGGCTGCACGTGCGCGCGCTGTCGGACCTCGACTCGATGCGGCCGGGGGAGGGGGAGCCCGACGCCGAGCTGGGTCGTGGCGCTCGCGCGGTCGTCGGGACGGACGGCGTCGCTTACGGGGTCGCCGCCGACGGTGCGGTCACCGAGGTCGGCGTCGCGGGCGGTGACGCGCGCGTCTCGCAGGACGGCTCGTTGGGCGAGGGTGAGCTGGACCAGCTCACCGCCGTCGGCGACGAGCCCGTGGGCCTGCGCGGCAGCACGGTGGTCACACGGCACGGCTCGGTCGAGCTGACCGGCACCAACCTCACGCTCCAGCAGCCCGGGCCGGCGTCGTCGCGCGTGCTCGTCGCGAGCGACACCGCGCTGGTCGAGGTGCCGCTGGACGGGGGGTCGCCGATCGAGCACCCGTCGAACGGCTCGGGCAAGCCCGCCGCGCCCGTGCAGGTCGGCAGCTGCGCGCACGGCGCATGGGCGTCCGCGCAGGGCTCCTACCAGCGGTTGTGCGACGGTGCGGCCCCCGTGGAGCTCGCGCTCGAGGACATGTCCGCGCAGGACGCGCTCGTCTTCCGGGTGAACCGGTCGCAGGTGGTGCTCAACGACGCCGTGCGCGGCCGGGTCTGGGAGCCGCAGGAGGACACCGAGCTGCGGACCCTGAACTGGGAGGACATCAAGCAGAAGAAGGACCCGGAGTCCACGGACGACAAGAACGAGTCGGAGGTCAGCTCGAGCGAGCTGCAGGCCGAGTGCTCCGCCGAGACCGCGCCGCCCGTCGCGAAGGACGACACGTTCGGCGTGCGCCCGGGCCGGACGACGGTGCTGCCGGTGCTCGCGAACGACTCCTCGTCCGACTGCGGCATCCTCGTCGTCAGCGAGTTCGAGTCCCAGAAGGTGCCGACCGAGTTCGGCAGCGTCCGGTCGATCTACGGCGGGCGGGCGTTGCAGGTCGAGGTCGACGGCGACGCCGGCGGCTCCGTCGAGTTCTCCTACACGATCGAGGACGGCCGGGGGACGTCCGCGCCGTCGACCGCGACCGTCACGCTCGAGGTCCACGGTGACGGCGACAACACCGCGCCCGTCGAGGACCGTCGCGGTGCGATGGAGGTCGAGCAGGGCGGACAGGCGCGCTACGACGCGCTCGCGAACTTCCACGACCCCGACGGCGACGACATGGTGCTCGTCGGCGCCACGACGGACGCGTCGATCGGGACGGTGCGCTTCCGCCAGGACGGGACCATCACGTTCCGGGCGGACGGCGGCAAGCTCGGCCGGGCGACCGTCACGGTCCTGGTCTCCGACGGCTCGTCGCTCGAGCCCACGGCGGGCACGATCGAGGTCGACGTGCGTTCCGCGGGCTCCCTCGCCCCGCAGATCGACCCCGTGCACGCGGTCACCTACGTGGACCAGCCGGTGCTGCTCGAGCCGCTCGACGCGGTGCGCTCGACGGGCGCCGAGCCCGCGCGGCTCGCATCGGTCGAGGAGGTCACCGGCGCCACCATCACCACGGACCTGCAGGCCGGCACGTTCACGTTCGCCGCGCCGCGCACCGGCTCGTACTACGTGAAGTTCGTGATCGCCGCCCCGCCGCAGCAGGCGACCGGACTCGCGCGCATCGACGTGCGGGAGTGGCCCAAGGAGGCCGAGCCGCCGGTCGCGGTGCGTGACCGGGCGTTCCTGCCCGCGGGCGGCGAGGTCACGATCGACCCGCTCGCCAACGACTCGGACCCCGCCGGTGGGCTGCTCGTGCTGCAGTCGGTCGACACCGCCGACGCGGACGGCCTCAGCGTCGCGATCCTCGACCACCACCTCGTCCAGATCCGTTCCGAGCGCACGCTCGACCGCGTGGTCGTCCTGCCGTACACGATCTCGAACGGCAGCAAGACCGCCACCGGCCAGATCGTCGTGCAGCCCGTGCCACCGACGTCGTCGACCCAGCCGCCCGTCGTCGAGCCGATCGAGGCGACGGTCCGCACGGGTGGCGTGGTCACCATCCCCGTGCTCGAGAACGCCTACGACCCCGACGGTGACGCGCTCACGCTGCGCCGCGCGCTGGTCGAGGAGCTCGGGGAGGGCGAGGGGCTGATGTTCGTCTCGGGCGACGTCCTGCGCTACCAGGCGCCGTCCAAGCCGGTCACCGCGCGTGCGGTGTTCGAGGTCGAGGACTCGACCGGCGCGGTGACGGCAGCGGCCGTGACGGTGCGCGTGCACGAGTCCGACCCGTCGTCGAAGGCGCCGCCGCAGCCCCGCGACCTCGAGGCGCGCGTGTTCGCGGGCGAGGTCGTGCGCATCGACGTGCCGCTCATCGGCATCGACCCCGACGGCGACGGCGTCGCGCTGCTCGGGCTCGCGAGCGGGACGACGAAGGGACGCGTGCGCGCCGTCGGGCCGGACTGGATCGAGTACGAGGCGTACGCCGACTCGACCGGCACCGAGGAGTTCCAGTACGCCGTCGAGGACTGGGTCGGCCAGCGCGCGGTGGGGACCATCCGCGTCGGCATCAGCCCACGTCCGAGCGACGCGGCCGCCGTGGTCGCGCGCGACGACGAGGTGACGATCCGGCCCGGTGAGCGCATCGAGGTCCGCGTGCTCGCCAACGACGTCGACAACTCCGGTGACGAGCTGACGCTCGCAGGCATCGAGGCCGACGAGGGCGTCGACGCCGTGATCAACGGCCGCCGCGTCGTGGTGACGGCGCCCGACGAGGAGACCGTGCTGCAGATCCTGTACACGGTGACGAACTCGCGCGGCGGGCAGGACTCCGCGGTGCTGACCGTCCGGGTGACCGCGGACGCCGCCGTGCTGCCGCCGGTCGCGGAGGACGTCGTCGTGCCCGCGACCGAGACGTTCGGGCTCACCGAGGTCGTCGTCGACGTGCTCGCGACCGCCCAGAACCCCAGCGGACCGGAGAGCGACCTCGACGTCCGGATCCCGGCGTCCGTCGCGTCGGTCGCGAAGGTCACGGGCGACCGCAAGGTGCTGGTCACGCTGTCCGACCAGACGCAGACCCTGCCGTTCGAGCTCGTCAACGTGCGCGACCCCGAGCGGGCCAACGCCTTCGCGTTCATCACGGTCCCCCGCTCGGCTTCATCCGCCCGTCGCTGCGCCCGGGCGCCCCGGCGCTGCGCGTCGCGTCCGGCGAGACGCTCACGATCGAGCTCGAGGAGCAGATCAAGGTCGCGCAGGGCCGTCAGCCGTCGGTCGGCGACCCGCTCGAGGTCTCCGCGACGCGAGGCACCGTCAAGATCGCGAAGGACGGCCGGTCGGTCACGTTCACGCCGGCCGACGAGTACTCCGGACCGGCGTCGGTCACGATGCCCGTCACCGACGCGACGTCCGCGAACGACACGTCGGCGCGGACGGCCTACCTCACGCTGCCCATCGAGGTCTTCGCGGTCGACAACCACCCGCCGTCGTTCCTGTCGTCCGCCGTCGAGGTGGCGCCGGGCGACCCGGCGAAGACCGTCGACCTGCGCGCGTTCACGCAGACCCCGGAGGGCACCGAGCCCGCGGAGGGTCGGTACACGTACGCGATCTCCGGTGCCGTGCCCGCCGGCTTCAAGGCGACGGTCGACGGCTCGATGCTGGCCGTGAGCGCGGACTTCGCAACCGACAAGGGCACGCGCGGCGTGCTCCAGCTCACGATCGGGTACGGGCGCGCGGGCAAGCTCGACGCCCAGATCGACCTGCGCGCGATCGCGAGCACCCGGCCCAAGGCGAAGGTGCTCGACTGGACGGTCGAGAAGGCCGAGGAGGGCAAGGCCGAGACGCTCGACGTGCTCGAGGGCGCGTTCAACCCCTTCGCACCCGAGCCCCTGCGCGTGGTCGGTGCCACCGTCGAGTCCGGTCAGGGCACGGCCGCCGCGACGGCGTCGCGGGTCACGGTCACCCCGGCGGAGGGCTTCATCGGCACGCTCGTGGTGCGCTACCGCGTGCGTGACGTGATCGACGAGGCCGACCGTGAGGTCGACGGCCGCGTGACGCTCAAGGTCCGCGGGGTGCCGGACCAGCCCACCGCGCCCAAGGTCGTCGAGTCCCGCGACCAGACGGTCGTCCTGTCGTGGACGGCGCCCGACAGCCGCGGCGCGGCGATCACGGGGTACCGCCTGACGACGAAGGGCGGGCTGTCGACGACGTGCAAGTCGACGACGTGCACGTTCGACGGGCTGACCAACGCGCAGACGTACACGTTCACCGTGGCGGCCCAGAACGAGGTCGGCTGGTCGCAGGAGAGCGCACCGTCCGGTGAGGCCGTGCCCGACGCCGTGCCCGACGCGCCCACGCGCGTCGACGTGGAGGCGTTCGGCGACGGGTGGCTGCGGTGGAGCTGGCCGGCAGCGGCCTCGCGGGGCTCGTCGATCACGAAGTACGACGTGCAGATCTCGCCCACGCCGCCGAGCGGTGGGGCGACGCGCACGTCGACGACCACCGGCATCAAGATCGGCGGGCTGGAGAACGGCACCGCGTACTCGGTCCGGGTCCGGGCGTACAACGACCTCGAGACGCCGAGCCCGTGGTCGCCCTCCTCGGGCCCGGAGACGCCTGCGGGCCCACCGAGCGCGCCCACGGGACTCACCGCGACGCGGACGGACACGGCACTGGGTGAGCAGATCGACGTGTCGTGGCAGGAACCGGCCGACGACAACGGGGACGACGTCCAGGGCTACGCGGTCGTCGTCTCGGACGGCGGCAGCACGCGCACGCTCGACGCCGGGACGAGCAGGTCGCTCGCGTTCAAGGCTCAGAACGGCGTGGAGTACACGTTCCAGGTGAAGGCACGGAACAAGGCGGACTGGGGCCCGCTCTCGTCCCCGGTCTCGGCGAAGGCGTACGGGCGTCCGACGGCGCCCACGCTCGCAGTGCCCACGACCCCGCCGGGCACCGGAACCGTGCGGCTGACCTGGGAGCGCTCGGACGACCGTGGCGCGCGCGTCACGTACGAGATCTACGACGACGGCTCCAAGATCGGGACGACGGACGGCACGTCGTTCGAGCACACCGGCCTGGCAGGTGGCTCGTCGCACACCTACAAGGTCCGCGCGACCAACGACGCCGGCTCGGCCGACAGCAACGAGCGGACCGCGCGGCCGACCACCCGCCCCGGCAAGGCGTCGAAGCTCGACATCCGCGTCGCGACCCGGGGGGACAACAACCGTCCGGAGAGCGTCGACCTGTCGTGGGACGCGGCGGACAGCGGCGGAGCCGAGTCGGTCACGTACGCCTGGACCTTGACGGCGAACGGCGGCCGGGAGCGCCGCGGGGAGACCAAGTCGGGCTCGGTGACGGGGGTCGACATCTCCAACTGGGTCGCGTACTCAGGGACGCGCCTCACGCTGACCGTCACGGCCATCACGCGCGTCGACTCGACGGACCTCGTGGGCGACCCCGAGTCGATCTCGCCCGAGTTCGGGTGGGGCGACCCTCCCACTGCGCCGCTGAACGTCCAGCTGAGTGTCGATCCGGAGGCGGACAAGGTCGTCGCGACCTGGGCACCCCCGTCGTCGGACGGCGGCGTGCAGCTCGACGACTACCGCTACTGCTGGTACGTCGACGGCAAGTTCGAGTCATGCGGTGCCACGAAGTCGACGTCCACGGAGCGTTGGTTCAACAACCTGGGGCTCAACGGATCGCGCAAGTACGACGTCAAGCTCGTAGTGGTCGCGCGGAACTGGAAGGGCGAGTCACCCGAGGCCTCCGCGGAGATCGTCGTCGACCTGTCGCCGGCGCCGGATCCGACCCCCACCCCCTAGCCGGCCGCCTACCTACGCCATCCAAGGAGATCCTTGACATGACCCCCGAGCAGAGCACCTGGTTCGCGGAGACGTTCTCCGCGCTCGCGGAGAACGTCAGCCGCGTGCTGCTGGGCAAGGACCGCACGGTGCGGCTCGCGCTGACCGCGATGGTGGCGGAGGGCCACCTGCTGCTCGAGGACGCGCCGGGCACGGGCAAGACGTCGCTCGCGAAGGCGCTCGCGGCGACGGTGCAGGGCACGCACCACCGCATCCAGTTCACGCCGGACCTGCTGCCGTCCGACGTGACGGGCGTGACGATCTACGACCAGGGGACCGCGCGCTTCGAGTTCCACCCGGGGCCGGTCTTCGCGACGATCGTGCTGGCGGACGAGATCAACCGCGCCTCGCCCAAGACGCAGGCGGCGCTCCTCGAGGTCATGGAGGAGGGCAACGTCACGGTCGACGGCGTGTCCCACCCGGTGGGTCGGCCGTTCATGGTGATCGCGACGCAGAACCCGATCGAGCAGGCGGGCACCTACCGGCTGCCGGAGGCGCAGCTGGACCGGTTCCTCATCAAGACGAGCCTGGGCTACCCGGACCGTGCCTCCACGGTCGAGATCCTCGCGGGGGCCAAGGACCGGACGGTGGGCCTGGGTGCGCGCATCACCACGGAGGCCGTCGGCACGATGGCCGACCTCGCGCGGACGGTGCACATCGACCCCGTCGTGCTGGACTACGTCGCGCGCATCACCGAGGCGACGCGTGACGACAGCCAGACGGCGCTCGGCGCGAGCGTGCGCGGCGGGCTCGCGCTGGTGCGGACCGCCAAGGTCTGGGCCGCCGCGCAGGGCCGCGAGTACGTGCTGCCCGACGACGTGAAGGACCTCGCGCAGCCGGTGCTCGCGCACCGCCTGGTGCTCGACGCGGAGGCGGAGTTCGCGGGCGTCACCGCGATCGACGTGCTCGCCCGACTGCTCGACCAGGTCGCGCCCCCGGTGCTGCGGGCGGCCTGATGCGGATCTCGGGCGTCGGCTGGGGGTGCGTGCTCGTCGCGCTCCTCGGCCTCGTGCTGGGCCGGGTGCTCGGCTGGGTCGAGCTCGCGGCTCTCGGCGCGGGTCTCGGCGGCGTCCTCGTGGCGTGCCTGCTCATGACGGTCGGCCGCGCGCGCTACGCGGTGACGCTCGACATGGCGGACAACCGCGTGAAGATCGGCGAGCGCGCGGTCGGTCGCATCGAGATCCGCAACGCCGCGCGGCGCCGGTCGCTGCCGTCGCGGCTGGAGCTGCCGGTCGGGGCGGGTCTCGCGGAGCTCGCCATCCCTTCGCTCGCGCCGGACGCGACGCACGACGAGCTGTTCGCGATCCCGACGGCGCGGCGCGCGGTCGTCGTCGTCGGTCCGGTCCGCTCGGTCCGCGGCGACCCCCTGGGCATCGCGCGACGCAGCGTGCTGTGGACGCGGCCCGTCGACCTGTACGTGCACCCCGCGCTGGTCGCGCTGGGCGGTGCGAGCGCCGGCCTGCTGCGCGACCTGGAGGGGCAGTCGACGCGCGACCTGTCGGACTCGGACATGTCGTTCCACGCGCTGCGGGACTACGTCGCGGGCGACGACCGCCGCTACATCCACTGGAGGACGACCGCGCGGCGCGGCAAGCTCATGGTCAAGCAGTTCGAGGACACGCGACGCACGCAGACGGTCCTGGCGCTCGCGACGAGCCCGGGCGACTACGCGGACGACGACGAGTTCGAGATCGCGGTGTCCACGGTCGCGTCGATCGGCGTGCAGACGCTGCGCGACGAGCGTGACCTCGCGGTGCTCGCGGGTCCGGGGTCGTTGCGGGTGAACACGCCGCCGCTGCTGCTCGACGACTGCTCCGGCCTCGAGCAGGACCCGACGGGCGCGGACGTCACGCTGCTGGGCCGTCGCGTGGTGCGCGAGACGCCGCAGTGCTCGGTCGCGGTGCTGGTGACCGGTTCGGTGCCGACGGACGGCGACCTGCGCCTCGGCACGCGTCACCTGCCGGCGGGCACGCGCACGCTCGTCGTGCGGTGCGAGCTGGGCGCGGAGGTCTCGGTCCGGACGCAGGGTCAGCTCACGCTCGGGACCCTGGGCTCGCTCGACGACCTGCCCCGGCTCCTGCGGCGGGTGGTCTCGTGACGACGACGCTCGAGCGGCCGCGCACCTCGCCCGCCGCGGCCCCCGCGCAGCGGTCCCGCGCCGCCGCGCGGCGCCGTCCGCGCCCGCTCGCGCACGGCGTCGTCGACGCCGTGGTCCTCGTCGGGGTGCTCGCACTGGTGCTCTGGCCGCTGGTCGAGGTGTTCGGTGGCGGTACGGCGGTGCCCGCCGTGGCCGGCGGCCTCCTGCTCGGGACGCTGCTCGCGCTCGCGGGCGCGTGGGCGCGCTGGTCGGGGCTGTCGGTGGTGGCGGTGGCGCTCGCGACGTACGCCCTGGTGGGCGGCGCGCTGGCGGCCCCGACGACGACCGTCGCGGGCGTGGTCCCGACGCCGCAGACCGTGCTGGCGCTCGCGCGCGGCGCGGTGACGTCCTGGTCGCAGGTCGTGACGTTGCAGCCGCCGCTCGGCTCGGGCGGCACGCTGCTCGTCGCGCCGCTGCTGCTCGCGTACGTGGGCGCGCTCGTCGCGGTCGCGACGGCGGTGCGCGTGCGCGGCCGGTGGTCCGCGGCCGCGGCGCTCGTGCCGGTCGCCGTGCTGGTCGTCGTGATCCTGCTCGGCACCCGGTTCCCGAGCGTGCCGCCGCTCCTCACGGGCCTCGTGCTCGCGCTGGTGCTGCCGGCGTGGGCCGCGTGGCGCACGGGTGCGCTGCGACCGCGGCGCGTCGTCGCGCTCGGTGCGCTGGCCGCGGTGGGCGTGGGCTCGGGCGTGCTGGCGTCGCCCGCGGTCGTCGACGACGAGCCGCGCTACGTGCTGCGCGACGAGATCGTCCCGCCGTTCGACCCGCGGGACTACGCGAGCCCGCTGTCGGGCTTCCGGCGGTACCTCAAGGACCTCGAGGACTCGACGCTGCTGACCGTCGAGGGCCTCGAGGCGGGCGACCGTGTGCGGCTCGCGACGATGGACAGGTACGACGGTGTCGTGTGGAACGTCGCGGGAGACGGCTCCGCGCAGAGCTCGGGCGAGTTCCGGCGGGTCGGCGACGTGCTCCCGACGAGCGTGCGCGGCGAACGCCGGACCGTGCGCATCACGGTCGACGAGCTCGCGGGCGTGTGGCTGCCGACGGTCGGGCAGGCGACGTCGTTCCACCTCGACCGCGGCCAGTCGTCGCAGCTGCGCTACAACGACGCGACGGGTGCGGCGGTCCTCACCGGCGGCCTGCGCCGGGGCACGACGTACGAGATCGACGCGGTGGTGCCGCCCGTCCCCGGCGAGGACGACCTCACGTCGTCGGCCGCCGCCGACGTCGCGCAGCCCGCGCTCGAGGGCGTGCCCGACGTCGTGGGCGTGACGGCGGCGGACGTGGCGCGCGAGGCGGGCCGCGCCGTCGAGATCGCCGACGCGCTCGCCGACTGGCTCATCGACGAGGGCTACTACAGCGACGGGCTCGAGGGGCAGGTCGACTCCCTGTCCGGGCACGGCGCGGACCGGATCGCGACGCTGCTGGGCGCCGACCAGATGATCGGCGACGGCGAGCAGTACGCGGCCGCGATGGCGCTCATGGCGCGCTCGATGGGCCTGCCGGCCCGGGTGGTGCTGGGCTTCGTGCCGTCCCGCGAGGACGTGGCGGAGGGCGAGCCGGTCACCGTGCGGGGCGCCGACGTCCAGGCGTGGGTGGAGATCGCGTTCACGGGCCACGGCTGGGTGCCGTTCGACGCGACGCCGCCCAAGGAGAAGACGCCCGACACCGACCCGACCGAGACCGAGGACGACCCGAACCCGCAGGTCGTCCAGCCGCCCCCGCCGCCGCCCGGCGCGGTGACGCCGCCCGACGACGACACGGAGCAGCCCGCACCCGAGCAGCCCGAGGAGGACGACGACGCGTCGGCGCTGTGGCGCACGATCGCGGTCGTCGCCGTCGCGGTCGGCATCCCGGTGCTGCTGCTCGCCGCGCCGTTCCTCGTGGTCGGCGCGATCAAGGCGGCTCGTCGTCGCCGGCGGCGCCGACGTGGCGACACGGTGACGCGCGTGGCGGGCGGCTGGGACGAGGTGCTCGACCACGCCGTCGACCTGCGCCGCACCCCACCGGCCACCGGGACGCGGCTCGAGGCGGCCCGTGCGGTCGCCGCGGCGTTCACGCCCCCCGCCGACGCCGCAGCGCGGCGGCACGCGGTCGCGGGTGAGCTCGGCGGGCGGGTCGCGACGCTCGCGCAGGGCGCCGACCGGGCGGTGTTCGGGCCGGGTGAGCCCGACGACGCGCTCGTCGGCCGCTACTGGTCGCAGGTCGACGAGGCGCTCGCGACGATGCGGGCGACGGTCGGGTGGCGCGGCCGGCTCCGGGCGCGGCTGTCGCTGCGCTCCGTGCGGGCGCGACGCCGTGCCCGCCGCGCACAGGACGGTGCCCCGGTCGCTCGGGGCGCCGCTCGCAGGTCCAGGAAGGAGTCCCGGTGATCCGACACTCGACGGCAGCCCCCGCTGCCGGTCTGGGCCGGCGCGCTGCCGCGGTGGTCGTCGACGCGTCGCTGACCCTCCTGGCGGGCGGCTGGCTGTGGGTGGTGGCGGGCGCGCGGTCCGTGGCCGCGGCGGCCGACGGTCGCACGTCCGCGCTCGGCGACACGGGGCTGCCCGCGTGGGTCACGCCCGCGTGCGCGGCCGCGGTGCTGGTGCTGACGGTCGCGCAGTGGGTGCTGCACGGGAGGTTCGGCTGGACGGTCGGGCGTCGCCTGGTGGGCGTGCGGACCGTGGACGAGCGCAGCCGCCGGCCGATCGGGATGTGGCGCGTGCTGCTGCGCGGCCTCGTGGTCGCGGCGGGCTCGCTCGTGGTGGGCGTCGGCCAGCTCGTCGTGCTGCTGTCGCCGCTGTTCGACGCCTCCGGCCGGCGCCAGGGGTGGCACGACCGTGCGGCGCACGCGATGGTGCTCGACGTGCGGGGCGGTCTCGGTGCGGCGGCCGCACCTCCGCCGCCCCCGCGACCCGACCTGCTGCGTGCCGGGACGACGACGTCGTTCCGCGCCCCGGCCGACGAGGTCGGGGTGGTGCCGCCGGTGCCCCCGTGCCCGCCGTGCCCCCCGTGCCCCCGCCGCCCGGCCCCGGCGTCCCGCACGCCACGGGTGCTGTCCCGCGGCCGCTGGTCCTCGCGCCGCTCGCCCCGCACCGTGCGGGCCCCGACCTCGACACGCGCGCGCTGCCGCTCGTCCCGCCCCGCCGGCGCCCACGGCCGCCGAGGCGCCGGCCGGCGAGAGCGTGCCGCAGCCGTCGGACGACGACGAGGACGTGGAGTCGACGCGTCGCCGGATTCTCCCGCCGCCGCCCCCGCCCGCGCACGAGCGCGGGACGGTGACGGTCGCGGTGGTGGAGATCAGCGACGGCCAGCGGGTCGAGGTGCGGCGCACCGCGCTCGTCGGGCGCAACCCGGCCGCCGCCGCGGACGGTGTGCAGCTCGTGCGGGTGGTCGACCCCGGCCGGTCGGTGTCCAAGACGCACCTGCAGATCGCGGTCGAGGAGTCGGGCGTGTGGGTCGCGGACCGCGGCTCGACCAACGGCACGGTCGTGACGCTCCCCGACGGCGCGCAGGTCATCTGCCCGGTGGACCAGCCCGTGCGGCTGCGCCTCGGGTCGGTCGTGATGTTCGGGGACTGCGCGATGCGGCTGGTCGCGACGTCCTGACGGGGCGCCCGCGGGTCGTCGTGCTCCCGGCAGGTGACGCGGGGGACCGGGATCGTCGTTCGGCGCCCGTGCGGCGCCCGGCCCCCCTACGCTGGCGGTATGTCCAGCGGTCGTCGGGCTGCACAGCTGCAGCTTGTCGAGGTCGACGAGGAGACCGCGCCCACGGTCGCCCGTGGCAGCTCAGCGCCCGCAGGCGGCCGCGCAGACGGCTCCACCGACGGCTCCGCGGCTCGCCCCCGGGCGGGTCGGGCTGACGGTACCGACGCCCCCGGGCCGGCCTCGACGGCCGGCACTGCGGCCGGCACTGCAGACGGCACTGCAGACGGCACGGTGGACACGGTCCCCGACGACGGCGGTCCGGGCGGCCGGCGCGGGCACCTGCGCCGGCATGCGGTGCTCTGGTCGGTCGTCGCGCTCGTCGTCGTGGCGCTCGTGGCGGTGCTCGTCGCCGTCGACGCGGCGCGCCGGGACCGCGCCTACCAGCAGGCCGTGACGGTCCCCGGCCTGCTGACGCCCGTCGACGGCCCGGTGCACGTGCGCTGGCGCGCACCCGCCAAGCCCGGCCCCGGCACGGTGCTCGTCGCCGACGACACGGTCGTCGTCGTCACGCAGGACTCGCAGGGCCGCCACCTCACCGGCTACGAGGCGGGTTCCGGCGCGCAGCGCTGGACCGCGCGCGTCACCCCCGCGCAGGCGGGTGCGCAGGACGTCCCGGTGCAGTGCCCGAGCTGGCGCGAGGGGCGCGTCGACTCGCTCGTCGTGTGCGTCACGGGGCTGATCGAGCCCGTCTACGTGGACGGCGAGGAGGTGACCGCCGGGCTGCGGATCCTCGCGTTCGACGCCGTGACGGGCCAGGAGCTCGGGGCGTGGACGCGCCTCGGCACGCTCACCGGGTTCGGGCGGGTCGGTGGTGACGTGGTCGTCGCGGTCACGGAGCCGGACGGGCAGACCGCGGTCGAGCGGCGGGACGGTCGCACGGGCGACGTGCGGTGGTCGTACCGGTCGCACGAGCGCCTCGCGAGCGCGCTCGCGATCGAGCGCACGACGATGGAGCTCACCGACCGGGTCGCGGTGGTGCGCGGCGCGCAGATCGCGGTGCTGCGGCTCGCGGACGGGTCCGTCCTGCACGACGAGGGGCGCGGGCGCGCCCTGGCGCTCCTGCCGTACCGGGACGGCTACGCGGCGTGGACCCCGGCCGGCAGCGGTCGGCTGTACGACGGCGCCGGCGACGAGGGTCCGGCGATCCCCGCCGTGCCCTCGCGCCTCGACATCGACGACGACTCGGCACCCGACGTCGTGGTGGTGTCCACGGGGCTCGCGATCCGCGCGCTCGAGGCCGCGACGGGTGAGGAGCTGTGGTCGCTGGGCCTGCGCGCCACGCCGCGTGCCGTGGTCGGCACGACCCTGCTCGCGTCCGACGGCGGTCGGTACGCGGCGTACGACGTGCGCACGGGGGCCCCGCTGTGGTCCGACGCGTCGGACGCACCGGACTGGCCGCCGCTGACCGACGGCTCGCTCGTGCTGACCGCGGCGCAGGACGACGGGGTCACGACGTTGACGGCGCGCGGTCTGCGCGACGGGGCGCAGCGCTGGCAGATGGACCTGCCGCGCCAGGTGACGCAGCTCGCCGCGGTGGGCGGGCTGCTCGTCGGGCGGACGGCCGACGGCATCGTCGTGCTGGGGGCGTGAGCCGACCGTGGCGTGAGCGGGGTTTGCGGACCCCGCCGGGCGGGGGAGTAAGGTGACCGACGTGCTGAGCACCACACGCGTGAGCCTCCTCCTTCGGTGCCGCGGCGGGGCCTTCTAGGCCGGATCCCTGCCGCGGTGTCGTGATGCGCCGGCTGACCACTCGCCGAGTCGAACCACCGAAGGAGCAGGTCCCCTCATGAGCGTCACCCCCACGGGCGCGAGCTACCAGCAGACGAGCCCTCAGAAGCCCTCGGGCATGCCGGTCCACAAGTACCGGCCGTTCCACGAGCAGATCCGCGTCGACCTGCCGGACCGCACATGGCCGGACGCGCGCATCACGAAGGCCCCGCGCTGGTGCGCGGTCGACCTGCGCGACGGCAACCAGGCGCTGATCGAGCCGATGAACCCGGCCCGCAAGCTCGAGATGTTCGAGCTGCTGGTGGACATGGGCTACAAGGAGATCGAGGTCGGCTTCCCGGCGGCGTCGCAGACGGACTTCGACTTCGTCCGGATGCTCATCGAGGAGAACCGGATCCCCGACGACGTGGTGATCCAGGTGCTGACGCAGTCACGCGAGCACCTGATCGAGCGCACGTACGAGGCGATCGCGGGCGCGAAGCAGGCGATCGTCCACCTGTACAACTCGACGTCGACGCTGCAGCGGGACGTGGTGTTCCGGTCCGACGAGGACGGCATCGTCGACATCGCGGTCTCGGGTGCGCGGTTCTGCAAGAAGTACGAGGAGCTGGTCCCGGACACCGAGGTGTACTACGAGTACTCCCCGGAGTCGTACACGGGCACCGAGCTGGAGTTCGCGGTGCGGATCTGCAACGCGGTGCTCGAGGAGTGGCAGCCGACGCCCGACCGGCCCGTCATCGTCAACCTGCCGGCGACGGTCGAGATGGCCACGCCCAACGTGTACGCGGACTCGATCGAGTGGATGAGCCGCAACCTGCGCTTCCGGGAGTCGGTGGTGCTGAGCCTGCACCCGCACAACGACCGCGGCACGGCCGTGGCGGCCGCGGAGCTGGGCTACATGGCGGGCGCCGACCGCATCGAGGGCTGCCTGTTCGGCAACGGCGAGCGCACGGGCAACGTCTGCCTGGTGACGCTCGGCATGAACCTGTTCAGCCAGGGGGTGGACCCGGAGATCGACTTCTCCGACATGGACCGCATCCGGCGCACCGTCGAGCGCTGCAACCAGCTGCCGGTGGGCGAGCGCCACCCGTACGGCGGCGACCTGGTCTTCACCGCGTTCTCGGGCTCGCACCAGGACGCGATCAAGAAGGGCCTGGACGCCCTCGAGTCGCGTGCCGCGGCGCTGGGCCGCACGGTCGACGACGTGGTGTGGGCCGTGCCGTACCTGCCGATCGACCCGAAGGACGTCGGCCGCTCGTACGAGGCGATCATCCGCGTCAACTCGCAGTCCGGGAAGGGCGGCATCAGCTACCTGATGAAGTCCGAGAAGGACCTGGACCTGCCGCGCCGGCTGCAGATCGAGTTCTCGCAGGTGGTGCAGCGGCACACGGACCAGCACGGCACCGAGGTCACGGCGGACGACCTGTGGCGCATCTTCGTCGACGAGTACCTGCCCGTGGAGGCCGCGAAGGTCGCGACGCCCGCGCAGGAGTTCGGCGGCCTCGTCCCCTGGGGCCGGTTCTCGCTGCAGGGCACGCGCGCGACGAGCGCGCAGGACGGCCCGGACACGCTCTCGGTCGACCTGGTCGACCGGGGGCAGGTCCGCACGCTCGAGGGCTCGGGCAACGGTCCGGTCGCGGCGTTCGTCGCCGCGCTGAAGCAGGTCGGCGTCGACGTCGCGGTGCTCGACTACGCGGAGCACGCCCTGTCCTCGGGAGGCGACGCGACGGCCGCGGCCTACGTCGAGCTCGCGATCGGCGACGAGATCCTGTGGGGCGTCGGCATCGACCCGTCGATCACGACGGCGTCGCTCAAGGCCATCGTCTCGGCGATCAACCGCCACCTGCGCTGAGCCCGCCGAGGGCCTTCTCCCCGCGCCGTCCGCCCGAGCGTGGGCGGCGTGGGGGAGGATGGCCCGGTGAGCCTCTACCGCGACGAGGCGATCGTGCTGCGCACCCACAAGCTGGGTGAGGCGGACCGGATCGTCACGCTCCTGACCCGCCAGCACGGCAAGGTGCGTGCGGTCGGCAAGGGCGTGCGCCGCACGACCTCACGGTTCGGCTCACGCCTCGAGCCGTTCATGCACGTCGACCTGCAGCTCTCGACGGGCCGCAACCTCGACATCGTGACGCAGGCGGAGACGTTGGGGCCGTACGGTCGGCCGATCGCCGAGGACTACGCGCTGTACACGGTCGGCACCGTGATACTCGAGACCGCCGAGCGGCTCGTGGAGGCCGAGCACGAGCCGGCGCTCCAGCAGTACTGGCTGCTCGTCGGCGCGGTCCGCGCGCTCGCGACGCGCGAGCACACGCCGGGCCTCGTGCTCGACTCCTACCTGCTGCGCGCGCTCGCGGTCGCGGGCTGGGCACCGAGCTTCGCGGACTGCGCGCGCTGCGGTGAGCCGGGCCCGCACCACGCGTTCAACGTCCAGTCGGGCGGCGCGGTGTGCGCGCGGTGCCGTCCGCCGGGCTCGGCGTCGCCGGCTCCCGAGACGTTCGCCCTGCTCGCGGCGCTCATCTCGGGCGACTGGGTGGTCGCCGACGCGAGCGCGGAACGACACCGAGGCGAGGCCGCGGGCCTCGTCGCGGCCTTCAGCCAGTTCCACCTCGAGCGGCGTCTGCGCTCGTTGCCGCACGTCGAGCGGGTGTAGCAGGCGTCCCGCACGCGGTCCCGCGGGCGGCACAATGGCGGACGTGTCGACGAGCGTGCAGCCCCCGTTCCCGCACCCCTCGGGTGCCCGGCCCCCCGCCATCCCGCGTCAGTTCGTGCCGCGGCACGTCGCGGTCGTCATGGACGGCAACGGCCGCTGGGCGAACGCCCGCGGGCTGAGCCGCATCGAGGGGCACAAGGCGGGCGAGGCGTCGCTGCTCGACGTGGTGGCGGGAGCAATCGAGATCGGCGTCGAGTACGTCTCGGCGTACGCGTTCTCCACGGAGAACTGGAACCGCTCGCCCGAGGAGGTGCGCTTCCTCATGGGCTTCAACCGCGACGTGATCCGGCGGCGGCGCGACGAGATGGCGTCATGGGGCGTGCGCGTGCGGTGGGCCGGCCGGCGGCCGCGGCTGTGGCGTTCGGTGATCTCCGAGCTCGAGGAGGCGGAGCGACGCACGAAGGACAACACGGTCTGCACGCTGACGATGTGCGTCAACTACGGCGGGCGTGCCGAGATCGCCGACGCGGCCGCGGCGCTCGCGCGCGACGTGCAGGCGGGCCGGGTGAACCCCAACCGCGTGAACGAGAAGGTGTTCGCCCGCTACCTCGACGAGCCGGACCTGCCGGACGTCGACCTCTTCGTGCGCTCGTCGGGCGAGCAGCGCACGTCGAACTTCCTCATCTGGCAGGCCGCGTACGCCGAGATGGTGTTCCTCGACGAGCCGTGGCCCGAGGTCGACCGCCGGCACCTGTGGCGCGCGATCGAGGAGTACGCGCGCCGGGACCGCCGGTACGGGGGAGCGGTCGACCAGCCGAAGGTCTGACCGGGCGTATCCGCCGAGAGGATGACAACGTCTTGCGGCAGGACCGCCGAGGGTCGCACGCGAGCCCGGTAGGACGAGACCCGTGAGGGACGTCCGACGCGCGCGTCCGGCGCCAGGCTGGGCGCATGACCTCGACCGCCGCGCACCCGCTCCTCGAGATCACGACGCCCGGGCAGCCGCGTCTGGTCGCCCGTGGCCTCGTCAAGCGCCACGGCGCGACGACCGCGCTCGCGGGCGTGGACCTGGAGCTCGGTGAGGAGGAGTCGCTCGCGCTCACGGGGCCGTCGGGCTCGGGCAAGTCGACGCTGCTGCACGTGCTCGCGGGCATCCTGACGCCCGACGAGGGCACGGTGGCGCTGCGCGGCCGACGTGTGGAGGGCATGTCGGAGCGCGAGCGTGCGCTGCTGCGGCGCGGGCGGTTCGGGTTCGTGTTCCAGCACGGGCAGCTGCTGTCCGAGCTGTCGGCGCTCGAGAACGTCGCGCTCGCGGCGATGCTCGACGGGGAGCCACGCGCCTATGCGGAGGGGCTGGCGGCGCAGTGGCTCGCGCGTCTCGGCCTGGCCGGCGACGAAGGTCGCCGGCCGGGCGAGATGTCCGGCGGCCAGGTGCAGCGCGTCGCGGTCGCGCGAGCACTCGTGACGCGCCCGGACGTCGTCTTCGCGGACGAGACGGCGGGCCTGCTCGACGAGGCGACGAGCCGCGAGGTCCTGCGCGTCCTGGTCGACTCGACGCGTGCGATCGGCGCGTCGCTCGTCGTCGTCACGCACGACCCGCTGGTCGCCGGGTGGTGCGACCGCCGGGTCGAGCTGCGCGACGGGCGGCTCGACCCGTGAACCCCGTCCTGGCGCTCGGGCCGCGGCTGCGCCGCGCCGAGGGGCGCGACGGCCGGGTGCGGACGGGCGTCGCGGTGGCCGCGTCCGCGCTGACGACCGTCCTCACGACGAGCGTGCTCGCCGTGACCCTCGCGTTCGCGCAGCGCGCCGCGCACCCGGCCGCGGCGTCGGGTCTCGACCACCCGCAGGTGCGGCTCGCGTCCGCCGCGACCGTGCTGCTCGCCGTCGCGCTCGTGGTGCTCGGCGCCGCCGCGGCCCGGCTGGGTGCCGGGCGCCGCGACGAGCGGATCGCCACGCTGCGCCTGCTGGGTGCGACGCCGCACGAGGTGCTCGGGCTCACCGCGGTGGAGTCGGCGTCGCACGGGCTGGTGGGTGCGGTGCTCGGGTCGCTGCTGTACGGCGCGCTGCTGCCCGTGTGGGCCGCCGTGGCGGCACCGGGCGCGTTCACGGTCGCGGAGCTGTGGGTCGGCCCGTCGTCGCTGGCGCTCGTGGGTGCGGGCGTGGTGCTGCTCGCGGCGGTGAGCGGCGTGGTGACCGTGCGTCGCACGCTCGTCGGGCCGCCGGTCAGGCGCGTCGCGCTCGCAGCACCGCGTCGTGCACCGTGACGGTCTCGCCCTCGCGCGTGGTCGCGTGACGCGGGACGGCGAGCGCGACCTCGACCGTCCATGCCGCGTCGAGCGCGAGCAGCTCGTCGCGCACCTCGTCCGCCCCGGGGAACATCGACGGGTCGTCGGGCCGCCCCACCGGCGCGGCGAGGTCGAGCGCGTGGTGCTGCACGAGCAGGAGCGTCCCGCCGGGTGCGACGAGCCGGGCCGCGCGCGCGACGTGCCCGCGTCGGGCCTGCGGCGCGAGGTGCAGGAAGTGTGACGTGACCAGGTCGAACGTCGACCCGCCGTCGAGCGCCCGCTCGTCCGGCGTCGCGAGGTCCGCCTGTACCCAGCGCACGTCCACCCCGGCCTGCTGGGCCGCACGGGCACCGCGCTCCAGCGCGGTCGCGGCGAAGTCGACGGCCGTGACGCGCCAGCCGCGCTGCGCGAGCCACACCGCGTCGCGGCCCTCGCCCGCCCCCAGGTCCAGCGCGGTGCCCGGGGTCAGGTGTGCCGTCTGGGCGACGAGCGCGGCGTTGGGCTGCCCGCTCCACACCGCGGGCGCGGTGCCGTAGCGCTCCTCCCAGCCGTGCGCGTCGAGCGACCACGCGGACGTCGCGTCGGGCCCCGAGGTGAGCCCGCGCCACCGGCTGACGGCCTCGCGGGCGTCCAGCTCGACCAGCTCGGCGTTGAGCATCCCGGCGACGGTGGCGCCCTGCGCGGCCGAGACCAGCACGGTCGCGGCGGGGTCGGACACGTTGCCCGCCACGCGCACGCCCGGCACTCCGGTCCCGCCCCAGGCGTCCGTGGGCACGGCGCGGGCCACGACGACACCGGCGTGCTCGACGGGCTCCGCACGCAGCCCGAGCGGCGCGAGGTGCTCGTCGTCCGCCTCGAGCAGCGTGCGCACGACCAGCGCGTCGGCGGCGAGCGTCTCGCCCGCGTCTGACCGCACGCCGGTCAGCCGGTCGTCGGTCACGACGAGCTCGGCGAGCCGTCCGAGCGCGACGCGCACGCCCCGTGCGGCGAGCCGTGCCGCCTCGTCGGCGGGCAGCGCGGCGTCCGGGCGCAGCAGCGTGACGCGCGGCGTCCACTGCCGCCACAGCAGCGCGGCGTGGACGCCGAGCGGACCCTCGGCGGCGACGACGACGCGCCCGTCGCCGACCTCCCAGCCGTGGCAGTACGGGCAGTGCAGGACGTCCCGCCCCCACCGCTGCGCGAGGCCCGGGACGTCGGGCAGCGCGTCACGGCCGCCCGTGGCGCTGACGACCGCGCGCGCCGCGAGCCGCGTGCCGCCCTCGAGCGTCACGACGAACGCGCCGAGCTCGCCCTCGACGGCCGTCACGCGCCCCGGCAGCACCTCGCCGCCGTAGCCGAGCACCTCGTCGCGACCGTGCGCGAGCAGCGCGCGCGGGGCGGCGCCGTCGCGCGTGAGGAAGCCGTGCGCGTGCGCGGCGGGTGCGTTGCGCGGTGCGCCCGCGTCGACGACGAGCACGCGCCGCCGGGCGCGGGACAGCACGAGGGCCGCGGCGAGGCCGGCGGGACCGCCGCCTGCGACGACGACGTCCCAGGGTCGGTCGGCGGCGGGCGGGTCAGGCGTCGGTGGGGTGGGCCGCGCCGCGGGGGCGTCCTGGGCGGGCTCGTCGTGGCGGTGGCCGTGCGTGCGCTCGTGCGTCATGGTGTGCTCCTCGCGGTCGTGGTGTGCTGTCCGCACCGTCCCGCATCCGCGGTTGGGGTGGCAAGGATCGTTGCCGGACTGGCAACATGGCGCGCATGACGGACGACGTGCTCTCGGGGGTCGGGCCCCGGCTGCGTGCGCTGCGCCAGCGCAGGGACCTCACCCTCGCCGCGGTCGCGGAGGAGACGGGCATCTCGATCAGCACGCTCTCGCGTCTCGAGGCGGGCCAGCGCCGCCCGACGCTCGAGCTGCTGCTCCCGCTCGCACGGCTGCACCGCGTGGCGCTCGACGACCTCGTCGGCGCACCCGAGTCGCGCGACCCGCGCGTGCACGCGACGCCGATCCACCGGCGCGGGCGCACGTACGTGCCCCTCACGCGCCGTCCCGGCGGGATGCGCGCGTACAAGGTGGTCCTCCCGCCCGAGCCGGGCCCGCCCGGCGAGCTGCAGGTGCACGAGGGGCACGAGTGGGTCTACGTCCTGACGGGACGGCTGCGCCTGCTGCTGGGCGACCGCGACCTGGTGCTCACCGAGGGCGAGGTCGCCGAGTTCGACACCCGGACGCCCCACGCGCTGCTCAACCCCGGGCCCGGACCGACCGAGCTGCTCACGCTGTTCGGTCCGCAGGGCGAGCGCATGCACGTGCGCGCCCGGACCCGGCGGGTCGACGACGCGTCCTGACCCGGCTCGCGTGTCGGCGCCCGGCCCTACGGTGTGCGCATGGCACTCATGGTGGAGATGGTCACGTTCGACTCGACGGACCCGCACGCGCTCGGCTTGTGGTGGGCGCGCCAGCTGGGTGGCACCGTCCAGGGCGAGACCGACGCGTGGTTCGTCGTGGTGACGGACGTGCGCGGCGTGCAGCAGCTCGGGTTCCAGCGCGTCGAGAGCCCGACGCCGGGCAAGAACCGCGTGCACCTCGACCTGCAGGCGCCGGACGTGGCGGCCGAGGTCGATCGGCTCGTCGCCGACGGTGCGACGCTCGTCGCCCGGCACGCGGAGCAGGGCCTGTCGTGGACCGTGCTCGCCGACCCGGACGGGAACCAGTTCTGCGTCTCGCAGCACGCCTGAGCGCTGCGTCGCCCCACGCGCGCGGGGGCGCCCGGCCTGGGTCCTGCGGTACCCGGACGGGCGCGTCGGGCCGGTAGCCTGGGCGGGCTCCGCGGCGCACGTGCACCGCGGACGTCACCCATCCGGCTCACGGCACCCAGCCGCGGGCACCGAGCACCAGGAGAGCACCGCCGTGGCAGCACCCTCGCGTCTGGATTCCGTCGTCTCCCTCGCCAAGCGGCGCGGGTTCGTGTTCCCGAGCGGCGAGATCTACGGCGGTACGCGCTCCGCCTGGGACTACGGACCGCTGGGGGTCGAGCTCAAGGAGAACATCAAGCGCCAGTGGTGGCGTGCGATGGTCACGAGCCGCGAGGACATCGTCGGCCTCGACTCGTCGGTCATCCTGCCGCGCCAGGTGTGGGTCGCGTCGGGCCACGTCGGTGTGTTCACCGACCCGCTGACCGAGTGCCTGAGCTGCCACAAGCGCTTCCGGGAGGACCAGCTGCTCGAGGAGTTCGAGGAGCGCAAGGGCCGCGCGCCCGAGGGCGGCCTCGCGGGCGTGCCGTGCCCGAGCTGCGGCACCAAGGGCGAGTGGACCGAGCCGCGCGACTTCAACATGATGCTCAAGACGTACCTCGGCCCGGTCGAGGACGAGTCCGGCCTGCACTACCTGCGGCCCGAGACCGCGCAGGGCATCTTCGTGAACTTCAAGAACGTGTACACCGCGGCGCGCATGAAGCCCCCGTTCGGCATCGGCCAGATCGGCAAGTCGTTCCGCAACGAGATCACGCCCGGCAACTTCATCTTCCGCACGCGCGAGTTCGAGCAGATGGAGATGGAGTTCTTCGTCGAGCCCGGCACCGACGAGACCTGGCACCAGTACTGGATCGACTACCGCACGGACTGGTACGTCGACCTGGGCATCGACCGGGACAACCTGCGGCACTACGAGCACCCGGCCGAGAAGCTGTCCCACTACTCGAAGCGGACGGTCGACATCGAGTACCGGTTCGGCTTCCAGGGCAGCGAGTGGGGCGAGCTCGAGGGCATCGCCAACCGCACCGACTTCGACCTGTCGACGCACACGGAGCACTCGGGACAGGACCTGTCGTTCTTCGACCAGGCCAAGAACGAGCGGTACGTGCCCTACGTCATCGAGCCCGCCGCGGGACTGACGCGCTCGCTCATGGCGTTCCTCGTCGAGGCGTACGCCGAGGACGAGGCGCCCAACACCAAGGGTGGGGTCGACACGCGCGTCGTGCTCAAGCTCGACCCGCGCCTCGCGCCCGTCAAGGCGGCGGTGCTGCCGCTGTCCCGCAACGAGCAGCTCTCGCCCAAGGCCCGTGACCTCGCGGCCGAGCTGCGCAAGAGCTGGAACGTCGACTTCGACGACGCCGGCGCGATCGGCCGTCGTTACCGTCGCCAGGACGAGATCGGCACGCCGTTCTGCATCACGGTCGACTTCGACACGCTCGACGACCAGGCCGTGACCATCCGCCACCGCGACGACATGTCGCAGGAGCGCGTGGCGCTCGACCAGGTGACGTCCTACCTCGCACCGCGTCTTCTGGGCGCCTGACGCCCGGGTCCCGCGGCCGCACGCACGGCGAGGCCCGTCCCCGGTCGGGGACGGGCCTCGCCGCTCCGTAGAGAACGCAGCAACCCCGTACGGTGTTGCGTCCCGAAAGTGCCCCACCCGACCGGGAACGGTCGGGTCGCGGTCAGCCGTCCGCGTCGGTGGTCCCGGTCCGCACGCCGCGTGCCGCGAGCTCGGCCAGCAGCGCGGCGCCGCCGTCCGGCTGCGCGTCGAGGCACTCCGCGGGCACACCGGTGCACAGGCCGCCGGCGTCGAGCACATCGGCCGTCGACCCGCCGCCCAGGTGCAGGACCAGCGGAGCGGCGCCGGGTCCGTCCGCGCGTGTCACGCTGCCGAGCGCGACCACGTACAGCCGGGCTCCCGTGCCGGTGGGGTCCGCGAAGGTCGGGACCTCGAGCGCGTGCACGGTGCGCCCGTCGTCGTCGCGGATGCCGTCCGGGAACCAGAGCAGCACGTCGGCCCGGGGCATCCACCGGGGGACGACGCCCGTGACGAGCCGCACGTCGTCCGCGCCCCAACGGGCCGCGCCGGGGTAGGACGAGTCCGCGGCGAGGCGTTCGGCGGTGTCGTCGTCCGACCACGTGACGGGTAGCTGGATCTCGGTGCCCGCGACTCGCGCGACCACGCCGCGGCCGGGTCGGTCGCCGTCCGGACCCCCGGCGGCGAGCAGGTCGGCCGGGGTGGCGCGGGCGAGGCTCACGGTGCGCTCGACCGTCGCGACGACCGAGACGGGCACGCGGACCCCGGTGTCCCAGCCCGCACCCGTCGAACGGGCGAGCGCGGTCGTGGCGCGCACGCCGGGCGCGAGGTCGGTGACGGAGGCGGCCGCGTCGCGCGGCTCGGCGCGGATGGCGGCGACCGCGTCGGCGAGGCCGGGCACCTCGTCGACGTCCGGGCACTGCTCGGGGCCCGCCCCGTCGCACGGCACCGGGACGACGTCCCCGTCGGAGTCGACCAGGAGGACCCCGGACCGGCCCAGGCGCATCCGGGCCGCGACGGAGTAGTCGCCGAGCGCGGCGGCCAGCAGCTGGCCGTCGGGTGCGGCGAACGTCGGCAGCTCGACCACCGTAGTGGCGCCGCCGGTCACCGCGAACCCGGTCGTGCTCCACAGCAGCACGTGGGGCTCCCGGAGGTCCTGGGGGAGGACCACGAGCTCGGTCCACTCGCCGGTCTCGAGCTCGCCCGAGAACCGCAGGCCCGCGGTGGCGGGGGCGCTGCCCCAGGTCCACGTCCCGCCGCCCGTGCCTTCCGCGCTGCCGGCGGCGACAACCGTGTAGTAGGCGGCGGCCTCCTGCTCGCCGTCGGACTCGTGGCCGACCGTGAGCACCAGCTCGCGCTCGTCCGAGCTGAGGCCGAGGTCGACCTGCCACTGCGCGTCCCCGGCGAGGGGCACCGAGTGGCGTTGCGGGGCGCGCGGCGCGCCGACCCGGTTGACCGCGAGCAGCCCCTGCGCGACCTCGACGACGTGGTCGTCGCCCAGGGGCAGCGCGATCTGCGTCGGCGGCTGCGCGGGACGCGGCTCGGCGGTGCGGTCGGCCAGGTCGACGACCACGGTCGCGGCGAGCGCGACCGCGAGCACGCCGCCGGCGACGCGCGTCGCCGTGCGCCGCCGGACGTGCCGGTGCGCCGCGTGCAGCAGCGCGTCGCGGTCCAGCGACATGGGCGGGGTCGCCTGCGCGGCGCGCGCGGCGAGGTCCGGGTCCGGACGCAGCTCGGCGCTCATCGGGCCTCCTCCTGGTGCGTGGCGAGCGCGGCGCGCAACGTCGCGAGCCCGCGGGACGCGGTGGACTTCACGGTGCCGACGCTCACACCGAGCTCGGCGGCGACCTCGGCCTCGGGCATGCCGATCATGTGCCGCAGCACGACGATGCGTCGCTGCCGCGGGCTGAGCAGCGCGAGCGCGCGGGCGAGCTGGTCGCGGTCCTCGGTGCGGGCGTGCACGTCGTTGCGCGCACGCTCCGGCAGGTCCTCGGGCGCGGTGAGCACCTCGCGGCGTCGTCGTCGCCACGTGTCGACGCGCAGGTTCGCCAGGACGCGCCGCGCGTACGCGAGCGGGTCCTGCGCGCGGTGCCACGCGGCGTAGGTGCGCACGAGTGCCTGCTGGGTCAGCTCCTCGGCGCGGTGGGCGTCCCCGCACAGCAGCCAGGCGGTGCGCAGCAGGTCGTCCCCGTGCTCGGCGACGAACGCGCTGAACTGCTCGTCCGTCGCGCTGCGGGTCCGGGCGGCGCGCGGGCGCGGGGCGACGACCGTGAGCTGCTCGACGCGGACGGTGCCGTCCTCGTCGCGTGTCCCGGCTGTCATGGTGGTCACACCGTAGGAGACGCACGAGCGTGCGCGAAGGTTGAGTGCCGGGCGTCACGTCGTGGCGATGGGAGGATGGGGCGCGTGACTGTGACGAACGAGGCGACCACTCGCGCGGCGGGGGCGGTGCTCCCGCCGCTGCGGATCGGCCCCCTGCAGGTCGACACGCCCGTCGTCCTCGCGCCGATGGCGGGCGTGACCAACGCGGCGTTCCGCCGCCTGTGCCGCGAGCAGGGTGCGGGGTTGTACGTCGCGGAGATGGTGACGAGCCGCGCGCTCGTCGAGCGTGGTGAGGAGTCGCTGCGGATCATCCAGCACGAGCCCGACGAGCGGCCGCGGTCGGTGCAGCTGTACGGCGTCGACCCGGGCACGGTCGAGGCGGCGGTGCACATGATCGTCTCGGAGGACCGCGCGGACCACGTGGACCTCAACTTCGGGTGCCCGGTCGCGAAGGTCACGCGCCGCGGCGGCGGCTCCGCGCTGCCGTGGAAGCGCGGGCTGTTCCAGGACATCGTCACGCGGGCCGTGCGTGCCGCGCAGCCGTACGGGGTGCCCGTGACGGTCAAGATGCGCAAGGGCATCGACGACGACCACCTGACGTACCTCGAGGCGGGCCTCGTGGCGCAGGACGCAGGCGTCGCGGCGGTCGCGCTGCACGCGCGCACCGCGGCGGAGTACTACTCGGGCACGGCGGACTGGGAGGCGATCGCGCGGCTCAAGCAGACGGTCACGGACGTCCCGGTGCTCGGCAACGGGGACATCTGGTCCGCGCAGGACGCGCTGACGATGGTCGAGCAGACGGGGTGCGACGGCGTGGTCGTCGGGCGCGGCTGCCAGGGGCGGCCGTGGCTGTTCGCGGACCTCGCGGCCGCGTTCGCGGGGTCCGACGAGCGGGTGCGGCCGGGGCTGCGCGAGGTGGCGCACACGGTGCGCCGGCACGCCGAGCTCATGGTGGAGCACTTCCGCGACGAGTCGAAGGCGCTGCGCGAGATGCGCAAGCACATGGCGTGGTACTTCAAGGGCTACGTGGTGGGTGGCGACCTGCGCGCGCGGTTCGGCCTCGTGAGCTCGCTGGCCGAGCTCGACGACCTGATCGCGCTGCTCGACCTGGACCAGCCCTACCCCGGCGAGCCCGCCGAGGGTCAGCGCGGCCGGGCGGGCTCGCCCAAGAAGGTCGTGCTGCCGTACGGCTGGCTCGACTCGCGTGACCTGTCCGACGACTTCCGCCGCGAGCTGCACGAAGCCGAGCTCAGCGTCTCCGGGGCTGACTGTGACCTTCGCCGGTAGGTGGCGGCCTGCGGCAGCCGATTCCTGGCGGGCTCACTCGACCCCGATGACGAGGGTGCTCGCGGCGGCTTCGACGACGTCGTTGGTGATGGTCTGCAGCTCGTTGATTCTCAGTACGCGTTCGATCTGGGGGAAGAGTCGTTCCAGGAGGCGGAAGTTGCCGCGGGTGATGCGGCTGATCGCGGCGATGGCCTGGGCGTCGGTGAAGTCGTCGGGGTTGAGAGTCTTGCTGAGGGTGCGCCAGTGGCGTTGCAGGACGAAGAGGAGCTCGTCGTTGCTCAGGGGGCGGTACTGGTGGGCGAACCCGACGCGGCTGTAGAACTGGGGGTAGTGGCTGAACTGCTTCTCCAGGCCCGGCATGCCGATGAGGATCAGGGCGATCTGGTCGCGGTCGTAGCGGTCCCGTAGGAGCTCGAGCGCGGTGGGGCTGAGACGTTCGGACTCGTCGACGATGACGAGCTGGACGTAGTTGGTGGTGCGCCGGGCGCCGCCCCGGTCCACAGGGGCGCGGCCCGGGGCTTCAAGGTGCTGCTGGATGCAGATGCTGGTGCGCGTGATGATCCGGTCCAGGTCCTCGCGTAGCAGCCGCGGGGTGGTCAGGACCCCGGGGTGTAGAGGGCGGTGCGGTTCTTGGCCAGGGCGGCGTAGACCTTGGCGTCGTCGTCGCTGCGTGGGCCCCAGGCGGTGACCAACTCGTGGGCTTGGTCCCAGTGGGCGTAGCGGCGGGCGGAGACCGTCTTGCCGACCCCGGCCGGTCCGAAGCACAGCCCGATGGTGCGCCCTCGCCGGACGGAGTCGGCGAACTCGGTGAAGCGGCGGTGCTCCTTGGTCACGATGAAGCGTTCGCTCACCGTAGGTCCTCCTTGTAGACCTTGAGCTTCACCGGGCCCGAGGCTGGGGTCCGTGGCGGCAGTGGCCTGGCACGGGGGTCGGTTGTGTGGGCGCCGACCATGGCGATCCGCTCGTTGATGCCTCGGCGCAGCGCGCGGCGGCGGGCGTTGCGGGCGGCCTGGACTTCCTTGAGGCTGATCTGGCGCCCGTGGTGGTCCTGGTCGACGGCGGCGCACAGGAACTGGTCGTGGTCGAAGACGCGGATCTCGGTGATGTCTCTGGGGTCGTAGCGGATGACCACGGGGCGCCCGACGAAGCCGGCGAGGGTCGGGGAGACGTAGCGCAGGCCCTGGAAGTGGACGCCGTCGCGGCGCACCGTTCTGGATCGGGCCACGCTGAGCAGCAGCCCGTCCAGAGCCTGGAGGCTGTCGGGGGTGCGTGGCAGCCACCCGTCGGCGATCCACGCCGCCCGCGGCGAGATGCCGAGCTCGCTGTGGGTGCGGTCGTTGTAGTCCAGGACGAACGCCCCGACCACGCCGTCCAGGTCGGCCAAGGACAGGGCCGGCGCCGGCCAGCGCCCGGCACCGTGGTGGAGGTGTCCGGGCAGGGTGGTGAGCAACTCGGTGTTGACGGTTCCAAAGAACCGCTCGACCTTGCCCCGCCCCTGTGGTCGGGCGACGGCGGAGTGGATTAGGCGGATGTGCAGGTCGACGGTGGTGCGGGCCAGGTGGTCGCTGGTGAAGTCCGACCCATGGTCGACGTAGAGCACCTCGGGGATCCCGCACATCGGCCACCGTGGGTCGCTCTTGTGCCAGATCGCCTGCCGTAACGCCAAGGCGGTGTTCATCGTGGCCGGCGCGCCGAAGAAGACCATGTACCCGCAGATCGCGCGCGAGCAGTCGTCCATGACGACGGTCAGCCACGGCCGGGCCGGCTTGCCATCCGTGCCGACGAGCACGATGTCCAGCAGGGTGTGGTCGGCCTGCCACATCGCGTTGGGCCGGTCCGCCGCCCGGCGCACCGCGAGCTCGTACTTGTCCCGGTAGGAGCCTGGTCCCTCAAGGGCGAGGGTGACCATGCCGGGGTCCAGGGCGGTGATGATCGAGCGGACGACGCCGTAGGACGGGACCGGCCAGTCGGCGCCGGCGCAGACCTTCACCACCGTCCGGTGGATCGCGGCGATTGGTGGGCGGGGCCGGGTCAGGCCCAGCCCTTCGATCAGCGTGACGAGTTCCGCCGGCAGACGGTGCCCGCCGACGTCCGCCCGCGGTGTCCGGTCCAGGGCGGCCAGGCCGCCTGCGCGGTAGCGGGCGTGCCAGCGTTCCAGCGTGCGCACACCCAGGCCGTGATGCCGGGCCAGCGCGGCGAGCGGGACCTGGTCCTCGACATGCAGCCGCAGGATCTGCCACCGCCCGCCCGCATCCACGTTGCTACACGGCGCTCGTGGCTCGTCGCGGCGAGGCCGGCGCAGCGGGTAGGCGGTTCAGGGCCCGGTAGATCGTGGTGCGGGAAACCCCGAGCACCTCACCGATCTGGGCGACCGTCATGTCCTTCTGCTCATACATCCGCCGGGCCGCCCGGACCTGGTCGCCGGACAGCGCCGAGGGGCGCCCACCGGTGCGGCCCCGTGCGCGGGCGGCCTCCAGGCCGGCGTTGGTCCGCTCCCGGATCAGGTCGCGCTCGAACTCGGCCAGGGCGGCGAAGACGTGGAAGACCAACCGTCCTCCTGGGGAGGTCGTGTCGATCGTCTCCTGCAGGGACCGGAACCCCACGCCGCGGTCGGATAGGACCTGCAGCTGGTCGATCAGGTGCCGGATCGACCGGCCCAGCCGATCCAGGCGCCACACCACCAGGGTGTCCCCTGGACGCAGCTGGTCGAGCAGCTTGTCCAGCTCGGGGCGCTGCTGCAGCGATCCGGAGATCGTGTCGACGAACACCCGGTAGCACCCCGCCCGATTCAGGGCGTCGATCTGCAACGCCGCGTCCTGATCAGCGGTGGACACGCGCGCGTACCCCAGCAGATGCCCCACCGGTCGAGCGTAGCGAAACTCATCCCCACCGGGAAGTTCCGAACCGTAGATTTCGGCACTGAGTTCCGCTACACGATCCGGGTCGATGTCAGACCTCACCGGAATCTCGACTCCGGTGTAGCGGAAACGTTCGTTTCCGGCGATGGCGTGAGACGGTCGGCGGCAGCGCCTGGTTCGGCTCAGCGCGGAACGGCGGGCGGCCCAGAGCGCCCAGCCGCCGCCAGGTGTAGAACCGGGCGTGTGGCTGAGCTCGGCGGCATGGGGCCGAAGCTGGCCACAGCATCCGGGTCGCGAGCGACAGTGCCGGGTTTGGTGCGGTCAGCACATAGCGCGGCCGGAATGACAGCGGCGGCGTCGAGGGCGCTGGACCGGTCAGGCGCAGCAGGACGTCGGCAAATGGTTGCGGAACAGCCCTGCGGCGATCCGCAGGCTCTCGGCCATGGTCAGGTAGGGCGCCCAGGTGTCTGCGAGGTCGTCGACCGTCATGCCGGTTCTGATGGCGTAGGTCGCGGCGAGCATGATCTCGCCGGCACCGTCGGCGAGGGCGTGCACCCCCAGGACCTTGCCTGTTGTGGCGTCGGCGACGATCTTCACGGCCCCTCGGGTGTCGCGGTTGACCAGGGCGCGCGGGACCTCTGAGAGGTTCAGTACTCGGGACCTGCAGTCGTGGCCGCGCTCGAGGGTCTCCTTCTCGCTCAGCCCGGCCGAGGCGAGCTGGGGGTTGGTGAAGACCACGGTGGGCAGGCCGGTGTAGTCGACCCGCGCCCCAGGACCGTCCGGGCCGGTCAGTGCGTTGGTGGCGGCGGCGCGGCCTGCGGCGGCGGCGACGTAGACGTACTGCGGGGCACCGGACACGTCGCCTGCGGCGTAGACGCGCGGGTTGGTCGTGCGCTGGAACTCATCCGTGACGACGAAACCCCGCTCGTCGACGTCGACGCCGGCTGCGGCGAGCCCCAGCCCGTCGGTGCGGGCCGTGCGACCGGTGGCGATCAGCAGCCGTTCTGCGCGGACGGCAGCACCCGAGGTGGCCCGTACGACGACCTCGCCTCCGTCGACCGAGACGGCGACGGCGTGCTCCTCGAGGACACCGATGCCGTCCTCGGCAAAGACCGCACGCAGGCGTTCGGCCAGCTCCGGCTCGGCCCGGGGGGCCACGCGCCCGACCAGGGACACCCTCGCACCGAGACGGGCCAAGAGCTGCGCCTGCTCGAGCCCGACGGGTCGAACCCACACCCGATAGGCGCTAGCATCGACCCATGCCGATGATCACCGCAAGTCCTGATGTAAGTGGCCGGGCCGAGCTCGCGCCCGCAGGGGCGTTGTTCCGAGGCCTGGGCGACCCCACGCGCCTGGCGCTGGTGCGCCGCCTGGCGAGGGGCGAGGCGCGGGTCGTGGACCTGTGCACCGAGCTGGGCCTGAGCCAGTCCACCGTGTCCTCACACCTGGCCTGCCTGCGGGACTGCGGGTTGGTCGACTACCGCGCGCAGGGACGCGCGTCGGTCTACCACCTGACCCGCCCGGAGCTGATGGACCTTCTCGCTGTGGCCGAGGGCCTGCTGGCCGCGACCGGCAACGCTGTGGCCTTGTGCCCCACCTACGCAAACCCCACCACCTCTGACCCGATCACCAAGGAGAGCGCACGATGAGCGACGCCTGCGGCTGCAGCGACGACGAGACCACCCCCGGCGGCGAGGAAGCCGAGGAGCACGAGGCCGAGCGGCTGTGGGAGGTCAGCGAGCTCCGCTTCGCCGCCGTCGCCGGCGTGCTGCTCCTGGCGGGCCTGGTCGCAGGGTCCAGGGATCAGTCCGCCGTTGCGACGGTGCTGAACTGGGTGGCGCTGCTGGTCGGTGCGTGGACGTTCGTCCCCAGCACGATCCGGCGACTGGTCAAGGGCAAGATCGGCGTCGGGACCCTGATGACGATCGCCGCGATCGGCGCGGTGCTGCTCGGTGAGGTCGCCGAGGCGGCCGCGCTGGCGTTCTTGTTCTCCATCAGCGAGGGCCTGGAGGAGTACTCCCTGGCCCGCACCCGCCGCGGCCTGAGGGCGCTGCTGAACCTCGTGCCCGCTACCGCGACGGTGCTGCGCGACGGCGCAGAGACCACGGTAGCTCCCGGTGAGCTGGGCATCGGGGACCTGATGGTGGTCAGGCCCGGGGAGCGGGTCGCCACCGACGGGATCATCCGCACCGGTCGCACCGCCCTGGACGTCTCAGCCATCACCGGTGAGTCGGTGCCCGTGGAGGCCGGACCCGGACAAGACGTCTACGCGGGGTCGATCAACGGATCCGGCGTCCTCGAGGTGGAGGTGACCACCACCGCGCAGGACAACTCCCTGGCGCGGATCGTGCGGATCGTCGAGGCCGAGCAGTCGCGCAAGGGCGAAGCCCAACGCCTGGCGGACCGCATCGCCAAGCCGCTAGTGCCCGGTGTGATGATCGCCGCCGCGCTCATCGCCGTCGTCGGCAGCCTGCTGGGCGACCCGGGCACGTGGATCGAGCGGGCCCTGGTCGTGCTCGTCGCAGCGTCACCGTGCGCCCTGGCGATCTCCGTGCCGGTCTCCGTGGTCGCCGCCGTCGGGGCCGCCTCCAAGCAGGGTGTGCTCATCAAGGGCGGCGCGGCCGTGGAGGCCCTCGGTGCCATCCGCGGGGTCGCCCTGGACAAGACCGGGACGCTGACCCGCAACGCCCCTACCGTCGTGGCCGTCGTCGCCGCGCCCGGCCGCACCCAGGAGCGCGTCCTGCAGGTCGCGGCCGCCCTCGAAGCACGCAGCGAGCACCCCCTGGCACGGGCCATCCTGGCCGCCGTACCCACGGTCAGCCCCGCCACCGACGTCGAGGCAGTCCCCGGTGCGGGCCTCACCGGGACGTTCGAGGGTTGGCCGGTCCGGCTCGGGCGACCCGGATGGGTCCACGCCGGGTCGTTGGCCGGTGAGGTGGAGCGGATGCAGCAGGCCGGCGCGACCGCCGTCCTGATCGAGGAGGACGGCTCACTGCTCGGTGCGATCGCCGTGCGTGACGAGCTGCGGCCCGAGGCCGCGCAGGTCGTGGCCCAGCTGCGCCGCGACGGCTACCACGTCGCCATGCTCACCGGCGACAACACCCTGACCGCGACCGCCCTGGCCCGCGAAGTGGGCATCGACGAGGTCCACGCGGACCTGCGCCCGGAGGACAAGGCCGCACTGGTCGCCCAGCTGCGCACCCAGCGCCGAACCGCGATGGTCGGCGACGGCGTCAACGACGCCCCCGCCCTGGCGACCGCCGACCTCGGCATCGCGATGGGAGCGATGGGCACCGACGTGGCGATCGAGACCGCCGACGTCGCGCTCATGGGTGAGGACCTGCGTCACCTGCCCCAGGCGTTCGCCCACGCCCGCAGGGCCCGGCGCATCCTGCTCCAGAACGTCGGCCTGTCCCTCGCGATCATCATCGTGCTCATGCCCCTGGCCCTCTTCGGTGTCCTCGGCTTGGCCGCCGTGGTCCTCGTGCACGAGGTGGCCGAGGTCGTAGTGATCGCCAACGGCGTCCGCGCCGGCCGGACGCGGCCCCTTCCCCACGACACGATCCCAGACACGACCGCGACGGCCGAGCGTGCAGCGATGGCCGAGCGGTGACCGCCCCGACCACTGACAGGCCGGTCCGGCCGGCGGTCTCACCGGTGAGGCGACGCCTGGCGGCAGGCGTCGGTGTCGTCCTGGTCGCGGCCACCGACCTCGGTGTGAAGGCGTGGGCGGTGAACGGGCTGCAGGATCGGGTGATCAGCCTGGGCGTGGTCGACCTGCGCCTGGCGTACAACCCCGGGGTCGCCTTCTCCGTCGGTGCCGGTGCACCGGCATGGCTGGTGCTGACCGTGACCGCGATCGTCACCGCTGCGGTCGGCGTGGTCGCCTGGCGCACCGCCGCTGCCAGCACCAACGGGCGGCTGGCTGCCTTGGCCCTGGTCCTCGGCGGCGCCACCGCCAACCTCGCCGACCGCGCCGCAGACGGCGTCGTCACCGACTACCTGCACAGCGGGTGGTTCCCGACCTTCAACCTCGCCGACACCGCCATCGTCACCGGCGCCGCCCTGCTGGTGCTGTCCACCCTGCGCCAGCCCGCACCCGCAACACCGAGCGAGAACGGCACGATCGGTGCCCGGTGAGGGAACCCGCGCAGGCCTCGCGTTGAGCACCGCCACGAGTACGATCGGCGGCCGGTGCTCACATCAACGTTTGTTACGATGACCGTATGACGGCTGAGGGGTGCGACCTGCTGTGCCTGGACGTGTCGCGCGCCGAGGCGGTCCGTGCAGCACTGCCGAAGGAGCGCCGCTCCCAGGCGATGGCCGTTACTGCCAAGGCATTGGCCGACCCGGTGCGCCTTCGCACGGCAACGGCCCTGGCCCTCGGGGCCGAGCTGTGCGTCTGCGATCTGGCGTGGGTCGTCGGCGCCGCGCCGAACCTGGTCTCGCACCACCTGCGCGTTCTGCGCCGCGCCGGCCTGGTGACCTCCCGCCGGCACGGCAAGCTGGTCATGTGCCGGCTGACCTCCCAGGGCGCGGCGCTACTGGACGCCCTGGGCGTCGCCGCACCGGGTGAGAGTCTGTGGGCGGAGCCGTCCGAGCTGATCACCGCTCGTGGATGAGCCGACCGCGGCCGGCGGACCTCCGGTCCAGGGATCGCCCGCACGGGCACGGCCGCGCCGGCCACTGACCGGCCCGCGGGTGATCCTCCTGGTCCTGGTCCTCGTCACTGCAGGCGTGGTGGCGGTCCAGCTCACCGGCTTCCTGTCGGCGGGCCAAGACGCGGCGCTCGAGGGGTCCTCGGCGGCGGCGGGCAGCACGACGGTGACGGAGTACGCACCTGAGGACCGGGCTGGACCGGTGGCACTGTCGGGAACCGGGCTGACTGGTGAGGCGATCGACATCGCCGCATGGCGCGGCGGCGTCGTGGTGATCAACGTGTGGGGTTCGTGGTGTGCGCCGTGCCGGGAGGAGGCGCCGATCCTTGCCGCCACGTCGGCTGCATACGCGAACCAGGGAGTGCGGTTCGTCGGGGTCAACGTGCGCGACAATCCGGCCGCGGCGATCGCGTTCGAGGACAGCTACGGGATCACCTACCCGAGCATCGACGACAGGAATGGCAAGGCCCTGCTGAGCCTGGCCGATCACCTCCCCGGAGCCGGGGTCCCGGTGACCCTGCTCCTGGACCGTGACGGGAGGCCGGCGGCGCGCGTCCTCGGCGCGGTGCAGGAGTCGACCCTGACCGCCCTGCTGGACACGGTCCTGGCCGAGCCCGCCACGGGGTCGTCGTGAGCGTGGTCCAAGACCTGGTCGCGACCGGCCCGATGCTGGCCGCCGTGGCCGTCGCAGCCCTGGCGGGGCTGATCTCCTTCGTGTCCCCGTGCGTGCTGCCCGTGGTGCCCGGGTACGTGTCCTACGTCGCTGGCGGCCCCTTGCTCGATGAGGGTGTCGCGACGCGGCGACGTCCGGTGGTGGTGGGTACTGCCTTGTTCATCCTGGGGTTCGCCTCGGTCTTCGTCGCCTACGGCGCCCTCTTCGGCGGTCTTGGCGCGACGCTGCAGTCCTCGCAAGCGGTGCTCACCCGTGTCCTGGGCGTCGTGGTCGTGGTGATGGGTCTGGTCTTCGCCGGCTGGCTGCCCCGGTCCCAGCGCCAGCTGCTGCCGCGGCTGCGTCCCAAGTCGGGCCTGGTCGGCGCCCCGCTGATGGGGGTCACCTTCGGACTGGGCTGGACGCCGTGCCTGGGCCCGACCCTCGCCACGGTGCAGACCTTGGCGTTCACCGAGGCCAGCGCCGGGCGCGGGGCGACGCTGGCCGCGGTCTACGCCGCCGGGCTCGGTCTCCCGTTCATCGCGGTCGGTCTGGGCATGCGGCGGGCACTGACGGCGACCCAGTGGGCACGTCGGCACACCGTGGGGATCAAACGCGCTGGTGCGGTCATGCTCATCACCACCGGTCTGCTGCTGGCCACCGGGGTGTGGGACCACCTGATGCGAGGCCTGCAGTCCACGATCTCGGGCTACACCACCGTCCTGTGAACGACGTCGACGAGCGAAAGGCCTCCACTGATGGCAACCCGTAAGCACGAAGCGGCCGAACGCGCTGCCCGGTTGGCCGAGATCCGCGAGCAGCAGCGGCGCGCCGAACGCCGCCGCACGGCGGTCATCACCGGCACGAGCGTGCTCGTGGCCGGGGTCCTCATCGGAGCGACGGCTGTCGTGCTCGTCGGCGAGCAGCGGCGCGCCGCCGAAGTCACTGAGGCAGCATCGGGCGACATCGAAGGGGTTGCGACCTTCAGTGATCTGTCGGCCAGCCATGTCCAGCAGCCGGTGCGGTACGAGCAGACGCCGCCCGTCGGTGGTGACCACGCGGGCGTGTGGGCCAACTGCGGGACGTACACCGAGCCGATCGCCAACGAGCTCGCGGTGCATTCCCTGGAGCACGGTGCCGTGTGGATCACCTATAGCTCGGACCTGCCGGCCGAGCAGGTGCAGCGGCTCGCCGAGCTGGCTGAGGGCAACGCGTACGTCCTGCTCAGCCCCTTCGATGGCATGCCCGAGGAGCCGGTGGTGGCCAGCGCCTGGGGGACCCAGCTGGCGCTGGAAACCGCGGATGACCCGCGCCTGGAGCAGTTCCTGGTCAAGTACCAGCAGGGTGAGCAGACACCGGAGCCGGGTGCGCCGTGCACGGGCGGGGTGGACGCGTGATGAGCGAGAGCGCTGGCGCACGCAGGCGCCCGACCGTTGCGGTGGTGATCCTGGTGGCCGCCGTGGTGGGCGTCGCCGGCCTGGTCGCCGGTTCGGCCCTCACCAGCGCAGGCGAGCGGGTCTCGCGGCCGGCCGAGGGGTCAGCCGAGGCTGGGTTCGCCCGCGACATGCAGGCGCACCACGCCCAGGCGGTGGAGATGTCCACGATGGTGCGCGACGGCACGGAGGATCCCGAGGTCCGGTCCCTGGCGCTGGACATCCTGCTGACCCAGCAGCAGCAGGCTGGGCAGATGTACGGCTGGCTGGAGCAGTGGGACCTTCCGCAGGCCAGCCTGGCCGCGCCGATGCAGTGGATGAGCGAACCCGGCTCCGGCATGGGGTCCATGGGCGACGGTGCTGACGCGACCGGGGGGCCGGGATCCGATGAGGTGATGCCCGGGATAGCGAGTGATGAGGACCTGGGCAGGCTCGCCGAGGCGGGAGGGCTCGATGCTGAGGTTCTGTACCTGCGGCTCATGGTGGCGCACCACGAAGGCGGCGTGGCCATGGCTCAGGCGGCCCTCGACCTGGTCGGGGACCAGGACGTGCGTCGTCTGGCCCAGGCGATCGTCAGCTCCCAGACCGCCGAGCTCGCGGTACTCAATGACATGCTCGACGCGCGGGAAGCCGGGTCTGCGGGCCGGTGACCGAATCAATCGGCGCCTGGCCCGGTAACGCCGTCGCCGAGGCCACGGCATCCCGGCCAGCCGAGGACACGCTCGAGGACACTGCGCTCAGCCACCGTCTCGAGGAGGCGGCTCGCCCTGGGGTGATGGCGGTGCCACCGCGCCCGACGGGGCAGGGCCTGGTGGCATGGGCCAGGTGGGCGTGGCGGACGCTGACGTCCATGCGGACCGCAGTGCTGCTGTTGCTGGCGCTGGCCCTGGCTGCCGTGCCCGGGTCGTTGCTTCCCCAGCGCGGGGTCGCGTTCGACCCCGGCGCCGTGACCCGCTTCCTGGCTGACAACCCGGTGGTGGGCCCGTGGTTGGACCGGCTTGGGTTCTTTGAGGTGTACTCCTCGCCCTGGTTCGCCGCGATCTATCTGCTGCTCATGGTCTCCATGACTGGATGCGTCCTGCCGCGCGCGGCGCGCCTGTGGCAGTCGGCGCGCGCTGAACCCCCACGGGCACCGACGAACCTCGCGCGCCTGGACGACCACCTTCGTGCGACCGTGGCCGCGGAGCCGGCGCAGATCCTGCAGGCAGCCGCCTCTCATCTGCGGGCCCGGAGGTTTCGCGTCGTCGTCGATGACGATTCCGTGCGGGCGGAGAAGGGGTACTTGCGCGAGGCCGGCAACCTGGTGTTCCACCTGTCACTCCTGGTCCTGCTCTTCGGCGTCGCGATCGGGTCGCTCTTCGGCTTCGAGGGGCGGGTGATCGTCGTGGAGGGTGCTTCCTTCACGAACACGCGGCTGCAGTACGACGAGTTCACCCCGGGGCCTTTGACTGACGCCGCGGGCCTGAGTCCGTTCTCGGTCACGCTGGACGACTTCACTGCCAGGTTCGAGACGGCCGGCCCCCAACGCGGCAGCGCCCGGGACTTCCAGGCCGACCTGACTGTGCTGCGCACCCCCGGCGGCCCTGCGGAGAAGGTCACCGTCGAGGTGAACCACCCGCTGCAGGTGGAGGGCACCAAGATGTTCCTCACCGGCCACGGCTACGCCCCGGTGGTCAGCGTCATCGATGGCCGGGGTCAGACGGTGTTCTCCGGGCCGGTGGTGTTCGTGCCCTTCGACGGCAACCTGTCCTCCGAGGGCGTGATCAAGGTCCCGGACGGGCAGCCGACGCAGCTGGGGTTCGAAGGGTTCTTCCTGCCCACCGCCTCCGTCGACCCCGCGGCCGGCCCTCGATCGCTGTACCCGGACCTGGTCGATCCCCAGCTGCTGCTGACCGCCTACACCGGTGACCTCGGCCTGGGTGACGGCGCACCGCAGTCGGTCTTCCGCCTGGACAAGACCGATCTGAGCCAGGTCATGGTCGGGGACGAGCCGTTCGCGCGCGCTCTGCGACTTGGTGAGTCGATGACGTTGCCCGGCGGGCAGGGCACCTTGACGTTCGAGTCGGTCTCGCTGTTCGCGAACTTTCAGATCGCCCACGACCCCGGCAAGGAGCTCTCCTTGGTCGCCGCGGTCGCCCTCCTGCTGGGCCTGACGGTCTCACTGGCGGTCCGCCGACGCCGGGTCTGGGTCCGTGTCAGCGCAGCGTCCGCAGGCGGCGCCGCGACTGTCGAGGCAGCCAGCTACGCGCTGACCCGCCGTGAGCCGGTCCCTGGCGAGCTTTCGTCGCTGCTCGCCGCCCTGCCAGGCGCTGAACCGGGCGGCGCAGACGCTTCCCCGCACGACCGAGAGGACTGAACGTGCCCATCCCCAACCTCCTGGCCGAGCTGAGCGACCGGCTCATCTACAGCGCCATCGCGGTTTATGCGTTGGCGATGCTCGCCTACGCCTACCAGGCGGCCCGCCGGTCGCACCCGGTGCCTGAGGACGCGCCTCGCCTCGAGCCGGACGCCGCCGGCGCACATGCCGCCGTTCCCGACCCGCAGCCGCCGACCGCTGGGGGCCGGCCCGCGATCCGCGATGCAGCCGCGCGTCGCACGGAGCGGATCGCGGCGGCACTGACCACGCTCGCGTTCGTGTTGCACGTGGCCGGGGTCGTCGCCCGGGGTCTGGCCGTGGGCCGGGCGCCGTGGGGCAACATGTATGAGTTCACGACCGCCGCCACACTGGCCGCCACGGCCGCTTACCTGGTGTTCCTGCGCCGCGGCCAGCCGGTTCGGGACCTGGGTGTGTGGGTCCTTGCTCTGGTCACCTTGTGCCTGGGGTTGGCCGTGACGGTGCTCTACACCCCCGCGGGGGACCTGGTCCCGGCGCTGAACTCGTACTGGTTGGTCATCCATGTCGCGGCGGCGATCATCGCCGGTGGTGTCTTCACCGTCGGGGCAGCTGCTACCGGCCTGTACCTGACGCGCCGACGCGCCGACGCGCGCGATGCCGGCGGGCAGGCGACCCGCGGCTACGCCGGCCGGCTGCCGGCTGGCGCCACCCTGGAGCGCGTCGCCCACACCGCCCACCTGTTCGCCTTCCCGGTGTGGACGTTCGCCGTGCTGGCCGGTGCGATCTGGGCCGAGGACTCCTGGGGCCGGTACTGGGGCTGGGACCCCAAGGAGACCTGGGCCTTCATCACCTGGGTGCTGTACGCCGCCTACCTGCACGCCCAGTCCACCGCCGGGTGGCGGGGCAGGAAGGCCGGGTGGCTCGCCTTGGCCGGATACGCCGCGTTCTGGTTCAACTTCGTCGGCGTCAATCTGTTCATCACGGGCCTGCACTCCTATGCCGGCGTCTGAGGACCGGCCGACGCCGATGTGCGCCCGGCAGGTGCGTGACGACCCATCGGGAGGCGCTGGGTGAGCACGGCTCCGGACCGCCCTTCCTTGTCGGCCGCGCGGCCCGGTCCAGCTGGTGTGGTCGGCGGGGATCCTCGCGTCGACGTCGGGTCGCCCCGGCAGGAGGTCGAGCGCGTGAATGCGCGACGCCGCAACGGTGGCGCCTCATTGCCTGGCCTCATGCTGCCGGGGCTGGTGCTGGTCGGAGCAGGCGTGGGTGGCTGGGCGATGAGTCTCGCGTTTCCTGACCGGGGATGGTGGCCGCTGGCCTACGCTGGCATGGCGTGCCTGCTGCTCGCGATGCGCGGCGCGTCACCGGTCCGCGCCGCAGGCATCGGCCTGGTCTGGGGGCTGGCCTTCTTCTTGCCGCTGGTCCACTGGGCAGTGCAGGCCACCGGATCGGCGCTCCCGTGGGTCGCGCTCAGCGTGTTCCAGGCGCTGTACGTCGCCGGCTTTGGTGCGCTGTGGGCGTACGCGCGCAGGGCCGTCTGGCTCACCGGTCGCCCGCTGGCCCAGGCGGTCACCGCAGCCGTGCTGTGGGTCGCCATCGAGCAGGTCCGCGGCTCCTGGCCCTTCGGGGGCTTCCCGTGGGGCTTCCTGGCGTTCTCCCAGACCGAGGCGCCCCTGCTGCGTCTCGCGCCCTACGGAGGGGAGGTCCTGGTCTCCGCGTTCGTCGCCGTGACGGGGGCGCTGATCGCGCTGGCGCTGCAGTACCTGCGCCGCACCGCGGTTATCCCCGCGGCTCGGGCGCTGCTCGCCGCGGTGCTCCTGGCGGGTGTCCCGGGCCTGCTTCCCCTGACCGCGGGCCCGGAGAACGGCTCACTGCTGGTCGGCGCCGTCCAGGGCAATGTCCCGCAGCAGGGCGCCGACTGGGCCGAGCAGGCCCGCGACGTCACGGCCAACCACGCCGAAGGCACCGAGCGGCTCGCGGCGACCGCCGGAGGGCGCCAGCTGGACCTGGTGGTGTGGCCGGAGAGTGCCGCCGACATTGACCCCCGCACCGACCTGGCGCAGGCTTCGGCCGTGGAGCGCGCCGCCGCAGCGGTTGGCGCCCCCCTGCTGCTGGGGACCCAGCGGTTTCCCGACGGGCAGGACATCCGCTACAACGAGATCATCACCTGGACCGCCGGTGCGGGGAGTGGCGACGCCTACGCCAAGCAGCACCCGGTGCCCTTCGGGGAGTACGTCCCCTTCCGCGCGTTCTTCCGCCAGCTCACTCCGCTCGTCGACCGGGTCACCACGGACATGGCAGCCGGCGGCGACCCCGCCGTCATGGACGTGTGGATCGACGCGCTTGGACGTGACGTGCGCCTGGCCACCGGGATCTGCTTCGAGGTCGCCTACGCAGACCTCATCCGCGAAGGGGTCCTCGACGGGGCAGAGCTGATCGTCATCCCGACCAACAACGCCTCGTTCGGGCGCACTCCGGAGTCGACCCAGCAGCTGGCGATGTCCCGCTTCCGGGCGGTGGAGCACGGCAGGTCGACCGTCCAGGTCTCCACCGTCGGCGTCAGCGCGATGATCATGCCGGACGGGGCGGTCGTGGCGCGGACCGGTCTGTTCACCGATGAGGAGCTCATCGCCTCGCTGCCGCTGCGCAGCACGCTCACCCCGGCGGCGCGACTGGGCACCACGCCGCAGACCGCCGTCTACGTCCTGGCGGCGGCCGCTGTCGTCAGCGGTGCGCTGGTAGGCAGTCGGCGACCCGGCCGTGACCGCAGCCGCCGCCCCTTCCCGCGGCGGCTCCGCGCGGCGGAGGCCCAGGCCCCGAGGCTGCGGGTGCGGGCCCAGCGGGTGCGAGCCCTGCGGGTGCCGGGCCGGGTGTGGGTCACCCGCGTGTGGCCCTCGTGGCTGGAGTGGCGCCTGATCGTCGGGTTCCTCGTGCTGATGGCCGTCGCGGCCTACACCGGGATACGGCTCGGCCAGGACATCGTCGAGAAGACCACCACCGCGGTGTCGACAACGTCCGATGCTGCGGTCCCGTGAGGCTCGACCATCACGGTTGTGCAGGTGGCGCCCCCGAGGGCCGCGAGCCGTTCAAGCGCGCGAGGTAGGCGTTGTACTGCTCGAGCTCGGCGTCGGCGCCGCCGTCGCGGTCGATCTGCCGGTCTCGGGCGGTGGAGCGCTCGGTGTCGTTGCGCTGCCACCTGCTGGCGATCAGCAGGAGCATCAGCAGTCCCGGCGCCTCCCCGTAGGACCAGGCCAGCCCACCGGCCAGCTGCTGGTCGCGCAGGGGATCGATCCCCCAGCCGGCCGGCGGCGCGGCGAACAGCGGGACCATCGGCGCGGGGGCCATCATCACGATCACCCCGAAGAACGCGTGCAGGGGCATCTCCAGCAGCAGGTCCAGTGCCCGGCCGTGATGGGTCTGCCGGATAGGCAACGGGTCGGTGGACAGCACCGGCACGGTGAACAGCAGACCGGCCACCAGGAACCCCACCTCCAGGGCGAGGTGCCCGGTCCAGGTGCGCAGCAGCGGGTCGGCGAGCTCGGCCAGGTACAGCCCGTAGAACGCCAGCAGGAACAACGGCACCATCACCGCCGGGTGCAGCACCACCCGACTGACCCGGCTGCGCAGGGCCCGCCGCGCCGTGACCAGCACCACCGTGCCCACCCCCCGGTGCGGGGTCGCGCGCAGCAGCAACGTGCCGGGCCGCCCCAGCACCAGCAGCGGTGGGACGAGCATCATCAACGTCAGCTGCTGGAACATGAACGCCGAGAACAGCCGCAACCCGTACCCCTCGATGCCCGCACCGGTCACCAGCGCCAGCACCACACAGCCCACCGTGAACGAGATGGTCGCACCGATCGACCAGCGCCGACCCCGCAGCCACAGCCGGCACGCGCCCGCCAGGTACAGCACCAGCAGCACCACCGCCAGCACCGGAAGGACCGGCACGGGCTGCAGCGTCGGTGCCAGCATCGTCTCCAGGGACGCCGGTGCGGTCGGCAGCCACACCGGCCCCGTAACGCCCGGGTCGTCCTGCATACGTTCCTCCCCGCCTGCGTCCCTGACAGCGACATGGGTCTGAAGACCGATCGACCGGTTGCGACCCCACGGCGATCGCAGCGCTAGGGTGACGTTATCTGAAGATCCGCGTAGATGAGGAGATGCCCATGGGTCGGGTCCTGCCGTTGGACGGCTGCGTCGGTGATGATCCCCTGTCGCAGCGCGTGGCGCTGGTCCGCGCCAGCGTCCCGGACGACGCCGAGGCAGGGACGCTGGCCGAGCTGTTCCGGTTGCTCGGTGACGTACGGCGCACCAAGATCCTCTACGCGCTGCTGGAGGCCGGTGAGCTGTGCGTGTGCGACATCTCCGCAGCGGTGCAGGTCCCAGAGGCGTCGGTGTCCCAGACGATGCGTCTACTGCGGGCCTCGGGGGTGGTGGGCAACCGGCGAGAGGGCCGCCGGGTGTACTACCGGTTGGCCGATACCCACGTGCGGATGCTGCTGGACGTGTGCCGCGAGCACACCGGACACGAAGGGATCCGCTGATGGGCGCCGGGCACGCTCACGCCCCCGTCGCTGAGCACGCCGGCGGGCGCTACCGCCGCCGCCTCGCCGCAGCGTTCTTCCTGACCGCGACGTTCTTCGCCGTCGAGCTGGCAGCGGGGCTGATCTCCGGCTCGCTCGCGCTGATCTCCGACGCCGGGCACATGGCCGCCGACGTCGTGGCCCTGGGGGCGTCCCTGCTCGCCACCCGGATCGCCACCCGCCCCGACCCCACCGGAAGAAGAACCTACGGCTCGTACCGCGCGGAAGTCTTCGCTTCCGGCCTGACCGTGCTGATCATGCTCGGCGTCGGGGTGTACGTGGTGGTCGAGGCGATCAGCCGGATCGGCGAGGACCCGTCCCTACCCTCGGGCGTGATGCTCGCGGTCGGTTTCGTGGGCCTGGTGATCAACCTTGTCTCCATGCTGCTGCTGCGCAGCGGGTCCAAGGACAGCCTCAACGTCCGGGGCGCCTACTTCGAAGTGGTGGCCGACGCTGCCGGCTCCGTCGGTGTCATGGTCGCCGGTGTTCTGATCATCGCCACCGGGCGACCGGTCTGGGACCTCGTCGTCGCCCTGGCGATCGCCATCTTCGTCATCGTGCGTGCCGTCACCCTGGGGCGGCAGGTCGTCGCGGTACTCGGCCAGCACGCACCCGCCGGCATCGACCCGGAGGCCGTCAGCCGAGAGCTGAGCGCCGTGCCCGGCGTGAGCGCCATCCACGACCTGCACCTGTGGGTGCTGACCTCCGGGATGAACGTCGCCACCGCTCACCTCGTCGCGAGCAGCGGATCGGATCACGCCGCGGTCCTGGCCGCCGCGCGGGACATCCTGCGGGATCGCTTCGGCATCGCCCACGCCACGCTCCAGGTGGAGACGGCCCAGCAGCAGCACGAGTGCTCAGACCTGACCTGGTAGCCGCTCAGTCCCTCGACACCTCCGCCGAGCGCTTGGGGGGCCCCTGGTTGCTGGGTGCGCCCAGGGGCGGTGGCATCGGCGCGCCGGGCCAGGCGTGCGAGCATCGCGTTGTAGGCGGCCAGGTCGGTGTCGCCCCTTCGTCGGCACGCTCGGGCGACGGCTCAGATGTGCTCGCGCTTTCAGGCGCCGCCTCAACGGTGAAGCGGAAGGTCCCGTCGACAGGGTGGCCGTCACCGGACACGGAGCGCAAGCGACCTGGAAGTCCCCGGCCGGGAGGCCATCGCCAAGGCGCTGGGTAACAGTGGCGCCGGACACCGTCGTGGCTCCGTCGCCCCACTCCTGCCCGTCAGGTCCGTTCACCGCGACGACGGCACCCACGGCCAGCTGGTCAGCGGATCGAACGCCCGGCCAGCCCACCGCCACTTAGTCCCGGCAGGAGCCCGCCAACTTCCGCCGGGAGTCACATCGTTCCTCTCGATAAGTAGCGGTGGTGTCCGGTGAGGGTTCCCCTTACGGGCATGCGATCTGGGCTGACGCCTGTGACCGAGTGTTCAGTGCGCGCTGTATAGTTCAGTCGATGCTGACTATTGCTTCGCGTCTCGACGTGATGAACCGCCTGGGTCGTGCACTGGCCGACCCCACTCGATCCCGGATCATCTTGACCCTGCTCGACCATCCCGCTTACCCGGCGGAACTGGCCCGAGATCTGGACCTGACACGCCCGAACGTGTCCAACCACCTGGCATGCCTGCGCGATTGCGGGATCGTCGTCTCCGAGCCCGAGGGTCGTCGGACACGATATGAGATCGCCGATTCGCACCTGGCGCAGGCGCTGACGGCACTGGTCGATGCCACCCTGGCAGTGGACGAAGACGCCCCGTGCATCGATCCCGCCTGCTCGCTTCCCGGATGCGACGCAGCTGGGGAGGGCGCATGATCCTCACCTCGGTCTTGCAGGCGATGGGCCTGTTCGCAGCGACCAACATCGACGACATCATCGTGCTCTCCCTCTTCTTCGCGCGAGGGGCAGGCCAGCGCGGCACTACCGCCCGCATTCTGGCCGGCCAGTACCTCGGATTCGCCGGCATCCTCGGTGCCGCGGTCCTGGTGACTATCGGTGCCGGAGCATTCCTGCCCTCGGCAGCCATCCCGTACTTCGGTCTCATCCCTCTGGGCCTCGGCCTCTGGGCCGCATGGCAGGCCTGGCGCGGAGACGATGACGACGATGACGACGAGGTCAAGGTTGCCGGCAAGAAGGTCGGCGTGTGGACAGTCGCAGGCGTCACCCTTGCCAACGGCGGCGACAACATCGGCGTCTACACCCCTGTCTTCCTCAGCGTGGAACCTCTCGCAGTAGTCGCCTACTGCATCATCTTCCTCGCGCTCGTCGCGGTCCTGGTGGCCCTGGCAAAGTTCGTCGCCACCCGCCCCCCGATCGCCGAAGTGCTCGAACGCTGGGAGCACATCCTCTTCCCCATCGTTCTCATCGGCCTCGGCATCGTGATCCTCGTCAGCGGCGGAGCCTTCGGACTCTGACGTAGCGGCAGCGATCCAAACGGCCCCGACCGGGCGCACCCCTCTCGGTTCAGACCGCGACACCTACCTGCAGCCAGTCCTGCGTGATCGCGGCAACAAGACCGCCACGGAGCGCTGCAAAAACCCCGCCACCAAGCGAACGAAGCCACAGGCTGACCCCGCTCCGCGCGGCGGAGCGGGACCTCACTCGACGCGCGCGACCCGCACCGTCGCGGCGAGCCGGACCACGTCCTGCACGGTGGCGTGCGGTGCGCCGAGCCCGACGTGCGTGACGGCGAGCCCCGCGGTCGCGGCGGCCTCGGCGAGCGTCCGCGCGCGCGGCTCGCCCGCGAGCACGGCGCGCAGCAGGCCGGCGAGGAACGCGTCACCGGCGCCCTCGGCGTCGAGCACCGGTCCGACGTCGGCCGGCCCGACCTCCCACCAGCCGTCCGCGTCGCGCGCGATGGCCCCGCGGGCGCCGCGCGTGCAGACCGCGAGCGACGCGCCGCCCGCGACCGCCGCGGACAGGTAGGCGCCGGGGTCGGCGAGCCGCGCGTCGGACACCAGCAGGACGTCCGCGGCCGCGACGAACGCGCGCTGGTGGTCGCCGATGCCGTCGTCGTCGTGCACGTCGCACCACACCGGGACGTGCGCGGCGCGCGCGACGCTCAGGAGCTCGCGCGAGGACGTGGCCAGGTCGAGGACCGCGGCGTCGGCGGAGCGCACGAGGTCACGCAGCGCGTCGTCCGCCGGGGGAGCGGTGGGCAGCTCGAGGTAGACGGAGAGCCGGTCGCCGTCGTCGGAGACGAGGTTGACGTGCCGCTCGGTGCGGCCCGCGACCGCCGGCCGGTCGAGCACCGTGAGCGGCGCCGCGCCCGCGCGCGGCCGGAGCGCGGTCAGGACCCGCTCCGCGTGCTCGTCGTCGCCGAGGGTGGTGACGAGCGTGGTCGGCACACCGAGCGCGGCGAGGGTGCGGGCCTTGCCGGCGGACGTGCCCCCGAGGTCGTCGTGGTGCGCGGAGGCCAGCACCATGTGCGGGACGGGCTCGGGGAGCTCGGCCACCCGGACGACGGTGTTCCAGGTGGCGGGTCCGTTCACGACGACGTGGGTCACGCACGCAACCTACGGCGCTGGACCCGTACCCTGGAAGCGCGCGACGAAAATTGCTGCAACGGATTGCAGTGCGCGCAGACCTGACGACGACGACCTGGTGGTGACGATGACGCACCTCGCACGCCGCGCGCGCCGCGGCTGGGCCGCGCTCGCGGCCCTGCTCCTCCTGCCCGCCGCGCTCGGCGCGTGCTCGGACGACCCCCCCGACCCCGCCACGCAGCCCGCGTCGGACGGCAGCGGGCACGACGTCGGCGTGCAGCTCTTCCAGTGGACGTGGGACGCGATCGCGCAGGAGTGCTCCACGACGCTCGGGCCCGCGGGGTACGCGTGGGTGCTCACCTCACCGCCCAACGAGCACATCACCGGCGAGCCCTGGTGGACGTCGTACCAGCCCGTCAGCTACCGCCTCGAGTCGCGGCTCGGCACGCGCGAGCAGTTCGCGTCCATGGTCGACGCGTGCCACGAGGCGGGCGTCGACGTGCGCGTCGACGCCGTCGTCAACCACATGACGGGGCAGGACGTGCCCGGCACCGGCTGGGCCGGCTCGCCGTACGAGCACTACGAGTACCCCGGCACGTGGACGCCCGCGGACTTCCACCACTGCGGGCTGACGCCGGACGACGACATCGCGATGTACCTGGACCGCGCGCAGGTCCAGACGTGCGAGCTGCTGAACCTCGCGGACCTCGACACCGGCGCCGCCCACGTGCGCGAGCGCCTCGCGGCGTACCTGCAGGACCTCGTGGACCTCGGGGTCGACGGCTTCCGCATCGACGCGGCCAAGCACATGGCGACCGAGGACGTCGCGGCGGTCGTCGCTGCCCTGCCCGACGACGTCGCCGTCATGCAGGAGGTCATCCGCGGCTCGGCGGAGCCGATCACGCCCGAGGAGTACACCCCGAACGGCCAGGTGTACGAGTTCACGTACGGCAAGGAGCTCGCCGGGGTCGTCGCGGGCTCGCCGGGGCTCGCGCTCGAGCTCGGCGAGTCGACCGCCCGGTACGTGCCGTCCGCCGACGCGGTCGCGTTCGTCGAGAACCACGACACCGAGCGCAACGGCTCCACGCTGTCCTACCGCGCCGGGACCGACGACGCGCTCGCGACCGTGCTGATGCTCGCCGGCACGTACGGCACGCCGCAGGTGTACTCGGGCTACGCGTTCGAGGACGTCGACGCGGGCCCGCGTCAGGACACCGACGGGCGGGTGCTCGACGCGACGTGCGCGCCCGACGTCGCGCCGGGCGACGACCTGGCCCCCGGCGACTGGGTCTGCCAGCACCGCTGGCCGCAGGTCGCGGGCATGGTGGGCTGGCGCGGCGTCGTGGGCGACGCGCCCGTCGTCGACACGTGGTCGCAGGGCGACGCCGTCGCGCTCGGACGCGGACAGCGCGGGTTCGTCGTCGTGAACCTCGGCGACGACGAGCTGCGCGCGACGCTCGCGACCCGGCTGCCCGACGGCGAGTACTGCGACGTGCTCGCCGGGGCCGGGACGTGCGCGCCGACCCGGGTGCGTGACGGACGCGTCGACGTCGTCGTGCCGGCCGGGTCCGCGGTGGCGTGGGACGTGAGCCGCACGCGCTGACCGCGCCACGACGACGAAGGGCCGGGTCCCGCGGACGTCTCCGCGAGGCCCGGCCCCGGCCGTCAGGCGTGCGTCAGGCGCGCACCCACACCGTGGTCTCCGGCTCGACGAGCAGCCCGCCGGATGCGTCGCCCGAGACCGGGCCCGACGCGAGCAGCAGCTGCGTCGGCGCGGGCAGCACGACCGGCTCCGCCGACAGGTTCGCGACGACACGCACGTCCCGGTTGACCAGGTCCAGGACGTCGTCGTGCGACGCGTGCCAGGCCAGCCCGCCCGAGCCGAGCGCCTCGGCCTTGCGCAGCGCGAGCGCCGCGCGGTAGAGCTCGTACGTCGAGCCGGGCACACCCCGCTGCGCGTCCAGCGCGTACCGCGCCCACGACAGCGGCTGCGGCAGCCAGGCCGCACCCGTGGGCGAGAAGCCGAACGCGGGGGCGTCGGCCGACCAGGGCAGCGGCACGCGGCAGCCGTCGCGGCCGAGCTCGGCACCCTGCGTGCGGAAGAACGCGGGGTCCTGACGCGCGTCGTCGGGCAGCGCGGTGTGGTCCGGCAGGCCGAGCTCCTCGCCCTGGTAGACGTACGCCGAGCCGGGCAGGCCGAGCATGAGCAGCGTCGCGGCGCGTGCGCGGCGCAGGCCCAGCTCCTCGTCGGGCTGCTCGTCGCGCGCGCCGATGCCGTTCGGGCGCGAGCCCGGCACCGGCAGGCCCAGCCGGGAGGCGTGGCGCACCACGTCGTGGTTCGACAGCACCCACGTGGTGGGCGCGCCGACGGCGTCGCTCGCGGCGTACGACGCCGTGATGACGTCGCGCAGCGAGGGCGCGTGCCACAGCGTCGCGAGGAATGCGAAGTTGAACGCCTGCTGCATCTCGTCGGGGCGCACGTAGCGCGCGAGGCGGGACAGCGGCTCGACCCACGCCTCGGCGACGAGCGCGCGGTCGCCGTCGTAGTCGGCGAGCACCCTGTTCCAGGCGCGGTAGATCTCGTGCACGCCCTCCTGGTCGAACATCGGGCCCTGGTTGCCGGACCCCGTGACCTCGTCGACGCGGTCGAGCGCCGACGCGTCCTGCGACCCCTCGATCATGGACACGTGGCCGTGCCAGTCGGGCAGGCCGGGTGCCTTGACCATCCCGTGCGCGACGTCGATGCGGAACCCGTCGACGCCGCGGTCCAGCCAGAACCGCAGGACGTCCTCGAACTCGGCGCGGACCTCGGGGTGCTCCCAGTCGAGGTCGGGCTGCTTGGAGTCGAACAGGTGCAGGTACCACTGGCCGTCCGGCACGCGCGTCCAGGCCGGGCCGCCGAAGATCGACTGCCAGTTGTTCGGCGGCAGCTCGCCGTGCTCGCCGCGGCCGTCGCGGAACAGGTACCGCTCGCGCGCGGGTGAGCCCGGGCCGGCCGCCAGCGCCTCGACGAACCACGCGTGCTCGTCGGACGTGTGGTTCGGCACCAGGTCGACGATCACGCGCAGCCCGAGGCCGTGCGCGGCCTCGAGCATGACGTCGAAGTCGGCGAGCGTGCCGAACAGGGGGTCGACGTCGCGGTAGTCCGCCACGTCGTAGCCCGCGTCGGCCTGCGGCGAGCGGTAGAACGGCGAGAGCCACACGGCGTCGACGCCGAGCTCGGCGAGGTGCGGCAGGCGCTCGGTGATGCCGGGCAGGTCGCCCACGCCGTCGCCCGTGCCGTCCGCGAACGAGCGCGGGTAGACCTGGTAGATGACGGCGTCGCGCCACCACTCGCCGTCGGGCGAGCCGGGTGCGTGGACGAGGGTCGGTCGGGTGTCGAGGGTGGTCACGCGGTGGTCTTTCTCTGGGGTCCGCGGGCGCGGACGTGCGGGGGTCGGCCGGGGGTGGCCGGGGACCGGGGGAGGCGGGGCTCGACGTCGTGCGCCGGTCCACGCAGCGAGGTGCCGCGGGCCCGGTGACCGGGCCCGCGGCGCTCGCGGGTCAGCGGGTCGCTGCGGGCGCGAGCCCGACCGTGGCGGGTGCGGCACCCGTGGACCCGCGCACGATGAGCTCGGGGTGGAACTTGAGCTCGATGCGCGAGGCGGGGGTGCCGTTGATCTCGGCGACGAGCGCCGAGACCGCCGCGTGCCCCATCGCGAGCACGGGCTGGCGCACCGTGGTCAGGGGCGGGTCGGTGAACGCGATGAGCGGCGAGTCGTCGAACCCGACGACGGACAGGTCGTCCGGCACCTCGAGGCCGCGCGAGCGGGCGGCCCGGATCGCGCCGAGGGCCATGAGGTCGGAGCCGCAGACGACGGCCGTGTGGCCCGAGGCGATGAGCTCGAGCGCGGCGGCCTGGCCGCCCTCGACCGTGAACAGGGTCGAGACGATGTGGTTCTCGGCGTCGGTGAGGCCGAGGTACCGGTTCAGGTTGTCGGCGAACGCGGCGCGCTTGCGCTGTGCGGGCACGAACCTGTCGGGGCCGATCGCGAGACCGATCGAGCGGTGGCCGAGCGACACGAGGTGCCGGAACGCAAGGTCGAGAGCTGCCTCGTCGTCGGTCGAGACGAACGGCGCGTCGACACCGGACGCGAACCCGTTGACGAGCACGATCGGCATACCCCGGCTGCGTAGCCGGTGGTAGCGCTCCTTGCTCGCGGAGGTGTCGGCGTGCAGGCCCGAGATGAACACGATGCCGGCGACGCCGTGCTCGAGCAGCATCTCGACGTACTGGTCCTCGGTGGTGCCGCCGGGTGACTGCGTGCACAGCAGCGGCGTGTAGCCGCGCTCGGTCAGCATCGACTCGATGACCTGCGCGAACGCGGGGAACACGGGGTTGGCGAGCTCGGGCACGACGAGGCCGACGAGGCCCGCGGAGCGGGTGCGCAGCTTCTCGGGGCGCTCGTAGCCGAGCACGTCGAGAGCGGCGAGCACCGCCTGGCGTGCCTGCGCCGACACACCGTGCTTGCCGTTGAGGACACGGGACACGGTGGCGGTGCTGACACCGGCCTGTTCCGCAAGGTCCGTCAACCGCGTACGCACGGGAGGCAGCGTAGGGGACATGGGACCTCCTCGTCCTCGCCCATTCGGGTTCGTGGGTCTCTCCGGGTCGTTCGAGCAGCCATTCTGGACGTCTGGACGACCGTCTGAAACCGTTGCCTGAAAGTTACCGTAACGACTTGCAGGTCGCCTTGCAACGGCGTTAGCGTCGGCATCATCAGGCCAGAGCCGGTCGCAGGAGCCCGTCACAGCACGGTCGTCGCGTGGGCGTCTCTGGGCTACGCCACCCAAGATCAGGAGACACACGATGCGACGGAGCATCCCGGCCCTCGCGGCCGCGCTGGGGCTCGCACTGACACTCACCGCGTGCGGCGGCAGCGGTGACGACGGTGCGAACGAGACCACGGAGCCGACGGCCGGCGCGGCCACCACCGAGCCCGCGCTCACCGGCACGCTCACGATGTGGGTCGACGAGACCCGCATCGACGTCATGAAGCCGATCGTCGAGGAGTTCCAGTCCGAGACCGGCGTCAAGGTCGACCTCGTGCAGAAGGTGTCGGGCGACATCCGCACCGACTTCGTCTCGCAGGTCCCGACCGGCCAGGGTCCCGACGTCATCGTCGGCGCGCACGACTGGACCGGCGAGTTCGTCAACAACGGCGTCGTCGCCCCGATCCAGCTCGGCGCCAAGAGCGACGAGTTCGCGCCGTCCGCCGTGCAGGCGTTCACCTACGACGGCCAGGTCTACGGCGCCCCGTACGCGATCGAGAACATCGCGCTCGTCCGCAACAACAAGCTCGTCCCCGAGACCAAGGCGACGACGTTCGACGAGCTGGTCGCCGAGGGCAAGGCCGCCGGCGTCAAGTACCCGGTGCTCATCCAGCAGGGTGACCAGGGCGACGCGTACCACCTGTACCCGCTGCAGACCTCGTTCGACGCCCCGATCTTCACCCAGACCGCGGACGGCTCGTACACCACCGAGCTCGGCCTCGGCGGCGAGAACGGCGGGAAGTTCGCGACGTACCTGCAGAAGCTCGGTAAGGAGAAGGTCCTCGACCCGGCGCTCGGCGGCGACCAGGTCAAGGAGGCCTTCCTCAACGGCGAGTCCCCGTACATCGTGACCGGCCCCTGGTACACGACCGAGTTCACCAAGGCCGGCCTCGACATCTCCGTCCTCCCCGTCCCGAGCGCGGGTGGCGCGGAGGCCAAGCCGTTCGTGGGCGTGCAGGGCGCGTTCATCTCGGCGAAGTCGGCCAACCCGGTCCTCGCGAACGAGTTCGTCGTGAACTACCTGACGACCGAGGCCGTCCAGTCGAAGCTGTTCGACCTGGGTGGCCGCATGCCGGCCCTGAAGACCGCTGCGGCCAAGGTCGACGACCCGATCCTCCAGGGCTTCAACGAGGCCGGCGCAACCGGCGCCCCGATGCCGTCGATCCCCGAGATGGGCGCGATGTGGCAGTTCTGGGGCACCACGCAGGTGCAGATCATCGGCGGCCAGGCCACCGACCCCGTCGGCGCCTGGAACACGATGGTCAAGAACATGCAGGACGCGATCGACGCGGCGTGACCTGACCGGCCGCCCGCTCCGCCACCCGGCGCGTGCGGGCGGCCGCCTCACGTGCCGTGACCCGGCACGCCCCGGACCCCCGCCCCCGTACCGCGCCCACGCGCGCGCCGTGCGGCGGCGGAGCACACTGCACACATCGGCGCCCGACGGCGGGCGCCGCGCGGAGGACCCCATGTCGCAGCAGACGATCGCGCCCGACAGCGAGCACGCCCCACCCGAACCACCTCCCGGCGACGCGCGCCCCGTGCGCGGTGACTCCTCGCCCGCCCGGGACTTCTCCAAGGGCTTCCTGGCCAAGCTCGTGCTGGTCGGCCTGATCGACGCGATCGGGCTGTACGGCATCCTCACGGCGATCTCGGTCGAGCAGTGGGCGATCGTCGCCTTCCTCGTCCTGGCGCTCGTCGCCGTCAACTGGGCGTACTTCTCGCGGCGGGCGCTCGCCGCGAAGTACCTCCTGCCCGGGCTGGTGTTCCTGCTCGTCTACGTGATCTTCACCGCCTGCTACACGGCGTACGTGGCGTTCACGAACTACGGCGACGGCCACAACTCCACGAAGGACGACGCGGTCGCCGCGATCCTCGCGCAGAACGAGCAGCGCCTGGAGGGCTCGCAGGCGTACCCGCTGACGATCCTCACCGACGGTGACGGGGCCCTCACGTTCGCGATCGTGCGCGACGGCCAGGCGCTCGCCGGCACGCAGGGGGACCCGCTCGCCCCCGCGCCGGACGCGACCGTCGAGTCCGACAAGGTCACGGCTCTGCCCGACCACGAGGTGCTCGGTTTCGGGGCCGTGGCGCAGCGGCAGCAGGAGATCGTCGACCTGCGCGTGCCGGTGTCCGACGACGCCGCCGACGGGTCGCTGCGCACGCAGGACGGCTCGACGGGCTACATCTTCGAGTCCGTCATGGAGTACGACCCCGCCGCCGACACCATGACCGACACGCAGACCGGCGTGGTTTACCGGCCCAACGACCATGGGCAGTTCCAGGCCGAGGACGGCTCGACCATCACGCCCGGCTGGCGCGTCAACGTGGGCTTCGAGAACTTCACGCGGGCGTTCAGCGACGACCGCCTGCGCACGGCGTTCGTCGAGATCTTCCTGTGGACGTTCGCGTTCGCCCTGCTGTCGGTCGTCACGACGTTCGTGCTCGGCCTGTTCCTCGCGGTCGTGTTCAACGACCCGCGCGTGCGGGCCCGCAAGCTGCTGCGCGCACTGCTGATCCTCCCGTACGCGGTCCCGGCCTTCATCTCCGCGCTCGTGTGGAAGGGCATGCTCAACACGCGCAGCGGCTTCCTCAACCAGGTGATCCTCGGCGGTGCCGAGATCCCGTGGCTGACCGACCCGTGGCTCGCGAAGCTCTCGATCATCGCGGTCAACCTGTGGCTCGGCTTCCCGTACATGTTCATCGTGTGCACGGGCGCGCTGCAGTCGATCCCCGGTGAGGTCTACGAGTCGGCACGCATGGACGGCGCCAAGCCCTGGCGCATCATGCGCTCGATCACGCTGCCGCTGCTGATGGTCTCGGTCGCACCGCTGCTGGTCGCGTCGTTCGCGTTCAACTTCAACAACTTCGCGCTCATCTACATGCTCACCGGAGGTGGGCCCAACTTCGTCGGCACGCCCGTCGTCGTCGGGCACACGGACATCCTCATCTCGATGGTCTACTCCATCGCCTTCGAGAGCGGCCTCAAGCAGTACGGCTTCGCGAGCGCCCTGTCGATCCTCATCTTCATCCTGGTCGGCGCGATCTCCTGGTGGGGCTTCCGTCGCACGCGTCGTCTCGAGGAGCTGTGATGACCACCACCCAGACCCAGCCGGGCAGGGCCACGACGAACCTGCGCCGCAGCGGGACGCACGGGCGGCGCTGGTGGCGCGAGGTGTCGTGGCGCTACCTCGTGGCGCTCGTCATGATCGTGATCTGCGTGACGCCGCTGCTGTACGTCATCTCCGCGTCCCTCAACCCGGGCGGTTCGCTCGTCGGGTCCAACCGCCTGTTCCGCACCGTCTCGGGCGAGAACTTCGCCGACCTGGAGGCGCGCGGGTTCTGGACGTGGCTCGGCAACTCGCTCGTCGTGTGCTCCGTGACGGCGATCGGCACGGTCCTCATGGGCGCCGCGGCCGCGTACGCGTTCTCGCGGTTCCGGTTCAAGGGCCGTGAGAAGGGGCTCACCGGGCTGCTGCTCGCGCAGATGTTCCCGCAGACCCTCGCGTTCGTCGCGATCTTCCTGCTGCTGCTCACGCTCAAGGACGTCTTCCCGGCGTTGGGGCTCGACAGCCTGCTCGGGCTGATCTTCGTGTACCTCGGTGGCGCGCTGGGCGTGAACACGTTCCTCATGTACGGCTTCTTCAACACGGTCCCGCGCGAGCTCGACGAGGCCGCGAAGATGGACGGCGCGACGCACGGCCAGATCTACTGGACGATCATCCTGCGCATGGTCACGCCGATCCTCGCGGTCGTCGGGCTGCTGTCGTTCATCTCGTCGTTCGGCGACTTCCTCATCGCGAAGGTCGTGCTGCAGCGCTCGGACCACTGGACCGTCGCGGTGGGGCTGTACTCGCTCGCGGCCGACGAGCGCACCGCGCCGTGGGGGCTGTTCGCCGCCGGTGCCGTGGTCGCCGCCGTGCCCGTCGTGCTGCTGTTCATGTTCCTGCAGAAGTACATCGTCGGCGGCCTCACGGCGGGCTCCGTCAAGGGATGACGTCATCAGGCCTGCCGCACCACGACGGGTCGGAGCTGTACGTCGCACGCGGCACGCCGCGGCTCGGGGACGTCGTACCCGTCCGGGTGCGCGTCCCCGCGTCGCGGACCGAGCGCGGGGTGTGGGTGCGGGTCGTGCGGGACGGCGAGCCGCGGCTCGTCCCCGCGCGGCTCGATCGCGGCGACGAGCACGAGCGCTGGTACGTCGCCGACGTGCTCGTGCACAACCCCGTCACCTCCTACCGGTTCCTGCTCGACGAGCCCGGCGGGTACCGCTGGCTCGACGGGCGCGGCGTGCACTCACGGGACGTGACCGACGCCGGCGACTTCCGGCTGACCGTGCACGAGCCGGCCCCGCGCTGGCTCGACGACGCCGTGGTGTACCAGGTGTTCCCGGACCGGTTCGCCCGCTCGTCGGGCCACACCGGTCCGCCTACCGGCCCGCTGCCCGACTGGGCGCTGCCCGCCGCGTGGTCCGACGAGCCGATCGACGCGGGCCCGGGCGTGGCGCAGCAGCTCTACGGGGGTGACCTGGCAGGGATCGAGGCGCGGCTGGACCACCTGCAGCGGCTCGGCGTCGACACGCTGTACCTCACGCCCGTCTTCCCGGCGCGCTCGAACCACCGCTACGACGCGACGTCGTTCGCGCACGTCGACCCGCTGCTCGGCGGCGACGCGGCGCTCGCGTCCCTCGCGGGCGCGGTGCACGCCCGGGGGATGCGGGTCGTGGGCGACCTCACGACCAACCACACCGGCGCGGGTCACGACTGGTTCACCCGGGCGCAGTCCGACCCGACGAGCGACGAGGCGCAGTTCTACTACTGGACCGAGGAGCCGCCCGGCTACGTCGGCTGGCTCGGCCACGCGTCCCTGCCGAAGCTCAACTACAACGCCGCGGGTCTGGCCCGACGGCTCGTCGAGGGCCCGGACTCCGTGGTCGCGCGCTACCTCGAGCCGCCGTTCGCGCTCGACGGGTGGCGGATCGACGTCGCCAACATGACGGGGCGGCACGCGGCCGACGACCACACGCACGCGGTCGCCCGCGCGATCCGCACGACGATGGCGCAGGCCAACCCGTCGGCCGTGCTCGTCTCGGAGCACTTCCACGACGCCGCGGCCGACCTGGTGGTGGGCGGCTGGCACACCAACATGAACTACTCCGCGTTCACCCGGCCCGTGTGGACGTGGGTGGTCGAGCCGGGCTCGACGCTGCCGTTCATGGGTCTGCCCGTGCCGGTGCCGAGGTCCGGGGGAGCGGCCATGGTCGCCACGATGCGTGACTTCGACTCGACCGTCCCGTGGTCGGTCACGCGGCACCAGTGGAACCTGCTCGGCTCGCACGACACCGCGCGCATCCGGACCGTCGCGGGGTCGCGCGAGCGCGTGGAGGTGGCTGCCGCGCTTCTGGCGACCTACCCCGGCACGCCCGTGGTCTGGGCGGGCGACGAGGGTGGCCTCACGGGCGTCAACGGCGAGCACGGTCGCGTCCCGATGCCCTGGGACCGCATCGACGGCCGGCCGGGTGCGCAGGGCGCGCCGTGGGACGTCGAGACGTTCGAGACGTACCGCGAGCTCCTCGCGCTGCGGCGCTCGTCGCGCGCGCTGCGTGAGGGCGGGCTGCGCTGGGTGCTGGCCGAGGACGACGCGGTGGCGTACCTGCGCGAGACCGCCGACGAGCGCGTGCTCGTCGTGCTCGCACGCGACGCCTGGCCGGGCGCGCGCCTGGCGGTGACCGCGCGCGCGGCCGAGCGGCTGCACGGCGACGGGTCGGTGACCCTGACGCCGGCGGGGCTCGTCGTCGGCGGGTCGCGGGGGCCGTCAGCGCAGGTCTGGCGGCTGTCCTGACCCGTGCCGTTGCGTACGCTGGGCACCGATGACCACGCTGGAGCACCTGGACGTCGGCGGCTACGTCGACGTCGACCGTGAGCGCTGGGTCGCCGAGTCGGCGAAGTCCAAGGGGCGCACGCCGTTCGAGCGCGACCGCGCGCGCATCGTGCACTCCTCGGCGCTGCGCCGCCTGGGTGCCAAGACGCAGGTGCTCGGTCCCTCGTCGGACGACTTCGTGCGCACGCGGCTGACGCACACGCTCGAGGTCGCGCAGGTGGGGCGTGAGATCGCGAAGGCGCTGGGGTGCGACCCGGACGTCGTCGACACCGCGTGCCTCGCGCACGACCTCGGCCACCCGCCGTTCGGGCACAACGGCGAGCGTGCGCTCGCGGCGCTCGCGAAGGGGATCGGTGGCTTCGAGGGCAACGCGCAGACGCTGCGTCTCCTGACGCGGCTCGAGCCGAAGGTCGTCGCGCCGGACGGGCGCTCGGTGGGGCTCAACCTCACGCGCGCCTCGCTCGACGCGTCGGTGAAGTACCCGTGGCGCCACCTGCAGGGACCCGTGAGCCCGGCGAGCGGTCGGCCGACGCACAAGTTCGGCGTCTACGAGGACGACCTGCCGGTGTTCGAGTGGCTGCGCCGGGACGCGCCCGCGGGCCGCAAGTGTCTCGAGGCGCAGGTCATGGACCTCGCGGACGACATCTCGTACTCGGTGCACGACGTCGAGGACGCGGTGGTGGGCGGCCGCCTCGACCTCGCGGTGCTGTCGATCCCCGACGAGCGGGCGCGCGTCGCGGAGGCGATCTCGACCTGGTACGGCGACGCGGTGGACGAGAACGGGCTGCTCGAGGCGATGGACCGCCTGGTCGCGGCGCGTCTGTGGGCGCCGGGCTTCGACGGCTCACGCGGTGCGCTCGCCCTGCTCAAGGACGCCACGAGCCAGCTCATCGGCCGGTTCGCGAAGGCCTCCCAGAAGGCCACGCGCGCGCAGTACGGCGCCGGTCCGCTCACGCGCTACGCGGCGGACCTCGTCGTGCCGCTCGAGACGCAGGCGGAGATCCTCGTGCTCAAGGGGCTCGCGGTCGCGTACGTGATGGCGCCGCGCGAGCTCGAGCCGCTGTACCACCGCCAGCGCGAGGTCCTCACGGACCTGGTGCACGTCATGGCCGACCGGGCGCCGCTCGCGCTCGAGCCGCCGTTCGCGGCGGACTGGACGCAGGCCGCGGACGACGCGGCACGGCTGCGCGTCGTGGTCGACCAGGTCGCGTCGCTCACCGACGTCTCCGCGGCGGACACGCACGCGCGGCTCGTCCGCCCGCCGCGGCACTGACGGTCCGGGGGCGCCCCCGTCGGATCGCGGGGGAGTGCTGCGTGCGCTCCCGCCGATTTCCCGCGCATCGTTGACCGGATTCCGGCGTTCTGGCTAGTTTCATGGGTGAGGGATTTGTGAATTTCCCTTACAAAATGCCCGCACTTCCCCATCGCACAGGGAGGCAAGGATGCATCACCCCACCAGGCGGGCCGGCGACGGCGCCGGACCCGCACACCAGCAGCGACGACGAGGAGCCCTCGTCGCGATGGCCGCAGCCGCGGCGCTCGTCGCGACCGGCCTCGTCGCCGCACTCCCGGCCACCGCGGCCGGGGCCTTCACGGCGACGTTCACGTCCGCCGGGGACTGGGGGACCGGTCACCAGGCGTCCGTCACCGTCACCAACGGCACGACGAGCACGGCGAGCACCTGGACGCTCGAGTTCGACCTGCCGGCCGGCACCACGATCACCAGCTCGTGGGACGCGGACGTGACCCGCACCGGCACCCACTACAAGGTCACCTCCAAGAGCTGGGCCGGCCCCTTCGCCCCGGGCGCCACCCAGACGTGGGGGTACATCGGCAGCGGCCCGTTCGCGCAGCCCACGGGCTGCACGGTCAACGGCGCCACCTGCACCGGCGGGACCGTCCCGACGAACCCGACGACGGGTCCCACGACCAACCCGACGACAGGTCCCACGACGAACCCGACGACGGGCCCCACCTCGAACCCGACCGCGAACCCCGCAGGCCGCAAGCTCGTCGGGTACTTCGCGGAGTGGGGCGTCTACGGGCGCAACTACCACGTCAACAACATCAGGACGTCGGGCAGCGCGTCGAAGCTGACGCACATCCTGTACGCGTTCGGGAACACGACCGGCGGGCGCTGCTCGATCGGCGACGCGTACGCGGCCTACGACAAGGCGTACACCGCCGACCAGAGCGTCGACGGCGTCGCGGACACCTGGGACCAGCCGCTGCGCGGCAACTTCAACCAGCTGCGCAAGCTCAAGGCCGCCAACCCGGGCCTCAAGGTCCTCTGGTCGTTCGGGGGCTGGACCTGGTCGGGCGGCTACACGCAGGCGGCGGCGAACCCCACCGCGTTCGCGGACTCGTGCTACTCGCTGCTCAACGACCCGCGCTGGGCCGGTCTGTTCGACGGCATCGACGTCGACTGGGAGTACCCGAACGCGTGCGGCCTGAGCTGCGACTCGAGCGGTCCGCAGGCGTTCGACCGGGTCGTCACAGCGCTGCGCGACAAGTTCGGCTCGAGCTTCCTCGTCACGGCCGCGATCACGGCGGACGGCAGCAGCGGCGGCAAGATCGACGCGACCGACTACGCCACCGCGGCGACCAAGCTGAGCTGGATCATGCCGATGACGTACGACTACTTCGGCGCGTTCAACCCGCAGGGACCGACGGCACCGCACTCGCCGCTCACGTCCTACCCGGGGATCCCGCAGGCGGGCTTCAACTCCGAGGACGCGGTGAACAAGCTCATCGCCAAGGGGATCCCGGCGAGCAAGATCCTGCTCGGCGTCGGGTTCTACGGACGCGGCTGGACGGGCGTCACGCAGAGCGCACCCGGCGGCTCGGCGACCGGCGCCGCGCCCGGCACGTACGAGGCGGGGATCGAGGACTACAAGGTCCTCAAGAACCGCTGCCCGGCCACCGGGACGGTCGGCGGGACCGCGTACGCGAAGTGCGGCAACGAGTGGTGGAGCTACGACACCCCCGCGACGATCGCCACCAAGACCGCCTGGGCCACGAGCAAGGGCCTCGGCGGGGCGTTCTTCTGGGAGCTGTCGGGTGACACGAGCAACGGCGAGCTGATCTCGGCGCTCAAGTCGGGCATCGGCTGACCGGACGACGAGGTGAGGGGGTCGGCGCCGACGGCGTCGGCCCCCTCACCCGCCCGGACGTCGGGACGACGGCGCGGACGACCTAGACTCCTGGCGTGGCGGGACGCATCCGGCGGGAGGACGTGGAGGCGGTCCGCGAGCGTGTGCGCATCGACGAGGTGGTCGGCGCGCACGTGCAGCTCAAGACCGCGGGCGTCGGCTCCCTCAAGGGTCTGTGCCCCTTCCACGACGAACGCTCGCCGTCGTTCCACGTGCGGCCCCAGGTCGGCCGTTACCACTGCTTCGGCTGCGGCGAGGGCGGCGACGTCATCGACTTCGTCATCAAGGTCGACGGCCTGGGGTTCACCGAGGCGGTCGAGTACCTGGCGGGGCGCGTCGGGATCCAGCTGCGCTACGAGGAGGGCGGCGGTCCCGCCCGGCCCGAGCAGGAGCCCGGCCGTCGGCGCCGGCTGATCGAGGCGCACAAGGTCGCCGAGGAGTTCTACCGCGAGCAGCTCACGACGCCCGCCGGTGCCGCCGGCCGGCAGTTCCTCGCCGAGCGCGGCTTCGACCGGACCGCTGCCGAGCAGTTCGGCGTCGGGTTCGCCCCCACCGGGTGGGACGCGCTCATGCGTCACCTGCGCGGGCGCGGGTTCACCGAGCCCGAGCTCGTCGCCTCGGGGCTCGTCAGCCAGGGGCAGCGCGGCGTCTACGACCGGTTCCGCGGGCGGCTCGTCTGGCCCATCCGCGAGGTCACCGGCGAGACCATCGGGTTCGGCGCGCGCCGCCTGTTCGACGAGGACAACGGCCCCAAGTACCTCAACACGCCCGAGACCGCGCTGTACCGCAAGTCCCACGTGCTGTACGGGCTCGACCTCGCCAAGCGCGAGATGCAGCGCGCCAAGCAGGTGGTGGTCGTCGAGGGGTACACCGACGTCATGGCGATGCACCTGTCCGGCGTGGGGACCGCGGTCGCGACGTGCGGCACCGCGTTCGGCTCCGACCACGCGCGCATCGTGCGCCGTCTCATCGGCGACTCCGGTTCCAGCAGCGGCGTGCAGCTCGCGACGGGGGCGTCCGTCGGCGGCGAGGTGATCTTCACGTTCGACGGGGACGCGGCCGGGCAGAAGGCCGCGCTGCGCGCGTTCGGCGAGGACCAGACGTTCGCCGCGCAGACGTTCGTCGCGGTCGAGTCGAGCGGGATGGACCCGTGCGAGCTGCGCCTCGCGCGCGGACCGGACGCGGTGCACGCGCTCGTGCGCGGCCGCCAGCCGCTGTTCGCCTTCGTCCTGCGCTCCACGCTCGCCGCGTACGACCTCGCGACCGCCGAGGGTCGCGTCGCCGCGCTGCGCGCCGCGGCGCCCGTGGTCGCCGGGATCCGCGACACCGCGTTGCGCCCCGAGTACACGCGCCAGCTCGCCGGCTGGCTCGGCATGGAGGACCTGTCGACCGTGCAGCGCGCCGTCGACGGGGCGCGTCGCGGCGGGCCGTCGGGCCGCGGCACGACGAGCGGGCCGACGCGTGCCGGTGCACCCGAGCAGGGCCGCCCCGCCCGTCCGGCCCGGCCGGACCGGTCCGACCCCGTGCTGCTGGTCGAGCGCACCGCCCTCGAGGTCGTGCTCCAGGCGCCGACGCTCGTGCCGGGCGAGTTCGACGAGCTGGGGGCCGACGCGTTCGCCGCTCCGGCCCACCGCGCCGTCCACGAGGCGATCCGGGCCGCCGGCGGTGTCGTCGCCGGTGCCGCGTCCGTCGGCGCGGACGGCAGCGCCGCCGCGTGGGTCGGTGCCGTGCTGGAGGAGGCCGCCGAGCCCGTGCGCGCGCTCGTCACCGAGCTCGCGGTCGCGCCCGTGCCCGAGGACCGTCCCGAGGCGGTCGCCGACTACGTGCGCGGCGTCGTGCTGCGGCTCGTCGAGATGGGCTTCACGCGCCAGATCGCCGAGCTGCGCGGACGCCTGCAGCGCATGGACTCGGGCGCCGACCCGGCGGCCTACCAGGCGGCGTTCGCCGAGCTCGTCGCGCTCGAGGGCCGTCGTCGCACGCTGCGCGAGAGCGCCTGACGCGGCCCGGTGCCGCGGGCGTGACCCGACGCGTCAGCGCAGCGTCCGCAGGCCCGTGCCGTCGTCGGACGTGGCCTGCGCCGCCCCGGCCTCGTCGGACGAGGGCGTGACGCTCGCGGTCACCGTCATCGCGCGCAGCGAGAGGTCGCCGCCGTAGTACGACAGGAACGCGGTGTCGGTCGCGTCGCGGCCGGTGGCGATGCGCAGCATCGTGTCGCGCGGCGCGAGGCGGGTCGCGTCGAGCACGTGCCAGGCGCCGTCGACGTACGCCTCGGCCACCGCGTGGAAGTCCATCGGCCTGAGCCGGGGCGCGTACACCGACGCGAGGCGCGCGGGCGTATCGCACGCGCGCAGCAGCGCGACGACGAGGTGCGCGAAGTCGCGGCACACCCCACGGCGCGCCAGGAGGGTCTCGGTCGCGCCGTCCGTCGGCTGGCTCGCGCCCGGCACGTACCGCACGTGCGAGGCGACCCACCCGACGACGGCGTCGACGAGCTCGGCCCCCGCCAGACCGCGGAACTGGTCGCGCGCGAAGGCGAGCAGGCGGTCCGACTGGACGTACCGGCTCGGGCGGCGGTACTCGACGAGGTCGAGGTCGTCGACGGGCGGGGGCCCGGACCGCCCGGACACGGTCGCGTGGTAGTCGACGACGACCCGGCCCGCGGGGACGTGCACGCGGTGCGAGCGGCCGCCGTGCCCGGACTTGATCTCCAGGACGTCGAGCGGACCGTCCTCGTGGCGCACGACGAGCTGCTCGGTGCGGTCGTAGGAGCCGTCGGCGACCGCGACGGCGAGGTAGAGCTCGAGGGGGCTGCGCACGTCGAGGGAGAGGTGGCAGGAGACGGTGCGCAGCACGGCCGGCGGGTCCATTTCCCCGGCTGTCGGTGGCCGGAATCACGAGGGGGCAGCGCAAGTGTGAGGCTCGCGGGACGGTTCGACAAGCCCGCCCGGTGGGCACGGTGAAACCGCAGGTCAGGCGCCTGTGCTGCGGGTCGCTTGCCGCGTGCGGGGCCTCGACGCGTGGGTGGGTGCACCCCGCCGGGTGCCGCCTGCGGTCGCGCGACCGCGGGGGCGCTGCCACGATCGGTCCTGCCTCCTTCGCCACCCCCCACGACGGGAGACCTCATGTCGAGCGCCACGTACTTCACCGGGACCACGCAGGACGCGTGGGAGAAGGCCGCGCGTGCCGGGTACGCCGTCAGCGGCGTGCTGCACGCGCTCATCGGCGTGCTCGCGCTGCGGCTCGCGTTCGGCGACAGCTCGGCCTCCGCGGACCAGTCGGGCGCGCTCTCGACCGTCGCCCAGGAGCCGTTCGGCCAGGTCGTGCTGTGGGTCGCGGCCGTCGCGTTCCTCGCGCTCGGCGCGTGGCAGGCGGCCAAGGCCGCGCACGTCGGCCACGCGGGCCGTGCGCACCGCGGCGACCGCGCGAAGGCCGTCGGACGCGCGGTCGTGTACCTGGCGCTCGCCGCCACGTCGGTCGCGTGGGCGGACGGTGCGGGCTCGTCGTCGTCGGACCAGTCGAAGGGCATGACGTCGGACCTGATGTCCGCGCCGGGGGGCCGGCTGCTCGTCGGCGCGATCGGCGTCGCCGTCCTCGCCGTCGGGATCTACCACGTGGTCAAGGGCTGGCGGAAGAAGTTCCTCGAGGACCTCACGGGGCTGCCGGGCGGGCAGGCGGGGCGGGGGACCGTCATCGCCGGCCGCGTCGGGTACATCGCCAAGGGTGTCGCGCTCGGCATCGTCGGCGTGCTGTTCGCGCTGGCCGCGTGGCACGCGGACGAGTCGGAGGCCACCGGGCTCGACGGCGCGATGCGGACGCTCAAGGAGGGGCCCGCCGGGACGCTGCTGCTCGCGCTCGTGGCGGTCGGCTTCATCGCGTTCGGCGTCTACTGCGTGGTGCGCACCCGCTACGGCCGGCTCTGAGGGTCAACGGTCGCGCGCGCGGCGGGGCACGTGCGGGCGGCGCACCGCGTCCCGCAGGCGCGGCACGACGACGCCCTCGTCGGCCATCGCCGCGCGCGTCCGTGCGCGGCTGCGCAGCACACCCCACACGCCCAGCAGCCACGGGACCAGGAGCACGCTGAACGCCCAGCGGTAGGCGTCGAGCGAGTACGTCGTCGCGCCCGCGGGGGAGACCGCCTGGAGCGCGACCCCCACGGCCAGGACGCCGACGATCGTGGAGACGAACCCGCCGGTGTTGACGAAGCCGGACGCGGTCCCGAGCCGCTCGGGGGCGCTGTACGTCCGCGCGAAGTCGATCCCGACGAGGGACACGGGGCCGCCCATGCCGACGAGCACGACGAACAGCACCAGCTGCCACAGGGGCCGCGGGGTCGAGGGCACCAGCACGACCAGCCATGCGACGAGCGTCATGCCGCACGACCCGAGCACCGCCCAGGTGCGCCGCAGCGGGTGGCGCCCGGTGAAGCGGCCGACGAGCGGGCCCGTGGTCATCGCGGTGACGGTCAGCACGGTCAGCAGGGCCCCGGCCTCGGCCGTCGAGCGCCCCTGCGCGGTCACGAAGAACGGCACGCCCCACAGCAGCGCGACGACGTTCGCGGAGAACGGCGTGGCGAAGTGGCTCCACCAGCCCAGGCGGGTACCCGGCGGCTCGACTGCGGCGCGCACCGCCCGCAGGAACGACGTGTCGGAGTGCGGCGCGTCGCGCCGGTCGTCGTCGGGCTCGCGGACCCCCAGGAACGAGGCGACGGCCGCGACCGCCCCGACCGCCGCGAGCACGGTGAACGTGGGCGTCCAGCCGTGGTGGTGCACGAGCCACGCGACGGGGATCGCGGACGCGAGCTGGCCCGACTGCCCGATGAGCCCGGTCACCTGCACCATCAGCGGCGCGCGCATCGGCGGGAACCACTGCGCCACGAGGCGCACGGCCGAGATGAAGATGCCCGCGTCGCCCGCTCCGATCAGCACACGCGCAGCGAGCGCCAGCGGCACGTCGTCCGCGAACGCCAGCAGGAGCTGGCCCGCGGCCATCACGGCCGAGCCGCCGCCGATGACGACGCGCGCGCCGAACCGGTCGAGCACCCGTCCCGCCGGCAGCTGCATGCCCGCGTACACGGCGAGCTGCACGACCGAGAACATCGACAGCGCGGTCGCGCCGAGGCCGAACCGCTCGATCGCCTCGACGCCCGCGACGCCCAGCGACGTGCGGTGCAGGACGGCCACGAAGTACGCGGCGACCGCGGCCGTGAACACGACCATCGCGCGGTGCGACGACGTGCGCACGGGGTGCGGCACGCCGGTCATGGGGAGGCTCCGTCTCGGTGGGCGGCTCGGTGAGGGTCGGGACAGGTGCCTCGACGAACCGGCCACCAGCCTACGTCCGGCCCGCCGCCGCACCGACCGCGCCACGGGGGCGCGACAGCCGCCCGAGCACGACGAAGGCCCTGCCTGCGATGCAGGTCAGGGCCCCGTGGAGCTCCCCCGACTGGACTCGAACCAGTAACCCTTCGATTAACAGTCGAATGCTCTGCCAATTGAGCTACGGGGGATCGCGCTGCAGAACTCTAGCAGCCGTTCGGGGGTGCTCCCGACCAGTCAGGCCGGCAGCCCGGCGCTCGCGCGGAGCTCGGACTCCGCCGCGTCGACCAGCGCCGCCACCTCGGGCCGGGCGAGGTCGACGCCCTCGTCGGCGACCACCTGCGTGAACAGCTCGCCGTCCTCGTCGCGCCGCAGGGCGACCCGCGCCTGACCGCCACCCGGGAGCGTGACCGAGGTGGCGTGCACCACGGACGACTGCACGCGCTCCCGGAACGTCTGCGCGAACCGCACCGACTGGCGGTCCGTGCCGAACGCGAACGTGTCGCTCGCCCCCCACACCCACCGCACGGCGAGCGTGCGCGTCTCGGGGTCGAGCGAACCGCGGTCCACGTCCGCCCACGGCGTGCGCGCCGCCTCGCCGTCGCGCAGCACGTGCAGCGCGAGTCGCGAGGCGGCCACCCGGCGACCGTCCGTCAGGGTCGCGGCGACGAGCACACGGTCGCCGCGACGCAGGTCGAGCAGGCGACGGTCGTCGTCCGTGAGCGCGCGGGTGGAGAGGAAGCCGGCCACGGGCCCACGGTACTCGGCCCTGGTCCGGTCCCGTCCTGGTCCCGGTAGCCTGGCGGTCGATCTCGGGGCAGTAGCTCAGCCGGTCAGAGCAGCGGACTCATAATCCGTGGGTCGTGGGTTCAAGCCCCACCTGCCCCACTCGCGTTCTCCCATGTCAGGCCGTACTTTGGCGTCGCCGTCGGGCTACCGGGCGACGACGGGGACCAGTTCAGCCGCCGTGGGGACCAGTTCACGCCCGTCTCGCAGCGCCCGCATCGCCGCGCACCATGCCGACGCTGAGCTCGCCCCGGTGCGGCTCGCTGCCCTGGGCAATACACGAGATGAATCCACTTTCGTCTGGCAGTGGCGCCGGGCCTCTGGCTACCCGTAGCGTTTTCCGCGTAAGCGCTGTACGGAGCCGACACGCCCCCGGAGTGACAAGCCGGGTCGCGATGCCAAGCGACTCGACGGGAAACTGCGAAAGACAGGGGACCAGCGCGAGGAGCGGCAGCGGAGGGTTCACCGGCTTCAGGACCGCCGCTGCCGAGGAGCTGCCCGACGCCGTCGCGGTGATGGACCCCTTCCACGTGGTCCGCCTGGCCAGCGATGCGCCCGACCGGTGCCGACGGCGGGTCCAGAACGACCTGCACGGACACCGCGGACGGGCATCCGACCCGCTCTACAAGGCCCGCCGGACCCTGCACACCGGGTCTGACCTGCTCAAGAACAAGCAGAAGGCGATCATCGCCGCGCTGTTCGCGGGAGACGAGCACGTCGAGGTCGAAGCAACGTGGCAGGTCTACCAGACGATGATCGGCGCCTACCGCGACCCCGACGCCACGGCCGGACGGGAGCGGATGACCACGCTGATCGCGTCGATCTCCACCGGCGTCCCGGCAGCGTTGGTCGAAGTCCGCCCCCTGGGTCGGACCCTGAAGCAGCGCGCCGCGGACGTCCTGGCCTACTTCGAGCGGCCGGGCACGAGCAACAGGCCGACCGAAGCGATCAACGGGCGCCTGGAACACCTGCGCGGCACCGCGCTCGGCCTTCGGAACCTGACCAACTACATCACCCGCAGCCTGCTCGAGACCGGCGGCTTCAGGCCGGTCCTACACCCTCCATTGCGATGAGCCGCCAACGGCTCCCCGGTGCCCTCGGGGCCGTGGTCGACGAACGCGCACAACGGGTGGAACCCGAACCCGCGCTTGAACGTCGCCGCGGCCTTCTCCTTCTCGGAGTGCGCGCCCACCAGGGTCGCGTCCAGGTCGATCACCAACGGGCTCGCTGCGCTGCGGTCGTGGTCGGGCGCGTTGACCCCGGCCGCCGCCCAGACCCTGGCCCGCGCCTTCGCGCGTGCGGTGTTGACCGCGGCCAACACCTTGTCCACATCCGTGGCCAGACGCGCGATCGTGCGTGAGGCCGTCGGGTCGGAGGCCACCGGCCCGAACACCGCCGGCTCACCGCGCACGACCGCCAGGTCCGAGCACGCGTCCCACCCAGCGCGAGGGTCAACGCGAGATCCAGCAGCACCTTGGCCGGGTCATGGTGAGCCAGCGGCGCCCGCCACGGCGCGAGCGCCTCCCGCAACGCCACGTCCAGCCCCGCCGCGCGGACCGTGGAGGTCAGCAGGACACCACCTGCCTGCGAGACCGCCGACCCGCCGTTCGCGTCGACCGCAGGTCGCGGGGAAGACCCGGTAGGCTTCTTCACCTGGAAGGTGCTCCTTGAACTGGGTTGATATGTCCGTCGCAAGACACATCATCGCAGGTCAGGAGCACTTTTCACGTCTACGGCACGCCACCGGCGTGAAAGACTGAGGGTAGGTTGTCATGGCTCACGACAGTTCGTGCCGTCGCGTAGGAGTGAGGCAGTGGTGCCCTCGCGGGGGTGGTAGACGTGCAGCCAGCGCCCGGCCGCAGGCACGCCTGTCCCTCGAGGAGTCATCGCTGACGCGGCGGCGGCCTTCGGCGGGCGCCTGGCGCAGCGCTGAGCGCGTCGTCCGATCGCGCAGGTTGCGACCGGGTAGGTCTCGGTGCAGGCGGTGTCGAAGGTGGACGGCAGGTTCGACGAACTGGGCGAGCCGGGACTGAGTCGGCGGCGCATCGTCCAGCAGCGCTGCCCGCCCGTTCGACGAGGCAGCCGTTGCGCGCATCGAGGCGCTGCGTCGTGCTCAGGGGACGAAGACGCGGTAGGTCTGCGGGCCTGACCGCCGAATGACGTGGCCGTGTCCACGGCCTGGGGACGGCCGGCCCGACTGGATGGTGGCCGGCGGCGCGACATCGACCCTGACGGTTCGAGCAACACCTCGCGCTCACACAGCGGTGGCCGACCGGCTCACGACTCCCGCCCCGGCCACCCGCGTCCAAGGCCAGAATGTCCAGTGAGCACGACTCGGCATGGGAGCCCCACCGCAGGCGGACGGACGGATCTCGTCGGGACCTGAGCGGTTCGGCGGGACTCGCAGTCGGGCCGACGAGCGACGCGAGTAAACACTCTGGGTCGCTCGGTTCGTCTTAGTAGTAGTGGTGCGGTGACAAGGAGGTGAGCGAACTGTGGCACAGCTCGACGCCGGCGGTGACATGAGCGTCCCTGCGTTCGTTGACGAACACTGGGCGGACCTCATGCGGCTCGCCGTGGCGTTGTGTCGTGACCACGTCGCAGCCGAGGATCTCGTGCAGGACTGTCTAGAGCGACTCCTCTCCCGATGGGGCCGTGTCCAGTCGGCAGACTCGCCGTTGGCGTACGCCAAGCAGTCGCTCGTGCGCCTGTTCATAGACCAGACACGGCGTCGGCGGGTTCGTCTGGTCGAACTCGGCGAAAGCGATGGGCGATCGTCTGACGGTGGCATCTCCGTCGTCGATGGGTACCTGACCGCACTGGCGATGTTGCGGCAACTGCCGCCGCGGGAACGTGCGGTGCTCGCACTCCGATACATCGAGTGCATGGACGACGCGTCCATCGCTCACACACTACGCATCACGCGGAGCACGGTGCGTACAACAGCTCACCACGCACTACGCAAGCTCTCTGTAGGCACTGACACAGAACTGGAGGCTGCAAGATGATGATCTCCGAGGCAGACTTCGCCGCTCGGTTGCGTGCCGAGGCCTCTGCAGCGTCCAGCGATCGGCCACCGCGCCTACTCACCCCAGTCGACGGAACGCGTAGATCCTGGAACAGGGTGGTCCTTGCCGGAGCCGTACTTGCGGTTGCCCTAGGAGGCATCGGCACTCTTGCCGTGCAACTAGGCAACAGTGCGCCCGGGACAGCGGTGCCGCCCGGGGCCGCGCCGACCTCCGTGGACCTCCCCGCAGACGTTGCATCCATCCAGGCGGCTATGAGCGACTCGCTAGCAGTAGGTGACGCGAGGTATGAAGGTGGGACGCTGGCGGACATCGATGGCTGCCTTGGCATCGATGATCGTTTGCTCGTGCTGAAGCGTTCGTTCTGGACGTGGAACACGCAAGAGCAGACGCTGACGTCCCGCACGACCGGTGCGACTTACCGAATCGGCGACGAGTTGCCGCCGCTCAGTGGTGGTTCGTTTGGTGCGCGAAGCGTGCAGGAGACAAGCATCGAGCTGCCTTCAAACTGCGCAGACTTCGACGGCGGCGCCTTCGTGGCTGGTCCGCCGACTGCCCTCTGACGTCCGGCATCCCCCGGGACACCTAGGTGTTCTGGGTCATGACGTTGGTGACGCGTGCGCGCAGGCGTGAGGCCGGGGGCCGGTCGCCGGCGGCGGTGTGAGCGCGATGGTAGTTGTAGTGGATGTTCCAGATCTTGATCGCCGCGGCCCGCTCGGCTTCGGAGGTCCAGACCCGGGCGTAGAGGAACTCCTCGGCCAGGATCCGGTTGTAGCGCTCGACCTTGCCGTTGTCGCGGGGCGTGTGCGGGCGGATGCGCTGGTGGCGGGAGGCGGCCGCGACGACGGTGCGGGTGAAGGCGGTGGCCTTGTAGTTCGCTCCGTTGTCCGTGATCACGCGCACGATCCGAGCGATGCCGTGGGCGGCGAAGAACGCTCTGGCGCGGTGGAAGAACCCGATGGTGGCGGCGGCCTTCTCGTCGGGCAGGCGCTCGGTGTAGGCCAGGCGGGAGTACCCGTCGATCGCCGAGTGCAGATAGACGTAGCCCGCCCGTGCACCCTTGGTCTTCGCGCGCTGGGCGGCCTTGTCCTGCTTCGATCCGCGGCCGTGGGCGCGCCACCCGCCGCCGTCGGGGATCCGTCCGACCTTCTTCACGTCCAGGTGGACCATGTGCCCGGGGTAGCGGGCGGTGATCCGCCCGGTGGCGCGGTTGGCCGACCCGTCGGGGTCGATGTCCCGGCGACGGTTGATCCCCAGGCGCACCAGCCACCGCGAGACCGTCGCGAGCCAGACCCGGTGCCCTGCGCGGGTCAGCTCAAGGTGAATCTGCCGGGCGGTCCACTTGTGCGCTCGGCGCAGCCGCTCGATCAGCTCGACCAGGTCCGGGTCCAGCTGCGTCGGGCTCGAACCGGGCACGCTGGAGCGGTCGAGCAGTCCGACCTCGCCGAGCTCGTCGTAGCGGGCCTTCCCCTTGGACAGGCACTGCCGGGAGATCCCGGCCTCGGCCGCGACATGCGCGATCGGACGCGACCGGCAGCGCTGGACCAGGCGAAAACCGGCCGACAGGGGTCAACGGGGCGTTAGCGTGGCTCATGAGGGGTAGGCCTCTCTCGGCGCGGATGTGTAGGTCGCACTTCCCATCCTGCCGCCGACGGGCCTACCCCTCCCTCACACCCCGCGCCGTGTCACCAACCTCATGAACCACAACACCTAGCAGCCGTCCCACCCACGCCTCGCCGCCGACTCGCAGCCGCCTCGCCCCACACCGCCGTGGACTGGTCGGCCACCGGAGCGGGGGTGCTGGCGCCGACGCCGCAGGCGGCAGCGACGGCACCGACCACCGCCACCTGGTCTCGGTCGTCGCCCCGTCCGTCGTCACGTCGGGCGTCACGGTGTCGCCTCGCCTGCATGGTCATGCGGTCCGGGTTACGCCTGTGCAGGCTTGGTCAGCGGGCTTCGGCAATCTCCGTCCCGGCCGCGGACGACAACGGTGCCCTCGCTGCGGGCAGGCCGGTCGCCTGCGGAAAAGCTGGTCATCGACCCCACCCGGCCCCGCTGCAATGACGCAATCCTGTCAGTTCCTGCATAGACATCGCTCCGCGTGTCTATGCGGACTGCCGTATACTCTTGCGCATGACCGAGACAGTCACACCCACTTTCCACAACCTCGACCTCACCCTCGGTCACCTGCTCCACGCCGACGCCAGCACGCCCTGGACGGTCTTGCTGCGTGTCCTGCCCGCCGCGATTCGCCGCGGCTACCCAGTCCCCGTCATCCGACGTTGGGTCACCTCCCGCTCCCGCCGCGAAGACGTCACCACCCTCGCCTCGTCTCCGACCTGGCACCGCGCCGTCGCCGCCTCCCGGCAGTTGGTGCGCGGCACCGCTACCGCCGACGGACTGCGCGCGCGCCGCCTGCAAGTCGCCGGGCGCATGGTCGGCCGGCTCCTGTCGCCTGTCCCTGCCGGCGTCACGCCGCTGGTGGCGCAGGGGGCGAGGATGGCGGTCGTGATGGTGGGGCTCGAGGCGCTGGACCGGCTAACGCTGGAGCGGCCGGAGTCGGAGCGGATCGATACGCCGCGACTGTCACGGGGCGTGGTCGCGGTCCGGCTGGGTGTCTCCGAGCCCACAGCTCAGAAGTGGTTGACGGCGGCCGAACGCCTCGGCTGGCTCGGCCGTGGTGACCACGTCATTCGCGGGCCGGGTGGGCACGGCTCAGGACACGCCGGGATCCGCCGGCTGCTCCAGCTCGACGCAGACGCAGGGGCGATCGCGTGGGTACACGCCGAGTTGGTTGACGCGCTCGTCGACGGCAACGAGGACGCTGCCGCGACGCTGGTCCGGTCTGCGACGCACCCCGCCTGGTGTTACCGGGTGGGCCACCGGCACTGGTTGGTCGCATTGGCCCGGGCCGTCAACGTTGAGCCGGTGGCCCGGTTCGGCATCCCGGACCGGGCCGTCCGATCCGCGGTCCGCGGCCTGGACCGGGCGGGCCTCGTGGACTGGACCGAACGAGAGCTGCTGGACCGGCTCAACGAGTTGGCCCGCGAGGCCGGACCAGATGGCGGACCGTCGGCCATGGTCGAGGCTGCAGCGGCGGATGCACGACGCGCCCAGCTGGCCGCGGACCGGAAGGCCGCGGTCCTCGAACTGCGTGCCGCCCGCGACGCCGAGCGGGCCGCGGACCGAAGGCACGCCGCCCGCGCGGCCCGGTCAGCCGGGGACGGCCCGCGGACGGAACCGGGCGGAGGCAAGGCGCCGGCGGCCCGGCGGACTATCCGGCTGCCCGACGACTGGTCCGAGCGCGGAGGCGAAGCGCAACTGCGCGCCGTGCTTGCGGCGCGCGGGATGCTCGTCGTCGCCGTGAGCTCCGCGGAGCGGACCGTGACCGTCGAGATGGTTGCTGCTCGCGGACTTCCCGCGGATGCCGGCACCGGTGATCGCGGAGAGGATCGGGTGGACGCGGTCGCTGACGATCCTCAAGGACCGGATCCGGGAGCTGCGGCCGTTGTTCGTGCCGCCGGACCCGGCCGACCGGGTCGAGTACGACCCCGGCGAGGTCGCCCAGTGCGACCTGTGGTCCCCGCCGCAGCCGATCCCGGTCGGTGGCGGGGCCGAGGGGATCGTGCCGGTGCTGGCGATGACGTGGGTACTCGCGGGTCACGGACGCAGTCATGACCTACGGATGCGGATCCTCGGCCAGCCGAGCCCGCACACAGTCGCTGAACGGTGCGAAGCCGTCCGGACCCTGACGGACCTGAACGCCGGTGACCGTCCTCCGGTCAGGTAGGCGCGGGCCGTCTTGCGGTCCCGACCCAGGTGCCGCGCGATCGCCGAGATCGTCCACCGCTGCTTTTGCAACGCGTCCGCGTCGGTGTCTTCCTCCCGTGTGAGCATGAGCGGCAGGCGCCCCCTCGGTCGGCCGGCGTGTGGTCACAGACCGCCAGCCTCGAAGGGGCTCCGTCGCGGTCGGCGGAGCCACACGGGTGGGGGACTCTAGTCGGCAGGTTGGGGAGACTCAGGTGACCGCCGCCACGCCCGGCCGGCTTCCCCCCGACATATCACTCGAATGGATGAAGAGCGGGCGGCACGCCGGAGCTAGCGTCGAGGTACCACAGGCGCACGACAGACTTGGGGCGGGCCATGGCAGAACCTCGTCGCGTGCGGGCCGGACCTCATTGTTGGGGGTTGCGGCCCTCTGCCTCCGTACAGCCCTTGTGCGATGTCGAGAGTGGTGAGAGACATGGACAGACGGTTGGCTCCATTGGGGATCGGCTGAATTTGCGTTGCGTTGACGGTTGGAACAGTGACTTCCTCAGTGGCGGCGCCTCCCGACACGACGTCCACTGTGACCGTCACGACGGGTGCCATCCCCAGCCGCGTTGACGAACTATTCAGCGGATCGCTCAACGCCGCCGAACGCATCCACGACGAGTACGCCAGCGCCGCCGCCAAGGCCGACTCCCCGCCGGATACGCGCGCGTTTTGGGGCTACGATAGGGACGCGTTTGAGAGGAGAGCATCAGACCTCCTTGACGAACTAGCAGAGAGGTTCCCCGACTCGTTTGCTGGGGGTGCACTCGATCCCGCCAAAGCTCTCGTTACTGTCGGGGTCACTCGGGACGATCCGGAACTCGCGAAGTTTGCGAGCGATCAGGCGGATGCGTTTGAAGTCGAGTACACGCGGATGCCGTATTCGCTCAGCGAGCGCACGGCACTAGTCCAGGATTTCCGTGAAGCGGAGATCGGATCGGTTAACGATGGTTTGATGTCTGACCTGGTAGAGGTACAGGTTCCCGTCAAGTCAGCGCGGTCAGATGCCGCGCGCATCGCATCGACGGTCGCATCGGCGACCCTGAGCCTCGCAAGAGCGGAAGGAGCGGCCGTCGAGCTCGAGCAGGCGCTGGTCGACGCGGCCGCCAGCGCCGACCGCTCCGAGCGCATCTCGATCGGCCCAGTCGCGATCACAGTTGCGGACGTGCAGGTTGAGACTGAGTCAATCTCGGCCGGCGTCGCGCTCAAGAACTCGGCGGGGTCGAATGTATGCACCTCCGGGTTCGCTATGCGGAAGAAGTCCACCGGGGTGCTCTATATAACGACAGCCGCCCACTGCTACGGCGTAAACCTGTATCGTTCAGGAACCTTGCTACCATGGACGTCCGCGATTGGGACGTCCATCGAGGACTACGCTAACGGTCAAGATTGGGGCTATCTATCCGTTCCCTCTCCGGTGGCACCTCCCGTAGGCGTCGTGTGGGTCGACGCTAACACGCAGTACAATGTGCAGGGCGCGTGGCGGTCGAGTTGGCCCGGTTTGAGCCGGTGCCACATGGGTGGCACGATGGGCTATTCCTGCAGCACCCTAATGGGTGACATCTGCGGCGGATTTGAGTCAACTCTCTACGACTCTGACGGCGGCGATTCAGGCGGACCCGTCATCTACCCGTACGGCACAATCCTGGCCGCTGGCCTCCACACCGGGACATGCCTCGATTCTTCGAGCGGCCGTTGGTTCAAGGTCTACACAAAGATCTACAACGTCGAGAAGGCGGGGAATTCGTCCGCCACTTATGAGGTCGTGACGAACTAGCCTTGATCTTTCATCGGGCTGTGGTGTGAGGTCTGGATCCGGCTCGGTGGCCGGGTTCGGGGTTGATTCTGCCGGGTGGGTGCGACAGGCCGCCCGCTGTCGTGCGGGTTGGTCGCCGGTTCCGGGTCCGGGAGCGTGCTCGGGGTCGCGGGGGAGGCCGGAGCTGGGCGTCAGCCGGGTGCGAGGGCTCCGAGTCGTTCCAGGGCGGTGATGGCCAGGCTGGCGAAGGGTGCCCGGGTGGCCAGGTGCAGGCGGGTGCGTCGTGCGTTGTGGGCCAAGGAGGGCCACCAGTGCGCACCAGATGCGGTTGGCGGCGAAGGAGTGCAGGGGTAAGTTGGCCAGGCCGGTGTCCTTGGCCAGGCGGATGCGGTCTTCGCAGCGGGCGCGTCGGCGGTGGCGTAGTTCGAGGTCGGCGAGCTGGCTTGTCGTGGTGTTGGTGACGAACGCGGTGATCCGCATCCCGTCGACGTCCTCGAAGCGCAGCTGGGCGCCGGGGTGGGGTCGTTCCTTGCGCACGATCACCCGCATGCCCGCGGGCCATCCGGTCAGGTCCATCAGGTGCGTCAGCTCGGCGACCCACGCACCGTCACGGGTCTGGTCGTGGGCGTCGTAGGCGGGGGTCCACACCTTCTCGGGGATGAGCCTGAGCAGGTCGGGGGTGTTGTCCGGGAGGGTGAACCCCACCGAGTACGCCAGGCGCCGCTTGGTGAGGGCTTCGATGACCTTGTGCGACCCGTCGGCCCCGTCGATCCGCACGAGGATCGACTTGCTACGGGTGGTCCCCGGGATCTGCGCCAACGCCTCGGAGATGACTCGTAGGTGGTCGGCGGCGGTGTTCGACCCCGCGTTGTCGGGTCGTGGTGCGATCGCCAACGGGGCTCTTCGCAGTTGAGGGTGTAGAGCTACGTTGAGGTCGGCGGCGTGGCGGTGCTCGCCGAGGCGTCGAGGTCTTCCGATGATGGCGGTTCCTACGCCGGCCACCCGGAAGACCTCGACATACGCGACGCTACCTTCACCGACCCCGACGTGACGACATTCACGCGCCTGGACGGCCACGGCCTGCGGGTCGTCGGCCAGCGCCTGGAGCCCGGCCGGGCGGTCTTGGCCTGCCGTGTCGCCGAGCCGGATCCTTGGTGTCGGCGCTGCGGCGCCGAAGGCGTGGTCCGCGGGACGGTGGTGCGTGAGCTCGCGCACGAGCCTGTGGGCTGGCGCCCCACGATCGTGCAGGTCAGGGTTCCCCGCTATCGGTGCGAGGGCTGCGCGCACGTGTGGCGCCACGACATCTCGGCGGCGGCCGCGCCGCGCGCGAAGCTGACCCGCGGGGCGCTACGGTGGGCGTTGGAGGGCATCGTGATCGCCCACCTGTCGATGGCTCAGGTCGCCGCCGCGCTGGGCGTCGCGTGGCACACCGCGAACACCGCCGTGCTCGCCGAAGGGCGGGCGTTGCTGATCGCCGATGAGCACCGCTTCAACGGCGTGCACGTCATCGGCGTCGACGAACACGTCTGGCGTCATGCCCGCACGGGCGGGAAGTACGTCACGGTGGTCATCGACCTGACCCCGGTGCGCGCCGGCACCGGTCCGGCGCGGTTGCTGGACGTCGTGGAGGGCCGCTCCAAGCAGGTCTTCAAGACCTGGCTCGCCGAACGGCCCGCCGATTGGCGGGCGGGACTGGAAGTCGTCGCGATGGACGGGTTCACCGGCTTCAGGACCGCCGCTGCCGAGGAGCTGCCCGACGCCGTCGCGGTGATGGACCCCTTCCACGTGGTCCTCCTGGCCAGCGATGCGCCCGACCGGTGCCGACGGCGGGTCCAGAACGACCTGCACGGACACCGCGGACGGGCATCCGACCCGCTCTACAAGGCCCGCCGGACCCTGCACACCGGGTCTGACCTGCTCAAGAACAAGCAGAAGGCGATCATCGCCGCGCTGTTCGCGGGAGACGAGCACGTCGAGGTCGAAGCAACGTGGCAGGTCTACCAGACGATGATCGGCGCCTACCGCGACCCCGACGCCACGGCCGGACGGGAGCGGATGACCACGCTGATCGCGTCGATCTCCACCGGCGTCCCGGCAGCGTTGGTCGAAGTCCGCCCCCTGGGTCGGACCCTGAAGCAGCGCGCCGCGGACGTCCTGGCCTACTTCGAGCGGCCGGGCACGAGCAACAGGCCGACCGAAGCGATCAACGGGCGCCTGGAACACCTGCGCGGCACCGCGCTCGGCCTTCGGAACCTGACCAACTACATCACCCGCAGCCTGCTCGAGACCGGCGGCTTCAGGCCGGTCCTACACCCTCCATTGCGATGAGCCGGGAATACGCGCGAATCGCCAGGTGAGCAGCTCGCCGAGAGCGTGCCGACCAGCGGCCTCATGATCCGTTGGTCGTGGGTTCAAGCCCCACCTGCCCCACCCAGCAGCTCCAGCACCCCACCCGGTGGTCGGTTCGTCGCCCGGGACACGCCGAGACCCCACAAGTGACCGAGATCACTTCCGAAACTTCGTCGCGCGTGTCGGGGCGTGTGCCAAGTCAGCAAGAACGGCCCTGAACTGGACGAATGTCCGGATCACAAACCGGACGTCCGACTTGGTCCTGTTCCTCCTGGTCCACCGCGTCCGAATTTCACCCGAATGCCCGTGGTCTCCCACGGCTCGGCTTCTTGCACGCCTGTCCAGTTTCGGGGATAGTTCTGAGTTGTCAGCGACAAATGGCAAACCCTCCGCGAGGAGGGGACGCAAAGCCACGGGGCCCACCGGGTCAGCCGAGCTACCGAACGACGAAGGAGAGCCACCATGGCCATCACCACCCCCCACACCGACGCCCCCCTGCAGCAGGGCGCTCTGCTGACCCCCGGCGAGGTCGCGGTCCTCTTCCGGGTCGACCCCAAGACCGTCACCCGGTGGGCGCAGGCCGGCAAGCTCTCGGCGGTCCGCACCCTCGGTGGGCACCGTCGCTTCCACGAGGCCGAGGTCCGTCAGCTCCTGCAGGGCGTCCCGCAGCAGCGCGCGGGCGAGTGAGCGCGGCGGGGACGTCCCGCACGTACGTCAGGCGCAAGGGCCGGTGACCGCGTCACCGGCCCTTCGTCATGCCCGCGCCCGGCGGCGTCCCGCCCGCGGCGCTCGGACCGGTCAGGAGAGCGTCGCCAGGACCGCGGCGCGCACGTCCTCGACCGGGCGGTCCGGCTGGAACACGAGCCACTCGAGGCCCGCGACGAGCGTCGCGCCGAACAGCGCGGCCGCCGTGAACCACGCGTCCCGCTCGGGCCACGCGTCCTGCACGACGGCGGCCAGCGCACCCATCGACTCCTCGCGCACCTGACGGATCGAGTCCTGCCACGCACGTCCGGAGCGGAACGACTCCGCGACGACGAGCTTGGCGAAGTCGGGGTGGGCCTGCACCTGCTCGAGCAGCGCGCCCACCATGGACTCGACGGCGGCGCGGCCGGACCGGCCGGCGCCCGCCTCCTGCAGCGCGGCGGTCAGCCGCGTGACGCCCGCGGCGATGATCGCCTCGAACAGCCCCGACTTCGAGCCGAAGTTGTAGAACACGCTGCCCTTCGCGACGCCCGCCGCCGCCGCGATCTCGTCGACGGTCGTCGCCCCGATGCCGCGGTCGGCGACCAGCGCGAGAGCGGCATCGACGATCTGCTGCCGCGTGTCCGTCATGGTCCGCAACCCTAGACCGCCTCTCGTCGTCCGCCCGGCCTAGATCGACAGGACGGGGTGCAGGCGCTCGAGCGTCCACGTGCGCATGCGCCCCGCGCGCCACGCCGTCATGGCCAGCGAGCCTACGAGTACGCCCGCCAGGACGGCGACCGCGACCCAGAACCGCGCGTCGACGGGCCCCGTGATGACCTCCCGCAGGCCGGTGACCGCGTAGCTCATGGGCAGCAGCGGGTGGATGGCGCGGAAGAACGCCGGCGTCGTCTCCACGGGGTAGGTCCCGCCCGACGAGGCGAGCTGCAGCATGAGCAGGGCGAGGATCGCGACCTTGCCCGCCGCGGGGCCGAGCACCGCCATGAGCATCTGCTGGAGCGCGAGGAACGTCGCCGCGACCAGCATCGTGAACGCGAGCGTGCCGATCCCGGAGCTGAGGTCGAGCCCGAGACCCAGGTGCACCACGCCGAGCATCACGACGACCTGCGCGACGCCGAGCGCGAGCGCCGGCAGGTACCCGGCCAGCGTGACGCGAGCACCGGACGCGGGCGTCGCGAGCGCGCGCGGGGGCAGGGGCCGCAGGAGCAGCCACGTGATGAGCGCGCCGACGAACAGCGCGAGCGGCAGGAAGAACGGCGCGAAGCCCTCACCGAAGCCCTCGGCCTGGCTCACGTGCTCCTCCGTGACGTGCACCGGGGAGGCGATGGTGCTCGCGCGTGCCGGCGCCGCGACGTCGGCGGGGATCGCGGACTCGCCGTCCACGAGGCCGTCGGCGAGCTGCCCCGCGCCCTCCTGCAACCGGCCCGAGCCGTCGGCGACCTTCCCGGCGCCGTCGGCGAGCGTCGCGGTGCCGTCCGCGAGCCGGCCGGCGCCGTCCGCGAGCTCACCCGTGCCGTCGACCAGCTCGTCCGCACCGGACGCGAGGTCGGCGGATCCCGAGCCGAGGCGGGTCAGCCCCGCCGCGAGGCGGGACGTGCCGTCCGCGAGGGCGTCGGCCCCCGTGGCGGCGCTCGTGGTCCCGGTCGCGAGCGCGCTGGATCCGCTCTCGAGCGTGTCCAGACCGTCGGAGAGCGAGGACGTGCCATCCGCGAGCGTGCTCGCGCCGTCGGCCAGCCGGCCGAGGCCCGAGGCGAGGTCGCCCGTGCCGTCCGCAAGGTCCTGCGCGCCGGCCGCGAGCGTCGAGACGCCGCCGGCCAGGTCGTCCGCGCCGCTCGCTGCGATCGACGCGCCGCTGGACAGCGCCGCCAGGCCGTCGGACAGCTCGGAGAGCTGCGCGTCGGACGGCAGGGCCCCGGCCTGCGCGGACAGTCCCGTCAGCAGCTGAGCGGCGGTCGTGTCGCCCGCCTGCGCGCGAGCCGTGAGGTACGCGGAGACCTGACCGAGCCCGGTGCGCAGGGTCGGCACCGCCGACACGAGGGGCGACAGCTCGTCCTCGAGCGTGCTCACGCCGGTGGCGAGCGCGGCCGTGCCGTCCCGCAGGTCGTCTGCCCCCGACGAGGCGCTCGTGAGCCCGGAGGCGAGCGTGCCCGCACCGGAGTCGAGGCGCGCGGCGCCGTCGGCGGCGGTCTGCGCGGAGCTCGCGAGCGTGGCCGCGCCGTCGGCCAGGGAGTCGGCGCCGTCGGCTGCGTCGTGCGCGCCCTGCGCGACGCGGCCTGCGCCGTCGTCGAGCGTCCCGAGGCCGGCTGCGAGGTCGTGCGCGCCGCTCGCGGCGTCGCCCGCGCCGCGCGTGGCGCTCGTCGCTCCCTCGGCCAGCGTGGCGGCGCCCGTGGCCAGGCGTGCCGCACCCGCGTCGAGCGCGCCCGCCCCCGCGGCCAGGTCCCTGGCTCCGTCCGCCGCGTCGTGCGCACCGCCGGCGACCTGGGTCGCGCCGTCGTCGAGGTCACCGGCCGCCGCGTGCAGGGTGAGCGCACCGTCGGACGCCTGCGCGAACCCGTCGCGGGCAGCGCCGAGCCCGACGAGCACGCGCTGGGTCGCCTGCTCGCCGATCGAGTCGGAGACCGCGGCCTCGACCTGCGTCATCGCGCTGCGTCCCAGCGTCGAGGCGAGGAAGGAGTTCGCGTCGTCGTACGTCACGAGGATCTGCGCGCTCGTCGGCTCGTCGCCCGACGCGGACGCCACGTCGGCCGAGAAGTCCGCCGGGAGCGTGACCGCGAAGTAGTACGTCCCGTCCGCGACCCCGGCCGCGGCGTCGCGCGCGTCGGTCGGGCGCCAGTCGAGGTCGGCCGACGACGTGAGCGCCTCGGCCACCTCGTCGCCGGCCCGCAGCGGTGCGCCGTCCAGGGTCGTCCCCGCGTCGGCGTTCACGAGCGCGACGGGGAGCCGGTCGAGGTGCCCGGTCGGGTCCCAGAAGGCCCACAGGTACAGGGCCCCGTAGAGCAGGGGCACGAGGATCATCGCGGCGACGGCGAGCCGGGGCAGCCGTCCGCGGCGGAACCGGCGCAGCTCGGTGCCGGTGGTGGTGAGCGCGGGCATGGGGGAGTCCTCGGGGTGAGCGCGGTCAGGCGGCGTCGGTCGCGGGCACGGCGTGCGGGCCGGTCGCGAGCGTCACCTGCGTGGGTGGGGTGCGCCAGGGCGTGCGGGCGACCTCGTCGAGCGAGGCGACCGCCGCGACGACGGTCGTGCCGGAGGCGGTCAGCGCCTCGAGCCGCGACCAGAGGGTCGCCCGGCGGGTGGAGTCGTGGACCTGGTCGACGTCGTCCACGACGAGCAGGCGCGGGCGCTGGGCGGTCGCGAGCGTCACGCGCAGGAGCAGGGTGTCGACCTCGTCGAGGTCCCACACGACGCTCGTCGTCCGGGGCAGGGGCCGCTCACCGAACACGGGGCGTGCGAGCGCGGCGAACGTGCGCTGGTCCACGCGTGGCACGCGCCGGTACCAGGGGGCGAGCCACGTGAGCCGCTCCCGGACGACGTCGCCGACCGTGACGCTCGGGTCGAGGTCGTCGATCCCCGCGAAGCCCGCGATGGCGGCCTCCCGCTGGACACGGTCGCGCTCGCGGGGCAGGGCGTGGCCCAGCACGGTGAGGGCCGACCCGGCGTCGGGGACCATGCGGCCCGCGAGCGTGAGCAGCAGGCTCGAGCGTCCGGCGCCCTGGGGGCCCTGCACGACGGTCAGGGCACCGGCGGGCAGCTCGAGGTCCACGGGGCCGTACACGACGCCGCGCTCGCCGTGCAGCGCGAGCCGGCGCGCGACCACCGCGGCCGGGGCCGGGGGCGTCCCGGTGTCGGGCTCGGGGGGTGCCGGCTGACCGGCGGCGTGCTGGGGCGGGCGGAGAGGGGTCTGCTGGACCATGCGATCGGGCTCCTGACTGACTGGTCAGTACAAAGCCTAGGTCGCGATGCCCGACTCGTCACCCGGCGGACGCTGTCTGTCCCGTCACACGGGCGGACCGGGCGAGAGCCCGCGCGGCGCGGCATGGGAAGATGCTCGGCATGGCGATGCGAGAGATCCGGACCGTCGGCGACCCCGTGCTGCGCACACCGTGCGACCCGATCACCACCATCGACGACCGCGTCCGGTCCCTGGTCGAGGACCTGCTCGAGACGGTCGACGAGGACGGTCGCGCCGGGCTCGCCGCGAACCAGATCGGCGTCGGCCTGCGCGCGTTCTCCTGGAACATCGACGACGAGATCGGCTACGTCCTCAACCCGACGATCGTCGAGCTGTCCGAGGACGAGTACCAGGACGGCGACGAGGGCTGCCTCTCGGTCCCGGGGCTCTGGTTCCCGACCCGGCGCGCCTGGTACGCGCGCGTCGTCGGGCACGACCTGGACGGCAAGGAGGTCGTGGTCGAGGGCACCGAGCTCATGGCGCGCTGCCTGCAGCACGAGGTCGACCACCTCGACGGGATGCTGTACCTCGACCGCCTCGAGCGGTCCGTGCGCAAGAAGGCGATGCGCGCGATCCGCGAGCAGCTCTGAGCAGACGTGCCTGCCCGGTCCGGCCGTCGTCGATACGCCCTCCCGGCAACCGGTCAGGCCGGCCGCGTCACGCATCCGGGGGACGTGCGGCGGTTCCGCTTGGCGTCTCGTCGCCTCGTCGTGCATCCTGAAGGCCGTACGCCGCGTGCGCCCCAGGGTGCTCCGCAGCAGTCACGAGGTCGTTGGGGAAGGCGAACCTCGAGCCGCTGATGGAGGACGACATGGCAGGTGCGATCACCCGCGGTGTGCTTTTCGTGCACTCGGCACCGCGTGCGCTGTGCCCGCACATCGAGTGGGCGGCGGGCAACGTGCTGGGTCAGCGCGTCTCGCTGGACTGGACGGAGCAGCCGGCCGGTCCGGCGTTCTACCGTGCCGAGCACTCGTGGCAGGGCGTGCCGGGCACCGGCGCGCGGCTGGCGTCCGCGCTGCGCGGCTGGGCCCACCTGCGGTACGAGGTCACCGAGGAGCCGAGCCACGGCACCGACGGCTCGCGCTGGAGCCACACGCCCGACCTCGGCATCTTCCACGCGCAGACGGACGTGCACGGCAACGTCGTCGTCCCCGAGGACCGCATCCGTGCGGCGCTCGAGCACGCGGGCGACCCGGCGCGCCTGCGCGCCGAGCTCGACCTCGCGCTCGGCCAGGCGTGGGACGACGAGCTCGAGCCCTTCCGCTACGCGGGAGCGGGCGCACCCGTGCGCTGGCTGCACCGCGTCGGCTGAGTCGCAACCCACAGCACGAAGGGGCGCCCCCACCGGGGGCGCCCCTTCGTCGTGCGTGAGGGTCAGACGCTCGTGACCACGAGAGCGACGTTGTGACCGCCGAAGCCGAACGAGTTGTTGATCGCGGCGATGTCGCCCGAGGGCAGTGCACGCGGCGTGTCGCGCACGAGGTCGAGCACGAGCTCCGGGTCCGGGTTGCTGACATTGATCGTCGGCGGAGCCTGACGTGTGTGCAGCGCGAGGACCGTGAAGATCGTCTCGAGCGCACCCGCACCGCCCAGCAGGTGGCCGGTCATCGACTTCGTCGCGGACAGCGCGACGTGGTCCGCGTCGTCGCCCAGCACCCCGCGGATCGAGCGGGCCTCGATGAGGTCGCCCACCACCGTGGAGGTCGCGTGCGCGTTGACGTGCACGACCTCGGGCGCGGAGACGCCCGACTCCGCGAGCGCGGCGCGCATGGCGCGGATCTGGCCGTCGCCGCTCGGCTCGGGAGAGGTGATGTGGTACCCGTCGGCGGACAGGCCGACGCCCGCGATGCGGGCGTACACGCGCGCCCCACGGGCCGCGGCGTGCTCCGCGCTCTCGAGCACGACGACACCCGCGCCCTCGCCGATCACGAACCCGTCGCGGTCGACGTCGTAGGGCCGGGACGCGCCCTGCGGGTCGTCGTTGCGCAGCGACAGCGTGCGTGACGCCGCGAACGCGGCGATCGGCATGGGGTGGATCGTCGCCTCGGTGCCGCCCGCGACGACGACGTCGGCGCGCCCGGCGCGGATCATGTCGACGCCGTAGCCGATCGCCTCGGCACCCGACGCGCACGCCGAGACGAGCGCGTGCGCACCCGCCTTGGCACCGAACTCCAGCGACACGTAGGCCACGGGGGAGTTGGGCATGAGCATGGGGACGGTCATGGGCAGCACGCGGCGCGCGCCCTTCTCGCGCAGCAGGTCCCAGCCGTCGAGCGTGGTCCAGATGCCGCCGATGCCGGACGAGACGACCGCGCCCAGGCGCTCGCCGTCGACCTCGGGGGTGCCCGCGTCGGACCACGCCTCACGCGCCGCGATGATCGCGTACTGCGCGGAGGGGTCCATGCGCTTGAGCTCGGGCCGCTCGAGGACGTCCTCGGGACGGACCTTGATCGTCGCGGCGAACTGCACCGGGATGCCGTAGCGCTCCGACCAGTCCTCCTCGAAGGGACGGGCGCCGGACTCGCCGGCGAGCGCCGCGGCCCACGTGCTCTTCACGTCGCCGCCGAGGGGCGTGGTGGCGCCCAGGCCGGTGACGACGACGTCGGTCGTGTGGCTCATCGTTGCTCCCAAGAGGTCGGGTCCCGGTCTCACGGGTGTCGTGCGGGGGTTCCGGCGGTGCCGGGTGGCCGGTGCCGGACGGCAGGTGCCGGACGGGCAGTTGCCGGACGGTGTCCGACGACGCCCGGCGCGTCCGTCCTGCGCACGCGCGCAGGACGGACGCGGGTGGGTCAGGCCTGCGCGTTCGCGATGAAGCTGACGGCGTCGCCGACGGTCGCGAGGTTCTTGACCTCGTCGTCGGGGATGCGCACGTCGAACTTCTCCTCGGCGAGCGTGACGATCGTCATCATCGACAGCGAGTCGATGTCGAGGTCGTCGGTGAACGACTTCTCCGGCTGCACCGCGTCGGTCGGCAGGCCGGTCTCCTCGCTCACGATCTCGGCCAGGCCGGCCAGGATGTCCTGCTCGCTGTACGCCATGGGTGTCTCCTTCGTGGGACGTTAGGGGTCGGACGAACGGTACAGCCGGGCGGCCGGACCGACGGGGGAGTGCGGACCGCGGTCGCGGCCCGCGGGGGTGTCAGGGCAGGACGACGACCTGGGCGGCGTAGACGAGCCCCGCACCGAAGCCGATCTGCAGTGCGAGCGCGCCCGACGACACCTGGCCCTCACGGAGCAGGCGCTCGGTCGCGAGCGGGATCGACGCCGCGGAGGTGTTGCCCGTGTCGACGATGTCGCGTGCGACCACCACCGACTCGGGCAGCTTGAGCTGCTTGATCATCTGGTCGACGATCCGCATGTTCGCCTGGTGCGGGATGAACGCCTCGACCTGGTCCGCGGTGATGCCCGCGGCGTCGAGCGCCTTCTGCGCGACGGGCGCCATCTGCCACACGGCCCACTTGAAGACCGACTGGCCCTCCTGGCGCAGCGTGGGCCAGCCCGCGCCCGTCTGCGTCTCCTTCCAGGAGTGCGTCTGGCGGATGGCCTGCGCCTGGCCGCCGTCCGAGCCCCACACCGTCGGGCCGATGCCGGGCGTGTCCGACGGTCCGATGACCACCGCGCCCGCACCGTCGCCCAGCAGGAACGAGATGGAGCGGTCGGTCGGGTCGATGAAGTCGCTCATCTTCTCGGCGCCGATGACGAGCACGTGGCGTGCGGTGCCGGCGCGCACGAGCGCGTCCGCCTGGCCGATGCCGTAGCAGTAGCCCGCGCACGCGGCCGAGATGTCGAACGCGGCGGCGGGCGTCGCGCCGATCCGGTCGGCGATGATCGCGGCCCCCGCAGGGGTCTGGTGGAAGTACGTGACGGTCGACAGGATGACGGCGTCGATGTCCGCACCGGTCAGACCGGCGTGCTCGAGCGCCTTGCGGGCCGCGCCCTCGGCGAGGTCGAGCACGTCGGTGCCCTCGCCGGCGCGGGCGCGCGTGACGATCCCCGTGCGCTGGCGGATCCACTCGTCGGACGAGTCGATCGGCCCGGCGATGTCGTCGTTCGTCACGAGGTTCTCGCCGCGGACGCCGCCGATCCCGAGGATGCGGGTGTGCGCGGGGCCGGTGGCCTGCGTGAGGGTGGGACGGGTCACGACGACTGCTCCTGGCTGCTCGCGGACGTGGGGACGGCCGACGACGCGTGGCGGCGCACGAGGTCGCGTGCGGCGTCGAGGTCGGCGGGGGTCTTGACGGCGACGGTCTCGACCCCGGGCAGCGTACGGCGCGCGAGGCCCGTGAGCACACCACCGGGGGCGACCTCGAGCAGGCCGGTGACGCCCAGCTCGAGGAGGGTCGCGCAGCACAGGTCCCACCGCACCGGGTTGGCGACCTGCGCGACGACCCGCGCCAGGGCCTGCGCGCCGCTCGCGACCGCGGCGCCGTCGGCGTTGGACAGCAGCGTGACGCCGGGCTCGCCGGGCGTCACCTCGGCTGCCGCCGCGCGCAGCTCGTCGACCGCGGGCGCCATGTGCTCGGTGTGGAACGCGCCCGCGACCTGCAGGGGCACCACGCGTGCGCGGGCGGGGGGCTCGGCGGCGAGCGCGGCGAGGGCGTCCAGCGTGCCGGCGGCGACGACCTGGCCGCCCCCGTTGACGTTCGCGGGCACCAGCGCGTGGCGCGCGAGGGCCGCGAGCACCTCGTCGGGGTCCCCGCCGAGCACCGCGCTCATGCCGGTGGGCGTCACCGCGGCCGCGCGGGCCATGGCGGCACCGCGCACCGCGACGAGCCGAAGCGCCTCGTCGTCGGTCAGGACGCCCGCGACCGCCGCTGCGGCGAGCTCACCCACCGAGTGGCCAGCGGTCACGTCCACGCGGTCCGCGACCGCCGCGCCCAGCGGGGCGCTCACGTCCAGCTCGAGGACCGCGCGCAGCGTCGCGAGCGCGGAGGCGACCAGCAGCGGCTGCGCCACGGCGGTGTCGCGGATCGTGTCGGCGTCCGACGTCGTGCCGTGCGCGACGAGGTCGAGGCCGGTGGCCTGCGATGCACGGCCCACGGCCTCGGCGACGGAGGGCAGCTCGAGCCAAGGGGCGAGCATGCCGGGGGACTGGGCACCCTGTCCGGGGCAGACGACGACGAGCACCCGTCAACTGTGCCTGCCCGACGGCGGGGCACCGGTACGCGGCGCGCACCGAGAATGTGGCGGGGCGTTGTGGCTGTCCTACAAAGCCCTCCTGTCGGTGCGCCGGCGGTCAGGAGGTCGCGTCGAGCCGCCCCACGGCGAGCGCCGTCTGGAGCACGTACGACTCACGCGGGTCGAGCGGGTCCCACCCCGTGACGTCCGCGACGCGCTTGAGCCGGTACCGCACCGTGTTGGGGTGCACGTAGAGCGAGCGTGCGGCCGCCTCGAGCGAGCGGCCCGTCCCCAGGTACGCCGAGATCGTCTCGAGGAGCGCGCCCTGGCTCGCGGACAGCGGGTCGTACGCCTGCGCGACGAGCGTGCGGCGTGCGAGCGGATCGCCGACGAGCACGCGCTCGGGCAGCAGGTCGTCCGCCGCGACGGGCCGCGGCGCCTGCGGCCATGCCGCCGCGGCCTGCAGCCCGGCGAGCGCCGCACGGGCGGAGCGTGCGCTCTCCGTCAGGTCCGCGACCTGCGGCCCGACGACGACGGGGCCCGGCCCGAAGCGCGGGAGCAGGGACGTCACCGCCGCGCGCAGGTCGCCCTCGCCGCCCAGGAAGATGACGAGCCGGTCGCCCTGGATCCCGACGAGCGCGTCGTCGGCCGCGCGGCTGGTCGCACGCCGCAGGTCTGCCGCGCGTACCTCGTCGATCGGCGCCGCGGTCGTCCCGACCACGACGAGGGTGGGACCGCGCCCGCCCCAGCCGAGCGCGGCGACGCGCGAGCGGACCGAGTCGTCCACGTCGCCGCGGACCAGCGCGTCGACCACCAGCGCCTCGAGCCGGGCGTCCCACGCGCCGCGCACCTCGGCGGCGCGCGCGTAGACCTCGGCGGCGGAGAAGGCGACCTCCCGCGAGTACAGGAGCACCGCCTCGCGCAGCTCGCGCTCCTCGCCCGGCGCCGCGAGGCGCTCGGCGTGCGTCTCGACGACGTCGACGACCACGCGCACGAGGTGCAGCGTGTGCTGCAGGGAGATGGACCGCGTCAGCTCGGGTGGCGCGCTCGCGAAGATGTCGCTCACACCGTGCGGCGGGCGGGTCGAGTCCGCGAACCACGTGATGAACGCGCTGATGCCGGCCTGCGCGACCAGGCCGACCCACGAGCGGTCCTCGGCGGGCAGCGCCCGGTACCAGTCGAGGTCCTCGTCGAGGCGGCGCATCGCGGCGGCCGCGAGCAGCCCCGCGCCCTCCCGCACGCGCCGCTGCGTCTCGCTCGTCGGGACGTGCTGCGCCACCGACTGGGACGGCGTGAGCGCCCCCGCGGCCGCGGCCCGCGGCGTCGTCGTGGAGCGCGCGGGGCGGTCGGAGGAGCGGGACATGCGCCGAGCATAGGCGGACGGCTTGTGGGAAGTCGACAAAGCGCGGCGCGCGTCGCGGCCCGGTTCGCGCCGCTGGGGCCCCGCCCGGAGCCCCGGCGGATCGTCCGTCTGGCCCGGTTCGCGGCGTCTCGGGTCGGTCCCCCGGACGCCGACGGGCTAGTGTCGCAGCATGGCTCTGCTGCCCCGTCTGAGACAGCTGATGCGTCGGCCCTCGTCCGCCTCGCGCGTCGGCGCCCGTCGTCCCACGAGCACGGCGCGCCGCGGCGACACCCTCCACGAGGACGCCCTGCGGTCGATGTTGTCCGACGACCCGAACAACGTGCGCGCGTTCGCGGCCCTCGCCGAGATCGTGCGCCGTCGCGCGGCCGAGACCGGCCCCGACGGCGACCCGTTGACCGCGCCGCAGGACGACGCCGAGCGGCAACGTGCGGCCGACCTCGCGGTGTGGTCGCTCGGCGAGGAGCTCGCGGGCAACCCGCGCGCCTGGTACCCGCTCATCGAGGTCGCCCGCCTGTCGGTGCGCGACGACCACGAGGGGACGCTGCGCCGGCTGACGACCGCCGCGGAGCGTGACCCGTCGGGCACGGCGCTCGTGGAGGCGCTGAGCCTGCTGCGGGAGGCGGGCAAGCCGGTCGACGCGCTCGGGATCGGCGTCGGTCACTGGCGGCCGCGCGAGCACGACCCCGCGGTCGCGCGCCAGCTCGTCCTCGCGGCGGTCGAGGCCGACCGGCCGCTGGACGCCAAGCAGTACCTCGCCAACCTCGACCTGTACCCGGACCAGGCGTCGGTGCGCGAGCTGCGTGAGGAGCTCGCGCACGTCGTCGCGCAGGCGCAGCAGGCGATGCCGGGGACCTGAGCGCTCCCGTACCTGAGTACTCCCGCGCCGTCGCGGCGCGGACGACGAAGGGGGCCGACGATCGCTCGTCGGCCCCCTTCGCGCAGGTCAGGCGCGGACCGTCAGGAGTCGCCGCCCGCGTTGCCGGACGTGCCGGCCGTGACGTCGTGCAGGCGGTAGCGCTCGATCGCCTGCGCCGGGGCGTCCGCGGCCACCGCACCCGTGCGCGCGAGCTGCTGCAGCACGCGCACCGCGGTCGACGGGCCGTCGATCTTGAAGTGCCGGCGAGCGGCGGCGCGCGTGTCCGAGAAGCCGAAGCCGTCGGCACCGAGCGTCGCGTACGTGCCGGGCACCCACGCGCGGACCTGGTCCGCCACGAGGTGGTCGTAGTCCGTCGTCGCGACGAACGGACCCTCGGCCCCCGCGAGCTTCTGCGTGAGGTACGCGGTGCGCGGCTCCTCGTCCGGGCGCAGGAACGCCTGGGCGTCGGCCTCGAGACCGTCGCGGCGCAGCTCGCTCCACGACGTCACGGACCACACCGCGGCCCGCACGCCCCAGTCCTCGGCGAGCAGGTCGCGCGCCTCGAGGGCCCAGGGCACCGCGACACCCGACGCGAGGATCTGGGCGCGCGGCCCGTCACCCTCGGCGGGGGCCAGCAGGTGGATGCCCTTGAGGATCCCCTCGACGTCCACACCCTCCGGCTCGGCGGGCTGGACGATCGGCTCGTTGTAGACCGTGAGGTAGTAGATGACGTCACGGTCACGACCGCCGTTGTCCGGCGCGTACATGCGGTCGATGCCGTCGCGCACGATGTGCCGGATCTCGTAGCCGTACGCCGGGTCGTAGTGCACGACGTGCGGCATGGCGCCCGCGATGAGCGGCGAGTGCCCGTCGGCGTGCTGCAGGCCCTCACCGGTGAGCGTGGTGCGGCCCGCGGTCGCCCCGATGAGGAAGCCGCGCGCCATCTGGTCGCCGGCCGCCCAGAACTGGTCGCCCGTGCGCTGGAACCCGAACATCGAGTAGTAGAAGTAGAACGGGACCAGGGGCTCACCGTGCGTCGCGTACGACGTGCCGACGGCCTGGAACGCGGACGCGGACCCGGCCTCGTTGATGCCGGTGTGCATGATCTGCCCGGACTCGGACTCCTTGTAGCTCAGCATCAGGTCGCGGTCGACCGCGAGGTAGTGCTGACCCACCGTGTTGAAGATCTTCGCGCTGGGGAAGATCGAGTCCAGGCCGAACGTGCGGGCCTCGTCGGGGATGATCGGCACCAGCCGGTGGCCGAACTCCTTGTCCTTCAGGAGGTCCTTGAACAGGCGCACGAGCGCCATGGTCGTGGCGACCTCCTGCTGGCCCGAGCCCTTCGCCAGGCCGTCGTACTTCTCCGGCGCAGGCGTCGTGACGGGCTTGTGCGTCGAGCGGCGCTCGGGCACGAACCCGCCGAGCTGACGGCGGCGCTCCAGCATGTACTGGATCGCCTCGTCGTCGGCACCCGGGTGGTAGTACGGCGGGACGTAGGGGTTCTCCTCGAGCTGCGCGTCCGTGAACGGGATGTGCAGCGTGTCGCGCAGCGTCTTGAGGTCGTCGATCTTGAGCTTCTTCATCTGGTGGGTCGCGTTGCGCCCCGCGAAGCCCGAGCCGAGCCCGTAGCCCTTGATCGTGTGCGCCAGGATGACGGTCGGCTGGCCGGTGTGCTCGCGCGCCGACTTGTAGGCCGCGTAGATCTTCCGGTAGTCGTGACCGCCGCGCTTGAGCGCCCAGATCTCGTCGTCGGTCATCTTCTCGACGAGCGCCTTGGTGCGCGGGTCGCGCCCGAAGAAGTGCTCGCGGATGAACGCGCCGTTCTCGGCCCGGTACGTCTGGAAGTCGCCGTCCGGCGTGATGTTCATCAGGTGGACGAGCGCGCGGTCCTTGTCGGCGTTGAGCAGGACGTCCCACTCGCGGCCCCAGATCACCTTGATGACGTTCCAGCCGGCGCCCCGGAACTCGGCCTCGAGCTCCTGGATGATCTTGCCGTTGCCGCGTACCGGACCGTCGAGGCGCTGCAGGTTGCAGTTCACGACGAACGTGAGGTTGTCGAGGTTCTGCTGCGCCGCGAGGTGGATGAGGCCACGCGACTCGGGCTCGTCCATCTCGCCGTCGCCGAGGAACGCCCACACGTCCTGCTGGCTGGTGTCCTTGATGCCGCGGTTGTGCAGGTAGCGGTTGGTCCACGCCTGGTAGATCGCGCCCGACGGACCCAGGCCCATCGACACGGTCGGGAACTCCCACAGGTCCGGCGCGAGGCGCGGGTGCGGGTAGGACGGCAGGCCGCCGCCGGGGTGCGACAGCTCCTGACGGAACCCGTCGAGCTGGTGCTCGCTCAGGCGTCCCTCGAGGAAGCCGCGGGCGTACACGCCGGGGGAGGCGTGGCCCTGGAAGTACACCTGGTCGCCGCCGCCCGGGTGGTCCTTGCCGCGGAAGAAGTGGTTGAGGCCGACCTCGTACAGCGTCGCGACCGACGCGTACGACGAGATGTGGCCGCCGACGCCGATGCCGGGGCGCTGCGCCCGCGTGACCATGACGGCCGCGTTCCAGCGGTTCCACGAGCGGTAGCGCCGCTCGATGACCTCGTCGCCCGGGAAGTAGGGCTCGTTGTGCACCGCGATCGTGTTCACGTACGGCGTGTTCATCGACGACGGGATCGCCACGTTCCGCTCACGCGCGTGCCGCAGCAGGCTCATGAGCACGTACCGCGCGCGCGGGCCGCCCTTGTCGTCGATGAGTCCGTCGAGGGACTCGACCCACTCGCCGGTCTCGTCGGGGTCGATGTCCGGTACCTGGCTGAGCAGGCCGCCGATGAGCGGGCCTGTCTCGTCGATCTGAGCCACCAGTGCTCCTCGCCTCTCGTCGGCGCGCGGGCCGGATCGGCCACGGCGCACATCGTCGGCCCGGGCCCGAGCGTGGCTGGCTGCCGCGTGCACGGGGCGGGTAGTCCGCCCCATTCTCGGACCCTGACGGCCTGAAAGTCACACGCGGGTCATCTCTGGTGCACGTGACGTCCGTGACAGTGCCTCCTGCGTCACACGCCCACCGCACGCCCACCGCACGGCCGCCGACCCGTCCGGCACGGTCCACCGCGGCGACTCTTGCCAGGTGGCGCGTGCTGCGGTGGGCTAGGTTGTGCGCACATCGGGAGGCGCCCGCAGGGGTGGGGGCCGCGACGAAGGGATCGGACGGGACGTGTCAGCGAGTGCGGACGCCGGGCAGCAGCAGGCTGCTCGACTGGGATTCGCCGCGGGGCAGGTGATCCAGGAGCTCGGCTACGACGACGACGTCGACGAGGGCCTGCGCGAGTCGATCGAGGCGATCACGGGTGCCGAGATGGTCGACGAGGAGTACGACGACGTCACCGACGGTGCGGTGATCTGGTTCCGTGAGGACGACGGTGACCTCACCGACTACCTCGTCGACGCCATGACGGTGCTCGAGGACAACGGCCCGATCTGGGTGCTGTCGCCGAAGTCGGGCCGGCCGGGCCACGTGTCGCACTCCGACATCGAGGAGGCCGCGACCACGTCGGGCCTGCACGCGATGTCGACGTTCGCGATCGCCCCGGACTGGTCGGCGACGCGGCTCGGCACGCGCGGCCGCGGGAAGTGACCGCAGCGGGCACGCGTGCGCTCGTCGTCGGAGAGCCCGTGCCGGACCTGACGCTGCCCGACACGCACGGCACGCCCGTCACGCTGTCGCAGCTGCGCGGTGGCGCCCTGGCCGTCGTGTTCGTCCCGTTCGCGTTCTCCGGGATCTGCACGAGCGAGCTGTGCGAGCTGCGGGACAACCTCGGGGCGTTCGACGAGGCCGGTGTGCGGCTGCTCGTCGTCTCGTGCGACCCGATGTTCACGCTGCGGGCGTGGGCGGAGCACGAGGGCTACACGTTCGACCTCCTCTCCGACTTCTGGCCGCACGGCGAGGCCGCGCGCGCGTTCGGCGTGTTCGACGAGAGCACCGGGCACGCGCTGCGCGGCTCGTTCCTCGTGGACGCGCAGGGCGTGCTGCGGTGGAGCGTCGTCAACGCGCGCGGCCAGGCGCGTCCGCTCGGCGCGTACCGCGAGGCGCTCGCGGCGCTGTGAACCTGCGCGGCCGCCCGCTGGCGGGCCACCGCGCCGGGCGCCGGGCGCTGCCGGTAGGCTGTGCCGCCGTCGGGCGCCCGGGCGCACGGCAGCAGGGGCCTGTAGCTCAGCTGGTCAGAGCACCGCGCTTACACCGCGGGGGTCGCCGGTTCGAACCCGGCCGGGCCCACCAGGCGGACGCCGCGACGACGCGCGCACGAGGAGGTCGCCCGTCATGAGCGACGCCCCCTCGCGGCCGCCGCGTGTCGCGTCGCTCGCCGTACGGCCCGTGAAGTCGCTGCGCGGCGTCGAGGTCGAGCGGGTCGCGCTCGACCGGCTCGGGCCCCGCGGGGACCGGCGGTGGATGGTGGTCGGCCCGGACGGCGCGACCGTCACCGCACGGCAGGTGCCGGCGATGCTCGGCCTCACCGCGCGCCCCGTCGACGGGGGTGTGGAGCTCACGGCCCCCGGGCGCGTGCCGCTCGTCGTGCACGAGCCACGCGCGGGCCGGCGGGTCCCCGTGACGCTGTCCCGGGTGGGCGAGGCGACCGCGTGCGCGGCGGAGGCGGACGCGTGGCTCTCCGAGGCGCTCGCGCTCGCGGTGCGGCTCGTGTGGCTCGACGACCCGGCGCGACGGTCGGTCTCGCCCGACCACGGCGGGCGCCCCGGCGACCCGCTGTCGTTCGCGGACGCCGCGCCCGTGCTCCTGACGACGACCGCGTCGCTCGACGCGCTCAACGGCTGGCTCGCGCACGAGCGGGGGCACCCGCCGCTCCCGATGGAGCGGTTCCGCCCGACCCTCGTGGTCGACGGTGACCTCGAGCCGTTCGCGGAGGACCGGTGGGCGCGCGTGCGCGTCGGAGACACCGTGCTGCGCTTCGCCGAGCGGTGCGACCGGTGCGTCATGACGACGGTCGACCTCGACACGCTGCGCACCGGCACCGAGCCGACGCGCACGCTCGCACGGCACCGCCGCGAGGACGGCAAGGTGTGGTTCGGGGTGCGGCTCGTGCCAGAGCAGGTGGGCGAGCTCGTCGTCGGCGCGCCCGTCGTCCCGCTGACCTGACCCGACCGCCGGGTAGCGTGCTCGTCTGTGAGCGCTCCTCGTCTGGCCGACGTCGTCCGGGTCCTCGAACGGCGCTACCCGCCGTCGACCGCCGAGTCGTGGGACGCCGTCGGCCTGGTCACCGGTGACCCGGACCAGCCGGTACGTCGCGTGCTGTTCGCGGTGGACCCCGTCGCCACGGTGGTCGACGAGGCGCTCGAGTGGGGTGCGGACCTCGTCGTGACCCACCACCCGCTCCTGCTCAAGGGCGTGACGTCGGTGGCTGCGACGACGTTCAAGGGGGCGGTGCTGCACCGGCTGGTGCGCGGCGGCTGCGCGCTGCTGGCCGCGCACACCAACGCGGACAGCGCGACCGACGGCGTCGCGGACGCGCTCGCCCAGGTGCTCGGGCTCGTCGACGTCGAGCCGCTGCTGGCGGACGCGGGCCCTGCGCTCGACAAGCACGTCGTGTTCGTGCCGGTCGCCGACGCGCCGCGCGTGGTCGACGCCATGGCAGCGGCCGGGGCCGGCGCCCTCGGGGCGTACGAGCGGTGCGCGTGGACGACGACCGGCGAGGGGACGTTCACGCCGCTGCCGGGCGCGTCGCCCACGATCGGCTCGGTCGGTACCCGCGAGGTCGTCGTCGAGGCCCGCGTCGAGATGGTCGCGCCGCGGGGTGCCCGCACCGCGGTCGTGACGGCGATGCGCGGCGCGCATCCGTACGAGGAGCCCGCGTTCGACGTGCTGGAGGCCGCGAGCCTGCCCGGGAGCACCGGCACGGGACGCGTCGGCAGGCTCGCCGAGCCCACGACGCTGCGCGCGTTCGCGCAGTGCGCCGCGGACGCGACGCCGGCCACCGCGCAGGGCGTGCGGTTCGCGGGCGACCCGGACGGTCGCGTCGAGCGGGTCGCGGTCGTCGGCGGGTCGGGCGACCCGTTCTTCGACGCGGCGCGCGCGGCGGGTGCCGACGTGTACGTCACGGCGGACCTGCGCCACCACCCCGCGTCCGAGCAGCGCGAGCGTGCGGCGTTCGACGCGCGCGGGGGCAGGGCGGCGACGCCCTACCTGGTGGACCTCGCGCACTTCGCGTCCGAGTGGCCCTGGCTGCCGCTCGCCGCGCGCGACCTGGCGGCGGACCTGCACGCGCAGGGCACTACGGTGGAGACCCGCGTGAGCGTGCGGTGCACCGACCCGTGGACGGGTCGCGTCGGCCGCACGGACTCCCGCAGCAGCTAGCCCCGCCATCCGGCGAGAGCCGACGACGACCCACGCGCGCCGCCGCGTACGGAAAGGACTGCCCGTGGCCAACGCCCCCGCAGCGGACCAGCGACGACTCCTCGACGTCCAGGCGCTCGACACGCGCCTCGACCAGCTCGCGCACCGGCGCCGGACGCTGCCCGAGCTCGCGCGCATCGCCGAGCTGGACTCGCAGGTCGCGGACCTGCACACCGCGCTGGTCACGTCGCAGACGGCGGTCGCGGACCTGCGCCGCGAGCTCGCGAAGGCCGAGGCGGACGTGCAGCAGGTGCGGGACCGCGCGGCGCGAAACCAGGCGCGTCTCGACGCGGGTCAGGGGACCGCCAAGGACCTGCAGGCGCTGCAGCACGAGCTCGAGTCGCTCGCGCGGCGCCAGGGCGACCTCGAGGAGGTCGAGCTCGAGGTGATGGAGCGTCTCGAGGCGCACGAAGCAGCGCTCGCCGAGGTCACCGCGGCGCACTCGCAGCTCGTCGAGAGCAAGGCGCAGGTCGTCTCCGAGCGGGACGCGGCGTACGCGCAGCTCGACGCCGAGGCCGCCACCGTGCAGGCCGAGCGGGCGGGCGCCGCGAGCGGTCTCGACGCGGGCCTGGTCACGCTGTACGACCGGATCCGCGCGCAGCTCGGGGGGCAGGGCGCGGCGGCGCTGCGCGGCCGACGCTGCGAGGGGTGCCACCTCGACCTCAACCCGTCCGACGTGGACGTCATCAAGGCGAAGCCGGACGACGCGGTGGTCCGCTGCGAGGAGTGCGGGCGGATCCTGGTCCGGCTGCCCGAGGGGCAGTGATGCGGCGGCTCGTCGTCGAGGCCGACGGGGGCTCGCGCGGCAACCCCGGTCCTGCCGGGTACGGCGCGCTCGTGCGTGACGCGGACACGGGCGAGGTGCTCGCCGAGCGGGCCGACTACGTCGGGATCACGACGAACAACGTCGCGGAGTACTCGGGCCTCGTCGCGGGTCTGCGCGCCGCGGTCGGCATCGACCCCGACGCGGCGATCGAGGTCCGGATGGACTCCCAGCTGGTCATCCGCCAGATGAGTGGTGAGTGGCAGGTCAAGCACGACGACATGCGCCGGCTCGCGGCGCAGGCCCGCGCGCTCGTCGACCCCACGACGGTCACGTGGACGTGGGTGCCGCGGGCCGAGAACGCCGCCGCGGACCGGCTCGCGAACCGCGCGATGGACACGCGAGGCCCGGTCGTGACCGACGCGGCCGCGTCGTCGTCCGTGACGCAGGCCGTGCGGCGGCGGCAGCCCGGCCCGTCCGGGGCGGGCGTGCGGTTCGACGACGAGCAGCCCGTCACGGTCGTGCTCGTGCGGCACGGTGAGACCGCGATGACCGTCTCGCGCGGCTACTCGGGCTCGGGCGAGCCCGGCCCGCCGCTCAACGACCACGGCCGCGCACAGGCGCGTGCCGCGGCCGCGCTCGTCGACCGTGTGGGCCGTGACCTGTGGGGGGACATCGAGTACCCGAGCGAGCTCCTCGCGTCGCCCATGGTGCGCACGCAGGAGACCGCCGGGATCGTGGCGGAGCGGCTCGGGCTGCCGGTGCGGACCGACGACCGCGTCAAGGAGGCGGACTTCGGTGAGTGGCAGGGTCTGACGTCGGAGCAGATCGAGGAGCGCTGGCCGGGCACGCTCGAGCCGTGGCACACGCTCGCGACGGTGCGACCGCCGGGCGGGGAGTCGATCGCCGACGTCGGGGAGCGCCTGCGGTCGGTGTACGACGACCTCCTCGCGGCGGGCGGGGGACGCACCGTGGTCGTCGTCTCGCACGCCGTCGCCATCCGCGCGGCGCTCGGTCTCGCGATGGGTGCGCACCCCGGGACGTGGAGCCAGCTGCGCGTCTCGCCCGCGTCCGTCAGCATCGTGCGCCTGTACTCCGACCGGCGCCACGAGATCGCCGTGGCGGGAGCGCCGAGCGAGGGCTGGTCCTAGGTCACGGCGACCAGGGCCGCGACCGACGCCACGAGCGCGAGCGGCGCGAGCAGCAGGCCCTGCCGGACGATCGTCGCGGCCGGCACGTCGAGCAGCACCTGACGGCACCGCTGCCACCACAGGACGGTCGCGAGCGAGCCCCACGGGGTGAGGATGGGTGCGACGCCCGTCCCGACGAGCAGCGCGGCGATGCGCAGCGGGTCGCCCGCCGTCGCCGGGTCGAGCGCCAGGAACGCGGGCAGGTTGTTGATCCCGTTCGACGCGAGCGCCCCGACGCCCGCGAGCCGCAGCAGGTCCAGCGGGCCGTGCCCGTCGCCCGCCGCGCGGTGCAGCACGCCCGCGAGGCCGTGCGCGTGCGCGGCCGCGACGAGCACGAACAGCGCGGCGACGACGAGCAGCGTGCGCCACGGGACCATGTCGCCGGGCGCGACCGGCAGCGGTCGGCGCCGCGCGAGCGTCACGGCGAGCAGCACAAGCGCGGTCACGCCCGCGGCGAGCTCGGGCGTGACGCCGACGACGAACGCGACGGCCATCGCGGCGACGGCGACGCCGGTGACGCGCAGCAGGACGGGGTCCGGGGCGTCGGGCGTCGCGACGGGTGCGTACCGGCCGCGGATCGCGCCCCGGTCGCGCACGGCCAGCACGACGACCGTCACGACGACCGCCGCGAGCGCCGGCGCCCACATCAGCGTCAGGTAGTCGGTGCCCGAGCGCCGGATCTCGTGGTCCGCGAGCAGGTTCGTCAGGTTCGAGACGGGGAGCACGAGCGAGGCCGTGTTCGCGAGCGCCACGACGGCGAGCGCCATCGGCAGAGGAGGCGTGTGCGTGCGGCGCGCGAGGGCGATCACGACGGGCGTGAGCAGCACCGCCGTGGTGTCGAGCGAGAGCACCGCGGTCACGACGGTCGCGAGCACGACGACACCGGCCCACAGGACCCAGCGCCGGCCGCGGGCGGCGCGCGCCGCGAGCGCTGCCGCGGCCGCGAACAGGCCGGCGCCGGCGCAGAGCTCGGACACGACCGTGAGCGCGGCGACGAACAGCAGGACGGGGCCGGTGCGCTCGGCGAGCGCGACAGCGTCGTCGCGCGGCAGCACCCCCGTGGCCACCGCGAACACCGACACGACGAGCGCGACCACCCACCACGGGCGGCCGCGAGCCGGCGTGCTCACCCCACCACGAGCGTGAGCGTGCGCGGCCCCCGGGCACGCGCGTCGCCCAGCTCGACACCCAGGAGTGCCGTGCCGACGAGCTCGCCGGCCGCGTGCGCCAGCGCCTCGGCGTCCCGCGGCGGCTGCGCGCGACGCGTCAGCAGGTGACGCGCGAGGACGCCCCGCGTGTGCTTCGCGTGGTGCGACACGACCGACCGTCGCCCCGCGAGCTCGCGCTCGACCCGCACGGCCACCCAGTCCGCTCCCGCGGGCGGGCGCCACATCGCGACGTAGTCCGCCGACCGGCCGTCGACGACGAGCGCGCCCTGCGCCTCGGCGTCGAGCACGTCCGGCAGCGCCGCGCGCCAGGCCGCCGCGAGCGGACCGATGCCGGGCAGGTCGACCCCGCCCGACAGCCGGTACGCCGGCACCGCGTCGTCGGGGGTCACGACGCCCCACAGCCCCGAGAAGATCCGCACGCACGCCGCCGCTCGTCGCCGCTCGGCGGGTGTCAGCCCGGCGAGCCCCGCCGCCGCGTACAGCACGCCCGTGTAGACGCCGCGCGCGGGCGCGGCGGGCGCCTCGCGCAGCCGGGTGTTGCGCGCGACCTCGTCGGCCAGGCCGGGGGGCACGCCGAGCACCTGCGCCGCGTCCGGCCGGGCCGAGACCTCGACGAGCGCGTCGAGCACCGTGGCGCGCAGCGGGTTCAGCGCGGGGGAGGACAGCGCGTCGAGGTCGACCGGGGCGCCGCGGCGCGGCGCGGTCTTGCCCTCGGACGGGGGGAGCAGCAGGAGCACCGCACGACTGTAGGACGCCCGCACCGCGCGGGCCGCGTCAGTCCGGGTGCGGCGCGACGTGAGATGCGTCGTCCTCGTCGCCGGGCCGGGCCCGCGGTCGCAGCACCACGGTTCCGGAGTCGAGGTCGAACGGCGGTGCGTCGTCGCCCGCGTAGTGGATGTCGAGCCGCTGACGCTCCTTCTCGGCTGTCAGGTGCTCCCGGTTCGGCTGGAACAGGTCGCCGAGCGAGTCGAACAGCCCGCCGGCCGCGCTCCCGACGTCCGTGCGCACCGCGCGCGGTCGGTCGAGGAACCGGTCGAGCCGCCCGCTCGCCACCAGCCGGTCGGCGACGACGAGCAGCCCGCCGACCACCGCGACCCCGACGACCCAGGCGAGCCAGCCCATGCACCCATGCTGGCACGCGCCCGCGACGTGCGTAGACTCGTCGCGCGGATGAGTCAGCCAGGCGGCCGCGTCGGTGAGGCCCCCGGGCCCCACCGCCGAGGAACGTCCGGGCTCCGTAGGGCAGGGTGGTGGGTAACACCCACCCGGGGTGACCCGCGGGACAGTGCCACAGAGAACAGACCGCCCCGACGTGCCGGTTCGCCGGCCCGGCCGGGGTAAGGGTGAAACGGTGGTGCAAGAGACCACCAGCGCACCGGGTGACCGGTGCGGCTCGGCAAACCCCACCCGGAGCAAGACCAGACAGGGAGCGTTCGAGGGCGGCCCGCCCGAGCTCCCGGGTAGGTCGCTGGAGGCGTGCGGCAACGTACGTCGTAGATGGATGGCCGCCACCCGTGCGTGGGCGACCGCGCACGGGGACAGAACCCGGCGTACCGGCTGACTCATCCGTGCCAAACCGTTGAGGTGCGGGGATTCTCACACCTCACGGTGAGGACCTTGGTCCCGTACGCGGGCTAGCGTCGGCTCATGACCAGGGCGTCCACCGCACCGGCGCGTCTCGCGCGTGCGGCGGCGCTGTCGGTCCTGGTGGTCGCGCTGGCCGCGGGCGGGCACGCGCTCGGCGGGGGAGCCGCGCCGCAGCCCGGTCTGCTGGTGGCGCTCGTCGCGGTGTCCTCACCCGTCACCGTGCTGCTGTGCGGCCGGCGCGTGACGCGCGGGGTCGCGCTCGCGGTCCTCGCCGTGGGGCAGCTGGCGCTGCACGGTGCGTTCACCGTCGTCGGCTCGTGCGCGACGTCCGGACCCGCCGCGGGGGCGCACGCGCACCACGGGGGTGCGCACCTGCAGCACGTGTGCGCCACGGGTGCCGGGTCGCTCACCGGTTCCTCGGCCGGTGCGATGGTCGCGTGGCACGTCGTCGCGACGGTCGTCACTGCGCTCCTCGTCGCGGGGGTCGAGCGCGGCTTCCCGCTCGTCGCCGGGGTGCTCGCGGCCCTGTTCCGCGCGCCCGCCGCACTCGTCGCACCCGTGCTGGCGCGGCTCCTGCCCGCCGGCGAGCCCGACGCGCGCGTCGCGACGCTGCACCTGCGCGGCGCGCCGGCGCGCCGCGGACCCCCGCCGCCGGCGTCCCCGCCCACCGGCACACCGCGGACCTGACGCGCCGACCGTGCGCGGCCCGGTGCGCCGCACCGACCCCGCCGCCCCGCGGCCCGCCCGTGAAGGACCCCTGACCCATGCACCGCACCGACCCCACCCCGACGCTGCGCGACGCGCCCCCGACCACCCGACGCACGCTGCGGTCCCTTGCGGCGCTCGTCGCGACGGGGGTGCTGCTCGTGGCCGGGGCGAGCGCCACGCACGCGCACGACACGCTCCTGTCGACCGACCCGGCCGACGGCTCGACCGTCCCGGTCGCGCCCGAGGCGGTGACGCTCACGTTCTCGTCGCCCGCGATGGCACTCGGCACGCGCGTCGTCGTCCTGACGCCCGACGGCCGGGACGCCGCGGCCGGTGAGCCGCTGCTCGACGGCGCCGCCGTGACCCAGCCGCTGTCGGGTGAGCTGCCGCCCGGCCGGTACACCGTGCAGTGGCGCGTGACCTCCGCCGACGGCCACCCCGTCGACGGGACGTTCGCGTTCACGGCGGCGAGCGGCACCGGGACGCCCGAGCCGACGCCCACCCCCACGCCCACCCCCACGCCCACCCCCACGCCCACCCCCACGCAGGCGCCGTCGCCCACCTCGGGTGCGGGTCAGACCGCCGCGCCGTCCCCGACGCCGTCGGCGCTGCCGACGATCGACCCCGGCCCGCGCAGCGGTGGCCCCGCGTCGTTCGTCGTCGGGGCGCTGTTCGTCGTCGTCGCGGCCGTCGCCGTCGCCGCGCTCCTCGCCGCCCGTCGTCGTCGCCCCTGACGTGCGGGCACGTCCCGCGTCCCGCCGACGGTCACCGCGCCGGCCGGCGGGCGCGGGACGTGCACCCACGTGACGAGCACGACCGAGATGACCAGCAGCAGGAACCACGCGACGAGCTTGTGCGGCGACACGGGGTGCCAGCCGGCGGCCTGCGCCGGGTACAGCCACGCGCCGGCGAACGTCGCGAGGTTCTCGGCCACCCAGATCACTGCGGACACGAGGCCGAACGCCACCAGGACGGGCATGCGCACCACGCGCGTCAGCACCCGCACGTGCATCACGCAGCGCGCCCACACGGTCAGCACCGCGGCCACCAGCAGCCAGCGTGCGTCCCACCACCAGTGGTGGGTGAAGAAGTTGACGTACACCGCGGCGGCGACGAGCGCCGTGACCCACCGCCGCGGGTAGCGCTCGAACCGCAGGTCGAAGATCCGCATCACGCGCACCAGGTACGAGCCGACCGCCGCGTACATGAAGCCCGAGAACAGCGGCACGGCGCCCACCCGCAGGACGCCGTCCGCGGCGTACGACCACGACCCCACGTCCGTCTTGAACAGCTCCATCGCGGTCCCGACCACGTGGAAGACCCCCACGACCCGCAGCTCCGCGACCGTCTCGAGGCGCGTGACGAGCATCAGCACCTGCAGTGCCAGCGCCGCGAGCGTCAGGAGGTCGTTGCGCGCCAGCGGCGCGTCGTCGGGGTACCAGAGCCGGGTCGCGAGGATCAGCGCGAGCAGCAGCGCACCGAACAGGCACGCCCACGCCTGCTTCAGGACGAACACCACGAGCGTGACCAGCCACGCCCGCGGACCGTCCGTCGGGAGCCCGTCGAGGCGGCGGTGCGCCCACGCGTCGACGCGCTGCTCGACCGAGGTGAGGCCGCGCTCGACGGCGGAGCGGGCTTGAGCCAGCGGGGCGACGACGCGCCGGGGGAGCAGCACGCCACCACCCCACCACGACGCGCCGCCCGCGGGCGGTCGTGCATGTGGAGGTTCGGGGTGGGGACCGGGCAGGTCAGTGGTGCAGGAGCCGCCGCTGACGGTCGTCGGCGGCACGCTGCCACGCCGAGGCCAGGCGCGGGTCGCGCGCACCCGCGGCGCCCCGGTCCGTGGGGTCCGCGTCCGTGAGACCGGCGAGGTACGCGCGGTCCGCCGCGACGCGCGGGGCGAGCGGCCCCGGCGAGCCGTGCCCGGGCACGACGAGCCCGGCGCCCGAGGCGGCCAGGGCGTCGAGCGCCAGGACGTAGTCGCCGAGCGGGTCGCTCGCCGCCTCGTCGAGCAGCGGGACCTCGACGTCGCTCAGCATGTCGCCCGCGACGAGCACGCCCACGTCCGCCACGAGCAGCGCGCCGTGCCCCGGGGCGTGCGCGCGGTGCGCGAGGACCAGGACCCGCGGGCCCGCCCAGCCCAGCGCGGCCGTGTCGAGCGAGCGCCAGCCGGGCGGTGCACCGGCCGGGGCCGGGTGCGTCGGGGCGACCGCGGGGACCGGCGCCATCGCGGCGGGGCCGTCCCCGGGCCGGGACCGCAGGACGCGCGCGAGCTCGTCGTCCGCGTCCCGCTCGGCGGCGAGCGTCGCGTGCTCGTCGTCGCGGGCCGCGACCGCCCAGCGCGGCACACCCGCGAACGCGGGGCCGTCCAGCCGGTGGTCCCAGTGCGGGTGCGTCGACCACACGGCCGCCGCGCGCCGCCCGGCCGCCGCGAGCTGCGCACCCAGCGCCGCGACCTCGTCGGCCGTCACGCCCGGGTCCACGACGAGACACGCGCCGCCGGACCCGACGAGCACGGTCGTCGTGGTCGCGTACACCGCGCTCGTCGTGACGAGCACGCCCGGCGCGACCTGCGCGAGGGCCAGGGCGTCAGTCCTCGTCCGTGACCGCCGCGAGGGCCGCCGCGCCCACGATGCCCGCCGCGTTGCGCAGCTGCGCCGGGACGATGCGCGTGCGCAGGTCCAGCAGCGGCAGGAACTTCTCGTGGTGCTTGCTGACCCCGCCGCCGACGACGATGAGGTCGGGCCAGAACAGGTTCTCGACGACCGAGAAGTACCGCTGGAGCCGCTGCGCCCACTGCTCGAAGTCCAGGCCGTCACGGTCGCGCGCCGCGTCCGAGGCGCGCGACTCCGCGTCGTGCCCGTCGATCTCCAGGTGCCCGAGCTCGGTGTTCGGCACGAGGCGGCCGTCGACGACGAGCGCCGAGCCGATCCCGGTCCCGAGCGTCACCACGAGCACGACGCCAGAGACGTCCTTCGCCGCGCCGTACCTCGCCTCGGCGAAGCCCGCCGCGTCCGCGTCGTTCACCGCCACCACGTGCCGGCCGGTCGCCTCCGCGAACAACGTCTGCGCGTCCGTGCCGATCCACGAGTCGTCCACGTTCGCGGCCGACTGCGCGACGCCGTGCAGCATCACGGCCGGGAACGTCACGCCGATCGGGACGTGCTCGTCCAGGTCGAACGAGTCGACGATCTCGCCGACCGTCCGTGCGACCGCGTCCGGCGTGGCCGGCTGCGGGGTGGGGATGCGCAGCCGGTCGTCGGTGAACTCCCCCTTCTTGAGGTCCACGGGGGCGCCCTTGATGCCGCTGCCGCCGATGTCGATGCCGAACGCTCGCTTGCTCATGGCAGTGTCAGGATCTCCGCTCCGTCGTCCGTGACCAGCAGGGTGTGCTCGAACTGCGCGGAACGACGACCGTCGGCCGTCAGGACCGTCCAGTCGTCGTCCCACATGACCCAGTCCGGCGTGCCGAGGTTGAGCATGGGCTCGATCGTGAACACCATGCCGGGCTCGATGACCGTGTCGTACTGCGGTGCCGCGTCGTAGTGCGGGACCACGAGGCCCGTGTGGAACGCCGGTCCCACGCCGTGCCCGGTGTAGTCGCGCACGACTCCGTACCCGAATCGTGCTGCGTACTTCTCGATCACGCGACCGATGACGTTGATCTCCCGCCCCGGCCGGACCGCCTTGATCGCGCGCTCCAACGCCTCGCGCGTGCGCTCGACGAGCAGGCGCGACTCCTCGTCGACGTCTCCCGCGAGGAACGTCGCGTTGTTGTCCCCGTGCACCCCGCCGACGTACGCCGTGACGTCGACGTTCACGATGTCGCCGTCCTGCACCACCGTGGAGTCCGGGATGCCGTGGCAGACGACCTCGTTGAGGCTCGTGCACAGCGACTTGGGGAAGCCGCGGTAGCCGAGCGTCGACGGGTACGCACCGTGGTCGAGCAGGAACTCGTGGCCGATGCGGTCGAGCTCGTCCGTCGTCACACCCGGCCGCACGTGCGCGCCGACCTCGGCGAGCGCCTGCGCGGCGAGACGCGCCGCGACCCGGACCCGCGCGACCGTCTCGTCGTCCAGCACGTCGGGTCCGCGGTACGGCGTCGGCGCCGGCTTGTCCACGTACTCGGGGCGCGCGATGGTGGCGGGGACGGCACGACGAGGGCTGATCGTCCCCGGGACGAGCGGGGAGCGGACGGGCGACATGCCTGGCAGTCTACGGACCACGCCGGACGAAGCCCCAGGTCCGGGGCGACGCGCGACCCGAGAGACGCGGACCGACGAGCGAAGGAGCGGACGTGAGCGAGACCCAGTACTGGTACAACACCGAGACCGGCCAGGTCGAGGAGGGCCGGCACAGCGACTGGAGCAAGGTCATGGGGCCGTACCCCACGCGGGACGCCGCGCAGCACGCGCTCGAGCAGGCGCGGGCGCGCTCCGCCGCGTGGGACGCGCAGGACGAGGCGGACCGCTGACGGCGCCCTGAGCCGCGCGACCGGGCCGCCCGCTCCCGCGTGGGCGGCCCGGTCGCTCACTTCTCGAAGCTGTGCGCCGCGTCGGGGAAGGACCCCGAGCGGACCTCGTCGACGTACGCCGTCGCCGCGGCGCGCAGCGCGGCACCGACCTCGCCGAACCGCTTGGCGAACCGCGGCGACCAGTCGCCCATGCCCGCCATGTCGACCCAGACCAGCACCTGGCCGTCGCACTCCGCGCCCGCACCGATGCCGATCGTCGGGATCGCGACGATCTCCGTGATGCGCGCCGCGACCGGCGCCGGGACCATCTCGAGGACCACCGCGACCGCACCGGCGTCCGCGACCGCGAGCGCGTCCTCGGACAGCTCCTCGGCGGCCACGTCGCCGCGGCCCTGGACGCGCGGGCCGCCCAGCAGGTTCTCGGACTGCGGCGTGTAGCCCAGGTGGCCGACGACGGGGATGCCCGCCGACGTGATCGCCCGGATCTGCGCCGCCGAGCGCTTGCCGCCCTCGAACTTCACCGCGTCCGCGCCGGTGGCCTTCATGACCCGCACCGCCGACTCGAGCGCCTGCTGCGGGCCCGCCTCGTACGAGCCGAACGGCAGGTCCACCACGACGAACGCGCGCGTGGCGGCACCCGCGACGGCCCGCGCCGGCGGGATCATGTCCTCGATCGTCACGGGCAGCGTGGTGGCGTGCCCGTGCATCGTGTTCCCGATCGAGTCGCCGACGAGCAGCATGTCGACGCCGGCCTCGTCGAAGATCCGCGCGGTGACCGCGTCGTACGCCGTGAGCATCGTGAGCCGCTCACCGCGCTCCTTCGCCGCTCGCAGGTGGTGCACCCGCACGCGCTTGATGGTCTCGCTCATCGTCGCTCCGTTCGTACGTCCCGCGGACGTGGGGTCGGTGGTGATGCGTCGGTGGTGCTGCTCGGTCAGGGCTCGCGCCACCGCGAGGTCACGGGCAGGCGGCGGTCGCGGCCGAACGCGAGGGCCGTGACCTTCGGGCCGAGCGGGTACTGACGGCGCTTCCACTCCGCGCGGTCGACCAGCTGCAGCACCCGGTCGACGACGGCCTCGTCGTACCCGCGGGCCAGCAGCTCGGCACGGCCCTCGGCGTGCTCGACGTACGCGTCGAGCACCTCGTCGAGGAGGTCGTACGGCGGCAGGGAGTCCTGGTCGGTCTGGCCGGGGCGCAGCTCGGCGCTGGGCGGCTTGGTGATCGAGGACTCCGGGATCGGCGGGATCTCGCCCCGGTCCAGCGCGTGGTCGTTGCGCCACCGCGCGAGCGCCCACACGCGCGACTTGTCGACGTCCTTGAGGGGCGCGAAGCCGCCGATGCTGCCCGCGTCGTAGATCGTCGCGTAGCCGGTCGCGAGCTCGGACTTGTTGCCCGGTGCGATCACGAGGTGCCCCTCGCGGTTGGAGATCGCCATGAGGATCACGCCGCGCACGCGCGCCTGCAGGTTCTCCTCCGCGACGCCCTCGAGCGCGAGCTGCTCCTGGAACGCGTCCACCATCGACGCGATCGGCTGGACGCGGTAGTCGGCGCCGAGCCGCGCGGCGAGGTCCGCCGCGTCGTCCTTCGAGTGCTGGGACGAGAACGACGACGGCATGGAGACGCCGACGACGTTCTCGCCGCCGATCGCGTCCGCCGCGATCGCCGCGGTCAGGGCCGAGTCGATCCCGCCGGAGACGCCCAGCACCACCGAGCGGAAGCCGTTCTTGCGCACGTAGCCCGCCAGGCCCAGCACCACCGCGCGGTAGGTCTCCTCGTCCGCGCCCAGCGGCGGCACCTGCGGGCCGGGCAGCGACGGCTCGCCCTCGTCGGCCAGGTCCCACACGAGCAGGTGCTCGACGAACTGCGGCGCGGTCGCCAGCGTCGTCCCGTCGCGGTCCACCACGAACGACCCGCCGTCGAACACCAGGTCGTCCTGGCCGCCGACGAGGTTGACGTAGACGACGGGGGCGTCCATCTCCGCGGCGCGTCGGGCCGCGAGCTCCGCGCGCACGTGCCCCTTGCCCTCCTCGAACGGCGAGCCGTTGAGCACGACGAGCGCGGCCACCTCGTTCGCGTCCATCTGGGACACCGGACCGCCGTCCTGCCAGATGTCCTCGCAGATCACCACGCCCAGGCGGCGGCCCGCGACCTCGACGACGCAGATCTCGTCGCCCGAGGTGAAGATGCGGAACTCGTCGAACACGCCGTAGTTGGGCAGGTGGTGCTTCGCGTACCGGGTCTCGACGCGACCGTCACGCAGCAGGACCGCGTCGTTCGTCGGGCGCCGCACGCCCGTCGCGCTCGTGCGCTCGCCGACCGACCCGACGAGCACCGCCACCGCGCCGAGCCCGGCCGCGGCCAGGTCCTGCGCGAGCCGGTCGAGCGTCGCCTGCGCGGCACGCCGGAACGACGCGCGCAACGCGAGGTCCTCGATGGGGTAGCCGGTGAGCGTCATCTCGGGGAAGACGACGAGGTCGGCGCCCGCGTCCGCCGCGCGGCGGGTCCACTCGAGCACCAGACGCGCGTTTCCCTCGAGGTCCCCGACGCACGTGTCGACCTGCGCTGCAGCGATCCTCACCCGGCTCACCCCCCGACCCTACCCAGCACCCCGCACCCACCACGCCCCGAGACCGTCCCCGCCCCCTTCTCGGCGGGGTGGTGTCGGGCGGGGTGGGGTGGTGGGTGAGGGGTGGGCGGGGCGTGGCGCGCCGGTGGGTGGGATGGGGGCGGCGCGGGGCGGCGGATCGGGCAGGATATGCGCCATGGACAGGCAGCAGGAGTTCGTGCTCCGCACGGTCGAGGAGCGGGACATCCGCTTCATCCGCCTCTGGTTCACCGACGTGCTCGGCATCCTGAAGTCGGTGGCGGTGGCCCCGGCCGAGCTCGAGGCCGCCTTCTCCGAGGGCATCGGGTTCGACGGCAGCGCGATCGAGGGCCTGACGCGCGTGTACGAGGCCGACATGATCGCCCGGCCCGACCCGTCCACGTTCCAGGTGCTGCCGTGGCGCGGTGAGCGGCACGGCACCGCGCGGATGTTCTGCGACCTGCTCACGCCCGAGGGCGAGCCGAGCCTCGCGGACTCGCGCAACGTGCTCAAGCGTGCGCTGAGCCGGGCGAGCGACAAGGGGTTCACGTTCTACACGCACCCCGAGGTCGAGTTCTACCTGTTCGACGCGCCGGCCGACCCGTCGCAGCCGCTGGTCCCGGTGGACCAGGGCGGCTACTTCGACCACGTGCCGCGCGGCACCGCGCACGACTTCCGCCGTGCGGCGATCACGATGCTCGAGTCCATGGGCATCTCGGTGGAGTTCTCGCACCACGAGGCCGGCCCCGGCCAGAACGAGATCGACCTGCGCTACGCCGACGCGCTGACGACCGCGGACAACATCATGACGTTCCGCCAGGTGGTCAAGGAGGTCGCGCTGGAGCAGGGCGTGTTCGCGAGCTTCATGCCCAAGCCGCTGGCCGACAAGCCGGGCTCGGGCATGCACACGCACCTGTCGCTGTTCGAGGGGGACCGCAACGCGTTCCACGAGCCGGGTGCGCACCTCGAGCAGTCGAAGGTCGCGCGCAGCTTCATCGCGGGTCTGCTCAGGCACGCGGCGGAGATCACCGCGGTGACCAACCAGTTCGTGAACTCGTACAAGCGCCTGTGGGGCGGCTCCGAGGCGCCGAGCTACATCTGCTGGGGCCACAACAACCGCTCGGCGCTGGTCCGCATCCCGATGTACAAGCCCGGCAAGGGCAACTCGGCACGCGTGGAGTACCGCGCGGTGGACTCGGCCACCAACCCGTACCTGGCGTTCGCGGTCCTGCTCGCGGCGGGCCTCAAGGGCATCGAGGAGGGCTACGAGATGCCCGACGGTGCCGAGGACGACGTGTGGGAGCTCACCGACGCGGAGCGCCGTGCGCTCGGCATCGAGCCGCTGCCCACGTCGCTCGACGCGGCGATCGAGGTGATGGAGCGTTCCGAGCTGGTCGCGGAGACGCTCGGTGAGCACGTGTTCGACTTCTTCCTGCGCAACAAGCGCCAGGAGTGGGAGGAGTACCGCTCGCAGGTGACGCCGTACGAGCTGAAGCGGTTCCTGCCGGTCCTGTGACCGCGATGAGCGACCGGAGCGAGCGCGGCACGTCGCTGGGGGGCCGGCTCACGCGGGCCGGGGTCGACGACGTCCCGCGCGCGCAGCGCCTGCTCGAGGACGCCGCGCTGCTCGAGGTGCTGCCCGACGCGACGGAGGTGCTCGTCGGGCCGCTCGCGGAGGTCGCCGACCCGGACGCGGCGCTGCTCGCGCTGGCGAAGCTCGCCGGCGTCGTCCGTCCGGACCCGGAGCTGAGCGCTCTGCTCAGGGACGTGCTCACGCACGACGACGAACGGCGTCAGCGGCTGCTCGCCGTGCTCGGGGCCTCGGTGGCGCTGGGCGACACGCTCGGCGCGCACCCGGCGAACCTGCGCGTGCTGGCCGACCCGACCCCGGGCACGGGCGTCCCGGTGGCGCAGGTGCGAGCGGAGCTGCTCGCGGCCGTGGGCGCGGACCCCGACGCGGCGGTGCCGGTCGCGACGCTCGTCGGCACCGCGGGCGTGGACGCGATGCGGCGCGCGTACCGCACACGGCTGCTGCGCATCGCCGCGACGGACCTCACGGTCGTCGACCCGCTGAACCGCATGCCGGGGGTCGCCGCGGCGCTCGCGGACCTCGCGTCGGCCGCGCTGGAGGCGGCGCTCGCGCTGGCGCGCGCCGACCTGCCGGACCACGGCGCGGGCGTGCGGCTCGCGGTGATCGGGATGGGCAAGGCCGGCGGCCGCGAGCTCAACTACGTCTCCGACGTGGACGTCGTGTACGTGTGCGAGCCCGACGAGGGCGCGGGCGTCAGCGAGGCGGACGCGCTGGCCACGGGCACGCGGCTGGCGACGGGTCTGGCGCGCGCGTGCGCGACGCCGTCGGGTGAGCCCGCGCTGTGGCCGGTGGACGCGGCGCTGCGGCCCGAGGGCAAGGACGGCCCGCTGGTCCGCACGCTCGCGAGCCACCGCGCGTACTACGAGCGCTGGGCCAAGACGTGGGAGTTCCAGGCGTTGCTCAAGGCGCGTCCGCTCGCGGGCGACCGGGACCTCGGGCGCGCGTACGTGGAGATGACCCAGCCGTTCGTGTGGTCCGCGGTGCAGCGCGAGCACTTCGTCGAGGACTCGCAGCGCATGCGCCGCAGGGTCGAGGACAACATCCCGGCCGCGGAGGCGGACCGCCAGCTCAAGCTCGGGCGCGGTGGCCTGCGGGACGTGGAGTTCACGGTGCAGCTGCTGCAGCTGGTGCACGGCCGCTCCGACGACGAGATCCGCTCGGGCAGCACGCTCACCGCGCTCGGGGCGCTCGCGGCCGCCGGGTACGTGGGCCGGGACCACGCCGCGCGGCTCGCGGTCTGCTACCGGTTCCTGCGCCTGCTCGAGCACCGCATCCAGCTGCACCGGCTGCGGCGCACGCACCTCCTGCCGACCGCCGACGCCGACCTGCGCCGGCTCGCGCGGTCGGTCGGGATGCGCGCGGAGGGCGCCGAGGGTCTGCTCGAGCGGTGGCGGCAGGTGCGGCGCGACGTGCGGCACCTGCACGAGGAGCTGTTCTACCGCCCGCTGCTGCCCGCGACCGCGCGCCTGTCCGACGAGGAGGCGAGCCTCGCACCGGACGCCGCCAAGGCCCGGCTCGCTGCGATCGGCTACCGCGACCCGGCGGGCGCGGTCCGGCACATCGCGGCGCTCACCGAGGGTGTCTCGCGCCGCGCGTCGATCCAGCGCCAGCTCCTGCCGGTGATGCTCGGCTGGTTCGCGGACGGGCCCGACCCGGACGGCGGACTGCTGGCGTTCCGCCGGCTGTCCGACGCGCTCGGCCGCACGCACTGGTATCTCAAGCTGCTGCGCGACTCGGGCACGGCCGCGCAGCGGCTCGCGCGCGCGCTGTCGACGTCGCGGTACGTCGCGGACGCGCTCATGCGCTCGCCCGAGTCGGTGCCGTGGCTCGCGGACGACGACGAGCTCGAGCCGCGCACGCGCGAGCGCCTCGCCGCCGAGGCGGACGCGATGCTCACGCGCGCGGACGAGCCCGTGCCCGCGGTCACGCTGCTGCGGGGCTTGCGTCGCCGCGAGCTCGCCCGGACGGCGGTCGCGGACGTGCTGGGCGTCGTGACGGGCATCCGGGCCGCGCAGAGCATGACGGTCGCCGCCGACGTCGTCCTCGCGGGTGCGCTGCGCGTGGCGCGGTGGGAGGTCCGCGAGGCGCGCGGGCTCGCGCAGGACCCGACGCGCATGCTCGTCGTCGCGATGGGCCGGCTCGGGGGCGGGGAGATGGGGTACGCCTCGGACGCGGACGTGCTGTTCGTGCACGACCCGGTCCCGGGCGCGGACCCGCGCGAGGCCCAGGCGTTCGCGGTCGCGGTGGCCACCGCGATGCGTCAGCTGCTCGGTGCGGTGGGCGCCGAGCCGCCGTTGGCGGTCGACGCGGACCTGCGCCCCGAGGGGCGCAACGGGCCCCTCGCGCGGTCGTTCGACGCGTTCGTGGAGTACTACGGCCGCTGGTCGTCGCCGTGGGAGAGCCAGGCGCTGCTGCGCGCGCGTCCCGTGGCGGGCGACGACGAGCTGGGCGAGCGGTTCGTCGCTCTCGTCGACCCGCTGCGCTACCCGGCCGACGGCCTCGACCCGGCGGCGGTGCGCGAGGTGCGCCGGATCAAGGCGCGCGTCGAGGCCGAGCGGCTGCCGCGCGGTCAGGACCCGGCCCGGCACCTCAAGCTCGGGCGCGGCGGGATCGCGGACGTGGAGTGGACCGCGCAGCTGCTGCAGCTGCAGCACGCCCACGCCGTGCCGGGACTGCGCACGACGAGCACGCTCGACGCGCTCGCCGCCGCGCACGAGGCCGGGCTGCTCGAGGACGACGACCTGCCGGTGCTGGTGCAGTCGTGGGAGCTCGCGTCGCGGCTGCGGGACGCGAACGTGCTGTGGACGGGGCGCGCGGAGGGTGCGCACACGGACGTGCTGCCGCACGACCACCACACGCTCGCGGGGCTCGCGCGCGTGATCGGGATGCCGCCCGGCTCGGGTGGCGAGCTCGAGGAGACGTACCTGCGGACCGCCCGGCGGGCGCGGGCGGTGGTCGAGCGCGTGTTCTACGGCTGACCGGCGCGGCGGACCCCCGGTGCCCGCGGCGCGCCAGGGGTATCTGGGCGCGGTGCCGCGCGCTCCTTCCCGACGACCATGGCGGTCGAACCTGCGGAGGGGCGCGGTGACGACGATGTCGGGTGAGCGTGGCCGGCCCGCGGCGGCCGGTCGGTGACGGGCGGCGACGGGCGATGTCATCCCGTGCGGGGGAGACGGCGTCGGAGGCGGCAGGGGTACCCGGTGCCGCGTCGGTCGAGCGGGGTGCGCAGGCCCACGTGACGCTCCTGGGCGACTTCCGGCTGCAGGTGGCGGGTCGCTCGGTCGAGCTCGGGACGTCGTGCCGGCGGGTCGTGGCGCTCGTGTGCCTGCGCGGCGCGGTGCCGCGCGCGCGGGCGGCGGGGACGCTGTGGCCCGCGGTGGCCGACCGGCGCGCGGGCGCGAACCTGCGGACCGCGCTGTGGCGCGTCGGCGCGGTCGCGCCGCAGGTGCTGCGCGTGGAGCGCGGCTGGCTGGAGCTCGGGCCCGGGGTGTCGGTGGACGTGCGGGACGTCGCGCAGCGCGCGCTGCGCGCGCAGGACGCCGCCGACGACGTCGCGGACCTGCCGCGGCTCGCGGACGCGGACCTGCTGCCCGACTGGGACGACGAGTGGGTCGCGGAGGACCGCGAGCGGGTCCGGCAGCTGCGGCTGCACCTGCTCGAGGCCGTCGCGCGCACGCTCGCCGGGCGGGACCGGTTCGCGGCGGCGGTCGACCTGGCGCTCACCGCGCTGCGCGCCGACCCGCTGCGCGAGAGCGCGCACCGCACGGTGATCGCGGTGCACCTCGCGGAGGGAAACGTCGCCGAGGCGCGGCGGGCGTTCGCGGCGTGCCGCGCGCTGCTGCACGCCGAGCTGGGTGTCGAGCCGTCGGCCGCCACCGCGGCCCTCGTCGCGACGCCCGTGCGAGCGCTGACGGTCAGCTGACTGTCAGCTGACGGTCAGCTGACGGTCACAGCGCACGTCAGGGTGTGCGACGTCGTCCCGTCGCCCACGCTCACGGTGAGCACGTAGGCGCCGGGGGTGGCAGCGGCGGGGAACAGGACGCGCCACGCGGAACCGGTCGCGCCGAGGAACGCGGCCGCGTCGGGCGCGTCGGCGCGAGCGACCGGGTCCGGGGTGCCGGCGGGCGGCGGTGCTCCGCCGATCGTCGCGACGGCGGGCGGCCCGGTCACGTTCGCGGGGACCAGCAGGAACGCCTCGGTGCCGCGGGCGAGCGTGGTGACCTCGGCCGCGTCCGCGCGTGCGGCGGCGCGCAGGGGCACGGTCGTGACGACCTCGACGGTGAACGTCCGCACGGGCACGTCGAGGTCGCGCGACAGGTGCATGCCCGCGAACGCGAGCCCGCCGGTGTACCGCCCGTCGGTCGCGGCGTAGTGCCGGCTGACCTCGACGGGGACGGGCGCGGTGGTGGCCGACACCGCGGTCAGCCGCGCGTCGCGCACGGTCACGGAGCCGGCCGGGTCGAGCGCGGTGACCCGGTGGACGCGGGGCGCGCCGGGCGTCGTCGTGACGTCCACGGACTGCGTGGGGACGAGCACGAGTCGGTCGCTCGTGCCGGGTGCCGTCGCGTCCAGCGTGCGGCCCGCGGCGGTGACGGTGACGTCCGCGACCGTGACGTCGAACCACAGCGTCTGCAGGTCCTTGGCGTGCGCCTCGACGGCCTCGGTGGCGCCGGCGATCCCGTTGCGGGTGGTGACCCGGTGGTCGCCGGGGCGGGTGAACGCGGCGTAGACGCTCTCGTTGCGCTCGAGCCGCGCGCTGACCGGGACCGAGCCGAGCGCGGACGCGCGGTACCCGAGCGCGTCCGGCGTCCCGCCGCCGTTGAGGGGGAGGGCGCGCGGGTCGGTGTCGCCCTCGTGGTCCGTGAGGACCGCGGAGACGAACCCGCCGGGGTCGGGCGTGGCGGCGTCGGCGCGGACCGCGCCGTTCGGGTCGGCGGACGTGCCCGTGGAAGAGCGGGTGGGCATCACGCGCAGGGTCCGCGACAGGTGCACGCCGGGCGCGTCGAGCCGGTCGCGCGTCACGAACGTGCGCGAGCGGTCCCCGGGCGTGAAGCGGTACCGCATGACGTCGCCCACGGTCGCGCGCCGGTCCGCGATCGCGCCGCCGCGCTCGACCTCGCCGGTGAGCCGGGCGAGCGGCGAGTACACGTCACCGGACTCGCTCGACGCCTCCTGCTCGATCGGTGCCTCGTGCTCCTTCTGGAGGCCGAACAGCCGCCCCCACCACACGTACCCGAACGGCAGCAGCGAGAAGTTCTGCGTGCCGAGCAGCCAGCGCATCACGCGCAGCAGCCAGCGCGTCCAGTCGCCCGGTGCGACCGCGGGCTCGACCTGCCCGTACGGGTCGAAGAGCCACTTCATCCACCCCATGCCCATCTCGACCATCGCCGCGGAGTCGGCGTTGCCGAGCGGGTCGCTCGCGCCGACGCGCGCGATGCGCACCGACAGCTCGTCGCCGGTGACGGGGACCCGGGTCGCGAGCTCGACGCGCCCGCCCGCCACCGCGAGGACGTCGGTGCGGAACGGGCGTCCCGACCGGTACCGCACGACGACCCGGTCCTCGGGCTCGAGACCGTGACCCGCGCCCAGGTCCACCGCGAAGTGGTTCGCGGCGTCGACCGTCCCGGCGCGATAGTCGTACCAGTCGAACGCGCTGCCAGGCTCGTGCGAGTCGTACGCGGCCACGCGCACGTCGCCCGTGAACGTGACCGGCTCGCCGAGCGAGAGCGTCTGCCCGGCGCGGGTCGCGGAGCGGATGACGGTGTCCTCGCCCTGCCGGACGGTGACGCGCCCGGTCGCCGGGATCTTCTCGGCGTCGCCGGCCCGGGCGAGCGTGATCGTCGTGCCCCCGACCGTCACGGTCCCCGCGTACAGGTCCCCGGTGCCGCCGATCGCGCGCCCGAGCCCGTAGAACGCCTTGCCGACGAGCCAGAAGATCCCGCCCCACGTGGAGCCGGCGAGCAGGTTCACCAGACCGCCGTGCGTCATGAGGTCGAGGATCGCGATCGACACGTCCCACCCCGCGGCGCTCTGCTTCTTGCGGACCGCGACGCGGCCGGTCGGCACCGTGCCCGACGAGACGCGCACGCGCACCACGTCGCCCGACGACGAGCGGACCTCGGCCTCGACGATCCGTGCGCCCTGCACCACCTGGAGCGTGTCGCCCTCCGCGAGGGACACCCCGCCGCGCTGCGGGATCGTGACGTCCCACAGCGCGTCCGCGCCCGCCGCGACGCTCGCGTCGAGGAACGCGGAGAACTCCGGCAGCTCGGTGTCGGACGTGAGGATCGCCGGCAGCTCGAGGGCGATCATCGGGAACGCGCAGAACCACAGGGGCCCCCACCGTGCGTACTGGACGGTGTGCGTGAGCTCGTGGTTCGACAGGGACTGGCCGCGGTCGATCTCGGTGGTCTCCTCCTCGGGGACGAGCAGCGTCCCGGGGCCGAGCGTGACGGTACGGGCGTCGCCCACCGCCTCGAGCGCCACCGCGACGACCGACTGGCCGGGCGCGGTCGTGATGGTGCCGGCACCCGGCGGCGTCTCGGCGAGCAGCACGCCCCCGTCGCGCGTCACGGACGCCAGGACCGCCGTCGTCACGTGCGTGAACACCTCCACGTCGACCGCCGACGCGGTGAACGTCGTCGAGAACGTCACGGACCGCACGAGCGCGCCGCCGTTCTGCTGCACGGGGTGCGTGACGTCGCCGTCGACGATGCCGAGCGCCGCGGTCCCCGCGGGGAGGTCGTCGGACCGCCACAGCGAGAACGTCGCCGTCGTCGTCGCGCCGCTTCCCGTGCGCGTGCCCCTGATCCCGAGGGAGGGGCACCCGGTGTCCGGGTCGCCGACGGCGGCCTGGCGCACGGTCGCGGCCGCGCCGGGGGTCAGCGCGGTCGTCGCGGCCGTCACCGTGACGCGCCCGGCGGCCTCGGCGGTGACCCGGTGCCACGTCGTCGCGCCGCCGGACGTGACCTCGACCAGGTCGCCGGGGCGCAGCCGCGGGAACGGCGCGTCGACCGGTGTCCCGGCGACCGTCACCGTCGCACGCAGGTCGAGCGCGTCCGCGGCGGCGACGACCGCGTCGTACGCGAAGCCCGTCGGCTCGAGCCGCACGAGGCGCAGGTCGCCCGCACCGAGGTCGACCGCGGGCGTGAACGTCACGTCGCACCGCAGGTCGCGCACCGCGGTGTGCTCGGTGCCGACGCGCACCGGGAAGCCCGCGCGCAGCCCCGCCGCGGCCGTCGGCGTCGCCAGGGTCGTCGTGCCCGCCGTGACGTCGACGCCCGTGAGCGCGCCGGTGACGGTGGGCGGCTCCCCGGCGACCCGCGTGAGCAGCAGGGGCATGCCCTCGAACCGTTCGGGCGAGGGCACGACGACGGACAGGACCTGCGCGAGCGTGAGCGACGTGAGCGCGGTGCCGCGCGTGCGCCACCGCTCGACGGTGAACGGCCCGGCGCCGACGAGCGGCCGGTCGAGGACGACGACGTCGTGCGTCGGCGCAGCGGGCACCACGCGGGCGTGCGCGGTGCCCCCGGACTCGACACGCAGGACGACGAGACCGGCGGAGCCGTCGGGTGCCGAGCCCGCCGTGAGCGGGGTGTACGTGAGCGCGGGGTCCGTCTCGGCCGCGCCGGTCCGGGTGCCGAGGACCGTGCTCGCGGTCACGGTCTGGAAGCCGGTGGTGCCGGCGGGTGCCGCCACGTCGACCGCGGTGGTGGAGCCGGTCGGGTCCGTCTCGACCCGCGCGCCCGTCGTCGTACCGCCGACGAGCAGCCCCGTGGTGCCGCGGCCCGGCGGCGTGGCGGGCGCGAAGTCGAGCGTCGTGCCGGTCGCCGTGACGGTCGTGGTGGGACCCACGACGCCGGTCGCGACCGCGATCGGCCCCGCGAGCGCGGCGGGCAGCGCGCGTTCGAGCGGCACCCGCGCCTCCAGGTGCGCGACGCGCGCGACGAGCACCTGCCCGCCCGCGGCCCGGACGCGCACCAGGTCACCCGGCGCGTACGTCGTCGTCGTGCCGCGCGCGTCGAGGGACGCCGCGGGTGCTCCCGCGGGACGGGACTCCGACGACGCGGGCGCGGCCTCCAGCGGCGTCACGCGCAGCGACGGGCCGGTGAGCGTGAGCGCCTCGGCGAGCTGCACGCGCTCGCCGCCGGGCACCGGGACGACGCCCACCACGGTCGCGATCGCGAGCGCGGTGCCGTCGTCGACGAGCACGAGCGCCCCTGCCGCGAGCCCCGTGGCGGCGTTCGACGTGAGCACCGACCGCTGCTCGAAGTCGCCGACCCCCACCGGGCCCGGTCGCAGCTCGGTGAGCGTCGCGTCGACGTCGTGCCGCGTGTCCATGCGGGGCGTGTCCAGGTGCAGCCCGCCGGACGGGAACCACGGCGTGAGCGTGCCGGGTGCGGCCGGCACGCCCAGCCCGCCGTGGCGGGACCAGGAGGTCAGGTTGCCCGGGAGCCCGGGCATCGTCGTCGGGCCGCACGCCAGGAACGACGTCGGCGCCCCCGTCGGCGCGAGCGACAGGACCGTGCCGTAGTGCGTGGGCTCGTACGCGCCGCGCGGGTCGACCACCTCGCCGCGCTGCAGGAGCGCGAACTCGCTGTCCGGGGACCAGACGATGTGCTGCGTGGTGAACGCGCGGCCACCCGTGATGACGTTCATGAACCCGTCGCGGCGCACGCCGAACGACCCCAGCCGGTCGGTCGACGACAGCCCGGTCGAGGAGAAGAAGTCGTACCTGTCGCCCGCGAACGGCGCCGCGAGCAGGCTGAGGAACAGGTTGAACCACCAGTCGATCCCGAAGAACGTCATGATGTTGTTCTGGAACGACCACGTCAGCGTCGACAGCACGAGACCCGCCGAGACCCCGCCCGTCGGGTCGGAGCGACCGACCGGGTCGCCGCGGCACACCTCGAACGCCGAGCGTGGCTCCTTCTCGACCGGCACGGGGCCGCTGTACCCGGCGGGCCGGCGCGGGTCGTCGTCGCCGCCGTGCCACGGGTCCGGCTCGCAGAACGTGCCCGTGCGCGGGTCCAGCCGACGCAGCGGGAGGTGCACGACGCCGGCGTGCACGCGCCCCCCGAACAGCCCCGGCACGTCGGGCACGTCGAGCAGCCCCTCGCCGTAGGCGTCACGCGGCAGCCGCCGCGCACCGTCGGCCGTCACGACGCGCACCGGGGTGCCCGACGGGTCCAGGCTCAGGACCGCGGCCAGCGGGGTGCCGAGCGGGCCGTCCACCCGTGCGAGGCAGCGCATGCCGTCCCACAGGAACACGCAGCGCACGCGCCCGTCGGGCGCACGCGTGACCCAGGTGCGGCCCTCGTCGTCCACCGTGTCGCCCGCCGGCCGCGCCGCCAGGAGCCGGTGGCCGCGCGCGTCGTGCGCGAGCACCGTGGCCCCGGACTCGTCGTGCACCTCGCGCGCACGACCGTCCGGCCCGAGGACGACGCGGCGCTCGCGGCCGGGGCCGCGCACCTCGACGAGCCCGCGCTCGTCGTGCGTGTAGAGCCAGCGGTGCCCGGCCGGTGCCGGGTCCGGGCCGCCGGGCAGGCACGCGACGACGCGGCCGCTCGCGTCGCGGCGTACCTCGACGCCGTCGACGAGCACCAGGTGGTCGCCCGACCAGCGGTAGTGCTCGGTCCACGCCGCGCCCGTCACGGGCCGCACCCGGCGGTCAAGCGTGCCCTCGCCGACCCGCTCGCTCGTCGTGCAGACCCCGTGCCAGACGCGCGTGCCGTCGTGGCCGACCGTGAGGTAGTCGCGGCCTCCGCCGCGCAGCGCGACCAGCACGCCGGACTCCGCGTCGCGCTCGACCTCGAGCACGCCCGCGTCGCCCAGGTCCACCCGGTCGGTGACGCCCGCGACGTGCGCGGGCCGGTCGATCGTCGTCGTCATGGTCGTCACCCCACGGAGGCGGACACGGACACGGACGCCGACGCCGAGGCGCCCGCGTACCGGATGGACTCGAGCAGCGCGACGAGCTCGTCACGGATCGCCTCGACGAGCGTCGAGACACCGTCCGCGACCTGGGGCGGGATCGCGTCGACGATCGCGAGCATCCCCTCGACGTCGAGCGCGCGCAGCTGGTCGCCGACGGCCTCGAGCTGGGTGCCCACGCCGTCCAGGGCCTCCAGCGGCAGCACCTGCGCGATGCGTGCGACCTGCGCCTCGACGCCCGACAGGTCCGGCATCAGGTGCGCCGGGTCGAGCCCACGGATCGCACCCGCCACCTGGCCGAGCAGCGCGTCGAGCTGCGCGGCGAGCACCGCGGGGTCGTACGCCGCGATCGTCGCACGCACGACCGCGTGCACCTCACCGAGCTCGTCGGCCAGACGCGCGGGGTCGAGCAGCGCGAGCTCGTCACGCAGCACCTCGACGACCGCGAGGTACCGCTGCGCGAGCGAGCCGGGGTTGAACTCCTCGACGAGCGCGCGCACGCGGTCGGCCAGCTCCGTCACGGCGGACCCGGCCGCCGTGAGGAACCCGGGGACCGCCGCGACGATCGAGGCGAACAGCGCGTCGAGCTCGGCGGCGAGCGGTTCCGGGTCGAGCGCCGCGAGCAGGCCGTCGGCGTCCGCGAGCACGCCCGCCGGGAGCGCGGCCTCGAGCAGCGCGGCCACGTTCTCGAGGTCGTCGGCCACGGGTCCGACGAGCGCGCCGGCGAGCCCGCGCGTGCCGTCGAGGACGATCGCGCGCTCACCGTCCACGGCGCGCAGCAGCGCGCCGGGCGAGACGCCGCCGACGAGCTCGACGGACACCGCGACGTCGAGCCCGCCCGCGCTCAGCGCGGCCGACCCGCGCAGCGCGAGCTGCGCGTCGAGCTGCGCGGCGCCGACGGGCGCGAGCGCCGCGGCGAGACCGGCCTCGATCTGCGCCTGCAGCCCGAGCAGCCGGTCACGCGTCGCACGCAGCGCGGCGGCGGTGCCCGTGAGCGTGTCGTCGATCGTCGCGAGCACCTCGCCGACCGGACCGGTACCCAGGTCCTCGAGCGCCTCGCGCAGGCGCGCGGGCAGGTAGCCGACGAGCCGCACGACGTCGCCGAGCCGCAGGTCCGGCGGGGGAGTCGGCTGGGGCCGGTCCGTGGTGGGTGCCGAGCCGCCCGCGCCCACCGCGCTCAGCGTGGGCTCGACGACCGCGCGCGCCGCGGCCTCCCCGGCCTGCGCGGTGACCGCGCCGACGCGCGCACCGATCGCGTCCGGTGCCGGCACCGGGATCGCGCCGGTGAGCTGGCGGTACAGGTCGATCGCCGGGCTGAGCAGCGTGCGCGGGTGGACGCGGTCGACCGCGCCGAGGACCTGGGCGAACACGTCGCTCGCAGGCGCGACGAGCTCGGTCAGGTGGACGCCCTCGACGGCACCGGCCGCGTCGTCGAGGAGCTGCGTGACGCCCGAGGTGAGCGACGAGACGTCGATCGACCGCAGCTGGTCGAACGCGTCCGCGAGCAGCGCGTCGAGCTCGGCCGTCAGGTCGGCGGGGACGAGCGAGGAGATCGCGTCGCTCACGGCCTGCAGACCCTCGCGCACGGTCTGGCCGACAGCCGGCGGGACGGTGAGCCGGGACGCGGCGTCCTCGAGCGGGCGGCGCACGGCCTCGTCGAGGTCGATCGAGTCGAGCAGCCCGACGAGCTGGTCGACGCCCGCGCGCAACGGCTCGGGCAGCTCGACGGACGAGACCACCTCGCCGACCTCCTCGCGCAGCTCTCGCAGCTCGGCGGCGATCGCGGCCGCCGTGTCGGCGATCTGCGTGCCGCCCACCGCGTCGACGATCGCGTGCGCCGCCTCGGAGAACGCCCGCAGCCCGTCGACCGCACGCCCGAGCACCTCGCTCGCCTCGTCCGCGACGGCCTCGACACCCTCGGCGATCCCGCCCAGCGCGTCGCGCACCGCGTCCACGAGGTCCCGCACGACGCCCTCGAGCCGCTCGACGGCGGACGCGACGAGCGCCGCGGGGTCCGCCTCCGCGAGCGTCTGCGCGACCTGCGTGAGGGTGTCCCGCACGACCGCGACGGGTGCGTCGAGGTCCGCGTCGTCGATCACCCGGGCGAGCCGGGCGATCGCCTCCGACAGCTCCTGGCGCAGCGGACGCAGCGGCAGCTCGCGCAGCAGGTCGCGCACCCAGCCCTTGATCACCTCGACCGACTGGTCGACCACGCCGAGCACGGTCTCGCGCGCCGCGCGCTCGACGTCGTCGAGCAGGTCGCGTGCCGCGTCGAGGGCGGCCTGCGGGTCGATGCCGTCGACGAAACCGCGCGCGTCGGCGAGCATCCCGCGCCACTCGTCGAGCTGGTCGAGCGCGCCCTTCTCGACCGTGTGCAGCGCGCCGCGCAGGGCCCGCACGGGAGCGGCGAGGTCGCCGACGCGCGTCGCGGACAGCACGCCGGCGACCGTGCGCAGCGCCGCGGCGAGCTGGGTGACCGTCGCGGCGCGGACCTCGGCGAGCGTCGCGAGCGCCGTGCGCACCGCGGCGACGTCACCCGCGTCCGCCGCCGCCCGGAGGCGGCCCAGGGCGACGACGAGGCCCTCGCCGAGCCGCGGGTCGATGCGCACCCGGTCGAGCTGCGCGTCCACGGTGCGCGCCCAGCCCCGCACGGGGTCGACCGCCGCCGTGCCGAACGGGAGCAGGATCTGCATGGCGACGCCGACGAGCGCGGCGGGGTCGCGCGGCAGCCCGCGGTCCACCAGCTGCACGAGCGACCGGAGCTGCTCCGCACCGCCCGCGACGGCGCTCGCCTGGTCGCCGAACCCGTCGGCGACGCGTGCCAACGCGTCGCCCGCGTCGCCCGTGCCGGGCATGCTCAGGCGCAGCGGGTCACCCGAGAGCGCGCCGACCAGCCCGGCGACGATGCGTGCGCCGTCCGCGACGGCGCTCGCGTACTGCGCGAGCGGCAGGTCTGCGCCGATCGAGTCGAGCAGCTCGAGCAGCGCGGCGGCGAGCGGCTCGACGAGCGTGGACGGGTCCTCGACGGCCGCCACGGCGGTGCTCACCGCGGTGCCCAGGTCGCCGAGCACGGTCGCGACCGCGCCGTCGCCGAGCAGCGCCTGGAGATCGGACACGTCGAGCGCCGCGGCGATGTCGAGCTTCCCGCCGACCACGGCGGACAGGTCGAGCGCCTGCAGGTCGTCCAGCAGCGTCATGCGAGCCTCCTCACCGCGGTCATGGCGCGAACTCCATGACCGCGCTCGAGAGCGCGACGGTGACGAGCTGGTCGGTCGTCACGTCCCACCCGTCGGTGCCGGCGAGCGACACCCCGGGCACGTGCGTCTCGGGCCCGGTGAGCGTGACCGTGAGCCCGCCGACGGTGACGTGCGCGCCCGCCGCGGGTGCCTCGACCGCGAGGCGCACCGCGGGCTCGGGCGCCGCGAGCCACGCGAACGTGCCGCGTGTCGCGCGCAGCGTCACCTCGAGCGGACGGTCGACCGCCACCGCGTCGCCCAGGTCGAACCACACGACCTGGGGCGTCGAGCGTCCGACCGGCCCGACGAGGCCGGTCGCCGTCACGGTGCGACCCAGCACGACGAGCGACAGGTCCGTCCCGGCGGACGGCCACCCGACGACGCCGACCCGCACGAGCCGCGCGTCGGCGAGCGTCGCGGCCGCGACCCGCCGCGTGACGGGTTCGTCGCGCACCGTGGGACCGCCGAGGCCCGCGTCGACGGCGGGCACCGGGTCGGAGGCCGGGTGCAGCGCGGCGCCGTGGTGGGTCACCGTCAGGTCCGCCCGGGTGCGGGTCGGGGCGCGTCCGGGTGCGACGCCCGGCCGGGGCAGCGTGGTCGCCGTCCCGTCGCAGCTCACGGTGAGCCGCCCGTCGAGCGCGCGCTCGATGACGACGTCCTGCACGTCGAGCTGCACGTGCGCCTCGCCCACGACGTCCGAGCGCACCGTCACCGGAGCGCTCCCGCCCGGCTCGGTGCGCACCGCGACGGCGAGGTGGCGTGCGAGCGCGGGCGCCAGGTCGTGCGACACCCGGCCGCGCACCGGCCCCGCGACCGCGAGCTGCTCGTCGCCGTCGGGCCCCAGGACGTGCAGCCCCACGGGCATCGGGGCGGCGCGCAGGCGCACGTCGCCGTGCGCGAACGGGAGCTCGGTGAGCGCGTCGAGCGTCCGGCCGGACACGACCGTGAGCGTGAGGTCGCCCAGGAGGTCCGGCAGCGTCACGCGTGAGCCCGAGACCGTCCCGCCCGGCAGCTGCGCCGGCACGTAGCCGACCGCCGGCAGCGGGGGAGCCGCGACCACCGGTCGCCCGTCCTGCCGCACCATCACGTGCAGGTCGTCGGACCAGGGGAACGTCTCGCCGTCGGGTGCGGTCACCCACTGCGGGACGGTCAGCGCGCGGGTGGGGACGCGCGGGTCCGGGGGCCGGACGGTGATCGAGGTCGTCGGTCGCTTCCCGGGCGCGACGACGCCCAGGTCGCGCCCGTCGCCCGCGGTCACCGGGTCGAGGGTGAGCAGCGCGCGGCCGACGCGCGCGCCCGTCGCGCCGGCGACGGCCCGCCACGGCGTGCTCAGCACGTGACCGGCGGGCGGCACGGTGACGGGGGCCGGGAGCAGGACGGTGTACCCGGTCATGTACCCGGTCACGGCGACGGCCGGGACCCCGAGCAGGGAGACCCCGGTCACGGCGTCACCACCAGGTCGAACCGCGCGAGCTCCATGCCGGTGCGCGCGTCGGCGCCCTCGCCCGCGCGCGCCAGCACGACGAGCTGCTCGCGCACGGCGGTCGCCGGTGGGACGTACGTGAACGTCGTGCCCGCACCCGCGTCCCGCGCGTCGACGCTCGCGACGACCTGCGTCCCGGTGGGCGAGGCGGGCGTGTCCAGCGACCCGGCGCCCGGGCCACCGCCCGCGTCGAGCAGGTGCAGCGCGAGCTCGCCGAACGGTGCGCTCGTCGTCGCGCCCGCGGTGACGTCCGCGGTCCCGGTCGCGCCGAGCACCAGGTCGCACGCGACGCCCGCACCGCCGGCGACGAGCGGACCGCCGAGCGTCAGGCGCACCGGGAGCCGGACCTCGCGCACGAGGGCCCGGACGATCGCGCGCCCGTCCTGGCCCGCGACGCCGACCGGCCAGAACCAGCCGACCGCCTCGAGCAGCACCGCCGGGTCGTCGTCGCCCACGTCGAGCAGCTCGAGGGAGTCGAGGCGGAACCCCTGGTCACCGGGCGCCAGGAGCGCGCGCCCGGACCGCACCTCGGGCGCCTGCAGCGCGAACAGCAGCGCGTCGGTGCCCGCGAGCAGCCCCAGCCGGTCGCCCGGCGGGTCGGTCGTGACGTCGACGCCGACCCGCACCCGCAGCCGCACGACGCGCCGCAGCGACGGTGCCCCGGCGCCGGTCTCCGGGCGTGCGGAGAACAGGTCGGGCTCGAGCGGCGAGTACGCCTCGACCCCGAGCCGGACCACCGGTCCGGCACCGTTCGGTGGCGCGGCGCCCCGCCTGCGCACACGCCCGCCGAACGGCGCCGGCAGCGCCGCTCCGAGGACGTCCGCGAGGCGGGACTCGAGCTCGGTGAGCACCCGTCACCCCCGTCCGACCCGCACGTCGACGATCCGTTCGAGCTCGGGGCGCAGCGTCGCGAGCTGCTTCTCGACGATCGTCGGGATGTCCTGGGTCTGCCGCGCGACCTCGTTGGTGACCAGCCCTGCGACCTGCACCTGGAACCCGGCGAGCTCGGCCGCGACCGTGTCCCGCACGCCGGCCGTCTCGCTCGCGACCGCCGAGCGGACGACGCCGGTGACGTCGGTGCGCAGGCCGGTGCCGAGCACCTGCACCTCGGTCGCCGCGGCCTGCCGGGCGACCTCGGCGAGGCGCACCTCGAGGTCGCGCTGCGCCGCGGTGACCTCGGCCTGCAGGTCGAGCCCGAGCTGCGTGCGCGCGTCCTGGACGTCGCGGCCGATGCGCGTCGCAGTCTCCCGGTCGAGCCGCTCGACCTCGGTGAGCAGCTCCTGACGCAGCGTGTCGCGCTCGTCGACCCCGACGCGGCGGTTGACCTCGATGCGCTCCTCGAGCCGGTCCACCCGCACACCCATCTCCTTGAGCACGCCCTCCAGCCCGGACATGCGCTCGTCCACGCCGCCGACCCGCGCGGTGAGCTCGCCCAGCACGTCCGCCAGGCGTCCCTCGACGGTCTTCTCGACGAGCGCGCCGAGGCTCGCGTCGATGTTCGCCAGCGCCTCGCGCGTCGCCTCGTCGGCCGCGCGCAGCCGCGCGTCGACGTCCGCGCCGACGGCCTCCCGCACCCGTGCCGCCATCGAGTCGAGACCCGCGGCGAGGTCCGCGCGGGACGTGGTGAGGACCTCGTCGACCAACCCGGCGGTCGCCCGCCGCACCCGCGCCTCGACCTCCTCGCCGACCTCCGCGAGCCGGGCGGACAGCACCGAGCGCAGGTCCGTGCCGAGCGTCTCGACAGCGGACGTCGCCTCGGCGCGACCGGCCTGCCGTGCCGCGTCGAGCACCTGGTCCAGGTCGCCCGGGCCGCCGCTGCCGCGCACCTCGTCGATCGCCTCGGTCAGCTGGTCCTGCGTGACGAGCGCGGACTGCAGCTCCGACAGCCGGATCTCCAGCCCGGAGGCGTCCAGCAGCGAGCCGTCCGGGCGCGTGAGGCGGTCCCGCAGCTGCTCGACGGACCCGAGCCGCTCCACGAGCCCCGGCACGTCCAGCGGAGCACCGTCGACCTCGAGCATGCTGCCCACCTCGACCGCGCGCCCCACCTCGGTCTGGAGGGTGCGCAGGGTCGAGCGCAGGTCGGCGATGTCACCGCGGTCGTCGGCCGCGCCGAGGACCTTGCGGTTCAGGCGGTCGAGCGTCGCGGACCGCGTCAGGTCGTTCGTCGCGACCACGTCGACGCGCGTGCGCGTCGCGGCCAGGTCGTCGCCCACCCGGCCGATGCGGGTGTCGAGCAGACTCACGTCACGGCGCAGCCTCACGAGCGTCGAGTCCAGCGCCGGGTCCTTGAGCCCGCCGCCCGTGACGATCTGCCGCAGCTGCGGGTCGAGCCAGCCGATGCCCACCTGGTCCGGGTGCTCGTGCTGCGGCACGCCCGCCTGGCCGGTCGCGACCGTGGCCCGGCCGATCTCGACGATCGCGGACACGAGCGTGTTCCAGTCGTCGGCCGCGATGAGCTCGCCGCGCGTCTTGCCCGCGAGCGGGCGCAGGCGTTCGACGAGCGCCTGCAGCCGCTCGATCTCGACGGCTGTTGCCATGGTCGTCCTCCTCGCGAGGGTGGGCCGTCACAGGGCCCGGAACAGCGACGGGCCGGTGGCCGCGACGCCGCGTCGGTACGTCTCGAGCTCCTCCTCGGGACGGCTCGCGCCGCCCGCGGAGGAGAACGTCTGCAGCAGCGTCAGCGCGCCGCTGACCTCGGGCGACGCGAGGAACTCGTCGGCCCCCGTGCCCTGCTCGTTCGCGAGCTCGAGGACCTCGCGGATCGCCGCGTTGGAGTGGTTCGCGATGAGCGGGGTCCACTGCGCGGTCGTGACGAGCGTCGACTGCTGCAGCTCGGCGACGCGGCCGAGCACCCGGTCGCGCACCGCGCTGGTCGCCGCCCCCTTGTCGAGCACGGCCGTCAGGCGGCCGCGCAGGTTCTGGCTCTCGACCTCGCGCCGCAGCTCGAGCAGGCTCCGCCCGAACGACTCGCTGAACCGCACGATGTTGCCCTGCACCTCCGCGAACTTCTCCGCGATCTCGGGGTGGTCGTGGCCCACGGGGGACACGAGCCGCGTCAGCTCGCCGACGGCGCGCGCGAGGTCGGCGACCGCCGCCGCGAGGACGTTCCAGTCCTCGGCGCGGATGACCTCGCCCGGCGCCTTGTTCGCGAGCCGTCCCACGTTCGTCGTGACCGCGCCCGCCTGCTGCTGCACCGGGGCCAGGCCGGCGTCCTGGATGTCACGGATCGGCGAGTCCCGGAACAGGTCGGGCGGCACGACCACCGGCACACGCGTGGGGATGTCCTGCGGGAAGAGCCGCACGACACGTCGGTCGATGACGTTCACGAGGTTGGGGTGCGTGACCGTCATCTCCCAGCTGCCCGGGTCGAGGTCGCGCACCAGCAGCGAGCCGTCGAGGAACGGCTTGCGCTCCACCTGCTGCCCCGTGGACTGGTTGACGAGCTTGACGACGGCGTCGCGGTTCGCGGGCACGAAGCCCTCGAGGCGGATGTCGAACGCTGCCTTGGCCATGGTCGGTTCCCTTCGACTCAGGTGAGCCACTGGAGGTCGCCGTACGGGAACTCGACTTCCCAGAACAGCGTCAGCTCGTGGTCGTCGCCCTTGTCGACGGGCGCGAAGACCACGCGGTTGTAGAGGACGGCGTCCGTGTCGCCCTGCGAGACGAGGCCCGCCTCGCGGATGCGCCCGACGGCGGCGTCGTCCGGGAGCGTCGCGCGCACCCGCACCCGCACGACGCGCCGCTCCGGCACGAGCATGGCCGTGAACGCCGACGCGGCGACGGGCGTCGTCGTCGCGCCCACCAGGGCGGCGTCATCCCCGCCCCCGTTCGTCAGGGCGGTCACCGAGACGTCCTCGGGCGAGTCGTCGTTGGTGCCCACGCCCATGTGGGTGATGGGGTTGCCGACCCCCGCGAACAGGTCCGCGATGATCCGCGCGCCGCTCGCCATCACGGTGTTGTGGGCGCGTCGCTCGTCGACGACGGAACCGTCGTGGTCGCTCAGCACCAGGTGCAACGTGGCCTTCATGGCGCCTCCTCAGGCAAGGACCGAGTCGTCGAAGTCGGTGACGTCGAACGCTGCGCCCGCGTCGGGCAGCGCGTCGGCGCCGGTGGGTCCGGCCTCGCGGAACGTGCGCGGCCAGACGCCGACGAGGTGCGCCTCGCCCGGCTGCCGCTCGGTGAACGCGCGCAGCACCACGTCCGCCGCGATCCCCGCGCCCGCGGTCCGCTCCACCGCGGCGTCGAGGCCCGCCTCGAGCCGGTCACGCGCCAGGACGGCCTGGTCGGCGGCGCCCGCGTCGCTGACCAGCGTGCTCGCGGGCAGTCGGACCTCGAGAGTCGCCGGCTGCGCCTCGACCCACGCGACGCGTGCGGCCACGAGCGCGGGCTGCGCGAACAGCGAGCGGTCGAACGCCGTCGAGTCGAACCGGGCCTGGGTGAGCGAGTCGTCGGCCATCGCGAGCAGGTACCGGTCGAGGCCCGGGGCGTCGTAGGTGGCCAGCGGCAGGAACCACAGGACGTTGGTGCCGCGTGCGAGCGCGCCCGCGACGAGCGTGCCGGCCGGCTCGCCGGGGCCGTCGGCGCCCGCCCGCAGGTCGGTCCAGACCGTGAGCCGGCTCGTCACGTCGCGCCCGTCGAGGTCGGCGCGCAGCAGCGAGCGGTCGGCGGCGGACGGCGCGATCGTCAGCCGCTGGCCGGGCGCGAGCGAGCCGCGGAACAGCACCGCGTGACCGGTGGTGCGGTTCACGACGACGGGCGAGTGCTCGGGCTGCTCGCCCGTGCCCCGCAGCACCACCGCCCACGGCGCGGGATCCATGCCGCGGTTGTCGACCTCGAGGTGCGCGAGCGGTTCCCACCCGCCCGCCTGGGGCAGCCGGGTCTCCCGCACGAGCGTCGGGTTGTCGACGAGCTGCGGGCCGTCGGGCGCGGTCGACCACGCGTCGACGCGGCCGACGGTGCGGATGCCCGCCGCCCGCTGGAAGCCGTCCGCGTAGTCGCTCACGAGCACCCGCAGCGCCTCGCGCGTGACCGCACCGAGCTGCAGGCGGGCGCGCACGACCGCGTGCACCCACGCGCGGTACTCGCCGAGCCCCGCGTGGAACGGCTCGGGCGGGATGTCGAGCAGCGCGGCGAGCGCCGCGGCCTCGTCGAGGTCGGGTGTCGCGTCGAACCAGTGCGCACGCTGCACGCTCACGCCCGCCTCGTCGAGGCCGTCGAGCTGCACGCCCCACGTCCCGGCGAACGCGCCGAGCACCTCGCCCTCGCGGTACAGCGTGGGCAGGTGGGACAGCACCGCGTCCGTCCGCATCACACACCCCCCTCGCGCACGTCGAGCGCCACGGAGCGGATCCGGGCGGAGTCCTGCGCACCGAGCGCGTGCGTGCCGAGGCCGTCGGCGAGGCGCAGGAACCGGCCCTCGGCCTCGGTGGTGAGCGCGACGTGCGCGCGCACCACCGCGTACCGCGTGTCGTCACGCACCGCCGCGACGAACGCGTCGACCGAGATCTGCGTGCCGGGGCCGAGGCCCGCGGCCCACGACCGCGCGGCCAGGCTCATCGCCTGCTCCGCCTGGCCCGCCGTGACGCCGGGGGCGAGGTGCACGGGGACGAGCGCGTCGACCTCGACGGTCGCACCCGGGCCCGTGCCGGACTCCGTGCTCACGAGGTGCGTGAACGGCCGGACGACCGACAGCACGTGCCCCGTCGGGGCCGTCACGCTCGGCTGCGGCCCGGCTCCCGTGTCGAGCCCGAACGTCGCGTCGACGATGCGCGGGTCGGACAGTGCGGCGGCCGAGAGCTGGGCCGCACGCGCGGTGCCGCCCGGCGGCAGCGCGCCGACGATCGCGGCGACGCGCTCCTCGAGCGCGCTCTGCAGCGACTGCAGCTCGGCCCCGCCGACGCCCGAGCCGGCGAGCACGAGCGTGGCGGTCACCTGCGCGGGCTGCGGCTGCGTGCGCCCGAGGGTGACCCGCACGCCCGCGGGCCGCAGGTCGTCGACCCGTGCCACGACGCGCGCCAGCAGGTCCGGCGTGGGCTCCCCGTCGTACGAGACCGACAGCAGCACCTCGCCCGGCAGGCCTTGCGGGAACTCCGTGACCGTGACGTCCTGCACGCCCTCGAGGTTCGCCACGCCGTGCCGCAGCGCGTCGAGCGTCCCGCGCGCCGCGACCGCGAGCGCGCCGCGCGCGCGCCGACGCAGGTCGTCGTCGGGCTCGGGTCCGCCCGCCGCCGCCGCGGGGGACTCGTTCGTCACCGCGCCGACCCCCGCGATGAGCACCTCGAGCCGGTCGAGCGCACCCGCCTCGACCGCCGCGGTCGCGGGGGAGAGCGCGGCCGCGAGCACCTCGCGCGAGTCCTCGCCGACCTCGAGGACCAGCGGGACGGTCGTCGCGTAGCGGTTGGCCTGCGCGTCGGAGACGACCGTGCCGACGGGCACCGTGATGCGTCCGGTCGAGCCGGCGGCGCGCGTGAACCGCACGCGCGCGGTCGGCACGCCCCCGGGTCGTCGGGCGACCCCGACGAGCGCGACGACCTTGTCGAGCGAGGTCCCCTGCGCGGTCTCGAGGAACGCCGAGCGGTACACCGCGTCGAGCCCCAGCTCCACCAGCGCGAGCTCGCGCGCCACGGACTCGAGCAGCGTGCGCGCGACCGACCCGACGCTCAGGTCCGTGACCGGCGCAGGACGGGACTGCGAGGGGTAGTAGTTGACGACGACGGTCGAGCCGGTCGGCGGCCGACGGCCCGTGGGCCGGAACCGGATCGCGTCGCGCTCGACACCCTCGCGGCCCGTCGCGACGACCTCGAAGTCGGCGTCCGTGAAGCGGTACGGCACGGGCACCTGCTCCTCGACGGTGCGGCCCTGCGCGTCGCGCACGAGGTCGCCGTTGACGTCCCGCAGCGGCCGGGTGACCTCGACGACGCCCTGCAGGTGGCTCACGCGCCGGATCGGGCGGTCGCGCAGCGAGTCGAGCACGACGAGGTCGCCCGCGGGCACGGTGACGACCTCGCGCACCGTGCCGCCCGTGAGCGTGGTGAGCGTGTCCCGCACGATCTCCGGGTACGGGCGCGGCGAGAAGCCGTCCGGCAGGCCGTTCACAGCTCCACCCCCAGGTCGACCGACACGGGCTGCCCGCCCTCGACGGGCTGGACCGTGAGCAGGAACCGCAGCTCGGACGGTCCCTCCGACGGGATGTCGAACGTCAGGTCGACGACCTCGTCCAGCACGCGCGGCTCGGCGGCGACCGCCTCGAGGACGAACGCCTTGCACCGGGCGCGGCTCGACTCGTCCTTGCGCTCGCCGACCAGCTCGTGCAGACGCGACCCGTACGCGGCGTGCCCGAGCCCGGCGAGGGTGCCGCGCGGCGTGAGCAGCCGCAGCACGAGTGCCTGACCCAGGTTGTGGCGGTCCGAGACGAGCTGCGGGCCGTCCGCGGCGCGGTCGACGAGGCCTGCGCCGAGCCGCAGGTCGAGTGCGGCCGCGTCGTGCGCGGCCATGCCGGGCGGGCCGAGCAGCACGCGCAGGTCGGTGCCCAGGACGTCGCTCATCCGACCATCACCGTCCCGACGGGTCCGACGAGCGTGCCCACGGGCTGGTCGCTCGGGTCGTTGCACGTGGTCACCTGGTCGCCGACACGGGCGACGCCCTTGCCGCCGATCGTCACGGTGCTCGAGGCCTGCGTGACGGTGCCCTCGTCGGAGGGCGGCGACTGGAACGTGGTGCCGGGGGGCGTGGCGACGTGCGGGGGCTTGTTCCTGGCGACCGAGTCGAGCGTCGCGGCGGCCTTGCCGCCGATCGTCACGGTGGACGACGTGGCGCTGGTGATCGTGCCGGAGAACACGTGCGGCAGCGGGGTGGGCACGGTCCCGCCGGGCGTCGGGACGAGCACGACGTGCGTGTCGACCGCGACGACCATCGCGTCGGTGCCCACGGCGGGGGTGCCCATCAGTTCACCTCCACCAGGCCGCCGGAGACCGTGACCTTGCTCGACCCGTCGATCACGACCTCGGGCGCCTTGAGCGTCAGCCGGGTCGACGCCTCGAGGCTCACCTCGCCGTTCCCGCCGAGCGTGAGCGTGCTGTCCTTCGCGGTGAGCGTCACGCTGCCGGGGGAGGCGCCGTCGACGACGACCTCGCAGTCGCCGATCGTGAGCGTCGCGCGGTCCTTGGCGAGCTCGATGCTCGTGTCGCCGACGACGAGCGTGACCTGCGGTGCGCTCGCGTCGACCTGCAGGTCGACGTCCTTCCCGCCGGGTGGCAGCTGCAGGACGACCTTGCCGTCGCCGTGCTCGGGCGGTGCCAGGTCGCGGTGGTACAGCCGCCCGACGACGACGCCCGCGTGCGGGTCCCCGTCGGCGAACGCGACGACGACCAGGTCGTCGACCGCGGGCGTGGCGACGAACCCGAGGGCGCCCACCGCGACCGGGACGCGCGGGACGACGACCGCGGTGTCCCGCAGCCGCACGCTCACGCTGTGGTCGGGCGAGCCGGCGGCGGTCGTGTGCACCTCGGTGACGACGGCGACGCTGACCCACGAGCGCGCGTCGGCCTCGTGGCGCGCGATGCGCGCGACGGCGTCGTACAGCACGTCGGTCACAGCAGCCCCCCGAGCGCTCCGGCGAGCCCGCCGAGCAGGTCGTCCGACGCACGGGCCGCGACTCCCGCGAGCGTGGTGCGCGCGACGCCCGGTGCCAGCTCGTGCCGCACGGTGGTGAGGAGCCACGGGCCGGACTGCGCGGGGTCGGTGGTCTCGTCGATGCGCACGACGTCGCCGGGTCGGCGCGCGGGCTGCAGCCAGCACGTCGCGCGCATGCGCGCCGTCGCGGCACCGCGCCGGGAGGACTCGCCGCGGGCCGCGAGGTCCACGTCGCTGCGGGTGCGCAGGACGGGGGCGGGGGACCAGGTCCGCGTCCCGTCGGGCTCGTCGGCGCCGGTCAGGGGGTCCGTGCTGGGCACCCACGCGTCGGGTGCCTGCGCGGCGCCCGACCCGCCCGCGCCCACGGGCGTGAACTCGTGCGCGGGTGTGTGCGCGGACGTGGTGAACGACGTGAACTCGCGGTCGAGCCGCATCGCGGCGGTGGCGACGCCGACCGGCCACGCGACCACGGTGACGCGCCCCTCGGCGTCCACGGCGGCGACCGCGTCGGACCGGTGCGCGATCGCGGCGACGTGCTCGGCAGCGGTGCGCCGCGCGTCCGCGACGTACGCGGCGGTCTGCGTGAGCGCCGCGACCTGCCCGGTGTCGGCCGATGCGAGGTCGGCGAGCTTGCCGACCACCTGCACGCCGGTGAGCCCGTTGTACGTCTCGGAGGGCCGGGTGGCGGCGAGCGCGGCACCCGCGTCGGTCACGACGACGACCGCGCCGCTCGTCGTGCGCTCGACGTGGTCGACGGTGCCGGTGAGCACGACGGCCGTACCGTCGCCGCCGTCGAGCTCGACGCTCGCGCGCGCGCCGGCGGCCGCGGGCACGTCGACCCCCGCCGCGATCGCGACCTCGGCGCGGTTCACGCCGGGCAGGAGCACGAGCTCGGCCGCGACCGAGCGGATCTGGACGGTGTAGCGCAGGTCGTCGAGCGTGACGGTGGCGCCGGTCGCGAGGGTCATGAGCCGAACACCTGCCCGAGCGCGTCGAGCGCGGTGCCGAGCTGGTCGCCCGCGGTCTCGATCGAGCGTTGCAGGTCCTGCACCGGCGCCAGGACGCCGTCGAAGTCGAACGACGCGAGCCCGGACAGGGCGGACAGCGCGTCGACGGCGGCCAACGCGCCCTCGACGGCGCCGGCGACGTCGTCCGCGAGACCGGACAGGTCGTCGAGCAGGTCCGTGTCGAAGCCGAGGTCGCCCAGCCCGAAGTCGTCGAGCCCGCCGAACCCCGCGAGCTGCGCGGGCGGGGGCAGGGGCGGGTCCTCGGCCAGCTCGAGCAGCAGCTCGACCACGCCGGGCCGCCCGGCGACCTCGCTCGCCGCGAGCCGCGTGACCACCACGTGCTGCAGCTCGAGCGCCGTGACGATGTCCGCGGTGAAGGTCGTCGGCTCGCCCGACGCGGCGAGCGTCTGGAGCGTGCCGAGGTCGTCCAGCGCGGTGGGCCCCGCCAGCACCGCCGCGATCGCGACCCGGTGGCTCGGGCGGCCCGAGCGCTGCTGCGCGTGCCCCGGCAGGCCGAGGACGGGGACGTCGACGAAGCCGCCGTCGAGCGCGTGGTCGACGCGCTGCGCGGCCGTGAGGGTGACGTCGCCGATCACCGGCATGGGGCGGGCACCCTGCTCCGGACCGGGTGCGGGGGCGGACGGCAGGGTCGGGATGCTCATCGCCGCACCCCGCGCAGGTCGGCCGCGCGGTGCAGCGCGCGTGCGAGGGCGTCGGTGTCGACGGGCTCACCGCCCGGAACGGCGACGTCCGAGGTCCAGGCGGGCCGCGCGGGGCCGGGCGAGCGATCGTCGAGCGGCCGGCCCGGCGCGCGCCACGTCGTCACGAGCGAGCCGGGGACGAGGGCGCCGGGGCCGGGAGCCCCGGGTACGGCGGCCGCGCGGGGCTGCGTGGTCGCCCGTCCTGGCCCGCGGAGCGTCGCGTCGGACGCGGTGAACGGTCCGGGCGCGGTCGGCCACGCGTGACCGTCCGGCGCGCCCCACCGGTCGAGCGCCGCGTGCGGCACCGGCAGGGGGGCTCCCGCCGCCGTCGCCGCCCGGCCGTGCGCGGTGCCCGGGCGCGCGTGGTGCGCCGCGCCGTGCCGCTCGGCGGGGGCGGGCGCGGGGCCGACGGCCGCGGCACCGCCCGGCGCCGAGGTGAGCGCCGACGCCTCGTCGCCATGCCCAGCCTGCCCGGCCTGCCCGGCCTGCCCGGCCTGCTGCCGGGAAGCCGGCTGCACGGCGGACCAGCGCCCGTCCGTCGACGCTCGCCCGCCGGCCGGTCCCGGCCCGAGCGGGGACGCGCCGTCGCACGGCACGGCGTCGCGGGCGTCGGCGGGCGGGCACGTGCGGTCGTCCGGCGTGCCGAGCGGAGCGCGCACGGCCGCCGGAGAGCCGGTCGGACCGGGCGGGTCGTCAGGGTCGGCCGGCGGCGTGAGCCTGCCCGCGGCGGGCGCAGCGTCGGGTACCCACGTGCCGGCGTCGGCGGGGCCGTCCGGTGCGGCCAGCACCAGCACACGCGCGAGGCCGGGGTCCAGCGCCTCACCCGCGCGGGCGAGGAGCCCTGCCGCCAGGTGGTCGCGCACGTCGTCGGGCGTCCGCGGCGCCACGTGGGCCTCGTGGTGCAGCGCGATCCTGGTCCACCCGTCGTCGTCCGTCACCGCGTGCGCGAGGCGGCCCGCGAGGTCGTCGGCGTCCGCGGCGGCGAGGTCGCCGCCCGCAGCTCCCGCTGCCCGGGCCGCGAGCAGACGTGTGCGGACCAGAGCGCCCTCGTGCTCCGCACCGGCCAGGTGCAGCGCCACGGCCTCGAGCGCGGCGCGCGTCTCGTCGTCGCCCGTGCTGCCCGTCCCGCAGGCGGCCGCGAGCACGAGGCGCGCGAGCGTGCGCACCGCGTCGGGACCGGTCAGCTCCGCGGCGAGCGCGACGAGGTCGTCGCGCTCACGCAGCCGCAACCGGCGCAGGCGCGTGCCCAGCACGGCGACGCGCCCGTCGGGCAGCAGCCCTCCGGGGAACGTCGCGTCGCCGACCCGCACCTGCCCGGCGACGAGCTGGACCGCAGCACCCATGACCGTCCGACCTCACCGCTCCTCGCGCACGCGTGTCGCGGTGAACGCGTAGACCGTCTCGCCGTGCCCGCCCGCGCTCATCGCGAAGGACTTCTCGGTGAGCAGGCACTCGTCGAAGCTCACCGTGACGGTGGTCTCGCCCTGCCGCAGCGGCGCGGTGATCTGGAAGAACGCGTCGCCGACGAGCGCGTCCAGGTCGGGGGCCGACGACGCGACGCGGATCCGGCCCTCGACGCTGCGACCGCCGGTGATGACGCCGATGCGCTCGGACGAGCCGATCGCGTACAGGTCGGAGCGGGCCACCAGCGAGCGGTGCTCGACGGAGCGCACCCCCTCGACGGGCGTCCCGTTGACCAGGACGGAGCTCTCGTTGGCTGCGTACACGGTGGGCATGGCACGCCTCTCAGTTCTTCACGCGGATGGTGGCGTAGACGAAGTCGATGGCGCGCACGGGGCGGACCGCGATGTCGATGCGGACGTTGCCCTGCGCGAAGTCGAGCTGCGTGGAGTACACGTCGACGAGGAACGCGGGGTCGGTCCCGTCGGTCGACGGCACGAGCTCGCCCGCGCGCTCCATGCGCGTGAACGTCGCGACGATCTGCTGGCGCAGGGCCGTGCGGGCGTCGACGGTGTTGAGCTGGCCGATGAAGTTCTCCGCGATGGCCTTGACCTCGCGCACGCACGCGTCCGCGACGCGGGTGACGGAGATCTGGTCGCCGCTGGTGTCCAGGCCGCGCAGCACGATCACGCCGCGGCCCGACCGGTCGGCGACGACGAGCGCGTTGTGCGTCGGGCCGAGCAGCCGGTTGAGCTCGCTGTCGGTGTAGCGGGCGGGCGGGATGCCGAACAGCGGCACGGGCTTGAACGTCGGCGAGACGGACGGCCCGGTGCGCGCGACCGCGCCCAGCACGGCGCCCGCCGCGCCCGCGGGTGTGACGAGCACGAACCGGCGGTTGCGCACGCCGGCGGCGTGGTCGCGGATCCGGTCGAGGCTGCCCTGCTCGGCGGGGGTCACGGAGCCGAACGCGATGCGCGGCGCGCCGGCGTCGGCCTGCGCCACGGCGTGCGCGACGAGGGCCTGGTGCACGGTCGCGACGAACGTCTCGCCGCGCGTCGGCTCGATGGACGCGGCGACGAGGCTGATGCGCGGGTCGGTCGCCAGCAGGTCGATCGCCGCCTGGTAGTCGGCGGCGCTCGGGGACGTCGCCCCGGCGAGCGGGGTGGGCGCGATCGCCACGGGGAGCCGGTCCGGCCCGGCCAGGGACGAGGCCTGCCGCACGTGGATCAGCGCGCTCTCGCGCAGCACGACGGCGGGCAGGTAGTTCGCCGAGTCGGGGTTCATCGTCAGGCGCGTGAACTCCTCGGCCTGCGCACCGTCGCGCAGCACGCGCACGCGCACGTTGTCCGCCGAGGGCGACAGGAGCTCGACCGTGAGGCCCTCCGGGTCGACTCCGGGCTCCGCGAACAGCGTGAGCAGGGTCTGCGCGGCGCCCGAGCGGGGCACGACGACGCCGGTCCCGTCCGCCGGGATCACGTACGTCCCCGCGGCGGGCAGCGCGTCCGCGAGCGACGGGTCGAGCGCGACGAGGTACAGCGAGCGGGTGTTGATCGTGTCGAACAGGTCCTGGTGCGAGCCGGGCTCGACCACGAGGTCCGTGAACTCCTCGACGACCTGCCCGGCGCGGAACACGCGCAGGCTCACGCGGACGGTCTCGCCCGCGGCGTTCGTCACGGTGCGCACGTCCACCGCGACCTGGTGCGCCCACGTGCCGACCGACCGCGCGCGCAGCAGCACCGCGTCGGTGGACACCGCGTTGCGCAGCACGAGGGACGCGGCACCGCCGCCCCCGACGGGCGCGACGAGCACCTCGGACGCGCCGTTGGCCAGGGCGTGCACGATCTCGGGCGCGGACGCGACGGTCCCGGGCCCGAGGGCGCCGGCGATCTCCGCGGCTCGTGAGAGGCCGACCAGCGCGGCGGGGGTGGGCGGCCGGTCGACGATGCCGGCGATGCCGACCACGCCCGACGAGGCGGGCAGCGGCGGCAGCACGTCGAACCGTGTCTCGACCTGTACCCCGGGTACGACGAGCGTCGCCATGGCTTCCTCCTCGCGCGACGACCACCGGCACGGTGCACCGGCGACGGGAGCCCGCAGGTCGGACGCCTGCGTCACAGCCCCTGGCAGGGAGCGTGCGCCGCCGCGCGCCTCACGCGCGTCACGCGCGCGTCACAGGGACCGCTCGCGACGGCGTCGGGGCGGGGGAGGAGCGGGTGAAACCCGGGTCAGTCGTCCGTGCGGTCGGCCGGCGCGTCCTCGGGTTCGAGGTCCTCCCAGCCGTGGTCGCGCCGCATGGCCTCGGCGTCCTCCCGCAGGAGCGGGTCGTCGACGATCTCGTGCCGCCGCACGTAGGTGGAGGCGACCGCCTGGATCGTGGCCATCACGGGCAGCGCGAGGAACGCGCCCATGGCACCGAACACGGCGCCGAACCCGATGACCCCGAGGAACGACACCGCGGGATTGAGCAGCAGCGCCCGCGCCGAGATCTTCGGCGAGAACAGGTAGTTCTCCACCTGCTGGTAGGCGATGATCCACGCGAGCACGAGCAGCGCCTTGACCGGCGAGACGGTCAGCGCCACGGCGACCGGCAGGGCGCCACCGATGTACGTACCGATCGTGGGCACGAACTGCGACACCACGCCTGTGAACGCCGCGAGCGGGAGCGCGTACGGGACGTGGATCAGCATGAAGAACACCCAGGTGAACGCCGTGGACAGCGCGGCGAGCACGAGCCGGGAGTTGATGAAGTCCGCGACCTTCTCCTGCGAGACCTCCCACACGCGCAGCACCTCGCGCTGACGGCTCGGCTCGAGGTACGCCAGGACCGCGGCCCGGAACCGCGGGCCGGCGCTCGCCATGTAGTAGGTCACGAGCAGGATCGACGTGGCGTTGAAGATGCCGCCGATGAGCGAGGCCCCGGCCCCGATGATGCCGGGCGCGAGCGACTGCCAGTGCGTCCCGAGCGTGTCGAGCGCCTCGTCGGCCGTCGGGATCTGCGCGCCGAACCGGTCGTCGAGCCACTCCGCGAGGTCCGCGTAGTAGTCGGGCAGGTGCGTGACGAAGTCGACGACCTGCTGCACGAACAGGCTGCCGAACAGCGCCACCACGACGGTCACGACCACGCCCGCGCCGAGCATGACGAGCCCCGTGGCACGCGTGCGCCGCAGCCCGTGCCGCACGAGCCAGCGGATCGGCGGCTCCATCGCGAGCGCGATGAACCACGACCACACGACGATCGTGATGACGTTCGTCAGGAGCCCGAGCGAGCGCCACACGAGAACGGCGGCGAACACCGCGAGCACGCACATGAGCAGCGCGCGCGGCAGCCAGGCCGGGGGCCGGCGGGCGTCCATCGCGGTGCGGGGCTTCGGCATCGGACCTCGTCACGTCCAGGCGGGGCGGTGCATGTCGCGACGACCGTACCGGGACCGTGACCGGCGCGGGCGCAACCCGGCGCGAGGCGCACCGGTGCGCCGCGCGGTGCACCGGCGCGCGGACCTGCGGATCGCCCACGCCGGGTGGTGCGCCGCTGCGGCGGTGCTGCGATGGTCGGTGCGCTGGGGTCCCACCGCACCCTCGTCGGAGGTGCGTCATGACGGACGGCGAGCTGCGCGCACGGCTCGCGGCGCTCGAGGCCGAGATCGACGCGTCGTTCCCGCTCATGCAGAGCGAGGATCTTGTCCGGCCGCAGAACGCGTACCGCCTGCTGCGCGGCGGCGCGCGGGTGCGATGCAGGACCGGCCGGCACGCGTGCTGCCGTGCCGGCCGGTCCTGCGTGCTCCGGGGTCAGGCGGCCGTGCAGGTCACCGTCGCACCCGCGCCCGACCCGGTGCCCTGGAACCCGAATACCGTGCTCTGTCCCGCGCCGAGGCGCCCGTTCCACGGTGCGTTGGTGACCGTGAGCGGTGACGTGCCCGTCGACTGGCCGCTCCACACGTTCGTGGCCGTCCCCGACGGCAGGGTCACGGCGACCCGCCACCCGTCGACCGCCGCGTTGGCGGCGACCTTCACCTCGGAGACGAACCCGCCGGGCCAGCTGCTGACGACCGTGTACGTCGCGGTGCACCGGCCCTGCGGGGCGGGCGAGCTCGTGGTCCCGCCGGTCGGCTCGTCCGTCGGGCCGCCGGTCGGCTCGTCGGTGGGCTCGTCGGTGGGCTCCTGCGTGGGCTCGTCCGTCGGACCGGGACCCGGGTCGACGTCGGCCCAGGCGTCCTTCAGGAACGCGGCGATCGTGTCCCAGCTCGGGTTCGGGCTGCCCTGCGTGACGGTCTCACGGCACCCCTGCGTCGTGCGGACCGTCTGCTGGCCGTAGCGCGACGAGCTCGTGACGTCCGCGTGGCTGTGGCCGGCGCCCGGGACGGAGAAGAACCGCGTGTCGACGCACGCGGCCTTGAGCGCGTCGTACAGGATCTCGGTCTGCGCGTGCGGCACGACGTTGTCGGCCCGCCCGTGCAGGAGCAGCATCGGCGGGTCGTTCGCGTCGACGTAGCGGATCGGGTCGGCCTGCCGGGCCTTGTCGGGGCACGACGGGATCGCGCAGCCGAGCAGCTGCGCCTCGGGCGCGTCGGGGCTGTTGTGGTCGATCCAGCCGCCCTGGTCCTGCTGCGCGAGCCGGATGAAGTCGGTGGGGCCGAAGAAGTCGACACCGGCCTGCACCGCGCTCGACACGCCGGTGGTCCCGATCTGCCCCTCGAGCGCCGCCACGCCGCCGGTGAGGGCGCCCATCGCGGCGACCCACCCGCCCGACGAGTCGCCCATCGTCGCGAACCGTGCAGGGTCGATCCGGTACTGCGCCGCGTTGGCGCGCAGGTACCGGATCGCCGCCTTGATGTCGTACACCTGGGCGGGGAACTTCGCCTGCGAGCTCGACCGGACGCTGACGCCCGCCACCGCGATCCCGCGGGGGTTGAGCTGCTGGGCGATGGCGTTGGCCCCCGACTTGCCGTCGTCGGACGTCCAGGCGGAGCCCGTCGACCACACGACGAGCGGCCACGGCCCGGCGCCGTCGGGGACGTACAGGTCGAGCAGGTGCCCGCGGCTGCCGGCCGGGTCGGCCGGTGCGTACGCGACGTTCGTCGTCGTCTGCACCGCGTTCGCCTCGGTCCCCACGGCCGCCACGACCCCCGCGGCGACGAGCGCGGCGACCGCCCACCGCGCCGTCACCCTGATGCGTGCGCTCCACATGACTGTGTCTCCCCTCGAGCGTGGTGTGATCGATCACACCTTCCTGAGGAAGATCGGTGCGGGACCAGGTCCCGAATCCTTTCGGCGTCATGCCCGCACATTTCGGACGAGACGCCACGAGGAGCGCCCCCGAACGGGACGCCACGAGGGGCGCCCCGCGAACGGGACGCCCCTCGTGCCGAACTGATCGGGAGCAGCCGATCAGACGTCGTAGTAGAGCTCGAACTCGTGCGGGTGCGGACGCAGCCGGATCGGGTCGACCTCTGCCGAGCGCTTGTAGTCGATCCACGTCTGGATCAGGTCCGGCGTGAAGACGTTGCCGGCCGTGAGCCAGTCGTGGTTCGCCTCGAGGTTGTCGAGCACCTCGGACAGCGAGCCCGGGACCTGCTGGATGAGGGCGTGCTCCTCGGGGGGCAGCTCGTACAGGTCCTTGTCGACCGGCTCCGGCGGCTCGATGCGGTTCTGGATACCGTCGAGGCCGGCCATGAGCATGGCCGCGAACGCGAGGTACGGGTTCGACGACGGGTCCGGCACGCGGAACTCGATGCGCTTGGCCTTCGGGTTCGAGCCGGTGACCGGGATGCGGATGCACGCGGAGCGGTTGCGGGCCGAGTAGACCAGGTTGACCGGGGCCTCGAAGCCGGGGACCAGGCGGTGGTAGGAGTTCACCGTCGGGTTCGTGAACGCGAGCAGCGCGGGGGCGTGCTTGAGCAGACCGCCGATGTACCAGCGCGCGAGGTCGGACAGGCCGCCGTAGCCCTTCTCGTCGAAGAACAGCGGCTCGCCGTCCTTCCACAGCGACTGGTGCACGTGCATGCCCGAGCCGTTGTCGCCGAACAGGGGCTTCGGCATGAAGGTCGCGGTGCGGCCGTTGGCGTGCGCGACGTTCTTCACGACGTACTTGAACAGCTGCACCTTGTCCGCGGACTTGGCGAGCGTGTCGAAGCGGTAGTTGATCTCCGCCTGGCCGGCGGTGCCGACCTCGTGGTGGGCGCGCTCGACCTGCAGGCCGAGCTCGTCGAGCTGCAGCGAGATCTGGTCGCGCAGGTCCGCGAAGTGGTCGACCGGGGGGACCGGGAAGTAGCCACCCTTGTAGGGCGTCTTGTGGCCGAGGTTGCCACCCTCCTCGACGCGGCCCGTGTTCCAGGCGGCCTCGATGGAGTCGATGTAGTAGTACGACGCGTTCTGCTTCGTCTCGAAGCGGATGTCGTCGAAGATGTAGAACTCGGCCTCGGGGGCGAAGAACGCCGTGTCCGCGATGCCGGTCGACTTCAGGTACGCCTCGGCCTTCGCGGCGACCTGACGCGGGTCGCGGCTGTAGGGCTCGTCGGTGTACGGGTCGACGATGTGGAAGTTGATGTTCAGCGTCTTCTCGGCACGGAACGGGTCGACGTAGGCCGTCGAGACGTCGGGCACGAGCTTCATGTCCGACTCGTGGATCGCCTGGAAGCCGCGGATCGAGGAGCCGTCGAACATCTGGCCGTCGGTGAAGAAGTCCGCGTCCAGCGACTGGGCCGGGACGTTGAAGTGCTGCATGACGCCGGGCAGGTCGCAGAACCGCACGTCGACGAACTTGACGTCCTCGCTCTTGATGAACGCCAGGACTTCCTCTGGCTTGCTGAACATCCGCTGCTCCTCGGTTGGTGGTGCCCCATCGGGCTGTGCCGAAACTAGGCCGGGGGGATTTCTCGGGTGTGTGTCCTTTGTTACCGCGAGGTTACGGGGACCGCCCTCGTGTAACGATCGTGCGAATCGGCCGGCTTGACCTGCCTTGCGCCCGCGGCCCTGCCCGACGTGCGCGGACGGGGCGGACGCGCCCGCGCACGTAGGCTGAGGCGGTGACGACGAGGCAGAACGTGGGGTCGTGGCTCGAGGGCGGGCCGTCGGGCGAGGGTGACCATGGCGCCGGGCTCGGACTGGCGCCGAGCGGACCGGGGTCGGCCGCGCCGCTCGGCCGCCGCGCGCTCGCCCTGGTGCTCGACTGGACCCTGTCGCTGCTCCTCGCTTCGGCGTTCTTCTCGTCGTCCGAGGGGCCGTTCTGGGAGCGTGCGGACCCGATGGTGACGCTCGCGGTGTTCGCGGTCGAGAACCTGCTCCTCGTCGGCACGCTCGGGTTCACGGTGGGGCACCGGGTGCTCGGGCTGCGCGTGCGCCGCGCGGGTGCGACCCCGGACGGCCCGCTGCCCGACGACGGCCGCGCGCCCGGTCTCGGCCGTGCGGCGGTGCGCACCGTGCTGCTGTGCCTCGTCATCCCCGCGGTCGTGTGGGACTCCGACGGTCGCGGGCTGCACGACCGCTCCGCGGGCACCGCGATCGTCCGCCGCTGAGCCGGCGGCACCACGACCGTACGACGAAGGGCCCCGCCGCAGGACGGGGCCCTTCGTCATGGGTGCGAGCACGGCGGCGGGACGTCAGCGGCCGCGCATCCCCTTGCGGTCCGGGCGCATGCGCATGGGGTCGATGCCCTTCGGGACGGGCAGGCGGGCACCGCCGAGCGCCTGCAGGCGCTTGGTGACCTCGGCGACCTCGGGCTTGGTGAGGCGCGGCTTGAGCTTGCGCACCGCGGCGGGCAGCTTGCGCAGCGGCACCTGGCCCTCGCCGCGGCCGGCGACGATGACCGTGACGGGGACGGTGGGCAGCACGCGGGTCGTGCGCTTGCGCTCCGACTCGAGCAGGCGCGCGACGTTGCCCGTGCCCTCGCCGACGAGCACGACGCCCGGCCGGCCGACACCGCGGAACACCATGTCCTGCGAGCGGGGGTCGATCGCGACGGGCTCCTCGACGAACGTCCAGCCGCGGCGCAGCGTGCGCAGCGCCGCGAGCGCGGCACCCGGCTGTCCCTCGATGCGGGAGTAGGCGGCGGCCTCGGCGCGGCGCGCGAGCAGGAACATCGCGACGAGCAGCGCGAACGGCAGCGACATCAGCACGAAGTAGATGACCGCGTCGAGCAGGACGCCGACGATCACGCCGATCCCGACGACGACGACGAACGCCCCGACGACGACCCAGGTGACGGCGGGATCGGTCTCCCGCGTCATCTTGTACGCCTCCCACAGCTGGTGGTACCAGCGCACCTTCTTGGTCTTGGGCGCGTTCGAGGAGGCGGACTTGTCTCGGGCCATGGTCGCGAGTCTACCGAGCCGCGGGACCCGTCCCGCGCGCGTCAGCGGGCGAGCAGGCTGGACGCCTCCTGGCGGGCCGTCGTCGGCTCGCCGAGGTGCGCGAGGGCCTCGGGGATGGGCAGCCCGCGGCGGCGCATCGCCTGTCCCCACAGCCGTCCGGCGCGGTACGACGAGCGCACCAGCGGACCCGACATCACGCCGAGGAAGCCGAGGTCCTCCGCGACCTGGGACAGCGCGACGAACTCCTCGGGCCGGACCCAGCGCTCCACGGGGTGGTGCCGCACCGACGGGCGCAGGTACTGCGTGATCGTGATGAGGTCGCAGCCGGCCTCGTGCAGCGCGCCGAGCGCGTCGACGACCTCGTCGTACGTCTCGCCCATGCCGAGGATGAGGTTGGACTTGGTGACGAGCCCGGCCTCGCGCGCCCGCGTGATCACGGACAGCGAGCGCTCGTAGCGGAACGCGGGACGGATCTGCTTGAAGATCCGCGGCACGGTCTCGAGGTTGTGCGCGAGCACCTCGGGGCGCGAGTCGTTCACCTCGTCGAGCAGCTCGGGGATCGCGTTGAAGTCCGGGATGAGCAGCTCGACGCCCGTGCCGGGGTTGAGCGCGTGGATCTGCCGGACGGTCTCGGCGTACAGCCACGCACCGCCGTCGGGCAGGTCGTCGCGGGCGACGCCCGTGACGGTCGAGTACTTCAGCCCCATCGCCTGCACGGACTCCGCGACGCGCCGCGGCTCGTCGGCGTCGAAGTCCGCGGGCTTGCCCGTGTCGATCTGGCAGAAGTCACAGCGCCGCGTGCACTGGTCGCCGCCGATGAGGAACGTGGCCTCGCGGTCCTCCCAGCACTCGAAGATGTTGGGACAGCCCGCCTCCTCGCACACCGTGTGCAGGCCCTCGCGCCGCACGAGGCCCTTGAGCTCGGAGTACTCCGGGCCCATGGTCGCGCGCGTGCGGATCCACTCGGGCTTCTTCTCGATGGGCGTGGCGGCGTTGCGGGCCTCGACGCGCAGCATCCGGCGCCCTTCGGGTGCGATCGTCACGCGAGCCACACTAGCCGCCGCGGCCGCACCTGCACCCGCGCGCCCCGGGAGGCGGGCGTCACACTCGTCGGGACCCAGGTCCCGTGCCCTCGCGCCGCGCGCCGGAGAGGCTGGACGTGGCGGCAAGGAGGCCCCGAGGGAGGGAGACCCACATGCGAGTCCTGGTGACGGTCGCGTCCCGGCACGGCGCGACCAAGGAGATGGGCGACGTGGTCGCCCAGGTGCTCCGCGAGGCGGGGCACGTCGTGGACGTCGTCGAGCCCGACGACGTCGACCGGGTCATGCCGTACGACGCGGTCGTGCTGGGCTCGGCGGTCTACGTCGGCCGGCTCTCGGCCTCGCTGCGCGACCTCGTGGTGCGTCAGGGCGCGCACCTGCGGCTGCGTCCGGTGTGGCTCTTCTGGTCGGGTCCCGTGGGCGCGAACCCGGCGACGAGCGAGCCCGACGACGTGCAGGCGATGGTCGAGGCGACCGGTGCGCGCGAGGCACGCTGCTTCGTCGGCGCGCTCGACAAGGCGTCGCTGTCGTTGTCGGAGCGGGCGCTCGTCGCGCTCGTGCGGGCGCAGGACGGCGACTACCGCGACCTCGACGCGGTGCGCGCGTGGGCCGTGGGCGTGGCTGCGGAGCTGCAGACCGCGGCCTGACGCCCGGGGTCGGTCCTGGCGGTGGGCGCCCTCAGGCCGGCGACGGTCCCGGTGCCGTGAGCGCGGGCTCGTCGTCGGGCGTGCCCGCTGCCACCACGCCCGCGAGCGCGTCCCGCAGGTGGCGCTGCACCGGGGCGAGGACGTCGGCGATCGACACCCGCCGGCCGCACTCGACGCTCAGCGACGTCACGTCGGCGTCGGGGATCCCGCACGGCACGATGCGGTCGAACGCGTGCAGGTCCGGCTCGCAGTTCAGCGCGAACCCGTGCATCGTCACGCCGCGCGAGACGCGCACGCCGATCTGCGCGACCTTGCGCTGCAGACCCCCCGGTCGCGCCTCGAACCACACGCCGCTGCGTCCCTCGACGCGCACGGCGGCCAGCCCCAGGTCGGCGCACGTCCGGATGAGCGCCTCCTCGAGCGCGCGGACGTACCGCACGACGTCCACCGGCTCGCGCAGCCGCACGATCGGGTAGCCGACGAGCTGGCCCGGGCCGTGCCACGTGATGCGACCGCCCCGGTCGACGTCGACGACCGGCGTGCCGTCGACCGGCCGGTCCCAGCGCGCCGTGCGTCGGCCGGCGGTGTAGACGTCCTCGTGCTCGCACAGCAGCACGGTGTCCTCGCGCACGCCGTCGGCGACCTCCGCGTGCACCTGGCGCTGCAGGTCCCACGTCGGCAGGTAGGGGACGAGCCGGTCGCCCAGGTCGAGCTCCTCGAACCGCATGCCCTCACCCTAGGTGTACTCGGCCATCACGTTGGTGACAGGGCGTTGACGTGGGCGAGGGCCTCCGGCGTAGTGGAGATGTCTCGTCTTCACGATCCGGAGGCCCTCGTGGTTCACGCTAATGCGCGGCTGACGCCGCATGGGAGATGGTTGTTGGTGCAGCGGGTGCGGGTGCAGGGGCGCCCGGTCGCTCATGTCGCCCGCGAGCTGGGTGTCTCGCGCCAGTGCGCGCATCGGTGGGTGGCTCGTTTCGATGCGCAGGGCCGTGCCGGTCTGCAGGACCGGTCCTCGCGTCCGCGACGGTCACCGGCGGTGACCAGCCCTGAGCGGGTCGCACTCGTGCTCGCTGCGCGTGAGCGGTTGCGGCGCGGTCCGGACGAGCTCGCGCGGGCGACCGGAGTGCCGGCGCGGACCGTCTCGCGGATCCTGCGCCGCGCCCACGTGCCCTACCTGTGGCAGTGCGACCCGATCAGCGGTGAGCCGATCCGGGCGTCGAAGGTGACCGCGGTCCGCTACGAGCACGCGCACCCGGGTGACCTCGTGCACGTCGACGTCAAGAAGGTCGGGCGGATCCCGCAAGGCGGTGGGTGGAGAGCGCATGGGCGAGCCGGCACCCAGGCCGCGAAGAAGAAGCGCCCGCTGATCGGCTATGACTACGTCCACGCCGCCGTGGACGACTACTCACGAGTCGCCTACGCCGAGATCCTGCCGGACGAGAAAGGCGCGACCTGCGCGGGCTTCATCGACCGTGCCCTGACCCACTTCGCCGCGCTGGGCACACCCGTCAGAGCCGTCCTCACCGACAACCACTGGTCCTACGCACACGCCCACGAGGTCGCTGCGGTGCTCGCCGCGCACCAGACCGCGCACTGGTTCATCAAGGCCCACTGCCCCTGGCAGAACGGCAAGGTCGAACGATTCAACCGCACCCTCGCCAGCGAATGGGCCTACCGGCATCCATGGACCTCGAACGACCAGCGAACCACCGCCTTCACCACCTGGCTCAACGAGTACAACACTGAACGTCACCACCACGCCGTCGGCGCCGCCCCCGTCACCCGACTGTCACCAACGTGATGGCCGAGTACACCTAGGCGCTGCCCGCGCGCCTAGGGTGAGGCGCATGGGGACGCTACGGGTCGCTCTGGTCGGGTACGGCGGTGCGGGACGCGGGATCCACGCACGTCTCGTGCGCGCCGCGGGGCAACGGGTCGTGGCGGTCGTCACGCGCAGCCGGGCGGCGCAGGTCGAGGCGGACTGGCCGGGCGCGCGTGTGCTGCCGGACGTCGGGTCGCTGCTGGCGGACCTGTCCGACGTCGACCTCGTCGTGGTGGCGAGCCCGACCGGCGACCACGTCGCGCACGTCGGGGCGGCGCTCGACGCGGGCGTGCACGTGCTCGCCGACAAGCCCCTCGCGACGACCGCGCGGGACGCGGCGGACCTCGTCGCGCGCGGCGGGGACCGGCTGACGGTGTTCCAGAACCGCCGGTGGGACCCCGAGCAGCTCGCGCTGCGCGGGCTGCTCGCGCGGGGGGAGCTCGGCGACGTGCACCGGTTCGAGCGGCGCTGGGAGAGGTTCCGGCCGCAGCCGCAGGACCGCTGGAAGGAGAACGACGTCGAGGCCGGCGGGTTGCTGCTCGACCTCGGCACGCACCTCGTGGACTCCGCGGTGCAGCTGTTCGGGGCGGTGCGCGAGGTCTACGCCGAGCTCGCGGCGCGCAGCACGCCGGCGGTCGACGACGTCTTCCTCGCCCTGCGTCACCGGTCCGGCGTGCTCAGCCACCTGCAGGCGGGCGGGCTGGTCGGTGCGCCCGGCCCGCGCACGCGCGTGCTCGGCTCGGCCGGCGCGTACCTCGTGACGAGCTTCGAGGGCGAGCCGACGCCGTTCGGTGCCCTGGACGACGCGTACGAGGAGGGCCGGCGGCCGGGGGAGCCCGTGCACGAGGGCTGGTTCGTCCAGGGCGCGCAGCGCACCGCCGTGCCCGCCCCGACCGGCGGGCACCACGAGATCTACCCCGCCCTCGCGGCGTGGGTCCGGGGAGACGCACCCGCCCCCGTCGACCCCGCGGACACCGTCGAGACCGCCCGCGTGCTCGACGCCGCGCTCGTCTCCGCGCAGACCCGCACGGTGGTCCCGGTGGTCTGACGGCGGCCTGACGGTGGCCTCACGGGGCTCCCTGTGGATGACGCCCGACGGCGTCCGCCCGGATCGGGTTGCATGCGGTCCATGGACGCACGGGTGGACCCAGCGGTGGACCGGGCGCTCGCCGCGGCGGGCTTCCGCGCGGCGGCGCGCGACGCGCACGGCTCGTGGCGTGCGGTCGCGCTCGACGGCTCGGACCGGACGGTCGACCTGCACGTGCTCCCGCAGGACGCGACGACGGGTGCGCGCGCCCGTGCGTTGCAGTCCGTCCGGCACGAGCACCTGGCGCGCGTGCTCGAGGTCGTCCCGCTCGACGACGCTCGGCTGGGCGTGTTCGCCGAGCACGTCGACGGCATCCCGCTCGACCGGCTGTGCGCCGCGCGTGACGCGCTCTCGCCCGGCGAGGCGGCGACCGTCGCGATCCCCGTCGCGCAGGCGCTCGAGGCGCTGCACGAGGCCGGGGTGCAGCACGGGGCGCTGAGCGCGGGGGCCGTCGTCGTCGGACGCGACGGTCGGCCGGTGCTCGCGGGGCTCGGCGCGGCGCTCCACCACGTGCCACGGGCGCACGACGAGTCCGCCGAGGACGTGCGGGCGCTCCTGACCGCGGTGCTCACGTACCTGGCACCCGACGACGGACCGTCCGGACCGGGCGAGGGGCTGCGCGGCGCGCTCGAGGAGCTGTGGCGCGAGGACGCGCCCGCCGCGGGTCGGGTCGTCGACCGCTGCTTCCGGGTCGCCGTACCGTGCGCGGTGCGCCTGCCGCCCGCGCCGGACCGCGAGGTGCCCCGCCGGGGCGTACCGGGCGGCGACGAGGCCCGCGCCGCCACGCGCAGCATCGCCGCGCTGCGCGAGGCGAGCCGCGGCGGCACCGGCGCGCACCGCGTGCCGCGGCCCGCCTCGCGCGCCCGGGCGGTGCGGCCCCTGCTCGTCGGCGCGCTCGCCCTCGGGCTGGCCGCCGTCGGGACCTGCGCCGTGCTGGTCGCCCCGTGGCGCGGGACGACGGACGGCGGATCGGCCGTGGCCTCGGTGCCCTCGTCAGCCGCGCCGCGGGCGACGGGGACGCCGGTCGGGGCGGTGTCGCAGCGGCTTGCTCCCGACGACGCCGCGGTGGCGCTCACGCAGCGGCGTGCCGCGCTGCTCGAAGCCGGCGAGCGGGCGGCGCTCGCGCAGGTCGAGGTCGCGGGCTCGCCCGCGCACGACGCCGACGTGCGGATGCTCGCCGGCCTCGGTGACGACCGGGTGGCGGGGCTCGAGGTCACGGTCACGCGCGTCGAGGCCCTCGACGACGGAGCCGGCGACGAGGCGCGGGTGCGCCTCACGAGCACGACCAGCGCGTACGAGCGCGTCTCGCCGGACGGGACACGCCGCCCCGGCGGACCGGCCACGACGTCCACGGTCGTGCTGGTCCTGCGGTGGACCGAGCAGGGGTGGCGCGTCTGGGACGTCGCCGCGGGGGAGTGAGGCTCAGGCGCTCCCGGCGGTCCACCGTGCCGCGGTCTCGAGGTCGGCGTGCTCCGGGACGAACCCGCTCGCGTCGAGGACGGCCGGGACCGCCCGCACCGAGCCGAGCACCTCGGACGCGAAGTCGCGCAGCGCGAGCCGCAGCGCGAACGCCGGCACCGGCACGACCGCGGGTCGGCCGAGCGCCCCGGCGAGCGCGGCCACCACGTCCGCGTTGCGGTCGGCGTGGGTGACGAGGTTGACCGGCCCCGCGACGTCCGCGGTCAGCAGGTGCTCGATCGCGCGGACCTCGTCGTGCAGCGTGATCCACGGCCAGAACTGGCGTCCGGACCCCAGGCGCCCGCCCAGCCCGGCGCGCAGCACGGGCCACAGCGGGCGCAGCGCGCCGCCGCCACGGCCCAGCACGACGCCCGTGCGCAGCAGCACGACCCGCGCGCCGGCCTCCCGCGCGGGCGCGGTCGCCTCCTCCCACTGCCGGACCACCTCGGCGAAGAACGTCGTGCCGAGCGGCTCCCGCTCGTCCACCTCGGTCTCCCCGCGGTCGCCGTACGCGCCGATCCCGGAGGCCTGCAGGAGTGCCGGGCGGGGCCCGTCGAGACCGGCGATCGTGCGCGCCAGCAGCCCGGCGGTGTCGACCCGCGACGCGACGACGTCCCGCTTCCGGGCCGCCGTGAGCGGCCGCGTGCCGGGGTTGGTGCCGGCGAGGTCGACCACGGCGTCGACCCCGGCGAGGGCGGCGGGATCGAGCCGGCCGCGCGCGGGGTCCCAGGACACCTCGGCCGGGCCGCTCGCCGGCCGGCGCACGAGCACCCGGACGTCGTGGCCGGCGTCCCGCAGCCGCGCGAGCAGAGCGGTGCCGATGAAGCCGTGCGAGCCCGCGACCAGGATCTCCATGCTCGCCACCCTAGGCAGCGCGCGGCACCTGCGCCCGCCCGTTCGGCACCTGGGGTCGTCCGGGTACGCCGGAGGCCCGGCCCCTCGCAGGGACCGGGCCTCCGGACGGGGTCACAGACCGAGCTCGGCCTCGAACGCGCCCTCCTCGAGACGGGCCTTGACCGCAGCGAGGTAGCGCGACGCGTCGGCTCCGTCGACCAGGCGGTGGTCGTAGGACAGGCACAGGTAGCACATGGAGCGCACCGTGATGACGTCCTCGCCCTCCGGGCCCTTGACCACGGCCGGGCGCTTGACGATCGCACCCGTGCCGAGGATCGCGGACGTCCCGACCGGGACGATCGGGGTGTCGATGATCGCGCCACCCGAGCCGGTGTTCGTGACGGTGAACGTCGCGCCCGACAGCTCGTCCGGCGAGACCTTGTTGCCGCGCGTGCGGGTCGCGAGGTCCGCGATCTTGCGCGACAGGCCCGCGAGGTTGAGGTCGCCCGCGTCGCGGATGACGGGCACGACGAGGCCGCGCTCGGTGTCGACGGCGATGCCGACGTTCTCCTGGCCGTGGTACGTGATCTGGTTGCCCTCGAGCACCCCGTTGATCTTCGGGAACGCCTTGAGGCCCTCGATCGCGGCGAGCACGAAGAACGGCAGGAACGTGAGGTTGGTGCCCTCGCGCGCCTTGAAGTCCTCCTTCGCGGCGGCCCGCAGACGGGCGATCTTGGTCACGTCGACCTCGACCACCGTCGTGAGCTGGGCCTGCGTGTGCAGCGCCTCGACCATGCGCTCGGCGATGATCTGACGCAGGCGGCTGGCCTTCTCCGTGGTGCCGCGCAGGGGCGAGACGGCGGGGACCTTGGGCGCGGCCGGGGCCGCTGCGGGCGCGGCGGGTGCCGCAGGAGCGGCCGCTGCCGCCTTCGCCGCCTCGGCCTTCGCCGCGGCCTCGAGGACGTCCTCCTTGCGGATCCGACCGCCCACGCCCGTGCCCGTCAGGGTCGAGACGTCGACGCCCTTGTCCGCCGCCAGCTTGCGCACGAGCGGGGTGAGGTAGCCGCCGGCGGCTGCGGGTGCGGCCGCAGCCGCGGGTGCCGGGGCGGCGGGCGGCGCAGCGGCCGGCGCCTGGGCCGGAGCAGCCGGAGCGGAGGCGGCGGGTGCCGGGGCCGCGGGTGCAGGGGCGGCCGGAGCCGGGGCCTGCGCCGCGGGCTCGGGCGTGGCCGGCACGGGGGCCGGCTGCGCGGGCGCGGCGGGGGCCTCGGCCGGTGCGGCCGCGGCGCCGGACCCGACCCGAGCGAGCACGGCACCGACCTCGACCGTCTCGTCCTCCTGGACGAGGATCTCGACGAGCGTGCCCGCCACGGGCGACGGGATCTCGGTGTCGACCTTGTCGGTCGAGATCTCGAGCAGCGGCTCGTCGACCTCGACGCTGTCGCCGACCGCCTTGAGCCAGCGCGTCACGGTGCCCTCGGTCACGGACTCGCCGAGCGCCGGGAGCGTGACGTCCTCGGTGTCACCCGAGGCCTGGGGGGCGGCCGCGGCCGGCGCGGGCGCGGCCTCCTCGTGCTGCTCGACCGACTGCTGCGCGGGCGCGGCCTCCGCGGCCGACTCCTCGGCGGGGGCCTGCTGCGCGGGCGCCTCGTCCGCGGGCGCCTGCTCGGCGGGCTGCGCGGCAGGCTCGGCGGACTGCTCGGACGCGCCCTCTCCGGAGCCGATGACCGCGAGCGTCGCGCCGACCTCGACGGTCTCGTCCTCCTGGACGAGGATCTGCTCGAGGACGCCGGCGAACGGCGACGGGATCTCGGTGTCGACCTTGTCGGTGGAGATCTCGAGCAGGGGCTCGTCGACCTCGACCGTGTCGCCGACGTTCTTCAGCCAGCGGGTGACGGTGCCCTCGGTGACGGACTCACCGAGTGCGGGAAGCTGCACGTTCTGGGACATGACCGCGTCGTCTCCTTCGATTCCAGGTCAGTTGTGGGCGTGCAGCGGCTTGCCGGCGAGTGCCAGGTGGGCCTCGCCGAGCGCCTCGTTCTGCGTCGGGTGGGCGTGGACCAGGGCGGCGACGTCCTCGGGGTACGCCTCCCAGTTCACGATGAGCTGCCCCTCGCCGATGAGCTCGCCGACGCGCGCGCCGATCATGTGCACGCCGACGACGGGGCCGTCCTTCTGGCGCACGAGCTTCACGAAGCCCTGCGTGCCGAGGATCTTGCTCTTGCCGTTGCCGGCGAGGTTGTACTCGAGCGTCTCGACACCGTCCGCGCCGTAGAGCTCCTTGGCGCGCGCCTCGGTCACGCCGACCGAGGCGACCTCGGGCTCGGAGTACGTGACGCGCGGGATGCCCGACTCGACGATCGGCGCGGGGTTGAGGCCACAGATCTGCTCGGCGACGAAGATGCCCTGCGCGAAGCCGCGGTGCGCGAGCTGCAGGCCCGGGACGATGTCGCCGACGGCCCAGATGTTCGCGACGCCCGTGTGCAGCTTCTCGTCGGTGATCACGAAGCCGCGGTCGAGCGTGATGCCCTGCTCCTCGAAGCCGAGGCCCGAGGTGCTCGGTCCGCGGCCGACCGCGACGAGCAGCACGTCGGCGTCGAACGTCTTGCCGTCCTCGAGCGAGACGTGCACGCCGTCGTCGTCCTGCGTGACGCCCGAGAACCGGACGCCCAGGTTGAAGGCGATGCCGCGCTTGCGGAACGCGCGCTCGAACGCCTTGGACAGCGCCTCGTCCTCGTTGGGGACCAGGTGGGGGAGAGCCTCGATGATGGTGACGTCCGCGCCGAACGACTTCCAGACGGACGCGAACTCCGAGCCGATCACGCCGCCCCCGAGGATGATCGCCGACTTCGGGATCCAGTCGAGCGTGAGGGCCTGGTCGGAGGTCATGACGCGACCGCCGATCTCGAGGCCCGGCAGCGAGCGCGCGTACGAGCCGGTGCCGAGCACGATGTGCTCGCCCGTGAGCGTCTGGTCCCCGACCTGGACGGTGTTCGGGCCGGTCAGCTTGCCGTAGCCCTCGACGACCGTGATCTTGCGCGACTTGATGAGGCCCTGCAGGCCCTTGTACAGGCCGCCGATCACCGAGTCCTTGTACTGGTTGACGCCCGCCATGTCGACGTGGTCGAGCGTGGTGTGCACGCCGTAGTGCGCACCCTCTCGCGCGTTGTCGGCCAGCTCGGCGGCGTGCAGCAGCGCCTTGGTCGGGATGCAGCCCTTGTGCAGGCAGGTGCCGCCGACCTTGTCGGCCTCGACGAGGGCGACGTTCTTGCCGAGCTGGGCCGCGCGCAGGGCGGCCGCGTAGCCACCGCTTCCCGCTCCCAGGACGACGATGTCGAAGGCGGTGCCGGTGGTCTCGGCCACGTGCAGACTCCTCAGCTCAAGGACGACAGGTTCGCAGGCCGCGCACGCGGGGGTGTGGGTCTGCCGAGTCGCCGACCATCTTGTCATCACGGCTGCGACGGATCGACCGTAGCCCCTCGGCGACCGGTGTGACGCTCGGAACAGTCATCCCAGGTCTGCTGTCCGAGGCGGTCAGGACGACGCCGCGCGGCGCCGCTCGATCCGCTGGCGCGCGTTCCAGTCGCGCACGCGCTGCGGGTACCCCGTGCGCTGCACGTCGTACACCGGGATCCCGAGCGTGGACGCGAGCTGCGCGGCGGCACGCGCGTCGGGGACCCGGCGCCGCGTCCACTCGCCGTCCGTCGCCACGAGCATCACGGTCGTGGGGGTCACGTTGGTCTGCGGCTCGACGTACGCCTCGACACCCACGCGCGTGCTGACGAAGTCCTGCAGGTGGGCGAGCGTCGCCTCCCGCGCCTCCTTGGGGGAGGGTTCGCGGGACTCGTCGGACGTGCCGGAACGGTCGGGACGTCGCGAGGAGAGTCGGCGGAACAGGCCCATGGCGAGAGGGTAACCGTCGGGGCTGTGCCTGCGCGGGCCGTCAGGCGTACGACTCGACGAGCGCGAGCAGCGTGCGCACACCGACGCCGGTGCCGCCGACCGGCGTGTAGTCGTGCGCGCTCTTCTCGTTGAACGCGGGGCCGGCGATGTCGAGGTGCGCCCACGGCGAGTCGCCGACGAACTCGCGCAGGAACACACCGGCCGACAGCATCCCGCCCCAGCGCTCACCGATGTTCGCGATGTCCGCGATCTTCGACTTCAGGCCCGCGCGCAGCTCGTCGGGCAGCGGCATGGGCCAGAACAGCTCGCCGGACTCGCCCGCGGCGGCGACCACGCGGTCGCGTGCCTCGTCGGTGCCCATGACCGCGGACACGCGGTGGCCGAGCGCGACGACCTGCGCACCCGTGAGGGTGGCGATGTCGAGCACGACGTCGGGCTTCTCCTCGAGCGCCGCGACGAGGCCGTCCGCCATGACGAGGCGGCCCTCGGCGTCGGTGTTGAGCACCTCGACCGTCGTGCCGCCGCGGATCGTGATCACGTCGGACGGGCGCTGCGCAGTGCCCGAGGGCATGTTCTCGGCGAGGCACAGCCAGCCGGTCACGGCCACCGGCAGGCCGAGCCGGGCGGCGGCGACGACCGTGTGCAGCACGGCGGCGGCGCCGGCCATGTCGGACTTCATCGCCTCCATGCCCGCGGCGGGCTTGATCGAGATGCCGCCCGAGTCGAACGTGATCCCCTTGCCGACGAGCGCGACGGTCGCGCGCGGCTTGGCCGGCGAGTACGCGACGCGCACGAGGCGCGGGGGCCGGGCCGAGCCCTGGCCGACGCCGACGAGCCCGCCGTAGCCGCCCGCGGCGAGCGCCTTCTCGTCGAGCACGGTGACCTTGACGCCCTTCACGCCCTTGACCGCGGCCTTCGCCTCGTCGGCGAACACGGCGGGGTAGAGGTCGTTGGGCGCGGTGTTGACCAGGTCCCGCGTCGCGTGCACGGCGGCCGCGACGACCTCGGCACGCGCGACGGCCTCGCCCGCGGCCTTGTCCCGGGTGCGGTCCGTCACGAGTTCGACGCGTGCGACGGGCGCGTCGTGCAGCGAGTGGTAGCGGCTGAACGCGTACGCGCCGAGCAGCGCGCCCTCGGCGACCGCGCCCACGGACGCGACGTCGGGCGTCGGCAGCGCGACCGCGACCGACTCGAGCCCGGCGACCTCGCGCGTCGCGGCACCCGCGGCGCGGCGCAGCGCCTCGCGCCCGGCCGCCGAGCCGTCGAGCTCGGCGTCACCGACGCCGGTCAGGACCAGCGTCGACGCCTTGAGCCCCGTCCCGGGCAGTCGGCGGACCTCGTCGACGGCGCCCGTGATGCCCAGGCGCGCGGCGTCGCGTGCCAGGAGCTGCACGAGCTCCTTGGGCAGCCACGCGGCGTCGACCGCGTCCACCGCGTTCCCGCGGGGGCGGACTGCCACGACGACGGCGTCGACGGCGAGCTGGGCGGGGTTCTTCGAGGTCAGTGAGATCACGCGACGATCGTAACCGCGTGTCCGCGCCGTGCCTCGGGACGTGCGGGGTGGCGCGGGGCCGGTGCGTGCGCGGTGCGGGGGTAGGTTGTGCAGCCGTGAACCTCGTGATCGCCGTCGTCGTCGGCCTGCTCTGCGCGGCCCTGGCCGGCTGGGCCCTGTGGTTCGTCGTGCGGGACCGCGCGGTCGTCCTGCGCCAGCTGTGGGGTGCCGCGGTGGTCGAGGGCGCGCTCGTCGTGCAGGCCGTGGTCCTGGCGGTCGTGCAGGTCACGGGCGAGCACGCGGTGGACGGCGTGCTCGTGTGGGGCTACGTGGTGACCCAGCTGATCGTCCTGCCGCTCGCCGCCGCCTGGGCGTTCGCGGAGCGCACGCGCTGGAGCTCGGTCGTGCTGCTGGTCGCCGCGCTCACCGTCGTCTTCCTGGAGCTCCGGCTCCTGCAGATCTGGGGGACCCTGTGACCGGACCGTCGCACGCTCCGATGCCCGGGCCGGCACCGGCCCACCGCCCCACGGGCTCGGGCGCGGGCCGGCTCCTCGTCGCGGTGTACGGCGTGCTGGCACTCGCGGCGACCGCGCGCGGCCTGTACCAGGTGACGACCAAGCTCGACGAGGCGCCCCTCGCGTACGTGCTCTCGCTCCTGGCGGGGATCGTGTACGTCGTGGCGACGATCGCGCTCGCCCGTGACCTGCGGCGACTCGCGTGGGTCACGGTGGGCTTCGAGCTCGTCGGGGTGCTCACGGTCGGCGTGCTGTCGCTCGTCGACGTGGGCGACTTCCCGGACGAGACGGTGTGGTCGCAGTTCGGCGCGGGCTACGGGTACGTCCCGCTGGTGCTGCCGTTCCTGGGGCTGTGGTGGCTGTGGCGGACGGGTCGGCCGGTGCCGCCCGGCCTGGACGTACCCGACGACGACGCCGCGCCGACCGTAGGGTGAGCGCGTGTACCGCCTCCTGTTCGACCTGGTCTTCCGGCGTATGGACCCCGAGCGCGCGCACGAGGTCGCGTTCGGCCTGATCTCGTTCGTGGGGCGGGCGCCCGTGCTGCGCGCGCTCGTCGCCCCGCTGTTCGCGGTCCCGCGCAGCGGCGCGGTCCGGGTGTGGGGGCGCGAGCTGCCCGGCCGGTTCGGCCTCGCGGCGGGGTTCGACAAGAACGCCCGTGCGGTCGAGGGGCTGGCGATGCTCGGCTTCGCGTTCGTGGAGGTCGGCACGGTCACGGCCCAGGGGCAGCCCGGCAACGAGGCGCCCCGGCTGTGGCGGGTGCTGGACCGCCGCGCGCTGCGCAACCGGATGGGCTTCAACAACGAGGGGTCGCAGGTGGTGGCGCGCCGCCTCGCGCGGCTGCGCAGCACGCCGCACGGCCGCTCGCTCGTCGTCGGCGTCAACATCGGCAAGACGAAGGTGACGCCCGCGGAGCAGGCGGCCGCCGACTACGCGACGAGCGCGTCCCGGCTGGCGCCGTACGCCGACTACCTGGTCGTCAACGTCTCGTCGCCCAACACCCCCGGCCTGCGTGACCTGCAGTCCGTCGAGGCGCTCCGCCCGATCCTCGAGGCGGTGCGTGCGGCGGCCGACGAGGCGACCGCGGCGGCCGCCGTCAACCCCGTGCCGCTGCTGGTCAAGATCGCTCCCGACCTGTCGGACGCGGACGTGGACGCGGTCGCCGACCTGGCCGCCGAGCTCGGGCTCGACGGCGTGGTGGCGGTCAACACGACGATCGGCCACGACCTGGGACCCGGTGGGCTGTCCGGCCCGCCGCTGCTCGCGCGGGGGCTCGACGTGGTCGCCCGGCTGCGCACCCGGCTCGGTGAGGACGCCGTGATCATCGGGGTGGGTGGCATCACGACGCCCGCGGACGCGCGCGAGTACCTCGCGGTCGGCGCGACCCTCGTGCAGGGCTACACGGCGTTCATCTACGAGGGCCCCGCGTGGGCGGCGCGGGTGGGCCGCGCACTGGCGGCCGACGCCCGGCAGGAGGAGGCGGCGTGAGCACGCTGCGCCCCCAGTGGGAGTGGCAGCTCTCCGGCTCGTCGGGCCCACTGGACCGGCCCGTCAGCCCGGTGTTCGGCAACCGTTACGACGCCGAGCAGTGGCTCGGGGAGCACTGGCGTACCCTCGCCGGGCAGGGCGTCACGGTGGCGTCGCTGCGTCAGGAGGACAGCCCGGTCGGTCCGCCGATCCCGTTGCCCCGGTCCTGACCCTCCTCGCCCGGGCGGCGAGGCCTAGATCACGACGAGCGACGGCTCGGCCTGCGCGGGCGCTCGCTCGACGACACCCAGCTCGGCCCAGGCCCGCGCCAGACCGTCCACCGCGCGCTCGAGCCGCTCGGGCGGCTCCGTGAACGGCACGCGCAGGTAGCGCTCGAGCCCGGGCTCGACACCGAACACCGGGCCCGCCGCGACCCGCACGCCGTGGCGCGGCGCCAGTGCGGCGAGCGCCGACGAGACGGGCGCGCCCAGGTCCACCCACAGGGCCAGGCCGCCGGGCGGGAGGTTCGGCCGCCAGCCGGGCAGACGCTGGGCGAGCAGACCGCGCAGCAGGTCGCGGCGCTCACGCAGCATCGCGCGACGCTGCGCCAGGACCGTGTCGCGCTCGGCGAGCAGGCGGGCGACGACGAGCTGGTCGAGCACCGACGAGCCGATGTCGACGTGCGCACGCTGCGCCGTGAGCCGGCCCACGAGGTCACGGTGCGCGCGCACCCAGCCGATGCGCAGCCCGCCCCAGTACGTCTTGGACGCCGAGCCGAGGCACGCGACCTGGGCGGCGGTGCCGTCGCCCGCGAACGACGCCGGCTCCGGCCCGTCCAGGGTGAGGTCGGTGAGCGCCTCGTCGCCGACGACGAGCGTGCGCGTGCGCACGGCGAGGTCCCGCACGCGGGCACGCTCGTCCGCCGAGAGCGACGTGCCCGTCGGGTTGCGGTGGTCGGGGATGAGGTAGGCGAGCCGAGGTGACGCCTGACGCACGGTCGACGCGAGGAGGTCGAGGTCGAGGCCGTCCGGACCGGACGGGACGGCGACGGGTCGCGCGGACGCGGCCCGCACGGCGTCGAGCGCGTGCGGGTACGTGGGGTGCTCGAGGAGCACGCGGTCGCCCGGCCCGGCGTGCGCGGCGACGAGCAGGTGGATCGCTTCCTGACCACCCGTCGTGACCAGCACCTGATCGGGGGTCGTCGGGGTGCCGCGCTCGGTGTACCGCGCCGCGATCGCGGCCCGCAGCTCGGGCAGCCCGGCGGGGGAGTAGCCGGTGGTCGGGAGGTAGCGGGGGAGCAGGTCGAGGGCGTCGCGCACCGCGTCGTGCAGGCCCTCGGGCGCCTGCGGGGCGGCGGTCGTGAGGTCGACGAGGTCGTCGGGGCGCAGGCTCGTCGGCCGGGTGGGTGCCGGGCCCGGCTGCGGCAGGCGCGCGGGGAGCGTGGTGACGGTCCCGGAGCCGCGGCGCGAGACGAGGTAGCCCTCGTCGCGCAGCGCGTCGTAGGCGGCGGTGGTGGTGGTGCGCGACACCCGCAGCGCCTCGGCCAGCTCGCGCTCACCGGGCAGCCGGGTGCGCAGCGGCAGGGCCCCGGACAGGACGGCCTGACGCAGAGCGTCGGCGAGGGCCACGTACGCCGGGCCCGGTCTGGTCCACGCGCCGAGGAGCGCGGCGACCCCGTGCCCCGAGATGCGCCGGTCGCTGGAGAGCTCGTCCGTCATGTAGCCACTCTTGCAGAAGTGGCTATGGAATCAATAGCCATGTCCCGCCAGATTGGTGCCCCATGGAGATGATGGTCGTCGTGACGGGGGTCCTCGTCGCGCTCGCGGCAGCGTTGGGGCGGGTCGTCCGTGCGGACAATTCGCGCGGTCGCAGGGCCGGTGCCGCAGCGGCGCCGCGGGACTGGGCGGAGGGAACCACCCTCGAGCTCCCGCGCAGCACGTCGGTCCCGTCGGCGAGGATGGGTCGGTGATCCCCGCCCCCGCCGGTCGGCGCCTCGTGCGCCTCGCGCTCGGCCTCGTGCTGTACGCGCTGTCCATCGCGATGCTCGTCGACGCCGGGCTGGGCAACATGCCGTGGGACGTGCTCAGCCAGGGCGTCTCGGGCCGTACGGGGGCGAGCTTCGGCACGGTCACGATCGCGATCAGCGCGCTCGTGCTCGCGTGCTGGATCCCGCTGCGGCAGCGCCCCGGGTTCGGGACGGTCGCCAACGTGCTCGTCATCGGCGTGCTCGTCGACCCGTTCCTCGCGCTGCTCGGCGGTGTCGATGACCTCGCCCCGGGCTGGCGCGTGCTCGTCGCCGCCGCGGGCATCGCCCTCAACGGCCTCGCCACCGCGCTCTACGTCGGCGCCGGGCTCGGCCCCGGCCCACGTGACGGGCTCATGACCGGCCTCGTCGCGCGCACCGGCTGGCCGGTCGCCGTCGTGCGGACCTCCATCGAGGTCGTGGTGGTGGCGACGGGGATGCTGCTCGGCGGGCGGTTCGGCGTCGCCACCATCGCGTACGCGCTGCTCGTCGGACCGCTCGTGCACGTCCTGCTCCCGCGCCTGCGGGTGGACGCCGCGCCGTCGACGCGTCACGACGCGGTCGGGCCGGCCGTCGACCACGACGACCGGCCCGACCGAGCAGGCGTTCCCGAGAGGCGCTGAGGTCAGCGCGACGAGGGCGAGGTCCGGGCGGTCTCGCCCGGGTCCCGCACCACGCTGTCGCCCAGCACCTCGTCGATGCGGGCGAGCAGCTCGTCGGGGATCGTGACGCCCGACGCCTTGACGTTCTCCGCGACCTGCTCGGGACGCGACGCCCCGATGATGGCCGCGGCCACGTTGTCGTTCTGCAGCACCCACGCGACCGCGAGCTGCGCCATCGACAGGCCCAGCTCATCCGCGACCGGTCGCAGCTGCTGCACGCGCTCGAGCGTGGCGGAGTCCTCGAGGAAGCGGCTGATCATCTGCGCGCCGCCCTTGGAGTCGGTGCCGCGCGACCCCGCAGGGGCGGGCTGGCCGGGCAGGTACTTGCCCGTCAGCACGCCCTGCGCGACCGGCGACCACACGATCTGCGAGAGGCCTTCCTCACGCGACGCGGGGACGACCTCCTCCTCGATGACGCGCCACAGCATCGAGTACTGCGGCTGGCTCGAGACGAAGGGGATGCGCAGCTCACGCGCGAGGGCGGCGCCCTCGCGGATCTGGTCCGCCGTCCACTCGCTGACGCCGATGTAGAGCGCCTTGCCCTGCCGCACGACGTCCGCGAACGCGACCATCGTCTCCTCGAGCGGCGTCGAGTGGTCGTAGCGGTGCGCCTGGTAGACGTCGACGTAGTCCGTCTGCAGACGCTGCAGCGAACCGTCGATCGACTCGAGGATGTGCTTGCGCGACAGGCCCGAGTCGTTGGCGCCCTTCGGACCCACCGGCCAGTAGACCTTCGTGAGGATCTCGAGCGACTGGCGGCGCTCGCCCTTCAGCGCCTCGCCGAGGACGGTCTCCGCCGCGGTGTTCGCGTACACGTCGGCCGTGTCGAACGTCGTGATGCCCGCGTCGAGCGCGGCACGCACGCACGCCTTCGCGGTGTCGTTCTCGACCTGCGAGCCGTGCGTCAGCCAGTTGCCGTAGATGATCTCGGTGACCTTGAGGCCCGAGCGGCCCAGGAATCGGTAGTTGACCATGGGGCCAGCCTAGGCCGTCGCTCGAACCGATTCGACCCGAGGGTGACCACACGCACCCGACCGTCCCCGGCGTGCGTCACTCGGGGTAGGCGCGGCGCTTCACCTGAGGCTTGGGCAGACGCGAGCGGCGCAGCTGGAAGGCCCGCATCACCGCGTACATGAGCGTCCCGCGCGGGACCTCGCCGAACTTGGCGACCAGGCGCCGCTTGAGGCGGAACCACAGCACGACCGCGTCGAGGATCGCCGCGATGACGTACGCGTACAGCAGGAACAGCGCGATGACCGACACGTACGCGTTGATCTGCGCGAACGAGAGCTGCACGACGAGGCAGACGGCGGCGATGGGCAGGAACATCTCGCCGAGGTTGATGCGCGCGTCCACGTAGTCGCGCACGTAGCGCCGCACGGGCCCACGGTCACGCGGGGGCATGGCCTTCTCGTCGCCCGCCTGCAGCGCCTTGTACTCGCGGTCGCGCTGCTCACGCTGCGCGGCCCTCGCGGCCTTCGCGGCGCTCTGCCGGTCCGCGGGCACGAGCGGGCGCCGGTTGGCGGCCTCCGCCTCCTTGCGGCGCGGCGTCGGGCGGCCCTTGCCCTCCTCGATGACGCCGACCGGCCGGTCGTCGCTCGGGTCGGGGGTCGTCACGGGGGGCTTCTGGCGTCCGAACACCACTCCAGGGTAGTCGAGTAGCGTGACTGGCCGTGACGACCGACCACGCCCTGTCCGCCCTGCCCACCCCCGAGCGCGTCGCCGAGCTCCGGGCCCGCACCGCCGCCGCGTTCCCCGCGCTGCGTGCCGAGCTCGAGGCGCTCGTGCGCATCCCGAGCGTCTCGAACGCGGAGTTCGACCAGGGGCACGTCGCGACGAGCGCGGCGCACGTCGCCGACCTCCTGCGCGGCGCGGGCCTCGAGGACGTGCGCGTGGTGCACGCGGCGGGCGCCGACGGTCGTCGCGGCCGTCCCGCCGCGCTCGCGACGCGCCCCGCGTCGCCCGGTGCGCCCACGGTCCTGCTCTATGCGCACCACGACGTGCAGCCGCCGGGCGACGACGCCGAGTGGGACACCGCGCCCTTCGAGCCCGTCGAGCGCGACGGGCGCCTCTACGGGCGCGGGGCGGCCGACGACAAGGCCGGGATCGTCGCGCACCTCGGTGCGCTGCGCGTGCTGGGCGACGAGCTCGGCGTCGGGCTCGTCGTGTTCGTCGAGGGCGAGGAGGAGATCGGCTCGCCCACGTTCGCGGACTTCCTGAAGGCCCATCACGACGAGCTCGCCGTCGCCGACGTCATGGTCGTCGCCGACTCGTCGAACTGGGCCGTGGGGACGCCTGGGCTGACGACGTCGCTGCGCGGTCTCGTGGACCTCGAGGTCGAGGTCGCCGCGGTCGACCACGCGATCCACTCCGGGATGTACGGCGGCCCGGTGCTCGACGCCCCGACCCTGCTCGCGCGCCTCGTCGCGACGCTGCACGACGAGCACGGCGACGTCGCGGTGGCCGGGCTGCACCGAGCCGCTGACCCGAGCGTCGACTACGACGAGGCCGCGCTGCGCGCCGACGCGGGCGTGCTGGACGGCGTGCAGCTTGCCGGCACCGGTCCGCTCACCGCACGGCTGTGGACGCGACCGGCGATCAGTGTCATCGGGTTCGATGCGCCGCGCGTCGCGAGCGCCTCCAACACGATCGCGCCGCGCGCCACAGCCAAGCTGTCGGTCCGCATCGCGCCCGGCAGCGACCCTGCGCAGGCGATGGCGGCGATGCGCGCGCACCTCGAGGCGCACGCGCCGTTCGGCGCCCGCGTCACCGTGCGCGAGGGCGAGCAGGGCAAGCCGTTCCAGGCCCCGGCCGACTCGCCCGCGATGCAGGCCGCCCGGTGGGCGTTCGCCCAGGCGTGGGGGACCGACCCCGTCGACATCGGCATCGGCGGTTCGATCCCGTTCATCGCGGACCTGCTCGAGCTGCGGCCCGACGCGGCGATCCTCGTGACCGGGGTCGAGGACCCCGACTCGCGCGCGCACGGCGCCAACGAATCCGTGCACCTCGGCGAGCTCGAGAAGGTCGTCCTGGCCGAAGCGCTCCTGCTGGACCGCCTGTCCCGTTGAGCTCATCCCGGCGCGGCCGGCGGGCTTCACCTCAGATGGCCGGGCGCGTTCTTCGTCGCTGGTCAGCGCCGTCGTCGCGCCCGATCGGGTCCCGCAGGGCGGTAGTGCGTGCTCCCGACCAGGAAAGATGCGCGATGGGCAAGGAGCGGGGTGCCATGTCAGCCCGCCGCGGGCCCCTGTTCCTTCTCGGAGCCCCGATGACGCCGTCGACCCGGAATGGTGTTGTGTGGAAAACGCAGCACGGCGCGGCGGATTCTTCGCCATAATCCTCGCGCCGGGTCGCGCACCGTTGCCCGTCGAGCAGTCTCGGGTTGCAGGGGGAGCGTGTGCGTAAGGGCTTGATGGGTCGTGGCCGGCGGACGGTCGTGACGGCGGTGGCCGCTGTGCTGGTCGCGGGTGCGGCTTATGCGGCCGCGGACGCGGTGCGGGGTTCCGATGTCGACTGCTCGGCGACGCAAGCGCCCACGCTGACCGAGGCGTTGCTGCTCGCTCAGGCGTGTGAGCACGACGTGGTCGCGCTGGACTCGTTGGACCCGTACAGCTCGTTGACCGCGACACCTGCGGGTGCTGTGCGCGCGAGTGCGAGCACGGGGGCGGTTCGTACCGAGGTCTCGGGTGAGTGGGCGCCGGTCGACCCGAGCGTGGTGACCGACGAGGAGTCGGGTGAGCTTCGCGTCGCTTCGCCGGTGCATGCCATCACGTTCGACCCGAAGGACGGGTCGGGGTTCGTCGCGATCGAGTCGGACGAGGGTGCGATCAGCCTCGACGTGCCGGTCGATCTCGGTGCTCCGCGAGTGAGCGGCTCCCGGGTGGTGTGGGACGTGCTCGACGCGACCGGGTCAGTCATCGACGGCGTGGAGCTGATCGCTCAGGTCCAGCCGGATGCGTCCGGTGTGACTCCGTTGTTCGAGGTCCGTGACGCGGCCGCCTACGAGGACCTGGAGCAGGCCTCGGGAGGTCGGATCGCGTTCGAGTACGTGACGTCTGGTTCGCTTGAGCTGCGTGACGAGCGGGGCAAGGCGTTCTCCGCGGTCGATGGCCAGACGGGGGACACGGTGTTCGCGGCTGCCGAGGCGCGGCAGTGGGACAGCGCGTCCGGGGTCCCATCGGGCGGGGAGCGTGAGGGCACCAAGGCTGGGGCTGTCGACTCTGGTGTGGCGCCGGCGGACGGTGACAGCGTTTCCACGCTCGAGGTCGAGGTGAGGGACGACGCGGCGACTGTCGTGGCCGACGGTGACATGGCCAGCGACCCGGACACGGTCTGGCCGGTGACCATCGACCCGAAGATCGAGGACCACAAGCTCAACCAGTGGATCGTCGTGCGCGATTACACGGGCTGGCCGTCGAAGTACAACACCGACGGGAATGAGGGCGTGGGGTACTGCCCGTCGGTCTCGGTCACGGCCGGTTGTCAGGGGGTGCACAGGTCCCGGGTCTTCTGGCAGTTCAACAACATGGGTGTGCTCAAGGAGCTCAGCGCGCAGGACGTCATCTCGGCGCAGTTCCGTGCCAAGGGCGTGCACTCGTGGGACTGCTCGGGACCGGCTCTCGACCTGTACCTCACGGGCGGGTTCACCTTGTCGACGACCTGGGCCACGCAGCCCGCGACGAAGATGAAGCTCTCTTCGGCGAGGCCCAAGCACCGGGACGCGTGTGGTGGAGCGACGTTCGACGAGTGGGACGCGACCGCGGCGGCCAAGGACTACGCGGGCGTGAACACCTCGATGACGCTGGGCCTGCGAGCGGCCAGTGAGACCGAGCCGTCGTGGTGGCGGTACGAGCTGCACACCGCCCAGCTCGACGTCCTGTTCAACCGTGCCCCGACGATCGACACGGCGTCGAGGACGACGTTCTGGACCGCCCGGAAGGCGACCAAGGAGAACGCCTGCAGTGCCACCCCCGTGCTGGTGAACTCGACGGACGTCCAGGTCTCGGTTCTCGCCCGGGACCCCGACGGGAGCCAGGTCAGGGTGCACCTGCAGGTGTACAAGTCCGGGTCGCGGCTGTGGGACTACTCGTTCCAGCTGAAGTCGTCGGGGACCGCGTTCGTCAAGACGATCCCGTCCGAGCTGTTGGGTGACGGCACGTTCAGCTGGCGGGTGCGCGCTGAGGACCCTGACGGGTTGCTCAGCGAGTGGACCTCGTCCTGTTTCTTCGAGATCGACACCGTCAAACCGGGACCGATCCAGATCAGGGCGATGGGCGGTGACGAGCGCAAGGAGATTCGAGCCGTCTACGCGAAGGGCCTCGAGCGGGGTGGTGTCGGTCAGACCGGTTGTTTCGAGTTGAGCAGTTCCGCCTCTGATGCTCACCAGTTCTGGTACTCGTTCGGAACCGAAGCACGCGACGGGCACATCCTGGCCTCGAACGGCAAGGCAGTGGTGTGCTTCACGCCGCAGGCCGCGGGGTCCGCGTTCGTCAGCGCTCTGGTCAAGGACAAGGCCGGCAACGAGTCGGAGGACACGAATTACGGCTTCTTCGTCGCCCACCCTCGTGAGGACGGCGTGTGGTCGTTCGACGAGGGCACGAGCCCGGCGAAGGACGACTCGCTCGCGTGGGAGCGGGACCCCAAGCTCGGGGTCGGTCCGATCACTGTCGCCGGCGCGAGGTGGGCCCAGGGCCCGCATGCGGAGTTCTTGTCGCGCGAGGGTGACCTGGCGCTGGACTTCGACGGCCAGGACGACGAGGCGTACACGGCGTCCCCGGTGTTCGCCACCGACGACAGCTTCGTGATCGCGGCGCACGTTCGTCCCGACGCCGTGGCGACCCCCGGACGGTCATGGTCCAGGAAGGTGCGACCAATGGTGTCTGGAGCGTCGGACTGGTGAACTCCGGGTGCCCGGGGACTCTCACGACGTGCTGGGGGTTTTCGACGCTGGACAAGTTCGGCGCCACCTGGACGGTGCGGTCTTCGGTTGCACCGGCGAAGTACGCGTGGACCCAGCTGACTGCGGAGTACGACGCCTCCAAGGGCCGGGTCCGGCTGTGGGTGTGCGACATCGGCACGCTCAACCGGGCCCTACCCCCGGATCTTGGACACGGGGTGTGATTACGCAGCGGTGGGCAGCGTAGTGGCCCGGCGGGCCTCGTAGTTGGAGGGGGACAGGTAGCCGCACCAGGAGTGACGGCGGCGGGTGTTGTAGCGGACGAGCCACGTGAAGACCTGTCGGCGGCAGGTCAGCTCGTCGGGCCAGCAGGCGGCGTCTTGGAGGACCTCGCGCTTGATCGTGGCGTTGAACGATTCCGCCAGTGCGTTGTCGGCCGAGGAGCCGACGGCGCCCATGGACTGGGTGAGACCGAGCTTGCGGCACAGCTTGGCGTAGGCCTTGGAGCAGTAGACACTGGGTTCAACCGGTCGATGCAACACCTGCCCGTTGGAGCGACCGTAGCTGCTCATCGAGGACCTCGGCCGGTGTTCTCCAGCCGAGGACCTGGGTCTGCCCCGAGTTTGGTTGACACCTGACCTGTGAGGATCTGGTCCTCGCTGGAAGGATGTCCCCGTGGCGAAGCCGTATCCCAAGGAGTTCCGTGATGACGTCGTGGCCGTGGCCCGCAAGGGGCAGGTGCCGCTGACGCAGATCGCGAAGGACTTCGGTATCTCCGAAGGGTCGTTGTCGAACTGGATGAAGCAGGCCGATGTCGAGGACGGTCGCCGGTCCGGGCCGACGCAGGCCGAGCGCGCCGAGTTGCGTGAGGCGCGCAGGCGGATCCGGGTGTTGGAGCAGGAGAACGAGGTCCTGCGTCGCGCGGCCGCCTACCTGGCGCAGGCGGGTCTGCCGGGAAAATAGTCTTCCCGCTCGTCCGTGAGATGGCCGCGGCCGGCGCCCGAGTGCGGGTGCCGGTCGCGGTGGCGTGCCGGGTCCTGGGCCTGTCGACCCAGGGGTACTACAAGTGGCTCAAGGACCCCGTGTCTCGGCGGGATTGGGACGACGCGCACGTCCTGGACGCGATCTACGAGATCCATGGCGACGACGCGACGCTCGGCTACCGGTTCATCACCGACGAACTGGCCGACGAGCACGCGATCAGCGTCGGGGAGAACCGGGTGCACCGGCTGTGCCGGCTCGCCGGCATCACCGCGAGCCACCACAAGAGACGGTCCAAGGCCGGATCGAGCGGTCCCGCGCCGCACGACGACCTGCTCGCCGTGGTCGACGAGCATGGCGTGGTCCGTCACGAGTTCGTCGCGGACGCCCCGGACAAGGTGTGGCTGTGGGACATCTCGGAACACCCCACCGCCGAGGGCAAGCTCTACATCTGCGCGATCAAGGACGTCTACTCGAACAAGATCGTCGGGTACTCCATCGACTCGCGCATGAAGTCGTCCCTGGCGCGGGCGGCGATGCGCAACGCGATCGCGCTGCGCTCACCGGCCGGCACGGTGTGTCATTCGGACCGAGGCGGCCAGTTCCGTGCGAAGGCGACCCAGCGGCTGCTGGCGAACAACGGCCTGGTCGGGTCGATGGGCCGCTCCTACGGCGCGGGCGACAACGCGAGCATGGAGAGCTTCTTCTCCCTGCTGCAGAAGAACGTCCTGAACACCCGCCGCTGGCACACCCGCGACGACCTGCGCCTGGCGATCGTGACCTGGATCGAGACCAAGTACAACCGCCGACGACGCCAACGCGCCCTCGGCAAGCTCACGCCCGTCGAGTTTGAGATGATCTACACGGCCGCAGACGCGGCCTGACTACCGCAAACCCCGAGTGTCAACCAGACCGGGGGCAGACCCCCTTGCGGGGTCTGCTGTTGATCGCGGCCTGGACGGCCAGGAGGTCCTCGGCCGGCCAGCGGGACAGGTCGGTGCCCTTGGGGAAGTACTGGCGCAGCAGCCCGTTGGTGTTCTCGTTCGTGCCGCGCTGCCAGGGTGAGTGCGGGTCGGCGAAGTAGACGGCGATCCCGGTGTCGATCGTGAACTGCGCGTGGGCGGACAGCTCCTTGCCGCGGTCCCAAGTCAACGACCGCAACAGCTCGGACGGCATCGTGGTCATCGTCGCGGTCAGGGCGTCCTTCATCGCGATGGCGCCGTAGCCGCCAAGCGCGGGCCCGTTCTTGACCGGTGGGACTGTCCCGTAGCCCTCGAGACGTGGCAGGTGGACCAGCAGGGTGTAGCGGCTCGTGCGTTCCACGACGGTGCCGATCGCGGACCGGTTCAGCCCGATCATCAAGTCGCCCTCCCAGTGCCCGGGCACTGCCCGGTCCTCGGCCTCGGCGGGCCGCTCGGCCAGGACGACGTCAGCCGTGACGTGCCCCTGGGGCCTGTTGCGGGCCCGCTCCCGGGGCTTGCGCAGCGCCCGGCCGGTCCGCAGGCAGGCCACCAGCTCGCGCTGCAGCGCCCCGCGTCCCTGGATGTAGAGCGCCTGGTAGATCGCCTCGTGGCTGATGCGCATGTCCTCATCGTCGGGGAAGTCGATGACCAGCCGCCGCGAGATCTGCTCCGGGCTCCAGGCCGTCGCCCACCGCCGGTCGCTGCGGTGCGGCTTGTTCAGGCCCTTCCAGGTCGTCGCCGGCCCTGCCGCCAGCGTCCCGTCCGGTCGGCGCAACTGGCCGCTCAGCCGGACCTGGACGTACTCCTGCAGACGAGCGTTGATGACGAGCTTGGCTGGCTTGGGGCGCCGGGCGGCGGTCTGCGCCTTCCACTGCGCGACCGTCGCCCGGTACTCGGGCTTGCCGCCCCGGGTCGCCGCGTTGCGTCGCAGCTCCCGCGAGATCGTCCCCGGATCACGCCCCAGCTCGCGGGCGATCGCGCGAACACCAAGCCCGCGCGCTTTGAGAAGTGCGAGCTCCTCGCGCTCGTGGAACGACAGGTAGCGGCCGGTCGGCTCGGCCAGCGGCAACGGCGCCATCCCGCCAGCGTGACGAAACCACCGCGACCCGACCGGCCACGACACACCAACCCCGGCCGCGGCCTCCTCGGAACTCTTGCCCGCCGCGATCAACCGCCAGAACTCCCGCTCCACATGCCGAGCGGGAATCGGCCGCCCCGGTGAACGCATCGCCGGTCGCAACGCCCGGTCCGCCTGCTGCTGCCGTCGCACCACCTGACACCTCCGTGATCACGAGGTGTTGCGACGACCGGTTGAGTCCGCCGACCGACCCGTGGTCGCTGTGGAACACGGCGCCCTTGAGGCTGCCCCGGGTTGCGGCGGCGGCCTTCAGGGCGTCCTCGACCAGCTCGGTGCGCATGTGGTCGGCGATCGCCCAGCCGACGAGCCGTCGGCTGTAGCAGTCGATCACGGTCGCCAGGTACAGGTTCGTGCCGTCCGCGATCGGGAGGTAGGTGATGTCCCCGACGTAGCGCTCGTTGGGGCGCTCGGCGGTGAAGTCGCGGTTGACCAGGTCGGGGTACTTCTGTCCCGACGGCTCGGGGATCGTGGTCCGCGCCCGGCGCTTCTTCACATAGCCCCGGATGCCCTCGACCCGCATCACCCGCGCGACGCGCTTGTGGTTCACCCGCTCACCGCCAGGACCGCTGTCGCCGAGCTGAGCGTTGAGCTCGACGGTGATCCGCGGCGCGCCCTGGGTGTTGTCGACGGCATGAATGGCCCTGATCCGCTCGGCCAGCGCGGCGTCCGCGGCCGCCTTGGCTCCGCGGGCAGGGGCCGCCTTGAGCCAGGCGTAGTAGGACGAGCGCTCGATCTCGACGAGCTCGCACAGTCGCTTCACCTCGAAGGTGGTGGAGTTGTCGGCGACGAACTGGAAGCGACTCACCAGCGCGTCTCCCCGGCGAAATACTTGGCCGCCCGCTGCAGGATCTCCCGCTCGGTCGTGAGCTTGGTGGTCTCGACCTCGAGCTCGTTCACCCTGGCCTCGAGCCGGGCGATCTTCTGCTCCGGCGTCTCCCCGGCCGGCGCGGACGACCTCGCCGGGGACGTCTTGGACTGCAGCGGGCTGGAGGTCAACGTCCCGTCAGCGGCGGTCTTCTTGCCGGTCCCGTAGACCTCGAGCCAGTGCCGCAGCGTGCCGCGCACAATGCCGAGATCCTCGGCGATGCCGCGGACCGTGGCGCCCGGGATGGACTCGTACAAGTCGACAGCCTGACGACGGAACTCCTCGGAGTAGTTCTTCCTGGCCATGGTTCCTGAATCATCTCGCTTCCCCAGCAGATGCTGGATTCAGCGTGTCCAAGAACCGGGGTCAAGCCCCACCGCCCAGCCCCGGGTGAGCCGATCGAGTCGAAGGTGAGCACGCCCAACCCGCTGAGAAGTGCGTCTGGTCCGGTCGTACTGGGACGCGGGCAGAGCGGCGGTGCTGCGGCGGGGTGGTGGGACGGGCGCATCGACAACGTCCGGATGTTCAAGGGCCAGGTCGTGGCTGACGCCAAGATCCGGCGCATGTGCCAGGGCGCCGAGGCGAACCAGGTCCAGGGCGGCGAGGCAGCGCTCGACCCCACGACGACGGTGGGGCAGTGATGAGGGGGACAGTGGTGCGCGGATCGGTGCGTGGGCGGTGGGCCGGGGCGCTGGGAGCCGTCGCGCTTGCGGTCACGGTGACGCTCGTCATGGAGCCGACGCTGAGCGTCGCTGACGACCTTCCTCCGGTGGTGGATGGCCTGGCGACGCGTGCGGAGAACTTCGAGGCCGCATTGGCGGCGTTGGATGAGGAGCAGCCTGTCGAGCCGGCTCCCGTGCCGTCGGGGGAGGCGGATCCGGTTCCCGTGGCTTCCGACGCGCCGGTTGCGCTGGTGGAGCTGCCGTCCGCTGGTCAGACGATCGTGTCGTTCGGCGGCGGGACGCTCGCTCGTGCGTCGACGTCGTCTGCGGCGGCGTCGACGTCCTCCCAGGGCACGGACGGGTGGGTGAGCAGCGTCGTCGGCGGGTTGCCGGTGGCGTTGGCACCCGTTGACGGGGAGAGCGCGCCGCAGGCGGTCGCGGTCCGCGTCGCGTCGCCGGAGGAGTCGATCGCAGAGGATCTCGGGGGCGTGATCGTCGAGGTCGAGGATGCCTCGGACGAGCCGGCGGGGCCGTCGAGCCTGCACCTGCGCCTCTCGTACGAGGACATCTCGGGTCTGTCAGGCGCGGACTGGGGTCCGCGGCTCACGTTGTTCGAGAAGACGAGCTGCGAGCCCGGCGCGCCGACCGGCGATGCGGGCACCTCGGATGGTCTCGACGAGGGGTGTACGTGGCTGCCACTGGAGTCGGCGATCAACGACGTCGACGGCCAGACTCTCACCGCGAGGGTCGACCTGGCGTCAGCGTCCTCGACCACGGCCGGGTCTTCCGCGTCCGCCGTGACTCTCGCGGTTGCTCCGGCGGCGTCCGGGGCGAACGGTGACTGGGGCGCGACGAGCCTGTCGTCGTCGGCGTCGTGGAATGCGTCCGGCTCGTCGGGGGCGTTCACGTGGACCTACCCGATGCGCGTGCCTGGCGTCGCGGGCGGGCTGGAGCCGCAGCTGTCGCTGTCCTACTCGTCGGCGGTGTCGGACGGCCGTGTCGCCTCGACGAACAACCAGGCGTCGTGGGTCGGTGAGGGCTTCGACCTGACCTCGAGCTACATCGAGCGCAAGTACGTGCCGTGCGCCGAGGACATGGGCAAGGTCGACGGCACCGCGGCGAGCAACCGGGTCAAGACGGGTGACCTGTGCTGGGGCAAGGACAACGCCTCTCTGGTCCTGAACGGCGTCGCCTCGGAGCTGGTCCCGACCGGGGACGACGAGAACGGGACGCACGCGGCCTGGCGCCTCAAGCACGACGACGGCACCCGCGTGGAGCTGGTGACCGTCTCTGTCTCGGACACGGTGCGTGAGGAGTACTGGCGGGTCACGACGTTGGACGGGACGCGCTACACGTTCGGCGAGCACGACGCGGCCTCGAACGCGACGTGGACGGTTCCGGTCTTCGCGAACCACCCCGGCGAACCGGACTACGAGGCAACCTTCAAGTCCGCCAGACGCCAGACGGCCTGGCGGTGGAACCTCGAGTCCGCGCAGGACACGTCGGGGAACACGATGTCGTACTGGTACGCAGCGGAGAAGGCGGCGTACCACAGCCTGGGCGCGGATGCGGTGCTCGGCTACACCTCTGGTGGGCACCGGGCCCTACCCCCGGATCTTGGACACGGGGTGTGATTACGCAGCGGTGGGCAGCGTAGTGGCCCGGCGGGCCTCGTAGTTGGAGGGGGACAGGTAGCCGCACCAGGAGTGACGGCGGCGGGTGTTGTAGCGGACGAGCCACGTGAAGACCTGTCGGCGGCAGGTCAGCTCGTCGGGCCAGCAGGCGGCGTCTTGGAGGACCTCGCGCTTGATCGTGGCGTTGAACGATTCCGCCAGTGCGTTGTCGGCCGAGGAGCCGACGGCGCCCATGGACTGGGTGAGACCGAGCTTGCGGCACAGCTTGGCGTAGGCCTTGGAGCAGTAGACCGACCCGTGGTCGCTGTGGAACACGGCGCCCTTGAGGCTGCCCCGGGTTGCGGCGGCGGCCTTCAGGGCGTCCTCGACCAGCTCGGTGCGCATGTGGTCGGCGATCGCCCAGCCGACGAGCCGTCGGCTGTAGCAGTCGATCACGGTCGCCAGGTACAGGTTCGTGCCGTCCGCGATCGGGAGGTAGGTGATGTCCCCGACGTAGCGCTCGTTGGGGCGCTCGGCGGTGAAGTCGCGGTTGACCAGGTCGGGGTACTTCTGTCCCGACGGCTCGGGGATCGTGGTCCGCGCCCGGCGCTTCTTCACATAGCCCCGGATGCCCTCGACCCGCATCACCCGCGCGACGCGCTTGTGGTTCACCCGCTCACCGCCAGGACCGCTGTCGCCGAGCTGAGCGTTGAGCTCGACGGTGATCCGCGGCGCGCCCTGGGTGTTGTCGACGGCATGAATGGCCCTGATCCGCTCGGCCAGCGCGGCGTCCGCGGCCGCCTTGGCTCCGCGGGCAGGGGCCGCCTTGAGCCAGGCGTAGTAGGACGAGCGCTCGATCTCGACGAGCTCGCACAGTCGCTTCACCTCGAAGGTGGTGGAGTTGTCGGCGACGAACTGGAAGCGACTCACCAGCGCGTCTCCCCGGCGAAATACTTGGCCGCCCGCTGCAGGATCTCCCGCTCGGTCGTGAGCTTGGTGGTCTCGACCTCGAGCTCGTTCACCCTGGCCTCGAGCCGGGCGATCTTCTGCTCCGGCGTCTCCCCGGCCGGCGCGGACGACCTCGCCGGGGACGTCTTGGACTGCAGCGGGCTGGAGGTCAACGTCCCGTCAGCGGCGGTCTTCTTGCCGGTCCCGTAGACCTCGAGCCAGTGCCGCAGCGTGCCGCGCACAATGCCGAGATCCTCGGCGATGCCGCGGACCGTGGCGCCCGGGATGGACTCGTACAAGTCGACAGCCTGACGACGGAACTCCTCGGAGTAGTTCTTCCTGGCCATGGTTCCTGAATCATCTCGCTTCCCCAGCAGATGCTGGATTCAGCGTGTCCAAGAACCGGGGTCAAGCCCCACCTGCAGGAGATCACCTACGGGACCAGGAGCACGAGCACCCGCGACGGCGCTCCCGCGAAGGTCATGTTCACCACCAAGGACCGGTGTATCGAGCAGTCGTGCAGCCAGACACAGATGCGGGCCAAGCCGCACCTGTGGCCCGACCTGCCCGCGGACCAGTACTGCGCCCCCGGCTCCACCAAGGCGACGTGCAAGACGCAGTTCTCCCCGGTGTTCTTCGACCGCACCAAGCTGGTCCAGGTCAAGACAGTGACGCTCGACGGCAGCGGCTACGTCCCCGTCGACTCCTGGACGCTGGCGCAGGTACTCCGCGCTCCTGACGGGACGACGGCCAAGCAGCAGTCCTCGGGGAGCATCCTGCAGCTCAACTCCCTGACCCACACCGGCATGGGAGGCACGTCCGGATCCAGCGACGACATCGCCCTCGACCCCGTCCTGTTCGAGTGGGAGCTGAAGGACAACCGTGTCGACGCACCGGCCGATGGCCCGTCGGCGATGCAGCGTCCCCGTCTGACGGCGGTCCGGTCGGAGTCGGGCGCAAAGACGCACATCGAGTACGCGGGCGCTGACGAAGCGTGCGCACCGGGCAAGCTCTCGACGCTCGACCCGGCGAGCAACACGGCCCGCTGCTTCCCGGTGAACTGGGACCCCGAGGGGCAGACGAAGAGCAAGCCGGACTGGTTCCACAAGTACGTGGTGCGATCGATCTCCGAGGACCCCACGTCCGGCAAGAACGTGGACGGCACGGCGGTCACGACAGGCTCGGACTCCGTCGTCTCGACGTACACCTTCGAGAACCCACGCTGGGAGAAGCCCAAGGATGCGTTGACCACGCCCTCGCAGATCACGTACTCGGACTTCAAGGGCTTCGCCGTTGTCACCGCAGGCACGGGCGAAGGGGCTGAGCAGACCACGTCCGTGACGCGGTATCTGCAGGGCTCCGGGGCGTCCGTCACGGTCGACATCGGAGAGGCGGAGCCGGTCAAGATCACGGACCGCGACCGGTTCGAGGGGATCGCGTACGTCCAGGACCAGCGCAACGGGGAGAAGGTGGTCACGCGGACGGTCACGCAGCCGACGTCCGTCGTCACCACGGCGACCAGCAGCGTCGACTCGAGCGTGACCGCGCAGGTCATCGGGCAGGTCACGAACCACCAGGTGACCTACGCGGCATCCGGCGCCCGTGACGCGCTGACGCGCGCCACGACGACGTACAACGACCGAGGGCTGCCGGTCACGGTCGACGACGTAGGGGATGTCGCGTCGAGCGAGGACCAGCTGTGCACCCGGTACACGTACGTCGACGCGAGCGGAGCCCGTGCGCGCAACCTCTACGGACTTCTCGAACGGACCGAGGTCGCCCACGTGGGGTGCGATCGAAAGCCGCAGGGACCTGCGGAGGTCGTGTTCGACTCCCTGACGGAGTACGACAGCGCCGGTCGCCCGGTCGCCGCCTGGCGCCTCGACCCCGACATCACGGACGAGGCGACCCGCGCCCCGGACGATCCCGCCAAGCCCGGCTACCAGCTGGTGGGCCGCACCGAGTACGACACCTTCGGTCGAGTCGTGCAGGTGCGAGACGCACTCGGCAGATCCACGACAACCGCGTACGCACCCATGGGCGCCTCGCTCGTCGAGAGCGTGTCGGTCACGACCCCGCCGACCGCCAGCGGTGACCGCCTCACGACGACGACCACCTATGTGCCGCAGACCGGTTGGCCGGTGCGGTCGACCGACGCGAACAAACTCGTGACCACGGCCGAGTACGACGCGCTGGGGCGACTGGCGAGCGTGCGGTACCCCCAGCACGCAGGGTCGGGCCCTGCCTCGATCCAGTACGAGTACGAGGTCAACGCACGCGGGCAGAACGCCGTCGTGACCAGGACCCTGGGCGCCGACGGCACGACCCAACACGTCAAGGCCGCGCTGTACGACGGGCTCCTGCGCGTGTTCCAGACGCAGGACGAGAACCCCGCGGTCACCACGAAGGGGCAGACGGCCGCACAGCGTGGGACGGTCCTGTCGCACACGTACTACGACTCCGCCGGCCGTGTGAAGAAGGTCGCGGGGCCATGGGTCGTGTCCCAGACGGTGCCTTCCGTCGTGCCCCAGGACGCGCCGAGCTCCAGCCGTCGGGTGGTGACGTACCGCTACGACAAGGCGGGTCGGGTCACTGACGAGATCGTCTGGCACAACACCGCCGCGAACCCGAACAACGAGAAGTTCCGTACGGTCACGCTCTACGACGGCCGGTACACCACGGTGGTGCCGCCTCAGGGTGGGACGGCATCGACGACGATCGTGGACGGCAGGGGCAGGACGGTCGCGGCGCGGCAGTACACGACCCGCCCGACCGTCCAGATCACTCTCAACGCCTCCACCGTGTCCCTGGACCCGAGGACGGCGTCGTCGGCCGGGTACGTGGAGGCCAGGTACACCTACACGCGGGCCGGCCAGCTGAAGTCCGTGGTGCAGGACTCCACGACCAGCGAGAGCCCGACCTGGACGTACACGTACGACAAGGCGGGCCGCAAGGTCTCCTCGCAGGACCCGGACAACGGCATCACACGCACCTTGTACGACGCCGTCGACCAGGTCGTCCAGGTCACCGACGCGCGCGGGTACTCCACGTCGACGACGTACGACCAGCTCGGGCGGAAGACCGCCGTCGTCGGGAAGACGTCTGCTGGTGCGACCCTCAGCAAGGCGACGTTCGTCTACGACACCGCCCCGCTCGTCGGGAAGGAGAGGCTGGCGCTCGGTCAGCTCGCGTCGTCGTCGCGGACAATCGGCAGCGACGTGTACACCACGGCCGTGGACGGTTACGACGTCGCGGGCCGTCCGACGAGCACGACGGTGACGCTGCCCGCCGTCGGCGCGCTGAGCGAGCTGGAGAACCGGTCGTTCACGACCGCGTACACGTACATGGCCGACGGTCAGGTCGAGTCCGTCGCGCTGCCCGCGGTGACGACCGAGGGCGCGTCCGGTGGTGAGAGCGTCCTGGGCGCGGAAACCGTGCGCACGTACTACGACCAGGCGTCCAAGCCTCGGTGGATGGCGGGCGGGTTCGGGTGGGGTACCTACGTCGCGGACTCCAGCTACGACTTCATCGGTCAGCCGAACGCCCTGGATCTGGGTACGACGTACGGTGCTGCGGTCGCCTACTCCTACGACGACCTGACACGCCGGCTGACCGGTGTCGCGCTGATGCGCGAGCAGATCGGCGGGACGGACCTCGACGTCACGTACACCTACGACGACGCGGGCAACCTCACCTCGGCTGTCGACGAGCCGGGGAACACGGCCCTGGGGGTGCACCGCTGCGATGTGCAGAACTTCCGTTACGACGGGTTGCGTCGGCTCACCCGGGCGTGGACCGCGAACGACACCGGTGAGTGCGCGAAGAACGCCACGAACGCCATCTCGAGCAGCCCGGCGCCGTACGACGTGGCGTACACCTACGACGTCCTGGGTAACCGCACGACCGCGACCGCCACCGGTGTGAACGGTGCGGTCACGGCGACGAGGTACACGTACTCCTCGACCCGACCGCACCAGCTGCTCGCGGCGAGCACCACCGGCGCGGCCAGCGCGACGGCGACGTTCGCGTACGACGCGGCGGGTCACCAGATCACACGAACGACCAACGGGTCCAAGGTGGACCTGATCTGGGACGCCGAGGGTGAGCTGACGTCGGTGGGCACGGACACCTCGGCCGTGTACGACGCCAACGGTGAGCGCCTCGTGCGCGTCGATGGCACGGGCACGACGGTCTACCTGCCCGGTGGCCAGGAGCTGTCGATCAACGCCGGCAAGGTCACCGCGACCCGCTACTACACCTTCGCCGGTCAGAGCGTCGCCGTACGCACAGGACGCGGCCTGGGCGCCGTGACCTCACTGGTCGCGGACATGCACGGCACGACCCTGGCCGCGGTGCCCAACGGGTCCTGGAAGAAGACGTCGGTCATCAAGCAGTACACCGACCCGTTCGGCGCGACCCGCGGCACCACCGCCGCCATCCCGGGAGACCGCCAGTTCCTCGACAAGACCCGCGACCAGACCGGCCTGACCCTTGTCGGGGCTCGCTACTACGACGAAACCACCGGCCGATTCATCACCGTCGACCCCATCATGGACCTGCTCGACCCACAACAATGGAACGGGTACGCCTACGCCAACAACAACCCCACATCGCTGTCCGACCCCACCGGTTTGGCGGTCAGCGTCAGCATCGAGGACGACGGCGGCAAGAGACCCTCGACCGGAGTGAATGCGGGCTCCCCGGCCACGTGGTCCACGCGCCCAGTCGCGGCCTCTAGCCAGAGTCCTGAATCGCCGGAGTACCAGTGCACCCCCGACCGTGCGGTTCGTGGCATGAGCAACTCGGAGGCAGGACACCTTGCCGTCGACGTACTGGGGATGGCGCCTGGCGTGGGGGAGGTGGCTGATGCGCTGAACGGCGCGTGGTACGCGACGGAAGGAGACTGGTTTGGTGCTGTGATCTCAGGGGTCTCTGCCGTGCCGGGTGTCGGATGGCTTTCGACCGTGGCAAAGTGGACGATCAGAGGCACCAAATTTACAAAGTATGCTGAGCCGATCATCAAGGTCGGTGGAGTCAACCCTCGCGCCATGGGGCGCAACATCATGCCGGATGGTAAGTGGGATTACTTGTTTGGGCGCGTAAGATCTAGCCCTAAGAACCAGGCGCGCTCTATTCAGTTGTGGCAGGAATTTGCAAGAATTGGAGTTTACGACAATGCGTTCGGTAGGGAGTTGCTATTGCGCCATTTCGACTTGGTGGTCGCAAGAAGCGACAACATCTCGAAGACATTCGTGAAGACGGTGAAGGGTAAGCAGGTCGTGCAGCAGGTTCGCGAATCAGTCTTCTTCGGGCCCGGGGGATCATCAAATTGGAGTCAACCTGGGTGGTCAGGCACGATGGACTGCAGTTCTCGACCGTCATTCCCGATGGAAAGGGGCCGTACAAGTGACTCTCGAGATTCCGCCAATTGAAGAGCTCGATGATCTGGGCATCGTGGTCGAGCCACTTGAGAGCGACACCGTCGCCCTGTGTCTCACTGCCTGGTCGGCGGACGGCGACATGGTGGTGGTCACGTGGAGTGGCGAGCACAACTCGGTGAGTGTCCGATGGGAGCGAGAGGGCAGCGAGCTGCTTTTCATCGAACGGGAGTGCGTTCGCAAGGTGTCGGCACGAAAGTCCGGGCAAGTCGTCACCTTCCTGGCCTGGAGTATCCATGGGGAGGTGGGCGGAGAACTCTCTGTGGCAGTGGGTGACACCGTGTACATTCGCGACGTGCTCCTGGAGGGACGGACGGTGCCGTAGCGCACAAGCAGGCTCGTCGCCGAGGTGCTGTGAACAACCCGTCGAGCGGGCACTGCTCGCCAGGCATGCCTGAGGAGACGGGTGCCTCGCCCCGGTTTCAGTGGAAGCCCGGGTGGGTGACGCGTCGGCGTTCGTCGGCACGGTGTTCTGACGGTAGTGGTTGTTTCGTGCTCGGCCGGCGATTGAGGCCCGATCTGGCCCTGCAGGCGTCGCTACAGCGAGAAGCTCCCGGCTGGAGTAGCCGGCGCGTTAAGTTCTGGGGCGTTGTCTCCGAAGCGGGTCCCGATCGCGCGAGGTGAGAACTCGCTGATCCTCAACACGCGCTTCTTGTTCAGGTTGAGTCGCCCTGGGGAGGTTGGAGGCTCCTGACCTTGGAAACGAGGATGGAGTCATGCCACGAGAGGTGTCGAAGGGGAAGCCGAGCACGCGCCGGTACTCCGAGGAGGAGAAGGCCGCGGCGGTGCGGATGGTGCGCGCGTTGCGCGCAGAGCTCGGGACCGACCACGGGACGATCCAGCGGGTCGCGTCCCAGCTGGGATACGGGACCGAGTCGGTGCGGCTGTGGGTGCGGCAGGCCGACATCGACGACGGCCGCGCACCGGGGGTGACCTCGAGCGAGAGCGCCCGGTTGCGGGAGCTGGAGCAGGAGAACCGTGAGCTTCGCCGGGCCAATGAGATCTTGAAGCGGGCCGCGAGTTTCTTCGGGGCGGAGCTCGACCGCCAACACAAGAGGTAGTCGCGTTCATCGACGGGGACTGCTGCAGGGTCGGTTGACACCGGGTGAGTGGTGATCATGCCGCAAGGGCGGCGTTCTGGGCGGTGAAGGCGAGCTCGAACTCGACCGGGGTGAGCTTGCCGAGGGCGCGCTGGCGTCGGCGCCGGTTGTAGGTGCGTTCGATCCAGAACACGATCGCTTGGTGCAGCTCGTCGCGCGTGCGCCAGCGGCGGCGGTTCAGGACGTTTTTCTGCAGCAGCGCGTTCCAGGACTCCATGGCCGCGTTGTCCCCGGCCGAGGCGACCCTGCCCATCGAGCCCTGCAGCCCGGCCGCGGTCAGGACCGCCCTGAAGCTGCGTGCTCGAAACTGACTGGGTTCAACCGGTCGATGCAACACCTGCCCGTTGGAGCGACCGTAGCTGCTCATCGAGGACCTCGGCCGGTGTTCTCCAGCCGAGGACCTTGCGGGGTCTGCTGTTGATCGCGGCCTGGACGGCCAGGAGGTCCTGGGCCGGCCAGCGGGACAGGTCGGTGCCCTTGGGGAAGTACTGGCGCAGCAGCCCGTTGGTGTTCTCGTTCGTGCCGCGCTGCCAGGGTGAGTGCGGGTCGGCGAAGTAGACGGCGATCCCGGTGTCGATCGTGAACTGCGCGTGGGCGGACAGCTCCTTGCCGCGGTCCCAAGTCAACGACCGCAACAGCTCGGACGGCATCGTGGTCATCGTCGCGGTCAGGGCGTCCTTCATCGCGATGGCGCCGTAGCCGCCAAGCGCGGGCCCGTTCTTGACCGGTGGGACTGTCCCGTAGCCCTCGAGACGTGGCAGGTGGACCAGCAGGGTGTAGTGAACCGCCCCGGGTTCCATGGAGGCTCTCAATCCACGGAGGATGAGAGTCATGGCAGCACCGAGGAAGTACCCGGACGAGCTTCGGGAGCGGGCGATCCGGCTCGTGCTGGACGCGAGGAAGGACCCGGCGACCCGACCGGCAGCGGCGCGGCGGATCGGTGAGCAACTCGGGATCAACCCGGAGACGCTGCGCGGGTGGGTCAAGCAGGCCGAGATCGACGCCGGGGACCGGCCCGGGACGAGCACTGCGGATGCGGCGCGGATCGCCCAGCTGGAGCGGGAGAACCGGGAGCTGCGCAGGTCGAACGCGATCTTGCGCAGTGCGTCGGCTTTCTTCGCGGCGGAGCTCGACCGCCCGTCGACCAGGTAGTGGCGTTCATCGACGCCCACCGTCAGGAGTTCGGGGTCGAGCCGATCTGCGCGGAACTGCAGGTCGCCCCGAGCACCTACTACGCGGCCAAGGTCCGACCGCCCTCGAAGCGGGCGCTCACCGACGCGGCGCTGAGCGAGGTGATCGTCGTCGAGCACGCGGCGAACTACTCGGTCTATGGGGCGCGGAAGATGTGGAAGCACCTGCACCGCGCCGGTCACCCGGTCGCGCGCTGCACGGTCGAGCGACTCATGCGGGCCGCTGACCTGCACGGAGTCGTCCGCGGCCGGGCCAAGCGCACCACAATCCCGGGCAAGGACGGTTCTCGGGCCGGTGACCTGGTCAACCGGGCGTTCACCGCGACCGCGCCGAACCAGCTGTGGGTGGCGGACTTCACCTACGTCCGGACCTGGGCCGGCTTCAGCTACGTCGCGTTCGTCATCGACGTGTTCTCCCGGATGATCGTCGGTTGGAAGGCCGACACCCGCATGCGCGCCGACCTGGTCACCGACACCCTCGAGATGGCCGTCTGGGCGCGCGGCCGCGCCGGGGTCAACGACCTGGCCGGGTTGATCCACCACAGCGACGCGGGAGCCCAATATGTCAGTCTGGCGCTGACCGAGAGGCTCGCCGCGCTCGGGATGCGCGCCTCGATCGGGTCCGTCGCCGACGCCTACGACAACGCCCTGGCCGAGTCCACGATCGGCTTGTTCAAGAACGAGCTGATCCGCCGCAAGGGACCATGGCGCACGCTCGACGACGTCGAGATCGCCACGCTCGAGTACGTCGACTGGTTCAACAACCGGCGCCTGCACACCGAGCTCGGCGACATCCCACCCTCCGAGCACGAGGCCAACCACTACCGTCAGAACCCGGCGTCGACGACGCTGGAGACCAGAGAACCGAGCCTCCACTGAACCCGGGGCGGTTCAGTAGCGGCTCGTGCGTTCCACGACGGTGCCGATCGCGGACCGGTTCAGCCCGATCATCAAGTCGCCCTCCCAGTGCCCGGGCACTGCCCGGTCCTCGGCCTCGGCGGGCCGCTCGGCCAGGACGACGTCAGCCGTGACGTGCCCCTGGGGCCTGTTGCGGGCCCGCTCCCGGGGCTTGCGCAGCGCCCGGCCGGTCCGCAGGCAGGTCACCAGCTCGCGCTGCAGCGCCCCGCGTCCCTGGATGTAGAGCGCCTGGTAGATCGCCTCGTGGCTGATGCGCATGTCCTCATCGTCGGGGAAGTCGATGACCAGCCGCCGCGAAATCTGCTCCGGGCTCCAGGCCGTCGCCCACCGCCGGTCGCTGCGGTGCGGCTTGTTCAGGCCCTTCCAGGTCGTCGCCGGCCCTGCCGCCAGCGTCCCGTCCGGTCGGCGCAACTGGCCGCTCAGCCGGACCTGGACGTACTCCTGCAGACGAGCGTTGATGACGAGCTTGGCTGGCTTGGGGCGCCGGGCGGCGGTCTGCGCCTTCCACTGCGCGACCGTCGCCCGGTACTCGGGCTCGCCGCCCCGGGTCGCCGCGTTGCGTCGCAGCTCCCGCGAGATCGTCCCCGGATCACGCCCCAGCTCGCGGGCGATCGCGCGAACACCAAGCCCGCGCGCTTTGAGAAGTGCGAGCTCCTCGCGCTCGTGGAACGACAGGTAGCGGCCGGTCGGCTCGGCCAGCGGCAACGGCGCCATCCCGCCAGCGTGACGAAACCACCGCGACCCGACCGGCCACGACACACCAACCCCGGCCGCGGCCTCCTCGGAACTCTTGCCCGCCGCGATCAACCGCCAGAACTCCCGCTCCACATGCCGAGCGGGAATCGGCCGCCCCGGTGAACGCATCGCCGGTCGCAACGCCCGGTCCGCCTGCTGCTGCCGTCGCACCACCTGACACCTCCGTGATCACGAGGTGTTGCGACGACCGGTTGAGTCCGCCCTGCGACCCTCGGTCCGAGTGCACCACCACGACACCGGTCGGCGCGCGCCGGGCGACAGCGGTGCGCAGCGCGGTGACGGCGAGCTGGGCGGTCATCCGTTCGTCGATCGCGTAGCCGACGATCCGGTTGGAGAACAGGTCCTTGATCGCGCAGCAGTAGACCTTGCCCTCGGCAGTGGGGTGCTCGGTGATGTCGGTGACCCACACCTGGTCCGGGCCCTGCGCGGTGAAGTCCCGGCGGACGTGGTCGTCGTGGACCGCCGGCCCCGGAGACTTAGCACTGCCGCGACGGCCCGTGCGCACGGTCGTCGACCACAGCCGCTGCTGGGAGCACAGCCGCCAGACCCGCCGCTCCCCGACGGCGTGGCCGGCCCGCTCGAGCTCATCGGCCAGGAACCGGTAGCCGAACTCCGGGTCGTCACCGTGAGCGTCGATCAGGGCGTTGGTCAGGTAGGCGTCCTCCAGCTCCCGATCGCTGACCGGGGCGGCGAGCCAGGCGTAGTACGCCTGTCTGGAGTGGCCCAGCACCCCGCAGGTCAACCGCACCGGGATGCCCTCGGCGGCCAGGTCACGGACCAGCGGGTAACCCATTTTGGGAGCGAGCCGGCGGCGAAGTAGGCCGCCGCGCGGCGAAGGATCTCGTTCTCCATCTCCAGCCGGCGCTTGTCCCGGCGCAACTGCACGAGCTCGTTCTGCTCGCTGGTCGTCTTGCCGTCGGCGACACCGTCGTCGATGTCGGCCTGGCGCACCCAGCGGCGCACCGATTCGATCGAGATGTCGAAGTCGGCAGCGACCTCGGCGTGGGTCAGATCGCCGCGGCGAGCGACCCGCACGACGTCACGCTTGAACTCAGGCGGGAACTTCTTGGGCACAGCGACATCCTTCCAGCGGGACCTCGTCCCACAGATGGAGTGTCAACCAGCCCTGCAGCAGTCCCTAAAGCGTCTCAGAGATCTCGTAGGGTCTGCCCCGAGTTTGGTTGACACCTGACCTGTGAGGATCTGGTCCTCGCTGGAAGGATGTCCCCGTGGCGAAGCCGTATCCCAAGGAGTTCCGTGATGACGTCGTGGCCGTGGCCCGCAAGGGGCAGGTGCCGCTGACGCAGATCGCGAAGGACTTCGGTATCTCCGAAGGGTCGTTGTCGAACTGGATGAAGCAGGCCGATGTCGAGGACGGTCGCCGGTCCGGGCCGACGCAGGCCGAGCGCGCCGAGTTGCGTGAGGCGCGCAGGCGGATCCGGGTGTTGGAGCAGGAGAACGAGGTCCTGCGTCGCGCGGCCGCCTACCTGGCGCAGGCGGGTCTGCCGGGAAAATAGTCTTCCCGCTCGTCCGTGAGATGGCCGCGGCCGGCGCCCGAGTGCGGGTGCCGGTCGCGGTGGCGTGCCGGGTCCTGGGCCTGTCGACCCAGGGGTACTACAAGTGGCTCAAGGACCCCGTGTCTCGGCGGGATTGGGACGACGCGCACGTCCTGGACGCGATCTACGAGATCCATGGCGACGACGCGACGCTCGGCTACCGGTTCATCACCGACGAACTGGCCGACGAGCACGCGATCAGCGTCGGGGAGAACCGGGTGCACCGGCTGTGCCGGCTCGCCGGCATCACCGCGAGCCACCACAAGAGACGGTCCAAGGCCGGATCGAGCGGTCCCGCGCCGCACGACGACCTGCTCGCCGTGGTCGACGAGCATGGCGTGGTCCGTCACGAGTTCGTCGCGGACGCCCCGGACAAGGTGTGGCTGTGGGACATCTCGGAACACCCCACCGCCGAGGGCAAGCTCTACATCTGCGCGATCAAGGACGTCTACTCGAACAAGATCGTCGGGTACTCCATCGACTCGCGCATGAAGTCGTCCCTGGCGCGGGCGGCGATGCGCAACGCGATCGCGCTGCGCTCACCGGCCGGCACGGTGTGTCATTCGGACCGAGGCGGCCAGTTCCGTGCGAAGGCGACCCAGCGGCTGCTGGCGAACAACGGCCTGGTCGGGTCGATGGGCCGCTCCTACGGCGCGGGCGACAACGCGAGCATGGAGAGCTTCTTCTCCCTGCTGCAGAAGAACGTCCTGAACACCCGCCGCTGGCACACCCGCGACGACCTGCGCCTGGCGATCGTGACCTGGATCGAGACCAAGTACAACCGCCGACGACGCCAACGCGCCCTCGGCAAGCTCACGCCCGTCGAGTTTGAGATGATCTACACGGCCGCAGACGCGGCCTGACTACCGCAAACCCCGAGTGTCAACCAGACCGGGGGCAGACCCGTACTCACGGCACACGTCCCGCACCGACCGGTCGCCGCGCAACCCCGCGAGCACGACCTCGGTCTTCTGCTCCGGCGTGAACTGCCGGTACTTGCGCTTCTCGCTCATCAGCCCTCCCAGGGCGATCAGAGCGACCATCGTCCCCAAACCCGACGGCTCAAGGAAGTGTCAACGAGCCAACGGCGCCGACCTACGCCAGGCGATCATCACCTGGGTCGAACGGACCTACCACCGCCGCCGCCGACGCCAGGCCCGTCTCGGTGCGGCGGCTGGGTCGGCTCATCGACGAGGTCCAGCGAGCGACTGGAATCGAGATGTGAGTGCCCGAACCTGCGCTCAGCGGGCGGCGACGTCCACCGCGCGGGCCCAGGCCGCGACGTCGTCGGGGACGGGCGGGCTCGGGACGGGCGAGCCGGCGAGGAGCTCGACCACGTCGGGCGCTGCGACGCGGGTGCCGTCGCGGCCCAGGAACCGCCCTGCGACCACGCCCCGCGCCACGTGCTCGGGCCGGCCGTCGCGGCCTCGTCGGGAGAAGGCCTGCTCGAGGTAGACGACGCGCGCGTCCCAGCCGAGCAGCGTCGTCGTGATCTCGAACCGCTGGCGGAACGTGAGCGAGCGGCGGTACTTGATCGTCTGCGCGGCGACGACGGGGTACCAGCCGCGCTCGTTGAGCGCGTCGAACGCGCCGAGGTCGGCCAGGTAGTTCGACCGGGACACGTCCATGCACTGCAGGTAGATGCCGTTGTTGACGTGGCGGTACAGGTCGAGGTCGGACAGGTGCACGCGCATGCGGGTGACCGAGGGGCTGAACAGGTCCTGACCGGGGACCGGGCGGCGCGGACGGTAGGTGGCGGCCGCGAGCTGCAGGGTGCGGATCACGTCGTGATGTTACTCACCGGTACGCGCCGGGTCCCGTGTCGGGTCAGACCGGCGGGTGCGGGTCGTACTGGATGCCACGGCGCACGCCCCGCGCCGCCTCGACCGAGTCGAGCCGCGCCACGAGGTGCAGCGCCATGTCGATGCCCGCGGACACGCCCGCCGAGGTGACCACGTCGCCGTCGTCGACGAACCGCGCCTCGCGGTCCACCTGCACGCTCGGGTCGATCTCGGCCAAGAGGTCCAGCGAGGCCCAGTGCGTCGTGGCGGGACGGCCGCCGAGCAGACCGGCGGCCGCGAGCACGAGCGCCCCTGTGCACACGCTCGCGACGAGCGGCGTGCCGGCGCGCATCCGGCGCACCCACGCGAGGTGCTCCTCGTCGCGCATCAGCACCCGGGTGCCCTGGCCGCCCGGGTACACCAGGACGTGCAGGTCCTGCGCGCCGTCGGCGTCGGTGTCGGGCACCAGACCCAGACCTTTCGCGCAGCGCACGGCGCGGCCGTCGGCCGAGAACGTCACGACCTCGGTGTGCGAGCGCCCGTGTCGCGCCCACGACGCGAGCACGTCGTACGGGCCGACGACGTCGAGCTCCTCGCAGCCGTCGAACACGAACAGACCGATGCGCACAGGCTTCTCGGTGGACACGACTCCTCCTGGGTGCCGGGCCGGGGCGAGACCGGGTCAGTAGCCGGGCAGCGCGAGCATCTGGTCGAGCGCGACGCGTGCCCAGTGCGCGTCGTCCGGGTCGACGACGATCCGGTTCACGACCCGCCCCGCGGCGAGCGACTCGAGCGTCCACACCAGGTGCGGCAGGTCGATCCGGTTCATCGTCGAGCAGAAGCACACCGTCGAGTCGAGGTAGTGCACCGTCTTGTCGGGATGTGCCGCCGCGAGGCGACGTACGAGGTTGAGCTCGGTGCCGATGGCCCACGACGAGCCGGCCGGGGCGGCGTCGAGCGCCTTGATGATGTACTCGGTCGACCCCACCATGTCCGCCGCGGTGACGACCTCGTGCTTGCACTCGGGGTGCACCAGCACCGTGACGCCCGGGTCGGCCGCGCGCACGTCCGCGACGTTGCGCTCCGAGAACCGCCCGTGCACCGAGCAGTGCCCGCGCCACAGGATCATCCGCGCGTCGCGCAGCTGCTGCGTCGTCAGCCCGCCGCCGGGACGCCGCGGGTCGAACACCACGCAGTCGTCGAGCGACAGGCCGAGCTGCTGCACCGCCGTGTTGCGGCCCAGGTGCTGGTCGGGCATGAACAGCACCTTGCCGGTGCCGTCGACGCCGCCGACCTTCTCGAACGCCCAGCGCAGCGCGACGTGCGCGTTCGACGACGTGCAGACCGTGCCGCCGTGGCGGCCCGTGAAGGCCTTGATCGCCGCGGTGGAGTTCATGTAGGTCACCGGGACGGTGTCGTCCGCGACGCCCGCGTCGACGAGCACGTCCCACGCGTCCTCGACCTGGTCGATCGCGGCCATGTCGGCCATCGAGCAGCCCGCCGCCAGGTCCGGCAGGACGACCTGCTGGGCGTCCGAGGTGAGGATGTCGGCTGACTCGGCCATGAAGTGCACGCCGCAGAACACGACGAACTCCGCCTCGGGACGCGCCGCCGCCTCGCGTGCGAGCTTGAACGAGTCGCCCGTGACGTCGGCGAACGCGATCACCTCGTCGCGCTGGTAGTGGTGCCCGAGGACGAACGCCCGGTCGCCGAGCGCCGCGCGCGCCGCGCGCGCCCGTTCGACGAGGTCGGGGTCGCTGGGCGCCGGCAGGGCTCCCGCGCACTCGACCCCGCGCTCGGACGTGAGGTCCACGCCGCGGCCCAGCAGCAGGAGGGCCGAGGGGGCCGGCTCGACGAACGCGCCGGTGGCCGGCTCGGACGTGCCAGTGGTCGTCAGGCTCACGGGGCGATCCTCGCACAACGCACCCGCGCGCCCGCGAGGACTGCGCGTGCTCGCGGGCGTGGGCGACGTCACACTCCGCCCGCCCGTGCGACGATGCGCGGCGTGCGAGTGCTGGTGGCCCCCGACTGCTTCGGCTCGAGCCTGACGTCCGCGCAGGCCACGACCACCGTCGTCGACGCGTGGCGCGCGGCCGCGCCGCACGACGAGGTGACCGGCTGCCCCCTGTCGGACGGCGGGCCGGGGTTCGTCGAGACGCTGCGCGCGACTCTCGGCGGCGAGCTCGTCGCGGTGACCGTGGCCGGACCGCTCGCAGACCCCGCGCCCGCCGCGGTGCTGGTCGTCGACGACGAGCGCGGCCGCACCGCGTACGTGGAGTCCGCGCACGCCGTGGGCCTCGCGCTCGTGCCCGCCGACCGCCGCGACCCCACGCGCACCACCACGCGCGGCCTCGGTGAGCTGCTCGCCGCCGCGCGAACCACCGGGGCCCGCCGCGTCGTCGTCGGCCTCGGCGGGTCCGCGACCAACGACGCCGGCGCGGGCCTGCTCGTCGGTCTCGGCCACCCGGACCCCCGCGACGTCCTCGGCCACGGCGGCGGTGCGCTCACGGACGTCCGTCCCGACGACCTGCACGGGCTGCGTGCGCTGCGCGACTCCTGGCGCGACGTCGACCTGCTCGTCGCGACCGACGTCGACGTCCCGCTGCTCGGCCTGCAGGGCGCGAGCGCAGGCTTCGCCCCGCAGAAGGGCGCGACCCCCGAGCAGGCGCAGGACCTCGAGCGCGCGCTCGCCACGTTCTCGCGCGCCGCCGTCGACGCGCTCGGCGCGGACCTGCGGCCCGACCTGCTCGCGGGACCCGCGGGCCCGGCCGCCGCGGCGAAGCGGCTCACGCACGCGCCCGGCGCCGGCGCGGCGGGAGGCCTGGGCTTCGGGCTCGCGCTGCTCGGCGGGCGGGTGGTGCCCGGTGCCGCGCTCGTCGCGGACGTCGTCGGCCTCGACGCGCGCATCGCCGCGAGCGACCTCGTCGTGACGGGGGAGGGACGCTTCGACTGGCAGTCGCTGCACGGCAAGGTCGCCGCGCTCGTCGCGGAGCGCGCCCTGCCGCACGCCGTCCCGACGATCGTCGTCGCGGGTCAGGTCGAGGTCGGGCGCCGCGAGTGGGCCGCCGCCGGGCTCGCCGGTGCGTACGCGGTCGCCGACCGGGACGACCTCGTCGCGGCCGCGCTCGCCGACCCCGCCGGCACGCTCGCGGCGCGGGTCGCGCGTGTCGCACGCACGTGGTCGCCCGCCTGAGCCTCGCCACGCTGTGGCGTGCCTCTCGGTCCCGCGGCTCACCGGGCGTGCGGGCGTACGCTTGTCGCCAGGATCCGCACCCGCCCACCGGGAACATCTGCCGCGCCGGCGGGGTTGGGTCCTGCGAAGAACGTTCGTCTTCCGTCAGGAGTGCTCATGAGCGAGACCACCGAGGTCGCCACGCACGGCGTGAACCTCACCGACGTCGCGGCGGACAAGGTTCGCAGCCTGCTCGAGCAGGAGGGTCGTGACGACCTGCGCCTGCGCGTGGCCGTGCAGCCCGGCGGCTGCTCCGGCCTCATCTACCAGCTGTACTTCGACGAGCGCCTGCTCGACGGTGACGCGGTGCGCGACTACGACGGCGTCGAGGTCGTCGTGGACCGCATGTCGGTGCCGTACCTCGAGGGCGCGACGATCGACTTCGCGGACACCATCGAGAAGCAGGGCTTCACGATCGACAACCCGAACGCGGGCAGCGCCTGCGCGTGCGGCGGCTCCTTCAGCTGACGCCTCGGACCTGGTCCGACGACGGCCCGTTCCTCGCCTCGGCGAGCGAGCGGGCCTTCGTCGTCCCTGCGGTCCTCGTCGTCCTTGCGGGTGCTCCCGTCAGACCACGCCGAGGCTCGCGCGCAGCTCCGCGACGACGCCCGGCAGCACGGCCAGGAAGTCGGTGACGTCCTGCGCCGTGGTGGCGTGGTGCAGCGCCACGCGCACGTTGCCCTGGGTGAGCGCGCCCATGGCGGCGAGCACGTGCGACGGCTCCAGGGTGCTCGACGAGCACGCCGAGCCCGAGCCGACCGCGAAGCCGTGGCGGTCCAGCTCGGAGACGATCGCCTCACCGTCCACGTACAGGCACGAGAACGTCAGCACGTGGGGGAGCCGGTGCACCGGGTCGCCGACGACGTCGACATCGGGGACGCGCGCCGCGACCGTCGCGCGGATCGTGTCGACGAGCGGGCGCAGCCGCTGGTCCTCCTCGCGCGCGGCCGCGACCGCGTCCTGCAGCGCGACCGCCGCGGCGAGCGCCGCGGGGACCGACACACCGCCCGGGAACCATCGGTCCTCGTCCTGCGGCCAGTCCGGTGCACGCCGCACGCCCGTGCGCGTGACCAGCACGCCGAGACCACCTGGGCCGCCCCAGTCACCCGGGTCCGCTGCGAGCACGTCCCACGACGATCCCGTGGGCACGTGTCCCACGCTCGCGCCGGCGTCGACGAGCAGCGGCACACCCGCCGCGCGCGCGGCGGCGTGCACCGCGTCGAGGGGCTGGAGCGTGCCGACCTCCCCGTTCGCGTGCTGCAGCGCGGCGAGCGCGACGCCCGGCGCGCGCAGTGCGGCCGCGAGAGCGTCGGGGTCGACCGCGCCCGACCGGTCGACCGGCACGGTGACGTGCTCGCCGGCCGAGCGTTGCGTGACGAAGTCCGCCGCGTGCAGGACGGCGGCGCGCTCCACGGCGCTCGTGACCACGTCCGCGCCGACGCGGCGCCGCCCGCGCGCGACCATGAGCACCGCGGCGTGCAGCGCGGCGGTGTGCGACCCGGCGAGGTCGACGTCCTGCGTCCGTGCGCCGAGCGCACCCGCGATCGCCTCCCGCGCGCCGTCGAGCAGCGCGCGGGCGCGGCGGCCCTCGGCGTGCAGACGGCGCGGGTCGGCCCAACCCTGGTCCAGCGCCTCGACGAACGCGGCGCGCGCACTCGGACGCAGGGGAGCGCGCCCGCCGGCGTCGAGCACCACGCGCCGCGGGGCAGCGGGGCCAGCGCTGAGGTCGTCGTCCACGGCGCCACGCTAGCGGGAGGCGGCGTGGACACCCGTGCACACGTGCACGGGTGGTCGGCCGCAGGGGGTGGCACGGCGGGCGGCAGGGTCGAGCGAGTGTGACGGTGCTGACACGGCGTCGTCATCGCGCGCCGCGAGCGACCAGCAGGGCGGTTCGCGCGCTAGGCTGCACGAGTCGAGGACGAAGGTCCCAGGTGCGTGACGCCCTCGCGGGCGCCGCGGATCGGGGACGCGAGCGAGAGGTCCCCCGTTGCACCCGGAAACCCCCCGCCGGACGCGGCGCCCGGCCCTGAAGTGGGCAGGCATCGCGGCCGTCGCAGCTGTCGCACTGAGCGGATGCTCCGAGCAGGTCGAGCGCGGCTGGCTGCCCGGCAGCTCTGACGCCGAGGTCACGAACCAGACGGGCCGCATCACCGACCTGTGGGTCGGCTCGTGGATCGCGGCGCTCGTCGTCGGCCTCATCACGTGGGGCCTGATGCTCTGGTGCGTCGCCGTGTACCGCAAGCGCAAGTCGGACGACGTGCTGCCCGTCCAGCTCCGCTACCACGTGCCGCTCGAGATCATGTACGTGATCCTCCCGATCGTCATGGTCGGCGTGCTGTTCTTCTTCACGAACCGCGACATGACCGAGATCACCGACACGTCCGGCGAGGCCGACGTGCACGTGCAGGCCATCGGCAAGCAGTGGAGCTGGGACTTCAACTACCTCGACGACGACGTGTACGACACGGGCCAGCACGCCCAGAACGTCGGCACGACCGAGGGCGTCCTCGACGACCAGATCACGCTCTACCTGCCCGTCGGCGAGTCCGTCGAGTTCACGCTGGACTCGCGCGACGTCATCCACTCGTTCTGGGTCCCCGCGTTCCTCTACAAGCTGGACATGATCCCGGGCAAGACCAACCACTTCCAGGTCACGCCTCAGCAGGAGGGCCTCTACCGCGGCAAGTGCGCCGAGCTCTGCGGCGAGGAGCACTCCTCGATGCTCTTCAACGTCAAGGTCGTCTCGCGCGAGGAGTACGACGCGCACATCGACGAGCTCCGTGCCAAGGGGCAGACCGGTGCGCTCGGGCTCGAGTACAGCCGCAAGCAGGACCTGAACAGCGCGACGCAGGAGGACGAGAACTGATGGCCGCGGTCGTGGAGAACATCCCGGGCCTGGCGCCGTCGCGCCAGGGTCTCGGTCGCACCGTGGTCAAGTGGGTCACCTCCACCGACCACAAGACGATCGGGTACATGTACCTGATCACGAGCTTCGTGTGGTTCATCGTCGGAGGCCTGCTGGCGCTGCTGATCCGCGCCGAGCTCTTCACGCCGGGAATGGACCTGTTCCAGTCCAAGGAGCAGTACAACCAGGCGTTCACGATGCACGGCACGATCATGCTGCTGCTGTTCGCGACGCCGCTGTTCGCGGGCTTCGCGAACGTCATCATGCCGCTGCAGATCGGCGCGCCCGACGTGGCGTTCCCGCGCCTGAACATGTTCGCGTTCTGGCTGTTCTTCTTCGGCGGGCTCATCGCCGCCGCCGGCTTCCTCACGCCGCAGGGCGCCGCCTCGTTCGGCTGGTTCGCCTACGCGCCGCTGTCCAACACCGTGTACTCGCCGGGGCTCGGCGGTGACCTGTGGGTGTTCGGCCTCGCGCTCGGTGGCTTCGGCACCATCCTCGGTGCGGTCAACTTCATCACCACGATCGTCACGATGCGCGCGCCCGGCATGACGATGTTCCGGATGCCGATCTTCACGTGGAACACCCTCGTGACGTCGCTGCTCGTGCTCATGGCGTTCCCGCCGCTGGCCGCCGCGCTGTTCGCGCTGGGTGCCGACCGCCGCCTCGGCGCGCAGGTCTTCAACCCGGACAACGGCGGCGCGCTGCTCTGGCAGCACCTGTTCTGGTTCTTCGGGCACCCCGAGGTCTACATCATCGCCCTGCCGTTCTTCGGCATCGTCACCGAGATCCTGCCGGTGTTCAGCCGCAAGCCGATCTTCGGCTACAAGGGCCTCGTCTACGCGACCATCGCGATCGCCGCGCTGTCCGTCACCGTGTGGGCCCACCACATGTACGTGACCGGGTCGGTCCTGCTGCCGTTCTTCGCGTTCATGACGATGCTGATCGCGGTGCCGACCGGCGTGAAGTTCTTCAACTGGATCGGCACGATGTGGCGCGGGAAGCTCACGTTCGAGACCCCGATGCTCTGGACCATCGGCTTCCTCGTGACGTTCCTGTTCGGCGGTCTGACGGGCATCATCCTGTCCAGCCCGGCGCTCGACTTCCACCTGTCCGACACGTACTTCGTGGTCGCGCACTTCCACTACGTGGTGTTCGGGACCGTCGTGTTCGCGATGTTCGCGGGCTTCTACTTCTGGTGGCCCAAGTTCACCGGGAAGATGCTCGACGAGCGCCTGGGCAAGATCCACTTCTGGACGCTGTTCATCGGCTTCCACACGACGTTCCTGGTGCAGCACTGGCTCGGCGTCGTCGGCATGCCGCGTCGTTACGCGGACTACGCCGAGGCGGACGGGTTCACGTGGATGAACCAGCTGTCGACCGTCGGCGCGGTGATCCTCGGCGCCTCGATGCTGCCGTTCTTCTGGAACGTCTACACCACCGCGCGCAACGCGCCGAAGGTGACCGTCGACGACCCGTGGGGCTTCGGCGCCTCGCTCGAGTGGGCCACGTCCTGCCCGCCGCCGCGGCACAACTTCACCTCGCTGCCGCGCATCCGCTCGGAGCGCCCCGCGTTCGACCTGCACCACCCCGAGGTCGCCGCGATGGACTTCGTCGAGCCCGACCCGGGTCCGCTCGACTGGGAGGCCCAGCGCACCGGTGAGACCAGCACGGCCGCCGAGCGTGTCGCCAACGGCACCGGTGAGCCCGAGCAGTCCACGACCGAGATCGTCGACGAGCCGCGCACCAACCCGAACGAGGAGGGGACGAAGTGAAGCTCGAGGCCAAGCTCTTCGGCTACGGGATCGCGTTCTTCGTCCCGGTCGGGCTCGTCTACGCGCTGTGGAGCGACGGTGAGCCGGTCGGTACCGTCGCCATCCCGCTCGTCGGTGGCCTCGTGGGCATGATCGGCGCGTACTTCGCGCTCCTCGCCCGCCGCATCGACCCGCGCCCCGAGGACGACGAGCACGGCGAGATCGAGCAGGGCGCCGGCGACCAGGGCGTGTACGCCCCGTGGTCGTGGTGGCCGCTCGCGATCGGTGCCGCGTCCGCGATCGTGTTCCTCGGCCTCGCGGTCGGCTGGTGGCTCGTCTTCATCGGGGTCGCGGTCGGCGTGGTCGGGCTCGTCGGCTGGGTGTTCGAGTTCTCCCGCGGACAGCACGCGCACTGACCTCCAGCCACGTGCACTGACAGCACACCACAGCTCACGAGGCCCGACCGGCACAGCCGGCCGGGCCTCGTCGTCTCTCCGTCGAACCCTGCGAGTCCGCGGTGCCACGGCGCGGAGTGCTGCCGACCCCGTGGTTGCTCCGGCGCAGCGGTCCGTCACCCGGAGGATCCGCGGGGTCGTCGCGCGGCGTGCTGCCGAGCCCGTGGTTACTCCGGCTCTGCGGTCCGTAACCCGGAGGGTCCGCGGGGTCGTGATGCGGCGTGTGCCGACCCCGTGGTTGCTCCGGCTTACCGGCCGCTTGCCCGGAGGAATCGCGGGGTCGTTGCGTCTGCGCGTCGCTGCGGACGCGGCCAGGGGTGTGCGGGTATGCCGAAGGCCGCCACGCAGGGCGTGACGGCCTTCGGCGGGAGGGTGTCAGACGGCCGGGACGATGAGGCCCGAGGTCTGCGAGCGGGCGCGCTCGAAGCGCGACGCGGCGTCCGCCCAGTTGACGATGTTCCACCACGCCTTGACGTAGTCCGCCTTGACGTTGACGTAGTCCAGGTAGAACGCGTGCTCCCACATGTCGAGCACCACGATCGGGACGAGGCCGAGCGGGAAGTTGCTCTGCTGGTCGTAGAGCTGGAAGATCGCGAGCTTCTGCCCGATCGAGTCCCAACCGAGGATCGACCAGCCGGAGCCCTGGATGCCCACGGCGTTGGCGGCGAAGTGCTTCTGGAAGCCGTCGAAGGACCCGAAGAACTCGTCGATGGCTGCCGCGAGCTCGCCCGTCGGCTTGTCGCCGCCCTCGGGGGACAGGTTCTGCCAGAAGACCGAGTGGTTCACGTGCCCACCCAGGTTGAACGCGAGGTTCTTCTCGTGGAGGTTGACCGCACCGAGGTCACCGGACTCGCGAGCCTCGGCCAGCTTCTCGAGCGCCGTGTTGGCACCGGTGACGTAGGCGGCGTGGTGCTTGTCGTGGTGCAGCTCCATGATCCGGCCGGAGATGTGCGGCTCGAGCGCCGCGTAGTCGTACGGCAGGTCCGGAAGCGTGTAGTCAGCCATGCGTGAGTACCTCTCCTGCGTCGCGCGGGGGCGAGTGGCTCCCGCTGGGTACGAGTAGGGCGGCCCGCCGGAGTGGCGAGCCGCCCGACCCGGTCAACTCTGGTCCGGGATCAGTGATTCCGCTCGTCGGCGGCCGTCTCGGATGCTGGAGCCCCGGCGCCGACCTGCGCGGGGACCCCGTGCGGGGTCTCGACGGCGTGGTCGTCGTGGTGGCCGTGCGCGGCGTGGGCCGCGGCGAGCTCGGCAGGTGTGACGGGCTCGACCCGGTCCTCGTAGAACAGCTGCGAGAGCCGCTGCCGCAGACGGTCCGCCTTGTAGCCCTTGCGACGCACGCCGCGCGAGTCCTCGGCCGGCTCGATCTCGAGCGGGCGGATGGCCTCGTGCTGCACCCGCAGCCAGCGCTCGTGCGCGTCGAGCGGCTTGTGGACCTCGATGTACTCACCCGACGCGTAGCGGACGATGCGACCCGTCTCGTGACCGTGGAGCACGAGCTCACGGTCCTTGCGCTGCAGGCCGAGGCAGATCCGCTTGGTGATCAGGAACGCGAGCCACGGGCCGACGAAGATCAGCACCCGGAACGCCCACGTGATGTCGTTGATCGACATGTGGAAGTGGGTCGCGATGAGGTCGTTCGAGCCCGCCAGCACGAGAATGCCGAACGCGACGAGGAGCGAGACACCGAACGCCGTACGGAACGGGCGGTTGCGCGGGCGGTCCAGCACGTGGTGCTCGCTCTTGTCGCCGGTCGCGAACGCCTCGATGAACGGGTACGCGCCCAGGAGCGTGAACAGGATGCCCGGCACGATCATCGCCGGGATGATCACGTTCAGGCTCAGCGTGTAGCTGCCGAGCATGATCTCGGTGCCGCCCGGCATCAGTCGCAGGGACCCTTCGAGGAACAGCATGTACCAGTCGGGCTGGGCGCCCGCGGACACGGGGGACGGGTCGTACGGCCCGTAGTTCCACACGGGGTTGATCGACATCGTGCCCGCCATGAGGGCGATCACGCCGAACACCACGAAGAAGTTGAAGAGCAGCTTGCCGGCGTACGCCGGGAGTGCCGGGTAGCCCACCACGTTGGTGTTGCTGCGGCCCGAGCCCGGGTACTGGGTGTGCTTGTGCATCACCATGAGGAACAGGTGCAGGCCGATGAGAGCGAGGATCAGGCCCGGCACCAGCAGGATGTGCACGGTGAACAGGCGGGGGATCAGGTCGGTCCCCGGGAACTCGCCGCCGAAGATGAAGTACGACAGGTAGGACCCGATGATCGGGATCGCCTTGACGACGCCGTCGGTGATGCGCAGGCCGTTGCCGGACAGGACGTCGTCCGGGAGCGAGTAGCCCGAGAACCCGGCCGCGAGGCCCAGGATCAGCAGCACGAAGCCGACGACCCAGTTGATCTCACGCGGCTTGCGGAACGCGCCCGTGAAGAAGACGCGGAACATGTGGACGACGATCGACGCCATGAAGATCAGCGCCGCCCAGTGGTGGATCTGCCGCATGAGCAGACCGCCGCGGACCTCGAACGACAGGCGCAGCGTCGAGGAGAACGCCTCGGACATCTCCACGCCGTTCATCGAGGGCCACGGGCCCTCGTAGTGCGTCTCGGCCATGCTCGGCACGAAGAACAGCGTCAGGAACACGCCCGAGATGAGCAGCGTGACGAAGCTGTAGAGCGCGATCTCGCCGAGGAAGAAGGACCAGTGGTCCGGGAACACCTTGCGCGCGAAGAACTTGACCGCATTGCCGACGCCGGTGCGCTGGTCGAGGTAGTCCGCTGTCGCTCCCGCGGCCTTCGCGCCGCGGGACGGGGCCGTCTTGAGGTCGCTCACTTGGTCGCACGCTCCCAGAAGCTCGGGCCGATGGGCTCGGCGAAGTCGCCCTGCGCGACGAGGTAGCCCTCGTCGTCCACGGTGATCGGCAGCTGCGGCAGGGGACGCTTCGCGGGGCCGAAGACGACCTTGCAGCTGTCCGCCACGTCGAACGTCGACTGGTGGCACGGGCACAGCAGGTGGTGGGTCTGCTGCTCGTACAGCGCCACGGGGCACCCGACGTGCGTGCAGATCTTCGAGTAGGCGACGATGCCGTCGTGCGACCAGGTCTCGCCCTCGGGCGACTGGTCGGACTTGAGGTCGCGCGGGTCGAGCCGCACGAGCAGGACGACGGCCTTGGCCTTCTCGTCGAGCTTGCCCTCGTGCAGGTCCTCGAGGCTCTCGGGGATGACGTGCCAGACGTCGCCGATCGTCACGTCCGACGCCTTGATCGGGCGGCCGGTCGGGTCGGTCGCGAGGCGCGTGCCCTTCTTCCAGATCGTGTGCTTGAACTTGCGCACGTTCCAGTCCTCGCCGACGTTGCCGATCAGCGGGACGAGGAGGGACAGCGGGAACAGGGCGAGCGCGGTGACGCCTGCGCCGATGATCGCGCCGCGACGCGTCAGGCCGGAGTCCTCGCCGCCGTCCTTGAGCATCTGGACGGCGATCTCGCGGGTCTCGTCGGACGAGCGGATCTCGTGCCGCTCCTCGACGTACTCGCGGTTGCTCATGAGGAGCTTGATGTAGTAGTTGCCACCGATGCCGATGCCGAGGAGGCACACGGCGAGGCCGACGCCCAGCACGAGGTTCGACAGCCGCATCGAGCCCACGGTGTCGCCCGGGGGGAGCGCGAAGTACGCCCAGACGACGGCGATCGTGCCGAGGATCGACAGCGTGAGCAGCAGGAGGACCTGACGCTCGACGCGCTTGGTGACCCGGGGGTCCACGTCCGCCTGACGCGGCTTGTGCTCGTGCAGCCCGGGGTTCTCGAACCGCGCGGGCGGCTGAGCCTGACCGCCGGGGACGCTGAGCTCCTGGTGGGAGTCGTGGGGGGTGCTCACGAGGACTTCGCTCCGATCCAGACAGAGAGGCCCAGCAGCAGGCCGAGGCCGACGACCCAGGCCCACAGGCCCTCGCTCACGGGGCCGAGCGAGCCGAGGTCGAGACCGCCCGGGGAGCCGTTGCCCTGCTCGTCGATGAACGCGATGATGTCGCGCTTCTCCTCGGGCGTGAGGTTGGCGTCGTTGAACACCGGCATCGACTGCGGACCCGTGAGCATCGCCTCGTACAGGTGCGTCGGCGTCGTGCCCCACAGGTTCGGGGCGAACTTGCCCTGCGAGAGCGCGCCGCCCGCGCCGATGGCGTTGTGGCACATCGCGCAGTTGGTGCGGAAGAGCGCCATGCCGGACGCCGAGTCGCCGAGCGCGGGGTCGACCATCTCGGACGTCGGGATGGACGGGCCCGCGCCGAGCGACGCGACGTAGGCCGCGAGCTGCGCGATCTGCTCGTCCGTGAACTGCACGGGCTTCGCCTGGGCCTGCGGGCCGCTCATCTGCATCGGCATGCGACCGGTGCCGACCTGGAAGTCGACGGCGGCGGCGCCCACGCCGATCAGCGACGGTGCGCTGTCGGTGCCGGCCGCGGACGGTCCGTGGCAGGTGGAGCAGTTGGCCTGGAACAGCTTCTCGCCGGCGGCGATGTCGTCAGCGGTCGCGGTCTTCGTGGCGGCCTGGGCCGACGAAGGGGCGACCACGGCGTACACCGCACCGACCAGCAGCAGCGCCAGCAGGAGCAGCAAGGCCGGTGCGCGCCGGTCGTGCCTGCGGGCTGCGAGTGCCTTCACGGATCGATCCTCGTCTCGCAAGTAAGGGGGCAGGGGCGGTGCTGCGTCAGCGCAGCAGGTAGATGACCGCGAACAGCGCGATCCAGACGACGTCGACGAAGTGCCAGTAGTACGAGGTCACGATCGCCGTCGTCGCCTCGTGGTGCCCGAACCGCTTGGCCGAGAACGAGCGGCCGAGCAGGAACAGGAAGGCGATGAGGCCGCCCACGACGTGCAGGCCGTGGAAGCCGGTCGTCAGGTAGAACACGGAGCCGTAGGCGCTGGACGAGATCGTCAGGCCCTCGTGCACCAGCTCGGCGTACTCGAAGACCTGGCCGCCGATGAAGAAGGCGCCCATGAGGTACGTGAGCGTCATCCACTCGTTCATGCCCCAGCGGTTGACCTGCAGGAGCGAGCCGCTCCGCACGGGCTGGAAGCGCTCGGCGGCCCACACGCCCATCTGGCACGTCACCGACGACAGCACCAGGACGGTCGTGTTGATCGCCGCGAAGGTGAGGTTGAGCTTGGCGGTCTGCTCCGCGAACTCCTCGGGCACGGCAGCGCGCACGGTGAAGTACATGGCGAAGAGTCCGGCGAAGAACATGAGCTCGCTGGCGAGCCACACGATCGTGCCGACCGAGACGGGGTTCGGTCGGTTGACGCTCACGTGGGGGGCAGAGCGAGGGGCAGCCGTTGCGGTCGACACGCTGGCCATTATGGCCGATGCGGCGTCCGCATGGGTCATTGGGCCCAGGCGCGGCGGGCGGTAAATGTCACATCGTCATGAACTCCCGGCGTGTCGGGCCGTGCGTCCGTCCGGTGGAGCCGCTGCGCGCGTCCCGTGCGGACCCGGTGAACAGGCGGCGACGGGGTCTCGCGAGGACCTGCGGGCCGGTCCGGGCGCCCGCCGCCCCGCCGGGGTCGTCGTGTCCCGCGTCACGCCGTGCCAAGATGCGTTCGACGCACGTCGACGACGAGTGAGGAAGCACCATGAGCACCGCCCAGGACCAGGCCGCCGCGACCCCCGGACCGCGGATCGTCCTCTACAGCGACGACGTGGACGTGCGCGCCCAGGTGCGGCTCGCGCTCGGTCCGCGCCTGCAGCACGGGGCCCCCGCGATCGACTGGATCGAGACCGCGACCCCCGCGGCGGTCGTCGCCGCGACCGAGGCCGGCGGCGTCGACCTGCTCGTGCTCGACGGCGAGGCCGACAAGCTCGGCGGCATGGGTCTGGGTCGCCAGCTGAAGGAGGAGGTCTACCGCTGCCCTCCGGTGCTGGTGCTGACCGGCCGCCCGCAGGACGCGTGGCTCGCGTCGTGGTCGAACGCCGACGCGACCGTCAGCCGGCCCCTCGACCCGCTGGAGCTGCACCGCACGGTCGTCGAGCTGCTCGCCGCGCAGGCCGTCGCCGGATGAGCCCCGCCGCCACGTGGCCGGACCTCCTGACGGGTCTCGTCGCCGGTCAGGACCTCACCGCGCAGCAGGCGTCATGGGCGATGGACGAGATCATGCGCGGCGAGGCGTCGCCGGTGCAGATCGCGGGGTTCCTCGTGGGCCTGCGGGCCAAGGGTGAGACCGTCGACGAGCTCACCGGGCTCGCCGAGACCATGCTCGCGCACGCCCACCGCATCGAGGTGCCCGGCCGGACGGTCGACATCGTCGGCACGGGCGGCGACCGCGCGCACACCGTCAACATCTCGACGATGGCGTCCCTCGTCATCGCGGGCACGGGGCTGCGCGTCGTCAAGCACGGCAACCGGGCCGCGTCGTCCTCGTCGGGCTCCGCGGACGTCCTCGAGCAGCTCGGGATCCGCCTGGACCACACGCCCGAGCGCGTCGCGCAGATCGCGGCCGAGGCGGGCATCACGTTCTGCTTCGCGCAGGTGTTCCACCCGTCCTTCCGGCACACCGCCGTGGCGCGCGCCGGTCTGGGCATCGCCACGGCCTTCAACTTCCTCGGTCCGCTGACGAACCCGGCGCAGCCACCGGCGGCCGCGATCGGCGTCGGGGACGGGCGGATGGGGCCGCTCATCGCGGGCGTGCTCGCGCGTCGCGGCGTCAGCGCGCTCGTGTTCCGCGGCGAGGACGGCCTCGACGAGATCGCCCCGACGGCCCCGACCCGCATCTGGCACGTGTCCGACGGTGAGGTTGTCGAGCACGTCGTCGACTGGGCTGACCTCGGGGTCGCGCGCGTCGAGCTGGCGGAGCTGCGCGGCGCCGACGCGGGCTACAACGCCGGCGTCGCCCGTGCACTGCTCGACGGCGCGCCGGGACCGGTGCGCGAGACCGTGCTGCTCAACGCGGCGGCCGCGCTCGTCGCGGACGGCACGCTGCCCGGGACGGGCGAGGGCACGCTCCTCGAGCGTCTGACCGCGGGCGTGGAGCACGCACGCGCGTCCGTCGACTCGGGGGCCGCGCGGGAGTCGCTGGAGCGCTGGCGGCGCGCGAGCGCCTGATCACGCGGCAGACGCGACCGGGGAGCGCCGGGCGGCGTCAGTCCTCGAGCCCCAGCGCGAACGCCTGGTCGAGGTCGTGCTGGCTGTAGGTGCGGAACGCGATGTAGGTCTGCGTGCGCAGCACGCCCTCGACCTTGCTGACCCTGTCGGCGATGACGTCGGCGAGGTCGTCGTGCTCGCGCACGCGGACGAGGGCGATGAGGTCCACCTCGCCGGTCACCGAGTAGACCTCGCTGACGCCGCGGATGTCGGCGATCTGCGAGGCGACCTCGGGGATCCGGGCGGCGTCGGTCTCGATGAGGACGATGGCGGTCAGCATGGCGCCATCATGCCGCGCACCGGTCAGGCCGTGCGCGGCATCACGCCCGGCGCGTCGGCCACCGCGCGTGCGAGGTCCACGGGCGTCGTGCCGTCGGCGGAGGGCCGCAGAGCGACCTCGGCGCTCGCCACGTCGTGGCCCGCGACCGCGGCGGCGTGCGCGGCGATCGCGGCCGCCGGCTCGACGTCGCCGAGCGCCGTGCGCACCGGGAGCGCCCAGACGCCCACGACGTCGACGATGCGGACGCCCGGACGCTCGAGCCAGTCGAGCACGAGGTCTGCCTCCTCGGGGTGCGCGGCTGCCGCCGGGGGCACAGGTGCCGGGACGTGCTCGGCGGTGGCGCGCAGCGTCGCGATGGTGGGCCGCGGGTCCGTGGCGCGGTCGACGCGGGCCGTCGCGGCGAGCCGGCCGTGGCAGACCAGGACGATCTCCCAGCCCCCGTCGTCGCTGCGGCGCGCCGCGACCACTTCGGCACACCGCGCGACGGGGCCGACCCGCTGCGCGCGAGCGGCACCGCGCAGGAACGCGCCCAGCCGGTCGCGCACGGTGGCGGCCTCCTCGTAGCGCTGCTGCGCGACGAGCGCGTCGATCCGCTCGGCGTGCGCCCCGACGACGGGCGCGGGGTCGCCCAGCATGGCGGAGCGCACACGGTCGGTGACGGCCGCGTACCCGGTGGCGTCCTGCCCGCCGACGCAGGGCGCACCGCACCGGCCCATGTCGGCGAGCGCGCACGCGGACGTGCCGGGGGTGGCGACGAGCGGCAGGCGGCGCGTGCACTGCCGCACCGGGAAGGACTCGTGCAGCGCCTCGAGCGCGAGCTGCGCGGACGACTGCGAGCCGAACGGGCCGATGTAGGCGGCGCCCGGCTCGTCGCGCACCTCGCGCACCACGGACAGGCGGGGGTAGGGCTCGCTCGTCAGCCGGACCCACGGCATCCGCTCGGGGAACCGCGAGCGACGGTTGTAGCGCGGCGAGTGCTCGGCGATGAGCCGCAGCTCGCGCACCCGCGCCTCCAGCGGCGTCGCGCAGACCACGGGGTCGACGCGCTCGGCGATGCGCACCATCTCCTGGATGCGACCACGCTTCTCCGACGACGTGAAGTACGAGCGCACGCGCGTGCGCAACGACGTCGTCGAGGTCCCGACGTACAGGACCTCCTCGTTCGGGCCGCGGAACAGGTAGACACCGGGCGCGTCGGGCAGCCCGTCGGCGAGCGTGCGCTTGCGCCGGACCTCCTGGGGGACCGGGTCGGTCGCGGTCGCGAGATCCTCGAGGTGCGTGACGCCCAGCGGGCCGAGGCGTCCGAGCAGCGCGTGGAGCACGTCGACCGTCGCGCGCGCGTCCTCGAGCGCGCGGTGGTTCGGCGTCACCCGCGCCCCGAACAGTGCCGCGAGCGTCCCGAGCTTGTGGTTGGGGGCCTCGTCGCGGGTCACGACGCGGCGCGCGAGGCGCACCGTGTCGACCACCCGGTAGCCGGGCCACGGATGACCCGTGCGCGCGGCCGCGGCCCGGAGGAACCCGACGTCGAACGGCGCGTTGTGCGCGACGAGGACGCTGCCGCGGGCGAACTCCAGGAACGAGGGCAGGACCTCCTCGACGGGCGGGGCGCCGACGAGCATCGACGACGTGATGCCGGTGAGGACCTGGATGAACGGGGGCACGGGGCCGCCGGGGTCCACCAGGGTCTGGAACTCGCCGAGCACCTCGCCGCCGCGCACCTTGACCGCACCGATCTCCGTGATGCCGCACTCCGCGGGCGTGCCGCCCGTCGTCTCGAGATCGACGACCACGAACGTCACCTCGGAGAGCGGCGTGCCGATCTCGTCGAGCGCGAGCTGCACGGGCGCCGGCCCGCCCGCGCCCGGCGTCGCACCGGGTCCCGGCACCGGGTCCCCGACCCAGACGGGTCGCAGGCGGTGCAGGCTCGAGCGCATGTCCCGGACCGTACCCCCGCGCTCCGACACGCCCCGCCGGGCGTGCGCCGCGTGTCGCGTCCCGGTCGGCTCCCGACGACGCGCCCGCGGACTGCGCGCGTGCCCCCGAGGCGCGGCCTAGGGTGACGCCATGGTGGTCGACGCGCAGGTCCCGGCGTCGCTGCGGGCCGAGCTCGTCGCGGTCGCCGCCCGCACGCTCGCGGGGTACGACCCGAGCGCGGTCCCGCCGTCGCTGCGGCGCGTCGCGGCGTTCGCCCCGGCGAAGCGCGCGTCCGCGGGTGCCGTCCCGTTGTGGTCCGCGCTGGACGACGAGCACTTCCGCTCGCGCGCCGCGCGCACGTGGGCGGGTGAGCACCCGGACCTCGCGGCCGCGCTGGGCGCGCCCGCGAGACCCCACGAGCCGGACGACGAGCCCGGCGACCAGCCGGAACACGAGCCCGACGACGTGCCCGGCGACCAGCCGGAGCACGAGCCCGACCGTGAGCAGGACCGTGAGCCGCAGGGGCCGCCCGTCGCGGCCCCTGCGCCGTCCCTCGCTGCCGCGGCCGGGGCGTGGCTGCTGGGCGCCGACTGGCGCGCGCTGCTGCCGTCCACCGCGACCGCACCGCACCGCACCGGCCCCGCCACGCCGCCCGACGCGGCCGCGCGCGCCCGGGACGAGCTCGAACGCGTGCGTGCCGAGCGCGACGCCGCACTCGAGGAGCTGGCCACGCTGCGCAAGCAGGCGCGCAGGCTCCGCTCGGACGCCGACCGCGCGCGTGCGGAGGGACGTCGCGCGCTCGAGCAGGCCGCCGAGGAGCTCGCGCAGGCCCGTGCCGCGCGTGACGAGGCGGCGACCGCGCTCGAGGTGGCGGGTGACGAGCGACGAGCGGCCGACGCGGAGCGGACCGCGGCGCGCGCGGAGCTGCGGGTGGCCCGCAAGCTCGCCGACGCGCGCGTGCGGCTGCTGCTGGACACGATCGTCGACGCGGCGAGCGGGTTGCGCACGGAGCTGGCGCTCCCACCGGCGAGCGAGCTGCCCGCGGACCTCGTCGCACCGGCGCAGGAGGCTGCCCCCGCGCGGCTGGGGTCGCGCGGGCGGCACGTCGACGACCCCGGGCTGCTCGACGAGCTGCTGCGGCAGCCGCGCGCGCACCTCGTCGTCGACGGGTACAACGTCACGAAGACGGGGTACGCCGAGCTCACGCTGGAGCGGCAGCGACGCATGCTCGTCGACGGCCTCGCGGGCCTCGCGACGCGCACCGGGGCGGAGGTCACGTGCTGCTTCGACGGTCGCCCGACGCCGCTCGCACCGGGCACGCTCGCCCACGGCGTGCGGGTGCGGTTCTCGGTGGGGGAGATCGCCGACGACCTCATCCGTCGGCTGGTGCAGGCCGAGCCGACCGGACGTGTGGTGGTCGTCGTCACGAGCGACCAGGAGGTGGCGCGCGACGTCGAGGCGCGGGGTGCGTACGTGGTGCCGTCGGCCACGCTCGTCGCACGGCTGCGGCACGCCTGAGCGACCGGCGCCACGCGCGGGCGCCAGGCGTGTCCCGGGCGTGTCGGAGGTCGGCCCTAGCGTCCGGCTCATGATCATCGACTGCGAGGGGTGCACCGCCCGCCCGGCCGCCTGCGCCGACTGCGTCGTCACGTTCGTCCTCGAGGTGCCCCGCCGGCGCGGCGCCGAGCGCACCGGCGGTGGGGACGCGGCCGCGCGGGTCGGCCCGCCGGCGTTCGAGCTCGACGAGGCGGAGCGGGCGGCCCTGGGCACGTTGTCCGACCTGCGGCTGGTGCCGCCGCTGCGCATGGCCGAGGGCGGCTGACGCGCGAGGCAGGACGACGGGTGCGACGACGACGGGTGCGACGACGAGGGTTGCGACGACGACGGGCGGGCGGGAGGTCCGTGGGACCTCGCCGCCCGCCCGTCGTCAGTGCACCCGACGCGCGGCGCCGTCAGCCGACGTCGTGCCCGCCGGTCGTCGGGTCGTACAGCGCCTCGACGTCCGCCGCGAAGTCCTTGAGGACGACCGCGCGCTTCACGCTGAGCTTCGGCGTGAGGTACCCGTTCGCGATGGTGAGGTCGGTGTCGAGGATGCGGTAGCGGCGGATCGACTCGGCACGCGAGACGGCCTTGTTCGCGCGCGCGACGGCCTTGTCGATCGAGGCGAGGACGTCGGGGTCCTGCGCGGCCTCCTCGAGCGTGAGGGCGGGCTTGCCGTGCGCGGTCAGCCAGCCGGGGACGCCCTCGGGGTCGAGCGTGACGAGCGCCCCGATGTAGGCGCGCTGGTCGCCCACGACGACGACCTGGCTGATCAGCGGGTGCCCACGCAGCCGGTCCTCCAGCACCGCGGGCGCGACGTTCTTGCCGCCGGCGGTCACGATGATCTCCTTCTTGCGGCCCGTGATGGCCAGGAAGCCCTCGTCGTCGAGCGAGCCGAGGTCGCCGGTGCGGAACCAGCCGTCCGAGAGGGACTCCGTGGTCGCCGCCTCGTTGGCGTGGTAGCCGCGGAACACCTGGATGCCCTTGACCTCGACCTCGCCGTCGTCGGCGATGCGCACGGACGTGCCGGGCAGCGGCACGCCGACGGTCCCGATCTTCGTCCGGGAGGGCAGGTTGACCGTGGCGGGCGCGGTCGTCTCGGTGAGGCCGTAGCCCTCGAGGACGTTGAGCCCCACGCCCCGGTAGAAGTGCCCGAGCCGCTCGCCGAGCGGCGCGCCCCCCGAGATCGCCCACCGTGCCTGCCCGCCGAGCAGCGCCCGGATCTTGTGCAGGACGAGCACGTCGGCGACCTTGTGCTGCAGGCGCAGCCACGGGCTGGGGCCCTTGGGGTCGTCGAGCGCACGCGAGTAGACGATCGAGGTCTTGGCGGCGCGCTGGAAGATCGCGGCCTTGCCGCCCGCGGCGGCCTTCTGCTCGGCGCCGTTGTAGACCTTCTCGAACACGCGGGGGACCGCGAGCACGAACGTCGGCCGGAAGCTGCCGAGGTCCTCGAGCAGCGTGCGCGTGTCGGACGAGTGGCCGAGCACCGCGCCCGCGGGGATGCACAGCACGTGGATGAACCGCGCGAACACGTGCGCCATGGGGAGGAACAGCAGCGTGCGCGCGCCCGGGTCGGAGACGACCTCCTTGAGCCCCTCGACCGCGTTGACGGTGAGCTCGTAGAAGTTGCCGTGCGTCAGCTCGACGCCCTTGGGGCGACCGGTCGTGCCCGAGGTGTAGATCACGGTCGCGACGCTCGAGAGCTCGGCGGACGACCGGCGGCGCGCGACCTCGTCGTCGGCGACCTGGGCACCCGCGGCGACCAGCGTCTCGATCGCGCCCGCGTCGATCGTCAGCACCTCGCGGAGCCCGGGCGCCTCGGCGCGGACCTCGTCGACCGTCGCCGCGTTCGCCTCGTTCTCGACGACGAGCACGCTGACGTCGGCGTCCGTGAGGATCCAGGACACCTGCTCGGCCGAGGACGTCTCGTAGATCGGCACCGGGATGGCGCCGGCCGCCCAGATCGCCCAGTCGAGCAGCGTCCACTCGTAGCGGGTGCGCGACATGATGCCGACGCGGTCGCCCGGTTCGACGCCCTTGGCGACCAGGCCCTTCGCGACGGCCACGATCTCGGCGTCGAGCTCGCGTGCGGTGATCGGGATCCAGGGGCCGCTCTGCTCCGTCTTGTGCTCGACGACGACGCCGTCCGGGTCCGCGGCGAGGCGCTCGGCGAACAGGTCGTTGAGGTTGCGGTCAGGCGCGATCTCGACGAGCAGAGGTGTGCTGTACTCGACCATTCTGGCTCCATTGGCAGTGGCGACGGGTCCGACGAGGATACGGGACGTCCGTCCAGGTGGTCGGCCTCCGGCGCGCGTTAGCCTCACGAGGTCGCCCGGACGGACTCACGCACGACCCCCCGCGGGTTGGCGCTAGCGTGGGGGCGCCGGGGATGCGCCGTCAACGCGTCCGCCGAGGCCTCGCAGCACGCGGCCGCACACCACCGACCACGGCTCCTGCCGTGGCCGCAGCACACACTCATCGGGAGCACGAGACGCATGCACGCCATCGGGGTGGACATCGGCGGGACGAAGATCGCCGTCGGTGTGGTCGACGACGAGGGTCGGATCCTGGCGCAGACGCGACGTGACACCGAGCCCGACGACGTCGCGAGCATCGACGCGGCGATCGCGGACGCGTACGCCGAGCTCGCGGTCGAGCACAAGGTCGGCGCGATCGGCCTCGCCGCTGCGGGCTTCGTCGCGGCGGACCGCTCGGGTGTGCTGTTCGCGCCGAACATCGCGTGGCGTGACTACCCGCTGCGGGACCGGATCGCCGCGCTCGTCGAGGACAAGGTCGAGATCGTCGTCGAGAACGACGCGAACGCCGCGGGCTGGGCCGAGTTCCGGTTCGGCGCGGCGCGCGACGTGGACGACATGCTGACCCTGACGATCGGCACGGGCCTCGGCGGTGCGGTGGTCTCCAACGGCGCGCTGGTGCGTGGCTTCGCGGGTGTCGCGGCCGAGGTCGGCCACATGCGGGTCGTGCCCGGCGGCCACTACTGCGGCTGCGGGCACGAGGGCTGCTGGGAGCAGTACGCGTCCGGCAGCGCGCTGGTGCGCGACGCGCAGGCGGCCGCGGTCGCCCACCCGGACCGCGCGACCCGCATCCTGGAGCTCGCCGGCGGTTCGGCCGAGAAGATCGTCGGCCCGCACGTGACGCAGGCGGCGCAGGAGGGCGACGAGCTCGCGGTGCACCTGCTCGCGGAGCTCGGCCGGTGGGTGGGGGAGGGCGCGGCGTCCGTCGCGGCGCTGCTCGACCCCGCGATGATCGTGATCGGCGGCGGCGTGGCCGCGGCCGGGGACCTCGTCCTCGAGCCGGCACGCAAGGGGTTCGCGGACCAGCTCTCGGCGCGCGGGCACCGTCCGGAGGCGACCATCGTCGTCGCGTCCATGGGCAACGACGCGGGCATCGTCGGCGCGGCCGACCTCGCCCGCCTCTGACGCCGGTCCGGGGCGGCTAGACGACCGCCCCGTCGTCGTCCTGGCGCTCCCGGCGCTGCGGCATCCGCCACACCAGCACCGCGACGCCCAGGACGAACACGATGCACGCCGCCTGGGCGAGCGCGGCGGGGGCGTCGCGCCACGCGATGAGGATGACGAGCAGGAGCAGGGGCATGCCGGCCGCCGCGAACCAGGCCATCGTGAGGAGCGGGTCCCCGCCGAGCACGGGGCCCGGGTCGGGCGGGACGAAGCCGTCCTGCGCGTCGAGGTCGTCCTCGGCCTCGTCGTACTGCGAGGTGCCGTCCCAGTCGCGTCCGCTGGCGGAGGCGAGCGGGTCGCGCGGCGTGTCTGGGCCCGCAGCGGGGCGGACGACACGCGCGGCGTCGAACGGCGAGTCGACGCCCGGTGCCACCGGGAAGTCGAGGCCGCCCCGGGCCGCGCGCTCCGCCGCGGTCTCGACGTCGCCGAGCTGCGCGACGATGCTCGCCCAGTCGTCGTCGGCGACGGGGGCGTCCGGGTCCGGCCCCGCGGTGCGGCCCGTCGCGTCGTCGTCGGAGGGGTGCGCGGGCGTCCCGTCGGGACGCGCGTCCGCATGCTCGTCGGGTCGCTCGTCGGGTCGCTCGTCGGGTCGGTCGGAGCGAGCAGCCATGAGAGCACTCTAGAGTCGGTCCAGCGGTCCTGGCGGTCCGCACGGGCGGCCGAGGGTCGTCCGGCGGCGGGTGCCGCCGACGGTGCAGGAAGGTGAACCCTTGTTCTACTGGTTGATGAAGCGGGTCTTCGTGGGTCCGTTGCTGCACCTGGTGTACCGGCCGTGGATCCGGGGCGAGCAGAACATCCCCAGCCAGGGCGCGGCGATCCTGGCGAGCAACCACCTCGCGGTGATCGACTCGTTCTTCCTCCCGCTGATGCTGGACCGCGAGCTCGTGTTCATCGGCAAGCAGGAGTACTTCTCGGGCCGCGGCGTCAAAGGCCGGCTGACCGCGGGCTTCATGCGCGGGGTCGGGACGATCCCCGTGGACCGCGGTGGCGGCAAGGCCTCGGAGGCCGCCCTGCGCACCGGCCTGCGCCGCCTCGAGGAGGGCGACCTGTTCGGGATCTACCCGGAGGGCACCCGCAGCCCCGACGGCCGGCTGTACCGCGGCAAGACGGGCGTCGCGCGCCTCGCGCTCGAGTCGGGCGCGCCGGTCATCCCCGTCGCCATGATCGGCACGAACGTCGCGCAGCCGCTCGGGCGCACGATCCCCAAGATCATGCGCATCGGCATGGTCGTGGGCGAGCCGCTCGACTTCTCGCGCTACAAGGGCATGGAGAACGACCGCTTCATCCTGCGGTCGGTCACCGACGAGATCATGTACGCGATCATGAGCCTGTCCGGTCAGGAGTACGTCGACGTGTACGCGGCCACGCAGAAGGCGCGCATCGCGGCCGGCGTGGCCGACGCGCAGCCCGCGGACACCGAGCCGCGCACCGCGGCCCCGGGCGGTCGCCCCGCGCCCGACGTCCAGGTTCCGGTCCCCCGAAGGACGAGGGCGAGCCGTCAGTAGGATGAGCCGGACGTCCGTCGCGCACGGTCGTCGTCGAGCCGCGGGACGTGCCCGTGAGCCCGGCCCCGAGTACAGCCGATAGTCCCGCCGTCCCCCGTAGAAGGTCCCGGTCGCGCCGTGCGGCCGCGGCCTAGGGTCGCGGCGTTCCCGCAGGGTCGTCCTGCAGCTCAACGGAAGGTGCCTGTCATGTCGGTCCGTCGCGTCGCCCTCCTCACCGCGGGTGGCTTCGCCCCGTGCCTCTCGTCCGCCGTCGGTGGGCTCATCGAGCGCTACACCGAGATCGCGCCCGACGTCGAGATCATCGCGTACGAGCACGGGTACTACGGGCTGCTGCGGGGCGACAAGATCGTCGTCGACGCCGAGACCCGCAAGAACGCCGGCATCTTGCACCGCTTCGGTGGCTCGCCGATCGGCAACTCGCGCGTCAAGCTGACGAACGCCAAGGACTGCGTCAAGCGCGGTCTCGTCGCCGAGGGCCAGGACCCGCTGCAGGTCGCGGCCGAGCAGCTCAAGGCGGACGGCGTCGACGTGCTCCACACGATCGGTGGCGACGACACCAACACGACCGCGGCGGACCTCGCCGCCTACCTCGCGGACAACGGCTACGGGCTGACCGTCGTGGGCCTGCCCAAGACGATCGACAACGACGTGGTGCCGATCCGTCAGTCGCTGGGCGCCTGGACCGCCGCCGAGGAGGCCGCGGGCTTCGCGGCGAACATCATCGGCGAGCACCGCAGCGGCCCCCGCATGCTCATCGTGCACGAGGTCATGGGCCGGCACTGCGGCTGGCTGACCGCGGCCGCCGCGGTCGAGTACCGCAAGTGGCTCGACCAGCAGCAGTGGGTCCCCGGCATCGGCCTGACGCGTGAGCGCTGGGACGTCCACGCCGTCTTCGTGCCCGAGCTCGCGATCGACATCGACGCCGAGGCGGAGCGCCTCAAGGCGGTCATGGACGCGCAGGGCAACGTCAACATCTTCCTGTCGGAGGGTGCGGGCATGCACGAGATCGTCGAGCAGCTCACGGCCGCGGGCACGCCCCCGGAGCGGGACCCGTTCGGCCACGTCAAGCTCGACACGATCAACCCGGGCCAGTGGTTCGCGAAGCAGTTCGCGGAGAAGCTCGGCGCCGAGAAGGTCATGGTCCAGAAGTCGGGCTACTACTCGCGCGCCGCTGCGGCGAACGCCGAGGACCTGCGTCTCATCAAGTCGATGACGGACCTCGCGGTCGAGTGCGCGCTGCGCGGCGAGGCCGGTGTGATCGGGCACGACGAGGAGCGCGGCGACGTGCTGCGCGCGATCGAGTTCCCGCGCATCGCGGGCGGCAAGGCGTTCGACGTGTCGCAGCCCTGGTTCGGTGAGCTGCTGGCGGACATCGGCCAGCCCCTGGTCCCGGCGAGTCACGAGTGAGCGTCACCCCCGACCCCACGGTCGTCGAGGGGCTCGACGCGTGGCGCTCACTGCCCGTCGTGCAGCAACCGGTCTGGCCCGACGCGGACGCGCTGACGCGCGCGACCGACAAGCTCGCGTCGCTCCCGCCGCTCGTGTTCGCGGGCGAGGCCGACGCGCTGCGCGCCCAGCTCGCGGCCGCGGGCCGGGGTGAGGCGTTCGTCCTCGTCGGGGGCGACTGCGCCGAGACGTTCGCCGAGGCGACCGCCGACAACATCCGCAACAAGATCAAGACGATCCTGCAGATGGCGGTCGTGCTGACGTACGGCGCGAGCATGCCGGTCGTGAAGATCGGGCGCATGGCGGGCCAGTACGCCAAGCCGCGCTCGTCGGACACGGAGACACGCGACGGGGTGACGCTGCCGGCGTTCCGCGGCGACATCGTCAACGGGTTCGACTTCACGCCCGAGGCGCGCACGCCGGACCCGCAGCGGCTGCTCGAGGCGTACCACACGTCCGCCGCGACGCTGAACCTCATCCGTGCGTTCACGACGGGCGGCTTCGCGTCGCTCCTGCGGGTGCACGAGTGGAACCGCGGCTTCACCAAGACCCCCGCATACGCGCGGTACGAGGTGCTGGCCGCGGAGATCGACCGCGCCATCCGGTTCATGGCGGCGTGCGGCGCCGACTTCGACCAGCTGCGCACGGTCGACTTCTACTCCAGCCACGAGGGGCTGCTGCTCGACTACGAGCGGCCGCTCACGAGGATCGACTCGCGCACGGGCCTGCCGTACGACTGCTCGGCCCACTTCGTGTGGATCGGCGAGCGCACGCGTCAGCTCGACGGGGCGCACGTCGACTTCTTCTCGCGCCTGCAGAACCCGATCGGTGTGAAGCTCGGCCCGACCGCCTCGGCGGACGACGCGCTCGCTCTGCTCGACAAGCTCAACCCGACCGGTGAGGCCGGCCGGATCACGTTCGTGACCCGTATGGGTGCGGGTAAGGTCCGTGACCTGCTGCCGGGCCTCGTCGAGAAGGTCGCGGCCGACGGGCGCCCGGTCACCTGGGTGTGCGACCCGATGCACGGCAACGGGATCACGTCCGCGACCGGGTACAAGACGCGCCGGTTCACGGACGTCATGGACGAGGTCGCGGGGTTCTTCGAGGTGCACCGCGCGCTCGGCACCGTGCCCGGCGGCCTGCTCATCGAGCTCACCGGTGACGACGTGACCGAGGTGCTCGGGGGTTCGGTCGAGATCGACGACGAGCGGCTCGCGGAACGGTACGAGACCCTCGTGGACCCGCGTCTGAACCACCAGCAGTCGCTCGAGCTGGCGTTCCAGGTGGGCGAGCTGCTGCGCTCGGCCTGACACGTGCGCTGACCACGTGCGCTGAGCTGCGCGCGTGCGACGGAGGGTCGGGTCCGCTCTCGGGCGGTCCGACCCTCCGTCGTCGTCAGGTGATCGTGAGGACGACGACCGTGCCCTTGGGGTGCATCGACCCGCCACCGGGCTCCTGACCGACCACGAACCCGAGGCCGAAGTACGTCGCGGCGTGCCTGACCTCGACCTCGAAGCCGGCGGCCTTGAGCGTGTCCGTCGCGGACCCGATGCCGTTGCGCATGACGTCCGGCACCTTGAACAGCTCGGGTCCCTTCGAGACGACGAGCGTCACGGTGTCGCCCCGGTGCCCCCGGGTGCCGCCCTCGGGCGACTGCCGGATCACGACGCCGGCCTTGACGTCGGAGCTGAACTCCTCGGTCGTGCGGACCTTGAGGCCGTCGCCCTTGAGCTGCTTCGCGGCCGCGTCGGCGGCGGCGCCGACCTGGGAGGTGACGGTCACGGGCGCAGGACCCTTGGAGGTGGTCAGCGTCACGACGGTGTGCCGGATCGTGCGCTCACCGGCCTTCGCCGGGGTGCCGTCGGGGAGCTCGGCCGCGACGACGACGCCCAGCCCCGCCTTGTCGTCGTAGACCGGGTCGGCGTACTCGACCTCGAGGTCCGCCGCCACGAGCGCGGCCTCGGCGTCCGCCTGGAGCGTGCCGACGACCCCGTCCGGGACGTCCACGTAGTCGGGTCCCTTGGAGAGGGTGACCTCGACCGTCCCGTCCTTGCGGACCTTGTCGCCCGGCGCGGGATCGCTCGTGACGACGAGGCCCTTGGCGACGTCGCTCGAGAACTCGGAGGTGGTCGTGGACTCGAGCCCGACGGCGGTGAGCGCGGCACGCGCGGCCTCGGCGCTCGATCCCGCGATCTCGGGCACGGTCGTGTAGGCGCCGGGCCCGGCCACCACGTACCACCAGCCCGCGCCCCCGAGCCCGAGCGCCACGAGCAGGGCGAGCACCGCGGCGAGCAGCCGGCGACGCGGTCGACGAGCGGGAGCGGGCGCGGCGGCGGCCGGCGCGATCGCGCGAGGTCCGGAGCCGCCGGTGCCCAGCCCGATCGGGAGCGCGACCGTCGAGCCGCGCGGCAGGTCCTCGATGCGGACGGTCGAGCCGTCGTCGCCGGGGACCGCGTCCGCGCCGTCGGGCAGGGGTGTCTCGTCGGGGTCCGTCGCGGCGGGGAGCACGATCGACGGGGCGACGTCCGCGCGGCGCGAGAGCGTGGCGTCGTCGAGCTCACCGCGGGCGCGGCGCAGGAGGCCGACCGCGGCGGCCGCGTCGACCGGCCGGTCGTCGGGATCGCGTGCGGCGAGCGCGCGGACCAGGTCGTCGACCTCGACGGGGAGCCACTCGAGGTCGTCGGACGGTGCGGGCACGTCGCTGTTGACGTGCTGGTAGGCGACCTGGATGGGCGTCTCGCCGACGAAGGGCTGGCGGCCCGTGAGCATCTCGAACAGCAGGATCCCGCAGGCGTAGACGTCGGTGCGGGCGTCGCTCGCGCCGCGCACGACGAGCTCGGGCGCGAGGTACGCGACCGTGCCCAGGACCGTTCCCGTGGTGGTCGAGGTGACCTCGGTGACGGCGCGTGCCAGCCCGAAGTCGGCGAGCTTGATGCGACCGTCCGTGGCCAGCAGCACGTTCTCGGGCTTGATGTCCCGGTGGACGAGGTCGCCCCGGTGCGCCGCGGCGAGCGCGTCCAGCACCGACTCGGTGATGCGCAGCGCCTCGGAGACGGTGAGCGCACCCTGCTCCGCGAGGCGTCGGCGCAGGTTGGACCCGTCGACGTACTCCATCGTGAGGTAGCTGGTCTCGCCGTCGACGCCCTGGTCGTACACCGCGACGAGGCCGGGGTGGGTGAGGCGTGCGGCGGCTCGCGCCTCGCGCCGGAACCGCGCGACGAAGTCCGCCCCGGAGCCGCCCTCCGCCAGGTGGGGGTGCATGACCTTGAGCGCCACGTCACGGTCGAGCCGTCGGTCCACCGCGAGGTAGACGGTCGCCATGCCGCCGCGCGCGATCCGGGAGACGACCTCGTACCGGCCGTCGACCAGACGGCCGACGAGCGGATCGGTGACGGCGGTTCCCACGCGGCGAGTCTACGTTCGGCGGGCGCCCGGCCCGGGTATTGGGGCGAGCGTCACGCGCGCGTCGCCCGGTCCGGAGCCCGGCGTCACCGCGTCCCTCACGGGTCCCCGACCGGTGCGTCGTCGGTCAGCTGCGTCGCCGGTCAGCGGAAGCGGGTCATGAGGGTCTGGACGTTCGCGGCGTAGCGACGCGTGTCCGAGAACATGCCGTACTTCCGCACCGAGGCCGCGCCCTGGTAGTAGCCGGCGATCGCGCTGGGCAGGTCCGGCGACATGCGCACGAGCGCACGCAGGATGACGACGCCCGCGGTGACGTTGTCGTCGGGGTCCAGCAGGTCGAGCTGACGCCCGACGATGCTCGACGCCCAGTCGCCCGAGCTCGGGATCACCTGCATGGTGCCGATCGCGTTGGCGGGGGAGACGGCCGTGTGGTTGAACCCGGACTCCTGGAACGCGATGGCCTGCGCGAGCGCCGGGTCGAGGCCGTAGGCCCGTGCGGTCGCGGCGACCTTCGCCTGCATCTGCGCCGTCGAGGGGACGCCGGCGGCGAGCAGCGCGCGCTTGTTGGCGTTGGCGGCGTCGACGACGTCACGCGCGTAGGTGCGGCCCTCGAACGTCGAGCCGACGAGCGGGCGTCCCGTCGAGGGGGCAGGCGTCGACGAGGCGGCGCCGCCGAGGCGCAGCGTCTGCCCGACCCGGATCATGGCGTTCGCGCCGAGGCCGTTGGCGGAGACGATGGCGGAGACGCTCGTGCCGAACCGCGCCGCCACGCCGGAGACGGTGTCGCCGGCGCGGACGGTGTAGGTCCGCCCCGGGGCGGTCGTGCGTGCCTGCGGCGCGGTGCTGCCGCTGCCGGGGATCGTCAGGGTCTGGCCCTCGATGATGAGGCCGTCGGCGCGCAGGCGGTTGGCCGCGATGATCGCCCGGACGCTCGTGCCGGTCCGCGCGGCGATGCCCGACACGGTCTCACCCGCGCGCACGACGTGCCGCGCCACGGGCGCCTGCGCCGGGGTGCTCGTCGGGCGCGCGGCCGAGCGGGACGACGTGGTCGGGATCGTCAACACCTGCCCGGCGCGGATGCGCGAGGGGTCGGCGAGGGCGTTGGCGCGCGTGATCGCGGCGATGCTCGCGCCGGTGCGGGTGGCGATGTGGCTCACGGTGTCGCCGTCGCGCACGGTGTAGGAGTCGTCCGCGTGCGCGGCTCCGGAGGTGGAGACCGAGATCGCGACGAGCGCGAGCGTGGCACCCGTCCCGCTCGCGGCCCGGCGTGCGGTCCGCCGACGACCGTCGCGCTCGGCGCGGGCGGTCTGCGAACGGCGTGCGGCTGCGGTGCTCGAGGCCATGACGCCCCCCTGAACGGTGTGACACGAGTCAAGACGCGTGACTGGTGTGGCTGATGTGACAGAAGTGAAACTAGCCGACACGCCCGGAGGAGGAAACCCCGAGCCCCGCGCGCCACCCGGACGGCGGGTGCGCGGCGACGGCCCGGACCGCTGCGTAGTCTGGGCACCGTGAGCGAGACCCTGGACCCGCACGCGGCTGCTGCCGACGCCCTCGTCGACTCCTGGTTGACCCTGCCCGACGTCGCCGAGCGCGTCGGCCTCGACGTCGGCAAGGTCCGGCGCCTGCTGCAGGAGCGCAAGCTCGTCGGCATGCGCCGGGGCGAGCCCCGCGTCCTGTCGGTGCCGGAGCGTTTCCTGGTGCCCGGTCACCAGGGCGCCGGCGCGACCGGCGAGTGGGCCGCGCTGCCGTGGCTCCAGGGCACGCTGACGGTGCTCGCCGACGCGGGCTTCTCCGACGAGGAGGCGATCGTCTGGCTCTTCACGCCGGACGACTCCCTGCCCGGCGCGCCGATCGACGCGCTGCGGGCAGGCCAGAAGACCGAGGTCCGACGCCGCGCCCAGGCCGAGCTCTAGCTCCCGCCCGCCGGCGCGTCCACCGCGACCGGGGCCTCCGCGACGCGGTGACCGTCAGGTAACGGTCAGGCGCGCCGGTCGACCGCCGCGCGCGCGAGCCGCGTCAGCACGTCCGCGGCGGGCGCGGGCCAGGGCTGCTCGGCGAGCAGCGAGAGCGCCTCGTGCGCCAGGTCGTCGATCAGTCGCTCGACCTCGTCCACGGCACCCGTCGCGCGGATCGCCCGCGCCACGCGCGCGACCTGCGCGTCGTCGAGCGTGCGGTCGCCGAGGCTCGCGCCGAGCAGGTCACCCGTCGCGGCGTCGCCACGCTCGCGTGCTCGCCGCGCCGCACGCGCGACGAGAACCGTGCGCTTGCCCTCGCGCACGTCGTCACCCGCAGGCTTCCCCGTCGTCGCGGGGTCGCCGAACACGCCCAGCACGTCGTCCCGGAGCTGGAACGCCTCGCCCAGCGGGAGCCCGACGGCCCGCACCGTCGCGAGCGCGTCGTCGTCCGCGTCCGCCAGGGCAGCCCCCAGCGAGAGCGGGTGCTCGACGCTGTACCGCGCCGACTTGGCCCGGATGACCTCGCGAGCCCGTCGCTCGTCGGCGGCCGGGTCTCGACCCCACGGCTGGGACTGCGCGAGCACGTCGAGGTACTGGCCCACCGTGACCTCGGTGCGCATGAGGTCGAACACGGCCCGGGCCCGCTGCTGGCGCGCGAGGGGCAGCGGCTCGAGCGCGCGCGCGAACTCCTGCTCGCTCGCGACGAGCGCGAGGTCGCCCAGGAGGATCGCCGCGGAGGTGCCGAACCGGACGGCGTCGCCGTGCAGGCCCTGCTCGACGTGGAGGTCCGCGAACGCGCGGTGCGCGGCGGGCAGGCCGCGGCGCGTGTCGGAGTCGTCCATGACGTCGTCGTGGAACAGTGCCGCCGCCTGGAACAGCTCCAGGGCCGCGCCCACGCGCAGGACCGCCGCGGCGTCCGGTCCGTCCGGCTCGCCGCCGTGCGCGCGCCAGGACCACCAGCAGAACGCCGCGCGCAGGCGCTTGCCGCCCGACAGCATCCTCTCGACCGCGTCGGCGAGGAGGTCGGCCTCCGGGCTGATCGCCGCGAGCGTGCCGCGCAGCTGCGTGACGTGCTCCGCCAGCAGCGCGTCGACCCCGCCGCGGACGTCCTCGAGGTCGACGAGCGTGCGCACGTCGGACGTGGACTCGGACGAGGGGTCGGTGTGGCGGGTCACCACGGCAGCCTAGGGGACCACCACGCGGCCGCCGAGCGTGAGCGTGCGGACACCGTCACGGTCGAGGACCGCGACGGTGAGGACCTCGCCGGACCTGCGCGCGAACGTCGACTCCGCCGCGACCCCCACCGGCGGCGTCGCGACCGGTGCCTCCGTGAAGCCGGCGTCCGTGAGCGCGCGCCGCAGGTCCGTCATGAGCGTGGTGGCCTCGACCGCCGTGCGCAGGTTGAGGCTGAGGGTCGTGGTCCCGCCGTCGGCGTCGACCTCGGCGGACGACACGAGGATCTGCGCGTCGGCAGGCAGCGGCACCAGGTCCGCAGGGAAGCCGTCGGCGAGCTCGCCGACGGCCGCGTGCTCGTCGTCCGGCGTGTCGAACGTCGCCTCGGCGGTGACAGCGGGCTCGGCGAGCAGGGAGTGCTCGTCCGCCTCCTGCGACGGGTCCAGCCGCGCGGGCTGCGAGCTCGTGCAGCCGCTGACGGCGAGCAGCGCGGCGACCGCCAGGGCGGCGACGCGTGATGTGGTCCGGAGCACCGCGACAGCGTAGCCGCGACCCGACCCCAGGCCGCCGGGCCGCCCGCACGTTCCACAGGCCGGGGGAGCGGCGCCCCGCGTGCCCCCCGCGTGCGGTGTGCTGCGGCCATGACGGCGACCACGACGCTGCGGGTGAACGAGCCCCGCGAGATCCTCTCCCTGCTCCCGTACCGGCTCGGCTTCCGGCCGCGCGACAGCGCGGTCGCGGTCAGCCTGCGCGCACCGCGCGGACGCGTCGGCGTGGTGATGCGTGTCGACCTGCCCGCGCTCGCCGACCCGGACGTGGGGGCGCAGGTCGCGCGGGCGACGGTGGCCGTCATGGGCCGCGACCGAGCGCAGGGCACGATCCTCGTCGTCTACACCGACGCCGACCCGCGGCTGGCCGACGACGACGAGGCGCGCGCGCTGGCGCGTGCGGTCACGCACTACCGCGAGGCGGCGGACGCCCCGCTCGGCGAGGTCGCCGTGTGGGTGGTGACGTCGACCGGCTACCTGTCCTACGACTGCGCGCGCTCGTGCTGCCCGCCGGGTGGCCGCCCGCTGCGCGAGCTCGAGTCGACGCAGGTCTCGGCGCGCATGGTGCTCGAGGGTGCCACCGTCGCGAGCTCGCGCGACGACCTCGTGCGCATCCCGCTGGCGGATCCGCAGCGTCGGCGCGTCGTCGCCCGCGCCCGCCAACGGTGGGAGCGACGCGCCGCGCAGGCGCAGACCGACGGGCCGGCCGCGTGCGAGCACTGGCGGCTCGGGGCGGTGGCCGCGTGGCGGTCGGCGGTCGACCTCGTCGCGGGACGCGCGCCGGCGGGGACGCCCGCGCCGTGGGGTCGGCTGGAGGCCGGGCTCCAGGACCGCCGGGTGCGGGACGCGGTGCTCGCCTCGTTCGTGCCCGGTGTCGGCGACCTGCCGGAGCGCAGCGTGCGGGGCGAGCGGCCCAGCGTCTCGGTGGACGCGGCGATGCAGCAGGTGACCGCGCGGATCGTGCGCTCGGACGCGGCGCTGCCCCCGCCCGAGACGCTCGTCCGGCTGCACGAGGAGACGCTCGAGGCGCTCGTCGCGCACGGGCGACGTGACGCGCAGGCCCCCGCGCTGTCCCTGCTCGCGCTCCTCGCGTGGTGGCGCGGTGACGGGGCGCGCGCGCAGATCCTGCTCGACCGTGCCCTGCGCGACGACCCGGGCTACCGGCTCGCGGCGCTGCTGGCATCCGCGCTCTCGGCGGGGCTCGGCCCGGGCTGGACGCGTGACGACGTGCCGGAGGACGCGGGCACGCCCGACGACGTGCCGGGTCCCGACGCCGGCGTCGACGGTGGGATCGACGACGGCCGCGCGGACCACGCGCCCGACCCTCGGGACGTCCCGCCGAGGTAGCGGCGCGCGGGTGCGGCACGCCGGTGCGAGGTGCGACGCGCCACGCCACGCGCGTCGCCGCAGGTGGAGCCACGGGCCGCGCGGCGGTACGGTCCTCGCACGGGCGTCGAAAGGAGCTCAGCATGGGCATCGTGGTCGGCTACCTGGCGACGCCGGAGGGTCGCGCCGCCCTGGACGCGGCGGTCCAGGAGGCGAACATCCGTGGTCGTAGCGTGGTGGTCGTCGTGAGCTCGCGTGCCGACGAGCCCGCGGAGCAGCGCGCGCTGGTCGAGTCGGAGCTCGCGAGCGTCGCGGCGAACCTCACGTCACAGGGTGTGCCGCACGAGGTGCGGCTGCTCGACGGCGGGGACGTCGCGGACGACCTCATCGCGACGGCGGAGGAGACCGGGGCGGAGCTGGTGGTGCTCGGCCTGCGGCAGCGCAGCCCCGTGGGCAAGCTGATCCTCGGGCCAACGCCCAGCGCGTGCTGTTCGACGCCCCCTGCCCCGTCCTGACGGTCAAGCCCAAGCACTGACGCGTCAGGGGCTTCGGGTCCCAGACGTCGCGGGGGCCTCGGTCCGTCGCGCTCGGTGCGCCCGTTCGGGTGATCGGCGGCACGTCTTCCCGGGCCGGGAATCCTCCGGGCCGTCCGTGCGTTGGGTGGGGGTGGAGGTCCCGGCGTCGCCACCGACCGGCCGCGTGAGAGGACTCCACCTGCGTGCCGCGCGCGCCGACGACGGTCCGACCGCTCGTCCCCCGCGGCGCCAACGAGGCTCCCGCCGAGAACTCCACCCGGTCGTCGCGCACACGTGTGCGCAGGACGACTCTGCGGTGGCGTCGGCTCGGTACAATATCCGTCTACCACCCGGCCTCGTCGCCGGTGTCGTGCTGCCGAAAGGTCGTTCGTGTCGTCCCAGACCCCGCATCCCGCACTCCCTCGTGAGTTCGAGCACCCTGCGCTGCAGGACCTCGTGGTCAGGGGCCGTACCCACGGCTCCGTCGGAGCCGCCGAGGTCCGCTCGGCGTGCGAGCAGGCCGGCGTCGAGGACGCCAAGCGGCTCAAGGCCGTCGTCCGGGGCCTGGCCACGGCGGGCGTCACGGTGAGTGACGCGGCCGCTCCGCGGGTCGCCGCTGCGACCAGCGCCAAGACCCGCACCACCGCGAAGGCGGCGGTCGCCGCCGCGCCCGCGACGAAGTCGGCATCGAAGGCCGTCAAGGCGGTCGCGACCGCCGACGACGACGAGCCGGCTGCGAAGCCAGCCGCGAAGCCGGCGGGCAAGGCGGCCGCCAAGCCTGCGGCGAAGGGCGGCGCGAAGACGACCGCCAAGGGCGCGAAGTCCGCGGCCAAGGGCACCGACGACGACGCGCCGGCCGAGGACGACGAGGACGTCGAGATCGAGGAGATCGACGAGGCGGAGCTCGAGGTCGAGGCCGACGCCGAGCCGGACGCCGAGGCGACCGACGAGGACGCCGAGGAGGAGAAGCCCGCCGCACCGGCGGCCAAGGCCACCGAGGAGTCCGAGGACTCGGGCTTCGTCTACTCCGACGCGGACGACGACGACGCACCCGCGCAGCAGGTCGTCACCGCGGGTGCCACGGCCGACCCGGTCAAGGACTACCTCAAGCAGATCGGCAAGGTCGCGCTGCTGAACGCCGAGCAGGAGGTCGAGCTCGCCAAGCGCATCGAGGCCGGCCTGTTCGCGGAGGAGCGTCTCGGCTCGGGCGTGTCGATGGAGCCGAAGCTGCGGCGCGAGCTCGAGTGGATCGCGGGCGACGGTCGTCGCGCGAAGAACCACCTGCTCGAGGCGAACCTGCGCCTCGTCGTCTCGCTCGCCAAGCGGTACACGGGCCGCGGCATGCTCTTCCTGGACCTGATCCAGGAGGGCAACCTCGGTCTGATCCGTGCGGTCGAGAAGTTCGACTACACCAAGGGTTACAAGTTCTCGACCTACGCGACGTGGTGGATCCGCCAGGCGATCACGCGTGCGATGGCCGACCAGGCGCGCACCATCCGCATCCCTGTGCACATGGTCGAGGTCATCAACAAGCTCGCCCGCGTGCAGCGCCAGATGCTCCAGGACCTGGGCCGCGAGCCCACGCCGGAGGAGCTGGCCAAGGAGCTGGACATGACGCCCGAGAAGGTCGTCGAGGTCCAGAAGTACGGCCGCGAGCCGATCTCGCTGCACACGCCTCTCGGCGAGGACGGCGACAGCGAGTTCGGTGACCTCATCGAGGACTCCGAGGCCGTCGTGCCCGCGGACGCCGTGAGCTTCACGCTCCTGCAGGAGCAGCTGCACCAGGTCCTCGACACGCTCAGCGAGCGCGAGGCGGGCGTCGTGTCGATGCGCTTCGGACTGACCGACGGCCAGCCCAAGACGCTCGACGAGATCGGCAAGGTCTACGGCGTGACGCGTGAGCGGATCCGTCAGATCGAGTCCAAGACGATGTCCAAGCTGCGCCACCCGTCGCGCTCGCAGGTCCTGCGCGACTACCTGGACTGACGCGTCGGCCCGGCGGCCCTCAGGGCCGCCGCACCCCACGCACGCCGAACGAGCCCCCGCACCAGTCCGGTGCGGGGGCTCGTTCCGTCACTCATGTGCCGACCGGGACGACGACGAGGCCCGGACCTTCGCGGTCCGGGCCTCGTCGTCGAGAGAGTCGTCGAGAGCGCTCGTCGAGCGGGTCGACGAGAACGCGTCAGCGCACTGCGCCGGCGCCGTGCTCCTCGAGAAGTCGGTCGGTCTCGTCGTGCACCTCGGTCGCCAGCTCGGCGAACTTCGGGGCGTGCTCGCGCGCGTGGTGCGCGCAGAACAGCAGCTCGCCCACGGGGAGCACGACGCGGACATAGGCCTGTGCACCGCACCGGTCGCAGCGGTCGGCGGCGGTGAGCTGGGGGGTCGTCGTCGCTGTCACATCCCCATACAACCATCCGGGCGCTGGATCCATCCCCTCGAGGGCGGGTGGTTCGCTCACCGCGTACCCAAACGTCACACGATCGTGACGGACGCGACACGCAAGGGACCTTCGGCGCACGCCGCGCAGGTCGCCGGGCTGCGGGTGCGGACGTCCCGCGTGTCACGGTACGTCGCGCCCGGCATGGCGAGCGGGGGAGCGTGGGTGGGCGCGACTACCATCGCACGCGTGACGACGACCTCCTCCCGCTCGGACTACACCGCTCGGCACCTGTCGGTGCTGGAAGGTCTCGAGGCCGTCCGCAAGCGCCCGGGCATGTACATCGGCACGACGGACAGCCGCGGGCTCATGCACTGCCTCTGGGAGATCATCGACAACGCGGTCGACGAGGCGCTCGCCGGCCACGGCGACCGCATCGACATCGTGCTGCACGCGGACTCGTCGGTCGAGGTCCGGGACAACGCACGTGGCATCCCCGTCGACGTCGAGCCCAAGACGGGGCTCACGGGCGTCGAGGTCGTGTTCACCAAGCTGCACGCGGGCGGCAAGTTCGGCGGCGGCTCGTACGGCGCGTCGGGCGGTCTGCACGGCGTGGGCGCCTCGGTCGTCAACGCGTTGTCGTCGCGTCTCGACGTGGAGGTCGACCGCGAGGGCCGGACGCACCGCATGACGTTCCACCGCGGCGAGCCGGGCGTCTACGACGACTCGGCGGGCCGGACACCCGAGTCGCCGTTCGAGCCGTTCGTCTCGGGCTCGGAGCTCGCGGTCGTCGGCAAGGTCGCGAAGGCGCGCACCGGGACGCGCGTGCGGTACTGGGCCGACCGGCAGATCTTCCCGAAGTCCGCGGTGTTCGCGTACGACGAGCTCGTGACGCGCGCCCGGCAGACGAGCTTCCTGGTCCCGGGCCTGACGATCGTCGTGCGCGACGAGCGCGGGCTCGCCGGCACGCCCGGCGAGCACGGGCCGCACGAGGAGACGTTCTGCCACACGGGTGGCGTCGTCGACTTCGTCGACCACCTCGCGCCCGACGCACCGGTGACCGACACGTGGCACCTCACGGGCTCGGGCACGTTCACCGAGACGGTCCCGGTGCTCGACGAGAAGGGCCACATGACGCCGCGCGAGGTGCAGCGCACGTGCGAGGTCGACGTCGCGCTGCGCTGGGGCACCGGCTACGACACGGAGCTGCGCACGTTCGTCAACATCATCTCGACGCCCAAGGGCGGCACGCACCAGGCCGGCTTCGAGGCGGGGCTGCTCAAGACGCTGCGCAAGCAGGTCGAGGCGAACGCGCGCAAGCTCAAGATCAGCGCGAAGGACGCGGCGACCGAGCGCATCGAGAAGGAGGACGTGCTCGCGGGGATGACCGCGGTGCTGACGGTCCGCCTCGCGGAGCCGCAGTTCGAGGGCCAGACCAAGGAGGTCCTGGGCACGGGACCGGTGCGCGGCATCGTGAGCAAGGTCGTCGAGAGCGAAATCACGGCGCTGTTCTCCTCGAGCAGGCGTGAGCACAAGGCGCACTCGGCGGCGCTGCTCGAGAAGGTCGTCGGCGAGATGCGCGCGCGCCTGTCCGCGCGCAAGCAGAAGGAGATCTCGCGGCGCAAGAACGCGCTGGAGTCGTCGTCGCTGCCGGCCAAGCTCGCGGACTGCCGCATCGACGACGTGGAGCGCAGCGAGCTGTTCATCGTCGAGGGAGACTCGGCGCTCGGCACCGCCAAGCTCGCGCGCTCGTCGGACTTCCAGGCGCTGCTGCCGATCCGCGGCAAGATCCTCAACGTCCAGAAGGCGTCCGTCACGGACATGCTGAAGAACGCGGAGTGCGCGGCGATCATCCAGGTGATCGGCGCGGGCTCGGGGCGCACGTTCGACCTGGAGGCGGCGCGCTACGGCAAGATCGTGCTGATGACGGACGCCGACGTCGACGGTGCGCACATCCGCACGCTGCTGCTGACGCTGTTCTTCCGGTACATGCGCCCGCTCGTGGAGAACGGTCGGGTGTACGCGGCGGTCCCGCCGCTGCACCGCATCGAGCTCACGGGCGTGCGCGGCGACGGCGACAGGTACATCTACACGTACTCGGAGGCCGAGCTCGCGGCGACGCTCAAGAAGCTCGACAAGGCCGGTAAGCGTTACAAGGACGACATCCAGCGCTACAAGGGCCTCGGAGAGATGGACGCCGACCAGCTGGCGGAGACGACGATGGACCCGCGCCACCGGACCCTGCGCCGGGTCACGGTCGAGGCCGCGCAGCGCGCCGAGGAGATCTTCGAGCTGCTGATGGGCTCGGACGTCGCGCCGCGCAAGGACTTCATCGTGGCGGGCGCGCACGCGCTCGACCGCGCGCGCATCGACGCCTGACCCACCCCAATTCCGGTTGCCCGTGAGCCGGTCGAGGCCCGAGCCTGGGCGCATGTCCTCCGACACCACCACGCTGCCCCCGATCGCGGAGCGCGCGCAGGCGCCCGCCGAGGTCCGGGTGCCGTCCACCGCGACCGGCCTCACCTGGCGTCCGCTCACGCCGTCCGACACGCCCGCGCTGACCCGGCTCGTCAACGACATCGAGGTCGCCGACGCGGAGCCGTTCCGCACGTCCGACGAGGAGATCGCCGAGCGCTTCGACGGTTCGGGAAAGGACATCGCACGGGACACGCTCGCGGGCGTCGACGAGGCCGGTGAGCTGCGGGCGTGGGCGTTCGTCGTCCAGCCGCCCGGCGACGTGAGCGTGGTGCGCACGTTCCTGGAGGGCGGCGTGCACCCGCGGTGGCGCGGCCGCGGCGTCGGGCGCGAGGTGCTCGCGTGGGAGGTCGACCGGGCGCGCCAGCTCCTCGCCGCGACCGGCAAGGACGTGCCGGCGCGCATCGGTGCGTTCGCGTCCGAGCAGGCGGCCGCCACGGTGGGCCTGCTGCGGTCCGCGGGGCTGACGCCCGTGCGGGTGTACTTCGAGATGCGCCGGCCGCTCGACGTCGCCCTCCCGGACGCGCCCCTGCCACCGGGCCTGCGCGTCGAGGCGTGGTCCGACGCGCGCGACGAGGACGCGCGGCTCGCGCACAACGACGCGTTCGCGTCGCACTGGGGGAGCGAGCCCCGTACTCCCGAGTCGTGGCAGGAGGGCCGCGCGCAGTTCGCGCCCGGGTGGAGCCTGCTCGCGGTGGACGATGCGACCGACGAGATCGCGGGCTACCTCGTGGCCGGGCGGTACGAGCAGGACTGGGAGGTCGCCGGCTACAGCTCCGGCTACGTCGAGCTGCTCGGCGTCCGGCCAGCGTGGCGCGGGCGGGGCATCGCCCCGGCGCTGCTGACCGCGTTCATGGCGCGGCTGCGGGAGGAGGGCATCCAGGTCGCCGAGCTCGGGGTCGACACCGAGAACCGGTCCGGGGCGCTCGGGCTGTACACGCGGCTGGGGTTCGAGGCGTTCCACAGCTCGACGCTGTACTCGATCGAGCTCTGAGCGTCGAAGCCCTGACCGGGCGTCCCGGCGCGCGCGTCGGCCCGGGTAGCATCCCGTCCGGCGGACGACGAGGTCCGCCGTCGTGCTGCCGGGACACCGGCGGGAAGGACGCCCGATGCTCTCGTCGGCCGTGCTGCGGTCGTGGTCCGTCGCCTACGTCGTGCTCGTCGCGACCCACCTCGGCGCGCTGCTCGCGGATGCCGACGCGCTCGCCGACCTCACGCAGTGTCTGGTGATGCCCGCGCTCGCGGGTGTGCTCGCGGCCGCGACCCGCTGGCCGCGCGGGCGCGTCGTGACGTGGGCCTTCGCGGCGCTCGCGGCGTCGTTCCTGGGGGACTCGCTGCCGCGGCTGCTCGACGGTGACGCCGCGTTCCTCGCGATGGTCGGGTGCTTCCTGCTCGCGCAGGTCGCCTACGTGGTCGCGTTCGCCCCGCGCGTGCGCCGCAGCGTGGTGCGCACGGCGCCCGGCCGGCTCGCGGCGTACGCGGGCGTGCTCGTCGTCCTGGTCGCGGTGTGCGCCCCGCACGCGGGCGCGCTGCTCGTGCCGGTGGCGGTGTACGGGGGCGTCCTGACCGCCATGGCGGTGCTCGCCACCGGGCTCGGGCGGCTCGGCGCGGTGGGCGGTGCGGTGTTCCTGGTGTCCGACGCGCTCATCGCGCTGGGGCGGTTCGTGCCCGGCTGGGACCTCGCGGGCCACGACGTCTGGGTCATGCTCACGTACACCGTGGGCCAGGCGCTGCTCGTCGTCGCGGTCGCGCGGGACAACCGCGAGCGTCGCCGCGTGCGTCCCGCCCCGGCCCGCGAGGTGCGCGCCGCGCGGCCGCCCGACAACGTCGTGGCGCTCGTCGCGGCGCGCCGGGGGCTTCAGGTCTGAGCGCGCGGTCGGGCGCCGCCCCGACGCCTCACCCGATGGCGTGCACGGGCGCGTGCAGGGGGACGCCGGACATGTCGCGGCGGGGGTCCACCGCCGGCAGCTCGACAGGCTGCCCCGCCGAGCCGCACGCCCACGCGGGAGCGGGTCCGACCCACGCGAGGATCAGCGCGTCCTCGCCCTTGAGGAACCGGTGCGAGCGCACGCCGCCCGTCGCGCGGCCCTTGCCGGGGTAGACCTCGAACGGCGAGACCTTCGCGGATCCCGCCTGCGTGCCCGGCAGCGCCGACGACGACCCCGCGACGGTCACCACGACGGCCTCACCGGCGCGTGCGGCGGGCACGCTCGCGAACGCGACCACGCGCTGGCCCGCGGCGAGCTTGATGCCCGCCATGCCGCCTGCCGCGCGGCCCTGCGGCCGGACCTGCGAGGCGGTGAAGTGCAGCAGGGACGTGTCGGACGAGACGAGCACGAGCTCGTCGTCGTCCGTGACGTGCGCGGCGCCGACGACCTCGTCGCCGTCCTTGAGGGAGACGACCTCCCACGCGTCCTTGTTGCCCGGCACGTCCCCCTGCGCGACGCGCTTGACGACGCCCTGCGCGGTCGCGAGCGCGAGCGTCGGGGCGTCGTCGGCGAGCGACGCGAGCGCGACGACGCGCTCGCCCGCCTCGAGTGCGACGACCTCGCCGAGCGGGACACCGCCCCCGAGCGACGGCGCGCCGTTCGTCGGCGGCAGCGCGGGCAGGTCGAGCACCGAGAGCCGCACGACCCTGCCACGCGAGGTGACCGCGCCGATCTCGGCACGCGCGCTGGTCGCGACGACCGAGGCCAGCACGTCGTGCTTCGAGCGCCGCGCGTCGGCGGCACGCTCGAGCGGTTCGTCGGTCGCGGTGCGCGCGAGCAGGCCGGTGCCGGACAGCAGCGCCCAGCACGGGGTGTCGGCGATCTCGAGCGACGGTGCGGCGGCGCGGGACGAGCCCTTCGCAGCGGGCGCACCGCTGAGCGCCGTGCCGCCCGCGGACTCGAGGAGGATCGTGCGGCGGGGCGTGCCGTAGGTCGCGGCGGCCTGCGCCATCTCGTCGGAGACGAGCTCGCGCAGCCGCGCGTCGTCCGCGAGGATCGCGCGCAGCTCGGCGATCTCGGACTCCAGCTGCTCCTTCTCGCGCTCGAGCTCGAGGCGCGAGAACTTCGTCAGTCGGCGCAGCCGCAGCTCGAGGATGTACTCCGCCTGCGGCTCCGACAGGTCGAACACGACACGCAGGCGCGAGCGGGCGGCCTCCGCGTCGTCCGACGACCGGATGACCTGGATGACCTCGTCGATGTCGAGGATCGCGACGAGCAGGCCCTCGACCAGGTGCAGGCGCTCGAGGCGCTTGTCGAGCCGGTGCTGCGAGCGGCGGCGCACGACGGACAGCCGGTGCGCCACCCAGACCTCGAGCAGCTCGCGCAGGCCGAGCGTGCGCGGCTGGCCGTCGACGAGCGCGACGTTGTTGATCGAGAACGAGTCCTCGAGCGGGGTCGCGCGGTAGAGCTGCTCGAGCACGGCGTCGGGGTCGAAGCCCGTCTTGACCTCGATCACCAGGCGCAGGCCGTGCGCGCGGTCGGTGAGGTCCACGACGTCCGAGATGCCGGAGAGCTTCTTCGCCTGGACGCCCTCCTTGATCTTCTCGATGACCTTCTCGGGACCGACCGTGTAGGGCAGCTCCGTCACGACGATGCCCTTGCGGCGCGGCGTGACGTTCTCGATCCGCGCGGTCGCCCGGGTGCGGAACGCGCCGCGGCCCGTGCGGTACGCGTCGCGCACGCCGTCGAGCCCGACGATCTTGCCGCCGGTCGGCAGGTCGGGACCCGGCACGAACCGCATGAGGTCCTCGAGCGTCGCGTCGGGGTGCATCACGAGGTGGCGGGCCGCGGCGACGACCTCGACGAGGTTGTGCGGGGCCATGTTCGTCGCCATGCCGACCGCGATGCCGGACGCGCCGTTGACCAGCAGGTTCGGCAGCGCGGCGGGCAGGACCTCGGGCTGCGTGAGCTTGTTGTCGTAGTTCGGGACGAAGTCGACGACGTCCTCGTCGAGGTCCGCGGTCATCGCCGTGGCGGCCGGCGCCATGCGCGCCTCGGTGTACCGCGGTGCGGCCGGGCCGTCGTCGAGCGAGCCGAAGTTCCCGTGCCCGTCCACGAGCGGCAGGCGCAGGCTGAACGGCTGCGCGAGGCGCACCATCGCGTCGTAGATCGCGGCGTCCCCGTGCGGGTGGAGCTTGCCCATGACCTCGCCGACGACGCGCGCCGACTTCACGTACGGCCGGTCGGGACGCAGGCCCATGTCGGCCATCTGGAACAGGATGCGCCGCTGCACGGGCTTGAGGCCGTCGCGGGCGTCGGGCAGCGCGCGCGAGTAGATGACCGAGTACGCGTACTCGAGGAACGAGCCCTCCATCTCGGTCGCGACGTCGATGTCGACGATCTTCTCGACGAGGTCCTCGGGCGGGAGGTTCGGGGTCGCGGGGCGACGCGCCATGGGTGGATGCGCTCCTCGGGTGCTGCGGCTGCGGCGTGGTCCGGCGTGGGGTCGACCCACATTGTCGCGTGCGGGACGAGGTGGACGTGCCAGGCGCGCGGGATCGCTAGCCTGACGGGATGGACGAGCAGGTGGCCCGCGACGAGGCGGAGGCACGGTACCCGGCCGCGTGGGAGGCCGACGTCGTCCTCCAGGACGGCGGGACCGCGCGCGTGCGTCCGATCCGCCCGTCCGACGCCGACGCGCTCCAGGCGTTCCACGTCGCGCAGTCCGAGCGCTCGACGTACCTGCGGTTCTTCGCGCACCTCGAGCGGCTGCCGGAGCGTGACCTGCGACGGCTCGTGACGGTCGACCACGACGCGCGGGTCGCGCTCGTCGCGACCGTCGACGACGACGAGGCACCCGGGTACCGGATCATCGGCGTCGCGCGGTACGACCGGCTGGACGACGACGAGGCCGAGGTCGCGTTCAACGTGTCCGACGCGCACCAGGGCCGGGGCGTCGGCTCCGTGCTGCTCGAGCACCTCGCCGCGGCGGCACGCGAGCGCGGTGTGCGGCGGTTCGTGGCCGAGGTGCTGCCGCAGAACGGTCGCATGCTCGCGGTGTTCCGCGACGCCGGGTACGAGGTCCGCCAGCACGCCGAGGACGGCGTGGTCGCGCTCGGGTTCGACATCGACCCCACGGACCGGTCGCTCGCGGTCATGGCGGACCGGGAGCACCGCTCCGAGGCGCGCTCGATGCGTGCGGTGCTGGGTGCGCGGTCGGTGCTCGTCGTCGGACCCGCCCTCCCGGGTACCGCGCACCCGCGCCGGCTGCACCTGGGCATCGCCCGCGCGCTCGTCGCGCACCTCGCGCTCGCGGACCCGGCCGTGCGGGTGCAGTCGGTGGGCACGGACCCGCTGCCGGAAGCGGCGCCCGACGAGAACGGCGGGGACGAGGCCGACCACGGCGCAGCGTTCACGGCGGCGTTCACGGCGGCGTTCGCGCACGTCACCGGCCCGGTCGACCTGGCGGTCCTGGCGGTACCCGCCGCCCGCGCGCCGGCGGTCGTGCGCGCGGTCGCGCAGACGGGCGCGCGCGCGGTCGTCCTGACGAGCACCGGGTTCGCCGAGACCGGGCCCGAGGGGCTCGCGCTGCAGCGCGAGGTGCTCGCCGCCGCGCACGGCGCGGGGCTGCGCGTCATCGGGCCGGGGTCCTACGGCGTCGTGTCGCTCGGCGAGGACGGTGCGCTCAACGCCTCGCTCGCCGACGAGCTCCCGCGCCCCGGGCGGCTCGGCCTGTTCAGCCAGTCCGCCGCGCTCGCCGTCCCGCTGCTCGCCGCGGTGCGCCGCCGAGGGCTCGGGCTCGCGGAGTTCGTCTCGGCCGGGCACCGCGCGGACGTGTCGGGCAACGACCTGATGCAGTTCTGGGCGGACGACGACGGCACGGACGTCGTCGGCCTCTACCTCGAGTCGATCGGCAACCCCCGCAAGTTCTCCCGCGTCGCGCGGCGGCTCGCGCTCGCGAAGCCCGTGATCGTGCTGACCGCGGGCCGCTCCGGCCACGTGGTGCCGCCCGGGCACGCGGTCCGCGCGACCCAGGCGCCCGCCCGCGTCGTCGACGAGCTCATGCGGCAGTCGGGGGTGATCCGCGTCGAGAACACGCACCAGATGCTCGACGTCGCGCAGGTCCTGGGCGCACAGCCCCTGCCCGCGGGACGGCGCGTCGCGGTGGTGTCCAGCTCGTCGTCCGTCGCGGCGCTCGTCGCGGAGGCCGCCTCGACGGCCGGGCTCGTCGTCGCGGGCGCCCAGGTCCTGCCGGAGGACGCGAGCGACGAGGCGGCGCACGCCCAGGTGCGCGCCGCGCTCGAGGACGACGACGTGGACGTCGCGATCGTCGTGCGGATCCCGCTCGTGGGCGGACCGGACCTCGCGTTCGCCCGCACCCTGGCGGGCGTCGCCGCGAGCAGCGGCAAGACGGTCGTGGCGTGCATGCTCGGCCTGCACGGGCTGACCGACGAGCTCACGGCGCCGGACGCCGACGGGACGCCGCGCACCGTGCCCGCCTACGCGACGCCCGAGGACGCGGCCCTCGCGCTCGGGCTCGCGGCGCGCTACGCCTCCTGGCGCGCGCGCGACCACGGCCGGCCCCTGCACCCCGAGGGCGCGGACCTGCGTGCCGCAGGACGCCTCGTGCGCGGGTGGTTGCCCGCGGCGGCGGAGCGCGAGGTCGAGCTGACCGCCGCGCAGGCCGCGCAGCTCCTCGCGACCGTCGGCGTGGACGTGCTCGCGTCGACGCCCGTGCACGACGCCGACGAAGCGGTGGCCGCCGCCCGCGCGATCGGCTACCCGGTCGCGCTCAAGACCACCGTCCCGGCGCTGCGGCACCGGGCCGACCTGGGCGGGATCCGGCTCGACGTGGCGGACGACGTCGAGCTGCGCGCGGACGTCGCCGAGGTGCTCGCGCTCGCGGCGCAGCACCGCTCCGAGGCGGGCGTCGCCCCGCTCGAGGTGCAGGCGATGGCGCCGCGCGGGTCGTCGTGCGTGCTGCGCACCGTCGAGGACCCGCTGTACGGGCCCGTGCTCAGCCTCGGGATGTCGGGCGACGCGTCCGACCTGCTCGGCGACGTGTCGTACGGCATCCCGCCGCTGACCGACGTCGACGTGGCCGACCTCGTGCGCGCGCCGCGCGCCGCGCCGCGGCTCTTCGGGTACCGCGGGCTGCCGCCGCTCGACGTGGCCGCGCTCGAGGACGTCGTCGCGCGCGTCGCCGTCCTGTCCGACGCGCTGCCCGAGCTGCGCAGCCTCGAGCTCAACCCGGTCGTCGTCGCGGAACGGGGAGCCGTCGCGCTCGCGGCCCGCGCGACGCTCGCGCACGCGGACCGCGCCGACGCGACCCGCCGCCTGCAGCGCGGCTGACGCCCGTGTGTCCACATCCACGCCCCGCGCGCTGGGGCGCAGCGGCCGACCGGTGCGAGGATGTGCAGATGCCCGCAGCTTCTCGCTCCCTCCACGAGGACCTGTACCGCGCCGGGTACTACCCGGAGCTCGTCGCCGACGTCCTCGACGTCGCGCTCGCCGACGAGCCGGTCATGGCGCACCTCGTCCACCCCGAGACGACGTTCGACTCCGCCGAGGTGCGCCGGCACGTGACGGTGCTCGTCCTGACCCCGACGCGCCTGGTCTGCGCGCACGTCGACGACCACCCCGCCGACTCCGAGCACCCGTCGTCGGCCGCCTCCGCGACCACCGAGTCGGTGCCGCTGAGCGAGCTGCGCTCGGTGGTGCTCACGCACGTCGTCGAGCGGCCCGAGAGGCACAGCGCGGGCAAGCCCACGCTGGAGCTCACGCTGGCGATCGGCTGGGGCGCGGTCTCGCGCGTGGACCTCGAGCCCGCGTCGTGCGGCGACCCGGCGTGCGAGGCCGACCACGGCTACACCGGCACGCTGGCGCCCGACGACGTGGTCGTGCGTGTGAGCGCCGCCGCCGAGGGCGCCGAGTCCGTGCGCGCGGCGACCCAGTTCGCGCGCACGCTGTCCGCGGCCAGCGCGGCTCGCTGACGTGGTGACCCACGTGGAGGGTCGGGCTCTGCCCGCGGTCCTCGAGGAAGCCGTCGAGCAGCACGGTTTCGTGCTCCCCGGCTCCGACGCGCGTGCGGGCCTCGGCTCGGTCCTCGTCGCGGCGGCGGGCGCGGTGCTGACCGGGACGGCGCCCGCGGGTGCCACCTCGCTCGACGCGGTCGCGGGCGCGTGGCACGCCGCGCAGGAGCGGCTCGGCCTGCCCGTCGCGCCGCGCGTATGCGTCGTGCTCGTCGACGGGCTCGGCCACCTCAACCTCGCCGAGCGCAGCGGCCACGCACCGTTCCTGCGCCGCGCCGGCGCCGGCTGCGAGCCTGTGACCAGCACGTTCCCGTCGACGACCGCCACCGCGCTCGGCACGTTCGGCACGGGCGTCGAGCCCGGCGGGACCGGGATGCTCGGCTACACCGTGCGCGTTCCGGGCACGGGCGCGCTCGCGAACCTCGTGCAGTGGAGCGGCGCGCCCGAGCCGGAGGAGTTCCAGCCGCACGCGAGCACGCTCGAGTTGCTCGCAGGTGCCGGCGTCACCGTCACCAGCGTCGGGCCCGCGCGGTTCGCCGGGTCGGGACTCACGCGCGCCGCGCTGCGCGGCGCGCGCTACGTGCCCGCGGAGTCCCTCGCGGACCGCGTCGACGCCGCGGTGCGCGCGCTGCGCGAGCCAGGTCTCGCCTACCTGTACTGGGGCGACGTCGACAAGGTCGGCCACCACCAGGGGGTCGGCTCGCACGCGTGGGGCGACGCGCTCGCGGACGCCGACTCGGAGCTCGCCCGGCTGGCGCGCTCGCTGCCTCGCGGCACCGTCCTCGTCGTGACCGCGGACCACGGGATGGTCGACGTCGACCCTCGGCTGCGCTGGGACGTGGCGACGGACCCACGACTCGCCGCCGGCGTCGCGCTCGTGGCGGGGGAGCCGCGCGCGAGCCACGTGCACCTCGAGACGGGCGCCCCGCTCGAGCGCGTGCGGGACGCGTGGCGCGACGTGCTCGGCGACGCGGCAGTGGTCCTCACGCGCGGGGAGGTCGTGGACGCCGGGCTGCTCGGTCCCGTCGCGGACCGTGTGCTGCCGATCGTGGGGGACCTCATGGTCGCCATGACGGGTGTGGCGACCGTCGTGGACACGCGCACGCAGACCGCCGCGTCGCTCGAGATGGTCGGCGTGCACGGGTCGCTCACGCCGCAGGAGATGCTGGTGCCGTGCATCGTCGTGGCATGACGCAGGGGTGGGGGTAGCGGTGGCCGAGCTCGTCTTCTTCTCGGGCACGATGGACTGCGGGAAGTCGACCCTCGCGCTCCAGATGCACCACAACCACGCGGCGCGGGGCCGTGACGGTCTGCTCTTCACCCGCCAGGACCGCGCGGGCTCCGCCACGATCTCGTCCCGGCTCGGCCTGACCAAGCGCGCGTACGAGGTCGACGACCGCACCGACTTCTGGGTCGAGGTGCTCGGCCGCCGCACGCAGGGCCGGCCCGTGGACTACCTCATCGGCGACGAGGCGCAGTTCTACACCGCGGCGCAGGTCGAGCAGCTCGCTCGCGTGGTCGACGAGCTCGGCGTCGACGCGTACGCGTTCGGGATCTCGTCGGACTTCCGTGCACGCCTGTTCCCCGGCGCGCAACGGCTCGTCGAGCTCGCCGACCGCGTCGAGATCCTCCAGGTGCGAGCCCTGTGCTGGTGCGGTGCGCGCGCGACGCACAACGCCCGCACGGTCGACGGCGTCATGGTCGTCGAGGGCGAGCAGGTGGTCGTCGGCGACGTCGCGGGGGCGTCCGACCCGCACCACGGCGAGGTGCAGTACGAGGTGCTGTGCCGGCGCCACCACATGCGCCGCATGACGGCCGCCGCGTCGCGCGCGCTCGCGCCGGACGCGGCGCCCGCCCCCCAGCCCGTGCTCGCGGAGCAGCCGACGCTCGACGTGTGACGCGGGGGACCGCCGGGGGACCGCCGGGGCGCTCGCCCCGGCGCGGGCCTCACTCGGGGCGGGCCCCGAACACGATCTCGTCCCAGCTCGGCACCTTCGCGCGGCCCTTGCGGGCTCGCGGGCGCTCCTCGGCCGCCGGCTCCGCCGCGGGCTCGGCCGTCGGCTCCGACGCAGGCGCGGTCTCGTCGGCCACCGCGACGGTCGAGTCGGCCTTGTCGGCCGGGGCGGGCAGGTCGTGCGACCCCGCGACGGGAGGCATCGACGGGCGGCGCGGGTGCAGCACGACGGCCTCGCGCTGCGGGTCCGCGTCCGCCGGGTGCGCACCCGGGACGTCGTCGAGCCGCGTGAAGTCGAACGCGTGCTGCGGCCCGAACCCCTCGAACGTGCCGTCGTCCTCGTCGTCGTCGCCCTCGGCGACGCTCTGCCGCACGCCCCGCCGCGCCTGCAGGTCGTCGAGCAGAGCGTGCGTGCGCTCGTCGGCGTCCACCGCCGGCTGCTCGTGGGTGTCGTCGTCGACCGGCCCGTCGCCGACGTGGCGCACCGAGCCCACCGAGTCGAAGTCGAAGACCACGTCCCGCACCGCCGACAGGTGCCGACGTGCCACGGGCTCGTCGGGCAGCTCCGTCTCGGACAGCCACCGGGCCTCGTCCTCGTCCGCGACGAGCGTGCGCGCGCCCGGGTCGAACGTCCAGCGGGCCTCGCGCGGCGAGTCGTCCACCGAGAACCGCGCGAGCACGCACCAGGGGCCGTGCGGCTCACGCGCCGCGTCCCACGAGAGCGAGCCGAGGTCCACCCCGCGCGCGGCGAGCCGGTCCGTGACGAGGTCGCCCAGCACCGGGGCGCCGTGGTCACGCCCGACGCGCGTCGCGCGCGCCTGCTCCGCGACGTACTCGCGCTCCGCGAGGACCGGGCCCTCGTAGCGGCGCACGTGCGCGACCGGCAGGCCGGACGCGTCCGCGACCTCCTGCGTCGTCGCACCGGCCCGGATGCGCGCCTGGATCTCACGCGGGCTGAGCGAGCTCGCTCCCTCGGCCCGCAGCTGCTCGAGCTGTGGGCGGTCGCGCCGCACCGCGGCGCGCAGCGGCTCGTCGATGCGGACGCGGAAGCGCTGGCCGTCCGCGCGCGCGAGCACCAGGTGCTCGCCGTCGTCGTGCAGGCCCACCAGCTCGAGCTCGTCCATGCGTCCTCCTACTGCGTCACGGTCGAGGGTGCCACCTTCCGGGTGTCTCGCGGCGGAGGTGCGCCCGGTGTGCCGCCTGTCGTCGTGATCGTCACACCGCGACACACCAGGACGGTGCCCGCGACCGCCCCGGCTGTCATCATGCCCTCGTGGTGGAGGACATCCCGTTCGAACCGGTGCTCGAGCTCGTCGGTGTGCTCGTGGGCGCGATGTCCGGAGCCCTCGCGGCCGTGCGCAAGCAGTTCGACGTGTTCGGGATCGTCGTGCTCGGCTGGGCCGCAGGGCTGGGCGGCGGCATGCTGCGCGACGTCCTGATCGGCGCCGTGCCTCCGGTCGGGATCGCGGACTGGCGGCTGATCACGACAGCGGTGCTCGGGGCGTTCCTCATGTACTTCTTCCACCCGCGGCTGGAGCGCGCGCGACGGGTCATCGTCGTGCTGGACGCCGGTGCGCTCGCCGTGTTCACCGTCGTCGGCACCGTCAAGGGCCTCGAGTACGGCACCACGGCCGTGGCGGCGGTCATCGTGGGCGTGATGACCGGCGCCGGCGGGGGAGTGCTGCGCGACGTGCTCTCGGGCGAGGTGCCGGTCGTCCTGCACGACCGCCAGCTGTACGCCATCCCGTCGATGCTGGGCGCGATCGGGGTCGCGGTCTGCTGGTCCGTGGGGTGGCGGACGCCCGTCGTCCTGTCGGCGGTGGTGGTCGGGATCTTCGCGCTGCGGGTGCTGTCGCTGCGGTTCAGGCTGCACGCGCCGGGCCCGTGGCGGGGCCGCCCCGGCGGGCAGGCAGGATGGTCGCCATGACGACCTCCGCACCGCACGACGTCCAGGCCCTCGTCGAGACGGCCGCCACCCTCGCGCGTGAGGCCGGTGCGCTGGTCCACGACGGACGGCCCGACACGGTCCAGGTGCACGCCACCAAGTCGAGCCCGGTCGACGTCGTCACCGCGATGGACCTCGCGTCGGAGGCGCTGCTGCGGCGACGGCTCGCCGAGCTGCGGCCCGGTGACGGGATCCTCGGCGAGGAGCAGGGGTACGAGCCGGGCACGACCGGTGTGACGTGGGTCGTCGACCCGATCGACGGGACCGTGAACTACCTGTACGGGCTCTCGTCGTGGTCGGTGTCCGTCGCGGCGGTCGTCGGGGAGCCCGGTGCGCCGCTGGACGTCGCTCCCGGACCGCGGACGTGGACCGTGCTCGCCGGTGCGGTGCACGCGCCGGTCGAGGGCCGCACGTTCCTCGCCGGCCGAGGTCTGGGCGCGACCCGCGACGGCGTGCCGCTGCGCGCGAACGACGCCCGGCCGCTCGACCGCTGCCTGGTCGGGACGGGCTTCGGCTACCTGGTGGAGCGGCGCCGGGCGCAGGCCGCGGTCGTCGCCGAGCTGCTCCCGCTCGTGCGTGACATCCGTCGTCTCGGGTCCGCCGCGCTCGACCTGTGCGCGGTCGCGTCGGGCACTCTCGACCTCTACTACGAGCGTGGGCTGCAGCCGTGGGACCTCGCGGCGGGGGCGCTCGTCGCGCAGGAGGCGGGCGCGGTGGTGACGGGTCTGCGGGGGCGTCCGGCGGACCAGGAGATGACCGTCGCCGGGCCGCGCGGCGCCGTGGAGCCGCTGGTAGCGTTCCTCGAGGCGAAGGGTGCCGACACGACGGCGTGAGCGGTATCACTCGTCCGAGTGATCCCGAGTGTGCAGGTTGCGCTCGCACGCGTCCCGGAAGTGGTGCACAATCCCCTCCGCGCGGGAACAAACGGCTCCAGTCATGCATTGATCACGCGTACTCATCAGCCTGCAACACCAAGACGGAGTGTGACGCCCCACATGGCTACCGACTACGACGCCCCGCGCAAGACCGAGGAAGACCTCAGCGAGGACTCCCTCCAGGAGCTTCAGGCGCGGCGTGCGGACAAGAACTCGGGCGTGGTCGACGAGGACGAGACGGAGGCCGCCGAAGGGTTCGAGCTCCCGGGTGCCGACCTGTCCGGCGAGGAGCTCTCGGTCCGCGTCCTGCCGCGCCAGGCGGACGAGTTCACGTGCTCGCGCTGCTTCCTCGTGCATCACCGCAGCCAGCTCGCGTACGAGCGCGACGGCCAGCAGGTCTGCTCGGAGTGCGCTGCCTGACGTCCTTCGTCACCGCAGGCGCCCGTACGACGACGGCCGGCCCCTCCGGGGGTCGGCCGTCGTCGTGTCCGGGCCGGCCGGGTCAGTCGCGCGTGAGCGCGGCGACGAGCGCGGTGGGGCGGCGGGTCGAGACGAGCCAGTACGGCGTCGGGTCCTGCGGGTCCTCGACGTCCACGCGCACGGCCGTGCGGATCCACCCGCGCAGGCACACGTAGGCGCGTGCGTCGAGGCCGGGGCCGAGCGCCTCGCGCAGCGCGGGCCCCTCGAGCACGACCGGGTCGCGCAGGAGGTCCAGCGGGATGTGCGCGCGGCCGGCGTGCAGCTCGCCGGCGTGGACGCGCACACGCGGCGTCCACCGCAGCACCAGCACGACCGTGACGACTGCGACGACGAGCGCGACGACGGTCGCGAGCACGGCGTCCACGGGCAGCAGCGCGACCCACACCGTCAGCGCGAGCCCGACGACCGCGAGCCACCCCAGCGGGGCGGGGCGCAGCCGCTCGTCGAACGAGGCGCCCGGCACGGGGGAGGGAGCGGACGCGGGACGCGTCGTCTCGTCGGACGCCGGGCGTGCGGGGTCGGAGCTCGCGGACATGGCACCAGCATCCCAGACCGGGGCCGGTAGGGTCGGCGCCGTGACGACCGACCCCGCGCTCGAGGTGCTGCTGCAGCGCCTCGACCCCGACCTGCCCGTCCCGTCGTACGCCCACCCGGGCGACGCGGGCGCCGACCTCGTGACCAGGGTCGACGTCGTGATCTCGCCGCAGGGTCGGGTCACGGTGCCGACGGGCACGGCGATCGCGCTGCCCGACGGCTACGCCGCGTTCGTGCACCCCCGATCGGGCCTCGCGGCACGCCACGGCCTGACCATCGTCAACGCGCCCGGGACCGTGGACGCGGGCTACCGGGGCGAGATCGCGGTGACCCTGCTGAACACCGACGTCGAGCACCCCGTCGAGCTGCACCGCGGAGACCGCGTCGCGCAGCTCGTCGTGCAGAAGGTCGAGCGCGTGCGCTTCGTCGAGGTCGAGCGCCTGCCCGGCTCGCACCGCGGCGAGGGCGGGTTCGGGTCGAGCGGTGGGTGGAGGTCCGCGGCCGCGGCGGCACCGGCCGAGCAGGCGGCAGGCCCGGACGCCTGACGAGGGCCCGTCTGCGGCTAGGTTCGGGACGCCGCGCGGGCTAGTGTCGAACGAGGAGCACCAGTGCAGGCTGCCCGCCGCCGGACGGCGCGGGCGCGCGACGGGCGCGACAGCGCCCGAGGAGGAGTGACACGTGGCGATTTTCCGGCGCCGCCCGCAGGGCGACGACGAGCCCCAGGTGGCCGACGAGCGGCTCGACGCCGAGCCGACCGGGGACGAGGAGGCGGACGCGTCCGCCTCCGACGACGCACTCGACACCGTCACCGCGGAGCGTCCGGCCGGCGGGCCGTGGGACGCCGACGACGAGGCGACCGCACTGCCGCGGCTCGACCTCGGCGCGCTGCGGCTGCCCGGCGTGCCCGGCATGGAGCTGCGCATGGAGGTCGACAAGACCACGAACGCGGTGTCCGCGGCGGCGGTCTCGATCGACGGGTCGACGCTGCAGCTGCAGGCGTACGCCGCACCGCGCAGCGAGGGCATCTGGGACGAGATCCGTCAGGAGATCCAGCAGTCCGTGGTGCAGCAGGGCGGCGCCGCCGACGACCTGCCCGGCCCGTTCGGGCGCGAGCTGCTGGCCCGGCTCCCCGCGCGCACGCCGGAGGGCCGCACGGCCCACCGCCCGGCGCGCTTCCTGGGCGTCGACGGGCCGCGCTGGTTCCTGCGCGGCGTCATCACGGGCCGCGCGGCGGTCGAGCCGGACGCCGCCCAGGTGCTCGAGCGGGTCTTCGGCGAGGTCGTGGTCGTCCGGGGCACCGACGCCCGCCCGCCCCGCGACCTGCTCACCCTCACGCTGCCCAACCGGCAGGAGCCCGGCGCGGCGCCGGCGGCCGACGAGCCGCCCGCAGCGCAGGAGCCCGACTTCGACCCGCTCACGCGGGGTCCGGAGATCACGGAGATCCGATGACGCTCAAGGAGCTGCTGCACACGCTCTCGGCCTCGCAGGCCGAGGTCGAGGCCGCGGAGGAGCGGGTCGAGGCCGGGCGGTCCGTGGGCTGCACGACCGTCGAGAGCGCCCCGCCGCGGCGTCGCGCCAAGGTGAGCGGCGTCCTGCGCTCGGTGACGTTCCGTCCCCGGCAGGGTGTGCCCGCGCTCGAGGCCGAGCTGTACGACGGCTCGGGCTCGCTCGCGCTCGTGTGGTTGGGACGCCGCGAGATCGCCGGCATCATCCCCGGCCGCCGCCTGACGGCGGAGGGCATGGTGTGCCTCGTCGACGGGCGCCGCGCGATCTTCAACCCGCGCTACGAGCTGCGCCCCCGGCCGGGCGAGTGAGCACGCCCGACGAGCGGCCCCCGGCCGCGCCGCTCGACGCGGTCGACGACGTGGTCCCGCCCGAGGAGGGCGGGGCACGCGGCATGCGCGTGCTGGCCTCCGAGACGTTCTCGGCGTCGGACGCCGTCGGCGGGGTGCGGGGCGTGGTCGAGTCCGTCGCGCCGGGGCTGCTGTTCGTCGTCGTGTACCTCGCCACCGGGCAGCGGCTGACGCCCGCGCTGGTCGCCGCGGCCGGCGCCGCGCTCGTCGCGGTCGTCGTGCGGCTCGGGCAGCGCACGCCCGTGACGCAGGCGCTGTCGGGCGTGATCGGCGTCGGCGTGGGTGTCGTGTGGGCGTGGCGGACGGGCGACGCGAGCGACTACTTCGCGTACGGGCTGTGGGTCAACGCGGCCTACCTCGTCGGCACGCTCGCCACGGTTCTCGTCGGGTGGCCGCTCGTCGGCCTCGTCATGGGGCTGTTCGCGGCCGACGGGCCGCTGTCGGGCGGTCCCTGGCGCAACGTCGTCGCGTGGCACGACGACCGCGAGGTGCGCCGCGCTTACACGCTCGCGACGCTGCCGTGGGTCGGGATGTTCGCACTGCGGCTCGTCGTGCAGGTCCCGCTGTACCTCAACGACGACGTCGCGTGGCTCGGCACGGCGAAGCTGGCGATGGGCGTGCCGCTCACGGCGCTCGTGCTGTGGGTCAGCTGGGTGCTGGTGCGTCCGGTGCAGCGAGCCGTCAGGGCGCGCTCGGCGCAGGACCCGCAGGACCAGCAGGAGCAGGCACCTTCGTCGCACCCGTGAGCAGGGCCTCGAGGGCGCCCTCGTCGGCCTCGCGGCTCGTCACGAACAGCAGCTCGTCGCGACCCTCGAGCGTGTCGTCGACGCTGGGTGCGATCGGGCGGCCGTCGCGCACGATGCAGGCGAGCACCACGTCGGTGGGCCACGCCACCTGACCCACGCGCACCCCGACGAGCGGGGCGTCCAGCGGGAGCGTGATCTCGAGGATGTCGGCACCCGACTGGTGGAACGTGAAGATCCGCACCAGGTCGCCGACCGCCACGGCCTCCTCGACCATCGCCGTCATGATGCGCGGCGTGGAGACCGCGACGTCCACGCCCCACGCCTCGTCGAACATCCACTCGTTCTTCGGGTTGTTCACGCGAGCGACCGTGCGCGGCACGCCGAACTCGGTCTTCGCGAGCAGGGAGATGACGAGGTTCGCCTTGTCGTCGCCCGTGGCGGCCACCATGACGTCGCACTCGTCGGCGCGTGCCTCGCGCAGCGTCGGCAGCTCGCACGCGTCCGCGAGCAGCCAGTCGGCCTCCGCGACCTGCGCCACCCGCATCGCCGTCGGCTGCCGGTCGATCAGCGTGACCTCGTGCTCGTGCGCGAGGAGCTCGCGCGCGATCGAGCGGCCCACGGACCCGGCACCTGCGATGACGACCCTCATTCGGACACCCCCGGCTCGGCGGTCAGCACGCGCTCGACGTGCGCGAGGCCGTCGACACGGGCCATGACGTGCACGACGTCGTTCTCCTGCAGGACGGTCGACGCGTCCGGAAGCACGCCGTCGCCGTACCGCGTGAGGTACGCGACGCGCACGCCCGCAGCGGCCTCGAGCTGCGTGACGGGCCGGCCGACCCAGCCCGTGTGGACGTCGACCTGGGCGAGCGTGAGCTGCCCCGACGAGTCGCGGAACTCGTCCGTGGCGCCGAGCGGCAGCAGGCGGCGCAGCACCTGGTGCGCCGTCCAGCGCACGGTCGCGACCGTCGGGATGCCGAGCCGCTGGTAGATCTCGGCCCGGTGCGGGTCGTAGATGCGGGCCACGACATTCTCGATCTTGTACGTCTCGCGTGCGACCCGCGCCGCCAGGATGTTCGAGTTGTCGCCGTCCGCGACGGCCGCGAAGCCGTACGCGTCGTCGATCCCGGCCTTCACGAGGGTGTCCCGGTCGAAGCCGAGACCCGTGACCTTGTGCCCCGCGAAGCCGCCGGACAACCGGCGGAACGCCTCGGGGTTCTGGTCGATCACGGCGACGGAGTGGCCGTTCTCCTCGAGCGTCTGCGCGAGGTTCGCGCCCACCCGACCGCAGCCCATGATGACGAAGTGCACAGCGCGTCACGCTATACCCCCGCAGGTGCACCCGCAGCCACCGGGGCGCGTCGCACGCGCACGGCCGGGTACGCCTACGATGGGGCATCGTGTCGGACCTCGCGGATGCCGCCAAGAGACTTCTCCTCGGACGCCCCGTCCGCAGCGACAGGCTCGGCCACACGCTCCTGCCGAAGCGGGTCGCGCTGCCGGTGTTCGCCTCGGACGCGCTCTCGTCCGTCGCGTACGCCCCCGACGAGATCCTGCTGACGCTGTCGCTCGCCGGCATGTCGGCGCTCGTGATCTCGCCGTGGGTCGGTCTGGCCGTCGTGGTCGTGATGATCACCGTCGTCGCCAGCTACCGGCAGAACGTCCACGCCTACCCCTCGGGCGGCGGTGACTACGAGGTCGCGACGGTGAACCTCGGGCCGAACGCCGGCGTGACCGTCGCGAGCGCCCTGCTCGTGGACTACGTGCTGACCGTCGCGGTGTCGATCTCGTCGGGCGCGCAGTACGCCGCCGCGGCGGTCCCGGCCCTCAAGGGGCACGAGGCCGTGTTCGCGATCGGGCTCGTCGTGCTCCTCACGCTGGTCAACCTGCGCGGCGTGAAGGAGTCCGGCAGCGCGTTCGCCGTCCCCGTGTACCTGTTCATGCTTGCGATCGGCATGATCGCGGTGGTCGGCTCGGTGCGCTACGCCATGGGCACGCTGCCCATGGCCGAGAGCGCGGGCTTCGAGGTGGCCGCCGAGGCCGGGTTCGAGAACGGGCTCACCGGCCTCGCCGGGTTCTTCCTCGTCCTGCGCTCGTTCGCGTCGGGGTGCGCGGCGCTCACCGGTGTCGAGGCGATCAGCAATGGAGTGCCGGCGTTCCGCAAGCCCAAGTCGCGCAACGCGGCGACCACGCTGGCGCTGCTCGGCGCCATCTCGGTGACGATGATCCTGTCGATCCTCATGCTCGCGCGTGCCACCGGGGTGAAGTTCGCCGACGACCCGCACGAGCAGTTGCTGGTCGACGGCGTGCCCGTGGGAGCCGACTACGAGCAGCACCCGGTGATCGCGCAGCTCGCGTCGGCGGTGTTCGAGGGTGCACCCGTGCTGGTCGCGGTCATCGCGATCGTCACCGGCCTCATCCTCGTGCTCGCCGCGAACACCGCGTTCAACGGCTTCCCGGTGCTCGGCTCGATCCTCGCGCGGGACGGGTACCTGCCGCGCCAGCTCCACACGCGCGGCGACCGGCTCGCGTTCTCCAACGGCATCGTCACGCTCGCCGTGGTCGCGATCGGGCTCATCTGGGCGTTCGACGCCGAGGTCACGCGGCTCATCCAGCTCTACATCGTCGGCGTGTTCGTGTCGTTCACGCTCAGCCAGCTCGGGATGGTCCGGCACTGGACGCGCGCGCTGCGCACCGAGCCGAACCCGACCACGCGAGCCCGCATGAAGCGTTCGCGGGTGGTCAACGCGATCGGTCTCGGGATGACGGCGACCGTGCTCCTGGTCGTCCTGGCCACCAAGTTCACGCACGGCGCGTGGATCGCGATCCTCGCGATGGTCGTCGTGTTCGTGCTCATGCAGGCGATCCACCAGCACTACGTGACCGTGCGGCGCGAGCTCGCGCTGGGCGAGGACGCCGCCGCGGCGCGCGCGCTGCCGAGCCGGGTGCACGCGATCGTCCTCGTCTCGCACCTGCACCGTCCGACGATGCGCGCGCTCGCGTACGCGCGAGCCGCACGCCCGCAGGTCCTCGAGGCGGTCACGGTGGGCGTCGACGAGGAGGACGTCGCGCGGCTGCGCGCGCAGTGGGACGAGATGGACCTGCCCGTGCCGCTGCGGGTCCTCGACTCGCCGTTCCGCGAGATCACGCGCCCGGTGCTGCAGTACGTGCGTTCCGTGCGCCGCGACAGCCCGCGCGACCTCGTCGTCGTGTACATCCCCGAGTACGTCGTCGGGCACTGGTGGGAGCAGCTCCTGCACAACCAGAGCGCGCTGCGGCTCAAGGGGCGCCTGCTGTTCACGCCCGGCGTGGTGGTCGCGTCGGTGCCCTGGCAGCTCGCGTCCTCCGAGGGTCACACCGGCCTCGAGGACCGCGTGCGCCCGGCGGTGCCGCGTGACTGAGAGCGCCACCGACGAGAAGGAGACGGCCATCATCGAGCTCGAGATCGAGCGGGTCGCCCACGGCGGCCACTGCGTCGCACGGCACGACGGGCGCGTGGTGTTCGTGCGCCACACGCTGCCGGGCGAGCGCGTGCGCGCGCGCCTCACGGACGCCGAGCCGGACGCCACGTTCTGGCGCGCCGACGCGGTCGAGGTCCTGGCGGCCTCGCCCGACCGCGTGGCGAGCGCGTGGCCGGCGGCCGGGCCGGACGGGGTCGGCGGTGGCGAGCTCGCGCACGTCGCGCTCCCCGCGCAGCGCCAGTGGAAGGCGGCCGTGCTCCGCGAGCAGCTGCAGCGGCTCGGCGGCGTCGAGCGTGACGTCGTCGTGCACGCGGCGCCGGGCGACGACGAGCGCGGCGGGCTCGCGTGGCGCACGCGCATCGACCTCGTGACGGACGACGAGGGCCGGGCGGGGATGCGACGCCACCGCTCGCACGACGTCGTCGCGCTCGACACGATGCCGCTCGCGGTCGAGGCGATCGCCGAGCTCGACCTGTTCTCGCGACGCTGGCCGGCGGGTGTGCGCGTCGAGGCGGTCGCGCCGGTCGGCGGGGACCGGCCCCTGGTGCTCGTCGACGGCACGCCGTTCGACCTGGGCCGGCGCCGCCCCGACACGCGGCCCAACGCACGCTCGTCCGTGCGCGAGGTGGTCGAGGCCGCCGGGTCGCGGTGGGAGTACCGCGTTGCGGCGGCCGGGTTCTGGCAGGTGCACCGCACGGCGCCCGCGACGCTCGTCGACGCGGTGCTGAGGGGTGCCGGTGACGTCGCCGGGGCGACCGTCGTGGACCTGTACGCGGGGGCGGGCCTGTTCACGGCGCCGCTCGCGGACGCCGTCGGTCCCGAGGGGCGTGTCGTGTCGGTCGAGGGCGACGCGCGGGCCGTGCGCGACGCGCGGCGCAACCTGCACGACCGGGAGCAGGTGACGCTGCACGTCGGTGACGTCGCGCGCACGCTCACGGGCGGTCGCGGGCAGGAGCCCGCGGTCGCGCACGCGGACGTCGTCGTGCTCGACCCGCCGCGCGCGGGTGCGGGTCGCAAGGTCGTCGACGCTCTCGTGTCGCTCGAGCCGCAGCGGGTCGTGTACGTCGCGTGCGACCCGGCCGCGCTCGGGCGCGACGTGGCGCTGCTCGCCGCCGCCGGGTACGAGCTCGTCGACGTCGCCGGTCACGACCTGTTCCCGATGACGCACCACGTCGAGGCGGTGGCCGTCTTCTCCCGCTGACCCCCGGCGCACGCCGCGACGCCCGCCGAGCCCCTGGGCCGGCGGGCGTCGCAGCGCGCGGGCCGGTCAGACGACCTTGGCGGTGCTCGCCGACGACCGCGACTGCGACACGTACCCCGACCGCGAGCCCGTGACCCGCACGTGCAGGCGCGCCCCGCGGTCCGCCTTCGCCACGACGTACGTCTTGCCCGTCGCGCCGGAGATCGCCGTGCCGTTGCGGTACCAGCGGTAGGTGAACGTGACGCCCGAGGGCTTCCACGTGCCGACCTTCGCGGTGAGCGTCCGGCCGACCTTCGCGGTGCCGCTCACGGTGGGCGTCGCGGGCACGAGGACGCCCTTGACCGTCGCCGTGCTCGCCGACGTGCGCGACGCCGTGTCGTAGCCCGCGCGGGCGCCCGTGACCTTGACCTTCACCCTCGCGCCGCGGTCCGCCGCCTTGAGCGTGTAGGTCTTGCCGGTCGCCCCGCTGATCGCCGTGCTCCCGCGGTACCACTGGTAGGTGAGGGTCGTCGGGGTCGGCGACCACGTGCCGACCTTCGCGGTGAGGGTCTGGCCGACGACCGCGGTGCCCGCCACGGTCGGGGTCGCGGGCGTGAACGCCAGGCCGGGGACCCGCACCTTCGCCGTCGCGAGGCGCTCGCCACCGCCGCTCGCCGTGAACCGGGCGCGCACCTCGACGGTCGCGGTGCGGTGCGCCGTCGTGACGGCGAACGTCGTGCCGTAGCCGGCGGGGACGCCGTTCACGTACCACTCGGACCAGACCGACGAACCGGCGGGCGAGAGGGCGCCGTGCGACGCGGTGAGGGTCTGGCCGGGCGCGGGCGTGCCCGTGATCGTCAGCGGCGAGGTGACCGTCGGAGCGGTCCGGCCGATCGGGCCCAGCGAGGTGAGCCGGGTGGCGGTCGCGTACCCGGTGCGCCGCCCCGTGACCTCGACGCCGACCTGCATGCCCTGCTGCGCGCTCGTCGTCGTGAACGTCGCGGCCGTCGCACCCGGGATCTGCTCGCGCCCACCGGCCTCCGAGTACGTGTACCACCGGTAGCTCAGGCTCACGGTGCCGGGGCCCCACGTCCCGGGGGACGCGGTGAGAGTCGCGCCCGTGTCCGTGCTGCCGACGATCGCGGGGTAGCCGAGGGTCAGCGCCTTGCCTGCCGTCGGCATGACGACGGTGACGTCCACGCGCTGACCCACGTCCGTGAACGAGATGTCGCTCGCGTCGGCGAGCGCCACGCCGGACCCGCCGCCCGCGTCCCAGCACCCGTCGGTGTGGCGGACCGCGGGCGTCCACCTGCCCATGCCCTCGTCGGTCGGCTGGTACCAGGAGTCGGTGAAGCAGAGTCGCCACGTCGTGCCAGGGTCCGCCGCGAACCACATGCGACCGCCCTCGTCGGGAGGTCGGCCGCAACCGGAACGCCACGCCCGTCAGGTCGCTCGTGCCCGTGTCGAACGTCGTCCACGCCTCGACCCCGGCGGTGCCGTCCCACGTCTGGTGCCGCCACCGGTCCTCGGCCGCCCAGTCGTCGTCGACCGAGAGCTCGCTGCGGCCGGGCGGGACGGCCGCGATGGTGAACCGGCCGTCGCTCGCGGTCGTGGCCGACAGCACGCGGCCACCGCCGTCGGGGCTGATCGAGACGACCAGGTCCGCGATCGGCTGGTCGGCCTCGTCGGTCACGCGGCCGGACACGGAGATGGTGTCGGCGGCGTGCGCGGGCAGCGCCGGGGCCAGTGTCGCGAGGAGCAGGGCGACCACGACGGACGCGGTCCTGCCTCGTCGTCGCAGGGGAGTGCGGGGACGGTCGGGCAGGTGCACGGTCGTGTCCTCAGGGTCGGTCGTCGTGGCCAGGGCCCTCGGGGGCTGCGTCATCGTATGCGCGTGCACGGCACGAAAGGCCCGGGTTCGTCCCGCGACGCACGGTTCACCCGACCGTGGTGCGCCGACGGTGTCGGTGGTGCGCCGTTCGGGGCGTCGCTGCCGTGCGCGCGGGCGCGGGCGCGCCTAGCGTGGAGGCGGGCCCGGCCGGTGCCGGCCGGGGCCGCACACGAGCCGAGAGGAGCCGGGCATGAGCGAGCAGGACGCGGCCCACAAGCTGGCCGAGGCGCGTCGCGTCGCGACGGAGGAGCTGTTCAAGCAGGGCACGCCGGAGTACGACCAGCGCGCGCACCAGCGAGCCGTCGAGGCCGAGCGCAAGGCCGCCGAGGCGGCCCAGGCGGCGAAGGCGGACGGCGAGCACTGAGCCGGCGGGGGAGCCGGATCGGGCTGACGCGCGACGACGAGGGCCGGGCGGCTGCGGATGCCCGGCCCTCGTGCTCGTCGTCCACGCTCGTCGTGCTCGTGCTCGTGCTCGTGCTCGTGCTCGTGCTCGTGCTCGTGATCGTGATCGTGCCCGGCGGGGCGCTGCCGAGCGCGCCGCGCCGTGGGACGGACGTGCACGAAGGCCCTTCGACCATGTATCTTGACGTCGAGATAACTGGTCGTCCCACCGGCGTCGTGACGGCCTAGGCTGGCATCGACGCCCTGCGGTCCGGAGGACCCCCGTCCCCGGCGCACTCGCCCCAGAAGGAGCCGCCCGTGAGCACCGTCGACAGCTTCGGATCCAAGGGAACGCTGCAGGTCGGTGACGCCTCGTACGAGGTGTACCGCCTGTCCGCCGTCCCCGGACTGGAGCGACTGCCCTTCAGCCTCAAGGTCCTCGCCGAGAACCTGCTGCGCACGGAGGACGGCGCGAACATCACGGCGGACCACATCCGGGCGCTCGCCACGTGGGACCCCGATGCGCAGCCCGACACGGAGATCCAGTTCACGCCCGCGCGTGTGATCATGCAGGACTTCACGGGCGTCCCGTGCGTCGTCGACCTCGCGACGATGCGCGAGGCCGTCGCCGAGCTGGGCGGCGACCCCGAGCGCATCAACCCGCTCGCGCCCGCCGAGATGGTCATCGACCACTCCGTGCAGATCGACGTCGCCGGCCGCGCCGACGCGTTCGAGCGCAACGTCGAGCTCGAGTACCAGCGCAACCGCGAGCGCTACCAGTTCCTGCGCTGGGGCCAGACCGCGTTCGACGACTTCAAGGTCGTCCCGCCGGGCACCGGCATCGTGCACCAGGTGAACATCGAGTACCTGGCCCGCGGCGTCATGGTCCGCGACGGCAAGGCGTACCCCGACACGTGCGTCGGCACCGACTCGCACACGACGATGGTCAACGGCCTCGGCGTGCTCGGCTGGGGCGTCGGCGGCATCGAGGCCGAGGCCGCCATGCTCGGCCAGCCCGTCTCGATGCTCATCCCGCGCGTCGTCGGGTTCAAGCTCACGGGCAACATCCCCGCGGGCGTCACCGCGACCGACGTCGTGCTCACGATCACCCAGAAGCTGCGCCAGCACGGCGTGGTCGGCAAGTTCGTCGAGTTCTACGGCGAGGGCGTGGCGGCCGTGCCGCTCGCGAACCGCGCGACGATCGGCAACATGAGCCCCGAGTTCGGCTCGACCGTCGCGATCTTCCCGATCGACGGCGGGACGATCGACTACCTGCGCCTGACCGGCCGCTCGGCCGAGCAGCTCGCGCTCGTCGAGGCGTACGCCAAGGAGCAGGGCCTGTGGCTCGACCCGACGGCTGAGGGCTACACCGAGCCGGTGTTCTCCGAGTACCTCGAGCTCGACCTGTCGACGGTCGTCCCGTCGATCGCCGGCCCGAAGCGCCCGCAGGACCGCATCGAGCTCTCGAAGGCCAAGGAGCAGTTCCAGCGCGACCTGCCGACCTACGCGCCCGAGCTCAACCAGGTCGACGAGGCCGAGCGTGAGTCGTTCCCGGCGTCGGACTCGCCCGCGATCTCGTCGTCGGCGACCCGCACGTACTCGGTCACGGACAGCGAGGGCCGCGCGTTCGAGCTGTTCCACGGCGCGGTCGCGATCGCCTCGATCACGTCGTGCACCAACACCTCGAACCCGTCGGTCATGATGGCCGCCGCGCTGCTCGCGAAGAACGCGGTCGAGAAGGGCCTCGTCGCCAAGCCGTGGGTCAAGACGTCGATGGCGCCCGGCTCGCAGGTCGTGACGAACTACTACGAGAAGGCCGGCCTGTGGCCGTACCTCGAGAAGCTCGGCTTCCACCTGGTCGGCTACGGCTGCGCGACGTGCATCGGCAACTCCGGCCCGCTCGACGAGAAGGTGTCGGCCGTGGTGCAGGAGCACGACCTGGCGGTCGCCGCCGTGCTCTCCGGCAACCGCAACTTCGAGGGTCGCATCAACCCCGACGTGAAGATGAACTACCTCGCGTCGCCGCCGCTGGTCATCGCGTACGCGCTCGCCGGGACCATGGACTTCGACTTCGAGGCCGACCCGCTGGGCCGCACCGAGGACGGGCACCCGATCTTCCTGGCCGACATCTGGCCCGCGCCCGAGCAGGTGCAGGCCACGATCGACGCGTCCATCGACCGCGAGATGTTCGAGGACGACTACGCCGACGTGTTCTCCGGCGACGAGCGCTGGCGCGGGCTGGACACGCCCGAGGGCAACGTCTTCTCGTGGGACCCGCAGTCGACGTACGTGCGCAAGCCCCCGTACTTCGACGGCATGGGCGCCACGCCCGAGCCCGTCACGGACATCTCGGGTGCGCGCGTGCTCGCCAAGCTGGGCGACTCGGTCACGACCGACCACATCAGCCCCGCGGGCTCGATCAAGGCGGACAGCCCGGCCGGCGTCTACCTCGCCGAGCACGGCGTCGAGCGTCGTGACTTCAACTCCTACGGCTCGCGCCGCGGGAACCACGAGGTCATGATCCGCGGCACGTTCGCGAACATCCGGCTGCGCAACCAGCTCGTGCCCGGGGTCGAGGGCGGGTTCACCAAGAACCTCCTCACGGGCGAGGACACGACGATCTACGACGCGTCGGTCGCCTACCAGGCAGCGGGCGTCCCGCTGGTCGTGCTCGGTGGCAAGGAGTACGGCTCGGGCTCGTCGCGCGACTGGGCCGCCAAGGGCACGCGCCTGCTCGGCGTGCGTGCGGTGATCACCGAGTCGTTCGAGCGGATCCACCGCTCCAACCTCATCGGGATGGGCGTCCTGCCGCTGCAGTTCCCGGAGGGGGAGTCCGCCGACTCGCTCGGCCTGGACGGCACGGAGACGTTCGACATCGCCGGTGTCACCGCGCTCAACGACGGCGTGACGCCGCGGACGGTCAAGGTCACCGCGACGAAGGCGGACGGCTCGCGCGTCGAGTTCGACGCGGTCGTGCGCATCGACACCCCCGGGGAAGCGGACTACTACCGCAACGGCGGCATCCTGCAGTACGTGCTGCGCCAGGTCGCCGGCGTCGCCTGACGCACCACCGCACGAGGCCCGCTCCCGAACCCGGGGGCGGGCCTCGTCGTGTCGCAGGGGTCCGGAAGCGGTCCGCACCTGCGGGTACGACGAGGGCCCCTGCCCGCCGGGGGAAGCGGGAGGGGCCCTCGTCGTGGGGGGACGTGCGGTGCGTCAGACCGCGGAGGAGGCGAGCGTCGGCGCGTTCGTCGTGGCCGCGTCGGCCGGAGCGAGCTTGCGGATCGCGACGCCCGTGACGGCGAGGACGACGCCCAGGCCCATGACCAGCAGCGCGACACCGAAGGCCACGACCGAGGTGAACAGCGACGCCCGCAGGAAGGAGCCGTTCATCGCGACGGCGCGCAGCGGGTCCTCCTTGTCGAGCTCGGCGTAGGTCTTGCCGCCGGTCGCGTCCAGCGCGTGGTGCTTGATGATGTCGGCCTGCGAGAAGGCCTCCCACGGGGTGTCGACGCGGCCGCCGGCGAATGCCGCGGCGTCGTCGGCGACCGTGATGTTCTCGGCCTTGAGGTTGACCGAGACGGCGGTCCAGGTCGCGGCACCGGCGACGAAGAAGATCGCGCCGAAGATGATGACGATGAGGCCCAGCAGGCGGGGGAGCTTGGTGGTGGAAGCGGTCGGCGTCGACATCGTGTGAAGTCCTTGTCTGATCCCTCGGTCGGAGCTTGTGGCTCCGGCGAACCGGTCCGGCTCGCTGAACTGATCGTTCACCCCCGAAGACGCGTCGACCTGGGACCAACGGTCCATGTGCCTCGGGTCACATGTGGACGCGTATACACCGCGCCGACGCAGGTCAGGACGCCGCGATCTGCTCCGCCGCGTGCCGCCCGACGCGCGCCATGAGCGGGTAGTCCTCGGGGTGGGCCAGGAACACGGGCACGAGCCCGGCGGCCCACGCCCGGGCCCGGCGCCAGGTCGCGTCGTCCCACGCGCGCATCTGTGCGGTGCGTCCGACGAACGCCTCGCGGCCTGCGACGTCGAACGTCAGCCAGCCGGTCGCGAGGTCACTCGCGGGGTCGCCGTGCCCCAGGTCGCCGAAGTCGAGGAGCGCGGTGAGCCGGCCGGCGTCGCTCACCAGGTTGCCGGGGTGCGGGTCGCCGTGGACCCAGACCGGCGCTCGGTCCCACACGGGTGCGGCCAGACCGTCGCGCCATGCGTCCACGAGAGCCGCACGGTGCGGGATGCCGGGCGCGTCGGTGAGCCGTGGGCCGACGACGTCGGCACGTGACGCGAGCGAGCAGCCGCGGTACGGGTTGACCGGAGCGTCGGCGGGCGCGGGCACGTGCAGCGCCGCGAGCGCCTCGGCCAGCTCGTGCGCCCACGGCGTGCGCTCGGTGACGTCGGTCGCGGCCACGACGCTCCCGGGGAACCACGGCACGACCGTCCACGGCCACGGGTAGCGCGCCGACGGGCGGCCCGTGCGCACCGGGGCCGGCACGGGCACGGGTACCCGTGCGGCGAGCTGCGGCAGCCACCGGTGCTCGGTCGCGACGAGGGGCGCGCTCACCTCGCGGACCGGGAAGCGCAGCGCGAGCGTCTCGCCGAGCCGCCAGGTGATGTTGTCCCACCCGTGCACGCGCCCGTGCAGGGACAGGTCGGCGAGGTCCGGGTGCTGCTCGACGAGCAGGTCCCGCGCGAGCGCAGCGCTCACCTCGACCTCGATCAGCGGGTGCCGTGGGCCGCTCACGTGGGCCCGCTCGGCTCGAACCTCTGCCGCTCGAACGCCCGGGTGCGGTCCCACGGGACCGTCCACCCCAACCCGTCGAGGATCCCGTCCAGCACGAGCGCGGTGAAGCCCCAGACCAGCACGCCGTCACCGACGACGAACGCGGGAGTGCGGAGCCGGCCGCGCACACCGGCGTGCTCGACGACCCCGCGTCGGGCCGGGTCCAGCAGCTCGGCGACCGGCGTGCGGAACACCTCGACGGCCTCGCGGTGGTCGACGGCCGCGACCCGGGACGGCGTCGCCCACCACGCGACGACGGGGGTCACGAGGTTGTCGCTCACCGGGAGCGGGACGTCCGCGAGCGTGCCCAGCACCTCGACGCCCGCGGGGTCGAGACCGGTCTCCTCGACCGCCTCACGCACCGCGGCCTCGCGCGGGCCGGCGTCCTGCGGGTCGAGGCCGCCACCGGGGAACGCCACCTGGCCAGGGTGGTGCCCGACCGTCGCGGATCGGCGCTGCAGCAGCACGTCGAGGTCGGCCGGCACGCGTGGCACCCCCGGCGCGTGCGCGGGGAGGTGGTCGAGCACCCCGAGCAGCACCAGCACGGCCGACCGGCGCGCGCGAGCAGGGTCGCGCAGCGCACGCGCGGGGTCCACGGGCCAGCGCACGCCGCGCTCGACGAGCGCCACGAGCTCGTCGCGTGCGTCCGCAGGGCTCAGGGGTCGACCGGGCGAGCTCACCCGCGCGTCCGCACCTGCTCGGCGAACAGCTGCACGACCTTGCGCGCGGCGGGCACGAGGGTCGGCAGCACGCGGGCGCCGTCGAGGCGCACCTGCTCGACCTCGTCGTCCTCCAGGCCGCCCACGAGCCCGGGCGTACCGAGCCACAGCTCGAGCATCGACGCGTCGACCTCGAGGTGGAACTGCACCCCGAGCGCGCTCCCGGCGCGGAACGCCTGGACGGGCGTGACGTCCGACGACGCGAGCAGCGTCGCGCCCGGCGGCAGGCCGACCGCGTCGGAGTGCCAGTGCAGCACGGTGGGACGCGAGCCGAGCGGGCCGAGCACGAGGTCGTCGTGGTGGACGTCGACCGGTGCGAACCCGATCTCCGTGCCGTGCCGGCGCAGCAGCGGTGCGCCCAGCGCCATGCCGAGCAGCTGGGCGCCGAGGCACACGCCGAGCACCGGGACGTCCGCCTCGACCGCGGCTGCGAGCAGCCGCCGTTCGGCGGCGAGCCCGGGGTGGCCGCGGTCGTCGTCGGCGTCCATCGGACCGCCCATGACGACGAGGCCGGAGATCTCCGCGACGTCCGGCAGGGCGGGGTCCGCGGTCCCGACGACCGTGCGCACCCGCACCGGCGCGTCCAGACCGGGCGCGATCATGCCCGGTCCCTCGTACGGGACGTGCGTGAGGACCAGGACCGGGCGCACGCTCACCACCCGTCCGGGAGGGGGCGGCCCTCCTCGTAGCCGGCGGCCGACTGGATGCCGACCGTCGCACGGTCGTGGAGCTCGTCGAGCGTCGCGGCGCCGACGTACGTGGCTGCGGACCGCACCCCGGAGGTGATGTGGTCGATCAGGTCCTCGACGCCCGGCCGGCGCGCGTCCAGGTACATGCGCGAGGACGAGATGCCCTCCTCGTACAGCGCCTTGCGTGCCCGCTCGAACGCCGAGCCGCCGCGCGTGCGCGCCGCCACCGCCCGCGCGGACGCCATGCCGAACGACTCCTTGTAGAGCCGGCCCGAGCTGTCCTCGTGCAGGTCGCCGGGCGACTCGTGCGTGCCCGCGAACCACGAGCCGATCATCACCTGCGACGCACCGGCCGCGAGCGCGAGCGCGACGTCGCGCGGGTGACGCACGCCGCCGTCCGCCCACACGTGCGCGCCGAGGCGGCGCGCCTCCGCGGCGCACTCGAGGACGGCCGAGAACTGCGGCCGTCCGACGGCCGTCATCATGCGCGTCGTGCACATCGCACCCGGGCCGACGCCGACCTTGACGATGTCGGCGCCCGCCTCGACGAGGTCGCGCGTGCCTTCCGCGGTCACGACGTTGCCCGCGACGACCGGCACCTGCGGGTCGAGCGCGCGCACCGCGGCGAGCGCGTCGAGCATCTTGCGCTGGTGGCCGTGCGCGGTGTCGACCACGATCGTGTCGATGCCCGCCTCGAGCAGCGCCGCGGCCTTCGCCTTGACGTCGCCGTTGATGCCGACCGCGGCCGCGATGCGCAGGCGGCCGGAGTCGTCCAGCGCCGGGCGGTAGATGGACGAGCGCAGCGCGCCGACCTGCGTGAGCACGCCGACGAGCACGCCGTCGCGGACCACCGGGGAGAACCGGCGCCGGCTCGAGTGCAGCTTCTCGAACGCCGCCTCGAGCCCCCGCGCACCGCCGGCCTCGACGACCTCGAGGTCGACGGTGGTGGGGTGCGCGGTCATGACGTCCTCGACCTGTGTGAAGCGGTCGACGCCCTGGCAGTCGGCCTCGGTCACGACGCCGAGCGGGCGGCCGTCCGCGACGACCACCGCGGCGCCGTGCGACCGCTTGCCGATGAGCGTCAGGGCGGTGTGCACGGTGTCGTGCGGAGAGACGACGACCGCGCTCTCGACGACGGGGTGCGCGCCCTTGACGGACCGCACGACGTCCTCCACGACGTCGACCGGGATGTCCTGCGGGATGACCGCCATCCCGCCGCGGCGCGCGACCGTCTCCGCCATGCGGCGGCCCGCGACAGCCGTCATGTTCGCGACGACCACGGGGATCGTCGTGCCGGTGCCGTCGGTCGTCGCCAGGTCGACGTCGAAACGTGAGGTGACCTCGGACCGCGTCGGGACGAGGAAGACGTCGCCGTAGGTCAGGTCGGAGGTGGCCGAGTGGCCGGGCAGGAATCGCATGAGGGGTACCCCTTTCCGATGCATGTTACCCGGCGGGGGTACCACCGGCCGGTCCGCCGCCGTGGCCGCCGGTCGGGCCCGCGGGAGACGCCGTCAGTCGCCGAGCGTGTCGATCAGCCAGTCCAGCGCGACGGGCAACGCACGGAGCACCGAGACGTGCCCGTCGTGCGGGCGCTCCCACAGCTGGGCGTCCGGCAGCAGGCCGAGCAGGCGGCGGCTGTGCGTCGACGGGACGACGCCGTCGAGATCGCCGTGCACGAGCAGCACGGGCGCGCGCACGTCACGGGGGGAGAACCCCCACGGTGAGGCGTAGGCGACGTCGTCGTCGACCGCGCCGTCGGGCCAGGCCTCGCCCGCGGGCCCCGCGTCGGCACCGAGCGCGGCCCACGGGCCGTCCAGTACGTGCCAGTCGGCGTCGACGAACCCCGCGACGCCGTCGTCGTCCACGCGCGCCCGGGCCTCGCGCCCGGCGGACGCCGCTCGCAGCGCGGCGTCCGAGGCCATGCCGGCGGCCCAGTCGAAGCCCGGGTCGAACGGCGCGAGCCCGGCGATGCTGACGACCGCCGTCGCACGCCCCGGCAGCAGTCCGGCGCACGCGAGTGCGTGGGGGCCGCCCCCGGACGCCCCGACGTGCGCCGCGCGCGGCACGTCGAACGCGTCGAGCACCGCCGCGACGTCGCCTGCGGCCGACGCCACGTCCCGGCCGGGCGCGGGCGACGACCCGCCGTACGACGGTCGCGCGTAGGACACGACGCGCAGGCCGCGGGGTCGCGCTGCGGCGAGCACGGGCTCGAGCAGCGCGCCGGACTGCGGCGTGCCGTGGTGCCACACGACGACGGGTGCGTCCGGGCGTGCGTCGCTCGCGTGCGCGCGCAGCACACGGCCGTCGGGCAGGGTCAGCGTGCGGGACGTGGTGGCCACGGCCCGAGTATGGGTCCGGGCGCCCACACGCGCCGCGGGGGCGCCGGCTCGCTAGGGTCGCCGTCATGTTCGTCGCGCTCACCGGGATCGGCCTGTCCATGGCCGCGGGCCTGAACGCCTACATCCCGTTCCTCGTGGTCGCGCTCCTCGCGCGCCTGACCGATGTGGTGACTCTGCCCGACCCGCTGGTGTGGATCGAGTCCTGGTGGGCGATCGGCATCGGCACCGTGCTGCTGCTCGCGGACGTCGTGCTCGACAAGGTGCCCGTGGTCGACTCGGTCAACGACGCGGTGCAGACCGCGATCCGGCCGCTGTCCGGCGGCGTGGTGTTCGCCGCGACCTCCGCCGCCGCTGACCTCGAGCGGTCGGACTGGGTCGAGCGGCACGCGTGGGTGCCGTTCGTCGCCGGGGTGCTCGTCGCGGCCCTCGTGCACGCTGGCAAGGCGACGGTCCGGCCCGTGGTGAACGCCGCGACGCTGGGGGCCGGTGCGCCCGTCGTCTCGACGGTCGAGGACGGCACCTCCGTGGGGCTGAGCCTGGCCGCGGTGTTCGTCCCGGTCCTCGTCCTCGTGCTGCTCGTCGCGCTCGTCGTGGCGTTCGTCGTGCTCCGGCGCCGGCGGCGTGCCGCGACGCGCGGGCCCGACCCGGCCTAGAGTGGGACGTCCGCCGTCGCCGCGCCCACCGGTCACGGGCGAGCGGGCGGGCACCAGGACGAGGGAGGCAAGGACCGCGTGGCACGTTCGCTGCTGTCGTCCATCCGCACACCGGCGGACGTCCGGGCGTTGCGCCCGGGCCAGCTGGACGCGCTCGCGCAGGAGATCCGCACCTTCCTGGTCGACCAGGTCGCGCGCACCGGCGGCCACCTCGGCCCGAACCTCGGGGTCGTCGAGCTGACGATCGCGATGCACCGGGTGTTCTCCTCGCCGCGGGACACGTTCGTGTTCGACACCGGCCACCAGTCCTACGTACACAAGCTGCTCACGGGACGCCAGGACTTCGCCGCGCTGCGGCGCCGCGACGGCCTGTCCGGGTACCCGAGCCGCGCGGAGTCCGAGCACGACGTCGTCGAGAACTCCCACGCCTCCACGGCGCTGAGCTGGGCGGACGGCCTCGCCAAGGCCAACGAGCTGCAGGGCCGCTCGGACCGGCACGTCGTCGCGGTGATCGGTGACGGGGCGCTCACCGGCGGCATGGCCTGGGAGGCGCTCAACAACATCGCCGCCGCGCAGGACCGTCGGCTCGTCGTCGTCGTCAACGACAACGGCCGCTCCTACGCGCCCACGATCGGCGGCCTCGCGATGCACCTCGACGCGCTGCGCACCACGCAGGGCTACGAGAACGTGCTGTCCTGGGGCAAGCGCACGCTCACGCGCTCCGGCCCGCCGGGACGCCTCGCGTACGACGCGCTGCACGGCCTCAAGAAGGGCATCAAGGACGTCGTCGCGCCGCAGGGCATGTTCGAGGACCTGGGTCTGAAGTACGTCGGTCCGGTGGACGGGCACGACGAGCAGGCCGTCGAGCGCGCGCTGCGACGCGCGCAGGCGTTCGGCGGCCCGGTGATCGTGCACGTCATCACCGAGAAAGGGCGCGGCTACACGCCCGCCGAGCAGGACGTCGCGGACCGGTTCCACGCGGTCGGCGTGATCCACCCCGAGACGGGGCTGCCGGTCGCACCGTCGCGGTTCGGCTGGACGAGCGTGTTCGCCGACGAGATCGTCCGCATCGGCCGGCGCCGGCCGGACGTGGTGGCGGTCACCGCGGCCATGCTCCAGCCGGTGGGTCTCGCGCCGTTCGCGGCGGAGTTCCCGGACCGCGTGTTCGACGTGGGCATCGCGGAGCAGCACGCCGCGACCTCGGCCGCGGGCCTGGCGTTCGGTGGCCTGCACCCGGTGGTCGCCGTGTACGCGACGTTCCTCAACCGTGCGTTCGACCAGGTGCTCATGGACGTCGCGCTGCACCGCGCGGGCGTCACGTTCGTCCTGGACCGCGCGGGCATCACGGGCGACGACGGCGCGAGCCACAACGGCATGTGGGACATGGCGATGCTCGCGATCGTCCCGGGCCTGCGGCTGGCCGCCCCGCGCGACGAGGCGACGCTGCGCACCGCGCTGCGCGAGGCGGTGGACGTCGACGACGCACCGACCGTGGTCCGCTACCCGAAGAGCGCGCTCGTGGCCGAGATCCCCGCGCTCGAGGACCTCGACGGCCTGGACGTGCTGGCGCGCCACGAGGCCGCGGACGTCGACGCCCGGCGCGTGCTCGTCGTCGGCGTGGGGTCGATGGTCGGCACGGGGCTCGAGGTGGCCGAGCAGCTCGCGGCGCACGGGCTGCACGTGACGGTCGTCGACCCGCGCTGGGTCCTGCCGGTCCCGGAGGCCCTCACGAAGCTCGTCGGCGAGCACGACCACGTCGTGACGATCGAGGACGGTCTCGTGGACGGGGGAGTCGGGTCGCACGTCGCGCAGCGCGCGGTCGAGCAGGGCGTGGTCGTGCCGGTCCAGTCCTTCGGCGTGCCGCGCGAGTTCCTGCCGCACGCGACGCGCGACCAGCTGGTCACGGCCCTGCGGCTCACGGCCGGCGACATCACGCGGGACGTGCTGACGGCTCTGTCCCGGCGCTGACGCGAACAGGTGTGATTCGGGGCACACGGGGTACGGGACCAGGGTCCCGAGACATCCCATCATTCGCTCCGTAGGTTCGGTGGTACCGGACCGATTCCACGAGGAGCGAAGATGTCCACCACCGCCGTACCCGGCACCGACAACCTCGAGGCGACGACGCCTGCAGCCTGGGCGGGGTTCGTCGCCGGACCCTGGGTCGACCACGTCGACGTGCGCGACTTCATCCAGCGCAACTACACGCCCTACGAGGGTGACGCGGCGTTCCTGGCCGGCCCCACCGCGCGGACCACGGGCATCTGGTCGAAGCTCTCCGAGCTGTTCCCCGAGGAGCGCGAGAAGGGTGTCTACGACGTCGACGCCGCGACCCCGTCGACCATCACCTCGCACGCCCCCGGGTACATCGCGAAGGACGACGAGGTCATCGTCGGCCTGCAGACCGACGCGCCGCTCAAGCGCGCGATCATGCCGAACGGCGGCTGGCGCATGGTCCAGACCTCGCTGCAGACGTACGGCTACGAGGCACCGCAGGAGATCGTCGACATCTTCACCAAGTACCGCAAGACGCACAACGACGGCGTCTTCGACGTGTACCCCCCGGACGTGCGCGCCGCGCGCTCGTCGCACATCATCACCGGCCTGCCGGACGCGTACGGCCGCGGCCGCATCATCGGTGACTACCGTCGCGTCGCGCTGTACGGCGTCGACGCGCTGATCGACGCCAAGAAGCTCGAGAAGGCCGAGCTCGACATGGAGCGTTCGGTCGAGGACGTCATCCGGGCCCGCGAGGAGCTGGCGGAGCAGATCCGCGCGCTGGGCGAGCTCAAGCAGATGGCCGCGTCCTACGGCTACGACATCTCGGGCCCCGCGACGACCGGCCGCGAGGCCGTGCAGTGGCTGTACTTCGGCTACCTCGCCGCGGTGAAGGAGCAGAACGGCGCCGCGATGTCGCTGGGCCGCACGTCCACGTTCCTCGACATCTACCTCGAGCGCGACCTGGCCGCCGGCACCATCACCGAGGAGCAGGCGCAGGAGATCATCGACGACTTCGTCATCAAGCTGCGCATCGTCCGGTTCCTGCGCACCCCCGAGTACGACAACCTGTTCTCGGGCGACCCGACGTGGGTCACCGAGACCATCGGTGGCATGGGCGAGGACGGCCGCACGCTCGTCACCAAGAACTCGTTCCGCTTCCTGCAGACCCTCTACAACCTGGGTCCGGCGCCCGAGCCGAACATGACGGTCTTCTGGACCGACGCGCTGCCCGAGGGCTTCAAGAAGTTCTGCGCGCAGGTGTCGATCGACACGTCCGCCGTGCAGTACGAGTCCGACGACCTGATCCGTGCCGACTGGGGCGACGACGCCGCGATCGCGTGCTGCGTGTCCCCGATGCGGGTCGGCAAGCAGATGCAGTTCTTCGGCGCCCGCGTGAACCTGGGCAAGGCGCTGCTCTACGCCATCAACGGCGGCCGCGACGAGGTGTCGGGCAAGCAGATCGCCCCGGTGTCCGCGCCGGTCGAGGGCGAGTTCCTCGACTACGACGACGTCATGGCGAAGTTCGACAAGACGATGGACTGGCTCGCCCAGACCTACGTCGACGCGCTCAACTGCGTGCACTACATGCACGACAAGTACGCGTACGAGCGCATCGAGATGGCGCTGCACGACCGCGACATCCTGCGGACCATGGCGTGCGGCATCGCGGGCCTGTCGGTCGTGGCGGACTCGCTGTCGGCCATCAAGTACGCGAAGGTGCGCGCGCTGCGCACCGCGGACGGTCTCGTCACCGAGTACCAGGTGGAGGGCGACTTCCCGACCTACGGCAACGACGACGACCGTGCCGACGACATCGCGGTGTACCTGGTCGAGACGTTCATGCGCAAGATCCGCCAGAACCCGACGTACCGCGGCGCGCTGCACACGCAGTCCGTGCTGACCATCACGTCGAACGTCGTGTACGGCAAGGCGACGGGCTCCACGCCCGACGGCCGGCGCCACGGCGAGCCGTTCGCCCCGGGCGCCAACCCGATGAACGGCCGCGACACGCACGGCATGCTCGCCTCCGCGCTGTCGGTCGCGAAGCTGCCCTACTCGCAGGCGCAGGACGGCATCTCGCTCACGTCGTCGGTCGTGCCCTCGGGCCTCGGCCGCACGCGGGACGAGCAGATCGCCAACCTCGTCGGCCTCCTGGACGCGTACACGATGTCCCACGGCTACCACATGAACGTCAACGTGCTGAACCGTGAGACGCTCGTCGACGCGATGGAGCACCCGGAGAACTACCCGCAGCTCACCATCCGCGTGAGCGGCTACGCCGTGAACTTCGTCCGGCTGACGCGCGAGCAGCAGCTCGACGTCCTGTCGCGGACGTTCCACGGCGCGGTCTGACACGACGCCGCCGGGGTGGGTCCGTCCCGCTGACACGCGGACCCGCCCCGGTCGGACCCCCCCTTCCCGCACCCCCAGAGGAGACGACGATGAGCACGGTGACCGACCCGCAGGTCGGGGCCCCGGTCGTCCCGCTGGGGATGCCGCTCGTCGGCGGCGCGCACGGGCGCGTGCAGGGTGCGGGCACCGAGGGCCTCGAGGAGGCCACGAACGAGGACCGGTCCGCGCGGCTCGCCGCCGTTCGGGCGGGCGAGGTCGGGTCGGTCCACTCGTGGGAGCTCGTCACCGCGGTGGACGGGCCCGGGACCCGCATGACGGTCTTCCTGGCCGGCTGCCCGCTGCGCTGCCTGTACTGCCACAACCCGGACACCATGGAGATGCGTCGCGGCACGGACGTCACGTCCGACGAGCTGCTCGCGCGGGTGAGCCGCTACCGCGGCGTCATGCGTGCGACGCACGGCGGCCTGACGATCTCCGGCGGTGAGCCGCTCATGCAGCCCGCGTTCGTGCGGCGCCTGCTGCGCGGCGCGAAGGCCATGGACGTGCACACCGCGATCGACACGTCCGGCTACCTGGGCGCGCAGTGCACCGACGAGATGCTCGACGACCTCGACCTCGTCCTGCTGGACGTGAAGTCCGGCGACCCGGAGACCTACGAGCGCGTCACGGGCCGTGAGCTCGAGCCCACGCTGCAGTTCGGCCGGCGCCTCGCGGCGCGCGGCGACACGGAGGTCTGGATCCGCTTCGTGCTCGTGCCCGGCCTGACGGACGACGTCGAGAACGTCGAGAAGGTCGCGCAGTACGTCGCGTCGCTCGGCGAGTGCGTCACGCGCGTCGAGGTGCTGCCGTTCCACCAGATGGGCCGCGACAAGTGGGCCGAGCTGGGCATGCGGTACGAGCTCGAGGACACGCAGCCGCCCAGCCCCGAGCTGGTCGAGCGGGTGCGCGGTCAGTTCCGGGCGCGCGGCCTGCAGGTCTTCTAGAACGCGCTGACCTGCTCGGGAGCACGCTGGGGGCGGCTCAGCGTCCGCACCAGTGCGTCCTGCCCGTGCCGGCGCAGCGCGAGGTCGGTCAGGAGGGTCAGCACGGGCGACAGCGCCTCGGGCGCGAAGCGCGGTGCCGGGACCGACAGGCTCGCGGCCAGGTCGTCGGAGTGCACGACGATCTCGAGCAGGCGGGTCGCGACGAAGTCCTCGATCGCCATGGCCGCACCGGTCCAGGGCACGACGACCACGGGCGGCGCGGTCGTGAGCGCGACGTCGAGCCGTGCCGCGACCTCGACCGCCGCGGCGGCAGCCGCCTGCGGGCCCGCGGCCGCCTGCTCCTCGCCGCGCTCGCGCACACCAACGTTCGACGGGCCGTCGAGGTCCTCGCGGATCCACACGGCGTTCGCGTAGTGCGTCGAGACGGGGATCGGCTCGGCCAACCGGGAGTCGTGCGGGTCGTGGGCCGCGAGCGTCTCGACGATCCGCTGCGGCTGGTTCACGAGGTGCCAGGTGAGCGCCCCGACGCTCATGCCGGCGCACGCCGACTCGTCGTGCCAGCGCGTCGTGATCTCGGGCCAGGCGACGAGGCCGGCGAGCAGACGCGACGCCCCCACGGCCGCGCGGGGGTCGAGGGAGCCGACGAAGGTCAGATCGGGCCACATGGGGACAACCTTGTCACGTCCGCTGGGTGAGGAGGTGGGACCGCGCGTGAGAGCGGCCGCACCGTGGGTGCGACCGCCCTCACGCGTCGTCGTGCGGTCAGGTCGTGCGGTCAGGTCGTCGTGAGAGCGCGTGGTCAGAGCGCGCTGTCGGGCCGCGTGGTCACGCTGTGGGGACGTTCGCCACGCCGTCCGGCAGCAGCCGGCGCCCGAGCACCCGCTCGCTGCAGCCCGTGCGGTCCAGGTACGGCGTGATCCCACCGAGGTGGAAGCCCCAGCCGGCACCCAGGATCATGCACAGGTCGATCTGCTGCGGGGTGGCGACCACGCCCTCGTCGAGCATGTGCCCGATCTCGCGCGTGAGGGCCGTGAGCACCGAGTCGAGGACGCCCGCCTCGTCGAGCGGTTCGCCGAGCGGCTCGGCCTCGCGGGCCGCGTCGAACGTCGCCTGGATCGCCGGGTCGACAGGCTTGGGCAGGCCCTTGCCGGCGGCGGGCAGCACGACGGTCGTGCCGTCCTCGACGAGCCTGGCCAGACCGGGGGAGCGGGGGAACCGCTCGCCCAGGTCCTCGCGCAGCGAGGTGAGCACGTGCAGGCCTACGGCCGGACCGACGAGGTCGAACAGCTCGAACGGCGGCATGGGCAGGCCGAGCGGCCGCAGCGCGCGGTCCGCGACCTCGACGGGCGTGCCCTTCTCGACCGCGTCGACGATCACGCCGAGCAGCAGCACGAGCAGGCGGTTGACGACGAAGCCCGGGCGGTCGGCGACGAGCACGGCCGTCTTGCGGAGCCGGCTCGCGACCGCGAACCCCGTGGCGAGAGCCTCGGGCGAGGTGCGCTCGGCCTGCACCACCTCGACGAGCGGCATGGCGGCGACCGGGTTGAAGAAGTGCAGCCCGACGACGCGCTCGGGATGCTGCAGGTCCGCCGCCATCTGCGTGACCGACAGGGCGGAGGTGTTCGTCGCGAGCACCGCGTCAGGCGAGACCACCTGCTCGACCTCCGCGAACACCCGCTTCTTGAGCGAGAGCACCTCGGTCACCGCCTCGATCACGAGGTCGCAGTCCGCGAGGTCGGCGAGGTCCGTGGTGCCACGCACGGAGCCGAGCAGGCGCGACGCTGCCGCGGGCGACAGCCTGCCGGTCGACGTGAGCCGCTCCACGCCCGAGCGGACCGCCTCGAGCCCCTTGGCCACGCGCTCGTCGTCGAGGTCGCGCATGACCACCGGTACCCCGAGGCGCTGCGCGAGCAGCAGTGCGATCTGCGCCGCCATGAGCCCGGCGCCGACGATCCCGACGCGCGTCACCGGGCGGGCGAGCGCGGGGTCGGGTGCGCCGACGGGTCGCTTGCCACCCGAGACGAGCCCGAACGCGTAGACCGACGCGCGCATCTCGTCGGACAGGATGAGGTCGGCGAGCGCCTCGTCCTCCGCGGCGAACGCCTCCTCGCGCGAGCGGTCGCGCGCGTGGGCGACGAGGTCCAGCGCCCGGTACGGAGCGGGCCGCGAGCCGTGGATCGTCGCGTCGAGGCGTGCGCGGGCGGCGTCGGTCACCGCGCGCCACGTGGCCTCGTCGTCGAGCTCGCGGCGCGGCACGACGACCTCCCCCCGCAGGACGCGCGCGGCCCAGCGCACGGACTCCTCGAGGAAGTCGGCCGTGTCGAGCACGACGTCGACCAGCCCGATCCGCTCCGCCTGCTGCGCGGTGAACGGCTTGTTCGCCGCGGGCCGCGTGAGGATGACGTCGAGCGCGTCCTGCACGCCGACGAGCCGTGGGACCAGGTACGCACCGCCCCACCCCGGCACGAGGCCGAGTCCCGTCTCGGGCAGGGCGAGCGCGCGGACGTCGGCGGCGGCCGTGCGGTAGTCGCAGTTCAGCGCGAGCTCGAACCCGCCGCCGAGCGCGACGCCGTTGACGAACGCGAACGTCGGCACGCCCATGTCGTGCAGGAGCCCGTACGCGGCGTGGCCGCCCCGGCCGAGCTGAAGAGCCTCCTCGCGGCTCGTGACGCCCGCGACCTGCGTGAGGTCGGCGCCGGCGGCCAGGTAGTACGGCTTGCCCGTGACCGCGACCGCCTGGACCTCGCCGGCGCGCACGCGGTCGCGCACCGACGTCAGCGTCGCGGTGAGCTCCGCGATGCCCGTCGGGCCGAACGTGGTGGGCTTGGTGTGGTCCAGGCCGTTGTCGATCGTGACGAGGGCGAGCGTGCCCGCCCCGTCGGGGAGGCGGACGTCGCGCGCGAGGGCGTGCGCGACACGCTCGGTGCGCGGCGAGCCCACGGCGCGGCTCGTGGGGTCGTTCGTCGTGGGGGTGGGCGTGGGGGTGGTCTCGCCGCTCACGGGGCGACCTCCTCGTCGATCGGCGCGGCGCCGGCCGCGGTGGTGGCCGTCGGCTCGTACTCGGCGTGGTGCGGGTTCTCCCAGATGACGGTGCCGCCCTGGCCGAGACCGACGCACATCGTCGTGAGCCCGTAGCGGACCTCGGGCCGCTCGGCGAACTGGCGGGCGAGCTGCGTCATGAGGCGGACGCCCGACGACGCGAGCGGGTGACCCACGGCGATCGCACCGCCGTACGGGTTGACGCGCGGGTCGTCGTCCGCGATCCCGAACGCGTCGAGGAACGCGAGCACCTGCACGGCGAACGCCTCGTTGATCTCGAAGAGCCCGATGTCGTCGATCGTCAGACCCGCACGCTCGAGCGCGCGGTGCGTCGCGGGCACCGGACCCACGCCCATGATCTCGGGCTCGACGCCCGCGTACGCGAAGGAGACGAGCCGCATGCGCACCGGCAGGCCGAGCTCGGCGGCGGTGTCCTCGGCGGCCAGGAGGCACGCGGTGGCGCCGTCGGTCAGCGGCGCGGAGGTGCCCGCCGTGACGCGCCCGCCGGGGCGGAACGGGGTCGGGAGCGCGGCGATCGCCTCGAGGGTCGTGCCCGGACGGGGCGGCTCGTCGGCCGTCGCGAGGCCCCAGCCCCGCTCGGGGTCGCGCGTGGCGACGGGCACGAGGTCCGGGTCGATCTTGCCCGCGGCGAGCGCGTCGACGTACTTGCGCTGGCTCGCCACCCCGTACGCGTCGGCGCGCTCGCGCGTGAGGCCCGCGTCGCGGTCGTGCAGGTTCTCGGCCGTCACGCCCATGTTGAGCGCGTCGGCCGCGACGAGCCGCTCGGACAGGAAGCGCGGGTTGGGGTCGGCGTCGAACCCCATGGGGTGGTGGCCCATGTGCTCGACGCCGCCGGCCAGCGCGACGTCGGCCGCGCCCACGCCGATCTGGCCCGCGAGGTTGGTGACCGCGGTCATCGCGCCGGCGCACATGCGGTCGATCGCGTAGCCGGGCACGCTGCGCGGCAGCCCGGCGAGCACGCCGACCGTGCGGCCGAGGGTCAGGCCCTGGTCGCCGGCCTGCGTGGTCGCGGCGATCGCGACCTCGTCGACCCGCTCGGGCGGGAGCTGCGGGTGGCGGCGCAGGAGCTCACGGACGGTCTTGACCGCGAGGTCGTCGGCGCGTGTGTGGCCGTACAGGCCGTCGGGGCGTGCGCGGCCGAACGGGGTGCGGACCCCGTCGACGAACACGGTGCGACGGACGGCGGGGGCGGCGGGCATCGGGGCCTCCTGAGGGACGACGGTGTCCAGGGGTGGTCAACGACCGGGAAGCGCTGCGGGTGTCCCGCGACCTGCACGGACGTCGGGACCTTCGACCCATGGGGCCGAAGTTACCCGAGAGTAACATCCGTCGCCCGACCCCGGGCGGGTTCCGCGCAGCGATCCGGGCTCAGGCCCGGCTCAGGGCCCGAGGGTCGCGAACGCCGCCGCGAACGGCCCCGCCACGAGCTCGACCTGCCACGCGCGAGCGCCCCCGGCGGTGAGCTGCTCGGCGATCGACCCCGCGTCGAGCGAGGAGGGCGGCGACCAGCACAGGCGCCGCAGCAGGTCCGGCTGCAGGAGGTTCTCGACCGGCACCGTGTGCTGCTCCGACAGGCTCACCACCACGTCGCGCGCGGCGGCGAGCCGTGCGGCAGCGGCAGGGTCACGGTCCGCCCACGCGCGCGGCGGCGGGGGCGCGTCGCTCTTCGGCCCGCGCACCGACGGCAGCTCGGAGTCGGGCAGCGCGAGTGCGCGGTCGATCGCGGACTGCCACAGCGGTGCGCGCCGCCGCGTGCCCTTGCCCGAGAACGCCGGCAGTGCCGTCAGTGCCGTGACACCGCGTGGCAGCGCCTGCGCGGCCGCGACGATCGCCGCGTCCGGCAGCACGCGTCCGGGCGACAGGTCGCGCTGGCGCGCGTTCGTGTCACGCGTCTCCCACAGCTCGCGCACGACCGCGAGCCGACGCGCGTCCCGGACCGCGTGCAGGCCCGAGACGCGGCGCCACGGCTCCACGCGCGGGGGCGGCGCGGGTGCGGTCCGCACGGCCTCGAACTCCTGGGCGGCCCACTCGGCCTTGCCGCTCACCGCGAGCCGCTCCGCCAGGACCTCACGCACCTCCACCAGCACCTCGACGTCGAGCGCCGCGTACCGCAGCCACTCCACCGGCAGCGGACGCGTGGACCAGTCCACGGCCGAGTGCTCCTTGGCGAGACCGAGGCCGAGGGTGTCGGCCACGACGGCCGCGAGCCCCACGCGCTCCATGCCCAGCAACCGGGCGGCGAGCTCGGTGTCGAACACGCGCGAGGGGCGCATGCCCTGCTCCGCGAGGCCCGGCAGGTCCTGCGACGCGGCGTGCAGCACCCACTCGACGCCGACGAGCGCCTCCGACAGCGCCGACAGGTCGGGCAGCGCGATCGGGTCGACGAGCGCCGTGCCGGCGCCCTCGCGCCGGAGCTGGACCAGGTACGTGCGCTGGCCGTAGCGGTATCCCGACGCGCGCTCCGCGTCGACCGCGACGGGGCCGGTCGCCGCGCCGAAGGCCGCGACCACGGCGGCGAGCGCCCCGGGGGTGTCGACGACCGGCGGGACGCCCTCGGCCGGCTCGGTCAGTGCGACGACCTCCACCGCCGCGGGGGTCCCGGGCGTCGTGGTGTCGTCGGTCGCTGCCGGCTCGGTCACTGCCGGGTCGGCCACGGTCGAGGAGTCGACGTCCGCGGTCCCGGCGGGCGCGCGCTCGTCGTCCTCAGGTCGCATGTTCCCACCGTAGGCGACGTGGCTGCGCTGCCACGCGAAGCGCGCCGCAAGTCGTGGGACGACAGCGTCAGTCGAGGAGTCCGCCACGGAACGACATGGCGACCAGGTGGGCACGGTCGCCCGTGCCGAACTTGCGGGAGATGCGCGCGAGGTGGCTCTTGACCGTCAGCGCGGACAGGCCGAGCTCCTCGCCGATCAGCCGGTTGCTGCGCCCCTGGGCGACGAGCTTGAGGACGCTCAGCTCACGGGTCGTGAGCTCCGGCAGGGACGGCGCGGGCGGGGGAGCGGCCGGTGTGCGCTGGAGCGACGGCGACGTGGCGCCCGCGACCGCGCCACGCACCCCGCCGGCGAGCAGGATGCCGAGCTCCTGGCGGCTCGCGCGGCGGGTCAGCACGACGACGCGCTGGCTCCCGCGGCGGCGCAGGTTCTGCACGAGCGAGCTCCCGTCGCCGTCGGCGAGCTCGGTGACCACGACGCACATGTGATGGGCCGCGGCGGGGCGCGTCGCGGCCTGGCCCGCCGAGGCAGCAGGACGGGCGACGGGTGCGCGGCGCAGCGGCTCGATGCTCACGACGTGCTGATCGGCACCCCGGTCCGGGGACTTGAGCCCCGGTAGGACGAATCCGTCACACCGGTGAGGTGAGTGCGCTGCTCAGGCTGCGCGTCAGCGGTGCGGACCGAGCGTCAGTGGCGCGGACCGAGCGGGACCACGCCCTCGGGCAGGGGCGGTAGGCCGGCCGCGGTGCACAGCAGCGTCTCCCACGCCCGCAGGTGGTCGCGCAGGTCGTCGTCCGCCGCCGTCCACGACGCGCGGATCTCGAGCTCGGTCTGCTCGGCCCGCACCTCGAGCGCGCCGAAGCTCTGGGACAGCACCCGGGTGACCGTCCCACCCGCGGCGTGCGCCTCGAGGCCGACGCTCGCGAGCGCGTCGAGGAACCAGGTCCACGCGACCTCCGCGAGCAGCGGGTCCGCGCCGACCTCCGGCTCGAGCGTCGCCCGCACGAGCGTCACCAGCCGGAACCGGCCGTCCCACGCCTCCTGGCCCGCCGGGTCGTACAGCACGACGAACCGGCCCGACGCGAGCTCGGCGGCCGCGACGGAGCGACGCGCGGTGCGCACCTCGGCCGTGAGCGCCGCCGAGAAGGGCGCGATGCGGGCCGGACCCGGCACCTCGTCGAGGAGCACCTCGGGTCGGACGCTGACGGCACGCAGCGAACGCAGGGCCTGGACGAACTCGACGGGGACGTCGTCGGGGCCGGCGGGGGTCATGGTTGCCGAGCGTAGGCAACGGGACCCACGCGCGCGTGCAGGGCGCGCCGAGCGCCTGTGGAGGACGCGCTCGGGCGTCCTCGCCACGCCGCTACCGTCCCGACCGTGCCGCACGAGGCGCACCGACGACGAGCGACGGGGGAGCAGTCATGGACGCGAACGGACCACGCACGGGGGACACGGGCGGGGGCTTCGTCCCCTCGGCGCGGACGGGCGGCCGCAGGCCGCGTGCCGGGTCGGCGCCGTCGCGCGCGAGCGGGTCGTCGACGGTCTCAGCACCCGGCGCCGCCGCGGACGGCGGGCCGGACGGCCGCCCGGATGGCCGCCCGGATGGCCGCCCGGATGGCCGTCCGGACGGCGGGGTGGAGGGCGCCTGGCACGAGGGGGCGAGCGAGCGCATCGCGCGGCAGGTGCGGGACGCGGAGCGGCACGCGGAGGCGGCCGAGGCGCTGCGCGACGAGCTCGCGCGCCAGCACGCGTCCGCGCGCTCCGGGCGCGGCGAGGTGCGCGTGGAGGTCGACGCGCGCGGACGCCTCGTCCGCCTCGTGCTGTCCGACCGCGCGACGGCGCTGCCCGCCGCGACGCTCGCACGGCTGGTCGAGGACACGGCCCGCGCCGCGGCGCACCAGGTCGACGCGTCGGCGCTCGCGCTCGTCGAGCGGCGCCTCGGAGCGGGCTCCCCGCTGCTGGCCGCGATGCGGGAGGACCTCACGCTCGGCGCGGCCCCGCGGTGAGACATCTTGACCCCTGATCGTCCCGGCGGGGCGTCGGGGCGTGCGCACTAGGCTGAGGCGGCACCTCATCCGGCACACCACACGTCCGCGCCCGCCGAGGCGACGAACCGAAGGAGCACCACACAGCATGGTCGACATCGCCCCCGGCGGTCAGGTCGGGATCGCGCAGATCGGCGTCACCGGGCTCGCGGTCATGGGCCGCAACCTGGCGCGCAACTTCGCCCGCAACGGCTTCACCGTGGCCGTGCACAACCGATCGTGGGAGAAGACGGCCTCGCTGGTCGCCGAGCACGGCGACGAGGGCACGTTCGTGCCGTCCGAGTCGGTCGCGGACTTCGTCGCGTCGCTCGAGCGGCCGCGCAAGGTCGTCGTGATGGTCAAGGCCGGTGCGGCGACCGACGCGGTGATCGACGAGCTCGTGCCGTTCCTCGAGGAGGGCGACATCGTCGTCGACGCCGGGAACGCGCACTTCCCGGACACGGTGCGCCGCGAGAACGCGCTGCGTGCCCAGGGCCTGCACTTCGTCGGCTCGGGCGTCTCGGGCGGTGAGGAGGGCGCGCTGCTGGGCCCGTCGATCATGCCGGGCGGCACGCGCGAGTCCTACGCGAGCCTGGGCCCGATCCTGGAGACGATCGCGGCGAAGGTCGACGGCGTGCCCTGCTGCACGTACGTGGGCCCGGACGGCGCCGGGCACTTCGTCAAGATGGTGCACAACGGCATCGAGTACGCGGACATGCAGCTCATCGCGGAGGCGTACGACCTGCTCAAGCAGGGGCTGGGCGCGTCGGCCGCCGAGATCGGCGAGATCTTCGCCGAGTGGAACACCGGGGACCTCGAGTCGTTCCTCATCGAGATCACCGCCGACGTGCTGCAGCACGTGGACGCGGCGACCGGGTCGGCGTTCGTCGACGTGGTGCTGGACCAGGCGGAGCAGAAGGGCACCGGCCGCTGGACCGTGCAGAACGGCCTCGACCTGGGTGTCCCGATCACCGGCATCGCGGAGGCCACGTTCGCGCGCGCGCTGTCCGGCGGGGTGGCCCAGCGCGAGGCCGCGCGCGGCGTGCTGCCCGCGGCGACCACGCCGTGGGAGGTGACCGACCGGGACGCGTTCGTCGAGGACGTGCGCCTGGCGCTGTACGCGTCCAAGGTCGTGGCGTACTCGCAGGGCTTCGACCAGATCGCCGCCGCCTCCGAGCAGTTCGGCTGGGACATCGACCGCGGGGCCATGGCGCGCATCTGGCGCGGCGGCTGCATCATCCGCGCCCGGTTCCTCAACCGCATCACCGAGGCGTACGAGCGCGCCCCGCACCTGCCGCTGCTGCTGGCCGACGAGTACTTCGCCGGTGCGGTCGGCAACGGTGTGGCCGCGTGGCGTCGGATCGTCGCCGGGGCCGCGCTGCACGGCGTGCCGACCCCCGCGTTCTCGTCGTCCCTCGCGTACTACGACGGCGTGCGTGCCGAGCGCCTGCCCGCCGCCCTCATCCAGGCGCAGCGCGACTTCTTCGGCGCGCACACCTACCGCCGCACCGACCGCGACGGCTCGTTCCACACCCTGTGGTCGGGCGACCGCACCGAGCAGGACGCGTGACGCAGGCCAGCGCCCCCGCCGGGGGTCACGGGACGGCCGCGCGTGCGCTCCAGCCCGTGATCCTCGGCGCGGACATCGGTGTCTACGCGCTCGCGCGGTCGTTCCACGAGCAGTACGGCGTGACGTCCGTGGTCGTCGCGGGCGCCGCGCTCGGTCCCGTGCAGCACTCGCAGATCGTCGAGCACGAGATCGTCGCGGACGGGCACGACCCGCGCCAGCTCGTCGACCGTCTGCTTCAGGTCGCGCACCGCCTGCCGGACCGCCGGCTGCTGCTGATGGCGAACTCGGACTGGCTCGTGCGCGTCGTCGTCGAGCACCGCACCGAGCTCGAGCCGTTCTACGCGGTGCCGTTCCTCTCGGCGGACCTGCTGGCCCGCATCAGCGACAAGGCGACGTTCGCGGAGATCTGCGCCGAGCTCGACATCTCGGTCCCGCGCACGATCGTCCAGTCGTTCGGATCGGACGAGCCCGACGTGCCCGTCGATCTGGAGTACCCGCTGATCGCGAAGGCGGCGAGCAGCGCGGACTACCAGGACGTCGAGTTCGAGGGGAAGAAGAAGGTCTTCGAGATCTCCTCGCCCGACGAGCTCGCGGCGCTGTGGCGTTCGCTGCGCGCGGCGGGGTACCGCGGCCGGTTCGTCGTGCAGGAGCTCGTGCCGGGCGACGACACGCAGATGCGCTCGGTCACCGCGTACGTGGACCAGCGCGGGGTCGTGACCCTCTCGTGCTGCGCGCACGTGCTGCTCGAGGAGCACACCCCGTCCGGCCTGGGGAACCCGGCCGCGATGGTCACCTACCGCGACGACGCGATGCTCGAGCAGGCGCACCGGTTCCTCACCGCGACCGGCTACGTGGGCTTCGCGAACTTCGACGTCAAGGTCGACCCGCGCACGGGCCGGTTCCGGTTCTTCGAGGTCAACCCGCGCATCGGGCGGAACAACTACTACGTGACCGCGGCGGGTGCCAACCCGGTGCGGTTCGTCGTGGAGGACCGCATCGAGAACCGCGCGGTCGATCCCGTCGTCGTCGACCGCGAGGTGCTCTACTCGATCCTGCCGCACCGCCTCCTGCTGCGGTACGTGCGGGACCCGCAGCTCGCGGCGCGCGTGCGCGGCCTGATCCGGGCGGGCGCCACCGCGCACCCGCTGCGCTACCGCAAGGACCTGTCGCCGCGGCGTCGGTTCTACGTGCTCGCGGCAGCGGTCAACCAGGTGCGCAAGTTCCGTCGCTGGTACCCGGAGCCCACCGACACGGGCTTCTGACCCGCGTCGGCGCAAGCGTCGAGATCCTCGCGGTCAGCCGAGCTCGGACGTGCCCGAGTACAGGTGCAGCACCGGGATGTGCAGCTCGTCGCGGGCCCGGGACGCCCAGTCGCGGTGGAACGTGTCGAGCCACGCGTGCGGGTAGGTGACGATCGCGACCTCACGCGCGTCGTGCGCCGCCGCGGCGGCGCGCAGCGCGGGCAGTGGGTCGTCGTCGACGACCTCGCCGGTCGCGGTCCGGCCGGCCGCGGCGAACTCCGCGAGCGTGCTCGAGAGCTGCTCGGCGGCCGTCGCGGTCGCCTCGCGCTCGGTGGGCTCCTTGCCGCGCAGGCGCTCGAGCGCGCCCTTGATCTCGCCGAGCCCGAGGTCGTCGACGATGGTCGGCAGCAGCGGGCGGTCGGTGTCGGCAGGCACCAGCACGTGGTACGCGAGCTGCTCGCCCTCGTGGAGGGCGAGCAGGTGCTGGACGTCGACGGGCGCGAGGGTGTCCTCGATGAGCACCAGGATCGTGTCGGTCACGTCGCCGAGCCTAGTTGCGAACGCGCGTCCTGGCTGGCCGTGCGCAGGTCCCAGCGCCCGAGCAGGACGCCGTCGGCGTGCAGGAGCTGCACGAGGCGCGCGGGCAGGGGGTCGCGCACCCACGGCGCGCCGTCCAGGACCCGCGGTGCGGGGCCGCCCACGACCGTCGGGCTCCACGTGAGGAAGAGCTCGTCGACGAGGCCCAGCGACACGAGCTCCCCGAGCAGCGTCGGCCCGCCCTCGGTGAGCACCGCGGTCAGGCCGCGCTCGGCCAGCGCGGCGAGGGCACCCCGCAGGTCGACGGCGGAGCGTCCCGCGACGACGAGGCCGTCGCCGAGCCGGTCGCGCAGCTCCCCGACGCGCGGGCTCGTCGCGCACGTGACGACGAGCGGCGGGCGCTCGGCGTCGAGCAGCGCGCCCGGCACGTCGCCGGACCGCGTGACCACGGCGAGCGCGGGGCGGTCGCCCCGGCCGTGCGCGCGGCGCGTCGCGGCCACCGCGGGCGGCAGGTCCAGCTCGCGGTAGCGCTCCTGGCGGACCGTGCCCGCGCCGACGAGCACCACGTCGGCCAGCGCGCGCAGCGCGGTGAACACGCGCAGGTCGGCCGGTCCGTTGATCGAGCCCGTGACGCGGTCCGGGCCGGTCGCGGCGCCGTCGAGCGTGGCGATCATGTTGGCGCGCACGGACCGGCCGGGGGCGAGGTCGTCGAGCAGCGCGACCAGCTCGGCCTCGTCCTCCCGCGGCTCGAGCCGCGTGGGGGGCGCGGCGGTCGCGTGCAGCAGGACGTCGAGCGCGGGGGAGTCGGTCATGGTCAGACCGTAGGGTGCCTGCGCTCGCCCCGGGTCACAGCGAGTCGGCGAGGGCGGCGACGTCGCCGACGACGATGACCGCGGGGTTGGCCACCGCGCGCTCGCGCGCGAGGTCCGCGATGGTCGCGAGGGTGCCGACCGTCGTGCGCTGGCTCGGCAGGGTGCCGTTCTCGACGACGGCGACCGGTGTCCCGGGGTCGGTGCCGTGCGCGACGAGCGCGTCGGCGTACGCGCCGATGCGCGCGACCCCCATGAGCAGCACGAGCGTGCCGCCGAGCTGCGCGAGGGCGGACCAGTCGGGGTCGGTGTCGTGCGCGGACAGGATCGTGACCTGACGGGACAGGCCGCGGTGGGTCACCGGGATGCCCGCGGCACCCGGCACCGCGACGGCGCTCGTCACGCCCGGCACGACCGTGACGGGCACGCCGGCCGCCACGCACGCGGCGACCTCCTCGCCGCCACGCCCGAGCACGTACGGGTCGCCGCCCTTGAGCCGCACGACGCGCAGCCCGGCGCGCGCGCGGTCCACGAGCACCGCGTTGATCTGGGTCTGCGTGAGTGTGTGCGCGTGCGGGGCCTTGCCCGCCTCGACGACCTCGACCTCGTCGGGCAGCTCCGCGAGCAGCTCGCGCGGCCCGAGGCGGTCGACCACCACGACGTCGGCCTCGGCGAGCGCTCGCCGACCCTTGGTCGTGATGAGCCCCGGGTCACCCGGCCCACCGCCGACGAGCGTGACGGAGCCCGTGGCGGGAGCCCGGTGGTGCCGCAGCGGGAGGCCGCCGGTGTCCAGGAGCAGCGCGATCGCGGACCGCAGCGCGGCGGCGCGACGCGGGTCGCCGCCCGCGTTGACGGCGACGGTGACGTCCCCGGAGCGTGCCACCGCGGGCGTCCATGCGGAGGACGCGGCGTGGTCGTCGGCGCGGACGCACCACACGCGCGCGTTCTCGGCGTCGGCCGCGACCTGGTCGTCGATCGCCCGCACACCCGTGGCGGTGTGCACGAGCCACGCGTCCGCGAGGTCGCCGGGGGCGTAGTCGCGCCTCTCCCAGCGCACGCCGCCGCGTGCGGCGAGCGCCGCCAGGTCCTCGCAGAGCGCGGGCGCGACGACGAGGACGTCGGCCCCGTCCTCGACGAGGCGTGCGCAGCGGCGGGCCGCGACCGGACCTCCGCCGACGACGAGCACGCGCCGTCCGGCCAGGTCCAGCAGGAGCGGGTGCATCAGATGCCTGCCCCCGCGAGCCAGTCCGCGTCGGCCGTCTCGTCCGCGACGACCTCGGGGGCGAGACGGTCGAGCAGCGTCGGGCCGACCATGCCGGCGGCGAGCGTCGAGCCGTCCGCGGGGTCGACGAGGAGGAACGCGCCGGTCCCGCGGTGCTCGGCGTAGTCGTCGAGCAGCACGGGCTCGGCGAGCCGCACGCGCACGCGACCGATCGCGTTGAGCCCGAGCCCCGTGGGGGTGGCGTCCGACGACGTGTCGGTGGCGTCCACCTGGTGCAGCGTGTCGACGCCGCTGAGCAGCTCGACCGTCTGGGTGTCGACGTCGAGGCGGGCGTCGACCTCGCGCAGGAGCGCGCGCACGGTGCGCGTGCCGACGCGTACGAGCAGACGCGCGCCCAGCACCGAGCGGCGCTCCGACAGCCAGCACACGGTGCCCACGAGGTCCTGCCCGAGGGTCACGGACGCACCGGTGGGGACAAGCACGTCGCCGCGGGAGATGTCGAGCTCGTCGGCGAGCCGCACGGTCACGGACCTGCCCGCGGTCGCCTCGTCGAGCGGGCCGTCGAACGTGTCGATGCCCGTGACGAGGCTCGTCTTGCCGGACGGGAGCACCGTCAGCGCGTCGCCCACGCGCACGGTGCCCGACGCGATGCGTCCGGCGTACCCGCGGTAGTCGGGGTGCTCCGCGGTGCGCGGCCGGATGACCACCTGCACGGGCAGGCGCAGGTCGTCCTCACCGCGCGCGTCGGACACGGGGACGGTCTCGAGGTGCTCGAGCAGCGTCGGCCCGTCGTACCAGGGCGTGCGCGACGAGCGCTCGACGACGTTGTCGCCCGTGAGCGCCGAGACCGGCACGGCCAGCACGTCGCCCAGCCCGAGGCCAGCCGCGTAACCCGCGAAGTCCTCGGCGATCGCGTGGAACGTCGCGGCGTCGAAGTCGACGAGGTCCATCTTGTTCACGGCGAGCAGCACGTGCGGGACGCCGAGCAGCGCGGCGACCGTGGCGTGCCGCCGCGTCTGCTCGAGCACGCCCTTGCGGGCGTCCACCAGCACGATCGCGAGCTGGGCGGTCGAGGCGCCCGTGACCATGTTGCGCGTGTACTGCACGTGGCCCGGGGTGTCCGCGAGGACGAACGCGCGTCGGGCCGTCGAGAAGTAGCGGTACGCGACGTCGATCGTGATGCCCTGCTCGCGCTCGGCGCGCAGGCCGTCGGTGAGCAGGGCGAGGTCGACCTCGCCCGCGGCGGCGCCGCGCGCCGCGGTCGCGCGCTCGACGGCCGAGAGCTGGTCGGCGAGCACCGACTTCGTGTCGTACAGCAGGCGCCCGATCAGCGTGGACTTGCCGTCGTCGACGGAGCCGGCGGTGGCGAGCCGCAGGAGCTCGCGCGAGGCGTGCTCGGCGGCGCCCTCGGACAGCGCGGCGGGTGCGGTGCCGGGGGCGGGGGTGGGGGACGTCGTCACGGGTCTCGTCTCGTCGTTCGTCTGGGTGGGGCCGGGGGCGGTGGGCATCAGAAGTACCCCTCCCGCTTGCGGTCCTCCATGGCGGCCTCGGACGCGCGGTCGTCGGCGCGGGTGGCGCCACGCTCGGTGAGGCGGCTCGCGGCGACCTCGGCGATGACGTCTGCGACGGTCGTCGCGGACGAGTCGACCGCTCCGGTGCAGCTCATGTCACCCACGGTGCGGTACCGCACGGTGCGCGTCTCGAGCCGCTCGTCGGCGCGGGGCCCACCCCACTCGCCGGGTGCGAGCCACATGCCGTCACGCGCGAACACCTCGCGCTCGTGCGCGTAGTAGATCTCGGGCAGCTCGATGCCCTCGCGCTCGATGTAGCGCCACACGTCCAGCTCGGTCCAGTTGGACAGCGGGAACACGCGCACGTGCTCGCCGGGCTTGTGGCGGCCGTTGTACAGGTCCCACAGCTCGGGGCGCTGGCGGCGCGGGTCCCATTGGCCGAACTCGTCGCGCAGGGAGAACACGCGCTCCTTGGCACGCGCCTTCTCCTCGTCGCGACGACCGCCGCCGAACACCGCGTCGAACCGGTTGCTCGTGATCGCGTCGAGCAGCGGGACGGTCTGCAGCGCGTTGCGCGACCCGTCGGGGCGCTCGCTCACGCGGCCGTCGTCGATCGCGTCCTGCACGTGCGCGACGACGAGCCGCAGCCCGTGCCGCGCGACCGTCGCGTCGCGGTACTCGAGCACCTCGGGGAAGTTGTGCCCGGTGTCGACGTGCAGCAGCGCGAACGGGACCGCGGCGGGCCAGAACGCCTTGCGTGCGAGGTGCAGCATGACGATCGAGTCCTTGCCGCCCGAGAACAGCAGCACGGGTCGCTCGAACTCGCCGGCGACCTCGCGCATCACGTGGATCGCCTCGGACTCGAGCGCGTCGAGCTGGGTCAGGCGGGTGGGGGACAGCGGGGAGGCCACCGGCGTGGGGGACGTGGCGCCGAGGGTCGTCGTCATGTGTGCAGACCGCATTCCGTCTTGGAGGTACCGGACCAGCGCCCCGCCCGCGGGTCCTCGCCCGGGGCGACGGCGCGCGTGCAGGGGGCGCACCCGATCGAGGTGTAGCCCGCCTGCCTCAGGGGGTTGAGCACGACGCCGTGGGTCTCGACGTACTCGTCCACCTGCGCCTGCGTCCAGGCGGCGAGAGGGTTGAGCTTCACCTTGCCACGCTTGGCGTCCCAGCCGACGACCGTGATGTCGGTGCGGGTCGGGGCGTCCTCGCGGCGCATGCCGGTGACCCACGCCCGGTAGGGCGCGAGGCCGCGCTCGAGCGGCTCGACCTTGCGCAGCGCGCAGCACAGGTTCGGGTCGCGGTCGTGCAGGCGCGGGCCGTGCTCGGCGTCCTGCTCCGCGACCGTGCGCAGCGGCAGGACCGTGCGCAGCCGGATGTCGGTGAAGTCGGCGTAGTAGTCGCGCGTGCCGATCGTCTCGGCGAAGTGGTAGCCGGTGTCGAGGAAGATGACCTCGATCCCGGGCACCGCCCGCGCGGCCATGTGCACGAGGACCTCGTCGCCCATGGACGACGCGACGACGAGGTCGCGGCCGAACGTGTGCGCGGCCCACGCGAGGATCTCCTCGGGGTGGGCGCCCTCGAGCTCGACGCCCGCGCGGGTCGCGAGCTCGCGCAGCTCGTCGGGGGACAGGTCGGCCGCGGCCGGCGTCGTCGTGCTCATCGGGCACCTCCCGCGATCGCCGGGCGTGGCGTGCGCTCACCCGGGTCGGCGACGGACACGAACCGCACCGCGAACGTGCGCGCGCACGAGCGGCACTCCCACTGCCCGTGGGTCTCGCCCGCGGGCCACAGGTCCTCGCTCGCGCAGAACGGGCAGTAGTACGGGACCGCGCGTCCCTCGCCGGAGCCGCTCATCGCAGGTCCTCCTCTGCCGCTCGGTGCACCCACTGCGCGAATTGCTCACCCTCGAGGCGCTGCTCGTCGAACCGGCGCGTGACGCGCTCGATGTAGTCCGGCAGCTCGGAGGACGGCACGCGCAGGCCGCGCAGGGTCTTGCCGAGCCCGCTGGTGAGGCCGAGCCCGCCGCCGAGGTGGACCTGGTAGCCCTCCTCGCCCTGCGCGAGCGCGCCCTTGAGACCGATGTCGGCGGTCTGGATCCGCGCGCAGGAGTTCGGGCAGCCGTTGACGTTGATGGTGATGGGCTGGTCGAACGTGGGCAGGCGGCGCTCGAGCTCGCCGACGAGGGCCGTGGCCCTGGCCTTCGTCTCGACGATCGCGAGCTTGCAGAACTCGATGCCGGTGCACGCGAGCGTGCCACGCCGGAACGTCGAGGCGTTGCGCACCTGCAGGCCGAGCGCCTCGAGGCCGTCAACCACCGCGTCGACCTTGTCGCCCGGCACGTCGATCACGACGAGCTTCTGCTCGGTGGTGAGCTGCACGCGGTCCGAGCCCGCGAGCTCGACGAGGTCCGCGACCGCGTCGAGCACCTCGCCCGAGATCCGGCCGACCGCGGGTGCGGCGCCGATGTAGAACCGGCCGTCCTTCTGCGGGTGCACGCCCACGTGGTCGCGTCGGCCCGTCGGCGGGGGCGGCGGCTCGGGACCGTCGGGCAGCGCGTACCCGAGGTACTCCTCCTCGAGCACGCGGCGGAACAGCTCCGGCCCCCAGTCGGCGAGCAGGAACTTCAGGCGCGCACGCGTGCGCAGCCGGCGGTACCCGTAGTCGCGGAAGATCGACGTGACCCCGACCCACACCTCGGGGATCTGCTCGAGCGTGACGAACGCGCCGAGACGCTTGCCGAGCATCGGGTTGGTGGACAGCGCACCGCCGACCCACAGGTCGAACCCGGGGCCGAGCTCGGGGTGGACGACTCCGACGAACGCGACGTCGTTGATCTCGTGCGCGACGTCCTGGTGCGGCGAGCCGCTGACCGCGGTCTTCCACTTGCGCGGCAGGTTCGAGAACGCCGGGTCGCCGATGTAGCGGCGGTGGATCTCCTCGATCGCGGGCGTGCCGTCGATGATCTCGTCGGCCGCGACGCCCGCGACGGGCGAGCCGATGATGACGCGCGGGACGTCGCCGCACGCCTCCTGCGTCGTGAGGCCGACCGACTCGAGGCGGCGCCAGATCTCGGGCACGTCCTCGATGCGGATCCAGTGCAGCTGGATGTTCTGGCGGTCGGTGATGTCCGCGGTGCCGCGGCCGAACTCGCGCGAGACGCCCGCGACGGTGCGCAGCTGGGCGAGCGACAGCCGGCCGCCGTCGCAGCGCACGCGGAGCATGAAGTACTCGTCCTCGAGCTGCTCGGGCTCGAGCGTGGCCGTCTTGCCGCCGTCGATGCCGGGGCGGCGCTGCGTGTACAGGCCCCACCAGCGCATGCGGCCGCGCAGGTCGTCACCGGGGATCGAGGCGAAGCCCTCGTGGGCGTAGATCGTCTCGATGCGGTGCCGGACGGACAGGCCGTCGTCGGCCTGCTTCATCTCCTCGTTGCCGTTGAGCGGTGTCCGCTCGGGGTCGAAGGCCCACTGGCCCTCGGGCTTGGCGGCGGGTGGCGCGATCCGGGTCTGCGCCATGAGGCGCTACCTCCAGGACGTTCACGGGCGTTCGGCTGCGCTCAGGACCCGGCCTCGAGCCGGGTGCATCCCTCTGGGCACAGACCGCGCGCCCAGGGTGGGGGACGGGGGCGGGGTCAGTTGCTCCGCAGACAGCAGCACATGCACATGGACGTGCGGGCACGCGCAGCCGACTCGGCACAAGGCCGACAGCACCGCACGAACCCGGACTCGATCACGCGTCGAGGTTCACACGCTGTCGCCCGATCGGGGAGTCCCAGACCGGATGATGAGACGCACATGACACGATGCGGACGCCCGATGGGTCACGAGGTGGACGTACCCTGGACGACCGTGACGGACCTCCAGCCGGACCCGACGCACGGCCGTGCCGCGGCCGTGCGGTCGCTCGCCGCGACCGTGCCGGCGGTCGCGCCCGACCGGCTCGTCGCCGAGCTCGTCCCGCCCCCGCACTTCGCGGGCGCGTCGTTCGAGTCCTACGTGCCGGACCCCGCGCACCCGAGCCAGGCCGCGGCGGTCGAGCGCCTGCGCCGCGCGACCGAGCAGGTCGTCGGGTCGACCGGCTCGTCGTGGTGGCGCCGCCGGCGCACGCAGCCCGAGGCGGTCTACCTCGACGGCGGGTTCGGCGTCGGCAAGACGCACCTGCTCGCGGCGCTCGCGCACGCCGTGACCGCCGCGGGCGGGCGGGCCGCGTTCGGCACGTTCGTCGAGTACACCAACCTCGTCGGAGCGCTCGGCTTCCGGCAGACCGTCGCAGCGCTGTCCGCCTACCGCCTGGTGTGCATCGACGAGTTCGAGCTCGACGACCCCGGCGACACCGTCCTCATGTCGCGCCTGCTGCGCGAGCTCGCGGACCACGGCGTCGCGCTCGCGGCGACGTCGAACACGCTGCCCGAGTCCCTCGGGAGGGCCGGTTCGCCGCCGAGGACTTCCTGCGCGAGATCCAGGCGCTCGCCGCGCGGTTCGACGTGCTGCGCATCGACGGCGAAGACTACCGCCACCGGTCGGTCGAGCACGGCGACGCGCTGGCCGACGACGCGGTGCGCGAGGCCGTGACGGGTCGTCCTGGCGCGACGCTCGACGACTTCTCGGCGCTGCTCGCGCACCTCGCGACCGTGCACCCCTCCAAGTACGGCGCGCTCCTGGACGGCACGGAGGTCGTCGGGTTGACGGGCGTGGGGCCGGTGACGCGCCAGGAGGTGGCGCTGCGGCTGGTCGTGCTGGTGGACCGGCTGTACGACCGCGACGTGCCCGTGCTGCTCGGCGGCGGCGGGACGCAGGGCCTGTTCAGCGACGAGATGCTGCGCGGCGGGTACCGCAAGAAGTACTACCGCGCGCTGTCCCGGCTCGGCGCGTTGGCCGCCGCCGGCGCTCGCGCCACCGCCTGACCGACGCCGAATCGTTTTGCCGCGCGTTGCCGCGTCCGTGCCCCTTGTTCGTTGGGAAAGCGCAATCCTACGGTGGTGGCCCGACCATCGAAGGTGAGGCATGTGATGAGACGACCAGTCGCAGCGCGACTCGTTGGGCTCGGGGCCACCGTGGCCCTGACCGCGACGCTCGGGCTCGCAGCAGTGTCGACCGGCGCCCAGGCGGCGACCGGGCAGGCGACGGGCTTCGCGAGCCTGAACGGAGGGACCACGGGCGGCGCGGGCGGACAGACCGTCACCGCCGGCACGGGCACCGCCATCCACGCGGCGCTGTGCAGCCGCGCGAGCTCCAGCACACCGATCACCATCCAGGTGTCGGGCACGATCACGGTGGGCAACACGGCCAAGGTCTCCGGCTCGAGCTGCAACACCGCTTCCGGGGTGATCGAGCTCAAGGGCATCAGCAACGTCACGATCGTCGGTGTCGGCGGCGCGACGTTCGACCAGATCGGCATCCACATCCGCGACTCGAGCAACATCGTGATCCGCGACGTGACCGTCAAGAACGTCAAGAAGTCCGGCTCGCCGACCTCCAACGGCGGAGACGCGATCGGCATGGAGTCGACCGTCCGCAACGTGTGGGTCGACCACGTGACGCTCGAGGCGTCCGGCGGTGAGGACGAGGGCTACGACGGCCTGTTCGACATGAAGGACGACGTCAAGTACGTGACGCTGTCGTACAGCATCCTGCGCAACTCGGGTCGCGGCGGGCTCATCGGGTCGAGCGAGAGCGACCGGGCGAACTCGTTCATCACGTTCCACCACAACTTGTACTCGAACATCGAGTCCCGCACGCCGCTGCTGCGCGGCGGCGTGGCGCACATGTACGACAACCACTACGTCGGGCTCGGCAAGTCCGGGATCAACTCCCGTGCGGGCGCGCAGGCGAAGGTCGAGAACAACTACTTCGAGGACTCCAAGGACCCGCTCGGCACGTTCTACACCGACGAGGCCGGCACGTGGCAGGTCGCGGGGAACATCTTCGACAACGTGACGTGGTCGTCGCGCGGCACGGACAACAACCCCGCGGGACCCGACGTGCGCTCGACGACGAGCGTGTCCATCCCGTACGCGTACACGCTCGACGCCGCGACGTGCGTGCCCGCCCTCGTCGCCGCGACCGCGGGCGCGAACAAGGGGCTGAAGGTCTCCGACGGAAGCTGCTCGCCGCAGACCCCGGACCCGACGACCGACCCCACCGGCGGCCCGACGTCGGAGCCGACCGGTGACCCGACCTCGAACCCGACGTCGAACCCGACCCCCGGTGGTCAGAACCTCAGCATCGGCGCCGGCGCTGACGGCTCGAGCAAGGCCAGCGGCACGAGCTACGGCAACGTCGTCGACGGCAACCGGTCGACGTACTGGTCGCCGAGCGGCTCGACCGGCACGGTCTCGGTCAAGTGGTCGTCGGCGACGACGATCTCGTCGGTCGTCGTCGTGGAGGCGTCGGGCGCGACCGGGCGGCTGGGGTCGTGGAACCTCGTGAACGCGGACACCGGCGGCGTGCTGACGTCCGGCAGCGGCGCGGGTGTGGTCACGTTCCCGACGACGAGCCTGAAGAAGGTCAGCCTGCAGGTCACCGGCTCGAACGGCGTGCCGCAGATCGCCGAGCTCGAGACGTACGCGGGCACCGTCACGACGCCCGACCCGGAGCCCACCAGCGACCCGACGTCCGACCCGGAGCCCACGGGTGGGCCGCAGCCGAGCGCCGGCACGCTCTACGTGTCGCCGAACGGCAGCGCGGGCGCCGCGGGGACCGAGTCCGCCCCGACGACCCTCGCCTCGGCCGTGAGCAGGGTCGCCTCCGGCGGCGAGATCTTCCTGCGGGGCGGGACCTACCGCCTGTCGGAGACGGTGCTCATCACCGCGGACGGGAAGTCTGGCGACCGCACGCTCCTGTCGGCGTACCCGGGGGAGACGCCCGTGCTGGACTTCTCCGCGCAGAGCGAGCTGTCCACCAACCGCGGGCTGTCGCTCAACGCCGACTACTGGCACCTGTACGGGATCGTCGTGCAGCGCGCGGGCGACAACGGCATCTCGATCGGCGGCAGCAACAACGTCGTCGAGCGGGTGGTGACGCGCCACAACCGCGACACGGGCCTGCAGATCTCCCGGGCCGCGTCCGACACGCCGCGTTCCGACTGGCCGGCGAACAACCTCGTCGTGAGCAGCGAGTCGCACGACAACGTGGACTCCGACGGCGAGGACGCCGACGGCTTCGCGGCCAAGCTCACGGTCGGGTCGGGCAACGTGTTCCGGGACACCGTCTCGCACCACAACATCGACGACGGCTGGGACCTGTACACGAAGTCCGACACCGGGGCGATCGGTCCGGTGACGATCGAGCGTTCGCTCGCGTACGAGAACGGCACGCTGTCCGACGGCAGCCAGGCCGGTGCGGGCGACCGCAACGGCTTCAAGCTCGGCGGTGAGGACATCGAGGTCGACCACGTGGTGCGCGACAGCTACGCGGTGGACAACGGCAAGCACGGGTTCACGTTCAACAGCAACCCGGGTGCCATGACGATCACGAGCAACGTGGCCGTCGGCAACGCGCAGCGCAACTTCAACTTCGACGGCGGCTCGTCGGTGTTCAGCAAGAACGTCTCGTGCGACAGCGGCTCCAAGGACCGCATCGTCGGCAGCGACAAGGGTGACAACGCCTTCTGGAACGGCTCGAACGCCTCCGCGTGCTCGGCGTACGACGGTGACCTCGCATGGTCGTTCGGTGCGGACGGCACGCTGCGCGTCACGTTCGGCGGCACGAGCCCGGACCCGGGCCCCACGTCGTCGCCCGACCCGGGCCCGACCTCGTCGTCGCCGGCGCCGCCCTCGGACGGCTCCTGCACGGCGGCGGTGACGCAGGTCAACGCGTGGGCCGGGGGCTACCAGGCGACGGTCACGGTCACGGCACGGGACGGCGCGATCGCGTCGTGGCGGACCACGCAGACGCTGTCCGACCCGGCCGCGGTGCAGGGCTGGAACGGGACGTTCACGCAGTCGGGCACGGCGCTGACCGTGACGAGCACGCCGTGGAACGGGGCGCTGCCGGCGGGCGGCACCGCCTCCTACGGCTGGGTCGGCTCGGGCGCCGCACCGTCCGTGCCGACGGCGGTCGGCTGCACGACCGGCTGACCGTGCGAGGACGGCGGGGGTCCGGGGCGACGTCCCCGGGCCCCCGCCGTGGTGTCCTCAGCGATCGGCGGACGCGATCGTGACGAGGGGCGCCACGGGTGTGCCGAAGCGGTGGGTGGTGGTCGTGACGGACTGCTCGCGCAGGAACGGGGCGAGCTCGACGCGCCCGGACTCGGTGGCCGGGTGGTCCCAGACCGCGACGTCCGGACGACCGCGCGTCGCCTCGGTCAGCGTGGCGACCGTCGCTCCGAGGAGCCGGACCCGCCCCCCGACCAGGTCCGCGACGCGCGCCGACCACGCGGCGTCGTCCTCGGTGACCAGCGCGCTCGCGGCGTCGGCCAGCGCGACCGCCAGGGTGTCGGGCAGCGCGTGGGCGGTCGAGACGACGACGTCGGTCCCGGCCGCCGCGGCCGCCGCGACGACGCGCGCGAGGTCCGCGACCGAACCGGCGGCCGCGAGGCGCACGAGCACCGGCTCGGGCACGGGCCGGTAGCGCAGGACATTGCTCTCGCACGTCAGCCCCGTGACGTCGCGCGGCGTGAAGCGGGTCGCGAGCGCGTGGGCGTCGCTGCGGGCCCCGCGTTCGACGGCGTCGGCCTCGTCGGGCGGGAGGTCGGCGTGCGCGGCCGCGACGATCGCGCGCGCGTGCTCGTCGGACACCGGGGCCCCGTCGACGGCGCGCCCGGGCCGCCACGAGACGAGCGTGTCCAGGTAGCCGGGTCCGCCGGCTTTGGCGCCCGGACCCACGGCTGAGCGCTTCCACCCGCCGAACGGCTGGCGGCGCACGATCGCACCGGTGATGCCGCGGTTCACGTACAGGTTCCCGGCCTGCACGCGCGCGAGCCACGTCGCGATCTCGTCGGGGTCGAGCGAGTGCAGACCGCTCGTCAGGCCGTAGTCCACGTCGTTGACGACGGCGATCGCCTCGTCGAGGTCCGCGACGGTCATGACCGACAGCACGGGCCCGAAGTACTCGGTGCGGTGCGACCGGGAGCCGGGCTGCACGCCGACCCGCACGCCCGGGGTCCACAGCCGCCCGGCGACGTCGAGGCGGCGCGGCGTGAGCGCCCACGACTCGCCGGGGTCGAGCTCGGTGAGGCCGCCGAGCAGCTTGCCCGCGGCGGGCTCGACGAGCGGCCCCATCTGCGTGCGCGGGTCGTGCGCCTCGCCGACGACGAGCGACGACGCCGCGTCGAGGAGCTGGTCCCGGAACCGGCGTGAGCGCCCGACCGACCCGACGAGCACGACGAGCGAGGCCGCCGAGCACTTCTGACCCGCGTGCCCGAACGCGGACGCGACGACGTCCTTGACCGCGAGGTCGAGGTCCGCGCTGGGCGTCACGACGATCGCGTTCTTCCCGCTCGTCTCGGCGAGCAGGCGCAGGTCGGGGCGGAACGAGCGGAACAGCGCCGCCGTGTCGTACGCGCCCGTCAGGACGACCTGGTCGACGCCGGGGTGCGCGACGAGCACCCGCCCGAGCGTCCCCTCGTCGACCTGCACCAGGTGCAGCACGTCGCGCGGGACGCCCGCCTGCCACAGCAGGTCCGCGAGCACGGCGCCGCAGCGCTGCGACTGACCCGCGGGCTTGAGCACGACCGACGACCCCGTCGCGAGGGCCGCGAGCGTCGAGCCCGCCGGGATCGCGACAGGGAAGTTCCACGGGGGAGTCACGAGCGTGAGCCCCACGGGCTCGAAGCGCGCGCCGTCGACGTCGTCGAGCCCGCGTGCGAGCTCGGCGTAGTAGTGCGCGAAGTCGACGGCCTCGGAGACCTCGGGATCGCCCTGCTCGAGCGTCTTGCCCGCCTCGGCCGCCATCACCTCCAGGAGCACGTCCCGGTGCTCCTCGAGCACGTCGCCGACGTGGTGCAGCACCCGCGCACGCTCGTCGGACGGCAGTGCCGCCCACCGCGCGGCGCCGGAACGCGCGGTCGCGACGACGGCATCGACCTCGTCCGACGAGCGCAGCCACGCGCCCACCGCGGCGTCGACGCCGAGCGTCGAGCCGGGAACACGCGACAGCACGGCCCGTGCGCGGGCGCGGTTCTCGGCGACGGCCGGGTCCGTGTCCGGCGTGCTCGCGAACCGGCCCAGGGTCGGGCGGGGGACCGCGGCGTACCGGTCGGGCACCCGGTGCCGCTCGGGCGCCTCGTCGTCGATCGCCGCGACCGACGCGAGGAAGCGGTCGCGCTCGCGGTCGAGCAGGCGCTCGTCGGACCCCAGGTCGAACACCGCGGACAGGAAGTTCTCGCTCGACGCGCCCTCCTCGAGCCGGCGGATGAGGTAGGCGATCGCGACGTCGAACTCGGCCGGTGCCACGACGGGCGTGTAGAGCAGGAGCCCGCCCACGTCCCGCCGCACGACGTCCGCCTGGCCCGGTGCCATGCCGAGCAGCATCTCGACGTCCACGGCGTCCCGGACGCCGCGCCGCCCGGCGAGCAGCCACGCGTACGCGACGTCGAACAGGTTGTGGCCAGCCACACCGAGCCGCACGTTGCGCACGCGATCGGGCGTCAGCGCCCACTCGAGCACGCGCTTGTAGTGCGTGTCCGACTCCCGCTTGGTGTGCCACGTCGCGAGCGGCCACCCGTGCAGCTCGGCCTCGACGCGCTCCATGGGCAGGTTGGCGCCCTTGACGAGCCGGACCTTGACGGGCGCGCCACCGCGCGCGCGACGTGCCGCGGCCCACTCCTGCAGGCGCCGCATCGCGGGCAGCGCGTCAGGAAGGTACGCCTGCAGCACGACACCCGCTTCGAGGTGGAGCAGCTCGGGCTCGTCGAGCAGCCGCTGGAACACCGCGAGCGTGAGGTCCAGGTCGCGGTACTCCTCCATGTCGAGGTTGACGAACGTCGTCGGCGACGAGGACGCGGCCAGCCGGTACAGCGGGCGCAGCTGCTCGACGACGTGCGCGACGGTCTCGTCGAACGCCCACGGCGCGTGCGGCGCGACCACGGACGAGACCTTGACCGACACGTAGTCCACGTCGTCGCGCGCGAGCAGCGCCATGGTGCCGTCCAGCCGCCGTCGCGCTTCCCGCTCGCCCAGCACCGCCTCGCCCAGCAGGTTGATGTTGAGCCGCACGCCTTCCGTCCGCAGCCGCGCGATCGCCCGGGTCAGCCCGCGGTCGCTCGCGTCGACCACGAGGTGCCCGACGAGGTGCCGCAGCACGCGACGGGCCACGGGCACCACGACGTCGGGCAGCGCCGGTGCCAGCGCACCACCGGCGCGCAGCAGCGCACGCAGCGGCGGCGCCAGGAACCGCGGCGCACGTGCCGCCAGGTGGTGCAGCGCCGCCGCCGCGACGCGCGTGTCCTGCGGCCGGACCACCCCGTCGACGAACCCGACGACGAACGCGAGCCCGTCCGGGTCCCGTAGCGCCGCCGCGAGCTGCGCGGCCGACGCGTCGGGCCGATGGCCGGCCGACTCGCGCACCCAGCCGCGGACGAGCTCGACCGCCTCGAGTGCGAGCGCCTCGCGCTCGAGGCGCGGGTCCGGCACGTCCTGGCGGCCGTCGGGGTCCGTGTCGGGCGAGAGCGTCATGGCAGTCCTTCGTGAGGCGGCGTCGAGCGGAGCGGGCCGGGGGTGGTGGCCCTGCACCGACAATGCGGCCTGCGAGCCGCCCGCGCCAGACCGAGCGTGCCCTGGCTCCGCCGGCCCGCGGCGCCCGGACCACAGGTTGTCAGCGGTCCAATCGGGTGAACTGCGGACATCTCGACCGTGAGCGGGGTGCGTGACCACCACGCTGCGTTCGGATCTGATCGCAGCCCAGCCCGGTGGTTCGCCCTCCTCGCTGAGTGGGACCGGGGGGGCTCGTGCGTGTGTCGAGTCGTGGTGGGGGCTTGACCCCGGTTCTTGGACACGCTGAATCCAGCATCTGCTGGGGAAGCGAGATGATTCAGGAACCATGGCCAGGAAGAACTACTCCGAGGAGTTCCGTCGTCAGGCTGTCGACTTGTACGAGTCCATCCCGGGCGCCACGGTCCGCGGCATCGCCGAGGATCTCGGCATTGTGCGCGGCACGCTGCGGCACTGGCTCGAGGTCTACGGGACCGGCAAGAAGACCGCCGCTGACGGGACGTTGACCTCCAGCCCGCTGCAGTCCAAGACGTCCCCGGCGAGGTCGTCCGCGCCGGCCGGGGAGACGCCGGAGCAGAAGATCGCCCGGCTCGAGGCCAGGGTGAACGAGCTCGAGGTCGAGACCACCAAGCTCACGACCGAGCGGGAGATCCTGCAGCGGGCGGCCAAGTATTTCGCCGGGGAGACGCGCTGGTGAGTCGCTTCCAGTTCGTCGCCGACAACTCCACCACCTTCGAGGTGAAGCGACTGTGCGAGCTCGTCGAGATCGAGCGCTCGTCCTACTACGCCTGGCTCAAGGCGGCCCCTGCCCGCGGAGCCAAGGCGGCCGCGGACGCCGCGCTGGCCGAGCGGATCAGGGCCATTCATGCCGTCGACAACACCCAGGGCGCGCCGCGGATCACCGTCGAGCTCAACGCTCAGCTCGGCGACAGCGGTCCTGGCGGTGAGCGGGTGAACCACAAGCGCGTCGCGCGGGTGATGCGGGTCGAGGGCATCCGGGGCTATGTGAAGAAGCGCCGGGCGCGGACCACGATCCCCGAGCCGTCGGGACAGAAGTACCCCGACCTGGTCAACCGCGACTTCACCGCCGAGCGCCCCAACGAGCGCTACGTCGGGGACATCACCTACCTCCCGATCGCGGACGGCACGAACCTGTACCTGGCGACCGTGATCGACTGCTACAGCCGACGGCTCGTCGGCTGGGCGATCGCCGACCACATGCGCACCGAGCTGGTCGAGGACGCCCTGAAGGCCGCCGCCGCAACCCGGGGCAGCCTCAAGGGCGCCGTGTTCCACAGCGACCACGGGTCGGTCTACTGCTCCAAGGCCTACGCCAAGCTGTGCCGCAAGCTCGGTCTCACCCAGTCCATGGGCGCCGTCGGCTCCTCGGCCGACAACGCACTGGCGGAATCGTTCAACGCCACGATCAAGCGCGAGGTCCTCCAAGACGCCGCCTGCTGGCCCGACGAGCTGACCTGCCGCCGACAGGTCTTCACGTGGCTCGTCCGCTACAACACCCGCCGCCGTCACTCCTGGTGCGGCTACCTGTCCCCCTCCAACTACGAGGCCCGCCGGGCCACTACGCTGCCCACCGCTGCGTAATCACACCCCGTGTCCAAGATCCGGGGGTAGGGCCCGTCTTCGCGTCATGGGCGCTGGGCTTGCGGGTGTGCTCGTGGCGGTGGCTGCTTACGCGGTCGGTGAGGTGGTCGGCGGGTCGTCGGCGGGGCGCAGTGAGACAGAGGCACCGGACATCGAGTCGGCGCTCGTCCTCGCACAGAGCTGCGGACAGGTCGACCTGGGGAACACCTACGGCGCTGTGCAGCTCGCGGCGCGGGCGTGGACGTGCCCGGTGAGCGGCAGTTCCTCGACAAGACCCGAGACCCCAGCACCGGTCTGACACAGGTCGGTGCACGCTACTACGACGAGGCGACCGGACGGTTCATCTCGGTCGACCCCGTGCTGGACCTGACCAACCCTCAGCAGTGGAACGCCTACGTCTACGCGAACAACAACCCGACCACCTGGTCCGACCCCACCGGACTGTTCAGCTGGGGCTCGATCGGGGACGTCCTGAGCGGGTTCGGCAAGGGTACGTTCAACACCGTCGCGTCCGTCGCGCACTCGTTCAACCCGGCCTCCGTCGTGCAGTCCATCGCCGCGATGCCCGCCATCGCGAAGGAGAACGGTGGCGGCGCGTGGGGCTGGTACACGTCTGCGACGTTGACCTTGAACCCGATGTACGGCGCGGTCGCGAGCGGCTACTCGACCGTGGACGCGGTCAAGGACGGCAACGTCGAGGCGGCGGCCTTCCACGCCACCAGCGCAGTCCAAAGCACGGCGATCGCCGCCGCCACCGTGTACCTGCCCGTCAGGGGCGGAATCGGCGTCATGACCGGCAAGGGAGCCCGCCCCACCACCACGATCAGCGAGACGCCCCATGCTACGGTCCCCAAGACAACACCGCCTGACCTGCCCCAGGCCGCCGCAAAGTCTGCGGACGAGTTCGTCGACCTAGCGTCAGCGTCGCGTCGTAGTCATATCCTTGACGGCCACCGCTATGGCGGGGAGGCCGGCAACACCTGGTTCCCCAAGGGCTGGTCGGACGACAAGATCATGCACTCGATCTCGGACATCGCGACTGACCCATCGCTCACCTGGGTTCAGCAAACGGGTCGAGCAGGCGCAGCGTTCACACGCGGCGGTGCGCCAGTCAGATACACCGTCGAAGGCGTCCGAGACGGGGTCAAGATCCGGGTCGTCCTCGAACCCGGCGGCGAGGGCATCATCACGGGGTTCCCGATTCCATGACCACGACACCGACTCCCGAGCAGATGACCGTCCGACTCCACAAGGCGATGGACGCAGCCGTTGGGCTCACCCCGGATGACATCAGCAACGTGCAGTCGCTGATCGATGTGGGCGAGTGGCTCGTAGCCTTCGAGACACTGTGCACCCAGATCTACGAATGGGAGATAGGGCTCGAGCCCGACGTCATTCGTGACCTCGAGGGTCTCGGTGCGGTGCTCGGCGCTCGCCGCGAGCTCACCGATCATCTGTGGGAAGACGCTGCCGATGCGTAGCAGGATCGGGACCCTGATGGCCGCGGTGATCGCCGCAGTGCTGGCTCTGCTTGCAACTCCAACGTCTAACGCCGTCGCTGTCGCTCCAGGAGAATCGTTCCCCGGCTACGCCTACGACGGCACCCGCGCTTCCGAGCCGTTCGACGACACCGCAGCGGAGCGTGGGCCTCCCGGGCCTAACGACCGTGCAATGACATACGACGCCGTCGACCGTTGGTCGCACGGCGCTTCGGCGTCCCCGGATATCGCCACACCTGGACCTACGAGGACCTACACCGCCCCCGGCGGTCCCCCGCAGGTTGTCGAGGCTGCGGGCAAGACCCAGGCGGGAGCCCGGGCTGACGTCGGGGGCCTTTCGTCGCTCGCGCGAGCCGGTGTTGCCGCAAACGCGGGAGCGCATGTCCTGCCGAAGGCGCTGAGCGGTGGCCCAGCGAACACTCACGTGTACCTGGGAATCCGTAGCGGCAAGCCGGTGTACGGCGGCATCACCAACAACTTGGCTCGCCGATCGAGTCAGCACGGTGCTCGCTTCGATCAGTTGCAACAGGTGACTTCGGCTCCGGTCACGCGTGGTCAGGCACGTGCGATCGAGCAGGCGCTGATCGTCCGCAACGGCGCCGGCTTCGAGAACAAGATCAACAGCATCTCGCCCACGCACTCCTACTACGACGACGCGGTGAGTTGGGGCGAGTCCTGGCTCAAGCAGAACGGGTATTGATGTCCGACGTCCTGACGAACCTGCGCGTGCTCAAGCCGAGCCGGAAGAAGCCGCAGCAGGGAGACGTGTTCGCGATGCAGCTTCCTGACGAGACGTACCTGTTCGGCAGGGTGATCGGAGCTGAGCTTGATCATCCCAAGGCGCCGATGCCGAATTCGTACTTGATCTACGTCTACAGGGAGCGGTCGACGTCGAAGGAGCCTGCCCTGGCGCAACTCCGGCCTGATCGGTTGCTCTTGCCGCCGGTCTTCATCAACCGGATGCCGTGGACGAGGGGGTACTTCGAGACGGTGACGAGTCACGCGCTGTCACAGGGCGACCTCCTTGATCAGCATTGTTTCTGGGACGCTGCTCGCTCTCGTCACGTCGACGAGAACCTCAATGTCCTTCCAGGGGAGAGGCAGCCCTGCGGAGACTGGGCGCTATCGAGCTACCGCTGGCTGGACGACCAGGTGAGCGATGCCCTCGGCATCCCTCGCGTGCCAGAGGCCTGATCCGTCGGCAGCGCCCGTTCAGCTTCCGCCGGCGAGGACCTTGAGCCTTGTCTTGGTGACGAGGGCGTCGATGAAGCTGGCGACGAGGTTGAGGTCTTCTTCGCTGAGTTCGGTGACGGCGGCGATCCGGTCGTCGCCGAGGGCAGCTTCGTCGGGTGTGCGCCGGGGGCGTCGGGGGGCGTCGTCGAGGAGCAGGTAGTCGGTGGTGACGTCGAAGACTTCGGCGAGCCGGATGATGACGTCGGCCGAGGGGGTGATGCGGCCGTGCTCGTAGCGGCTGATCTGGCCGGCGTCGCCGCCGATCTTGGAGGCGAGGTCGGCCTGGGACCAGCCGACTCGTCGAGGGCTGCGGCGTCGCGCTGCGTCGCCAGGGCAAGGACTACGTGGGTGCGTGTCCGTTCCACGAGGACGACTCACCGTCGCTGGTGATCACGCCGAGCAAGAACCTGTGGCACTGCCTGGGTGCCTGCGGCCGCGGTGGCGGTCCGCTCCTCTTGCGCTACGTGTCCGCGACCGCCCCCGTCATCGCTCCCGGGCGCCCGCGTCATCGGTTCCGTCATCGCCGCCGTCATCGACACGGGCCTCCCAGAGCCCCGCTGACGGCCCTGGCGCTGCCAGACTCAGGTCCATGACCACCTCGACCCGCCGCGCCCACGCGCCGGCCTGGGTCCTGGCCTTCCTAGCCGCCGTCCTTGCCGTCGTCCTCGGCGCGTTCACCGCCGGACCGGCGTCGGCCCTCACAGCCTCCGCGGCGCAGAACGCCGTCGGGGCCTCCACGCCCACGGCGCAGGTTGCCGTCGAGCCATCAGCGAGCATCACCGCAGGTCCGCGACTAGGGAACGACCCCCCGCAACCCCGAACCGTGGTGGCTACCGGTGTTGCCGCAAACACAGGACGCACAGCAGCACGCACGTGCCTGCGGTCCTTCGCTGGAACCACGCTGGTGCTCATGGCCGACGGCACCAAGAAGCCGATCAAGGACATCAAGGTCGGCGACGAGGTGGTGGCCACCGACCCCGAGACCGGCGAACGCGTCACCCGCAAGGTCACGTACCTGTGGGTCCACGATGACGAGCTCGCAGACCTGGTCCTGGCCGACGGCAGCGTCCTGACCACGACCACCGATCACCTGTTCTGGTCCGTCACTGACCAGCGCTTCGAGCAAGCGGACCAGCTCACGGCGGGCGAGGTCGTCCTCGGAGACGGCGGCCGCCAGATCACGGTCATTGGTTTCCGGCCAGGGACCGAGAGCTCCGGGCTGGCCTACAACCTCGAGATCGCTGGCGTCCACACCTATCACGTCGGCCCCGAAGCGATCCTCGTCCACAACGAGTGCTCGGACGAGGCGTGGGACATCGCGATGAAGGCGTTCGACAAGCACGGTGCCGATATGGGCTTCAAGTCCGTCGATGAGATGGGTGCCTACGTTGATGACGTGATGAGTCGGAGCGCGGGCCATCTTCGCGATGACGGTTCACGCTTCTGGATCGACTACGGGAACTCCGCGATCATCTTCCGAGGCCCGAACGCAGGCGTCCCGGGGTCGGTCTACCGCCCGGACAACTTCAGTCACGCGGTCGACGAGGCCCTGCGAAGGGCGGTGAACGAGTGATGATTGCCAGATTCCGGAGCGACGGCGTTGATCTTGATCTGACGAAGGACGAGTACATCTTCGTCTACTTGACGTTGTCGCACGCGCTTCACGGGGTTCGGATGGAAGACCACGACTTCCGAAACATCCTCGGTATGTCGCGGGAGGACGCCGAGGCGCTCATGGGCCGAATCGGTGCGGCTGAGGATGAGGCCCGAGCCTCGGGGACGCATTGGAACCCGATCAGTTCGGAGCAGTGACAACCGGTGAACCAGCAACTGGTGACGGCCTTCTTCGAGGACCTGGCGCGCTCGATGGACCACTGGGTCGACGCGGTCGCTCTTCTCGCAGGGGACGATCTACTCGGCGGCTGAGCCGACGGTGTCCGTGGTGCTTGCTGCTCTGACGGAGGACCAGCCGTCCTGGCGAAGCGGCCGGATGTTGGATCTCTTGTTCTTCATCGTGAGAGGCACGTCGGTGACGGATTCGACCCTGCAGTCTCGCTGCAGGGACCGTGCGCGTGAGGGGCTCTGGCTGCTCGCGCGATGGGCACTGGCGCATGAAGGGTGGGCGCGAGACAACGCCCTGGAAGTGATCGAGGTCGTCGCGCCTGATCGGATCGAGTTGATCCGCTCGGCGCTGGCTGCGCGTTGATCTCGTCTGGGCGCGGGCCGGCCGGAGGATAAGCCGAGTCAGGAGGTGTCTTCGGCGTTGATCGGCTGGACGCGGCCGCGAGCGAGGAGGTCCACCCTCGCCAGTACGGCGGGGAGCCGGTTCGGTCCTGTCATCGCAGCGACGATCCGTGCCGCCTCAGCGGTTGTGAGCCCTCCGGCGGCCGTGACGTAGAGGGGTCGGGTCGCGGCGCCGCGGATCACCTCGGCTGCATGTGTCGCGGTGCGGAAGGGCGTCTTCGCGACGCCGATGACCGGAATGCCGATTGCGGCCGCGGCGTGCGCTCCGAGCCCTGGGCGGCCCGATGGATCGAGAGTGGCATAGCCGTCGATGACCAGGAGCTCGAGCGGTGGACCGAGTGCCAGGACCGCTTGGATGCACGGTAGTTCCCGCTTGAAGAGTGCACCCGGCTCGTATGGTGCCGTCCGGGCGATGGTGGCGACGTGCTCGGAGGACACCGTCGAGAAGGTGAGTTCTCGACAGGCGACCAGGGCGGCTCTCGCTCTACCCGCGTCGTCGTAGTGAACGTCTACGGCGCCGACCGTCGTTGCGTCGTGCACGGGGTTGGTCAGCTGGCGTCGGTGGTCAGGGCGCGGAGTTTGGTCTTGGTGACGAGGGCGTCGAGGACTTTGAGTAGTGCGGCTTGGTCGTCGGGGGGCAGGGTGGCGAAGGCTGTGAGCTGGTCGGCCAGGGCGTTGGTGGGGGCGTGCAGGGGCCGGCGGGGCGCGTCGGGGACGACGAGGTAGTCGACGGCGACGTCGAAGGTCTCGGCGATGCGGACGACGGTGTCCAGGCCGGGGGCGACTTTGCCGCCTTCGTAACGGGAGACCTGGCGGGCGTCGGAGTCGATCTTGTCGGCGAGGTCGGCCTGGGACCAGCCGGCCTGGGTGCGTAGCTCGCGTAGGCGGTGGGGCTGGAACGCGCTGGGCATGTCGTGGCCCGATCGGCCCTGACCCGCCCTCGCTTGGCAAGTGACCTTGCGACAAGTAACCTTGTGATCATGGCGGGCGGACCGACGAACTCTCAGGCGCCCACCGACCCGATCATCTTGGACTCGGCCTACCGCCACGGGGTGAGCGAGGACGACATGCTGCACGCGTTGCGGTTCGCTCTCGCTCATGTCCGCCAGGACGACGACATGGTCATGTTCATCGGTCCCGACGTCGCCGGCGCCCAGCTGGTCGAGGTCGGGGTCGTGATCTGGTGGGGAGGCGAGCTCGCCATCGCCCACGCGCTGCGCCCGGCCCGGAACAAGTACCTCAGGTGATACCCATGCGACCCTCACTGACCGACCTGATCGCCCACGCCGATCAGCTCGCCGACGCCTTCGAGGACTATGACCCGACCGCGGGTGACTTCGACGCGCCGCTGCCACCGCTGATGGCGGTCAAGCTCGCCGCGTTCCGCCGCGCGGCGGCGGAGAAGGAGCTCGCCCAGGCCATCCACGCCGCCCGCGAGGCGCACCTGTCCTGGCGCGAGCTCGGCGAGGCCATCGGCACCACCGGCGAAGCCGCCCGGCAACGCTACCGAGCATCCTGACCCTGTCCTCGAGCGCAGTACAAGCGCCGCGGCACAAGTCGCCGGCGTGCTATCTCCATGAGCGACATGGGTCGGGCCTGAATGGACGGCGGTCCGCGGCGTCACGCACTCGGCGACTCGTCGCGCGGGAGCAGGACCGTGACCGAGGTGGCGGGGACGACGAGCGTGTCCGGGCCGTCGTAGCGGACGCCGTCCCATGCGGCGGCGACGACGAGCGGGACGTCGGGTTCGAGCGTGACCGCGCGGTCGTCGTCGTCGAGGTTGAGCAGGACGCGTGCGTCGCCGCGGCGCAGGTCGAACAGCCCGTGCCACGGGCCGTCGCTGTCGTCCGGGCCGGACCACATGAGGTCCGTCGCGGCCAGGTCGCCGGACGCCAGGTCGGCGGACGAGCGGCGTAGCGCGACGAGCGTGCGGTCGCGGGCTACGAGTACGACGCGGCCGGGCGTCAGACCTCCCGGCCGGGTTTCGGGCCGCTGGTGTGGGACGGTGAGGGTGAGTTCACGGCGGTGGGCACTGCGGGGTCGAGGACCTCGATGGTCTACGACGCGGACGGTGAGCGTCTGACCCGCACGGACTCCTCCGGCACGACGGTCTACCTGCCTGGTGGGCAGGAGATCCGCGTCGAGCACGGCGAGGTCGTCTCCGCGGTGCGGTACTACTCGTTCGACGGGCAGAGCGTGGCGGTGCGCACCGGCAAGGGTCTGGGGGCGGTCACGTCCTTGGTCGCCGACCTGCACGGCACGGCCCTGATCGCGATCGCGAACACCACATGGACCGCGGCCGGTGTCGTCAAGCAGTACACCGACCCGTTCGGCGCGGCCCGCAGCGCGGGCGTCGACGTCCCCGGTGAGCGGCAGTTCCTCGACAAGACCCGAGACGTGAGTACCGGTCTGACGCAGGTCGGTGCCCGCTACTACGACGAGACCACCGGCCGGTTCATCTCCGTCGACCCGGTACTCGACCTGACCAACCCTCAGCAGTGGAACGCCTACGTCTACGCCAACAACAACCCGACCACCTGGTCGGACCCCACCGGGTTGATGATCAGCTGGGACTGGCTCACCGATCCGATCGCCCGAGCCGGGCGGGGGACTGCGAACTGGTACAGCGCGTGGTTGGAGGACTCCGACGGTCAGAGCATCATCGTCAACAGCCTGCAGTCGTGGGGCGCCGGATCAGCCGACGCCGTGCTCGGCGCGGTCGACCTCGTCACCCCAGGGACCATCGGGCGGTTCGGGAACCCGAACACCAACAGCATCTACGCGTACTCCGACGACATCGGAGAGTGGGCCGGCCCCCAGATCCTGATCGGCGGGAACGCGGGCAACGCCGCCAAGGCGACCTCCTACGTCGGTAACGTGGCTCATCACAGATGAGGGTGTAGGAGTGTCGACGATGTCGTGAGACGTCGGGCGTGGTGGCGGGCGTGTCGAGGTGGGGGAAGGCGTCGAGGTCTTCCGAAGATGGGGGTTCTCACACCAACCCATCCGAAAGACCTCGACGTTGGACGACGCTACCTTCTGCCCGCCTGACCTGACCACGTTCGCCCGTCTGGACGATCTCGGCTTGGTCGTCGTCGGCCAGCACGTCACCGACCGCCGCACGGTGCTCGAGTGCCGGGTCGTCCCGGTGCCGGGCGACGAGTTCTGCCGCCAGTGCGGTGCGGAGGGCCTCGTGCGGGACACGGTCACGCGCCGACTGGCGCACGAGCCGTTCGGGTGGCGGCCCACCACGCTGCACGTGCGGGTGCGCCGTTACCGGTGTCCCACCTGTGAGCGGGTGTGGCGGCAGGACACCACCCGGGCGGCGGAGCCGCGTGCGAAGCTCTCCCGTGCCGCGCTGGCGTGGGCGCTGAACGGGCTGGTGGTCCAGCACCTGACCGTCGCCCGGCTGCGCGACGCGCTCGCCGTGGCCTGGAACACGGTCAACGACGCCGTCCTCGCCGAAGGCCACCGCGTGCTGATCGCCGATTCGGCCCGGTTCGACGGGGTCACCGTCATCGGCGTGGACGAGCACGTGTGGCGGCACACCCGCCGTGGCGACAAGTACGTCACCGTCATCATCGACCTGACCCCCGTGAAGGACGGCACGGGGCCGTCCCGACTGCTCGACATGATCGAGGGCCGCTCCAAGGCGGTGTTCAAGGACTGGCTCGCCGGGCGGCCCAAGGCGTGGCAGCAGGGCGTCCAGGTCGTCGCGATGGACGGGTTCACCGGGTTCAAGACCGCCGCCGCCGAAGAGCTCCCCGACGCGGTCGCGGTCATGGACCCGTTCCACGTCGTGCGCCTCGCCGGTGACGCCCTCGACAAGTGCCGGCGCCGGGTCCAGCAGGAGCTCCACGGGCACCGCGGCCTCGCGACCGATCCGCTCTACCGGGCCCGGCGGACCCTGCACACCGGTGCTGACCTGCTCACCGACCGGCAAGCCGCCCGCCTCGAGGCCCTGTTCGCCGACGAGGAGCACGTGCCCGTCGAGGCGACCTGGGGCATCTACCAGCGGATGATCGGCGCCTACCGGCACCCGGACCGGACGACCGGCAAGAAGATCATGACCGCGCTGATCGACTGCGTCGCTACCGGAGTACCGACGTCGCTGGTCGAGATCATCACCCTCGGCCGGACCCTGAAGAAGCGTGCCGCGGACGTCCTCGCGTTCTTCGACCGCCCCGGCACCAGCAACGGCCCCACCGAGGCCATCAACGGGCGGCTCGAACACCTGCGCGGCTCCGCCCTCGGCTTCCGGAACCTGACGAACTACATCACCCGCAGCCTCCTCGAGACCGGCGGCTTCAGACCCCGACTACACCCTGCATTGTGAAGAGCCGGTAACGTGGGAGAGAGGGTACTTGCGGAGGCCGCGGCGTCACTGTCGGCTCGCGCAGCCGTCGAGACGGCCGCAAACGTCGCAGTCTCGAAGCCCTTCGCGATGGGGATCAAGGATCACCTGGATGATTTCGCTCTGACCCATGGTGCTGATACGTGGAAGTCGCTGCCGGAGGTGGGGCCGGACGCGCCTCTAGGTGCGTGGAAGGACGGTGTCGTGAGAAAGTTGCGGGATCCGGGTCAGCGCGTTCTGTTCAACCTGGATGGCGTTGACGTCTGGCCGGGCGTGTCCCGGGCGGCCGCGGGTAGGGGCGGTGCGACTGACTGGGAGCTGCTGCAGATTCGAGAGGGCAGCTTCCCGAACCTGGAGTTCTGGCAGAACGGGAAATGTGTTGGGAATCCCTTCGGATGAGTAGTGTCTCGTACCCGGATCGTCTGTTTCAGCTCTGGGAGTACCGCGTTAGCCATGGCGGTCTGATGATCCGCAGCCCCCGTGGGCCGAACACCTCCACGAACGTCGACCTTATCTTCGACGGGGTTGAGTTGCTCTGCTGCGCAAGGATCCTGAGGGGCCTTGAGTTGGTGCAGCCGGAGGAAGGGGATGTTGCCAAGGTCTATGATTTCCTCGGCGAACTTGCAGGGTCGGACGGCGTCTTCGTGTTCGCGTCTGAAGGCGTGCGACACATCGTCGTGGCGTCCTCGTTCCGCGTCGTGGAGCACGAGGGCGACATCTTCGACAGTCCCTTCTGATCTGCTGCGATGCGCCAGCCTGAGCTCACGCATCGTTGTGCTACGAGACGGGCTCGGCGAGGCATGACAGGGTGGCGCCTCGTCCGGGTCCCGGGTCCTAGATCAGGGTGACGGTCCCCAAGACGGCGCACCGGCTCCGGTCCCGGGCGCCGCAGCTACCGGAATGGTGGCGCTCGGCTGGCGCAGGACACCGCGGTGAGCCCCATGGCTCCGAGAGCGCTTCTCAACCGCCTGCAAGTCTTCGTAGTGCGGAGCCTGACCCGCTTCTACGGACACGTGAGCGGCCGGTCGCAGAGGTCGCGTCCGAGTTGGGGCTCGGGACGCGGCGCTACCTACCGCCGTCGGTGGTGAATCTGCTCACGCTTGCGGCTTGAGGAGAGTCGGCGGGTGACGTCGAAGACCCTGGAGCAGAACTGCCGACAGATGTTCGCCCGTCACAAGGTGCGGCGGGGCCGGGAGGCCGGAGATGGGTCGTGCGGGAGCAACACCACCGCCGAGGCGGCAGGGACGACCAGCGTGTCCGGGCCCTCGTAGCGGACGGGGTCCCATGCGGCGGCGACGACGAGCGGGACGTCGGGTTCGAGCGTGACCGCGCGGTCGTCGTCGTCGAGGTTGAGCAGGACGCGTGCGTCGCCGCGGCGCAGGTCGAGCAGCCCGCGCCACGGGCCGTCGCTGTCGTCGGGGCCGGACCACGCGAGGTCCGTCGCGGCCAGGTCGCCGGACGCCAGGTCGGCGGACGAGCGGCGTAGCGCGACGAGCGTGCGGTACCACTCCAGCAGGCGGGCATGGTCGCCGTGCGTGCGCTCGTCGCGGTCCAGGACCGCTGCGTCGCGAGTCGTCGGGTCCTGCGGGTCCGGGACGTCGACCTCGCGTCCGTACAGCGTGGCCCAGCCATGGCCTGCGAACTCGTGGCGTCGGCCCTCACGGACCGCGTCGCCCAGGTCGGGGTCGGTGTACGACGTGAAGAACGGGAACGGGCGGCGCGTGCCCCACTCCTCGCCCATGAACAGCATGGGCGTGAACGGCGAGAGCAGCAGGAGCGCGGCCTCGCACGCGAGGAGGCCCGGGCCGAGCCGCGCGGACGGGCGGTCGCCGAGCGCGCGGTTGCCGACCTGGTCGTGGTCCTGGACGAACACCACGAACCGGTGGCCGTCGGTGCCCTCGGGGACGGGCCGGCCCCAGTCACGCCCGCGGAACGTGGAGCGGCCGCCGTCGTGCACGAACACGCGCGTGAGCGCCTTCCGCAGCGTCGCGGGGGAGCCGAAGTCGACGTAGTAGCCGTGCCGCTCGCCGGTGACGAGCGCGTGGATCGCGTGGTGCACGTCGTCGGCCCACTGCGCGGTCATGCCCCAGCCGCCCTCGCTCGTCGGCGTGATCGAGACGACGTCGTTGAGGTCGGTCTCGGCGACGAGCGACAGGGGGCGGCCCAGCTCGGCGGACAGCGCCGCGACCTCGTCGGACAGCTCGGACAGCAGGTGGCGGTCCGAGTCGTCGCGCAGCTCGTGCACCGCGTCGAGGCGCAGCGCATCCACGTGGAAGTCGCGCAGCCAGCGCAGCGCGGAGCCGATCAGCCACGCGCGCACCTCGTCCGACCCGGGCTGGTCGAGGTTGATCGCGGATCCCCACGGCGTGTGGTGCGCGTCCGTCCAGTACGGCCCGAACTCGCCCACGTACGCGCCGGCGGGGCCGAGGTGGTTGTGCACGACGTCGAGGCAGACCGCGAGGCCGTGCGCGTGCGCCGCGTCGACGAACCGCTGGAGCGCCGCCGGCCCGCCGCACGCCTCGTGCACGGCCCAGGGACCCACGCCGTCGTAGCCCCAGCCGCGGTCCCCGTCGAACGGTGCGACCGGCATGAGCTCCACGACGTCGATGCCGAGGGAGACGAGGTCCTCGAGGTGCTCGCACGCCGCGTCGAGAGTGCCCTCGTCGGTGAACGTCCCGACGTGCAGCTCGTACAGCACACGACCGCGCACGTCGACACCGGCCCACCCGTCGTCGGTCCAGGCGAACCGGGCGGTGTCGAACACGCGGCTCGGGCCGTGCACGCCTGTCGGCTGCCACGCGCTGCGCGGGTCCGGGCGGGCAGGGCCGCCGTCGAGCGAGAACGCGTAGTCCGTGCCGTGCGGGAGCTCCCGGTCGTCGTGCCACCAGCCGTCGGGCGACCGCGTGAGCGCCCGGACCTCGCGCGGCGTGTCGTCAGGTCCGACGAGCACGTCGACCCGGGCGGCGTCGGGCGCCCATACCGCCGCGCGCACGTCAGTCCTCCCGCACCAGCAGTGCGACGGGCAGCCGCTCGAGGACGCCCGCGACCGGTGTCACCCCGCCCTCGGTGGTGCGCCCGGTGAGCACGTCACGCCACGTGCCCGGCGGGACCGCGACCGTGTGGTCCGCCCAGCCGCCGAGCCGGTCGACGGACGCCGCGAGCCGCGTCGCGACGACCGTCACGCGCGGCTCGTCGGCGACCGTGCGCGCGTACGTCACGGCGTGGCCCGACGAGTGCGCGAGCGGCACGTACCCGGCCTCGGGTCCGACGAACGCCTCGGGCAGGTCCCGGCGCACCCGCAGGGCCCGCGACGTGACGAGCAGCTTCTCGTCGGACAGGTCACGGGGCCCGGCGCCCGAGTCGAGCCGCTCGAGACGTGCGACCAGCGGTTCGAGCTCGACGAAGCGTCGGTTGTCCGGGTCGACGAGCGTGGGGGAGTCGACCTCGGTGCCCTGGTACACGTCCGGGATGCCCGGGAGCGTGAGCTGCACGAGCTTGGTCCCGAGCACGGCCGCACGCACCGCCGCGCGCGAGCGCTGCTCCCAGTCGGTGAGCAGCGCGACGACCTCCGGGTCGCCCAGCGCGCGCGTCGCGAGGTCGACGACCGCTGCCTCGTACGCCTCGTCGGGCGCGGTCCACCACGTGTGGGTCTTGGCCTCGCGCAGCGACTTCGTCAGGTACTCGACCAGCCGTTCGCGCGAGATCGGTCCCTCGGGGGTCCAGGTGCCTGCGAGCGTCTGCCACACCCACTGCTCGGCGCGCCCGTCGACGCGTGCGCTGCGCGCGGACGCCGTCGCGCCCCGCACCGCGAGGACCAGCCGCGACCACTCCGCGGGCAGCTCGCTCAGCACGCCGAGCCGCGCGCGGGTGTCCTCGCTGCGCTTCGTGTCGTGCGTCGACAGCGTGGTCATCGCGAGCGGCGCGGCCACCTGCTGGCGCGCGGCCCACGCCGCGAGGTCGGTGGGGGTGAGCGCGAACCGCGACGGCTCGCCGCCCACCTCGCACAACCCGACGAGCTGCGTCCAGCGGTAGTACGCCGTGTCCTCGACGCCCTTGGCCGTGACGGCACCGCACGTCTGCTGGAACCGCACGACGAGCTCGTCGCGCCGCTCGCCGCGCGTGCGTCCCGCACTGCCGACCTCGCGCCCGAGCAGGAGGTCGACCAGCACGTCCATGGTGGCGTGCCGCTCGGTCGACATGCGTCCGCGCGCGACGGCGGCGGCGCGCTCGAGCGCGGTGACAGAGTCGGACGGGACGACCTCGCCGGGCACGACGTACGCGCGGTACCGGTCGAACGCGACGAGCAGCTCGACGAGGCACTCGTGCAGCGCACGCCACGTGTGGTCGCGCAGGCGCAGGTCGTCCGCGCAGATGCTCGCCGCGAGCGTCGTGAGGCGGTACACCTCGGCGTAGAGCGGGCCGTCGACCACCTCGCGCTTGGCCTGCTCGACCACGCGCTCGTAGTCGTCCGACGCCTCGCCCGTGAGCCGGTGCATGAGCGCGCCGAGCGGGGCCGCGCCGCCCGGGTCGACGAACGTCTGCTGGATGCGCCACAGCGCGTCGTAGCCCGTGGTCCCCGCGGTGTCCCAGTCGGCGGGCAGCTCCTCGTCGCCCTCGAGGATCTTCTCGACGACGACCCACGCGCCCCCGCTCGCCTCACGCAGCCGCGCGAGGTATCCCGCGGGGTCGGCGAGGCCGTCGGGGTGGTCGACGCGCAGACCGTCGAGCACACCCTCCTCGAGCAGGTCGAGCACCAGCCGGTGCGTCGCGTAGAACACGTCCGGGTCCTCGACCCGCACCGCGACGAGCGTGCCGACGTCGAAGAACCGGCGGTAGTTGAGCTCCTCGTCGGCCACGCGCCAGTACGCGAGCCGGTAGTGCTGGCGCTCGAGCAGCTCGGTGAGCGGCAGCTGCTCGGTGCCTGCTCGGACCGGGAACACGTGGTCGTGGTACCGCAGCACGGTGCTCGGCCCGCGTCCCGGCACCTCGGCCGTCGTGAGCTCGAGCTCACCGCGTGCGAGCACCGCGCCGATCCGGTCGCCGAGCACGGGCATGAGCACCGCTCCGTCGCCCGCGGACCAGTCCACGTCGAACCACGCCGCGTACGGCGACCGGGCGCCGTCCTCGAGCACCGACCACAGGGCGGCGTTGTGCCACACGGGCGTCGGCACCGCCATGTGGTTCGGCACGATGTCCAGCACGAGGCCCAACCCGGCGGCGTGCGCGGTGTCCGCGAGCCGACGCAGCCCGTCGATCCCGCCCAGGACGGGGGAGACCTCGTCGTGCGCGACGACGTCGTAGCCGTGCGTCGAGCCCGGGGCGGCCGTCAGCACCGGCGACAGGTACATGTGCGACACCCCGAGCGACGCGAGGTACGGGACCCGCTCCGCGACGTCGTCGAACGTGAGGTCCGCGCCGAGCTGGACGCGGTACGTCGAGACCGGCACAGGTCGGCCGGGTGCGACCAACCGGCGCGCGGGCGTCTGCCGCGTGTCCGTCACGCGTCGCCCTCGTGCGCGGTGCCCGACGACGAGCGCGCCGAGGGACGCCGCGTGCTGCGGCGCTTCGGCTCCGTCCGCGTCGGGGTGACCTTCGCCGACTCGCGCGCGGCCTCCGCGATCGCACCCGAGCCGGACGCCGCCGGGATCGGGGTGACCGGCGGCCGCGTGAGCACGACCATCGAGTGCCGCGCGAGCGCGAGCTCCTCGCCCGGCGCCGCGGTGTCGCCCGGGTCCACCTGCGAGTCCGTGTCCAGCACCGCGGTCCACTGCTCGCCGTACTCGGAGTCGGGGATGGTGAACGACGTGGGCTCGGGCGACCCGTTGAACAGGATGAGGAACGAGTCGTCGACGATCTGCTCGCCGCGCACGTCCGGCTCGGCGATCGCGTCGCCGTTGAGGAAGACCATCACCGCACGCGCGCTCGAGCTGTTCCACTCCTCGTCGGCCATGTGCTCGCCCGAGGGCGAGAGCCACGCGATGTCCCGCAGGTCCGACTCGCCGCCGTGGTCGGGCGCCCCCGCGAAGAACCGGCGCCGCCGGAACACGGGGTGCTCCTGGCGCAGCTGTACGACGCGACGGGCGAACGCCAGGAGTGCGGTCCGCTCCTCGTCCAGGTCCCAGTCCACCCACGACAGCTCGTTGTCCTGGCAGTACACGTTGTTGTTGCCCTGCTGCGTGCGCCCGAGCTCGTCGCCGTGCGCGAGCATCGGGATGCCCTGCGACAGCAGGAGCGTCGCGAGGAAGTTGCGCTGCTGGCGGCCGCGGAGCTTGTTCACCGCCTCGTCGTCGGTCGGGCCCTCGACCCCGCAGTTCCACGACCGGTTCCAGCCCTCGCCGTCCCGGTTGTCCTCGCCGTTCGCCTCGTTGTGCTTCTCGTTGTAGGAGACGAGGTCGCGCAGCGTGAAGCCGTCGTGCGCGGTGACGAAGTTGACGCTCGCGATCGGCCGGCGGCCGGTGTGCTCGTACAGGTCCGACGAGCCCGACAGGCGGCTCGCGAACTCGCCGAGCGTCGACGGCTCGCCCCGCCAGAAGTCACGCACCGTGTCGCGGTACTTGCCGTTCCACTCCGACCACAGCGGAGGGAACCCGCCCACCTGGTAGCCGCCGTCGCCGACGTCCCACGGCTCCGCGATGAGCTTGACGCGCGAGATCACCGGGTCCTGGTGCACCAGGTCGAAGAACGCCGACAGGCGGTCAACCTCGTGGAACTGGCGGGCCAGGGTCGCCGCGAGGTCGAACCGGAACCCGTCGACGTGCATCTCCGTCACCCAGTACCGCAGCGAGTCCATGATCAGCTGGAGCACGTGCGGCGAGCGCATGAGCAGGGAGTTGCCCGTGCCCGTCGTGTCGAAGTAGTGCTCCTTGGCGTCGTCGACGAGCCGGTAGTAGTTGGCGTTGTCGATCCCGCGGAAGCTCAGCGTGGGGCCCAGGTGGTTGCCCTCGGCCGTGTGGTTGTAGACGACGTCGAGGATGACCTCGATGTTCGCGGCGTGCAGCTCGCGGACCATCGCCTTGAACTCCTGGACCTGCTGACCGGGCTGCTGGAACGCCGCATACGCGTTGTGCGGCGCGAAGAAGCCGATCGTGTTGTAGCCCCAGTAGTTCGACAGGCCCTTCGCCTGCAGCGAGGGGTCGTTGACGAACTGGTGCACCGGCATGAGCTCGATGGCGGTTACCCCGAGCTGCGTGAGGTGCTCGATGACCGCCGGGTGCCCGAGCGCGGCGTACGTCCCGCGCAGCTCCTCCGGGACCGCGGGGTGCTGCTTGGTCAGCCCGCGCACGTGCGCCTCGTAGACGACCGACTCGTGGTACTCGTGCTGCGGCGGGCGGTCGTGCCCCCAGTCGAAGAACGGGTTGACGACCACCGACAGCATCGTGTGCGCGGCCGAGTCGTCCTCGTTGCGCTGCGCCGGGTCGTCGAACCGGTAGGAGTACAGCGACGCGTCGCCGTCGACCTGGCCGTGGATGGCCTTGGCGTACGGGTCGAGCAGCAACTTGGACGGGTCGCAGCGATGGCCGTTCTCCGGGTCGTACGGCCCGTGCACGCGGTAGCCGTACAGCTGACCGGGTTGCACGGCGGGCAGGTAGCCGTGCCACACGAACGCGTCGACCTCCACGAGGTCGACGCGGCGTTCCGTGCCGTCGGGGTCGATCAGGCAGAGCTCGACACGCTCCGCGACCTCCGAGAACAGCGCGAAGTTGGTGCCGGCCCCGTTGTAGGTGGCGCCGAGGGGGTAGGGGCGTCCGGGCCAGATGAGCATGCGACCCAGCGTGCCAGCGTCGGCGCAGGTCGGCGCGGTGAAACAGCGGGAGGCACGTCACACCTGCGCGTCCCGGTGCCCGGCCGTGCCGGCTGCCCGTCCCGCGCTCAGTGCACGAGTGCGGGTGCGCCGAGCGTGCGCTCGACCGCCCGGCGCACCACCGCGGCGTCGTCGTCGCCGCGCGCCCGCCAGCCCATCTGCTCGACCGCGCCGTTGCCGCGCCGCCGCACGTGCGCGAGCTGGCGCTCGACCGCCTCGAGGTCGCCGTTCTCGACGAGCGCGTCCCGCACGTGGTCGACGAGCTGGTCCACGACGTCCATCGCGGGCGCCGGACGCCACGTCAGCGGGCTCACGAGGTCGCCGGACAGCCCCGAGCGTGCCGCGCGCCACGCCGCCGTGCGCAACAGCTCGGCGCGCACCGGGTGCTCGTCGCGCGGGCTGCGCACCGCCGTGTCCGCGAGCGCGCGCACGAGCGCGGCCTGCAGCGCCGCGTCGCCCGCGTCCAGGCACACGTCCGCGATGCGCACCTCGACGGTGGGGTAGCGCTTGGACAGGCGGGCGTCGAAGTACAGCATGCCGTCGTCGAGGATCGTCCCGGACGCGAGCAGCGACTCGACGACCTCGCGGTACGTCGCCGCGTCGCCGAACGGAGCGGTCGGGCCCGCGGTGGGCCAGCGACCCCACACCTGCGAGCGGTACGACGCGTACCCGCTCGCCACGCCCTGCCAGGACGGGCTGTTCGCCGAGAGCGCCAGGAGCACCGACGTCCACGGGCGCAGGTGGTCCAGCACGACGACGCCCTCGTCGTCGTCGGACACGCTCACGTGCACGTGGCACCCGCACGTGAGCTGCTCACGTGCCGTCAGCCCGAACCGTGCGCGGATCTCCTGCGCGCGCCGGTCGGGGATGACGGTGGGGTCGACCGCCTGCGGCGCGGTGCCGAGCGCGGCGATCCGCACACCGGCGGCCTGCGCGACGGAGTCGACGCGCTCACGTCCCGCACGGACCTGGTCGAGCAGCTCGTCCAGGTCCGTGCACGGGTGCGTGGACGTCTCGACCTGCTCGCTCTTGAACTCCTTCTCGACGTCGCCGCCGGGCACCGCGGTGCTCGTGAGCTCGCGGGCGGCGATGCCGAGCACCGCCGGCGACTTGCGCTGCCGGCTCGCCCTCGGGCGTGACCAGCAGGTACTCCTCCTCGACTCCCATGGTTCGCACGCGGCAAGTCTCGGGTCAGATCGTCGTCGCGGCGACCCGAACGGCCGCATGCGGGCGGGTGACGGGCGCGTCCACCTGACGGGCGACACGCGGGAGCGCGACCACGGCCCGTATGCGCGCTGACCAGGCACGTCGCAGAGTGTGACGTGGGCCACACCGTCGTGCGGTGGACAGGTTGCCCGAAGTGTCCGTTAGCGTCGCATGTGTTCCGCACGGGGCCGGCAGGACGACCACGGTCACCCGCCCGCCCCCGTGCACCGGCGCCACCGCTGCCGTCGAACGGCACCGGTGGGCCACCCTCCGGTCGTCGTGCCAGACCGACGGAGGGGGCCCCACATGACCACCACGTTCGACCGGCTCGTGCTCGAGCCACGGCGCACCGACGAACCGCTCGCGCGCCCGACGCGCTCCACCGAGACGCAGGCGGCCCAGAGCCCCTCGCTCGTCCTCATGGTCCTGCTCGCGAGCGCGGGCATCGTCGTCTACGCCGTCTTCCTGCTCAACCCGGACAACCGCGGCGACTGGCTGCCCTACAGCATGGTCATCGCCGCCGAGACGGTGCTCGTCGTCCACGCGCTCCTCGCGATGTGGACCGTCCTGTCCGCGGGCCACGACCCGCGCGGCTTCACGTTCCACCACGCGCAGGACCGCCTGTACGACGTCGCCGAGATCATGCGCGACAGGGTCGAGAACCGACCGCAGGACTGGCAGGTGTACCTCGCCGACCGGCCCGTCACCATCGACGTGCTCATCACGACGTACGGCGAGGACCTCGACACGATCCGCAGGACCGTGACCGCCGCGGTGGCCATGCAGGGCCGCCACCGCACCTGGGTGCTCGACGACGGCCGGTCCGACGAGGTGCGGGACCTGGCCGCCGAGCTCGGCGCGCGCTACGTGCGCCGGCTGTCCAGCAACGGCGCCAAGGCCGGGAACATCAACCACGCGCTGTCCATCGCGCGCGGCGACCTGTTCGCCGTCCTCGACGCCGACTTCGTCCCGCACCCGACGTTCCTGCACGAGACCGTGCCGTTCTTCGCCGACGACCAGGTCGCGTTCGTCCAGACGCCGCAGACGTACGGCAACCTGCACACCGTCATCTCGAAGGGCGCCGCGTACATGCAGGCGGTCTTCTACCGGTTCATCCAGCCCGGCCGGAACCGGTTCAACGCCGCGTTCTGCGTCGGCACCAACGTGGTGTTCCGGCGCGCGGCCATCGACTCGGTCGGGGGGATCTACTCCGACTCCAAGTCCGAGGACGTGTGGACCTCGCTCATGCTCCACGAGAAGGGCTGGCGCACGGTGTACATCCCCGACGCGCTCGCGGTCGGCGACACCCCCGAGACCATCGAGGCGTACTCCAAGCAGCAGCTGCGCTGGGCGACCGGTGGCTTCGAGATCATGCTCACGCACAACCCGCTCTCGCGGCGTCACCCGCTCACCCTCGACCAGCGCCTGCAGTACACCGTGACCGCGACGCACTACCTCACGGGCATCGCACCGCTGCTCCTGCTGCTCGTCCCACCGCTGCAGATCTACTTCGACCTGACCCCGATGAACCTCACCATCACGCCGCTGACCTGGGTGCTCTACTACGCGGGCTTCTACGTGATGCAGATCTTCCTGGCGTTCTACACGCTCGGGTCGTTCCGCTGGCAGGTCCTGCTGCTCGCCTCGGTGTCGTTCCCCATCTACACGCGCGCGCTGGTCAACGCGCTGCTGCGCCGCGACCAGGCATGGCACGTCACCGGCTCGAAGGGCGCGTACCGCTCGCCCTTCGCGTTCATCACCACGCAGGTGCTGTTCTTCGAGCTCCTCGCCATCACGACCGCCGTAGGGATCTGGAAGGACGTCTCCAACGGCTACCCGAGCCTCGCGGTCGCGTGGAACGCGACCAACACGCTCATCCTCGGCGGGTTCGTCGTGACCGCGTGGCGCGAGGGACGCGCCGGACGGCGGGCCGCGCGCGAGCACGCGGCGGCCGAGCGAGACATGCACGTGCGCGAGGGGTCCCTCGCGCTGACGACGGGAGGTGCGGCATGACCTGGCGCGTGCGGTTCAAGCTCTTCGCGGGGACGGTCCTCGTGCTGCTCGTGGCGGCCTACGCCACCTACCACGTGAACGAGACGCGCGGCACGGCCGTCAGCGACTCGGCGCAGATCCTCGGGGAGACGTACGTCGTCGGCACCCCGTACGCCGGCCTCGTCGTCGCGCAGAAGGTCGCCGTCGGCGACGTCGTGTCCGAGGGTGACCCGCTGTTCGTCATCGACTCCGCCGCGCTCGACCGCGACCTGTCGCTCGGCACGGTGAGCACCGCGGGGCAGGCGACCACGATCGACGTCGACGGCAACCTCGTCGTCCTCGCGACGCAGGACGGCACCGTCACGGACGTCGCCGCGCAGTCCGGCACGTTCGTCTCCGCCGCGGACCACCTGGCGACCGTGCAGATCGCCGGGTCGCTGTACGTGCAGGCCGAGTACACGCTCACGGCCAAGGAGTACGCCCGCGTCCCGGAGGACGCCGCGGTGACGATCGAGCTGCCCAGCACCGCGACCCTGCGCGGCACCGTCGAGCGGGTGCAGGTCACCACGGTCGGCGGCAAGGCGCTCGCGCTCGTCACGGTCGGGTCCGACGAACTTGTCGACGGCGAGGAGAACGGCCTGGTCGGGTCCGGGACCCCCGTGACCGCGAGCATCTCCCTGCGCAACGACGGGGTGGTGACGACCGTCTCGCACGCCGTGACCACCTACGTCCGGGGGGTGTTCGGGTGACGCGGCGCTGGTGGCTCGTCCTCGCGCTCGTCGCCCTGGTCGCGGTCGTCACGGGGGGTGTCGCGGCCCTCGTGAGCGACCGGGACCGCGCCGCGGCGACCAGCGGCGGTGCACCCGGCCCGCCGGACGCGCGCGTCCCCGCGCTCGACACGGCGGCGCTCGTCGCCGACGTCCCCGCGCGTGACGTGGCACGGCTCCCCACCGCGCGCGTCGCGGACGGGGTGCTGCCGCAGACGAACCGCTGGTACAGCGGCCTGGTGTTCGGCGACGAGCCCGTGTTCGCCCAGCCCCTGTCGTTCCAGCTCACCGACGCGGGCTTCACGCTCGGGCTGCCGAAGCCCGTCGCGACGGAGAAGACGATCGCGGGACCGCACGTCCCCGCGCTCACCGTCGACGTCGGCGCGGCGTCCGCCGTCGTCAGCGCGGCCGACCCCGTCGCGGTGACGATCGACCTGCTGGACGAGTCGGGTGAGGTGCTCGGGCACGTCGCGCTCGCGGAGGGCTCGCCCGTCGTGACGTTCACGGCCGCACGCGACGTCACGGTCCGGACCGACGGCGGACTCACGGCGACGCCCGACGGCCCGGCCGCCGCGCAGGGCGACGTGGCGGGAGCGGTGTGGGCGCTCGCGGCGCCGGGCTTCGACGCGGGTGCCACCTCGCTCGCCCGCGGCGAGGTCGCGGGCTGGTACGCCCTGCCGGACGGGCCGAGCGCGGCGGCGCAGGACGCGTTGGCCGCCGCCGCCCGGCATCCGGTGGAGTCCGTCGACGTGACCTACGGCGTCGACGACGAGCACGCCCGCACCACCCTCACGTACCGGACCCGCGGCGGGGCCGGCGCCTACGTGCTGTCCCCGCACCACCGCGCGGGTGACCAGCCCGCGCGCACCGGATGCGGGCTGGGGGAGTACGCGTCCGTCGGCGGGCCGCTCGAGCTGTGCGCGGGCTCGGTGCTGTCCGCGTACGCGCCGACGGTCGCCCCCGCGGGTGTCCCGGACGTCCGTGAGGCGTCCGACGAGCAGCGCAGCGCGATCCTGGCCGCACTCGAGCAGGACGTCGCCGCGACGCCCGCCTTCCCGTCCGACACCTACTTCGGTGGCAAGGCGCTGTTCCGGGCCGCCACGCTCGTCGTGCTGGGCGAGCAGCTCGGTGCGGACGACGTGGTCGCCGACCTGCGGGCCACGACGGCCGACGCGCTGCGCGAGTGGGCGCAGTCCGACGGCTGCACGCAGCGCGACGCCCGCTGCTTCGTCTACGACCCGACGGCCCGCGCCGCCGTCGGCCTGCAGGCGTCGTTCGGCTCCGACGAGCTCAACGACCATCACTTCCACCACGGCTACCTCCTGGCCGCCGCGGGCCTGCTCGCGGCCGACGACCCCGCGCTCGCCGACGACCTCGGTGTGCTCGACCTGCTCGCGGCCGACGTCGCCAACCCCACGGCGAGCAAAGAGCTCCCGCAGCTGCGCTCGTTCGACCCGTACGCGGGTCACTCCTGGGCCTCGGGACCCTCGCAGTTCGCCGACGGCAACAACCAGGAGTCCAGCTCCGAGGCGGTCAACGCGTGGAACGGCCTCGGGCTGTGGGCCCGCGCGACGGGTCAGGACGCGCTGCTGGTGGAGGCGACGTGGCTCGCCTCGACCGAGTCCCTGGCGGCGCGCACCTACTGGACCGCGCCGGACCTGGCGTGGGCGCCGGGGTTCACGCACCAGGTCGTCTCGCTCGTGTGGGGCGGCAAGCGTGACTACGCCACCTGGTTCAGCCCCGAGCCGGCCGCGATCCTCGGTATCCAGCTCATCCCGATGGGCCCGGCACAGCGTGCGCTCGCCACCGACGTGGACCCGCAGCGGATCCGCGCGGCCGTGGACGAGGGAGGTGCGGACGGGACGGCGACCACGTTCGGCGGCTACCTGCTCGCGTACCTCGCGCTCGCCGGTCCCGACGACGCCGCCACGGCGTGGGAGCGCCTGCGCGCGGTCCCCGACGACGCGATCGACGACGGCACGTCACGCGCTGCGCTGCTCGCCTTCGTCTCCGCGCTCGGCTGACGGCTCGACCCCTGCCACGACTGACGGCTCGACCCCTGCCACGACCGACGGCTCGACCGGCGCCTCGACCGACGGTGGTCCGCTCGGCGGACCCTTCTCCCAGGACGCGACCGGACCCGGCACGACGACGAAGGAGGGGTGGGCGCGCAGACGGGCGGCGCGCAGCGCGTGCGCGGCCGCGGGGTCCCGCACGTCGAGCTTGGCGAGCAGGTGCGCGCGCTCGTACGCGAGCTGGCCCTCGGTCACGACGAGCAGCGTCGTCACGTCGCGGGGCAGCTCGGCGTGACGGCGCACGGCGATCCGCATCCGGTCGAACCGGTAGCCGCGCGCGTCCGCCTCGTCGGCCAGCGCCTCGAGGTACGTCCCGACCGCGGCCAGCGGCACCCGGGCGGCGCGGAACCGCTCGAGCTGCGGGTGGCGGCCGTAACCGCCCTCGGGCCGCCGCAGGGCCGCCTGCGCGAGGAGACCCTCGCGCCAGCAGGCGACCAGGCCCACGCGGTCGAGGTGCTCGGGGTGCACGGACCAGAGCCTCACGACCCGCCCCCGACGACGTGCGCGAGGATCAGGCCCTGCGTGACAGCGAAACCCGCGACCAGGTTAAGCCACAGGAAGCGCCGCCAGCCGCGGTTGGCGCTCTCGCACTCCTCGTCGGTCACGTCCCGGAACGGCGCGACGGACACGAGGTAGGCGACCGGCACCGCGGCCGCCAGCGCGGTGGGCCAGCCCGCGGTGAGCAGGAGCACCGCCGCGAGCCCGTAGCCCGCCATGGCGAGGCGCACCGTGCGGCGTGCCCCCAGGACGGTCGCGACCGAGCCGATCCCCGCCCCGCGGTCGGCGCGCACGTCCTGCACCGCACCGAAGGCGTGCGACGCGCAGCCCCACGCGGTGAACGCCAGGAGCGTCGCGACGACGGGCCACGTCCAGGCTCCGCCGGCCGCGGCGACGCCCACCACCGCGGGTCCGACGAAGTGGCTCGCGGACGTCACCGAGTCGACGCCCGGCCGTTCCTTGAACCGCAGCCGCGGTGCGGAGTAGGCGACGACCGTGAACACGCACAGAGCGAGCGGCACGAGCGCCCACGGATGCCCCGCCACGACGGCCAGCACGGCGAGCGCGACGAGGAACGGCGCGTTGCTCGCGACCGCGGCGACCACCGTCGTGCGGTGCCACCGCGTGTCCAGCACGACGCCCTCGACCCCACCCTTGCGGGGGTTCGCGAGGTCCGACTCGTGGTCCCACACGTCGTTCAGCCCGTACATCAGCAGGTTGTACGGCACCAGGAAGTACAGCGTCCCGACGACGAGCAGGGTGTCGACCGAGCCACCCGCGAGCAGGTACGCGGCGGCGAACGGGTACGCGGTGTTGATCCAGCTCAGCGGACGGGAGGACCCCACCACCTGGCGGAGCCCGGCGAGTGCCTCGCTCCCGGGGGTGGTGGCGCGGGGGGTCACGGCGGTCACGCGCGGGCCTCCGTGGTCCGTCGGTCGGTGGTGAGCGCGAGCAGGGACGGCAGCGCGAGCGCCGCCGCGAGCGGCCAGGCGAGGTCCTCGACCGGGGCGCGGCCCACGCGGGGCCCGAGCAGCGCGGCCTCGTCGTAGCGGAACAGGTCGGCGGCGATCATCAGCGAGTCGAACACCACGGTCAGCAGGCACAGCGCGGCCGCGGTCAGCCCCAGCACCGCGAGCAGCCGCGCGGGGCGCCGGCCGCGGCGCGGCTCGGTCGCCACCGCCCACACGGCGACGGCGGCGCACGCCACGACCACGCCGACCCCGAGCCCCGCGTACGTCATGACGCCACCTCGCGCGCGCGGGCGTCGTCGGACGGCACGTGCGCACCCGCGTCGGTGCGCGGCCCGTCGTCGGTGCGGCGCGAGCGCCGGGGTGCGCCGCCGACGAGCCGCTCGGCCCCGCCGGCCGCGACGAGCGTGACGTACGCGAAGAACACGACGAACACCACCTCCTCGAGCGGCAGGTGCGGTGCGAGCCACACACCGAGCAGAGCGGGGGAGTCACCCCGCCCGTAGAACCCGGCCCGGATCGCGACGACGTCCCACAGCAGCAGCAGCGCCGCGGCGGCCGACCCGACGGCGACCGTACGCGCGCGCGACCGCGGGTGCCACAGTGCGAGCCGCCAGCGTCGGTCGAGGAGCGCGACACCAGCGCCGGCCGCGAGCAGGCACAGCAGGTACGCACCCCTCATGCGGCGACCTCGCGCAGCCGCGCGGGGACCGGCAGAGGTCCCGTGGACGTGTCGCCGCGCAGCCGCTTGACGACGAGCTCGGCGCTGATGAGGCACATCGGCAGCCCGATCCCGGGCACCGTCGACCCGCCCGCGTACAGCAGCCCCGCGACCCGGCGGGACGCGTTGCGCCCGCGGAAGAACGCGCTCTGGCGCAGCGTGTGCGCCGGCCCGAGCGCGCTGCCGCTCCAGGACGAGAGGTCGCGTGCGAAGTCGGCGGGGCCGACCGTCCGGCGCACGACGACGCGCGAAGCGAGATCCGGCACCTGCGCCCAGTCGGCGAGCGTCGCGATCGCGGCGTCCGCGACGGCCTCGACGGCCGCGTCGCCCGAGCCCGCGATCCCGCCGGCGCCGATGGTCGGGTCGGCGGGCACGGGGACGAGCAGGAACAGGGTCTCGTGGTCGTCGGGGGCGACGCCGGGGTCGGTGCGCGAGGGTGTGCAGACGTAGAACGAGGCCGGGTCGGGCACGCGACGGCCCGCGCCGAAGATCGCGTCGAAGTTCGCGTGCCAGTCCCGGGTGAAGGCGAGCGTGTGGTGCGCGAGGGCCGGGAGACGACCGCGCACGCCCAGGTGCACGAGGACGGTGCCGAAGCCGGGGTCGCGCGAGTCCCACCACCGCTCGGGGTACGTCGCGAGCTCGGGCGGCAGGATCCGCGTCTCGAGGTCGTGCAGGTCGCCCGCACCGACGACGACGTCCGCGGCGAGCCGCTCACCGTCGGCGAGGTCCACGCCGACCACCCGGGCCCGGACCCCGCGGCGACCGCGCTCCGGGACGGTGGCGACGCCGCTGACCCGCGTGCCGGTGCGGACGCGCACGCCGGCGGCGGTCGCGGTGCGCACGAGCGCGTCGACGACCGCGCCGAAGCCCCCGCGCGGGTACAGCACGCCCGCCTCGAGGTCGGCGTGGCTCATGAGGTGGTACAGCGACGGTGCGCGGTCGGGCGACGTGCCCAGGAACACGGCCGGGTAGCCGAGCACCTGACGGGCGCGCTCGTCGGCGAAGCGCGCGGCGACGAACCGTTCGAGCGACGTGCCGAGGAGCCGGGCCAGCCGGGGGGCGCGTCGGACGACGTCACGCCCGACGAGTCCGCGCGGGCTCGCGAACGTCGTGTACAGGAAGTGCCGCAACGCGAGGTCGTACGCCTCGCGCGACGAGCGCAGGTACGCGTCGAGCCGCGCGCTCGAACCGGGCTCGAGCGCCTCGAACGCCTCGTGCGCGCGGCCCGTGCGCACGTCGACGGCCGGGGCAGCGCCCTCGCCCTCGCGCGGCTCGAACAGGACCCGGTAGGCCGGGTCCAGGCGGACCAGGTCGAGCTCGTCCTCGGCGCTCGTGCCGCACAGCCGGAAGAAGTGGTCGAAGACCTCGGGCATGAGGTACCACGACGGCCCGAGGTCGAACGTGAACCCCTCGTGCTGCCACGTCGCCGCGCGCCCACCCACGTGGTGCTGCTGCTCGACCACCTCGACGTCGTAGCCCTCGCGCGCGAGCAGCGCCGCGGTCGCGAGCCCCGCGACACCGGCGCCGATCACCACCGCGCGCCGGCCGGCCCCGTTCATCGCCACCCCGCGGGCAGCAGCGTGCGGGCGACCACGAGCGCCTTGGTCGGTGCGGGCACACGGACCCGCTCGGCCGCGATCCGCTCCGCGGGGGTCGCGCGCAGGCGGGCCGACAGCGCGGCGAACAGGTCGTGCGCGGCCCGCACCCCGCGCCGGCTGGACCGGGGGAGCGCGGCGACTCCCGCGGCGGCGGCGGCCAGGTCGGCGTCGACGTCGTCGAGGAGCGCGTCGCGCTGCGCGTCCGTCAGCGCGTGGGGGTCCAGCCCGGGCACGTACGCGCGCCCGAGGTCGTCCCTGTCGGCGGCGAGGTCACGCAGGAAGTTGACCTTCTGGAACGCGGCGCCCAGGCGGCTCGCGGCCGGCGCCAGGCGCTCGTAGCCGTGCGCGCGCATCTCGTCGTCCGCGTCGGGCGCGGCGACGAACACCCGCAGGCACATGAGCCCCACCACCTCGGCGGACCCGTGCACGTAGGTCGCGTAGGAACGCTCGTCGTGACGCGAGGCGTGCAGGTCGGTGCGCATCGAGGCGAAGAACGGGCGCACGAGGTCCGGCCCGATGCCGTGCTCGCGGGCCGTGTGGGCGAACGCGTGCACCACGAGGTCGGTCGCGAAGCCGGTGCGCAGCGCCGTCAGCGTCTGCTCCTCGAGCGCGTCGAGGTAGGCGGCACGCTCCTCGGCCGTGAGCGCCAGGTCGGGGGCGTCGACGATCTCGTCGGCCACGCGCACGAGCGCGTAGATGACGCGGACGTGACCCCGCACGGGCTCGCGCAGCAGGCGTGTGGCACGGCCGAACGACGTCGAGTACTCGCCGACGACCGTCGACGCGGCGGTCGCGGCGGCGTGCGCGTAGCGCTCCGCCCCGCCGTGCGGGACCTGCGCTCGGGCCGAGCCGCGCGTCATGCCGCGACCCGCGGGTCGTCGACGACGAGGGCGAGCAGGGCCGCGAGGACGTCGTCGGGCAGCCCGGCGTCGCGCGCGACCTCGCGCGCGGCCTCCAGGTGCTGGGCCGCGAGGTCCTCGACGAACGCGCGCGAACCGCACCGCACCAACGCGACGCGTGCGGCGTGCGCGCGCTCGGCGGTCAGCGCGGGGTCCCCCAGGGCGGCCGCGACCACCGGCCAGGAGTCCGTCGTGCGGGCGTGGGCGATCAGGGCGGTCACCTTGCCCTCGCGCAGGTCGCCGAGCGCGCTCTTGCCCGTCACGTGCTCGTCGCCGAAGACGCCGAGCAGGTCGTCGTGGAGCTGGAACGCCACCCCGACGAGGCGACCGGCACGGTCGAGCGCCGCGACGACGTCGGCAGGCGCCCCCGCGAGCAGCGCACCCGCGCGCAGGGGCAGCGCGAAGGAGTACGCGGCGGTCTTGAGCTCGGCGACCTGCAGCGCGTCCCCGACGGTCGGCCGGTCCACGCGCAGCGCGAGGCGCACGTCCGCGAGCTCGCCCGCCGCGGACAGCGCGACCGTCTCGTCGAGCAGGTCGAGCAGGGCGGTGACCACCCGGGACGGGGCGGGCGCGGTGGCGAACGCGCGGGTCGCCGCGACGAGCGCGAGGTCGCCCGCGAGGATCGCTGCCGCGCGCCCGTACCCGTGGGCCGCGCCCTCGTCGGCGCCGGCGGACCGGGCGCGGGCCGTGAACGTCCCGGCCACGTTGGGCCGCCCTCGGCGCACGTCGTCGCCGTCGATGACGTCGTCGTGCACGACGAAGGCCGCGTGCAGCAGCTCCACGGCGTCGGCGACGTGCGTGGCGGCGCGGACGTCGGTGCCGCCGAACGCGCGGTACGCCGCGTGCACGAGGTGGGGGCGCACGCCGCGCCCGCCGCGGGTCGCGTCGCCCGCGGCCGTCCAGAGTGCCTGTGCGTGACCGTCGTGGGCGAGCACGCCGGGGCCCGCACGGAAGGCGTCGAGCGGTCGCCGCTCGGTCGTGGTGGGCGCGCTCGCCGCAGGTGCGGGGGAGGCCGGGACCGTGCTGGGTGCCGTGCTCGTCGCTGTACTCGTCGGCGTGCTCGCGGTCGTGGAGCTCGGGGCGGTCGCCGTCGTCACGACCGTGGTCGCGCTCATGACGGGGCCGGTGCGTGGTGCGGGCGCGCGCGGCGCGCGAGGTGTGGCGTCACGTCGACTCCGTCCCGAGGCGATCTCGCTAGCCTCTCTAGTTACTTGAGAGACTAGTATGACTGCCATGTCCGAGACCGCAACTCCAGAGCACTACTGGTACGGCGAGGACCCCTCGCCCGCCGAGATGCTCGAGGCGTTGCGCGCGTTCCGCCGGGCCGACGCGGCCATGCGCCGCCGCACGGCCGCCGACATGGCCATGAACGAGACGGACCTGCGCGCGCTCCAGGTCGTCATCGCGCGTGAGCTCGACGGTCGCTCGACGAGCCCCCACCACCTCGCGGACGTCCTCCAGATCTCGACCGCGTCGACCACCAAGCTGGTCGACCGGCTCACGCGCTCGGGTCACCTGGTGCGCGAGGCGCACCCGACCGACCGGCGCGGGGTCGTCGTCCGCGCGACGCCGCACGCGCACGACGAGGTGCACGAGAGGCTCGCCGGGATGCATGCGCGCATGGCCGGAGTCGCCGACGACGTCCCGCGCGACGCGCGCCCGGCAGTGGTGGCCTTCCTGCGCGAGATGACGGCCGTCCTCGACGACGACGAGCCGATCGCGCCGCTCACCACCGCTCCCACGGCGGTCGACGGCGACGCCTGAGAACCGCGCGACGCGGGGCCCGGCCCGGGCTCGTCAGGCGGGCGCGGGGCCCGTCGAGGCGCGCACGACGAGCTCCGTCGGGACGACGACGTGCTCGGGCGTGCTCGGTGCGGCACCGGGTGCGGCCGCGGCGATGGCGTGCTCGATCGCACGCGCGGCCGCGCGGCCCTTGGCCGCCAGGTCCTGGCGGACCGTGGTCAGCGGCGGGACGACCGTGCGGCTCAGGGCGCTGTCGTCGTAGCCGACGACCGACACGTCGCCGGGGACGTCCAGACCGAGCTCGCCTGCTACGCGCACCACCGCCCACGCCACCAGGTCGGAGAAGCAGAGCACCGCGGTCGGGCGGTCGGGGAGCGTGAGTGCGGTGCGGGCAGCCTCGAGCGCGTCCGCCTCCAGGTTGTCCTCCATGTGCACCGCCACCACGTCGGCACCTGCCGGGCCCAGGGCGCTCATCCAGCCTTCGACGCGCTCGCGCGAGACGAGCCCGACGCCGGCGGTGGCGGGGTCGGGTGCGACCCCGGGCTGCTCGCCCCACGCGGTCGTCAGGAGCGCGACCCGCCGGTGGCCCAGGTCGAGCACGTGCTGCGCGGCGGCGCGCGCCCCCGGGCGGTCGTCGAGCAGGACGCTCGAGGCGCGCTCGACCGTCGGTGCCTGGTCGACGAAGACCAGGGGCAAGGACCGGCGCTCGAGCCAGTCGAACGCCGTGGTGTCCGTGACGCACGCGTACACGAGAGCGGCGTCCATGGGGACGTCGCGTGCCGCGTCCCGGATCGCTGCGCTCTTGGCGGGCAGGAGCGCGAGCGCGAGGCCGGTGGGTGCGAGCTCCTCGGCGACCGAGGCGAAGAACTCGGCGGCGATGGGGTCGCGGAACGCGTTCGCGGGCGACTGCGTGAACAGCACCCCCACGGTGCCCGACGAGCCCCGGGCGAGGATCCGCGCTGCGGGGTCCGGGCCCACGTACCCGAGCTCGTCCGCCGCCGCCAACACCTTGGCCCGTAGCTCGGCGGAGAGCTGGTCGGGCCGGGAGAACGCGTTCGAGACCGTCATGCGGCTCACCCCGACCTTGTCGGCGATCGTCTGCAGCGTGACCCGCCCCACGCTCGTCTCCTGTCGTCCCGACCCCGCGTCCCGCGCGAGGTCCCGGACGTCAGGGTAGGCGACGCCGGCGCGGGTCAACGGACGAGCGCGGAGCGGTCCGCCGGTGCGATCGCGTCCGCGAGCCGGTGCAGCGACCGGGCGCCGCGACGGCGGACGGCGAGCACGCCGCCGTGCCCGCCGGAGTCGGCGGAGCGCCGGTGCGCGACGGGGCCGGTAGTCGGTGCGTCGGGCACCACGGGGGCGTCCGGGAGGGCGCTGCGCGACTGCGTCAGGGTCGCGCGGCGCGAGTGGAGCAGGGCGAGAGGCGGCTGGCTCAGGTACACGGTCGTTCCCCTTCTGTACCGGTCAAGTGATGGCGTCGACGCTACGCCCTCGATCTGTACCGGTCAAGAGATATCTGCGCCGAATGTCGGACCGCCTCCGCTCGGCCCCGCGACACGGCATCGGCCCTGGTCCGGCCGGGTCCGACATCACCCGCGCGGGCGCCGTGAAGGGGGTGGACGCGCTCCCGCGGGGGTCTAGGGTGGCTCGGGTGGTCCGTGCGGTGAGTGGCGTGAGTGGGCATGGCGCGAGTGGGCATGACATGAGGGGGCGTGACGTGGGCGACGAGGCGACAGGCGCGGCGGAGGAGTCGGCGCGCGGTCGGCGTACCCGCCGGGACGTCATCCGCGAGGTCGTGCTCGTCGTCGGCCTCTACGTCGCGTACTCGGCCACGCGCCTGGCCGCCAGCGGGTCGTGGGACGTCGCCAAGGGGCACGCCCGAGGGATCCTGGACGTCGAGCGCCGGCTCCACATCGACGTCGAGCTCGCGCTCAACACGTGGACCTCGCAGCACCAGTGGTTCGAGATCGCGACGTCGTACTGGTACCAGTCGATGCACTACCTCGTGACGCCCACCGTGCTCGTCGTGCTCTTCCTGCGCCGTCCCTTGCTCTACCGTCCCGCGCGCACCGCCCTCATGGGGGCGACGTTCCTCGCGCTGTTCGGCTACTTCTTCTTCCCCACGGCCCCGCCCCGCCTGCTCGGCGAGTACGTCGACACGGTGTCCGAGACCTCCCGGTGGGGATGGTGGCCCTCGGCCGCCGAGCAGGCCGCGAGCGGCGCGAGCTCCGTGACCAACCAGGTGGCGGCGATGCCCTCCATGCACGTCGGCTGGGCGGTCTGGGTGAGCGCCGTGCTGTGCGTCCTCGTGCGGCCGCTGTGGGCGAAGATCGCGGTCTGGGGCTACGCGGTCACGACGACGCTCGTCGTCATGCTCACCGGCAACCACTGGATCCTCGACGCGGTCGCGGGCGCGGCGATCGTCCTCGGGTGCTGGTGGTTCGCCGGTCACCGCTACGGGCTGTGGGCGCCACGCGCGCAGGTCGACGCCGAGCTCGACGAGCTCGTCGGCGCCGCACCGGCCGTGCGGCCGGCGACCTCCGCCACCGACGACCTGGCACTCGCAGGCGCGGCGGAGACGGTGCCTGCCGCCTCGGGGCGCGACGACGGCGAGCCGGACGCCCCCGTCCCTGACGGCGCCGCCCCTGAGGGAGCCGTCCCTGACAGGTCGGCTCCCCGCGGCGGACCCCGGGTCAAGTCCGGACAGGCCGCCCACAACGTCCCCGGCATGGCATAGCGTGCTGCCGGACGACGACGCAGGCCGCAGCCCCCGGGCGCACGGCCCGCGCACGCCCTGATCGCTTGCCCCCACGCGGAGGTGGACCCATGACGGAACCCGCAGCCGGTGCTCCCGCACCCCTGACGCCGCCCCTCGAGCTCGAGGCGCCTGCCCCGCTCGCGCCCGTCGCCCAGACGCAGGCGCCGGCCATGGCGCCCCGGGTCGACGAGGCGGCGCTGCCCGGCCTGGACTCCAAGGTCGAGTCGTACCTGGCCGGCCTCGCGGCCGCGCAGGCGGGCTCGCCCGAGTTCGCCGCCAAGGCCGAGGACGTGCGGACCATGGGCGACGCGGACATCCGCGCGGCCGCCGAGACCTCGAACCGCCTGCTGCAGATGCCCGTCAAGGAGCTGCGCGACGGGGGCGTGTCCGGGACCTCCCAGGTGAGCAGGTCGCTGCTCGACCTGCGACGCACGGTCGAGGAGCTCGACCCGTCCGAGGCCAGCCTGGGCAAGAAGATCCTCGGCTTCCTGCCGTTCGGCGACAGCATCACCGACTACTTCCGGCGCTACGAGAGCGCGCAGAAGCAGATCGACGCGATCGTCAACGCGCTCTACAACGGCCAGGACGAGCTCCGCAAGGACAACGCCGCGCTCAACCTCGAGAAGCAGCACCTGTGGGCCACCATGGCGCGGCTCAACCAGTACGTCTACGTCGCGGAGAAGCTCGACGCGCAGCTGTCCGCGATGGTCGTCGAGGTCGAGCGCACCGACCCGCAGCGGGCGAAGTCCCTGCGCGAGGACGTGCTGTTCTACGTCCGCCAGAAGCACCAGGACCTGCTCACGCAGCTCGCGGTGTCGATCCAGGGCTACCTGGCGACCGACATCATCCTCAAGAACAACGGCGAGCTCATCAAGGGCGTGGACCGGGCGACGACGACGACGGTGGCGGCCCTGCGCACCGCCGTCCTCGTCGCGCAGGCGCTCAACAACCAGAAGCTCGTGCTCGACCAGATCGGCGCGCTCAACGCGACGACGACCGGGATGATCGCGTCCACCTCGAAGCTCCTGCGCGAGCAGTCGGTCGCGATCCAGGAGCAGGCCGCGAGCTCGACGCTGGGGCTGCCGCAGCTGCAGCAGTCGTTCAACGACATCTACGCGACCATGGACGCGATCGACGGCTTCAAGGTCAAGGCGCTCGACTCGATGGCCGCCACCATCGGCGTGCTCGAGACCGAGACCACCAAGGCGCGGTCGTACCTCGACCGCGTGCAGCAGTCCGACCGGACGGGTGCTGCCGGCGGCTCGCTCGACCTGGCCTGAGGCGTCGATGGGGTGGTGGGGTGACCTCGTCGGCCGGGTGCGCGGGCGTGCCGGCGACGGCCCCGAGCCCGCACCCGTGCCCGCGGCGCCGACGTCCACGCAGATCGTCGAGGCGGTGCACGCGGTCGAGCGGGACGTCGAGGGCCGCGTGCCCGCCGCGGTGACCGCGCGCGTGCACCGGATCGCGCGCGTCGTGGAGGACATGGCGCCCCGGCTCGACCGGCTCGGCATCGGGAGCCGCCAGGCGCACACGGTCGTCGCGACCGCGACGAGCTACCTGCCCGAGGCGGTCGGGGCCTACCTGCGGCTCCCGCGCGACTTCGCCGACCGGCGGGTGGTCGCGCAGGGCAAGACGTCGCTCATGCTCCTGTGCGACCAGCTCGACCTGCTCGGGACGACGCTGTCGCAGATCTCCGACGCGGTCTCGCGTCAGGACGCGCGCGCGCTCGTCGCGCACGGGCAGTTCCTCGCCGAGAAGTTCGGCACCTCGTCGCTCGAGGTGCCGCCCGGTGGACCGGCGGTGGCGTCATGAGCGCGGAGGCGCTGCGCACCGCCCTCGACGACCTGGTCGCGGCGGGCGTGACCGCCGGGCTCGCGGTCGCGGAGGTGCGCGACGAGGGTGCGCGGCTCGCCGCGGCGGTGGCCGAGGCGGTCCCCGGGGCCCCCGAGACGTGGGCGTCGGCCGTCGGGCAGGACGGCCTGACGGCCTTCTTCACCGCGGCGTCGAGCGCGCGGCGGTGGCGGTCGTCGCCCACCGACCTGCTCGAGCGGCTCGTCGGGGACGGCTCGCCGCACGCGGCCGGGTACGCACGGGCGCTGGCCGGCGTGACGTCCGCCGCGTGCGACCTCGGGGACGCCCCGCTCGACGTCATCGCGCGCGCGTCCACCACCGCCGCCGTGCACCTGGCCGCGGCCCGGACCGCCGTCCCGGACGCACCCACGCCGCCCACGTCCATCCCGTCGGCCGCTCCCACTGCGTCGGCCGCACCGGACCGGTTCGCGTCGCCCGGCGGTGCGTCCGCGGTCGTGGACCGAGCGCCGACCGGCGGCAGCGGGTCCGCGGCGACCGCGACCCTCGGCACGGCGGCCGCCCCCGAGCCGGAGCCGGACCCGCGCACGCTCGAGGAGCTGCTCGCGGACCTCGACGCGCTCATCGGCCTGCGGCGCGTCAAGCGCGAGATCCGTGAGCAGGCGCAGCTGCTGCGCGTCGAGAAGCTGCGCACCGACGCCGGGCTGACCGCGCCGACGATCACGCGGCACCTCGTGTTCGTCGGGAACCCGGGAACCGGCAAGACGACGGTCGCGCGCCTCGTCGCGGGCATCTACCGGGCGCTCGGGCTCCTCTCCAAGGGGCACCTCGTCGAGGTGGACCGATCCGAGCTCGTCGGCGGCTACCTCGGCCAGACGGCGCACAAGACCTCGCAGGTCGTGGCCGACGCGGTCGGGGGAGTGCTGTTCGTCGACGAGGCGTACTCCCTCACGGGCGACCAGTACGGCGAGGAGGCCGTCAACACGCTCGTCAAGGACATGGAGGACCACCGCGACGACCTCGTGGTGATCGTCGCGGGGTACCCGGGCCCGATGGGGCGCTTCCTCGCGACGAACCCCGGGCTCGAGAGCCGGTTCTCCACGACGATCACGTTCGACGACTACTCCGACGACGAGCTCACCCGCATCTTCGAGCTCGCGGCGACCCGGTCCGACTTCGCGCCCGCGCCCGCGACGCTCGAGCGGTTCCGCGGCGTCGCGGCGGCCCAGCTGCGCGGCGAGGGGTTCGGCAACGGGCGGTGGGCGCGCAACATGCTCGACAAGGCCGTGCTGCGCCACGCGTGGCGGTTGCGGGACGTGGCGGCGCCGTCGGTCGACGAGCTGCGCACGTTGCTGCCCGAGGACCTGGTCGAGCGGCCCGACGACGGGCCCGACGAGGACTCGGCCGAGACGACCGGAGCCGAGAGCACGACGCCCGAGAGCAGGACGCCCGAGAGCATGACGCCCGAGAGCGCCGTCACGACGCAGGAGCCGCGCCCGGCCCTGCACGACGCGCCCACCGCAGGGACCGACGACGAAGAGGAGCCCGCGTGACCCCGACGCCCGCCCCGGCCCCAGCGCCGCCCGCCCGTCCCGTTCTCGCGACTCCCGCGGCGGGGTCCGCGCGGACGGGGCGCCTGCGTCGCACCCCGGCGCGACTGCGCCTCGCCGCCGCGGTCGCGGTCGTCGCGTGTGCCCTCGTCGCGGTCGGCGGGCTGCTCGTCGGCCTCGTGCAGGCCGACGCGCTGCGCTCGGCGGCGGACGACACCGCGCAGCAGGTGCGCACGCTCGACGTCCGCAACGACCTGGTCGCCGCGGACGCGACCGCGACGAACGCGTTCCTGGTCGGCGGCCGCGAGCCGGTGGCGCAGCGCGAGCGGTACGACGTGTCCCTGGCGTCGGCGGCGAGCGGGCTCACGGCCGTCGCGGGCGCCGATCAGAGCGACGCCGGGCGCCTGCCGGGCGTCAGCACGTCCGTCGCGACGTACAGCGGGCTCGTCGAGCAGGCCCGCGCGAACAACCGGCAGGGGTTCCCGGTGGGCGCGGCGTACCTCGAGACGGCCTCGCAGGAGCTGCGCGCCGAGGCGTTGCCGGGCCTGGACGAGGTCGTGTCCGCGAACGCCTCGAGCGTCACCGACGCGTTCCAGGTCGCCGGCCGCGCGACGCTCGTGCTGCTCGTCGTGCTGGTCGCGCTGGTCGCGCTGGTCGTCGTGCAGGTCTGGCTCGCGTCACGCACGCATCGTCGGCTGAACCTCGGGCTCGTCCTGTCGACCGTGGTGCTGCTGGTCGCGGGCTTCCTGCTCGGGTCGAACCTGGACGGCGGGTCGCGCACCGCGAGCGACGTGCAGGACGGTGCGTACGGGCAGACGGTCGCGGTCGCGCGCGCGTACTCGCTCGCGAACGACGCGAAGGCGGCGGAGTCGTTCACGCTGATCAAGCGGGGTTCGGGTCAGGCGTACGAGGAGTCGTACCAGGCGAGCGTGGACGCGGCCTCGGAGCTGCTCCAGGGCGTCGGTGGCCAGGTCCAGACGACGTTCGACGCCTGGGCGGCCACGCACGACGAGATCCGCGGGCTCGACGACGGTGGGGACTGGGACGGCGCGGTCGCGCTCGCCACGTCGTCGGAGCCGGGCAGCCCGAACGCGCAGTTCGACGCGTTCGCCCGGGAGGCGCAGACCGCCACGGCGGACTCGAGCGCCCAGGCCCAGTCGGACCTCGAGCACGCCGCCTCGGCCTCGGAGCGCACCGCCTGGCTCGCGCTCGTCGCGGGTCTGCTGGCCGCCGGGGCCGCGGTGTGGGGCTTCGCCCCGCGACTGAAGGAGTACCGCTGATGACGACGACGCGCGCACCCCGGACGACGGCTCGCCGCGCCGCGCGCAGGCTCGCGCTGCTCGCGGCGGGCGCACTGGTGCTCGCGGGCTGCACCGCCACGCCGGAGACGGCCGCCGGTGACCCCACGGTCGAGGCGGTGGCGTCGGCCGCGCCGGGGCCGCGGGCCGCCGCGGTGACGTGCGAGGACCTGACGGCGTCCTACGACCCCGGCGCGGACGGCGCGAAGATCTCGGGAAAGAAGCACGTGCAGGCGATCAAGGAGCGCGGCTCGCTGGTCGTCGGCGTCTCGGCGGACACGCTGCTCATGGGCAGCCGCAATCCCATCACGGGTGAGATCGAGGGCTTCGACATCGACATGCTCAAGGCGGTCTCGACCGCGATCTTCGGGTCGCCCGACCACCTGCAGTTCCGTGTCATCACCTCGGGTCAGCGCCTCGACGTGCTCAAGAACCACGAGGTCGACCTGGTGGCGCGCGCGTTCTCGATCACGTGCGAGCGCTGGGACGAGATCGCGTTCAGCGCGGAGTACTTCCACTCGGGGCAGAAGGTGCTGGTCCCGCTCGACTCGACGGCGCGCGGGATCGCGGACCTCGACGGGGCGCGCGTGTGCGCACCCGAGGGGACCACGACGATCGAGCGGCTCGCGGACTTCCCCGAGGTCGAGGCCGTCGGCGCGCAGACACACACGCAGTGCCTGGTCCTGTTCCAGCAGGGCAAGGTCGACGCGATCACGGGCGACGACACGATCCTGGCCGGCTTCGCCGCGCAGGACCCGTACGCGAAGGTCGTGGGCGAGGCCATCAGCGACGAGCCGTACGGCATCGGTGTCGCCGCGGACCAGGTCGACCTGGTCCGGTACGTCAACGCGGTGCTCGACGAGGTCAAGGCCGACGGCCGCTGGGCGCAGTCGTACGAGCGCTGGCTGGGTGCGCTCGGGGACGCGCCCGCGCCGCCCGGGTCGGTGTACGGGCGTTCGGCGGGCTCGTCGTGACACCCGCCGGGACGGTGGACCCGCCGGTCGCCCCGGGCCGCCTCGGTGAGGCGATCCCGGCCGCGGAGCTGCTGACGTACCTCGCGGCGCTCGAGCGGTGGGCCGCGGACCGTCGCGCCGAGCTCGACCGGCTGGACGCGGTGTCGCGGCAGACGGACACACCCGACGCGTTCACCGGAGACGTCGTGCTCGCCATGACCATGTGGCAGGCGATCCGCGGACGGCTGGACCGGCTCGTCGAGGTCTGGGACTCCGGTCGGGCCGACGTGCTCGCGCGTGAGCAGATGTCCCAGCTCGTGTGGGGGCGGCTGGACGCGGGCGGCTCGTCCGCGCTCGTCTCGCTCGTCGAGGCGGTGACGCTGTGCGACGCGATGATCGACCAGCTGCGTGACCGCCTCGCGTTCGACCCCGGCGCGGCGGACGAGGCGGCGCGCCTGCGCGCGGTGCGCGCCGCGGTGGTGCGGTGCGAGGACCTGGCGTCCGACGAGGACGCGCTGCGCCTCGTGCGTGACCTGCGCGCGCGGGAGCAGGGCATCACGGCCCAGGCGGCGCGCGGCGCCGACGTCGCGGGTCCGCTCGCGGAGCTGGAGACCGCGGTCGCACGCGCGGAGCGCGACCTGATCGTCGACGTCTCGCAGCGGCGGACGCTCGCCCGCCAGCGCACCGACGCGGCCGCGCTGCGCGACGCGCTCGAGGACCGTGAGCCCACGCTGCACGCGCTCGCCGACCGGTGCCGGCGCGAGGTCGTCGACCCGCCGCTGCTCGCCGTGCCCGACGTCTCGCGGCTCGGCGACGTGCCGCCGACCCGCGCCGAGGTGGACGCGTTCGTCGAGCGGCTGCGGACGGTGCAGCGCGCGTTCGACGCGGTCGCCGAGGCGTACGGGCGCCCGCTGCGCGAGCGCGCCGAGCTGCGCTACCAGCTCGAGCGCCTGCGGGCGGTGGCGGACGCGAACGGCCGCAGCGCGTCGCCCACGGTCCGCTCCGGGTACGACGAGGCGCGCGACGCCGTCGAGCGCACGCCGTGCGACGTGGTGCTCGCCCGCTTCCTCGTCGAGCAGTTCGAGTTCCTCACCCGCGACCTGCCCGTGCACGGGCCGAAGGGAGCCGCGCGATGACCGCCTGCACCGAACCGGGCTGCACCGGGACGTACGAGGACGGCTACTGCGACGTCTGCGGGTCTCCGCAGGCGCCGACGGCTCCCGCCGGGACGGGGGTGACGGCGGCGCCGGTCGCCGCGGGTGCGTCCGCGACGTCGCTGCTCGGCACGGGCATCGCGGGGACCGCCACGTCGCCCCGCGGAGGCGCGGCGGCGGGCGAGGACCCCGACGCCGAGCGGTCCACGCGCACCGGCCGGACCAGCTCGAGCCGGCTCGCGACCGCGGCGCTGGGCTCGGCGCGCACCGCCGCGACCGGCTCGCGCGCCACCCGGCGCCTCGGCACGGGGTCCACCCGGCTGCGCGGCGCGCGGCTGGGTGCGGGCCTGACGACCGTCCCCTCGGCCCCGGTGCGCGACCCGCTGCAGGTCGTCATGGCCGACCCGCAGGTCCCCGAGCGCAAGAGGTTCTGCCCGTCCTGCGGCGCGCCCGTCGGCCGGGAGCGTGACGGCGTGCCGGGGCGGACCAAGGGGTTCTGCCCGCAGTGCGGGTCGGGCTTCGACTTCGACCCGCGCCTGGTGCCGGGCGACCTGGTCGGCGGGCAGTACGAGGTCGTCGGCTGCCTCGCGCACGGTGGGCTCGGCTGGATCTACCTCGCGCGGGACCAGAACGTGTCCGGACGGTGGGTCGTGCTCAAGGGCCTGCTGAACGCGGGGGACGCGGACGCCTACGCGGCCGCGATCGCCGAGCGGCAGTTCCTCGCGGAGGTCGAGCACCCCCTGATCGTCGAGATCTACAACTTCGTGATGCACGACGGCGCGGGCTACACCGTCATGGAGTACGTGGGGGGCACGTCCCTCAAGGAGATGCTGACGGCACGCCGGGAGGCGAACGCCGGCGTGAACGACCCGCTGCCGGTCGCGCACGCCATCGCCCTCGTGCTCGAGGTGCTGCCCGCGTTCGCGTACCTGCACGACGTCGGGCTGCTGTACTGCGACTTCAAGCCCGACAACGTGATCCAGCAGGGTGACGCGGTCAAGCTGATCGACATGGGCGGTGTGCGCCGCGTCGACGACCTCGACTCGGCGATCTTCGGCACGATCGGCTACCAGGCGCCCGAGGTGGGCGAGGTCGGCCCTTCGGTCGCGTCCGACGTCTACACGATCGGCCGCACGCTCGTGTCGCTGGTGATCGACTTCCGCGGCAACACGACGACCTACGCGGCCTCGCTGCCGGCCGTCGCCGACACGCCCGTGTTCGCGACGTACGACTCGTTCTACCGCCTCGTCGCGAAGGCGTGCGCCCCGGCCCCGTCGGACCGGTTCGCGACCGTCGACGAGCTGCGCACGCAGCTGCTGGGCGTGCTGCGCGAGGTCGTCGCGGCCGACCGGGGACCGGGCCACCCGGCGCTGCACTCGGCGGCGTCCGTGCTGTTCGACGCGCCGACGACCGACGGTCCGCATGCTCCGCTGCGGTGGGACGAGCTGCCGACGCTCAAGGTCGACGCGTCCGACCCGGCGGCCTCCTGGCTCGCCGGTGTGAGCGTCGCGGACCCGCACCAGCGCATCGAGGCGCTCGGCGAGGCCCCCGAGGAGAGCGTCGAGGTCAGGCTCGCGCGGGCGCGCGCCGGGATCGAGGCCGGCGAGCCGGAGGTGGTCCGTGCGGCGCTCGCGCAGGTGCTCGACGCCGACCCGTGGGAGTGGCGCGCGGTCTGGCTCGACGGCCTCGCGCAGCTCGCCGCGGGTGACCCCGTCGCGGCCCGGGCGTCGTTCAACGCCGTGTACGGGCAGGTCCCGGGCGAGCTCGCGCCGAAGCTGGCGCTCGCCGTGGCGTGCGAGCTGTCCGACGAGCCCGAGATCGCCGAGCAGCTCTACGTCATCTGCGCGCGCTCCGACGCCAACTACACGGCCGTCTCCGCGTTCGGGCTGGCGCGGGTGCGGCGGGCCGCGGGCGACCTGGACGGCGCGCTCGCCGCGCTCGACCTCGTGACCGCGACCCGCAGCTCGTTCGCGGAGGCCCGCGTGCAGCGGGCCAAGCTGCTGACCACGTCGGACCGCGGCGTGGCGGCCCTCGCGGAGGCGCTCGCCGGGCTCGAGCGCGTGACGGTCGAGCCGCAGCAGCGTGTGGACCTGCGGATCGAGGTGTTCACCGCGGCGCTCGCCGAGGTCGAGCGCAGCGGCGCGAAGCCGACCCTGCGGATCGCGGACGTGCCGGTGGACGACGCGACGCTGCGCGACGCGCTCGAGGCCGCCTACCGCGAGTCCGCCGCGCTCGCGCCGTCGCGCGACGCCCGGATCGCCCTCGTCGACCGGGCCAACGCGGTGCGGCGGTGGACGGCGTGGTGAGCGGGACCACGAGCGCCGTGACGTGCACCGGCTGCGGGGGAGCGCTGCACCCCGACGACCGCTTCTGCGAGGCGTGCGGGACGCCCGTGGGTGCCGGGACCGAACGGGACCGGCCCGACGGCGAGGCCTCGAGCCTGCCTCCGGTCCCGGCACCGCCCGCCGCGAAGGTCGCGGACGAGGACGGCGACGACGTGCCGCCGGCCGGCGGGGCGCCGGTGTGCCGCGCGTGCGGCGGGAGGGTCGCGGCGGACGGCTACTGCGAGGAGTGCGGCACCCCGGCGGCCTCCGAGCGGGACCACTTCGCGCAGAGCCCATCGTCCTGGGTCGGCGGCGTGTGCGACCGGGGCGTGCGGCACGCGCGCAACGAGGACGCGATGGCGCTGTCGGCGTCCGGCGGCTTCGCGGCGCTCGTGGTGTGCGACGGCGTGTCCACGGCGCCCGGCTCCGACGTCGCGAGCCTCGCGGCGGCAGGTGCGGCGCTCGGCGTGCTCGTCGCGGGTGGGCCTGAGGGGGCCGCGAGGGTGACGGGGACGGTCGCGGCACGTCAGGCGGCGTGGTCGTCGCTGCTGGGACGCGCGGCGGTCGCGGCGGACGACGCGGTGGCGGCGAGCGCCCCCGGCGCGGAGCCCGAGCACGCACCCTCGTGCACGTTCGTGGCCGCGGTGGTCGACGCCGCGCTGCTCGTCGTCGGCTGGCTCGGCGACTCGCGCGCGTACTGGCTCCCCGACGACGGGACGCCCGAGCAGCTGACGGCCGACGACTCGGGTGCCGGCGAGCTCATGGCGCGCGGCGTCCCGCGCGCGGCGGCGGAGGCGTCACCGCAGGCGCACGCGATCACGCGCTGGCTCGGCCCGGACGCCGAGGACGTCACGGCGCGCACCACCGCGGCGACGGTCGACGGACCCGGCTGGGTGCTCGTGTGCTCCGACGGGTTGTGGAACTACTGCTCCCCGGCGCCGGACGTCGCGCGGCTCGTGCGCGAGCACGCCGCCGCGGCCGGTGCGGACCCCACCGCGACCGCGGCCGCGCTCGTCGCCTGGGCGAACGCGCAGGGTGGACGCGACAACGTCACGGCCGCGCTGGCCCGGGTCGGCTAGCCTCGAGCCAGCGCCCGAGGCCCAGCCGCCGGCACCCCGAACGCACACCGACGAAGGATTGAGCGTGGCCGTCTTCACTGCCGAGGTCTTCCAGAACGAGTTCCTGCCCCAGGGCAGCACGGACGTGCACGCGATCGTCACGCTGACGAGCCAGGGCGCCGGGTCCGCGGACACCGCGTCGGGCGCCGTGGCCGAGATCATCATGGTCGACACGTCCGGCTCGATGAGCGGGCGCAACATGGACGCCGCGAAGCACGCGGCGCAGGTCGCGGTGGACCAGATCCCGGACGGCACGTGGTTCGCGATCGTCGGGGGCAGCCACGTCGCGCAGCGCGTGTTCCCGTACCCGAACGCGGTGCGGGACATGGTGCAGATGGAGCCGGGCGCGCGCTTCGAGGCGAAGCGGGCGATCGCGTCGTTGCAGCCGTCGGGCGGCACCGCGATGAGCACGTGGCTCGCGCTCGCCGACCGGCTCTTCGCGACGGTCCCGCACGCGCCGCAGCGGCACGCGATCCTGCTGACCGACGGCAAGAACGAGTCGGAGCCGCGGCAGGCGCTGTCGGGGGTCGTGCGCGCGGTCACGGGTCACTTCCAGTGCGACGCGCGCGGTGTGGGCGCGAACTGGCAGGTCGACGAGCTGCGTGAGATCGCCACGGCGCTGCTCGGCACGGTGGACCTCATCGCGGACCCCGACGACATCGCCGCCGACTTCCGGGACCTGGTGCAGCGCTCGATGGCGCGGGGCATCGCGGACGCGGAGCTGCGGGTGTGGGCCCCCCAGGGCGCCCAGGTGCTGTTCGTCCGGCAGGTGTCGCCGACGGTCGAGGACCTCACGGCCCGCCGGCGCGAGGTCAACCCGCTCACGGGGGCGTACCCGACGGGCTCGTGGGGCGACGAGTCCCGCGACTACCACGTGGCGGTCCGCGTCCCTTCCAAGCCGGTGGGCGCGGAGCAGCTCGCGGCGCGCGTGCAGATCGCGGTGGGCGGCGAGGTGCTCTCGTCGGGCCTGGTGAAGGCGCGCTGGTCCGACGACGACTCGCTCACGGCTCGGATCAGCCCGGAGGTCGCGCACTACACGGGCCAGGCGGAGCTCGCGAGCGCGATCCAGGAGGGCCTCGCGGCGAAGGCGGCCGGCGACGAGGCGACCGCGACGGTGAAGCTGGGCCGTGCGGTGCAGCTCGCCCAGGAGACGGGCAACGACGAGGCGACGAGCCGGCTGCGGCGGGTCGTCGAGATCGAGGACCCGGAGCAGGGCACCGTGCGCCTCAAGCGCAACACCGACCGGCTCGACGAGATGGCGCTCGACACGGCGTCGACCAAGACGACCCGGGTGCGCCGGTGAGCACGGTCCGTTGCCCCGAGGGGCACCCGTCGACGTCGACCGACTACTGCGACGTGTGCGGCGCCCCGATCGCTGCCGGCGGTGCGTCCACGCCGGCCGCGGCGGGCCCGTCGCCCTCCGCCGGGCCGACGACGTGCCCGCACTGCCAGTCGCCCGCGGCGGCGGGTGCGCTGTTCTGCGAGAACTGCGGCTACGACTTCACGACGGGCGCGACCCCCGCGCCCCTGGTCCCGCCCGCGGGCGTGGCCTCGACGTCCTCGCCTTCGGCCGCGACGGGTGAGCAGCCCGCGGTGGAGGCGACCGAGGTTCGGACGCAGGAGCCCGCGACCGACCCCGCGACCGGTGCCTCTCCGGGTCCCGGCCCGGCGTCCGCGGGCGGCGGGCTGCCGACTCCGGCACCGGACGGCCCCGACTCGTGGGTGGCCGAGGTCTGGATCGACCCCGACTGGTACGCGCTCCAGTCGCCCGAGGACCCGATGCCGTCCGCGGGGCTGCCCGTGCTCGTCCCGCTGCGCACGCGCAGCGCGCTCGTCGGACGTCCGTCGGTGTCGCGCAACATCCACCCGACGATCGACTGCGGCGCGGACTCGGGGGTGTCGCGGCGGCACTGCCAGCTCAACACCGACGGCACGCGCTGGTGGGTCGAGGACCTGCAGTCCTCGAACGGCACGTACGTGGCGCGCGTGGGTGAGCCGCTTCCGCAGGCCCCGATCCCGGTGGGTCAGCGCTACGAGCTGGCGGACGGCGACCGCGTGTACGTCGGCGCATGGACGCGGATCGTCGTGCGGCTCGCGCTGCCGGGCGAGGTCTGAGCCGCAGCGCTCGGGCGTCGACCTAGCCGCGCACCGAGCCACGGATGCGGTCGGCCACGGCCGCCTCGACCTCGGGGCGCAGCGACTGCGCGAACGTGCGCGTGAGGTGGCCGTGGTCGAAGTACACGATCGCGCCGCCGACGACGTCGTGGCACCGGCCGTCCCAGCAGAGCACGTGGTCGAGGTCGAGCACCGAGACGAGGCCGCTCGCGTCGTCGGCCGCGGCGTCGGCGAGCGGGTCCGGCTCGATCGCGACGTCGGCGGGCCGCGTGCACGAGCGCCATCCGCCACGTTCGCGCGCCACGCAGTCCGGCGCGGGGTCGCCGAGGTCGGGGGTGTCGCGGATGACCAGCACGGGGATGCCCCGGGACGTCAGCCGGTCGAGCAGACGCCCGTACGCGGCCCGCTGCTGGGTGCGCTGGGCCTCCTGCGGCACGTCCAGGAGCGGCCGGAACGTGCGCGCGGCGAGGACGACGAGGTCGGGGTCCCGCGCGACGACCTCGTCGAGCGCCCACCGCGTCCACCGGGAGCACCCCTCGACCGCCGACGGCCGCGTCACGTCGACCGGGACGTCGACGGGGTAGCACTCGGACGTCAGGTAGGTCGTGAGCGACCAGCCCTCGCGCTCGACCTGCCCGACGAGCGCGGGCTGCCACTGCCCGGCGTGGGAGTTGCCGAGCAGCACGACCTCGCGGGCCGGGTCCGTGGCGCCGTACGTGCAGGTCCGACGCGAGGCGAACGGGGTGTTGTTCCAGCACCCGTCGGCGTAGAGGTCGCTGCGGTCACCGGCCGCGACGCCGGGCGCGACGAGCAGCCGGTCGCCGACGGGGTCGCACGCGGGGTCCCGCACCGCCTCCGCGGCGAAGCACGGCTCCTGGCCGGACGTCGCACGCGCGAACAGGTCCTCCTCGTGCGCGGCGCGGGCCGACCCGACCGCACCCGCGCCGACGGCCAGCGCGGCGCACACGGCCGCGGTGACGGCGCCCAGCGCGAAGGTGCGCGGCAGTGACCCGACGAGCCGAGGCGCGTGCCGCACGGGGTCCTCGACCCATCGCGTGCTCGCGGACGCGAGGACGAGCGTGACGCCGACGACGCCCGCCAGGCCCCACCCGGTGAGCTCGGCGCCCACCGCGAACGGCGCGAGCACGAGCAGCGGCCAGTGCCACAGGTAGACGCCGTAGGAGACGTCACCGAGGCGCACGACGGGCCGCCGGCCGAGCACGGAGCCCAGCCCGCCCGGCACGTCGTCGGTCGCGCTCGCGACGACGAGCACCGTCCCGAGCGTGGGCACCAGGGCCGTGGTGCCGGGGAACGGTGTCTCGCCCGTGAACCGCACCGCGGACCAGGTGATCGCCGCCAGACCGACCCATCCCGCGGCGGCGCGCACGCGGACCGCCCCGGTGGTCCGGGCGCCCACGACCGCGACGAGCGCCCCGAGCCCCAGCTCCCACACGCGCGTCGTCGTGACGAAGTACGCACGCGCCGGGTCGGCAGCGGTGAGCGACGCGCTCCACCACAGCGACGCGAGCGTCACGGCCGCGACGACGACGCCCGCGACGGCCCGGCGCCGACCGGTGCGGCGCGCGACGAGCGCGGCGGCGGCCAGCAGCAGCGGCCACACGACGTAGAACTGCTCCTCGACGCCGAGCGACCAGAAGTGCTGCGCCGGGCTGGGGGTGGCGTCCGCCGCCAGGTAGTCAGTGGCCTGCTCGGCGAGCTGCCAGTTCTCCTGGATCAGGGTCGCGGCGAGCAGCTCGCGGGCGGCCTGCGTCAGCAGGTGGCTCGGCAGGAGCACGACGCTCGCGACGGTGGTCACCGCCAGGACCGTCGCGGCCGCGGGCAGCAGGCGCCGCACGCGGCGGGCCCAGAACGCCGCCAGCCCGCGCAGGTCGGTCGGTGGGTGGCGCAGCAGGTGCGAGGTGATGAGGAAGCCCGACACGACGAAGAACACGTCGACGCCCACGTACCCGCCGGGCAGCGCCTGCGGCCAGGCGTGGAAGACGACGACCGCCGCGACCGCGACCGCGCGCAGCACCTGGATGTCGCGCCGCGCGGGCACGGCACGGCGCTCGCGCGGCGTCCGGTCGGAGCCGGCGGCCGCGGGCGGCCGGGGGAGCGTGGTCGTCGAGGTCATGAGCTCGGCTCGCGGGGAAGGGGACGGCTTGCGGGGCCGGTGCCGGGTGTCGGCGACGGACCAGGGTAGGCGGACGGGGGCGTCCAGCGCGCCGCGGGCGCCGCACGCGCGCGGCGACACGCCGGGAGATCCGCGTGATCCTGCGGATCGGGCCCGGGTGCCGGGAGCCAGTTGGACTCTGACGCGAAGACTCGGATAAAGTCTGGGACGCACACGGAACGCCGGTGAGAAACCGGGGGACGTGCAGCGCGGACGTGGCTCAGTGGTAGAGCATCACCTTGCCAAGGTGAGGGTCGCGGGTTCGAATCCCGTCGTCCGCTCGGAGACATCCTTTCGGCTCAGGCCGCTGAGGACTGCGGTCTCAGGGTGGAGTGGCCGAGAGGCGAGGCAGCGGCCTGCAAAGCCGTATACGTGGGTTCGAATCCCATCTCCACCTCGCAGCAACACACCCCCGGGCGATTGGCGCAGCGGTAGCGCGCTTCCCTGACACGGAAGAGGTCACTGGTTCGATCCCAGTATCGCCCACCAGGCAAGGCCCCAGGTCATCGACCTGGGGCCTTCGTCGTACCCGGGCTCGTGGCATCCAGGCTCGTCGTACCCGGGCTCGCCGTGCTCGAGCCCGTCGCGCTGGAGACCGTGGTGCCGGCTGAGGCGGCCGGTGCCGACGCCCCGTCGTCGGTCGGTGCGCCGTCGCTCGTCTGGAACACGCCGGTGAACGAGACCGGTGAGCCCTGCGCCGCGGTGAACGGCACGTCGCGGTGGTGTCCCGAGACCGGGGGACCGCTCAGCACGGCGTACGTGACGCGCCGCGGCTCGATGCTCACCTCGAGGACCGAGCCGCGGATCCGCAGCGGGAACCGCAGCCGCCGACCACGCGTCGGGAGCATCGGGTTGAAGCGCGTGCCACGCCACCGGTAGCCGGCGAATCCCTGGACGAGCGCCATCCACGTCCCGCCCGCCGACGCGACGTGCACGCCGTCGCCCAGGTTGCCGGCGGTGTCGGCCAGGTCGAGCGCGACCGCGTCGACCAGGTACTCCTCGGCGGTCCGGTACTTGCCGACGTCGACGGCCGCGATCGCCTGGACGCACTCGGACAGGGACGAGTCGCCAGTGCTCGGCCGTGTGGTCGTCCCGGTTCACGCCGATGACGAGGCCGAAGCCGCCCGCCCGGCCCGCCGCGACGCCCGCGACCGCGTCCTCGACGACCACGCAGCGCTGCGGTGTCGCGTCCACGCGCCGCGCGCCCTCGAGGAAGCCGTCCGGCGCGGGCTTGCCGCGCAGCCCGAGCTCGAGCACCGTCTCACCGTCGACCCGCGCGTCGAACAGCCCGGCGATGCCCGCGGCCTCGAGCACCGCCGCGCAGTTGCGGCTGCTGGAGACCACCGCGGTGCGCAACCCCGCCTCGCGCAGCTCGCGCACCCAGGCGACCGAGCCGGGGAACGCCTCGACCCCGCTGCGAGCGATCTCGTCCTCGACGAGCAGCTGCTTGCGGTTGCCCAGCCCCCATTCGGACCGCTCGTCGGGCGGCGAGTCGGGCCGCCCGGGCGGGAGCGTGATGCCGCGGGACGCGAGGAAGTCGTGGACACCGGTCTCGCGTGTCTTGCCGTCCACCGCCGACGCGTAGTCGGCGCGCTCGTCGAAGCGCGGCAGGTCCGTGCCGTGGTCCGTGTCCCACTCGGCGAGGAACTCGTCGAACATGGACTTCCACGCCGCCGCGTGCACGGTGCGCGTGGTCGTGAGGACCCCGTCGAGGTCGAAGAGCACCGCGTCGAAGTCGCGAGGGGTGACGGGCGAGGGCATCGATCCTCCGCGGCCGACGCCCAGCACACCCGGCTGGCCGTTCAGCCGGCTCGGGGCGCCGCTCGCTCCGATCGTTCTCCCGCGAGCCGCAGGCGTCAATCGCGCGCGCGACCAGCCGCCCGGCGCTCCCGGACGCCCCGACCCGGGCGTGAGTGCGGCGGCTACCGTGTGCGCGTGCCCGAGTCCGCAGCCCACGCCCGGTTCGCCGGCCTGCGGCTGCGCGGGCTCGTCGAGTGCGTCGACGTGCGCCTGCAGCCCGAGCGGCTCGCGGAGCCCGGCTGGTGGGCGCTCGTCGGTGAGTTCGAGGGGCGCGTGCGCGCGTGGCGGTTCGAGGAGGCGGACGCCGCGCCCGCGGGCGGTGGCGGGGCGTGGGTCGGCCCGCGTGCGGCGGACTGGGTGAGCTCGCTCACGCGGGAGGAGTACGTGCGGGCCGTCGAGTCCGTCCGCGCGCACGTCCGTGAGGGCGACGTCTACCAGGCGAACGTCTGCCGGGTGCTCTGCGCCGAGCTCGGGTCCTCCGACGACGAGCCTGACGCGGCCGCTCTCGCGGACGTCCTGGCGGCCGGCAACCCGGCGCCGTACGCCGGCTACGTGCACGTCCCGCGGGGGAGTGCCGGCGTCGGGGGCACGGACCGCTCGGACGGGCCCCGCCACGACGAGGGGGTGTGGGTCGTGACCGCGTCACCCGAGCTGTTCCTGAGGGTCGAGGACGGCGTCGTGACCTCCGCGCCGATCAAGGGCACCGCGACGACCCGCGACGGGCTGACCCCCAAGGACGTCGCGGAGAACGTCATGATCACCGACCTCGTCCGCAACGACCTGCAGCGCGTCTGCGAGCCGGGGACGGTCGAGGTCACGACGCTCCTGGGGGTCGAGGAGCACCCGGGCCTCGTGCACCTCGTGTCGACCGTGCGCGGGACGCTCGCAGCACCGCACCGCGGGGCCGGCGCGCTGTGGCCCGCGCTGCTGGAGGCGACGTTCCCGCCCGGCTCGGTGGCGGGCGCGCCCAAGTCGTCGGCGCTGCGCGTCATCGACGAGGTGGAGCCCGTGGCGCGCGGGCCGTACTGCGGCCTCGTCGGGTGGGTGCACGTGGCGCCGGACGGTGTGGTCCGCGCGGAGCTGGCGGTGGGGATCCGGACGTTCTGGTGGGAGCCGGACGCCGACGGGCGAGGCCGGTTGCGGTTCGGCACGGGCGCGGGCATCACGTGGGGGAGCGACGCGCGCGCCGAGTGGGCCGAGACCGAGCTCAAGGCCGCGCGGCTCGTCGCACTCGCGTCCCGGGACGCAGGTCCGGGGATGTCAGACTGACGCCATGAGCGTCGTGATCTGGGCGGACGGTCGACTGCACGCACCCACGGACCGCATCCTCACGGGCGTGGACCACGGCGTGACCGTGGGCGACGGCGTGTTCGAGACGTGCGCGGTCTACGGCGGTCGCGCGTTCGCGCTCTCCCGCCACCTGCGGCGTCTCGCCCGCTCCGCGACGGGGCTGGGCCTGCCCGTGCCCGACGAGGACGCCGTGCGCGAGGCCGTCGCCGCGGTGCTGGCCGCCGCGCCCGACGCCGGTCGCCTGCGGCTGACCTACACCGGCGGTCCGGGTCCGCTCGGGTCGCACCGCGACGAGCCCGACGTGCAGCGCCCGACCCTCGTCGCGCTCGCCGGGCCGGCCACACGTGCCGCGACCAGCCGGGTGGTGCGGGTGCCGTGGGTGCGCAACGAGCGGTCGGCGGTCGCCGGGCTGAAGACGACGTCGTACGCGGAGAACGTCGTGGCGCTCGCCGAGGCGCACCGCCGCGGCGCCGACGAGGCGGTTCTCGCCAACACCGTCGGCCTGCTGTGCGAGGGGACCGGGTCGAACGTCGTCGTGGAGCGCGACGGCGAGCTCGTGACGCCGCCGCTGTCGAGCGGGTGTCTCGCCGGGATCACGCGCGAGCTGCTGCTCGAGTGGGCCCGCGAGGCCGGTCTGCCCGTGCGGGAGGCCGTCGACGGCGAGCTGCGCTACGAGGTCCTCGACGAGGTGCTGGCCGGCCGGGCGCACCTGACGCTGACGGGTTCGATCCGCAACGTGTCGCCCGTGGTCGCGCTCGACGAGCGGGACGTCACCGCGGGGCCGCTCTCGCTCGCGGCCGCCGAGCAGTTCCAGGCACGCGCGCTCGACGACCTCGACCCATGACCGTGGGGCCGGCCCGCGACCGGCGTCGGCACGGCCCCGGACAGCACGAGAGCCGGCCCCGTCGACGGCGACGGGACCGGCGTGATGCTCGGGATGGTCAGGCGGTGAGCAGCGCGGCGATGAACGCCGAGATCTCCGCCTCCATGCGGTCGCTCTCCGCACCCAGCGGCACCAGCTCCTCGGTGCGGGCGAGGAACCGGACGATGGGGTCGCTCGGGGCGGCGAGCAGCGCACTGCCCTCCACCCCGCTCAACGACACGAGCGCGTAGTCGGGATCCGCGTCCCGCCACACCTGGACGTCGCCACTTCCGGCAGGCGCCTCGGACGACGCGTGCATGCCCATGGAGAGCAGCTCGCGGCCGATGAGCCAGGTCGACATGGTGTGCGGGCCGGTGAAGACCGCGCGCACCGTGTACGGGTCCGTGGTCCGGAAGGAGAGCTCAGCGCTCACCGGGATGACGCTCGCGTCACTCCCGATCAGCTGCATGGCGACGACCTCGACGACGTCATACGACGAATGCGTCATCGGGTCCCCTCTTCTCGTTACGTGGGCTGTTCGTCCCATCATGGCAGTGCGATTGCCCGATTGGACCTGAAGTGCACCCAGGTTCACCCGGTGGGACGTGTGGTGACCGTGCTCACCGGGTCCGAGGATGCCCCCGACACCTCGTGTTCGGCCACCCCTTCGTGTGGCCGCGTCCTTGTTCCCTGCACGATCGGTCGGTCCGGGCGCGGACTTGAGGCCCGGGTGCACACTTTTTCGGTCGATTTCTGCCGGGCCGTCCCGGTGTGCGTGGCGGGGTCCGTCGGCGCTGCGCCGGCCGGGCCGTGCGGCGGCGACGCATCACCCGTCCGGGGGGTCGAGGACGTGCCCGCCCCGCGGGTGGGGCCCTGCGCCGGGCCCGGTTCGGAATCTGTGCGCATCCCGGGTAGCATTCCGTCTGCGCCGCTCACGGGTGGTGCGCGTCGGCCCTGCCGGCGGACGGGCGATTGGCTCAGTGGTAGAGCGCCTCGTTCACACCGAGGAGGTCACTGGTTCGAACCCAGTATCGCCCACCACCACATCGACGAAGGCCGCCGCGAGGCGGCCTTCGTCGTCCCCGGCCGCTGGCGCGCCGTGGCGCGGCCCTCGTCCTGGCTCTGGCCTCGTCCTGGCTCGGTCCTCGTCGAGACGCGGTCCTCGTCGAGACGCGGTCCTCGTCGTGGCGAGGCGTGCGAGGTCGGCGACCTGCGCAGGTAGCATCGACGGGTCCGCTGCCCGGCGGAATCCCACGTCGCGCGGGTGACCGCGCGAGCTCCCGAGGAAGGCCACCACCCCGTGCCTGATCAGATCGCCCTCACCGTCGACGGAACCGCGACCACGGTGCAGGCGGGCACGACGGGCACGGACCTCTTCGGTGACCGCAAGGACGTCGTCGTCGTACGCGTGGACGGCGAGCTGCGCGACCTGCACCTGCCGCTGCCCGAGGGCGCGAAGGTCGTCGAGCCGGTGAGCGTGCACGAGCCCGACGGGCTCGCCGTGCTGCGGCACAGCGCAGCGCACGTGCTCGCGCAGGCCGTCCAGGAGGTCAACCCGACCGCCAAGCTGGGCATCGGCCCGCCGATCACCGACGGCTTCTACTACGACTTCGACGTCGAGACCCCGTTCACCCCCGAGGACCTGCGCGCGCTCGAGAAGGTCATGTCGCGCATCGTCAAGGAGGGGCAGACCTTCCGTCGCTGGGACGTGACCGAGGAGCAGGCCCGCGAGGTGCTCGCGGACGAGCCGTTCAAGCTCGAGCTCATCGGCCTCAAGGGCGACCCGGGCGCGGCGGACGGTGCGAGCGTCGAGGTCGGCCTCGGCGGGTTGTCGATCTACCAGAACGTGCGCGGGGCCGGCCGGGAGAGCGAGACCGTCGTCTGGCAGGATCTGTGCCGCGGCCCGCACCTGCCGAGCACCCGGCTGATCGGCAACGGCTTCCAGCTCATGCGGTCGGCCGCGGCCTACTGGCGCGGCAGCGAGAAGAACCCGCAGCTGCAGCGCGTGTACGGCACCGCGTGGCCCAGCAAGGACGAGCTCAAGGCGCACCTGGACCGGCTCGCCGAGGCGGAGCGGCGCGACCACCGCCGGCTGGGCAACGAGCTCGACCTGTTCTCGTTCCCCGACGAGATCGGCTCGGGCCTGGCCGTGTTCCACCCCAAGGGCGGGATCGTGCGCATGGAGATGGAGGAGTACTCGCGCCGTCGGCACGTCGAGGCGGGCTACTCGTTCGTCAACAGCCCGCACATCACCAAGGCCAAGCTGTTCCACACCTCGCGTCACCTCGAGTGGTACGCGGACGGCATGTACCCCCCGATGAAGCTCGACACCGAGTTCCACGAGGACGGCACGGTCAAGCGTGAGGGCCAGGACTACTACCTCAAGCCCATGAACTGCCCGATGCACAACCTCGTCTACCGCTCGCGTGGGCGCTCGTACCGCGAGCTGCCGCTGCGGCTGTTCGAGTTCGGGACGGTGTACCGCTACGAGAAGTCCGGCGTCGTGCACGGCCTGACCCGCGCGCGCGGCTTCACCCAGGACGACGCGCACATCTACACCACGCGTGAGCAGATGCGCGAGGAGCTCGGCTCGCTGCTGACGTTCGTGCTCGACCTGCTGCGCGACTACGGCCTCGACGACTTCTACCTCGAGCTGTCGACCCGCGACCCCGAGAAGTCGGTGGGCGACGACGCGACCTGGCACGAGGCGACCGAGACCCTGCGCGAGGTCGCCACGGCGTCCGGGCTGCACCTGGTCGACGACCCGGGCGGCGCCGCGTTCTACGGCCCGAAGATCTCGGTGCAGGTCAAGGACGCGATCGGCCGCACCTGGCAGCTCTCGACCATCCAGCTCGACTTCTTCGAGCCGGAGCTGTTCGAGCTCGAGTACACGGCTCCCGACGGGTCGCGCCAGCGTCCCGTGATGATCCACCGCGCGCTGTTCGGGTCGATCGAGCGCTTCTTCGGCATCCTCGTCGAGCACTACGCGGGCGCGTTCCCGGCGTGGCTCGCACCCGTCCAGGTGCTCGCGGTGCCGGTCGCGGAGCCGTTCGAGGGCTACCTCGACGACGTCGTCGCGCAGCTGCGCGCGCAGGGGATCCGCGCTGAGGTGGACCGTTCCGACGACCGCTTCGGCAAGAAGATCCGCAACGCGAGCACGCAGAAGATCCCGTTCGTGCTCATCGCGGGCGGCGAGGACGTCGAGGCGGGTGCGGTCTCGTTCCGCTACCGCGACGGCCGCCAGGAGAACGGGGTGCCGGTGGCCGAGGCGGTCGAGCGGATCGTCGCCGCGGTCCGTGACCACACGCAGGTCTGAGCCGTGGCTGACGACCGGCACCGTCCGGACGCCGGCGTGACGAGTCCCGAGCTCGTCGACGCGCGCGATCTCGCCGGCGAGCCGGACGGCTTCCAGCGGCTGTGGACCCCGCACCGCATGGCGTACATCGGCGGGGAGAACAAGCCCGTCGACGCCGCCGCGGGGCCCGGCTGCCCGTTCTGCCGCATCCCCACGCAGGACGACGAGCAGGGTCTCGTCGTCGCGCGCGGGCAGCGGGCGTACGTCGTCATGAACCTGTACCCGTACAACCCGGGCCACGTGCTCGTGTGCCCGTACCGCCACGTGCCGGACTACACCGACCTCACGGACGACGAGCTCGCGGAGGTCGGGTCGCTCACGCAGACGGCGATGCGCGTGCTGCGCGCGGTGATGTCGCCCAGCGGGTTCAACCTGGGGATGAACCAGGGCGACGTCGCGGGGGCCGGCATCGCGGCGCACCTGCACCAGCACGTCGTGCCGCGGTGGGACGGCGACTCGAACTTCCTGCCCGTCGTGGGCCGCAGCCGGGCGCTGCCGGAGCTGCTCGCCGACACGCGGGCGCGGCTCGCCGCCGCGTGGCCCCAGCCGTCCACCACCGGGAGATGACCGCGTGCTGAACCGACTCCGCGGGGCCATGACCCGCCTGTTCACGCCCGTCGCGCGGGTGCTGCTGCGCGCGGGCGTCTCGCCCGACGCCGTGACGGTCACGGGCACGCTCGTCGTCGTGGTCACCGCTCTGTGGGCGTTCCCCACCGGCCACTTCCTCGCCGGGTCGCTCGTCATCGCGGTGTTCGCGCTGACCGACTCGCTCGACGGCGTCATGGCCCGGCAGGCAGGTCGCTCGGGTCCGTGGGGTGCGTTCCTCGACTCGACGCTCGACCGGTTCGGGGACGCCGCGATCTTCGGCGGGATCGTGCTGTGGGGCTTCGGGGTCGGTGACGACGAGCTGACCGCCACGCTCGCGCTCGCCGCGCTCGTGCTCGGGTCCGTCGTGCCCTACGCGCGGGCGCGGGCCGAGGGGCTGGGCATGAACGGCTCGGGCGGCATCGCCGAGCGCGCGGACCGGTTGCTGCTCGTGCTCGGCGCGACCGGCCTGGTCGGGTTCGGTCTGCCCGTCGTCGTCCTCACCGTGGTGCTCGGCCTCCTCACGGTCGCCTCCGCCGTGACCGTGGTGCAGCGCATGGCCAAGGTGCGCCGGCAGGCGCGCGCGCTCGAGGTCGCGCCGTCCGACGGCGCCGCGGGGGCCGGCGCGTGAGGCTCGACGTCGGGGCGCTCTACGCGTTCGCGTGGCGGCACGCGCACCGCGTGCCGGGACCGGTGCTGCGGGGCGCCGCGAACCTGGGAGCCGACGTCACGTGGTGGCGGCACGGTGACGGGGTCCGGCGGCTGGAGAAGAACCTCGCGCGCGTGCGCCCCGAGCTCGACGCGGCACAGCTGCGCCGGCTGTCGCGAGCCGCGATGCGGTCCTACCTGCGCTACTTCGTCGAGGCGTTCTCGCTGGGCGGCTCCACCGGCGACCAGATCGACGCGCGCGTGCGCGCCGTCGGGCTCGACGCGATCCAGCACCACGTCGCGCAGGGGCGCGCCGTGGTGCTCGCGCTCGGGCACCTGGGGAACTGGGACCTCGCCGGAGCGTGGGCGACGCGCAACGTCGCGCACGTCACGACCGTCGCCGAGCGGCTCGAGCCGCCGCAGGTCTACGAGGAGTTCCTGCGGTTCCGCGAGGGCCTCGGCATGAGGATCCTCGCGCTGGGTGACGGCGACGTGTTCCGCGAGCTGCTGCGCGTCGCGCGCGCACCGCAGGGCGGCATCGTCCCGCTGCTCGCGGACCGTGACCTGACGCACCGCGGCGTCGAGGTCGACCTGTTCGGACACCGGGCGCGCGTTGCGGCCGGACCGGCCGCGCTGTCGCTCGCGTCCGGGGCGCCGCTGTTCGCGGCGGCGATCACGTACGAGCGGCTGCGCGGTGAGCGCCGACGGCGCGCCGGGACCCCGTGGGGTCTGCGCATCGACTTCGTGCCCGTGGAGCCCGTGAGCCGCGACGTGCCGCGCGCCGAGCAGGTGCGGGTCCTGACGCAGGCGTGGGTGGACCGCCTCGCGGAGTGCCTGCACCGGCGCCCGCAGGACTGGCACATGCTCCAGCGCGTGTTCGTCGAGGACCTCGACCCCGAGCGGTACGCGGCCACGCGGCGGCGGGCCGGGGAGCTCGACGAGCGGGTGGAGGCGTCATGACCGCGCCCGCGACGCGCGCGCTGCGCGTGGGCATCGTCTGCCCCTACTCGTACGACGTGCCCGGCGGGGTGCAGTTCCACGTCCGGGACCTCGCGGAGGCGCTGCTCTCGCGGGGTCACGCGGTCGAGGTGCTCGCTCCTGCCGACGACGACACCCCGGTGCCCGACTACCTCACGGCCGCGGGCCGGGCCGTCCCCGTCCGATACAACGGCTCCGTCGCGCGCCTCACGTTCGGCCCCGTGACCGCCGCACGCACCCGCAAGTGGCTCGAGCAGGGCCGGTTCGACGTGCTGCACCTGCACGAGCCCGTGACGCCGAGCCTGTCGATGCTGGCGCTGTGGATCGCGGACGGCCCCGTCGTCGCGACGTTCCACACCTCGACCGTGCGCTCGCGCTCGCTGCAGGTGGCGTTCCCGCTCGTGCGGCAGTCGCTCGAGAAGATCTCCGCGCGCATCGCCGTCTCGGAGGACGCGCGCCGCACGCTCGTCGACCACCTCGGCGGTGACGCCGTGGTCATCCCGAACGGCGTGTACGTGGACACGTTCGAGGCGGCCGAGCCCGACCCGCGCTGGACCGGGTCGCCGCAGGCGCCCACGATCGCGTTCCTCGGCCGGCTCGACGAGCCGCGCAAGGGCCTGGGCGTCCTGCTCGGCGCGGTGCGGGAGGTGCTCGCGCACGTGCCCGGTGCGCGGTTCCTCGTCGCGGGCCGCGGCGAGACGGGGCAGGAGCAGGCGCGCGAGGTGCTGGGGGACCGGGCCGGTGCCGTCGAGTTCCTCGGCGGGGTGTCCGACGAGGACAAGGCCACGCTGCTCGCGTCGGTCGACGTGTACGTCGCCCCGCAGACCGGGGGGGAGAGCTTCGGCATCGTGCTGGTCGAGGCGATGAGCGCGGGCGCCACCGTCGTCGCGAGCGACCTGGGCGCGTTCTCGCGCGTGCTCGACGACGGGGCGGCCGGCGTGCTGTTCCGGACGGGCGACAGCGACGACCTGGCCCGCACGCTCGTGCGGGTGCTCGCGGACGCGGACCTGCGCACGCGCGTCGAGGCGCACGCGCGTGCGGTGGTCCGCCGGTACGACTGGTCCGCGGTGACGGACCAGGTGCTCGCCGTGTACGAGATGGCCGTCGCCGGAGGGCACGCGCCCGTGGGCGAGGACCCGTCCTCGCTGCGCGGCGCGCGGCTCATGGAGCTGCGCCGCAACCGGGGTGAGGCCCGATGAGGTGGTCCGAGGTCGCGGGCGTCGTCGTCGTGGTGCTCGCCGTGCTGGTGTGGTCGGTGTGGGTCGCGGCGTCCCGGCTCGACCGGCTGCATCGCAAGGTGGGTGCGTCGCGCAGCGTCGTGCAGGCGCAGCTCGTCCGACGCGCGACGGTGGCCGCCGAGCTCGCGACGTCGGGCCTGCTGGACCCGGTCTCGTCGGTCCTCGTGGGGGAGGCCGCGTGGTCGGCGCTCGCCGCGGACAGCGCGGTCGCGCGCCCCGACGCACCGCCCGAGCTGCTCGCGCTGCTGCTGTCGGACCCGCGGTCGAGCGGTGAGCGTGCCCTGTCGTCGCCCACGGAGGGCGCCCTGGCGACGGTCGAGGAGCTGCGCGACGAGCGCGGCGAGGTGGAGAGCGAGCTGAGCGCGACGCTGCGCGCGGTGCTCGACGACCCGGACGAGATCGCCGCGATGCGCGCCGTCCCGGGCGGTGACGAGCTCCTCGACGCACTGAGCTCGGCCTGGTACCGGGCGGAGATCGCTCGTCGGTTCCACAACGAGGCGGTGCTGCAGGCGCAGCGCGTGCGCCGGGGGCGGTTCGTGCGGCTCCTGCGGCTCGCCGGGCACGCGCCCGAGCCGCGCACGCTGGAGCTCGACGACGCGTGGCCGGAGGCGCTCGCGCGGCCCGGCGTCGGCTGACCCCGCAGCGGCGCCGGGGCGTGCCGCGCGTGAGACGTGCGGGCGGGTGCCGGTGCGCCACGCACTAGGATGGCCGGGTCGGTCCGTCGTGGTGCCCGTCCTCGTGTGGACGTCCCGCCCACGCGCGACGGCACCCCCCGACCGCACACCCCGTGACCGCACTTTCCACCTGCGAGGCTCGACGTGACCAGCGACACCAGCCAGCCCACCCCCACGAGCGACGCGGCCGGCGTCGTCGGCACCGCGCGCGTCAAGCGCGGCATGGCCGAGATGCTCAAGGGCGGCGTCATCATGGACGTCGTCACCGCGGAGCAGGCGAAGATCGCCGAGGACGCGGGCGCCGTCGCCGTCATGGCGCTCGAGCGCGTGCCGGCGGACATCCGCGCGCAGGGTGGCGTGGCGCGCATGAGCGACCCGGACCTGATCGACGGCATCATCGAGGCCGTCTCGATCCCGGTCATGGCCAAGGCGCGCATCGGGCACTTCGTCGAGGCGCAGGTGCTGCAGAGCCTCGGAGTCGACTACGTCGACGAGTCCGAGGTCCTCACGCCCGCGGACTACGCCCACCACATCGACAAGTGGGCGTTCACGGTGCCGTTCGTGTGCGGTGCGACCAACCTGGGCGAGGCGCTGCGCCGCATCACCGAGGGTGCGGCGATGATCCGCTCCAAGGGCGAGGCGGGCACGGGCGACGTGTCCAACGCGACGACCCACATGCGCACGCTGCGCGACGAGATCCGCCGCCTCACCTCGCTGCCCGAGGACGAGCTGTACCTCGCCGCCAAGGAGCTGCAGGCCCCGTACGAGCTCGTCAAGGAGGTCGCGACCGCGGGCAAGCTCCCGGTGGTGCTGTTCACCGCGGGTGGCATCGCGACGCCCGCGGACGCGGCCATGATGATGCAGCTCGGTGCCGAGGGCGTGTTCGTCGGCTCGGGCATCTTCAAGTCGGGCAACCCGGCCGAGCGCGCCGCGGCGATCGTCAAGGCGACGACGTTCTACGACGACCCGGACGTCATCGCGAAGGTCTCGCGCGGCCTCGGCGAGGCGATGGTCGGCATCAACGTCGACGACGTGCCGGTGCCGCACCGCCTGGCCGAGCGGGGCTGGTGACCTCACCGGGTTCGACGAGGGCCGCGGGCGACGAGGAGCCCGCGGCCCTCGTCGTGCCTGCCGGTCCGCCGGCCGACGACGCCGGGGACCCGGACGGCAGCGGCACCGGACCGGACCACGCGCTCGGTCCGGAGTGGACCCGCGGTGCGGACGGGATGCTGTCGCGCGCCGCGGCGCGCGTGATCCTGCTCGACGAGCACGACCGCGTGCTGCTGATCCGGGGGCACGACGCGGACCAGCCGGAGCGGTCGTGGTGGTTCACGGTCGGCGGCGGGATCGACGCGGGGGAGTCCGCGCGCGAGGCGGCGGTGCGCGAGGTGCGCGAGGAGACGGGCATCGTGCTGGCCGACGACGCGCTCGTCGGTCCGGTGCTGACGCGGTCGGCGATCTTCGACTTCTTCTTCGAGCACTGCCGGCAGGACGAGGAGATCTTCCTCGCGCGCGTGCCGGCGTCGTCGTTCGTCGCGGAGGACCGCTCGGGCTGGACCGCGCTCGAGCAGGACGTGATCGACGAGCTGCGGTGGTGGTCGCTGGCCGACCTCGCCGCCGTCGAGATCGAGGTGTTCCCCGAGGGGCTCGCGACGCTCGTCGCGGGCCTGCTGCCGCAGTGGGACGGCGAGACGCGCCACCTGGGCCTCGCGCGGGAGTGAGGGTCGCCCGTGCGGGTGACCGTACTGGTCGGTAACCTGCGCGTGACCTGAGCCGCCTACCGTCGGAGCATGCCGACCCTCTCGCCGACCTCGCCCGCGCGCGCGATCCCGCGCAGCGCCATCCGGACGCTCATGGAGCTCGCGCTGCGCGACCCCGACGCGCTCCACCTCGAGATCGGCGAACCCGACGCGACACCCCCCGCGCACGTCCTCGACGCGGTCGCGCGGGCCGGCCGCGACGGGCGGCTCGGCTACACCTCGAGCCTGGGTCTCGACCAGCTGCGGGAGGCCGGCGCGGAGCGGATCGCCCGACGGTCCGGCGCGCGCGCCGACGCGTCCTCGGTCGTCGTGACGCACGGCGCGATGAACGGGCTCGCGACCGTGATGACCGCGCTGCTCGGGCCGGGCGACGAGGTGCTGCTGCCCGACCCCACGTTCCCGAACTGGGCGATGGCGGCGCGCGCGTGCGCGGCCGTGCCGACGACCTACCCGGCGCACGCCCGGGAGGGCTTCGTCCCGCGGGTCGAGGACGTCGAGGCGGCGATCACGCCCCGCACGCGGGCGCTCGTCGTCTGCTCGCCCAACAACCCGACGGGCGCGGTCTACCCGGCCGCGACGCTCGAGGCGCTCGTCGAGCTCGCACGCCGGCACGACCTGTGGGTCCTGTCCGACGAGTGCTACGAGGCGATCACCTTCGACACCCCGCACGTGAGCCCCGCGGCGTTCGACACCGACGGGCGCGTGCTCGTCTTCCACTCGATGTCGAAGACGTACGCGATGACGGGATGGCGGATCGGTCTCGCGCACCTGCCCGACCCGGAGCTCGTCGAGATCGTCGGGCACGTCGCGGAGGGGACGCTCGCGTGCCCGTCGGCGGGCGGGCAGCACGCCGCGCTCGCCGCCCTCACCGGCTCCCAGGAGTGGGTGCACGACGCGGTCGAGTCGTACTGGGACCGGCGCGACGCAGCGGTGCGGCTGCTGACCGCGCGCGGGCTGCGGTTCAGCGAGCCCGACGGCGCGTTCTACCTCATGGTCGACGTGGGCACGCCCGACACCGACGCGTTCGCGACCCGCCTGCTCGCTCGACGGCACGTCGCGGTCGCGCCCGGGTCCACGTTCGGCCGCGGCGCGCAGCGCATGGTGCGCGTGAGCCTGGCGGCGCCGCGCGACCGCCTGCTCGAGGGTCTGTCCCGGCTCGCGGACGAGGTGCGCCCGGCGGCCGGCAGCGCGGTGCGTGCCGCAGCGGCCCGCTGACGGCGCGACCGCAGGGCTGCCGCGCGGTGGAGGCGGCGGGCGTGAGCGCACGCGCCGGGCGGCGCCGGGGGCGACCTAGGATCGCCGGGTGACTGTCACCGTCGGTGTCCTGGCCCTGCAGGGGGACGTGCGCGAGCACGCGCACGCGCTCGAGTCCGAGGGCGCACGTGCGGTCCCCGTGCGTCGCACCTGCGAGCTCGACGCGGTCGACGCGCTCGTCATCCCGGGTGGGGAGTCGACGACGATCGACAAGCTCCTGCGCGCGTTCGACCTGTTCGAGCCGGTGCGTGCGCGGCTGCGCGGCGGTATGCCCGCGTACGGCTCGTGCGCGGGCATGATCCTGCTCGCCGACCGGGTGCTCGGCGGGATCGAGGGGCAGCAGACGCTCGGTGGCGTGGACATCACCGTGCGGCGCAACGCGTTCGGGCGTCAGGTCGACTCGTTCGAGACCGACCTCGCGATCGAGGGCGTCGAGGACGGTCCGCTGCACGCGGTCTTCATCCGCGCGCCGTGGGTCGAGGAGGTCGGCCCGGCGGCCTCGGTGGTCGGGCGCGTCGAGTCGGGGCCGGCCGCCGGTAGGATCGTCGCGGTCCGCCAGGGACCGCTGCTCGTGACCTCCTTCCATCCCGAGGTGACCGGCGACACCCGGGTGCACCGTCTCTTCGTCCAGATCGTCCTCGACACCCAGGGGTAACGAGCGCATGTCGGGTCACTCCAAGTGGGCCACCACGAAGCACAAGAAGGCCGTGATCGACGCGAAGCGCGGCAAGCTCTTCGCGAAGCTGATCAAGAACATCGAGGTGGCCGCCCGCACGGGCGGTGGTGACCCCGCGGGCAACCCCACGCTGTTCGACGCCATCCAGAAGGCCAAGAAGTCGTCCGTCCCGAACGACAACATCGACCGGGCGGTCAAGCGCGGCTCGGGCCAGGAGGCCGGCGGCGCGGACTACCAGACGATCATGTACGAGGGCTACGGCCCCGGTGGGGTCGCGGTGCTCGTCGAGTGCCTCACCGACAACCGCAACCGCGCGGCGTCCGACGTCCGCGTGGCGTTCACCCGCAACGGCGGCCAGATGGCCGACCCGGGCTCGGTCGCGTACATCTTCAGCCGCAAGGGCGTCGTCGTCGTGCCCCGGGAGGGCACCGACGAGGAGGCGGTCATGGAGGCGGTCCTCGAGGCGGGCGGCGAGGAGGTCAACGACCTCGGCGAGTCCTTCGAGGTGCTGAGCGAGGCGACCGACCTCGTGCCCGTGCGGACGGCGCTGCAGGAGGCGGGCATCGACTACGACTCCGCCGACGTCGTGTGGTGGCCGTCGACGCAGATCGAGGTCGACGCCGAGGGTGCGCGCAAGATCCTGCGCCTGATCGACGCGCTCGAGGACTCCGACGACGTGCAGAACGTCTACGCGAACTTCGACGCCTCCGACGAGGTCATGGCCGAGCTCGAGGACGACTGAGCCGGCCGGACGCGGTCCGTCCGAGCACGCGACGAGGGGCGCGTCACCTGCGGGTGACGCGCCCCTCGCGCGTCGCGGGCGGGCACCGACGCGTCGCGGCGAGCGGCGTGGGCGACTCGCGGCCGCGGGTGCCGGGGGAGCCCGCGGCGGGGTGCGACGATGCGCTCGTGCGAGTCCTCGGTGTCGACCCCGGCCTGACGCGGTGCGGCCTCGGCGTGGTCGACGGCCTGCCGGGGCGCCGCGTGCAGCTCGTCGCGGTGGGCGTGGCCACGTCCGCGCCGACGCTCGACGTGGACCAGCGGCTGCTCGTGATCGAGCGGCGGATCGAGGAGTGGCTCGAGGAGCACGCGCCCGACACGGTCGCCGTCGAGCGGGTGTTCGCGCAGCACAACGTCCGGACGGTCATGGGCACCGCGCAGGTCGCCGGGCTCACGATGGTCGCCGCCGCGCGTCGACGCATCCCCGTCGCGCTGCACACGCCGTCCGAGGTGAAGGCCGCGGTGACGGGCAGCGGTCGTGCGGACAAGCCGCAGGTGCAGGCGATGGTCGCGCGTCTCCTGCGGCTCGAGGCGGTGCCCCGGCCCGCGGACGCGGCGGACGCGCTGGCGCTCGCGATCTGCCACCTGTGGCGGCCGGCCGGCGCGCTGGGCGCGCCGCAGCGCCCCGGGTCGGCCCTGACCCCGGCGCAGCGCGCCTGGGCCGCGGCGGAGCAGGCGGCGCGGCGCTAGCGTGTCGTTCGTACAGATGTTCGCCCCTGTGGGAGAGTGGCCCGGGCAGGCCGTCCCGACGACCAGCGGACGGCCGTGACGACGAGGGAGGGCGCGTGATCGCCTCGGTGCGCGGGACGGTGCTCGCGGTGCGGCTGGACTCGGCGGTGGTCGAGGTCGGGGGCGTCGGGATGCTCGTGCAGGCGACCCCCGCCACGCTCGCGCAGCTGCGCGTCGGGCAGGAGTCGACGTTGCACACCTCGCTCGTCGTGCGGGAGGACTCGCTCACCCTGTTCGGCTTCGCGGACGACGACGAGCGCGAGGTGTTCGAGACGGTGCAGACGGTCAGCGGGGTCGGCCCGCGCCTGGCGCTGGCGATGCTCGCGGTGCACACGCCGGACGGGCTGCGCCGGGCGGTCGCCGACGAGGACCTCAAGGCGCTCGAGCGCGTGCCCGGCATCGGCCGCAAGGGCGCGCAGCGCATCGTGCTCGAGCTCAAGGACCGGCTGGGTGCCCCGGCCCCGGCCGTGATGGGCGGGCAGCCGCAGGCCACCGCGCCCACCGGGGACGACCGGCGCCAGCAGGTCGTCGACGCGCTCGTCGGCCTCGGCTGGAACGCCAAGGTCGCCGAGCAGGCCGTCGAGTCCGTGCTCGAGGACGTCGAGGGCCCGCTGCGCGCCGACGAGGTGCCGGGGGTGCTGCGGGCGGCGCTGCGGAGCCTGGGTGGTGGCCGTGGCTGACCGGGACGACGAGCGCTCCGACGTCGAGCTCGTCACGGAGCGGTTCCCCGCGGAGTCGCTCGTGCACGCGGGTGCGGACGACCTGGAGCGTGCCGCGGAGGCGGCCCTGCGCCCGAGGCGACTCGCGGAGTTCGTCGGGCAGCGGGTGGTGCGCGAGCAGCTGTCCGTGGTGCTCGACGCCGCCCGGGGACGGGGGAGGGCACCCGACCACGTTCTCCTGTCCGGTCCGCCCGGGCTGGGCAAGACGACGCTCGCGATGATCGTCGCCGCCGAGCTCGGCGCGTCGCTGCGGGTGACGAGCGGCCCCGCGATCCAGCACGCGGGCGACCTGGCGGCCGTGCTGTCCTCGCTCGAGGAGGGCGAGGTGCTGTTCCTCGACGAGATCCACCGCATCGCGCGGCCCGCGGAGGAGCTGCTGTACGTCGCGATGGAGGACTTCCGGGTGGACGTGGTCGTCGGCAAGGGTGCGGGCGCGTCCGCGATCCCCCTGTCGCTCCCGCCGTTCACCGTGGTCGGCGCGACGACGCGTGCGGGTCTCCTGCCCGCACCGCTGCGCGACCGGTTCGGCTTCACGGGCCACCTCGACTTCTACGACGCCGACGAGCTCGAGCAGGTGCTGCTGCGCTCGGCCGGGCTGCTGGGCGTGCAGCTCGCGGGCGCCGCGGCACGCGAGATCGCGTCGCGCTCGCGCGGCACCCCCCGCATCGCGAACCGGCTCCTGCGCCGCGTGCGCGACTGGGCCGAGGTGCGCGGCGACGGGACGCTGAGCCTGGCGGCGGCGCGCGCGGCGCTCGAGGTGTACGAGGTCGACGAGCGCGGCCTGGACCGGCTGGACCGCTCGGTGCTCGAGGCGCTGTGCCTGCGGTTCGGCGGCGGACCGGTCGGGCTGACGACGCTGGCCGTCGCCGTGGGCGAGGAGCCCGAGACGGTCGAGACGGTCGCCGAGCCGTTCCTGGTGCGTGAGGGCCTCGTGGGCCGGACGCCGCGCGGCCGGGTCGCGCTGCCGGCGGCCTGGTCCCACCTGGGCCTGACGCCACCGCAGGACCCGGGGACGCTGTTCGCGTGACGGTCGGCGTGGGCAGTTCGTCCCAGCCGTGCCCGGATGACGGCCGCGTGTGAGAGGCTCCCCGCGGTGCGGGAACGCCCGCACCTGGACGTGCGTTGGAGCGCTGGGCGGCTACGCCTAGACTGCCCCGGACACGATCGAACGTGAGGACCCCGCTGTGACCCTGCTCAACGCCGCGCCTGCCGCCGATACCGCGGCCGCCACCACCGGTGGTGGCGGCTACTCGATGTACCTGATCCTCATCCTCGCGGTGGCCGCGTTCTGGTTCATGTCGCGCAAGAGCCGCAAGCAGCAGCGCGCGCAGCAGGAGTTCCGCAGCACCCTCCAGCCCGGCGACGAGGTCATGACCGCGTCCGGGATGATGGGCGTCGTCGTCGAGGTCGAGGACGACACGATCACGCTGGAGTCGACCCCGGGCAGCCGCACGCGCTGGGTCCGCGCCGCGATCGCCAAGAAGGTCGAGGCGCCCGTCGCCGACGACCAGCCGTCCGACGAGGACGGCACCGAGGACGACGAGCCCGCCGACCGACTCGACGACGAGCCGATCGACGTGCCCGACGACCTGTCGTCGCTGCCGCCGTCCCGCGGCGACGACGACACCGACCGGAAGTAGTCCCGCGGTCCGACGAGCGGTTCGTCGGACCCAGTCCCCACCGGTCGCACGCGCGACCGGTGCGCGCACGAGAGAAGAACTCCGTTGGCCCCACCCACACGCCGCCGCCGGCCGGTCCGCACGCTGATCACGCTCGTGGTCCTCATGCTCCTGCCGTTCATCGCGGTCTTCATCGGAACGAAGACGTCCGACGCGACCTGGACGCCCAAGCTCGCCCTCGACCTCGAGGGCGGTACGCAGATCATCCTGACCCCGGTGACCACCGACGGCCGGCAGCCGACCTCGGAGGACATCACCCAGGCGATCAACGTCATCCGGCAGCGCGTCGACGGCTCCGGTGTCGCCGAGGCGGAGATCTCCAGCCAGGGCGGCAGCAACATCGTCGTCGCGATCCCCGGCAAGGCATCCGAGGAGACCATCGCGGCCGTGAGCCGGTCGTCGCACATGGAGTTCCGCCCGGTGCTCGTCGAGGACTACGCGATCACCGCGCAGCCGTCGGCCGACCCGAGCGCCGACCCGAGTGCCGGGCCCAGCGCCGACCCGAGCGCCGAGCCGACGTCGGCGCCCACCGCGGGCGAGTCCGCCGAGCCGTCGCCGACGCAGTCGAGCGACACGACGGCCGACGCGACCGACGACGAGAGCGCGCCCGCCACGGCCGAGCCCACCGAGCAGCCCACCGAGCGGCCGACCGCGCAGCCGAGCGACGCCGCCTCGCAGGAGCCGTCGCCGGCCGCGACCGCGCCGAGCGAGCCGACGTCGGCGAGCGACAAGGCGTACTGGGTCACGGACGAGGTCCAGGCCCAGTTCGACGCGCTCGACTGCACGGACCCGGCGAACCTCGCCGGCGGTGTCTCGGGCGACCCGGACAAGGCGTTCGTCGCATGCGGCGTCGACTCCGACGGCAACAGCTCGATGCTGAAGTACATCCTCGGCCCGGTCGAGATCGACGGTTCCGAGATCTCGTCCGCGGGCTCGGGCCTCGAGACCCTCGCGAACGGCGCCATCGGCAGCCGCTGGATCGTGAACATGGAGTTCACGTCCAAGGGTGCCAAGGAGTTCTCGGACGTCACGACGCGACTGGCGTCGCTCACGACGCCGCAGAACCAGTTCGCGATGGTGCTGGACGGCCTCGTGATCTCGGCACCGAGCGTCGACAAGACGATCCCGAACGGCAAGGCGCAGATCTCGGGCAGCTTCAACCAGACGACCGCCGCGTCGCTCGCGAACCGCCTGAGCTTCGGCTCGCTGCCGCTCAACTTCGAGGTGCAGTCGGAGCAGCAGATTTCCGCGACGCTCGGCACCGAGCAGCTCCAGAAGGGTCTGCTCGCGGGCGTCATCGGCCTGCTGCTCGTCGTCGTGTACTCGCTGATCCAGTACCGCGCGCTCGGCCTGCTGACCGTCGCGTCGCTGATCGTCGCCGCGACGCTGACGTTCGGCGTGATCGCGTTGCTCTCGTGGACGCAGGGCTACCGCCTGTCGCTCCCGGGTGTCGCGGGTCTGATCGTGGCGATCGGTATCACCGCGGACTCGTTCATCGTGTACTTCGAGCGCATCCGTGACGAGCTGCGCGAGGGCCGCACGCTCGGTGCCGCGGTCGAGCGGGGCTGGGCGCGTGCCCGCCGCACGATCCTGGCGTCCGACGCGGTGAACCTCATCGCGGCGATCGTCCTGTACTTCCTCGCCGTCGGCGGCGTGCGAGGGTTCGCGTTCACGCTGGGCCTGACAACGGTCATCGACGTCATCGTCGTGTTCCTGTTCACGCACCCGGTGATGGAGCTCATCGCCAAGACGCGGTTCTTCAACGAGGGTCACGCGGCATCCGGCCTCGACCCGCGCCGCCTCGGTGTGCCGGGGACGCGTTACGTCGGCCGCGGCAAGGTCGCGATGGGCCGGCGCGAGGACACCGAGCCCGGCGAGGGCTCGCTGACCGCCGAGGTCCGGACGCCCGTCGCGTCCGGTGTCGGTGGCCGCGGGGACGGGCTGACGATCGCGCAGCGCAAGGCGGCCGAGCGTGCGGCGCAGCAGCGCCTCGCGCAGGACCCGGTCGCTGACGCACCGACCGACGACGCGACCGGCGACGCGCCGGCCGAGGGGAGCGAGCGCTGATGGCCGTCGGATTCGCCCAGTGGGGCAACGACCTGTACACGGGCCGCCGTTCGTACGACATCGTCGGCCACCGCCGGGCCTTCTACCTGGCGTCGGCGATCCTCGTGCTGATCTCGGGGTTCCTGCTCGTGAAGCCGGGGCTCAACCCCGGGATCGAGTTCCGCGGGGGCTCGGAGTTCGTCGTCTCGGGCATCGAGGGCGAGCGCGACCAGCAGCTCGCGATCGACACCGTGCTCGCGGTCGCGTCGCAGGAGTCGCCCGAGGTGACCAACCTCGGCGGGGACTCGCTGCGCATCCAGGTCGCCGAGCTCACGGACGCCGAGCTCAAGGAGGTCGCCTCGGCGCTGCAGGCCGCGTTCGACGTCTCGCAGGACGAGATCACGACGCAGTTCGTCGGCCCGACCTGGGGCGCTGACGTGTCCAGCAAGGCCATCAGCGGCATCGTCGTGTTCCTGGTGTTCGTCTCGGTCGTGATGACGGCGTACTTCCGGAACTGGCGCATGGCGCTGGCCGCGATCATCGCGCTCATCCACGACCTGATCATCACGGTCGGCCTGTACGCGGGTGTCGGCTGGGAGGTCACGCCCGCCACGGTGATCGGCTTCCTGACGATCCTCGGGTACTCGATCTACGACACCGTCGTGGTGTTCGACAAGGTGCGGGAGAACACCGCCGACACGCTCGACCAGACGCGGTTCACGTACGCGGAGAAGGCCAACCTCGCGGTCAACCAGACGCTGGTGCGGTCGATCAACACGTCCGTGGTCGCGCTGCTGCCGGTGTCCGCGATCCTCTTCGTCGGCGCGTTCATCCTCGGTGCGGGCACGCTGCGCGACATCGCGCTCGCGCTCTTCGTCGGCATGCTCGTCGGCGCGTACTCGTCGATCTTCCTCGCGACGCCGCTCGAGGTGAGCCTGCGCGAGCGTGAGCCGCGCATCAAGGCGCACACCGCCAAGGTCCTCGCCTCGCGCGTCCCCGGAGCGGAGGGCGAGGCCGTCGCGGCGGCGTCGACCGTCCGGGCCGTGGGCCAGCTCCGGCCGGGCGCGCACCAGGGGCAGGCCGCGCAGCCGAAGCGGCGCAAGCCCGCGCGATGAGTGACCTCGTCACCGGTGACCCGGCCCGCGACGCCGTCGCGCGCCGGGTCACCGAGCTCGTCCGGCTCGTCCCCGACTACCCGCAGCCGGGAGTGCTGTTCCGCGACATCACGCCGTTGCTCGCCGACGCGCGCGCGTTCGCGGACGTCGTGGCGGCCATGGCGTCGGTGGCGGGTCAGGTCGACCTCGTGGCGGGCATGGAGGCTCGCGGCTTCCTGCTCGCCGGTCCGGTCGCGACCGCGCTCGGCGCGGGCCTCGTGCCGGTCCGCAAGGCCGGCAAGCTGCCCGGCCCGACCGCGTCGGCCACGTACGCGCTCGAGTACGGCGAGGCCGAGATCGAGATCCACCCGGCGACCATCACCCCCGGTGCGCGGGTGCTCGTGGTGGACGACGTGCTCGCCACGGGCGGCACGGCCGCCGCGACGGTCGGGCTGCTGCGCTCCTGCGGTGCGGACGTCGTCGGCCTGTCGTTCCTCGTGGAGCTGGCGGGTCTGGGCGGGCGCGCGCACCTGCCCGGGCTGTCCGTCGACACGGTGCTCACCGTCGACTGAGACGTCGTCGGGGCTCACCGCGGGCACGCGAGCGCACACGTTGAGCCCGCCCGCACGGGTCCCTCGGCGGGCCCGCGCGCGGACGACCCGTCGTGCGGACGTAGACTCGTGCGATCCAGCGTGAGCAGCACGGAGGGAGACCGGGTGGCCGAGGACCTCGTCGCGCCCGCCACGGGCGATCGGTCGCCGTCAGCCGCGGCCCAGCCCACCGGGTCGGCGTCAGCGACCGGCGAGCAGTCCGGCTCGTCGGCGTCGCGGGTGCGCGCGCGTCTGACCCGGTTCGGCGGGACCCGAGGTCCCGCGTACCCCGCGCTCGAGCCCGTCCTGCAGGCCGCGCGAGCGAACCACCCGAAGGCCGACCTCGGCACCGTCGAGCGTGCGTACGTCGTGGCCGAGCGCGCGCACCGCGGCCAGCTCCGCAAGAGCGGCGACCCGTACATCACGCACCCGGTCGCTGTCGCGACGATCCTCGCCGAGCTCGGCATGACCCCGTCCACGCTCGTCGCGGCTCTGCTGCACGACACGGTCGAGGACACCGAGTACTCCCTCGAGCAGCTGCGGCGCGAGTTCGGCCCCGAGGTCGCGATGCTCGTCGACGGCGTGACGAAGCTCGACAAGGTTACTTATGGCGACGCGGCGCAGGCGGAGACGGTCCGCAAGATGGTCGTCGCGATGGCCCACGACATCCGCGTCCTGGTCATCAAGCTGGCCGACCGCCTCCACAACGCGCGGACCTGGAAGTTCGTCCCCGCCGCGTCGGCCGAGAAGAAGGCGCGCGAGACGCTCGAGATCTACGCCCCGCTCGCGCACCGGCTCGGCATGAACACGATCAAGTGGGAGCTCGAGGACCTGTCGTTCGCGACGCTCTACCCGAAGGTCTACGACGAGATCGTGCACCTCGTCGCCGAGCGCGCGCCCGCGCGCGAGGAGTACCTGGCGGTCGTGCGGGACCAGGTCGGCGCGGACCTGCGCGCCGCGAAGATCAAGGCGACCGTGACGGGCCGGCCGAAGCACTACTACTCGATCTACCAGAAGATGATCGTGCGCGGCCGCGACTTCGCCGACATCTACGACCTGGTGGGCGTGCGCGTCCTGGTCGACACGGTCCGTGACTGCTACGCGGCGCTCGGCGCGCTGCACGCGCGGTGGAACCCGGTCCCCGGCCGGTTCAAGGACTACATCGCGATGCCCAAGTTCAACCTGTACCAGTCGCTGCACACCACGGTGATCGGGCCGGGCGGCAAGCCCGTCGAGATCCAGATCCGCACGCACGACATGCACCGGCGCGCGGAGTACGGCGTCGCCGCGCACTGGAAGTACAAGGAGAACGCGAAGAGCAACGGCGGCACGCAGACCGAGGCGCCCTGTGGCGGCGATATGGCGTGGCTGCGCCAGCTCGTCGACTGGCAGCGCGAGACGGCCGACCCGACCGAGTTCCTCGACTCGCTGCGGTTCGAGATCGCCGGCTCCGAGGTGTACGTGTTCACGCCGAAGGGTGACGTGATCGCCCTGCCGCAAGGCTCGACGCCCGTCGACTTCGCGTACGCGGTGCACACCGAGGTCGGGCACCGCACGATGGGCGCGCGCGTCAACGGGCGGCTCGTCCCGCTGGACTCCACGCTCGAGAACGGCGACGTCGTCGACGTCTTCACCTCGAAGTCCGAGACCGCCGGCCCTAGCCGCGACTGGCTGGGCTTCGTCAAGAGCCCGCGTGCCCGCAACAAGATCCGCCAGTGGTTCTCCAAGGAGCGCCGCGAGGAGGCCATCGAGCACGGCAAGGACTCGATCGCCAAGGCGATGCGCAAGCAGAACCTGCCCATGCAGCGCCTGCTCTCGCACGAGTCCCTCGTCGCCCTCGCGTCCGAGATGCGGTTCGCGGACGTCTCCGCGCTCTACGCCGCCGTCGGCGAGGGCCAGGTCGCCGCGTCGACCGTCGTGCAGCGCCTCGTGCAGGCGCTCGGCGGGGAGACGGGCGCCGAGGAGGACCTCGCCGAGACCGCGCGCCCCGGCCCGACCGCGCGGCGTGTGCGCACGGGCGACCCCGGTGTCGTGGTCCGTGGCGTCGACGACGTATGGGTCAAGCTCGCGAAGTGCTGCACCCCTGTGCCGGGCGACGACATCGTGGGGTTCGTGACGCGTGGCGCGGGCGTGAGCGTGCACCGCGCCGACTGCATCAACGTCGAGCAGCTCCGCCAGCAGCCCGAGCGCATGCTCGACGTCGAGTGGAGCCACACCTCGTCGTCGCTGTTCCTGGTGCAGATCCAGGTCGAGGCCCTCGACCGGGCGCGGCTGCTCTCGGACGTCACACGGGTCCTGTCGGACCACCACGTCAACATCCTGTCGGCGTCGGTCTCGACGTCGCGCGACCGGGTGGCGATGTCGCGGTTCGTGTTCGAGATGGCCGAGCCCTCGCACCTCGCGTCGGTCCTCGCGGCGGTGCGCAAGATCGAGGGCGTGTTCGACGTCTACCGCATCACCGGGGCCCGGCCCGACGACGCGCTGCGCTGAGGTTCGCCGCGCGCCACGCCGAGGGACGCGACCCGCTCGCTCGCGTCCTCGAGTGCGCCGAACGCGCGTCGCACGTGCCGGCGCCCCGTCATGGCGGCGAGGCGCGCACGCACCTCCTGCAGGTCCACCCCGCACGAGGCGAGCGCCACGAGCCGCTCGACGGCCGCGGCACCCTCCACCCAGCGCGCGACGTCCGCCCCGGTCCGCACGGGTGAGGTGACGGGGACGCCCGCGACGACGACGACGTCGCCCTGCGCGAAGACGGTCTCCGCGCTCGCGCGGTCCGGCCGCGCGTCCGGCCGTCGCACGCCGACCGGCACCAGGACGCATGCCCGGGCCGGCGCCCGACCGCCCGCGTGCACCCAGGCAGCGGCGTCCCGGCCGAGCACGCCGTGCCGGGGGAGCGCCGGTGCGAGCGCCTGCGCGCGGTCGCCCGGCTCGGGTGGACGCTCGGTGGTGACGGCGACGTCGTCGGTCAGCGCGACGAGCACGCCGTCGAGCTGCATGCCCACCCACTCCCCGGGCGGCAGGTCGCCGCGGCGCACGAGGCGCGGGAGGACGCACGGGGCGGGAAGCAGCGAGAGGGCGTCGGCCATCCCGTGAGGATGCCCGACGCCCTCCGGCGGCGTGCGCGCGCCTGTGGACAGACGCGACCGGTCAGCCGCGCGCGTCCTGCGCGGCGCGCTGCACCTGCTCGAGCCAGGCCCGACGCGCGTCGAGCGCGGCCTGCGCCTCGTCGATGCGGCGCTGGTCCTTGGCGGCCTTCGCCTTCTCCAGGTCGGCCTCGAGGCCCGCGATCGCCTGCTCGAGCTGCGCGGCCGCGCCCTCGGCACGCGCGCGCGTCTCGGGGTTGGACCGCGTCCACTGCTTCTGCTCCGCCTCGCGGATCGCGGTCTCGACCGCCCGCAGCCGTCCCTCGACGCGCTGGATGTCGGCACGCGGCACCTTGCCCGCGGCCTCCCAGCGGTCCTGGATGCCGCGGATCGCCGCCTTCGCCGCGCCGAGGTCCGTCACGGGGAGCAGTGCCTCGGCCTCGACGAGGATGGCCTCCTTGACCTCGAGGTTCGCCCGGAACTCCGCGTCGGTCGCCGCGTTCTGCGCGTCACGAGCCGCGAAGAACGCGTCCTGCGCCGCGCGGAACCGCGCCCACAGCGCGTCGTCGTCGGCACGGCTCGCGCGGCCCGCGCTCTTCCACTGCGTCATGAGGTCGCGGAAGGCACCCGCGGTCGCGCCCCAGTCGGTGCTCGACTGCAGCCGCTCGGCCTCGTCGACGAGGCGCTCCTTGGCGGCCTTCGCCTGCGCGTTCGACTGCTCGAGCTGCGCGAAGAAGTGCCGACGCTCACGGTCGAACGTGGTGCGCGCGTGGCTGAACCGCTTCCACAGCGCCTCCTCGGTCGGCCGGTCCAGCCTCGGGCCGGAACGCTGCGCGTCCTTCCACTGGTCGAGGAGCGCCCGCAGCTGCTCACCCGCGGGGCGCCACTGGATGCGGCCGGGGTCGGTGGCGGCGATCCGCTCGGCCTGCTCGACGATCGCTGTGCGGGCCTCCACCGCCGCCGCGCGGGCGGCCTGGCGCTCGGCCTCGGCCTGGGCGCGGCGCTCGGCGGCGACGCCGCGCAACGCGTCGAGACGCGCGCGCAGCCCGTCGAGGTCGCCCACCGCGGCCGGCTCGGCGGTCTCCTCCGTGAGCTTGGCGAGCGTCTGGTCGATCTCCTTGACCGACAGGTCCGTCGCCCCCAGGCGCGCCTCGAACAGCGCGACCTTCGCCTGCAGGTCGAGGAACCGGCGCACGTACAGCGCGAGCGCCTCCTGCGCCGTCGCGCCCGGGAACTGGCCCACGACGCGCTCACCCGACGCCTCGCGCACCGTCACGGTGCCCTCCGCGTCGACCGAGCCGAACGTCGCGGCGTGCGCGGCCTCGGCGGCATCGACCGGAGGCACCGGTGCGACGGCCGGGCCGGCCGCCGCGGGGGCGGCGGGCGTCGCGACCGGGGGCCGGGGGAGCGGACGGGCGCTGGGCTTGACCGAGGCCGGCGTGGGCCGCGGCGTCGGAGCCGGAGCGGCGCCGGCCTCCGGAGCGGCGGTCTCGTCGGCTGCGGGCTCGACAGGGGTGTCGTCGGTGGGCGCCGCCTCGGTGACGGGTGCCTCGTCGGATGCCGCCTCGTCGGCCGGCGCGTCGACGACCTCGGCGGGCTCGGGCGTCGCGTCCACGTGCGTCTCGGCTTCGGGAGCGTCCTGCTGCGGCGTCTCGACCTGCTCGGCGGCGGCGTCGGCCGTGCTCGGGGCCGACTGGTCCGGGGTCTGCGTCACTGGATCTTCACTCCCTTGATGATGACGTCGGACACGGGAGAGCCGTCGGTCGACCCGTCCGCAGTGCCCGCGTCGGCGATGGCCGTGACGACGTCCAGACCGGACGTCACCTTGCCGAACACGGTGTAGCCACCCGCCCCGTCGGACGGGATCCTGCTGTCGTCGTAGACGATGAAGAACTGCGAGCCCATCGAGCTGCCGTTGCCGCTCTGCCGCGCCATGGCGATGGTGCCCGCGGGGTACTGCTCGTCGGCGGGGGCGTTCTCGACCGGACCCCACGAGTACCCGGGTCCGCCCATGCCGGTGCCCTCGGGGTCGCCGCACTGCAGGACGTAGATGCCGTCCGTGGTGAGGCGGTGGCACTTCGTGCCGTCGAAGAACCCGTCCTGCGCGAGCGTCACGAAGTTGGCGACCGCCTGGGGTGCCGCGGCGCCGTCGAGGCTGATGCCGAGCGCGCCCTGGCCGAGCGTGATCTCGCCGGTCCACGTGCGGTCCTCGGCGAGCGCCGGGGCGGGGACGAGGTCGGAGTTCGTCGGCTCGCCGGTCGGTGCACCCGCGGTGGCGGCCGGCGAGACCGGATCGGTCGGGGACCCGGCGGTGTCGTCGGACCCACCGGCGACGACCGCGGCGACGACGCCGATCACGACGACCAGCGCCCCGACGACCGCCCCCGCGACGATGCGCTGGCGGCGCTGGCGCGCCTTGGCCTCGGCCTGCCGTGCCTGCCACTTCTCGAACCGGCGGCGCTCGTACTCGCGCTCGCGCTTGTTGGACACCCGCTTGTTGGACACCCGCACTCCTCGCGTGACTGTCGATGCACCGTACGAGCGGACGTCTCCCGCACCGTCGCACAGTGGAACCCCGGACAGTCTAGGCAGGTGACAGGGGTGTGCGATCCGCACGCCGCGCGCTGGGACGGCGTCCGGGTGACACGCGCTGGTCCCGGCGCCTGCGGCGCGCGTCGCCCGGCCGTCCGCGGGGCGTCTAGCCTGCCTCTCGTGGAGCTCCTGACGGTCCTGTCCCCGGTGTTCGGTGCCCGCACGAGCGTGCTCGTCGCGGACGACGGTGCGTGCGTCGTCGTGGACGCGGGTGCGCTCGTCGCCGACGCGGTCGCGTCGCTCGTCGAGGAGCGGGGCCTCGCCCCGCAGGGTGTGCTCGTCACCCACGGCCACGCGGACCATGTGTGGGACGCCGGACCGCTCGCACGGCGGCTCGGCGTCGCCGTGCACGTCCACGCGCGCGACGCCTACCGGCTCGCGGACCCGTTCGGCACGCTCGGCGTGCTCGGGGGAGCGTCGCACGACCCGGCCGGCCCGCTCGCGCAGGCCCTGGCCGCGGTCGGGGCCGACCCGGCGGCGTTCGAGCGTCCGGACGACCTGCGGCCGTTCGGCACGCCACGCGGTGCGGCCCTCGACGACGCGGGGGAGCGCGACGAGGACGTGCGGCTCGAGCTCGGGTCGATCGCCGTCGTGGCCCGGCACGCGCCCGGCCACACCGAGGGCTCCACGCTCTACCTCGTCGACGGCCTCGCGTTCACGGGCGACGTGCTGTTCGCGGGGACGGTCGGGCGCACCGACCTGCCGGGCGGCGACCCGGCGGTCATGACCCGCACGCTGCGGGACGTCGTCGCGCGCCTCGACCCGGCGACGCAGGTCGTGCCGGGGCACGGCCCGACGAGCGAGATGCGTCGGGAGCTGGCGACCAACCCGTTCCTCGCGGCGCGCTGACCGCACCGCGCCGAGCGGGTGCGCGCGTCTGGGAGGATCGGGGCATGGCGCGACCGACACCCCTGTCCGGATTCCCCGAGTGGCTGCCCGAGGGGCGCATCGTGGAGCAGCACGTGCTCGACGTCCTGCGGCGCACGTTCGAGCTGCACGGGTTCGCGGGCATCGAGACGCGGGCGGTCGAGCCGCTCGACCAGCTGCTGCGCAAGGGCGAGACGTCCAAGGAGGTGTACGTGCTGCGCCGGCTCCAGGAGGAGCCCGACGCGGCGCCGGAGCGCGCGGGCCAGCTCGGCCTGCACTTCGACCTCACCGTGCCGTTCGCGCGGTACGTGCTGGAGAACGCCGGCCACCTGGCGTTCCCGTTCCGCCGCTACCAGATCCAGAAGGTGTGGCGCGGCGAGCGGCCGCAGGACGGCCGGTTCCGCGAGTTCGTGCAGGCCGACATCGACGTCGTCGGCGCGGGGTCGCTGCCGTACCACTACGAGGTGGAGCTCCCGCTCGTGATGGCGGAGGCGCTCACCGCGCTGCGGGAGATCGGGCTGCCGCCCGTGCGCATCCTCGTGAACAACCGCAAGGTCGCCGAGGGGTTCTACCGCGGGATCGGTCTGACGGACGTCGAGGGCGTCCTGCGCAGCATCGACAAGCTCGACAAGATCGGCGCGGACGCGGTGGCCGGGCTGCTGGTCGCGGAGACGGGCGCCGGCGAGGACCAGGCGCGTGCGTGCCTGAGGCTCGCCGGGATCAGCGGGACCGACGAGGACGTCGTCGACCGGGTGCGGGAGCTCGCCGCCGAGGTGGGCGCGCAGCACGAGCTGCTCGACGAGGGTCTGGCCGAGCTCGGGCAGCTGGTGCGCGCGGCACAGGACCGAGCCCCCGGCGTCGTCGTCGCCGACCTGAGGATCGCGCGCGGGCTCGACTACTACACGGGCTCCGTCTACGAGACGGTGCTCGTCGGGCACGAGCAGCTCGGTTCGATCTGCTCGGGGGGCCGGTACGACACGCTCGCGTCCGACGGGGCGACGACGTACCCGGGTGTCGGCCTGTCGATCGGCGTCTCGCGGCTGGTGTCGCGCCTGCTGGGGGCCGGTCTCGTGCGCGCCACGCGTGCGGTGCCGTCCGCGGTGCTCGTCGCCGTCGCCACAGAGGAGGACCGGCACCGGTCGGACGCGGTCGCCTCCGCGCTGCGCGAGCGGGGCATCCCGGTCGAGGTCGCGCCGTCGGCTGCGAAGTTCGGCAAGCAGATCCGCCACGCGGACCGCCGGGGGATCCCCTTCGTGTGGTTCCCCGGGCCCGCCGAGGCGGGAGGGACCGCGGACGAGGTCAAGGACATCCGCTCGGGCGAGCAGGTGCCGGCGGACGCCGCGACGTGGTCGCCGCCCGCGGAGGACCTGCTCCCGCGCGTGGTCGCCGCGTCGGCGCAGGACTGAGCGCACCCCGCACCGGCCGTCGCCCGGCCGTGACCGACCGGACGTGACCGTCTGGTCTTGATCGACGTGCGTACGTGTGTTCGAATCGACGCGTGCGGTGGGACGGTCAGAAGCTCGAGCACGACGCCGACGTGCTCCCCGGGCTGGAGCTCGCGGGACTCGTGCGGACGGTCCGCACGCCCGAGTTCGCGGGCGTCACGTTCCACGAGATCCACGCGCGGACGGCGCTGTCGCACGTGCCCGCCGCGTCGCAGGTCCCGTTCCGGTGGACCGTGAACCCGATGCGCGGCTGCCTGCACCGGTGCGTGTACTGCTTCGCGCGGGGCACCCACCGGTACCTGGACCTCGACGCGGGCGAGGACTTCGACACGCAGATCGTCGTCAAGACGAACGTGGCCGACGTCCTGCACGTCGAGCTCCAGCGGCCCTCGTGGACCCGCGAGCACGTCGCGCTGGGCACCAACACCGACCCGTACCAGCGGGCCGAGGGTCGCTACCGCCTCATGCCGGGCGTCATCGACGCGCTGGTCGGCTCGGGCACGCCGTTCTCGATCCTCACGAAGGGCACGCTCCTGCGCCGTGACCTGCCCCTGCTCGCGGACGCGGACGTCTCCGTGTCGCTCGCGGTGTCCGTCGCGGTCCTGGACGACGAGCTGCAGCAGCGACTCGAGCCCGGCACGCCGACCGCGCGCGCCCGGCTCGACCTCGTGCGCGCGATCCGCGACGCGGGGCTGCCCGTGCACGTCATGGTCGCCCCGGTGCTGCCGTGGCTCACGGACTCGACCGACCACCTCGACCGCCTCTTCGCGCAGGTCGCACAGGCCGGTGCGCAGCGCGCGACCGTCCTGCCGCTGCACCTGCGGCCCGGCGCGCGCGAGTGGTTCACCGCGTGGCTCGAGCGCGAGCGTCCCGACCTCGTCGCGGCGTACCGCCGGGTGTACGGGGACGGGTCGTACGCGCACCGGGAGTACCGGCAGTGGCTCACGCGGCGGGTGGCCCCCCTGCTGGCCCGCCACGGACTCGACCGTCCCGACGGTCAGGCCGCAGGCGGCCTGCGCTGGGGGCGTCGCGAGGCGCTCGCGCACGACGCCGCCGCCCAGGTGCAGCCCAGCCTGTTCTGACCGCACGAGCCGCGGGTGCCGGCCGCGGATATCCGGGCGGGCCGGGGCGTCGCGCGCAACTATGATCGTCGGGGCTCCCCAGGGGGCCGCAGACCCCGATCCCTGAACCGAAGGACCTTCCGTGCTGCGCACCCACACCGCCGGCTCGCTGCGGGCCGAGCACATCGGCTCCACCGTCACCCTCACGGGCTGGGTGGACCGCCGGCGCGATCACGGCGGCGTCGCCTTCGTGGACCTGCGGGACGCGTCGGGGATCGCCCAGGTCGTGATCCGGGACGAGGCCGTGGCGCACGGTCTGCGCTCGGAGTACGTCCTGCAGGTCACCGGAGAGGTCGGCCGTCGGCCCGAGGGGAACGAGAACGCGAACCTCGCGACGGGTGAGGTCGAGGTCGTCGCGACCGAGGTCGTCGTCCTCAACGAGTCCGCGCCGCTGCCGTTCCAGGTCTCGTCGTCGCTCGACGAGCAGGTGGGCGAGGAGGCACGGCTCAAGCACCGCTACCTCGACCTGCGTCGTCCCGCTCCGGCGCGCGCGCTGCGCCTGCGTGCCCAGGCCAACCGTGCCGCTCGCGCCGTGCTCGACGCGCACGAGTTCGTCGAGATCGAGACGCCCACGCTCACGCGCTCGACCCCCGAGGGTGCGCGTGACTTCCTGGTGCCCGCGCGCCTGTCGCCCGGCAGCTGGTACGCGCTTCCGCAGTCGCCGCAGCTGTTCAAGCAGCTCCTCATGGTCGCCGGCATGGAGCGCTACTACCAGATCGCCCGCTGCTACCGCGACGAGGACTTCCGCGCCGACCGGCAGCCCGAGTTCACGCAGCTCGACGTCGAGATGAGCTTCGTCGAGCAGGACGACGTGATCGCGCTGGCCGAGGAGGTGCTGGTCGCGCTGTGGCGCCTGGTCGACGTCGAGATCCCGACGCCGATCCGCCGGATGACGTTCGCCGAGGCGATGGAGAAGTACGGGACCGACAAGCCGGACCTGCGCTTCGGACTCGAGCTCACCGAGCTCACGGAGTACTTCCGCGACACCCCGTTCCGGGTGTTCCAGGCGCCGTACGTGGGCGCCGTCGTCCAGCCGGGTGGTGCCGCGACGCCGCGCCGCGGGTTCGACGCGTGGCAGGAGTGGGCCAAGCAGCGCGGCGCCAAGGGCCTCGCGTACGTGACGGTCGGCGAGGACGGCGAGCTCGGGGGGCCGGTCGCCAAGAACATCACCGACGACGAGCGCGCCGGGCTCGCGGCGGCCACGGGGGCGCAGCCCGGTGACGCGATCTTCTTCGCGGCGGGCAAGCAGTCCGAGGCCCGCGCGCTGCTCGGTGCCGCGCGGCTCGAGATCGGCCGCCGCGGCGGGCTGATCGACGAGTCGCAGTGGTCGTTCGTGTGGGTCGTCGACGCGCCGCTGTTCAAGCCCACGGGCGAGGACGACGACGTCGCGGTCGGCGGGGGCGCCTGGACCGCGGTGCACCACGCGTTCACGTCGCCCACGCCCGAGTGGATCGACACGTTCGAGCAGGACCCGGGCCAGGCACTCGCGTACGCGTACGACATCGTCTGCAACGGCAACGAGATCGGCGGCGGGTCGATCCGTATCCACCGCCGCGACGTGCAGCAGCGCGTCTTCGAGGTCATGGGCATCGGCCCGGACGAGGCGCAGGAGAAGTTCGGCTTCCTGCTCGACGCGTTCCAGTTCGGCGCCCCGCCGCACGGCGGGATCGCGTTCGGCTGGGACCGCATCGTCGCGCTGCTCACCGCCTCGGAGTCGATCCGCGAGGTCATCGCGTTCCCGAAGTCGGGTGGCGGCTACGACCCGCTGACGCAGGCGCCTGCGCCCATCACGCCCGAGCAGCGCCGTGAGGCGGGCGTCGACGCGAAGCCGAAGGCGGCCGCCCAGGTGGCCGAGCCGTCCGCCTGAGCCGCGCGCCCTGGACGACGGGGCCCGGTCCGTCGACGACGGCCGGGCCCCGTCGTCGTCGTGGTGACCGTCCGGCGCCCTCCAGCGCCCCGTGCAGCCTCCTCACCACCGGGTCGGGGGCGGCCCGGCGTCGTCGGAGAACGAGGCGTGCCGGGTGGGTGGCTCGACCGCGGGTACGGTCGGTGGCGGCGGTCGGCGTGCAGCACGCAGCGCGCGGCGGGTGCTCCACCAGCAGGCGGCGGCGAGTGCTGGTGTCGACAGCAGCGCGGTGAACCACGAGAGCGCGTCGCCCGACTCGGGGCTGGACGCACCCGACACGACGTAGCGCACGTAGGCCATGAGGACGACGAACCCGGCGACGGACGCGGCCGTCCACGCGACGATCGCCGTCGGCGAGCCTGCGCGCGGTGGTCGTGACGACGTCCCGGCGCTCGGGTCGGTCACCGGCATCGTCGTCCCGCTCTCAGTGCGTGATCGCCAGGCGCGCGTGCACGCGCCTGGCCCACCGCGGTGCCCACCAGTTGGCCTCGCCGAGCACCGTCATCGTCGCGGGGACGAGCACGAGCCGGACGACCGTCGCGTCGATGAGGACCGCGACGGCGAGCGCGAAGCCGACCTCCTTGATGACGAGCAGCTGCCCCGCCATGAAGCCGGCGAACACCAGGATGATGATCGCCGCGGCGGACGTGATGATCCGGCCGGAGCGCTGCAGGCCGAGTCGCACGGCGTCGTCGGTCGAGCGGCCCTGGTCGTGCAGCTCCTTGATGCGGGAGATCAGGAAGACCTCGTAGTCCATCGCGAGCCCGAAGCCGAACGCGAGGACGAGCGCGAGCACGTACGTCTCGATGCCGCCGGTCGAGATGAAGCCCAGCAGGTCGTCGAGATGGCCGTCCTGGAACGCCCACACGAGGACGCCCACGGACGCCGCGAGCGAGAGCGCGTTGGTCAGCAGGGCCTTGACGGGGAGCACGAAGGACCCGGTCATGAGGAACAGCAGCAGCAGGGTCGCGACGACGACGATGAGCACGGCGAGCGGGGCGTCCTCCTGGAGCGCCGCGACGAAGTCGATCTGGAACGCGGCCTGGCCCGTCACCCAGGTGGGGAACCCCGGGTCGAGCGACCGGATCTCGGTGACGACGTCGCGCGCGACGCTCCCGCCGGCGTCGGCGGAGTCCGGGCGGACGCCGATCACGACGTACGGACCCGACGCGGTGGGCGGGTCGACCGACGCGACACCGTCGAGGGCGGCGAGCTCCTGCGCCCAGGTGCCGCCGGCCTCGAGCGACGTCTCGGCGACGACCGTGACCGCGGGTGACGCCGCGGCGGGGTACTCGCGGGCCAGCGTCTCGACGAACTGCCGCTGCGTGCTCGCGGGCGGCAGGAGGCCCGTGGTCGAGCTGCGCAGCTCGAGGTGGGTGAGCGGCAGCGCGAGGACGAGCAGGACGAGCACGGCGCCGCCGAGGAACCGCCACGGGTGGCGCTGCACGCGCTCGGCGAGCCGCGAGAACGCGCCCTCCTCGCTCGCGGTGTCCACGGTGCGGGCGAGGACCGCGCGCACGCCGGGGACGCGGGACAGCAGCCCCGGGCGCAGGAGACGTCGGCCGGTGAGCGTCAGGAGCGCGGGGACGAGCGTGAGCGCGGTGGCGACCGCGATGAGCACGACGGCCACGCCACCGGCGCCGATGGCCCGCAGGATGTCGGGGCTGAACACCAGGAGCGCGCTGATGGCGATCGCGACGGTCACGGCGGAGAACGCGACCGTGCGCCCGGCGGTCGCCATCGTGCGCTCGACGGCGGCCGCGACGGCGCCGTCGCCGCGGCGACGCCGTGCTGCCCGTCCGCCGTCGTCGTCGACGAGGCGGTGCAGCTCCTCGCGGAAGCGCGACACGATCAGGAGTCCGTAGTCGATCGAGAGGCCGAGACCGAGCACCGTGACGACGTTGACGACCGACGAGTCGACGTCCATGACGTGGCTGAGGCCGAGCACGGCGGCGAGCCCGCCCGCGATCGAGGCGAGCGCGCCGGCCATCGGCATCGCGGCGGCGAGGAAGCCGCCGAAGACCAGCACCATGACGACGAGCGCGAGTGGCAGCGTCACGGCCTCACCGGTGCGCAGGTCCTGGCGGACCTGCGAGGTGATCTCCTGCACGATCAGCCGTGACCCGCCGACGACGCCGGTGGCGTCGGGTGCGACCTCGCGCAGGTCGTCCGGCACCCGGTCCAGCCGCCGGACCACCGCGTCGAGCGCGGCGTCGCGTTCCGTCGGCCGCAGCGCGGGGTCCAGGTCCACGACGACGAGGAACCCGTCGCCCGACCGCGCGAGCAGCGGCGCGGCCGCAGGGTTCTCGACCCCGCCGGGCAGCGCGACCGGGTCGATCACGGACTCGACACCGGGGATCGCCCCGAGGTCGCGGCGTGGGGCCTCGAGCGCGGCGCCGAGCCCCGTATCGGTGGGGTCCACCCCCGAGACCACGAGCGTGACGGACGTCCCGCCGTCCTGCGACGCGTAGAGCAGGTCGCGCCCCTGCACGCTCTCGGAGCGCGGGACGGTGGGCTCTCCAGTGCTCACGCGGTCGAACACGGACTCGCCCTGGACACCGACGACCGCGAACGCGTAGCCGAGCGCGGCGAGGGCGAGCCACACGACGACGACGGTGCGGGGACGGTGCGCGACGAGGCGGCCGAGTCGGGCGAACACGGCGCCATGGTCGCAGGTCCTGGGACGGGCGCGCACACCAGCGCGCCGCGCTGTGGACGAGGGGGTGCCGGCGCGCGACCCCGAGCGTCGGCCGGCGGACCCGCCCGGACGCGTGGGCGCCGCGACGTACGCTGCGCGCATGGACCTGTTCGACGCGGTCAGCTCGACGGCCGCCGGCGTCCCCGCGCCGTCGGCGGGGGCTCCCCTCGCCGTGCGGATGCGCCCGCGCTCGCTCGAGGAGGTCGCCGGCCAGTCGCACCTGCTCGTCCCCGGGTCGCCGCTGCGCCGGCTGGTGGAGCCCGCGGGGGACTCGGAGGGCCGGGCCGCGCCGTCGTCTGTCGTGCTGTGGGGCCCTCCGGGCACGGGCAAGACGACGCTCGCGTACCTGGTCGCCGCGACGTCGGGCCGCCGGTTCGTCGAGCTGTCCGCGGTGACGGCGGGCGTGAAGGACGTGCGGCAGGTCGTGGAGGACGCGCGGCGCCGGCTCGCCGCGGGCGGGGACGAGACGGTCCTGTTCATCGACGAGGTGCACCGGTTCACCAAGGCCCAGCAGGACGCGCTGCTGCCGAGCGTCGAGAACCGGTGGGTCACCCTCGTCGCGGCGACCACGGAGAACCCGTCGTTCTCCGTGAACTCGCCGCTGCTGTCGCGCTCCCTGCTGCTCACCCTCCAGCCGCTGGGGGTCGAGGACGTGCGGGCGCTCGTGCGGCGGGCGGTGGCCGACGAGCGTGGTCTCGCCGGGAGCGTCGAGCTCGCCGAGGAGGCCGAGGAGCACCTGCTGCGGCTGGCGGGCGGCGACGCGCGCAAGGCGCTGACGATCCTCGAGGCCGCCGCGGGCGCGGCGCTGAGCGACGACGAGCGCGTCCCCCCCACCGACCCGGACACCGCTGGTCAGCCGGTCCCCGTGCCGGTCGACCTGGCGACCGTCGAGCGCGCGATCGACGTCGCGGCGGTGCGCTACGACCGGGACGGCGACCAGCACTACGACGTCATCAGCGCGTTCATCAAGTCGATGCGCGGCTCGGACGTGGACGCCTCGCTGCACTACCTCGCGCGGATGATCGCCGCGGGGGAGGACCCGCGGTTCATCGCGCGGCGCATCGTCATCGCGGCCGCCGAGGACGTCGGCATGGCGGACCCGAGCGCGCTGCAGACCGCGGTCGCCGCGGCGCAGGCCGTGCAGCTCATCGGCATGCCCGAGGCGCGGATCGTGCTCGCCGAGGCGGTCGTGCACCTCGCGACGGCGCCGAAGTCCAACGCGGCGTACGTGGGGGTGGACCGTGCGCTGGCGGACGTGCGGGCGGGGCGCCTCGGTCCGGTACCGACGCACCTGCGCGACGCGCACTACCCGGGTGCGAAGCAGCACGGCCACGGTCAGGGGTACGTGTACGCGCACGACGAGCCGCACGGCGTGGCCGCGCAGCAGTACCTGCCCGACGAGCTCGTCGGCTCCCGGTACTACGAGCCGACCGACCGCGGGTACGAGCGCCAGGTCGCGGACCGCCTCGACCGGATCCGCCAGATCCTCGGGCCGTGACGCACCTCCCAGGGGCGGATTCGTCGTGGCGTGCTCCCGCCGGGTAAGGTTGACCGGTCATGTGCGCCGCCGTGCCTTCGGCGGGCGTCGTGCAGGACCACCCTGGGGCCTTAGCCAGGACGCCGCGGCGGCAGCAGAGCGCGGTCGCGTCCCTCGAAGGTCGGCCCCACGCCGACGGACCACCGTCCGTCGGGCGTGACGTCAACGAACACGACAGGAAGTACAGCTGTGAGCAGTGTGACCCGTTCGCGCCGCCAGGTCCGCCTGAGCCGCGCCCTCGGCCTGGCCCTGACGCCCAAGGCCGTCAAGCACTTCGAGAAGCGCCCCTACCCGCCCGGTGAGCACGGCCGCGCGCGTCGCCGCACCGAGTCGGACTACGCGGTCCGTCTGCGTGAGAAGCAGCGTCTGCGCGCGCAGTACGCGCTCCGCGAGAAGCAGCTCGCGCGTGCGTACCAGGACGCCCGCAAGGCCCCGGGCCTGACCGGTGAGGCGCTCGTCGAGATCCTCGAGACGCGTCTCGACGCGCTCGTCCTGCGCTCGGGCTTCGCCCGCACGATCCTGCAGGCGCGCCAGGCCGTGACGCACCGTCACATCCTCGTCGACGGCAAGATCGTCGACCGCCCGTCGTTCCGCGTGAAGGTCGGCCAGACCATCCAGGTCAAGCCGAAGAGCCAGGCGACCACGCCGTTCCAGGTCGCCGCCGCGGGCGCGCACCGCGACGTGCTGCCGGCCGTCCCGGGCTACCTCGACGTCCAGCTCGAGAAGCTGTCGGCCGTCCTGGTCCGCGACCCGAAGCGCGCCGAGGTCCCCGTGACCTGCGAGGTCCAGCTCGTCGTCGAGTACTACGCCCGCTGACGCAGCTCGCACCACGTCACGGAGCCCCGTCGCGCGACCTGCGCGGCGGGGCTCCGTCGTGCTCCGCCGACGCGGACGCCCGGGTGCGTGCTCGCGCACGCCGCACGGGTAGGGTGCAACAGTCATCGAGGAAGGACGAGGGATGTCGGTCTCAGACGTCGCGGGGCTGGTCGCGGCCATCGCCTTCGTGCTGCTCGTGGGCCTGCTCGCGGTCCCGCTGCTGAAGCTGGGGCGTGTGCTGGACGAGACGCGCAGCTCGGTCAAGGAGCTCACGGACCACACCGTGCCGGTGCTCGACGAGGCGGCCCAGCTCGTCGCGTCCTCGAACGGCCAGCTCGACAACGTCGACAAGGTCACGACCGCCGCCGCGCAGGTGTCGCAGAACGTGTCGGCGCTCACCGCGCTGTTCGCGGCCACCGTCGGGGGCCCGATGGTCAAGGTCGCCGCCTTCTCGTACGGCGTGCGACGCGCGTTCGGCGGGTTCGCCGCCGGGGCGCGCAAGGTCCGCTGATGCGCCGGCTGTTCTGGGTCGGCGTGGGCGTCGCCGTCACGGTCGTCGTGGTCCGCAAGGGCCGGGCGGTCGCCGAGGCGTACCTGCCGCAGGGCACGCCCGAGGTCGTGGCGGGCGCGACGTCCCTCACGCGCGCGTTCGCGACCGCGCGCCACGAGTTCGCGGCCGGCATGGCGGAGCGTGAGACGCAGCTGCGCCGAGAGCTCGTCGGCGACGTGGACGTCGACGAGGTCCGCGCCGGGGCCGGCCGGCGTGCCGCCGAGCTGCGCTCCGCGTGGGACGACGCGCGTGGCGGTGCCCGCCGTGGCCCGCAGCGCGAGCGGCGCGTGCCGCCCGGCTGGGCCGGACCGCTCGACGACCCGGACGACGACGCCGACGCGTCGTTCTTCTGACCGGACCAGACCCCACAGACCCCGGCCGCGCTCGTCGCGCGGCAGCACCCCCGGGCCGCCAGGCCCACCGTCACGACCCCGAGGACATCATGCGTACCGCCGAGATCCGCCAGCGTTGGCTCGACTTCTTCTCCGCCCGCGGCCACGCGGTCGTGCCGTCGGCCCCGCTCATCTCGCCCGACCCGTCGACGCTGTTCGTGATCGCGGGCATGGTGCCGTTCATCCCGTACATGCTCGGGGAGCAGACGCCGCCGTGGCCGCGCGCCACCAGCGTGCAGAAGTGCGTGCGCACCCTCGACATCGAGGAGGTCGGCAAGACCACCCGGCACGGCACGTTCTTCCAGATGAACGGGAATTTCTCCTTCGGGGACTACTTCAAGGAGGGCGCGATCACGTACGCCTGGGAGCTCGTCACGGGCAGCCAGGCGGACGGCGGGTACGGCTTCGACCCCGACTCGATCTGGGTGACGGTCTTCCACGACGACGACGAGGCCGCAGCGCTCTGGAAGCGGATCGCGGGCCTGCCCGACGAGCGCATCCAGCGCCGCGGGATGAAGGACAACTTCTGGTCGACGGGCGCACGTGGCCCGGCGGGCCCGTGCTCGGAGATCTACGTCGACCGCGGTCCGCAGTACGGCGCGGAGGGCGGCCCGGTCGTGGACGAGGACCGGTACCTCGAGATCTGGAACCTCGTGTTCATGCAGTACGAGCGCGACAACGGCGGCACCAAGGAGTCGTTCCCGATCCTGGGCGACCTCAAGCAGAAGAACATCGACACCGGCATGGGCCTGGAGCGCGTCGCGTACCTGCTGCAGGGCGTCGACAACCTCTACGAGATCGACCAGGTGCGCCCGGTGATCGACGGCGCGGTGCAGATGTCGGGCCGCCGCTACGGCGCGGACCACGACGACGACGTGCGCATGCGGGTGGTGGCCGACCACGTCCGCTCGGGCCTCATGCTGATGGGCGACGGCGTGACGCCGTCGAACGAGGGCCGGGGCTACGTGCTGCGCCGCCTGCTGCGCCGCTCGATCCGCGCGATGCGCCTGCTGGGCGTGGACGACCCGGCGCTGCCGGTCCTGCTCCCCATGAGCCGCGACGCGATGAGGGACTCCTACCCGGAGCTCGAGCGCGACTTCGACCGCATCAGCCAGGTCGCGTACGCGGAGGAGGAGGCGTTCCGCCGGACGCTCGCGGCGGGCACGACGATCCTCGACACCGCCGTCGCGGGCGCCAAGGCGAGCGCACCTGCCGAGACCGGCGCGCGTCCCGTGCTCTCGGGCGCCGACGCGTTCCAGCTGCACGACACGTACGGCTTCCCGATCGACCTCACGCTCGAGATGGCGGAGGAGCACGGCGTCGACGTCGACCGCGAGGCGTTCCGCACGCTCATGGCGGAGCAGCGCTCGCGCGCCCGCGCCGACGCGCTCGCCAAGCGCGCGGGGCACGCGAACCTCGCGGCGTACCAGGACCTGCACCAGAGCCTCGCGTCGGAGACGGCCAAGCCCGTGACGTTCGTCGGGTACACCGACGCGCAGGCGCGCTCGACGGTCGTCGGGCTGCTCGTCGACGGCGTGCCCGCCCCCGCCGCGACGGCTCCCGCGGACGTCGAGGTGGTGCTGGACGTCACCCCGTTCTACGCGGAGGCCGGTGGCCAGCAGGCCGATCACGGCACGATCGTGCTGGACAACGGCGCGCGCATCGAGGTCGACGACGTGCAGGCGCCGCTCAAGGGCCTGTCGGTGCACCACGGTCGGCTCGTGGACGGCACGGTGACGCTCGGCGAGCCGGGTACCGCGTCGATCGACACCGGCCGGCGGCAGGCGATCGCTCGTGCGCACACCGCGACGCACCTGGTGCACAAGGCGCTGCACGAGTCGCTCGGCGAGTCCGCGACGCAGGCCGGCTCGCTGAACGCGCCCAGCCGGCTGCGCTTCGACTTCCGCTCGCCGTCCGCGACCCCGGCCGACGTCGTCGCCGAGATCGAGGCGCGCGTCAACGAGCGCCTGCAGGACGACCTCGAGGTCACCGACTCAATCAAGCCGATCGACGAGGCACGCGCGATGGGTGCGATGGCGCTGTTCGGCGAGAAGTACGGCAACGAGGTGCGGGTCGTGTCGATCGGCGGCGACTGGTCGCTCGAGCTCTGCGCGGGCACGCACGTGCGCCGGTCGGGCGAGCTGGGCCTGGTCACGCTGCTGTCGGAGTCCGCGATCGGCTCGGGTGTGCGGCGTGTCGACGCGCTCGTCGGCGCGGGCGCGTACGGCTACCAGGCCAAGGAGCGCGCGCTCGTCGGCCAGCTCTCGGGTCTGCTGGGTGCGCGGCCGGACGAGCTCGCGGAGCGCGTCTCCGGGCTCATGACCAAGCTCAAGGAGTCGGAGAAGGAGCTCGCCGCGCTGCGTCAGGCACAGGTCCTCGCGCTGGCCGGCTCGCTCGCCTCGGGCGCCGAGCAGGTCGGCGTGACGCGCGTGGTCGCGTACGACGCGGGGGAGCAGTCGCCCGACGACCTGCGCACCCTGGTGCTCGACGTGCGGTCGCGGCTCGGGGACTCGGCACCGAGCGTCGTCGCGGTCGGTGGCGTCGCCAAGGGCCGCCCGGTCGTCGTCGTCGCGACGAACGCCGCGGCGCGTGAGGCCGGCCTCCGGGCGGGTGCGCTCGTCCGCACGGCCTCGCAGGTCCTCGGTGGTGGCGGCGGCGGCAAGGACGACCTCGCGCAGGGCGGCGGCTCGGACGCCGACCGGCTCACCGACGCGCTCGCCGCGGTGCGGACCGCGGTCGCGTCCTGATGGCGTACGCGCCGTCCGGCGCCCCCGGGCACGGGACTCCCGGCCCGGGGACGCCGGACGACGTCGCGCACGACGCGCTCGCGCGGGGTCCGCGGCTCGCGGTGGACGTGGGTACCGTCCGGGTCGGCCTCGCGGCCAGCGACCCCGACGGGATGCTCGCGACGCCCGTGGAGACGCTCGTCCGCGACGGTCGCACCCGTCCGGGGCGGCTGCCGAAGGACCTCGCCCGGGTCGTGCGAGAGGCGCGCGAACGTTGTGCGAGGTGTGTGTACGTCGGGTTGCCACGCCACCTTTCGGGGGCGGAAAGCTCGTCCTCACACTCCGCGCGCGCGTACGCTGGCACACTGGCGCAGGCCGTCGCACCGATCGAGGTGCGGTTGGTCGATGAGCGGATGAGCACGGTGTCCGCGCATCAGGCGCTGTGGGCGTCCGGCCGATCCGGGCGCCGCCACCGCGACGTGGTCGACCAGGCCGCCGCGGTGGTGATCCTGCAGTACGCGTTGGACGCCGAGCGTGCGACGGGACGTCGTCCCGGAGAACGGGTCGAGGTGGACCCGTCGCTCGGCCCGACGGGTCAGGGGGCTGTGGGCGACGCGACGGACGACGGTGGAGCGACGCGGACGTGACGGGCAGCCAGACGCAGTGGTGGACGACGGACGGGGCTCCGCCCCGGGTCGCCACTCCCGCGCCCGACCCCGCGGCCGGCCCCGCGTCCGACCGCGCGTCCGACCGCGCGCCCGACCACGCGGCCCGGACGCAGCCGCCGTCGCGCCGGGACCGCCGCTCGGGCCGTGACCGGCAGGAGCGCGAGCGTCAGGAGGGGCGGCGCCGCACGCTCGTCGTGACGCTCGTCGTGCTCGCCCTGCTGGGCGGTGCCGGCTACGTCGTGGCCTCGCTGCTCGCGGGCGACGACGAGCCCGCCGGCACGCAGGCGGTGCGCAAGGTCTCCGACTTCTCGGGACCGGGCCACGGCTCGGTGCGGGTCACGATCGAGGCGGACTCCGGTGCGGCCGCGATCGGTGCGGCGCTCGTCGAGGCCGGTGTGGTCGCCGACGCGGACGTGTTCGCCGAGGTGTACACGTCGCAGGACGCGGGCGAGATCGCACCGGGTACCTACGAGCTCGCGCTCGAGATGAGCTCCGCCGACGCGGTCGCGGCGCTGCTCGACCCGGCGAGCAAGGCGTCCCTGACGGTGACGCTCCCCGAGGGGCTGGCGTCGTGGCAGATCCTGGCGAAGGTCTCCGAGAAGACGACCATCCCGCTCGCGGACCTGCAGGCGGCGGCCCAGGACCCGGAGGCCATCGGTCTGCCCCCGCAGGCGGGCGGCAAGGTCGAGGGGTGGCTCGCGGCCGGCACGTACGAGGTCCCGTCCGACGCCGGCGCGGCGAAGGTGCTCGGCCAGCTCGTCGCGCGCACCGTCAAGGACCTCACCGACCGCGGGGTCGACCCGGACGTGTGGCAGTCGGTGCTCACCAAGGCCTCGCTGGTCCAGCGGGAGATGACGGTGGACTCGACGCGTGCGACGTTCGCCCGGCTCATCGAGAACCGGCTCGAGAAGGAACGGCCGCTCGAGATCCCGGCGACGGTCTCCTACGGCGCGGGGACCACGTCCCCGCCGACCGAGGCGATGCGCGCCGACACCGGCAACCCCTACAACACGTACGTGGACCTCGGTCTGCCGCCGACGCCGATCGCGACGCCCGGCGCAGCCTCGCTCGACGCGGTGCTCGCGCCCGCCGACGGCGACTGGCTGTTCTGGACGATGGTCGACGCCGAGACGGGCGAGACGGTGTTCGCGGTGACGTACGACGAGTTCCAGGAGATGGTCGCGCAGATCGACGCCGCGAAGGACGAGTGAGACGACGAGCAGGACGACGGCCGTGACGTGGGCTCGCCCCCATCCCGGACCGGCAGACCCGACCGTGCAGACGGCCGACGATGGGGAGAACCCGACGTGAGCGAGAGTCAGACCGAGTGGTGGGCCCCCGCACGCCCGGACGGCGGCGAGGCGCCGCAGGCTCGTGCCACGCGCCGCGACAGCCGTGACCGCCGCAAGCAGGCGCGCGTGCGCAAGGCGCGCCGGCGTCGCACGACATGGGTCGTGCTCGTCGTGCTCGTGCTCGTCGGCGGGGCGGGCTACCTCGTCTGGTCGATGCTCGGCGACATGCTGGGTGGCGACTCCAAGGTCGCGACGGCGACGGACTTCCCGGGCCCGGGACACGGCTCCGTGGAGATCCAGGTCAACCCCGGCGACTCGGGGCAGGCCATCGGCCAGACCCTGAAGGACGCGGGCGTGGTCGCCTCCGTGGGGGCGTTCGTCGATGCCTACGACGCGACGCCCGGTGCGACCGGCATCCAGCCCGGCACGTACTCGATGCTGCTCGAGATCCCTGCGGCGGACGCCGTGACGGCCCTGCTGAACCCCGCGACGCGCGTCGAGGAGAAGCTGGTCGTGCCCGAGGGCAGGCGCGCCTCGCAGATCCTCGCGCTGGTCGCCGACGCGCTCGGCACGTCGGTGGAGTCCGTCGAGAAGGTCGTCGGCGACGGGTCCGCGATCGGCCTGCCCGCGCAGGCGGACGGCGAGCTCGAGGGGTGGCTGTACCCCGCGACGTACGCGATCCAGCCCGACGACGACGCGGCCGGCGTCCTGACGGCGATGGTCACCAAGACCGTGCAGGTGCTCACCGACCTCGGGGTGCCCGAGGACCAGTGGGAGACCACGCTCATCAAGGCGTCCCTGGTGGAGCGTGAGGGCAAGCTCGACGACGACCGCCCCAAGATCGCACGGACGATCGAGAATCGCCTCGCGCAGGACTGGCGCCTCGACATCGACGCGGCCGTCGCGTACGGCGCGGGCGTCAAGGGGACCGAGCTGACGAAGGCCATGCTCGAGGACACCTCCAACCCGTACAACCTGCGCCGGCTCAAGGGTCTGCCGCCGACGCCGATCGCGTCGCCGGGGAAGGCGTCCATCAGCGCCGTCATGCACCCGGCCGAGGGCGACTGGATGTACTGGTGCACGGTGAACCTCGAGACCGGCGAGACGTGGTTCAGCGTGACCGAGGCCGAGCACGGGCAGTGCGTCGCGGCGATGAACGAGTGGCTCGCCGAGAACCCGCAGTGAGCACGACGCAGGTCGTCCGACGCCGCGCCGCCGTCCTGGGGCACCCCGTCGCTCACTCGTTGTCGCCCACGTTGCACCGGGCCGCGTACGCGGCCCTCGGTCTGGACGACTGGGCCTACGAGGCTCGCGACGTCACGGAGGCGCAGCTCGAGGGGTTCGTCGCGGGGCTGTCCGACGAGTGGGCCGGACTCAGCCTGACGATGCCGCTCAAGCAGACGGTCATCCCGTTGCTCGACCACGTCGAGCCGCTCGCACAGGTCGTCGGGGCCGTGAACACCGTGCTGCTGCAGGGCACCGGGTCCGGCCGGTCGCTCGTCGGCGCGAACACCGACGTGCACGGCCTGGTCGCCGCGCTGCGCGAAGGGCTCGTCCCGGGGACCGCGGTGCGGGACGCCGTCGTGCTCGGTGCCGGCGCGACCGCCTCGTCGACCCTTGCCGCGCTCGCCGAGCTGGGCTGCACCACCCCGCGTGTGCTCGTCCGCTCGGTCGCGCGTGCCGGCGCGCTGCTGCGCGCGGCGCACCGCATGGGCGTCGAGCCGGTCCTGCGTCCGCTCGACGACGCGCCCGCCCTCGGGCTCGCCGCGGACGTCGTCGTCTCCACGCTCCCGCCGCGCGCGGCGGACGCGATCGCCGAGCGCCTCGACCGAGCGCCCCGCGGGGTGCTGCTCGACGTCGCGTACGACCCGCGACCCACGGCCCTGCACGCGCGGTGGGTGACGCTCGGTGGCGTCGCGGTGGGCGGCGAGCGGATGCTGCTGCACCAGGCCGCCGAGCAGGTCCGTCTCATGACCGGGCACCCGGGCCCCGTCGCGGCGATGGACCGCGCCCTGCGGTCCGCGTTGGAGATCACCCCCGCGGGGTGATGGCACGCCATGGGCCGCGCGCCGACGATGGCGACCGTCGGGGTTGGACCGACATGGACCGGCACGGAGGTCGCGATGACGACGTTCACGGCGTGGAAGTTCGAGACCGACGACGGCGCGGCCAAGGCCGTCGTCGCGCTCGAGGCGGCGCAGACCGACGGCCTGGTGACGCTCGTCGACCACGCCGTGATCAGCTGGCCGCAGGGTGAGCAGCGCCCCGAGCTGCACCACGCGCGGGACGACACGAAGCGCGGCACGGCGTGGGGTGCGTTCTGGGGTCTGCTGTTCGGCGGGCTGTTCTTCGCCCCGCTGCTCGGCGCCGCGGTCGGCGCGGGAGTGGGTGCCGTCGCGAAGTCGGTCGCGGGGATCGGCATCGCTGAGGAGGACCTGGAGAGCATCCGCTCGCAGCTCACCGAGGGGACGTCGTTGCTGGGCGCCGTGACCGAGGGCGCGGACATGGACCGCCTCGGCGAGCGGCTGCGGCAGCTCCAGAGCAGCACGCTCGTCGCGACGAACCTCACCGACGCGGAGCGCTCGCTGTTGCTCGAGACCTTCGGCTGACGGCGTCGGCCGGGTCGCAGGTGCGTCCCGGGTGCGGGACGTGGTCGTGCTCTCGTGCGGTGCCCCGAGTGGGATTCGAACCCACACTGGATCGGGTTTGAGCCGAACGCCTCTGCCGGTTGGGCTATCGGGGCCGGTCGCCAGCATATCGGCGCATGTCCTCGACTCGGACGGCGCCCGGCCGCGCGTGAACGGTGTCACACGGCGCGCGCGCGGTGCGAGCGGACCGCGGGCCATTACGCTGTGTCCGTGACCAAGGACGCCAGCACCGACCCCGCCCAGGCGAGCTCCGACGCCGTGGACCTCCCCGACACGGGCTCCGCGAGCGCGCCGACGGGCGCGCGCCCGGCGCGGCGTGCCGTCGTCGCCGAGGACGAGGCGCTCATCCGCATGGACGTCGTCGAGACGCTGCGCGACGGTGGGTTCGACGTCGTGGGTGAGGCCGGGGACGGCGAGCAGGCGGTCGCGCTCGCGACCGAGCTGAAGCCGGACGTCGTCGTGATGGACGTCAAGATGCCGGTCCTCGACGGGATCTCCGCGGCCGAGCGGATCGCCAAGGAGCACGTGGCCCCCGTGGTGCTGCTCACGGCGTTCTCGCAGACGGAGCTCGTCGAGCGGGCGCGCGACGCCGGCGCGATGGCGTACGTGGTCAAGCCCTTCAGCCCGGCCGACCTGCTTCCCGCGGTCGAGATCGCGATCTCCCGGTACGCGCAGATCAGCGCGCTCGAGTCCGAGGTCGCCGACCTGGCGGAGCGGTTCGAGACCCGCAAGCGCGTGGACCGGGCCAAGGGCCTGCTCATGACGAAGATGGGGCTGACGGAGCCGGAGTCGTTCCGGTGGATCCAGAAGACCTCGATGGACCGGCGCCTGACGATGCGCGAGGTGGCCGACGCGGTCATCGAGCAGGTCGGCGGCGCCTGACCCCCGCACTCCACGACGTCCCCGTCGCGACGGCTCCGGCCGGCCGCGGCGGGGACGTCGTCGTCAGGGGGCCGGGGGCCCGAGGCGCACGTCGACGACGAGCGCGCGGTGGTCGGACAGGCCGGTGTCCACGCTGCGGCCGGGGCCGGTCGGGTGGACGTCGCCCTCGGCGAGGACGTGGTCGATCTGTGCGGTGGGGGCGTGCACCGGGTAGGTCGGTGCGTCCGCGAGCGAGCGCAGGCCGGTCGCGGCCCGCGCGGTCGCGGGGCCGACGTTGAGGTCGCCCAGGACGACGAGCGGGCGCGGCAGGTCCGCGAGCTCACGCGCGAGGTGCCGCGCCTGGACCGTGTTCTGCCCCGCGAGGAACGACAGGTGCACGCACGCGACGGTCAGCGGCCCGTCCGGCGTGTCCAGCACCCCGACGAGCGCGGCGCGCGGGTGGTCGTGGTGCGGGCGCGGAAGCCTGCCGGGGCGTCGGGTCCAGGTCACGCCCGGGCGCCGGGGGAGCCGCACCGTGCGCCAGTCGAGCACGGGGAAGCGGGACACCAACGCCACCCCGTACGCGGCACCCCGCGGCGCCGCCTCGTCGCGCGGCTCGCGCCACAGACCCACCGGGCCACGCAGGGTGACGGCCAGGCGCGCGTCGCGGGCGCCGGCGGCCTGCGCGGCGACCGCGGTGAGGTCCGTTCGGCCGGAACGCAGCTGACGGTGGTCGACCTCCTGGAGCGCCAGCACGTCGGCGTCGAGGTCGCGGACCGCGCGGGCGAACCGCGCGACGTCGACGCGGCGGTCGTCGGCCGTCCGGCCGTGCTGGACGTTGAAGGTCGCGAGTCGCACGGGTCGATTCTGCTCGGCGGCGGGCCGGCGCGCGCGGCACGCGGTGTCTTCGGTGGCGAGATCAGCCGTCTCGCCTCGCGGGCAGGGCCGTTCGAGTGATCCGTTTCATCACGACTTGGCAACGAAGCGATGCGCGATCTTGGCGGACACATTCCGGATACAAACCATGGTTACCGTCGCGTCACGTTGTACGGGAACCGGACTCCACCGGCATCCCGGACGCACCCCTCACGGAGAGGTTGGAACGCCCATGGTTCGTTCTCATCACGCGATGAGGGCCGCGGCCCTCGCCGGCGCAGTCGCCCTGGCCCTGACCGCATGCGGGTCGGACGGCGGCTCGGACGACGAGACGCCCGGCGCCGCCGGCACGTCCGCCGCGCCGACCGGCGGTGGCGGCGACGGCGAGCTCGTCATCGGCACGCTGCTGCCGCAGACCGGTTCGCTCGCCTACCTCGGCCCGCCCGAGATCGCGGGTGTCGACCTCGCGGTGCAGGAGATCAACGAGAACGGCGGCGTCAACGGCAAGGACGTGGTCGTGCACCACGCCGACTCCTCGGACGCCGACCACGGTGACGTCGCTCCGCAGTCGTGGACCGACCTGCAGTCGAAGGGCGTGCAGGCCGTCATCGGCGCCGCGTCCTCGTCCGTCACGCAGCTCGTCGTCGACGACATCACCAACGCGAAGGTCGTCATGGTCTCGCCGGCGAACACGGCGACGAGCCTGTCGGGGTACAGCGACTTCTACTTCCGCACCGCGCCGCCGGACACGGTCCAGGGCTCGGCTCTCGGCAACCTCATCCTCGACGACGGCGTGACGAGCCTCGGGATCCTCGTCTTCAACGAGGAGTACGGCACGTCGCTGCGCGACGTGGTGAAGTCGACGGTGGAGGCCGCCGGCGCGACCGTCACGTACGGCAACAAGGACGAGGAGTTCGACCCGACGTCGTCCTCGTTCGCCGACCCGGTCGCGGGCGTCATGACGTCGAACAACGGCGGCGCGCCCGAGGCGATCGCGATCATCGCGTTCGAGCAGACCAAGTCGATCGTCCCCGAGCTCGTCGCGGCGGGCTACGAGGGTCGCATCTACATGGTCGACGGCAACACGGCCGACTACTCGAAGGACTTCGAGGCCGGCACGCTCGCCGCGTGGACGTCGCAGGGCACGATCCCCGGGTCGTACCCGAACGACGACTTCAAGGCGCGCATGCTCGAGGTCGACCCCGACCTGACGGACTACGCGTACGGCCCCGAGTCGTACGACGCGGCGATCCTCGTCGCCCTCGCGGCGCTCAAGGGCGGCGGCGTCGACGGCGCGACGATCCAGGAGAACATGGCGGCCGTGTCCGGCGCCGACGGCGGCACGAAGTGCACCGGTTGGAAGGAGTGCGCCGACCTGGTGACCGCGGGTGAGGACATCGACTACGAGGCGGTCTCGGGCGCCGGTCCGTTCAACGAGGACAACGACCCGTCGTCGGCGTTCATCGGGATCTACGGCTACAACGACGACAACACGATCACGTGGAAGAAGGCCGTGGAGGGCTCCGTCGAGGGCTGACCCTCGTCGAGCCGACCTGCGCCGGCCCCGGCGGTCACCGCGACCGTCGGGGCCGGCGCACGTCCGGCCCGCTCCGGGCGCGGCACGGGTCCGGAACCGGCCACGCCTCACGGGTGCTGGTGGGCGGCGCGCCAGGACGACGAGGGCCCGACCCCTGGGGGGCGGGTTCTAGCGATCCCCGCAACGCCCTGTTTTCAGGGAGTTGCGGGGATCGTGCTTTCACCAGAGCTCAAGATGAGGTTCTTCGAGGTCTTCGACCGTGTCGGGAGTGCGACGCTCGCCGCTCGGGAGGTCGGCCTGAGCCGGCACACGGCGGCGGGGTGGGTGCGCCAGGCCGGTCTGCGTTCCGTGGGCGTTGGGGGGTGGGGGCCGCATCCGGGCAAGGGTGAGTACCAGCGGCTGCGGCGTGCGGGTGTATCCCGGCGTCGCGCTGCTGAGCAGGTGGGGGTCAACGAGCGCACCGCACGCGACTGGGACGGCGGCGTTCGTAAGACCCGCGGGGCTCGGATCTACCCCGACGGGCGCCGGGTGGACTATAAGACGGGCGTGACCACCCTTGTCCGAGCGCACGAGATGGTGTCGCTCGCGGCACTGGAGGCCGAGCTGGATCGGCGGTTCTTGACGTTGGCCGAGCGGGAGACGATCGCCGACCTACGCCGGCAGAATGCCTCGCTGCGTGAGATCGGTCGCCAACTGGGTCGGCCGGCGTCGACGATCAAACGAGAGCTGGACCGGCGGTCCGTCGACGGCGTCTACCGCCCGTATGCCGCCCAGCGGGCGTGGGCTAAGAGCCGCGCCCGTCCCAAGGCGGCCAAGCTCGCCGCCGACGGTCCGCTGCGTGAGTTCGTCGCCGCGAAGCTCGCGCAGCGGTGGTCACCCGAGCAGGTCTGCCACGCTCTGGTCGAGGACTTCCCCCACGACGAGAGCATGCGGGTGAGCACCGAGACGATCTACCAGGCGATCTACGTCCAGGCCCGCGGTGGGCTGCGCCGTGAGGTCGCCGACGCGCTGCGCACCGGGCGGACCCGCCGCAAACCCCACACGAGCCCGGACCAGCGCACGTCCCGGTTCGTTGACGAGATGGTGATGATCTGTGAACGCCCCGCCGAGGTCGAGGACCGAGCGGTGCCCGGGCACTGGGAGGGCGACCTGATCGTCGGCACCGGGTCGGCCTCCGCGATCGTGACCCTGGTCGAACGCTCGACCCGCTACGTGATGCTCGGGCACCTGCCCGGCGGGCACAGCGCCGAGGAGGTCCGCGACGTCCTGGTCCCGCTGATCACAACCCTGCCAGACCACCTGCGCGGATCGCTGACCTGGGACCAGGGCTGCGAGATGGCCGCCCACAAGCAGTTCACGATCGCGACCGGGGTGCCGGTCTACTTCTGCGACCCGCACTCGCCCTGGCAGCGCGGCTCGAACGAGAACACCAACGGGCTGCTGCGCCAGTACTTCCCCAAGGGCACAGACCTGTCGATCCACTCCCCGGCCGACCTCGAACACGTCGCCCAACAACTCAACGGCCGACCACGCAAGACGCTCGGCTGGAGAACCCCAGCCGAGCGTCTGCGTGATCTACTGACAACCACATAAGCCATCAGGTGTTGCGAGGACCCCGAGAATCCGCCGGGGATCGGGCCCTCGTCGTCAGGGCGTGCTCAGTCGGCGGGCTTGTCCTTGGCCGCGGCCTCGACGTCCGTCGCGAGCGTGCCCAGGTACAGCTCGATGACCTTCGGGTCGTGCATGAGCTCCCGCCCGGGGCCCGAGTAGGCGTTGCGGCCCTGGTCCAGCACGTACGCCCGGTCGCAGATCTGCAGGCAGCGCCGCGCGTTCTGCTCGACGATGACGATCGAGACGCCCGCCTTGTTGATCTTGCGGGTGCGCAGGAACGCCTCGTCCTGGCGCACGGGGGAGAGCCCGGCCGAGGGCTCGTCGAGAAGCAGCACGGACGGCTCCATCATGAGCGCGCGGCCCATCGCGACCATCTGGCGCTCACCCCCGGACAGCGAGCCCGCACGCTGCCGTCGGCGCTCGCCGAGCGCGGGGAAGATGTCGGTGACGAACGCGAAGCGCTCGGCGAACCGCTTGTGGTCCTGGAAGATGCCCATCTGCAGGTTCTCCTCGATCGTCAGCGAGGGGAACACGTTGTTGGTCTGCGGCACGAACCCGACGCCGCGTCGCACGAGCTTGTCGGCCCGCAGGTTCGTGATCGTGTCGCCGCCCAGCGTCACGCTGCCCTGACGGATCGGCACGAGGCCGAACAGGGCCTTGAGCAGCGTCGACTTGCCGGCGCCGTTCGGCCCGATGATGCCGACGAGCTCGCCCGGGTGCAGGACGAGGTTGCAGCCGTTGAGGATGTCGACGCCCGGCAGGTACCCCGCGTACAGGTCGCGTGCGTCGAGCAGCGGCTCGCCGTCGGGTGCACCGCGGTGCACGTCCCGGGCCGTGGTCTGGGTGGTCACTGCGTCGCCTCCTCGGCCTCGGCCTCTGCCTCGTACTGCTCGACGACGTCGTCCGCGAGGAGCGAGTCGTCGCCCAGGTCCGTGTCGTGGTGCGCCCCGAGGTAGGCGTCGACGACGGCCTGGTCCTGCATGATCGTCTCGGGCGGGCCCTCGGCGACTGTGCGCCCCTCGGCCATGACGACGACCCAGTCCGAGATGTGCCGCACCATGTGCATGTCGTGCTCGACGAACAGGACGGTCATGCCCTCGTCGCGCAGCGCCTGGATGTGGCCCAGCAGGGACTGCGTGAGCGCGGGGTTCACGCCGGCCATCGGCTCGTCGAGCATGACCATCGTGGGACGCGTCATGAGCGCGCGCGCCATCTCGAGGAGCTTGCGCTGCCCACCCGAGAGGCTCCCGGCGAAGTCGTCGGCCTTGCCGTCGAGCTTGAACCGCTCGAGCAGCTCGCGCGCCCGCTCCGTGACCTCGGCCTCCTGCGCCCGCCACAGCCACGGCAGCAGCGACCCGAAGAGGTTCTCGCCCCGCTGACCGGTCGCGCCGAGCCGCATGTTGTCCATGACGGTCATGCGGGACAGCGCCTTGGTGAGCTGGAACGTGCGCACCATGCCCGCGTCGGCCATCCGGGCGGCGGGCTTGCCCTGCGCCGGGCGCCCCTCGAACGTCCACTGGCCGGCGTCGGCGCGGTCGAACCCGGTCAGCAGGTTGAACAGCGTCGTCTTGCCCGCACCGTTCGGACCGATGAGCGCGGTGATGGCGCCGCGCTGGACCTCCAGGTGCTCGACGTCGACGGCGTTGATGCCGCCGAACGTCCGGCGCACGTCCGACGCGACGATGATCGGGTCGGGCTTGGGGGCGCCGGGGACGCGGGGGACCGAGGCGAGCTCGCGGGCGATGCGCTCGCGCGGGACGACCGCGCGGGCCTCGGCGCCGGGGGTGTCGGGAGTCTCAGCGGACATCGATCGCCAGCTCCTTCTTGTCGCCGAGGATGCCTTGCGGCCGGAAGATCACGAGCAGCATCAGCGTGAGCCCGACGAGCATCCAGGAGAAGGCCTCGGACTGCGTGCTCGAGATGAACGACAGGTCCAGGTCGCGCAGCACGCTCTTGACCAGCATGAACACGGTCCACATGAGGACCGACCCGAGCACGGGGCCGAACACCGTCGCGGCGCCGCCCAGCAGCAGGATCGTCCAGATGTTGAAGGTCATGGTGCGGCCCATCGAGTCGGCCTGCACGGCCGTGGGCAGCGTGTAGAAGATGCCCGCGACCGCGCCGCCGACGCCGCCCAGCACGAGCGCCTGCATCTTGTAGCCGTAGACGTTCTTGCCCAGCGCGCGCACCGCGTCCTCGTCCTCGCGCACGCCCTTGAGCACGCGGCCCCAGGGCGAGCGCATCCACCGCCAGACGAGCAGGCAGCCGATCGCGACCGCGGCCCATGCCGCGACGCGCAGCCACCACGACCCCGAGGTGCAGTTGGGGTAGGTCCACAGCCAGATCGTCGTCGTCCCGTCGGGGAACGGGCACAGCGCCTCGAAGGACTTCTTGAAGCCGTCCCCGCCCGAGAGACCGGAGTTGCCGCCGGTGAGCTCGGTCAGCGAGGTCGAGCGGCTGACGATGCGGACGATCTCCGCGGCGGCGATGGTGACGATCGACAGGTAGTCGCCGCGCAGCTTGAGCGTCGGGATGCCGAGCACGATGCCGAACACGACCGCGGAGGCGATCGCGGCGAGCACCGACGCCCAGAACGGCCACCCGGCGATCGCGGTGATGGCGTAGGAGTACGCACCGAGCAGCACGAACCCGGCCTGCCCGAAGTTGAGCAGTCCCGTCATGCCGAAGTGCACGTTGAGGCCGATCGCGGCGAGCGCGTAGGCCGCGGTCGCGGGGGCGAACGCCTCGCCCGCGACGTTGGTGAGGATCCGGGTCCAGTCCATGGTGTCCCTCCTGGCCTCAGCCGATCCGGTCCCGGCGGCCCAGGATGCCCTGGGGCCGCACGAGCAGGACGAGGATGAGGATGAGCAGCGCTCCTGCGTACTTCATGTCGGACGGGATGACGAGGCTCGACATCTCGGCGACGACGCCGATGACGATCGACCCGGCGAGCGCACCCCACGCCGTGCCGAGCCCGCCGAGGGTGACCGAGGCGAACATCAGGAGCAGGACGGTGCCGCCCATGTTCCAGGCGGTCGACTGGAAGTACAGACCGGTCAGCACGCCACCGAGGGCCGCGAGGCCCGCGGCGCCGGTCCAGACGATCCGGATGACGCGCTCGACACCGATGCCCGACGCGGCGGCCAGGGCCGGGTTGTCGGACACCGCGCGCGTCGCGCGGCCGGTGCGGCTGTACAGGAGGAACGCGGCGACGCCCGCGAGGACGACGACCGCGATCCCGGCGGACACGATCGCCTGCTGCGTGAGGGACACGGGCCCGATCGAGACCCGCGTGGGGTTCGTGGTGTCGATGCGCAGCCGGCCGCCACCGAGCAGGAACTGGAACAGGTACTGCAGCACCATCGACAGGCCGATCGTGACGATCATCTGCTGCGTCAGGCCGATGCGCTTGCGCCGCAGCGGTCGCCAGATCCCGGCGTCCTGCAGCCAGCCCGACGCGGCGCCGAGCAGGGTCGCGAGCACCGCCGCGAGCCACAGGTCGAGCCCGACCGTCTGGACGAAGAAGTAGGCGAGGATCGCCCCGAGCGTGACCTGCTCGCCGTGCGCGAAGCTGCTCAGCCCGGTGGTGCCGTAGATGAGGGAGAGCCCGACCGAGGCGAGCGCGAGCAGCAGACCGAACACGAGACCGTTCGCGAGCTGCTGGGCGACGCGCTTGCCCGTCACGCCGCCGCCGGCGGTGCTGCTGCCGCTCGTCGGACCCGGACTGTCGTCCGGTGCGGTGCTCGCGCCGGACGTGGGCGAGGTCGTCGCGCCGCCGGTGGGCTCACCGAGCGCGAACAGCGCGCGCGACTGCGAGTTGAGCAGCACCTTGACGGTCCGGGAGGTCACCGACGGGTCGCGCAGCGTCTCGCCCTCGGGCAGGGTCGCGGGGTCGATCGAGACGGTGTAGTCCCCGGCGGTCGTGACGGGCACGGACCACGTGCCGTCCGCCGCGGTGGTCACCTCGACGCTCTCGCCGCCGCCCTCGACCGTGAGGACCACGCCGACCGCCGGCTCCCCGGACGCCGTCTTGATCGTCCCCAGGACGCAGCCTGTGGTCGCGTCGGGCGTGCAGGGCGCCGCGGTGGCCGCGGACGCCGGACCGGCGTGCACGACCAGGGCCAGGAAGGCCACCAGTGCGAGCACGAGCGTGCCTGCCGCGCGTCTGGTGCGCCTCGAGATCGCGTGCCGTGCCGTGCCCGGTGCTCGTCCTGGATGGGCGAGAGCGCTCACCTAGGACCTCCGTCCTGTACTCGCAACACCGCCCGGGGGGTCAGGCGGTCGTCCTGCGTGGTGCAAGGTGCTGGTGGTACGGGGTGGTACTGCGTGCTGGTTCTGCGGGGTGCAGCGGTGCCTCGAGCCGCGCCGGGCGCGAGGCGCGGCCGACGTTAGGCACTGATTGTGTCGATCTCGTTTCGCGTTGCCCAGAGGACGGGCGCGTGTCGCACGATCGGACGCGTCCGATGCGCGCAGAACCTCCTGCGGGAGCGGGCGACCGGACGTCCGGAACGTCCCGGAGCCCCGGCTCGGAACGGTCACAGCGCCGGGTCCGGGACTAGGCACGGCGGCCCGATGTGGTCCATGATCGACGTCGGCGCCGTCGTGGGCAGCGGGGCGTGCCGGAGTCCGGATCCCCCTCGTCCGCCGGAGGTGCTCGAAACCGTGCGTCCTGGAGTGCAAGCGCGCGCTGCCCGGCCCGCCGACCTCGACGACCTCGTGCACCTGTGCCTCGAGGCCCGCAAGGAGGCGGGGACCGGCGCCCAGCTCTGCACCGACGACACCGAGCGCCTGCGCCGCCAGCTCGGCGCGCTCCTCGGGGTCGAGGGCGGGATGGTCCTCGTCGGGACGATCGACGAGCAGCCCGCAGGACTCCTGCTCGGGCGGCTCGTCGGACCGAGCCTGTTCCAGGACGGCACGTCGCTGGCGCTCGAGGCGATCTACGTGGTCGGCACGGCGCGCCGGCGCGGGCTCGGCCACGCGATGCTCGCGCACGCGGTCTCGCTCGCGGACCAGAACGGCGCCGCCGAGGTCTACGCGGCGCCGCTGCCCGGCGCGCGCGGCATGCAGCGCTTCCTGGCCCGGCTGGGGTTCGCCCCCGCGGCGGCGTTCCGGGTCGCCGGTACGGCCGCGCTCCAGCGCCGCCTGCAGCACGACGGTGCGGCGGCGGTGCCCGCGCGCCGGCCGGCTCCCCGAGGGCTCGAGGACCTCATCGCGCGCCGCCGGCAGGCACGCGCCGCCCGGCAGCCGGCCGAGGCCGAGCAGTCCGCGGCACTGGGCCTGCGCATCGACCGCTCCGCCGCGTTGCGCCGTCCCTCGGCGACGCCCGGCCGGGGCTGGTGACCCGAGCGGCACCGCGTCAGCCGCTCCGGTGCCGCACCGACGCGGGTCCGCCCCGCGCAGTGCTCAGCGCGCGTCGAGGACCATGCACGTGAGGCGTGCGGTGCACAGTCGTCGCCCCTCGTCGTCGTCGACGACGACCTCGTAGGTCGCCAGCGTCCGGCCCAGGTGCACCGCACGGGCCGTGCCCGTGACGGTCCCGCTCCGGGCGGAGCGATGGTGCGTCGCGTTCAGCTCGATGCCCACCGCGACCCGCCCCGGTCCGGCGTGCGCGACCGCGGCGTACGAGCCGAGCGTCTCAGCGAGCGCGGCGGTCGCCCCGCCGTGCAGCAGGCCGAACGGCTGCGTGTTGCCGGCGACGGGCATCGTCGCGACCGCGTGCTCGGCGCTGACCTCGCGCACCACGATCCCGAGCCGCTCGATCAGGGTCCCGCGTTCGTCGACCAGCGCCTCGGGGACACCGCTGCGGCCGCTGCCGGGGACGGGGTCCGCGTGGGGGTGTGCGGCGGGCGCGGGCTCGGGCGTGTCGGTCATGGCAGATAGGTTGGCACCCGTGAGCGAGGGACATCGGGACGTGGACCGGGAAGTCGGGCCGGGAGTCGGGCGGGACGTGGACCAGGACGGTCGTGGCGGGCAGCGGCAGGAGCCTGCGCGGCTCCTGCTGATCGACGGCCACTCGATGGCGTACCGCGCGTTCTTCGCGCTCCCGGTCGAGAACTTCGCGACGTCGTCGGGCCAGCCGACGAACGCGGTGTTCGGCTTCACCTCGATGCTCGCCAACCTGCTGCGCGACGAGCAGCCGACGCACGTCGCGGTCGCGTTCGACCTCGGGCGCACGACCTTCCGCACCGAGCAGTACGAGGCGTACAAGGGGACGCGGGACGCGACGCCCGAGCCGTTCCGGGGCCAGGTGGACGTGATCCGCCGCGTGCTGGAGCCGCTGCACATCCCCGTGCTCACCAAGGAGCGGTTCGAGGCCGACGACGTGCTCGCGACCCTCGCGACGCAGGCGACGGCGCAGGGCATGCACGTGCTCATCTGCACGGGCGACCGCGACGCGTTCCAGCTGGTGCGCGACGACGTGACCGTGCTCTACCCGGTGCGTGGGGTCTCCGAGCTCGCCCGGATGACGCCGGAGGCCGTCGCCGCCAAGTACGGCGTGCCGCCGGAGCGGTACAGCGACCTCGCGGCGCTCGTCGGCGAGACGTCCGACAACCTGCCGGGTGTGCCGGGCGTCGGTCCCAAGACCGCCGCGAAGTGGCTCACGCAGTACGACGGGCTCGAGGGCGTCGTCGCCGCGGCGGACCGGATCACGGGCAAGGCGGGGGAGTCGCTGCGCGCGAACCTCGCGCAGGTCCAGCTGAACCGGCAGCTCAACCAGCTCGTCACCGACCTCGAGCTGCCGATGGGCCCGGAGGACCTCGAGGCGCGGCCCTGGGACCGGCAGGCGCTGCACTCGATCCTGGACGAGCTCGAGTTCCGCACGCTGCGCGACCGCCTGTTCGCGATGCTGCCCGACGAGTCGAGCACGTCCGCGGTGGCCGTGGCGGCGGCGGCGCTCGAGCTGGCCGAGCTCGCCGACGGGGCGCTCGAGGGCTGGCTCGCAGAGCGTTCGGACGCGGTGCTGGGCCTGGACGTGCGCGGCTCGGGCGCACCCGCGGGTGGGGACGCGTGGGGTGTGGCGATCGCCGACGCCGAGGGTCGCGCGGCCGTCGTGGACCTGGCCGAGGTGTCGCCCGCCGACGAGCACGCGCTCGCCGCGTGGCTGGCCGACGAGGCGCGCGGCAAGGCGGTGCACGGCGCGAAGGTCGCGGCGCACGCGCTGCGCGGCCGCGGCCTGACGCTCGCGGGCGTGCGCGCGGACACCGAGCTCGCGGCGTACCTGTGCCAGCCCGACCGCCGCGCGTACGACCTGCCCGACCTCGCGATCGGCTACCTGCACCGCGAGCTCGGCGAGGACGACGCCGCGACGGGTGGCCAGGGAGCGCTCGACCTGGAGCTCGACGGCACGGGTGAGGACCGCCGGGCCGCGGTCCGGGCCGCGGCGGTCCGGGACCTGGCCGACGTGCTCGAGTCGGAGGTGGAGGACCGCGGCGCGGCGCACCTGCTGCGGGACGTCGAGCTGCCGCTGCAGGCCGTGCTCGTGCGGATGGAGGGCACGGGCATCGCGGTCGACGCGGACTGGCTGCACCACCTGGAGCGCGAGTTCGACGGCCAGGTGACGCGCGCCGCGCAGGAGGCGTACGCGGTGATCGGGCGCGAGGTGAACCTCGGCTCGCCGAAGCAGCTGCAGGAGGTGCTGTTCGACCAGCTGCAGATGCCGAAGACCAAGCGCATCAAGACCGGCTACACGACGGACGCCGCGGCGCTCACGGACCTGTTCGCGCGCACGCAGCACCCGTTCCTCGAACACCTGCTCGCGCACCGCGACGCGATCCGCCTGCGCCAGACGGTCGAGGGTCTGCAGCGCTCGGTCGCTCCCGACGGCCGCATCCACACGACGTTCCAGCAGACGATCGCGGCGACGGGGCGGCTGTCCTCGACGGACCCCAACCTGCAGAACATCCCGATCCGCACCGAGGCCGGCCGGCAGATCCGCCGGGCGTTCGTCGTCGGGGACGGGTTCGAGACGCTCCTCACCGCGGACTACTCGCAGATCGAGATGCGGATCATGGCGCACCTGTCGGGCGACGAGGGCCTGATCGAGGCGTTCCGCTCGGGGGAGGACCTGCACAGCTACGTCGGCTCGCGCGTGTTCGGCGTGCCCACCGACGAGGTCACGGCCGCGCAGCGCTCGAAGATCAAGGCGATGTCCTACGGGCTCGCGTACGGGCTCTCGTCGTACGGCCTGTCGCAGCAGCTCTCGATCGAGGTGTCCGAGGCCGCCGAGCTCATGAAGGACTACTTCGCGCGGTTCGGCGGGGTGCGCGAGTACCTCACGGGCGTCGTGGACACGGCACGGGCGACGGGGTACACGGCGACGGTCCTCGACCGGCGGCGGTACCTGCCGGACCTCACGAGCGACAACCGACAGCGCCGCGAGGCGGCCGAGCGGATGGCGCTCAACGCCCCGATCCAGGGCAGTGCCGCGGACCTCATCAAGCTCGCGATGCTCGGGGTCGACGCCGAGCTGCGACGTCGGCGGCTGGACTCGCGCATGCTCCTGCAGGTGCACGACGAGCTGGTCCTGGAGGTCGCCGCCGGCGAGCAGGACGAGGTCGAGGCGCTCGTGCGGGAGCAGATGGCGGCAGCCGACTCGGCCCTCCCCGACGGCCGGCTCGACGTTCCCCTGGATGTGAGCGTCGGCGTGGGGTCGAGCTGGCACGAGGCGGGCCACTGACGCACGTCAGGCGGCGGGGCCGGCACCTACCAGCACGACTGTTTCGACCGGCTGGTGTTGCATTTCGGTGAATTGTCGGGTGTGTCTCTCGATGTGACGCCGTGTCGTGGGTCACACTCATGGCCGGCGGCAATGGTGCCGTTCGCCCGTTCGGGAGGAGACGCGCGTGTCAGAGATGATCGACGAACCACCCCAGACCCCGTACCAGGTGGTCCAGGACAGCCCCGACTTCCAGGCGTTGCGCAGCCGGTTCCGCCGCTTCGTCTTCCCCATGACCGCACTGTTCCTGGTCTGGTACTTCGTGTACGTCCTGCTCGCGGACTACGCGCACGACTTCATGGCCACCAAGGTGTGGGGGAACATCACCGTCGGGCTGCTGTTCGGCCTCGGGCAGTTCGTGTCCACGTTCGCGATCACCATGATCTACGCGCGGTGGGCCAACGACCGGCAGGACCCGGTCGCCGAGGAGCTGCGCGCGAAGATCGAGGACGGCGAGCTCGGGTCGGGTGAGGTGGCATGAGCGCGCTCGTCGGATCGGCGACCCTGGCGGCGGAGTCGAAGACGGTCGGTGAGCCGGTCGTCAACATCGGGATCTTCGCGCTGTTCGTGCTCGTGACGCTCGTCATCGTGTTCCGGGCGTCGCGCAACAACAAGACCGCCGCGGACTACTACGCGGCGGGGCGGTCCTTCACCGGCCCGCAGAACGGGACCGCGATCGCGGGCGACTACCTGTCCGCGGCGTCCTTCCTCGGCATCTGCGGCGCCATCGCGCTCAACGGGTACGACGGCTTCCTGTACTCGATCGGGTTCCTCGTCGCGTGGCTCGTGGCGCTCCTGCTCGTCGCCGAGCTGCTGCGCAACACCGGCCGCTTCACGATGGCGGACGTCCTGTCCTTCCGGCTGAAGCAGCGGCCCGTGCGCATGGCGGCGGCGCTGTCGACGCTCGCGGTGGTGTTCTTCTACCTGCTCGCGCAGATGGCGGGCGCCGGCGGCCTCGTGGCGCTCCTGCTGGGCATCGAGGGAGTGGCCGCGCAGGGCGTCGTCATCGCGGTCGTCGGCGCGCTCATGATCCTGTACGTCCTGGTCGGCGGGATGAAGGGCACCACGTGGGTGCAGATCATCAAGGCCGTCCTGCTGATCGTCGGCGCTGGCGTGATGACGCTGTGGGTGCTCGCGCGGTTCGGGTTCAGCCTGTCGGAGGTCATGCAGGGCGCGGTCGACGCGGCGGGCGAGGGCGGTGAGGCGCTGCTCGGCCCGGGCAAGCAGTACGGCGCGAGCGCGACCAGCCAGCTCAACTTCCTGTCGCTCGCCCTGGCCCTCGTGCTGGGCACCGCGGGTCTGCCGCACGTGCTGATGCGCTTCTACACGGTGCCCTCCGCCAAGGAGGCCCGGCGCTCGGTGGTGTGGGCCATCTGGCTGATCGGCATCTTCTACCTGTTCACGCTGGTGCTCGGCTACGGCGCGGGTGCGCTCGTCGGCCCGGAGGCGATCAAGGCGGCGCCGGGCGGCGTGAACTCGGCCGCGCCGCTGCTCGCGTTCGAGCTGGGCGGGACCGTCCTCCTGGGCGTGATCTCGGCGGTCGCGTTCGCGACGATCCTCGCGGTCGTCGCGGGCCTCACGATCACCGCCGCGACCTCGTTCGCGCACGACATCTACGCGAACGTCATCAAGCGCGGTCAGGTGCGTCCGGACGGCGAGGTGCGCGTCGCGCGCATGACGGTCGTCGCGATCGGGATCCTGGCGATCGTGGGCGGGATCTTCGCCAACGGTCAGAACGTCGCGTTCCTCGTCGCGCTCGCGTTCGCGGTCGCAGCCAGCGCGAACCTCCCGACGATCCTGTACTCGCTGTTCTGGAAGCGGTTCAACACGTCGGGTGCACTGTGGAGCATGTACGGGGGTCTGATCTCGTGCATCGTGCTCATCACGTTCTCGCCCGTCGTCTCGGGCAAGGTCGACCCGGTGACGGGCGACAGCCTGTCGATGATCAAGGACACGTCGGTCGACTTCCACGTGATCCCGCTCGAGAACCCCGGGCTCATCTCGATCCCGCTCGCGTTCGTGCTCGGCATCGTCGGCACGTACCTGTCGAAGGAGAAGCCGCACCCCGAGAAGTTCGCGGAGATGGAGGTGCGCTCGCTCACCGGTGCCGGCGCGGAGAAGGCCACCGTGCACTGAGCTGTGCCACGTGACGACGGGCGGCCCGCGAGCCGGGCCGCCCGTCGTCACGCCCCCTGCGGGGTCAGGGGCGGTGCGTCACGAAGATCGCGGTACCGGGCAGCAGCGCGCCCCGGACCGGGCCCCAGCCGCCCCACGTGCGGTCGTGCCCCGCGGGCCACTCGGGCTCGACCACCCGGTCCAGCGCCAGGCCCGCGCCGACGACGTCCGCGACGTGGTCGCCGAGCGTGCGGTGGTACTCGGCGTACAGCACGGCCCCCGACGCGCCGAGCTCCACGTACGGGCGCCGGTCGAAGTAGGAGCGGATCGCCGTCAGGCCCTCGGGGTCGTCGGGGAACGCCCACCGCAGCGGGTGCGTCACCGCGAACACCCACCGCCCGCCCGGGCGCAGCACCCGGGCGGCCTCGACGTGCACGGCGCGCGCGTCCGGGACGAACGGGATGGCGCCGAACGCGGTGAACGCGACGTCCACGCACGCGTCCGGCAACGGCAGCCGACGCGCGTCGGCGACCACCGCGGGCACCCGCACGCCGGCCGCCTCGTCGTACCGGCGGCCGGCGGCGAGCATCGAGCGCGAGACGTCGGTCGCGAGCACCGAGGCGCCCTGCGCGGCGAGCCAGCGGCTGCACTGCGCGGCGCCCGCCCCGACCTCGAGGACGCGCGTCGCGGGCGTGATCTCGCCGAGCAGCCGGGCGTCGGCCTCGCGCAGCCCTTCGGGGCACCAGACGAAGTCGGCCGGCCCGAGGAACGCGCCGTGCTCGTCGAGGTAGTCGTCGGCGTTCGCGTCCCACCAGCGGCGCCCCGCGGAGCCGTCGTCCGCGACGTGGCGGAACGCGACCTCCGCGAGCTCGTCCGGGCGGTCGTCGTCGTGCGCGGCGGAGGGCATGCCACCAGTGTCGCCGACGTCCCTGGGACGGAAGGTCTGCGCTCCTCGCGCCGCGCGCCGTTAGGCTGACGTGCACACGGACGCCCGACGACGCGCGGACCGCTGTTCCCCCACCTGTTGTCGACGAAGGAGCGCACGCGTGCGAGTCGGTCTGCTCACCGGAGGTGGCGACGTCCCGGGGCTGAACGCAGCCATCCGGGCCGTGGTCAAGCGAGGCGAGGGGGAGTACGGCCACCAGATCGTCGGCTTCCGCAACGGGTGGCGCGGCGTCGTCGACGGCGACGTCCAGCCCCTCACGCGCAAGGACATCCGCAACGTCCTGCCCGTGGGCGGCACGCTGCTGGGTACCGCGCGGTTCCACCCGCACGCGTCCGACGGCGGGATCGACGCCGTGCTCGCGACTCTCGAGGCCGAGCGCCTCGAGGCGCTCATCTGCATCGGGGGCGACGGGACCCTGCACGCCGCGAGCAAGATGGCGGAGGCGGGTGTGAACATCGTCGCGATCCCCAAGACCATCGACAACGACGTGTGGGGCACGGACCAGTCCATCGGCTTCGACACGGCCGTGACGGTCGCGACCGACGCGGTGGACCGCATCCACACCACCGCGGAGAGCCACAACCGCGTCATGATCGTCGAGGTCATGGGCCGGCACGCCGGGTGGATCGCGACGACCGCGGGCATCGCCGGTGGTGCGGAGATCGTGCTGGCGCCCGAGGCGCCGTTCGACATCGAGCGCATCGAGCGGTTCCTCAAGCACCGGCACCGCGCGCACGCGAGCTTCTCGATCATCGTCGTCGCGGAGGGTGCGGTCCCGGCCGAGGGCACGGCGATGCACTACGAGACGCAGGTCGGCAAGTTCGGCGAGATCGTCGCCGGCGCGATCGGCGAGCGGCTCAAGGCCGAGATCGAGCAGCGCACGGGGTTCGACACGCGCGTGACCGTGCTGGGCCACGTGCAGCGTGGCGGGACGCCGACGCCGACCGACCGGATCCTCGGCAGCCGGTTCGGCGTCGCGGCGATCGACGCGGTGTCCCAGGGGCGCTCGAACGTCATGACCGCGCTGCGCGGCGACCGGGTCGAGCTCGTGCCCCTCGAGGAGGTCGCGGGCAAGGTCAAGCACGTGCCCGCGGAGCTGCTCGCGGTGGCCAGCGCGCTCGCCTGACCTCCCCGGGGACGCTTTGACCGGTCCCGCCGTCCACCGATAGGGTGGACGGCGGTGCCGCGCGCCTTCTTCTCGCGAGCCCGCGTGATCTCCCGTTCGTCGGGAGCCGCGACGGGCCGTCGGGGGCCTCGAGAACACATCCACGTGATCCCGTCGTCGAGACGTGCCCGCCGTCCACGTCCGAACTACTTCCTGTCCGCATCGGAGCCCACCACTACATGAGCATCTCCACCCCCGCGAAGTCCGGCACGCCGCAGGTCGCGATCAACGACATCGGCACGGCCGAGGACCTCCTCGCCGCGATCGACGCCACCATCAAGTACTTCAACGACGGCGACATCGTCGAGGGCGTCGTCGTCAAGGTCGACCGTGACGAGGTCCTGCTGGACATCGGTTACAAGACCGAGGGCGTCATCCCCTCCCGTGAGCTGTCCATCAAGCACGACGTGGACCCCGGCGAGGTCGTCAAGGTCGGCGACGAGGTCGAGGCCCTTGTCCTCCAGAAGGAGGACAAGGAAGGCCGGCTGATCCTGTCCAAGAAGCGGGCGCAGTACGAGCGCGCGTGGGGCACGATCGAGAAGATCAAGGAGGAGGACGGCGTCGTCACCGGCACCGTCATCGAGGTCGTCAAGGGCGGCCTCATCCTCGACATCGGTCTGCGCGGCTTCCTTCCCGCGTCGCTCGTCGAGATGCGTCGTGTCCGCGACCTCGGCCCCTACGTGGGCAAGGAGATCGAGGCCAAGATCATCGAGCTCGACAAGAACCGCAACAACGTGGTCCTGTCGCGCCGCGCGTGGCTCGAGCAGACGCAGTCCGAGGTCCGCTCCACCTTCCTGCAGACGCTGCAGAAGGGCCAGGTGCGCCCCGGTGTCGTCTCCTCGATCGTCAACTTCGGTGCGTTCGTCGACCTGGGTGGCGTGGACGGCCTCGTGCACGTCTCCGAGCTGTCCTGGAAGCACATCGACCACCCGTCCGAGGTCGTCGAGGTCGGCCAGGAGGTCACGGTCGAGGTCCTCGACGTCGACTTCGACCGCGAGCGTGTCTCCCTGTCGCTGAAGGCGACGCAGGAGGACCCGTGGCAGGCCTTCGCCCGGACGCACGCCATCGGCCAGGTCGTCCCCGGCAAGGTCACCAAGCTCGTCCCGTTCGGCGCGTTCGTGCGCGTCGAGGACGGCATCGAGGGCCTCGTGCACATCTCGGAGCTGGCCGTGCGCCACGTCGAGATCCCGGAGCAGGTCGTGCAGGTCGGCGACGACGTGTTCGTCAAGGTCATCGACATCGACCTCGAGCGTCGCCGCATCTCGCTGTCGCTGAAGCAGGCGAACGAGGGCTTCGACCCCGAGTCGGAGGACTTCGACCCCGCGCTGTACGGCATGGCGGCCGAGTACGACGAGCAGGGCAACTACAAGTACCCGGAGGGCTTCGACCCGACGACGAACGAGTGGCTCGAGGGCTTCGAGACGCAGCGCGAGGCGTGGGAGGCCCAGTACGCGGCCGCGCACGAGCGCTGGGAGGCGCACCGCAAGCAGGTCGCGGACGCGCAGAAGGCCGACGCCGAGGCGCAGACGCCCGAGGGCAGCAGCGCTCCTGCGCCGTCGACCTACTCGTCGTCGACCGACGAGGCCACGGGGACGCTCGCGTCCGACGAGGCGCTCGCCGCTCTGCGCGAGAAGCTCACCGGCAACTGAGCAGCTGAACGCACCGCGGGCCTCGTCCCGCGGCACGCTCCACGACGGGCCGGTCACCTACGGGTGGCCGGCCCGTCGGCGTGTGCCGGGCCGGCCTCGACCTGCCGCGGGCGCGGGACGGCCCGTGCGGGCAGGATGGGGCCCATGCAGCGCATCGGGTTGACGGGTGGGATCGCGGCCGGCAAGTCCGTGGCGGCGCGCCGCCTGGCCGAGCGAGGCGCCGTCGTCGTGGACGCCGACGCGCTCGCGCGCGAGGCGGTGGCGCCGGGGACGGCCGGGCTCGACGCGGTGGTCGAGGCGTTCGGTGCGGAGGTGCTCGCACCCGACGGCTCGCTCGACCGTGCCGCGCTCGCGTCAGTGGTGTTCGGCGACGACGAGCGTCGGCGGACCCTCGAGGCGATCGTGCACCCCGCGGTGCGGCGCCTGTCGGCCGAGCGTGAGGCCGCCGCCGCGACGGCCGACCCGGGCGCGGTCGTCGTCCACGACATCCCGCTGCTCGTCGAGACGGGTCAGGCCGGCTCGTTCCACCTCGTCGTCGTCGTCCACGCGCCGGCGGTGCTGCGCGTCGAGCGCCTCGTGCGGCTGCGCGGCATGTCACGCGAGGACGCCGAGGCGCGGGTCGCGGCGCAGGCCGGCGACGACGAGCGCCTGGCGGTGGCGGACGTGGTCCTGGACGGGTCGGGGACCGACGCGGACCTGCGCGCGCAGGTGGACGAGCTGTGGGACCGGCTGTGCACGGAGCGGACGCAGGAGCGGGCCGCCGAGGAGACCGACGCGCGGCACGGCTGAGCCGCCCGCCGTCACGCGGCGGGGTGAGCGGATGCGGCGTCCGAGGCACTCTCGGTCACGATCTGGGAACGGCCGTTCCGCCCGTCCGCCCGAGCCGCTATGGTCCCGCCAGACCGGGGACGAAAGTGCCTTGTGCCTGGTGGGGGCTCAACTTCGACGGTCGGACGACCGATAGACGACACATCCGGTGCCGAAGAGGTCGCCGCAACAAGGAGGTACGAGCGGATGGTCAAGCCCGTCCAGACGCGCGCGTCGGTGTCGGTCGCGTCGTCGACGCTGTCCGAGGGTCGCATGCTCGAGCTCGCGGAGAAGGCGGCGATGTCCGGCGACTCGGACGCGGGCCGGTTCCGCGTCGAGGCACGCACTCCGCACTCGACGACGGTGTCGCTGCGTGACCACATCGAGGGTGCGGAGCTGATCCGCTTCGAGGTGCGCACCGACCGTGCGGTGGGCCGCACCACGGCCCGGACCGCGATCACGTTCTTCCGCACCAAGGACGGCGGCGTCAACGCGCTCATCCCGATGGCGAAGCGCAAGCTCCTCGGCTTCAGCGCGTACGAGATCTTCATGGACTGGTACGTCGCCGCGGTGGTGCGCGAGGACCCGAACGCGATCGTCACCCTGGTCGACGGCAAGGACTGAGCCCCGTGGCCGGCGACTGACGCCGGCGACGGGTGTGTCGGTGGTCCGACGTACCGTGGTGCCATGCGTCCAGTCACGGAGCTCCAGCGGACCGTCGCGCCCTTCGAGGTCGTGTCGGACTACACGCCGTCCGGCGACCAGCCTCAGGCGATCGCCCAGCTCACGCGTCGGCTGCAGGCCGGCGAGAAGGACGTCGTGCTGCTGGGCGCGACGGGTACCGGCAAGTCTGCGACGACCGCCTGGCTGATCGAGCAGGTGCAGCGTCCGACGCTCGTCATGGCGCCGAACAAGACGCTGGCCGCGCAGCTCGCGACCGAGTTCCGCGAGCTGTTGCCCAACAACGCGGTCGAGTACTTCGTCTCGTACTACGACTACTACCAGCCCGAGGCGTACATCGCGCAGACGGACACCTACATCGAGAAGGACTCGTCGATCAACGACGAGGTCGAGCGTCTGCGGCACTCGGCGACGTCCTCGCTGCTCACACGCCGTGACGTGGTCGTCGTCGCGTCGGTCTCCTGCATCTACGGTCTGGGTACCCCGCAGGAGTACGTGGACCGCATGGTCACGCTGCGCGTCGGCGACCAGGTGGACCGCGACCAGCTGCTGCGCCGGTTCGTGCAGATGCAGTACTCGCGCAACGACATGGCGTTCACGCGCGGTACGTTCCGGGTGCGTGGCGACACGGTCGAGATCATCCCGATGTACGAGGAGCTGGCCGTCCGGATCGAGTTCTTCGGTGACGAGATCGAGGCGATCGCGACGCTGCACCCGCTCACCGGTGAGGTGGTCCGCGCCGAGGACGAGATGATGATCTTCCCGGCGACTCACTACGTGGCGGGGCCGGAGCGCATGGAACGCGCGATCCACGGCATCGAGGCCGAGCTCGAGGAGCGGCTCGCGGAGCTCGAGCGGCAGAACAAGCTGCTCGAGGCGCAGCGGCTGCGGATGCGCACGACGTACGACATCGAGCTGATGCGGCAGGTCGGCTCGTGCTCCGGCATCGAGAACTACTCGCGGCACATCGACGGACGCGCAGCCGGGTCGGCGCCCAACACGCTGCTGGACTTCTTCCCCGAGGACTTCCTGCTGGTCATCGACGAGTCGCACGTGACCGTGCCGCAGATCGGCGCGATGTTCGAGGGCGACATGTCGCGCAAGCGTTCGCTCGTCGAGCACGGCTTCCGCCTGCCGAGCGCCGTCGACAACCGCCCTCTGCGGTGGGAGGAGTTCGTCGAGCGCATCGGCCAGACGGTCTACCTCTCCGCGACGCCGGGCGACTACGAGCTGTCGATGTCCGACGGTGTGGTCGAGCAGATCATCCGCCCGACGGGCCTCGTCGACCCGGAGGTCGTCGTCAAGCCGACGAAGGGTCAGATCGACGACCTGCTCGGCGAGATCCGCGACCGGGTGGATCGCGACGAGCGCGTGCTCGTCACGACTCTGACCAAGAAGATGGCCGAGGACCTCACGGACTACCTGCTCGAGAAGGGCGTGCGGGTGCGGTACCTGCACTCCGAGGTCGACACGCTGCGCCGCGTCGAGCTGCTGCGCGAGCTCCGGCTCGGCGAGTACGACGTGCTGGTCGGGATCAACCTGCTGCGCGAGGGCCTGGACCTGCCGGAGGTGTCGCTCGTCGCGATCCTCGACGCGGACAAGGAGGGCTTCCTGCGCTCGGGCAAGTCGCTCATCCAGACCATCGGCCGCGCGGCGCGCAACGTGTCCGGCCAGGTCCACATGTACGCGGACAAGGTCACGCCGGCGATGCAGCTCGCGATCGAGGAGACCAGCCGGCGCCGCGAGAAGCAGGTCGCCTACAACCTCGAGCACGGGATCGACCCGCAGCCGTTGCGCAAGAAGATCGGCGACATCACCGACATGCTCGCGCGCGAGGACGCGGACACCGCCGAGCTGCTGGGCGGTGGCGGCCGCCAGACGAGCCGCGGCAAGGCGCCGGTCCCCGGGTTCGGCTCGAAGGCGGCGCCGTCCGACGAGCGGACCCGGCTCACCGGGGCTGCCGCAGGTGAGCTCGCGACGCTGATCCAGGAGCTCACGGACCAGATGCACGCGGCGGCCGGTGAGCTGCAGTTCGAGCTCGCCGCGCGGCTGCGTGACGAGATCTCGGGCCTGAAGAAGGAGCTGCGGCAGATGCAGGCCGCGACCGCCTGACGGCACGACGCGTCCACCCACGCACCACCCGCCCACCCGCAGGACGACGAGGAGTGAGCATGGCAGCACGGATCCAGGTCACGTTCGACGCCGCGAGCCCGCCCACGCTGGGCCGGTTCTGGGCGCAGGTGCTCGGCTACGTGGAGGACGCGCCCCCGCCGCCGTTCTCGACGTGGGACGAGGCGCTCGACGCGATGGGCGTCCCGGTCGAGGAGCGCGACTCCGCGTACGCCGTGGTCGACCCGGACGGAGCCGGCCCGCGCCTGTGGTTCCAGAAGGTCCCCGAGGAGAAGTCGGGCAAGAACCGCGTGCACCTCGACGTGACGGTCCGGCCGGACCTCCCGCGCGAGGAGCGTCCGGACGCAGTGCGTGCCCGGGCGAGCGAGCTCGAGGCGCTCGGCGCGCGGCGGCTGTACGAGAAGGAGGAGCTCGGCAGCTTCTGGGTGACGATGCAGGACCCCGAGGGCAACGAGTTCTGCGTCCAGTAGCGGCCCGACGCGCGCGGCCGTGGACACGTGCGGCGCGTGGGGCATCCGTCACCTACGATGGCGGACGGTGAAGGGGAGTACCCCACAATCGGCCGCGTCGTCATCACGGACGCCGCCGGTCGCAGCCCGGCGATCCGCCGTGGTGGCGACCGACGGAGCCCGGTGCGGTCGGCCCGCATCGCGGGCGGGGGAGACCTTCGGTACTGACGCACAACTCGTACCGGAGGTCTGTCCATGGATGTCTCGAGCCTCGTCTGGCTGCTCACGGCCGCCGGCGTCGTCGGTCTGCTCGTCTTCGACTTCTTCGCGCACGTGCGCACGCCGCACGAGCCGACGTTCCGCGAGTCGGCCTGGTGGTCGTCGGTCTACATCGTCCTCGCGCTGCTGTTCGGCGTGGCGGTCGGCGCGTCCTGGGGCTGGGACCACGGCGCGGAGTACTTCGCGGGGTACGTGACCGAGAAGAGCCTGTCGGTCGACAACCTGTTCGTGTTCCTCATCATCATGACGAGGTTCGCCGTCCCCAGGGCGTTCCAGCAGAAGGTGCTGCTGATCGGTGTGGCGATCGCGCTGGTGCTGCGCACCGTGTTCATCCTCGTGGGCGCGGCGGCGATCGAGCGGTGGTCGTGGGTCTTCTACCTGTTCGGTGCGTTCCTCGTGTACACCGGCGTCAAGCTCGCGCGGGAGGACCACGACGGGTCCGACGAGAAGGAGGTCGGCGACGGGTTCCTCGTGCGGGCGGTGCGTCGCGTCTTCCCGACGACGACGGAGTACGACGGCGACCGGCTCACGACCGTGGTCGACGGCAAGCGGCTGCTCACGCCGATGCTCCTCGTCATGGTCGCGATCGGCTCGACGGACATCCTGTTCGCGCTCGACTCGATCCCCGCGATCTACGGTCTGACCGAGGAGCCGTACATCGTGTTCACCGCGAACGCGTTCGCACTGCTCGGGCTGCGTCAGCTGTACTTCCTGATCGGCGGGCTGCTCGAGCGTCTCGTGTACCTCTCGCAGGGCCTCGCCGTGATCCTCGGCTTCATCGGGGTGAAGCTCCTGCTGCACGCGATGCACACCAACGAGCTGCCGTTCATCAACGGGGGCGAGCACATCGAGTGGGCGCCGGAGATCCCCATCTGGCTCTCGCTCACGGTGATCCTGGGGACCCTCGCGGTCGCGACGGTCGCCAGCCTTCTCAAGACACGCAGCGACCGACGCGTCGCTGCCGGACAGGAGTGACGTGGACGTCTCCCTGCTGGTGTGGGCGGTCTCGCTCGGGATCGTGACCGCCCTGCTGGTCGTCGACGTGGTGATCGTGGGGCGCCGGCCGCACGTGCCGAGCACCGCGGAGTGCCTGCGGCACCTCGGGCTGTACGTCGGCCTCGCGGTGCTGTTCGGGCTCGGAGTGCTCGTCACGTCGGGGGGCCAGTACGCGGGTGAGTTCTACGCGGGCTGGCTCACCGAGTACTCGCTGTCGGTCGACAACCTGTTCGTCTTCATGCTGATCATGGGTCGGTTCGCCGTGCCGCGGCAGTACCAGCAGACGGCGCTGCTCGTCGGGATCGTGCTGGCGCTGGTGTTCCGGACCGTGTTCATCCTGCTCGGGTCGGCGATCGTCAGCTCGTTCAGCTGGGTGTTCTACCTGTTCGGTGCGTTCCTCGTGTGGACGGCGTGGAAGGTCGCACGTGAGGGGTCGGACGACGGCCCCGACGAGTTCCACCCGCCCCTGCTGCTGCGCCTCGTGCAGCGCTGGTTCCCGTCGACCACGCAGTACCACGGCGTGCACCTGACGGTCGTCGAGAACGGGCGGCGCCTCATCACGCCGATGCTGATCGTCCTGGTCGCGCTGGGCGCGACGGACCTGCTGTTCGCGTTCGACTCGATCCCCGCGCTGTTCGGGCTGACGAGCGAGCCGTACCTCATCATGATGGCGAACCTGTTCGCGCTCATGGGGCTGCGCCAGCTGTACTTCCTGCTCGGTGACCTGCTCGCGCGCCTGGTCTACCTGAACTACGGGCTCGCGGTGCTGCTCGGCTTCATCGGCGTGAAGCTCGTGCTCGAGGCGTTGCACGAGAACGAGCTGCCGGTCATCAACGGCGGTGAGCCCGTGGCGTGGGCGCCGGAGATCCCGATCTGGCTGTCGCTGGTCGCGATCGTCGTGATCCTCGGGACGACGGCGGCCGTGAGCCTGGTGAAGTCAGCGCGCGACGCCCGGGCGGCGCTCACGCCCTGAGCGGCACGCGGGGTCGGTGCCGTGCCGGTGCGGCGGGGTCAGGAGGCCCAGGGACCGAGCACGACGTCCCAGCCGCGCACCTCGGTCTCGGCGACGAGGCCCTCGCGCTGGAACGGGTCGTCCGCGAGCATCGCCCGCAGGCGGTCCTCGTCGTCCGCGACGAGGACGAGCAGCGCGCCGGGCGCGCCGTCCGTCCACGGTCCGGAGCCCTTGAGCGCGCCCGCGTCGGCGAGGCCCGCGAGGTAGGCGCGGTGCTCGGGGCGGAAGTGGTCGCGAGCATCGGTGCGCTCGTCGTAGGTGTAGCGGACGGCGAAGGTGGCCATGGCGACATCCTGCCCGAACGCGACGTGGGATGGCGCACACCGACCGGCCACCGGCACGCGTCGGGCCTGGTCGGGTGGCAGAGTGGCGGGATGACGACTCGCGTGACGCTCGCCGACGGCATGCGCATGCCGGTCCTCGGCTTCGGGGTCTACAAGGTGTCCGACGAGGCCGCGCAGCCCGCGGTGGCCGAGGCGCTGACGGCGGGGTACCGGCTCGTCGACACGGCGACGCTGTACCGCAACGAGGCTGCGGTGGGGCGCGCGGTGCGCGCCAGCGGCCTCGACCGGGACGACGTCTTCGTCACGACGAAGCTGTGGAACGACGCGCAGGGCGACCGCGCCGAGGCGGCGTTCGAGGAGTCGGTCGGGCGCCTGGGGCTCGGCGCGCCGGACCTGTACCTGATCCACTGGCCCGCTCCGGCGCGGGAGCAGTACGTGCCGACGTGGCGCACGTTGCTGCGGCTGCGCGACGAGGGCCGCGTGCGGTCGGTGGGCGTCTCGAACTTCCAGCCCGACCACCTGGAGCGCATCGTGCAGGACTCGGGTGAGGTGCCCGTGGTGAACCAGGTCGAGCTGCACCCGTACCTGCAGCAGCGCGAGCTGCGTGCGATGCACTCCCAGCTCGGCATCGTGACGCAGGCGTGGTCGCCGCTGGGCCGGGGCGCCGTCCTGGAGGATCCCGTCCTGCTCGACATCGCGCGTGAGCACGGCGCGAGCGTCGCGCAGGTGGTCCTGCGCTGGCACCTCGACCTGGGCGTCGCGGTCGTCCCGAAGTCGGTGACGCCCGCGCGCATCCGCGAGAACCTCGCCGCGGCGGACCTCGAGCTGACCCCGCGGGACCACGAGCGGATCGCGGCGCTCGACCGCGGTGAGCGCTCCGGCTCCCACCCGGACCTCGTGAGCTGACCCCGCGGCACCCGATCACCGACCGACCCGAGCACGAGACGAGGCGAACATGGCGCGCGAGCTGCGCACGCTCCTCACCGACGACCTGCTGACCCGCGTGCACGAGCGCGCCGCGGCACACGACCGCGAGAACACGTTCCCGCACGACGACCTCGCGGAGCTCGCGGAGGCCGGCTACCTGCGGGCGTTCGTGCCGCAGCGGCTCGGTGGTGCGGGGCTCACCCTCGAGGAGGTCGCGCGCGAGCAGGTCCGGCTCGCCGCCGCGGCGCCCGCGACGGCGCTGGCCGTGAACATGCACCTCGTCGTGACCGGTCTGGCGGCGCAGCTCGTCGAGCGCGGGGACGAGGCATTCGAGTTCGTCCTGCAGGACGCGGCGGACGGTGAGGTGTTCGCGTTCGGCAACTCGGAGGCCGGCAACGACCTGGTGATGTTCGGCTCGCGCACCCGCGCCGAGCGCCAGGCGGACGGGGGCTACCGGTTCTTCGGCACCAAGATCTTCACGTCCCTGTCGCCCGTGTGGACGCGGCTCGCGACGTTCGGTCTCGACGACTCGGACCCGGCCGACCCGCGCCTCGTCCACGGCGTCGTCGGGCGGGAGGGCGTCACGGCCAAGGACGACTGGGACACGCTGGGCATGCGTGCCACGCAGTCGACGACGACCGTGCTGGACGGCGCCTACGCGCCGCCCGGGCGTGTGTACCGCAGCCTGCCCGCCGGGCCGTCCGCCGACTCGTTCATGTTCGCGTTGTTCTCCGTGTTCGAGATCCTGCTCGGCGCGGTCTACACGGGTATCGGGCGTCGCGCGGTCGAGCTCGCGGTCGCGGCCGCGCGTCGTCGGACCTCGCTCAAGAACGGCGGGCGCGCGTACGCGCAGGACCCCGACATCCGGTGGCGCATTGCCGACGCCGCGCTGCTGCAGGACGGCGCCGAGCTGCAGGTGTTCGCGCTCGCGCGCGACGTCGACGAGCGGGTGGACCACGGCGCGCGCTGGTTCGCCCAGCTCGTGGGGCTCAAGGTCCGCGCGACGGAGTCGGCGCGCCAGGTCGTCGAGCTCGCGCTGCGCGCGTCGGGCGGCGGGTCGTACTTCAGCGGCAACGAGCTGGGCAGGCTCTACCGGGACGTGCTCGCGGGGATCTTCCACCCGTCCGACGACGAGTCCGCGCACGCGACGGTGGCCACGTCCGTGCTCGGCCCGCCGGAGGCCTGACGCGCTACGGCACGCGCGCGCCGTCACCAGCCCCGGGCGCGCCACTGCGCGAGGTGCGGACGTTCCGCCCCGAGCGTCGTGTCGCGCCCGTGACCGGGGTACACCCACGTCTCGTCGCCGAACCGGTCGAAGACGCGGGCGACGACGTCGTCGTACAGCGACGTGAAGTCCTGCGGGGTCGTGGTGCGGCCGACCCCACCGGGGAACAGCGAGTCGCCCGTCAGCAGGTGCACCCGGCCGGGCGCCGCGCCCGGGACGTGGGTGTGCTCGGGCTCGCGGTAGGCGAGCGCGACCGACCCGGGCGTGTGGCCGCGCAGCGCGACGACCTCGAGCGTGACGTGCCCGACGACCAGCAGGTCGCCGTCGTGCAGGCGCTGCCCGACCGGCACGCCCGTCGCCTGGGTGATCGCGTCCGCGTCGTCGGCGCCGGCGGCCGTGCGCGCACCCGTCACCGCGACGACCGACGCGAGCGCTCCGACATGGTCGCGGTGCCGGTGCGTCGTGACGACCAGGTCGAGCCGTGCGCTCGCGTCGCCCTCGCGCACCAGCGCGAGCAGGCGGTCCGGGTCGGCGGCGGCGTCGACGAGCAGCTGCGCGCCGTCGCGGCGGCACGTCAGCAGGTAGGCGTTGTTGTCCATCGGCCCGACCGACACCTTGCGGAGCTCGACCTCGTCGAGCACGCGCACCGCGGTCGGGCCGCCGGGCGTCACGTGACCGGTCCAGGGTGCCGTGCTCATGCGGGTCCCTCCGAGGCGCCCGTGGCCAGCCCGACGGCGTGGGCCGCACGCACGAGCGCGAGGTGCGACAGCGCCTGGGGCACGTTGCCGGCCATCCGGCGCCCGACCGGGTCGTACTGCTCGGCGAGGAGACCCACGTCGTTCGTCAGCCCGACGAGCCCGTCCAGCACCTCGGACGCCTCGTCGACCTGCCCCGTGCGGGCGAGCGCCTCCGCGAGCCAGAACGAGCACGCGAGGAACGCGTGCTCGCCGCCGGGCACACCGTCGTCGGTCCGTTCGGTGCGGTAGCGGCGCAGCAGCCCCGGGGCGACCTCCAGCTCGGCGCGCACCGCGGCGAGCGTGCCGAGGACGCGAGGGTCGTCGGGCGGGAGGAAGCCGACCTGGAGGATCTGCAGGAGCGAGGCGTCGGTGTGCGTCGCGCCGTAGTGCTGCACGAACGTCCCGCGGTCCGCGTCCCAGCCGTGGGCCAGCACGTCCGCATGGATCTCCGCACGCGCCGCGCGCCAGCGGTCGACCGGCCCGGACAGGCCGTGCTCCTCGACGGCGCGTACCGCGCGGTCGACCGCGGCCCAGGCCATGACCTTCGAGTGCACGAAGTGCCGGGGGTCGCCGCGCACCTCCCAGATCCCGCGGTCCGGGTCGCGCCAGCGCCGCAGGAGCGCCTCGAGGAGGTGGCGCTGGAGCGACCACGAGTCCGCGGACTCGGTGATCCCGGCACGGCGCGCCTCGTGCAGCGCGCAGATGACCTCGCCCAGCACGTCGTTCTGGACCTGGCCGACCGCGGCGTTGCCGAGCCGCACCGGGCGGGAGCCGGCGTAGCCCGGCAGGTGTCCGAGCTCACGCTCCGGCAGGTCACGCCCGCCGTCGACGCGGTACATGATCTGCAGGTCGGTGGGGTCGCCGGCGACGGCGCGCAGCAGCCAGTCGCGCCACTGGGTCGCCTCGTCGCGGAACCCCTGCTCGAGGAGCGCCTCGAGCGTCATCGCGGCGTCGCGCAGCCAGCAGTAGCGGTAGTCCCAGTTGCGTGCGCCGCCGAAGTCCTCGGGCAGGCTCGTCGTCGCCGCGGCGGCGATGCCGCCCGTCTCGAAGTCGGTGAGGAGCCGCAGCACGAGCAGCGAGCGCACGACGGCCTCGCGGTGCGGCCCCGCGTACCGTGCGCCGCGCGCCCACAGCCCCCACGCGACGCGCGTCGTGTCGACGCGGGTCGCCGCCGCCAGGGGCGGTGGCACCGGCTCCCACGAGCGTGACCACGTGAGGTCGAGCTCGAGCTCCTCGCCCTCCCGCAGCTCGAACGCGTCGCGGTGCCGGTGGTCGTCGGCGTGCGGCAGGCGCGTCCCGCGCAGGACGAGCGCGTCCGGTCCGGCCACCGCGCGGATCCGCGCGTCGGGACCGCCCGTGCGCGTGACCCACGGCTCGATGCCGCCGTAGCCGAAGCGCACCACCCACTCGTGCTCGACGCGCACCGTGCCCCGCGTGCACCGCACGTGCCGCACGAGGTCCGCCCGTCCGTCGGAGATGGGCATCGAGTCGGTGACGACGGCGGTGCCGGTGGGGGAGCGGTACGTCGTCTCGAGGACGAACGAGTCGTCGAGGTAGCGACGCGTGACCTCGTGCGCGTCGGGGACGGTCAGCAGCCAGCGGCCGTTGTCCTCCGTGCCGAGCAGTCGTGCGAAGCACGCCGCCGAGTCGACGTGCGGCAGGCACAGCCAGTCGACCGAGCCGCGGCGGGAGACGAGCGCGGTCGTGCGCCCGTCGCCGACGACCGCGTACTCGGCGACGGGGACGGGGAGGGGCTCGGGTCCGGTGGACGCGATCGACGCGGTGGGGCCCGTGGGCGGATCGGCGGCGACGGTCGGGTCGTCGGTCACCGTCGGTGCGTCGGTCACCGTCGGGTCGTCGGTCGTGGTCGGTTCTGTCGTCATGGTGCGTCCCAGCATGGGGCGATCGGGCACGCTCGGCACGACGACGGCGCCGGGGCGACCGCGGACCGCGCGGCTGCTCTCCAGGAGGATCGAACGGGTGTGCGATTGTCAGCGGTGGAACGTAGACTGCACGCCGTGAACGACCGTCTGGTGGTGCAGGGTGCCCGCGAGCACAACCTCCGCAACGTCGACCTGGACCTGCCCCGGGACCAGCTGATCGTCTTCACCGGCCTGTCCGGGTCGGGGAAGTCGTCGCTGGCCTTCGACACGATCTTCGCCGAGGGGCAGCGGCGGTACGTGGAGTCGCTCTCGGCGTACGCGCGCCAGTTCCTCGGGCAGATGGACAAGCCCGACGTCGACTTCATCGAGGGGCTGTCGCCCGCCGTCTCGATCGACCAGAAGTCGACGAACCGCAACCCTCGCTCGACGGTCGGCACGATCACCGAGGTGTACGACTACCTGCGCCTGCTGTTCGCGCGCGCCGGGACGCAGTACTGCCCCGTCTGCGGCGAGCGCGTCACCGCGCAGACGCCGCAGCAGATCGTCGACCGGCTGCTCGAGCTGCCCGAGGGCACGCGGTACCAGGTGCTCGCGCCCGTCGTCCGCGGCCGCAAGGGCGAGTACACGGACCTGTTCGGAGAGCTGCAGGCGAAGGGCTTCTCGCGCGCGCGCGTCGACGGGGAGGTCGTGCAGCTCACGGCGCCGCCGACGCTCGAGAAGAAGCTCAAGCACGACATCGAGGTCGTGGTCGACCGGCTGGTCGCGCGCGAGGGCGTGCAGCGCCGCCTCACCGACTCGGTGGAGACCGCTCTCGGGCTGTCCGGCGGGCTGCTCGTGATCGACCTGGTGGACCGCGACGCCGAGGACCCGGACAAGGAGCGCCGGTTCTCCGAGCAGCGGGCGTGCCCGAACGACCACGTGCTCACGCTCGAGGAGGTCGAGCCGCGCACGTTCTCGTTCAACGCGCCGTACGGGGCGTGCCCGGAGTGCACCGGCATCGGCTCGCGTCTCGAGGTCGACCCGGAGCTCGTCGTGCCCGACGAGGAGCTGAGCCTCGCGCAGGGCGCGGTCGCCCCGTGGGCGCAGACCTCCTCGGAGTACTTCGAGCGCGTCATGTCGGCTCTCGCCGACGAGATGGGCTTCGCCATGGACGTGCCGTGGCGCGCGCTGCCGCAGCGCGCGAAGGACGCGATCCTGCACGGCCGCAACCACAAGGTGCAGGTCCGGTACCGCAACCGGTGGGGTCGCGAGCGCCAGTACTCCACCGGGTTCGAGGGCGTGATCACGTTCCTCGAGCGCCGGCACGCCGAGACCGAGTCGGAGTGGAGCAAGGACAAGTACGAGGGCTTCATGCGTGAGGTCCCGTGCCCGACGTGCCAGGGCCAGCGGCTCAAGCCCGAGGTGCTCGCCGTCAAGGTCGGCGGGCGGTCGATCGCGGAGGTCTGCGAGCTGCCGATCCGGGAGGCACGCGACTTCCTCGACACCCTCGAGCTCGGCGAGCGCGAGCGGCAGATCGCGGCGCAGGTGCTCAAGGAGATCCAGGCGCGCCTGGGCTTCTTGCTCGACGTGGGCCTGGACTACCTGTCGCTGATGCGCCCGGCGGCGACGCTCTCGGGCGGTGAGGCCCAGCGCATCCGGCTCGCGACGCAGATCGGCTCCGGCCTGGTGGGCGTCCTCTACGTGCTCGACGAGCCCTCGATCGGCCTGCACCAGCGGGACAACCGACGCCTGATCGACACGCTCACGCGTCTGCGCGACCTGGGCAACACGCTCATCGTCGTCGAGCACGACGAGGACACCATCCGGATGGCCGACTGGATCGTGGACATCGGCCCGGGCGCGGGAGAGCACGGTGGTCGCGTCGTGCACTCGGGCGACCTCGCGGGGCTGCTCGCGTCGAACGAGTCGGTGACCGGCGCGTACCTGTCGGGACGTCGGCAGATCCCGATGCCGGCCGACCGGCGCCCGGTCGACCGGTCGCGGCTCGTGACCGTGCAGGGCGCGCGGGAGCACAACCTGCGCGGGATCGACGTGTCGTTCCCGCTGGGGGTCCTGACGGCCGTCACGGGCGTGTCGGGCTCCGGCAAGTCGACGCTCGTGAACTCGATCCTGTACACGGTGATGGCGAACGAGCTCAACGGCGCGCGCCAGGTCGCCGGCCGGCACAAGCGCGTCACGGGGCTCGACCAGCTCGACAAGGTCGTGCACGTCGACCAGGGCCCGATCGGCCGCACGCCGCGCTCGAACCCCGCGACGTACACGGGCGTGTGGGACAACATCCGCAAGCTGTTCGCGGAGACGACCGAGGCGAAGGTCCGCGGCTACACGCCGGGGCGGTTCTCGTTCAACGTGAAGGGCGGGCGCTGCGAGGCGTGCTCGGGCGACGGCACGCTCAAGATCGAGATGAACTTCCTGCCCGACGTGTACGTCCCGTGCGAGGTCTGCCACGGCGCGCGGTACAACCGCGAGACGCTCGAGGTGCACTTCAAGGGCAAGACGGTCGCGGACGTGCTCGACATGCCGATCGAGGAGGCCGCCGAGTTCTTCAGCGCGGTCCCCGCGATCAGCCGGCACCTGCGGACGCTCGTCGACGTCGGTCTGGGGTACGTGCGCCTGGGCCAGCCCGCGCCGACGCTGTCGGGCGGTGAGGCGCAGCGCGTCAAGCTCGCCTCCGAGCTCCAGCGGCGCTCGACGGGCCGCACCGCGTACGTGCTCGACGAGCCCACCACCGGACTGCACTTCGAGGACATCCGCAAGCTGCTCGGGGTGCTGCAGTCGCTCGTCGACAAGGGCAACACCGTGATCGTCATCGAGCACAACCTCGACGTCATCAAGAACGCCGACTGGGTGATCGACATGGGTCCCGAGGGGGGCTCGGGCGGTGGCACGGTCGTCGCGGAGGGGACGCCCGAGCACGTCGCGGGAGTGTCCGCGAGCCACACGGGCCGTTTCCTCGCCGAGGTGCTGGACCTCGAGCCCGCGGCGGTCTCGGCCTGAGCGTGCGCACGGCCCGCGCCGGCCGCCGCGCCGCACGCGTGGGTGCAGTCCTGCCGGTGGGCTCCTCAGACCCGCTCGAACGCCACCGGCACGGGCTCGTGCCGCACGGTGAAGTTGACCGAGCGCGCGACGAAGCAGTGTTCGTGAGCGCGGTGGTGCAGGTCGGCCAGGACGCCGTCGGTCACAGGCTGCCCGTCGGCCAGCACCCGGGTGCGGACGACCACGCGCGGGCGCAGGACGACCTCGGTGAACTGCCCGTGCCCGGCCGCCTCGATCCGCATCGTCCCGGACGCGGCGTCCGCGTAGCCGACGACGACCACGCCCGCGGCCGCCGCGAGGTGCAGGAACCAGAGCATGTGGCACTGCGCGAGCGCGCCCACGACGAGGTCCTCCGGCGACCACCGCGACGGGTCTCCCCGGAAGCCCGGGTCCGAGGTGCCCGGCAGGGGCAGCTTGTCGCCCGACGTGAGCTCGTGGTCGCGACCGTACGACGTGTACGTCGACGTCCCCGCCTCGCCCGCTCCGGTCCAGGTCAGGTCCACCGAGTAGGAGTGCAGCAGCTGCGCCATGTCGACACGCTAGCGGCACCCGGTGCCGGGCGCGGGCCGTGCCGTCGTCCGGCGTGGCGGCCGGCCGGTCGAGCCCTCGACGACCCGGGGCACCGCGGGGTGTGTCCGCGGTGCGAACTAGGCTCGGACCATGGCTGATCCCGCGACCTACCGACCGGCGCCGGGGGAGATCCCCGACTCGCCCGGCGTGTACCGGTTCCGCGACGGTGACGGCCGCGTCATCTACGTCGGCAAGGCCAAGAGCCTGCGGCAGCGGCTCAACAGCTACTTCCAGGACGTGGCGGGGCTGCACCCGCGCACGCAGACGATGGTGACCACGGCGGCGTCGGTGCAGTGGACGGTCGTGGGCACCGAGGTCGAGGCGCTCGCGCTCGAGTACTCGTGGATCAAGGAGTTCGACCCGCGGTTCAACGTGAAGTACCGCGACGACAAGTCGTACCCCTACCTGGCGGTCACGCTCGCGGACGAGTTCCCGCGCGTGCAGGTGATGCGCGGCGCCAAGCGCAAGGGGACGCGGTACTTCGGCCCCTACGCGCACGCGTGGGCGATCCGCGAGACGGTCGACCTGCTGCTGCGCGTGTTCCCCGTGCGCACCTGCTCGGCGGGCGTGTTCAAGCGCGCGCACCAGCAGGGACGCCCGTGCCTCCTCGGCTACATCGACAAGTGCTCCGCCCCGTGCGTGGGACGGATCTCGCCCGAGGACCACCACCGGCTCGCGCAGGACTTCTGCGACTTCATGGCCGGGGACACCACCCGGTTCGAGAAGCGGCTGACGCGCCGCATGCAGGAGGCGGCCGCGGAGCTGGACTACGAGCGCGCCGCACGTCTGCGCGACGACATCCAGACGCTGCGCCGCGCGACGGAGCGCAACGCCGTGGTGCTCCCGGACGGCACCGAGGCGGACGTGTTCGGCCTCGCGGGCGACGACCTCGAGGCCGCGGTGCAGGTGTTCCACGTGCGCGACGGTCGGATCCGGGGCCAGCGTGGCTGGGTCGTCGAGAAGGTCGAGGACGTCGACGACGCGGGCCTGGTGGAGCACCTGCTGCAGCAGGTCTACGGCACGGACGAGGCGGACGGCACCGCGGTCCCGCGCGAGGTGCTGGTGCCGGTGCTGCCGACCGACGTCGACCAGGTCGAGTCGTGGCTCACGGGGCTGCGCGGCTCGCGGGTACGGGTCCGTGTGCCCCAGCGCGGGGACAAGCGCGAGCTGGCGGCGACGGTGCACCGCAACGCCGAGCACGCGCTGAACCTGCACCGCACCCGGCGTGCGGGCGACCTGACGTCGCGCAGCCAGGCGCTGCGCGAGATCCAGGAGGCGCTGGGCCTGGACACCGCGCCGCTGCGGATCGAGTGCTACGACGTCTCGCACAACCAGGGGACGTACCAGTCGGCGTCGATGGTCGTGTTCGAGGACGGCCTCGCCCGCAAGAGCGAGTACCGCCTGTTCTCGGTGCGTGGACGGCACGGCGAGGGCGCGGCCGACGACACCGAGGCCATGCACGAGGTGATCACGCGCCGGTTCCGCCGCTACCTGGCGGAGCGCTCCGAGTCGGGCGACGTCGAGCTCGGTGACGCGGACGCGCAGGACGGTGAGCGGTTGGTCTCGGGCCCGATCGACGAGACGACGGGGCGGCCGCGTCGGTTCGCGTACCCGCCGAACCTCGTCGTCGTCGACGGCGGCCCTCCGCAGGTCGCCGCGGCCGCGCGGGCGCTCGAGGAGCTCGGGATCGACGACGTGGCGCTGTGCGGCCTCGCGAAGCGGCTCGAGGAGGTGTGGGTGCCGGGCGACGACTACCCGGTGATCCTGCAGCGCAGCTCGGAGGGCCTCTACCTGCTGCAGCGCGTGCGCGACGAGGCGCACCGGTTCGCGATCACGGCGCACCGCAAGCGACGCAGCAAGGGCATGACGGTGTCGGTGCTCGACGACGTCCCCGGGCTGGGGCCGGCGCGGCAGAAGGCGCTGCTGCGGCACTTCGGCTCGGTCAAGCGCCTGCGGGCGGCGAGCGTCGAGGAGATCGCCTCGGTCCCCGGCATGGGGGAGCGGACGGCCGCCGCGGTCGTCGCCGCGCTCGCGCCGGACGACACCGCCGCGCCCACCGAGGCTCTCGCCCCGTCCGCTGGCATGCTGGGGACATGACCGAGCCCTCGCCCATCACGGTCCCGGCCGGGATCCCGGCGATCGACGCCGCGACCGAGCACCCCCGGCTCCACCAGCCCCAGGTGCTCGTCATCACGGGCATGTCGGGTGCGGGGCGCACGCGGGCGGCCGCGGTGCTCGAGGACCTCGACTGGTACGTCGTCGACAACCTGCCCGCGCAGATGCTCACGCACCTCGTCGGGATGCTCACCAGCGGCCCGCCCGAGACGCGCGCCCACCGCGTCGCCGCGGTCATCGACGTGCGCGGGCGCGGGTTCTTCGACGACCTCGCCGAGGTCCTCGGCGGGTTGCGCGCGGCGGGTGTCGAGTACCGGATCCTGTTCCTCGACGCGTCGGACGAGGTGCTCGTGCGCCGCTACGAGCAGGTGCGCCGGCCGCACCCGCTGCAGGGCACGGGCACGCTGCTCGACGGGATCCGCGAGGAGCGCGCGGTGCTGTCGGACATCCGCGAGCGCGCGGACAACGTGATCGACACGTCCGAGCTCAACGTGCACGACCTCGCACGGCAGGTCCGATCGCTCGTCGCGGGGGACGCGGACGACCACCTGCGCGTCAACGTGACGTCGTTCGGGTTCAAGTACGGCATCCCGCTCGACGCCGACCACGTCGTCGACGTGCGGTTCCTCGCGAACCCGTACTGGGTGACGGAGCTGCGGCATCTCACGGGGCGCGACGGCCCGGTGCGCGACTACGTGCTGGGGCTGCCGGGGGCGACGCAGTTCGTCGACCGGTACGTCGACGCGCTCGAGCCGGTGCTGGCCGGCTACCTCAACGAGGAGAAGCGCTACGTGACCATCGCGGTCGGCTGCACGGGCGGCAAGCACCGGTCGGTCGCGATCAGCGAGGCCATCGCCGCGCGGCTGCGTGACGCGGGGCACCGTGTCACGGTCGCCGCGCGTGACCTGGGCAAGGAGTGAACGGGTCGGTCACCCGGGCCGGGCGCCCGACCACGGGAGGACGACGAGGCCGCGGGGCGGTCCGGTGAGCGCCGAGGTCCGCGGGGCGCCCACACCGGCGAGCGGCGTGGGGCCGGTCCCGGGCGCCCGCTCGTCGCACCACGGGCCCGCGGTGGTGGCGTGCGGCGGCGGGCACGGCGTCTCGGCGACGCTCTCGGCGCTGCGGCTGATGACGGACCAGATCACCGCGGTCGTGACGGTGGCGGACGACGGGGGCTCGTCCGGTCGGCTGCGCGACGAGCTCGCGGTGCTGCCGCCGGGCGACCTGCGGATGGCGCTGGCGGCGCTGTGCGACGACTCCGACTGGGGCCGCACGTGGCGTGACGTGCTGCAGCACCGGTTCGCGACGGACGGCCCGCTCGACCAGCACGCGCTCGGCAACCTGCTGATCGTGACGCTGTGGGAGCTGCTCGGGGACCCGGTCGCGGGTCTGGACTGGGTGGGCAGGCTCCTGGGTGCGCGCGGGCGGGTGCTGCCGATGACCGAGGTGCCGCTGCTCATCGAGGCGGACGTGCGTCGACCGTCCGGTGTGCTCGAGACGGTGCGGGGCCAGAGCGCGGTGGCCCGCACGACGGATCCGATCGTGCACGTGCGCCTGGTGCCGTCGGACCCGCCCGCGTGCCCGCAGGCGGTCGAGGCGGTCGAGCGTGCGCAGTGGGTCGTGCTGGGGCCCGGCTCCTGGTACACGTCCGTGCTGCCGCACCTGCTCGTGCCCGACCTGCGGGCCGCGCTGCACCGCTCGCCCGCCCGGGTCGTCGTCGTGCTGAACCTCTCACCGGAGGAGCACGGCGAGACGGCGGGCCTGCGCGCGGAGGACTACCTGTCGGTGCTGCACGACCACGCGCCCGAGCTCGCGGTCGACGCGGTCATCGCCGACCCGCGTGCGGTCGAGGACGTGTCCCACCTCGCGGCGCACTGCGAGGCTCGTGACGCTCGTCTCCTGCTGCGGCAGGTGGGCCGGTCGGACGGCACGGCCCGGCACGACCCGTTGCGGCTGGCCGCGGCACTGCGTGACGTGGTCGAGGGCGTGCTCGGCGACGTGCACACGGGAGCGGGCCGTCCGCGACGGTGACGTCAACCGTCCACCGGCGCCCCGCGCAACTGGCAGGATGACGCCCATGGCGTTGACGGCACAGGTGAAGGACGAGCTCGCCCGACTCCAGGTGGACAAGACCTCCTGCCGCAAGGCCGAGGTCGCCGCGACCCTCAGGTTCGCGGGCGGCCTGCACATCATCTCGGGCCGGATCGTCATCGAGGCCGAGCTCGACACCGCGATCGCCGCACGCCGGCTCCGCCAGGCCGTCTCGGAGGTCTACGGCCACGAGAGCGAGATCATCGTCGTGTCCGGCGGTGGTCTGCGCCGCGGGAGCCACTACGTGGTGCGGGTCGTCAAGGACGGCGAGTCGCTCGCACGCCAGACGGGGCTGCTCGACAACCGGGGCCGTCCGGTGCGCGGCCTGCCCCCGCAGGTCGTCGCGGGCGGGATCGCGGAGGCCGAGGCGGCGTGGCGCGGTGCGTTCCTCGCGCACGGCTCGCTCACCGAGCCGGGGCGGTCGTCGTCGCTCGAGGTCACGTGCCCGGGGCCCGAGGCGGCGCTCGCGCTCGTCGGCGCGGCACGGCGCATGAACATCCCCGCCAAGGCGCGCGAGGTGCGCGGCGTCGACCGCGTGGTGATCCGCGACGGCGACGCGATCGGGGCGATGCTCACCCGGATCGGCGCGCACGAGGCGATGCTCGTGTGGGAGGAGCGGCGCGTGCGCCGCGAGGTGCGGGGGACCGCGAACCGGCTCGCGAACTTCGACGACGCGAACCTGCGTCGGTCGGCCCGGGCCGCGGTCGCGGCCGGGGCGCGCGTCGAGCGCGCGTTCGAGATCCTGGCCGAGGACCTGCCGGAGCACCTGCGGGAGGCGGGTCAGCTGCGGCTCGCGCACAAGGACGCGTCGCTCGAGGAGCTGGGCAAGCTGGCCGACCCGCCGCTCACGAAGGACGCGGTCGCCGGTCGGATCCGGCGGCTGCTCGCGACGGCCGACAAGCGGGCCGCCGAGCTCGGCATCCCGGACACCGAGGCGGGTCTGTCGCCCGACCTGCTCGACCTCTGAGCGGAGCCGGCAGCGCGTCCGCGCGGCGCCCGTCCGCGCAGGTCGCGGCGGATCCCAGCACGTGGACAGCGGGCCGGTCTGGGACCTTCGCTGCGTGCTCCTCGGGCCCGGGGGTATAGGCTCGGGACATCCGATCGTCACACGGTCGTCACGCGCTGGGCATGAACCGGTCTGGTCAAGACCTTCGCCCGGTATCGCGGCGGTCGCGGGCGTGAGGCACGCACATCGGCGTGCGGGAACCCACCACCACATTGTGCGCCGACCCCGTCGGCGCTGCCGAGGAGGGCACGTGACCATCAAGGTCGGCATCAACGGCTTCGGCCGCATCGGTCGGAACTTCTACCGGGCCATCATCGCGTCCGGCGCGGACATCGAGATCGTGGGTGTCAACGACCTCACGGACAACAAGACGCTCGCGCACCTGCTGAAGTACGACACGGTGCTCGGCCGCTTCCCCCTGAGCGTGGACTTCGACGACGACAACATCATCGTCGACGGCAAGAAGATCCGTGCGCTCGCCGAGCGCAACCCCGCCGACCTCCCCTGGGGCGAGCTGGGTGCGGACATCGTCATCGAGTCGACGGGCTTCTTCACCGACGCGACCAAGGCCAAGGCGCACATCGACGCCGGCGCCAAGAAGGTCATCATCTCGGCTCCCGCCAAGAACGAGGACGGCACGTTCGTCGTCGGCGTGAACCACGAGCTGTACGACCCGGCGACGCAGCACATCATCTCGAACGCGTCGTGCACGACGAACTGCCTCGCCCCGCTGGCGAAGGCGCTCAACGACTCGATCGGCATCGAGCGTGGCCTCATGACCACGATCCACGCCTACACGGGTGACCAGAACCTGCAGGACGGCCCGCACCGCGACCTGCGTCGCGCCCGCGCCGCCGCGCAGAACATCGTCCCGACCTCGACCGGTGCGGCCAAGGCCGTCGCCCTCGTGCTCCCGGAGCTCAAGGGCAAGCTCGACGGCTACGCGCTGCGCGTGCCGACGATCACCGGCTCGGCCACGGACCTGACCTTCACCGCCTCGCGCGAGGTCACGGTCGAGGAGGTCAACGCCGCGGTCAAGGCCGCCGCCGAGGGCCCCCTCAAGGGCGTACTGTCCTACGTCGAGGACGAGATCGTCTCGAGCGACATCGTCACCGACCCGCACCAGAGCATCTTCGACTCGAAGCTCACCAAGGTGTCGGGCGACCTGGTCAAGGTCGTCTCCTGGTACGACAACGAGTGGGGCTACTCCAACTCGCTCGTCGCGCTGACGTCGTACGTGGGCGAGCGTCTCTGACGCCCCTGCGGCACCCGTAGCACCACAGCACATGCGTCCGCGTGCGCCCCGGCCACGGCCTCGGCGCACGCGGACGCTGTCGTTGTGACCCCTGTCCACCCGGTACCCCTGGTAGGAGCCATGAAGACCATCGAGGACCTCGGCGACCTGCGCGGCAAGCGCGTGCTCGTCCGTTCCGACTTCAACGTGCCGCTCGACGGCACGACCATCACCGACGACGGCCGCATCCGGGCCGCGCTGCCCACGCTGACGGCGCTGCTCGACGCCGGTGCGCGCGTCGTCGTGACCGCGCACCTGGGCCGCCCGAAGGGCGCGCCCGAGGCCAAGTACTCGCTCGCGCCCGTCGCGGCGCGCCTCGGCGAGCTGCTCGGCAAGCCCGTCGCCCTCGCCGAGGACACCGTCGGCGAGTCCGCCCGGGCGACCGTCGCGGCGCTGCAGGACGGCGAGATCGCCCTGCTCGAGAACATCCGCTTCGACCCGCGCGAGACGAGCAAGGACGACGCGGAGCGCGCGGCGCTCGCCGACGACCTCGCCGCCCTGGCCGACGCGTTCGTCTCGGACGGCTTCGGCGTGGTGCACCGCAAGCAGGCGTCGGTGTACGACGTCGCGCTCAAGCTGCCGCACGCGGTTGGCAAGCTCGTGCTCAACGAGGTCTCGTCGCTGCGCAAGGCGACCGACGACCCGGCGCGCCCCTACGTCGTCGTGCTCGGCGGCTCGAAGGTGTCGGACAAGCTCGGCGTCATCTCGAACCTGCTCGGCAAGGCCGACCGCCTCGTGATCGGTGGCGGCATGCTGTTCACGTTCCTCGCGGCCAAGGGCTACTCGGTGGGGTCGTCGCTGCTCGAGGCCGACCAGATCGACACGGTCAAGGGCTACCTCGCGCAGGCCGAGAAGGACGGCGTCGAGATCGTCCTGCCGGTCGACATCCGCGTGGGCGACTCGTTCGCCGCGGACACCCCGGTCGCGGTCGTCCCGGCGGACCAGATCCCCGACGGCAAGATCGGCCTCGACATCGGCCCCGAGTCGGAGAAGCTGTTCGCGTCGAAGATCGTCGACGCCAAGACGGTCGTCTGGAACGGCCCTGCGGGCGTGTTCGAGTTCGAGGCGTTCGCCGGCGGCACCAAGGCCGTCGCACAGGCGCTCATCGACGCCGGCACGGCAGGCGCGTTCACCATCGTCGGCGGCGGCGACTCGGCCGCGGCCGTGCGCACGCTCGGCTTCGACGAGTCCGGGTTCGGCCACATCTCCACCGGTGGCGGCGCGAGCCTGGAGTTCCTGGAGGGCAAGACCCTCCCCGGCATCGCCGTCCTGGAGGACTGACGCATGGCTCAGCGCACCCCGCTCATGGCGGGCAACTGGAAGATGAACCTGGACCACCACGAGGCGGTCCACACGCTCCAGAAGCTCGCGTGGACGCTCAAGGACGGCAAGCACGACTACGCCACGGTCGAGGTCGCGGTCATCCCGCCGTTCACCGACCTGCGCAGCGTGCAGACGCTCGTCGACGCGGACAAGCTCGAGATCGTGTACGGCGCGCAGGACGTGTCGGCGCACACCTCGGGCGCGTACACGGGCGAGATCGCGCCCGCGTTCCTCACGAAGCTGGGCGTCACCTACGCGGTGATCGGCCACTCGGAGCGTCGCGAGTACCACGCGGAGGACGACGCGCTCGTCAACGCGAAGGTCAAGAACGCCCTGGCCGGCGGCCTCAAGCCGATCCTGTGCGTCGGCGAGAAGCTCGAGTCGCGCAAGGCCGGTGAGCACGTCCAGGTGACGCTCGCGCAGCTCGACGGCGGTCTCGAGGGTCTGACCGCCGAGCAGGTGCGCGAGGTCGTCGTGGCGTACGAGCCCGTCTGGGCCATCGGCACCGGCGAGACCGCGACCCCCGAGGACGCGCAGGAGCTGGCCGGGGCGATCCGCCGGCGGGTCGCCGAGCTGTACGACGCGGAGACGGCCGAGGCCGTCCGCGTGCTCTACGGCGGTTCGGTGAAGTCGTCGAACGTCGCCTCGATCATGGCGAAGCCGGACGTCGACGGCGCGCTCGTCGGTGGTGCGAGCCTCGACCCGGAGGAGTTCGCGAAGATCGTGCGCTACCAGTCCCACGCGGTCGGTCTCTGACCTGACCCGCACGACGCCCCGGTGCAGCCGTCTCACGGACGCGCGCACCGGGGCGTCGGATGTGGCTTCCCGGGCGACTCGTCGCCTACCCTGTACCCCGGCCCGCACTCCTGGCGCGGGCGACCGGACCGCTAGTGAGGATCGACACCGACGTGACCGCCCTGAAGATCTCGATGCAGGCGCTGCTGGTCCTGACCAGCCTGCTCCTCGTTCCGCTGGTGCTCCTCCACAAGGGCAAGGGCGGTGGCCTGTCCGACATGTTCGGCGGCGGCATCACGTCCAGCGCCGGCAGCTCCGGTGTGGCCGAGCGCAACCTCAACCGGATCACCATCGGGGTCGCGCTCGTGTGGACCGCGGTCATCGTGGTGCTGGGCCTCATCGAGCGCTACGACGGCTGAGGCGGGCGACCATGGCGAGCGGTAACGCGATCCGGGGCTCCCGCGTCGGCGCCGGCCCGATGGGCGAGGCGGAGCGCGGGGACGCGGCTCCGCGCATCTGGATCTCCTACTGGTGCGCGAACGGGCACGAGACCCGCCCGAGCTTCGCGGAGGAGGCGGCCGAGGAGGCCCCCGTCACGTGGGACTGCCCGCGCTGCGGTTTCCCCGCCGGGCAGGACCAGGAGAACCCGCCGGCCCCGGTCCGCAACGAGCCCTACAAGACGCACCTCGCGTACGTGAAGGAGCGTCGGTCCGACGAGGACGGCGCCGCCATCCTCGACGAGGCGCTGGCCGCGCTGCGAGCCCGGCGCGGCGGCTGAGCCCGAACGCTCTCAGGGCAGCACGCGCTCAGGGCAGCACGCGCAGGAGCGCGAAGCCGTCGTACCCCTTGACCCCGACGGTCTGGACGACGGTCGCGTCGAACCGCGGGTGGTCGGCGAGCAGGTCGACCATGCGCCGGACCCCCTGCACGCGGTCGTCGGGGTGGTCCGGGTCCACGACGGCACCGAGACGCACGACGTTGTCGACCACGACGAGCGCGCCGGGCCGGACCAGGGGCAGGATGCGCTCGAGGTAGAGCGCGAGCTGCTGCTTGTCCGCGTCGACGAACACGAGGTCGAACGGCTCGACCTCGCGTCCCGCGAGGGCGACCAGTGCGTCGGCGGCCGGGCCGACGAGGACCTCGACCTGCTCACCGACGCCCGCGGCGTCCAGCGACGACCGCGCGACGTCGGCGTGGTGCTGCTCGAGCTCGAGCGTGACGACTCGGCCGTCGGGCGGCAGCGCCCGCGCGAGCCAGAGCGTGCTGTACCCACCGAGAGTGCCGATCTCCAGCACCCGGCGGGCGCCCGTGAGCGTCGCGAGCAGGTGCAGCAGCTTGCCCTGGTTGGGCGCGACCGCGATGTCCGGCAGACCGGCCGCCTCCGCCCTGGTCCGCGTGTCGACGAGCGCGTCGTCCTCCGGCGTCAGCACGGCGAAGTACTCGTCGACGCGGGACCACAGCGCGTCCTGGCCCTGTGGGGCGTCCTGGGTCGGTCGGCCGGTCATGTGCGCTCCCTCGTGCGGTCAGGCGGTGGTCGCGCCCCCGGGCAGCCCGGCGGCGGCTGCCGCGTCGACGAGCCACAGCGTGCGCTCGGTGCCGAGCGCACCTGCGGCCGGGGTGGTCTCGACGGGGGCCGACGCGAGCGCGGACGCGACGGCGCCCGCCTTCTCGGAGCCCGCGGCGACGACCCACACCTGGCGGGCCGTGCGGATGGCGTCGAACGTGAGCGAGACCCGCAGCGGCGGCGGCTTGGGTGACCCGTGCACCCCCGTCGTCGCGCCGCGCGCCCCGAGCGCCGGGTGGCCGGGGAACAGGGACGCGACGTGCCCGTCGGGACCCATGCCGAGGAGCAGCACGTCGAACGCCGGGACGTCCGCGTGGTCGGACGCGAACCGCGCGAGCTCGGTCGCATACGCCTCCGCGGCCGCCTCGGGCGTGGTCACGAGCGTGTCGAGCGCGGGGACGGCGTGGACGTTCTCGGCCGGCAGCGCGTCGGCGAGGGCGGTCAGCAGCGCGTCGCGTGCCTGTGTCTCGTTGCGGTCGCCGTCGCCCTCGGGCAGGAACCGCTCGTCCCCCCACCAGACGTGCACCTGCGACCAGTCGACGGCGTCGCGCACGGGGGAGGAGGCCGCGGCGGCGAGCGTGCGGATCCCCACGGTCCCGCCGGTGAGCACGAGGTGCAGGGGAGCGCGATGCGACTGGGCGTCGACGAGAGCGACGAGCAGCCGTGCCGCGGTGGCCTGCGCGAGCACCTCCGCGTCGGGGTGGACGACGACCTCGCGTGGCGTGGTCATGCGGCCGGGATCTTCGGCAGGCCCTTGGTGAGCACGTCGCCGTAGACCTCGTCGGGGTCGAGACGGCGCAGCTCCTCCGCGAGGCACTCGCGCAGGTGACGGATCGGCAGCGCGATGCGGTGCTCGGGCTGCTCGGGCTGTCGCAGCGCGGCAGTCTTGCCGTCGGGCCGGTCGAGCACGATGTCCCCGGACGCCCGCTCGAGCCGGACCTGGATGATCGCGGGGGCGTCGTCGATCCGCTCGACCTCGACCGGGCAGCGCAGCGCGTGCGCGAGCCAGGCCGCGACCATGTCGACCGACGTGTGCGTCGTCTGCCCCGAGACGACCGCGCGACGCACCGGCTCGAACGGCGGCTGCTCGAGCGTCGCGGCGATGAGACCGCGCCACAGGGTCGCGCGCGTCCACGCGAGGTCGGTGTCGCCCTCGCGGTAGGAGTCCGCGAGCGTCCGCAGCCACCGACCGGGGTCCGACGAGCGGACGGAGTCGGTGATGCGCCGCTGGGCCATGCGCCCGAGCGGGTGCTCGGAGGGCACCTCGGGCGGCTCGTACGGCCACCAGGCGACGATGGGCGCGTCCGGCAGCAGCAGCGGCATGACGAGCGTGTCGAGGTGCTCGGCGACCTCGCCCGTCGGCCGCAGGATGATGACCTCGCTCGCACCCGCGTCGCCGCCGAGGCGGATCTGGGCGTCGAGGCCCACCTCGGACGGCGCGGCGCCCGCACGCTGCGACGTGATGAGGATGACGCGGCAGGGGTGCTCGCGGCTCGCGTCGTTCGCGGCGGCGATCGCGTGCTCGGGGTCGTGGTCGCCCGTGTCCACGACGAGCGTCAGCACGCGCCCGAGGGCGACCGCACCGCCTTCGTCGCGCTCGGTGAGCAGACGCTTGGCGACCGCGCGCGTCGTCGTGCCCGGCATGTCGATGATCACGGCAGCCTCCACTGGCGCCCGTCGCGCGCCATCATCTCGTCGGCCGAGGCCGGTCCCCACGTGCCCGCCCGGTAGCCGTCCGGCTTCCCGTGGCGCGCCCAGTACTCGATGATCGGGTCGAGGATCTTCCAGGAGAGCTCGACCTCGGTGTTCTGCGGGAACAGCGGCGGGTCGCCCAGCAGGACGTCGAGGATCAGCCGCTCGTACGCCTCGGGCGACGCCTCGGTGAACGCGTGCCCGTAGCCGAAGTCCATCGTGACGTCACGGACCTCCATCTGCGTGCCCGGGACCTTGGCACCGAACCGCAGCGTGACACCCTCGTCGGGCTGCACGCGGATGACCAGGGCGTTCTTGCCGAGCTCCTCGGTGGCGGTCGACTCGAACGGCAGGTGCGGCGCCTTCTTGAAGACGACCGCGATCTCCGTGACGCGCTTGCCGAGCCGCTTGCCGGTGCGCAGGTAGAACGGCACGCCCGCCCAGCGACGGGTGTCGATGTCGACGCGGATCGCGGCGTACGTCTCCGTCGTCGAGTGCGGGTTGAAGCCCTCCTCCTCGAGGAAGCCGACGACCTGCTCGCCGCCCTGCCAGCCCGCGGTGTACTGACCGCGGGCCGTGTGTCGGCCGATGTCGCGGGGCACGCGCACGGCCGAGAGCACCTTCTCCTTCTCGGCCCGCAGCGCGGTCGCGTCGAACGAGACGGGCTCCTCCATCGCGGTGAGCGCGAGGAGCTGCAGCAGGTGGTTCTGGATGACGTCGCGAGCGGCCCCGATGCCGTCGTAGTAGCCCGCGCGTCCGCCGATGCCGATGTCCTCGGCCATCGTGATCTGCACGTGGTCGACGTAGTTCGCGTTCCAGATCGGCTCGAACAGCTGGTTCGCGAAGCGCAGCGCCAGCAGGTTCTGGACCGTCTCCTTGCCGAGGTAGTGGTCGATCCGGAAGATGTCGTCCGGTCGGAACACCGACGAGACGATCTCCTGCAGCTCGCGTGCGCTGGCGAGGTCGTGCCCGAACGGCTTCTCGATCACGACGCGGCGCCAGCGGCCCTCCTGCGGCTGCGACAGGCCGGACCGCGACAGCTGCTCGCACACGATCGGGAACGAGGACGGCGGCACCGACAGGTAGAACGCGTGGTTGCCACCCGTGCCGCGGGACACGTCGAGCTCCTCGACGGTGGTCCGCAGACGGTCGAACGCGGCGGCGTCGTCGAACGTGCCCTGCACGAACCGGATGCCCTCGGAGAGCTGGCGCCACGTCGCCTCACGGAACGGGGTGCGCGCGTGCTCCTTGACCGAGTCGTGCACGATCTGCGCGAAGTCCTGCGTCTCCCAGTCGCGGCGGGCGAAGCCCGTGAGCGCGAACCCCGGGGGGAGCAGGCCACGGTTCGTCAGGTCGTACACCGCCGGCATGAGCTTCTTGCGCGCCAGGTCGCCCGTGACGCCGAAGATCACGAGGCCGCACGGGCCCGCGATGCGCGGCAGGCGGCGGTCGCGCGGGTCGCGCAGGGGGTTCGTCCCCTGCGCGACCTTCGCCAGGCTCACGAGGCGTCCGCCGCGCGGTCGGCAGCCTGGCCGAGACCCTCGGCGACCTTCGCGAGGAGCTGTTCCCAGCTCGCCTCGAACTTGGCGACACCCTCGACCTCGAGCTCGTGCGCGACGTCGTCGATGTCGATGCCGAGCGCGACGAGCCGGTCGAGCAGCGCGGCCGCGTCGGCCTGCGTGCCGGTCACGGTGTCGTGGCCGTCGCCGCCGTGGTCGGCCACGGCGTCCAGCGTCTTCTCCGGCATGGTGTTGACGACGCCCGCGACCACGAGCTCGTCGACGTACAGCGTGTCGGGGTAGGCCGGGTCCTTGACGCCGGTCGACGCCCACAGCGGGCGCTGCGGGTGCGCGCCGGCCGCGGCGAGCGCCTGCCACCGGTCGGACGCGACGACCTCCTCGTAGATGCCGTAGGCGAGCCGCGCGTTCGCGATCGCCGCCTTGCCGCGCAGCTCGGCGGCCTCGGGGGTGCCGAGCGCGTCGAGGCGCGGGTCCACCGCGGCGTCGACGCGCGAGACGAAGAACGACGCGACCGAGGCGACCGGCGCGAGGTCGTGCCCGTTCGCGCGCGCCCGCTCGAGCCCGTCCTGGAACGCGTCGAGGACCGCGGCGTAGCGCTGCAGCGAGAAGATCAGCGTGACGTTGACGCTGATGCCCTCGGCGAGCACGGCGGTGATCGCCGGCAGCCCCTCGAGCGTGGCGGGGATCTTGATGAAGACGTTCGGCCGGTCCACGGCGGCCCACAGCGCCTTCGCGGACGCGACCGTGGCCGCGGTGTCGTGCGCGAGCCGGGGGTCGACCTCGATCGAGACGCGCCCGTCCTGGCCGCCGGTTGCGTCGTGCACCGGGCGCAGCACGTCGGCCGCGGCCCGCACGTCGTCCGTGGTGATCGCGAAGACGGCCTGGTCGACGTCCGCGCCCTGCGCGGCGAGCGCACGCAGCTGCTCGTCGTACGCGTCGCCCTGGCTGATCGCGGCGGCGAAGATCGTGGGGTTCGTCGTCACGCCCACCACGCCGCGCTCGACGAGAGCGGCGAGGTTGCCGGACCGCAGGCGCTCGCGCGACAGGTCGTCGAGCCAGACGGCGACTCCCGCCCCGGTGAGCCGTGCGAGGGGTCCGCTCGGTGCCATGGTCGTTCCTTCCCTCATGCAGCCGGACGGCTGCGCGCGGCTGAGCCGCGAGGCCTCTCGGTCATCCTGACCGGGCGGGCGGCGGGGCGCCTGCTGGAGGGCGCCCCGCCGTCGCTCGGGTCAGCCCTGCTGGTCGCCCGTGCCGGTGGCCGTCGGGGTCGCCGCGGTCGCCGACGGCGCCGCGTCGCCCCGCGCCGCGGCGATGGACTCGTGCGCCGCCGCGACCACGGCCTCGCTCGTGATGCCGAACTCGCGGTACAGCGTCTGGTAGTCCGCCGAGGCACCGAAGTGCTCGAGCGACACCGTGCGGCCCGCGTCGCCGACGATCTTGTGCCACGACAGCGCGATGCCCGCCTCGACCGAGACGCGGGCGCGGACGGCCGACGGCAGCACCGACTCGCGGTACTCGTCGTCCTGCGCCGCGAACCACTCGAGCGACGGTGCCGAGACGACGCGCGTCGGGACGCCGGCGGCCTCGAGGACCTCGCGCGCCTCGACCGCGAGCTGCACCTCGGAGCCCGTGCCGATCAGGATCACCTCGGGGGAGCCGGTGCTCGCCTCGAGCAGGACGTACGCGCCCTTGGCGACGCCTTCGGCGCCGGCGAAGCCCTCCTCGCCGCGCGGGAACGTCGGGACGTTCTGGCGCGTGAGGATGAGGCCGACCGGGCCGTCGCGGTGCTCGAGCACGGCCTTCCATGCCTGCGCTGTCTCGTTCGCGTCCGCCGGGCGGACCACGGCGAGGCCGGGGATCGCGCGCAGCGCGGTGAGGTGCTCGACCGGCTGGTGCGTCGGGCCGTCCTCGCCGAGGCCGATGGAGTCGTGCGTCCACACGTACACCGACGGCACGCCCATGAGCGCCGCGAGGCGCACGGAACCGCGCATGTAGTCCGCGAACTGCAGGAACGTGCCGCCGTACGCGCGCGTCAGGCCGTGCAGCGTGATGCCGGACAGGATCGCGCCCATGCCGTGCTCACGGATGCCGAAGTGCAGCGTGCGGCCGCCCTCGTCGCCCGCGAACTCGTGGGTCGAGCGCTTGGCCGGGATGAAGGACGGCTGGCCCTTCATCGTCGTGTTGTTCGAGCCCGCGAGGTCGGCCGAGCCGCCCCACAGCTCGGGCAGCGCGTCGGCGACGGCCGACAGCACCTCACCCGACGCGGCGCGGGTCGCGACGGCCTTGCCCGCCGGGAACACGGGCAGCGAGGACTCCCAGTCCGCGGGCAGCTCGTGGGCGACCAGGCGGTCCAGGAGCGCCTTGCGCTCGGGGTTGGCGGCGGCCCACGCGTCGAACGACTCCTGCCACGCGGCGCGCGCCTGCGCCGCCCGGTCCGCGAGCGAGCGCGTGTGCGCGAGCACGTCGTCGGCGACCTCGAACGTCTGGTCGGGGTCGAAGCCGAGCAGCTCCTTGAGGCCGCGGATGGAGTCCGAGCCGAGCTTCGAGCCGTGCGACGAGTGGTCGTCGGTCTTGCCCGGCGTCGGCCACGCGATGAGCGTGCGGATGCCGATGAACGATGGCTTGTCGGTGACGGCCTTGGCCGCCTCGATCGCCGCGTGCAGCGCGTCGACGTCCTCGCGGTACTCGCCGCCGGCGGTCCAGTCGACGAACTGGACGTGCCAGCCGTACGCCTCGTAGCGCGCCAGGACGTCCTCGGTGAACGCGATCTGCGTGTCGCCCTCGATCGAGATGTGGTTGTCGTCCCACAGCACGACGAGGTTGCCGAGCTCCTGCGTGCCCGCGATGGACGACGCCTCGCTGGTCACGCCCTCCTGCAGGTCGCCGTCGGACGCGATCACGTACGTGAAGTGGTCGAACGGGCTCGTGCCCGGCGCGGCGTCCGGGTCGAGGAGGTGGCGCTCGCGCCGCTGCGCCATCGCGAAGCCGACCGCCGACGCGAGACCCTGGCCGAGCGGGCCGGTGGTGATCTCGACGCCCGCCGTGTGCTTGTACTCGGGGTGGCCGGGCGTCTTCGAGCCCCAGGTGCGCAGCGCCTGCAGGTCCTCGAGCTCGAGGCCGAACCCGCCGAGGTAGAGCTGGATGTACTGGGTCAGGCACGAGTGGCCCGCCGACAGCACGAACCGGTCCCGGCCCAGCCAGTGGGTGTCCTTCGGGTCGTGCCGCAGCACGTTCTGGTAGAGCAGGTACGCCACGGGGGCGAGGCTGATCGCCGTCCCCGGGTGGCCGTTGCCCACCTTCTCGACGGCGTCAGCGGCCAGGACGCGCACCGTGTCCACGGCCTTCACGTCCAGGTCGGTCCAGCCGACCGTCTGCGCCAGGGGAGCCTTCGCGTTCACCGCACCTCATTCCCACCCGGGGGAGCCGGGTGACGTTTCCGACTTGCGTGCTTGCTCGCCGCGCGCGTCCCGGGCTGGTCCCGGGTCGCGTCCTCGTCCGTGGCTGGCCCGGTGCCGTCCTCGTCGTCGGTCCGTCCGCGGGGGACGGGCCGGGGCGTGACGGAACTCCCGGACGGACTTCGGCTCGCCGCTCGAGCCTATAGCGCACGCGCGCGGGGGTCGCGGTCGTGACCAGTCTCCGGCCACTCTCACAGCCCCGTGGGAGTGCCTGTGCGACGAGCGACCCATCTCACACGACGCGCGGCCCCCGTCCGAGGGGCTTTCGTCCTGCCCCGGGGCGTAGCATGGCGAGGCGACGTCAGATCCCCGACACCCCGACCGGCACGACGCGCGCGCGGACCCGACGACGGGCCGTGCCGCCCGGCCGGCACGACACGAACGGAACCGTCCCGCGTGCGCCTCACGAGCCCCTCGTCCGTCGACGACCGGTCGGTCGACGCCGCGTCCCTGACGGGCGCGCGCGGCGCGCACGGCACGACGACGCCCGGGGCGACGGTTCCCGGCGCGACGGCGCGCGGCGGCCGCCCCGGTCCCCGTGCCGAGGACCGGCCCGAGGGTGGCGCCGATGGTGAGGCGACCGCGGCGCGGCGCCGCGGCCCGCTGGGTCGCGTCGGTGCGGTCGTCGGCCCGTACGTGACGTTGACCAAGCCGCGCGTCGTCGAGCTGCTGCTGGTCACGACGATCCCCACGATGATCCTCGCGCAGGGCGGCTGGCCGAGCCTCGGGCTCGTCGTCGCGACGCTCGTCGGCGGTGCGGCCGCGGCGGGGTCCGCCAACGTCCTCAACTGCTACATCGACCGTGACATCGACCAGGTCATGAACCGGACCCGTCGTCGTCCGACGGCGACGGGCGAGATCAGCCCCGCCGCGGCGCTCACGTTCGGGCTCGTGCTCGGCGTGGTCAGCCTGGTGTGGCTGTGGCTGCTGGTGAACCCGGTGTCGTCGATGCTCACCGCGGGCGCGATCCTCATCTACGTCGTCGGCTACACGATGATCCTCAAGCGCCGCACGCCGCAGAACATCGTGTGGGGTGGCGCGGCCGGGTGCATGCCGGTGCTGATCGGCTGGTCGGCCGTCACCGGTGGCGTGGGCTGGCCGGCGGTGCTGCTGTTCGGTGTGATCTTCTTCTGGACGCCGCCGCACTACTGGCCGCTGTCGATGAAGTTCCGCAAGGACTACGCGGCCGCCGGCGTGCCGATGCTGCCCGTCGTCGCGAAGGACGCGAAGGTCGCGCGCGAGATGATCGGCTACACGCTCGCGATGATCGGGTGCTCGCTGCTGCTGGTCCCCGCCGCGGGCATGACCTGGGTGTACGCGGTCGTCGCGACGGCGCTGGGCGTCTGGTTCCTCGTCTCGTGCATCGGTCTGCTGCGGCGCGCGCAGGACCCGGCGCGCGGCAAGCTGCGCGCGATGAGCGTCTTCCACGCCTCGATCACCTACCTCACCCTCCTGTCGGTCGCGGTGTCGGTCGACGTGTTCCTGCCCCTGTGACGTCGGGCGCGCGGTGGCGGACGACGTCTCGCGCTCGCCGCTCGCGCGCGCGCTCGAGGACTACCTCGCGCACCTGACCGTGGAGCGCGGGCTGTCCCGCAACACCACGTCGGCGTACCGCCGCGACCTCGGCCGGTACGTCGCGTACCTCGAGTCCCGTGGCCGCGCGACGCCCGACGACGTCGTCGAGCAGGACGTCGAGGACTTCCTGGCGGCCCTGCGGACGGGCGCCGACGGGGGCAGCGCGCTGTCCGCCTCGTCGGCCGCGCGTGCCGTGGTCGCGGTGCGCGGCTGGCACCGGTTCTGGGTGCGGGACGGCGTCACGACGAGCGACGCGGCCCGTGCCGTGCGCCCGCCCGCGCAGCCGCGCCGCCTGCCCAAGGCCATCACGGTCGAGGAGGTGGGGCGGCTGATCGACGCCGCAGGGCTCGGCGACGGGCCGACCGCGCTGCGCGACCGCGCGCTGCTCGAGCTGCTGTACGCGACGGGCGCGCGGATCTCCGAGGCGGTGGGGCTGGACGTCGACGACGTGGACGCCACCCCCGGCCGCGCGTCTGTCCGCCTGTTCGGCAAGGGCGCCAAGGAGCGGGTGGTCCCGCTCGGGTCGTTCGCGCTCGAGGCCGTGGAGGCGTACCTCGTGCGCGGTCGGCCCGTGCTCGCCGCGCACGGGCGCGGGACGCCCGCCGTGTTCCTCAACACCCGGGGCGCACGGCTCTCCCGGCAGTCGGCGTGGGCGGCGTTGCGCACGGCCGCCGAGCGCGCGGGGCTCGTCGGCGCGGACGGCACCGCCGCGCACCTGTCGCCGCACACGCTGCGGCACTCGTTCGCGACGCACCTGCTGCAGGGTGGTGCGGACGTGCGCGTGGTGCAGGAGCTGCTGGGGCACGCGTCCGTCACGACGACGCAGATCTACACGCTGGTGACGCCGGACACGCTGCGCGAGGTGTACCAGCTCAGCCACCCTCGGGCGCGCTGAGAGGTGGCACCGGGACGTCGTGCGGGACGCCACCTCGGACGGTGCCTCGGACGGCACGTCGGACGGCATGTCGAACGGCATGTCGAACGGCATGTCGAACGGCGCGGTACCGACGCCGGGGGGCGTCGCCTCCGGTAGGTTGTCCGTCGTGGTGACCAGCGAGACGACGCAGGACCAGGTCGACGCCGTCGGGCGTCCGCTCCCGCACTTCCCGGAGCCGGCGGCGCTCGCCTCGCACGGACCTGCCCGCGTCATCGCGATGTGCAACCAGAAGGGCGGCGTCGGCAAGACGACGACCACCATCAACCTGGCCGCGGCGCTCGCCGAGTACGGCCGACGCGTGCTCATCGTCGACTTCGACCCGCAGGGCGCGGCGTCGGTCGGCCTCGGCGTGAGCCCGCACGAGCTCGACCTCACGGTCTACAACCTGCTCATGGAGCGTGACGCGCAGGTCGCGGACGTCCTGCGGCACACCGCGACCCCCGGGCTCGACCTGCTGCCCGCGAACATCGACCTGTCGGCCGCCGAGGTCCAGCTCGTCGGCGAGGTGGCCCGCGAGTCGGTCCTCTCGCGTGCGCTGCGCCCGGTGCTGGACGACTACGACGTCGTGCTCATCGACTGCCAGCCCTCGCTGGGCCTGCTCACGGTCAACGCCCTGACCGCCGCGCACGGCGTGCTCATCCCGCTCGAGTGCGAGTTCTTCGCGCTGCGCGGCGTGGCCCTGCTCATCGAGACGATCGAGAAGGTGCGCGACCGGCTCAACCCCCGCCTCGAGGTCGACGGCATCCTCGCCACGATGTACGACTCCCGCACGCTGCACGCCCGCGAGGTCGTCGCACGCGTCCACGAGGCGTTCGGCGACACGCTGCTGCAGACGGTCATCGGGCGCACGGTGAAGTTCCCCGACGCGACCGTGGCCGCCGAGCCGATCACGACGTACGCACCCACGCACTCGGGCGCCGCGGCCTACCGGCAGCTCGCGCGCGAGCTCGTCGCCCGTGGCGACGCCGCCTGAGGCCGCGCCCGGCGGCGACGCGGACACCCGCACGACCGAGGAGCGGTTGCCGGGGCCCGGCACCGCGGCGGAGGGCTCTCCCGCCGGCACCGCCGGCTTCGAGGTGCACCTCGACAACTTCAGCGGTCCGTTCGACCTGCTGCTGGGGCTCATCGCGAAGCACAAGCTCGACATCACGGAGGTCGCGCTCGCGCGCGTGACGGACGAGTTCATCGCGTACATCCGGGCGGCGGAGGCGGCGTGGGACCTCAACCGCGCCTCGGAGTTCCTGGTGGTCGCGGCGACCCTGCTCGACCTCAAGGCCGCGCGGCTGCTGCCGTCGGCCGACGTCGAGGACGCGGAGGACCTCGAGCTGCTCGAGGCGCGTGACCTGCTGTTCGCACGGCTGCTGCAGTACCGCGCGTACAAGCAGGTCGCCGCGGACCTGGCGCACCGGTGGGCCACCGAGGGCCGGCGGTTCCCGCGTACGGTCGCGCTCGAGCCGCACCTCGCCGCGCTGCTGCCGGAGCTCGTGTGGCAGGTCGGTCCGGACCAGCTCGCGGCCCTCGCCGCGAAGGCCCTGACACCGCAGCCGCCGCCGCCCGGCGTGGACATCAGCCACCTGCACGCGCCGCCCGTCTCGGTGCGCGAGCAGGCCGCGGTGCTCGTCGACCGCCTGCGGCACAACGGTTCGGCCTCGTTCCGTGCGCTCGTGGCGGACGCGGGGTCGACGATCGTCGTGGTCACCCGCTTCCTCGCGCTGCTGGAGCTGTTCCGTGAGGGTGCCGTGGGCTTCGACCAGGTGAGCCCGCTCGGCGAGCTGACCGTCCGGTGGACCGGGGCGGCCGAGGGCGACGTCACGGTGTCCGACGACTTCGACCAGGAGGACGGTCCGGCACCGACCGCGGGCGACGGCCCGCCCGACGGACCCGATACGCACGACACGGACGACACGCACGACCGGGAGGACGCATGAGCGTGCACGACGACGAGGCGGGCGCCCGGGCTGCGACGCCCGATGCGGCGCAGGTGGACGTCGACGAGCTGCCGGGCGGCGCGACCGCTGCGCTCGAGGCCGTCCTCATGGTGGCCGACGAGCCGATCGCGACGGTCCGGCTCGCGAGCGTGCTCGCGCTGCCCACCACGCGCGTCGAGGAGCTGGCGGCGGAGCTCGCCGCCGAGTACCGCGGCGAGCGCGGCGGGCGCCCCCGAGGGTTCGAGCTGCGGCACGCGGGGGAGGGCTGGCGCATCTACTCCGCACCCGCGTACGCGGACGTCGTCGGCCGGTTCGTCCTGGACGGCCAGTCCGCGCGTCTCACGCAGGCGGCGCTCGAGACGCTCGCGGTCGTGGCGTACCGTCAACCGGTGACCCGCGGGCAGGTCTCGGCCGTGCGCGGGGTGAACGTGGACGGCGTGATGCGCACGCTCACGGCACGCGGGCTCGTCGTCGAGGTGGGCACCGAGCCGACGAGCGGTGCGCTCCTGTACGGGACCACGGGATACTTCTTGGAGCGGATGGGCCTGTCCAGCCTGGACGAGCTGCCCCCGCTCGCGCCTTACCTGCCGGAGATCGACGCCCTCGAGGGCGTCGACGACACCGGCGCCACGATCGGAGGACCTGCATGACCCCCCAGCCTCGCCGCTCGGACGGCGGACGACCCGGACGACCGGGCGCCTCGCGTGGCGGTGCCCCGAGCGGTGGCAAGAAGCCGCACCGCGGGCAGGCCGCGGGCGGTGCGTCGCGCGGGAAGTCCGGTGCCTCCCGCCCGAACCGCCCGCAGGCTGCGCGCCGCGCCCCCGCCCCGGTGACCATCGACGTGCACGACCCGGAGGGCGTGCGCCTGCAGAAGCTGCTCGCCGCCGCCGGCCTCGGCTCGCGACGCGCGTGCGAGACGCTCATCACGTCGGGCCGGGTCGAGGTCGACGGGCAGGTGGTCATGGAGCTCGGGGTGCGCGTCGACCCGAAGAGCGCCGTCGTCCTCGTCGACGGGCTGCGCGTGCAGCTCGACACGTCGCACGTCACGATCGCGCTCAACAAGCCCAAGGGTGTCGTGTCGACGATGCACGACGAGCAGGGTCGCCCCTCGGTCGCGCAGTTCGTGCGGGACCGCTCCGAGCGGCTGTTCCACGTCGGTCGGCTCGATGCCGACACCGAGGGCCTGCTGCTGCTCACGAGCGACGGCGAGCTCGCGAACCACCTGTCGCACCCGTCGCACGGCGTGGCCAAGACGTACCTCGCCGAGGTCCAGGGCCGCGTGACGCCCGCGACCGCCACGCGCCTGCAGCGCGGCGTGGAGCTCGACGACGGCCCCGCGAAGGCCGACAAGGTCACGATCGTCCAGGCGCTGCCGCACCTGTCGCTCGTGGAGATCGTGATCCACGAGGGCCGCAACCGGATCGTGCGTCGCATGCTGGAGGAGGTCGGGCACCCCGTCACCAAGCTCGTCCGCACGCGCATCGGCCCGATCCGGCTGGGCGACCTCAAGCAGGGCCGCACGCGTGTGCTGTCGCAGGTCGAGCTGGGATCTCTGATGTCCCAGGCGGGGATGTGACGGCCGCGACCCGCGGCCCCGTCCTCGTCGTCGGCGCCGGGCTGATCGGCGCGTCCGTGGGGCTGCGACTGCGCGCGGAGGGCGTGGACGTGCGCCTCGAGGACCCGTCGCGCACCGCGGTCGCGCTGGCACGCGACGTGGGTGCCGGTCGCCCCGCGAGCCCGGACGACGACGAGCCGGCGCTGGTCGTCGTCGCGGCGCCCCCTGACGTCACGGCGGGCGTGGTGCGCCGCCAGCTCGAGGCGTACCCTCACGCGGTCGTGACCGACGTCGCGTCGGTCAAGGGGCACGTGCTCGCGGAGCTGCGCGAGCACGGTGTGCCGCTCGACCGGTACGTCGGCTCGCACCCGATGGCGGGCAGGGAACGCTCGGGCCCGTCGGCGGCGGTGCCGGACCTGTTCCTCGGGCGGCCCTGGGTGATCGCGGAGTCCGCCGAGTCGTCGCCCGACGCGGTGCTCGCCGTGCGTGCGCTGGCGGTGGACCTGGGCGCGGTGCCGGTCACGATGGCCGCCGACGCGCACGACGCGGCGGTCGCCGCGGTCTCGCACGTGCCGCAGGTGGTCGCGTCGCTGGTCGCGGCGCGGCTCGTGGAGGTCGACGACGCAGCGCTCGGGCTCGCCGGGCAGGGCCTGCGGGACGTCACGCGCATCGCGGCGTCCGACCCGGAGCTGTGGACGTCGATCCTGGCCGCGAACTCCGCGGCGGTCCGCCCGATCCTCGAGTCGCTGCGCACGGACCTGGACGCGGTCATCACCGCGCTCGCGCAGGCGGACTCGGCCACGGGCCCCGAGACGGTGGGCACGGGCGTGCTCGTGACGCTCGCGCGCGCGATCGCGGCGGGCAACGAGGGAGTCGCCCGGATCCCCGGCAAGCACGGTGGCGCGCAGCGCGCCTACGAGGAGGTCACGGTGCTCGTGCCCGACTCGCCCGGCGAGCTCGCGCGGCTGCTCTCGGAGGTCGGCGAGACCGGGGTCAACCTCGAGGACCTGCGCCTCGAGCACGCGGCCGGCCGGCAGGTCGGCATGGCGGTCATCTCGGTGCTGCCGGGCAGTGCGACCAAGCTCGAGTGGGAGCTGGCGGAACGTGGATGGAGGCTGGTGGTGTGAGCGCGCTCGTCGTCGCCGTGGACGGACCCTCGGGGTCCGGGAAGTCGAGCGTGTCGCGGGAGGTAGCCCGGCGTCTGGGGCTCGCGTACCTCGACACCGGTGCGATGTACCGCGCCGCGACGTGGTGGTGCCTGCACACGGGCGTCGCGCTCGACGACCGGGCCGCCGTGGCGCAGGCCGTGCGTGACCTGCCGCTCGACCAGGGCGTGGACCCGGACGCGCCGCACGTCGTCGTCGACGGGACGCCCGTGGACGACGCGATCCGCGAGACCCGCATCTCGGCCGCGGTGAGCGCGGTCGCGACGAACCTCGACGTGCGCGACGAGCTCCGCCGTTGGCAGCGTGCCGCGATCGCGGAGCAGGCCGACGCGTCGTCCTTCTCGCACGGCCGCGGCATCGTCGCGGAGGGCCGCGACATCACCACGGTGGTCGCGCCCGACGCCGACGTGCGTGTGCTGCTGACGGCGTCCGAGGAGGCCCGGCTCGCGCGGAGAGCACGTGACGTGCACGGCTCCGACGACGCGGCTTCGGTCGACGCGACGCGCGACCAGGTGCTGCGACGCGACGCGGACGACTCGACGGTCGTGCAGTTCCACGTCGCGGCGGACGGGGTCGTGACGGTCGACTCGTCCGACCTGGACTTCGAGCAGACCGTGGCCGCCGTGCTCGCGGTCGTCGAGCAGGTCGGCGGGCAGCGCGCATGAGCGAGCAGCGCGGGCGACCGACGGCGGGCGTGCGGGCCGGTCACGCCCTGGGGCGGGTCGTCGCGCACGGCGTGTGGGCGACCCGGGTGCTCGGCGCGCACCGCGTGCCGACGACGGGTCCGGTGCTGCTCGCCGCGAACCACACGGGCGTGATCGACGGACCCGTGCTCGTGGGCGCTTCGCCACGGCCCGTGCACATGCTCATCAAGCAGGAGATGTTCTCCGGCGCGCTGGGTGCGCTCCTGCGCGCGCTGGACCAGATCCCGGTCGACCGGGACAACGCCCGCACCGCGCTCGGGGCGGGCCTCGAGGTGCTCAAGCGTGGGGGAGTCGTCGGGATCTTCCCCGAGGGCAGCCGCGGCAAGGGTGACGCGGCGGACGCGCGCGCGGGCATCACGTGGCTCGCCCTGAACGGCAACGCACCCGTCGTGCCGGTCGCTGTGCTGGGCACGAGGCGTACCGGGCAGGGCGTCAACCACCTGCCGCGGGTGCGCCGACGCCTCGTCGTCGCGTTCGGGGAGCCGGTCGTGGTCGAGCGGGCGCCCCGCGTGTCGGGCCGGCAGGCGATGATCGAGGCCAACGAGCGGATCCGGGACGCGCTCGCGCTGCACGTGGCCGCGACCGTGGAGGCGACCGGCCTCACGCTGCCGGCCGACGCACCGCTGTCCGCCGAGGCTCCCTGAGGGGCTCGCGACCGGGGGTGTGCGCGAGGACTCCCTGCCCGACGGCGGTCCGGGGTCCGGTCCAGGGCGTTCGTCAGGGACAATGGGCACCATGAGTGAGCCTGAGGTCGAGTTCGTCCTGCCCGACGAGGCCGGGGACGCCGAGCGTGAGCGCGCGCTGCGGGCGGGTCTGGCGGAGTACGAGCTCGAGGACGACGACCTCGCGCTCCTGCAGCACGACGGGGACGACGAGGACGGCGCCGGTGCCGAGGCGCCCCTGCCGGTCCTCGCGATCGTCGGGCGCCCGAACGTGGGCAAGTCGACGCTCGTCAACCGCATCCTCGGCCGCCGCGAGGCCGTCGTCGAGGACAAGCCCGGCGTCACGCGCGACCGGGTGAGCTACCCGGCGGAGTGGTCGGGGCGGCGGTTCACGCTCGTCGACACGGGCGGCTGGGAGGTCGACGTCGCCGGGATCGACAAGCGCGTCGCCGAGCAGGCGGAGGTCGCGATCGCGCTGGCGGACGCGGTGGTGTTCGTCGTCGACGCGACGGTGGGTTCCACGGACACCGACGAGCAGGTCGTGCGGCTCCTGCGCCGCTCGGGCAAGCCCGTGGTCCTGTGCGCCAACAAGGTCGACGGGCCGGCCGCGGAGGCCGACGCCGCCGTCCTGTGGAGCCTCGGGCTCGGTGAGCCGCACCCCGTCTCCGCGCTGCACGGCCGCGGTACGGGCGACCTGCTCGACGCGATCCTCGACGCGCTCCCGGAGACGTCCGCGCACGGTGTGCTCCGCCCCACCGGCCCGCGCCGCGTCGCGCTCGTCGGGCGTCCGAACGTGGGCAAGTCGTCGCTGCTCAACAAGGTCGCCGGCGCCGAGCGCGTCGTCGTGGACGACGTCGCCGGCACCACGCGCGACCCGGTCGACGAGCTGATCGAGCTCAAGGGCGTGCCGTGGGTGTTCGTCGACACCGCCGGCATCCGCCGCCGTGTGCACCAGACGACGGGCGCGGACTTCTACGCGAGCCTGCGCACGCAGGCCGCGATCGAGAAGGCCGAGGTCGCGGTCGTCCTGCTCGACGCGTCGCAGCCGATGACCGAGCAGGACACGCGCGTCGTGCAGCAGGTCATCGACGCGGGCCGCGCGCTGGTGATCGCGTACAACAAGTGGGACCTGATGGACGAGGACCGCCGGCCCTACCTCGAGCGCGAGATCGAGAAGGAGCTCGTGCAGGTCACGTGGGCGCCGCGGGTCAACATCTCGGCGAAGACCGGCTGGCACGCCGAGCGCCTGGTGCCCGCCCTCGAGACGGCCCTCGACTCGTGGGACACGCGCATCCCCACGGGCAGGCTCAACGCGTTCCTCGGTGAGCTCGTCGCGGCGCACCCGCACCCGCTGCGCGGCGGCAAGCAGCCCCGCATCCTGTTCGCGACGCAGGCGTCCACGCGCCCGCCGCGGTTCGTCGTCTTCACCACCGGGTTCCTCGACCCGGGCTACCGCCGGTACATCGAGCGCCGCCTGCGCGAGACGTTCGGGTTCGAGGGCACGCCGATCACGATCTCCGTGCGCGTGCGGGAGAAGCGCAAGCGGTGACCTCGGGCGGCGGGGCGACCGGGGCGACGTCGCAGGGCGCGCCCTGGCAGGCCCGCGGGCCGCGCGGGCTGCTCCTGCGGTGGGGGCTGCCTCGCGACCCGCACGCGTCCCGGCACGTCACCGCGTTCCTCGTCGTGACGGTGCTCACCGTCCTGGTCACGCGCGGCGCCCTCGCCGCCACGGGCTTCCCGCAGGTCGGGGGTCCCGGGCTGCACGTGTCCCACGTGCTGTGGGGCGGGCTGCTGCTGGGTCTCGCCGTCCTGCTGGCGCTGTCGTTCATCGGCCCGGTGGTGCGGCCCCTCGTCGTGCTGGTCGGCGGGATCGGGTTCGGGCTGTTCGTGGACGAGATCGGGAAGTTCGTCACGGAGGACTACGACTACTTCTACGGGCCGACCGCGATGCTCGTGTACGTCTCGGTCGTGGCGCTCGCCCTCGTCGGCGAGGTGCTCACCGGCCGTCGCCGCGCCGTCCCGTCGGAGCGGCTCGCGGCAGCCGTCGACCAGGCCGTGGCCGGCGTCGCGGGCGGGTTCTCACCACGCGTGCGGGAGCACGCGCAGGACCTCCTGGAGGCCGCGCAGGGCGTTCCGGGTCACGACGAGGCCGCCGCGCTCGTCGCGACGGTCCGCCCGGACGGCAGCGAGCTGCCCGACCCGGTCGCCGCCGTGTCGCACGGCGTCGTCCGGCTGTCGCGACGCCTCGTGAGCGCGGCGTGGGTGCCGCGCGTGGCCGTCGTGACCATCGCCGGGACGGCGCTCCTCGGCGTCGCGCGCGGCCTGTGGCTCGCGCGTGACGGCGGGACCGCCGGGTGGGTCGTCGGGGCCTTGCTGGCCGGTGGTGCGGCCACGACGGCGGCGTGCGTCGTCGGGCTCCTGGCCGACGACCGCGAGCGTGCGTTCACCTGGTTCCGTCGCGCCGTGCTCGTGAGCCTGCTGATCACGCAGGTGGCACTCCTGCGCATCGAGGAGTGGGTGGGATACGCCGGGCTCGCGCTCGACGTCGTCCTGCTCGGGCTCGTCGCCGCCGAGCTCGACGTGCTGCGCGAGCGGGAGCACGGGGGCGCGGACGGCGCCGGCGACGGCGGCACGAGTGGGACAGGTGGGACGGGAGACGGGGCACCCGCGCGCGTACGGTAGGCTGTCGCAGGCTTCTTCGGGAGCCGTTCGGGCTGTGGCGCAGCTTGGTAGCGCACTTGACTGGGGGTCAAGGGGTCGCAGGTTCAAATCCTGTCAGCCCGACGAGATCAGGCCTGGTGAGACGACGTCTCACCAGGCCTGACGCATGTCCGGGGGCGCGCGGTGCGTGACCCGCACGAGCTCGCGGGGCGGCGCCGAGACCTGCGCGCTCGGGCCAGGTCGCGCACGATGGACCGATGGTCACGCGTCTCCTGCTGGTGTCCGACACGCACGTCCCGGCGCGCGCGCGGCGGGTGCCCGACGACGTGTGGCGGGCGGTCGACGCCGCTGACGTGGTCGTGCACGCGGGGGACTGGGTGGACGTCGAGACGCTGGACGCGTTCGAGGCACGCGCGCCGCGGCTCGTGGGCGTGTCCGGCAACAACGACGGCGCCGACCTGCGCGCACGCCTGCCCGAGGTCGCGCGGGTCGTGGTCGAGGCCGTGCGCATCGCGGTGGTGCACGAGACCGGGCCGGCGGACGGGCGCGCGCGGCGGGTCGACGCGCGGTTCGCGGACGACCGGCCCGACCTGCTGGTGTTCGGCCACAGCCACATCCCGTGGGACGCCGTGACGTCGGCAGGCACGCGGCTGCTCAACCCGGGATCGCCGACCGACCGGCGCCGCCAGCTGGTGTGCACGCTCATGACGGCTGTGGTGGACGGCACCGGGCTGCGCGACGTCACGCTGGTGCCCGTGCGCCGGGGCTGACGGCCCACCCTGGTGGCCGCATCGGCCGCGTGGCACGCTCGGGACGTGACCCGGTTCGCGATCGACGCGCCCGTCGCCGTCGGCCTGGTGCGGGCCGAGGTGGTCGTGCCCCCGGAGCACTCCCTGGTGGGGCCGGGCGTGCTCCGCTCGGACGCGCTCGCGCTCCTGCGCGAGGAGGTGCTGCGCGGCGAGCGCACACGCCGCGAGGGCTTCGCGGACCTGGACGGGATCGCGATGCTCCGGATCCGGCTGCTCGCGGACCGCGTGACGCGCCGGGTCGCGTGGCAGCTGGCCGACCAGGTGCCGTGGGCGGACGTCCGACGGGCCGAGTACCTCGCGGTCGCGCGGCTCCAGGGCGACGTGCTCGTCTCGGCGGACGACGCGTTGCGGGCGGGCGCATCGGCGGTCGGGATCGCGACGGCGGACGTGGCGGACCTGCGCAGCGCGCTCGGGTGAGGCGCAGCGGGCTCAGCGCGCTCGGGTGACGCAGCGGGCTCAGCGCGCGAGGACGTCCTCGGTGCTCGAGCCGGGCAGCGACACGGTCACCTGCGTGTCCCACGGGTCGCGCGTGGTGATCGCGCGGCCGTCGTCGGCGAACGCGACACCCTGCGCCCGCAGCCGGGCCGCGAGCGCGTCGAGGTCGCCGCGCGTCGGGACGGTGACCGCGACGTCGCCGAGGCCGAGTGTCGAGGCCCGCGGGCCCGCACCCTGGCTGTTCCACACGTTCATCGCGATGTGGTGGTGGTAGCCGCCGGCGGACGCGAAGAGTGCGCCCGGGTACTCACGCATGGTGGCCTCGAACCCGAGGGTGCGGACGTAGAAGTCGTCGGCGCGTGCGATGTCGCCGACCTGCAGGTGCACGTGACCGACTCGCCCGGCGAGGCGCGGTCCCGCGTCGACGGCCTCCTGCGTGAGGTGCTCGCGCAGGAAGGCGTTGGGGTCGAGGAACTCGGTGGTCATCATGATCTGGCCGCGCTGGTGCAGCCACAGGTCGCGGTCGCGGTCGGTGTAGAGCTCGATGCCGTTGCCCTCGGGGTCGGTGAAGTAGAACGCCTCGCTCACGGAGTGGTCGCTGGACCCGACGAACCGGCTGAGCGGGTCCTGCGCGGCGCGGTACACGGTCGCCGCGAGGCTCGAGCGGTCGTCGAACAGGAACGCGGTGTGGAACAGGCCCGACTGGCGGGGGTCGACCGGCGGGAGGTCGGGGGTGTGGACGAGGCGGAGCATCGGGGTGGTGCCGCGCCCGAGCACGCGGTGCACCTCGCGGCCGCGGCTGCGCTCCTCGAGGGGCTCCATCGCGAGCGCGCCGGAGTAGTAGCCGGACATGCGCTCGAGGTCGCCCACGCGCAGGGTCACCGCGTCCATCGTCGTCTCGGGGTTGATGACTTGCTCGTCGGTGACGGCGGCGAGGGGGGACGTGGTCATGGCAGGCGCTCCAGCGGGGGTGGTCGTGGTGGCGGTCGAGCGAGATAGTTGTATGTTCAACTACCAAGGTAGTCCGGGAGGGTGCGACACGCAAGCACGCACGTCACCTACCACTCGGTAGGTAATCGGCTAGCCTCGGCACACGGACCCGCACGAGGAGGTGCCATGTTCGACGTCGACGACGTCCTGCCCAGGCTCACGCTCGAGGAGAAGGCGGCGCTCACCTCGGGTGCCGACTTCTGGCACCTCAAGGCCGTCGAACGCCTCGACGTGCCGTCGGTCATGGTCACCGACGGACCCCACGGCCTGCGCAAGCAGACGAGCGCCTCGGTCGGCCTCGGGCTCGGGGGCGCGGAACCCGCGACCTGCTTCCCGACCGCCGCCGCACTCGGCTCGACGTGGGACGTCGACCTCACGCGTCGCGTGGGGGAGGCTCTCGGCCGCGAGACACGGGCCGCACAGGTCGCCGTGCTGCTCGGACCGGGCGTCAACATGAAGCGCACGCCCCTGTGCGGCCGGAACTTCGAGTACCTCGCCGAGGACCCCGTGCTCTCGGGCGAGCTCGGCGCGGCGCTCGTCACGGGGATCCAGTCGCAGGGCGTGGGCGCGTCGCTGAAGCACTTCGCCGCCAACAACCAGGAGACCGACCGCATGCGCGTGTCGGTGGACGTCGACGAGCGCACCCTGCGCGAGATCTACCTGCCCGCGTTCGAGCGGGTCGTGACCCGCGCACGGCCCTGGACCGTCATGTGCGCCTACAACAAGATCAACGGCACGTACGCGTCCGAGCACGAGTGGCTGCTCACGCAGGTGCTGCGCGACGAGTGGGGCTTCGACGGAGTCGTCGTCTCCGACTGGGGCGCCGTCCAGGACCGCGCGGTGTCGCTCGCCGCCGGGCTGGACCTGCAGATGCCGTCGGCCGGTCCGCGCTCCGACGAGGCGGTCGTCGCGGCCGTACGCGAGGGGCGGCTCGACGAGGCGGTGCTCGACCGCGCCGTTCGCCGCGTCCTGGAGGTCGTCGCCCGCGCCCAGCCCGCGCTCGACGCACCCGGGGACTACGACGCCGACGCCCACCACGCCCTCGCCCGCGAGGCCGCTGCCGCCGGCACGGTCCTGCTGAAGAACGAGCCCGTCGACGGCGCCCCGCTCCTCCCGCTGGCCCGCGGGCGCGTCCTGGTCGTCGGCGAGCTCGCCCGCACGCCGCGCTACCAGGGCGCGGGCTCCTCGCAGGTCAACCCGACGCGCCTCGACGACGCGCTGAGCGCGCTGCGCGCCCAGCGCGACGACGTCGCGTTCCAGCCGGGCTACACCCTGCCGGACGGACGCCCGGGAGACGACGCGTCGCTGCTCGAGTCGGCCGTCGAGGCGGCGCGCGGCGCGGACACGGTCGTCGTGCACCTCGGCCTGCCGGCGCCGGACGAGTCCGAGGGCTACGACCGGCCGCGGCTCGGCCTGCCCGAGAACCAGGTCGCGTTGCTGCACGCACTCGCCGCGGTCACCCGCCGGGTCGTCGTCGTCCTCGCGGGCGGTTCGGTGGTCGAGATGCCGTGGCGCGACGACGCGGCCGCGGTCCTCGTCACGTGGCTCGGCGGGCAGGCGGGCGGGTCCGCCGTCGCGGACGTGCTCACGGGCGCGGTGCCGCCGTCGGGCCGGCTCGCGGAGACCGTCCCGTTGCGGCTCGAGGACACCCCGGCGTTCGGGAGCTTCCCCGGGGAGCACGGGCACGTACGGTACGGCGAGGGGGTGCTCGTCGGGTACCGGTGGTACGACACGCGCCGGCTCGACGTCGCGTTCCCGTTCGGGCACGGCCTGACGTACACGACCTTCGGGTACGACGACGTGCGCGTGCAGGTCCACGGCTCGGGTGCCGACGTCACGCTCGACGTCGACGTGCGGGTCACGAACCTCGGCGCGCGCGCCGGTGCGGAGGTCGTGCAGGTGTACGTGCGGGATCCGCAGGCCGGCGTGGTGCGTCCCACGCGCGAGCTCAAGGCGTTCACCAAGCTCACGCTGGCGCCGGGGGAGTCGGCCACGGCGTCGTTCACGCTCACGGCCCGGGACCTGTCGTACTGGCACCCCGGCCTGCGGCGGTGGGTCGTGGAGGGCGGCGCGTTCGTCGTCGAGGTCGGGGCGTCGTCGCGCGACGTGCGCGGCGCGCTCGAGGTGGACGTCGAGGGCGAGCCCCTGTGGGGCGAGCTCAGCGCGATGTCGACGATCGGCGAGTGGCTCGAGCACCCGCGCGGCGCGCAGGTCCTGGCGCCGCTGCTCGCACCACGCGAGGGCGAGCAGGGCCTCGCGGACCTCGACGAGACGATGCGCGCGATGATCCTGCAGATGCCCGCCCGTGCGCTCGTCGACTCCGGCTTCGCGCCCGTCGACCACGACGACCTCGCGGCGCTGGTCGCGCTCGCGAACGCCGACGAGGAGGGCTAGTCGCGCAGGTACGACACGTACTGCGCGCGCACGTGCTCGACCATGTCGACGCGCGTCGCGGGACAGTCCGCGCCGAGCAGCCACTGCACCTGGAGCCCGTCCATCACGGCGATCATGCGTCGCGCCGCCGCGACCGGCTCGAGACCGTCGCGCAGCCGGCCCTCCGCCCGGTGCTGCTCGAACACGTGGACCAGGTCCGCGAGCGTGCGGGCGTACCTGCGCTCGAAGTACGCGTGCGCGGGGTGCGCCGGAGACGTCGCCTCGCTCGACAGCGTCGCGAACAGCTCGACGATGCCGGGCCGCGCCGCGTTGCGCTCGACGACGCGTACGAGCGCCTCGAGGTAGTCGAAGCCCGACGCGAGGTCCTGCGCCATGGCGGCGTCGTCGACGTCGTCGCGGCGTTGCAGCACCGCCTCCAGCAGCGCAGCCTTGCTCGCGAAGTGGTGCAGCAGGCCCGGGTGGGAGATCCCGACGCGCGCGGCGATCTCCCGCAGGGACGCCGTGTGGTACCCGACCTCGCCGAACAGCACGAGCGCGGCCTCGAGGATCTCCTCGCGCGTCGCCCGCCCCCGGGCGTACCCGCGGCGCACCTCGGGCGCGGTCTCCTGGGCTGTCACGGGGACAGGATCGCACCTGCCGCCGCCTGGACCCGCACGGCGGGCGGGTGAGAGCGGCCGACCGGCGTCGCGGCTCGAACAGGTGTGCGAGTACGATGATCGGGTGGAGCACAGCACGAACCCTCGCGCCGGGGCATGGGCGCCGCGCGGCACCCGGCGCGAGGTCGCGAACCGGGAGGCTCCCGAGCGCATCCCGGTCCGGCCGCAGGGCGACATCCCGGTCATCGTCCGCGTGGTCTGGCTCGACGGGACCGAGGAGTGGCGCCCCGCGCGGGCCGTGCGGTGGACCGCGGAGCACGTCATGGTGGCGTGGCGCGACGACCAGGACGACCCGCGCTCCGAGCGCCACGAGTGGCTGCGGGCAGGCGACGTCGCGCGCTCGGTGAGCTGGTTCGTCGGCCCGCCGCAGACGCCACGGGCGGCGGGCGCGAAGGTCATGCCCGCCTGAGGGGTGCCAGCGGGGGCTGCCGGCGGGGATGTCAGTGGACGAGCTTGAGCCCGACCACGCACGCGACGATGCCCAGCACGAGGAGCAGCCGGACGGCACTGACGGGCTCGGCGCCGCTGAGCATGGCCCAGCCCACCGTCAACGAGGCACCGATGCCGACCCACACGGCGTACGCCGTGTCGACTGGCAGCGTGCGCATCGCGTAGCCGAGCCCCAGCATGCTCGCGGTCAGCGCGACCACGAAGACGACCGTCGGGACGAGACGGTGCAGGCCCTGCGAGCGGCCGAGGGCGGTGGCCCAGACGGCTTCGAGGGCTCCGGACAGGACGAGGACGAACCATGCCATGGCGAGCTCCGACGTGCCGTCTTGTCGCTGTCCGGGTACGGCACCCTCGTCCGGGAGCCCGGCGGCGGGCTCTGCACCCAGGCTCTCACACGGCGTGCCCGCGCGACCGTCGCCCGCCGGTCAGGTCGGTCACACGCGCCCCGCACGGTCGAGCGTGGCACGGCCCTGCACCTGGATCGTCACGGCCGCGCCGGCCCCGAGCAGCGGGCGGGCGGCCTCGGGCACCCCGACGCAGGCACGCCACACACCCGGGGCGTCCTCCTCGTCCGTCAGCGGGAGCGTCGCCCCCGGGTCGGGCTTCCAGTCCCGCAGCGCGCCCTCGACCCGTGACCCCCACTCGGCCCAGGCGCGCGGCTGTGCGTCCTGCGAGATCTCGATGTCGACCACGAGGACGTCGGACCAGTCCTCGGCCTGCTCGAGGTGGTCGAGGAACGACAGCAGCCCCCCGGACTTGCGCAGCGACAGCAGCCGCAGCCGCAGCACGTGCCGCATGGTCGTGGACGGCGCCCCCGTCCGGGGGTCCTGCGGGCGGCTCGCCTTCGACCACAGGTACGTGCGCACGAGCGGGACCGGTCGCGCCACGTCGTCCGTGGTCCTCGGACGCTCGATCTGGATGGGGCACAGGTGCGCGGCGCTCTGCTCGTGCAGCACCACGGGCAGGCCGCGGATCGACATCTGGCTCTCGAGCTGCCAGACGGTGTCGTCGTCCCGCGTCCCGGGCAGCCGCAGCCCGGTGAGGTCGGCCGTGACCTCCAGGTCGCCGAACAGGAACCGGCGCAGGTTCTGGTAGCCCTCCTCGGAGTTGACGATCCCGTAGCGCCCCGAGTGGCTGCGGTGGACGAAGGCACGGGGCGCCTTGTCGATGTAGGCGTTGTCGATCTGCACCAGACCGTCGCTGCGCGGGCCCACCGCGCGCGCCGAGAGCCCGAGCGCGACGTCGTAGTCGGAGGCGTTCGTCCCGACGAGGCAGAAGAACCGCTCGCGCGGGAAGCTCCCGTCGGGCAGGACGGTCGCGTCGAACCCGCCCTCCGGTTCCGTGGCGCTCGCCGGGGTCAGGTACTCGCGCATGCGGCGCGGCCCGAAGATGTCGGCTCCCTGCACGCCGAGCGTGTCCCGCAGCTTCTCGAGGAGCCCGAAGCCGACGTCGAACTCGATCCCGCCGTGCGGCGTCGCGTACGTGAAGACCCGGTCCACCAGGTCCGACGCGACCAGCGGCCGCCCGTCCGGCCCGAGGGCGTCCGGGATCACGCGCTGCAGCATCCCGCGCACGACGAGCCCGCCCATCGAGTGCGCCACCAGGAAGACCCGTGGCGCGCCCGTCCGGCGCCGCACGAGCTGCACCATCTCGAACAGCTTCTGGGACGCGGACTCGATACTGAACGCGGGTGCGTCCGTCACGAGCTCCGTCGAGTAGTCGTCGTAGAAGCGGTGCACCCAGATCGTCGCGGCGGGCACGTCGCCGTCGCCCCTGGTCTGCAGGTAGGTCGCCTGGTTCCCCTCGACGAGCAGCTGGTACTCGTGGTCGATCATGAGCCGCAGCAGGGGGCTCTCGAACTGGTGGAACTGCGGACGCGCCGAGTCGACGACACGGACCTGCACGGATCCCTCGTTGAACCCGTAGAACGGGTCGGCGACCGCGTCGTTGATGCCGCCGCGGCCCCCCGCGAACCCTCGGACGTAGATGACGGGCAGCCGCCCGTCGCCCGTGTACGACATGGCAGGCCTCCTCGCCCTCCGCCCGCGGCGGTCGTCGGGGAGGAACCGGTGACGTGCGCTCAGATACCGCGGCGGGGCGTCACGGCGTCTCGTCGCGCACGACGAGCACGGGGCACGATGCGAGGCGGGCCACGCGCCTGCCGACGAGCCGTCGCCAGCCGCGTACCTGACGGCTGCCGACGACGAGGAGCCCGGCCGTGCGGGACGCCTCGACGAGCGCGCGCACCGGGTCACCGTCGGACAGGAACGAGCGCACCGGCAGGTCCGGGTAGGTCTCCGCGAGGTCCGCGGCGACGTCGAGCGCGGTGCGACGGCCCGCGTCGTCGTCGTGCGGGCGCCGGGCGTGCAGCACGTGCAGCGGCACGCCGCGGTGGCGCGCCTCGCGCGCCGCGAGCCCGGCCGCGAACCACGACCCGGGCGTCTCGTCGACGCCGACGACCACGGGTCCGGACGTCACGAGGTCCTCACGCACGATCGCGACGGGGCAGCGGGCGCGCCAGGACAGCGCCGTGCCGACCGTCAGCGTCGCCGGCGGTGCGCCGCGCCGTCCGGTGACGAGCAGCTGCGCGTCGCGCGTGTACTCGGTGAGCGCGGGGACGGTCGACCCGTGCAGCAGGACGGCCGTGACGTCGAGGTCGGGGTGCGCTCGCGCGACCCTCGTGCACACCTGGCGCAGCTCGCCCACGAGGGCGTCGTCGTCCGCCGGGACGGCCGGGGCGCCGGCCCATGTCCAGGGACCCACCGCGGGCGCGGCGACGTGCGCGACGACGAGCCGTGCCCGACGCTGCACCGCAGCCTCGATGCCCCAGCGCAGCGTCCGCACGCTGCGTTCCGTCCCGTCGACGGCGACGACCACCGGTCCGTCGATCCGCATCCCGATCACCTCGCTGACCCTGGGTGACGACGCTGCCAGCATCGCCCCTCGAGGGCGCCAGGAGGTGGCACGAAGGTCCCGGCGCGCCCGTGACGCGCGTCGCGTCAGCTCGTGACGGGGTGCACCGAGCCGCCCGTGAGCCGCACGAGCTCGTCGAACGTCGTCGGGAAGACCGTGTGGGGCGTGCCACCCGCGGCCCACACGCGCGCGTACTCGGCGAGCGACTCGTCGACGACCGTCTCGAGCGGCGTCGGGTGCCCGACGGGCGCGACGCCGCCGATCGCCTGGCCCGTCGCGAGCCGCACCTGCTCGGGCGTGGCGCGCTCGAGCGTCGTGCGGCCGAGCCGGCGGGCGAGCGCGGTCGTGTCGACGCGGTGCCGGCCGCTGGTCATGACGAGCAACGGCGTGCCGTCCGCCCAGAACACGAGGCTGTTGGCGATCTGCCCGACCTGGCAGCCGAGCGCGGCCGCCGCCTCCGCCGCGGTCCGCGCGGAGTCGGGCAGCTCGACCACCTCCCCCTCGACACCGGCGTCCGCGAGGGCCTGGGCGACGATCAGGGACCGGGCCGGCAACGAGTTCGTCGTGGTCACGGTCACATCCTGCCGCAGGTCAGGGGGTGCCCCGCGCACGCGTGCCCGCGCCTGCGTGCCGCGCCCCGGCGCGCGGTCCACGCACGGACCTCACGCCGCGACGGGCTGCGACGTCTGCACACTGTGACCATGCCCGGACCGTTCGAGGAGGTCGTGCGCGCGCACGGTGCCACCGTGCTGCGCGTGTGCCGGGCGGTCGTCGGACCGCACGACGCGCAGGACGCGTGGGCCGAGACGTTCCTCGCGGCGCTGCGAGCCTGGCCCACGCTCGAGCCCGGGACGAACGTCGAGGCGTGGCTCGTGACGATCGCACGCCGCAGGTCGATCGACGTGTGGCGCGCGACCCGGCGGCGTGCGGTACCCGTCGGTGACCTGCCGGACGCGCCCGCGAGCGACCGGCACCGCGACCTCGACCTGTGGGGCGCGCTCGCGACGCTCCCCGACAAGCAGCGGCACGCGGTCACGCTGCACCACCTCGCCGGTCTGCCGTACGCCGAGGTCGCCGCCGAGCTCGGCGGGAGCGTCGAGGCCGCACGGCGGGCGGCGGCCGACGGCGTCGCGGCCCTGCGTCGCACGGCGCCGCGGTGGTGGCACGACGAGCAGGACGGCGACCGCGCCGCCCTCCCGCAGACAGGAGACCGGTCATGAGCACCGTCGACGACGAGACCGCGCGCCTGCTGGCGGCCGTGCCGGAACCGGGGGAGCGGGCGATCGCCGACCTGCACGCGCGGCTCGTCGCACGCGCGCAGGACGCGGGTTTGCTCGACGTCGCGTACCGGACGCTCGACGCCCCGGTCGGCACCCTGCTGCTCGCGGCCACCCCGGTCGGGCTGGTCCGCGTCGCGTTCGCGGTGCAGGACCACGACGCCGTGCTGGCCGACCTCGCGGCGCGCGTCAGCCCGCGCGTGCTGGCGGCGCCCCGCAGGCTCGACGACGTCGCACGTCAGCTCGACGAGTACTTCTCGGGCGCCCGCCACCGGTTCGATCTGCCGGTCGACCTGCGCCTCGCGACCGGGTTCCGGCGTGCGGTCGTCGAGCACCTCCCGACGATCGGCTACGGGCGCACGGCCAGCTACGCCCAGGTCGCGTCCGCGGCCGGGCGCCCCCGCGCCGTGCGGGCCGTGGGGACCGCGTGCGCGCTCAACCCGGTGCCGCTCGTCGTGCCGTGCCACCGCGTGGTCCGCTCCGACGGGTCCCCGGGCCGGTACGCCGGTGGTGACGCCGCGAAGGCGGCGCTGCTCGAGCTCGAGCGCCCCGGCGGGGACGCGTCCTGACAGGCCCGCGGGCCGCGGCGTAGCGTCGGCACATGTGCCGGAACATCACGACCCTGCGCGGCCTCGAGCCGCCCGCGACCGACGACGAGATCGAGGCCGCCGCCGTGCAGTACGTGCGCAAGGTCACGGGGGTGCGCACACCGTCGGCCGCGACGCGTGAACCGTTCGAGGCGGCCGTGCGGGCGGTGGCGGCGGCGACCGCCGCGATCCTCGCGGAGCTGCCCGAGCGCCGCACCCCGCCACCGACGGTCCCGCCGCTGCGCCGGCCGCAGGTGCAGGCGCGCATCGCGGAGCGGATGGCGGCCCGGGAGGCGCACGAGCGCGCGCACGAGCTCGGGCTGCCGCACGACCACGACGACGGGCTCGTCGTCGTGCGCGACTGACCTGTCGCGCAGGGTCGTCGGGCGCGCGGGGTCAGACCTGCGCGTCGACGCCCGGGACCGGCCACGGCACGAGCCGGGGAATGCCCACGGGCGCGACGGCGGCGAGCGCGAGGAAGCGCGCCTCGGCACGGTGCAGGCGGATGTGCTCGTCGAGCGACCACGTCGGGCCGTTCGTGAGCTCCATGCCGCACGCGCACGCGATCGTCACGCGGCCGTCGGCCTCCGTGCGCACGAGTCCGACCGTCGTGTGGTCCGTGAACGCCTGCGCCTTCGCGCGGCGCATCTGGGCGCTGACGGCCTCGGGGGCTGAGGGTTCGTCCGGGGTCACGCTGAATGATCGGACGAGAACGCCTCGTCGACCAAGCGGTCCAGCTCGAACGACTCGTCCCAGGTGCCGCCGCCGAGGCTCGGCATCATCTCCCGCAGGGCCGGCTGCCACGCCTCGACCCGCTCCGGGAAGCAGCGTTCGAGCAGCGTGACCATCGTCGCGACCGCGGTCGAGGCGCCCGGCGAGGCGCCCAGCAGGCCCGCGATCGAGCCGTCGGCGGACGTGACGAGCTCGGTGCCGAACTCGAGGACGCCGCCGCCCTTGCCCTTCTTGATGACCTGGACGCGCTGGCCCGCGGTGATGAGCTCCCAGTCGGACGCGCGCGCCGTCGGCACGAACCTGCGCAGCGCGGCGAAGCGTGCCTCGCGCGACGCCGTGACCTCGCTGATGAGGTACTTCAGCAGGTCGAGGTTCTGCAGCCCGACGGCGAGCATCGGGACGAGGTTCCCCGGGCGGATGGACCGCACGAGGTCGAGCCACGAGCCGTGCTTGAGGAACTTCATGCTCCAGCCCGCGTACGGGCCGAACATGACCGCGGTCTCGCCCTCGACGACGCGCGTGTCGAGGTGCGGCACGGACATCGGGGGAGCGCCGATCTCGGCCCGGCCGTACACCTTGGCGTGGTGCTGGGCGACGACCGCGGGGTTCGTCGTGCGCAGGAACTGGCCGCTGATCGGGAAGCCCGCGTAGCCCTTGATCTCGGGGATCCCCGACTTCTGCAGCAGGCCGAGCGCACCGCCGCCCGCGCCGATGAACACGAACCGCGCGGTGACGACGCGCGCACGCCGGTGGCCGTTCCAGCGACGGTCGCGCAGCGTCACGCGCCACGTCCCGTCCGCGCGGCGGCGCAGGCGCGTCACCTCGGACTCGAGGTGCAGGGATGCGCCGCGGCGGACCGTGTCGTCGATCATCGAGCGGGTCAGGGCGCCGAAGTCCACGTCCGTGCCGGCGGTGGCACGCGTCGCGGCGACCGGCTCGTCGGGGTCGCGGTCGGCCATCAGGAGGGGAGCCCACCGGCGGATCTGCTCCGGGTCCGTCGAGAACTCGAGGTCGGAGAACAGTGGGTGGCTGCTCAGCGCCGCGTGGCGGCGACGCAGGTAGTCGACGCCCTCTGCGCCGCGGACGAACGTCATGTGCGGCGTGGCGGAGACGAAGCCGGAGCCACCGGGCAGGCGGTCCTTGCCGGCGAGGTAGTGCCACAGCTCGCGCGAGAGCTCGAACTGCTCGTTGATCGTCACGGCCTTCGTGATGTCGACCGAGCCGTCCGGGCGCTGCGGGGTGTAGTTGAGCTCGCACAGCGCCGCGTGGCCGGTGCCCGCGTTGTTCCACGGGTTGGAGCTCTCCTGCGCGACGGCGTCCCGTCGCTCGTGGATCTCGATCCGCCAGGACGGCTCGAGCGTGCTCAGGAGGCTCGCGAGCGTCGCGCTCATGATCCCCCACCGACGAGCAGGACGTCCAGGTCCGTGTCGGTGCGGGGCTCAGTTCCGGGGGCGGTGTTCCGGGAAGGCACGAGCCGATCGTAAGTTGACGTCGAGATTCTTCACCGCGAGGCACCTGTGATCTTCCCGACATGTGACCTTGGTCTCTGGCGGGGCCGTGAGCAGCGCGGATGCCAGGTGCAGGTCGTCTTTCGCGTGGCCGAACGGGTGCGCGATCGCCGCCGACCGGGTAGAACGATGGCATGCCGCGCGATCACGACCTCGTCTCGAACCCGGCCGCCGAGCGCATCGCCGAGCGGACCCCCGACGACGCGGTGCTCGCCGCCGCGGACGCGCGGTCCGGGGGAGACCCGAGCCGGGCGCCCCGGTCGCTGCGGGCCACCGAGCTGGTCCCCGACGACGAGCCCGTGTCGAGCAACGACGAGTGGGACGACCCCGACCGCCTCTGAGCCCGCCCGCGCAGCCGGTCCCAGCGGCGTCCGTCCGGCGGTCGCCGCGTGCGCTACTTCAGTGCCCGGTGCGCTACTCCAGCGTGATCTGGGCCTGCTGCACCGCGCGCAGCAGCTCATAGCCGTCGGCACCCTGCAGCACGGGGATCCCGTCGCGCGACGCCTGGTCCTCCGCACGCACCGAGCCCGACGCGGGGACGGGCAGGCCGTGCGCGAGCACGTGCTCCGCGAACGTCAGCTGGCGCAGCAGGATCGCGCGCACCCGCTCGGGACGCTCCTGCGCGGCGTGCGCGTAGATCTGCGGGTCGTGCTGGCCGTCGTCGCCGATCAGCACCCACGACACCTGCGGCAGCTCCTGGGTGAGCCGCCGCAGCTGCGACAGCTTGTGCTCGCGGCCGCTGCGGAACCAGCCCGTGTTCGTCGGACCCCAGTCGGTCAGCAGCATGGGGCCGGGCGGGAACCCGAACCGGCGCAGGAAGCGGCCGATCGCGGGCGCGGCGTTCCACGCCCCGGTGGACAGGTACACCACGGGCATGTCCCGGCCCGCGAGGAGCCGCGCGTAGAGGCCGGCCATGCCGGGGACGGGCTCGCGGGCGTTCTCGTGCCGGACGAGCGTGTTCCAGGCCGCGACGAAGATGCGGGGGAGACGGGTGACGAGGACCGTGTCGTCGATGTCGCTCACGATGCCCGACCGCACGTCCGGACCGATCACGTGCACCGGCGCGGTCGCACGCGCGCCGTCCGCCGCGCGCAGCTCCACGTCGTGCCAACCGGGCGCGAGGTCGCTCGCCAGCCGCACGTCCAGGTAGCCGCCGCGGTCGGTCTCGACCCGGTGCACGCGGTCACCGACGCGCACCTCGACCCACGCGCCGGCGACCTGCGCTGTCGCGAACGACCGCCAGCCGCGCACCGCCGCCGCGGGACGCGCACCCGCCTGGGCCGCGGCACCCGCACCCGGCAGGTCCTGCTCGTGCACGACGGGCGCGGCCAGCAGCGTGCGGGCGAACACGCGCACCCAGCCCGGCGCGCCGTACCCGGCGTACGGCTCGATCCGCAGCGTCCAGCCGCGGCGCGCCAGCACCGCCGCGACGCGGCGGTCGAACGCGTCCTCGAGCCGTGCCGCGAGGTGCAGCCGCGCGTCGGGGTGCGCAGAGCACGGCCGCGACGTCCCGGGGCGGACCGCGCGCAGGTCGTCGCCGCGCTGGTCGTCGCCCCGGGCGCCGGGCCGGGCTCCGGGGGTCGTGCGTGGGCTCACCTGGCCGCCGACGCCTTGCGTGCCGCACCCGAGGCCGCGCGCGCGGCCTCCTTCTCGGTGCTCGCGCCCGCCGTGCTCAGCGCGCCGCCCGAGGACTCCAGGTGCGCCCGGACGAACCAGTGGAACAGCTCCAGCTCGTGCAGGTGGCCGACCAGCAGGTCGTTGGTCACGGTGTCGAGCTCCTCGGTGTCGGCGGCGGCCTTGCGGTGCGCGGTGATCACCCCGACGTAGACCTCGTCGAGCGCGCCCAGGTGCTCCGTGGTCGACGCGCGGCCGATGCTGTAGTCGTCCCACGTGCGGTTCTTCACGAGCGCACCCGGGGTTCCCACCGGTGCGACGCCGAGCGTAGCGATCCTCTCGGCGACCGCGTCCACCATCGCGCGCACGGCGTCCACCTGGGGGTCGATCATCTCGTGCACCGCGATGAAGTGCGGCCCCACGACGTTCCAGTGGATGTGCTTGAGCGTGAGCGCCAGGTCGTTCAGCGCGTCCAGCCGCTCCTGGAGGATCGCCGCGACCGCCGCGCCGTCCTGCGGGGTCAGCGAGGGGACGGTGTACTTCGGCAGGTCCTTGCGCGCCATGTCAGGCTCCTCGTCTCGTGGTCGCGGGCCGTGCGGTCAGGCCCGGGACTCCACGCTGCCGCACGTCGCGACACCTCGCCATCGCAGACGGCCCCGACCGGCGCGCCGGTCCGGGACGCGCCGGGGCAGGCGCCCGGCGGGGGTGCCCCGGGCGTCTGCCCATGCAGGTCACCCGCGCGTCAGGGCGGCGACGGCCGTCCCGCACCGTCCACGAACGGGTCGCCGCGCTCCGCGAGCCGCTGCGCGACGTCGGTGGGAGCGAGCTGGGTGAGCCCCGGGACCACCTCGTCCCACCAGCGGGGCGCGGCGACGCGCGGCTCGTGCCGGCCGCGCAGCGAGTACGGCGTGATGGTCGTCTTCGCGGGGTGGTTCTGGGACCAGTCGAGCAGGACCTTGCCGCCGCGCAGGTCCTTGCGCATGACGGCCACGACGAGCTGCGGGTGCTCGCGCGCGAGCTCGTGCGCCAGGTCCCGCGCGTACTGGCGCACCTGGACCGCGGGGCGGCGCCGGGGCAACGGCGCGTACAGCTGCATGCCCTTGCTGCCCGAGGTGACGGGCACGGTCGTCGTCAGGTCGTCCTTGGCGAGTCGCTGCGCGACGAGGTGCGCCACCTGCGTGCACTCGTCGAGCCCCGCGCCCTCGCCGGGGTCGAGGTCGACGACGAGCCGGTCCGCACCGCGCACCTTCCCGCCGCGGGTGACCGACCACTGCGGGGTGTGCAGCTCGAGCGCGCCCGCGTTGGTCGCCCACACCAGCCCCGCGAGGTCGTCGAGGAACGGCAGGTCGAGCTCGGTGCCCTCGTCGTCGTTGCCCGGCGCGGCCGGCAGCACGCGGTGGCGCAGCCACGGCGGCGCGCCGCGCGGCACGTTCTTCTCGAAGAACGGCTGCCCGTCGACCCCGTCCGGGAACCGGATGCGCGTGACGGGCCGGTCCTCGAGCTGGCGCAGCAGCGCGGGAGCGACCCGCACGACGTAGTCGATCAGCTCGGCCTTGGTCGTGCCCGTCGACGGGTACAGCACCTTGTCCAGGTGCGAGACGCGCACCTGCGTGCCGCCCACGTCGAACGTCTGGCGCTCGGGGGTCATGCCGCCTCCCAGGGGTCGGGGACCGTGTCGTCGCGCACCCCGAGCACGACCGGCTGGCGCAGCCGGCCCTGCGGGGTGCGGGTCAGGTAGCGCACCTGCACGACGAGCGTCGGGGCGCACCAGTGCGTGCCGCGTGCGTCGACCCGTGGCACCTCGTCGTCGAACGGGCTCGTGGCCGCGGCGAGCGGCACGACCTCGTCGTGCAGACGTCGCGCGAGGGCGCCCGTCAGGCCGCTGCCCGCCCGCCCGAGGTACCGCAGCGCCCCCGTCGCGTCGCGCGCGCCGAGCAGCAGCGCGCCCAGGCGACCGGACCCGCTCGTCTCGTCGCGCCAGCCGCCGACGAGCGCGGCGACGTGGTGCCGGTGGGCGGCCTTGACCCAGTCGGGCGAGCGGGCGCCCGGACGGTACGGCGACGCGCGGCGCTTGGCGACGACGCCCTCCAGACCGTGCGCGGCGGTGACCGACCAGAGCTCGTCGCCGTCGGTGTAGACGGGCGACAGCGCCACGCGCTCGGGCAGCACGAGCGCCTCGAGCGCCGCCCTCCGCTCGTCGTACGGGCGGGTCGCGAGGTCCACGCCCGCGACCCGCAACGCGTCGAACACGAGGTACGTCACGGGCCGGACCCGGGCGAGCTCGGCCGCGCGACGCGGGTCGCGCACGTGCATCCGCTCGGCGATCGCGGGGAACGACGGGATGCCCGCGTCCATCGCGACCACCTCGCCGTCGAGCACCGTGTCCGGCAGCTCCGCGAGCCCCGCGAGCTCCGGGTACGCGGCCGTCACCTCGCGCTCCGCGCGGCTCCACAGCCGCAGCACCGGGCCCGTGGTGTCCGCGATCGCGCGCACGCCGTCCCACTTGACCTCGAACGCCCAACCGGGACCGCGCGGCAGACCGCCCGAGGTCGCGGGGGTGGCCAGCATGGGGAGCACGGGTCCATCCTGCCCAGGACGGGGTCGGCGGGCGCGGGGGAGCGCGCGGCCGCACCCCGACGGGTGCACGTCGCGCGTCGCCACGAGCGCGGACGGCACGCCCCTGGCAGGCTGGAGCCCCAGGTCGGGGCAGGCGTGGGACACGACAGGCGAGCAGCGACGAGCCCCGGCAGCGGGCACGAGTGACGGAGGCGCACGATGCGGGCGATCTGGAAGGGCGCGGTCGCGTTCGGACTCGTCAACGTCCCGGTCCGGCTGTACGCCGCGACCGGTGAGCACGAGGTCACGCTGCACCAGGTGCACGCCGCCGACGGCGGGCGCATCCGCTACCGCAAGGTGTGCAGCGTCGACGGCGAGCCGGTGACGATGGACGAGATCTCCAAGGGCTACGAGACCGCGGACGGCGAGCTCGTCGTGCTGACCGACGAGGACTTCGCGCGTCTGCCGCTCGCCACCGAGCGGGAGATCGAGGTGCTCGAGTTCGTCCCCGCCGAGCAGGTCGACCCGATCCTGCTCGGCAAGACGTACTACCTGGAGCCCGACAAGACCGCCGCGAAGCCGTACGCGCTGCTGCGCGGCGCGCTCGAGGAGGCGGACCGGATGGCCGTCGTCAAGGTCGCGCTGCGGCAGCGCGAGACCATGGCCGTGCTGCGCGTGCGCGGCAAGGTCATCTGCCTGCAGACGCTCCTGTGGCCCGACGAGGTGCGGGCCGCCGACTTCCCCGTGCTCGACGCGGACGTCACGGTCAAGCCCGCCGAGCTCGCCATGGCCCAGTCGCTCGTGGACTCGCTCGCCTCGGACTTCGACCCCTCGCAGTTCGAGGACCGGTACGAGGCGGCGCTCACCCAGCTCATCGAGGCGAAGGTCTCCTCGGGCGACACGCGCTCCCTGCCCCAGCCCGCCGCGCCCGAGGGCGGCGAGGGCGGCGAGGTCGTCGACCTGCTCGCCGCGCTGCAGCGCAGCGTCGAGAAGGCCCGCTCCGCGCGCGGCGAGACGCCCACCGACGACGGCGACGACGCGGCACCCGCCAAGCGCGCCACGAAGCCGCGCACGCGCAAGAAGCCCGCCGACGACGACGCGCCCGAGCCGACGCGCAAGAAGGCCAAGGCCAAGGCCTCGTGACGCCGGCGACACCGGTGACCCCGGACGCCGACGACGCGGCGCGCCGCGACCGCGCCGTCGCCACCCTGCGACGCGTCGCGTTCCTGCTCGAGCGCGCGCAGGCGACGTCCTACCGCAGCGAGGCGTTCCGCTCCGCCGCGAGCGTCGTCGAGCAGCAGGCGCCGGGGCGCCTCGCCACGCTCGTCGCGGCCGGGGGGCTCACCGACCTGCCGTCGGTCGGGGCCCGCACCGCGGGCGTCGTCGAGCTCGCCTGGCGCGGCAAGGAGGTCACCTACCTCACGGAGCTCGAGCGCGAGCTCACGGAGTCGGTCACCGCCGCACTCGACTCCGCCGGCGAGCACGCCGCGGCCGCCCGGACGCTGCGCGACGCGATCCGCGGCGACCTGCACGCGCACTCGGAGGCGAGCGACGGCGGCGCCTCCATCCAGGAGATGGTGCTCGCCGCCCTCGAGCTCGGCCACGAGTACCAGGCGATCACCGACCACTCGCCGCGGCTCACGGTCGCCAACGGGCTGTCCGCCGCGCGCCTGCGTGCCCAGCTCGACCAGGTCGCCGCCCTGAACCGGGCGGTGACGCCGTTCCGCGTGCTGTCCGGCATCGAGGTCGACATCCTCGACGACGGCACGCTCGACCAGGACCCCGACCTGCTCGCCGAGCTCGACGTCGTCGTCGCGTCCGTGCACTCCAAGCTGCGCATGGACCGCGCGGCCATGACGCGCCGCATGATCGCGGCGGTCCGCGACCCCGCGACCGACGTGCTCGGGCACTGCACGGGGCGCCGCCTGCTGGGCCGCGAGCGCCCCCAGAGCGAGTTCGACGCGCGTGCCGTGTTCGACGCGTGCGCCGAGCACGGCGTCGCCGTCGAGATCAACTGCCGCCCCGACCGGCTCGACCCGCCGCACGACCTGCTCGCGCTCGCGGTCGAGGCGGGCTGCGACTTCGCGATCGACACCGACGCGCACGCGCCGGGCCAGCTCGACTGGCAGCTGACCGGCTGTCTGCGTGCCGCGCAGCACGGCATCGACACCTCCCGCGTGGTCACCACCTGGCCCGTCGAGGAGCTGCTCGCCCGCACCCACGCGTGACGAAGATCGCACGCCACGACGTCCGGCGTGCGCGAAGGGACCTGCGCGCCGGGCTAGGGTCGCCTGCGGCCGCCGAGTCCGCCGGCCGTAGGACAAGACAGGAGTCGAACTCACGTGAGCCTCAACCGCACCGAGCTCGTGCAGGCCGTCGCCGGCAAGGCGGGCCTGACCGCGACCGACACCGACAAGGTGCTGCGCGCGTTCCAGGACGTCGTCGTCGAGCAGCTCGCCGCCGGCGAGACCGTCTCGATCCCCGGCTTCCTGGCGATCGGGAGCGCCGAGCGCGCCGCGCGCACGGGCATCAACCCCCAGACCGGCGAGAAGCTCGACATCCCCGCCGGCCACCGCGTGAAGCTGACCGCGGGCAGCACGCTCAAGCGCGCCGTCCAGGGCTGACCGAGCCCCCTCGAAGGCCCGGCACCCCGAGCAGGGGGCCGGGCCTTCGTCCTGCCCGCGGCGGGCGTCAGCTGCGGTCGGGCACCGCGGCCGCGTCCGCGTCCTCCCGGGCGACGTTGCGCCGCCTGAGGACCTGCGGGAGCACCCACCAGCAGAGCGCGAGCACGACGAGCGCCACGGCACCGACGACCACGCCCGCGACGCGGTCGAGCACCACGTCGAACACGAACGACGCGCTGCCGGCGATCGCGAGCGCCAGGACCGCGAGACCGAGCCGGGCGAGCACGTTGCCCGCGTCGACGATCTCCTCCTTCATGCGTTTGCGGAACAGCACCCGGTGCAGGCTCACCGGCGCGACGATGAGCGCGGTCGCGAGGATCGCGAGCACCACGAGGACCAGGTACAGGTCCTGCTGGTAGGCGTCCAGGTCCGCGAAGCGCTGCTGGAACGGGATCGTGAGCAGGAAGCCCGTGAGGATCTGCGCGCCCGTCTGCGTGACTCGCAGCTCCTGCAGGAGCTCGTCCCAGTTGCGGTCCATGCGCTCGGTGAACGTCTCGTCGCGGTCCGTGTGGCGCACCAGCCCTCCTCGTGGTCGGGCTGGATCATCCCGCACGACGCGCCCACGCGCGCGGCGAGGAGGGCCCACCGACCACGGCGTGCGGCGAGGGAGACTGGAGCCGTGACTGCGCACCCCACGACGGACCCGACCTCGAGCACCGACCCCGCGCCGGCGCACGACCCCGCACGCCGCGACTTCGCGTCCGACAACTACGCGGGCGCGCACCCGGAGGTGATGGCCGCGCTCGTCGCCGCGAACGGCGGGCACGAGACCTCCTACGGCGCGGACGCGTGGACCGCGCGGCTCCAGGACGTCGTGCGGGAGCACCTCGGCCCGCAGGCCGAGACGTTCCCGGTGTTCAACGGCACGGGCGCGAACGTCCTGAGCCTGCAGGCGGTCCTGCCGCCGTGGGGCGCGGTGGTGTGCTCCGGTGACGCGCACATCCACACCGACGAGAACGGCGCGCCCGAGCGCGTCGCCGGGATCAAGCTGCTGCCGGTGCCGACACCCGACGGCAAGCTCACGCCCGAGCTCGTCGACCGCGAGGCGTGGGGGTTCGGCGACGAGCACCGCGCGCAGCCCGGCGTCGTGTCCCTGACCCAGTCGACCGAGGTCGGGACCGTCTACACGCCCGACGAGATCCGCGCGGTCGCCGACCACGCGCACGCGCTCGGGCTCGCGGTGCACGTCGACGGCGCGCGCCTCGCGAACGCGGCCGCGGCGCTCGGGGTCCCGTTGCGGGCGCTCACCACCGACGCGGGCGTCGACGTCGTGTCGCTCGGTGGCACCAAGAACGGCACGCTCTTCGCGGAGGCCGTCGTGGTGCTCGACCCGGCCGTCGCGACCGGCCTGCCGTACCTGCGCAAGATGGACATGCAGCTCGCCTCGAAGATGCGCTTCCTGTCCGCCCAGCTCGTCGCGCTCTACGAGGGCGACCTGTGGCTGCGTTCCGCCGCGCACGCCAACGCGATGGCGGCCCGGCTCGCCGCCGGCCTGCAGGACGCAGGGGTGGAGCTGCTGCACCCCGCCCAGGCGAACGGCGTGTTCGCGCGACTCACGCCTGCCGTGGCCGACGACCTGCGCCGACGCTGGCGGTTCTACGACTGGGCGCACGGCACGGTGCGCCTCATGTGCGCGTTCGACACGACCGAGCAGGACGTGGACGACCTGCTCGACGCGACGCGCGCCGCGCTCGCCGCGCACCGCTGAGCCGACCGCGGTCCGACGAACGTGCGCATGCTCGTCGGACCGCGGACGTCGGTCCCGCCCCGCGGTCGTCGGCTCCGCGGGGCGGGACGGTGGACGGCGCCGGTGGCGGGGGAGCCGTCTCCTCCCACCACCGGCGCCCGATCGTGGCCGCCGGTCAGGCGGTCGTGCAGGCCGCGCCGTTGAGCGTGAACGCGCTCGGTGCGGTCGTCGAGCCGGTGTGGGTGCCGTTGAACCCGACCTCGACCGTCCCGCCCGCGGCGAGCGTGCCGTTCCAGGTGGCGTTCGTCACCGTCACGGTCTGGCCGGACTGCGACCAGGTCCCGCTCCAGCCCTGCTCGAGCTTCTGCCCGGCCGGGAGGGTGAACTGCAGCGACCAGCCGGACAGCGCGCTGGTCCCGGTGTTCTTGACCTTGACCCCGACCGACATCCCGGTGCTCCACGCGTTGGCCTGGTAGGTCACCGTGCACGAGCCCGTGGGCACCGTCGTCGGGTCGTCCGTCGGATCCTGCGTCGGGTCGTCCGTGGGGTCCTGCGTCGGGTCGTCCGTCGGGTCCTGCGTGGGGTCGTCCGTCGGGTCCTGAGTCGGGTCGTCGGTGGGGTCGGGCCGGTCGCCGACCTCGCTGAGCGACTTGCCGGTCGTGCTGCTCGGGCCGCCCAGCTTCACCTGGTGGTCGAGTCCGACGAACTTGCCGCCGTCCTGCCACAGGCCGGGCTTGAGGAGCTCGTACTTGGCCGAGTCCCAGGTCTTCCAGTCGTCCAGCAGCAGGCCGCCCGTGTCACCCGAGTTGGGGTTGAGCGACCAGAACGTGTGCGAGATGCGGCGCTCGATCATGAGGTCGCGCAGCGCGGTCATCCAGCGGTCCTGCCGCTCGTCCTGGCCGACCCGGCCGCCCCACTCACCGACGAGCAGCGGCGCGATGTTCTTCTTGTGGATGAACAGCCAGTTGGGGTCCCAGACGTCCGCCTCGAGCGTCGCCTTGGTGAACGGCTTCTGGAACCAGTCCTGCTCGAAGACCAGTGGCCCGTAGTCGTGCGGGGAGTACACGAGCTGGTCCTGGTTGGCGCCCAGGTCGACCGGGTGGTCGGTGACGCCGCGCAGGTTGCCGCCCCACCACGTGCCGTAGAACTCCTTGTTGTTGGTCGACGTCCAGGACACGCCCGGCTTGGGGTACACCTCGATGCCCTCGCACAGGATGAGGACGTTCGGGTTGATCGCGAGGATCTTGCGCCCGGTCACCTGGCACAGGTTCTTGAAGTTGTCCTGGTCGGTGGAGGAGTCCCACTTCGCGCGCGGGGACGAGTTCGCGGTGCCGTGCGGCTCGTTCTTGATGTCCATCGCGACGAGCGTGTCGTTGTTCTTGTAGCGGGCGGTGACCCACTCCCACGCGGAGTAGAAGTCGTCCACGGTCACCGTGCCCTTCCACCACACCGGGTGGAAGTGGCCGGCGTTGTCCGCCTCGGCGCTGTGCACGTCGAGCATGACCTTGAGGCCGTACTTCTCCGAGAGCGCGAGGAAGCGGTCGAACACCTCGAGTGACGTCTTCCCCACGAGCTCGGGGTTCACGTAGGTGTTCACGCCCGAGGAGACCGCTGCCTTGCCGGCCTTCCACTCGAGCAGCAGCTGGGTCGAGATCGGCACACGGACGATGTTGATGCCGTGCTCCGCCATGGAGCGCGTGACGTCCTCGAGGTTGACGGCCCACAGGCCGTGGAAGACGCGCTCGGTGGCGTTGAAGCCGAACCAGTTGGCGCCGGTGAGCCAGACCTCCTTGCCGGACTCGTCGACGATCTTGTTGCCCTGCGTGTGCAGCCAGTCGCTGGTGGGAGCGGCTGCCACCGGGCTCGCGGCGGCGACCGCCAGGGGAGCGGCGAGCGCCGCGACGGCGGCGATGCCGGCGACCACGCGCGCACGCAACGTGCGGCGACGGGTCACGGAAACGGGAGCGGACACGGTTCTCCTCGTCGAGGCGTGAGGTGGGGGCGTTCGGTGGTGTCCCCGCCGTCGGCGGGCGACGGCGGGGACGAGCCGCGGGCGGCCGTGCCGGAGCACGACCGCCCGCGGGTCAGGTCACGAGCAGGTGGCGCCGTTGAGCGTGAAGCCCGTCGGAGCGTTGTTCGTGCCGTTGTGCGCACCGTTGAAGCCGATGTCGGTGGTCTGGCCGGGGGCCAGCGAGCCGTTCCACGCGGCGTTCTTGGCGGTCACGGTCGAGCCGGACTGGCTCCAGTCGGCGCTCCAGCCCTGCTGGAGCGTCTGGCCGTTGGCGTACTGGAACGTCAGCGTCCAGCCGTTCAGCGCGGTCGTGCCGGTGTTGGTGACCCGGATCGACGCGGTGAAGCCGGAGTTCCAGCTCGACGCGTTGTACACGACCTTGCACGAGCCGGTCGTGGTGGTCGACTTCGTGGTGACCGACAGCGCGGAGGACGGCTGCGAGACGTTGCCCGCCGCGTCCTTGGCCCGCACCGTGTACGAGTACGCGGTCGCGGCGGTCAGGCCGGTGTCCGAGTACGTCGTGCCGGTCGAGGAGCCGACCTTGGTGCCACCGCGGTAGACGTCGTAGCCCGTCACGCCGACGTTGTCGGTCGAGGCGGTCCAGGACAGCGCCACCGAGGTCTCCGTGACCGTGCCCGCCGTCACGCCGCTGGGCGCCGTCGGCGCCTGCGTGTCGACCGGGTCCTGCGTCGGGTCGTCGGTCGGGTCGTCCGTGGGGTCGTCCGTCGGGTCGTCGGTCGGGTCGTCCGTGGGCTCGTCGGTCGGGTCGGGGCCCGGGTCGTCGGAGCCGGAGATGGCCGGGTAGGCGTTCTTCACGAGCGTGACGAACTGGTCCTCGAACCACTGGCCGGCCAGCGGCGCGTTGGGCGTGGCGCCCGTGAGCTGGTTCGACAGCTTCGGCGAGACGAAGGTCGGGTCGCACATGCGGTCGAATCGCTTGCCCTGGTCGTTCGGGATGTCCGTCGAGGCACCGTCGGACTCACCCGGGGGCTTGATCCAGACGAACGCGTCGAGGTGCGACGCGGTGTAGCCGGACGGCGACGCCTTCGGGAGCTCGCCGATGCCCGCGCCGAGCGGGTTGCACCACGCGCCGCGGTGCACGCGACGGTCGACGCGCGACTCGTTGACGTAGGTGTCGACGTTGGTGCTGGTCGAGACCTTCGTCGGACGGTTCGGGCCGCCCCAGCCGTTGCGCGACGTGTCGATGAGCATGCCGAGGCTCGTCGGGAAGCCCTCGGCGACGAGCAGCCGGTGCATGTGCGCCGTGAAGTCGACCTCGTCGAAGTCGTTGTTCCACTCGTAGAACTTGCTCGAGCGGATCGGGTTGCCACCGAGCGAGAGCGTCGGGTCGGTGAGGAACGGCTCCTCGAGCGGCGTGGTGTTCGCGACGTCGGAGACGAAGCCGTCGATCGACGCGAAACCGGCGACGGTCGACTTGGCGACCTCGGCGAAGAGCTTCGCCGCGGGGCCGGCGTTCGAGTCCCAGCCGAGCCAGCCCGAGTGGCCGATGTCGATGTAGTTGTAGACGTTGCCCAGCGCGTACAGCTTGTCCAGCGCGTACTTCACGCCCTGGCGGTAGTACGGCGCCGCCTGCTGGCACGCAGACTCGCTGATGTTGGTGACGAGGTTCGGCAGCGAGTCCGGCTCGATCGTCGCGGCGATGCGCAGGTTCGAGTACTCGGGCTTGCCGAGCAGCGCGACGATCGGGTCGATGTACTCGCTCTGGTACCGCGCCAGGCCCGCGTCCGTGGCGGGCAGCTCGCCGTTCGAGGCGAGCGCGTAGCAGTCACGCCCCGGCAGGTTGTAGATGACCAGGTTGAAGACCAGCGGCTTGCCCGCGGCCTTCTGCTGCTGCACCGCGTTGTCGAGGTGGAACTTCAGGCCCTTGCCGTCGGCGTTGCCGGTGATCGCGCTGATGCGGTCCATCCAGACCGCCGTCGGCTGCTTGGCGACGGTCTGCATCTTCGCCGCGAGCGACGCGTCGCTCTGCTTGGCCGCCGACGCGCGCACCGAGCTCGCCCACGTCGGGTTCACGTACTGGACGGCCCCGGCGTAGGGGTTGTCGACCCGGGCCTCGGCAGCCGAGGCCGGCGACAGGAACGACAGGGTGAGGGGAACTGCGACGAGTGCGGCCGTCGTGGCTGCGCCGACGGTACGACGGCGCCGCCTGGCGACGCTGGGTCCGTGTCGGGACACGTGGTCCTCCGTGTGGTCGAACGGCACTCCCGCGCGACAGTGCGCGGGCGAGGGTCGCCGGGGTCGTCGGTGACCAGGACTCAACCCACCACGCGTGCGTTCTCCGGGGGAGGCCCTAATCGATTCGCCGATACGGGACGCCTCCGGAAGCGGTTCCGTGACACGGTTCAGCGGGGTCCGTCACGGTTCGTCCCGCGTCCGTGGACCACCCGAGGAGCGCGCCGAGGACCCCGGCCACCCCGCGGGGCGGCGCTCAGTGTGCGTGGGGAGCCGTGCTCCCACGCACCGCGAGGGCGCCCACCGCGAGCGGGACGCGCGTCGGCTCGCCGTCGCCACCGGCGTCCAGCGTCCCTGTCACCGCCGCCGCGAGCGCGGCACCCAGGTCGTGCGCGAGCGCGGGCAGGCTCGTGAGCGCGGGCGTCGCCAGGCGGCACAGGACGCTGTCCGCACCCGCCACGACCGACACGTCCCACGGCACGACGAGGCCCGTGCGACGTGCCACGTCCAGCCCCGCGAGCGCCATGACGTCGCTCGCCAGCACCACCGCCGTCGGCCGCACCGACTGCGTGAGCAGCCGTCGGGTCGCGCCCGCCGCACCCTCGACGCTGCCGTCCGTCACCACGACGTCCACGGACACGTCACCGTCGCCGAGACCCTCGCGCATGCCCCGCTCGCACGCGGCCGTGCGCAGCCGGTCCGCGGGGTCCGCCACGAGCGCCACCCGGGCGTGCCCGAGGCCCCGCAGGTAGCGGGCGACACGCGCATACGCCTCCTCGTCGTCCACCTCGACGGCCGCGAGACCGGGCGCGACGCCGACGGGTCCGATGGCCACGGGCCGCAGCCCCGCCTCGGTCGCGGCGCGCAGGCGCACGTCGTCGGAGCGCACCTCGGGGACGACGACGACCTCGCACCGCCGCTCCGCACCCCACCGGCGGTACAGCTCCGCCGCCGCGGCCACGTCGGGGACCACCCGCAGGTCCACCCCGAGCCCGCGGTCGTGCAGCGCGCGCTGCAGCACCGCGACGACGTCGAGCACGGGCGCGCCGTGCAACGTCTCGCCGGCGACGACCGCGAGGCCCACGGCCTGGGCGCCCGCACGCATGGAGCGCGCGGCGGGGTTGGGGCGCCAGCCGAGCTCGTCGGCCACGCGCAGCACGCGTTCCCTAGTCGCCACGGAGACGCCGCGTCGGTCGTTGAGGGCGTACGACACGACCGCCGTCGACACGCCCGCGGCGCGAGCCACGTCGGCGATGGTCGGTCGTCGTCCTGATCTGGGGGCTGCCGGAGTTGCCACGATCACCTAGTCTGTCGCCCGATGCGGACGAATGGCATCATCTCGGCTCCGACGATGTGGACGGGGTGACCGGTGACGGCAGCGACACCAGCGCGGCGGGGGACCCTCCCCGGGCCGGCGCGGAGGACGGTCGGCGTACTCGCCCCCGTCGTGGGGGGCTTCTACTTCGGCGCGGTGATCGCCGGGGTCGCCCGCGCGTGCAGGGCAGGTGGGCACCGGGTCGTCGCGGTCCAGACGTACCGGGCCGGACTCGAGCGGGAACCCGTCGTGACCTCGGACGACGTCCCCGTGGCGATCGACGCGGTCGACGGTCTCGTGGTGCTCTCGGGCGCCCTGCCCGCCGACCGGCTCCTCGCCCTCGAGCACTCCGGGATCCCGGTCGTGCTGGTCAGCGAGGACGAGTCCACGGGCACCGCGCCGGTGGTGCTGCCCGACAACGCGCACGGCGTGCGCGCGTCCGTGGAACACCTGGTCGCGCACGGTCACAGGTCCATCGGGTTCATCGGCTGTCTCGACCAGCGGGACATGAGAGAGCGGTTCGAGGCCTACCGCGAGACGCTGCTGGCCAACGACATCGCCCCTGACGACGGCTGGGTGTACCCCGCGAGCGACAACAACGAGGCCGGCGGCCAGGCCGCCGCCCGGCTCATGCTCGCCGACGGCATGCGGACCACCGCGGTCGTCGTCGCGACCGACCGCAACGCCTCGGGGTTCGTCGCCGGGCTGCGCCAGGCCGGCCTGTCGGTCCCGCGCGACCAGGCGGTGGTCGCGTTCGACCACGCCGACTTCGGCGCCCGGCTCACGCCGCGCCTGACCACCGTGGACGCGCACTTCGACCGCGTCGGCGAGGCCGCCGTCCGCCTCCTGCTCGCGCGGCTGCGCGGCGAGGCGGTGCCCGTCGGCGAGCACCGGACGCCGACGTCGCTCGTCGTGCGCGAGTCGTGCGGGTGCACGCCGCTGCGCCGCATCGAGGACTCGGGCACCGACTGGCGCGACGAGCTGCTCGACCTGGTGCGCACCGCGTTCGCGGGCGGACGGGTCACCGTGCCGGCCCCGCACGCCGCGCGCGGGCACCGCGACAGCCACACCGACGGCCGCGGGGTGCGCGGCGGCGAGCGCCACGAGCGGCGGTCGCCGCAGGAGGCGTGGTGGCGCGCGGTCGTCGAGCCGCTCACCGCAGCCCGCGGGGGAGTGCTGCCCGAGGACCTCGCGATGTCCCGCCTCACCGAGCTCACCACCGGCCTGCAGCCCTACCCGGACGCTCTCGAGCTCCTGGTCGCGGTCGTGCGGCGGGCGCACGACGCGCTCCTCGCGGGCGACGAGCTCGACGCGCGCGCCCGCGAGGCCGTCGAGTCCGCGACGACCGAGGTCATCCTCGCCCTGACGCGCGGCTGCACGGCCGCGCTCCTGCAGCGCGCCGGGCGGCTCGAGTCGACCCTCGTGCACCAGTACGAGGTCGCGACCGACCTGCTGCGCAGCGACGGCGCCGACCCGCGCACGCTCGACTGGCTGCCGCGCTCGTTGCGCGGCCGTGCGTGCCTCGCGCTGTGGGCGGACGGCTCGTCCGGCCCGGACCGACCGCTCGAGATCGTCGGGGTCCGGGACGGGTCCGGCGGGCTCGCGCGGCTCGTCGGCAGCCGCACGGTCGCCGCGGAGTTCCCGCCCGCCGCGATGCTGCGTGGCGGCATGACGGCGGAGGCGACATTCGTCGTGCCTGTGACCTGCGGGAACAGCGACTGGGGGCTGCTCGCGCTCGAGGGCGCCGTCGACGCCCGGTCCACCACGGCCCGGGACCGCGCCAACCACTGGGCCGCGCTGCTCGCGGTCGCGCTCGACCAGCAGAGCATGCTCGAGTCGCTGCACGAGCAGCGCGTGCAGCTCGAGCAGGCCGCCGCCCGCGAGCGTGCGCTGGCCGACGCGGTCCGGGCGAGCGAGGAGCACTACGCGCTCGCGTCGATGGCCGCCGACGACGGCACGTGGGACTGGGACGTCTCGGCCGGCACGGTCTACTACTCGCCACGCTGGAAGCGCACGCTCGGTTACGACGACGACGCCGTGGGCTCCTCGCCGACCGAGTGGCTCGAGCGCGTGCACCCGGCGGACCGGGACGAGGTCTCGACCGCGATCGCCGCCGCGCTCGCCGGGGTCGACACGACGCTCGAGCTCGAGCACCGCGTGCGCTCCGCGACCGGCGACTACCGCTGGCTGATGTGCCGCGCGATGACCGTGCTCGACGACGCCGGCTGCCCCGCGCGCGTCGTCGGGACCATCGTCGACGTCACCGAGCGCAAGCAGTCCGAGATCGCGCAGCAGCAGGACGCGCTGCGCGAGTCCGAGACGGGCCTCGCGACCCGGCTGCTGTTCCTCGACCGGCTCGGCGGCGCGGTCGTGCGGGCCCACCGCGTGCACGAGTTCGACTGCGCGCTCGTCGTGGTCCGGCTGCCCGGGCTCGACCAGGTCTCGCGCGGCGAGCCCACGGTCTCGGTCCGACAGCTCGCCGAGCGGCTGCAGGCCGCGGTCCGCGCGGGCGACACCGCGGCGCGCATCGCGGAGGACCAGATCGCGCTGCTGCTGGAGGACACCGCCGGCGCGGGCGTGCCGATGCGCGTGCGCCGCGTGATCGACTCGCTCGAGGCCGAGCTGGGCGAGCGCGTGCGGGTCGGTGTCGTGCCGAGCGTGCGGGGCTGCGCCGACGCGTCGGCCGTGCTGCGCGAGGCCGACATCGCGCTGGCACGCGCGGCGGCGGGGCCGGTGCGCACGCACCTGTGACCGGACGCGGACGGCCTCGCCCGGGAAGGGCGAGGCCGTCCGAGTGTCAGGTGCGGCGCCGGGTCCCGCGCCGCACCCCAGGGGTCAGGAGCGCGGGGTGTCAGGAACGCGGGGTGTCAGGAGCGCGCGCGCGACGGGGCGTGCCCGGCGCGGCTCGCACCGTGACCGCCGCGCGGCCCGGAGTCGCCGTGGCTGCCACGCGGGCCCGAGTCCACCCGGATCCGCAGCGGGCGTCCGGCGACGCGCGTGCGGGACAGCCGGTCGACGGCCTCGGCGGACAGGCCGCCGGGGATGTCCACCAGCGCGAAGCTCGGGAAGATGTCGATCTTGCCCACGTCCGCGCCCGTGAGGCCGCCCTCGCCCGTGAGCGCGCCGACGAGCGCGCCCGGCTGGAGGCCGTCGCGGTGCCCGACGGCGACGCGCCACCGCGGCGGACCGCCGGCGATGTGGGTGCTCGTGCGGCGACGCTCGCGCGGCGGGGCTCCGTCGCGGGACGCGCCGACCCGGTCGTGCGACGGGGCGGCCGCGGCACGCGCGAGCGCGTCGTCGAGGTCGTCGGCAGCGCCGGGGCCCTCGTCGCCGACGGCGAGCGCGAGCACGGTGGCGAGCAGGTCGGCCAGGTCGGCGCCCGGGTCCTCGCGCACGAGGTCCGCGACGGCCGCGCGGTACACGTCCAGGCGACCGGCGGACGTGCGCTGCGGCACGCGCTCCAGCAGCGTGCGCACGCGGTGCGCGCTGACCTCGGCGGGCGACGGGATGGTGACCTGCTCGAGCGACGTGCGCGTGGTGCGCTCGATGGTGCGCAGTCGCGACTGCTCGGCGGGTGTGACGAACGTGAGCGCGGTGCCGTCGCGGCCCGCACGGCCGGTGCGACCGATGCGGTGCACGTACGTCTCCGGCTCGCGCGGCACGTCGAAGTTGACGACGAGGCCGATGCGCTCGACGTCGAGCCCGCGCGCCGCGACGTCCGTGGCGACCAGCACGTCGAGCGCGCCGCTGCGCAACCGCTCGACGATCTTCTCGCGCTCGCCCTGGGCCACGTCGCCCGAGATGTACGCCGCGGACACCCCGCGCTCCACGAGCGCGGAACCCAGCTCCTCGGCGTTGCCCCGCGTGCGGACGAACACGATCGCGGCGTCCGCGTCGGTGACCGCGAGGACGCGCGCGAGCGCGCCGGCCTTGTGCCGGAACGGGACGACCGCGTAGGTCTGGCGCACGCTCGTCACGGTCGAGGACTGGCGGGCGACCGTGACCTCGACCGGGTCGACCATGTGCTGCTCGGCGACACGTCGGATCGGCGTCGGCATCGTCGCGGAGAACAGCGCGACCTGACGCTGCCGCGGTGCTCGCGACAGGACCTTGTCGACGTCCTCCGCGAAGCCCATGCGCAGCATCTCGTCGGCCTCGTCGAGGACCAGGAACCGCACCTGGTCGAGCACGAGCGACCCGCGCTCGAGGTGGTCGATCACACGCCCGGGCGTGCCGACGACGACCTGGGCACCGCGCTGCAGCGCACGCTGCTGCGGCAGGTACGGCGAGCCGCCGTACACGGGGACGACGTCGACGCCGGGCAGGTGCTTCGCGAACGACGAGATCGCGTCGGCGACCTGCATCGCGAGCTCGCGCGTCGGGGCGAGGACGACGGCCTGCACGGCGCGCAGCGCGGGGTCGACCGCGGCGAGCAGGGGCAGGCCGAACGCGGCGGTCTTGCCGGTGCCGGTCTGCGCGACGCCGAGCAGGTCACGCCCGCCGAGCAGGGCCGGGACCGCGCGCTGCTGGATGGCCGACGGGGTGGTGAAGCCGAGGTCCGTCACCGCGCGGTGCAGCGCGGCGGGCAGGCCGAGGTCGTCGAACGTGGGCCCCGACGGGGCGACGGGGGAGTCGGGACCGGCAGGCACGGGGGTGCCCGCGTCGGTCGAGGGGTCGGTGAGGACGTGCGAAGGCGCACGGGTGCCCGAGGGCAGCGACATGGAAGGCCGTTCCGTTCGAGGGAGGACTGAACCGGCGCCCGGATGGCGCACGGCTGTCGCAGCCCCGACACGCACCCGGCAGGTGACTGCAGGTGCCTCACGTATGCGACGCGACTCCGGCTGGCAGCCAGGGCATCGGTCGACTCGAACTTCTGGGGGACGCGACGAACTCCGCGATCGGCGACAGCCTACCCGCCACGGGCGTCCCGGCGCAGGCCACGGCCGGACGGGATCCGGGTGAGTTCGCGCACACCGGTCCGCAGAGTGCGGTCACAGGCCCCGGGCGCGACCCTCGATCGCGGGGCAGGTGTCCATCACGACGTCCAGCCCGGCGTCCCTCGCCCGGGCCGCCGCGGCCTCGTCGACGACGTCGAGCTGCAGCCAGACCGCACGCGCCCCGCGCGCGATCGCCTCGTCGACGACACCGCCCGCGAGGCCCGCGTTGACGAACACGTCGACGACGTCGAGGTCACCCGGCACCTGGTCGAGCGTCGCGTACCCCGGGGCGCCGTGCACGGTCGCCGCGGACGGGTGCACCGGCACGATCTCGTGGCCGAGCTGCTGCAGGTACGCCGCGACGCCGTACGCCGCTCGGGACGTGTTCTGCGACAGCCCGACGACGGCCCACCGGCCGGGGGAGCGCAGCAGGCGGTCGATCACGTCCGGGTCGTTGGTGTGCACGTCGACAGCCTCGCACGCGCGCCGCGCGGGTGCGCGGGGGTCGCGTGCGGGCCGCATAAGATCGGGCCCGCACACGACGAGGGAGCGGCGACCGCGTGACGGAGCAGGCAGAGCAGGGCACCCGGGACGACCACGGCGAAGGTCCGGCCGTGACGACGCGCGTCCTGACGGTGCCCAACGCCATCAGCTTCGCGCGACTGCTGCTCGTCCCCGTGTTCGGCGTGCTCATCGCGTCCGGTCGGGACGGCTGGGCGGTGGTGGTCCTCGCGGTCTCCGGGGCGAGCGACTGGCTCGACGGCGTGCTCGCCCGTCGGCTCGGTCAGGTCAGCCGGCTCGGCCAGCTCCTCGACCCGGCGGCGGACCGGCTGTTCATCGCCGTCACGCTCGTGGGGCTCGTCTGGCGGGACGTGGTGCCGCTGTGGCTGCTCGTCGTGATCCTGGCGCGCGAGGTCGTGCTCGGGGTCATGCTGATCGCGCTCGGGCGCGCGGGCTACCCGCCGCCTCAGGTGCACCTCGCGGGCAAGGCCGGCACGTTCGCCCTCCTGTACGCGTTCCCGCTCCTGCTCCTCGCGTCGTGGGACTCGTGGGTCGGCACGGTCGCGGAGGTCGCCGGATGGGCGTTCGCGCTGTGGGGCGTGGGCCTGTACTGGTTCGCGGGTGCGCTGTACCTGCTCCAGGCCCGCCGGCTGCTGCACGCCCCGCCCACGCGTGAGGCCCCCGCGTGACGACGCGGCACACCACGGCGGAGCGCGGCGGGCGGCGGCCCGACGCGTCGATGACGCTGCTCAACGAGGTCTACAGCTCGTCCCTCGACGAGGGGTACGCGCTCGTGGCGGCGCGCCGCGCGGCCGGGAACGCGACGCGCCCGTACGCCGCGCGCCGGGCCGTGGTCCTCGTCGTCGCCGTCGGGGTGGGCCTCGCCAGCTCCGCCGCGGCGATCGCCCTCCACCAGCCGACCGCGGCCGCGCAGGAGGCGCGTGAGCTGCTCGAGTCGAGCATCGTCGACCGGAGCGAGGAGGCCGCCGCGCTGCAGGAGGAGGTCGCCGCGCTCAGCTCGAACATCACCGCGCTGCAGTCCGCGCTCGTCGGGCCCGAGAGCACCTCGCTGCAGGAGGCGGCCGCGGTCGGCGTCGTCGAGGCCGGTCAGGTGCCGGTGGCCGGCTCCGGGCTGCGCGTCGAGCTCTCGGACGCCCCCGACGCGGACCCGGACGCGGGCGACGACGACGCGCGCGTGCAGGACGTCGACCTCCAGATCCTCGTGAACGGCCTGTGGTCCGCCGGTGCCGAGGCGATCGCGATCAACGACCAGCGTGTGACGGCCACGACCGCGATCCGCAGCGCCGGCAGCGCGGTGCTCGTCGACCTCGTGCCGCTGTCCGGTCCGTACCGCGTCGAGGCGCTCGGCAACCCGGTCGAGCTCCAGACCGGCCTCGCCCGGGACACGGCCGGCCAGCTGCTCACCGCGCTGCGCACCACCTACGGCATCGGCGTGGACATCTCCCGGCAGGACGAGCTCTCGCTGCCCGGTGCCGGGCAGGTCACGCTGCGTCACGCGACCGTGCCCGACGACGCGCTGCCCGACGCGCTGCGTCCGACGCCGCCGGCCGCCGACGACCGCACGACACCCGGCCCGATCACCGACGGCACGCTCGGCCAGGGCGCCGGCACCGCCGACGTGGCGTCGCTCGACGCCACGGCGGACCGCCGGGCGGGCGACGCGCCGAGCCGGTCGGTTTCGTCCCGCGGGGCGCGTGTGGCAGGGTCGGCCACGCACGCGGCCGCGCTGCCCGCCGAGCCGCAGGTGGCAACCGTGCGTGAGCCTGGGGAGGGACAGCCGTGATCGCGGTGATCGGACTCGTGATCGGCGTGGTCGCCGGCCTCGTCCTGCAGCCCACCGTGCCCGCCGAGCTGCAGCCCTACCTGCCGATCGCCGTGGTCGCCGCGCTCGACGCGATCTTCGGCGGTGTCCGCGCGATGCTCGACGGCATCTTCGACGACCGCGTCTTCCTCATCTCGTTCCTGTCGAACGTGATCGTCGCGGCGCTGATCGTGTTCCTCGGCGACCAGCTCGGGGTCGGCAGCCAGCTCTCGACGGCCGTCGTCGTCGTCCTCGGCATCCGCATCTTCTCCAACGCCGCGTCGATCCGTCGCCACCTGTTCAAGGCCTGACCGTGACCGCTCGCGACCCCGCCGCCGACCCCGCGGGGGAGGACCGCGCCCGGCCGGCGGCCCCTGACGCGGTCGTGCCCGCGGTGTTCGACCCGCTCGCCGACACGCCCCCGACGGACGACGACGCGCCCCGGCCGCCCGAGCCCGCCGACGACCAGGCCGCCGTGCCCGCGTCGTACGAGGACGGAGTGTCGGACGACGGGGTCCTCGACGACGTTGTCGTCGACGACGGTGTCATCGACGACGCGCTCGACGACCAGCTCGACGGCACGCCCGCCGACGTGCCCGACGACGTGTCCGGGGAGACGTCCGACGACAGGCCGGGCGACACAGCGGTGGACGACGAAGCGGTGGACGACGAGGCGGTGGACGACGAGGCGGTCGACGCCCGTGTCCCGTCGGACGACGAGCTCGCGCGCCCGTTGTACGACCCGCTGCCGCCGTCCGACGACGAGCTCGACGACCTGCCGGGGGACCCGCGCGGCACGCTCGCCGAGTCCGACGGCGAACCGGACGACGTGGCGCCGGGCGAGCCGGATGCGGACGAGTCGGCGACCGACGACGCAGCGACCGACGACGTAGCGACCGACGAGTGGCTCACCGACGAGCAGACCGACGGGCGGGCCGCTGCGCGGGCCGCGGTGCCCGCGACGAGCGCCGCGCTGGTCGACGTCCCGTCCCGCAGCGGCTGGGCCACGCTCGCGCGTGCGATGGCGCCGCGAGCGACGCGAGCCCAGATCATCGCCGGCGTGCTCTGCGCGCTGCTCGGGTTCGCGGTCGTCGTGCAGGTGCGCCAGAACGACGAGAGCGCCCTGTCGGGGCTGCGCCAGTCGGAGCTCGTCCGCGTGCTGGACGAGACGACCGAACGTGGTGACCAGCTGCGTCGCGAGGTCTCGGAGCTGCGCGGCGAGCGTGACCGGCTCGCGTCGGGCTCGGACGGTCAGGCCGCGGCGATCGACTCGCTGCGTCGCAGCGCGATCACCCAGGGCATCCTCTCGGGCCGGCTCCCGGCGCAGGGTCCGGGCGTCCAGGTGACGCTGCTCGACCCCGGCCGCGACCTGCAGCCCGTGACGATGCTCAACATGCTCGAGGAGCTGCGGAACGCGGGCGCGGAGGCGATCCAGCTCAACGACCGTCGCATCACCGCCAGCTCGGCGTTCACGGGGACGCGCGGTGACGTGCTGTTGGACGGGGAGCGCCTCGAGCCGCCGTACGTGTGGTCGGCGATCGGCGACCCGTCGACGCTGTCGATCGCGCTGCAGATCCCGGGCGGGGCGATGGCGACGGTCCGTGGCACGGGCGCGACCGGGACGGTCGAGGAGCGCGACGAGGTCGTGGTGTCCGCGGTCCGTACGCTGCCCGACCCGGCGTACGCGAGCCCGGTACCGATGGAGGCGGGCTGACGATCGGGGCGCGACGCGGCCGGAGGGCTGCGCTCGGGCCCGCCGATTGCATAGGGTGGACCGATCGGGACGCGACCCGACGGTGGGTTCGACGACACAACCGATGACGGACACGGGAGGCCTTGATGACCGACGACGAGCGGGCGACGCACGCCGCCGGCCCGGAGACGACCGTCAACTTCGGCCAGATCGGCCCGGTCGAGATCGAGCAGGGCGCGCCGGTCGGGCTGACGCCCGACGAGTCGTCCGCGGTGCAGGCACTGCCGCCGACGTCCGCGCTTCTCGTGATGCAGCGGGGTCCGAGCGCCGGCGCCCGGTTCCTGCTGGACGCGGAGCGCACGGTCGCGGGCAGGTCGACGCAGGCGGACATCTTCCTCGACGACGTGACGGTCTCGCGCAAGCACGCGGAGTTCGTCCGTGAGGGCTCGCACTTCGTCGTGCGGGACATCGGCTCGCTGAACGGTACGTACGTGAACCGCCAGCGGATCGACTCGGCGGCGCTGCGCTCGGGTGACGAGGTGCAGATCGGCAAGTACCGCATGACGTTCCACCCGAGCCCGCACCGCGAGGACGCATGACGCGCACGGGGACCCGGCCGTGAGCGGGACCTCGAGCGCTCGTCGCTCCGCCACCGAGCGGGTCGCCGCCTCGACGGCCGAGGTCGGGTCCGTCGACGCCGCGGCGCCCGGCGACGCGACGGGCGAGAGCGCCGCGTCCCGCGAGCAGGAGCCCTGGCCGCGGGGCATCTCGCGCCGGGCGGCCATGCGCATCTCGGACGTGCTGCAGGCGCTGCAGATCGAGTTCCCGGCCGTCACTCCCTCGAAGCTGCGGTTCCTCGAGGAGCAGGGTCTCGTGGAGCCGGTGCGTACCCCGGCGGGCTACCGGCAGTACTCGCCGGCGGACGTCGAGCGCCTGCGCTTCGTGCTGCGCCAGCAGCGCGACCGCTACATGCCACTCAAGGTCATCGGCGAGCGCCTGGCCGCGTTGGACGCGGGCGAGGAGGACGAGCCGACCCCCCGGGCCCGCCTGGCGGCTGCCGACGGCGTCCTGACGCGCCCGGACGCGCGGCTGTCCGCCGACGCGCTCGCGCGTGACGCGGGGGTCGAGGCGACGCTGGTGGCAGAGCTCGTCGAGGCCGGCGTGCTGACGCCCGGCCCCGGCGGCGGGTTCGAGCCGTGGGCGCGCGAGGTCGTGGTGACCGCCGCGGCGCTCGCCGAGCACGGCATCGACGTGCGGCACCTGCGGCAGTTCCGCGCGGCCGCGGAGCGGCAGGCGGACCTCGTCGAGCAGGCGGTGGCGCCGTGGAAGGGCCAGCGCAACGCCTCCGCGCGCGCGCGTGCGGCGACGATCGCGGCGGAGCTCGGGGAGCTGTGCGCGCGGATGCACACGGCGCTCGTGCGCTCGTCGGTGGCCGACCTCCTGCCGTGACGGCGGCCCGCCCGGCCGCGCAGGACGCGGGCTCACGCGTTCGTCGCGCGTCCGGCGCGAAGCGGCGGCGGGCGACGTAGCGTGGACCCTGTGGACCCGGATCTCGTCGTCGTCGAGGTGGTCGGGGTGCGACGGCACCCGACCGTGGACGAGAACGTCGTGCTGCTCCTGGACCCGGACTCCGAGCTCGTCGTGCCGATCCTCGTCGGCCCGCACGAGGCGGGTGCCATCGCGGCCGCCCAGGCGGGTGTCGTGCCGCCGCGTCCGATGACGCACGACCTGCTGCGGGACGTGATCCTCGCGGAGGGTGACCAGGTGCAGCGCGCGGCGATCACCCGGCTCGAGGACGGCGTCTTCTACGCCGAGCTGCTGCTGGGCAACGGTGCGCGGGTCGACTCGCGCGCCTCGGACGCGATCGCGGTGGCGCTGCGGTTCGGCATCCCGGTCCTGTGCTCGGCCGAGGTGGTCGCGGTCGCGGGTGTCGAGGTGCAGCACGAGGACAGCCCGGACGACGACGTCGAGCGGTTCCGGGAGTTCCTGGACCAGGTGACGCCGGAGGACTTCGAGACGGGCGACGAGCCCGGGGAGAGGTGATCCGGAGGTCAACCTTCACGTTGAGGTTGAACTTCAGACACGCCCGCCGCGACACGCCCCGCGTGTCGTTGCGTCCGGGGGTCGGGGTCCCTAGCGTTGCCCTCAGGCGGTCGGGCGATCGCACGACCGTACGACGACTGGAGGAAGCGTGGCCAACGAGAATGCGGAGGACGTGACGATCGTCCCGCAGCGCGCGCAGGGCCTCCTGTTCGACGACGACCTGCCGGACCTGGACGACGCGACCGGCTACCGCGGCCCCACCGCGTGCCGCGCCGCGGGCATCACGTACCGGCAGCTGGACTACTGGGCCCGCACGGGCCTCGTGGAGCCCTCCGTCCGCCCGGCCACCGGCTCGGGCACGCAGCGGCTCTACTCGTTCCGCGACATCCTGGTGCTCAAGGTGGTCAAGCGCCTGCTCGACACGGGCGTCTCGCTGCAGCAGATCCGTACCGCGGTCGGGCATCTGCGTGAGCGCGGTGTCGACGACCTGGCCCAGATCACGCTCATGTCCGACGGCGCCTCGGTCTACGAGTGCACGTCGGCGGACGAGGTCATCGACCTGGTCCAGGGCGGGCAGGGTGTCTTCGGCATCGCGGTCGGCCGCGTGTGGCGTGAGGTGGAGGGCTCGCTCGCCGAGCTCCCGACGGAGCGCGCCGAGGAGGAGACCCCCGCGCCCACCGGCCAGGACGTGCACGACGAGCTGGCGCTGCGCCGGCGCGCACGTACCGCGGGCTGAGCCCCGGCACCACCCGACGTCCACGAAGGCCCGCGGTCCTTGCGACCCGGGCCTTCGTCGTGCCCGGCCGTTCGTCGTGGCCGGGCGCTCGACAGGCGGGGAGCGGTGCTAGCGACGCGGCGCGCGCAGCGCGCGGTCCAGGAGCGCGTCGAAGATGCCCGACAGCTCGGCGGCGGCCTGGCCGGGCCACGCGTGCACGGGCTGCGCGGCACCCTGCGCCTGCTGCAGCGCCGCCCGTTCGGGCACCGAGGGCGCCAGCAGAAGGGGCCCGTACAGCGAGCCGAGCTCCTCGAGGCGGTACGCCTGCTCGAGCGAGCGCGCCCGCACGCGGTTCACGGTGATGCCGAGCGGCTGCAGCTGCGGCGCCGGCCCGCGCCGCAGCTCGTCGATCGTGCGCATCGCGCGGCCGACGGCCATCACGGCGAACAGCCCGGGCTCCGTGACGACCATGGCACGGTCGCACGCGGTCAGGCCCGTGCGCGTGAGCGAGCCGAGCGACGGCGGGCAGTCGACCAGGACCAGGTCGTAGTCCTGGACCCACGACAGCGCGAACCGCAGCCGGTCGAGGTCGTCGTCGCCGAGGCGGTCGTGCTTGGCGTTGCGCTCCGAGCCGACGAGCACGTCGAGACCGTCCTCGGCCCACGAGCTCGCCACGGTCGCGGACCGCACCGTCTCGGCGTTCGGGGCGTCGAGCACGTCGGACACGTCGCCGCCCTCGGCGCGCGCGCCGAGCGACATGGAGCAGTCGCCCTGCGGGTCCATGTCGACGACGAGGGTGCGCAGCCCTCGTTCGAGGGCCGCGGAGGCCAGGCCGAGCGTCACGGACGTCTTGCCGACGCCACCCTTGAGGCTGCACACACCGAGCACGAGCACCTGGCAACCGTATCGGCTGCGGCGCGCCCGGGGAGACCGTGTCCAGCGGGCACGAACCGGGCGGACCGGGAGGAAGTCGGGCGCGGCGGCGTGCGTCCGCGCTGGTGGGCGCGCAGAATCGCCCCATGACACTGCGCCTGACCCGGTGGGGGCACTCCTGCGTGCGGTTCGACGACGAGAGGCGCCACCTCGTCGTCGACCCGGGCGCGTTCTCCCGCCTCGACGACGCCCTCGCGGGCGCCCAGGCGATCCTCGTGACCCACGAGCACGCGGACCACCTCGCGGTCGAGACCGTCGCGGACGCGGTCCGCGGTGGCGTCCCGCTGTGGGGCCCCGCGCCTGTCGTCGCGCTGCTGCGCGATGCAGGTGCCCCGCAGGAGCGGCTGCACGTCGTGAGCGGCGGGGACCATGTGGAGGCCGCGGGCTTCCAGGTGCGGGTCCTGGGGGCGTGGCACGCCGTCATCCACCCGGACATCCCGCGCATCCCGAACGTCGCCTACCTCGTCGCAGGCGTGCTGCACCCCGGCGACGCGCACGTACAGCCCACCGACGCGCCCGACGTGCTCCTCCTGCCGATCTCCGGCCCGTGGTTCAGCCTGACGGACGCCGTCGACCGGGCGCGTGACATCGGGGCCAGGCGCATCGTGCCGATCCACGACGGACTCCTCAACGACCGTGGTCTCGGCCTGCTGCACACCCTCGTCGGCCGTCTGGTGCGCGACAGCGAGCTCGTCGTGCTCACCGCGGGGGAGTCCCTCGAGCTCGCTCACCCCGGAGGTGACGTCATGACCGGCACGCACCCTGACCTGCCGCCCCACGCCGACGAGATCCCGCTCCTCGAGCAGGACGAGACCATCCCGCCCCGCCCGGAGGAGGAGGTCGCGGACGTCGCGCGGGCCGTGCCCGACCCGCTCGGGCACGGCGGTGGCCAGTGAGAGCCGGTTCGTACGGCATCCTGTGAACGTGCAGATCACGCTGGCAACTGAGGACGACTGGGCGCGAGTGCGTGAGATCCGGCTGCGCGCTCTCCGCGAGGACCCGGGCGTCTTCGGCTCGTCGCTCGAGCGCGAGGAGCGGTTCAAGGAGAAGCACTGGCGCATGCGCACCCGCACCGTGCCGACGTGGCTCGCGGTCGATGCCGACGGGCTGACCCGCGGGCTCGTCTCGATGCTCCTGGAACCGGGTTCGCCCACGGACGACCGGCACATCGTGAGCCTGTGGGTCGCGCCGGAGGCGCGCCGGCGCGGCATCGGGTGGGCGCTGCTCGACACGGTCCGGCAGGCCGCGATCGCCGACAAGGCCCGGACACTGTCGCTCTGGCTCGTGGACGGCAACAACGCCGCCGGCGACCTGTACGTGCGCGCGGGGTTCGCTCGCACCGGCGAGCGGATGGCGCTGCCGCGAGACCCGGACGTCACCGAGGAGCGCTACGTCCTCAAGCTCCCTCGCCACCGCTGACCTGCACGGCACCGCCTGCTTCCGAGAACGCTCTGAGAATCGGTCGTCACGATCGTTCCCATGAGCACGGTCCTCGAGGGACGACCCCCCACCGCGTCCGCCCGCCTCCCACGACCCGTCCCGCGTAGCGCCGCACCGGGCGGCGCGGTCGTGCGCGGTGCGCTGGTGGCCGGCTGCCTCCTCGTCGTCGCCTTCTGGTGGAGCGGGACGCCCGCGGCGGCGGGCGCCACGCCCGGGGGCGCGGCCACCGGCGCGGGGGAGCTGGCGGGCCTCCTGGCGGCGTTCCTGGTGTGTGCGCAGCTCCTGCTCATCGGCCGCGTGCCCTGGTTCGAGCGCGCCGTCGGCTTCGACCGTCTCGTCGCGTGGCACCGGTCCCTCGGGACGAGCGTCGTGCTGCTGGTCCTCACGCACGTCGCCCTCATGGTCGTGGGCGGGGCGCTGCTCGACCGGCAGACGCCGTGGGGCGAGGCCGTCTCGATCCTGACGACGCAGCCCGAGATGGTCAGCGCGTTCGTCGGCACCGGGCTGTTCGTGCTCGTCGGTGCGACCAGCGCGAGGCTCGCACGCCGCGTGCTGTCGTACGAGGCATGGTTCGTCGTGCACCTGTCGGTCTACGTCGGCATCTACCTGACGTTCGGCCACCAGATCGCCGCCGGCGCGCACTTCGTCGCCGACCCCGTGGCGCGCGCGGTGTGGACCGCGCTCTACGTCGCGACCGCGGCCGCGCTGCTCACGTGGCGGGTCCTCGTGCCGCTGCTCGCGCACCGCCGGATGCTCCTGCGCGTCGAGCACGTGGTGCCGGAGGCGCCCGGGGTCGTGAGCGTGTGGCTGCAGGGCCGCGCGGTCGACGAGCTGGAGGCGCGTGGCGGGCAGTTCGTGCTGCTGCGGTTCCTCGTGCGCGGGCACCTGACCACGGCGCACCCGTACTCGCTGTCGATGGTGCCGACCGCGCACCGGCTGCGGGTCACGGTCGCGGCGCTCGGTGACCACTCCGCCGACGTGGCGCGGCTGCGGACCGGGACGCGCGTGCTCGTCGAGGGTCCGTTCGGGCGGTTCACGGCGGACGCGGCGCGCGGCCACCGGTCGCTCCTCGTCGCGGGCGGCGCGGGGATCGGCCCGATCCGCGCGCTCGCGCAGGAGCTGGTCGCGCGCGGGCACGACGTCCAGGTCGTGCACCGCGCGCACGACGTCGCCGGGCTCGCGCTCGGCCGTGAGCTGACGGGCGTGCCGGGCCTGCGCTACCTGGCGCTCCCGGGACGCCGCGCCCGGCTCGGGTACGACCCGCTGGACCGCGAGCACCTCGCCGCTGCGGTCCCCGACATCGCCGGACGCGACGTGTTCGTGTGCGGTCCCGAGTCCATGACGGCCGCGGTCGTCGACGTCGCACGGACGCTGGGCGTCCCGCGGCGAGCCATCCACCACGAGGAGCTGAGCCTGGCATGAGTGCAGCACGCTGGCGCGGGACGCTGATCTACACGGGGACGCTGGCGACCATCGGGACTGTCGCGTTCGCGCGGTTCGGCCCGCTGGCGCAGGCCGAGGCGCCCGCCACGGCCGCTGGCGCGTCCAGCGGGAGCATCGGGGGAGCGGCGCCGTCCGTCGTCGGCGTACCCGGCTCGGCGTCGGTCGCGCCGGGTACGGGGACGGACCGGTCCGGCACGTCGGCGACCGACCCGGCGGACCCCCAGACCGGAACACCGCAGGCCGAGACCGTCACGGTCGTCGGGTCCGTCGCGCAGACCCGGTACGGGCCCGTGCAGGTCCAGGTGACGTTCACGGGGTCCCGCCTCGTCGACGTACGCACGCTGCAGGCCCCGAGCTCGCACCCCGAGAGCGCACAGATCTCGGCCAGGGCGACCCCGCTGCTGGCTCGCGAGGTCCTCGCCGCGCAGTCCGCGTCCATCGACACCGTGTCCGGCGCGACGTACACCTCCGAGGGCTACCGCGAGTCGGTCCAGTCGATCCTCGACCAGCGGGGCTGACCGGTGCGGGTGAGCGAGCACGTCATGGGCACGGTCTTCTCGCTCGACGTCCGAGCGACCGCGCCCGATGTCGCGGCGCGTGCGGCCGCGGACGCGTTCGCGCTGCTGCGCGAGGCCGAGGCACGGTTCAGCCCGTTCCTGGCGGACAGCGAGCTGCGCCGGTTCGAGCGGGGCGAGTGCGCGCCCTCGTCGGACCTGCGCGAGGTGCTCGCGATCGCGGAGCGCGCGTCGGCCGACAGCGGCGGCGCGTTCGACGTGCGGGCGCCGGACGGGTCCCTCGACACGAACGGCGTGGTCAAGGGCTGGGCGGCCCAGCGGGCGGCCGACGCGCTCACGGCCGCCGGCTGCGGCGCGTTCTGCCTGAACGCCGGGGGAGACGTCGTCACCCGCGGGGCCCCCGAGCCCGGGCGCGGCTGGCGGACCGGGGTGCGGGACCCGCACGACCCGCGGCGCATGCTCGCGGTGGTCGAGCTGGGTGACGGCGCCGTCGCGACGTCGGGCGTGTACGAGCGGGGCAGCCACGTGTGGGACGGCCGCACGGGTCGCCCGGCGACCGGGCTCCTGGCGGCCACCGTCGTCGCGGACGACCTCACGACCGCGGACGTGCTCGCGACGAGCGTGCTCGCGCTCGGGCCGGACGGCGTCGCATGGGCACTCGACCACGGCGCCCGCGACGCGTTCGGCGTGCGACCCGACGGCCGGCTCGTCACCGCCGCGCGCGCGGCGCCGTCGCCGGGAGCGTGAGCGTGACGGTCGTGCCGGGCCGCCCGTCGGCACGGGGACCGGCGTCGACGGCACCGCCGTGCTGCGCGGCGACCTCGGCGACGAGGGCCAACCCCAGGCCGTAGTGGCGCGCGCCGTCGTCGCTGCGCACGCGCCGCGACGCGAACCGCTCGAACACGTCGAGGGAGCCGCCCGCCGGCAGGCCGGGCCCGTCGTCACCGACCTCGACCGTCACCGATCCTCCGGTCGCGCGGGTCGTGACCTCGACGGTCGTGGCCGCATGGTCGAGCGCGTTGTCGACGAGAGCCGTGACGGCGCGCCGCACGGACGTGGGGGAGACCTCGGCGACCGGCCCGGTCCCGGCAGTCCCGAGGTGGACCAACGCCACGCCGCGTTCCTCGGCGGCGGCGGCAGCGGCGTCGACCACCCCGCGCACGAGGGCGTCCAGGTCGGTCGGCTCGGTCTCGGGAGCGCGCGTGTCGGCCGCGACGAGCATGTCCTCGAGGATCGCGGTCAGCGCGCGGGCGTCCGCCAGCACGCCGTCGACCGCCTCCGGGACGCGTGAGTCGCGCGCGAGCACCCCCTCGCCCTGCAGGCGGCGCCGGAGCAGCTGCACGCGGGTCGTCAGCAGCGTCAGGGGAGTGCGCAGCTCGTGGCTCGCGTCGGCGACGAACCGCCGCTGCAGCGCGAGCGCCTCGACGGTGGGCCGCACCGCACGCCGGCCGAGCCACGCGCCGCCGAGCCCCGCGAGCAGCACCCCCGCAGCGCCCGCGACACCGAGCGCGGCCACGAGCCGCTCGGTCTCCTCGTGCGCGGGACGCGGGTCCAGCACCGCCTGCGTCACGCCGTGCCGCGCAGGCGCCGTGAGCACGACGAAGGACCCGTCGTCGTCCGCCACGCGCGACCACTGCTCGGTCCCCGTGACTGCCGCCGCACGCAGCGCCGCCACGTCCGGGAGGGGGGAGGGCATGCCGTCGGACACCTCGAGTCCGCGCGGGCCGTCGATCGCGAGCCACACGCCGGCGGGTGCGTCCCGCACGTCGTCGGCGGTCCGGACGGCCGAGCGCAGCCGGTCCTCACCCGCACGAGCCTGCGTCGTCGTGACGACGGCCAGTACGACCGCCGCGACCAGCACGACGCTCGCGAGCACCAGGGCCGCGGTCTGCCACCCGAGCACGGCGGCCGTGCGCCGCAGGCGGGTCTGCTCGGCCGGCGTCAGCCCGCTCACGCGTCACCCAGCCGGTACCCGAGCCCGCGCACCGTCGCGACCGCCGACCGGCCGAGCTTGCGGCGCAGGTAGTAGACGTACGTGTCGACGACGCCCTCGTCGTCGACGCCGTCGAACACGTGGGCGAGGATGTCCGTGCGCGAGAACACCTGCCGTGGGCGGGTCGCCAGCAGCGCGAGCAGCGAGCACTCGCGCTCGGACAGGTCGACCGCCGTGCCGTCGGGGCCCGTGACCCGCCGCCCGCGGACGTCCAGCTCGCGCGACCCGAGGTGCAGGACGCCCGTGGGCACCGGACCGGCCGCGCGTCGGTGCAGCGCTCGCAGGCGCGCCGCGAGCTCGTCGAGGTCGAACGGCTTGCCCATGTAGTCCTCGGCGCCGGCGTCGAGCCCGGCGACCCGGTCGGCCGGGTTGCCGAGCGCCGACAGGACGAGTGCCGGGGCGGTGACGCCACGTGCCCGCAACCGCGTCAGCAGGTCGAGGCCCTCGAGGGCCGGCAGGCCGCGGTCGAGCACCAGGAGGTCGAACGGCCGGGTCAGGCCGAGGTGCAGACCACGCTGGCCGTCGCGCGCGAGGTCGACCCGGTAGCCCTCGTCCGTCAGGAACTCCTCGAGCATGCCCGCGAGCTCGCGGTCGTCCTCGACGAGCAGCACCCGGACCCCGTCGTTCGTCATCGGCACGCCTCCCGGCCCATCGTAGGCGCCGAGCGCCGCGCGGCCGTCACAGATACCACCGGGGGTATGCGACCTACGTCCCGCGTCGCCCGTCGGCACCCCACCTAGCGTCGGCTCCAGCAGCACGTCCAGGAAGATCGGAGCAGTCATGAAGGTCGTCGCCATCGGGGGCGTCGCCGCCGGGATGTCCGCAGCCGCCCGCATCCGGCGGCTCGACGAGACGGCGCAGATCACGGTGCTCGAACGCGGGCACCACGTGTCCTACGCCAACTGCGGGCTGCCGTACCACGTGGGGGAGGTCATCGCCGACCGGTCGCGCCTGCTGGTGCAGACCCCGCAGACCCTGCGCGCGATGCTCGACATCGACGTGCGCACCGGGGTCGAGGCCGTCGCGATCGACCGCGAGGCCCGGACCGTCCGGGTGCGCGACCTCGCGACCGGCGCCGAATACGACGAGCCCTACGACCGCCTGGTGCTCGCCCCGGGAGCCGAACCCGTGCGGCCGCCCGTACCCGGCGTCGACCTGCCGGCCGTGCACGTGCTGCGGCGCATCGGCGACATGGACGCCATCAAGCGGCTCGTCGACGGCGCCGGGGGAGCGGGCCGCGAGGGCGGGGCCCGGCACGCCGTCGTCATCGGCGCGGGCTACGTCGGCCTCGAGATGGCGGAGAACCTGCAGCACCGCGGCGTCACCGTGGCGGTCGTCGAGATGGCCGACCAGATCATGCCGTCGATGGACCGCGAGCTCACGACGACCGTCGAGAACCACCTGCGCGCCCACGGCGTGAGCCTGCACCTCGGCACCGCGGCCGCCGCGTTCACCGCGCTGCCCGACGAGCGGGTCCGGGTCGAGCTGCGGGACGGCTCCACGATCGACACCGACCTCGTGGTGCTCGCCGCGGGCGTGCGGCCCGCGGTCGGGCTCGCCGTGGACGCGGGGCTCGAGCTGGGGCCGCGCGGCGGCATCCGTGTGGACGCCCACATGCGGACGTCCGACCCGCACATCTGGGCCGCCGGAGACGCCGTCGAGGTCCCGCACACGGTTCTCGAGGGCAGCTGGCTGATCCCGCTGGCCGGACCGGCCAACCGGCAGGGCCGCGTGGCGGCCGAGAACGTCTGCGGCCGCGACACCACGTACTCGTCCACGCAGGGGACGTCGGTCGTGCGGGTGTTCGACATGGTGGCCGGGGGCACGGGAGCCTCCGAGCGGCAGCTGACCGCGGCCGGGATCCCGTTCCGTACGGTGAGCACGCACCCGCACGGGCACGCCGGGTACTACCCGGGCACGGCCATGATGCACGTCAAGATCCTGTTCACGCCCGACACCGGCAGGCTGCTCGGCGCACAGATCGCCGGCTTCGACGGCGTCGACAAGCGGCTCGACGTGCTCGCGACCGCGCTGCGCGCGGGCATGACCGTCGAGGACCTCGAAGGGCTCGAGCTCGCGTACGCACCGCCGTTCGGCTCGGCCAAGGACCCCGTGAACATGGCGGGCTTCGTCGCTGCGAACACGCTGCGCGGCGACCTGGAGCTCTGGCACGCGAGCGACTACCCGGACGCGACGCAGGGCGCGCGGATCATCGACGTGCGCGGGCCCGACGAGTTCGCGCTGTGGCATCTGCCCGGTGCCGAGAACGTGCCTCTCGAGCAGCTCCGTCAGGAGCAGGAGGGCTGGGAGCGGGGGACACCGCTGCGGCTCTACTGCGCCGTGGGCTTCCGGAGCTACCTCGCGTTCCGGATCCTGGTGCAGCGCGGCTTCACGGACGTGCGCACCCTCTCGGGAGGTATGGCGACGTTCCGCGCGTTCCACGACGTGACGCCGAGCGAGGTCGACACGCCCGCGCCGGTCATCTCCTACGCCGCGCCCACCGGCGCGCCCGCCGAGGGCACCGGCACGCTCGTGGACCTCGACTGCACCGGCCTGGCCTGTCCCGGCCCGATCATGAAGCTCCAGGAGCGCATGACGACGCTGTCACCCGGCGACGAGCTCCTGGTGCACGTCTCGGACGCGGGGTTCCGGCTCGACGCACCCGCGTGGGCCGCCCGCAACGGCCACACGGTGCTGGACCTCACGCCCGAGGGACCGGGATACGCCGCCCGCATCCGCAAGGGCGGTGCACCCGGCGACGTCCCTGCCCGACGCCCCGCGCGCGACAAGAAGTCGTTCGTCGTGTTCTCCGGCGAGCTCGACAAGGTCCTCGCCGCGTTCATCCTCGCCAACGGGGCGGCCGCGATGGGGGACGACGTGTCGATGTTCTTCACGTTCTGGGGGCTCAGCTCGCTGCGCCGCCAGGACCCGCCCCGACGCGAGCGGACCGTGCTCGACCGCATGTTCGCCGCGATGATGCCGCGGGGCGCCGACCGCCTGAAGCTGTCGAACCTCCACATGCTGGGGGCGGGGACGTGGCTGATGAAGAAGGTCATGCGTGACCACCAGGTCGCGACGCTGCCGGAGCTCATCGCCTCGGCGCAGGCGTCGGGCGTCCGCCTGGTCGGCTGCACGATGACGATGGACCTGCTGGGCATCGCGGTGGACGACCTCGTCGACGGCGTCGAGCTCGGTGGCGTCGCCACGTTCCTGGGCGACGCGTCCGAGTCGAACGCGGCCCTGTTCATCTAGCGCCGTCCATCTGACGGGGGATCCGGGCGGCCGCTCCTCGTCCGGCCGTCTGAGCCGGGCTGACATAATGTGCATTATCGGCGTTACGCCGTGATGCTCGCCCGGCGACGACGGACCGGGTCGCTGGCACGATGGCCCGATGGAACGCGTCCTCGGGATCGGTGGCTGCTTCGTCCGGTCGGCGGACCCCGACGCGCTGCTCGCGTGGTACCGCGACGCGCTCGGCATGGACCTCGGCCCGTACGGGGTGTGGCACCAGGACGACGGCCCGACGGTCGTCGCGGCGTTCCCGACGGACACCGAGTACCTCGGAGACCCGACTCAGCGCACGATGCTCGGCTTCCGCGTACGCGACCTGGACGCGATGCTCGAGCAGCTGCGCGCCCTCGGTGCCCGGGTGGACCCGCAGACGCAGGACATGGACGGCGTCGGCCGGTTCGGCTGGGTCACCGATCCGGACGGCAACCGGGTCGAGCTCTGGCAGCCGGCGTGACCGCTCCTGGCACGCCGGGTGTCGAACGGGTGTTCGACACCCGGCCGTGGTGTCACGGGACCGCATGACGCGGGACAGCGAGGACGTCAACCGGCGGCTGCTCCGCGCGCGGGACGACTACCGCACGCGCACGACGGGCGGACCCGAGCCCGGGTCGGGGACCTGGGCGATGACGCGGCGCTCGCGTTCTACGTCGACGTGCTCGGCCTCGAGGTCGGTGCGGACGTCGACTTCGGCCCGATGCGCTGGCTCACCGTCCGGGTGCCCGGCGACCGCAAGGAGATCCTGCTCGAGCGCCCCGGCCCGCCCGCGCACGACGAGCAGACGGCCGAGCAGGTGCGCGACCTGGTGACCAAGGGCGCGGGCGGGGGCTGGCTCGCGTTCGAGACCGCCGATGTCGACGGCACGTTCGAACGGCTGGCCGCGGCCGGCGTCGACGTCACGCAGGAGCCCATGGACCAGCCCTACGGCCGGGACTTCGGCATCCGTGACCCGTTCGGCAACCACATCCGCATCGGGAGCCTCAAGGGCTGAGCGACCGGACCGCAAAGCCGTTGAGCCGGTCCCGCTCACCGTGTCAGGGTGCTCGGCATGCGATGGGTCACCGCGGACGAGATCACGGCGGCACGCGACGCGTTCGAGCTCACGATCGACGGCTGGCGGCGGCCGCGCGCGCACGGGGTCGGCCTCGTTCCGTCGGACGCACCCTCGCCGCGGCCCGAGCACTTCCCGCTCGTGAACTCCCGCGAGCACATGCTGCCGGGCGTCGTCGTCGCGCACGTCGTCGGGCACGCGCGAGGCACCGCGGCCTACCGGCTCACCCGCGCCGGGCTCGAGCGCGCGGTCACGATGCTCGCACCGGCCGAGGCGTGCGACGTCTACCAGCACCCGAACCTGTGGACGTGGCGCGACACGTACCTGCCGAGCCTCGACTCCGACCCGGACGCGACGCTCGTCGCCGTCTTCCTGGACGACGAGGACGACGCGGACGACGCGACCACGGTGCCGGACCCGGCGGTCGCGGCGTTCCGCAGCGCGCTCGCGGCGCGCTGACGCTCAGGGCGTCCAGACCGCCGGCCAGGCGGGAGCGGTGAACCCGTCCCCGAGGAAGAACCCGGTGTGCGGCGGCTGGTTGTACGCGGTGTTCTGCCACGCGATCGCGACCCGGTACGTCTGGTCGTGCAGCAGCGTCGGCAGACGCAGGCTCGTCGCGATCGGCGTCGCGTAGATGCGCAGCGCGGAGTCGTCGCTCGTCGGCCAGACCACCTCCTCGCGCCAGTCCCCCAGCAGGTCGCCGGACAGCGACGGCGTGGCCTTCGTGCCGTTGTTCGAGTGCACGCCCGAGGCCGTGAGCAGCCGCGTGTCGCCGCTCGGGCCGTACTTGTCGACGCGCGTCTGGTCGAGCAGCTCGCGGACCGGGTCACCGTCCCACCAGGCGAGGAAGTTCGTCGACGAGGGCTTGCGGCCGATCTCCTGCCCGGACGTGCTGCGGAGCTGGGAGTCGGCCGACGACCAGGACTCCGCGCCGGGCGAGCCGGCCCACACGTCGTCGGACACCCCGCGCCCGTTGTCGGTGGTCGCGCTCGTGCGCCAGAGCAGCTGCCCGGTGCGGGCGTCGGCCATCCACGAGTCGGGCTGCGAGGTGGACTCGGTGACCTTGTAGTACTCGAGCCCCGGCCTGCTGGGGATCAGGTCGCCCACGTGCCCGGCGTCGCCGTGACCGGTGCCGTTGCTCCACAGGAACCGACCGTCGTCGTCGATCGCCGCGGCGCCGTAGAGGACCTCCTGGCGCCCGTCGGAGTCGACGTCCGCCACCGCGAGCGCGTGGTTGCCCTGCCCGGCGACCGACGCGTTGCCGCTGCTCGAGCTGTTCGAGTCGAACGTCCACCGGCGCGTCAGCGCCCCGCCGCGGTAGTCCCACGCGACGACGACGGCCCGCGTGTAGTACCCGCGCGCCATGATGATCGACGGGCGGACGCCGTCCAGGTACGCCGTGCCGGCGAGGAACCGGTCGACCCGGTTCCCGTACGAGTCGCCCCAGCTCGAGACCGTGCCGCGCGCCGGGACGTACGACGTCGTGGCGCCGATCCGCCCGTCGGAGCCCTCGAACACGGTGAGGTACTCGGGCCCGGACAGGACGTAGCCCGAGGAGTTGCGGTGGTCGGCGTTCGCGTCGCCGATCACCTGCCCCGTGCCCGAGCGCGTGCCGTCGGCGGTCTTGACCGCGACCTCGGCTCCCCCGTCACCGTCGAAGTCGTAGACCTGGAACTGCGTGTAGTGCGCACCGGCCCGGATGTTCCGGCCCAGGTCGATGCGCCACAGCCGCGTCCCGTCGAGCCGGTAGCCGTCGAGGTACACGTTCCCCGTGACGCCCGACTGCGAGTTGTCCTTCGCGTTCGTCGGGTCCCACTTCAGGACGAGGTCGAGGTCCCCGTCGCCGTCGAGGTCGCCGACGCTCGCGTCGTTCGCGGTGTAGTCGCTCCCCGGCTTGGAGATCGGCACGTCGAGGTAGCCGTTCGCGAACGTCAGGCTCGCCGCCGAGGACGCCTGCTCGCTGCCGCCGACGACCGCGCGGACCGTGTAGCGCGCGGACGACGACGCGCCCGCGTCCAGGTAGCTCGTGGTGGTCGTCAGCGGTGACGAGGTCAGCCGTGTGCCGTCGCGGTAGACGTGGAACGCGACGTCACGGGGGTCGGTGCCGAGCAGCCGCCACTGGACGAGGTTGCCGCTGCCGGAGCGGACGCTGATGACGCCGCGGTCGAGCCGCTCCGCCTGCCAGGCGCCGGCAGGCGGGACGGTGGGCGTGGGCGTGGGCGTGGGTGTCGGGGTCGGCGTTGCGCTCGGCGTCACCGAGGGCGTGCTGGATGCCGTCGGTGACGGGGTGCTCGTCGGCTCGCTCGTCGGTGCGACGCCGCCGGTGCACGCCGTCCCGTTCAGCGACACGCTCGTCGGGACGCGGTTCGCGGACTGCCACGAGCCGATGAAGCCGAACGACGCCGAGCCACCCGCCGCGAGAGCGGCGTTCCAGTCGACGTTGCGGGCCGTGGCCGTGCTCCCCGACTGGGTGACCGTCGCGTTCCACGCCTGGCTGACGGTCTGACCGTCGGCGAACGTCCACGCGACGGTCCAGCCCGTGACCGCGTCCCCGAGGTTCCTGACGACGACCTCGGCGCCGAACCCGCCCGACCACTGGCTGGTGACCGTGTAGGCGGCCGTGCAGCCGGTGACCGCCGCCGCCGGGCTCGCGACCAGCCCTGCCGCCGCGAGGGCGCCCGCCACGCCGAGCGCGGCCCCCGTCGTCGAGGGACGTGCACGGTTCGTCGCCGTCCGTCGCATGTCCCGAACGTACGGGAGGGCGCACGACGGACCGCAAGCCTCGTCGGGAAGCGCGCTCCCTCCCGAAACGATTCCGACGCCGCGTGCACGTGAACGCACCCCTCGTCGTCCGGCTGCTCCGGCACGACCGCTCGCGACCCGACCCCAGCCGTTCCCGGACGCGCCTCGTCCACAGCGGGCGCCGGCCACGGCCCGCGGGCGCTCGCGGGCGGGCACCGTGGCCCGCATGACGCCACGACACTGGGACGCGCACGGTCCCGACGACGACCTCGCCGACCTCGCCGGGCTGGCCGGCACCCCGATCCGCTCCCCCACCGAGGCGTCGCGCGTGCTGCGCCTGCTCGTCGGACCCGAGTCGCGCGGCCCCGCCGCGCTGTGGTGCGTGCTGCTGGACGCCGACGACCGGCTCCTGCCGTTCGTGCTGGCCATCAGCGACCGACCGCTCGCACCCGACGCCGGCTTCGCGGACCTGCTGTGCGACGACCTCGCGTCGCTGCTCGAGCACCACGCGGTGGGCGGGTCCGTCGTTGCCGCGCTCGTCGGGGACGCCGACGAGGACGTGTGCGACCAGCTCACGTGGTCGACCGCGCTCGAGCGGTCCGCGGAGCGCGCCGGGGTGCCGCTCGCCGCGGTCGTGACCGTGGGCCCGCACGGCCCCACGGTCCTGGTCCCCTGGACGCCGTCCGGCTGCTCGGGCGAACCGGACCCGGGCGGCTGGCCCGAGGGGTAACGTCGGGGTGCGCCGGGCCGGGGACGGGAGCCCGCGTGGGGAAGGTCACTGCCGGCGGAGCGAGCCTGTGCGGCCCGCTCCGCGTGCGTTCACGAAGCCTTCACGTCACGCTGGAACACTGAAGAGCTCCCCACCGTTGACGTCGGTGGAAACCCACACTCGACGGCCGCGATCCGGCACGGAGGTCACACCCATGGCGAACAGGTCCCTGCGCGGCATGCGCATCGGGTCGCAGAGCATGGAGACCGAGGAGGGCGTCGACTTCGCCCCTCGTCTCCAGGCGCACTACGACTGCCCCAACGGCCACACGATCATCCTCCCGTTCTCGGTCGAGGCCGACGTCCCGGTCGTCTGGGAGTGCCGCTGCGGCGCGGAGGCGCTCCTGCGCGACGCGTCCAAGCCGGAGGCGAAGGCCACCAAGCCCCCGCGCACGCACTGGGACATGCTCCTCGAGCGGCGCACCATCGGTGAGCTCGAGGAACTGCTCGACGAGCGCCTCGACCTGCTCCGCGCGGGCAAGCTGCGCCGCAGCGCCTGATCCCAGCGGCGCCTGATCCCAGCAGGGCCTGATCCCAGCAGCGCCTGGTTCGCCGGCCTCCCCCGCCGACCGCGACCGCGTCAGTGCCGCGCCGGGTGCTCCACGCCTCGGCCCGTCACCTTCCGGAACGCTCCCGCCACCTGGCGGGAGCGTTCTGCCATCCCCCACCCCGTGACCTTGAGCAGAGCCTCGACGACGATGTCGCGGCTCATCTTGGACGCGCCGAGCTCGCGCTCGACGAAGGTGATCGGCACCTCGACCACGCGGGCCCCGGCGCGCAGGGACCGCAGCGTCATGTCGATCTGGAAGCAGTAGCCGCGCGATGCGACGTCGACGAGCTGCAGCTCCCGCAGCAGGTCCGCCCGGTAGGCCCGGAACCCGCCCGTCGCGTCGTGCACCGGGATACCGAGCAGCAGGCGCGTGTAGGTGTTCGCGCCGCGGGACAGCACCTCGCGGTTCTTCGGCCAGTTGACGACCTCACCACCCGGCACCCAGCGGGACCCGAGCACGAGGTCCGCGTCGGGGACCGCGGCGAGCAACGCGGGGAGGTCCTGCGCGCGGTGCGAGCCGTCCGCGTCCATCTCGACCACGACGTCGTAGTCGCGCTCGAGGGCCCACCCGAACCCCGCGACGTACGCGGCGCCCAGCCCTTGCTTGCCGGAGCGGTGCAGCACCGTGACCGTGCGCGCGACGCCCGCCGCACGTTCGTCGGCCGCGATCTGCTCGACGAGCGGACCGGTGCCGTCGGGCGATGCGTCGTCGACCACCAGCACGTCGGCGCCCGGCACGTGCTCCAGCAGCCGGGCGAGCGCGCCCGGGATCGACTCCTTCTCGTTGTACGTCGGGACGACGACGAGCACTCGAGGACTCACGCGGGCTCCCCCCGGTTCGTGCCGCGCAGGCGCGCGGCTCCTACGACGCCGGACACCACGGCGGCCAGCGCGAGGGCGTCGATGACCCACGCCGGCCACCCACCCAGACGCGTCGCCCAGGTCTGCGACGTGCGCAGCGGAAGGCTAGCGATCATCTGGTCCGCCGTGAACAGCTCGGTGCGCCGGGTGACCGCGCCGTTGGGCTCGATGACCGCGCTGACACCCACCGTGGAGATCTGCACGGTGGCCCGACCGTGCTCGACGGCGCGGATGCGCGACATCGCGAGCTGCTGGGTCGACTCGTCGGACCAGCCGAACGTCGCGTTGTTGGTCTGCACGACGAGCACCTCGCCGCCGGAGCGGACCGCCGACCGCACGAGCGGGTCGTACGCGACCTCGAAGCAGATGACGTCACCGATCCCGACCGTGCGCCCCAGGCGCTCGGACTCGAGCGGGACGAAGCCGGGCCGGGTGCCCGGGAGCATGTCGCGGGTCACGCGGTCCACGGCGTCGGAGAAGATCCGTGCCACCGACCGCAGCGGGATGTACTCGGCGAACGGCGCCGGGTGCTGCTTGGAGTAGGACGCGACGACACCTTGTCCGGGCTCCCACAAGACCGAGGTGTTGTAGCGGCCGCCCGAGTCCGGGTACTCGACGGTGCCGACGAGCATGGGCGCACCCACGGCCTGCGCCGCGGCGTCGATCGCTGCGGCGGCGTCCTCGTCGACCTGCGGGTCGATGTCGGTGCCGTTCTCCGGCCACAGCACCAGGTCGAGCTGCCCTGACTCGACCTGGTCGAGCAGCGCGTGGGTCCCCCGCACGTGGTTGTCGAGCACCACCGCGCGCCGCCCGAACGCGTCGAGCCCCTGCCCCGGGACGTTCCCCTGCACCGCGCCGACGCGCAGCACGCCGCTCTGAGCGGAGGTCGGCAGCGGGATGGCGACGCCCAGGACGACGAGCAGGACCGCCGCCAGGCCCGCGCTGCCGGCCCGGACGAGCCGGGCGTGGCGCAGCGAGCCCAGGCTGATGCCGAGCAGCACGCCCGCGCCGACCGTCACCGCGCTGAGGGCGGGAACGCCACCGAGCGAGGCGAACGCGACGAGCGGCGAGTCCGACTGCGAGAACGCGAGCCTGCCCCACGGGAACCCGCCGAACGGCCAGGCGGCGAGGCCTTCCTCGAGCGCGACCCAGACGACCACGAAGACGGGCAGCTGCCACCACACGCTGCGCCACACGGCCTCGCCCCGGCGCGCCCAGGTCCAGGCCGCGCCGAACACGGCCACGTACGCCGCGCACGCGAGCGACAGCGCCAGCCACGGCACGGGACCGACCGCGTCGTCGGCCCACGTGATGAGCGCCGGGTAGAAGGACATCCCCCACACGAGACCGACGAGCGCGTTCCACCAGACCCCGTCGCGACGCAGCGCGAGGTAGAGCAACGCGATGCCGCCGAACGCGGCGGGCCAGACGCCCGGCTCGGGGAACGCGACCCGCGTGAGCAGCCCCCCGGCGACGGCGAGCAGCAACGTCCAGACGCGGGACGGCGGGGTGGCGGCGGCGGGCACCGCGCCAGCCTAGGCGAGAGAACCGGGTGCCCCGACGGACGTCGGGCCCGCGTGCGTTGTCGCCCGCGTCCTGCGTGCCGGCCGACCGACCGGCCCGCGTGTCCTTCGTACCGGTCGTGCGCCGCGGCGCGATGACCGTTGTCTACTGAACACGCGGGCCCGGTCGGAGCCAGCGAACCGCCTCGAGAGGCGTCCCCCGGACGGGCGTCGTCGGCTCGTCCAGGGCGGGACCTCGTCGTCGTCTGCATCCCCTTGGTCGGCGGGTCAACCGGAAAACTACCGCGCTGGAGAACGGTGTCAACCCCGGCGTCCGCGCAGGCCAGAGGACTCGCCGCAGGTCAGCACGCCCGGATTTCGGGTGGACCGGGCAGGTTGCCCGGCGTGTCGCCCCGCGTGTCGCGCCACCCGCGGTGGTCGACCCGCGTGCTACGCCGAACGGGTGACCCCCTCGGCCGCCGACCGACCGGGAGATTCCACCCTCCGCGCAGCCCGGTTTCACCCGGTCGCCGCACACGCCCCGGCTGGCCTCAGGCCAGCGTGTCGTACAGGACCACCCCGTCGCGCACGGTACGCAGGCAGCGGGGCGGCTCCTCGTCCGCACCCAGGAGCGGCAGCAGCGGCGTGCCCGCCTGGGCGTCCGGGTTCCATGCGGACAGCCGCCCGTCGGGCGCCTGCACCGCGAGGTGCTCGGCGCGCCAGACCGCGAGGTGCGCGGGTGAGCCCACCCGCAGCTCGCCCACCTGGTCGTGCCCCGCGAGCCGCCAACCCCCGCGGGTCGCCGCGCGGAACGCGGCGCGCGCCGAGAGCCGCTGCTCGACCGCGTGGTGCTCCACGGCCGCGCGTACCGCCGCCCACCCGTCGACGGGCGTCACGGGCGAGTCCGAGCCGAACGCGAGCGGCACCCCCGCGCTCGCCAGGTCCGCCAGCGGGTTCAGGGCCGCCGCACGGCCGGCCCCGAGACGCGCGGCGTACATGCCGTCCGCACCGCCCCACCACGCGTCGAACGCGGGCTGGACGGACAGCCGCACCCCCAGGAGCACGAGCGCCGCGAGCGTGGGCGCGTCGACCATCTCCGCGTGCTCGACCCGCACACCGGTGCGCGCGACCGCGGCCGGGCCGTCGACGTCGACCGCGGCGCGCAGCCCGATCAGGAGCTCGTCCATGGCGCGGTCCCCGATGACGTGGAACCCCGCCTGCACGCCCGCGCGGGACGCGGCCGTGATGTGGTTCGCGATGCGCTCGGCCGTCAGGTGCAGCACGCCGTCACCCGGGGCGTCCGCGTACGGTGCGCGCAGCGCCGCGGTCCGCGACCCGATCGAGCCGTCGACGTTGAGGTCTCCCCCGATCCCGGTGAGCCCCGGGATCGTGGCGAGCAGCTCGCGCGCGTCGTCGACCGTCACGCACGCCTCCCCGCGGTAGCCGACGAGGTGCGGCAGCCCGCCCTCGGCGTCACGCGTGAGCTCGAGGAGCTCGACCAGCCCCGCGCGCGTGTCGATGTGCGGCGCGGAGTGCTCGTGCACCGACACGACGCCGCGCGCGGCGGCCTCCGTCAGTGCGCGTCGGTACAGGCGTGTGCGGCGCGCCGGGTCCACGTCGCGCGCGGCGTCGCGGGCCACGTGGTGGGCCTCGCCCTCCACGCGACCGTTTGCGGACCAGCCCGGGAGCGTGTCGAGCGCAAGCCGCCGCGCGAACCCGGTGGAGACCACCGCGCTGTGCAGGTCGGCGCGTCCGAGGTACACCGCACGACCGCCGGCGGCGGCGTCGACCTCCGCAGCGGTCGGCGCGCGGCCCTCCGCCCAGGCGGTCTCGTCCCACCCGAAGCCCAGCAGCACCTCGTCGCGGTCGTCGTGCGCGTCCGCCGCGCGGCGCAGCGCGTCGAGGGCCTCGTCGAGCGAGCGCGTGCCGCTCAGGTCGACGGACTCGAGCGCGAGACCGGTCTCGAGCACGTGGACGTGCGCGTCCACGAAGCCGGGCGTGACGAGCGCGCCGTCGAGGTCGACGACCTCGTCGGCGCGGGACGCGAAACCGGCGGCGGTGTCGTCGGCCCCGAGCCACGCGACGGTGCCGTCCTCGACGAGCACGGCCTCGGCGAACGGGTCGGCGGGCGAGTGCACGACGCCGCCGCGGTAGAGGGTGGAGCTCACACGCGCACGATAGGGCACGCCGGGGGCGTCACACCGACGAGTAGGCGACCACCCCGCGGCGCAACGCGTCCACCGCACGGTCGGCGGTCGCCCGCAGCCGCGCGTGCGGGGCGGCCTGCGAGAGCTGGTCGAGCACGTCGATCACCTGCTTGCACCACCGCACGAAGTCTCCGGCCGTCAGGTCCCCGCCCCGCAGCACCGCGTCGAGGCTGCGGCCGGCCGCCCACCGGTGGACGGCCTCGACGAGACCCATGTCGAGCGGCTGGATGGTCTCCAGCCGGTGTGCCGTCTCGAGGTCGTCGAGCTCGGACCACGCCCGCACGGTGCCCTCGAGCGCGACACCCAGGCGCGACCGCGGGCCGCCGGGGACGCGCGGCTCGGCGTCCTCGTCGCGGCGCGAGCGGTACACGAGCGTCGAGACCGCCGCCGCGAGGGCGGGCGGGTCGAGCTCGTCCCACACGCCTCGACGCAGGCACTCGGCGAGCAGCAGGTCGTTCTCGGCGTACAGGCGACGCAGCCAGCGACCGTCGGCCGTGACCGCCAGCCCGCGCCGGGCCGCGCCCGACGGGTCCTGCGCGGGGTCGTCGGCCGGCTCGAGGTAGCCGAGCGTCACGAGCACGTCGCAGGTGCGGTCGAAGACCGCCGAGATCGAGCCGGTGCGGCCCTGGATCCGCCCGACGAGCGCGTCGTGCTCGGACGAGAGCCGGGACCAGCGCTCGGCCCACCGCGCGTGGTCCTCGCGGTCGGGGCACGCGTGGCACGGGTGCGCGCGCAGCCGTCGTCGCAGCTCGGCCACGTGCGCGTCCTCCTGGGCCGGGGACGGGCGGCGGGTGCGGGCCGCGCGCTGGGGCGCGACGTCCTCGACCGCGGCACGCAGCCGGGCGGCGAGGTCCCGACGCGCGGCAGGCACGCGCACGTTGAGGTCGCGCGGCACGCGCACGTGGCCGACGGTGCGCGCGCCCCCACCCACGTCGGCCGCCGTGAGCCGTTGCACCTGCCGGTCCGTCGTCAGGACGGTCGGGCGTGGCCCGTCGAACCCGCCGGCGCGGCCGGGGTCGACGACCACGACGAACCCGCTGCGCCGTCCGGTGGGCACCTCCAGCACGTCGCCGGGCCGCAGACCCTCGAGCGACGCGACCGCGCGTGCCCGCCGTGCCCCCGTCTCCTGGCGGGTGGCGTCCTTCTCCGCACGCGAGATCTCCCGGCGCAGCGCGGCGTACTCGGCGAAGTCCCCGAGGTGGCACCGCATCGCCTCGGCGTACCCCTCGAGCGCCTCGGTGTGCGCCTGCGCCTGCCGCGCGAGGCCGACGACCCCGCGGTCCGCCTGGAACTGCGCGAAGGACGTCTCGAGCACCTCGCGCGCCCGTTCCCGGCCGACCTGCGCGACGAGGTTGACGGCCATGTTGTACGTGGGCCGGAAGCTGGAGCGCAGCGGGTACAGACGCTTGGACGCGAGACCCGCGAGCTGCACGGGGTCCAGCCCCTGATGGGCCACGACGACCGCGTGCCCCTCGACGTCGATGCCGCGACGTCCCGCACGACCCGTGAGCTGCGTGTACTCCCCCGGCGTGATGTCGACGTGCCGCGAGCCGTCCCACTTGACGAGCTTCTCGAGCACGACGGACCGCGCCGGCATGTTGATGCCGAGCGCCAGCGTCTCCGTCGCGAACACGACCTTCACCAGCCCGCGCGAGAACAGCTCCTCGACGGTCTCCTTGAACAGCGGCAGCATGCCCGCGTGGTGCGCCGCGACGCCGCGGCTGAGCGCGTCGGCGAGCTGCCAGTAGCCCAGGACGTCGAGGTCCTCCGGAGGCACGGCCGCGCAGCGCTCCTCGACCACCTGCCGGATCTCGGCCTGCTCGGCCGGTGTCGTCAGCCGCACACCCGCCGCGAGGCACTGCTGCACCGCCGCCTCGCACCCGGCGCGGGAGAAGATGAACACGATCGCGGGCAGCAGCCCCTCACGGTCGAGCAGGTCGACCATCGCGAACCGCGGCACGGGCCGTACGCCCACGCCGGCGGGCCGCCCGCCGCCCGGTCGGTGCCCGCCACGCCCCCGGTAGCCGCGGTCCCCCGGACCGCGGCGCTCGTCGGGCGACCGGGTGGACAGCAGGCGCCGCAGGTCCGGGTTGATCGGGGGGTCCACGCCCGGGTCCGTCGGGTCCACGTGCCCGGCGTACAGCTCGAGCAGCTCGTCGCGTACCAGCACGTGCTGGCCGAGGGGCACCGGCCGGTGCTCGCTCACCACCACGGCGGTGTCGCCGCGCACCATCGCGAGCCAGTCGCCGAACTCCTCGGCGTTGGACACCGTCGCGGAGAGCGAGACGAGCTGCACGTCGTCGGGCAGGTGGATGATGACCTCCTCCCAGACCGGTCCGCGGAACCGGTCGGCGAGGTAGTGCACCTCGTCCATCACGACGAAGCCGAGCCCGACGAGCGTCGCGGAGCCCGCGTACAGCATGTTGCGGAGCACCTCGGTGGTCATGACGACGACCGGCGCCTCGGAGTTGATCGTGGTGTCACCCGTCAGCAGGCCCACCCGGTCCGGGCCGTAGCGGCGGACCAGGTCGTTGTACTTCTGGTTCGACAGCGCCTTGATGGGCGTCGTGTAGAACGCCTTGCGGCCCGCGCGCAGCGCGAGGTGGACGGCGAACTCCCCGACGACGGTCTTGCCCGCACCGGTCGGCGCGGCCACCAGCACACCGCTGCCGCGCTCGAGCGCACGGCACGACTCGAGCTGGAAGTCGTCCAGCTGGAAGCCGATCAGCTCGCGGAACTGCGCGAGCTCGCTCGCCTCGTCGTGCGCGCGACGGCGCGACGCCGCGTAGCGCTCGGCGGGCGACGGCTCGTCGGGCTCGCGCGGTGCGGACGTCGGGGCCGGGGCGGACGCGCCGGCGTCCGCGACGCTCTGCCTGCGGTGACGGGAACGGGAGGGCACGCCACCACCCTAGGCACTGCGGCACGCCCTCAGGCGAGCACCCGCAGCGCGCCGGGGACCACGTCGAGCTGCAGCGGGAGCGGTCCGACGCGCTCGCCGTCCGCGAACGCCGGCGGCGGCGGCGCCCCGAGCGCGGCCACCGGCTCGACCAGCACGCTGCGCGCGCGCAGGACCTGCACGGCCGGGTGCGCGAGGTGCGTGCCGCGGTAGACCGACGGCAGGACCCGCAGGACGCCCGGGCGCGCGAGCGGTCCGGCGACCACGACGTCGAGCAGGCCGTCGTCGACGCGCGCGTCGGGGGCGATCCGCACGCCGCCGCCGAACCATCCGCAGTTCGCGACCGCGACGACGGGGCTGCCCGACTCCCACACCTGGCCGTCGTACGTCACGCGGTAGCCGAACGGCCGGTACCGGCCGACCTCCGCGAGGAGCGCGCGCACGTACCGGCTCTCCCCGCACGGCCACGTGTACCCGTTCGCGCGTGCGTTCACCGCGGCGTCCAGGCCGCACGACAGCACGCCGACGTACCACTCGCGCGCCGACGTGCCCGGCGGTCCGACGCGCACCGCGTCGACGCACCGCGGGGTGCCCCGCAGCGCGCGGCCGATCGCCTCGACCGACGCGGCGACGTCCGCGCGTGGCAGCCCGAGGGTGCGCGCGACGTCGTTGCCGGTGCCGGCCGCGACGATGCCGAGCGGGACGTCCGTCCCCGCGACGACGTTCGCGCCGAGGTGCACCATGCCGTCACCCCCCACGACGACGACCGCGTCGAGACCCGCGATCGCGGCCGCGCGCGCCCGGTCCGTCGCCTGCGCGAGAGTCGGTGCCGAGAGGTCCGCCACGTCCAGCCCGAGCGCGCGCAGACGCGCGTGAGCCTCCCGTCCGGCCGTGGCGCCCCGTCCCTTGCCCGCGGTCGGGTTGACGACCAGCCCGACCCGGGCGGTCACGCGGGCGACCCCGGTCCGGACGGGAGCGTCCCGTCGAGCGTCGGCAGGCCCTGCGCGACGCGCCTGCGGTCGACGCGGCGGTCGTGCAGCGTGCAGACGCCGAGGGCGACGAAGTACAGCGCGCAGATCGGCAGCGCGACCGCGATCATCGTGAGCGCGTCGGGCGTCGGCGTCATGACGGCCGCGAACGTGAACGCGACGACGACCGCCCACCGCCACCCGCGGCGCCATGTCGCGGCGCGCCCGATGCCGGCGAAGTTGAGCGCGACCATGAGGACCGGCAGCAGGAACGCGAGACCGAACGCGAGCAGCAGCCGCATGACGAAGCTGAGGTACGTCTGCGCGTCGATGAGGTTGGTCGCGTCGTCCGGGGTGAACTCCGTCAGCAGCCGCACCGCGTTGGGCAGGGCCCAGAACGCGAGCGCCGCGCCCGCGAGGAACAGCGGGACGGCGGCGGCGAGGAAGCCGACCGCGTAGTGCCGCTCCTTGCGCGTGAGGCCGGGCGTCACGAACGCCCACAGCTGGTACAGCCACCACGGGCTGGAGACGAACACGCCGAGGAACAGCGAGACCTTGATCTTCATGTCGAACGACGTCGCGACGCCCGCGAAGTTCAGCGCGACGACCGAGTCGCGCTCCTGCGCGACGTCCCGCAGCGGCTGCTGGAGCAGGCTGAGCACCGGGTCGTAGAGGAACCAGCCTGCGACCGCGCCGACGACGAGGCCGAGCGCGGCGAAGAACAGCCGACGACGCAGCTCCAGCAGGTGCTGGCGCAGCGGCATCCGCCCGCCGGGGGCGGAACCGCGGCGATCGGTGGACACGCGGCTCTCAGGCGGACGTGCTCGGGCCGCTCTCGCCCGGCCGGTCCTGCGGCGCCGGGGCGGACGGCTCGGGTGCCACGTGCGGCTGCGCGGACGGCTGTACCGGCGGCTGACCGACGGGCGGTTCCGCCTGCGTGACGGGCGGCGCCGCCGGGGCGGTCGACGGCGAGGCGGGGGGAACCGGCGCCGGGGCGTCCGTCGTGAGGTCCTTCATCTCGCGCTTGAAGATCTTCATCGACTGGCCGACGCTCTTCGCCAGGTCGGGCAGTCGCTTCGCCCCGAACAGGAGCAGGATCACCACGACCAGGACGACGATGTGCCAGCCCTGCAGTGCATTCCTACCCATGACAGCCCCTCGACGGACGATGCGACCAGGCGATCCTAACCGCCGCCGCGCCGGGATCAGGTCGAGCCGGATCAGGTCCCGTCGGGATCAGGTCCAGTACGTGCGCCAGCCCCGCGCGACCTCGGCGTGCCGACGTGCCCGCTCCTCGCGCCGGTGCGCACGCTCCCGGCGCAGCCCGCGCACGGCGTCACGCAGCTCGTCGCGGTCCGCGAACAGCGTCGGGTCCGTGCTCGCGCGCCGCTGCGCGGCGAGGTCGGCCAGCTCGGCCGCCCGGTCCGCGAGCTCGGACGTCACCTCGCCGGCCCGGGCGAGCTCGCGACCGAGCGACACGAGCGAGCGCCACAGGCGCCGCGCCAGCAGGAACGCGCCCACGAGAGTCCCGACGACGAGCACCGACCACAGCGCGAACCACACGTCAGGCACCCCCGTCGTGGACGAGGGCGTCCGCCGGCAGGTCCGCGAGCGGGCCGTACGCGGCGAGCGCCGCCCGCGCGACCTGCGCCACGTCGGCGGCGACCGACGCCGGACGCACGTCGAGGACGTCGTCGGCGGCCTGCAGCACCAGGTGCCGCAACCACGCGGGGCTCACGATGCGCAGGTCGATCTCGAACGAGCCGTCCGGGAGGTTGCGCACCTCCTGCACGGGCGTGCTCTCGGCGACCCACCGGCCGTGGCTGGTGAGGTGCAGCGTCACGAGCGCGCCGTCGTCGCCCGGGACGAACTCTCCCCCGCCCGGCGGCACGGGGTGCTGCTCGGCGGGCACGTCGAGGACCCGCGCGGACAGGATGCGGTCCACGCGGAAGAGGCGCTCGCCCTCGACCGCGTGGCACCAGCCGAGCAGGTACGAGCGGTCCGTGTCGGTCACGAGGCGAATCGGGTCGACGTCGCGCTCCGAGGCGACGTCGGCCGCGTTGACGTAGCGCACGTGCAGCCGACGGCCCTCGCGCAGCGCGGTCGCGAGCGCGGACGCCACCGCGGGCGCGGCGGCGAGCGTGAGGGACACGTCGACCGTGCCGGCGGCGTCGCCCACGGCGGCGGTGAGCTTGGCGAGCGCGGAGCGCACCACCTGCGCGCGCTCGTCGTCCAGCGCGCCGCCGAGCCCCGCGTCGAGCGCGCGGAGCGCCGCGACGAGGGCGACGCCCTCGCGCGCGGACAGCCGCAGAGGACGCGTCATGCCCCGGGACTCGGTGAGCCGCACCACGCCGCGCTGGTAGGACGAGAAGTCGAAGTCGATGAGGTCGTACGGCAGGTAGCCGGGCGTCCCGCTCACCCACAGCGTGTCGACGTCCGCCATGACCTGCTGGGTCGACACGCCGAACTGCCGTGCGAGCTCGTCGACCGACGCGCCCTCGTGACGGTCGAGGAACGCGATCATGCCCAGGAGCCGCACGACGCGGTCGCTCGCGCGCTCAGCCACGGGTCACCTCCGGGGCGAGCTCGGCCGCGCGGCGCAGCAGGCTGAGCACGTGCCCGCGCACCTCCGGCGGGTCGATCACGAGCACCGCGTCGCCGTACCCGACGAGCTCCTCGGCCAGCTCCCACGCGTTGCGGTACTCGACGTGCACGACGTCGCGGCCCACCAGCACGGGCGCCACCTGCGGGTCGGCGGACCAGTCGACGGCACCCGCGGGGGCGTCGACCGCGCGCACACGCGTCGCCTCGGCCCGCTCCGGCAGCACGGCGAGCGTCGCGACCCGCGACGGCCCGGCCCGCCAGGCGGCCAGCGCCCGGTCGACGAGGTCCGGGTCGGGCGGCGGGAACGCGCCGGGCTCGCCCGTCACGCGGACCGAGCCCTCGATGCGGCTCAGCCGGAACGAGCGCGGCGCCTGCCGGTCCTGGTCCCACCCGACGAGCACCCAGCCACCCCGGCGCGCCACGAGCTGCCAGGGCTCGACGCGACGCTCGCGCACCTCGCCCGTGCTCGCCGCGCGGTACGTGAGGCGCACCACCTGCCGCGCCTGCGCGGCGTCCAGCAGCGGGGCGAATACGCTCCCGCCCGAGCGCACGCGCGGCGCCAGCCCCGCGACCAGGTCGGTCGCACCGGGGCCCTGCCCCACGGCGCGCAGCTTGGTCAGCGCGCGCGACGTGTCGCCCCGCATGGTGCGGTCCTGCCACGTCTGCGCGGCCAGCGTGAGCACGCCGAGCTCGGCCGCCGTGAGGTCGATCGGCGGGAGCGCGTACGCCTCCAGGTCGATCCGGTAGCCGATGTCGTCCCCGTGCCCCGCGTCCGTGACGGTGACGAGCGGGATCCCCAGCTCGCGCAGCGTGTCCTTGTCCCGCTCGAACATCCGCTCGAAGGCGTCGTCGGACGGTGCGTCGGCGTAGCCGGCGACGGAGGCACGCACCTGCTCCTTCGTCATGCGTCCGCGCGAGTTCACGAGGGCGATGAGGAGGTTGAGCAGGCGCTCGGCGGGGTCGATCGGGCTGGGCATCGGGTCCAACCGTAGTGGCCGGTAGCGTTGCGGACGTGATCACGTGGCGCGTCGGTGTCGTCGAGCAGGTCGGTACGTCGTGGCAGGGGGCCACCGAGCTGAGCGTCGCCCTGGACCAACCGTGGGCGGACCCGACGCTGCCCGCGCGGGTCAAGGCCCTCGCCTACCCCGCGCTGGTCGGCGAGATCGCCCCGGGTCGGCGCGTGTGGCTCAACGTCTCGGCCCTCGCGCGCGGGCTCGGCACGGGCGGGTACGCCCTGGTCATCGCGCCCGCCGACGGCCAGCCGGTGGAGCCGGCACCGTCCGCCGGCCACCTGGTCAAGGCCCGCTACACGCCGCTGCAGGCGATGGTGCTCGGGGTCGACGACCAGGAGTCCGAGCACCACGACACGATGCGTGACGCCGACGACCTCGAGGGTCTGCCCGTCGTCGTCGCGGACCTGCACTCCGCGCTGCCCGCGATCGTCGCGGGCGTCCGGCTCGAGGCCGCGCGGCTGGGCCGCCCGACGCCGCGCGTCGCGTACGTCATGACGGACGGCGGTGCGCTGCCCGCGTGGTTCTCGCGCGCGGTGGCGGGGCTGCGCGACGCCGGCTGGGTCTCGACGTGCATCACCGCCGGGCAGGCCTTCGGCGGCGACCTCGAGGCCGTGTCCGTGCACACCGCGCTCCTCGCCGCGCGCCACGTGGCCGGGGCGGACCTCGCCGTCGTCGTGCAGGGCCCCGGCAACCTCGGCACCGGCACACGGTGGGGCTTCTCGGGCGTCGCCGCGGGCGAGGCGGTCAACGCGGCCGCGGTGCTCGGCGGCCGTCCCGTCGCGTCGCTGCGCGTGTCGGGCGCGGACCCGCGCGAGCGGCACCTCGGGATCTCCCACCACTCGCTGACCGCGTACGGCCGGGTCGCCCTGTGCCCCGCGGACGTCGTCGTACCGCTCCTCGACCCGGACGACGAGGCGCTCGGCCCGCTGGGCGCGCGTGTGCGCGAGCAGGCCGCGTCCCTCGTCGCTCCCGCCGGGCGGCACCGTCTGGTGGAGGTCGAGGCTGGTGACGCGCTGCGTCGCGCGCTCGCCACGTCGCCCGTGCGTCTGTCGACCATGGGCCGCGGGCTCGACCAGGACCCCGCGGCGTTCCTCGCGGCGGGTGCCGCGGGCGTGCACGCGGCGACGCTCGTGTGACCGCCGCGGGGCGGCGGCGCTCAGTCGTCCCGGTCGGTGCGGGTCCTCGCCGCGACGAGGGTCGCCAGGCGGCGCGCCTGCGCCCGCGCGAGCTCCCCGTCCGCGCGCTGGATGCCCATCACCGCGAGCGTGTCGCCGTCCGCCAGGTCGAGCTGGACCCAGGGACTGTCCCCGAACCGCACGGCGACGACCTGCGCCCACGTGAGCCGCGTGGTGACGAGCAGGTTGCGGACCGTGAGGCCGTCCTCGTCGGGCACCGCGCGGACCGACGCCTGGCGCCAGCAGAACCACACGATCGCGAGCGCGAACACCGCGAAGCTCGCGACGTCGAGGGACGTCAGCCCGGGCATGAGGACGACGAGTACGACCGTCGCGGTCACGACGACTCCCGCGAGCACCAGCGACGCGGTGCGCGCGAGCCGGGGCCGGAACGGGGTCAGGTCCACTAGAGCCTGCAGGCGTGGATCGACGTGACGAGGATCGCGCGCGCGCCCAGGTCGTAGAGCTGGTCCATGACGCGGTTGGTCTGGTCGCGTCGGACCATCGCGCGCACGGCCGCCCACTCGCGGTTGTGCAGCGGGGCGACGGTCGGGGACTCGAGGCCCGGCGTGATCGCGACGGCCTGGTCGACGAGGTCGATCGGGCAGTCGTAGTCCATGAGCACGTACTGGCGCGCGGTCAGCACGCCCTGCAGCCGCCGCGTGAGCACCTCGAGCCCCGCGGGAGCCTCGACGTCCGAGCGGCGCACGAGCACGGCCTCGGAGTGCAGCAGCGCCTCACCGAACACCTCGAGCCCCGCGGCACGCAGGGTCGAGCCGGTCTCGACGACGTCCGCGATGACGTCCGCGACGCCCAGGCGGATCGCGCTCTCCACCGCGCCGTCCAGCCGCACGACGCCGCTCGGGGTGACACCGCGCTGCGCGAGCGTGCTGCGCACGAGCACCGGGTACGAGGTGGCGACGCGCTTGCCCGCGATCTGCGCGATGTCGCTCATCGCGCCCGCGGTCGTCGCGAACCGGAACGTCGAGCGCGCGAAGCCGAGCCCGAGGTGCTCGACCGCCGCCGACTCGGAGTCCAGCAGCAGGTCGCGGCCGGTGATGCCGACGTCGACCGTCCCTGCGCCCACGTACACCGCGATGTCCCGCGGGCGCAGGAAGAAGAACTCGACGTCGTTGTCCGGGTCGGGCAGGACGAGCTCGCGCGAGTCGCGGCGCTGGCGGTAGCCCGCCTCGCGCAGCATCTCGACGGCGGGCTCGGACAGCGAGCCCTTGTTGGGGACGGCGATGCGCAGCACGGGGGTTCCTTCGGCTCAGGACGACGGCTCAGGACGACGGCTCGGGACGACGACGGACAGCGGCGCGGTCTACAGGTGCGCGTAGACGTCGTCGAGCGCGAGCCCGCGCGCCACCATGAGCACCTGCAGGTGGTAGAGGAGCTGGGAGATCTCCTCGGCCGTGCGCTCGTCGCCCTCGTGCTCCGCGGCCATCCAGACCTCGGCGGCCTCCTCGACGATCTTCTTGCCGATCGCGTGCACGCCGGCGTCCAGCTCGGCGACTGTGCCCGAGCCCGCGGGCCTGGTCACCGCCTTCTCGGACAGCTCCGCGAACAGCGACTCAAACGTCTTCACGTCGCCCAAGGGTAGACGTTGCGACCGGCACCCCTGTCGCGGGTTCGGCGGCTGGGACGGGCGAGACGTGCTGCGGGGGCGCGCCCCGCCGCGCACGCCACCACACGACGAACCCGGACGTGACCACGCCGCCGTACACGAGGTAGAGCACGGCGGACGGGTAGTAGCCCGCCGAGAGCAGCAGGGGCACACCCACGACGTCCACGGCGATCCAGATGAGCCAGAACTCGATGTACCCGCGCGCCATGCCGTACGTCGCGAGCAGCGAGCCGGTGAAGATCCACGCGTCGGCCCACGGACCCCACGACCCGAGCTCCCGGAACACCCACGCCAGACCGACCGTCCCGACGACCGCCGCCGGGCCCAGGACCGCCCAGCCGCGCACACCCGCCCACCGCGGCTCGACGGCCGGCGCGTCGGGCAGGCCCGCGGCCTGCGCCGCGCGCCGAGTCCGGCTCCAGCGCAGCCAGCCGTACACCGACACGGCGACGAAGAACACCTGCCGGCCGGCCTGGCCGTACAGGTCCCGGTCCTGCGGGGTGCCGAACACCGCGCCGAGGAACACCGTGAACAGCAGCACGTTCCCGACGATGCCGACCGGCCACGCCCACACCTTCCGGCGCAGCCCGCCGACCGCGGACGCGAGCCCGAACAGGTTCCCGACGACCTCGCGCCAGAGCACCTCGTGGCCGGCGACGGTGAGCGTCGCGTCGAACAGCCAGCCGAGCGGTCCGCTCACCCGCGGCCCAGCCCGCGCAGCGCGGCCACGGTCGCGACCGCCGCCTGCGCCGCCTCGTAGCCCTTGTCCTCGCTCGAGCCGGGCAGCCCGGCGCGGTCGAGCGCCTGCTGCTCGTCGTCGCACGTCAGCACGCCGAACCCGACGGGCACGCCGGTGCTCACCGCGACGTCGGTCAGGCCGTTCGTGGCGCCCGCGCACACGTACTCGAAGTGCGGCGTGCCGCCCCGGATGACGACGCCGAGCGCGACGACGGCGTCGGCTCCCCCGCGCGCCGCGACGGCCGCGGCGACGGGCAGCTCGAACGTCCCCGGCACCCGCACGACCGTGAGGTTCTCCACGTGCGCCTCGGCCAGCGCGCGCATCGCGCCGTCGAGCAGCCCGTCCATGACGACCTGGTGCCACGAGGCGGCGACGACGACCACGCGCAGGCCGGTCCCGTCGACGGTGATGCTGGGTGCTCCGGCGCCGCTCATGCGAGCTCCTCCAGGGGTGCGTAGGTGTGGTCGGTGCGGTCCGCACCGGGGGTTGCCGGTGCCGCGTGCACCGGGTTGACCGGGATCGGGTCGCGCACGTCCGCCGGGTCGTCGAGGTGCAGCACGTGCCCCATCGAGCGCGCCTTGGTGCGCAGGTACTCCTCGTTCTGCGGCGTACGGCCCACCTCGAGCCCGCGCACCTCGACCACGTCGACGCCGTGCGCGCGCAGGCCGGCGACCTTCGCGGGGTTGTTGGTCAGGAGCTGGACCCGCTCGACGCCGAGGTCGCGCAGGATCGCCGCCGCGGCGCCGTACTCCCGCCGGTCCGCGGGCCAGCCCAGGTCGAGGTTCGCCTCGACCGTGTCCCGGCCCTCGTCCTGCAGCGCGTACGCGGCGACCTTCGCGAGCAGCCCGATGCCACGGCCCTCGTGGCCCCGCAGGTACACCACGGCGCCGCCCTGCTCGGCGGCGAGCCGCAGCGCGGCGTCGAGCTGCGGGCCGCAGTCGCAGCGCGCCGAGCCGAACGCGTCGCCCGTGAGGCACTCCGAGTGGACGCGCACGACGGGCACGGGCGCGAGACCGCGCGTGGGCACCAGCGCGACGTGCTCGTCGCCCGTGCGCAGGTCGCGGAAGCCGTGGATGCGGAAGTCGCCGTGCCGGGTCGGCAGGTACGCCGTGTGGGTCGCGTGCACGCGCGGGCGTCCGTCCCCGGGCGCCGCCGGCTCGACCGTGTCGTCGTGCTCGCGGCGCCACGCCACCAGGTCCGCGATCGTCAGCAGCACGAGACCCTCGTCCTGCGCGAGCCGTGACGCCTGGGTGAGCCGCACCATCGTGCCGTCGTCGTTCACGAGCTCGGCGATCGCACCCACGGGCCGCAGGCCCGCGAGACGGCACAGGTCGACCGCGGCCTCCGTGTGCCCCGCCCGGTGCAGCACACCGCCCGGCACCGCGCGCAGCGGAAGCACGTGCCCGGGCCGGATGAGGTCGCCCGGCCCGCTCGCCGGGTCGGCCAGCACGCGCAGCGTGCGGGCGCGGTCCGCGGCCGAGATGCCCGTGGACACACCCGTCGCGGCGTCGACCGTCACCGTGTACGCGGTGCGACGCGGGTCCTGGCTGTGCGGCACCATCAGCGGCAGGTCGAGCGCGTCGGCGCGGCCCGCGGGCATCGGCGCGCACAGGTAGCCCGACGAGTGGCGGATCGTCCACGCGACCCACTCCGGCGTCGCGGACTGCGCGGCCAGGATCACGTCGGCCTCGTTCTCGCGGTCGGGCGAGTCCGCGACCAGCACCGGCCGTCCGGCGCGCAGCGCCTCGAGCGCCTCCTCGACCGTCCCGGTGACGACGTCGCTCATCGCGCCACCGCCGTCAGCAGCCGCTCGGCGTACTTCGCGAGCACGTCCACCTCCAGGTTCACGGGCGAGCCCGGCTCGAGGGTGCCGAGGGTCGTGCGGGCGAGCGTCGTCGGGATGAGCGACACGCCGAACGACTCGTCGCCGACGTGCGTCACCGTGAGCGAGACGCCGGACACCGCGATCGACCCCTTCTCCGCGACGTACCGCGCGAGCCCGGCCGGCAGGCCGATCTCGACCTCGTCCCACCGCTCCCCCGGCTCGCGCCGCAGCACGGTGCCGACGCCGTCGACATGCCCCTGCACGACGTGCCCGCCGTAGCGCCCACCGACCGCCAGCGCCCGCTCGAGGTTGACCGGCGCACCGGCCCGCAGCGCGCCCAGCGCGGTGCGCCGCAGCGACTCGGGCATGACGTCCGCCGCGAAGGTCCCGTCCCCCGGCAGCCCGCTCACCGTGAGGCACACGCCGTCGACGGCGATCGAGTCGCCCAGGTGCGCGTCGGACACGACGAGCGGGCCGCGCACCACGAGGCGCGCGTCCTGGCCGCGGTCCTCGACGGCGACGACGGAGCCCAGCTCCTCGACGATCCCGGTGAACATGTCAGACCTCCCGGACGGGTGTGGCGACGACGAGCACGTCCGGCCCGAGCGGCAGCACGCTGACCGGCTCGAGCCGCACGGCGGCGGCGATGGACGTGATGCCGAGGTCGCCCACGGCGGACGGCCCGGCACCGAGCAGGACGGGCGCGACGTACGCGTGCACCTCGTCGACGAGGCCGGCGCGCAGGAACGCCGCGGCGAGCGTCGGCCCGCCCTCGACGAGCACGCGCCGGACGTCCCGCGCGGCGAGCTCGCGCAGCACGTGCGCGGGGTCGTGCGTGCGCACCTGGACGAGCGGGCCGCCGGGGCCGCGCAGCCGGGCGTCCCGGGGGACGTCGCGGTGCCCGACGACCACGCGCAGCGGCTGCGCGCCGGCGAGCGTGCCGTCCGCGGTCCGGGCCGTGAGCGTCGGGTCGTCGCGCAGCGCGGTGCCCGTGCCGACGACGATCGCGTCGACCTGGGCGCGCAGCTCGTGCGCGTGCCGACGCGCGACCGACGAGGTGATCCACCGGCTGGACCCGTCGGTCGCGGCGACGCGGCCGTCGAGCGTGGTCGCCGTCTTGAGCGTGACGAACGGGCGGTCGGCGCCCACGGCCGGCAGCCAGGCGCCCAGCAGCGCGCGACCCTCGTCGGCCAGCACGTCCGTGACGACCTCGACGCCCGCCGCGCGCAGGATCTCGACGCCGCCCGCCGCGACCGGGTTGGGGTCCCGCACCGCCACGACCACCCGCGCGACGCCGGCGGCGAGCAGCGCGTCCGTGCACGGGCCCGTGCGGCCGGTGTGCGAGCAGGGCTCGAGCGTGACGACCGCAGTGACGCCACACGTGTCCTCGCCCCGCGCGGCGGCGTCGGCGAGCGCCGCGACCTCGGCGTGCGGGGTGCCCGCGCCGCGGTGCCACCCCTCGCCGACGGTCGTCGGACCCGCCGTGCTCGCCGCCGGGCCGGGCCGCAGCAGCACGCACCCGACCCGTGGGTTCGGGTCGTGCTCAGGACCGCGCCGCGCGAGCTCGAACGCGCGCGTCATCGCCGCGCGCTCGTCGCCTGTGCTGGTCATGTCCACCTCCCGGCCCGTGCGGGCTCCGGGGGCGCGCGTGCGAGGCACCACGCGTCAACGGCACGCCACCGGGCGCGCCGCCACGTACTTCCTCCCATCCGGACTTTCACCGTCGGTCCTGGAGTTCCACCAGGTCAACCGCCTCGGCCGACTCTCGTCGCCCTGGGCGGGTCGCGGACTGTCACCGCCGGCTCGGACTTTCACCGACCCCGGAGCACGTGTACTCGACCCCGGCTGACGCCGTGGCCTTCTCCTGGATGATGCCACACCCCGCGGGGTGCATCGGCGAACGCGCTCGTCAGGCCCAGATCGTGGACGCGAGGTCGCGCAGCGCATCGACCTCCGCCGCGGCGTCGTCGGCACCGTAGACCGCCGAGCCGGCGACGAACACGTCCGCCCCGGCCTGCGCGACGCGCGCGATCGTCTCGCGCGAGATTCCACCGTCGACCTGCAGCCAGGTGTCCGTCCCCGCGTCGGTGATCGCCTGCCGCGTGCGGCGGATCTTCGGGAGCGTCCCGTCGATGAAGGACTGGCCGCCGAAGCCCGGCTCGACGGTCATGACGAGGACCATGTCGAGCTCCGGCAGCAGGTCGAGGAACGGCTCCACCGGCGACGCGGGCCGCAGCGCGACGCCCGCGCGGACCCCGAGCGCGCGCAGCTCGCGCGCCAGCCGGACCGGCGCCTGCGTCGCCTCCGCGTGGAACGTGACCGACGCCGCCCCCGCGTGCGCGAACTGCGGCGCCCAGCGGTCCGCGTCCTCGATCATGAGGTGCACGTCGACCGGGACCGGCGAGATCTCGGCGATGCGCCGCACCACCGGGAGCCCGAGCGTGAGGTTCGGCACGAAGTGGTTGTCCATCACGTCCACGTGCACGAGGTCCGCGTTCGCGATCCGCCCGAGCTCGCGCTCGAGGTTGACGAAGTCGGCGGACAGGATGCTGGGCGCGATCTTGGCGGGCACGCGGCCAGCCTAGTCAGCCGTCCCGGCCGGCGCCCCGCCGCGTCCGCCCACGGCTCCTCATCGGCGCCGCAGCAGGGTCAGGTGCATCGCGTCCGTGCCGTGCACGTGCGGCCACAGCTGCAGGTCCAGCCGGTCGCCCACGAGGTCCAGCGGCCCGGCGGCGACCTCGCGCGCCACGGCACGCGCGTCGAGCGTCTCGACCTCGAGCCCGGCCTTCGCCGCAGCGCGCAGCGCGTCGGTCACGACGAGCCGCGTCTCGGCCAGGTGGGGCGAGCACGTCACGTACGCGACGACTCCCCCGGCCCGCACGGCCCGCAGCGCCGAGCCGAGCAGCTCGCGCTGCAGCGCCGCGAGACCCACGAGGTCCGCGGGGGTGCGCCGCCACCGCGACTCGGGCCGGCGCCGCAGCGCGCCCAGCCCCGTGCACGGCGCGTCGACCATCACGCGGTCGAACGCGCCCGGCTCGGCCGCCCCGAGCTCGCGCCCGTCGCCCGTGCGCACCGACTCGACAGCGCTCGCCGGCACCGCCCGCAGCGACTGCTCGACCAGCCGCGCACGGTGGGGCTGGACCTCGTTCGCGACGAGCCGGGCACCGCGCTGCGCGGCCAGGGCCGCGAGCAGCGCCGCCTTGCCGCCCGGCCCCGCGCACAGGTCGAGCCAGCGCTCGTCGCGGCCCTCCAGCGGCGCCGCCGCGAGCGCGAGCGCGACGAGCTGGCTGCCCTCGTCCTGCACACCCGCCCGGCCGGTGCGCACGGCCTCGACGCCCGCGGGGTCGCCGCCGCCCGGCAGCACGGCCACGGGCGACACCCGGCCGGGCTCCGCCTCGGCACCGGCCTGCTCGCACAGCTCGGCGGTCGTCACCAGACCCGGCCGGGCGACGAGCGCGACGCGCGGCGCCGCGTTGTCCGCCGCGAGCAGGTCGCCGACGTCGTCGGCCGCGCGGCCGTCGCCCACGAGGGCCTCGCGCAGCGCCCGGACGACCCACTCGGGGTGGCTCTGCGTGACCGCGAGCCGCGCGACGGGGTCGGTCTCCTGCGGGTCCGCCGCGTCACCGACCAGCGCGAGCCACGCGTCCGGGTCCTCGCGCGCGACCGCACGCAGCACCGCGTTGACGAACTGCGACGCACCCGCGCCCGCGCGCTCACGCGCGAGCCCCACCGTCTGCGAGACGGCCGCGTGCGCGGGCACACGCATGCCGAGCAGCTGGTGCACGCCGAGGCGCAGCAGGTCGAGCACGGGCGGGTCGATCCGCGTGACGTCACGCGCGGCGGCCTGCTCGACCACGGCGTCGTAACGCCCGCGCAGCCGCAACGTGCCGTACGTCAGCTCGGTCGCGAACGCCGCGTCCCGGCCCCGCACCCCACGCTCGCGCAGCAGCGGAGGCAGCACGAGGTTGGCGTACGAGTCGCCCTCGTCGACCGCGCGCAGCACGTCGTACGCCGTCGCGCGCGCGACGTCCGCCGTCCGCGCACGCTGCGACGGTGCCTGCGCCGACCGCTGCCCACGCCCCTCGGCACGCGCCGCGCCACGCTGGCGGCCGCGCGCGTCACGCCGGTCGTCGGCGCCGCGGCGGTCCTGCGCACCCCGGTCGCCCGGACCGCGGCCACGGCCCTCGCCCCGGCGGGGCTGCTCGCCGCCGGCCTGCGGGCTCACGCCGCGCCGCCGGCGAGCCCGCTGCCGCCGCCGAGCACGCCGGCCCCGGCGACCACGGTGCCCAGCACCGTGCCCTCGGCAGGCCGTGCCCCGCGCGCCCAGTCCGCGGCGGGCATCGCCCGCTTGCCCGGTGGGGTCACGTCACCGAGCCGCACCGCGTGCCCCGCGGTCCCGACGAGCACGTCGTGCTTGCCCGCGCGCACCTCGCCGGGCGCGAGGTCCGTGACGTCGGGCACCTGCGTGACCGGACCGAGGCCGAGCCGCGAGCCGTCGGGCAGCGTCGTCCACGCGCCCGGGGCGGGCGTGCAGCCGCGGATGCGGCGGTCGACGACGTGCGCGGGCGCGCCCCACCGCACGCGCGCGTCCTCCACCTCGACCTTGGGCGCGTGGCTGACCCCGTCGAGCGGCTGGGCGACGGGCGTGAGGTGCCCGTCCTCGAGCGCGTCGAGGGTGCGCATGAGCAGCGTCGCGCCCGCGACCGCGAGCCGGTCGAGCAGGTCGCCCGAGGTGTCGCGGGGCCGGATCGTCTCGGTGAGCGTGCCGAGCACGGGGCCGGTGTCGAGCCCCTCCTCGAGCAGGAACGTCGTCGCGCCGGTCACCTCGTCGCCGGCCATGATGGCGTGCTGCACGGGCGCCGCGCCGCGCCAGGCGGGCAGCACCGAGAAGTGCAGGTTCACCCAGCCGTGCGCCGGCACCGCCAGCAGCGCCGGCGGCACGAGGGCGCCGTACGCGACGACGGGCGCCGCGTCGACGCCGAGACCGCGGATCTCCTCGACGACCGCGTCGTCGCGCAGCGTGCGGGGCGTCAGCACGGGGATGCCGGCCTCGAGCGCGCGCTCCTTGACGGGGCTCGGGGTGAGCGACCGTCCGCGGCCCGAGCGGGCGTCGGGACGGGTGAGGACGGCGACGACCTCGTGGCGGGAGGCGAGGAGGGCCTCGAGGCTCGCCAGCGCGGGCGACGGGGTTCCGGCGAACAGCAGACGCATGGGCTCGATCCTAGGAGCGCACGCGGCCGGCAGCCGCACGCGGTGACGACCGCGCTCGTCGGCGCACGCGACGGCCCGGACCTCGGCGGCCCCTCAGCCCAGGTCCGAGGGGTCGAGCTGGACGCGCACCGTGCCGCCCTCGCGCCGCGCCGACCGCACACCGAGCGACGCCGCGACGGCGGTGGCCAGCGCCGCACCGGCGCTGCGCGGCACCCGCAGCAACGTGCGCACGTCGGGCTCGAACGCGCCCCGCTCCGCGCCCGCGACCGGCACGGGACCGAGGACGTCGAGCGGTGCCGGCAGCGGCGCGGCCCGCACCCGCTGCACGACCGCCGTGACGGCCTCCCGCGTGCCGGTGACGGACGCCATGCGCACGCTCGGCGGGAGCCCGAGCACGGCCCTCTCGTCGAGCTCGCGCTCCGCGAGACCCGCGGGGTCCCAGCGCACGAGGGCCTGCGACGCGCGCGGCTCCGCATCCCCGACGAGCAGGACGACCCCGCCCTCGCCCACGGGGCGCACGAGCGCGGCCGCCGTGAGCCAGCGCCGCACCGCGTCGGGCAGCACACCGAGAGCCGAGCCGGCGGTCGAGACCGCCGCGTCCAGGAGCACGGCCGCGGCGTAGCCCGCGGGCGCGACCGGTTCCGCGCCGGGGGTCGCGACGACGAGCGCGGGGCGGTCGGGCACCTGCGCGACGACGCCGCTCGCGGCGCGTGCGCCGGACACGACCACGGGCACGCCCGGGAACGCCCGCCCGAGCTCCTCCGCGGTCCGCTCCGAGCCGACACGCACCGACCGCAGCGCGGACGCGCCGCACTCGTCACAGCGCCAGTCGGTCGCCATCCGGCCGCACCAGGCGCACGTCGGGCTGCCGTCCGCGCGGTGCAGCCCGAGCGGCCCGTGGCACGCGGTGCAGCGGGCCGACGCGCGGCAGCGCCCGCACGCCACCGCGGGCAGGTAGCCCGCCCGCGGGACCTGCACCAGCACGGGACCGTCCGCGAGCCGGTCGCGGATCGTGCGCCACGCGGGCGTGGGGAGGCGGGCTGCCGCGGCCGCGCCCTCACGCGCGAGCTCGGTGGACGTCAGAGCCTGCACGCGCGGCGTGCGGGCGCGGACCCGGGCGCGGTCCGCGCTCACGTCGCGCGCCCACCCCGACGCGACGAGTGCCTGCGCCTCGACCGTGCGCGCGTGCCCACCCACGAGGAGCGCCGCGCCCTCGAGGTCGGAGCGCAGCGCGAGGACCTCGCGCACGTGCGGGTACGGCGCACGCGGCTCGGCGTGCAGCGGGTCGCCGTCGTCCCAGCAGACGGCCAGGCCCAGGTCGTGCACCGGCGCGAACGCCGCCGCCCGCGTCCCGACGACGACGTCCGCGTGGCCCCGGACCGCGGCGAGGAACGCGCGGTACCGGGCAGCCGGCCCCTCCTCGGCCGTGAGCCGGACCGCGCCGCCGCGCACGCCGGGGCTCCAGCGCGGGACGTCGGCGGCGGCGAGCGCGTCGAGCACGCGGTCGACGTCACGTCCGTCCGGGAGGACGACGAGCGCGCCCCGGCCGCCCAGCACGGCGGCGGCGGCGGCCTGTGCGACCGCCGCCGGCCACCGCTCGTCGACCTCCCCGGGCAGCGCGGTCCACACCGCGCGCGGCGCTCCCCCGCCCCGGACGTGCTGCACGAACGCGGACCCGCCGCGGTAGTCCGCCCACGCGGTCGCGTCGGGTGACGGCGGCGGCACGAGCGCGGGCTCGGTGGCCTGCGCCTCGGCCTCGACCCGCGCGTGGCGCGGCGGGACGGCGAGGCGCAGCACGTCCGCCAGCGTCCCGGCCCACCGGTCCGCGACCGCGCGCGCGAGCCGCGCGACCTGCGGCGTGAGCACCGGCTCGGGCGACACGAGGCGACGCAGCGGGACCAGTGCCCCGTCGTGATCGGCCGTCGCGACGCGCTCGAGCACGTAGCCGTCGGCGTCCTGCCCGCCGAACCGCACCTTGACGCGCGTGCCGGGGACGGCGTCGTCGGACATCGTGGCGGGCACGAGGTACTCGAACGTGCGGTCGAGGTGCGCGGGCGGCAGGTCGACGCACACGCGCGCGACGGGCAGCGTCTGCGCGACCGCCGCCGTAGCGGCGCGCGGACGCCGGCGCGCCCGCGGTGCGGGCACGCCCTCGAGCGTCAGCTGCTCCGGGTCCACGGGGTCATCTCACCATCACCGGCCCACGCGGCGCGGTCGGCCCGTCACGGGCCTGCGCCGCCCGCGAGCACGACGGTCCGGGTCAGCCGACCGCCGCACGCAGCTCGTCGACGCGGTCCGTGCGCTCCCACGTGAAGTCCGGCAGCTCACGGCCGAAGTGCCCGTACGCCGCCGTCTGCCGGTAGATGGGCCGCTGCAGGTCGAGCGTGCGGATGATCGCCGCGGGCCGCAGGTCGAACACCTGCCGGATCGCCTCGGTGAGCCGGGCGTCGTCGACGACGCCGGTGCCGAACGTCTCGACGTACAGACCCACCGGGTGGGCCTTGCCGATCGCGTACGCGACCTGCACCTCGCACCGGCGTGCGAGCCCGGCCGCGACGACGTTCTTGGCGACCCACCGCATCGCGTACGCGGCGGAGCGGTCGACCTTCGACGGGTCCTTGCCCGAGAACGCGCCACCGCCGTGCCGGGCCCAGCCTCCGTACGTGTCGACGATGATCTTGCGTCCCGTCAGGCCCGCGTCACCCTGCGGACCGCCGACCACGAACTGGCCGGTCGGGTTGACGAACAGGTCGTACGACGACGTGTCGAGGTCCACCTGGTCCAGGACCGGGCGGATGACGTGCTCCAGGATCGCCGGGCGCAGCTGCGTGTCGAGCTGCACGTCCGGCTCGTGCTGGGTGGACAGCACCAGCGCGTCGAGCCGGACCGGGCGGTCCCCCTCGTACCCGATCGTCACCTGCGTCTTCCCGTCGGGCCGCAGGCCGGGGACCGTGCCCTCCTTGCGGACCCGGGCGAGGCGCTCGGACAGCCGGTGCGCGAGCCAGATGGGCAGCGGCATGAGCGACGGCGTGTCGTCCGACGCGAAGCCGAACATCAGGCCCTGGTCGCCCGCGCCCTGCAGGTCGAGCTCGTCGTGGTCGTCCGCGTCCTGGCGGACCTCGATCGACTTGTCGACGCCCATCGCGATGTCGGGCGACTGCTGGCCGATCGACACGGACACCCCGCACGACTCGCCGTCGAAGCCGATGTGCGACGACGTGTACCCGATCCCGCGCACGACCTGGCGGATGATCTGCGGGATCTCGACGTACGCCTCGGTGCTGACCTCGCCCGCGACGTGCACCAGACCAGTGGTCACCATGGTCTCGACCGCGACCCGGGCGACCGGGTCCTGCTCGAGGATCGCGTCCAGGATCGCGTCCGAGATCTGGTCGCAGATCTTGTCCGGATGCCCCTCCGTCACCGACTCGGACGTGAAGAGGCGCATCGCGGGAACAGTCATGGGACCAGCGTAATCGCGTGCGCGGGCGTCCCCGCGCTCACACCAGCGCGCGGACCGCGTCCCACAGCGCGTGCGCGACGTCGTCCTTGCTGCCGCGCGCGCTGGCCACGGGACGGCCCGCCGCGTCGAGGATCGTCACCTCGTTGTCCTCGGTGCCGAAGCCGAGCCCGTCACCCACGGCGTTGACGGCCAGCAGGTCGGCGCCCTTGCGCAGCGCCTTGGCGCGGCCGTGCTCGAGCACGCTGCCCTGCGCGTCCCCGGTCTCGGCGGCGAACCCGACGACGACCTGACCTGGGCGGACACGGTCACGCGCGAGCTCGGCGAGCACGTCGACCGTCTCGACGAGCTCGATCGTGGGCGCCGGGGCGCCCTCGCGCTTCTTGATCTTGGCGTCGGCCGGGCTGACCGGCCGGAAGTCGGCGACGGCCGCCGCCATGACGACGACGTCGGCGTCCTTCGCCGCGGTGCGCACGGCGTCGCGCAGCTGCGCTGCCGTCCCGACCGTCACCACGTCGACGCCCGCGGGCGGCGGCACGGCCAGGTTCGCGGCGACGAGCGTCACACGCGCACCGCGCGCGAGCGCGGCCCGCGCGAGCGCGACACCCTGCCGTCCCGAGGACCGGTTGCCCAGGTAGCGCACCGGGTCGACGGGCTCGCGCGTGCCCCCCGCGGACACCACGACGTGCAGCCCCGCCAGGTCGGCCGGGCGTGCGTCGACGAGAGCGAGGGCGGCCGCGGCGATCTCGTCCGGCTCCGGCAGGCGGCCGGGGCCGGTGTCCGCCCCCGTGAGCCGCCCCGAGGCGGGGTCGAGCACGTGCACACCGCGCGACCGCAGGGTCGCGACGTTGGCGACGGTGGCCGGGTGCTCCCACATCTCCGTGTGCATCGCCGGCGCGAGCAGCACGGGTGCGCGCGTCACCAGCAGCGTCGCGGTCAGCAGGTCGTCGGCCTGCCCGGTCGCGGCCCGCGCGAGCAGGTCCGCGGTCGCGGGCGCGACGACGACGAGGTCCGCGTGCTGACCGATCGCGACGTGCGCGACCTCGTCGACGTCCTCGAAGACGTCGGTGGTCACGCGCTGGCCCGACAGGGCCTCCCACGTGGGGCGCCCGACGAACTCGAGCGCCGCACGCGTGGGCACGACGCGCACCTCGTGCCCCGCCTCGCGCAGCACGCGCAGAAGCAGCACCGCCTTGTAGGCGGCGATACCGCCCGCGACACCCAGGACGATGCGCACGCGCGTGGGTCTCAGCCCTCGGTGGCCTCGACCGTCAGCAGGCCCTTGTCGATCTCGCGCATCGCGATCGACAGCGGCTTCTCCTGCGGACGCGTCTCGACGAGCGGGCCGACGTACTCGAGCAGGCCCTCGTTGAGCTGCGAGTAGTACGCGTTGATCTGGCGCGCGCGCTTGGCCGAGTACAGGACGAGCGCGTACTTCGAGTCGGCACGCTCGAGCAGCTGGTCGATCGGCGGGTCGGTGATGCCCGTGGGGGCGGCGACGGTTCCGGACACGGAGGACTCCCGAGTTCGAGGGGTGGGATCAGAGGACGAGCTGAGACGAGTCTACCCGCGGGTCACGCGGGGACCACGCCCATGACGCGCACGAGCTCGTCCGTGGCACGGGTCACGTCGTCGTTGACGACGACGTGGTCGAACTCGGACTCGGCCGCGAGCTCGACGCGTGCGGTGGCCAGCCGGCGCTCGCGCTCCTCGGCGTCCTCGGTGCCGCGGCCCACGAGGCGGCGCACCAGCTCGTCGAACGACGGCGGTGCCAGGAACACGAACCGCGCGTCCGGCATCGTCTCGCGCACCTGCCGAGCGCCCTGCAGGTCGATCTCCAGCAGCGTCGGCACACCGGCCGCGAGCCGCTCCTGCACGGGACCGCGCGGCGTGCCGTAGCGGTTGCGCCCGTGGACCACCGCCCACTCCAGCAGCTCGCCGTCGTCGACCATGCGGTCGAACTCCTCGCCCGAGACGAAGTGGTAGTGCACGCCGTCGACCTCGCCGGGACGCGGTGCGCGCGTCGTCGCGGACACCGACAGCCACACCTGCGGGTAGCGCGCGCGGACGTCGGCCGAGACCGTCCCCTTGCCGACGGCCGTGGGTCCCGCGAGCACGGTCAACCGCGCGGGCGTCGTGGTCATCGCGGCTGAGAACTCCTCGCTCGGGGGTGCGCGGCTGCGTCGCCGGACCGTCCGCAGGGGACGTCCGACGACGCAGCGCGACCCTACCTCAGCCGAACCGCTTGACGAGCTCGTCGACCTGGTGCGGGCCGAGCCCGCGCACGCGGCGGGTCTCGGAGATGCCGATGTCGGACATGATCGCCCGGGCCTTGACCTTCCCCACGCCCGGGAGCGACTCGAGCAGGGACACGACCTTGAGCTTGCCGATCGTCTCGTCCTGCTGACCCTGGGCGATGACCTCGGAGAGGCTGCCCTGCGAGTACTTGAGGCGGTTCTTCACCTCGGCACGGGCCTGCCGGGCAGCGGCGGCCTTCTGCAGCGCTGCAGCGCGCTGTTCGGGAGTCAGCGGAGGGAGTGCCACGCGCGTCACCTTCTCATCCAGAGCTTCACCAGCCCAGCTGCCTGAACGGAGCGGACCTGGGGCGAGAAGCCCGCCCCCTGACCGGACCGGCGCCCACGTGATCGCGGGCTGCACCTGTGAACCTAGCGACCGCCCCAGGGGTCGGCAATGTGAACACGCCCGACAAGACGGACCCGCGACCTGCGGGAACGGAGCGGAGCCGGGCACGCCGGTGGGCGGGGTGCGCGACCTCGCCCGGGCGCACCCCGCCCACGAACCGGTTCAGTCCCGTCCGGACGGGTCAGCCCAGCGCCGCTGCGGCCTCCTGCGCCGCGCGCAGCGCCGCCGCGCGCAGGGACGAGACGTCCGGGCCGGCACGCAGCACCCCGCGCGACGAGGATGCCAGCACACGCCCCCGCGCCTCGCCGAACACCGCGCGCAGCTCGTCGGGACCGGCACCCTGCGCACCCACCCCCGGGGCCAGCAGCGGGCCGTTGACGGCCACCAGGTCGGTCCCGGTGGACCGGGCGGCGTCACCGACGGTCGCCCCCACGACGAGCCCGACCGAGCCGAGCGGCTGCGCGCCCGCGTTGAGCGCGGCGGCCTGCGCGGCGACGGCGGCCGCGACCGAGCGGGGCGCGCCGGTCGTCGGGTCCGGCGCCACCGCGTGCTGCACGTCACGCCCCTCGGGGTTCGACGTGAGGCACAGGACGAACAGCCCGCGACCCGTGGTGAGCGCGAGGTCGACCGCGGGTGCGAGCGACCCGAACCCGAGGAACGGCGAGACCGTGAGCGCGTCACCCGCGAGCGGCGAGCCGTCGCGCAGGAAGGCGTCCGCGTACGCGCCCATCGTCGAGCCGATGTCGCCGCGCTTCGCGTCGACGACGACGAGCGTGCCGGCGTCGCGACCCGCCGCGACGACCTCCTCGAGCACCGCCAGCCCGCGCGAGCCGTGGCGCTCGAAGAACGCCGCCTGCGGCTTGACCGCCGCGACACGGCCACCGACCGCCTCCATGACCGTCAGCGCGAAGCGCCGCAGCCCCTCGGCGTCGTCGGGCAGGCCCCACGCGTCGAGCAGGCTCGCGTGCGGGTCGATACCGACGCACAGCGGGCCGTGCGCGGCCATGGCAGCGGCCAGCCGCGCCCCGAAGGGCGCCCGCTCTCCCGCCGCGCTCACGCGGTGACCGCCTCGCGGCGGGCCGCCGTCGCGCTCTCGTGCTCCTGCAGGCTCGTGACCGCGTACGGCCCCGCCTGGGCCGCCTCGATCGCCTGCACCGCCGCGCCGAGCTGCTGGACCGTCGTGACGAGTGCCTTGTCCGCGGCGACCGTGGCCGCCCGGATCTCGTACCCGTCCGCTCGCGCGCCCTGGCCGGACGGCGTGTTGACGACCATGTCGACGTCACCCGCGACGATCAGGTCGACGATCGTCGGCTCGCCCTGCGGGCCACGACCGGCCGAGTTCTTGCGCACCACGGTCGAGCGGATCCCGTTGCGCCGCAGCACGGTCGCGGTGCCCTCGGTCGCGAGGATCTCGAAGCCGAGCTCCGTGAGGCGCTTGACCGGGAACACGATCGAGCGCTTGTCCCGGTCGGCGACCGAGATGAACGCCTTGCCCGCGTCGGGCAGACCGCCGAACGCCGCGTCCTGGGACTTCGCGAACGCCGTCGGGAAGTCGGTGTCGAAACCCATGACCTCGCCCGTCGAGCGCATCTCGGGCCCGAGCACCGTGTCCACCACGTGGCCGTCGCCCGTGCGGAACCGCTTGAACGGCAGCACGGCCTCCTTGACCGCGATGGGCGCCTCGAGGTCGAGCACCGAGGCGTCCGCGGCCGGGAGCAGCCCCTGCGCCTTGAGCTGCGCGATCGTCTTGCCGGTCATGACGTGCGCCGCGGCCTTGGCGAGCGAGACGCCCGTGGCCTTCGAGACGAACGGCACGGTGCGCGACGCACGCGGGTTCGCCTCCAGCACGTACAGGACGTCGCTGACGAGCGCGAACTGGATGTTCAGCAGGCCGCGCACCCCGACCCCGCGCGCGATCGCCTCCGTCGAGAGCCGGATGCGCTCGAGCTCGGCGAGCGAGAGCGTCACGGGCGGCAGCACGCAGGCCGAGTCGCCCGAGTGGATGCCCGCCTCCTCGATGTGCTCCATCACGCCGCCGAGGAACAGCTCCTCGCCGTCGAACAGCGCGTCGACGTCGATCTCGATCGCGTCGTCGAGGAACCGGTCGATCAGCAGCGGCGAGAGCGTGCCCGTGCGACCGCCGTCGGCGGCGTTCTCGAGCGCGCGCTCGACGTACTCGGTGAGCTGCGTCTCGTCGTAGACGATCTCCATGCCGCGGCCGCCGAGGACGTACGACGGGCGCACGAGCACCGGGAACCCGATGCGGCGCGCGGTGTCGCGCGCACCGGCGAGCGTCGTGGCCGTGCCGAACGCCGGCGCGGGCAGGCCCGCGGCCTCGAGCACCTTGCCGAACTCGCCGCGGTCCTCGGCGGCGTCGATCGCATCGGGTGCGGTGCCGAGGATCGGCAGACCCGCGTCCTGCAGGCGCTGCGCGAGCGACAACGGCGTCTGGCCACCGAGCGTCACGATGACGCCGGCGACCGGTCCGGCCGCGAGCTCGGCGGTGTAGACCTCGAGCACGTCCTCGAACGTGAGCGGCTCGAAGTAGAGCCGGTCGGACGTGTCGTAGTCCGTCGAGACGGTCTCGGGGTTGCAGTTGACCATGACGGTCTCGTACTCGCCCTTGAGCGTCAGCGCGGCGTGCACGCACGAGTAGTCGAACTCGATGCCCTGCCCGATGCGGTTGGGCCCCGACCCGAGGATGAGGATCGCGGGACGCTCGCGCGGCGCCACCTCGGTCTCCTCGTCGTACGTCGAGTAGTGGTACGGCGTGAGCGCCGCGAACTCCGCGGCGCACGTGTCGACGGTCTTGTAGACCGGGCGCAGGCCCACCGCGTGCCGCGCGCCGCGCACCGCGTCCTCGGTGGTGCCGCGCAGCTGCGCGATCTGCGCGTCCGACAGACCGTGGCGCTTGGCGTGCTCCAGCACGTCGCGCGTGAGCGCAGCAGCCGTGCGGGTCTCCTCCGCGACCTCGTTGACGAGCACGACCTGGTCGAGGAACCACGGGTCGATGCCCGTGCGCTCGTAGACCGTCTCGACGCTCACGCCCGCGCGCAGCACCTGCTGGACGTCGATCAGACGCCCCTCGGTCGGGCGGGCGATGCTCTCCACGAGCGCGTCGAGCTCCGCACCCGACGCCACCTCGCCGGCCCAGTGGAACACCGAGCCCTTCTTGTCGATCGACCGCATGGCCTTGCCGAGCGCCTCGGTGAAGTTGCGCCCGAGGGCCATGGCCTCGCCCACCGACTTCATGGTGGTCGTCAGCGTCGGGTCGGCCGCCGGGAACTTCTCGAACGCGAACCGCGGGACCTTCACGACGACGTAGTCGAGCGTCGGCTCGAACGACGCGGGCGTCGAGCCCGTGATGTCGTTGGGGATCTCGTCGAGCGTGTAGCCCACCGCGAGCTTCGCGGCGATCTTCGCGATCGGGAAGCCGGTCGCCTTCGACGCGAGGGCCGACGAGCGCGACACGCGCGGGTTCATCTCGATGACGACGACGCGCCCCGTCGTCGGCTCGACCGCGAACTGGATGTTGCAGCCGCCGGTGTCCACGCCGACCTCGCGGATGACCGCGATGCCGATGTCGCGCAGCCGCTGGTACTCGCGGTCGGTCAGCGTCAGCGCGGGAGCGACCGTGACGGAGTCACCGGTGTGCACCCCGACCGGGTCGACGTTCTCGATCGAGCAGACGACCACGACGTTGTCGTGCTTGTCGCGCATGAGCTCGAGCTCGTACTCCTTCCAGCCGAGGATCGACTCCTCGAGGAGCACCTCGGTGGTCGGCGAGTAGTGCAGGCCCTGCCCGACGATGCGGCGCAGGTCCGCCTCGTCGTACGCGATGCCCGAGCCCAGTCCGCCCATCGTGAACGACGGGCGCACGACCACCGGGTAGCCGAGGTCGACGACCGCGGCGAGCGCGTCGTCCATGGTGTGCACGATCGCGGAGCGCGCGGACTCCCCGCCGCACACCTCGACGACCTGCTTGAACTGCTCGCGGTCCTCGCCCTTCTGGATCGCGGGGATGTTGGCGCCGATGAGCTCGACGTCGTACTTCTCCAGGACCCCGGCCTCGTCCAGCGCGATCGCGGCGTTGAGCGCGGTCTGGCCGCCCAGCGTCGGCAGGATCGCGTCGGGACGCTCCTTGGCGATGATCGAGGTCAGCACCTCGGTCGTGATGGGCTCGACGTACGTCGCGTCCGCGAACTCGGGGTCCGTCATGATCGTGGCCGGGTTGGAGTTCACGAGGACGACGCGCAGGCCCTCCTCCTTGAGCACGCGGCAGGCCTGCGTGCCCGAGTAGTCGAACTCGCACGCCTGGCCGATCACGATCGGGCCGGACCCGATGACCAGGACGCTGGAGATGTCGGTGCGGCGAGGCATCAGGCGGCGCCCTTCGTGGTCGAGTGCATGAGGTCGAGGAAGCGGTCGAACAGGTAGGCGGCGTCGTGCGGGCCGGCCGCGGCCTCGGGGTGGTACTGCACCGAGAACGCCGGCAGGTCGAGCGCCTGCAGCCCTTCGACGACGTCGTCGTTGAGGTCGACGTGCGACACGACGACGCGCCCGTAGCGACCGCCGTCGTGCGGCGCGACGGTCTCGCCGTCGAGCGGCGCGTCGACCGCGAAGCCGTGGTTGTGCGCGGTGATCTCGACCTTCCCCGTCGCCCGGTCGACGACCGGCTGGTTCACGCCGCGGTGCCCGTAGCCGAGCTTGTACGTCCCGAACCCGAGCGCACGCCCGAGCAGCTGGTTGCCGTAGCAGATGCCGAAGAACGGGATCCGCCGGTCGAGGACCTCGCGCAGCAGCTCGATCTCGTGCGTCGCGGCGCCGGGGTCACCGGGGCCGTTCGAGAAGAACACGCCGTCCGGGCCGGTCGCGAGGACGTCCTCGATCGTCGACGTCGACGGCAGCACGTGCACGCGGATGCCGCGCTCGGCCATGCGCTGCGGGGTCATCGACTTGATGCCGAGGTCGACCGCGGCGACGACCGCGCGCGGCTGCGCGAGCGGTGCGCCGTCCTCGTCGAGCGCCTCCACGACGTACGGCTCGCTCGTCGTGACCTCGCCCGCGAGGTCGGCCCCCGCCATCGCGGGCGCCGTCAGGACCTCCTCGAGCAGCTCGGAGTCCGTCTTGTCCCCCAGCGCCTCGCCCGAGAAGATCCCGGCCCGCATGACGCCCCGCTCCCGCAGGTGCCGCGTGAGGGCGCGCGTGTCGAGGCCGGAGATCCCGACGACGCCCTGCGCCGCGAGCTCGTCGTCCAGCGTCCGGCGCGAGCGCCAGCTCGACGGCACGCGTGCGGGGTCGCGCACGACGTACCCGGCGACCCAGATGCGCCCGGACTCGGGGTCCTCGTCGTTGACGCCCGTGTTGCCGATGTGGGGCGCGGTCATCACGACGATCTGGCGGTGGTAGCTGGGGTCGGTGAGCGTCTCCTGGTACCCGGTCATCCCGGTGTTGAAGACGATCTCGCCGAGCGTGGTGCCGCGCGCGCCGTACGCCTGGCCCGCGAAGCTGCGACCGTCCTCGAGCACGAGGCGGGCGGGCTCCCGGCGGGTGGCCGAGGTCGTCGTCGCGGCGGTGGTGGTGTCCGTGGTGGTGTCCGTCATGGCATCTCCTGGTTGCCGCCCGGGGCGGCGGGGGTCTGAGGTTCGAGGGCGGCGACCGCGGCCACCAGGGCCTCGCGGTCGGCCACGTGCCGGGGCAGCAGGCCGGTGTCCAATCCGCGGTCGTCCGCGGCGCCCGGCGGGAGCCAGCTCACGACGACGAGACCGTCGCGGCCGACGACCTTCCCGGCGATGCCGGGTGCCCGGGCGACGCCGCGCAGCGCGGCGCGTGGGACGAAGACGTCGTGCGCACCGGTGCGACGCACCAGCACACCCGTGTCGTGGACGCTCACCTGCGCCGGGCTGCGCACGCCCAGGTCGTTCGCGACGACCCGCTCGAGCCAGTCGCCCGCGAGGGTCGTCGAGACGTAGACCGCGTCGAACGGGCCCGCGAGCAGCGCACCGAGCTCGTCCGGCACCGCGGGGATCGTCGGTACCGCGGCCAGCGTGCGTCGTCGGCGGCGCTCCCACCCCACGCGCGCGCCCCACAGGGCCAGCACGAGCAGGACGAGCATCGCGCCGATCGTGACGGCCTGCCGGGCGGTCACCGCGCCACCGCCACGTCGTCGTCGCACGGCACGCCGTCCAGCACCGTCGCGCGCCCGCGCAGGAACGTCGCGACGACCGCGCCGGGCAGCTCGCGGCCGCGGAACGGCGAGTTCACCGACTTCGTGGCCTGCGCCTCGGGCCGGACGACGCGGCGCGCGGCCGGGTCGACGAGCGTGAGGTTGGCGGGCTCCCCCACCGCGATCGGACGCCCGTGCCGGTCGTCGACGCGGCCGATGCGCGCGGGCGCCGTCGACAGGACGCGCGCCACGTCAGCCCACGTCATCCGGCCGGTGTCGACCATCGCCTCCTGGACCACGGACAGCGCGGTCTCCAGACCGGTCATGCCGAACGCGGCCGCGGCCCACTCGCAGTCCTTGTCCTCGCGGGGGTGCGGCGCGTGGTCGGTCGCCACGATGTCGATGGTGCCGTCCGCGAGGCCCTCGCGCACCGCCTCGACGTCGGCCTGCGTGCGCAGCGGCGGGTTGACCTTGTAGATCGGGTCGTACCCGCGCGCGAGCTCGTCGGTCAGCATCAGGTGGTGCGGCGTGACCTCGGCCGTCACGTCGATGCCGCGCGACTTGGCCCACCGCACGATCTCGACGGACCCGGCCGTCGACAGGTGGCACACGTGCAGGCGCGAGCCGACGTGCTCGGCGAGCAGCACGTCACGCGCGATGACGGCCTCCTCGGCGACCGCGGGCCAGCCCGCGAGACCGAGCTCGGCGGACACGACGCCCTCGTGCATCTGCGAGCCGGCGGTCAGCCGCGGCTCCTGCGCGTGCTGCGCGACGACGCCGTCGAACGCCTTGACGTACTCGAGCGCGCGCCGCATGACGACCGGGTCGTGCACGCACTTGCCGTCGTCGGAGAACACGCGCACGCGCGCGGCGGAGTCGGCCATCGCACCGAGCTCGGCGAGCCGCTCGCCCTCGAGCCCGACCGTCACGGCACCGACCGGGAAGACGTCGACCCAGCCCGCGCGGCGTCCGAGGTGCCACACCTGCTCGACGACGCCCGCGGTGTCCTGCGTCGGCGTCGTGTTCGCCATCGCGTGCACCGCCGTGAACCCGCCGACCGCCGCGGCGCGCGTGCCCGTCGCGATGGTCTCGGCGTCCTCGCGGCCCGGCTCGCGCAGGTGGGTGTGCAGGTCGACCAGGCCGGGCAGCGCGACCAGGGCGCTCGCGTCGACGACGACCGCGTCGTGCGGTGCGTCGAGCCCGGTGCCGATCTGCGCGACCACGCCGTCGGCGAGGAGGAGGTCGGTGCGCTCGGCGCCCAGCGGTGAGACGTCGCGCAGCAGGTACGTGGTCACTCGGCACTCCTGTTCGAGGTGGGCTGCGGCGTCGCGGCGGGCGTCGTCGGCCCGCCCGCCAGCAGCAGGTACAGCACCGCCATGCGGACCGCGACGCCGTTCGCGACCTGCTCGACGATCACGGCGCGCGGGCTGTCCGCCGCGTCCGCGGAGATCTCCAGACCGCGGTTCATCGGTCCGGGGTGCAGCACGATCGCGTGCTCGGGCAGCGCCTCGAGGCGACGCGCGTCGAGCCCGTAGCCGCGCGTGTACTCCAGCGGGCTCGGGAAGAAGCCGCCGCCGGCGCTCGACATCCGCTCGCGCTGGACGCGCAGCATCATGACCGCGTCGGGCTTGCCGTCCGCGATCACGTCGTCGAGCCGGTAGCTCACGTCGCACGGCCACGCCTCGACCCCCACGGGGACCAGCGTCGGCGGCGCGACGAGCGTGACCTGCGCCCCCAGCGTGTGCAGCAGCTGGACGTTCGAGCGGGCGACGCGGCTGTGCAGGACGTCGCCGACGATCGCCACGTGCAGACCGTCGAGGTCGCGGCCCGTCGTGTCCCGCGTGCCGCCGGCGCCGACGAGGTGGCGGCGCAGCGTGTACGCGTCGAGCAGCGCCTGCGTCGGGTGCTGGTGCGTGCCGTCACCCGCGTTGACGACCGCGCCGTGCGTCCAGCCCGACGCCGCGAGCGTCTGCGGCGCACCGCTCGCCTGGTGCCGGATCACGACCGCGTCCGCGCCCATGGCCTGCAGCGTCAGCGCCGTGTCCTTGAGCGACTCGCCCTTGGACACGCTCGAGCCCTTGGCCGAGAAGTTGATGACGTCCGCCGACAGGCGCTTGGCGGCCGTCTCGAAGCTGATGCGGGTGCGCGTCGAGTCCTCGAAGAACAGGTTGACGACCGTCCGGCCGCGCAGCGTCGGGAGCTTCTTGATCTCGCGCGCCTGGGTCGCGGCCATCTGCCCGGCCGTGTCGAGGATCAGGACGGCCTCGTCGCGGGTCAGGTCGCCCGCCGAGAGCAGGTGCTTCACGCGGCACCCCCCGGAGTCGTCGGCTCGTCGGCCGAGCCCTCGATCAGCACCGCGTCGCGTCCGTCGCGCTCGCTGAGCAGCACACGCACGCGCTCTGACTGCGAGGTCGGCAGGTTCTTGCCGACGAAGTCCGCACGGATGGGCAGCTCGCGGTGGCCGCGGTCGACGAGCGCCGCGAGCTGGACCGCGCGCGGGCGTCCCAGGTCGGAGATCGCGTCGAGCGCCGCGCGGATCGTGCGGCCCGAGAACAGCACGTCGTCGACGAGGACGACCACCTTGTCCTCGAGGTCACCCGGCACCTGGGTCGTGCCGATGGACCGCGTGGGCTGCTGGTGCAGGTCGTCGCGGTACATCGTGACGTCGAGGCTCCCGACGAGCCGGTCGGCGTCCAGCCCCGGCTCGACGTCCGCGATGCGCGCCGCGAGCCGGTGCGCGAGGGGGACACCGCGGGTCGGGATGCCGAGCAGGACCACGTCCTGGCCGCCCTTGTTGCGCTCGAGGATCTCGTGCGCGATCCGGGTCAGCGCCCGGGCGATCTCGGCCTCCCCGAGCACGACGGTCGCCGTCGCGCTCTCCCGCTGCTCCGCGGGGGTGTCGGGGTGTTCCGGCGCGGGACCCGGTGCGGGGCCGCCGTCGGACGGTGTGGGCAGGGCAGCGTTCATGAGCGACTCCTTCCCCGCCTCACGGGACGGGAGTTAAAGGAAGGTCAGCGGTCCTCGCCACCCTACCGCCTGGGCCCCGTCGACCCGGGTGCGTGTCCGTGCGACGTGGCTCACGCAGAGCCCGGCGTGCGGCGACCGACCACCGCGGTGCCGTCGCGCTCGTCGTCGCGTGCCGTGCGGACCGCGAGCCCCGCCTCCCGCAGGAGCCGCGCGCTCGTCGAGGCCTGACGCGGGCTCGTCTCGACGACGACGTACCCGCCCGGCGCGAGCCAGCCGGCCACGTCGGCGGCGATCCGCCGCTGCAGGTCCAGGCCGTCCGCTCCCCCGTCGAGCGCGACGAGCGCCTCGTGGTCGCGCGCCTCGGTCGGCATCGTCGCGATCGCGTGCGACGGGACGTAGGGGGCGTTCGCGACGAGCACGTCGACCCGACCGCGCAGTGCGCCGGGCAGCGCGTCGAACAGGTCGCCCTCGTGCACGAGCGGGACGTTGCGCCGCGCGCACGCGACCGCGGCGGGGTCGACGTCCGCCGCTTGCACCTGCGCGTGCGGCCAGCGCGCGGCGACCGCCGCGGCGAGCGCGCCGGTCCCGCAGCACAGGTCCACGACGACCGGCGGGACCTGCGCGGCCCGGGCCTGGAGCAGGCCGTCGACGACGGCCACCAGCAGCTCGGTGCGGCGCCGCGGGACGAACACGCCCGGCGCGACCGTGACACGCAGCCCCGCGAACGACGCCCACCCGACGACGAGCTCGAGGGGCTCCCCCGCGCAGCGCCGCGCGACGAGCGCGTCGAGGGCCGGGACGTCCAGCCCGCCGTCGGCCGCGTGCGCGAGCAGCAGCACGGCCTCCTCCTCGGCGAACACGCACCCTGCGGCGCGCAGCCGTGCCACGACCTCGACCTCGCTCGTCACCCGGTCACCCTCCCACGGCGCCGCCGGCGCCCGCGGACACGGCGCCGGCGGCACCCGCGGACACGGCGCCGGCGGCGCCCGCGGACACGCCCGCGGACACGAGAAGGGCGGGTGCGTCGGTCGACGCACCCGCCCTTCTCGACCGTGGAGAGCCGTCAGCCGACGCGCGTCCCCGCCGAGTACTTCGGGATCGACACGTAGCTCGCCGTGCCCACCGGCGTGACGCGGACCTTGATGATCGCGCCCTTGTCGAGGGAGTTCAGCGTGCGCGTCTTGCCCGTGGCACCCGAGATCGCCTTGCCGTTGCGGTACCACTGGAACTTGTAGCCGTTCACCTTGCCGGTGAACGAGTACTTCGCGGTCACCGTCTGGCCGACCTTCGCGGTACCCGTGACCGTGACGGCGCCGACCGGGGCCAGCACCTTCTGCAGGTTCAGGTAGCCCGCACCGCACCGGCTGGTGGTGCAGTTGAAGTCGAGGCGCGTCCCGTACCTCGGGAAGGGCGAGGTCGCCTTCTTCAAGCCCGACTCGATCGCGGTACCGCGAAGGCCCAGCGAGTAGAGCATGGCCGCGGCCGCGGAGACGTGCGGCGCCGCCTGGCTCGTGCCCATCATGTAGCCCCACGTCTGCGTGCCCGGCGTGGTCGTGCCGGTGTTCCAGGTCGAGGCGATCGGCCGGCTGGTCTCCGAGTAGTCGCCACCGGGGGCGGAGAGCTCGACCGTGTTGCCGTAGTTCGAGTAGCTGGCGCGCTGGCCGTACTCGTCGGTCGCCGCGACCGTGACGACGTTGTTGCAGTTCGCGGGGCCGTACAGCGACGCGCTCTCCCCCGCGTTGGCCGCCGCGACGACGACGACGGCGCCGCGCTTGCGCGCGTTGTCGATCGCCCGCTGCGTCATGGAGCCGCACGGGTGCTTGCCGCCGAGCGAGAGGTTGATGACCTTCGCGGGCGTCTTGTTCCTCGACGTCCCGGAGACGACGCCACCCGACGCCCACGTGATGCCGGCGGCGATGTCGGCAGCTGTGCCGCCACCGGCGCCGAGCACGCGCACGTGCTGGATGCGGACGCCCGGCGCGACACCGACGCCCCTCGCACCGTCCCACTTCGCGGCGATGATGCCCGCGACGTGCGTGCCGTGCCACGAGCTCTGGTCCCGGCTGTCCCAGTCGCCCTGGTCCTGCGGGTTCGAGTCACGGGCGTTACCGTCCCGCGCCCGGGTCTTGTCGGAGATCATGTCGTAGCCCGCGACGGTCACGCCGTCGATCTGCGGGTGCGCCGTACGGCCCGTGTCGAGCACCGCGACGACCACGTTCTTGCCCTTGGTCGCGGGCCACAGCGCCGTGGCGTGGGTCGAGTAGCCACCCGAGGGCCAGGCGACTCCCCCGACGGAGCCCCGCGAGGAGTAGTCCCAGATGTTCCACTGGTACTGCTTCACGTACGGGTCCGTCGGGACGACCGGGCCCGCGGCCTGCGCGGTCGAGATGTAGTTCGGCTCGACGTCGCTGACGCCCGGGACGGACGCCAGCGCCGCGATCGCCGGCCTGGCTGCGGCGAGGGACAGCGGCGTGTCGAAGTCCACCGCCCACGTCGAGCCGGCGTCCACCGCCGTCGCGCCGTCCGTGACCGTGGCACCGGACCCCCGGAGCGCGGCCCGTACGGCCGAGCTCGCGGCGGTGCCCGCCGCGAGCAGCCGCGCACCCGAGGACACGGCGCCTGCGCCCTTGACGCTGTAGACCAGGCCCGCGACGAGAGTCTCCTGCTTCTCGACCGTCGGGCCTGTCGTGGGCAGGACGAGGTCGTCATCCGCCGCGTTCGCGGCCGGCGCGACGGCAGCACCCACGAGGGTCGCCGCTAGGCCGCTGCACGCGACCGCCGCGATCGCTCGTCTGGCGCGGGTCCAGGTCGTCATCAACTCATCTCCAGTCGTCGTCGCACCCGGGGCTTTTGTCCACCGGGCCCCAGGCAGCGTATTGCCTGAGTTGCCCGACGCACAGGCGTTGTCCGCGCCAGACGCACATTTCGCCCGATGGGGGCGGTGTCACCCGAATGCCAGGTCATGTCGAGCGGTGCGCACGCCGAAGCAACCATCGTGCTCGGGTCCGTTCCCACGTGGGTCTGCGCGGTCCAGCTGCTGGCGGCTGGTCTGGTGGCGGGCCTCCTGGTGCTGCAGTGGCTCTGGTGGCGCACCGACCGCCGCCCCGTGGGTGCCGTCTGGGGCCTCGCGTGGTCCGCGGACATCGGGCTGATGCTGCTGGTCGGCGCCGTCGCCGGCTACCTCGCCCCCGGCACCGTGCAGACCGTCCTGACGTTCGTGCACCTCCTGCTCGTCGCCGGCTTCCTCCTGCTCGCGCTCCCGACCACCCGCGCGTTCGCCCAGGGTCCGCGCACGGCGTGGTGGGTCGCCGGCGCGGCCGTGCCGCTCGCCGCGCACGCGATCGCGTGGCTCGTCCCCGAGGTCCGCGACGCCGGACCGCGCAGCGACCTCGCTGTGGGCTCGACGCTCGTCGTCGCGACCCTCGTCGTCCTGTCGTACGTCGTCGTCACGCTCGGGCGCCACTCGGTGACCGTGTGGGGCGCGCTGCTCGTGGCCGCCGGCCTGGAGTCGGTGAGCATGCTCGTCGCGAGCGGGTTCATGCCCGACCGCGACATCAGCTCGCTGCTCGCCGCGCTGTGGGCCGTCCCGATCGCGTTCGGCCTCGCGGCCCTCGCACTCGTGCGGGTACGCCAGTCGCAGGACGAGGCGAGCCGGCAGCACCGGATGCGGGACGCGGTCGCGCGCGTGTCCAACGCCGCGTGGTTCGCGCGCGACGCCGACACGCTCCTGCTGCAGGCGCGCGACGAGGCGCGCAAGGTGCTCGACGACCCCGCGGTCGAGGGCACGCTGCGGCCCATCGCGCACGGCCGGTTCGTGTGCGAGCTGTACAGCGCGCAGGTCCGCGACGGCCACGAGCGCGCGTTCCTCGTCGACGTCGCGCAGATCGTCTCGGCCGCCGCCGAGCGCTATGCGCTGACCCGGCAGCTGAACCGCACCGCGTTCGCCGACGCGCTCACGGGCCTGCCGAACCGCCGCGCGGTCCAGCAGCACCTGCACGAGGTGCTCGAGCGCGCCAACGTCGAGCGGACCCGCGTCTCGCTCGTGTACTGCGACCTGGACGGCTTCAAGCGCTACAACGACGTGCACGGGCACGCCGGCGGCGACGACATGCTGTGCCGCGTCGCGACCTACCTGCGCGGGGCGATCCCGGGCGAGGAGACGTTCGTCGGTCGCCTCGGCGGCGACGAGTTCGTCGTGGTCATCTCGCGTGCGCCGCTCGACCCCGAGCTCGTCGCGATCGCCCGCTCGCTGCGCGAGGGCTTCGTCGACCGCTCCCCCGGCAACCGCCCGTCGCGGCTCTCCGTCGGCATCGCGACCTGGCAGCCCGGTGACGTCGTCGACGTCGAGGCGCTCGTCCGGCACGCCGACACGGCGATGCTCGAGGCGAAGCGCTCGCGCTCCGGCTTCCGCGTGTTCGACCGTGCGCTGCGCCGCGCCGTCGAGGCCGAGCGCGTGCAGCGCTCCGCGCTCGAGGCCGCGGTCACCGACGGGCTGTTCACGGCGCACTACCAGCCGATCGTCGACGCGCGCACGCTCGAGGTCCTGCAGGTCGAGGCGCTGGCCCGGTGGGACCACCACGGCCGGCTGCTCCTGCCCGTCGACTGGCTGGAGCTCGCCGAGGAGACCGGGCTCATCGTGCCGATCGGGCTGTCGATGCTCAGCCAGGCGCGGCGTGCGCTCGACCGGTTCCAGATGCCCGTCTCGGTGAACCTCGCGGCGCGGCACCTGTCGGAGCCGGACGCGCTCGAGCAGATCGAGACCGCGTGGGGCTCGACGTACTGGGAGCACCTCACGCTCGAGATCACCGAGAGCGCGCTCGTCCCGACCGTCGCCGCGATCCCCGTGCTGTCCGAGCTGCGCGCGCGGGGCACGCGCATCGCCGTCGACGACTTCGGGACCGGCTACTCCTCGCTCGCGCGGCTCGCACGCCTGCCCGTCGACGTCCTCAAGATCGACCGCTCGTTCGTGCGTGAGGTCGACACCGAGCGCGGGGCGTCCGTGGTGCGCGCGATCATCGAGCTGGCGGCCGCGCACGGCCTCGACGTCGTCGCCGAGGGCGTGGAGCGCGCGGCCGACCTGGACGCGCTCGTGCAGCTCGGGGTCCGGCGGGTGCAGGGCAACTTCCTGGGGCGCGCCGCGCCGACGGTCCCCGTGCGGGGCCCGCGCCCCGGTTCGCAGTGGGAGGACACGCGTCCCCTGCGCGTCGTCCCGTCGCCGCGCACCGACGACCGGTTCGACCTGCGGCACCACCGCGCCTGACGGCCTCGGCCGGGCGGGGCCGCGACGACGCGTGTCACGACGACGAGGCGCGCCGCCCCCATGGGCACGGCGCGCCTCGTGACGTCTCGGCCGCTCAGGCCAGGAGCATCGGCTTGAGCTCGACGATCCTGCCCAGCAGGCCGTTGACGAACGTCGGGGACTCGTCGGTCGACAGCGCGCGGACCAGGTCCACGGCCTCGTCGACGGCGACCGCGTCCGGCACGTCGTCGTTGAACAGGACCTCCCACGTGCCGACGCGCAGGACGGCGCGGTCGACCGCAGGCATCCGCTCGATCGTCCAGCCGTGCGAGTGCGACGCGAGCACCTCGTCGATGCGTGCGAGACGTGCGACGACGCCCTCGACGATCTCGACCGCGTACTGCGGCAGCGCCGCCTCCGTGCCGGGCTCGGCGATGCGCTGCGCGAGCAGCGTCACCGGCTCGACGCCGCGCTGGTCGGCCTCGAAGAGGACGTCGACGGCCCGCTTGCGGGCCTTGGACCGGGCTCCCACGTCAGTCGTTCACGCGACCCAGGTAGGAGCCGTCGCGCGTGTCGACCTTGACCTTGGTGTCGGCCTCGAGGAACAGCGGGACCTGGATCTCGTAGCCCGTCTCGAGCGTCGCGGGCTTGGTGCCCGCGCTCGAGCGGTCGCCCTGCAGACCCGGCTCGGTGTACGTGACCAGCAGCGTCACGGACGGCGGGAGCTCGACGTACAGCGGAGCGCCCTCGTTCGTCGCGACCAGCGCGTTCTGGTTCTCGAGCATGAAGTTCGCGGCGTCGCCCACGGTCGCGGCCGGCACGTGCAGCTGGTCGTACGTGTCCGTGTCCATGAACACGAAGTCGTCGCCGTCCTTGTACAGGTACTGCATCTCGCGCTTGTCGACGTTGGCCGTCTCGACCTTCACGCCGGCGTTGAACGTGCGGTCGACGACCTTGCCGCTCAGGACGTTCTTCAGCTTGGTGCGCACGAAGGCGCCACCCTTGCCGGGCTTGACGTGCTGGAACTCGATGACGGTCCAGAGCTGGCCGTCGATGCGCAGCACGGTGCCGTTCTTGAGGTCGTTCGTGGTCGCCACGGTTCGTCGCTTCCTGTCGAGGGTGGATCGAGGCGGCTCGCGCGCCCCGCACCCGACGGGTCCCCCGGGTGGTCGCGTCCGGCCGCAGGCCGCCGACCATCGTACCGTCCCGGCACGCACCCCACCGTCCGCCCGCCGCACGCGCCGCCGCCGGCAGCCCTCGGGACGGTGGTGCCCGACGACCGGCCGGGACGAACCGGGGACGTGTGCGGGTGGCCTGTGGTTCGGTAGGCGCATGCTCGTTGTGCTCGCGGTCCTCGGCGCGCTCGTCCTCTCCGTCGGCGGCGGCTGGTGGTTCGTCTCCGGCGTCCTGCGCCTCGCGTCGCGGCCGGGCGCCGACCCCGTGGCCGGGGCGCGCGGCGCGACGGTCGACCCCGGGCCGGTGCCGCCCCCGCCCGCACCGTCGTCGTCCCTCGACCCCGCGGGACCGGACGGCCCGGCGGCCCGCGCGGCGCTGCGGGGCGGCACGTGGATCGGCTTCCTGGAGCGGGCCGCGGTCACCGCGTGCGTGCTGCTCGGCCAGCCCGCGGGGGTGGCGATCGTCGTGGCCGTCAAGGGTCTGGGCCGCTACCCCGAGCTGAAGGAGAACCCCGGCGCGTCGGAGCGGTTCGTGATCGGCACGCTCGCGTCGCTGATCTGGGCCACGGGGTGGGGTGTGCTCGCGTCGCTGGCGCTGTGAGGTCGCGCGCTCAGCCCTGGGCGGCCAGCAGGAGACGCGCCGCGGCGCCGGACGCGGCGCGCGCCTCGTCGTAGAGCGCCGTGCGCAGCCGCTGGCTGACGGCCTGCTGCGTGATGCCCATGGCGGCGGCCACGTCCTCCTGACGCGCGTGGGGTCCTGCCGCGTCAACCGCGTCGACGGCCTCCCAACCCGCCGCGGTGCGCCGCGCTGCGGTCGCGGCGACGAGCGTCAGCACGGCCTCGGCGTCGAGGCCCGCCTGGTGGTGCGCACCGCGGACAGCGAACGGGACCACGCGCTGGCGGCTCTTGGCGGCCTCGACCGCGTCCCGAGCCAGGACGAACGCGGTGCCCGACGCCGCCCGGGAGGTCTCCGCTAGCGGTTCGTCGACCCGTCCGCAGCCGATGCCGACGCTCCAGCCGCCGGCCCGCAGCACCCGCAGGACGATCGCGACGGCCAGCCCGGCGTCGTCGAGCGCGCCCTGCACCTCGTCCCCCACCGTGCGTTCGAACCCGAGCACGACGCCCTCGGGCCGCGGCACGGCAGACCCGGCGACCGCACCGGGCCACACGTCCTCGAACGCGGCGAGGAGCTCGGGCACGCGGTCGCCGTCGCGGCGGCTGCCTCGCTGGTCGATCGTCAGGACGAGCATGGCACCAGTCTGCCGGCTTGTTCAGTGCCGCACAAGTGTAGGAACTTGTTCAGTCCGTCGGGGCGAGGGCCGACAGCGCCAGACGGTACGAGTCCAGGCCGAAGCCCGCGACCGTCCCCGTCGCCACCCCGCCGACCACCGACGTGTGCCGGAACGTCTCCCGCGCGTACGGGTTGGTGATGTGCACCTCGACGAGCCGCAGGCGAGCGCCCGTGACCTGCGCGGCCGCGTCCCGCATCGCGTACGAGTAGTGCGTGAACGCGGCGGGGTTCAGCACGACGTCGCTGCGCGAGTCGACGGCCTCGTGCAGCCAGCCGATCAGCTCCGCCTCGTCGTCGGTCTGCCGCACCTCCACGTCGAGGCCGAGCCCGGCACCCCACCGCTGCACCGCCGACACGAGGTCGGAGAACGACGTGGAGCCGTACACCTCCGGCTCACGAGTGCCCAGGCGCGCCAGGTTCGGACCGTTGAGCACCAGCACTCGCGTCATGCGGGAAGCCTATCGACGGCCCCGCGCCACGCCCGCCGGACGGGCGCCGACGCGCCGCACGTCACAACGCGACCGCGGACGACGACGTCGCACCCTCGGCGACCTCGGCGTACGCCGCCGCGAGCAGCGTCGGGTCGGGACCCTCCAGGCGCGTGGGACGGCCGACGTCCTCGAGCACGACGAACCGCAGCAGGTCGCCGCGCGTCTTCTTGTCGCGCCGCATCGCGGCCAGCAGGCGCTCCCACCGGTCACCCGGGTACGTCGTCGGCAGACCGAGCGCCGTGAGCACCGCCCGGTGCCGGTCCACCACCTCGTCGGACAGCTTGCCGGCGAGCCGCGCGAGCTCCGCCACGTACACCATGCCGACCGACACCGCCGCGCCGTGGCGCCACTGGTACCGCTCCACCTGCTCGATCGCGTGCGCGAACGTGTGCCCGTAGTTGAGGATCTCGCGCAGGCCCGCCTCCTTGAGGTCCTCACCCACGACCTGCGCCTTGACGACCACCGCCCGCTCGACCAGCTCGAGCAGCACGTCCGAGCGCGCCGCCGCCACCGGGTCCTGCAGCAGCGCCACGTTCGACTCGACGAGCTCGAGGATCCGCGGGTCCGCGATGAAACCCGCCTTGACGATCTCCGCGAGCCCGGCGACGAAGTCGAAGGGCTGCATGGACTCGAGCGCCGCGAGGTCGCACAGCACCGCCGCCGGGGGGTGGAACGCCCCAACGAGGTTCTTGCCCTCGGCCGTGTTGATGCCGGTCTTGCCGCCGACGGCCGCGTCGACCATCGCGAGCACCGTCGTCGGGACCTGCACCACGCGGATCCCCCGCAGCCACGTCGCGGCGACGAAGCCGCCCAGGTCCGTCGTCGCGCCGCCGCCCACCGCGACGATCGTGTCGGACCGCGTGAAGTCCGCCTGACCCAGGACGCCCCACAGGAACGCGGCGACCTGCGCGGTCTTCGACTCCTCGGCATCGGGCACCTCGGCGCCGAACGTCTCGTAGCCGTGCGCCCGGAGGTCCTCGATGATGACGTCCGCTGTGGTCGCGAGCGCCGCGGGGTGCACGACGAGCACGCGCCGGACCGCCTCCCCCAGCGTCGCCGGCAGCTCCGCGAGCAGGTTCCGGCCGATCACCACGTCGTACGGGCGCTCCCCCGTGACCGTGACTCGTCGCACGTCGCTCACACGTCCCCCTCGTCCGTCGGTGCCGGTGCCTGCGCCGGCTCGCCCGTCGCGCGCGCCGTCCGCAGCGCCGCCAGCTCCACCTCGACCGCCTCCGCCACGTCGGCGGGGCGCAGCCCGTCCGTGAGGACCCGCACCGTGCTCACCCGCTCGTAGACCGGGCGCCGGGCCTCCATGAGCGCCTGCCACTGCGCGCGCGGGTTGCCGAGCAGCAGCGGCCGTGACTGGTTGAAGCCCACGCGCGGCGCGGCGTGCGTGAGCGTCACGTCGAGGAACACCACGTCGCCACCCGAGGCCACGTAATCCGCGAGGACGCGCTGCGTGCCCGCGTCGAGCACGGCGCCCCCGCCCAGCGCGAGCACCCCGTCGTGCTCGGCCACGGCCGCGGCGACCGCGTCGCGCTCGAGCGCGCGGAACGCCGGCTCGCCCTCGTCGAAGAAGATCTCCGGGATGGTCCTGCCTGCACGCGCCTCGACGTCACCGTCCGTGTCCCGCAGCGCGAGGTGCCACCGCTCGGCCAGCGCCGCGCCGACCGTGGACTTGCCGGAACCCGGCGGTCCGACGAGGACGATGCGGGGTCCGGGGCGGTCGGTGGAGGGCACGGGCGGGAGCCTAGTCCAGCCACGACCCGCATCCCGATGGTGTCCGTGCCTGCCTGCGCGACTCACGCTTGACCTGGGCGGACGCCACGTGCGGGACGGCGACTCAGCCTCCTGCGCCGTCCGGTGTGGGCCGTTCGGGTCCTTCTTGCCCCAATTCCTGGATCCGGTCTCAACTCGACGCGGCCAGATGCCGAGTAGCCGACTGACTCGTCGGCCCTAACCCGGAGGAACCGTGCTGCGTCGCACGCTCGCCGTCCTCGTCTCCACCACCTTGATCGTCTCGGCGGTGGCCGCCACCGCCCCCGCCGCAACCGCCGCACCCGAGGCGCCTGCCACGTCCTCCACCGCGGTCGACCAGGACGGCGACATCACGCTCACCTGGGCACCCGCGGACGGCGCGAGCGCCTACTCGCTGCAGGTCGCGACCGACCCGAGCTTCGTCTCGGGCTCGATCCTGACGACGGTGGCGACGTACAACGTCAGCTGGGTGATTCCCACGTCGTGGAGCACCACCGAGGACCGCACGCTCTACTGGCGGGTCGCGTCGTACGGCACCGGCACCACGAGCTCCACGCTCGGCGCGTACTCCGCGCCGACGCAGCTCGACATCACGGCGGGAGCCGTGCCGACGCTCCTCGGACCCGGCAGCGCCACCGGCGGCGTCGTGACCTACCCCGACCCGGTGGTCTTCTCCTGGGAGCCCGTCGCAGGGGCCCAGCTCTACCGGCTGCAGTACGCCTCCGACGCAGGCTTCACGACGGACCTCAAGACGTACACGACGACGGGGACGACCTACACACCCGCGACGCCGCTCGCACGTGAGTCGGGAGGCTTCCCGATCACGTGGCACTGGCGCGTGCAGGCGGTCCTCTACACCGGAGTCACGGCCGGGACGACCGGTCCGTACTCGCAGCCGTGGGAGTTCCGAGTCGAGTGGCCCGCGTCCGCCTCGCAGCCGACCCTCACGTCGCCCGCGAACTGGGTCGCCGGAGCCCCCGGCGTCTCGGACGTCAAGCTCACGTGGACGCCCGTCGCCGGGGCCTCGAGGTACGAGGTCGTGATCGGGACGTCGCGCAGCGACGACGGCACGAGCGTCACGAGCCGGATCCAGGAGGCGAGCGGCACGACGCCCTTCACCACGTGGGTGCCGACGATCGCGTTCGCCGACCGCAACTTCTTCTGGCAGGTCATCCCGTACGACCTGGCCGGCAACCCCGGGACGGCATCGGAGGTCCGGCAGTTCCGCAAGCTCTGGGGCGGCCAGACCGGCCCGCAGACGGCGCCCGCCGCCGACGCGACGTACCCTGCGCCGCTCGTCGGCGGACCGCAGTACGCGCCCACGCCGGTGTCGATCGACGACTTCGAGCTCTCGTGGGACCCGGTGCCCCGCGCGACCCTGTACGAGGTGCAGGTCGTGCCGCACAACGGCGACCCGCGGCTGACCTGCCGCACCGCGTCGACCTCGGCCACGATCGTCGGGTACGTCGCTGCGGGAGCCGGCACGCCCGGTGCGCTCGTCGGCCAGAGCCAGTGCCTCTGGAACGGCGATGCCGCCAAGCGGATCGCCCCGGGCAGGACATACACGTGGCGTGTGCGGGCGATCGACTACTCGGGCAAGGACACGACCGCGCTCAGCGCGTCGACGAACCCGGTCGGCACGCTCGTCAGCGCGTGGTCCGACCCCGAGGAGAGCGGGGCGAGCGACCGGGAGCGCTGGATCGAGGTCACCTCGCCCCGGGACACGAGCGCGCTCGACGTCGAGCCGGACACCACCGCCTGGGCCACCGGCACCGCCGTCGCCGGCCAGCCGTCCCCGACCTTCTCGTGGAACACCGCCCGGTACTGGAAGAAGGTCGGCGGGACGGATACCAACCCGGAGCTGGAGCTGACGCCCGTCGACGGGTACGAGGTCACGGTCGCGCTCAACCCCGACATGACGAACCCCGTCTCGGTGACGCGCACGCCGTCGACGCGTCTGCGGATCAACGGCGTCTTCGGCGACAACGAGACGGGCATGCCGTACTACTGGCAGGTCCGTCCCTTCTGGACGCAGAACTGGACGGCGGTCACGTACACCGCGCTGGGATCCGCGACGAAGCCGAGTTGGACGAAGACCAGCACGGCCACGTCGTTCTTCGACGACGAGACGACGCGCACCGTGAGCGCCGACGGCACGATCGTCTTCGCGTGGCGCCCCCAGGCCGACACCGCGCCCGCGGACGGCGGCTCACGTGGGTACCAGGTGACGCTCACCACGAGCGGCGGCACCCTCGTCGGGACCCAGAAGATCGAGTACCCGTACTTCGTCGCGGTCAACCCGAAGACCGAGCAGCCCCTCGCGCCCGGTTCCTACAAGCTGACGGTCGCGCCGCTCGACGCGAACGGTTCGCCCGGGCGTCCCAGCAGGACGATCGAGTTCAGCACCGCGACGCCCGCCCCCCACACACCGACGAGCCGGACGACCGCGGCGGGCGCCACGCTGTCCTGGCAGACGAGCGCGACGGCGTCCCGGTACGAGGTCCAGTACTGGGCTGCGGCGGGCAGCGAGATCACGGTCTCGAAGCTCGGTACGGAGTCGCTCGCCCAGGGTGCGCTCTCCCTGACCGACCTCTCGGCCGGGACGTACGGCTGGCGCGTCCGCTCGATCGACACCGCCGGCAACGCGTCGCCCTGGAGCACGGGTGCGACGTTCGCCGTCGGGGAGCGTCGGCCGACCCTGCGCACGCCCGTCGACGACGTGCTGACCACCTCGACGCGCGTGCTCGACTGGGCGCCGGTCGAGGGTGCGTCGCGCTACCTCGTGCAGGTCGCGACCACCTCGGGCGGTCTGGCGAGCGCCGCGGTCGTCGAGACGATCGCGAGCGCGTACGCCCCGACGACGGTCGCGTCGTACGGGACGACCTACTACTGGCGGGTGCGGGCCGTCGGCGAGAAGTACGGGAGCGCCTCGCGCCCGGTCCTCGGCGAGTCCACGGAAGGCCGGTACTTCACCCGCACGGCACCTGCCGCTCCGGCGACGACGACGCCGACGCTGAGCACCGGCGGGCTGACGTACGCGTGGACGCCCCTGACGGGCGCCGCGGCGGGTTCGGACGACACCGTCGAGTACGTCGTGCGCTACCGCGTGAAGCAGACGCCCGAGGCGACGTGGACGTACCTGGACGCCATCACCGGCTCGAACGTGGCGGTCAGCGGGCTCGCGTCGAGCACGACCTACCAGTTCGAGGTCGCGGGGCGCACGAGCGAGGGCCAGGGGCCCTGGTCCAGGACCAGCGAGAAGACGACGGCCTCGGTGCCGTCGGCACCCGCGACTCTCACGCTCACGTCCAAGCTGCGTTCGCTGGACGTCGCCTGGGCGAAGCCCGTGACGTCGGGTGCCTCGCTCACCGCGATCACGCTGCGCTACCGCCTGACCACCTCGTCGACGTGGACGACGGTCGCACTGCCGGCCTCCGCCACGAAGTACACGATCACCGGCCTGTCCGCGCTCAAGAAGTACCGGGTCGAGGTCGCGGGCCAGAACGTCGTCGGTACCGGCCTGCCGGCGACCGGGGAGCAGATGGCGCTCGGCACCGCGAGTGCTCCTCGCTCCCTCGCGGCCAAGTCCGGTGACCGCAAGGTCACGCTCACCTGGAGCGCCCCGAGCTCTCTCGGTGGAGACTTGCTCAGCGAGTACGTCGTGCAGATGCGCTCCTACTCGGCCACGACGAAGACGTGGTCCGCCTGGGTCACGAAGACGACGACGCCGTCGCGATCGGCCACGATCTCCTCGCTCGTCAACGGTGCGAAGTACCAGTTCCGGGTGCTCGCTCGCACGCTCGTGGCGAAGGACGGCACGGCCTCCTCCGCCGTCTCGGTGGTTCCCGCCGGCAAGCCGCTGGCGCCCACCGGCGTGAGCGCACTGGCGACGGGCTCCAGCAGGATCAAGGTGAGCTGGGCCAAGGCCAACGCGAACGGCTCGACGATCTCCGGCTACACGGTGCAGTACTCGACGAACGGCACGACGTGGAGGTCGCTCAAGACCACGACGGCGAGCACGACGAGCTGGACCTGGTCGAGCGCCACGAGGGGCAAGACGTACTACTTCCGCGTCATCGCCAAGAGCAACCTCGGCAACAGCCCGGCGAGCTCGAAGGTGCGCGTCGTCGCCCGCTGACCCGCGCCCGGCGACAGACGTCCGACGACGAAGGTCCGGCACCCCTCGGGGTGACCGGACCTTCGTCGTTCAGGAGCGCGCGCCGTGCCGTGCGGGCCGGCGCCGCCGCCGGGGCTCAGCGCAGCAGCTCGGGGATCGCGTCGAGGTACGCCTCGAGGTTGCGCCGCACCTCGCCCACCGAGTCCCCTCCGGTCTTCTCCAGCAGCGCGTCCGCGAGGACGAGCGCCACCATCGCCTCGGCGACGACCGCCGCCGGCGGGACCGCGCACACGTCCGAGCGCTGGTGCTGCGCGGTGGCCGGCTCGCCCGTGCTCGTGTCGATCGTCGCGAGCGCGCGCGGGACCGTCGAGATGGGCTTCATGGCCGCGCGCACGCGCAGGATCTCGCCGTTCGTCATGCCGCCCTCGAGGCCACCCGCACGGTTCGAGCGGCGCTGCACGCGCCCGTCGACGCGGTCGATCTCGTCGTGCGCCTGCGAACCGCGGCGTGCCGCGGTGCGGAAGCCGTCACCGACCTCGACGCCCTTGATCGCCTGGATGCCCATGAGCGCGCCGGCAAGGCGCGAGTCGAGCCGCCGGTCGCCGTGCACGTGCGAGCCGAGCCCGGACGGGACGCCGTACGCGAGGACCTCGACGACGCCGCCGAGCGTGTCGCCGTCCTTGTGGCACTCGTCGATCTCCGCGACCATCGCCGCCGAGGTCTCGCCGTGGAAGCAGCGCACGGGGTCCGCGTCGAGCGCGGCGACGTCGTCGGGGCCGGGCAGCTCCGCGTCGTCCGGCACGGCGACCGGGCCGATCCCGACGACGTGCGAGACGAGCCGGATGCCCGCCGCCTGCTCGAGCAGCTTCGCGGCCACGACCCCGAGCGCGACGCGCGTCGCGGTCTCGCGAGCCGATGCGCGCTCGAGCACGGGACGGGCGTCGTCGAACGCGTACTTGCGCATCCCGACGAGGTCGGCGTGCCCCGGGCGGGGCCGCGTCAAGGGGGCGTTCCGGGCGCGCTGCAGGACCGCCGGGTCGTCCACGGGATCGGCGGACATGACGTCGACCCACTTGGGCCACTCGGTGTTGCCCACCTCGATCGCGACCGGACCTCCCTGGGTCAGGCCGTGCCGGACGCCGCCCAGCAGCCGCACCTCGTCCTGCTCGAACTTCATCCGTGCGCCCCGGCCGTAGCCGAGGCGGCGACGCGCCAGGGCGTCCTGGACGTCCTGGGTACGCACCTCGACCCCCGCAGGCACGCCCTCGAGGATCCCGACCAGTGCGGGGCCGTGAGACTCCCCCGCCGTCAACCAGCGCAGCATGCGGTCATCCTTCCATGCAGGTGCCGGCCACTCGTCCGTCGTCTGCGACGTGGACGCGCCGTCCGGCCGGGCCCCTCACGCGACCCAGGGCCGCCCCGCACGCGGGACGGCCCTGGTCGGCCTGACGGGTGGCTGCCGTCCTCAGTCGGACGAGGCCGAGTCGGAGCCCTCGATCGGGTAGAACGGGTTGCGGTCGGAGCCCGGGGTCGGCAGCGGCGGCTCCTCCTCGCCCTCGCCGACCGGTGCGGCGCCGAGCGTGCCGTCGGGCAGGACCCAGATGAAGCCGTCGACGGTGAGCTCGAGGTCGGCGAGCTCGGTCGCGGGCCTGCCGTCCTGCTGCGCGTTCTCCTCCTGTGCCTGCGCGTTCATACCGCCGACGAGGAAGAGCCGCTCGGTCTTCTGCAGGCCGTCGAGGAAGGCCAGCGTGTTCTGGTAGGTGCCCATCACGATGACCGACACCGGCACCGCGCTCATGCCCGCGGGGACCGCGGGTGCGGCAGGCTGCGCGGGCTCCGCCGTCGCGTCCCCGGCACCCGCGGACGCGCTCGGGCTCGGCGTGGGGTCGCTCGCGGGCGCCTCGGTCGAGACGCCGCCCGACGCGTCGGCCGGGTTGGTGCCGACGGGCGTCGCGAGCGTGATCGCCTGCGGGTTCGAGGGCGTGAGCTGCGTGACGACGACGCCGTACGCGGCAGCCACGTCGTTGAGCTGACGCAGGTAGGACGAGAGCTGGACGGTGGTGGGGATGCCCTTCTGGAGGCCGGCGAGCTCCGCCTTGTACTCCTCGAGGTGCGCGAAGTCGGCCTTCAGCTCGTCGACCTTCTGGCGCAGGACCACGTTCTGCTGCTCGGTCTGCTCGGTCTGGGCCTTCGTCTCGTCGGCCCGGCTGAGAACCGGCGAGACGAGCAGGAACCAGGCCATCGCCATGAGGACGACCGCGATGAACGCCGTGCCGCCGATCCAGGTGGACTTCTTGCTGTTCCCCATCACTCGCCCTCGTCCTTCGCGTCCGCGTCGGCGTCCGCAGCCGCGTCAGCGGCGGGGTCGGCAGGCTCGAACCGCCCCGACAGGACGCTGGGCTGGATCTGCACGCTGCCGTCGATCTTGTAATACACGCCGAAGCCCTCGGTCTCCGTGATCGTCACAGCGGTCACGAAGGAGTCGGCGAAGCCCGGGATCGAGTCGAGCGCGTCCATGAGTGCGGCGACATCCGGGACGGTCACGGACCGGGCCGCGAACGTGAGGTTGCCGATGCTCGGGGCCTGCAGGAGGTTCGCCGGCGCGGCCGCACCCTCCATCGGGGTCGCGCCGGCCACGATGAACGAGTCGATGCTCGCGCCCTCGGGCAGCACGGCCGTGATCGCGTCGATGTACGGCTTCCAGACGACGTCGGTCGAGCCGGCGATCTGCCGCGCGCGCTCCGCCTGGGCGAGCTGCGCCTGGACGCGCGGGACCTCGGCGTACTTCGCCTGCTCCTGCGTCAGCCGTGCGGTCTCCGCCTGAGCCGCCTCGAGGTCGGACTGCGCGTTCGCGGCGATGGTCTGCGCGAGCAGCCAGACGAGCGCGCACAGCACGAGGACGGCGAGCAGCGCGATGACGAGCCAGCGCTTGATGCTCTGCAGCCCGCGCGCGGCGCGCACCTCGGGCGGCAGGAGGTTGACCTGCGGGAGGCCGGTGATGATCGACTGGGGGGCCTTGGCCTTCGTCGACTTCGACTTCGTCGGACGATCCAGCAACGAGGTCATGCGGCAACTCCGTACGCGAGACCGACGGGAAGGGCGATGAGCGACTCACGTCCCGCGAGGCGCTCACGACCGGCTGACTTGGCCGCACGCAGGCCGGCGAGCGGGTCGCCGAGCGTCACGGCGATGCGGCTCGCGCTCGACAGGTACTGCCCGAGGCCCGGCAGGTGCGCGCCCCCGCCGGTGAGGACGACGAGCTCGATCCCCGCACCGGGGTTGTTGCCCGCGTAGTACACGAACGTGTTGCGCACCGACTCGACGAGCTGGCGCACGACCTCCGCGACGTTCTCGGCGGCCTGCTGACGCTCGGGGGCGACCGCGTAGCCGACGCCGATCTCACGCTTCGCCGTCTCGGCCTCCGCGGCGGAGATGCCGAGCGCGCTCGCGACCGCGGTGGTGACCTGGTGACCGCCGAGGGGAAGGGCGCGCACGAGACGCGGCTGACCCTGCGCGGCGACCACGACCGTGGTGATCTGCGCGCCGATGTCGACCAGCGCGACGGTGCGGTGCGCGTAGTCGCCGCGCGCGAGCGCCCGCACGAGCGCGAAGGCGTTGAGGTCGACCATGGTCGGACGCAGGCCGGCGCCCTCGACGGCGAGCACGTTGGCGTTGACCGTGTCGCGCTGTGCCGCGACCAGCAGGCCGTGCACCATGCGACCGTTGGGACCGTCGACCTCGAGGGTCGGGCAGTAGTCGAGCAGCGCGTCGTTGGTGGCCATCGGCAGAAGATCGCCGACCTGGTACGCGAGCGAGTCGGTGAGCTGCTGACGCGGCATCCAGGGCAGCTCGGTCTCGCGCACCAGCACGCGCTGGTTCCCGACGCCGATCACGACGTCCTTCGTCGGGAACTTTGCCTTCGACCACAGCTGCTTGAGCGCGTTCGCGACGATGCCCTGCTCGACGACCTCACCGTCGCGCACGGCGCCGAGCGGCAGCGGGACCTCACCGAACCGCGCGAGCGTGGGCGGGTTCTTCCCGCTAGGACCACCGGAGCCGAACTCGAGCTCGGCGGCGCGTACCGCGCCCGCGCCGATGTCGAGTCCGATCACACGTGTGCTGGCCACAGGCCGACCTCCGTCAGTAGAGCGGTTCCGACAGTCCTATCGGGTGACCACTCGTCCGACTTGAGGGCGAATGCCGCGCTCTTTCTCCTGGTCGCACGGCGTCCCGAGGGCCTAGATGAGCGACAGGTACCACGAACCGATCTGGTCCCCCAGGACGATGCCGACCCATGCCCCGAGCACCATCCACGGACCGAACGGCACCTGCGTCTTGCGCCCCGCGCGACCGCCGACGAGCAGGGCGACCGAGAACAGGCCACCGAGCAGGAAGGCCGCGAACCAGCCGACGACGAAGCTGGCCCAGCCGTAGTACCCGAGGTACAGCCCGAGCACGCCCGCGAGCTTGACGTCGCCGAAGCCCATGCCGGACGGGTAGACGACGAGCAGCACGAAGTAGACGACGAACATCACGGCCGCACCGATGGCGGCGTGCACGAGCGCCGACCACTGCGCCGTCCCGCCCGGGTTCCAGGCCGCCAGCGCGAGGAGCGCCGCGGCCACGCCGTACGACGGCAGCACGATCGGGTCGGGCAGCCGCTTGCAGTCGAGGTCGATCAGCGCGAGCGCGATCGAGACGGCCGCCAGGTAGAGCAGAGCCGGCAGGACCCACGAGACGCCCGCGAACCACGTCACGAGCGCGAACGCCACCCCCGTCCCGGCCTCGACCAGCGGGTAGCGCGCCGCGATCGGCTCACCGCAGTCGAAGCACCGGCCGCGCAGGACGAGCCACCCCAGCACCGGGACGTTGTGCCGCGCGCGGATGCGGTGGCCGCACCGCGGGCACGCGCTGGGCGGCGACACGACCGACTCGCCCCGCGGTACGCGCCACACGACGACGTTGAGGAAGGACCCGACCGCGAGGCCGAGCAACCCGGCGAGGAGGACGACGATGATCACGAGGGCTCAGGGTGCAAGCGAGAGCGCCTGGTTGTCCATCCGGAAGCGCTCCGAGACGACGAACGCGCGGCCCGCGGAACCGCCGCCCGACGTCGCCGCCGAGTAGATGAGCTTCATCTGGGTGTCGAGCGTGACCGAGCAGCCGTACAGCTGGCCCGTGAGGCTGAGCATGGGGCTGCCGCCGGTCGTGTTCTTCACCGTCCCCGGCGTGTAGACCATCACCTGCGTGTTCGGGCCCTGCGAGAACCCGGTCGTGTTGAAGGTGATGCCCTTGCCGGCGCTGCCGACGGCCGCGCAGTCCGCCTTGCCCGACGGCCACGGCTCGACGAGGTAGAGGCTGTGCTTGTTGCCGTCACCCGACTCGACGCGGAACGCCGTCTTGACCGTGGCGCCCGACATGAACAGCACCGCGTCCGCGTAGAGCTTGATCGTCAGCCCGCCTCCGAGCCCGACGGACGACGTCCCGCAGCCGCCCGAGGCGGTCGGCTGCTGCAGGTCGTAGATCGTCGGGGTCGCGATGACCAGTGGACCGCTGAAGTTCGAGGACCCGCTGACCCAGTCCTGCGAACACTCGTCCGCGAGGTACGGGCCGGTCTTGAGCGCGGCGAGGTCCACGCGCCACTTGCGCTGGATCCAGCCGCTCCACCGCGCGTCCGTCTTGGTCAGCTTGGGGTACTCCAGGCTCGGGTCGCCCGGCGGGAAGTAGACGCTCATGTCCGGCGCCGCCGGCGCGGACACCGACGAGTCGGGGATCGTCTTGGAGGCCGCCGTCACGTTCGCGGCGGTGAAGCCGCCGGTGAGCGAGCCCTTGATCCGCACCGTGCCCGGCGTCGTGATCGTCACCGAGCTGTTCGCGTTGACGCCGTTCGCGATCGTGACGTTGCCGTTCCACGTCTGGGGGTTGGACAGCTTGAGCTGCCCGCCGATCTGGATGTTGCCCTTGAGGTTGCAGGGCGACGAGATCTCGACGTTGCCGACGACGACGAGGTCGCCCAGCACGGTCGCACCGGAGGTCGGGCAGTAGAAGTTGCCGCCGACCCACATCTTGCCGTTGACCTTGCACGTCGTGTTCCACGTGACGTCGCCCGCGACGATCACGTCGCCGCCGACGAAGCCGTCGGCCGGGCACGTCAGGTTGCCCTTGCTGATGAAGCTCCCGTCCATCTTGCAGACGGTGTTGATGATCGACGTCTCGGACAGCGACGAGTTCACGAACACGCCGCCGTCGGTGTCCATCGCCGACGAGCAGTCGAAGTGGTCGGTGACGATGTCGCCGTCGGCGCCGACGAGCGTGAGGTTCGTCTTGGCCTCGGTCTTGACGTCGCCGAAGATCGCGGAGTCGAACTCGGGCGAGGTCGGACGCGACACGACGGTGAACTGGCCGACCATCGTGCGGATGTCGCCCGAGTCGTTGCCGGTGCCCGGCGTGCCGCTCCACCCGGTGGAGATCACCCGGAACGGCGTCGGGGTGCCCCCGGGTGGGGCCGCGACCGGGCAGCCGTTCGTCCACGAGGCCTCGAGTGCCGGGTCGGCGCCGCCCGAGACGAGGCGCTGCACCTGCGCGCGCCAGGCCGGGCTCGTACCCGACCCCGTGCCACCGGACCAGCACGTCCCGCTCGCGACGTTCGCCGCGGCGGTCTCCATGCCCGCCTCGGCGGCCGACTTCGCGTTCACCGACGAGCGCGATGCCGTCGTCTGCCCGATCGCGAACACGACCGTGCCGACGAGGGCCACCATGAGGACCGCGATCACGGCGCTCACGCCGATCACGGCCACCAGGGACGCACCCTCGTCGTCGCGACGGGCGCGACGCACGAGCGACATCACGCGGCTCTCTACACGCACGGCATGCCTCCGGGGGTCTCGCCGTCGAGCTGCAGCTGACGGCGCGGGACGATCGTGGACGAGAGGTCGACGGGGACGCGCGAGTCGCCCTCGCGGAAGGTCAGAGCGGCCTGGATGCTGCCGGGGTACCAGGCCTCGGCGTCGACCGCGGGCTCGAGCGCGACGAACGGGCTCGCACCGCTGATGGCGGCCACACCGCGCGCGACGATGGGCCACGACGCCGGGTTGACCGAGGTCGCTGGCGTCCCACTCGCCTGCGCGGGTCGGGTGATCTTGTGCAGCTGGTCGTCGGCGTCGAGGTACCAGGCGACGCACCGCCACGTACCCGTGCTCGCGACCTCGCCCTGGTTCTGCCGGGTCTTGAGGATCAGGACGTCCCCGCGGCCGTCGGTCGGCTCGACGGCCATCGACGTCGACGAGCGCACGTCGGTCTCGACCGCGAGGCGCACCGCCGCCTGCAGCTCGTCGAAGACGACCTTCGCGTTGTTGCTCGTCGTGGTCGTGTCCGTGACGGCACCCTGGGTCTGCAGGGTCTTGATGAACAGCGACCCGATGATGCCGAGCATGATGATCGACATCATGCTCGCGACGATGAGCTCGACCATCGAGAAGCCCGCGTCGGCGCGGTCCTCACGCACGGCGCGGCGCACGCGGGTGCGCAGGCGGGCGATCACTCGAGCCCCAGCGCGATGCGCGTGGTGCTCGTGGCGAGCACCTTGCTGGTGTCGGACGCCTCGACGACCGTCACCGTGTAGGTGACGACCGGCGCGTTCGACGAGGTGGTGCAGTTGGCGGGCGCTGCGCCCGCGGAGACGATCATCTTGAGCGGGAGCCCGCGACCGTCCATGCGGTTCGGCGGAGCACCGGCCGAGACCACGTCGGCCCACTTCGGGCACGCCTTGACCGAGTCGAGGCCGGCGACAGAGGCGTGCACCGTGTCGACCTGCTCGGAGGCCCACTGCGTCGCGGACTCGATCGCCGAGTTCCGCGCGGAGGCGTTGATCGCCGAGAACAGCAGCGCGATCGTCGTGATCAGGAGGAGCGCGAACAGCAGCATCGAGACCATGACCTCGACCAGGCCGAAGCCCTCGTCGCCCCCACGCCAGGCCGGCAGCCACCGCGCCACGTCAACCTCCTCCGAGACACCGCTGTGGGGCACCACGTGCGTGGTGCCCCACGGCGGGACTGTCATGACTGGAACCAGTCCCAGCGGGGACCAGATCAGCAGGTGGTCGAGCCCGAGAAGATCTCGCCGCTCATGTTGGTCGAGAAGTCCTCGACCTTGCCACCGTCGACGTGGGCACCGATGCACAGGTCGTCGAGCGAGGTGCTCGCGATCGTGATCGTGACGCCCGGGCTCGCCTGGAAGTCCTCGGGAGCGGCCGTGGCGGAGCCACCCGTCGCCGTGAAGGTGTAGGCCGGGGCCGTGCCACCGACGGTGACGCCGGTCGCGTCGGGCGCCTCGGTCAGGACCGAGGCGACCGCGATGCGGGCGTTGCCGAGGTCCGTCTTGGCCGCGGAGTCCTTGGCCTTCTTCTGCTGGTCGAGGTACACCGGGATCGCGATCGCCGCGAGGATGCCGATGATGATGATGACGACGAGGAGCTCGACCAGCGTGAAGCCCTGGTCCTTCTCGTTCATCGCCTTACGGATGCGAGCCATCATGATGATGTCCTCTTCGTTCGAGCGGAGTCTGTCGTTGTCAGAATCAAAGCCCCAGCCTGCGGGGCCGGTTCGGGTGATGCATCCGGTCTATCGTCCGGGTCCGACTCGGCCTTGAGCGGCGGTTCCACCCGGGATCCGAATTCACCCGAACGGCCGCTGAAAGGTCAGCCGATGAGGTCGAAGACGTTGAAGATCGGCAGGTACAGGGCGACGATCATGCCGCCGACGACGAGGCCGATACCGAGGATCATGATGGGCTCGATCAGGCTCGTGAGCTGCTCGGTCGTCGCCTCGACCTCTTGGTCGTAGAACTCCGAGATCTTCTCGAGCATCGTCTCCAGCGCACCCGAGTCCTCACCCACGGCCATCATCTGGGTCACCATCGACGGGAACACCTCGTGCTTGCTCAGCGGGCCGGTCAACGACTCGCCTCGGCGCACGGATTCCTGGACGTCCTTGATGGCGGCCTCGATGACCCAGTTGCCCGAGACCTCGCCGACGATGTCGAGGGCCTGGAGCAAAGGGACGCCGGAGGCGATCATGGTGCCGAAGTTGCGCGAGAAACGGGCAATTGCGATCTTCTTCGACAATGCGCCGAAGACGGGAAGTCGAAGGCGCCACGGATCGACCCGCTGACGCACGCTGTCGTCGTTCTTGTGCTTCTTCCACCACGACATGAAGACGATCGCGGCGACGATCAGCACGGGTCCGAGCCAGCGCATGAGGTTTGAGAGCCACACGAGCATCTGGGTGGGCAGCGGCAGCTCGCCGCCGAGCCCCTCGAACATGTTCTTGAAGACCGGGACGATGAAGATGAGCATGACCGCGACCGCGATGATCGCGATGCAGAACACCACGGTCGGGTAGGCCATTGCGGACTTGATCTTGCCGCGCAGCTTGACCTCGGCCTCGTAGTTCTCCGCGACGGAGACGAGCGCCTGCTCCAGGAAGCCGCCGACCTCGCCCGCCTTGATGATGTTGATCATCAGCGGCGGGAAGACGTCGCGGTGCTTCTGCAGCGCCGACGACAGCGAGCCACCGGTCTCGACGTCGGCGCGCACCGCGCCGAGCACCTTGGCCAACGGCTTGCTCTCGGTCTGCTCCGCGAGGATCGACAACGTGCGCAGCAGCGACAGACCGGCCGAGATCATGGTCGCCATCTGGCGTGACATGACGGCGAGGTCCTTGAGCGTGACCTTCTCGCCCATGCCGGGGATCGTGATCTCGCGCTGCAGACCTGAGGTCGAGACCTCGTTGATCGAGACGGCCGCGAGGCCCATCTCGCGCAGGCGGTTCGCGACCGCGGCCTGGTTGCTCGCCTCGACGCGTCCCTTGATGATCTTCCCGGACTTGTCCCGGACCGCGTACTCGAAGGTCTTGCCTGCCGTCGTCGCCATCACAGGGCCCCGAACTGCGCGTCGGCCAGCGCGGCTCCGCCCTGCGGGCCACCGGAGAACCGGCCGGTCAGACGGTTGAAGTCCTCGACGTGGTGGCACTTCTCGAGCCCGACCTCGTACGAGATCGTGCCCTTCTTCACGAGCTCGGACAGGTGCTGGTCCATGGTGTGCATGCCCTGCGACGCGCCGGCCTGCATCGACGAGTAGATCTGGTGCGTCTTGCCCTCACGGATCAGGTTGCGGATCGCGGGCGTCGCGACCAGCACCTCGGTCGCGACCGCGCGGCCCGGCCCGTCGGCGCGCTTGCAGAGCGTCTGGCAGACCACCCCCTGGATCGCGCCGGCGAGCTGCGTGCGCACCTGGGACTGCTGGTGCGAGGGGAACACGTCGATGATGCGGTCGATCGTCTGAGCCGCGTCCTGCGTGTGCAGCGTCGCGAAGACCAGGTGCCCGGTCTCGGCGGCCGTCAGGGCGACGGAGATCGTCTCGAGGTCACGCATCTCGCCGACGAGGATGATGTCGGGGTCCTGGCGCAGCACGTGCTTCAGCGCGTTCGCGAACGAGAGCGTGTCGGCGCCCACCTCACGCTGGTTGACGAGCGACTTCTTGTGCCGGTGGAGGAACTCGATCGGGTCCTCGACCGTCATGATGTGGTCCTCGCGCGTGCGGTTGGCGAGGTCGATGATCGACGCGAGCGTCGTCGACTTGCCCGAGCCGGTCGGCCCCGTGACGAGCACCAGCCCACGCGGCAGACCGGCGAAGTTCCCGACGATCGCGGGCACCCCGAGGTCCTCGAGCGGCTTGATCTCGTACGGGATGACGCGGAACGCGGCGCCGATGGACTCGCGCTGCTGGTAGATGTTCACGCGGAACCGGGCCAGCCCGCGCACGGCGTAGGAGAAGTCGAGCTCGAGGTTCGCCTCGAACGTCTCGCGCTGCTTCTGCGTGAGGATCGCGTACAGCGCACGGCGCAGCGGCTCGGGCGACATCTGGCCGAAGCCCTCGAGCGGCTTGAGCGAGCCTGAGATGCGCACCATGGGCATCGCGCCGGTGGTCAGGTGCACGTCGGACGCCCCGAGCTCGACCATGCGCGTGAGCACCTTGTCGATCGGCAGGTCGCCCTCTTGGGCCTCCTGCGCCATGCCGACGCGGGCGACCGGGGCGCGGTCGCGCGGACGCTTGTCGTCACCGGCCGGCGCCGACGCGGCGGGACGGGCGGGCGCGCCGGGGGCGGGGGCCGCCGCGGGAGCGGCTGCGTAGCCGGCCGGGGCTCCGGGGGCCGTCGGTGCCGCGGGGCCCGGCGTGAACGTCGCGGGTGCCGTCGGCGCCCCCGCGGGCGTGAACGTCGTCGGGGCCGGGGTCGGCGTGAACGTCGTCGGCGGGCCACCCGGGACGAACGCGGGCTGCGCGCCCTCGGCCGCCCGGGCGTACGTCGGGTGCGCGGGCGAGCCGCCGGGCGCGAAGGCCGGCTGCGGGAACTGGTCCCGCACGGCGGCGACGGACAGCGGCGTGCTGCTCGTCGGCGGCGCCGACGGGGCGGGCGCGGCCGGCATGACCGGCGCACCGGTCGACTGCGACGGGATCGGCGAGAACATCGTCGGTGTCGCGGGCGGTACCGGCTCGCCCGCCTGCGGCCCCGCGGGGCGGAACGGCGGCAACGGCCGAGCAGGCTCGCCCGCCGCCGGCTGGTAGTACTCGCTCACGTCATTCCCCTCTCGGGTGCCGCGCGGTGCGCGACGCCAGGCCGACTGGTCCCGGAGCGTTCATCGGCGGACGTCTGACCCGACTTGAGGTGATCGCTCCGGCTTCTTCACCCCTTCGCGCAGGTCAGGCGACGACGCGCAGGATCTCCTCGATGGACGTCTGCCCGAGTGCGACCTTGTGCCAGCCGTCGTTGCGCAGCGAGGTCATCCCCTGCTTGACGGCCGTCGACGCGATCTCCGCGGCGGACGCGTGCGCGACGGCGAGCCGCTCGATGTCCTCCGTGACCCGCATGACCTCGTGCAGCGCGAGCCGGCCCTTGTAGCCGGTCTTCGAGCACGCGGTGCACCCACCCGGGCGGAACAGCTCCGGGACCGGCTCGCCGGGCATCCAGGGGAACCGGGCCGCCTCCATCTCCTCGGGGCTCGGCTGGTACGGCACCTTGCACTTCGGGCACAGGCGGCGGGCGAGCCGCTGGGCGACGACGCAGTCGAGCGCGGAGCCCACGAGGAACGGCTCGATGCCCATCTCCGTGAGACGCGTGACCGCCGAGGGTGCGTCGTTGGTGTGCAGCGTCGAGAGCACGAGGTGGCCCGTCAGCGCCGCCTCGATCGCGATCTGCGCGGTCTCGTGGTCACGGATCTCACCGAGCAGCACGACGTCCGGGTCGGAGCGCAGGATCGAGCGGAGGGCCGCGGCGAACGTCAGGCCGGCCTTCGGGTTCATCTGGACCTGGTTGATGCCCGCGAGCCGGTACTCGACCGGGTCCTCGACCGTGATGACGTTGATCTCGGGCTTCGACACCGCGTTGAGCGTCGCGTACAGCGTCGTCGACTTGCCGGAACCGGTCGGACCCGTCACCAGGATCATCCCGTACGGCTTGGTGTACGACTCCTTGTACGTCTCGTAGTTGTGGTCGAGGAACGACAAGTCGCGCAGGTCGAGGCTCGCCGTGGAGTTGTCGAGGATTCGCATGACGATCTTCTCGCCCCACACCGTCGGCAGCGTCGCCACGCGCAGGTCGATCTTGCGACCGTTGTGCACCACCGACATGCGGCCGTCCTGCGGCTTGCGCTTCTCGGCGATGTCGATGTCGCTCATGATCTTGACGCGGCTCGTCACGCCACCGGTGATGTTCTTGGGTGAGCGCTGCATCTCGTGCAGCACGCCGTCGATCCGGTACCGGACCCGCAGGTCGTGCTCGGTCGGCTCGATGTGGATGTCCGACGCCCGGTCGGTGATCGCCTGCGTCACCAGCAGGTTCACGTAGCGCACGATCGGCGCGTCGTCCTCGACGAAGTCGCCGAGCTTCGACAGGTCGGCGGCCGCCTGCTCCTCGGCCTGCGACTCCTCGAACGCGTTGGACAGGTCCTCCATCTCGCCGTCGGCACGCACGAACCGGTCGATCGCCCGCAGCACGTTGTCGTACGTCGCGATGACCGGCATGACCTGCATCCGCGAGACGGTGCGCACGTCGTCGATCGCCATCACGTTGCCGGGGTCGGCCGTCGCGACGACGAGCGCGCCCTGGTCGATCCGGATGGGCAGGACGGTGTACCGGCGGCACAGTGCGGCGGGCACGATCGCCACCGCGGCCCGGTCCACGGGGTACTCGTCGAGGTCGACGAACGGCATGCCCGCCTGCGCGGCGAGCGCCTGGACCAGCTGTCCCTCGGTGAGCACACCGAGCTCGACGAGCGTGCGTCCGAGCGAGGACCCGGCGGTCATCTGCTCGTCCAGCGCGGACAGCAGCTGCGCCTCGGTCACCAGGCCTTCCTCGAGCAGGATCTCGCCCAGCTGCTTCACGGCACCTCCCATGGCACGACGGTCGTCATCGCACCTATCGGCACCCGGTGGCCCGCGCCTGAGGTGATCGGGCCGATCGCGACGATCCCGGCCGGCACTCCCCCGCCGTGCCCAGGAACGGCGCGTATGCTCACCGCACCTCGCGACCCGGGAGACCCACCATCAGCTCCGTCCCGCACCACCCCGCACCGACCGCCACACCCGCCGTCACACCCACCGCGGTCGTCGCTGCGGCCACCGCGGCCGCGCACGACGAGTCGGGTGCACGGCCGATCGTGATGGTGCACGGGACCCGCACCTCGTCGGCCATCTGGGCGCCGCAGGTCGCCGAGCTCGAGCGGCTGGGGCACCCGGCGCTCGCGATCGACCTGCCCGGGCACGGGGCGCGCGCCCACGAGCGGTTCACGCTCGCCGGTGCGCTCGAGGCCGTCGACGCGGCGGTCCGCTCGTTCGACACGCCGCCGCTGCTCGTCGGTCTCTCCCTCGGCGGCTACGTGAGCCTCGCCTTCGCGGGCCGGCACGAGCACACCATCGCCGGCGTCGTGGCCGCGGGCTGCTCGACGCAGACCCGCGGGCCGCTGCTGCGCGCCTACCGCCGGCTGTCCACGTGGGTCACGAGCGCGCTGCACCTGGGCGGCGGGACCTGGCACGTCGTGACCGACATGCTCGCCGCGCTCGCCATGTGCTCGCCGCTCACGGACCTGCGCCGCCTGAGCCTGCCCGTGTGGCTCGTCAACGGCCGGCGGGACCCGCTGCGCCTCGAGGAGCGCCGCTACCTGCGCGCGCACGCCGGCGCGCGGCTGACCGTGGTCCCCCGCGCGGGGCACGACGTGAACACGCACGCGCCCGACGAGTTCAACCGCGTCCTCGTCGACGCGCTGCGGGAGCTCGCGCCCCGCTCCTGACCCGGCGGCGCACCACCGCGCACGACGAAGGCCCGCCGCGACCACCCGTGAAGGGCGGCGCGGCGGGCCTGCGTCAGGCTGCGACCGGTCAGGCGACGCGGTCGGACTCGTCGCCGATCTTGTGCACGACGATCGAGTTCGTCGACCCGACGACGCCCACGGGCGCCCCGGAGACGACCACCACGTAGTCGCCCGTCTCGGCGAGACCCTGCGCCTGCAGCGTCTTGTCGACCTGGTCGACCATCTCGTCGGTGCTCGCGACCTGCGGCACCTGGTACGTCTGGGTGCCCCACGACAGCGACAGGACGTTGCGCACCGACTCGACCGGCGTGAACGCGAGCAGCGGGATGGGCGAGCGCAGGCGCGACATGCGACGCGCCGAGTCGCCGGACTGCGTGAACGTCACGAGGTACTTCACGCCGATCCGCTCGCCGATCTCGGCGGCGGCGCGGGTGATCGCACCACCACGCGTGTGCGGCGTCGAGCCGAGGGGCGCGATGCGCTCACGGCCGAGCTGCTCGGTCGCCTCGATGATGCGCGCCATGGTGCGCACCGTCTCGATCGGGTAGTCACCCACGCTGGTCTCGCCCGAGAGCATGACCGCGTCGGCGCCGTCGAGCACGGCGTTGGCGCAGTCGGACGCCTCGGCGCGGGTGGGCCGCGGGTTCGTCGTCATCGACTCGAGCACCTGCGTCGCGACGATGACCGGCTTCGCGTTGCGGCGGGCGAGCTCGACCGCACGCTTCTGGACGAGCGGCACCTGCTCGAGCGGCAGCTCGACGCCCAGATCACCGCGGGCGACCATGATGCCGTCGAACGCCTGGACGATCTCGGCGAGGTTCTCGACCGCCTGCGGCTTCTCGATCTTGGCGATGACCGGGGCGACCCGGCCCTCCTCCTCCATGATCTGGCGCACGCGGTCGTAGTCCGCGGCGTTGCGCACGAAGGACAGCGCGATGAAGTCCGCGCCCTGCGCCAGGCCCCAGCGCAGGTCGGTCTCGTCCTTCTCGCTCAGCGCGGGCACCGACACGGCGACGCCGGGCAGGTTGAGGCCCTTGTTGTTGGAGACACGGCCCGGCACCTCGACGCGCGTGACGACGTCCGTCCCGTCGACCTCGACGACGCGCACGAGCACCTTGCCGTCGTCGATGAGGATCGGGTCGCCCGGCTTCACGTCGCCCGGCAGGCCCTTGAACGTCGTGGAGACGCGGTCCTTGGTGCCCTCGACGTCGTCGGTCGTGATGACCAGCGTGTCGCCGACGGCCACGTCGTGACCGCCCTCGATGAAGCGGCCGAGACGGATCTTCGGACCCTGCAGGTCCACGAGCACGGCGACCGACCGGCCCGAGGCCTGCGCGGCGGCGCGGACGTTCTGGATGACCTTGGCGTGCTCCTCGGGCTCGCCGTGGCTGCGGTTGATGCGCGCGACGTCCATGCCGGCGTCGACCAGCGCCTGGATCATGTCGAGCGACTCCGTGGCCGGGCCGAGGGTGCAGACGATCTTTGCTCTACGCATGAAGGCGAGCCTATGCCTTTCGGGTATGTCTGGCCGGTCCGAACGTCCTGACAGGCCAGGGCGGCGTCCCGGTAGTGGACCCGGCGTGTCTGGACGACTCGCCGGGCTGGGGGTGGGGTTCAGGGTCGCAGCGCCACCGTGTCGGCCTCGACGGGGCGCGGCAGCTCGGTCGCACCGGACAGGTACGTGTCCACCGCGGCGGCCGCGGCGCGGCCCTCCGCGATCGCCCACACGACGAGCGACTGGCCGCGGCCCGCGTCCCCCGCGACGAACACGCCCGGCACGGCGGTCGCGAAGTCGTCGGTCCGGGCGAACGCGCCGCGCGGCGTGATCTCGACGCCGAGCTGCTCGACGACGGCCTGCGTCTCGGGGCCGGTGAAGCCCATCGCGACCAGCACGAGGTCCGCCGGGATGTCCCGCTCGGTCCCGGCCGTCGGGACGCGGCGACCGTCGGGCAGGTACTCCGTGGTCGCCAGGCGCAGGCCCGCGACGCGCGTGCCCGTCTCGTCGGGCAGGAAGCCGACCGTCGACGCGAGGTAGGCGCGCTCGCCACCCTCCTCGTGCGACGACGACACCTCGAACAGGATCGGGTCGGTGGGCCACGGCTGGTGCGCGGGTCGGTCCGTCGGCGGCTTCTTGCCGATCGCGAGCGTCGTGACCGACGCGGCGCCCTGGCGCAGCGCGGTGCCGAGGCAGTCCGAGCCCGTGTCGCCGCCGCCGATGATGACGACGTGCTTGCCCTCGGCCGTGACCTGACCCTCGACGGTCCTGCCCGCCGCCGCGGCGTTCGCCGGGTGCAGGAAGTCCATCGCGAACATCACGCCGTCCAGCTCGGTGCCCGGCACGCGCAGCTCGCGCGGCACGGTCGCGCCGGTGGCGATGACGATCGCGTCGTAGCGGGCCTGCAGCTGCGCCCACGTCACGTCGCGGCCGATCTCGACGTTGGGCCGGAACCGCGTGCCCTCGGCCTCCATCTGCGCGACGCGACGGTCGATGTGGACCTTCTCGAGCTTGAAGTCGGGCACGCCGTACCGCAGGAGTCCGCCGACGGCGTCGTCGCGCTCGTACACCGCGACGGTGTGACCGGCGCGTGTGAGCTGCTGCGCGGCGGCCAGACCCGCCGGTCCGGACCCGACGACCGCCACCGTGTGACCGGTCAGGCGCTGCGGCACCTGCGGCGTCACGAGCCCGCGCGCGAAGGCCTCGTCGATGATCGAGACCTCGACGTTCTTGATCGTCACGGGCGGCTGGTTGATGCCCAGCACGCACGACGACTCGCACGGCGCCGGGCAGATGCGCCCGGTGAACTCCGGGAAGTTGTTGGTCGCGTGCAGGCGCTGGATCGCGTCCGCCCACTGACCGCGCCACACGAGGTCGTTCCACTCGGGGATGAGGTTCCCGAGCGGGCAGCCGTTGTGGCAGAACGGGATGCCGCAGTCCATGCAGCGGCCGGCCTGCTCCTTGAGGAACGGCTGGCCGTCCTGCAGGTGGGCGTGCACGTCCTTCCAGTCGCGCAGGCGCACCTCGACGGGACGGTTCGGCGGGAGCTCGCGCTCGCGCACCTTCAGGAAGCCACGGGGGTCAGCCACGCGCCACCTCCAGGATCTGGTCCCACACGCCGGGCGCCGTCGGGTCGAGGCCGTCGGCCTCGGCCTGCGCGAGCGCACGCCGGACGCGCGAGAACTCGGTGGGCAGGACACGGGTGAAGCGCGAGCGCCAGTCACCCTCGAGCAGCTCGGCCGCGACCGGCGAGCCGGTCTCCTCGGCGTAGCGGTGCAGCAGGTCGCCGACGACCGCGGCGTCCTCGTCGTCGAGCGGCGCGAGGGAGAGCTCGCCCGTGCGGACCGCGTCGGTGTTGACGAGCTCGGTCTGCAGGTCGACCACGTACGCGGTGCCACCCGACATGCCGGCGCCGAAGTTGCGGCCCGTGCGTCCGAGCACGACCACGGTCCCGCCGGTCATGTACTCGCACGCGTGGTCGCCCACACCCTCGACGACGAGCGTCGCGCCGGAGTTGCGCACCGCGAACCGCTCGCCGGTCAGGCCTCTCAGGAACACCTCGCCGGACGTCGCGCCGTAGCCGATCACGTTGCCCGCGATCACGTTGTGGCTGGACGAGAGCACCGCGCTGCGGTCGGGCCGCACGATGATGCGACCACCCGACAGGCCCTTGCCGACGTAGTCGTTCGCGTCGCCGAACAGCCGCAGCGTGATCCCCCGCGGGACGAACGCGCCGAACGACTGGCCGGCCGACCCCGTGAGCGTGACGTCGATCGTGTCGTCGGGCAGGCCCTCACCGCCGAAGCGGCGCGTGACCTCGTGCCCGAGCATCGTGCCGACCGTGCGGTTGACGTTGCGCACGGGCAGCGAGATCCGCACGGGCTCGCGGCGCTCGAGCGCGTCCGCCGACAGCGCGATGAGGCGGTTGTCGAGCGCGCGCTCCAGGCCGTGGTCCTGGTTCTTGGTGTGGTGCAGCGCCGAGCCCGGCTTGGGCTGAGGCACCGCGAGCACGGGCTCCAGGTCGAGGCCCTCGGCCTTCCAGTGCTCGATCGCCGTGCGCGTCTCGAGCAGCTCGACGTGGCCGACTGCCTCCTCCAGCGTGCGGAAACCGAGCGCGGCCAGGTGCTCGCGCACCTCGGTCGCGATGAACTCGAAGAACGCCTCGACGAACTCGGGCTTGCCCGTGAACCGCGCGCGCAGCTCCGGGTTCTGCGTCGCGACGCCCACCGGGCAGGTGTCGAGGTGGCAGACGCGCATCATGACGCAGCCGGACACGACGAGCGGAGCGGTCGCGAAGCCGAACTCCTCCGCGCCGAGCAGCGCGCCGATCACGACGTCACGGCCGGTCTTGAGCTGCCCGTCGACCTGGACGACGACGCGGTCACGTAGGTCGTTGAGGACGAGCGTCTGCTGCGTCTCGGCCAGGCCGATCTCCCACGGCGTCCCCGCGTGCTTGAGCGACGTGAGCGGGCTCGCACCCGTGCCACCGTCATGACCCGAGATGAGGATGACGTCCGAGTGCGCCTTGGCGACGCCCGCGGCGATCGTGCCCACGCCGAACTCGGAGACGAGCTTGGTGTGGATCCGGGCGCGCGGGTTCGCGTTCTTCGCGTCGTGGATGAGCTGCGCGAGGTCCTCGATCGAGTAGATGTCGTGGTGCGGCGGCGGAGAGATGAGTCCGACGCCGGGCGTCGAGTGCCGCGTCTTGGCGACCCACGGGTACACCTTGTGACCCGGCAGCTGACCGCCCTCGCCGGGCTTCGCACCCTGGGCGAGCTTGATCTGGATGTCGTCCGCGTTGGTCAGGTACTCCGACGTCACGCCGAACCGGCCGGAGGCGATCTGCTTGATCGCGGAGCGCCGCTCGGGGTCGTGCAGCCGCTCCGGGTCCTCGCCGCCCTCGCCCGTGTTGGACTTCGCGCCGAGGCGGTTCATGGCGATCGCGAGCGTCTCGTGCGCCTCGGCCGAGATCGAGCCGTAGGACATCGCGCCCGTGCTGAACCGCTTGACGATCGCGCTGACGGGCTCGACCTCGTCGAGCGGCACGGGCTCGCGCACACCCTCCTTGAAGGCGAGCAGGCCGCGCAGCGTCATCAGCCGCTTCGCCTGGTCGTCGACGCGCTGCGTGTACTGGCGGAACACGTCCATCTGGCGCGTGCGCGTCGAGTGCTGCAGGCGGAAGACCGTCTCCGGGTCGAACAGGTGGTCCTCGCCGTCGCGACGCCACTGGTACTCGCCGCCGACCGCGAGGCGCTGGTGCGGCTGGCGGTTGCCGGACGCCGGGTACGCGTCGGCGTGCCGCGCGGCGACCTCGGCCGCGATCACGTCCAGCCCGATGCCGCCGAGTCGGCTCGTCGTGCCCGTGAAGTACCGGTCGACGAGCGCCTGGGACAGACCGATCGCCTCGAACACCTGCGCACCGCGGTAGGACGCGATGGTCGAGATGCCCATCTTCGACATGACCTTCAGGACGCCCTTGCCGAGCGCCTTGATGAGGTTCTTGACGGCCTTCTCGGGAGTGACCTCGCCGAGGTAGCCGTGCCGCGACAGGTCCTCGACCGTCTCCATCGCGAGGTAGGGGTTCACCGCGGCCGCGCCGAACCCGATGAGCAGCGCGACGTGGTGCACCTCGCGCACGTCGCCCGCCTCGACGACGAGCGAGATCTGCGTGCGCGTGTGACGGCGCAGCGTGTGGTGGTGCACCGCGCTCAGGAGCAGCAGCGACGGGATCGGCGCCAGCTCGGCGTCCGAGTTGCGGTCGGACAGCACGACGAAGCTCACGCCCTCGGCGACCGCGCGGTCGACCTCGGCGAAGATCTCCTCGAGGCGGGCCTCGAGCGCCGCTCCCCCGCCGGACGCCCGGTACAGGCCGCGGATCGTCGTCGTGCGGAACCCGTGCCGGGGCTCCTTGTCGACGTGCACGATCTTGGCGAGCTGGTCGTTGTCCAGCACCGGGAACGGCAGGACGAGCTTGCGCGCGTGCTCGGGCCCGTCGGCCAGCAGGTTCGGCTCGGGGCCGATCGCGCCGCCGATCGCGGTGACGAGCTCCTCACGGATCGCGTCCAGCGGCGGGTTCGTCACCTGCGCGAACATCTGCGTGAAGTAGTCGAACAACATCCGCGGGCGCTGCGAGAGCACCGCGACCGGCGTGTCCGAGCCCATCGCGCCGAGCGGCTCGGCGCCCGTCGCCGCCATGGGCGTCAGGAGGATCTTGAGCTCCTCCTCCGTGTACCCGAACGCGCGCTGGCGGCGGCGCACCGAGGCGGCCGAGTGCGCGACGTGCTCGCGCTCCGGGAGCTGCTCGAGGTAGACCGAGTTCTCCTCGACCCACTGCGCGTACGGCCGCTGCGCGGCGAGCTGGGACATCACCTCGGCGTCCGCGATGATCCGGCCCTGGCCGGTGTCGACGAGGAAGAACAGCCCCGGCTCGAGGCGCCCCTTGGCGACGACCGACGCGGGGTCGATGTCGAGCACGCCCGACTCCGACGCGCACACGACGAGCCCGTCCTCGGTCACCCAGTAGCGACCGGGACGCAGACCGTTGCGGTCCTGCACCGCGCCGATGAGCGTGCCGTCGGTGAACGTCATCGCGGCGGGGCCGTCCCACGGCTCCATCAGCGTCGAGTGGTACTCGAAGAACGCCCGCGTCGCGGGGTCCATCTGCGCGTGGTTCTCCCACGGCTCGGGGATCATCATCATCACCGAGTGCGGGAGCGAGCGGCCCGACAGGTGCAGCAGCTCGAGCACCTCGTCGAAGCTGCCGGAGTCCGAGCCGCCGGGCGTGCACACCGGCAGCAGCGGCGTCAGGTCGCCGAGCTCGTCGGACGCGAGCATGCCCTCGCGCGCCGCCATCCAGTTGCGGTTGCCGCGGACGGTGTTGATCTCGCCGTTGTGCGCGATCATCCGGAACGGCTGCGCGAGCTCCCACGACGGGAACGTGTTCGTCGAGAACCGTGAGTGGACCAGCGCGATCTCGGAGGCGTAGCGCGGGTCGGACAGGTCCGCGAAGAACGGCTCGAGCTGCGCCGTGGTGAGCATGCCCTTGTAGGTGATCGTGCGCGCCGAGAGCGACGCGAAGTACACCCCGTGCTCACGCTCGGCCCGCTTGCGCAGGCGGTACGCCCGACGGTCGAGGTCGATGCCGGCGAGCTCGCGTGACGGGTCCGCGACGACGAGCTGGCGGAACACCGGCATCGACGCGCGCGCCGTGGGACCGACCAGGTCCGCGGTCACGACGACGTCGCGCCACGCCAGCACGTCGAGCTTCTCCTCGGCGGCGACCGCCTCGATCGCGGCGACCGCCGCGGTGCGCTCGGCCTCGTCCTGCGGCAGGAACGCCATGCCGATCGCGTAGTAGCCGACCGGGGGCAGCTCCGCGTCGACGACGTCCCGCAGGAACGCGTCGGGGATCTGGGTGAGGATGCCGGCGCCGTCACCGGAGTCCTCCTCGGCGCCCACGGCGCCGCGGTGGTCCAGGTTGAGCAGGGCGGTCAGCCCGGCGTCGACGATGTCGCGCCCGGGCGTCCCGCGCAGCGTCGCGACGAACGCGAAGCCGCAGGCGTCGTGCTCGGCCGACGGGTCGTACAGGGGGTACGCCGCGTGGTCGAGCGACGTGCTCGGCAGACCGCTGGGCGACGTCATCGCTACCGTCCTCACAGTGCCCCGGCCGGACCGGGGCTCGCACGAACTTGGGGGATCGGGACGTCGTCGGCCCTTGTGGTGGGCGACGATACAACCCGCCTCGACGGGTGGCCGCATCGCCCTGTGTGACTCGGATCATAGAGATCGGCCACGTGCGGGGCCGGTCCGGTCCCGTCGTCAACGGGCCGGATGACCGTCCTCGTCGTCCACAGGGACGGTCGCCGAGTCGGTGCCCGCGTCCTGTGGGACGTCCTCCTGCTGGGAGATCTGCTGCTCGGAGGGTTCCGGCGACGGATCCAGCAGGACGGTCGTGTCGCGTCCGGGATGCCGACGCCCGACCACCACGAACGCTACCAGCGCTCCGACGCCCACCAGGATGGACGTCCATACGTTGAGGCGCAGGCCGAGGAAGCCGTGCGCAGGGTCGATGCGCAGCGCCTCGATCCAGACGCGGCCCGTGGTGTACACGACGACGTACAACCAGAACACGCGCCCGTGCCCGAGACGGAACCTGCGGTCCGCCCACACCAGCAGCGCGGCACCGGCCAGGTTCCAGAGCAGCTCGTACAGGAACGTCGGGTGGAACAGCGTCCCCGCCGCGTACCCCGCCGTCTCGGCGACCGAGTCGTCGACGCGCAGGCCCCAGGGCAGCGTCGTCGGTCCGCCGAACAGCTCCTGGTTGAACCAGTTGCCGAGCCGCCCGATGGCCTGGGCGACCAGCAGACCGGGGGCGAGCGCGTCAGCGAACGGCGCGAGCCGCACCCCCTGACGCCGGCACCCGATCCACGCGCCGACCGCACCGAGCGCGACGGCACCCCAGATGCCGAGCCCGCCCTCCCAGATCGCGAACGCCTTCCACGGGTCGCCGCCCTCGCCGAAGTACGCGTCGGGCGACGTCACCAGGTGGTAGATCCGGCCGCCGACGATCCCGAACGGCACGGCCCAGAACGCGATCTCGACGACCTGGTCCCGGTCGCCACCGCGCTCCTCCCACCGGCGCTGCGTGAGGAGCACCGCGGCGACGATGCCCAGCAGGATCGCGATCGCGTACGCGCGCAGCGGCAGCGGCCCCAGGTACCACACGCCCTGCGACGGGCTCGGGATCGCGGCGCGCACGCCGTCGACGAGCCCGCCCGCGGGCGCGGCCAGGACGAGCGACGCGGCGCTCACCGCGACGCCCCGGCGGGACGCTCGGCCGAGCGCACCCCCGCGGCGAGGGCGGCCGTGACCTCCGCGAGCCGGTCCAGACCCGTCGCCTCGTCGGGCACGTCCAGCAGCGAGCGGACAAGTGCCGAGCCGACGATCACACCGTCGGCGTACGAGGCGACCTGGGCCGCCTGCTCCGGACGCGAGACACCCAGGCCGACGCACACGCGGTCCGCACCCGCCGCGCGCGTGTCCGCGACGAGCTGCTCGGCGCGCGAGCCGACCGTGGCGCGCTCCCCGGTCACCCCCATCGTCGAGGCCGCGTAGACGAAGCCGCGGGAGGCGGCCACCGTGCTCGCGAGGCGCTCGGGCGTCGAGCTGGGGGCGACCAGGAAGACCCGGTCCAGACCGTGCTCGTCGGATGCCGCGATCCACGCGCCGGCCTCGTCGGGCACGAGGTCCGGCGTGATGAGGCCCGCGCCGCCCGCCGCCGCGAGGTCGCGTGCGAACGCCTCGACGCCGTAGCGCAGCACGAGGTTCCAGTACGTCATCACGAGCACCGGGGCGCCACGGCCCGCGACCTGCTCGACGGCCGTGAGCGTGTCGCGCACGCGCGTCCCGCCGCGCAGCGCGTGGTCGACGGCGCGCTGGATGACCGGGCCGTCCATCACGGGGTCGGTGTACGGCATGCCGAGCTCGACGACGTCGGCACCCGCGTCGACCATCGTGCGCACCGCCTCGACCGAGCCGGCCACCGACGGGTAGCCGACCGGCAGGTAGCCGACGAGCGCCGCGCGCCCCTGGGCCGCGAGACCGTCGAGCAGCGGCCCCGTCGTGGCGCCCGCGCTCGTGGGTGCCACGCTCGTGGGTGCCACGCTCGTGGGTGCCGCGCTCGTCGTCCGTCCGCCGCTCACCGGTCTCCCTCGCCCTCGTCGCCCGCGTCCAGCAGGCCGAACCACCGCGCGGCCGTGGCCACGTCCTTGTCGCCGCGCCCCGACAGGTTCACCAGGAGCACGGGCTCGTCGGACCACTGCGCCGCCTGCGCACCGAGCTGGATCGCGCCGGCCAGGGCGTGCGCGGACTCGATCGCGGGGATGATCCCCTCGGTGCGGCACAGCAGCCGGAACGCGTCCATGGCCTCGACGTCCGAGACCGGCAGGTACGTCGCGCGGCCGATGTCGTGCAGCCACGAGTGCTCGGGGCCGACGCTCGGGTAGTCGAGGCCGGCGGAGACCGAGTGGCTGGGGACGGTCTGCCCGTCCTCGTCCTGCAGCAGGTACGAGCGCGCGCCGTGCAGCACGCCCGGGGCCCCGCCCGAGAACCGCGCCGCGTGGTCGCCGGGGCCCAGGCCGCGTCCGCCCGCCTCGAAGCCGAACAGCCGCACGTCGGCGTCGTCCAGGAACGCGTTGAAGATCCCCATCGCGTTCGACCCGCCCCCCACGCATGCGACGACGGCGTCGGGCAGCCGCCCGATCTCGCCGAGCAGCTGGGCGCGCGCCTCCTCGCCGATGACCTTGTGGAAGTCGCGCACCATCTCCGGGAACGGATGCGGGCCCGTGACCGTGCCGAGCAGGTAGTGCGTCGTCTCGACGTTCGCGACCCAGTCGCGCAGCGCCTCGTTGATCGCGTCCTTCAGCGTGCGCGTGCCGATCGTCACCGGGACGACCTCGGCACCGAGCAGCCGCATCCGGGCGACGTTGAGCGCCTGGCGGCGCGTGTCCTCCTCGCCCATGTACACCGTGCACTCCAGGCCCAGGAGCGCCGCGGCGGTCGCGGTGGCGACGCCGTGCTGCCCGGCACCCGTCTCCGCGATCACGCGCGTCTTGCCCAGGCGCTTCACGAGCAGCGCCTGGCCGAGCACGTTGTTGATCTTGTGCGAGCCGGTGTGGTTGAGGTCCTCACGCTTGAGGAACACGCGGGCGCCGCCACCGACGTGCGCCGCGAACCGCGGCACCTCCGTCAGCGGGCTGGGGCGTCCGGTGTACGTGCGGTGCAGGCGCGCGAGCTCGGCACCGAACGCCGGGTCGGCGAGCGCCTTGTGATAGGCGGTGTCGAGCTCGTCGAGCGCCGCGATGAGCGCCTCCGGCACGTACCGCCCGCCGAAGTCACCCCAGTACGGGCCGACGTGCGTCGCGAGCGACCCGAGCCGGGGCTCCTGGCCGGGGACCAGCGGACGGCCGCTGTCGAGGCCGGTCACTGGCGCACCGCACGCAGGGACGGGTGGGCGCCGGCCGCGACGAGGTCCGCGACCGACTGCCGCGGGGCGTCGTCCGTCACGAGGGCCTCGCCGACGAGCACCGCGTCGGCGCCGGCGCGCGCGTAGTCGACGACGTCGTGCGGGCCGCGCACGCCGGACTCGGCGATCTTCACGATGTCGGACGGGATCCGGGGCGCGACGCGGGCGAACGTGCCGCGGTCCACCTCGAGCGAGCGCAGGTCACGGGCGTTGACGCCGATGACCCGGGCGCCCGCGTCGACCGCGCGCGCGACCTCGTCCTCGTCGTGCACCTCGACCAGCGCCGTCATCCCGAGCGAGTGGACCCGCTCGACGAGCGACTCGAGCACGGTCTGCTCGAGCGCCGCGACGATGAGCAGGCACACGTCCGCCCCGTGCGCACGCGCCTCCCACACCTGGTACGGCGTGACGATGAAGTCCTTGCGCAGCACCGGGATGTCGACCCGCGCCCGTACCGCGTCGAGGTCCGCGAGCGAGCCGTTGAAGCGACGCTCCTCGGTCAGCACCGAGATCGCGGCCGCGCCACCCTTCTCGTACTCCGCCGCCAGCGCCGCCGGGTCGGAGATCTGCGCGAGCGCACCCTTCGACGGGCTCGAGCGCTTCACCTCGGCGATGACGGTCACCGCGTCCTCGACGCGCAGACGCGCCACCGCGTCGACCGCCGACTCGCGGCGCGCCGCGAGCTCCTTGACCTCGGCGAGCGGAGTGCGCGCCTCCCGGGCCGCGAGGTCCTCCCGGACCCCCGCGACGATCTCGTCGAGCACGCTCATGGCCACCACACCCCTCGTTCGCGTCCCGGGTGGACCCGCCGCCGCACCGCCGTGCGAGGCCCTCCCCCGGTCATCGTAGAGGCGCCGCGGAGTGACCCGGACCACGGCCCGACTGGTGGACCGGGTCCCCCGCGGGCGTGGTCAGTAGGTCCGGACCGTGCTGTCGGGCGCCGCGATCACGAGGAGCAGGAAGAACGCGACCCCGACCACGGAGAGGATCGTGCCGATCCAGCCCGTCGCCACGCCCCCCGTCGCGAGGCTGGCGTTGTCGGCCTCCCCCGCGGCGACCGCGCGCTTCGCGTTGTTGCCGATGATGATCGCCGGGATGCCCGAGAAGAGGCCGCACAGCACGATGCTCGCGATGCCGAGCACGAGCGACCACACCCCGAGGCTGTTCTTGGGGTAGGCGCCCGGGGCGTACCCGGGGTACCCCCCGTACGCCGGAGCCTGGCCGTAGGGCTGCTGGCCGTACGCGGGAGCCTGGCCGTACGGCTGCTGGCCGTACGCCGGAGCCTGCCCGTACGGCTGCTGGCCGTATCCCGGAGCCTGGCCGTAGGGCTGCTGGCCGTACGCCGGGGGCTGCCCGTACGTGGGCGGCTGGTCCGCGGGCGGCTGCCCGTAGGCCGGCGGCTGCCCGTACACCGGCGGCTGGTCGGCGGCCGGCGTGGGCTGCGACGTCTGCTCGCCCGACGACCCCGCGGGCGGGGGCGCGTACGGCGACGCCGGCTCGCTCGGCTGCTGCGGCTCGGTCGGCTGGTCGGGCGTGCTCATCGCGGTGCTCCAGTCGGTCGTGGTGCGGGTGTCGGACGTGCTGGGGTAACTCTGCCAGGCCGGACCCCGTTCTCCGCGCAGGACGAGGCGGTCAGGGGGCGAGCGCCTCGAGGCCCGGCAGGTTGCGCAGCACGCCGAACACGGCGAGCAGCGTGAGGAACAGCCACGCCGACCAGGACGGCAGCAGGGGCGCCGCCCGCCCGCGCGCGACGCGCACGGCCCACCAGACCCACAGAGCCACGACGACGGGGACGAGAGCGACCCACAGCGGGTTCATGGACCACGCGGCCGCGAGGTCGCCGTGCGCGAGGTCGTGCGTCGCGCGCAGCCCGCCGCAGGCCGGGCAGAACAGGCCCGTGGCCGCGTAGAGCGGGCAGTACCCGTAGCTCCCGGACACGTGCGGGTCCCGCAACGCGACGGCGGCGGTCCCGACGAGCACGACCCCGGCGGCCAGCGCGGGCCCCCGCCAGGCGCGCTGACGACGCGCCGGAGCGGGTGTCGCGGCGACGTGGGGATCGACGACCGGCGCGTCCATGGCGACCGCTACATCGAGTTCTGGGTGAAGGAGGCGAGGTAGCCGAGCGTGCGCAGGAGCGCGAGACCCACGCCCACCCAGCCGAGGATCACACCCGCGCGCGCGGCCGAGACGTTCGCGACGACGAGGCCGCGCGCCGCGTCCGACTTGGCGCGGTTGCCGAGCAGGATCGCGGGCACCGCGGCGGCGAGGCCGACGAACGAGCACCCGCACGCCAGGACGATGCCGAGGATCCCGAGCACGAGCGACCAGGTCGCCTGTGGGCTCGACGTCCGCGGCGGGGTCGCGTAGGGGTCGGTGGGCCACGCCCCGTACGGGCCCTGCGACGCACCGTACGCGGGGCCCGCCGGCGGGGTGCCGTAGGAGGGTGCGCCGCCGTAGGCGGGCGGTGCGGCCGGCGGCGTGCCGTAGGCGGGCGGTGCGGCCGGCGGCGTGCCGTACGCGGGCGGGGCCGCATAGGGGTTGTCCGCGGGCTCCGGCGGCGTGCCGTACAGCGGTACCTCCGGCCCGTCCGACTGCGCAGCCGGGGGGACGGGCGCGCTCACGGCCGGCGTGCCCGCGTCCGGCGTGCTCCCTGCCGGCGTGCCCTCGGCGGGGCCATCGGGCTCGTCGGACGACGAGGGCGATGCCGCGGACGCGGGGGTCGCGCCCGAGGGCACGCCGAACGTCGCGGGCGGTTCGTAGGCCGGCCGCGCGACGTACGCGGGCGGGGCCTCGTACGACGGCGGGGTGTACCCCGTCGCGTCCGGCTCGCTCGCGGCCGTGCCGCCGCCCTCCTGCGCCGACGACGGCGCGTGCGCACCCGGCTCGGCGGGCGCGGACGGCTCGAGCGGCTCGGACGGGTCGCGCGGCTCGTCGGGCGCGGGCGGCACGGAGGAGCTCATCGGGTCAGTGGCCCCCGCGCGCCTTCTGGCGAGCGAGCGTCGCGGCACCGCCCTGCCCGTAGCCGAGGACCTGGAGGACCTTGCCGCCGACCAGGCCGAGCAGGCACACACCGAGACCGACCCAGAAGAGCCACACCTGCGCGAAGACCATCGCCAGCGCGGCGATGACGGCACCACCGACCACGACCCACGTGGTGGTCCAGGCCGCCACGGTGTGGCCGTGGTTCGTCGGCGGGGCCGTCGGCGGCAGGTGCACCGCCTCGGTGGTCGTGGGGTTCTGCGCGCGGTGCGCCAGGGTGTTGTCGGCCATCGTCGACCCTTCCGTACGAGGTTCGCCGCTCACCCTAGCGTGCGCCCGACCTCGCGCCCCGGCACGTCCGCTGCGACGCGGACCACAGCCCGGCAGTCACCCGGCGGAGGCGTGCGGACCACGCGACGAGGCCCGCCGCGCGGCGTCAGGGGCCTTGCCGCCCGGGCCCGTCCGGAGCGTCGGTCGGGTCGTCGCCGCGGGTCAGCGCGTCCCACTGGTCACGCTCGTCGAGCGGCGCGGGCGCGGCACCGCCGGCGGGCACGGTCGTCGACGCGCCCTCGTGGCGGCGGCCGACGGCCCACGAGGCGCTCGCCCGCGCGAGCCAGACCGCGAGCAGCACGACCAGCACCCCGACGACCACCGCGACCCACGGCCAGGCCGAGACCGCGACGTCCTCGACCACGCGCTCGACCCCGAGCTCGTCGGCGACGCTCGGGGCGGCCGCAGAACCGGGCGACCGCAGCACCCCGACGCCGTCGACGACGACGAGCGCACCGGCCAGCGCGACCACGCCCACCACGACCCACCGTCCGGCGCGCCCGACGAGCGCGGCGGCACCCGCGGCCGCGAGCAGCACGAGCGTGACCGCGACGAGCGACGGCGCGGCCGACGAGCCGGCGACCGTGACGGTGCGGGGCTCGCCGAGCACGGTCACGGTCTCGACGGTGAGCCACGGGACGAGCGCGGTGAGACCGGTCAGCGCGGCCGCGAGCAGCAGGAGCACGGCGGCGCGCCCGCGGCCCGGACGACGGGGACGGTCAGACATCCGCGCGTCGCAGGCGGGACGCGATCTGGACGGCGCGCACCGCGGCCTGCGCCTTGTTCCGGGACTCGAGGTACTCGAGCTCGGGCACGGAGTCCGCGACGATCCCGCCGCCGGCCTGCACGGACGCGCGCCCGTCGCGGATCAGCGCGGTGCGGATCGCGATGGCCATGTCCATGTTGCCCGCGAAGTCGAAGTACCCGACCGTCCCGCCGTAGATGCCGCGGCGGGCCGGCTCGACCTCGTCGATGAGCGCGATCGCCCGGGGCTTGGGCGCGCCCGAGAGCGTGCCCGCCGGGAACGTCGCCATGAGGGTGGCCAGCGCGGTCGCCCCGGCACGCAGGCGCCCGACGACCGTGGAGGTGATGTGCATGATGTGCGAGAACCGGCGCACCGCCATGAACTCCACAACCTCGACGCTCGTCGGCTCGCACACCTTGACCATGTCGTTGCGCGAGAGGTCGACGAGCATGATGTGCTCCGCGCGCTCCTTGGGGTCGGCGAGCACCTCGTCGGCCAGCGCGCGGTCCTCCTCCGGCGTCGCGCCGCGCGGCCGTGAGCCGGCGATCGGGAACGTCGTGACGTGCCCGTCGTCGACCTTGACGAGCGTCTCGGGGCTCGACCCGACGACCGCGAAGTCGTGCCCGTCCGCGTCCTGCAGCTGCAGGTAGTACATGTACGGGCTGGGGTTGATGGTGCGCAGCACGCGGTACACGTCGAGCGGCTCGGCCGGGCAGTCGAGGTCGAGGCGCTGGGAGATGACGACCTGGAACACCTCGCCGTCGCGGATCGCGTCCTTGCCGAAGCGCACGGCCTGGTCGAACTCCTCGCGCGTCGTGCGGAACCGCAGCTCGGGCTCGGGTGCGTCGGTGAGCACGGCGACCGCGGACGGCGCCGGGTGCAGCAGCGAGCCCTGCATCGCGTCGAGCCGCGCCACCGCGTCCGCGTACGCCTCGTCGACGCGCTCGTCGGTGTCGTCGAAGTTGATGGCGTTCGCCACGAGCCACACCGACCCGTCCTGGTGGTCGACGACCGCGAGATCGGTCGCGAGCAGCAGCGTGACCTCGGGGACGTCCAGCTCCTCGGGGCCTTGCGCGGCAGCGTCGGCTCCCAGTGGTGCACCACGTCCCACCCGAGCGCGCCGACGAGCCCACCGGTCAGCGGCGGCAGGCCGGGCAGGACCGGTGTGCGCAGCACGTCGAGGGTGTCTCCGAGGACGTCGAGCACATCGCCGCTCGTCGGGACACCGACCGGGACGTCGCCCGTCCACACCGCCTGGCCGTCGCGCACCGTCAGCGTGGCGCGGGACCGCACGCCGACGAACGACCAGCGCGCCCACGTCCCGTCCGCCTCGGCGGACTCGAGGACGAACGTGCCGGGGCGCCCGGCCGCGAGCGTGCGGTAGAGGCCGACCGGCGTCACGTCGTCCGCGAGCAGACGGCGCACGACCGGCACCACGCGCCGGTCGCGCGCGAGGTCACGGAAACCGTCGAGCGTCGGCCAGGTGGTGCCCCACGGGACCTGCGGGGCGATGTCCGGCGTCGGCGGCGTCCCGGCGCTCATCGGCCGTCCTCCGCCTCGTCGACCGTCACGGGCAGCGGGCCACCCGCCTCGAAGCACGTGCGCGCGCCGGTGTGGCACGCGGCGCCGACCTGGTCGACCTCGACGAGCAGCGCGTCGCCGTCGCAGTCGATGCGCACCCCCCGCACGTGCTGCACGTGGCCGGACGTGTCGCCCTTGCGCCAGTACTCCTGGCGCGAGCGGGACCAGAAGGTCACGCGACCGGACGTGAGCGTGCGGCGCAGCGCCTCGTCGTCCATCCAGCCGAGCATGAGCACCTCGCGCGTGTCGTGCTGCTGCACGATCGCGGCGACGAGGCCGTGGTCGTCGCGCTTGAGACGCGACGCGACTGCGGGGTCCAGGGTGGGCACCGGAGAATCCTGCCACGCCCGGGCCTGCGGCCCGGGGCCGCGTCCACCGCGCCGCACGCCGTCGGCTGTGCGTCCACGGGCGTCGGGACGCGTCAGCGCGTCTGCGAGACCCACGCCCCGTGCATGGTCGCGTACAGCCCGCCGGCGACGAGCAGCGCGTCGTGCGGGCCGTGCTCGACCACCCGCCCCGAGTCGACGACGAGCACGGCGTCCGCGGCCTCGGCCGTCGACAGCCGGTGCGCGATCGTGATGGTCGTGCGCCCCGCCGTCAGGCCGGCGAGCGCGCGCGCGAGCCGCACCTCGGTGGCCGGGTCGACCGCCGAGGTCGCCTCGTCGAGCAGCAGCAGGTCGGCGTCGGCGAGGTACGCCCGCGCGAGCGCGACGAGCTGGCGCTCACCCGCCGACAGGGACTCGCCGCGCTGTCCGACGGGCGTGCCGAGCCCGGCGCCCAGCTCGTCGACCCAGGGCCCGAGCCCGAGCGCGTCGACGGCGTCCCGCACGCGGGGGTCGTCGGCCGGCGGCGCCCACGCGGGGTCGTCGTCGCGACGCAGGCCGTACGCGATGTTCTCCGCGAGGGTCCCGTCGAACAGGAACCCTTCCTGCGGCACCAGCACGACGCGGCGGCGCAGGTCGGCGTGCCGCACGGCGCGCAGGTCCGTGCCGTCGAGCAGCACCTGGCCGTGCGTCGGGTCGACGAGCCGCGCGACGAGCCGCGCGATCGTCGTCTTGCCCGAGCCGGTGGCACCGACCACGGCGAGCGACGTCCCCGCGGGGACGGTCACGTCCACGCCGTGCAGCACCGGCGGGCCGTCCGGGTACGCGAAGCCCACGCCGCGCAGCTCGACGTGCGCGGGACCGCGCGCGCTCGTCGCGCCGTCGACCGGGTCCGCGATCTCGACGGGCGTCTCGAGCACGCCGAGCACGCGCCGCCAGCCCGCGACCGCGTTCTGCAGCTCGTTGAGGATCTCCGTGGCCATCTGCACCGGCCCGGTGAACAGCTGCACGAGGAACAGGAACGCGAGCAGCCGGCCCGGCGTCAGGTCCCCCGCGACGCCGAGCGACGTGCCGGCGACGACGACGACAGCGAGCACGAGGTTGGCGGTCAGGACACCCGAGGAGAACACCGCCGCGACGAGGGTCTGCGCCCGCACCATCGCGCGCCGTGTCGCTCGGATCGCGGCGTCGGTCGCCCGCTGCGTGCGCGCCGCGACGCCGTACGCACGGATCGTCTCGGCCCCGACGACGGACTCGGACACCGCACCGAGCATCGCGCCGTACTTCTCGCGCACGGTCGAGTAGCGCGCGTTCACGCGCTTCTGCAGCGGCTGCAGCGCGATGACGAGCGGCACGAAGCCGAGCCAGACCAGAAGCGCGAGCTGCCACGAGTAGACCGCCATGAGCACGGTCGCGACGATGATCTGCAGCACCGAGACGAGCAGCATGATCCCGCCCCACTGCACGAACAGCGAGATCGTGTCGACGTCCGAGGTGACCCGCGAGACGAGGCTGCCCCGGCGCTCCGTGCCGCGGGTGAGCACCGACAGGTCGTGCACGTGCCGGAACGCGCGCGTGCGCAGCTGCAGCAGGCCGGCCTCGCTCGAGCGGAACAGGCGGATGTTCACCGCCGCCGAGCACAGGGCACCGAGCACGAGCCCGAGCGCCGCGACGGCCGCGAGCACCGCGACCCGCCGGACGTCCGGACCACCCTCGGCGAGGATGCCCGTGTCGATCGTCTGCTGCACGGCCACGGGCACGAGCACCCGGCCCACGGCCGCGAACGTCGCGAGCACGACGGTCAGGCCGAGCCCCTCGACGAGGCGCGGCGAGACCTCGACGCCGCGCCGCAGGGTCGCGAGCACGCCCAGCGTGGAGGCGGGCGCCATCGCGTGCCCGCGCGTCGGGCCGTCAGCCTGAGCCGTCGTCATCGTGCGTCCACCTCGTCGAGCTCGTCCCGTCTGGGAGCCGGTGCCGACCGGCCGTCACCCTGCTCGTCGTCGGGTGCGTCGTCCCAGTCCTGCGCGGCGCGCCGCTCGCTCTCGCGCTCGTACGCGGTCGCGAGGTCGCGGTAGCCCGGGTCGCGCGCCAGCAGCTCCGCGTGCGTCCCGCGGTCGAGGACCCGCCCGCCGTCGAGGTGCACGACCTCGTCGGCCAGCAGCACCGAGGACATGCGGTACGCCACCAGCAGGACGGTCGGTCCCTGACTGCCGGCCGCGCCGCGCAGCCCGCGCAGGATCTCCAGCTCGACCCGGGGGTCGACGGCAGAGGTCGCGTCGTCGAGGACTAGCACACGCGGCCGGCGCACGAGCGCACGCGCGAGCGCGAGCCGCTGCCGCTGGCCGCCGGACAGGTTCGCGCCGCGCTCACCGAGGTGCGCGTCGAGCCCGCCGGGCAGCTCGCGGACCACGCCGTCGACGCGCGCGACGCGCAGCGCGTCCCACACCTCGTCGTCGGAGGGCGCCGCGGGGTCGTCGGCGTCCGCGAGCGTCACGTTGCCACGCACGGTGTCCTCGAACACGAACGCGTGCTGCGCGACGAGCGCGACGTGCGCGGCCAGCGCGTCGGGCGCCAGGTCCCGCAGATCCACCCCGTCGACGCGCACCGCGCCGACGTCCGGGTCCGCGAGCCGTGACACGAGCGCGACCAGGCTCGTCTTGCCCGCACCCGTCGGGCCGACGACCGCGACCACCCGCCCGGGCTCGACGTCGAGGTCGACGTCGTCCACGAGCGTGAGCGGTCCCTGAGCGGTCTCCACGCGCCGCGTCACGTGGTCGAACGTCACGCGCGCGCCCGCGCCGGTGCCGGCCCAGGGGGCGTCGCCCTCGGGCAGCGCGCCACGGCTGTCGACCACGCGCGCGACACGGTCGTAGCCGACGAGCGCGCGGGGCACCTCGCCCAGCACCCAGCCGAACGCGCGGACCGGTACCGCGAGCAGCGTCAGGAGGTACGCCGCGGCGACCACGTCGCCCGTGCCGATGTCGCCCTCGGCGACGCGCCACGTCCCGACGACGAGGACCGCGAGCGTCCCGACGTTCGGCAGCAGGTCGATCACCGGGTCGAAGAACGCACGCACCACGCCGACCCGCACGTTCGCGTCGGCGAGCGCGCCGGACCGCTCCGCGAAGCGCCGCTCCTCACGCGCCTGCGTGCCGAGCGACGTGACCAGCAGCGCGGCCTCGAAGCTCTCGTGCGCGACGTCCGCGACCTCGGCACGCAGCTGCTGCGCGTGCGTGATCGCGGGCGACATGCGGCGCTGGAACCAGGCGTTCGCGACGATCGCGAGGGGCACGACCAGGAGCGCCGCCAGCGCGAGCCACACGTCGGTGCGCAGCAGCGCGACGGTCGCGACGACGAGCATCACCACGACGCCGAGCGCGAACGGCAACGGGTTGAACACCGACGTCGCGGCCTCGACGTCCGCACCTGCGTTGGACAGCAGCTGGCCCGTCGGGTGCCGGCGGTGCCACGACATGGGCAGCCGCAGGTACTGGCGGGTGACGCGCAGGCGGTGGTCCTCCTGGATCTGCGCGTAGCCGATGCCGGCGAAGATGCGCCGGCCCGCGACACCGAGCGCGAGGGTCACCGCGACGAGCGCGACGACGCCGCCCGCCCACCAGATGCGCCCCTGCGCGGCCTCGTCGCCGGCGAGCGCGGGGACCACCACGTCGTCCGTCGCCCAGCCGAGGGCGCGGCTGAGCACGACCGTGGTGGCACCGAACACCGCCGACGTGCCCACGGCGGCGACGTACGTCCACGGGTGAGCCCGCATCCCCCGCCAGACGAGCGTGACCGCACGCCGCGAGGTCGACCCCGTCAGGCGCATCGCCCCGGACTGCGTCGGCGTCGACGACGAGCGGGGCGCAGGCATGGCGAAGACCTTCCGGTGGGGAGGAGGGGGACGGTCATCGTCTCACGGACGTCCGACAGCTTGCCCGGGGCGACGCTCACCACGCGAGGCGCCCGGACCGGTGGCACGATGACGCGCATGACCTGGCATCCCGTGCTGCGCGCCGACCTCGTCGAGGCCCTGCGGGCCGTCCCGCCGGACGCGCCGACGCTGTGCGAGGGATGGCAGGCCCGGCACCTGGCGGCGCACGTCGTGCTGCGTGAGAGCTCGGCGCGCGTCGGCCTCGGGATCGCCGCGCCGCGACTCACGGATGTGGCCGAGCGCGCGGTCGCCGAGCTCGCCGACACCGCGACGGACGACGCCGGCTACGCCGCGCTCGTCGACCGCGTCGAGGCGGGGCCGTCACGCTGGCACCCCCTGGCCCTCGCGGGCGACGCCGCGAACCGGGTCGAGCTCTACGTGCACGGCGAGGACGTGCGCCGCGGCGACGGCGTGGCGCACGAACGCCCGCTGGACCCCGCCCTCGTCGACGCGCTGTGGCACGACGCGACCCGGTTCGCCCGCGCCCGCACGCTGCGCGTCCCCGTCGGGCTCGTCCTGGTGCGCCCCGACGGCCCGCGCGCCCGGGTGCGCAAGCCGCGCGGCGACCACGGCACGGTCGTCGTCCGGGGCGGCGCGGGCGACCTGCTGCTGTGGGTCTCGGGACGCGGTGCCGCGACGGACCTCGTCGTGCAGGGCGAGGAGGCGGACGTCGCCGCGCTCGCGCGGGCGCTCCCGCTCCCCTGACGACCCGGCGTCCGCGCGCCCCGACGCGTCAGCGGACGGTGATGCCCGCCTCGCGCAGCGCCTGCTTCACGTCACCGACCGTGAGCGTGCCGAAGTGGAACACGCTCGCGGCGAGCACCGCGTCGGCACCCGCCCGCGCGGCCTCGACGAAGTGCTGCGGCGTGCCCGCCCCGCCGCTCGCGATGAGCGGCACCCGGACCTGGGCCCGCACGTCACGCAGCATCTCGAGGTCGAAGCCCGACGTGGTGCCGTCGGCGTCCATCGAGTTGAGCAGGATCTCCCCCGCGCCCAGCTCCGCGGCGCGCGCGGCCCACGCGACCGCGTCGATCCCGGTGCCGCGCCGGCCGCCGTGCGTGGTGACCTCGTACCCCGAGTCCGTACGCACGTCACCGGTCACCCGCCGCGCGTCGACCGACAGCACGAGCACCTGCGAGCCGAACCGGTCGGCGATCTCGCCGATGAGCTCGGGGCGGGCGATCGCCGCGGTGTTCACCCCGACCTTGTCCGCGCCCGCGCGCAGCAGCCGGTCCACGTCGTCGGCCGAGCGCACGCCCCCGCCCACGGTCAGCGGGACGAACACCTCCTCGGCCGTCCTGCGCACCACGTCGTACGTCGTCTCGCGGTTGCCCGACGAGGCGGACACGTCCAGGAACGTCAGCTCGTCGGCACCCTCCGCGTCGTACCGGTGCGCGAGCTCGACCGGGTCACCCGCGTCGCGCAGGTTCTCGAAGTTCACGCCCTTGACGACGCGGCCGGCGTCGACGTCGAGGCACGGGATGACGCGCAGGGCGAGGCTCACGGGGCGGTCCCTCCGGGGGTGCGGGCGTTGAGGATGTCCACGACGAACACGACGGTCTGACCCGAGAGCTCCTCGCTCTGGGTCACACCGAGCGCGTACGACGGCGGCACGATGAGCATGACGCGGCTGCCGACCGGCTGGTCGACGAGGCCCTCCTGCCACGCCGGCACGTCCTGCAGCGAGAACGACAGGGGCAGGCCGCCCGACGACCACGTCGAGTCGAACTCCTCGCCCGTCGTCCACGCCCAGCCGGTGAACTGCACGGTCACCGTGTCGCTCGCGACCACCTGGCGACCGGTGCCCCGCAGCACGGGCTGCACGCGCAGGGTCGCCGGCGGCTTGGACTCCACGGGCGTGAACGTCGGCGCGCCGCTCTTCGTCTCGCCCACCGCCGGGAACCCCTCGAGCGGCTCGACCGCGCTGCCCTCCGCGCGGGTCGGCAGCACGTCGACGACCGTCGCGGTCGGGTACTCGTCACCGCGCTCCGACGCGGGCGCGACCTGCAACAGCCGCGCCCCGACGCGTTGACCGCTGAGCGTCTCGTACAGGTCCGCGCCCAGGTCGGCGCGCGTGAGGACCTGCGAGCGGGGGCTGCCCGAGAAGCTGTCGCGCACGAGCGTCGCGTCCGAGGCGTTCTCGAGCCAGTAGTCGATGAGGATGGGGTCGCCGTCGACGAGCGCGGGTCCGGTCCCCTGCCACACGGTCTCGCGGTACGTGTCGGTGACCTGCAGCGGTGCGACGTACGTCAGCGTGGGCGCGACACCCGCGTCACCCGTGACGACGACGTCCGGCGGGACCTGCTCGGGGTCCGAGCACCCGGCCAGGGCGAGCGTCGCCACGCACGCGGCGGCCAGTGCGCCTCGCAGTCCTCGCACCTGCCGTCGTCCTCTCGTCGTCGCCCGTCCCCTGCAGTGCCCAGCAGCCCCTGCCGCCCCTGCTGCCACCGCGTTGCGCCCGCGGCTCACCCGGCGGTGGCCGGCCGACACTCTACGGCGTCCACCCTGCGGGCCAGACCAGCGCGCGGCACGTCACATCGACTCGATGAGCCTCTCGACGCGCTCGTCGACGTTGCGGAACGGGTCCTTGCACAGCACGGTGCGCTGCGCCTGGTCGTTGAGCTTGAGGTGCACCCAGTCGACCGTGTAGTCACGACGCGCCTCCTGCGCGGCACGCACGAAGTCGCCGCGCAGCTTGGCGCGCGTCGTCTGCGGCGGGACGCTCGTCGCCTCGAACACCTCGAGGTCGGTCGTCAGCCGCTCGACGAGCCCCTTGGCCGCCAGCAGGTTGTACAGACCCTCGGTGCGCGAGATGTCGTGGTAGGCCAGGTCGAGCCGTTGCACCCGCACGTCCGACAGCGGCAGGTCGTGCTTCGCCCGGTAGCGCTCGATCAGCCGGTACTTGATCACCCAGTCGAGCTCGCGCTCGACGAGCGACAGGTCGCCCGTGCGCAGCGCGTGCAGCCCGCGACCCCACAGCTCGAGGACCTGCTTGTCCTGCGGCGACCCGCCGCCGCGCTGCGCGACGAAGTCGCTGACGCGCGCCAGGTACTCCTCCTGCAGGTCGAGCGCGGTGACCGTGCGCCCGTTCGCGAGCGTGACCGGTGCGGCGCCCGTCATGTCGTGGCTGATCTCGCGGATCGCGCGGATCGGGTTCTCGAGCGACAGGTCACGGATCGGGATGCCGGCCTCGATGAGGCGCAGGACGAGGTCGGTCGCACCGACCTTGAGCATCGTCGTGGACTCCGACATCGAGGAGTCGCCGACGATCACGTGCAGGCGCCGGAAGTGCTCGGCGTCCGCGTGCGGCTCGTCGCGCGTGTTGATGATGGGGCGCGAACGCGTGGTCGCGCTCGAGACGGCCTCCCAGATGTGGTCGGCGCGCTGCGACAGGCAGTACACCGCGCCGCGCGGGGTCGCGAGGACCTTGCCCGCGCCCGTCAGCACCTGGCGTGTGATGAGGAACGGGACCAGCACGTCCGACAGCCGCGCGAAGTCGCCCTGCCGACGAACGAGGTAGTTCTCGTGGCAGCCGTAGGAGTTGCCGGCCGAGTCGGTGTTGTTCTTGAACAGGTGGATGGTGCCCGGCAGCCCCTCGTGCTCGAGCCGCTGCTGCGCGTCCGCGACGAGCCCCTCGAGGATGCGCTCACCCGCACGGTCGTGCGTGACGAGCTGGCGCACGTCGTCGCACTCCGCGGTCGCGTACTCGGGGTGCGAGCCCACGTCCAGGTACAGCCGCGACCCGTTGCGCAGGAACACGTTCGACGAGCGTCCCCACGCCACGACCTTGCGGAACAGGTACCGCGCGACCTCGTCGGCCGACAGCCCCCGCCCGTCCGTCGCGGCGCACGTGACGCCGTACTCCGTCTCGAGGCCGAAGATCCGCTTGTCCATCAGCCCTCCAGCAGGTCCTCCAGCAGCGGCCCCGCCAGGCGGCGGAACGCGCGGCGCGGACGGGTCCGGTCCAGCACGGCGACCTCGAGCTGTGCCGCGGGGATCGCGCGCTGCTCGCCGCCGTCGTCGGCCGGCGAGCCCAGCGCACGCACCGCGAGCTGCAGCACCTGCGGCAGCGTCATCCCCGGCCGCCACGCGTCGCCCACGAGCGTGCCCAGCCGCTCGGCCTGCCCACCCATGACCACCCAGCCGTGCTCGTCGGCGACCGAGCCGTCGTACGTCAGGCGGTAGATCTGGTCGCCCTCCGCGGTGCGGCCCACCTCGGCGACGACGAGCTCGACCTCGAGCGGCTTCGACTCGGTGGTGAACACCGTGCCGAGCGTCTGGGTGTACGCGTTGGCGAGCGCGCGGGCCGTGACGTCCTCGCGGTCGTAGGAGTACCCGCGCAGGTCGGCGTACCGCACACCCGCGACGCGCAGGTTCTCGAACTCGTTGTACTTGCCGACCGCCGCGAACGCGATGCGGTCGTAGATCTCCGAGACCTTGTGCAGCGCGCGTGACGCGTTCTCGGTCGCGAACGCGATGCCCTCGTCGTACTGGACCACGACGACGCTGCGCCCGCGCGCGATGCCCTTGCGCGCGTAGTCCGCGCGGTCCTTCATGAGCTGCTCGGGCGAGACGTAGAACGGCATGCTCACGCGCGCTCACCCCCTCGTGCGTGCAGTGCGCGGCGTTCCGCGACGACGGCCTCGGCGACCTGCTCGAGCTCGGCGTCCGGCACCCGCAGGTAGCCGGACTCGGTCACGGTCGCGACGACCGGCCAGATGCGGCGGGTCGTGTCCGGACCGCCGGTCGCGGAGTCGTCGTCCGCGGCGTCGACGAGCGCCTCGACCGCGACGCGCACCGCCTCGGCCGGCGCCAGCCCGGGCCGCCACAGCTTCTTCAACGAGCCGCGCGCGAACACCGAGCCCGACCCGACCGCGTGGTGGTCGTGCTCCTCGTACCGGCCGCCCGTCACGTCGTACGAGAAGATCCGGCCGATGCCGCGCTCGAGGTCGAACCCGCCGAACAGCGGCACGACGGCCAGGCCCTGCAGCGCCAGGCCCAGGTTGCCGCGGATCATCGTCGACAGCCGGTTCGCCTTGCCGTCGAGGGACAGGAGGCTGCCCTCGATCTTCTCGTAGTGCTCGAGCTCGAGCTGGAACAGCCGGACGAGCTCGACCGCGAGGCCCGCGGTCCCGGCGATGCCGACCGCCGAGTACTCGTCGGCCGGGAACACCTTCTCGATCTCGCGGCTCGCGATCATCGAGCCCATCGTCGCGCGACGGTCGCCCGCCATCACGATGCCGCCCGAGCACACGACCGACACGATCGTCGTGCCGTGCGGCGCGTGGACCTGCTCGGCCCCGACGAGCGGACGGTTGCCGGGCAGGAGCGAGGGTGCGTGAGCCGCGAGGAAGTCGACGAACGACGACGAGCCCGGGGTCATGAACGCGGCCGGGAGCCGGCCCGACGCGAGCGGGTCAGGGTGCGTCATGGGCGTTCACTGACCACCCTTCTGGACGAAGCCCCGCACGAACTGCTCCGCGTTCTGCTCGAGCACGTCGTCGATCTCGTCGAGCAGCGCGTCGACCTCGGCGTCCCGGCCCTGCGCGGCGGGTGCGACCGGCTCGGGCGCGTCGTCGACCGGCTCGTCGTCGTCCCGGCGCGGGTTGATCCGCTCCTGACCTGCCATGAGGACCTCCTCGGCGTCGCTTGGTGCTCCTGCGCCCACCCTAGGCCCAAGCCGGAGGCGACTGCCCCGGGTGACGCGTGCGCGAGACGCGCCCGGCGCCGACGACTGCTGTCATGATGCCCGCCATGACCCAGCCGCCCGTGCCCCGACCGCGTGCCGACGTGCTCGCGCAGGCTCGCCACCTGCTGCTCGACCCGTCCCGCTGCCCCGGGTGCGGGAGCGGGCTCGCGGGAGCCCGATGCCCGGGGTGCGGTCTCGACCTGGCGGGCGCGGCCGGCGCCACCGTGTGGGAGGCGTCCCGAGCGGCCGCCGCGGCGCTCGCCCATCAGCGCACCGTGGTCGACGGCGTGCGGCGCGCCGGCGCGGTGCCCACCGGCGCCGCGGTCGAGGCGCGCGTCCACGGCCCGGTGCCGAGCCCGGGCGAGCCGTACCGCGTCCCGGACGGCCCCCGCACGGTCGCCCCTCCGCCGCCCCCTGCCGCTCGACCCGCGCCGCCCGCCCACCCGCCGCGGCCGACGCGCGCCGCATGGCCCGTGCAGACCGTGCTGGTCACGCTCGGTGCGGCGCTGCTCGCGGTCGCGAGCCTCGTGTTCCTCGTGTTCACCTGGGACCTGCTGACCCTCGCAGCACGTGCGGGCGTCGTCGCGCTCGGCACCGCGGGCGTCCTGACCCTCGCGGTCGTGCTGCGCCGACGCGGGCTGCGGGTCTCGGCCGAGGCGGTCGGCGCCCTCGGTTCGGCGCTGCTCACGCTCGACGTGTGGGCGGTGTGGGCCACGGGACTGCTCGGTACGGCTCCCGGGTGGCTCGTCGGCGGGCTCGGGCTGCTCGCGTGCGGCGCCGTTCTCGCGCTCTACGGCGCGCGCGCCGACCTGCGCAGCGCGACCGTCGCCGCGGCGCTCCTCGTGCCGGCCGCTCCCCTGCCGCTCGCCGCGGCCTCCCGCACGGCCGCGGGGGCGCTCGGCGCGCTGCTGCTGGCGTTCGCGCTCACGTCCGCGCGACACCTGCCGACGGTCCGGGCGCGGGTCGCCGAGCGTCGCGTGCTCTCGGGCGCCGCCGTCGCGCTCGCCTCGCTGCTCGCCGTCGTCCAGCTGGTCGCGCTGCGGTCCGCCGCGCACGGCGGTGGCGCCGCGGGTGGCGCGCTGGTCAGCGCGCTCGTGCTCGCGTGCCTCGTCGCGCTCGCCGCGCAGGCCGTCCTGACCCGCGGCACCCCGGCACGTGCCTGGGCCGGCGCGTCGGGCGCGCTCGCGGCGCTCTCGGCCGCGGTCGCCGTCCCCGCGGTCTCGGGGTCGGTGGTCGTGTGGTCGGCACCGGCCGCTGCGGCCGTCGGCGTCGTGGCCGTCCTGGCGGTGGCCGTGCTGCGGGCGGACGTCCTGCCGTCGGCCGTGCGGGCACCTGCCGAGCAACCCGCGCCCGGTACCGGCGCCACGGCGGCCCGGGTCGTCCCGACGGCGACCGTCGCCGCGGTCGCGGCCGCGGTGACCGCGGGTGTGCTGGCCGTGCCGGAGTGCGGCGTGCTCGCGGTCGCGGCCACGGCGGCCGTGCTCGACCCCACGCGGTTCACCGACGGCTCCGTCGCGTCCGCCGCGGTGACGATGCTGAGCACGGTGCTGCTCGCCGCCGCGCTCGGCGTGCGGATCGCACGCCCGCTGCGGCACGTCGCGGCCGCACTGACGTGCGTGGCGGCGCTCGAGGGTGTCGCGCTGCTCGCCGACGACGTCCAGAGCGCGGTCGGTGGGTTCGTCGCCCTCGCTCTCGTCGCGCTCGTCGTCCCGCTGCCGCGCCCCTGGCGCACCCACACCCGCACGCTCGCCGTGGTCGCGGCGTCCGCGGCGCTCGTCGCGGCGCTGCCCGGTGCCGCGGGTGCGGGGACGTCCGGCGAGCGCGACGCCGGGCTGGCCGCGCTCCTCGTCGCCCTGCTCAGCTCGGCGGTCGTCGTCACCGTGGTCGCGCGGGCCGGCGGGCGCGTCGTACGCGCCGCGGTCTCGTGCGTCACGGCCCTGCTCGCGACGGGAGCCGCCGCGACGGCCCTGCGACTCGGCGGGGCCGACGCTCGCGACGCGGCGCTCGTCGCGGCGACCCTCCTGGGCGTGGTCGTCGTGACCCTCGTGCTGCTGCGTGCCGTCCCGCGCCCCCACCGCGCGGCGCTGCTCCCCGTCGCCGCGACCGTCCAGGGACTCACCTGGCTCGCCGCGTTCGCGTCGTGGCCCGACGAGGGCGCGCGCGCCCCGTTCGTCGTCCTGCCCGCGGTCGCCGCGGTGCAGGCGCTCGCCCTCGCCGCGCTGGGCCGCGGCCGCGTCGGCGCGCTGCCCCGGGTCGCCGCCGCGACGCTCGTCCTGCCCGCCGCGTCCGCCGCGGTGGTCGCCGCCCACCTCGCCGCAGGCACGCCCGGCCGCGGCACGACCTCGCTCGTCGTGTGCGTGCTCGCGTGCGCCGGGGCGCTCGTCGCGCGGGCGCTGGACGGTGGGCGGATCGGCTTCCGGCTGGCGGTCGAGGTCAGCGGCGCGGTGGTCGCGGCGCTCGCGCTGCTCTCGGCACCGACCCGGGGCGTCGTCACGCTCGAGCTCGCGCTCCTCGCCGCGACGGCCGGTGTCGTCGCCCTCGCACCCGACCGGCGTCCGCTGCGGTGGTGGGCGCTGGGACTGGCCGTGGTCGCGTCCTGGACCGGACTCGTGGCGCGCGAGGTCGGCGTCCCCGAGGCCTACGCCGCGCCGCTGGGCCTCGTGCTCGTCGGCGTGGGAGCCCGCCGGCTGCGTCGCGTGCAGCGGCACACGCCGACGCGTCCCGGCGAGGACACGCGCTCGGGCGCCGCGCTCCTCGCCGCCGGCGTCCTGCTGGTCGGGCTGCCGCCCGCGCTCGTGCCGGACCCCGTGGTCGTGGGGTCCGTGCGCCTGGACCGCACCGCGTGGCTGACGCTCGCGCTCGCGGGGGTCGCCGCGCTCGCGTGCCACCTCGCGCGCGGCGCCACGGGTGCACGCACCGCGGCGCGCACGCTCGCGGGCTGCGTCGCGCTGCTCGTCGTGCTCGGGCCCGTGCGGCGCGCCGCCACGGCGCTCGCCGAGGGCGGGGGCGCGGAGGTCTGGGGCCTGGGCGCGGCGCTCGCGCTCGGCCTCGCGGCGTTCGCGGGGCACCGCGCGGGCGCACCGCGTCCCGCCGTGCTCGCCGGTGCGTGGGCCACCGTCCTCGTCGCGACCTGGCCGAGCCTGGTCGTCGCCGCCACGGCCCTGGCCGACGCCGTGACGCCGGTCGCGGTCCTGCGCCTGGTGGTGGTCGCGGCGCTCGGCACCGCGCTCGCGCTCGTCGGCGTCCGCCGGGGACGTGCCGTCGCGACCGCGCAGGGACTCACGCTGCTCGGGCTCGCCACTCTCGCCGGCGTGGCCGGCGCGGGGCCGCTGCCCGTCGACGGCGTCCTCGCGGTCGGGGGGCTGCTCGCGGGCTGCGTCGGCGGCACGTGGCTCGCGCACGACGAGCGAGCGCGGTCCTGGCCCGCGCTCGGCGGCCCGTGCGCGCTCGTCCTGGCGCCCGCGCTCGTCGGTCTGCAGGTGGCCCCCGCCCCGTGGCGGTGGGGTGTCGTCGTCCTCGGCGGGGTCGCGGCCGTGCTGCTCGGCGCGAGCCGGCGGCTGCAGGCGCCCCTCGTGGTCGGCGGCGTCGTGCTCGCGGCCGAGGTCGCGCTGCAGCTCGTCGCCGCGGGTGCGTCCGTCGTGTCGCACGTCGGCTGGTGGCCGCTGCTGTTCGTCGGGGCGTCGCGCTCACGGTCGTGGGCGTGACGTACGAGCGACGGCTGCGCGACGCGCGCGAGGCGACCCGCTACGTGGCTCGCCTGCGCTGACCGACCGCGACGCGGCGCTCAGGCGCCGAGGGCCGCCAGCAGCGACGCCGCGTCCGGGCTCGCGTCGAGCAGCGCGCCCACGTGCGCCTGAGTGCCGCGCAGCGGGTCGCGCATCGGGACCCGCTGGAGCGTCGGCGCACCCGGCACGTCGAACACGACGGAGTCCCAGGACGCGGCCGAGACCTGGTCGCCGTACCGCGCGACCGCCTCGCCTCGGAAGAACGCGCGCGTGTCCGTCGGGGCGTGCGCGACCGCACGCTCGACCTCCTGCGGCGTCACCAGCACCTCGACCGCGCCCGCCGCGCGCAACCGGTGGTACAGCCCGCGCTCGGGGCGCACGTCCGACCACTGCAGGTCGACCGCGGCGAGCCGGGGGTGGTCCCAGGGCAGGTCCTCGCGCCGGCGCATGCCCTCGAGCAGCCTCACCTTGGCCAGCCACTCGACCTCGCGCGCGCACGACGACGGGTCCGTCCCGAGCCGGTCGAGCAGCGACTCCCAGCGCGTGAGCACGTCACGCGTGTCGTCGTCGAGCGGTGCGCCCACGTGGTCGAGCGCCGTGCGCACCGCACCGAGGTACTCGCGCTGCACCTCGAGCGCGGTGAGCCGGCGTCCGTCCGCGAGCTCGACGCGCGCGGTCAGCGTCGTGTCGTGGCTGACCTGGTGCACCGCCGCGACCGGGTCCCGCAGCGCCAGCCGGTCGACCGCCGCGAGCGCCCCGCCCGCGCCGCCCTCGGCGACCGCGCGCTCGACCAGCCACAGCACCAGCGACGTCGTGCCCAGCCGCACGTACGTCGCGGCCTCGAGCATCGTCGCGTCCCCGACGATCACGTGCAGGCGGCGCCAACGCGTCGGGTCCGCGTGCGGCTCGTCGCGCGTGTTGACGATCGGGCGGCGCAGCGTCGTCTCCAGGCCGATCTCGGCCTCGACGTAGTCCGCGCGCTGCGACAGCTGGAAGCCCGCGCGCTCGCCCCGCTGCCCGATGCCGACGCGGCCCGCCCCGGTGAACACCTGCCGGGTCACGAAGAACGGGATGAGACGCGCCGCGAGGTCCACGAACGGCACCGCGCGGTCGACGAGGTAGTTCTCGTGCGTGCCGTACGTCGCGCCCTTGCCGTCGACGTTGTTCTTGTACAGCGCGACGTCGGGCAGCGCCGGGACCGACGCGAGCGCGCGCACCGACGCGAGCATGACCTGCTCACCCGCGCGGTCCCACACGACCGCGTCGCGCGGGTTGGTGACCTCGGGCGAGGAGTACTCGGGGTGCGCGTGGTCGACGTACAGGCGGGCGCCGTTCGAGAGGATGACGTTCGCCGCGCCCGGGTCCTCGTACTCCTCGACCTCGGGCCGTTCGAGCTCCTGGGGCCCGTCCCCCGACGGCGCCGGACGCGCCGGGTCGTCCGTGAGCAGCGAGGGGTGCGCCGCGGCGCGCTGCAGGTGGAACCCGCGCGCGTCCATGAGCGGGTCCTCGTCGTCGTAGTCCCAGCGCGCCTTGGTGCGGCCGGCCCCGCGCGCCGCGGCGTGCACCGCGACGACGTGGCTCGACAGGAGCATCGGGTTGGCCATGGGCTTGCCCGGCTGCAGCACGCCGTACTCGGTCTCGATCCCCATCACGCGGCGCACGGTCACGCCGCCCACCCTAGGACGGCGCGCGCCGGCCGGACGACCTGGTCCGCGGACCGGGCCGCCCGGCCGGGCGCCGTGCGAGACCCGCTCGCCTAGAGGTACTGCCCCGTGCTGGTGACCGTCTCGATCGTGCGCGAGCCGTCCGTGCCCTTCTTGCCCTGCACGATCGTCCGGATGAAGACGATGCGCTCGCCCTTCTTGCCGGAGATGCGCGCCCAGTCGTCGGGGTTCGTCGTGTTCGGCAGGTCCTCGTTCTCCTTGAACTCGTCGACGCACGCCGCCAGGAGGTGCTCGACCCGGATCCCCCGCTGGCCCGTCGCGAGCAGGTCCTTGATCGCCTGCTTCTTGGCGCGGTCCACGACGTTCTGGATCATCGCGCCCGAGTTGAAGTCCTTGAAGTACAGGACCTCCTTGTCGCCCGAGGCGTACGTGACCTCGAGGAACCGGTTCTCGTCGGACTCGGAGTACATGCGCTCGACGACGCGCGCGACCATCGCCTCGACCGCGGCCGCCTTGGAGTCGCCGTGCTCGGCCAGGTCCTCGGGGTGGATCGGCAGGTCGGGCGTCAGGTACTTGGAGAAGATCTCCTTGGCGCCCTCCGCGTCCGGCCGCTCGATCTTGATCTTCACGTCCAGGCGGCCCGGCCGCAGGATCGCGGGGTCGATCATGTCCTCGCGGTTCGAGGCGCCGATGACGATGACGTTCTCGAGCCGCTCGACGCCGTCGATCTCGGCGAGCAGCTGCGGCACGATCGTCGTCTCCACGTCGGACGACACACCCGTGCCGCGCGTGCGGAACAGCGACTCCATCTCGTCGAAGAACACGACGACCGGGTGCCCCTGCGACGCCTTCTCGCGGGCGCGGGCGAAGATCAGGCGGATGTGCCGCTCCGTCTCGCCGACGTACTTGTTCAGCAGCTCGGGACCCTTGACGTTGAGGAAGTAGCTCTTCGCCTCCTGCCCCTCCTCGCCGCGAGCCCGCGCCGCCGTCGCGGCCAGCGAGTGCGCGACGGCCTTCGCGATGAGCGTCTTGCCGCACCCCGGGGGGCCGTACAGCAGCACGCCCTTCGGCGGACGCAGGCCGTGCTCGCGGAACAGCTCGGGTGCAGGAACGGCAGCTCCACGGCGTCCTTGATCGCCTCGATCTGCGGCCCGAGCCCTCCGATGTCCTCGTACTCGATGTCCGGGACCTCCTCGAGGACGAGCTCCTCGACCTCGGCCCGCGGGATCACCTCGAACACGAACCCGCTGCGCGAGTCGATCGTCAGCGCGTCGCCCACGCGCACGCCCGCGTCGGACACCTGCCCGGCGAAGCGCACCACGCGCTCCTCGTCACCACGCCCCACGACGAGCGCGCGGCCCTGGCCGAGCAGCTCCTTGACCGTGACGATCTCGCCCACGTTCTCGTACCCGCCCGCCTCGACGACGGTGAGCGCCTCGTTGAGCATGACCTCCTGGCCGGGCCGCAGCCGCGTGAGGTCGACCGCGGGGCTCGCGCCCACGTGCATCTTGCGCCCGGCGGAGATCACGTCGACCGAGCCGTCCCGGCGGGCGCCGAGGAACACGGCGTACGTGCCCGGGGGCTTGGCGAGGTCGTCCACCTGACGCTTGAGCTCGACGATCTGCTCGCGCGCGGCCAGAAGGGCGTCCGAGAGACGCTCGTTCTTGGCCGCCAGCAGCGCGAGCTCGCGCTGCAGGTCTCGTCCCGTCGGTGCCGGTTCGGTCATGTCGGCCTCCTCGCGTCGTGCCTCGGCTGGCGTACCTGCCGTGGGGTCGCCACCCTAACCACCAGTCTGTGCCCGTGGCAGGCCGAATGCGGCCGTGTCCGCATCCCGTGACGTAACCGACACCGAGCGGGACGCGCCGTCAGGGGCGCGGGCGCTCGGGGTGCGCGTCGCGCTGGGCGCGCCGCACCTTCTTCGCCGAGGTCTCCCGCTCGCCGAGCGCGTCGGGCGTCCAGAGCGCGGGGTCCTCGACGGGCGCACCGTCCTCCGCGACCGGGTAGGAGCCCTTGGCCGGGCGGCGCTTGCGCAGCGGCGCGTCCACACCGTCGGCGAGCCGGCGCGTCGTGAGCAGGAACCCGGTGTGCCCGATCATGCGGTGCTCGGGACGCACCGCGAGGCCCTCGAGGTGCCACCCGCGCACCATCGACTCCCACGCCGACGGCTCGGTGTAGCGCCCGTCGGCGCGCACGTCCTCCGCGAGCCGCGACAGCTGCGTCGTCGTCGCGACGTAGCAGACGAGCACGCCACCGGGTGCGAGCGCGTCCGCGACGGCCGCCAGGTTCTCCCACGGGGCGAGCATGTCGAGCACGACACGGTCGACGCTGCCGGGCTCCGCGACCTGCGGCAGGACGTCCGCGAGGTCCCCGATGGACAGCTGCCAGGCGGGGTGCGGCCCGCCGAAGAACCCTTCGACGTTGCCGCGCGCGATGTCCGCGAAGTCCTCGCGGCGCTCGATCGAGTGCAGCGAGCCGCCGTCCCCGACGGCGCGCAGCAGCGACATCGTCAGGGCGCCCGAGCCGACGCCGGCCTCGACGACCGTCGCACCCGGGTAGATGTCCGCCATCGTGACGATCTGCCCCGCGTCCTTGGGGTAGACCACCGCGGCGCCACGCGGCATCGAGAGCACGTGGTCCGCGAGCAGCGGGCGCAGGGCGAGGTACTCGACCCCGCCGCTGCTCACGACGACCGAGCCCTCGGGGCTGCCGATCAGCTCGTCGTGCCGGAAGTAGCCCTTGTGGGTGTGGAACGTCGCGTCCGGCGCGAGCGTGATGGTGTGCAGCCGGCCGCGCGGGTCGGTGAGCTGCACGCGGTCGCCGGTGCGGAACGGCCCGCGGCGCAGGTCGGCACCCGTCGGCCGAGGGGCGGGGGCGGAGGGCGCGGGGGTCGTGGTCACGGCGGTCGAGTCTAGGTGCGCGGGGTCGCGCAGCGGGACGTCACGTCACGCACGGATCGCGGCGACGACCTCGTTCGCGTGCAGCAGGCTGGTGACGCGGCCGTCGACGAGCGCGACGACGACGGGCGACAGCCGCGTGGCGCGCGCGAGGTCCCGCAGGAGCTCCTGCCCGACGAGCGTGCCGTCGACCGTCGCGCCGACGGGGAGCGGGACGCTCACCGCGGTCACCGGCGTCGTGCCCGCGGCCTGCGGCGGCACGCTCGCGGCCGCGGCGCGGTCCACGTACGCCGCGGGGCGGCCGTCGGGCGCGAGCACGACGACGTCGGTCACGCCGGCGGCCGCCGCCATCGAGCCCGCGTGCGCGAGCGAGTCGGCGTGGCCCACGGTCACGGCGCGGTGCCCGACGGACTCGACGGTCACACCGTCGACGTTGCGCTGGGCCCGCGCGCCACGGATCGCGCCCGACGCGCCCGCCCACAGGAACGCGCCGATGAGGACGGCCCACATGACGTCGAGCACGTCGCCCCCGCCGCCGCTCACGGGCACCCACAGGGCCCACACGACCACGCCCGCCGCGACGAGCCGGCCCACCCAGCCGGCCGCGACCGTCCCGGTGTACCGGCTGCCGGTCACGGCCCAGACGACCGCCTCGAGCACCCGGCCGCCGTCCAGCGGCAGCCCCGGCAGCAGGTTGAACAGGCCGACGAACCCGTTCGTCACCGCGCCCGACCACAGCAGCGCCCACACGACCGTGCCGCGCGGCGCGACGTCCAGCGCCAGCAGGACGCCGAACAGCGCTCCCAGGGCGAGGTTCACGGCGGGCCCGACGATCGCGACGAGCGCGTTGGTCGCGGGCGTCGGGGCGGCGCCGCCGAACGCGGTGTGCCCGCCCCAGAGCGTGAGGACGAACTCGTGCGGCTGCTGCCCCCGGGCGCGCGCCACGAGCCCGTGCGCGACCTCGTGCAGGAAGACGGAGACGAACAGCAGCACGACGAACGCGAGTGCGACGACCCAGACCGCGGACCCGTCGAGCCCCGTCAGGGCGCGGGCGGCGGGCACCGACAGCGCCGTCAGCACGGCGACCGCGAGCAGCCAGCTCGGCGCGAGGATCACGGGTGCGCCCGCGACGTGCCCGATGACCCAGCCCTGGGTGGTGCGACGAGGCGGTGCGGGGGTGCTCACCGCACCAGCCTAGGCGGACCGGGCGCGCGGTCCGCCCGCGCGTCGTGCGGCCCTGTCGGCGCCACGACCTAGCCTGGCCGGGTGACATCTGCTCCGTCCGCGCTCGCCCCGCCGTCGCTCGCCCCGTCCGCGCCCGCCCCGGCCGACGAGGCGCCCCCCGCGCGCCCCGCGACGCGACCGGGCCTGTCGCCGTCACGTGCGGGCGACTTCCTGCAGTGCCCGCTGCTGTTCCGGTTCCGTGTGGTCGACCGTCTGCCCGAGCCGCCCAGCAGCGCTGCCGCGCGCGGCACGCTCGTGCACGCGGTGCTGGAGAACCTCTTCGGCCTGCCCGCCGTGGACCGCACGCTGGAGGCCGCGCACGGGCTCCTGCCCGAGCAGTGGGCGCTGCTGCGTGAGCGCACACCCGAGGTGGCCGAGCTGTTCGCCGACGACGGTGCTCTCGCCGGCTGGCTCGAGTCCGCCCGTGCCCTGCTGGCGACGTACTTCACGCTCGAGGACCCGCGCCGGCTCGAGCCGACCGAGCGCGAGCTGTACGTGGTCACCGACCTCGAGGACGGACCGCAGCTGCGCGGCATCGTCGACCGGGTCGACGTCGCCCCCAACGGCTGGGTGCGCGTCGTCGACTACAAGACGGGGAAGTCGCCCCGCGCCGGGTACGAGAGCTCGGCGCTGTTCCAGATGCGGTTCTACGCGTACGTCCTGTGGCGCACACGCGGGGTGCTGCCCAAGCGTCTGCAGCTCGAGTACCTGGGCGACGGGACGATGCTGCAGCACGAGCCGACCGAGCCCGAGATGCTGACGTTCGAGGCCCGCATCCGTTCCATCTGGGCGGGCATCCAGGAAGCCGCCGCGGCGGACGACTGGCGCACGCGCCGCTCGCGGCTGTGCGACTGGTGCTCGTTCCGTGCGCACTGTCCCGAGTACGGCGGCACTCCCCCGCTGGTCGACCCGGACGCCGTCGAGCGCGCCACCGGCGTGCGGCCGCATGCGGTGGCCCCCGAGGTGGCCGGCTGACCCGCGTCGCGTCCGTCCCGGCGGTCAGCGGGTCGGCGGGACCTCCAGCACGGCACCCGCGGCCAGGTCGCGCAGCACGTCCAGCGTGAGGTCGCGCAGGGACCGGATGCGGCTCAGGCCGGGGCGGTCGGCGACGTGCTGCACGCCGTCGACCGCGAGGGTGTGCGCCCCGGAGGCGAGCGCGGACGCGATGCCCGAGCGCGAGTCCTCGACCGCGACGCACCGCTCGACGGGAACGCCGAGCGCGCGCGCCGCCGCGAGGTAGGGCTCCGGGTCCGGCTTGGGACGGGTCACGTCGTCACCCGCGACGACGACGTCGAACACGCCGGCCGCGACCGCGAACGGGTCCGCGAGCGGGCGGTAGGACGACGTGACGAGCGCGAGCGGGACGCCGGCGGCGCGCAGCGCCTGGAGTGCGTCGCGCGCGCCGGGCTGCCACGGGACCTGCCGCGCGACGCCGCGCGCCACGGACGCGGTCAGCTCGTCGACGATCGTCGGGACGGGCAGGTCCACGCCGCGCGCCCGTAGCACGCCCGCGGAGTGCACCATCGCGGAGCCGACGAGCTCGGTGGCGTCCTGCGCCGTCCACGGGACGCCGAACCGTGACGTGAGCTCGATCTCCGCGGCCATCCACAGCGGCTCGGTGTCGATGAGCGTGCCGTCCATGTCCCACAGCACGGCCGCCGGCAGCGGGCGCGACCCGGACGTGCTCGGGTCGGCGGGCGTGGTCGTGCGCGGCGTGGTCACGTCGTCTCCATGGGGGGCGCGGGCGCGAGCAGGTCGAACGGTCCGGGTGGCTCGCGGTCGTGGCCGACCCTATCCGCGTGTCGTGCCGGCGCGACGACGAGGTCCCTCGACGCGGGGCGTCGCGCGCGGTTCACTGGGCACGGAGGTGGGGTGCCATGACCCGACGGTCGGGAGCGGCGCTGGTCGCCGCCGTAGGGGTGCTGCTGCTGGTGGGTGCGTGCGCCGCGGGTGCCAACACCGGGCAGAGCCCGAGCGGGGCGAACTTCTGGTGGGGCCTGTGGCACGGGATGATCCTGCCGGTGACGTTCATCGTGTCGTTGTTCACCGACACGGTGTCGATCTACGAGGTCGACAACGACGGCAACTGGTACGACTTCGGGTTCATGCTCGGGATCGCGCTGTTCTCGGGACCCGTGATCGCCGGCAGCCGCCGGCGCTGACCTGGCGCTCGGTCGCACCCGCATCACCCTTCCGGCGGTACGCCGGACGTGCCACCGGGGCGGCGCGGCCTACGCTGGAAGGATGAGCGACTCCCACGAGCTGCCCGCGGACCGCACGGTCCTGCTCGCCGCCTTCGAGGGCTGGAACGACGCGGGCGGCGCCGCGACGCACGCGTTGGAGCACCTGCACGACGCGTGGCACGCGGAGCACGTCGACGAGCTCGACCCGGAGGAGTACCACGACTTCCAGGTCAACCGTCCGCACGTCGCGCTGCGGGACGACGGCACGCGCGAGATCACGTGGCCGACGACGGCGGTGGTCGTGGCGACCGCGCCCCGCTCGGGCCGACGCGTGGTGCTCGTGCACGGCATCGAGCCGTCGATGCGGTGGCGCCGGTACTGCCACGAGCTGCTCGACATCGCCGCGACGCTCGAGGTGGACACCGTCGTGACCGTCGGCGCGCTCCTGGCCGACGTGCCGCACAGCCGCCCCATCCCGGTGACCGCGACGTCGGAGGACCGCGGCGTGCGGGACCTGCTCGGCGTCGAGCCGAGCACGTACGAGGGGCCGACCGGGATCGTCGGGGTGCTGCAGCACGAGGCGGGTGCCCGGGGTCTGGCCGCGATGTCGTTGTGGGCGGCGGTGCCGCACTACGTCGCGCACCCGCCGTCGCCGAAGGCGACGCTCGCGCTCCTACGCCGCCTCGAGGAGGTGCTGGGCGAGCCGATCGAGATGGGTGACCTGCCCGACGAGGCCGCCGCGTGGCAGGCCGGGGTCGACGAGCTCGCGGGCGAGGACGGCGAGATCGGCGAGTACGTCCGTCAGCTCGAGGAGGCCAAGGACACGGTCGACCTGCCCGAGGCGTCGGGCGACGCGATCGCCGAGGAGTTCGAGCGCTACCTGCGCCGCCGCGACAAGGGCACGGGCAGCGCCTGACCCGACGGTCGGGTCGCGCCCGGCAGGCCCGGTCGGGTGGCGGGGCAGGTCGCTACAGGCGCACGCCGAGCAGGGCGTCGACGGTGCGTGCGACGACGCCCGGGGCCCCTTCGACGAACCCCACGCCCCCGTCCCGGGAGCCTGCGAGCGTCTGCGCGGCCCAGGCGTCCACCACGGCCAGCGCGCGCGGGGTGTCGAGGTCGTCGGCCACGGCCGCGCGCACGGCGTCGAGCACGGGCGCCGCGTCCACACCGCCGTTGCCGGACATCGCATGGCGCCAGCGGGCGAGCCGCTCCTGCGCGGCGACGAGGCCCGCCTCGGTCCAGTCCCAGTCGTCGCGGTAGCGGTGCGCGAGGATCGCGAGCCGGATCGCCATCGGGTCCACGCCGCGGGCCCGCAGCGCGGAGACGAGCACGAGATTCCCGCGGGACTTGCTCATCTTCTCGCCGTCGAGCCCGACCATCCCCGCGTGCACGTGGACGCGGCCGCCGGTGCCGCCCTCGAGCAGGCGCAGGTGCGAGGTGCTCATCTCGTGGTGCGGGAACAGCAGGTCCGAGCCGCCGCCCTCGACGTCGAACGAGCCGCCGAGCGCCTGCCCCGCGATGACCGCGCACTCGATGTGCCAGCCGGGCCGGCCCGCGCCGAGCGACCCGCCGTCCCACGACGGTTCGCCCGCGCGCGCCGCGCGCCACAGCAGGGGGTCGAGCGGCGCACGCTTGCCGGTCCGGTCGGGGTCTCCCCCGCGCTCGGCGAACTGCGCGAGCATCGTGGCCGCGTCCAGGTGCGCGACGGTGCCGAAGCGCTCGTCGGACGCCAGGTCGGCGTACACGTCCTCGCCGGGCGCGTCCGGGGCCGGCACGCGGTACGCGGCGCCGTCCGCGACGAGCTTCTCGACCGCCTCGACGATCGGGGGATCGTCTCGACGACGCCGGCCCACGCGTCGGGCGGGACGACGCCGAGCGCGGTCATGTCCTCGCGGTACAGGGCCACCTGGTCGTCGGCGAGAGCGCGCCAGTCGACACCCGTCGCGGCCGCGCGCTCGAGGAGCGGGTCGTCGACGTCGGTGACGTTCGACGCGTACCGCACGCGCTTGCCCTCGTCGCGCCACGCGCGGCCCAGCACGTCGAACGCGACGTACGTGGCCGCGTGGCCGAGGTGCGTCGCGTCGTACGGTGTGATGCCGCACACGTACAGCGACGCGTCCTCGCCGGGCGCCGCCACGACGAGCTCGCCCGAGGACGAGTCGCGCACGCGGACGGGGCCGCCGTGGCCGGGGAGCTCGGGGATCTGCGGGGCCGGCCAGGTGAGCACCAGCGCAGCCTAACGGGGCCCACGCGCACGCTGCGCAGCGCCGCGGTGCGGTCCGCGACACAATCGGCCCGTGAGCAGCGAGCGACAGGTCTACACGGGCGACGGGCGCGGGTGGCGAGCGGTGCCCGAGGCACCGGCGACGGGTCTCACCTGGGTCGTCGTGCCCGACGGCACCGCGCTGCGCGACGAGGCCCGTCGCGGCGGGCTGAGCGAGCAGGGCCTGCGGATGCTCGACGAGCACCCGCTGACCGACCTGCGGCCCAGCCCGACGGGCCCGCTCGACGACTCCGGTCGGCACGTGCGCGGCCACGTGAACCGGTCGTACGCGGGCGAGATCCTGCTGACGCTCCCCACCGCCACGTACGTGGACGCGTCCCGCGACGTCCGCACCGGAGCGCTCACGTGCGTCGTCACGGACCGGGTCGTGGTCGCGTGGGAGCAGGGCGAGGCGGGTGTGCTCGGGGCCGCGGCGCACAAGCTGTGCGGCGGGCTGCCGGTCCCGGACACGGGCACCCGGCAGGTGCTCGCCGCCATCCTCCTGACGCTCGTGACCCGCGCGGCGGACGTGGAGGCCGGGCTCGGTGACGCGGTCGCCGAGCTCGAGCAGCTCGTCGTCGAGACACCCGACCGGTCCCGGACGGCCGACTCCGACGAGGCGTCGTTGGGAGCGGTGTACGGGCTCAAGCGGGAGATCGCCGAGGCGCGCCGCGCGCTGGGCCCGATGACGAGCGCGCTGCCCGAGCTCGAGGCCGAGGCGCAGGAGGCCCGTGCCGCGGACCGGCCGGTGCGGGACCTCGAGGCGACGAGCGCGTGGCTGCGCCGGGTGCGCGAGCGGTCCGACCGTGTGGACGCGCACCTGGACGCGCACGACGGGCTGCTCGACGCGATGCTCTCCGTCCACCTGAGCACCGTGTCGGTGCGGCAGAACGAGGACATGCGCAAGATCTCCGCGTGGGCGGCGATGATCACGGTGCCGACCCTCGTCGCCGGGATCTACGGCATGAACTTCCGGTACATGCCGGAGCTGGACTGGCGCTTCGGCTACCCGTTCGCGCTGACGGTCATGGCCACCGCGTGCGGGCTGCTGTACCGCGCGTTCCGGCGCTCCGGCTGGCTGTGAGCCCGCTCAGCCCGCGGTCACGTCCGCGGCCGGCATCGCGTCGACCGCACCGGTGAGCAGCAGCACGACGACGAGCGCGGCCAGGCCCAGGCGGTAGTAGACGAACGGCCGGTAGCTGAACGTCGAGACGATCTTGAGGAACGCGATGATCACGAGGTACCCCACGACGAACGCGACCAGGGTCGCCAGCAGCGTGGCACCGAACCCCGGCGTCCCGGCCGTGCCGAAGTCGTCGACGGACTTGGCGAGCTGGTAGAGGCCCGAGCCGAACACCGCGGGGATCGCGAGCAGGAACGAGTACCGCGCGGCCGCCTCGCGGGTGTACCCCATGAGCAGCCCACCCGTGATGGTGCCGCCCGAGCGCGACACGCCGGGGACCAGGGCGAGCGCCTGCCAGAAGCCGAACTTCACCGCGTCGCGCACGGTGAGCTCCTCCAGCGGCCGTGAGTGCCGTCCCACCTTGTCGGCCCAGCCGAGCACGAGGGCGAAGACCGCGAGCGTCGCGACGACGAGCCACAGGTTGCGGAACGTGTGCTCGATCGAGTCCTGGAACAGCAGGCCGAGCACGACGATCGGCACCGAGCCGGCCGCGATGAACCAGGCCATCAGCGCGTCGTGGTCCGGCACCTGTCCCCGCGGCGCGCCGAGCCGCGAGCGCAGGTCCGTCCCGTAGCGCCCGCGCAGCGCGTACCACCAGGCGAGCACGATCCGCTTGATGTCGTGCCGGAAGTACAGCAGCACGGCGGTCTCGGTGCCGAGCTGGGTGATCGCGGTGAACGCGGCACCGGGGTCGCCGCCCATCAGCTCACCCACGATGCGCAGGTGCGCGCTGGAGGAGACCGGCAGGAACTCGGTGAGCCCTTGCACCAGACCCAGGATGATTGCGTCGAACCCGCTGATCTCTGCCACGGGCCGCCACGATATCTCCCCGACGAGCGGCTGCCTCACCGCGCAGGTCGCCGGGCTAGGGTGGCGCACCATGGAGCATCGTCACGTGGGCCGGACGGGCCTGCGCGTGTCGCGGATCGGTCTGGGCACGATGACGTGGAGCCGGGACACCGACGAGCACGAGGCGGCCGAGCTGCTGCGCGACCTCGTGGCCGCGGGCGGCTCGCTCGTCGACACGTCCGCGTCGTACGCGGACGGCGGCGCCGAGGAGCTCCTCGGTTCGCTGGTCGGTGCGGTCGTCCCGCGCGAGGACCTGGTGCTGTGCACCAAGGCGGGCGTCCGGCGCACGGCCGACGGGCCGACGGTCGACGCGTCCCGCGGCGGCCTGCTCGCGTCCCTGGACGCGTCGCTCGCGCGGTTGCGTACCGACCACGTCGACCTGTTCCTCGTGCAGACGCCGGACCCGCGCACGCCGCTGGAGGAGACCGCGTCCGCGCTGCGCCAGGCCGTGCTCTCGGGCCGAGCGCGCTACGTGGGGGTCGCCAACCACCCCGGCTGGCAGGTCGCGCGGCTCGCGGGCCTGCTCGACGACGTGCGCGACCACGTCGGGCTCGCGGCGGTCGAGATGGAGTACTCGCTCCTGGAGCGGGGCATCGAGCGCGAGGTGCTGCCGGCGGCGCGGGCGCTCGGGGCCGGCGTGCTCGCGTGGTCCCCGCTGGGCCGCGGCGTGCTCACCGGCAAGTACCGCCGGACGGTCCCGGCGGACTCACGCGCGGCCTCGCCGCACCTCGCGGGCTTCGTGCGTCCGTACCTGACCGGCTCCGCGTCGGCGGTGGTCGACGCGGTCGTCACCGCAGCGAGCGGGCTGCAGCGCCAGCCGCTCGAGGTCGCGCTCGCGTGGCTCGCGCGCCGCGAGGGTGTGGCGGCGGCCGTCGTCGGGGCGCGCACGTCCGCGCAGCTGCGTGGCGCGCTGTCGTCGCTCGACCTCGAGCTGCCCGACGAGATCGAGCAGGCGCTCGACGACGTCTCCGCGCCGACGGTCGGGTACCCCGAGCGGTTCTGACCCCGCGCCCGACGGTCCGCCGTCAGCGGGCGGGCTCGACCTCGGTCTCGTCGTCGTACTCGTCGTCGAAGCCACCCTCGGCATCGTCCGCGTCGTCCGCGTCGTCGAAGTCCGCGTCGACGTCGTCGGTGTCATCGGCGTCGTCATCGGCGTCGTCGTCGTCATCCGCGTCGTCGTCGTACTCGTCCTCGTCGTCCTCCTCCTCGGCGAGGTAGAACGGCGTGGCCTCCCCGTGGATCGTGCCGAGCGCGTCGTCGTACACCTCGAACGCGTCGGCCAGGACGTCGTAGGCGTCGTCGACCGCGGGGTCGTCCTCGCCCTTGCGCGCGACGACGGCGTTGTAGTGCGCCTCGAGCGCGGCGATGAATCGGTCCAGCGCGGCACGGGGGTCGACGGTCATGCCCCGAACGCTACCGCCGCAACGCGTCGCCCGGCAGGGCAGCAGGGCCCGGTGCGGCGCCCCGCCGGTTGTGATGCATCTCTCCACGTGCGTGGATCGCGGCGACGCAGGGGGCACAATGGCCGCACGTCCGACGACAGCCACGACAGGGGACGAGGTGACGGATGACGGTCGGGACGCGTGCGCGGCGCCGGGACTGGGTCGCTCAGGGCGGTCAGTACGAGTACCGCGTGATCACGCTGCCGCGCAGCACGAGCCGCAACGAGGCCCGTCAGCTGCTCACCGAGCAGGCCGAGTACGGCCGCTGGGAGCTGGCCCGCACGGTGCTCTACGAGGGTGGTGAGCGGCGCGTCTGGCTGCGCCGCAAGATCCTGCGCGTGCGCAGCACGCTCGACTGAGCCGCCCGCGGCACGCGGGACGGCGTGTCAGCAGGTGGCGAGCAGGCGGTCCAGGACGCGCGTGCCGAACCGCAGCGCGTCGATCGACACGCGCTCGTCGACACCGTGGAACATCCCGGCGAAGTCGAGGTCCGCCGGCAGACGAAGCGGCGCGAACCCGTAGCCGGTGATCCCGAGCCGGGACAGCGACTTGTTGTCGGTGCCGCCCGACAGCGTGTAGGGCAGGACCACGGCACCGGGGTCCTCCGCGACCAGCGCCTGCGTCATCGCGTCGACGAGCGGACCCGACGTGGGCGCCTCGAGCGCGACGTCGTGGTGGATCTTCTCGACGCGCACGTGCGGCCCGGCGAGCTCGGTGAGCGTCGCCCAGAACTCGTCCTCGCGGCCGGGCAGGAACCGCGTGTCGACCGCCGCCTCCGCACGGCCGGGCACGACGTTCGCCTTGTACCCGGCGGTCAGCTGCGTCGGGTTCGACGTGTGCCGCAACGTCGCGCCGACGAACCGGCTCGCGGGTCCGAGCGCCGCGACGAGCGCGTCGACGCCCGCCTCGTCGTCCGGGTCGAACGGCAGGCCGGTGAGGTCCGCGACACCCTCGAGCAGCGCCCGCACCGTGGGCGTCAGGTCGAGCGGCCAGGCGTGCCGCCCGATCCGCGCGACGGCCTCGGCGACGTGCGTGACGGCGTTGTCGGGCGTGACCTGGCTGCCGTGCCCGGCCCGGCCTTCCGCGACGAGCCGCAGCCACGCGAGGCCCTTCTCCGCGGTCTGCACCAGGTAGGCCCGGCGGTCGCCGACCGTGACCGAGAACCCGCCGACCTCGCTGATGGCCTGGGACGCGCCCTCGAACAGCTCGGGGCGGTGGTCCACGGCCCACCGTGCGCCGTACGTGCCGCCGGCCTCCTCGTCGGCGAACATCGCGAGCACCACGTCGCGCGCGGGCCTGCGGCCCTCGCGAGCCATCTGCCGCACGACCGACAGGACCATCGCGTCCATGTCCTTCATGTCGACCGCGCCGCGCCCCCACAGCAGGTCCCCGTCCACGTGCCCCGCGAACGGGTCCACGCTCCAGTCCTCCGCGCGCGCGGGCACCACGTCGAGGTGGCCGTGCACGACGAGCGCGGGCCGCGAGCGGTCGACGCCCTCGATCCGCGCGACGAGCGACGTGCGGCCGGGTGCGCTCTCGAACACCTCCGGCTCGATGCCGACGTCGCTCAGCAGCGTCGCGGTGTACTCCGCTGCCGCCCGCTCCCCCGGCCCCGACCCGTCCCCGTAGTTCGACGTGTCGAACCGGATGAGCTCGCGGCAGATGTCGACGACCTCGTCGGCGGCCGTCAGGGTCGAGGACGTCGGAGCAGGCTGACTGGGCACCCGCCCACCGTACCCGCGCGGCTCACGCGCCCGCCGCGGCGGACAGGCCGCGGCGCTCGAGCAGCGGGGTGATCTGCGGGTCGCGTCCGCGCAGGTCACGGAACGCCGCCATCGGGTCGATCGAGCCGCCGCGCGCGAGCAGCCGGGCACGGAAGACGTCGCCGTTCTCGCGGCGCAGGCCGCCGTTCTCGCGGAACCACTCGACGGTGTCGGCGTCGAGCACCTCGGACCAGATGTACGAGTAGTAGCCGGCCGAGTAGCCGCTCGAGAACACGTGGTTGAAGTACGCGCTGCGGTAGCGGGGCGGCACGGGTGCGAACGCCACGCCCGCACGCTCGAGCGCGGCCGCCTCGAACGCCTCGACCTGCTCGGGGTCGGTCGGGACCTCGTCGGGCGCGAGGCGGTACCACGCCTGGTCGAGCAGCGCGGCCGCGAGGTACTCGGTCGTCTTGAACCCCTCACCGTCCTGGCGGCCCGCGAGCAGCGTCTCGACCCACGCGGACGGCAGTGGCTCGCCCGTCTCGTGGTGCACCGCGAAGGCCTGCAGCACCTGCGGCTCCCACGCCCAGATCTCGTTGACCTGCGACGGGTACTCGACGAAGTCGCGCGGCACCTCGGTGCCGGACTGCGACGGGTAGCGCACGGCCGAGAGCAGGCCGTGCAGCGCGTGCCCGAACTCGTGGAACATCGTGATGACCTCGTCCCACGCGAGCAGCGTCGGCCGGCCGTCGGGCGGCTGGGGGATGTTGAGGTTGTTCACGACGACGGGCGGCTCGCCCAGCAGCGTCGACTGGTCGACGAGGTTGTTCATCCACGCGCCGCCGCGCTTCGACTCGCGCGTCCAGTAGTCCGCGAGGAACAGGCCGAGCCCCGAGCCGTCGACGTCGTGCACCTCGAAGACCCGCACGTCGGGGTGGTACCCGACGAGGTCGGTGCGCTCGGTGAACGTCAGCCCGTACAGCGCGGTCGCGGCGCGGAACACGCCCTCGTGCAGCACGCGGTCGAGCTCCAGGTACGGGCGCAGCGCGGTCTCGTCGAGCGCCCGGGCGCGCGAGCGGACCCGCTCGGCGTAGTACGCCCAGTCCCACGGCTCGAGCGTCGCGCCGGGGTGGTCCTCGTGCAGCGCCGCGGTCAGCTCCTCGGCCTCACGGCGCGCGTTGGCGACCGCCGCCGGTGCGAGGCGCCCGAGGATGTCCCCCACCGCCTCGGCGGAGCGCGCCGTCGCGTCGGCCGCGACGTACGCGGCGTGGTGCGGGTAGCCGAGCAGCTGCGCACGCTCGGCGCGCAGCCGGGCGAGCTCCAGCAGCGTCGCGCGCGTGTCGTGCTCACCGGTCAGCCCGCGGGACGACGAGGCGCGGTGCAGCCGCTCGCGCAGGCCACGGTCGCGCAGGGTGACCAGCTGCGGCTGGCCCGTGGGCAGCTGGAGCTCGAGCAGCCACCCGGACTGGTGGCCCCGCTCGCGTGCGGCGCGCGCGGCCGCCGCGCGGGCGTCGTCGGGCAGGCCGTCGAGCTCGGCCTCGTCGGTGACGAGCACGGCCGCGGCGTTCGTCGCGGCGAGCACCTCGCGGCCGAACACGGTCTCGAGCGTCGTGATCCGGGCGTTGAGCGCGCGCAGGCGCTCCTGCGCCGCCGCGTCGAGGCGGACGCCCGCGCGCACGAACGCGGTGTGCGTGCGCTCGAGCAGCCACGCCGTGTCGGGCTCGACCGTGAGCGTGCCCGCCTCGACCTGCGCGACGAGCGCCTCGAGCCGCGCGAACAGCCGCTGGTCGAGGTGGATCGCGTCGCGGTGCGCGGCGAGCCGTGGGGCGAGCTCCTCCTCGAGCGCGTCGAGCTCGGGCGAGGAGTCCGCGCTCGACTGGTTGTAGAACGCGGTCAGGACGCGGTGCAGGGTGCGTCCCGCCCGCTCGAGCGCGACGAGCGTGTTCTCGACCGTGGGTCCGCTCGGGTCCGAGGCGACCATCTCGACCTGCGCGCGGTGCTCGGCCATGGCGTACTCGACCGCAGGGCGGTAGTGCTCGGTCCGGATGCGGGAGTAGTCGGGCAGCCCGTACGGCAGGGGCGACGGGACGGCGAACGGGTTCTCGGGGTCGAGCGGCTCACGCTTCATGCCCCGCATCATCACCCACACCGCGCCGTGCGCGCCCGAGCGCGGGACGCACGGGTGCGCACGTCTGCGGATGTCGTGACAAGTCGGGCAGGATCGGCCACCGTGGGGCTCGGAGTCACCCGTTCGGGCGACACCGACGGCGGCCGACCGGCCGCCGTCCTCGCGACGAAGGGACACCATCGTGGCAGGACGACGTACCTCAGCCCTCGCGGGCACCGTGGTCGCGCTCGTGGTCGGCACGAGCGCACTCCTCGCACCACCGGCCTCCGCGCACGACCGCGGCGGCCACCGGCTGGACCCCGACCGGTTCGCGCAGCAGGTCACGACCCGCGGGGTGTGGCGGCACCTCCAGGAGCTCCAGCGCATCGCCGACCGCCACGACGGCAACCGAGCGGCGCTCACCGACGGCTACGAGGCGAGTGCGCGGTACGTCGAGCGCACGCTGCAGCGCGCGGGCTACCGCACGCACCGGGACCCGTTCACGTTCGGCCTCGAGGTCGTCGACGCCGCGAGCCTCACGCTCGAGCCGGGCGGGACCTACGAGGTCGACCAGATGCAGTACGCCCCGAACAGCCCCGACGGCGGCGTGCGCGCGCGTGCGGCGGTGCCCGTCGACCCGACCGGGTGCACGCCCGAGGCATGGGGCGACGTCGCGACCGTCGGCGCGATCGCGGTCGTCAGCCGCGGCAGCTGCCCGTTCGCCCAGAAGGCCGTCACCGCACAGGCCGCCGGCGCGGTCGGCCTGGTCGTCTACAACAACGTCGAGGAGATGCTCTTCGGCACGCTCGGTGAGGAGGGTCTGGTGCAGATCCCCGTCGCGGGCATGGGCATGGCGGACGGGCTCGCAGTCGTCGGGGCGGTCACCGAGGGCGACGTGATGCTCACGCTCGACACGCGGTTCCACGAGGAGGAGCGCACGAGCTTCAACGTCCTCGCGGAGACCAGGACCGGTCGCGACGACAACGTCGTGATGCTCGGCGCGCACCTCGACGGCGTCGAGGAGGGGCCGGGCATCAACGACAACGGCTCGGGGTCGGCTGTGCTCCTCGAGGTCGCGGTGCAGCTCGCCGAGCAGAAGAAGCACCACAACACGGTCCGCTTCGCGTGGTGGGGCGCCGAGGAGCTCGGGCTGATCGGCTCGACGGCGTACGTCGACGAGCTCGCGACGAAGCCGGGCGAGCTCGACCGCATCGCGACGTACCTGAACTTCGACATGGTCGGCTCGCCGAACTACGTCGTCGGTGTCTACGACGCCGACGAGTCGACCTACCCGGCCCCGGTCGACGTCCCGGAAGGCTCCGCGCAGACCGAGGCGGTGCTGACCGGCTACTTCGACGGCATCGGGCAGCCGTGGGTCGACACCGAGTTCTCCGGGCGCTCGGACTACCAGGCGTTCATCGTCAACGGCGTCCCCGCGTCCGGGCTCTTCACGGGTGCCGACGACGTCAAGACGGACGCGGAGGTCGCGCTGTTCGGCGGCACCGCCGGGATCCGGCACGACCCGAACTACCACACGGCCGACGACGACCTGTCGAACGTGAGTCGTGCGGCCATCGGGATCATGGCGCCCGCGGTCGCGTACGCGACCGCGAGCCTCGCGCAGGACACCTCGGCGATCAACGGGGTGAAGGGCCCGGGCAAGCCCCGTCACCACGGTCCGGGCAAGCCCGGCAAGCGCCACGGGCACCACCCGGCCGGCGAGCATCGGACGCTCGAGCGCGCGTCCTGACGCACTGCTGGGGCTCGGGCGGGGTCGGACGCGGTCCGGCCCCGCCCGAGGCGGGTCACACGGCCGACGGCGGCTCGATGACGATCGCGGTCGAGAGCGCGCCGGCCCGCTGCGCTGCCGCGACGACGTGCTCGACGTCGACGAGCGGCCCCTCCACGAGCACGGGCTGGCCGAGCTGCGACTCCCCCGACCAGCTCACCGCGGCGTGCGGCGGCGGCCGGAACGCCACCTCGCGCGGCAGGTGGCAGACCGCGGCGGCCCGCACGCCCAGGTCCTCGGCCCGGCGCACGACGACGCCCGAGACGGCCGCGAGGCGCTCGACGGCACGCACGAGCTCGTGCTGGCGACGCTCGGTCGTGCGGAACGTCACCGTCACCAGACCGTCGCGCGGTCCCGGGTCGCTCGTCGCGAGAGCGTCGAAGCTGATCCCGCGCGTCGCGAACACCGCCGTCACGGCCGCGACCGTGCCGGGCCGGTTCGCACCCCGCACGAACACGACCCAGCGGTCGTCGTGCACGTCCTGGTCCTGGCTCATCGCGTGACCTCCTCGTCCGAACCCCGCTCGGTCCACGGCGCCACAGCCGCCGCGATCCGCCGCGCGACCGCCGCGAGCCGCTCGTGCTCGTCGTCCGCGAGCGCGGGCAGCAGCACCTGCGTCCACCCCTCGGGGCCGAGCACCACGGGCACGCCGAGCACCCCGTGCACGGGCGCGCCCGCGAGCGTGACCTCACCGTCGAGCAGCACCTGCCCCGCGACCACGGTGTCGCGCCCGTCCAGGACGGTCTCGACGAGGTCGATGGTCGCGCTCGCGGTGCCGGCCGCGGTCTTCGCACCGCTCTGCTGCGTCATCCAGGGGCGCGCGGCGAGCCGCACGTCGGGCGGCCACGTGTCGACCAGCCGGAACGCCTCCGCGAGGTCCTGCACGGCGGCGGTGCTGAGCGCACGCTTGGCGGCGCCGATCTCGTCGGCGTAGGTCGCGAGCGTGCGTGGTCCCCGCACCCGGGCCACCTCGGCGCGACGCTCGGCGACGTCGAGGCCCGCGATCCGCACGGTCGACCACAGCGGGACGAGGTCGTCGCCGTGCTGGCCGACCGCGAACCCGCCGACCCGGTGCCGCCGCACACCGATCGACGCGGCGACCTCGCGGCGGAACCGCAGCGTGTCGAGCCACGCGCCCATGCCGATGACGCGGTGCCGGCCCAACGCGTCCCCGAGCAGCGCGACCCCCAGCTCGACGGGGTTGGAGACCACCACGACGACCTCGCGGCCCGAGCCGTGCCGGGCGAGCGCGTCGGCGTAGGTGGCGAACACCTGCGCGTTGTCGGCGGCGAGCGCGTGCCGGTCGACCGACTCGCCGGGCCGGGTGCCCGCGGTTCGACCGGCCGCGACGACCACGACGTCGGCGACGACGTCCGCGGGGTCGAGCGCGACGTCGAGCAGCGGCGCGTGCTCGTCGTAGGCGTCGACGAGGTCCGCGGCGAGGCCGTACGTGGCGCGCGACGAGCGCCCGTCGGGCCGTCCGACCAGCTGGAGCCGCGAGGTGGGCGGCAGGACCCGTCGCTCGACGAGCTGCGTGCAGATCTGCCGTCCGACGTCGCCCGTCGCACCCACCACCGCCACGTCCATGGCGTGAGACTAGGCGCCGTTCGTTGCGCGCACGTGACGGCACCGCCCGGCGACGAGGCTCAGGCGAGCGCGTCGGCGACCGAGACAGAGGGGTACCCGTGGGCGGCGGCGACCGCGGCGTTGACGAGGCGCCCGCCGTGCGTCGTGAGCCCGCTGGCGAGCGCGGGGTCGTCGGCCACCGCGGCGCGCCAGCCGCGTGAGGCGATCGCGTGCACGTACGGCAGGGTGACGTTGGTCAGGGCGCGCGTCGAGGTCACGGGCACCGCACCGGGCATGTTGGCGACGCAGTAGAACACGCAGCCCTCGACGAGGTAGGTCGGGTCGTCGTGCGTCGTCGGGTGCGTGGACTCGAAGCACCCGCCCTGGTCCACCGCGACGTCGACGAGCACCGAGCCGGGGCGCATGCGTGCCACGAGCTCGTCGGGCACGAGGCGGGGCGCGCGTGCCCCGGGCACCAGCACCGCACCGATGACGAGGTCGGCGTCGGCGACCTCGCGCTCGAGCGCCCACCGGTTCGACGCGAGGGTGCGGATGCGGCCGGCGCTCGCGGCGTCGATCTCCCGCAGCCGCGGCACGGACAGGTCCAGCACGGTGACGTCGGCACGCATGCCGAGCGCGATCTGCGCCGCGTGCCACCCGACGGTCCCGCCGCCGAGGACGACGACGCGTGCCGGGCCGACCCCGGGCACCCCGCCGAGCAGCACACCGGCCCCGCCCTCGTTGCGCATGAGGTGGTACGCGCCGACCTGCGCCGCGAGCCGGCCGGCGACCTCGCTCATGGGGGCCAGCAGCGGCAGCGACCCGTCGGGCAGCTGCACGGTCTCGTACGCGATCGCCGTCGTGCCCGCGGCGAGCAGCGCGTCGGTCGCGGGGCGGTCGGCGGCCAGGTGCAGGTAGGTGAACAGCACGAGGTCCTCGCGCAGGAACGCGAGCTCGGCCGGCGTCGGCTCCTTGACCTTGCAGACGAGGTCCGCCTCGCCCCACACCGTCGCGGCGTCGCCGACGACGTCCGCACCGGCGGCGCGGTACTCGTCGTCGCCGATCGCGGAGCCCACACCGGCGCCGGACTGCACGAGGACCCGGTGCCCGTCGGTCACGAGGTGGTGCACGCCCGCGGGCGTCAGCGCCACGCGGTACTCGCGGTTCTTGGTCTCGGTGGGGACGGCGACGATCATGTCGGCTCCTTCAGGCGAGGGTGGTGCCCGGGGCGGTGGCGAGGGCCGGGTCGCGGACCTGCCGGTCCCAGCATCCGCCGTGCGGGCCGCAGACGCGAGAGGATCGGCGACGTGTTCCGCAAGACGCGCGCCGGCGCACCGCCCGGCTTCTTCCGCTGCGAGGCAGCGGGCCTCGAGTGGCTGCGCGCCGCCGGCGGGGCGCGCGTGGTGCGCGTCCTGGACGTCGGCGACGAGCACCTCGACCTCGAGCAGCTCGCCGCAGTGCCACCGACGCGCGCCGCCGCGGTGGACCTGGGGCGCTCGCTCGCACGCACGCACGCCGCGGGCGCGGACGCGTTCGGGGTCCCGCCCGACGGGTGGACGGGCGACACGTGGTTCGGTCCGCTCGAGGCGCCGCTGACCATGCCGGCGGGGGCCGCCGAGCACTGGGGCGAGCACCTCGCGCACGCCCGCCTGCGTCCGCTCGCGCGCGACCTCGTCGGGTTCGCGCCCGACGAGGTGCTCGACGACCTGCTGCGCGTCGCCGACCGCGCGGAGGCGGGCCGCTGGGACGACGGCGAGCCTCCCGCGCGGCTGCACGGCGACCTGTGGGCGGGCAACGTCATGTGGACGGCGCAGGGTGCGACCCTCATCGACCCCGCCGCGCACGGCGGGCACCGGGAGACCGACCTGGCGATGCTCGCGCTGTTCGGCCTGCCGTTCCTCGACGACGTGCTCGCGGCGTACGACGACGAGCGTCCGCTACGGCCCGGCTGGCGGCGACGCGTCGGCCTGCACCAGCTCTACCCCGTCGGCGTGCACGCGCTGCTGTTCGGCGGTCACTACGTCTCCCACCTGGCCCGGCTGCTCGACCCCCTGGTGCGCTGAGCGCGCTCAGCGTGCCGCGGCCTCGTCGTCGACCTCCAGCGGGACGTCGGACTGCGGGCGCACCTCGTCGTCGGCCTCGTCGGCCTCCATGGGCGGGTCGAGCGTACGCAGCCGCGAGAACACCGCCCACGCGACCGCGACCAGCGGGACGCTCACCACCGCGCCGAGGATCCCCGCCGTGAGCGTGCCGCCCGCGACCGCGAGCGCGACGACGACGGGGTGGATCGACACCTGCTTGCCCATCACGAGCGGCTGCAGCACGTGCCCCTCGAACTGTCCGATGAGCGCGATCCCGATGCCGACGAACACCGCCGACCAGAACCCGTTGGCCGCGAGCGCGACGATCATCGCGATGACCATCGCGGCGGGCGCACCGACGAGCGGGATGAACGCGCCGATGAACACGAGCACCGCGAGCGGTGCCGCGAGCGGCACCCCGAGGATCAGCAGGAGGACGAACGCGAGCATCCCGTCGGTCACGGCGATGATCACCGTTCCCCGCGTGTACCCCGAGAACGTGTACCACCCCGCGCCGCCGGCCTTGATCCAGCCCTCGCGGAACCGCGCGGGGAGCTGGTTGAGGAACCACGTCCACATCTCCTGGCCCCGCGCCAGGAAGAACACCGTGCAGAAGATCGCGAGCGCCAGCGCCGTGAAGACCTCGACGACCGACCCGGCACGCGACGCCGCCTGCCCCGCGAGCTCCGTGGCGTGGTCCTGGAGCCACTTCTGCCCGTCGCTGATCCACCCCGCGATCTGGTCGCTCGTGATCGTGAACGGCAGCGTGTCGCTCTCGAGGAAGTCGATGATCTGGTCGATGCCGTCGCTGAACTGCTTCGACAGGTCCTCCCACTCGTTCGCCACCGAGTACCCCACGTACGTGAGCAGACCGGCGAAGAAGAGCACCCCGGAGATGATCGCGAGCGCGGTCGCGAGGAACCGCGGCATGACCTTGCTGAACCACTCCACGAGCGGACGCAGCACCGCGGTGAACACCAGGGCCAGGAACACCGCGATGAACAGGAGCTTCACCTGCGACGTCGCGTAGAACACCATCCCGACCGCGATGACCGCGACGATCAGCCGCCACGACACCCCCGCGAGCGAGCGCAGCCAGCGCGGCGCGTCCGGCTCGAGCGGAGGCGGGGTCCGGCGGGGCGACCCGGCGACCCGTCGAGCGGGACGAGCGCCCTGCGACCCGACGCCCGGCTCCGCCATCCGGCACCCCTCCTCGCGCACGTCGGGCCGCCTGTGAGGGGCGCCGCCCGGTTCGTGCTGTGTCGTCATCTCTCGTCCTGTGCTGACGAGTCTGCCCCTCGGGGCCGATGCGTGTCCCGGCGACGCACCGTGCTATGTTTTCTGCCGCACCGCGGGGCTCCTCCGGGATCCCGCAGTGACCACCTGTCCGGGTGGCGGAATGGCAGACGCGCTAGCTTGAGGTGCTAGTGCCCGAAAGGGCGTGGGGGTTCAAGTCCCCCTCCGGACACTCGTTGAGACAGCGAACCGAAGGGCCGTGACCGGCAGCAGTGCAGGTCACGGCCCTTCGTGTGTCCGCGACCGTCCTGCATCTCAGCAGCGTTGCCGCAACGTCGGTCCAGGCATCCGGGCACGCACGTGTCGAGGCCGACCCGAAGGTCGCCTGCGTGGAGCATGCGACCGAGGTCGGGGCGTCTCGTCGTCACGCCCGCATCTGTCGGACCGCCTCGGGCAACGGGACGTGTCCGTGGCCTTCACGGCCGCAGGCCCGCGGTGGGAGTTCGGTCCATGTCGGGTACCCAGGAGCTCACCGCGAGCTTCGTCGACAGCGTGGCCTGGCCGATCGCGGTGATACTCATCGTCTTCGTCCTGAAGAAGCCTCTGGGGGCTGCTCTGGCGAACATCAGGCGCGCGAAGGGCTACGGCGTCGAGGTCGAGTTCGGCGAGCGCGCCGACGCGGCACGCGATGACGCGAAGGCGGTGCTCGACGGGTTGGAGCAGCAGGGCGTCGTGACCGAGACGTCCGTGGACTCAGCCACGGCGAGCGCCGAGGTGCGTCGGGACGAGGACCCGTCGTTCGCTGTCGTCGCCTCGTGGGAGCTGGTGTCGTCGGCAGTGCGCGAGCTGTACGGCGCCTCCGGACTGACCGGTCTGCCCAGCACAGCATCCACCCGCAGGCGGGTCGAGGCGCTGCATCGCGCCGGCCTCGTCGACGACACGTACGTGTCGGTCGTGCGCGAGCTCGTCGACCTGCGGAACGTCGTCGCGCAGGGCCAGCAGCGCGTCACACACGATCAGGCACGTGCCTACGTGGAAGCCGCGAACGAGATCGTGCGTGCTTCTCGTGCGTTGGCGGCGCACCTCGCCTCGCCAGCGCAGACAGTTCCTGGCAGCGCCGCACCGTAGACCCATCGCCGGACGAGCCGCGCATGCCCCGACCCCGCGCGGCCGGACGTCACTCCCGCCGACCGATGTGCTCGGTGAGGAACGCGTCGACGGCCGCGTGGTAGGCAGCGGGCTGGTCGCGTCGCACGCAGTGGCCCGCACCGTCGACGGCGACCCTGCGGACGAGGGGGTTGTCGACCAGGTCCGGGCGGGGCGCCATCGGCGCGTCACCGGGCAGGACGAGCAGCGTCGGGACCGCGAGCGCGGCGAACAGCTCCTCCCACGCGAGATCTCCGAGGAACAGCCCCCGCTGGACGTACGCGCGGTCGACGAGCGGACGGCTGTCGGCCCACGCCTCGATCTCGGCGTCGCTCCAGGCCGTCTCGCGGCGCATGCGGGCGACCTCGGCAGCGCGGTCGCGCTCGGTCGCGACGAGCGACGACTCGACGCCGGTCACCACGTCGGGGTGGGCGACGAACACAGTCCGGTCGCCCTCGCGCGTGGGGATGCCGTCGGGCTTGGCAGGGTCCTCGAGCACGAGCGCGCGGACCGCGTCGGGGCGCTCGAGTGCGGCGCGCAGCGCGAGCAGGCCACCGAGCGAGTGCCCGACGAGCACGACCGGGGCGGGCTGGGCGTCGAGCAGGTCGAGCACGTCGGCGAGCATCACGTCGGGCGCGCGGTCGAGCTCGTCGTCGGTGAACCGCGGGGACCGTCCGTGCCCGCGCAGGTCCGGCGCGCTCACGTCCCAGTCGTCGTCCCAGTGCCTGACGAGGTCGGGCCAGGTGGTCCCGGCATCGGTCAGCCCGTGCAGGAGCACCACGCGCGGCCGCCCGGGCCGGCCGTAGCGGTGCACAACCAGCGGGCGCCCGGCGCGTCCGTCATCGGGAGCTCGCGAGTCGCCGGACCGTCTCGTGGCGGGACCGGTTGCGGGCTCGAGGGTGACGTCCTCGTACGCCTCCACGCGCGGCGGGCTCGCGAGCAGGGTGTGCCACTCGTCGATCAGAGCGCGCATCGCGGGGTCCTGCTCGACGCGGACCTGGTCCGCCGCGTAGGTGACACGGTCGCGGTACTCCATGATCTCGACGAACGCCCCGGGCTCGGTCAGGCTCCACTGCAGCCGCACCCTGATGCCGCCCGGCGCCTCGTACACCGGGCGGGCGCGGGCCAGGAACGACTCCAGCGTGCGGGCGTCGCACGCCGCCCTGCCGTGCAGGTAGAGGGTGATCATGGCGACCATCGTCCCGGCGACCTGCGGCGACGCACAGCCCGAACGTCCCGGGCCACGACCGGCGACGCGCCCGGAGGCGTCGTCGCCGGCTCGTCGCCCGGACGGCCACGGCGTCCGCAGGGCTCCCGCCGGTCCGGCCCGGCCGGGCACCTCACGACGCCGGCGATGGCCCCAGGCGGTCGATGTCGTCGCCGACGCGGAACCAGTCGACGTCGACGTGCCCGCCCGTCTCCGCCGTGGCGTAGCAGAAGATCGCGAACCGGTAGCCCGTGAAGTGGTCGAGGCTGTACTCCATCGCGAGGTCGTCACCGATCGGCGTCCAGGTGGCACCGTCGAGCGAGTACGCGAACGTGGCGCGGTCGGCGGCGTCGCGGAAGTCCACGTCCACGCGGAGCAGGACCGTCTCGGCCGTCAGGGGCACGGGCGTACTGGTGAAGGCGACGTGCCCCTGCCGGTCGGCGCGGCGCATCACGAGCCGGCGCGCGCCGTCGGCCACCTCGACGGCGACGTACCCGTACTTCTGCTGGTAGGCGGACAGGCCGGCGACGTCGCCGTCCTTCATGCCGGACACGTCGAGCGAGATCGCCGCGGCGCTCGTCGGACCGTACGTGCGCTGGGTGAGCGTGTTGCGTGCATCGAGGATGCCCGACGCGACGCTGCCGGTGGTGAGCCGCAGATGGCTGGGCCGGTCGGTGAGCGACCAGAACCGGTTGTCCGGGTTGTGGTTCCACTGCCAGGACAGCCCGAGGCTCGAGCCGTTCCAGGCGTTCTCGTCCGACGCCGTCAGGGCACCGGGGTCCGCGGTGCTCCAGTAGCCGGCGGGCGCGGGGCTGTTGTCGAAGTCGTCCGAGACGAGCAGGTCGGTCGCTCGCGCCGACGTCGCCGGTACGGGGTCGGTCGCCCCCGCGTCGAGCGTGTAGACGGGCCATCCGTCCTCGTCCCAGCACACGCGCGCGAGCTGGGGTGAGCGCCCGAGCGGGCCCTCGTCCTGGAACAGCATCGCGTACCACCGCCCGTCGGGCGCCTGGACGACGCCGCCCTGGGCGACGCCGTCGCCCTGACGCCCCGCGACCGGCACGGCCCGGGCGAGGACGACCCTGCCCTCCCAGTCACCGCCCTCGGACTGCGGTGTCAACGACGTCGAGCGCCACACGACCTGCTGGCGGATCCCGTCGGTCGGCCACTCGATCATGAACACGTAGTAGCGGCCGGCGATCTTGTACGCGTGCGCGCCCTCGGCGTGCAGCCCGCTGCTCTGGTCGACGTCGGCGTCCTCGACGAGCCGCGTCGCCGGGCCGTCCCAGGCGAACGTCCCGTCGTCGTCCCGGCGGAGCCGGCGCAGGTCGATCACTCCCCCGCCGTAGACCAGGAAGACGTCGTCGCCGTCGAACAGGAGCGACTGGTCGTGGGCGTAGCCGTCGAGGACCGACCTCGTCCACGGCCCGTGCTCGATGCTGGGCGTGGCGAAGACGTACGTCATGTCGGTGGTCAGGCTCCCGACCGAGACGTAGTACGTCCCCTCGTGGTACCTGATGCTCGCGGCCCAGCTGCCCTGTCCGTAGGCGTTGCGGCCGTGGCGCAGGGCGAGCGCGTCCGTGTCGTCGAGGATCGGGCCGGTGTACCCGACGATCGACCAGTGCACCAGGTCGTCCGAGCGCATGATCGGCACGCTCGGCGCGAAGTACATGGTCGTGCTGACCATGTAGTAGTACCGACCGTCGTGGACGACGTCCGGGTCGGGGACGTCCGCGAGGACGACCGGGTCGACGACGGTGAGCGGCCGGTCGCCCGGCCCCATCAGCGCAAGCCCAGGCTGACGGTGACGTAGGAGTGGGCGGGGACGTCGACCTCGAGCCCGCGGGCGTGCGGCCGCACGCCGGCGTGCGGCCGCGGTGCGACCGCGTCGCGCTGCTGCGGCGTGTTGTGCGCGTCGAGGGCGGACGCGGTCAGGACCCGCGCGTCGTGCCCGACGACGTCGCGACCGCGCAGGTCGAGCACGACCGTGCGGTCGGTCTCCGTGTCGAGGTTCGACAGCGAGACCAGTGCGGCGTCGTCCTTGACCGACGCGGACGCCGAGACCAGGGGCAGCTCGGCCCCGTCGACGACGCGCGTCTGCACACCACGCAGGTGCACGGCGAGCGCTGCGGCGTCGTGGTGCCCGGCGTTCATCGCGAACACGTGGTAGGTCGGGGTGAGCACGAGCGCGCCGGTGTCCGGGTCGGTCAGGATCATCGCCTGCAGCACGTTGACGGTCTGCGCGATGTTCGCCATCACGACCCGCTCCGCGTGCCGGTGGAACGCGTCGAGGTGGGTCGAGGCGACGAGCGCGTCGCGCAGCGTGTTCTGCTGGTACAGGAACCCGGGGTTGGTGCCCTTCTCGACGTTCCACCAGGTGCCCCACTCGTCGACGACGAGGCCCACCTTGCGGTGCGGGTCGTACCGGTCCATGACCGTCGAGTGGCGCGTGAGCAGCTCCTCCATGCGGTGCGCCCTGGCCATCGTCGTGTACCACTCGTCGGTGCTGAAGCCCGTGGCGTCGCCCTTGTCGCCCCACGAGCCCGACATCGTGTAGTAGTGCAGCGAGACGGCCTGGAACGGACCGGCGGGCGCGGCCGGGTCGGCGGCGAGGTCGTCGAACGAGCGCATGAGCGCCTCGGTCCAGTGCAGGTCACCCGAGTCCGCGCCGGCGGCGATCCGGTACAGGATGTTGCCGCCGTGGTTGCGCGAGTACGTCGCGTACTGGCGCGCGAGCGACGCGAACTGCTCGGCCCGCAGGTTGCCGCCGCAGCCCCACGCCTCGTTCCCCAGACCCCAGAACGGGACGCGCCACGGCTCGTCGCGCCCGTTCGCCCGGCGCAGCGCGGCCATCGGCGAGTCGTCCGCGCGGGTCAGGTACTCGACCCAGTCCGACATCTCCGCCACGCTGCCGGACCCGACGTTCCCGCTCACGTACGGCTCGGCACCGAGCAGCTCGCACAGGTCCATGAACTCGTGCGTGCCGAACGAGTTGTCCTCGACCACGTCACCCCAGTGGGAGTTGACCATGCGGGGCCGCTGGTCGCGCGGACCGATCCCGTCACGCCAGTGGTAGTCGTCGGCGAAGCACCCGCCCGGCCAGCGCAGGTTCGGGATCTGCAGCGCACGCAGCGCGTCCACCACGTCGGAGCGGATGCCCCGCACGTTCGGCACGTCCGAGTCCTCACCGACCCAGAACCCGCCGTAGATGCACCGGCCCAGGTGCTCGGCGAAGTGCCCGTACACGTGACGCGAGATGCGCGGGCCGGGAAGGTCGAGGTCGATGACCGCCGTCGTGGTGGTCGTCGACTCGGGGCTTGCCGCGGAGGCAGGCGGCGGCACGGAGGTGCTCACGGGGTGGGTCTCCTTTGACCGGGTAGCGACTGGGTGACGCGAGGAACGGATGGTTGGCGTGTGGTCAGGCGCCGCGCGTGGATCCACGCACCACGAGGCGCACGGGTGCGACGACGTGCTCGGCAGGGCCGGTCCAGCCCGACATCCGGCGGTGCAGCAGCCGGACGGCCGCCTCGGCCACACCCTCGTGGTTGGCGTCCACGGACGTGATGCCGGGAGGCACGAAGCTCGACATGTCGAGGTTGTCGAAGCCGGCGAGCTGCACGTCGACGGGGACGCGCAGCCCATGGTCCGCCAGGGCGGACAACGCCCCGAGGGCCACGATGTCGGTGACGGCGAACACCCCGTCGAACGGCAGCCCGGACGCGATGACCTCGAGCATCGCGTCGCGACCACCACGGGACGTGTAGTCGCTGACGGGCACGACGTAGACCGGGTCGGCAGCGAGCCCGGCATCCTGGTGCGCGCGCTCCCACCCGAGACGGCGGTCCGTGGTCATCGTGTGCGCCGCGTCGGTCGAGCACCCGAGCGCGACGATGCGGCGCGACCCGTGCTCGATCATGTGCGCCGTGGCGAGGAGGGCGCCCGACTCGTTCGCCAGACGCACGTGGTCGAGGTGGTCGGGGACGTCGCGCTCACCGAGCAGCACGATCGGCTTGGGGGTGCGGACCCGCCCCAGCTGCTCCGGGTCGACACCGGCGACGGACAGCAGGACGCCGTCGTAGATCTGCAGGCGCGAGACGCTCAGCGCCTCCATCTCCTGCTCCGCGTTGGCGCTCGTCCGCTCGAGCACGAGGTGGCGACCCTCCGCCTCGACCAGCGGGGCGACCTGGTCGGCGAGCTCCCCGAAGTAGTCGTGGAAGCTCGGCACGACGAACGCGACGGTGTCGGTCCGTCCGGCGCGCAGGTGCCGCGCCGTGAGGTTGACCTCGTACCCGAGATCCTCGACGGCCGCCATCACGCGGGCGCGCGTCGACTCGCCGACCGGGAGGCGCTCGTTGAGGACGTTCGACACGGTCATGACCGAGACACCGGCCGCGCGGGCCACGTCCGCCATCCGCACCATGCGGATCTCTCCTTCCCGCGACACCCCTGCTCGTCCGGCGTTCGCACGTCGGGCCCGCAGCCCGGCCACATCGCCGGAGCGCGCTCAATATATCGATACAACGCGGGACTGCAAGGCCCTCGTCGAAAGAGTTTCGAACAACCACCCGGCGTGTCGTCCCGCCGCGTCCACGCCGTGAGCACCGCCGACGGGAGCTCGACACTCTCGCCGCACACGCGCCCTCTGGCGCGTTCTTGCTGGTCACAGCCCTACGGAACGGCGCAGCGCGGGGGTCGGGAGGGGCGCGGACCGGGACATTCCCGGCCCGGATGGCCGTACCGGAAGGTTGCCGTGATCATTTCGAAACATGCGGGGGCTTGACTGGGCCCGGTGGCCTCTCTACTTTAACGCTAAAATCCCGCCGGGATGAGGACGCGAAGCCCCACTGCGCGTCCGATAGGCACGAGTTCCAGTCAAGGTCGACCGGAACAGTTCTCAAGGGAGAGACCTCGGTGCGTACCGCAAGAACGAAGTTGTCAGCTCTTGTCCTGGTGGCAGCCATGTCCGCGGGCTTGTCGCATGTACCTCGGACAGCGACCCCGACGACGGCCCCTCCAAGCCCGTCGTCATCCCCGAGGGTGATCTCGCGGACAAGTCGGGGACGCTGACCCCCAGCAACCCGACGACGCTCACGACCTGGATCACGACGGCCTCGCAGGCGCCGGCCGCCGACAACAAGATCACCAAGCTGCTCAAGGACCAGCTCGGGGTCACCCTGGAGTACGAGATCGTGACTCCGGACAACGTGGACCAGAAGATCGGCGTCATGCTGGCCGGCGGTCAGTATCCCGACCTCGTCGGGACCACGGACCTCAAGATGCGTCTCCTCGAGGGCGGCGCCCTCCTGCGCCTGGACGACATGCTCGCCACGGGCGACTACCCGAACCTCGCCACGCACGTCGAGGACGACATCAAGAAGATGAGCTACTCGGGCGAAGAGGTGGACCCGGGCCTGTACATCTTCCCGAACTACAACCGCTTCTACGGCGAGGTCACGGGCGGCACCTACTACGGTCCCGCGTTCTGGATCCAGAAGCGCGTCCTCGAGGACGCCGGCTGGCCCGACCTGAGCAACATGACGCTCGAGCGGTACTTCCAGCTCATCGCGGACTACAAGGAGAAGAACCCCGAGACCGAGGGCGCTCCGACCGTCGGCTTCGAGGTCCTGGCGTCGACCGGCCGTGAGTGGGGCATGACGAACCCGCCGGCGCTGCTCGCGGGCTCCCCGAACAACGGGGGCGTCATCGTCGACGACAGCAACAACGCGCAGATCTACGCCGACAAGGACATCGCGAAGGACTTCTACAAGGTCCTCAACGAGCAGTACGCCGCGGGTCTCGTCGACCGCGAGTCCTTCACGCTGACGTTCGACCAGTACGTCGCCAAGCTGGCCACGGGCGCCGTCCTCGGCATGCACGACCAGGGCTGGGACTTCCAGACCGCGACCGACTCGCTGCGCAGCGCCGGCAAGGACCAGTACACCTACGTGCCGCTCATGCCCGTCTACGACGGCGCTGAGCCGTGGTACGCCGACCGCCCGGTCATGAACACCAACCAGGGCTTCGGCATCTCCGTCTCCAGCAAGCAGCCGGAGAAGGCGATGAAGTTCCTCGACCTCATGCTCAGCGAGCCCTGGCAGAAGGTGCTCTCCTGGGGCATCGAGGGCGAGGACTACCAGGTGGGCGACGACGGCATGTTCACCCGCACGGACGAGCAGCGGGCCAACGCCCGTGACCTCACCTGGCGTGCGTCCAACCGCCTCGAGGCGCTGCTCGACATGCTGCCGAAGCACAACGGCCAGTTCTCCGACGGCAACGCCTACAGCCCCGACGACCAGCCCGCCGAGTTCTTCGCGACGCTGACCGACTACGACCGCAACGTCATGGAGCAGTACGGCAAGAAGACCTGGCTCGAGTTCATGAACCCGCAGCCGGAGAACCCCAAGTACTACCCGGCGTGGAACATCACGCTCTCCGACGACGCCAACCAGGTCAACCAGCAGCTGACCGACGCCAACGTGCAGAACCTGCCGAAGATCATCGCCGGTGACCCGGCCGACTTCGAGGCGAGCTGGAACGCCTACGTCGACACCATCAAGAAGATCGACGTCAAGGTCTACGAGGACGCGATCAACGCCGGCATCCAGGAGCGCCTCGCCAACTGGTAACAGTCCGTGAGTCGTCGTGGTGGGGGGTCTCGACCCCCCACCACGACCGCTCCCGACGGCCACCCACTGCTTCTGACGACGAGGTTGGACAGATGACGGACGCACCGGTGAAGAACCTGGTGACCGCCTCCGGGCCCGAGCCGGCCCCGGAGCCCGCGAGCAGCTCGCGCGCTCCGCGCCGCAAGGCCCGGACGCGACCGGCGAAGGAGCCCAAGCGCAAGATCACCTGGGACAGGATCAAGGCGCAGCGGGTCCTTCTGCTGATGGCCGTCCCGCTGCTGATGTACCAGATCCTGTTCAAGTACGTCCCGGTCTACGGCTGGGCGATCGCCTTCCAGGACTACAAGCCGGGTCGCGGCAACATCTGGAACCAGGAGTGGGTCGGCTTCGAGAACTTCGTCGACCTGTTCACCGGCGTCAACGGTGAACGGTTCCGCCGGGTCGTCGTCAACACGCTGGGACAGTCCGTCCTGACCCTGGTGGTCGGGACCCTGGGGGCCATCGTCCTGGCGCTGCTGCTGAACGAGGTCAAGAACGCCCCGTTCAAGCGGATCATGCAGAACATCACCTACATGCCCCACTTCCTCAGCTGGGTCATCGTGGCGAGCCTCGCGTCCGTGGCGCTCTCGCTGCCCTCGTCGGGCGGGTTCATCAACCAGGGCCTCATGAACCTGGGCATCGTGCAGGAACCGATCCTGTTCCTCACCGAGCCGAACCACTTCTGGGGGATCGTCGCAGGGACGAGCCTGTGGAAGGAGCTGGGCTGGAACACGATCCTGTACCTGGCCGCGATCACCGCCATCGACCCGAGCCTGTACGAGGCGGCCGAGGTCGACGGAGCGGGGCGCTACCGCAAGATGTGGAACATCACGCTCCCCGGGATCCGACCCACGATCGTCGTGCTGCTCATCATCAACAGCGGCTGGATCCTGTCCACCAACTTCGAGCTGCCGTACTTCCTCGGCAACGGTCTGATCTCCGAGACGGCCGAGACCATCGACGTCTTCGTGCTGAGGTACGGCTACCAGCTGGGCAACTACAGCCTCGCCGTGGTCGCGGGCATCTTCAAGACGGTCGTCGCGATCATCCTGGTCGGCTCGGCGAACATGGCGGCCAAGCGCCTCAACCAAGAGACGCTGGTCTAGGAGGACTTCATGTCAAGCACCCTTGCCCCGAAGTCCCTGGAGCGGGGCGCCGCCAGCCCCAGGCGACGGCGCCACAAGTGGACCACCGAGCGGATCATCTTCACGACGCTCAACACGAGCTTCCTCGTGCTCCTCGGGGCACTCATGCTCTACCCGCTTCTGAACACGCTCGCCATCTCGCTGAACGACGGCATGGACGCCGTCCGCGGCGGGATCGGCATCTGGCCCCGTGTCTTCTCGCTGAAGAACTACGAGGTCGTGCTCAACATGGACTCGATCTACCAGGCGTTCATCATGAGCGTCCTGAAGACGGTCGTGGTGGTCGCGACGAACCTGCTGTTCACCTCGATGCTCGCCTACGCGCTCAGCCGCAAGGAGTTCATCTTCCGCCGCCCGATCACGCTGATCTTCGTGCTGACGCTGTACTTCGACGCCGGCCTGATCCCCAACTACCTGCTCATCAAGGACCTGGGCATGCTGAACAGCTTCCAGGCCTACTGGGTGCCGACGATCATCAGCGCGTTCAACCTGATCATCCTGCGCACGTACATGAAGTCGATCCCCGAGGAGATCACCGAGTCGGCACGGATCGACGGCGCGGGCGAGTTCCGCACGTGGTGGCAGATCATCATGCCGCTGTGCAAGCCCGTGCTGGCCGTGGTGGGTCTGTTCGTGGCCGTCGGCAGCTGGAACGCGTGGCTGGACACCCTGCTGTACAACTCCGGCGACCCGGCGCTGACCACCCTGCAGTACGAGCTGCAGAAGCTGCTGGCGAGCTCGATGAACGCCGGTGCCAACTCCGGGAACAGCGCGGCGAACGCGGCGTCGGTGGGAGCGGGCGGGCAGCTCACGACACCGATCGCGCTACGGTCGGCGATCACCATGGTGGCGGCCGTGCCGATCCTGCTGGTCTACCCGTTCCTGCAGAAGCACTTCGTGTCCGGTCTCATGATCGGCTCGGTGAAGGGCTGACGGCGTCGGCCTCCCGCGCACCGCGGGAGGCCGACCGCGTCCTCGAGAGTCCTCGAGAGTCCTCGACCCCGTCACGTCCGCGCACCGAGAGGCCCCGACCATCTTTCGTTTCAACCCCGCATCGCTGCTGTGGCGCATCCTCGACTCGCTCGGCTCCATCATCCTGATCAGCCTGCTCTGGCTCGTGAGCCTCGGCCTCGTCGTGACGGCGGGCGCGGGGACCGTCGTCGCGTACGAGCTGTGCCGCAGGTACGTCCTGGGCAAGGACGCCGGGCCCTGGGCGGTCGCCACCAAGGCCTGGCGGCAGAGTTGGGCGCAGGCGACGGTCGTCGGCCTGATGGCCGTCGCGGTCGCGGCGATCGGCCTCCTCACGCTGTCCTACCTGCCCACCCTCGGGCTGGCCGAGGTGCTGGTGCCGCTGCTCGTCATCGGCCTCTTCCTCGTTCTCCTGCTGTTCTGGTGCCTCCCGCTCGTCGCCCGCTTCACCAACCCCACCTGGCGTCAGGTACGCAACGGGCTCACGTTGGGTCTGACGACACCCAGCCTGACGTTCCTGCTCGCGATCGCCGTGTTCGTCGGGTGCGTCGCCATCTGGAACTTCATGCCCGCGGTGTTCGTGGTGCCCGGCCTGATCCTCGTGTGGTGGTGCTACCTGCTCGAGCGGTTCTTCGTGGACCGGGGGTACGTGAGACCCGAGCCGGCGGACGTGGAGGCCTGACACCTCCGCTTCTCCCCCACCACTGCACGACCCAGTGATCGACGAAAGGCGTTGTCGTGACCATCCTGCACGTCGCCGTCACCGGTTCCGACCGTGCTGACGGCTCGGCCGAGGCCCCGTTCCGGACCATCAACCGGGCGGCCCAGGCGGCCCTGCCGGGCGACACCGTCACGGTGCACGAAGGCGTGTACCGGGAGTGGGTGAACCCCCCGCGCGGCGGGACTGCCGTCGCGCCGATCACCTACCAGGCGGCGGTGGGCCCGGACGGGCGGTTCGAGCCCGTCACGATCTCGGGGGCCGAGGTGGTCACCGACTGGCGCCCCCACCCTGGCGCCGAGGGCCGCGTCTGGGTCGCGCGGGTGCCGAACGCGCTGTTCGGCGCGCGCAACCCGTACGCGGAGCGCATCGGCGGCGACTGGTTCTTCGACCGGGTCAACACCTGGCACACCGGCGAGGTCTACCTCGACGGCAGGTCGATGTACGAGTCACTGACACTCGGCGGCGTCGAGAACCCCGAGGTCACCCCCGACTCGTTCGACCCGCAGGGCTCGCTGCTGACCTGGTACTGCGAGGTGGGCGACGACGTCACGACGATCTGGGCGAACTTCGGCGGGGTGGACCCCGCCGAGCACGAGATCGAGATCAACGCGCGCACCTTCGTCTTCTGGCCCGAGGCGACGGGCGTCGACCACATCACCGTCCGCGGTTTCACGCTGACGAAGGCCGCCACGCAGTGGGCACCGCCCACCGCCCTGCAGGAGGGTCTGATCGGCCCGCACTGGTCGACGGGCTGGGTGATCGAGGACAACACGATCACCGACTCGAAGAACGTCGGCGTCTCGCTCGGCAAGGAGGCCAGCACCGGGCAGAACGAGGCGGCCGCGGGGCCCGACGGCGCCAAGGGCGGGACGCAGCGCGAGCGCGAGGTGATCCAGCGCGCGCTCTTCCTGGGCGGACCGGCCGTCGGCGAGCCGCACCCGTGGCACCGGGACCACGTCGGCTCGCACACCGTACGGCGCAACACGATCCGCGACTGCGAGCAGGCCGGCGTCGTCGGGCACCTGGGCGCGGCGTTCTCGACGATCGAGGACAACCACATCTTCCGCATCCACGTGAAGCGGCAGTGGCACGGCGCCGAGGTGGCCGGGATCAAGCTGCACGCCGCCATCGACACCGTGATCAGCGGGAACACGATCCACCACACGCACCGCGCGCTGTGGCTCGACTGGCAGGCCCAGGGCACGCTGGTGCGGCGCAACGTGTTCTACGCGTCCACCGCCGAGGACTTCATGGTCGAGGTCTGCCACGGCCCGTACCTCGTCGACTCGAACCTCTTCCTGTCGCCGTGGGCGGTCAAGGACATGTCCTCCGGCGGCGCGTACGTGCACAACTACGTCGCAGGCCGCATCGCGAACTGCACCGAGCACCAGCGCTACACGCCCTACCACGTGCCGCACTCCACAGCCGTCTACGGGGTGTCGAACATCCTCGGCGGCGACGACCGCTTCCTCAACAACATCTTCGTCGGCGACCGTCCCTCCGCTGGAGCCGACGGCGCCGACGGGCACGAGGAACCGGCGCTCGCCAGCTTCTGGTCCGGCGCGATCGACATGGACGGCGTGCCCGGACAGGCGACCTTCACGCCGACCCCCGTCGGCACCTCGCAGTACGACGCCTACCCGACGCCCCAGGAGTACCCGAACGAGCGCGGGAGCGACCTGGCCGGGCCACGGCTCCCGGTCCGGGTCGAGGGCAACCTCTACGCGGAGGGCGCCGAGCCGTTCCGCGCGGAGTTCACGGCGCTCGTGGTCGGCGCGTCACCGCTGCGCGTCGAGGTGGTCGACGCGGAGGCCGGCACCATCCGCGTCGAGGTGGACCGCACGGACGACCTCCCCGTCGTCGACCCGGTCACGACCGCGCGCCTCGGGACGAGCTACCAGGCCGAGATGCCCTACACCAACCCCGACGGGTCCGACCTGGACCTGAGCACCGACGTCTTCGGGATCCCCCGGGACCCGGTCGTGCCCGGCCCGTTCGCCGCATCGGTCGCGGGTCGGACCCTCGCCGCACCCGGCTCGTCCGGCTACGCCCGGGCCTCCCGACGCACGCTGTCCGCTGCGCCGCCGCCGAGCGTGACGTCCTCGTAGGCCTCGACGCGGGGTGCGCCCGCGAGCAGGGCGTGCCACTCGTCGATCAGTGCACGCATCGCGGGGTCGCGCTCGACGCGGACCTGGTCCGCCTCGTAGGTGACGCGGTCGCGGTACTCCATGATCTCGACGAACGCGCCGGGCTCGGCCAGGCTCCACTGCAGCCGCACCGTGATGCCACCGGGCGCCTCGTAGACCGGGCGGGCGCGCGCGAGGAACGACTCGAGCGTGCGGGCGTCGCATGCCGCCCTGCCGTGCAGGTAGAGGGTGATCATGGCGCCCATCGTCTCGACCGCCCCGTGGCGGTGCATCGGCCGGACGTCCTGAGCCGCGCCGCGCGACTCGCCCAGCGGCGTCGGCGGCCGCCCGCCGCCCGGGGCACCTAAGGTGTCCCGCGATGATCACTCGTGCCGAAGCGGCGTACCTGGGCGCCGTCCGGGCCTTCCAGAACCCGATGCTGGACCTCCTGCACAAGCGGCACGCGCCTCTCGTCGTCTCGCTGCTGTCGCTCGTGTTCACCGCCGAGCGCCCCACGGTCCCCGTGGCAGACGCTCACACCGAGGTCGGCGACGCGCTCGACCAGCTCCGCTCGGCGGGGTTCGGGGACGACCTGCCCACCGGGACGGCGCGTGACCTGTGCCGGCAGTGGGCGGACGCCGGCTGGCTCGTGCGGCAGGTGCTGGACGACGACGTGGAGGTCTACCGCCTCTCGGCGCACGCCGTCGGGGCGCTCGAGGTCGCCGGGCGGGCGGGCGGCGCGCGGGCGCGGGTGTCGCAGTCGCGCGTGCGGACGCTGCTGGACGCGGTCGAGCGCCTCGCGCAGGACGCGGACCCGGACGCCATGGTGCGGGTCGCGCGCCTGGACTCGCAGATCAAGGCGCTGCAGGCGGAGCTGGAGCGCGTGCAGCGCACGGGCGTCGTGGACGAGGTCGACGACGAGGACCTGCTCGAGCAGGCGGAGAACGTCGTGCACCTCATGCGCGAGCTGCCCGCCGACTTCGCGCGCGTCGCGGAGTCGATCAAGGCGATGCAGCGCGACGTCGTCACGGCGCTGCGGCAGGACGAGCGCCCCACGGGCGACGTGCTGCGCGAGTACCTGCAGCGCGGCGAGCACGTCATGGAGTCGACCGTCGAGGGTCGCGCGTTCGCGGGGGCGTTGCGGCTCATCGGCGACCCCCAGCGGCTCGACGACCTGGCGACCCACCTTGACGTCGTGCTCCGGCACCGGTTCGCGCGGCGGCTCGACGCGCAGCAGCGCGGTGACCTGCGGGACGTCGTGCGCCGCATCGAGGCGGGCCTCGAGCAGGTCTTCGCGGCGCAGCGCGAGGCGTCGTACGTGATCACGGCGCAGGTCCGCAACCACGACCCGCTGCGCGACCGGCAGGTCGACTCGCTGTTGCGGGACGTCATGACGGGCCTGCAGGCGTGGATGCCGGACGCCCGCCGGTTCGAGGCCGTACCGCCCGTGCGGCGGTTGCCGGTCGCGGACGTGGAGCACCTGCGGCAGACCGTGGGTGACCTGCGCACGCCCGAGCCCCCGGACGCGCTCGCACAGTGGGACGACGAGGACGGCGACGCCCCGGCGGACGACGCGCGCGCGTGGGGTGGCCCGCACTACGCCGAGCTCGACGCGCACCTGAGCGCGTTCGCCCGCTCGTCGGACGACGAGGTGGACCTCGCCGCCGCGTTCGACGCCGCACCCGACGACCTGCGCCGGCCCGTGGACCTGCTGGGGCTGCTCGAGCTGGCGCACGCCCACGGCATGCAGGAGACCGACCGGGTCGCGTTCGTCGACGCGGTCCGCCCCGACGGGACGCGCCGCCGCCTCGCGTTCGGCGCCGTCACCACGAGCACGACCCGCACGAAGGACGACGATGACTGACACGACGACCGATGCACGCACCGGCGAGGTCGACGCCGCCGCGCCCGCCACCGCTGACGCCGGGTTCATCTCCCCCGTCGCGATGGAGGACGACCCGGCCGAGCTGTTCGCGGGCGACACCGGCGCGCTCGACGCGGACGTGCGCCGCGTGCTCGTCCGGCTGCTGCAGCGCCGCTTCCTCGTCGCGGACCGCAACCGCGCGCAGTGGCGCACGCTGCTGGAGAACCAGCAGGTCGTCGAGTCGCGCCTGCACGACCTGTTCGTGCACCTCGTCGTCGACCACGAGCGCGGTGTCGCGTACAAGCGGCAGGTCCGCTCGGCCGAGCTCGACGTCCCGGTGCTGCTGCGCGACGAGGCGTACTCCCGCGCCGAGACGCTCGTCCTGGTGCACCTGCGCACCGTGTTCCAGCGGGAGCGCGGTGCGGGCGAGACGTCCGTGCGCGTCGACGTCGAGGAGATCGAGGCGACCGCGCTGACGTACTTCGACCCCGACGACACGAACGTCGCGACGCACCAGCGCGAGATCCGCGCGGCCCTCGCGCGGCTCGCGAAGGACGGGATCGTCGACGAGGAGTCCGAGGGCCGCTTCCGCGTGACACCGCTCGTCGAGGTCGTGCTCAGCAACGAGCGCCTGGCCGAGCTGCGCGACTGGCTGCGCGAGCGCGCCGAAGGTCGCACGGTCGGGACCACGCCCGACGAGGGTGCGCCCGACGAGGGCGCGCACGACGACGCCACCGAGGCGACCGAGGAGGCCGCACGATGACGATGGTCGACACGCTGTTCGGCCTGATCCCGGCCGCCTCCACCGGCCAGCAGTGGGTCGCGCGCGACCTGCAGCTGGTCAACTGGGGCGGGTACGACGGCCACCACCGCATCCGGCTCGCGCCGACCGCGACGCTGCTCTCGGGCGGCTCCGGCTCGGGCAAGTCGACGCTCATGGACGCGTACATCGCGCTGCTCATGCCGCACACGACACCGTTCAACGGCGCGTCGAACGGCGGGGTCGTCGGGCGCCCGCGCGGCAAGGACCAGCGCAACATCCTGTCCTACGCGCGCGGCAAGCTCGACGAGTCCCGCACCGAGGACGGCACGCGTCAGCGGGTGCTGCGCGGCGACGGGCGCGACACGTGGTCGGCGATCTCGATGACGTGGGCGGACCAGTCGGGCACGCAGTTCACCGCGGTGCGCGCGTGGTACGTGCCGTCGGCCGCCCGCACGCTCGAGGACGTCGTCGCGGTGCGTGCGACGCGCGACGGCGAGCTCGACCTGCGGGACCTCGAACGGGCGGCCGCCACCCGGTTCTCGCGCCCCGCGCTCACCGAGGCCGGCCTGTCGGTGTACGACACGGACCGCGAGCTCACCGCGCGCCTGCACTCGACGCTCGGCATCGGTGCGGCGGGTGACGGGCACAAGGCCGTCGCGCTGCTGGGCCGCATCCAGGCGGGCCAGCAGATCACGACGGTCGACGCGCTCTACAAGGCGATGGTGCTCGAGGAGCCGGACACGTTCGCGACGGCCGACGCGGTGGTCGAGCAGTTCGACAAGCTCACGGGCACGCGCGACCAGATGATCACGGCGCGTCAGCAGGTCAAGGCGCTCGAGCCGATCCGCGCCTACCGCGCGGACGTCGACGAGGCCGCGGGCCGGCTGCGCGTGATCGACGAGATCGGCACGTTCGACGACGCCGCCTCCCCCGCCGCGCTGTGGAAGCACGCGCACCGGCTCGACCTGCTGCGCGCGGCCGAGGCGGACCTGCAGCACCGCCACCACCGCGCACGCGACCTGGTCGCGGAGACCGAGGCGCGCGTCGCCGCGGCGCGGGCCGAGCTCGACGGCGTCAAGGAGACGCTGTGGACGTCCGGCGGCGACCGGCTCGCGAGCGCGCAGCGTGAGCTCGCGGCCGCCGAGCAGCGCCTCGCGACCGTGCAGCGCGCCCGGGCGCGGCTCGACGAGGCGCTCGCCGACCTGCCCGGCGTGTCCGTCACGTCCGAGGCCGAGCACGCCGCGCTCGTCGCGCAGGCGCACGACGCGCTGCGCGACACCGAGACGAGGAACGCGGCCCGGCAGGAGCTCTTCGACGCGATGTCGGAGAAGAAGGAGGCGGTCGCCGACCTCGCGGACCTACAGGCCGAGCGCGCCGCGGTCACCAGGCGCCAGGACAACATCCCCGGCGAGCTGCACCGCGCCCGCGCGGCGCTCGCCGAGGCGGCGGGCCTCACGCCCGGGGACCTGCCCTTCGTCGCCGAGCTCGTCGAGGTCCGCACCGAGCACGAGCCCTGGCGCGAGGCGTTCAACCTCGCGCTCGGCGGCTTCGCGACGCGCCTGCTCCTCGACGCCTCGCACCTGCGGGCTTTCCGTGCCGCGATCGACGCCGTCCCGCTCGCTCGTCGGATCCAGTTCCAGGGCGTGCCCACCGACCTCCCGGACACCGTCGCCGTGGACTCCCGCACGCTGCCCGGCCGCCTCGACTACCGCACGTCGCCGTTCACGGGCTGGCTGCGCAGCGAGCTCGCGCAGCGGTTCGACTACGTGTGCGTCGACACCCCGGGCGAGCTCGCGCAGCACCCCCGGGCGCTCACACGGGCCGGCCAGATGTCGCAGGGCACCCGCGGCGCGCACGGCGGCCGCGGGCAGGCGAACGTGCTGGGCTTCACCAACACGCGCCGACTCGCCGACCTGGACCGCCGGCTGGACCGCGCGCGCGAGCGCGTCGCCACCGCGCAGGCGCAGGTCGAGGCCGCCGAGGCCCGCCTCGACGGCGACGACGCGCGTCGGCGCTCCTACGAGTCCGTGCTGGAGCTCACGTGGTCGCAGGTGGACGTCGCGGGCCAGCAGGCGGCGATCGACCGGTGGGAGCAGGTGATCGGCGGCGTCACGTCGGGCAGCCCCGAGGTGACCCGCCTGCAGCGGCGCGCCGACGAGCTCGACACGACGATCTCCGCGCTCACCGAGCAGCTCGGCCGCTCCAAGGGCGACGTCGCGGCGCTCGCGGACCGCTGGTCGTCGGTCACCGACGAGGTGGACGTCGCGCAGCGCGCGCTCGACGAGGCCGAGGCGCAGGGCACGACCGTGTCCGACGACCAGCGCGCCTACCTCGAAGGCCTGCTCGTCGCGCAGCGCGAGGGTGCGTCCGCCTCGTCGTCGGGCGACGACGCGACCGAGGACCTGCGGGCGTTCGACGACCTGCTCTCGCGTGCGGGCGCGCTCCTGCTCGCCGACCGCCAGGCCGCGCAGCAGGTCATCGGCACCCAGCGGGACGCGCTGCGCCGCACGTTCGAGACGTTCGTCGAACGGTGGCCGGACCCGAACCTGGGAACCGACCCAGACGCGTCGTTCGACGACTTCGAACGCATCCTCGTCGAGCTCGAGACGAACGGGATGCACGAGCTCGAGGCCGAGTGGCGCAAGAGCCTGCTGCGCCTGTCCGGCAACGACCTGACGGACCTCGCCAACGCGCTGTCGCGCTCCGTGCGGGAGATCAAGGAACGCATCCGCCCCGTCAACGACATCCTCGCGGACCTGCCGTTCGCCGACGACGAGCACCGCCTGCGCATCGACGCACGCGACACGCAGTCCACGGTCGTCGCGCGCTTCCGCAAGGAGCTGCGCGACCTGCGCGAGGTCCTCGCGACCGAGGCGACCGACGGCGAGCGTGAGAGGCGCTACCACCGCATGGCGAAGGTCATCGACCGGATCCGGCGCACCTCCCCCGACTTCGCGGACCTCGTCGACGTCCGCCGGCACGTGCGGCTGTCGGCCGAGAAGGTCGACCTCGACGGCGAGCACGTCGCGCTGTACGACCACATCGGCGAGAAGTCGGGTGGCGAGTCGCAGGAGCTCGTCGCGTTCATCGTCGGGGCGGCGCTGCGCTACCAGCTCGGCGACGCGGGCGCGGCACGGCCGCGGTACGCGCCGGTGTTCCTCGACGAGGCCCTCATCAAGGCCGACGCGCGGTTCACCGGTCGTGCGATCGGGGCGTGGCGCGGCCTGGGCTTCCAGCTCGTGATCGGTGCGCCGAACGACAAGTTCAGCGCGCTCGAGCCGCACGTGGACCTCGAGTACGTGGTGCTCAAGGACGAGACGGGCCGCTCGCGCACCAAGCCGATCGCGGGCGTCGCGCGCCCGGAGGACCCGGCGGACGTTCGCTGAGAGGTAACACGGGCGGCGCACGCGAGGTCGGGGCCGTACGTTGCTGCGCATGACCTTCCCCGTGCGCATCGGTGTCCAGCTCGCGCCCCAGCACGCCGACTACGGCCAGATCCGTGACGCGGTGCTCCGCGCCGAGGACCTCGGTGTCGACGTGGTCTTCAACTGGGACCACTTCTACCCGCTGTCCGGCGACCCGGACGGCAAGCACTTCGAGTGCTGGACGATGCTCGGGGCGTGGGCCGAGCAGACCGAGCGGGTCGAGCTCGGCGCGCTCGTGAGCTGCAACTCCTACCGCAACCCGGACCTGCTCGCGGACATGGCCCGCACGCTCGACCACATCAGCGGCGGGCGGCTGATCCTCGGGATCGGCGCGGGCTGGTTCGAGCGGGACTACGACGAGTTCGGCTACGAGTTCGGCACCGCGGGGCAGCGGATCGCGTCGCTCGCCGACGCGCTGCCGCGCATCAAGGCCCGGTGGGCGGCGTCCAACCCGACGCCGACCCGCGACATCCCCGTGCTCATCGGCGGCAGCGGCGAGAAGAAGATGCTGCGCATCGTCGCGGAGCACGCCGACATCTGGCACTCGTTCGGCGACGCCGAGTCGCTCACCCGCAAGAGCGCGATCCTCGACGAGCACGGCGCCGCCGTCGGACGGGACACGGGGAGGCTCGTCGAGCGGTCGATCGGGGTGTCGGCACCGCCCGACGACGTCGCGGACGGGCTGCTCGCCGGCGGGGCCACCCTGCTGACCATCGGCACGACCGGGCCGGACTACGACCTGTCGCTCGCCCGCACGTGGGTCTCCTGGCGCGACGCGCAGCGCTGATCCGCGCCCCGCGCCCGGCGGCGCCTACAGTCACGTGCTCGTGAGCACTCCCGCCCCCTCGTCGGCCTCCCGTGTCCCCTGCGTCGGCGTCGTCGTGACCGACTCCTACCCGCTCGAGGACCTCGACCACGACACCGCGCCGCTCGTCGCGGCGCTGCGCGCCCGTGGCCTCGACGCCGTCCCGGTCGTCTGGCACGACCCGTCGGTGGAGGTCGCCGACTTCGACCTGCTGGTGCTCCGCAGCCCGTGGGACTACCCGGAGCGGCTGGCGGAGTTCACCGCGTGGCTCGCGCACGCCCAGGCGACGACGCGCGTGCTCAACGAGCCCGCGCTCGTGCGGTGGAACCTCGACAAGCACTACCTCGCGCAGCTCGCGTCACTCGGAGTCGCCGTCGTCCCGACGACGTACCGCTCCCGGATCGACGACGTCGCGCGTGACCTCGCCTCCGCTCCCGCGGGCACGCGCGTCGTGCTCAAGCCCACGGTGTCCGCGGGCGCGCGCGACACGGGCCTGTTCGACGCCGACGACCCCGCGGCGCTCGCCCTCGCGGAGCGGGTGCTGCGCGCGGGCGGCGTCGTCATGGTGCAGCCCGAGGTGCCCGAGCTGTCCCGCGGTGCCGAGAAGGCGCTCTACCTCGTCGACGGCGAGCTCACGCACGCCATCGGCAAAGGTGCGCTGCTCGCACCCGGGGGCGGGTTCGTCGGCGGCGTCTACCAGGAGCACCCGCAGCCGGTCCCGACGACCGCCGACGAGGAGGCGTTCGCCCGTCGCGCACTCGCGGCGGTCGGCGCCGCCACCGGCCTCGACGTCCCGCTGTACGCCCGCGTCGACCTCGTCGACTCCGCCGAGCACGGCATCGTGCTGATCGAGGCGGAGCTGTTCGAGCCGGCGCTCAACCTGCACGTCGCGCCGCACGTCGCGGACGTGGTCGCGGCGGCGGTCGAACGCCGCGCCCGCGCGCTGGCGGCACGGTGAACGGCGTCCGCCCGCCCTGATCGTCCGATGTGAGGGACAATGGGGGCTGTCGCGCTGCAAGCGTTCTCGCGGGACCCACCCCCCGTGAGGCCGCTCGAAGCCCGGCCGACGCGCGCGGCTCACGCGTCGGCCCGTTGCCGGGCCCCGGGGACCACGGCAATGACGGCGCGGCACCGCCTCGTCGAATGAGAAGCCCGTGCCCTTCACCGTCGGTCAGACAGTCGTCCACCCCCACCACGGACCGATGCGGATCAGCGCGGTGGTCACCCGCACCGTCCGGGACCGCGTGGTCGACTACCTCGAGCTGGAGCAGCCCGAGCACGAGCTGCACGTCTGGGTGCCCGTGCCGAGCGCCGCGACGATCGGCCTGCGAGCCGTCATGACGCGCGCGCAGGTCGACGAGGTGCTCGCCGTCCTGCACGACGAGAGCCTGCCGCCGGAGAACGGCTGGTCGCGCCGCATCAAGGACTACTCGTTGCGGCTGCAGAGCGGACTGCCCACCGAGCGAGCCGTCGTCATGCGCGAGATCCTGCGCCACTGCGGCCACAACGCGAGCGGGACCGCCGAGCGTGACCTCCTGCGCTCCGCGCGCGAGGTCCTGAGCTCCGAGCTGAGCGTCGCGCTCGGCGTCACCGAGGACGCGGCCGCCGCCCTCCTCGAGGAGGCCGCCCTCGACGGGCACGAGACCCCCGCCCCGCGCCCCCGCTCGCACCGCCGCACGGCCCCCACGGCGGCCTGAGTCACGCCGGCGAGGCGAGCGCGCGGACCGCCTCGATCGTGTCCGCCTCCGCCGCGGTCTTGTCGTCGCGGTAGCGCAGCACGCGGGCGAACCGCAGGGCCACGCCGCCCGGGTAGCGCGACGAGCGCTGGAGGCCGTCGAACGCGATCTCGACTACCTGCTCGGGGCGGACGTGCACCACCCAGTCGTCCAACGACGAGGTCGCGAGCGCGGTGAACCGCTCGGTCTGCCAGCGCAGCATCTCGTCGGTCATGCCCTTGAACGTCTTGCCGAGCATGACGAACCCTCCGGCCGCGTCGCGTGCGCCCAGGTGGATGTTGGACAGCAGGCCGCGCCGGCGGCCGGAACCCCACTCGACCGCGAGCACCACGAGGTCCAGCGTGTGGCGCGGCTTGACCTTGACCCACGCGCCGCCGCGGCGGCCGGCCTCGTAGGGCGAGTCGAGCGCCTTGACGACGACGCCCTCGTGCCCGGCCGCCAGCACCTCACGCAGGTGGGCGCCGGCCTCGTCGGGGTCGGTCGTCACGACGCGGTCGATGCTCGCGGCGGGGTGGTCGGAGAGCAGGCGGTCGAGCACGGCGAGGCGGTCGCGCAGCGGCTCGTCGAGCAGGTCACGACCGTCCGCGTGCAGCACGTCGAAGAAGAACGGGCGCAGCACGTGCCGCGCCGCGACCTGCGCGTCGGCGGTCGCCGCGCGCGAGGCCGTGTCCTGGAACGCGACGGGACGGCCGGTGTCGTCGACGACGAGCGCCTCGCCGTCGAGCACGAGCGTCCCGCCGGGCAACGAGCGGACCAGGTCGACGATCTCCGGGACGCGGGCGGTGACGTCGTCGAGGCTGCGGGTGAAGACCCGCACCTCGTCGTCGCGCCGGTGGACCTGGATGCGGATGCCGTCGAGCTTGGCGTCGACCACCGCCGGGCCCGGACCCACGTCGGTGAGGGCGGTCGCCACGTCGGTGGCGGACTGCGCGAGCATCGGGCGGACCGCTCGCCCGACCGTCAGGCCGAACCCGGCGAGCAGGCTCGCCGCCTCCGCGGGACCGGACGCGCCGAGCGCCGCGGACGCGACCGGCGCCGTCGCGCCCGCGAGCATCGCCGCACGACGCACCGCGGCGGCGGGCACGCCGGCGGCCTCGGCCACCGCGTCCAGCAGCAGCGCGTCGAGCGAGCCCTGGCGCAGCTCGCCGGTGACCAGACCGCGCAGGAGGTCCTGCTCCACGGCGGTCGCCCGCGCGAACAGCTGCGCGGCGAGCTCCTGCCGCTGCGTCCCCGAGCCGGCGCCGGACAGCTGCGCCATCCGCGCGAACGTCGCGTCGACCTCCTCGAGCGTCAGGGTCGGCTCGTCGGCCGGGGGCGGCAGGTGCGCGAGCGAGCGCCAGCCGAGGCCTGTGCGCCGCTGCCGCAGCTCTCCGCCCAGGTAGTGCGCGACGAGCGGCACGTCCGGCGGTGGGGTGCGGCGCAGCAGCTCCACCAGCAGCGCGCGCTTCGCGAGCCGGGAGCGGGTCGCGGCCAGCGCGCGGGACGTGTCGGCGACCTCGGCGAGCAGCATGCCCGCATCGTCGCGCCCACCGCCCACACCGACCACCGGAACCGGCACGGGCGGGCCGCCCCAGGGACGTTCGTCGGTTGCCCGGGCGGGCGATGTGCGGTGCGCTGAGCACATGGCCCGCCCGCACCGCCCCGCTCCACGGACCCTCGGCGCGCTGTCGCTCGTCGCGACGGTCGCGCTGCTGCCGGTCGTGCGGACGTGGGGGCTGCAGTGGGGCGCCACCGAGGACGAGCTCGACGCGGTGCTCGCGGGAGACGACGTCGTGCGCGACCCGGGTCTCGTCGCGACGCGCGCGATCACGATCGCCGCGCCCGCGCAGGACGTCTGGCCGTGGCTCGTGCAGCTCGGGCAGGGGCGCGGCGGCTTCTACTCCTACGACTGGCTCGAGAACGCGGTGGGCCTCGGCATCCGCTCCGCGGACCGGGTCGAGGCGCGCTGGCAGGACCTCGCACCGGGCGACGAGGTGCACCTCGCGGCGAGCGCGGCGCTCGCGGTCACGACCGTGGACCCGCCGCACGCACTCGTCCTCACCGCACCCGACGCGACGTTCAGCTGGGCGTTCACCCTGCACCCGGGGCGGGACCGCACGACGAGGCTCGTGGTGCGGGAGCGGTACGCGCGGCCGCAGTGGTGGGCGGTGCCGCTGAACGAGGCGCTCGGGCTGGCGAGCTCGGTGATGTCCCGGCGCATGCTGCTGGGCGTGCGGGAGCGGGCCGAGCGCCACGCGGCGCGCTGACCTCGGCCGACGCAGGAGGCGGCGGCCGGTGCAGCCGGATGTCGGACCGGCGTGCTTCGCTGGTGACCATGACCACTCTCGAGAACCGCACAGGCACTGCGCTGCTCGTCATCGACGTGCAGAACGGCGTGGTCGCGCAGGCGTACGACCGTGACGCCGTGCTCGGCCGGATCGCCACGCTCGTCACACGAGCGCGCCAGGAGGACGTCCCGGTGGTGTGGGTCCAGCACCAGGCGCCCGACGAGGGCCTCGTCCCCGGCGAGGACGGCTGGCAGATCGTGCCGGAGGTCGGCTTCCACGACGACGAGGCGCGCGTCGACAAGCGGTTCGGCGACTCGTTCGAGGACACGCCGCTCGAGTCGGTGCTGGCCGATCGCGGGGTCAGGCACCTCGTGGTGACCGGGGCGCAGAGCGACGCGTGCATCCGCTCGACGATCCACGGCGCGTTCACCCGCGGCTACGACGTCACGCTCGTGTCCGACGCGCACACCACCGAGGACCTCACGCAGTGGGGCGCCCCCGAGCCCGCGCAGGTGGTCGCGCACACCAACCTGTACTGGTCGTTCCAGACGGCACCCGGCCGCACCGCGGCGGTCGTGCCGTCCGACGAGGTCGCGTTCGCGGCCCCCTGAGGTCGCCCCGCTGGTCACTGGAAGTCGCGCGACGACGAGCGGACCTTGAGCGACAACGGTGCGAGGTGCTCGGCGACGAGGTTGGTCGCGCCGTCCTGCCGTTCGAGCAGACCGCGCACGACGAGCGCGCGGCTCGTGCGCGCCACGCGTCGGAACCGCTGCCACAGACCCGCCGAGCACACGATGTTGAGCAGTCCGGTCTCGTCCTCGAGCGACAGGAACGTCACTCCCCCGGCCGTGCCCGGGCGCTGCCGGTGGGTGACCACGCCCGCGACCGCGACGCGACGGCCGGGCTCGTGCCGGAACGCCTGCTCGACCCGCAGCACCCCCGCCTCGTCGAGCCCGTCGCGCACGAACTGCGTCGGGTAGGAGTCCACCGAGACGCCCGTCGCCCACACGTCCGCGGTGGCGGTCTCCACCGCGCTCAGGCCCGGCAGCGTCGGTGCGGTCACGCCCACGCTGACACCCGGCAGCGTCTCGGGGCTCTCCTGCGCGAGCGCACCCGCGGCCCACAGCGCCTCCCGCCGGGTCACGCCGAGCGAGTCGAGCGCACCCGCGGTCGCGAGCGCCTCGAGCTGCGGGGTGGTGAGCCGCACGCGACGCACCAGGTCACGCTGGTCCGCGAACGGGCCGTGCGCGTCGCGCTCGTCGGCGACGCGCTGCGCGAGGGGTTCGCCGATCCCGCGGACCGCCACCAGCCCCAGCCGCACCGCGAGCGAGCGTGCCGGACCGGCATCCGGGCCGGCATCCGGATCGCCGTCCAGGCCGGCCGCCGAGCCGGGAGCAGGGCCGGGGCCTCTCCCGGTGCGGACACCCGCGTCCGGGGTCGGTCCCGTACCGCTCGGCCGGGGCACGAGCCGCGGCTCTCCCCCGGCAGGCTCGGGGGCGACGCGCTCGACGCACGCCTGCGCTCGTGAGCGCTGCACGTCCGGGCGCAGCACCTCGACCCCGTGCCGGCGGGCGTCCGCGGCGAGGCTCTGCGGCGAGTAGAAGCCCATCGGCTGCGCCGCGAGGATCCCCGCGTAGAACGCCGCGGGGTGGTGCACCTTGAGCCACGCGCTCGCGTACACCAGGAACGCGAACGAGTACGCGTGCGACTCGGGGAACCCGAAGTCGGCGAACGCCTTGAGCTTGTCGAAGATCTGCTCACCGACCTCGCGCGAGATACCGTGCCCCGCCATGCCCGTCATGAGCCGCTCCTTGAGCGCGAGCATCCGCTCCGTCGAGCGCTTCGAGCCCATGGCGCGGCGCAGCTGGTCCGCCTCGGCGGGCGTGAAGTCCGCGACGTCGATCGCCATCTGCATGAGCTGCTCCTGGAACAGCGGCACGCCGAGCGTCTTGCTCAGGGACGGCTCGAGCAGCGGGTGCAGGTACGTCACGGGCTGCCGACCGCGCGCCCGCTCGATGTACGGGTGCACGGAGTTGCCCTGGATGGGACCCGGGCGGATCAGCGCGACCTCGATGACGATGTCGTAGAACGTGCGGGGCTGCAGCCGCGGCAAGGTGCCCATCTGCGCGCGCGACTCCACCTGGAACACCCCGACGGTGTCCGCCGCGCTCAGCAGGTCGTACACCAGCGGGTCGTCCTGCGGCAGCGCGTGCAGGTCGAGGTCCGGACCGCCGTGCTCGCGCACGTAGCCGAACGCGATGCGCAGTGCCGTGAGCATCCCGAGGCCCAGCAGGTCGAACTTCACGAGCCCCGCGTCGGCGCAGTCCTCCTTGTCCCACTGCAGGACCGTGCGCCCGGGCATGCGCGCCCACTCCACGGGGCACACCTCGATCACGGGGCGGTCGCACATGACCATGCCGCCCGAGTGGATCCCCAGGTGGCGCGGCAGGCGCAGGAACCGCTCCGCGAGGTCGATCACCTGCTCGGGGATCTCCCCCTCGTCGTCGGCCGAGGGGGGCAGCGTCGTCGGGACCACGTCGTGCCCGTCGGCCGTCGCGAGACCGGGCACCTCGGCCCCGCGGGGCGCGCGGCGCGGGGCCGCCGACGAGCCGGGCGTGCCCGAGGTCCACATGGCACCGCGGCGCGCGGACCGCTCGTGCCGGTCCGTGACCACGGGCGCCGCCGTCCGGGACGCGGGCGCGGGCCACGGTCCCGCGTGCCCGGTGTGCGGGCGTGGGGGTCGGTCCAGCACGTTCGGGCCGTCGGGTGGTGGTGGGGCGGCGGGCGCCGCGCGCAGGCTCCCCCACCGCTCGATCGACTTCGCCCACGCGTCCTGCTGACCCGCGTCGTACCCGAGCGCCCGTGCCGCGTCCCGGACGGCCGAGCGTGGCCGGTAGGAGATGACGTTGGCGACCTGCGCCGCGTGCTCGCGCCCGTGCACCGCGTAGACGTGCTGGATGACCTCCTCGCGGCGCCCGGACTCGATGTCCACGTCGATGTCCGGCGGCCCGTCCCGCTCGGGCGCCAGGAACCGCTCGAACAGCAGCCCGTGGTGCACCGCGTCGACCGCGGTCACGCGCAGCACGTAGCAGACCGCCGAGTTCGCCGCCGAGCCGCGGCCCTGCGCGAGGATCCCGTTGTCCCGGCAGAACTTCACCAGGTCGTAGACGACCAGGAAGTAGCCCGGGAACCCGAGCTCCTCGATGACGCGCAGCTCGTGCTCGAGCTGCGCCCACGCCCCCGGTACGCGCTCGGCCTCGGGCGGGCCGTAGAGCTCGAGCGCCCCGCGGCGTACGAGCTCGCGCAGCCACGTGGCCTCCGTGTGCCCCTCCGGCACCGGGTACGGCGGCAGCGTCGGCGCGACGAGCGACAGGTCGAACGCGCACTGCGCCGCGAGGTCCGCTGCCGCCGCGACGGCCTGCGGGTGCCGGCGGTGGCGCGCGAGCATCTCGCGCGCCGAGCGCAGGTGCGCACCCGTCCCCGCGGGCAGCCACCCGTCGAGGTCGTCGAGCGAGCTGCGCGCCCGCACCGCGGCCAGCGCCGCCGCGAGGTCCGCGTCGCGCGGGCTCGCGTGGTGCGCCGCCGTGGTCGCGACGAGCGGGAGCCCGGACCGGCGGGCGAGCTCGGCCAGCGCGTCGGTACGCTCGTCGTCGTACGCGTCCCCCGTCGCCGTGACCTCCACCGCGACGTTGTCGCGGCCGAACAGCGCGACGAGGCGGTCGAGCTCACGCTCCGCCGCCGACAACCCGTCGGGCGCGACCGGGACGACCCCCGAGGGGTCACCGCCCGCGAGCGCACGCCGCACGGCGCCCTTGCGGCAGCCCGTCAGGACCAGCCACTGGCCCCGCGCGGTCTCGGCGAGCTGCTCCAGGTCGTACTCCGCGGCACCCTTGCGCCCCGTGCGCAGGTGCCCCTCCGCGATCGCGCGGGACAGCGCGCGGTAGCCGTCCGGGCCGCGCGCGAGCACGAGCAGGTGCGTGGAGCGCGGGTCGGGGACGCCCGTGGGCTCGTCGAGCACCGGCGGACCGGGCGGCGGCGCGGGCTCGCGGCCGTGGCGGCGCGCGGTGGGCGCGGGCAGGTGCAGCTCGGCGCCGAACACGGTCGGCAGGCCGACCTTGCGCGCGGCCTCGGCGAACCGCACCACGCCGTACAGCCCGTCGTGGTCGGTGAGCGCGAGCGCCTCGAGGCCGAGCCGCGCGGCCTCCGCGGCGAGCTCCTCGGGCTGGCTCGCGCCGTCGAGGAAGCTGAACGCGGAGTGCGCGTGCAGCTCGGCGTACCGGGCGTCCTCCGGCGCGGCCTGCGCGGCGCGTGACCCGCGCGGCGTGGTGGTGCGCTCAGTCATAGCGCGCCTCGCACGCCCACCCGGCGGTCGTCGCGACGAGCAGCGCGGCCGGCTCGCCGTCGAACGCGACCTGCAGGTGCGCACGCGGCGACTGCCCGCTCCACCATCGCCCGGTCAGCACCCACGGTCCCGCCCATCCGCTCACGCGGCTGCGCCGTCCCTGCGACCAGCGGACCCACGCCGGCTCGCCCGCCAGCCCCTCGCGGCCGTCGAGCAGCACCTCGACGCCCGCCGCGTCCTGCACCTGGACCGGCTCGGGCTCGGGTAGCACGGTCGCGGGTGCCGGCGGCGGGAGCCGCCCCGGCCAGGGACGGTCGAGCGGCAACGGCGCGGCACCCTGCTCGCCCCACGGGCGGACGTGGACCTGCTCGCGCACGTCACGTCCGCCCTGCACGCACGCGGCGAGCAGCCCGCTGCCGCCGAGGATCGCCTGCACGCGGTCCATCGCGCGGTGCGCGCGCAGGTCACCGCCCGACGGGCCGCCCCACAGCCGGCCCTGCTCGGCACCGGCCGGTGCGACGTCCAGCGCCGTGACCGACAGCCGCACGAGCGTGACCGGCGGGGTGTCGTCCGACTCGTGCGCCGTGCGCGCGTCGAACGCCCACTGCACGTCCTCGTCGGTACGACCCGTCGGCCGGTCACCCGGGCGACCGGTCGCGGCCCGCCGCGCGTCCCTCAGCCGCACGCGGTCGTCGAGCGCGCGCGAGCGAGCGGTGGCGACCGCGGTGGCGGACAGCCAGCTCTCGAGCTGCCAGCGGATGCGGTCCGTGATGCGCGACGGCGACAGCCCACCCCAGCCGCCGAGGTCGGTACGCCACGCGCGCACCAGGTCGGTCCCCTCGTCGGTGCGCGCCGCGATCTCGAGGCGCCCGCACGTGAGCGAGCGCTCGACGAGCAGGGTGTGCAGCTCCTCGGCGAGCCGGCGGCCCGCGAACGTCGCGGTGTCGACCCGGTCGACGGGCGGGTCGAGCGCGGTGGCGACCTCCAGGTCGGCCTCGGGACGGCGCCGCACGGGTGGGCGCTCGTCCTCGCCGCGGGAGAGCACGTGCGCCCACGTCCCGAGCCGCCCGAACCGGGCGTGCACGTCCGCGGCGGGCAGCGCCGCGAGCTGCCCCAGCCTCCGCAGCCCGAGCCGGTGCAGCAGGTCCACGAGCTCGTCGACCTGCCGGCCGGAGTCCTCCGTGGTCGCCGCGAACCCCAGCTCCGTCATCGGCCGGGACGCGAGGAACCCAGCCGACCCGCCGGGTGGGACGAGCGCCCCGGTGCGGGCCGCGACGACCGCGGCGAGCAGACCGTCGGCCGTCCCCACGGCGCACTCGTGACCGGTCTGCTGCGCGACCGCCTCGACGAGCCGCTCGGCGAGGTTCTCCTCCGAGCCGTGGTACCGGCTCGCGCCGCCCGCGGGCAGCAGCAGGAGGCCCGGACGGACCACCTCGACACCGGCGACCACGCTCTCCGCCGCGACCGCGACGGGCTCGAACAGGCGCGTGTCGCGGGCGTCGTCCGCGGGCAGCAGCTCGAGCTCGGGGCACACCGACTGCGCCTGCCGGCGGCGCATGCCGCGCCGCACGCCCTCGACGCGTGCGAGCGCACCCACCGCGACGACGTGCTGGCCGAGCAGGACCGCGGCAGGGACGTGGCGCGGGACCTCGAGCGACTGCGACGCGGCGACCACGGGCCAGTCGGGCACCCACAGGACCGTGGTGCGCGTGCTCGTCGGCCGGCGCCCCCGCTCGTCGTCCCTCACCGGACGCACCTCATCCGACGCACCTCGTCCGCGAGCCTCATCCGACGAGCCGCAGCGGTGCGCGCCGCTCCCCGGCCTGCGACGCGGTCCGCGGCACGGCCGCCGCGACCGCGGCGTCCTGGCCCGGGGCGGTCAGGGGGAACGTCAGGTCGAGTGCGAGCGGCACACCGGCACCGGCGCGCCCCGCGCGCGCGACGCGCACCCGGTGGGTCCGCAGACGGCCGTGCCCGTCACCGAGCCCCGACCACGCCGCCCGCTCCGCGGTGAGCACGACCTGAGCGCCCGGCCAGGGCGTGGTGGCGAGCAGCACGGCGCCGCGCTCCCGCGCACGTGCGGACAGGCGGCGCCGGTCCGCGTCGACGAGCCGCGCCTCCGGTCCGACGACGACCACGTCCACCCCGTCCAGCAGGGCAGCCAGGACGAGCGCGGCGTCCGCCCCCGGGTGCGGGACGACCGCGAGGCGGTCGAGCACCACGCCCGACTCCGCGGCCGCGAGCAGCCCGAGCGTGGGCTGGCCGACGACGGCCGCCCAGGAGCCCGCGGCGCTCGCCGCGGCCAGGACCGCGAGCGCGAGCGACGTCGAGCCCAGGACCGCGGTGGTCGCACCGCGGCGCAGCCCGTCCGGCAGGAGCGGGGCGAGGGCCGGCGGGACGGGCAGCGCGGGGCGCTCGGTGGTGAGCAGCGCGGCCGACAGCACGCCGGGCGCGCGCGTGGGCTGCTCCGGGCCGTGGACGGTCATCCGCTCGGGGCGGGTCACCGGCTCGGGCACGGTCACCGGCTCGGGGACGGTCCCCGTCTCAGGGATGGTCTCAGGGATGGTCACCGGCTCAGGGATGGTCCCCGTCTCAGGGACGGCCACCGGCTCAGGGACGGCCACCGGTCCGGGTCCCGTCGTCTCCGGCTCGGCCGTCGGGACGGCGACGACGGGTCGCTCGTGCAGCAGCACGCTGCGTGCACCGGTGCGACGCTCGGCGTGTGCGAGCGCGAGCCGGGCCCGCGCGATCCGCTCCTCCCGCGACAGCACGTCGACCGTCATCACGCACCTCTGTGGACGCCGTCGCCGGACCCCCGGCACCTGCACAGACGCCGCTGACCTGCAGGTTTGCGGTCAGATCGTGGTCTGTTCGAACGTCTGTTCGACACTGCTAGTACACGCTCCCCGCGGCGCGATGTCAACCTGCGGCGGGCCCGCGACCCGTGTCTCACCCGCATGGGCGAGCGAACCGCGCACCGCCTCAGAAGGCGTATGGTTTGACAGATTCATCAATCCATCAGGCGTTCTCCCCACCCCTGGAGCACCCGTGCCGCAGTCACCCGGCCTCGACCGGCCCCTGGCCGAGGTCAAGGCCGACCTGTTCAAGGCCCTGAGCCACCCCGTTCGCGTGCGCACCCTCGAGCTGCTCGTCGAGCGCGACCGCCAGGTCGCCGACCTGCTCACCGAGCTCGAGCTCGAGGCCTCCCACCTCTCGCAGCACCTGGCCGTGCTGCGACGCACCGGCGTCGTCACCGCGACCCGCCGCGGGAACGCCGTGCACTACACGCTCGCGCTGCCGGCGGTCGCTGACATGCTCGCGGCCGCACGCGCCGTGCTCGTCGACGCCGCCACACGCCGCGCCGAACTGCTCGAGGACGCGCGGTGACCGCCACCGCACCCTCCGCCGCGCCCTCCTCCGACCACTCCTCCCACACCTCCTCCACCGACCCCGCCGGATCCTCCAGCGCCTCCGACCCCTGGGCCACGCTGCGCCGCCTGCGCGCGCTGCTCCCCGGCCGCGACGACTACACGGGGCTGTCCCGCTCGTGGCGGCGCGACCTGGTGGCGGGGCTGACGGTCGCGGTCGTGGCGCTGCCCCTCGCGCTCGGGTTCGGCGTCTCCTCCGGGACGGGCGCCGCCGCCGGGCTGGTCACGGCCGTCGTCGCCGGCGCCGTCGCGGCCGTCCTCGGCGGGTCGCACCTGCAGGTCAGCGGACCGACGGGCGCGATGGCCGTGGTGCTCGTGCCCATCGTCGCGCGGTACGGCCCGCAGTGGGTGCCCGTCGTGGCGATCATGGCGGGCGGCATCGTCGTGCTCGCGGGCGTGCTGGGCCTCGGCCGGCTCGTCGCGTACCTGCCGTGGCCGGTGGTCGAGGGCTTCACCATCGGCATCGGCGTGGTGATCGCGCTCCAGCAGGTGCCGCTCGCGCTGGGCACGCCGAAGGCGGAGGGCGAGAACGCCGCGCTCGTCGCCGCGCGCACCCTCGCCGCGACCGACTGGTCGGCGGCCGTCGCGCCGCTCCTTCTCGTCGCGCTGGGGGTCGCGCTCGTCGTCGGGCTGCCACGGCTCCACCGCGCGGTCCCGGCCTCGCTCGTCGCGGTCGCCGTGGCCACCGTCGTCGCCGAGGTCGCGCACCTCGACGTGCAGCGCATCGGTGCGCTGCCCTCGAGCCTGCCCGCACCGCACCTGCCGGTCGTGGACCTCGCGACGACGAGCGCGCTGTTCTCGTCGGCCCTCGCGGTGGCCGCGCTCGCCGCGCTCGAGTCCCTGCTGTCGGCGCACGTCGCGGACGGCATGGCCGACGACGTGCCACGCACCCGGCCCAACCGCGAGCTCGTCGGCCAGGGGTTCGCGAACGTCGCGTCCGGGCTGTTCGGCGGGCTGCCCGCGACGGGTGCGATCGCCCGGACCGCGGTCAACGTGCGCACGGGGGCACGCACCCGCGTCAGCGCGCTCAGCCACGCCGCGGTCCTCGCGCTCGTCGTCTACGCCGCTGCGCCGCTCGTCGGCCGCATCCCCGTGGCCGTGCTGGCCGCCGTCCTGCTCGTCACCGCGGCCCGCATGGTCGACCTGCGCGCGGCGAAGGCCATCTGCCGCTCGGGACGCGCGGGCACGCTCGTGCTCGTCGCGACGCTCGTCGTGACCGTCGCGTTCGACCTCGTGCTCGCGGTCGAGGTCGGCGTCGCGGTCGCCGCCGTGCTGTCGCTGCGGGCGATCGCCCGCTCCAGCGGGCTGCACCGCGAGGACCCGCCCGACGAGGTGATCGCGGCCGACACCGAGCGCGAGCTGCTGCACGAGCACATCGCGGTGTACCGGATCGACGGCGCGCTGTTCTTCGCCGACGTCCGGCGCTTCCTGGACGAGCTGATGGCGGTCACCGACGTGCGCGTCGTGGTGCTGCGCCTGTCCCGCGTCACCGTGATCGACACGAGCGGCGCTCACGCGCTCGTGCAGATCGTCACCGACCTCGAGCGACGCGGCGTCGTCGTGCTGCTCAAGGGGCTGCGTCCCCAGCACCGCCGGGTCGCGGAGTCGATCGGCGTCATCGCGGCGCTGCGTCACGAGTCGCACCTGTTCGACGACCTCGACGCCGCGCTGGACCACGCGCGTGCGCACGTGCGCGCCGCGCGCGTGCCCGCGACGATGGGCTCGGCCGCCCACCCCGACGGCCCCCACGCCTGACCGGAGGACTCGCATGGTCTCGCTCACCCGCCCCGTCGCGCCGGACCCGTACTCGCTGCTGCCCGCCGTGCCCGCGTTCGAGGTCACCAGCACGGACTGGACGCACGGCGAACCGGTCCCCGACGTCCACACCAACACGCCCGCGGGGCGCAACGTCTCGCCGCACGTCGCGTTCTCGGGCTTCCCGGAGCAGACCGCGGGCTTCGCCGTGAGCGTGTTCGACCCGGACGCGCCCGGCGTCGCCGGGTGGTTCCACTGGACGGTGCTGGGCCTGGGCGCGGACGTCACGTCGCTGCCGACCGGCGCCGGCACGCCCGACGGCGCGGGCCTGCCGGCGGGGGCGTTCCAGCTGCGCAACGACGACGGCACGGTCGGCTACGTGGGCTGCGCGCCGCCGCCGGGCGACCAGGTGCACCGCTACTTCCTCGTCGTGCACGCGCTCGACTCCGAGGACATCGGCCTGACCCCCGACGCCCCGCCCGGGGCCGTGAGCTGCGCGCTGGTGTTCCACACGCTCGCGCGGGGCGTCCTGGTCGGCACCTACCAGCGCTGAGCCGCGCGACGACGGCGGTGGACGGCTCGGCCGGCGTGCCCGCCGGTCGGTAGGGTGCGGCGCGTGACCCTCGGGACCCTCGACTGGAAGCCGGCGCTCGAGCACCTCGACCTCGTCGCCGCGCCGACCGCGCGCACGCTGAGCGCGTGGGCCGCGGCCGACGCCGACGTGGCGCGGCACGTGCTCGTCGCCGAGATCGACCCGGACCTGGCCGACACGGCGGCGCTCACAGAGGCGTACGCGCTGCCGCCGTCCGCGTCGGCGAACTGCGTGCTCGTCGCGGGCCGACGCGAGGGCGCCGAACGCGTGGCCGCGGCCGTGGTGCGCGCGACGACGCGCGCCGACGTCAACAACGCGGTCAAGCGGCTGCTGGACGTGCGCAAGGCGTCGTTCCTGCCGATGGACCGCGCCACCACGGAGTCCGGTATGGAGTACGGCGGGATCACGCCCGTGGGCCTGCCGGAGGGCTACCGCGTGCTCGTGGACGCGGCGGTCACGGTGCCCGACGAGGCGGGCGCGCTCGTGGTGGTCGGCAGCGGTCTGCGGCGCTCGAAGATCGCCCTGCCGGGTGCGCTGCTCGCGCGTCTCCCGGGCGCCGAGGTGATCGAGGACCTTGCCCTCGCTTGAGCGTCTTGGCCCATCGCACGGGCATTCTTGACCCCGTGGTGACCGGCCCGTGGGGCACCTGTGGAGGTGTGGCCGGAGCCTCGCCGCGGGCCCGCCGGAGTCGGGACGGACGTCCCTGAGAACCCCGCTGCGGACGTCGGACGATCGGGTCATGCACCTCCTCCTGGCCGACCCCACCCAGACCCTGGACTCCCCCGACGCGGACCGCGACGAGCCGGTCGTCACCACCTTCCTCGCGGTGGCGCAGGCGCAGACCGACGAGCTCCCGCCCTTCTGGGACTGACAGGCACCGACCGGCCCCGCGCTCGAACGACGACGATCCGGCGCGGGGTCACCCCACCGCGCGCGTGGCCCAGAACGCGACAGCGGCCGCCGCGGCGACGTTGAGCGAGTCGACTCCCCCGGCCATCGGGATGCGCACGACGAGGTCGCAGGCCGCCACGGTCGCCGGCTTGAGGCCGTGCCCCTCGGCGCCCAGCACGAGCGCCAGCCGGTCCGGCAGGTCGGCGACGAGCGCGTCGAGCGTGATCGCGTCGTCGCCGAGCGCGAGCGCCGCGGTGACGAAGCCCGCCTCGCGCAGCGTGTCGACGCCCCCGGGCCACGGGTCGATCCGCGTCCACGGCACCTGGAACACGGTGCCCATCGACACCCGCACGGAGCGCCGGTAGAGCGGGTCCGCGCACCGCGGCGTCACGAGCACCGCATCCACGCCGAGGGCGGCCGCCGAGCGGAACGCGGCACCCACGTTGGTGTGGTCGACGACGTCCTCGAGCACCGCGACGCGACGCGCGCCGGCGAGCAGCGCCACTGGGTCGGGCAGCGGTGGGCGGTGCATCGCCGCGAGCGCGCCACGGTGCACGTGGAAGCCGGTGATCGCCTCGAGCACGGGCTCGTCGGCGACGTACACGGGCACCGGTGGGTCGTCGTCGGCGGGCAGGGAGGCGACCATGCGCTCGAGGTCGGGCACCCACCGCGGCGCGAGCAGCACCGAACGCGGCCGGTGCCCCGCCCGCAGGGCACGCTCCAGCACCGTCGAGCTCTCCGCGATGTACAGACCCTTGGCGGGCTCGTGCCGCGACCGCAGCGCGACGTCGGTGAGCGACACGTAGTCGGCGAGGCGCTCGTCGTCGGGGTCGGTGACGGTCAGCAGGTCCAGGTGCGGCACGACGCGCGGCCTCCCGCGGTCAGGCGGCGAGCCGGACGACGGGCCGGGCGTCGTCCCCGACGACGAACGACGCCGACGCGCCACCGGCGCGCACCTCGTAGTCGCCGCGCCAGCCGCTGACCGTGACCCGGCCCTCGGCGTCGGTGCGCAGCGTCGTCGGGGCGTGCCACCACTGCCCGCGCACGAGGTCGCGCAGCGCATGGTACGCGGGCTTGGGCGTGCCGTCACGCCGCACCAGCCCCGCGGGCGCGCCGAGCCACGCCCCCTCGTCGCCCAGCCCCCAGTAGGTCACCGACTGCACCGCCGGGTGCTCCGCGAGCAGCGTGTAGTGCGCCGTGAGCTCCGCGGCCTGACGCTCCTCGCCCTGCGACGTCGAGGGCCACGAGTCGACCACGTAGTCGTTGAGGTCGTCGATCTCGGGCGGCATGAGGTCACCGGACACCAGCGTGGTCTCGGTGAAGTGCAGCGGCAGGCCGAACCGGGCGAACCGCTCGAGCACGCGCTGCGTCTTCTCCTCGCCCCACCAGCCCTGGTGCATGTGGCTCTGCAGGCCCAGCGCGTCGACCTGGATGCCGGCCTCGAGCACGCCCTCGATGAGGCACTCGTACGCGGTCGACATGTCGAAGTCGTTGAGCAGCAGGGTCGCCCCGGGGTTGGCGGCGCGCGCGGTCTCGAACGCGAGGCGGATCGTCTCGATCCGCCCGCGCTGCCACGCGAGCGGCGTGACGGCGTTCTCCTCGGCGCGGAACACGGGCATGATCACGACCTCGTTGATCGCGTCCCACGTGTCCACGAGACCCGCGAACGCCGTGACGTCACGCGTGATGCGCTCGCGCGCGATCCGCTCGACCTCCTCGACCGGGCGTCCGAGCAGCCACTGCGGCGCGAGCGTGTGCCACAGCAGCGGGTGCCCCTTGACGCGGACACCGCGCTCGACGAGCCGGCGTGCGGCCGACGCCAGCGCGTCCGTGCGCGGGTGCCCCTCCTCGGGCTCGAAGTGCCGCCAGTAGAACGGGAGCGTCGCGGTGTCGAACAGCCCGTGCCACAGGTCGTCGAGCGGGGCGCGCTCACCCGGCGCGAGACGGACCTCGTCGAACGCGATGCAGCCGAAGCCGAACGCGTGCCGCGTCTGGGCGACCTCGACCTCACGCTCCGCCAGCGGGCTGCCCTGCGCGTCCAGGACGGTGAGCACGGTCGAGGTGGTGCGGTGGTCGAGCGCGGCCATCGGTCGGGTCTCCTTCATCGGGGTTCGCGGTCAGCGTACGGGCGTCGGGGCGACGAGCCGGCCACCGACGAGCGCGACGACTCCCCCGAGCAGCGCGACCGCGGGCAGCACGAGGAACGCGGTGTGCACGCCGACCGCGTCCGCGAGCGCACCGAGCAGGAACGGTGCCACGCCGATCGCGAGCCCGCCGGCGAGCGTGGCCCGCGCCTGCGCGGCGTCCTGGGCCTGCGGGGCGGTCGACAGCAGCAGCGCGATGGACAGCGGGTACTGCACGCCGCAGCCGAAGCCGGCGATCACGAGGCCGACCACGGCGACCGTCGACGACGACGCGGTCCACAGCACCGCCCAGCCGGCGATCGTGACGGCGAACGACGCCGCGAGCAGCATCGCCGGACGCACGCGCAGCGACAGCGGCCCGACGAGGAACCGCACGCCGGACACCCCCGCGACGAACCCGGCGGTCGTGGCCGTCGCGATCCCGGCACCCGCGGCGGTCTGCTCGCGCACGAGGTCGGTGGACCAGTACGTGGTGATGTTCTCCAGCGCGATCGCGGCGACGACCGCCGCGAGGAAGCACCACGCCGCGAGCGCGGAACGAGGCGCGGGCTCGTCGGGTGCGTCGGGCAGGTCGTCGACCGGGGCGACGGCCCGGTCCTCCACCGGGGCGAGCGCGTCGACCGGCCCGTGCGCGGTGCCCCCCACGGGCACGAGCCGCGGCTCGGCCCGCGACGCGCGGGTGCGCGCCACGGCGGGCGGGGTCATCGCGCCGCCGACGGGCAGCCGGGAGGCGGCCCACGCCGTCAGCAGGGTGATCGCGATGGTCACGGCGACCGCGGGACGCCACCCCCACCCGATCGCGACGCACGCCCCCGCGGCGAGCGGCCCGACGAGGCCGATGCTCGACCCGACGCCGTTCGCCTCGGTCACCGCGGCGGACGCGGCGGGTCCGTGGTGCTGCGCGAGCCCGGCCTGCGACGCGGCGATCGCGACGTTGCCGCCGAGCGCGAGGACCGCGACGGCGGGCAGGCTCACCGCGAGCGATCGCGCCAGCACGAGCGCGAGGACGCCGACCGCGACGAGCACGAGACCGACGACGACGGCCGTGCGCCGGCCTGCGCGCGCCACGAGACGCGGGGCGACCCAGCTGGCGGCGATCGCGCCCACCGCCATCGCGGTGCCGTGCAGGCCGGCCTGCGCGTCGGAGATGCCGAGCTCGTCGGCGAGGAGCGGGACGCTCGGGTTGAAGCTGTACAGGAACCAGCCCCACGCCACGAAGCACCCGTAGAACGTCCAGGTCAGGCGGTCGCGACGCACCGACCGAGGATACGTGTCACCACGAGCGCCGGGACGGGACCGAGGACCGCCCGGCGCGTCACCGGGACGGGCGGCTCGCGCGCAGGCACGCGACGAGCGTGTCGAGCTCGCGCCGGTACTCGGGGGCGCGCGGGTAGCCGGAGTGCGCGACCACCTGCAGGAGGTACGCGTCGGCGTCGACCTCGCTCGCGGGGACGTCGACCGGCGAGTCCGCGTACCCGTCGACGGGGAACCCGATGAAGTCGGTCCGCCGCCAGAGGCTGCGCCACCGCACCGCGCAGGCACCGCCCGGGGGTGACGTGAGCGAGCCGAGCAGCGTCGGCTCGGTCCGGGGGCCGGGCACGGGCGACGGGTCGGCGGCCCACGGGTCGGCGGCCCACAGGAGGGCGCCCGGGCTCGGGCGCGTGCCGAGCACCTCGGGTCCGAACAGCTCCGGGAAGAAGCGTCCGAAGTACGCGCGCAGCTGCGTGCCGTAGGTCAGCAGGCCGACCCGGTGGTCGTGCGGCCCCGCGGGACCGTCCCACCGCGCCAGCAGGGTCGCGACGGCGACGACCCCGCCCAGGCTGTGCGCGGAGAGCAGCACGCGACGCCTCGCGCGGGTCGCCTCACCGCCGGGCAGCGGCGTGCCGTCGTCACCGAGCCACGCGTCGATGCGCGTCCTGAGCTCCGGCACGACGCGCTCGGCGTAGCACGGCGGTGCGAACGGGTGCGCGGCGCGCGGCAGGAAGCACATGAGGTCCCACAGCAGCCCCCAGGGACGCGCGAGCGCGTTCTTGGACCCGGCGAGCACGACGCTCGCGACGACGAGCCCGAACGCCGCGACCACCGCCGCGCCGGACAGGTCGACCGCGAGCGCCCACAGCGTGCCGAGCGCGCCGCCGTACGTCGCGCGCGGGTCGGGCAGCGCGAGCGAGCCGACGAGCGCGAGCAGGTGCAGCACCGCGACCGCGCCGACCAGGCGCTCCGCGCGCTGTGCGAGCGCGGCTCGTCGTCGTGCGGCCTGCACCGCGGCGTCCTCCCCCGTGGTCGGCCGCGGCTGCGCGCCGCCGGGCACGACGGGCACGACGGTGCGGCGCAGCGTCGCCGTGCGGATCCCGAGCACGACGAGGAGCAGGACGAGCAGCAGCACACCGGCCACGCTCGCGACCGCGAACTGCTCGTAGCCCGGCGGGACGTGCAGGTGCGCGGCGGCCGGGCCGTGCACGACCACCGGGTCACGCAGCGGGTCCTGGGCCGCGGCGTCGTCGAGCGCCTGCTGGGTCTGCGTGGACAGGCGCTGGTTCTCCGCGGCCGCGGGCGCGTCGAGCCACGCCACCGTCCCGAGGACCGCGGCGGCGCTGAGCACCATCGCGAGCCCGCCCGCGAGCGCGAGCAGCACTGCCGGCCCGCGGCCCGCCCAGCCCTCGCACGCGCGACCGGGCCGTCGGCGGCTCACGACCGACGCGACGACGGTGAGCGTCACCAGGCAGAGCCCCGCGACCGTGCGCCACACGACGCCCCACGCGCCGGCGGACCACAGCACCGCGAGGCCGGCGCCGACGGCCGTCGCCAGGACGAGCGGCACCCACACCGCGGCGCGCAGGTGCGCACGGATCCCGACGGCCGCCAGCACGAGCAGGACCATGAGCGCGACGAGCGAGCGGGGCAGCGCGTGCAGCCCGAGGAAGGGCGGTGACGCGGCGTCGGCGGGACGCAGCGGTCCGTCTCCCGAGCGCGCGACCGCCACGACCACCCACCCCAGCAGCACGAGCGCGACACCCAGGAGCAGCACCTCGGCGGTGCGCGAGACCCGCACCTCGGCGGCGAAGGTCGAGCGGCCTCCGCCCGGCGGGTCGAGGCGCAGCCGCCCCGTGCGCCACGCGGCCAGGGCGACCACCACGGCCGCGGCGAGGACGGCCAGCGCCCACGGCAGCCGCCCGTCCCGCGCCCACACCGCGGCGTCCAGGCACCCCCGCGTCCCGAACCCGTCCGAGTGCGTGCACTGCGGCACGTCGCGGTACAGGTAGTGCCACGAGACGAGCCCCGCGAGGGTCGCGAACGCCGCAGCGAGGTGCGCGAACCACTGCACGGACGAGCGGCGGGCGTGCGTCCAGAACCCCGGCCGGGCGAGCAGCGGCCAGGTCCCGCGCGGGTCGAGCCCCGCGCCGTCGGCCAGGCCCCGCGCCTTCGTCGTCGACATGCGTCGCTCGTACCGGAGCCGCCCCGTCGAGCCGACCACCGCGAGCACGACGAGCACGACGGCGGTCGCCGCGACGAGCGCGGCGGTGCGCTCGCCGGTGGACCAGCGCGCCGCCGCGTCGGCCCACCCGGGCAGCGCCGCGCAGACCTGCACGTAGGTGACCTCGCCCGACGTCGTGCGCGGCCCGTAGCACTGCGCACCGACGACGCCGAGCGTCACGGTCGCGACCGTCGCGAGCCACAGCAGCGTGAGCAGGAGCCCGAACAGCCGCACGAGCCCACCGCCGGCCGACGACCGTCGCCCGTGCGGCTCGTCGGCATCGCGCGACCAGTACGCGACATTCGCGAGCCCGAACGGGATGATCAGCACCCACAGCGCGCGCACGACTCCCGCGACGAGCCCGCTCACGCGACCCAGGCCCGGGACGGCGGACAGCCGCGCCATCGCACCCCACGAGTACGCCTCGCGCCGGACGCCGGGGGGCACCTCGCGCGGGTCGCCCGCGCGACGCGGGACCGCTGCGGCCGCGGCGGTCGGGGCCCAGAAGCTGCCGAGCTCGTCGCCGTCGACCTGCTCGACCTGACCGGGCGCGAGCTCGAGCATGCTCGCGGGCGGCGTGTTGGCGACGCCGTGCACCCGCAGCTCCAGCACGTCGGGCGTCGTGGGCTCAGGCGTCGTGGGCCGACCCGTCCCGCGCCACCACCACCCCCACCGGTGCACGGTCGCCCCCTTCCCGGCGGCCCCCGCCACCCCCGTGGAGCGACCCTAGCCATCCCGGCACCACGCCCGCCATGCCCGTCTCGTCCCGGTTCGGCGCGTCCGGCCGTGGTGCGCGGTCCGGGTCACGCACCCCGCACGCGACGAGGCCCGGGACGCACTGCGCGTCCCGGGCCCCGTGCGTCAGGTCAGGCTGCCGCGCAGCTCGCGGTCAGGCCCGAGCTCGACCCCGAGCCGACGAAGCCGGCGGTGGCGCTCTGGCCGGACGCCAGCGTGCCGTTCCAGGCCGCGTTGCTGATCACGTTGCCGGAGGCGGTACCGCCCCACGCCTGCGTGACGGTCGCACCGTTGACGGTGACCTTCCAGCCCTTCAGCCCGCCGGACCCCGCCGTGACGACGACGTCCGCGACGTAACCGCCGGACCAGCTCGAGTTGACCTTCACGGTCGCGGTGCAGGCGCCGGTCGGCACCGTCGGCTCGTCCGTGGGCTCCTGCGTGGGCTCGTCGGTCGGCTCCTGCGTCGGCTCGTCCGTCGGCTCCTGCGTCGGCTCGTCCGTCGGCTCCTGCGTCGGCTCGTCGGTCGGCTCCTGCGTCGGCTCCTGCGTCGGGTCGCCGCCGCCCTCACCGATGATGATGTCGCTGCACAGGTAGTACGGCTGGTCGAGGTGGCTCGCCTGCCAGATCGTGTACAGCACGGCCCGGCCGCTGCGGTTCGGCAGCGAGACGTCGGTCTGGTACAGGCCGGTCGTCGGGTACGAGCCGGTGGTCTTCACCAGGTCGAGCGAACCCCATGTGAGGGCCTGCGTGGTCGGGTCGAAGCCCGGCTTCGTGACGTAGATCTTCAGGTAGTCGGCCCCGTGCTTCGCGCCGTCCGTCAGGGTCAGGCGGAACGAGTTCGGCACCCGCGTCGCCGTCCATGCGCCGACCGTGTCCATCGACTTGTACAGGCCGTTCTGCGTGCGGCCGCCGCTGCAGAGCTGCCCGTCGGGGATCACGGCCTGGTGCTGGCCGCCGACGTTCTCGCGGAACAGGCCGTTCCAGTTCCACATCGCGTTCGGGTTGTCCTGGAACGCCTGCCAGCACATCGGGTCGTCCGTCGCCATCTGGGGGTTGAGGTGGTCGTCGCCCCACCGCTCCCAGCAGCTGTAGTTGCGGGTCGGCGGGTCGGTCACCGAGCCGTGCGCGCTCGCCGACGGAGCCGCGAGCGTGAGGGCGCCCAGGCCCAGCGCGAGGGCCATCGGGACGGCCAGAGCGGCACGGCCCACACGGCGCAGGAGCCCTCGACGGGCGGGGGGTGCGGTCGATCGCATCGTTCCTCCAGGGGGAGTCGGTGTCCCGCGGACAGGCCGCCACGCTGCTGACCCGGCGCGGACGCGGTCGCCACCACCGTCCACATCGACCACCTGGGTGAACAACGTCCGAAACGGTTCACCCCGGCAATCCGCGACGAACGTCCCTGTCGCACCCCTCGGCCGGGTCAGACCTCCTCGGTCGCCGCCGCCGCGAACTGGCTCTGGTACAGGCGCGCGTACGCGCCGCCCGCGGCCAGCAGCTCCTCGTGCGTCCCCTGCTCGACGATCGACCCGTGCTCCATCACCAGGATCGCGTCGGCGTCCCGGATCGTCGACAGCCGGTGCGCGATCACGAACGACGTGCGCCCCGCGCGCAGCGCGTTCATCGCGCGCTGCACGAGCACCTCGGTCCGCGTGTCGACCGACGACGTCGCCTCGTCGAGGATGAGGATCGCCGGGTCGGACAGGAACGCGCGCGCGATCGTCAGGAGCTGCTTCTCCCCCGCCGAGACGCCCGTGCCCTCGTCGTCGATCACCGTGTCGTACCCGTCCGGCAGCGTCCGCACGAACCGGTCGACGTGCGTCGCCTCGGCCGCCGCGACCACCTGCTCGTGCGTCGCGCCGTCGACCCCGTACGCCAGGTTCTCCTCGATGGTCCCGCCGAACAGCCACGTGTCCTGCAGCACCATGCCCGTCTGCCTGCGCAGCTCGTCGCGCGTCAGGTCGCGGGTGTCCACGCCGTCGAGCGTGATGCGGCCCGCGTCGATCTCGTAGAACCGCATGAGCAGGTTCACCAGCGTCGTCTTGCCCGCACCCGTGGGACCGACGATCGCGACCGTGTGCCCCGGTTCCGCGACGAGCGACAGGTCGGTGATCAGGGGCGCGTCCGGCGAGTAGGAGAACGCGACGTGCTCGAACTCGACGCGCCCCCGCACGGGCCGGGCAAGGTGCGCGGGCGAGCGCGGGTCGGGCTCCTGCTCGGGGGCGTCCAGCAGCTCGTACACGCGCTCCACCGACGCGACACCCGACTGCAGGAGGTTCGCCATGCTCGCGAGCTGCGTGATCGGCTGCGTGAACTGACGCGAGTACTGGATGAACGCCTGCACGTCGCCCAGCGTCATCGCGCCCGACGCGACGCGCAGACCGCCGACGACGGCGACGATCACGTAGCTGAGGTTCGACAGGAACCCGAGCGCGGGCTGGATGGTGCCGGAGATGAACTGCGCGCGCCGGCTCGAGTCGTACAGCGCCTCGTTGCGCTCCGTGAACGTCGCCACGGCGTCGTCGGACCGGTTGAACACCTGCACGAGCATGTGCCCGGTGAACATCTCCTCGATGTGCGCGTTGACCTGCCCGGTGTAGGTCCACTGCTCGATGAACCGCGGGCGCGAGCGCCGGGCGATCAGCGCGGCGACGACCATCGACAGCGGTACCGTCACGAGCGCGACGACGGCGAGCAGCGGCGAGATCCAGAACATCATCGCGAGCACGCCGACCACGGTGAGCAGCGACGTGATGACCTGGCTGAGCGTCTGCTGCAACGTCTGGGCGACGTTGTCGATGTCGTTCGTCACGCGGGACAGCAGCTCGCCGCGCGGCTGGGAGTCGACGTAGGCGAGCGGGACGCGGCCGAGCTTGGCCTCGACGTCGGCCCGCAGGCGCAGCACGGTGCGCTGCACGACGCCCGCGGTCATGCGGCCCTGCGCCCAGCCGAACAGGAACGAGCCCACGTACACCGCGAGCACGACGAGCAGGATCGAGCCGAGCCGGTCGAAGTCCACCCCCTGGCCGGGCACCACCTGCATGCCCGAGACCATGTCCGCGAACTGGCCCTGGCCCTGCGCACGCAGTCCCGCGACCGCGTCCTCCTGGGAGATCCCCGCGGGCAGCATCGAGCCGACGACACCCTCGAACAGCACGTCGGTCGCGGTGCCGAGGAGCTTGGGCCCGACCACCGCGAGCACCACTGACGCCACGCCGAGCACGACGACCGCGACGAGCCGCACCCGCTCGGGCCGCAGGTCCCGCAGGAACCGCCGTCCGGAGGTGCGGAAGTCCATGGACTTCTCGCCGGGCATGCCCATCGCACCCATGGGGCCGTGCCCGGGGCCGGGGCGCCGGGGCCCGGCGGGCCCCGCCGCAGCGGCTGCCGCGGCAGCGGGGGCCGGGGACGGGGCCGGGGACGGGGACGGGGACGGCGCGGGACGGTCCGCCGGCGCGTTCATGCCGCCTCCTGTGCGCTGAGCTGGGAGTACACGATCTCCTGGTAGGTCGCGTTCGCCGCGAGCAGCTCGTCGTGCGTCCCCTGCCCGACCACGCGGCCGGCGTCGAGCACCACGATGTGCTCGGCGTGCCGGATCGTCGCGACGCGCTGCGCGACCACGAGCACGCCCGCGTCGCGGGTCTCGGGGACGAGCGCGGCGCGTAGCGCGGCGTCCGTGGCGTAGTCGAGCGCGGAGAACGAGTCGTCGAACAGGTACACGCGCGGCCGGGCGGCGAGCGCCCGCGCGATCGCGAGACGTTGGCGTTGCCCGCCCGAGACGTTGGTGCCGCCCTGCGCGATCGGTGCGTCGAGGCCGCCGGGCATGGCCTCGACGAACTCGCGGGCCTGCGCGACCTCCAGCGCGTGCCACAGCTCGTCGTCGCCCGCGCCCGGCGCGCCGTACTCGAGGTTCGAGCGCACCGTCCCCGAGAACAGGTACGGCTTCTGCGGGACCAGCCCGATCTGGGACCAGAGCTCGGGCAGCGCGACGTCGCGCACGTCGACGCCACCGAGGAGCACCTGCCCGCCCGTCACGTCGTAGAGCCGTGGCACAAGGTGGAGAAGCGTCGACTTGCCCGACGCCGTCGAGCCGATGATCGCGGTGGTCCGGCCGGGCTCGACCACCAGGTCGACCTCCTCGAGCACGGGGCGCTCCGCACCGGGGTACCGGAACTCGACGCCCCGCAGCTCGAGCCTCGCGCGCGTCCGCGCGTCGGTGGGCAGCGCGACCGGTGCGGCGGGCGGGAGCACGCTCGTCGTGGTCTCGAGCACCTCACCGACGCGACCCGCGGCGACGACCGCACGCGGGAACATCACGAACATCATCGTGCTCATCATCACGGCCATGAGGATGTACGCGATGTAGGACAGGAACGCCGTGAGCTGGCCGATCTGCATCGCACCGTCCGCGACCCGGTGCCCGCCGAACCAGATGACCGACGTGCTCGTCACGTTCAGGACCAGCATCACGGCGGGGAACATCAGCGCCATGAGCTGGCCGGTGCGCAGCGACGTGTCGTACAGCGCGCGGTTCGCCTCGTCGAACCTGGCGGCCTCACGCTCCTCGCGGACGAACGCGCGGACCACCCGCACCCCGGCGATCTGCTCGCGCAGCACGCGGTTGATCGCGTCGATCCGCTTCTGCATCACCCGGAAGTACGGGATCATCCGTGAGACGACCGCCCCGATGACCAGCCCGAGGACGGGCACCGCGACCACGAGGATCCACGAGAGCCCGACGTCCTCCTGCAGCGCCATGACCACACCCCCGACGAGCATGATCGGGGCCATCAGGACGAACGTGAACGTCATGAGCGCGACCATCTGGATCTGCTGCACGTCGTTCGTCGTGCGGGTGATCAGCGTCGGCGCGCCGAACTGCCCGAGCTCGCGCGCGGAGAACGTCTGCACGTGCGCGAACAGCCGTCGTCGCAGGTCGCGACCGAAGCCAGTCGCGGCGTAGGAGCCGTACCAGACCGCCCCGATCGCGGTGACGACCTGCACGAGGCTGACCGCGAGCATCACGCCGCCGAGCCGCATGATGGTCGCGGTGTCGCCCTGCGCGACGCCGTCGTCGATGATCCGCGCGTTCAGGCTCGGCAGGTAGAGCGTCGCGAGCGTCTGCACGAGCTGCAGGAGCACGACGGCGGTCACCGCTCCCGAGTACGGGCGCAGGTGCTCCTTCAGCAGTCGGTCGAGCATCGACGCTCCTCATGTCCGGGGGTCACGCGCGGCCACGTCCGCGCACGCGCGGGCCCGACCACCCGCACGCCACGCTAGATGACTGCTGTCTGCAGACGAACACAATTCGCCCTGAGCGCACAAGGTCGCACCCCCGCCGCGGACGGTCGCGCGACGGGGGTGCCGTGGGAGATGAGGAGGGAGATGCGGTGGGAGATGCGGTGCCGGAGCGGGTCAGCCCTGGTCGCGAGGCTGCGGCGGCGCCGGCGGCTCGTCGCGGGTCGGGGCGGGCGGCGCGTCCTGCGGCGGGACCGGGGGGACGGGCGGCGCCGGCGGCGTCGCGGGACGCGGCGGGACCGCCGCGCCACCCGGGTGCTGCCCGAGCTCGGCCGCGGGGTCGAACGGACGCCCCGACAACGTGCCCGCGCTCGTCGCGTCGGCCGTCGCGGCCGCCGACTCGCGGCGGGCCTCGGCGAGCGCCTCGGCCGGGTCGGTGAGCGTCACGGGCGGCAGGTCGCCGTCCGCGAGCGGCGACTCCCCGGCGGGACGGTCGGCCTCGGTGGCGCCCGGCGCGGGCCACCCACCGAACCCCTTGGCCATCTGCCCGAGCGCGCCCGTGAGCTCGGCGGGCAGGAACCACATCTTGTTCGACGGGTACGCCGCGATCTTCGGCAGCGTCTGCAGGTACTGGTAGGCGAGCAGCTTCGGGTCGGCGTCGCCGCGGTGCACGGCGTCGAAGACCTGCAGGATCGCGCGCGCCTCGCCCTCGGCCCGCAGGATCGCGGACTGCGCCTCACCCTCGGCTCGCAGGATCGCCGACTGCTTCTCGCCCTCCGCGGTGAGGATCTGCGACTGCTTGACGCCCTCCGCGGTGAGGATCGCCGCGCGGCGGTCGCGCTCGGCACGCATCTGCTGCTCCATCGAGCCCTGGACCGACGCGGGCGGGTCGATGGCCTTGAGCTCGACCCGGTTGACGCGGATGCCCCACTTGCCGGTCGCCTCGTCGAGCACCCCGCGGAGCTGGCCGTTGATCTGGTCGCGGCTCGTGAGGGTCTGCTCGAGGTCCATCGAGCCGATGACGTTGCGCAGCGTGGTGACGGTGAGCTGCTCGATGCCGGTGATGTAGTTCGCGATCTCGTAGACCGCGTCCTTCGGCGACGTCACCTGGAAGTAGATGACCGTGTCGATGCTGACGACGAGGTTGTCGGACGTGATGACGGGCTGCGGCGGGAACGAGACGACCTGCTCGCGCAGGTCGACGCTCGCGCGCACGCGGTCGATGAACGGGATGAGCAGGTGCAGGCCCGCGTCCAGGGTCCGGCTGTAGCGGCCGAGCCGCTCGACGATGACCGCGACCGCCTGCGGCACGATCCGCACGGACCGGAACAGCGCGACGAGCACGAAGATCAGGACGAGCCCGCCCACCACGATCAGCGCGAGCTGGCCGACGTCGGTGGTGTCCTCGGTCATGGAGCCTCCTTGGTCCGTTCGGTGGTGCCGCGTTAGGGGCGCGGCGTGGGGACGACGACCGCGGTCGCGCCGTCGATGCGGGTGACCGTGACCTCGGTGCCGGGTGTCAGTGCGTCGCCGTCGGACGTCCGGGCGCTCCACACCTCACCCGCGAGCTTGACCCGCCCGGTCTCGCCCGTGACCGTCGCGATCACGACCGCCGGACGGCCGACGAGGGCGGACGCGTTGGTCTCGACGAGCGGCGTGCGTCGCCGCAGGTGCCGCAGCAGCCACGGCCGCAGCGTGACGAGCAGCAGCACGGACACGACGGCGGCGACGACGATCTGCACCCACAGCGGCGCTCCCGCGGCGCTGGCGACCCCGCCGGCGAGTGCCCCGCCCGCGGCCATGATGAAGACGAGCTCGAGCGAGAGCATCTCCAGGATGCCGAGCACCAGGGCGCTGCCGACCCACCAGAGCCACTCCACCGTGCGTACCTCCCGATCGTCAGCCGTGCACCGATCCTAGGCACACTCTTGACGGTCTCGTGAGGATTCGGGTGCCGAGCGCCCAGAAGGAGCGAGGAGCGGGCGACGACCGGTCAGGCAGGCGGTCAGACGAGCGTCGCGGCGCGGGCCGACCAGCGGCCCGCGTGCCGGTCGAGCAGCAGGTCGATCCCGAACGCGCCCGAGAGCTGCTCGGCCGTGAGGACCTCCTCGATGGGGCCGGACGCGTGGACCGCGCCGTCGCGCAGGAGCAGCAGGTGCGTGAAGCCCGGCGGGATCTCCTCGACGTGGTGCGTGACGAGCACCAGCACGGGCGAGCGGCGGTCGTCGGCCAGCTCGGCGAGCGCGCCGACGAGCTCCTCGCGGCCACCGAGGTCGAGCCCTGCCGCGGGCTCGTCGAGCAGCAGGAGCTCGGGGTCGGCCATCAGGGCACGAGCGATCTGCACGCGCTTGCGCTCACCCTCGCTGAGGGTGCCGAAGTACCGGTCGCCGAGGTGCTCGACCCCGAACGCCCGCAGCAGGTCGGTCGCGCGGGTCTCGTCGAGGTCCTCGTACTCCTCGCGCCACCGCCCCGTCATGCCGTACGCGGCGGTCAGCACCACGTCGCGCACGAGCTCACCCGTGGGGATCTTGTCGGCGAGCGCGGAGCTGGACAGGCCGATGCGCGGCCGCAGCTCGAAGACGTCGACGTTGCCGAGCCGGCTGCCGAGGAGCTGCGCCGAGCCGCTCGTCGGGTGCATGCGCCCCGAGGCGACCTGCAGCAGCGTCGTCTTGCCCGCGCCGTTGCGTCCCAGGACGACCCAGCGCTCACCCTCGGCGACCGTCCACGACACGCTGTCGAGGATCGTCGTCGTCCCCCGTCTGATCGTCACGTCCTGGAGGTCGAGCACGTCGGTCATGGCACGACCCTAACGTTCGAGCGCCCGTCCCCGCGCACACGCCTCGCGACGGACGGCGGGCCCGGACGCCGTACCGTGGGCGGGTGCCCGACCTCGACCTGCCCCGGGGCGCCGTGCTCGCGCTGTGGCTCGGCGCGACCGCCGCCCGCCCCGCCGGCTCTCCCGTGCCCACGGCCGCACTGCGCGGCGTGCAGGGCGACGACGAGCCGCACGAGGTGGTGGACGCGACCGGCTCCCGCCTCGACCTCGCCGACGCGGTCGCGTCGTGGACGGCCCCCGACCTCGACGTCGTCGCGCTCCTGCCGGCCCCCGGCGACGTCGCGGGCGTGCCCGCCGCGGTGAGCGCGCAGGCGCTCGACGCGCGTGAGGTCGTCCTGCTGCGCTCGGCGGGCCGCAGCCTCGCGCTCGTCCCGGAGGTGACCGGGTTCGGCTCGGCCCTCGAGCCCGGGCACCTGGTCACGTGGCACGCCACCGAGGTGCCCGACTGGACGCTGGCGGTGCAGGGGCTCGGCACGCTCGAGGACGCCGACCGAGGCCTGCGGCGCGGCCTGACGGACGTCACGGACGCGCTCGTGCGCCTCGACGTGGCGCACTGGGACGACGAGCACGCGGCGCAGGTGGTCGCGCTGCGCGACGCGGGCGTGCCGACCTGGCGGCTGCCGGACCGTCTCGACGCGCGCCGCGGTCGGATCCTCGCGAGCGCCGCGCGGCTGCTCGCGATCGTGGACCTCGCGACCCGCGACGACGGCGGCGCCGTCAACCTGTGGCAGGCCGACCAGCGCACCGCCGCGCTGCGCGACGTCGACCGGCTCGCGCGTCGCGCGCTGTCCGCCGCGACGTTCGCCGGTCCGGCCGCGGGCCCGGGTCCTCAGGCGAGCACGCCTCGGTAGACCTCGAGGGTGCGCTCGGCGACGGCCGCCCACGAGAAGTGGTCCTCGACCCGCTGCCGGGCCGCCAGGCCCCACCGCCGGGCGCGCTCGACGTCCGTGACCGCCTCCGTGAGCGCGGCGCCGAGGTCGGCGACGAACCGCTCGGGGTCGCGCGGTGTACCCGTGCCGTCCTGCACCTGGTCGATCGGGACCAGCCAGCCCGTGACGCCGTCGTCGACGACCTCGGGGATGCCGCCCGTCGCGGTGCCGACCACGGGCAGCCCGACGGCCATGGCCTCGAGGTTGACGATGCCGAGCGGCTCGTAGACCGACGGGCAGACGAACACCGTCGACGCGGCGAGGACGGCGACGAGGTCCTCGCGCGGGAGCATCTGCTCGATCCACACCACTCCCGAGCGGCGCGTGCGCAGCGCCTCGACGAGGCGCGTGACCTCGGCGGCGATCTCGGGGGTGTCGGGTGCGCCCGCGCACAGCACGAGCTGCACGTCGGCCGGCAGCGACTCGGCCGCGCGCAGCAGGTACGGCAGGCCCTTCTGGCGCGTGATGCGCCCGACGAACACGACCGCGGGACGCGTCGGGTCGATGCCGAGCGCGCGCACGGTCTCGTCCGCGTGCGCGAGCGCGGCCTCGTCGGTGGGCCGGCGCCACGCCGCCAGGTCGATGCCGTTGTGCACGACGTGCACGCGTGCGGGGTCGACCGCGGGGTAGCTGCGCAGGATGTCCTCGCGCATGCCGCCCGAGACGGCGATCACCGCGGCCGCGCCCTCGTATGCGGTGCGCTCGACCCAGCTCGAGACCGCGTACCCACCGCCGAGCTGCTCGGCCTTCCACGGCCGCAGCGGCTCCAGGCTGTGCGCCGTGAGCACGTGCGGCACGCCGTGCAGCAGCCCGGCGACGTGCCCGGCGAGGTTCGCGTACCACGTGTGCGAGTGCACCAGGTCGGTCGCGACGTCGTCCTCGCCCGCACCGATGCCCGCGACGATCTCGAGGTCGACCCCGAGCGTCTGCAGCGCCGCGTTGGTGCCCGACAGACCCCCCGGGACCGAGTAGCCGTGCACACCCTGCTCGCGCGCCGCGTCGTCGCGCGGCCCGTCGAAGCAGTGCACGCGCACGTCGAGGCTGCCCCGCAGCACCGCGGCCAGCTCCGCGACGTGCACCCCGGCCCCTCCGTAGACGTGCGGGGGGTACTCCCGGGTGAGCATGTCGACGCGCACTGACGACCTCCGTGGACGGCGGCCCGCACGCACCGGCGGGCCGTGATGCGCGACACGCTAGCGCGTGAACGCGCCCTGGCCTCGCCCGCACCGCCTGTCGGGCCTAGGGTTCGGGGCATGGCACAACCGCGCGTCCTGGCCATCGTCCTCGCAGGTGGCGAGGGCAAGCGACTCATGCCGCTCACGGCCCACCGGGCGAAGCCGGCAGTCCCGTTCGGCGGGATCTACCGGCTCATCGACTTCGCCCTGTCGAACGTCATCAACTCCCACTACCTGCACGTGATCGTGCTGACGCAGTACAAGTCCCACAGCCTGGACCGGCACGTCTCGAAGACGTGGCGCATGTCGGCCCTGCTCGGCAACTACGTCGCCGCCGTCCCCGCGCAGCAGCGCGTCGGCAAGCACTGGTACCTCGGCAGCGCCGACGCGATCTACCAGTGCCTGAACATCATCGACGACGAGCGCCCCGACATCGTGGTCGTGGTCGGCGCCGACCACGTCTACCGCATGGACTTCTCCCAGATGGTCGACGCGCACATCGCGTCCGGTGCCGAGCTGACCGTCGCGGGCATCCGCCAGCCGATCGAGGAGGCCGACCAGTTCGGCGTCATCGAGACGCACCCGGACGACCCGACGCGCATCAGGGCGTTCCGCGAGAAGCCGACCGACGCGATCGGCCTGGCGGACTCGCCGCACGAGGTGCTCGCCTCGATGGGCAACTACGTGATCGACGCCGACGCCCTGGTGAAGGCCGTGACGGTCGACGCCGAGGACGTGAACTCCCGGCACGACATGGGTGGCGACATCGTGCCGTGGTTCGTCGAGCGCGGGACCGCGGGCGTGTACGACTTCATCCGCAACGACGTGCCGGGCTCGACGCCCCGTGACCGGGACTACTGGCGCGACGTCGGGACGATCGACGCGTTCTACGAGGCGAACATCGACCTCATCGCGGTCGAGCCGGTGTTCAACCTGTACAACGACGAGTGGCCCCTGCACACCGGCTACACGGGTCTGCCGCCGGCCAAGTTCGTGCACGCCGGCGCGGGCCGCCTCGGGCACGCCGCGGACTCGATCGTCTCCCCGGGCGTCGTCGTCTCGGGTGCGACGGTGTCCGGCTCGGTGCTCTCTCCGGGCATCCGGCTGCACTCGTGGGCACAGGTCACGGACTCGGTGCTGATGGACGGCGTGCAGGTCAGCCGGTACGCGCAGGTGCACCGCGCGATCCTCGACAAGAACGTCATCGTCCCCGAGCGGGCGCGCATCGGGCTCGACCACGAGCACGACCGCGCGCGGGGCTTCACCGTGACCGAGTCCGGGCTCACCGTGGTCCCGAAGGGCTCGATCATCACGGGCTGACCTTCCCCCGGCGTCATGCGTGCGGGCCGGACCGTCGGCGTGGACGGTCCGGCCCGCGGCACGTCGCGCTCGGTACCCTGCACGCCGTGACGAACGCTGCCGCCGGCCTGCTCGTGATGGACGTCGACTCCACGCTCATCACGGGCGAGGTGATCGAGATGCTCGCGGAGCACGCGGGGTCCGCCGAGCTCGTCACGCAGATCACCGAGCGCGCCATGCGCGGCGAGCTGGACTTCGCCGCGTCGCTGCACGAGCGCGTCGCGACCCTCGCCGGGCTGCCGGTGAGCGTGCTCGACGACGTGCGTGCGCAGATGCGACTCTCCCCCGGCGCACGCGAGCTCGTCGCGGCCGTGCAGGAGCGGGGGTGGGCCGTCGGGCTCGTCTCGGGCGGGTTCGTCGAGCTCGTGACACCGCTGGCCGCGTCGCTGGGCATCTCGCTCGTGCGCGCCAACCGGCTCGAGGTCGGCGACGGACGACTCACGGGACGCGTCACGGGCGCCGTCGTGGACCGCGCCGCGAAGGCGGTCGCGCTGCGCGACTACGCCGCGAGCGTCGGTGTCGACCTCGCGGCGACGGTCGCGATCGGCGACGGCGCGAACGACCTCGACATGCTCGCGACGGCCGGCTTCGGCATCGCGTACAACGCCAAGCCGGTCGTCGCGCAGCAGGCCGACGCGACGATCGAGGGGCGCCTCGACGCCGCCCTCACCCTCGCGCCGTTCGCCTGACGCCCGGCGTCAGGACGCGGTGACCAGGCGCAGGAGCCGGGCGGCGCGCGGCTGGAGGTCGGCCCACGCGCCGTCGAGCTCGAGCCACGACCACGACGCGGTCGGCACACCCACCTGCACGCGCGCGACCGCGGCCTCGTCGGAGCCGGGTCCGGCGAGCGTCGCGGCGGCGTGCGACATGGTCGGCTCGTGCCCGACGACGACGAGCGTGCGCACCGCGGCGGGAGCGGACGCGACGAGCGAGAGCAGCGAGCGCACGCCCGCGTCGTACACCTCGCCGCGGTACTCGACCGGCGGCTCGAGGCCGAGCGCGCCGCGCACGAGCTCCCAGGTCTGACGCGTCCGCACGGCGCTGGAGCACCACACCAGGTCGGGAGCGACCCCGGCCTCGGCCATCGCCGCGCCCACGAGCGGGCACTGCCGGCGCCCCGCGAGCGCGAGCGGGCGCTCGTGGTCGGGGATGCCGTCGGGGTGCTCCGCCTTGGCGTGGCGCAGCAGCACGAGCCGTCGCGTGCTCACGGGGTCAGCGTGCCACTCGGGCACGTCTCCCGCTCGCACCGCGTCACCGGCCCGGGTCACTGACCCATCGCGTGCACGCCGCCGTCGACGTGCACGATCTCGCCGGTGGTCGCGGGGAACCAGTCGGACAGCAGCGCGGCCACGGCGCGCGCGGCGGGCTCCGGGTCGGTGACGTCCCAGCCGAGCGGCGCCCGGTCGGACCAGCGCGACTCCATCGTCTCGAAGCCGGGGATGGACTTCGCGGCGGTGGTGCGGATCGGGCCGGCGGAGACGAGGTTGACGCGCACACCCGAGGGGCCGAGGTCACGCGCGAGGTAGCGCGCGGTCGACTCGAACGCGGCCTTCGCGACACCCATCCAGTCGTAGACCGGCCACGCGAACTTGGCGTCGAACGTCAGGCCGACGACGGAGCCGCCCTCGGTGAGCAGCGGCTGCGCGGCCACCGCGAGCGACTTGAGCGAGTACGCGGAGACCTCGAGCGCGGTGGACACGTCCGCCCACTCGCCCGCGAGGAAGTTGCCGCCCATGACGGACTGGGGGGCGAACCCGATCGAGTGCACGACGCCGTCGAGACGGTCGACGCCGACCTCGCGCACGCGGTCCGCGAGCGCCGCCAGGTCGTCGGCGTCGGTGACGTCGAGCTGGACCACGGGCGCCTCGACGGGCAGGCGGCGGGCGATGACCTGGGTGAGCCGGAACTGCCGGCCGAAGGACGTCAGGACGACCTGCGCCCCCTCCTCCTGGGCGAGTCGCGCGACGTGGAACGCGATCGATCCGTCCGTCAGGACGCCGGTGACGAGGAGCTTCTTGCCGGTGAGCAGGCCCATGGTGTGTGTGTCTCTCTTCCGTGGTGCGGGGGTTCGAAGGGTGGGTCAGTGGCCCATGCCGAGGCCGCCGTCGACAGGCAGCACGGCGCCGCTGACGTACCCCGCGGCGGGCGACGCGAGGAACTCGACGGCCGCGGCGACCTCGTCGGGTGTGGCGAAGCGGCCCGCGGGGATCGCGGCCTTGTAGGACGCCTGCGTCGCCTCGGGCAGCGCGCGCGTCATGTCGGTGTCGATGAAGCCGGGTGCGACGACGTTCGCGGTGATCCCGCGGCCGCCGAGCTCGCGCGTGATGGACCGCGCCATCCCGACGAGGGCGGCCTTGGAGGACGCGTAGTTGACCTGCCCGGGGCCGCCGTACAGACCCACGACCGACGAGATGAGCACGATGCGCCCGCGACGCAGCCGGATCATGGGCTTGCTGGCGCGGCGCACGCACCGGAACGCGCCCTTGAGGTTCACGTCGAGGACCTCGTCGAACTCCTCGTCCGTCATCCGCATGAGGAGCTGGTCGCGGGTGACGCCCGCGTTCGCGACGAGCACCTCGACCGGGCCGAGCTCGGCCTCGACCGCCGTGAACGCGGCGTCCACGGACGCGCTGTCCCGCACGTCCCCGACCACGCCGAGCACGCCCGGCGGCAGCTCGCCGGACCGGTAGATCGTCGCGACCCGGTCCCCCGCGGCGACGAACCGCTGCGCGATCGCCCGGCCGATGCCGCGGTTGGCGCCCGTGACGAGCACGACGCGCGGCGCGGGCCGCTCGTCGCCGGACGGGACGCTGGAGTTGTCGGAAGTCTCAGGCACGAGTCACGACGGTAGCCGAGCAGGTGCGCTCGTCGCCGTTCCGGCGCGGCACAGGTTGTCGCGCCCCAGTTGGGGGAAGTGCACAAGAGCGGCGGACGTGGTCCGTGGGTCGGCGCCCGTGCGCAGGAACGTACGATCGAGGCGTGAGGTCACGTCGAGGCGAGGAGCCGGTCCAGCGGATCACCGCTGCGCCCGAACCGCTCGCCGAGGACGTCGCCCGGCGCCAGCGCCGGTACCTCGCCCAGATGGGCGTCCGCCTCGTGTGCTTCGTGCTCACGATCGTCACGTGGTCGCACGTGCCGCGGTGGGTGTCCCTGGTGCTCGTCGTCGCCGCCGTGGTGCTGCCGTACGTGGCGGTCATCTTCGCCAACGCGGGCCGCGAGCGTCGCGACGACGCCGAACCCTTCGTCGACCTGCGCGAGATCGGCCCCGGCGGCCGGCCGCGCCGGATCGGCGACACACCCGACGACCCCGTGGGAGGCCGCGCGTGACCCTGCCCGTGCCGGACCCGGTGGACGACCCGATCTGCAGCGCACGCGGCTGCCGGCGGGACGCCACGTGGGCGCTGCTGTGGAACAACCCGAAGCTGCACGTGCCCGAGCGCCGCAAGGTGTGGCTCGCGTGCGACGAGCATCGCGAGCACCTGACGCAGTTCCTCGACGTGCGCGGCTTCCTCAAGGACACCGTCCCGGTGGCGGAGCTCGCGTCGTCGGACGCGCCGTGAGCCCTGCCCGGCGGCGGGCCGTCGTCCTGGTGCTCGTCGGTGTGCTCGTCGCGGTGGCGTGCACGTTCCTGGGTCGCTGGCAGTGGCACCGCCACGAGTGGCGGGACGCGCAGATCGCGACGGTCGAGCGCAACTACGACGCTCCCCCGGTCCCGCTGGCCGACGTGCTGGCTGCACCGGGCGACCGGCTCGCGGACGCCGACGAGTGGTCGCAGGTCCGCACGACGGGTCGCTACCTCACGGACGCGACGGTCCTGCTGCGCAACCGACCGGTCGAGGGCAACCCGGCGTACCACGTGCTCGTCCCGTTCCGGGTCACGGGCACCGACGCGGTGCTCGTCGTCGACCGCGGCTGGGTGCCGACCGGTGCGGACGCGAGCGCCGGCGTCGACGTGCCCCCGCCGCCCGCGGGCGAGGTCGGGCTCGTCGTGCGCGTGCGGCACGCCGAGCAGCCGAGCGACCGCGGCGCGCCCGCGGGGTCGGTGCAGGCGCTGCACCCGGCGCAGGTCGCCGCCGCCGCGGGGCTCACGGACGCCGCGGTCTACGCGGGCGCGTACGGGCAGCTCGTCGCGGAGGACCCGGCACCCGCGACACCCCTCGGGACGTTGCCCGCACCCGACCTCGACCCCGGGTCGCACCTGTCGTACGCGTTCCAGTGGTGGGCGTTCGCGCTGGGCGGCCTGCTGGGCTTCGCCTGGCTCGCCCGCCGCGAGGTCGTCGAGGAACGCGACGGCACGGGCGCGCCGTTCGAGCCGTCCGAGCCCACGGGCGGGACGGCACCGGCCGCGCCGGCACGCCCCGCCCGGCCCCGCCGGCGCGAGGGCCGGGCCGAGGCCGAGGAGGACGCCCTCATCGACGCGCAGACGCCCGACGACGCGAGCCGCACGGCCCGCTGAGCACGCTCAGGCCAGCGTGATCAGGTCCAGGTAGTCGGCGCTCCACAGGTCCTCGTCACCGTCCGGCAGCAGGAGCACGCGCTCCGGGTCCAGCGCGGCGACCGCGCCCTCGTCGTGGCTCACGAGCACCACGGCACCCTGGTACCCACGCAGCGCCGCGAGGATCTCCTCGCGGCTCGCCGGGTCGAGGTTGTTCGTCGGCTCGTCGAGCAGCAGGACGTTCGCCGCCGAGACGACGAGCGCCGCGAGCGCGAGCCGCGTCTTCTCCCCGCCCGAGAGCACGCGCGCCGGCTTGTCGGCGTCGTCGCCCGAGAACAGGAACGAGCCGAGGACGGAGCGGACCTGCGTGTCGGAGAGGTCCGGCGCCGCCGAGCGCAGGTTCTCCACCACGGTGCGCTCGAGGTCGAGCGTCTCGTGCTCCTGCGCGTAGTACCCGAGCTTGAGGCCGTGCCCGGGGTGCACCTCGCCCGTGTCCGGGGTCTCGATCCCCGCGAGCAGCCGCAGCAGGGTGGTCTTGCCCGCGCCGTTGAGACCGAGCACCACGACACGCGAGCCGCGGTCGATCGCCAGGTCGACGCCCGTGAAGACCTCCTGCGAGCCGTACGACTTGGACAGGTCCGACGCCGTGAGCGGCGTGCGCCCGCACGGCGCCGGGTCGGGGAACCGCAGCTTGGCGACCTTGTCGCTCGCGCGGACCTCCTCGAGGCCCGACAGCATCCGCTCGGCGCGCCGCGCCATGTTCTGCGCCGCGACGGCCTTGGTCGCCTTGGCGCGCATCTTGTCCGCCTGCGCGAGCAGCGCCGCGGCCTTCTTCTCGGCGTTCGCACGCTCCCGGCGACGCCGCTTCTCGTCGGTCTCGCGCTGCAGCAGGTAGGCGTCCCAGCCGAGGTTGTACTGGTCGAGCGCGGCGCGGTTCGCGTCGAGGTGGAACACCTTGTTGACGGTCGCGCGCAGCAGCTCGGCGTCGTGCGAGATGACGACGAAGCCGCCCGAGTACGCCTTGAGGTAGTCGCGCAGCCAGGCGATCGAGTCGGCGTCGAGGTGGTTCGTCGGCTCGTCGAGCAGGAGCGTCTCGACACCGGAGAACAGGATCCGCGCGAGCTCGACCCGGCGGCGCTGGCCGCCGGACAGCGTCCCGAGCGTCTGGGCGAGCACACGGTCGTCGAGCCCGAGGTTCGCGGTGATGCGGTGCGCCTCCGACTCGGCGGCGTAGCCGCCCGCCGCGGTGAACCGGGCCTCCAGGCGCGAGTAGCGCGCCATCGCCTTGTCCCGCTCGTCGTCGGTGCCCTCGGCCATGACCTGCTCGGTCGCGCGCATGCTGCGCACGATCTCGTCGAGGCCGCGCGCCGACAGCACGCGGTCGAGCGCGAGCACGTCGAGGTCACCGGTCGCGGGGTCCTGCGGCAGGTAGCCGACCTCCCCGCGCGTGATCGTGCCGCTCGTCGGCTGGGCCTGGCCCGCGAGCGTCTTGGTGAGGGTCGTCTTGCCGGCGCCGTTGCGGCCGACGAGACCGATGCGGTCGCCCGCAGCGATGCGGAACGAGGTCTCGGCGAGCAGCTCGCGTGCGCCGATGCGCAGGCCGACGCCGTGGGCGGTGATCACGTGGTGGTTTCCTCCGGAAAGCCCGCGCCTGTCTTGGGCGGGCGCACAAACGCCGTCCATCCTAACGAGCACTAGCGTGACGACCGTCGTCCTTTCCCCCGCCCACCGGCGGGACGGCGGCGCCGTCCGGCACGGACGGGCGCGGCGACGACGAGCACGAGCGCACGAGCGCGGACGACGACCCGACCGATCCCGCACGACGACGCACCGGAGCACCGACCCGAGGGGGCCACCCGTGACCGACGCACGCCAGCACTCCGCACCGCCCGGGACCGCGATCGCGGACGCCCCGCAGTCCCCCGCGCTGCCCGACCCGGCCGCGGTGCTGGACGTCGCGCTGCCCGAGCCCGCCGAGCGGGCGCTCCCCGCGACGGCCGACGTCGCACTCGTCGCGGTCTTCGCCGCGTTCATCGCGGTGTGCGCGGTCGTCCCCGGCATCCCGACGGGCACCGGGGTGCCCGTCACGCTCCAGACCTTCGGAGTCGTGCTGGCCGGCCTGGTGCTCGGCTGGCGCCGCGGCGCGCTCGCCGTGCTGCTCTACCTCGCCGTGGGGCTCGCGGGCGTGCCCGTGTTCTCGGGCGGCACGGGTGGCCTGGCGGTGCTCGCCGGGCCCAGCGTCGGCTACCTGCTGGGCTTCCCGCTGGCCGCCGCGCTCGCGGGCGTCCTCGCGAGCGCCGCGCGCAAGGCGACCGGCCCAGCGCGTTACCTCGTCCTCGTCGCGAGCGGCCTCACCGCCACCGCGCTCACCGTCCACCCGCTGGGCATCGCGGGCATCGTGCTGCGCACCGACCTCACGGCCGGTGAGGCCTTCGCGGCGGGCGCCGTGTTCTTCCCCGGGGACACCGTGAAGACCCTCCTCGCGGCCGCGGTCGCGCTCGCGGTGTTCGCCGCCTACCCGGACCTGCTGCGCCGGCGCCGCTGATGATCGAGCTGAGCGAGGCGCTCGTCACGGCCTGGACGCCCGACCCCTCGGGCGGCCCGGACACCGTGACGCGCCTGCTCGGCCCGGTCACGCTGCGTCTCACCGAACGGCGCGTGGCGGTCGTCGGCGCGAACGGCTCCGGCAAGTCGACGCTCGCACGCCTGCTCAACGGGCTCGTGCTGCCGTCGTCCGGGACCGTGCGCGTCGACGGGCTCGACACGCGTACCGACGGACCGGCCGTCCGGCGGCGCGTCGGCTTCGTGTTCACCGACCCCGACGCGCAGCTCGTCATGCCCACCCCCGTCGAGGACGTCGCGCTGTCGCTGCGGCGCAGCGTGCCCGACGCGCGCGAGCGCGAGGCCCGGGCCCGGGCGGCACTCGCGCGCGTCGGGCTCGCGGACCGCGCCGACCTGCCCGTGCACGCGCTGTCCGGCGGGCAGCGCCAGCTCCTCGCGCTCACGTCCGTGCTCGCGACCGACCCCGACGTGCTGGTCTGCGACGAGCCGACGACGCTGCTCGACCTGCGCTGGCGCGCGGTGGTCGACGACCTGCTCGCCGACCTGCCGCAGCAGGTCGTGGTCGTCACGCACGACCTGGACGCCGCGCAGCACGCCGAGCGCGTCCTCGTCGTCGACGACGGCCGGGTGGTCCACGACGGCGAGCCGTCCGCCGCCGTCGCCGCGTACCGGGACCTCATGGCGTCGTCCCCCGTGCGCGCCGGCGACGTCCCGTGACCCGCCCCGGCACGCCGCTGCGGCCCGTCTGGTCCGGCCCGCTCGGGATGCACCAGCCGGGCACCTCGGTGCTGCACCGGGCGCCCGCGCTCCGCAAGCTCGCGGCGCTCGCACTGGCCGGCGTCGTCGTCCTCGTCGTCCGCGGAGCCGCGTCGGCGCTCGTCGCGCTCGCCGTCGCCGCCGCCAGCCACGCCGTCGCGAGACTCTCGTGGCACCGCACGCGCAGCGGCCTCGTGCGCGTCGGCGCCGTCGCGCTCCTGGTCGGCGGGTACCAGGCATGGTCACGCGGCTGGGCGTCGGGCGTCGAGACCGCCGCCGACCTCGTCGCGCTCGTCCTGCTCGCCACCGTCGTCACCGCGACCACGCGCGCCGACGACCTGCTCGACGCGCTGCGCCGTGCCGCCGGGCCGCTGCGGCACGTCGGCCTCCCCCCGCAGACCGTCGCGCTCGCGGTGAGCCTCATGCTGCGCTCCGTCCCCGTCCTGCTGCACGCCGCGCACGAGTCCCGCGACGCCGCACGGGCGCGCGGGCTCGCCCGCTCGCCGCGCGCGCTCGTCGTGCCGGCCGCGGTGCGCATGGTCGGCCACGCACGCGCGACGGGCGAGGCGCTCGCCGCGCGCGGGATCGGCGAGGGCTGAATCGCGCGGTGCCCGTGCACCGACTACCGTCCCGGGTGTGACGTTCCAGGAGGGTGGCAGCTTCGGCGGCGGACGCGTGCAGTCGCGCCGCTCCGCCGGCGGGCGTGGCATGGCGATCGGCGGCGGCGTCGGCGGTCTCGGGTTGCTCGTGATCCTCGCGATCACGCTGCTGTCCGGGGGCAACGTGGACCCCGGCGCGCTCCTCGGTGGTGGCGGGGGCGAGCCCGGTCAGGACGGCACCGTCGGTGCCTGCACGGCCGAGCAGGCCAACACCGACCGCGCGTGCCGCCTGTCCGCGACCCTCGACTCCCTCGACACGTACTGGACGCCCACCCTGCGCAAGGCGGACGCGAACATCCCGGAGGCCGTGGAGTTCACGTCCGCGGTGCGGACCGCGTGCGGCGACGCGTCGTCGTCGTCCGGGCCGTTCTACTGCCCCGGGGACCGGACGATCTACCTCGACCTGGGCTTCTTCGACCTGCTGACCAGCCAGTTCGGCGCGAAGGGCGGGCCGCTCGCCGAGATGTACGTCTACGCGCACGAGTACGGCCACCACGTCCAGAACGTCACCGGCGTGTTCGACTCCTCCGACCGCCGCGGGTCGGGCGCCGGGTCGGACTCCGTGCGCGTCGAGCTCCAGGCCGACTGCTATGCGGGCATGTGGGCCGGCAACGCCGCGACCACCGAGGACCCCGACACCGGTGTCACCTACCTCAAGCCCATCACCGCCGACGAGCTCGCGCAGGCGATCGACGCGGCCGCTGCCGTGGGCGACGACCACATCCAGCAGCAGTCGGGCGGCGGCGTGAACCCCGACTCGTGGACCCACGGCTCGAGCGAGCAGCGCCAGCGCTGGTTCACCACCGGCTACCAGCAGCGCGACCTCGCGGCGTGCGACACCTTCGCCGCCGACACGCTCTGACGCCCGCATCGGGCAGACTCCGGGCATGAGCACCGACGACAGCTCCGCCCGCGTGGGCGTCTATCTCGACTTCGACAACATCGTCATCTCCCGCTACGACCAGCTCCACGGTGACGGCTCGTGGCGCAAGGACAACGCGCGTGACGCCGGTAAGGACGTCGCCCCTCGGCTCGACGCCGCCCGGGTTGACGTGAGCGCGCTCCTCGACTACGCGTCGTCGTTCGGCACGCTCGCCGTGACCCGCGCGTACGCCGACTGGTCGGTGCCGGCCAACGCGGCGTACCGGCGCCAGCTGGTGGACCGCGCGATCGACCTCACGCAGCTCTTCCCTGCGTCCGGTACCAAGAACGGCGCCGACATCCGGCTCGCCGTGGACGTGCTCGAGGACCTGTTCCGTCTCACCGACCTCACGCACGTCGTGATCGTGGCTGGCGACTCCGACTACATCGCGCTCGCGCAGCGGTGCAAGCGCCTCGGGCGCGTGGTCGTCGGCGTCGGCGTGCCGGGCGGGACCAGCAAGGCACTGATCTCCGCGTGCGACGAGTTCGAGTACTACGACGAGGCCGTGCGGCAGTCGGACGAGGCAGAGGACGACGACGCCGTCGTCACGGGCGCCCCGGACGACACCGCTGCCTCGCCCGTGACGACCGCTCCGCGCACGGCGACGGCCGCGCGCACCGAGCCCGAGACATCGTCACAGCCGATCAGCGGTCCGGTCGCGACGCGGCTGCTCGCACGCGCACTCGGGCTGGTCGCGAAGGACGCCGACGGCTGGAGCCAGGCGTCGGCGGTCAAGCAGCAGATGAAGCGGCTCGACCCCCGGTACAACGAGGCTGCGCTCGGCTTCGCGACGTTCACGGACTTCGTACGCTCACGCCAGGGGCAGGTCGAGCTCCGGGAGGAGGGTCAGGCGCGGTGGCTCCGGCTGCGCGCCCCCAAGTCGAAGAAGGGCTGAGCGCACGCCGCGCCGGGCTGACCTGCGTGGCGCGGCCCAGTGCGACCCCCACCACGCAGGTCAGCCGGACCCACGCGATGCGTCGGTGCTACGCGCGGGCCGCGCGCGCGAAACGGGTCAGGCGGACCCGAACGAGACGGCTCACGACGGCGCCCAGCGCGAGCGGCGCACGCGTCACCGTCGCGAGGGCTCGGGCCGTCTCCCGGCCCACCCGGTCGACGTCAGCGCGGGCCGAGGCCGCCATCACTCCCACCTGGTGCGCGCGCAGGGCGTGCGCGAGCGCCGGGACGTCCGCCAGCACGTCGGCGCGCACGGCGTGGTCCTCGGGAGCGAGCAGACGCAGCCACTCCGCGAACAGACGCACTCGTGCTTCCGCCGAGTCGTCGAGCAGACCGGACCGGAGAGCGTCCTGCCGGCTGACCGCTCGCACGGTGCGATCGTGATCCCGCACCGAGTCCAGCTCGACGACCGCCATACCCGACGCCGCGGCGTCGTCGAGCAGCTCGGTCAGGCGCGCGTCGCGCAGCTGGAGCGCGGCGCGGACCGGCGCCCACGACGCGTCGTCGGGGTCGGACAGCCCGGCGAGCTGCACGACCCCGTCGCCGGCCGTCCGACCCGCACGCGAGCGTGCCGCTCCGGCCCGCCGCGAGACCTCGGACTCGAGCCAGGTGCAGTCGTCGCAGAGCGTCTTGGCGACCCTCAGCAGCGACAGACCCCAGTCGCCGACCAGGCACGCGGTGCACAGCTCCCCGCGGGTGACGAGGTCGACACCGGTCCGGCTCGCCGCGGGGGCGGGGCGCAGCTCGACGAGACCGTCGGCGCGCAGGAACTTCTCACTCATGGGCGTACTCCCTTCGCACTTCCCGGCGGCGGTCGCCGCCGGGCCGGTCTTCCTCCGGGGCACCGTGCGCGAGGTTGCGCGGTTGCCGGACCAGCACGCGGAGGGCGTCTCGCTGATCGCTCTTGACCTGGGGAAACGCTAACGTGACCCGGCTCGCACGAGCAAGGGACGTCACACGAACGCGGGCGGTGGACGAGGAGTCCGCCGTCCACCGCCCGGGTGCGAGGTGTGTCAGATGTTGAAGCCGAGGGCCCGCATCTGCTCACGGCCGTCCTCGGTGATCTTCTCCGGGCCCCACGGCGGCATCCAGACCCAGTTGATGCGGAAGCCGTCGACGATGCCGTCGAGCGCCTGCGCGGACTGGTCCTCGATGACGTCCGTGAGAGGGCACGCCGCCGACGTGAGCGTCATGTCGATCACCGCGGTGTTCTGCTCGAGCGCGACCCCGTACACGAGGCCGAGGTCGACGACGTTGATCCCGAGCTCGGGGTCGATCACGTCGCGCATCGCCTCCTCGACGTCCGCGACGGTCGTCGGTGAGCCAGTGCTGGGGGTGGTCATGCGTCCTCCCGGGATCCGGTCTTGATGAGTGCGTCGTTCAGCGCGACCCAGCCGAGCAGGGCGCACTTCACGCGTGCGGAGTACTTGCCGACGCCCGTGAAGGCGGCGGCGTCGCCGAGCGCCTCCTCGGCGTCGTCGTCGTCGAGCCCCTGCCCCCTGGACTGCATGAGGTCACGGAACGACGCGGCGAGCGTGTCGACGGTGCCCAGCGGCTGGTCGAGCACCAGGTCGTGCAGCACCGAGACCGAGGCCTGCGAGATCGAGCAGCCCTGCCCCTCCCAGCGCAGCCCGCGGACCACACCGGCGTCGTCCACGTCGACCTGCAGGGTCACCTCGTCGCCGCACGTGGGGTTCACCTGGTGCGACTGCGCCGAGCGGGCGCCGTCGGCCGCCTCGCCCAGCCCTCGCCCGTGCGGAAACTTCGCGTGGTCCAGGATCACCTGCTGGTACAGCTGCTCCATCGAGCTGCTCATACGTCGCCCTTCTCGTGGCGCCGGGGGCGCCGTCAGTCCGTCAGTCCGTCAGTCCGTCAGTCCGTCAGTCCGTCAGTCCGAAGAACGCCCGGACCCCCGCGAGCGCTTCCCGGAACACGGCGATCTCCTCGTCGGTGGTGTACACCGCGGCGGTCGCGCGTGCCGTGGCGGCCACGCCGAACCGGCGGTGCAGCGGCTGTGCGCAGTGGTGGCCGACGCGCACCGCGACGCCGGCGTCGTCGAGCACCTGCCCCACGTCGTGCGCGTGCACGCCGTCGACGACGAACGACACCGCGGCGAGCCGGTCTGCGGTGTCGGTCGGGCCGATCACCCGCACCCCCGGCACGGAGGCCACCGCGTCGAGCAGCAGGCCCGCCAGGTGGTGCTCGTGCGCGGCGACGGCGTCCATCCCGAGGTCGGACAGGTAGGTCGCGGCCGCGCCCATCGCGACGGCCTGCGAGACCATCTGCGTGCCGGCCTCGAACCGCTGCGGCGGCGGGGCGTACGTCGTCTCGGTCATCGTGACGACCTCGACCATCGAGCCGCCCGTGGTGACCGGCGGCATCGCCTCGAGCAGCTCGCGTCGCCCGTAGAGCGCGCCGACGCCGGTCGGCGCGAGCATCTTGTGCCCCGAGAACGCGGCGAAGTCGACGCCGAGCTCGTGCAGGTCGACCGGCAGGTGCGGCACGGACTGGCACGCGTCGAGCACCGTGAGCGCGCCCACCTCGCGGGCGCGGGCGACGAACGCGGGCACGTCGGTGATCGCTCCGGTCACGTTGGACGCGTGCGTGAAGGCCAGCACGCGCGTGCGGTCGGTGACGACGCTCGAGAGCTCGTCGGTCCGCAGGCGCCCGTCGTCGTCCACGCCGATCCACCGCAGAGTCGCGCCCGTGCGCAGCGCGAGCTCCTGCCACGGCACGAGGTTCGCGTGGTGCTCGGCCTCGGTGACGACGATCTCGTCGCCGGGACGCAGCGCGAACCGCTGCGCCGCTGCTCCCCCGCGGCCCGCCGTCGCGTTCGACAGCGCGTAGGCGACCAGGTTGATGCCCGCGGTCGCGTTGCTCGTCCACACGAGCTCGCCGGGCGACACCCCGACGAACGACGCGACGCGCGCCCGGGCGTCCTCGAACGCCTCGGTCGCCTCCTCGGCGAGCTGGTGCGCACCGCGGTGCACCGCGGCGTTGCGCTGCAGGTAGAAGTCCTGCTCGGCGTCGAGGACCACGTCGGGCTTCTGCGACGTGGCCCCCGAGTCGAGGTAGACCAGCCGCTTGCCGTCACGCAGCGTGCGCTCGAGCAGCGGGAAGTCGGCCCGCACCGCCGCCAGCTCGGCGGCCTCCAGGGTGGTGCTCACTGCGGATCCCCTCGACGTGGACGGGTGGGGTGCGCGGGTGCCGGGCAGCGGCCCGGCACCCGCACGAGGTCAGGAGTTGACCAGGAACCGGTCGTAGCCCTCGTTCTCGAGGCGCTCGGCGAGCTCCGGGCCGCCCTCCTCCGCGATGCGGCCGTCGACGAAGACGTGCACGAAGTCGGGCGTGATGTAGCGCAGGATGCGCGTGTAGTGCGTGATCAGCAGGACGCCGACGTCGGTCGTCGAACGGACGCGGTTGACGCCCTCGGACACGATGCGCAGCGCGTCGACGTCGAGGCCCGAGTCGGTCTCGTCGAGGATCGCGAGACGCGGCTTGAGCAGCTCCATCTGCAGGATCTCGTGGCGCTTCTTCTCACCGCCCGAGAAGCCCTCGTTCACGGACCGCTCCGCGAACGTCGAGTCCATGCGCAGGTTCTCCATCGCGGAACGGACGTCCTTGACCCACGAGCGCAGCGCGGGGGCCTCGCCGTCGATCGCGGTCTTCGCGGTGCGCAGGAAGTTCGACACCGAGACGCCCGGCACCTCGACCGGGTACTGCATCGCCAGGAACATGCCGGCGCGGGCCCGCTCGTCGACGGACATCGCCAGGACGTCCTCGCCGTCGAGCAGCACCGAGCCGCCCGTGATCTGGTACTTCGGGTGGCCGGCGAGCGAGTACGCGAGCGTCGACTTGCCCGAGCCGTTGGGGCCCATGATCGCGTGCGTCTCGCCGCTGTTCACGGTCAGGTCGACGCCGCGCAGGATGGGCTTGAGGCCCTCCTTCGTCTCGACGCTGACGTGCAGGTCGCGGATCTCCAGGGTGGTCATGCGGGTTGCTCCTCGGTGACGGTCAGACAGTCCGGTCGACGTCGACGAGCACGCGCTCGCCGTCCAGCGTGACCGGGTAGACGGGGACGGGGGTGACGGCGGGCGGGCCGAGCGGCTTGCCGGAGCGCAGGTCGAACCGCGAGCCGTGCAGCCAGCACTCGATCGTGCAGCCCTCGACCTCGCCGTCGGACAGCGAGACCGCGCCGTGCGAGCAGATGTCGCTGATCGCGTGCAGCTCGCCGTCGTCGTCGCGGACGATCGCGACCTCGACGGTCCCGGTCTCGCCCTCGAGCTCGACGCGCAGCGTGCCCCCCGTGGGCACGTCGGACGCGTAGCACGCGAGCCGTGCGGTCATGCCTGCTCCACCACGGCACCCGCGTCGCTGCCCTCGACGGCGACCTGGTCGAGCACGGACATCGACTCCTCGAGCTCGGCCTCGATCGCGGCGATGAGCCGCTCCTCGACCTCCGGGACACCGATCTCGTGCACCAGCTCGGCGAAGAAGCCGCGCACGACGAGGCGTCGCGCGTCGGGCTCGGGGATGCCGCGGGCCCGCAGGTAGAACAGCTGCTCGTCGTCGAACCGGCCGGTCGCGGACGCGTGCCCCGCGCCCTCGATCAGCCCGGTCTCGATCTCGAGGTTCGGCACGGAGTCCGCGCGCGCCCCGTCGGTGAGGACGAGGTTGCGGTTGAGCTCGTACGTGTCGGTGCCCTCGGCCTCGGCCCGGATCAGCACGTCGCCGACCCACACCGTGTGCGCGCCCGCACCCTGCAGCGCGCCCTTGTAGGTCACGCGGCTCACGCAGCTGGGCACCGCGTGGTCGACGAACAACCGGTGCTCCTGGTGCTGGCCGGCGTCCGCGAAGTACAGCCCGAGCATGGTGACCGAGCCGCCCTCGCCGGCGAACTCCGCGTCGGGGGTCACGCGCACGACGTCGCCGCCGAGCGTCACGACGATGTGCTTGACCGTCGCGTCACGGCCGACCTTGAGGCGGTGCGACGCGGCGTGCACGGAGCCCTCGGCCCAGTCGTGCACGGACACGACCGTGAGGTGCGCGCCGTCCTCGGCGACGATCTCGACCGTCTCGGTGAGCGCGGCGTGGCCGACGTGGTCGATGACCACGGTGCCCTGCGACATCGCCTCGGCCCGCACGACGAGGTGCGCGGCGCTCGGCTCGAGCGGCGCCTCCTGCGTGCCCGCGCCCTCGACGCCCTCGATGCGGATCGACGTGACCTTCGAGGTCACGGCCTCCCGCGGGATCGTCACGAGCGTGGCGCGCGGCGCCGAGGCCCACGCGACGGCCGCCGCGCGGTCGCCCGGCTTGCCGACGACACCGAGACGCGCGTCGCCGCGGTCGACGATCTCGACGACGACCTCGGGCGACTCGACGACGGTCGTCAGGACGCCGTGCCCGTCGAGCACGCCGCCCGAGTCCGCGGCGAACAGCGGCGCGAGGCGGGCGACGGGAGCGAACCGCCACTCCTCCTCGCGGCCGGTGGGGACGGCGAAGTCCGCGACGTCGAAGGACGTCCTGCGCTCGGCGCGCGAGGCCTCCGGCACACCGCCCACACCGTGCGTGTGCGCGCCGTCCGCGACCGCGCGGGAGTGGTCGGTCGAGAGCGCCGACTCGTTCGTGGTGGTCGTCATCAGCCGACGGCCCCTTCCATCTGCAGCTCGATGAGGCGGTTGAGCTCGAGGGCGTACTCCATGGGCAGCTCACGCGCGATGGGCTCGACGAACCCGCGCACGATCATCGCCATGGCCTCCGTCTCCGGCATGCCTCGGGACATCAGGTAGAACAGCTGGTCCTCGCTCACGCGGGACACCGTGGCCTCGTGGCCCATCGACACGTCGTCCTCGCGGACGTCGACGTACGGGTAGGTGTCCGAGCGGGAGATCTGGTCGACGAGAAGCGCGTCGCACAGCACGTTCGACGCGGAGTGCGAGGCCCCCTCGAGGATCTGCACCAGACCGCGGTACGACGTGCGGCCACCGCCGCGCGCGACCGACTTCGAGACGATCGACGACGACGTGTGCGGCGCGGCGTGCACCATCTTGGAGCCCGCGTCCTGGTGCTGGCCCTCGCCGGCGAACGCGATCGACAGCGTCTCGCCGCGCGCGTGCTCGCCCATGAGGTAGATCGCCGGGTACTTCATCGTCACCTTGGAGCCGATGTTGCCGTCGACCCACTCCATGGTCGCGCCCTCGGCAGCGGTCGCCCGCTTGGTGACGAGGTTGTACACGTTGTTCGACCAGTTCTGGATCGTCGTGTACCGCACGCGGGCGTTCTTCTTGACGATGATCTCGACGACCGCCGAGTGCAGCGAGTCCGACGAGTACACGGGCGCCGTGCAGCCCTCGACGTAGTGCACGTACGAGCCCTCGTCGGCGATGATCAGCGTCCGCTCGAACTGGCCCATGTTCTCGGTGTTGATCCGGAAGTAGGCCTGCAGCGGGATCTCGACGTGCACGCCCGGCGGGACGTAGACGAACGAGCCGCCCGACCACACCGCGGTGTTGAGCGACGCGAACTTGTTGTCGCCCGGGGGGATCACGGAGCCGAAGTACTGCTCGAAGATCTCCGGGTGCTCGCGCAGGCCGGTGTCGGTGTCGAGGAAGATGACGCCCTGCTCCTCGAGCGACTCCTGGATCTGGTGGTAGACCACCTCGGACTCGTACTGCGCGGCGACACCGGCGACGAGGCGCTGCTTCTCCGCCTCGGGGATGCCCAGCCGGTCGTACGTGTTCTTGATGTCCTCGGGCAGGTCGTCCCAGCTGGCCGCCTGCTTCTCCGTGGACCGCACGAAGTACTTGATGTTGTCGAAGTCGATGCCCGACAGGTCCGCACCCCACCAGGGCATGGGCTTCTTCTCGAACATGCGCAGCGACTTCAGGCGCGTCTTGAGCATCCACTCCGGCTCGTTCTTGAGCCGGGAGATCTCCCGCACGACGTCCTCCGAGAGGCCGCGCCTCGCGGTCGCGCCCGCGGTGTCCGTGTCGTGCCAGCCGTAGTTGTAGCTGCCGATCGAGGCGATGGCCTCGTCCTGCGTCATCGGCTGTGCCGGGTCCTGCGTAGGTGCGCTCATGCGTTCGTTCCTTCCGGGGCGAGCACAGGGGGGTTCGTGGTCGGGGCGACGTCGGCCGCGGGTGGCGGCTGGGCGACCGGGATGTTCGTGGTGCACACGTGCCCGCCGCCCGCGAGGGTCGCGAGCCGCTGCACGTGGACGCCGAGCAGGCGCGAGAACGCCCGCGTCTCGGCGTCGCACAGCTGCGGGAACTCGTGCGCGACGTGCTGCACCGGGCAGTGGCCCTGGCACAGCTGGACGGCGTGCAGGCCGGGCACCGTGCGGGCCGTCGCCGCGTAGCCGTCGTCCGACAGCGCGTCCGCGAGCAGCTCGACGCGTCCCGCCACGTCGACTCCCGCCGCGCCCTCGACGCGCGGCGCGAGCCGTGCCTCGAGCTCCGCGACGCGCTGCGCCGCGAACCGTTCGACGGCCTCGGTCCCGACCGTGTCCGCGAGGAACCGCAGCGCGTCGGTCGCGATCTCCGCGTAACGCTGCGACAGCGCGCTCTGACCGAGCGCCGTCACGACGTACCGCTTCGCGGGCCGGCCGCGGCGGGCCGGTCCGTGACCGATCCCGTCGTGCACCGCGATCTGGGCGGCGGTCTCGAGGACGCCCAGGTGCCGCCGGATCGCGGCGGGCGTCAGGTCGAGCCGTGCGGCGAGGTCGGCGGCCGTGATGGGCCCCTCGCCGGCGACGAGCTGCAGGACTCGCTGCCGCGTCGACGCGTCCGTGGTGTCCTCGCCGGGCCCCGGGAGCGGGACCGCGTGCGTGAGCTCGCTCATCCCACCTCCGCTCGTCGGCTGCTTCGTCGTGCGACGCGACCTGCGGGCACGATCGATATCGACAACATGGTTGTTGCCAAATTCCCCGTGCGCAAGCAAGGCAACCCTTCGCGGCCGCCCGGTCGAGGTGTGACGTCCCCCACCGCTGGCTCGACGCGGAGCGTCAGGGCGTCCCGCGCGCGGCCCACCTAGACTCGTCGTCCGTGCCCGCCTCCCCCGTCGCCGAGCAGGCCGTCGAGATCTCCGGTCTCGTCAAGCGCTACGGCGACCGCGCCGTCGTCGACGGCCTCGACCTCGTCGCACGGCCCGGCGCCGTCACCGCCGTCCTGGGGCCGAACGGCGCGGGCAAGACGACGACGGTCGAGTGCTGCGAGGGCCTGCGCCGGCCCGACGCGGGCACCGTGCGCGTGCTCGGGCTCGACCCGGTCGACGACGCGCGCGAGCTGCGCCCCCGGGTCGGCGTGATGCTCCAGGACGGCGGTCTGCCGACCGGCGTGCCCGCCGCGCAGATGCTGGAGCACGTCGCGCGCATGTACGCCGACCCGCGCCCGCTCGACGAGCTCACCGAGCGGCTCGGGCTCGGCTCGTTCGCGCGCACCACCGTGCGACGCCTGTCCGGCGGTCAGCGCCAGCGTCTCGCGCTCGCCGCGGCCGTCGTCGGCCGACCCCAGGTCGCGTTCCTCGACGAGCCCAGCGCCGGTATGGACCCGCAGTCCCGCCACGCCGTCTGGCAGCTCGTCCGCGAGCTGCGCGACGAGGGCGTGGCCGTGGTGCTCACCACGCATCTCATGGACGAGGCCGAGGACCTGGCGGACCACGTGGTCGTCGTGGACCACGGGAAGGTCATCGCGCAGGGCTCGGTGCGCGACCTGGTCTCGTCGGGTGACGACCGCACGCTGCGCCTCGACGCGACGCCCGGGCTCGACGTGGTCGCGCTCACCGCCGCGCTCACGGCCGACGGACCGGGTGTCACGACGACGGAGACCTCACCCGGCAGCTACGCGGTCGTCGGCACCGTCGGCCCGACGACCGTCGCCGCCCTGACCCGCTGGCTCGCCGAGCAGGACGTGCTCGCGACCCGGCTGACCGTCGGCCGCCGCACGCTCGAGGACGTCTTCCTCGACCTGACCGGGCGGACCCTGCGATGAACTCTGCGATGAACCCCGCGCCGACCGGACCCGAGACGGCCCGACCCCGACCGCCCCGGCCCGAGCCCACCGGCTCACGCACCCACGCGGGCTCCTCGTCGCGCCGCACGCGCGTCCTCGCGCAGACCTCGTTCGAGGCGCGCGCGATCCTGCGCAACGGCGAGCAGCTGATGGTGACGGTGATCGTGCCCGTGCTCGCGCTCGTCGGGCTCGTGCAGGCCGACGTGCTCGACGTCGACACCGGCGGGCTGAGCCGTATCGACTTCTTCACGCCCGGCATCCTCGCGCTCGCCGTCATGACGTCGTCGTTCACGTCGCAGGCGATCGCGTCGGCGTTCGACCGCCGCAACGGCGTGCTGCGGCTGCTGTCGACCACGCCGCTCGGCCGCGGCGGGCTGCTCGCGGGCAAGGTGCTCGGCGTGCTCGTCGTCGAGCTCGTGCAGGTGCTCGTGATCGGGCTCACCGCGGTCGCGCTCGGCTGGCGCCCCGACGCGCGCGGCGTCGCGCTCTCGCTCGTCGCCGTGCTGCTCGGGACCGCCGCGTTCACGTCGCTCGCGATGCTCGTGGCGGGCACCCTGCGCGCGGAGGCGGTGCTCGCGGTCGCGAACCTCGCGCTGCTGCTCCTCGCGATCGCCGGCGGCGTGATCGTCCCCGCGGACCGCCTGCCCGGCCCGCTCTCCCACCTCGCGCTGCTGCTGCCGTCGGGTGCGCTGGGCGAGGCCATGCGGGGAGCGTTCCAGCACGGCACGCTGCCCGCCTGGTCGGTCGTCGTGCTGGTCGGCTGGACCGCGGCGCTCGGGTGGGGCGCCGGGCGCCTTTTCCGCTGGCACTGACCGCGCGGCGCGCGCAACGTCACAGGCCTCCCGGTCCGTCCGCGGCCCGGCTGCCGGACGGCTCGGCCTAGGCTGGTCACCGTGAGTGCGAGCCCCACGTCCGTCGTCCCCGACCGCGAGCCGGCCCGCGGCCTGCGCGGCCGCTGGGTGGCCCTGCTGGCCTGGCTGCGCGGCCACGTGCGCGCGGTGCTCGTCGCGAACCTCGTGCTCCAGATCGCGATCGTCGCCACCGGCGGTGCGGTGCGCCTCACCGCGTCCGGGCTCGGCTGCTCGACGTGGCCGCAGTGCGAGCCGGGCAGCTTCGTCCCGGTGCTGCACGACGCGACCACCTACCACGTGTTCGTCGAGTTCGGGAACCGGCTCATGACGTTCGTGCTCACGCTCGCGGCCGTCGCGGTCGCGTACGTCGTGTGGCCGGACCGCGCCCGCTCCCGCTCGTTCCGCCTGCTCGGCTGGGTGCCGCTCGCGGGTGTCGTGGCGCAGGCGGTCGTCGGCGGCGTGCTCGTGCTCCTGGCGCTGCCGCCGATCCTCGTCTCGACGCACTTCCTGATCTCGATGGCGCTGGTCTCCGCGTCCCTGGTGCTGCTGCACCGCGCCGACGAGGGCGGCGACGGCGTGCCCGCGCCGCTCGTCGACCGCACGACCCTGCTCCTGACGCACCTCGCGGCCGGGCTCATGGTCGTCGTCCTCGTGCTCGGCACGCTGACGACGGGCGCGGGCCCCCACTCGGGCGACGACGAGGTCGGCTACCGGCTCGCGGTCGACCCGCTGCTCATGGCGCGCGTGCACGCCGCGGCCGTGTGGGCGTTCACCGCCGTGCTCGTCGCGGTGCTCTGGCGCACGCGCCGCGGCGGTCCTGCGGGGACGCGGGCGCTCGCGGCCCACCGGGCGTCGCTGGTGCTGCTCGGGCTGACGGTCGCGCAGGGCGCGATCGGGTACGTCCAGACCGCGACAGGGCTGCCGATCGCGCTCGTGAACCTGCACCTGGTGGGTGCCGCGCTCCTCGCGGCCGGGACGACGCGCGTGTGGCTGACCACGCGGACCCGGTCGGTCGACGGGACGCCGCGGGTCACGCAGGCGGTCTGAGCGCGCGACGACGCGGCGGCGGGCCGCGGCGCCGGGAGCACTTCGGGGCAAAACGGGATGCTCCGTGTCGGAGGTCACACCTAGAGTCGCGACCATGACCGACGACACCTTCGACCGGCACGCAGGCCGGCACGCCTCCGCGGGTTCGGCCCCGCCGGACGCCGCACCGCAGGCGCAGCCCGCCGTCGTCGCGCGCGGGCTCGTGAAGCGCTACAAGGAGGTCGTCGCGCTCGACGGCGTCGACCTCACCGTCCCCCAGGGCAGCGTCCTGGGGCTCCTCGGGCCGAACGGCGCGGGCAAGACCACCACCGTCCGCATCCTCGCGACCCTCCTGCGGCCCGACGCGGGCACCGCGCAGGTCTCCGGCGTCGACGTGCTGCACGACCCGCGCGCCGTCCGCCGGCGCATCGGCCTGTCGGGTCAGTACGCGGCGGTCGACGAGTACCTCACCGGGTACGAGAACCTCGAGATGATCGGGCGGCTGTACCACCTGGGCAAGGCGCGCTCGCGCGAGCGGGCACGCGAGCTCCTCGCGCAGTTCCGCCTCGAGGACGCCGCGGACCGCCCGTCCCGCACGTACTCCGGCGGCATGCGCCGCCGGCTCGACCTGGCGGGCGCGCTCGTCGCGAGCCCGCCCGTGATCTTCCTGGACGAGCCGACGACGGGCCTCGACCCGCGCGGGCGCGCGGACATGTGGGAGGTCATCCAGACGCTGGTCAAGAGCGGGACGACGCTCCTGCTCACCACGCAGTACCTCGAGGAGGCCGACGTGCTGGCCGACGAGATCGTGGTGATCGACCACGGCAAGGTCATCGCGCAGGGCACGGCCGACCAGCTCAAGCTCCAGGTCGGCGGCGAGCGTCTCGAGCTGTCGGTGTCCGACGCGTCCACGCTCGCGCGCGCGGGCGAGCTGCTCGCGCCGCTCGGCGTGGGGCACGCGACGCTCGACGAGGGCCGCCGCTCGCTCGTCATGCCCGTGACCGGCGGTGCCCGCACCCTCACCGAGGCGCTGCGTCTGCTCGACCAGGCGCAGATCGCGCTCGACGACGTCGGGCTGCGGCGCCCCACGCTCGACGACGTGTTCCTGACGCTCACGGGCCGCCCCGCGGAGGACGACGAGACGACGACGACGAAGGAGGGTGCGTGATGGCGCTCCCCACCGTGCTGAGCGACGCCCACGTCGTCGCACGCCGCAACATCATCAAGATCAAGCGCGTCCCCGACCTGCTGGTCTTCACGACGCTCTCGCCGATCATGTTCGTGCTGCTCTTCGCGTACGTGTTCGGCGGCGCCATCCAGGTGCCCGGCGGCACCGACCCGGGCGCCTACCGCGAGTTCCTCATGGCAGGGATCTTCGCGCAGACCGTGATCTTCGGCGCCACCATCACCGGCGCGGGGCTCGCGGAGGACGTGAAGAAGGGCATCATCGACCGGTTCCGGTCCCTGCCCATGGCGCCCTCGGCCGTGCTGACCGGCCGCACGCTGTCCGACGTGGTGAACAACGTCCTCGTCCTCGTCGTCATGTCCCTCACGGGACTGCTGGTCGGCTGGGCGATCCACAGCTCGGTGCCCGAGGCCCTGCTCGGGTTCGCGCTGCTCATCGTGTTCGCCTACGCGATCTCGTGGATCATGGCGTGGCTCGGGATGCTCGTCCCGAGCGTCGAGGTGTTCAACAACGCGACGTTCATCGTGATCTTCCCGCTCACGTTCGTGGCGAACACGTTCGTCCCGCTCGAGTCACTCCCGAAGGTCCTGCAGACGTTCGCCGAGTGGAACCCCGTCTCGGCCGTGACGCAGGCCTCGCGTGAGCTGTTCGGCAACATCCCGGCGGGCGTCCCCGAGCCGACGTCATGGCCGCTGCAGCACGCGGAGCTCTACACCCTGATCTGGACGGTCATCTTCCTGGTCGTGTTCATCCCGCTCGCGAACGCGCAGTACCGGCGCAGCACCAGCCGCTGACGCCCGAGACGACGAGGGCGGGGTCGGGACGCAGTCCCGACCCCGCCCTCGTCTGGTCCGACCCCTCGGCTCAGGGAGTGACGGACTCGAGCGTCTCCCAGCCTCGCGCACGCGCCGCGGCCGCCGCGAGCACACCCACCACGGTGGACGGGCTCGCGAACCGGTCGCCCAGCACGCCCGCGACGGCCTCGTCGAGCGGTACCCATACCGGCACCATCGACGCCTCCTCGTCCTCGCGGACGAACCGGTCGGCGTCCGGCACGGGCGTCAGGTCGCGTGCCAGGAAGACGGTGATCCGCTCGGACGACCCGCCCGGGGTCGTGAAGAACTCCACCAACCGCCACCAGCGACCGGCCACGAGGTCGGCCTCCTCCGCGAGCTCGCGAGCCGCCGCGCGCACCGGGTCCTCGCCCGGGACGTCGAGCAGCCCCGCGGGCGGCTCCCACAGCACGTGCCGCACGGGGTGGCGGTACTGCGACAGCAGCAGGACGCGGTCCTCGTCGTCCAGGGCGATGACGGCCACGGCACCCGTGTGCGCCACGTACTCGCGCACGACCTGCGACTCCCCGAGGTCGACCACGTCACGCGCGAGGTCCCAGACCCGCCCGTGGTGGACGACCTCGTGCTCGAGGACGGGGTGCTCGTCCGCGCGGTCGCGCGGCTCCTCGTCGGTGCTCAGCTCTCGTCCTTGCGGGCGAGCGCAGCGCCCACGAGCCCCGCGAACAGCGGGTGCGCGTGCGTCGGCCGGGACTTGAACTCCGGGTGCGCCTGCGTCGAGACGTAGTACGGGTGCGCCTGGCGCGGCAGCTCGACGAACTCGACGAGCGACGTGTCGGGCGAGACGCCCGAGATCACCAGGCCGGCCTCCTCGAGCTTGTCGCGGTAGGCGTTGTTGACCTCGTACCGGTGACGGTGCCGCTCGCTGATCCGCGTGGCGCCGTAGGTCTCGGCGACCACGGAGCCCGGGGTCAGGACCGCGTCGTACGCCCCCAGGCGCATCGTGCCGCCCAGGTCGCCGCCGCCGCCCACGATCGCGAGCTGCTCGGCCATCGTCGCGATGACGGGGTGCGTCGGGTCGTCGTCGAACTCCGAGGACGAGGCGCCCTCGAGACCCAGCACGTTGCGCGCGTACTCGATGACCATGCACTGCAGCCCCAGGCACAGGCCCAGCGTCGGCACGCGGTTCTCGCGCGCCCAGCGCAGCGCGCCGAGCTTGCCCTCGATGCCGCGCACGCCGAACCCGCCGGGCACGAGCACCGCGTCCACGCCCTCGAGCGCCGACTGCGCGCCCTGCGGCGTCTGGCAGTCGTCGGACGTGACCCAGCGGATGACGACCTTCGCGTCGTGGTGGAAGCCACCCGCACGCAGGGCCTCCGTCACCGACAGGTACGCGTCGGGCAGGTCGATGTACTTGCCGACGAGCGCGATCTCGACCGAGTGCGCGGGCTCGTGCACGCGCTTGAGGAGCTCGTCCCACCCGCTCCACTCGACGTCGCGGAACGGCAGGCCGAGCCGCTGCACGACGTAGGCGTCGAGGCCCTCGGAGTGCAGCACGCGCGGGATGTCGTAGATGCTCGGCGCGTCCTTGGCGATCGCGACCGAGTCGACGTCGACGTCGCAGAACAGCGCGATCTTGCGCTTGATCGACTCCGGGACCTCGCGGTCCGCGCGCAGCACGATCGCGTCGGGCTGGATGCCGATGCTGCGCAGCGCGGCGACGGAGTGCTGCGTGGGCTTGGTCTTCAGCTCGCCGGACGGGCCGATGTACGGCAGGAGCGACACGTGCAGGAAGAACACGTTGTCGCGGCCGAGGTCGTGGCGCACCTGGCGGGCGGCCTCGAGGAACGGCTGCGACTCGATGTCGCCGACCGTGCCGCCGATCTCGGTGATGATCACGTCGACGTCGTCGGACGCCTGCGAGCGCATGCGCGCCTTGATCTCGTCCGTGATGTGCGGGATGACCTGGACGGTGTCGCCGAGGTACTCGCCGCGCCGCTCCTTCGCGATGACCTGCGAGTAGACCTGGCCGGTCGTGACGTTCGCCGAGCCGACGAGGTTCACGTCGAGGAACCGCTCGTAGTGGCCGACGTCGAGGTCTGTCTCCGCACCGTCGTCGGTCACGAAAACCTCGCCGTGCTGGAACGGGTTCATGGTGCCCGGGTCCACGTTGATGTACGGGTCGAGCTTCTGCATGGTGACCGTCAGGCCACGCGAGCGGAGGAGTCGGCCGAGGCTGCTCGCCGTCAGGCCCTTGCCGAGAGAGGAGGCAACTCCCCCGGTGACGAAGATGTGCCGGGTCAGGTGGTCCGACCGCCCGGAGAGTCGGTGCGCGCGCTCTGTCACGGGATTCCAGCCTACCCGACGTCCCCGCCGCCGGAGCCCCCGGCACGCGGTGAGTCGGACCACTGCGCGGCCGGGGCCGCCGAGCGGTCCGCGCGCAGCACCCCGAGCACCGTGGACCGGTCCGCGAGCCCGACGACCGCCGCGACGACCGCGAGCGCAAGCGTGGCTCCCCCGGCGCCGGCACCCAGCGCGGTCCACACGCCGTGGCCCGCGACGTCCTGCACCGCGTCGGCGACCCATCGCCCGACGACCGCAGCGACACCCACCCCCGCCACGAGGACCGCGGTCGTGCGGGCGAGACCGAGCAGTGCGCCCGGCCCGGCGGCGCGACGCAGCAGGACCAGCGCGGTCGCACCGGCGACGAGCATGCCGACCGTGCTCGCGGCCGCGATCGAGACGACCGCGCCACCGTCCGGCAGGCGCAGACGGACCAGGACGACAGCGGCGAGCGCCACGGTCCCCCAGCCGAGGACGTTCGCGGCCGCGGCCGCGCGCCCGCGCTCGAGGGCGTACAGCGACCGCGAGACGTGGAACAGCAGGGCGAACCCCGCGAGCCCCGGCATCATCCAGGTCAGCGCGAGGCCCATCTGGCCGGCGATCGCGGCGTTCCCCGCGATGTGCGCGAACACCGTCGCGACCGCGGGCGCTGCGGCCACGACGACCGCGACACCCACGCCTGCCGCGACGAGCACCGCGCGCGTGGTGACCGCGGCCATCGTCGCGAAGCCCGCACGGTCGCCCGCCGACGCGCGCGCCGCCAGACGCGGGAACGTCGACGTGGCGAGCGGGACCACGAGCACCGCGTACGGCAGCAGGTAAACCTGCTGGGTGTAGAGGAACCGCGTGAACGTGCCGACCTCGGCGTACGGCTGCCACCAGGCGACGCGCATGACGACGAGCAGCGCGAGCTGCTGCGCCGCGACGGACCCGACGCCCGCGAGCGCGAGCCGCAGCAGCCGCGGTCCGACGCCCTCGGGGAATCGCAGGGAGACGCGCAGCCGCACGCCGAGCCGGTGCACGGGCACGAACATCGGCAGGCACATCGCGGCGACGCCCAGCGTGGTGCCCCACGCGAGCGCGTCGAGCGCACCCGCCGCGAGCGCGTCGGGGTCGGAGCGCTCGCCGTCCGCGAGCGCCCCGTAGACCAGGTAGGTCGCCATGACGACGAGCGAGGAGATGACGGGCGCGAACGCGGGCCAGAAGAAGCGCTTGTGCGCCTGCAGCACCGCGTACAGCAGGACGGCCACGCCGTACATCGGCACCTGCACGGCGAACACCAGGATGAAGAACCGGATGAGGGCGACCTGGTCCGGCGTGTGCGCGAGGGACTGCGCCACGGGCGACGCGAGGGCCGCGAGCAGCAGCGCGAGCGGGCCGAGCACGAGCAGGGTCCAGCCCAGGGCACCCGACGCCGTGCGCTCGACCTCGCGGCGGTCACCGCGCGCGATCGGCGCGGCGAGCAACGGGATGAGCGCGCCCGCGAGCGCGCCACCCGCGGCGACCTCGAACAGGACGTTCGGCAGCAGGTTGGCGGAGTTGTACGCGTCCCCGATCGCCCCGTCGCCGACCTGCGAGGCCTGCAGGAGCCAGCGCGCGAAGCCCAGGAGCCGTGAGAGCACCGTGACCGCGGCGATCATGGCCGCGGCCCCGGCGAGCCCGCCGAGCGCGCGGCGGACCTGAGGGCTCACCCCTCGTCGCCCGGCGGGTCGGCCGGCGCGTGCACCGGACGACGGCCCCAGCGGTCGACGTCGCGCAGCACGGGCGTCGACTCGATGACGGTCGTGAAGCTCACCTTCTCGCTGGCGAGCGTCAGGCCGACCGTGGCGGCCAGCGCCGCGAGGCGCACCGGGCGAGGTGCGCTGAGCACGACCGCCGCACCGAGAGCGGCACCGAGCGCGTTCGCGCCGCCGTCGCCGAGCATGTCGGTCTCCGCGAGATCCGCACCCGCGGCTGCCGCCGAGGCGCCCACGACCGACGCCGCAGGCACGGCGCCGGCGCCGGGTCCGACGACGAGCGGCAGCGCGGCGACCGTGCTCGCCTTGAGCGCGCGCCCGGGGCGCAGGTCGAGCAGGTTGACGAGGTTCGCGCTCGTCGCGACGAGGGCCCCCGACAGCGCGACGTCGGCCCCCCAGCCGAGCAGCCCGCGACGTGCGCCCGAGGGCGAGGTCCGCGGTGTGGCGATCGCCGCGGTCACGAGCGCCCCCGCGCCGATGCCGAGGACCTTGAGACCGCCGGTCGTGACGCGGCCCTGCGCGAGCGCGCCGATGTGACCGCGCAGGCCCTTGCGCCGGTCCTCGACGTCCTCCGCCAGGTCGTCGACGATCCCGAACGCCGCACCCGTCGCCGTCGCGACCACGGTGGCCGCCGCCGCGCGGCCCGGCGCGACGAGCGCGCCGGCGAGGACACCCGCCGCGACGGCCGGGCCCTCGAGCATGCTGACGGGCTCACCGCGGTGGTTGGTCCGCAGCCAGCGCTGCTGTCCGCCGGGCGCGTGCTCCTCGAGCACGGCCCGCACCACCGCGGTGACGGTCCGTGCCGCCGCCGCGGCGACGAGGCGCCGCGTGACGCTCATCCGCCCGTTCCCGCGGGCGTGGTGGCCGCGCTCGTCGGGTCACCGGTGCCCTGCTCCGGGTCGACGACCGGTGTGCGGTCGACGGGCGGGAGCGTGACCGCCGCGGGCAGCGGGGTCTCGTCGTCGCCGAACCCGTAGTGCCCGATCGTGCCCGAGATGCGCGCGGCGAGCGCGAGCGGCACCGTGACCTGGCCGGTCACGAGCTCGGCGCCGGAGACGGTCGCCAGCCGCGACGCGAGCGCCTCGTCGGCGAGCACCACGTCGACGAGGCTGCCCGCGCCACGCGGGCCGTCGACCAGCACGGAGCCCTCGGACTGCTCCTGGGCCGCCCGCAGCACCGCGACGTGCGCGTCGGTGGAGGCGGCGTCCGCCTCGGTGGTCGGGGTGGCCGCGGTGCCCGCGGACGCGGGCTCGACCGGGACCGCGAGGACGACGACCGCATCGGCACCGGTCGTGACCGGGTCCGCGAGCGTGATCATGGGGTTGTCACCCTCCGACAGGATCGCCAGCACGTTCGCGGCGTCCGCGGTCAGCGCGTCGGGCGAGGCCGGGTCGGCACCCGTGAGCCCCTGCACCAGCGCCTGCGCGAGCTGCTCGTCGAGCGTCGCGTCGTCGGCGGGTGCGGGGTCGAGGTTCTCCAGCACGAGGCCGACCAGGGCGTTGCGGTACGAGCGCAGGTCCGGGTCGAACCACGCGTCCGTGAGCGCCACGTGCGCCGTGACCTCGGCACCCGACTGCGCGAGCCGGTCGTCGACGGCGGTGCGCTCGGCCTCGGGGACGTCGCCGAGCGCGACGACCGCGACGCGACGCTCCTCGAGCGCACCGTCCAGGAGGGCGGAGCCGGACGCGTCGACGAAGGCGCGCGCGTCCGCGAGGTCGCCCGAGGTCTCGTCGAGCTGCGTGCGCAGCTCGTCCTTCTCGGTGCGCAGCTGGTCGACCTGACCGGTCAGCGTGTCGCCGATGGTCTCCTTGAGCGGTCCGGCGCCGAGCGCGATGCCCACGGCGAGCGCGAGGAACACCGAGATCAGCGAGACGAGGTGGTAGCGGAAGTCGATCACGAGGCGGTCTCTCCGTGGGTCGTGCCCGGGGTGGCGTGGGTGCTCATGCGGCGCCTGAGAACAGGCCGCGGACCCACGAGGTGAAGTCGTCGACGCGCGCACCCACGAGGCCGAAGAACGTCTGGCCGGCCTCCGTGGAGGCGAGCGCGACGCCGAGGGCGAGCAGGCCCGCGAGCACCAGGAGCGTGAGCTGCAGGTTCGAGATGCGCTGGCGGTACAGGCGCGAGACGCCCTTCGCGTCGACGAGCTTGCCGCCGACGCGCAGTCGCGTGAGGAACGTGCTGGCCATGCCGGAGCGTCCCTTGTCGAGGAACTCGACGAGCGTCGCGTGCGTGCCGACCGCGACGATCAGCTCGGCGCCCTTGTCGTCGGCGAGCAGCATCGCGACGTCCTCGCTGGTGCCCGTCGCCGGGAACACGACGTGCGGCACCCCGAGCTGCTCGACCCGCGCGATCCCGGGCGCACGCCCGTCGCGGTACGCGTGGACGACGACCTCGGCACCGCACGCCAGCGCACGGTCGGAGACGGAGTCCATGTCGCCGACGATCATGTCGGGCCGCCAGCCGGCCTCGAGGATCGCGTCGGCGCCACCGTCCACGCCGATGAGCACCGGGCGGTACTCACGGATGTACGGGCGCAGCGTGACGAGGTCCTCCTTGTAGTGGTACCCGCGCACGACGATGAGCACCTGGCGGCCGTCGATCCGCGTGTCGATGTCCGGCACGCCGACGCCGTCGAGGAGCAGGTCCCGCTCGCGGCGCAGGTAGTCCATCGTGTTCGCGGCGAACGACTCGAGCTGCACGGAGAGGCCGGCGCGCGCCTCCTCCATCGCGAGCGCGACGCTCGCCGTGGTCTGCTCGACCCCCTCGGCGACGAGCGTGCCGCCGTCGTGCACGGCCCCGTCGAGGATGCGGACGTGGTGGCCCTCGGTGATGCCCATGACGTCGGGACCGAGGTCGTCGACCAGCGGGATGCCCGCCTCGACGAGGATCTCCGGGCCGAGGTTGGGGTACCGGCCCGAGGTGGACCGCGCCGCGTTGAGCACCGCCGCCGGCTGGCACGCGACGAGCGCCTCGGCCGACACACGGTCGAGGTCCTCGTGGTCGATGACGGCGATGTCGCCGGGCCGCAGACGCTTGGTCAGCGACTTGGTCCGACGATCGACACGGGCGGGCCCGGCGACCCCGGGTTCAGGCGCGGGCGGACGACGACGACGCAGAGTGGCTCTCATCGTGGTTCATCGTCCCATGCCCGACAGCTCCAGGAGCTCCGCTGCGTGCGCGCGTGCCGAGTCCGAGTCGTCCTGACCGCTCAGCATGCGTGCGAGCTCGCGGACACGCTCGTCGTCCGTGACGGACCTCACGTCCGACGCGGTGACGACGTCGACCCCACCCCGGGTCGACTTCGACACGACGAGGTGGTGGTCCGCGAACGCCGCGACCTGTGCGAGGTGCGTGACGACGAGCACCTGGGCGTCGCGCGCGAGCGCGGCGAGCCGCCGTCCGACCTCGACGGCGGCCTTGCCGCCGACGCCCGCGTCGACCTCGTCGAACACGAACGTCGCGGGCCGGTCCGCGCCCGCGCGCTCCGCGAGCGCGACCTCCAGCGCGAGCATGACGCGCGACAGCTCACCGCCCGACGCGCCCTTGCCGAGCGGCCGTGCGGGCGCACCGGCGTGCGGCACGAGCAGCATCTCGACGTCGTCCGCCCCGTGCGGCCCCGGCTCGGCCGCGGGCTGCACGACGACCTCGACGCGCGCGCCCGCCATGGCGAGGCCGGCGAGCTCGGCGGACACCGTCTTCGCGAGCCGCTCGGCCGCGGCCGAGCGTGCGGCCGACACGGCACCCGCGAGCTCGGTGAGCCGCGCGTCCAGCTCCGCGAGCCGCACGTCGAGCTCCTCGATCCGCTGGTCCCCGCCCTCGAGCTCGAGCAGGCGCAGGCTCGCGGTGCGTGACCACTCGAGCACCTCGGCCACGTCCTTGCCGTACGCGCGGGTGAGCGTCGCGAGCTCGGCGCGCCGCTGGTTGACCACCTCGAGCCGTCGCGGGTCCGCCTGCAGGTCGGACGCGTACGACACGAGCTCGGCTGCCGCGTCAGCGAGCACGTAGCCCGCCTCGCCGACGCGCGTCGCGAGCTCGGCCAGGGCCGGGTCGTGCGTCCCGACGTGCTCGAGCGCTCGTCGCGCCTGCTCCACGAGGTCGGCGGCGCTCACGAGCCCGCTGCCGCTGTCCGGGTCACCCGCGAGCGCGTCGTGCGCGGTCACGGCCGCGACGCGCAGCTCCTCCGCGTGCGCGAGGCGCCCCTCCTCGGCGCCGAGCTCGACGTCCTCGCCGGGCTGCGGGTCGACACGTTCGACCTCCGCGAGCCCGAGCCTGAGCAGCTCCGCCTCACGTGAGCGGTCCTGGGCCCGCTCGACGAGCTCGGCGCGCTCGGTGCGCACGCGCGCCCGCTCGGCCCACGCGTCGCGGTACGCGCGCAGCGTCCGTGCGTGGTCCGGGCCGGCGAACTCGTCGAGCGCGGCCCGCTGGTGCGCGGGTGAGCGCAGCCGCGCCTGGTCCGCCTGCCCGTGCACCGTCACGAGCGTCTCCGCGAGCTCGGCAAGCACTGCCTGCGGCACCGAGCGTCCTCCGACGAACGCTCGGGAACGACCCGAGCCGGCCTCACCCGCAGCGCCCACGGTGCGCACGAGCAGGAGGCTGCCGTCGTCGTCCACCGCGCCGCCCGCCTCGGCCGCGCGCTCGAGCGCCGGGTGACCGGCCGCGAGCACCACACGGCCCTCGACGGCGGCACCGCTCGCGCCGGTCCGCACCGTCGCCGGGTCGGCCTTGCCGCCGAGCAGCAGCGCCAGCGCCGTGAGCACCATCGTCTTGCCCGCGCCGGTCTCCCCCGTGAGCACCGTCAGGCCGCGGCCGAGCCGCACGTCCGCGGCGCCGATCACGCCCAGGTCGCTGATCCGGATCTCCTCGATCACCCTGCACCACCGTCCTGCGGCACGTCGCCGTCACGGCGAGCCGCGGCGAGACCCCGCCAACCCGTGACCGGGAGCGCGAACTTCTGGACGAGCCGGGTGGTGAACGGCGCCGGGCTCAGCCGTGCGAGGCGCACCGGCACGTCGCTGCGCGTCACCTCGACGCGCGCGCCCTGCGGCACCTCGACCGTCCGACGCCCGTCGCACGTGAGCTGTCCCGGCGCGGGCGAGCGCTCGAGCACCTCGAGCGCGAGACGGCTCCCCGGGCCGACGACGAGCGGGCGGGCGAACAGCGCGTGCGCCGAGATGGGCACGAGGATCATGCCGTCCACGTCGGGCCACACCACCGGGCCGCCCGCGGAGAACGCGTGCGCGGTGGAGCCCGTCGCCGTCGCGGCGACCATGCCGTCGCAGCCGAAGCTCGACAGCGGGCGTCCGTCGACCTCGACCGCGACCTCGAGGATCCGCGAACGCTCCGCCTTCTCGAGCGCCGCCTCGTTGAGCGCCCAGTCCTCGACCACGTCGCCGCCGGGGAGCAGCACGCGCACGCGCAGCGTCACGCGCTCCTCGACGTCGAAGTCACCCTCCGTGAGCCGCCGGACCGCCTCGCCCACGTCGTCCCGCTCGCTCTCCGCGAGGAAGCCCACGTGCCCCAGGTTGACGCCGAGCAGCGGCACACCCGTGCCACGCGTCAGCTCCGCGGCGCGCAGGATCGTCCCGTCGCCACCGAGCACGACCGCGAGCTCGAAGTCGGGCAGGTCCGCCGCCACGGTCTCCTCGGAGGCGAGCACCGGCTCGATGCCGGCGCCCTCGAGCACCCGGACGGCCTCGCGGGTGGCGCTCACCGCCTCCAGGCGGCCGCGGTGCGTGACGATCAGGGCACGACGCGTCACAGCGCACCTCCTGGGAGCCCGCCGCTGACGACGCGCTCGATCTGCTCGGTGGGGACCTGCGGCGAGACCTCGGCCCGCAACCACAGGAAGTACTCGACATTGCCGCTCGGTCCGGGCAGCGGGCTCGTGACCACGGCGCGCACCCCGAGGCCGAGTGCCGCCGCCGCGTGCGCCACGGACACGACGGCCTCCGCGCGCAGCCGGGCGTCGCGCACCACGCCGCCCGAGCCGAGCCGCTCACGGCCGACCTCGAACTGCGGCTTGACCATGACCAGCAGGTCGGCGGCCGGCGCGGCGACGGCGGCGAGCGCCGGCAGCACGAGGGGCAGCGAGATGAACGACAGGTCCGCGACGACGAGGCCCGGTGCCGGGTCGACGTCCCCCGCAGCGAGACCGCGGACGTTGACGCCTTCGCGCACGTCGACGCGTGGGTCGTCGCGCAGCCGGTCGACGAGCTGGTCGTGTCCGACGTCGACCGCGCACACCGTGCGCGCGCCGCGCCGCAGCAGGACGTCAGTGAACCCGCCCGTGCTCGCGCCCGCGTCGAGGCAGTGCCGCCCCGCGACGACGAGCTGCGGGAGCGCGTCGAGAGCGCCCGCGAGCTTATGTCCCGCGCGCGAGGCGTACCCCGGGTCGTCGTCGTCCAGCGTGACCGTGACCCCGCGCGCGGGGTCGACCTGCGTCGCGCTGCGCTGGACCGGCCGGCCGTCGACGCTGACGCGGCCCGCCGCGATCAGCTCACCCGCGTGGCGGCGCGACCGGGCCAGGCCGCGACGCACGAGCTCGGTGTCGAGTCGGGTGGTCACGCGGTCAGCCCTGCGACTCGGCGAGCCGGTCCTGGAGCGCGGAGTGGACCGCGTCGAACGCGGCGACGTGCTCGACGAGCGGTCGCTCCGCGAGGCCGTCGAGGACGCGCAGCGCCTCGTCGACAGCGGCGTCACCCGTCACGTGGCCCGTCGGGACCACGCCAGCCGGCGTCGCACCGGCCGGGACCTCGCTCACCGGGACCTCGCTCACCGGGACGTCGCTCGCCGGGAGCGCCTCGTCGGCGGACCCCCCGGACGGCGCGCTGCCCGCGGGAGCCGCGGGGCCCGCTCCTGCAGCCGTCAGCCCGACGGTGGGCGGCGCCACACGCGCCGCCAGACGCGCGGGCGTCGGTACCCCACGCTCGTCGTCGCCCACGTCGACCTCCGTCCGCTCGTGGTCCGTCATGTGTCCCGGCCGAGGCCGCTGCACCACGCTACCTGCCCGCGCCGACGCACCACCGGCATGACCCACAGGTGACCGCACCGCCGTCGAGAGGCAGCTCGCGACGCGTCAGACGGCCGAGGGACCGAGCTCGGGCACCGACGACGCGTCGAGCTCGTCCCCGCCGTCGACCGCCGCCCACGCCGCGGCGCACGCCGCTCGCACCTGGTCGAGCGGGTCGACGTCCGAGGTCGACCCACCACGCCCGAGCTCGAGCCGACCGTCGACCACGCGCGCGGCGGCCTCGCGGCACGTCCACCACCCGTCGCCGCCGAGCTCAGGGGCCGGGTGCGTCTCGTGCAGCGCCCGCAGGTCCGCCCCGATGAGGTGCGGCCGCTCGCCCGGGTGCGCGAGCACGTCGTCGCGCGCCGAGCTGACCCCCGTCAGCACGTGCAGCCCGACGAACCCGCCGGAGCGCGCTCCCGCGAGATCGGTGTCGAGCCGGTCACCGACGACGAGCGCCTGCCGCGCCCCCGCCCGCTCGACAGCCATGTGGTACATCGTCGGCGACGGCTTGCCCGCGCTGTCGGGCGCGACGCCCGTCGCGGCCCGGACCGCGCCGACGAGCGAGCCGTTGCCCGGTGCGAAGCCGCGCGCGGTCGGCAGGCTCAGGTCCAGGTTCGACGCGACGTGCCACGCCCCGCGCTCGATCGCGTACGCGGCCTCCGCGAGCTGCGTCCAGCCGACCTCGGGCGCGAAGCCCTGGGCGACGGCGACCGGCTCGTCGTCCGCCGACTCCACGACCTCGAAGCCCGCCTGCCGCACCGCCGTGCGCAGCCCGGCGCCACCGACCACGAGCACCCGGGCGCCACGCTCCAGGCGCGACCGCAGGAGCTGCGCGGCCGCCTGCGCCGCCGTCATGACCTCACCGGGCGTGGTCGGGATTCCCAGCCCGCTGAGCTGGTCCGCGACCGACTCCGGCTCACGCGAGGCGTTGTTCGTCACGAAGACCAGCCGCATCCCCGCGTCACGCGCGGCCGTGAGCCCGTCGGAGGCGTGCTCGATCGGCTCGTGCCCGCGGTACGCGACGCCGTCGAGATCGACGAGCGCGAGGTCGTACGCCCGCGCCGGCGGCACCGGGGCGGCGATCAGTCCGCCGTTCATGCGCCCGCGTCCTCGTCTCCGGCCGGGACGCCGGCCGCGTCCTCGTCACCGGGGACGTCCTCGTCCGGGACGTGCTCTCGCTCGTCCGCCGCCTGCGCAAAGTCCCGCGAGTCGCGCGCATCCTCGTCGGAGGGGACGTCGTCGAGGTCCTCCTCGACGTCGAACACGACGATGTCGTCCTCGTCGTCCGCCAGCCCCTGCGTCACCGCGGAGACCTGCGCGGCGCTGAACCGCGCGAGCTCCGCGCCCGCCTCGTCGGCGCGTCCCGCGGCCTCGAGCGCCGCTGCCCGCGCGACGGCGACGCGCACCGCCAGCTCACCGGCGGCCGCGCGCACCTCGGGCGTGCCGAGGACGGCGACCGCGGCCTCCGCCTCGCCCAGGTCGATCCGGGCGCCGCTGACCACGATCGCGAGCTCCACCCGCGCCTCGGGGTCGAGCGACTCCGCCTCGGGCGACTGCGCCAGGGCGAGCGCCCGCTCCGGACGTCCGAGCCCACGTTCGCAGTCCGCCATGACCGGCAGGTGCTCCGACGAGCCGTTGAGGCGGCGCACGGTGCGCAGCTCACGCAGCGCCTCCGCGTAGCGCCCGGTGCGGTACGCCGCCAAGCCGGCCGCCTCGCGCACGATGTCCACCCGGCCACCCCGGCGAACGGCCGCCTGAGCGTGCTCGTACGCGAGCTCGGGGTCCGTGTCCAGGAGCCGCCCCACCATCACGAGGTGACGGCCGACGATGTTCGCGTTGTCCTTGGAGAGCGTCCGCAGAGGCGCACGCGCGGCCCTGTCGAGGTCGCCGAAGACGACGTCCTCGGGGATCTGCGGGCCCGCCACGCGCTGGTCCTGCGGGGGGCGCGTCGGACGTCGTGCGTCGTCGCGCTCCGAGCGGCCACCGAACGTCCGGTCGCCACCGCGCTGCGGACGGACCCCGCGGTCGAACCGGTCGCCGGTCCGGCCGTAGCCGCTCCCGCTGCGCCGCTCGCCGCGATCCTGCCCACGGACGTCACGTCCGCGGTCGGCGCCGTCCGGACGGCCACCGCGCTCCGGACGGCCACCGCGATCGGGACGCTCGCCGAACGTGCGCCCGGACGCCTGCCCCGACCGCTGCTCACCCTCCGCGCGGCCCGTCCGCTCGTCCGGCCGGTACCCTCCGCGGCCCGCACCGCCTCCGCCACCGGCCGCAGGGCGCGCACCACCGGGCCGACCCCCCTGAGAGGGCCGCCCACCGGACGTGGGACGCCCACCCCGCTCCGGACGCCCGCCGTATGCGGGTCGCTTCCCGTATGCCGGCCGGTCACCGTCCACGGGTCGCTCGCCGTACGCCGGGCGGTCACCGTATGCGGGTCGCTCACCGTACGCGGGCCGCTCACCGCGGGAGGGACGGCCCGCGCCCGCGGCACGGTCGTCCCGACGGTCCCACGAGCCACGGCGATCGTCGCGGCCGGGACGATCACCTCGAGCGCCCCGGTCGTCGTAGGTCCGTCGGTCGCCCGTCGGCTCGTCGCGCCGACCGCTACCACGCGACCACGAGGGTCGCTCGAATGCCGCACCGGTGGCGCCGACGCCGTCCGGGCGGCCGCCCGAACGAGCGCCGTAGCCGGACTGCGTCGGCCGAGCGCCGCCACGTCCGCGGGACTCGTCACGGCCGCCCTGCGCACCGCGCCCTCCCTGAGCGCGCCCGGCGTCACCGGACCAGTCCGCACGCCGCGACCGTTCTCCAGCGACGAACGGGCGACCCCGGCTCGCGCCGGCGTCACCCCGTGACGCCGAGCCGCCCGTCGTCGCCCGGCCGGGACCTCCGGACGAGCTCCAGCGCTGCCCGCCGCGGTCCCCGCCCGTCGAACGTCCCGCAGATGCCGCGCCGGGGGCCGAACGCTCGCTCGAGGAACGCCCCGAGGAGAAACGGTCGGACGACGACCGGTCCGACCACGGACGATCGGACGACGGCCTGCCGGACGAGCGGTCCGACCAGGAACCGGCGGAGGACGACCGGCTGGACGACCGGTCCGACGACGGACGGCCTGCCGACGGACGCCCCGCCGACGAACGGTCCGACGACGAACGGCCGTACGACGCACCGCCGCGCTCACCGCGCCCGTCCGGCGCCGGACGAGAGCCGCGCTGCCCGCCCGTGGCCCAACCGCTCGGCGCGCCACCCGTGGCACCCCGACCGCTCGCCGCACCACCGCCCGCGCCGCCGAACGCACCGCGCCCGCGGCCCTGCGCCTGCCCGCCCTGGCCGCCGGCGCGACCGCCGGCCGCGCCGCGGGATCCGCCAGCCTGGCTCGAGCCGCGCTTCGCGCGCCGACCCGCTTCGTCGCTGTTCATCTGAGAGTCTCCTCGTCCTCGGCGGACATCGTCTCATCCGCTCCGCACACCCGCCGAACCCGCACCCGTGCTCACCACCCGACGCACGCGGTCCGGCACACCCCAGCGCCCCGAGCCAGACCGACCACACGTCCGTCACGTCCGCCCGGCGCCGTGTCGCGGCGGTCCGCCGCCACCGATGCCCTGTGGCGAACGCGGAGCCGCCCCGCAAAACGGGGGTCGCTCCAGAGCACGGCGCGGTCGAGCGCGACTCCGGAAAACAGAAGAAGCCACCCCGTGTGGGGTGGCTTCTTCTGAATGGTGTCCGGCGGCGTCCTACTCTCCCACACCCTGGCGAGTGCAGTACCATCGGCGCTGAAGGGCTTAGCTTCCGGGTTCGGAATGGGACCGGGCGTTTCCCCTTCGCTATGACCGCCGTAACGTTGTCGAGTTGTGAACGGGACTGGTTCGACCGGAGCCGAACGGTGTCGTTCGTTTCTCGGGAACCGCACAGTGGACGCGTAGCAATGAAAGTTGTGGTGAAGTTGTCGGCTGATTAGTACCGGTCAGCTGCGGCAGTCGTTAGTCCTGCCTTCCACATCCGGCCTATCGACCCAGTGTTCTAGCTGGGAGCCTCTCGCCCCGAGGGGCGTGGAAACCTCATCTTGAAGCAGGCTTCCCGCTTAGATGCTTTCAGCGGTTATCCCTTCCGAACGTAGCTAACCAGCCGTGCTCCTGGCGGAACAACTGGCACACCAGAGGTTCGTCCGTCCCGGTCCTCTCGTACTAGGGACAGCCCTTCTCAAGTTTCCTGCGCGCGCAGCGGATAGGGACCGAACTGTCTCACGACGTTCTAAACCCAGCTCGCGTACCGCTTTAATGGGCGAACAGCCCAACCCTTGGGACCTACTCCAGCCCCAGGATGCGACGAGCCGACATCGAGGTGCCAAACCATGCCGTCGATATGGACTCTTGGGCAAGATCAGCCTGTTATCCCCGGGTACCTTTTATCCGTTGAGCGACGGCGCTTCCACAAGCCACCGCCGGATCACTAGTTCCGACTTTCGTCCCTGCTCGACATGTCTGTCTCACAGTCAAGCTCCCTTGTGCACTTGCACTCGCCACCTGATTGCCAACCAGGCTGAGGGAACCTTTGAGCGCCTCCGTTACATTTTAGGAGGCAACCGCCCCAGTTAAACTACCCACCAGGCACTGTCCCTGGTCCGGATCACGGACCGAGGTTAGATATCCAGAGCGACCAGAGTGGTATTTCAACGATGACTCCACCGACACTGGCGTGCCGGCTTCACAGTCTCCCACCTATCCTACACAAGCCGCACCGAACACCAATACCAAGCTATAGTAAAGGTCCCGGGGTCTTTCCGTCCTGCTGCGCGTAACGAGCATCTTTACTCGTAGTGCAATTTCGCCGAGTTCGCGGTTGAGACAGCGGAGAAGTCGTTACGCCATTCGTGCAGGTCGGAACTTACCCGACAAGGAATTTCGCTACCTTAGGATGGTTATAGTTACCACCGCCGTTTACTGGGGCTTAAATTCTGAGCTTCGCCTTGCGGCTGACCCGTCCTCTTAACCTTCCAGCACCGGGCAGGCGTCAGTCCGTATACATCGTCTTGCGACTTCGCACGGACCTGTGTTTTTAGTAAACAGTCGCTTCTCCCTGGTCTCTGCGGCCCTCCACGCTCCCCGAGCAAGTCGGTTCACGCTTCAGGCCCCCCTTCTCCCGAAGTTACGGGGCATTTTGCCGAGTTCCTTAACCACGATTCGCTCGATCGCCTTGGTATTCTCTACCTGACCACCTGAGTCGGTTTGGGGTACGGGCGGCTAGGACCTCGCGTCGAGGCTTTTCTAGGCAGCATAGGATCACCAGATTCCCGCTATCGCGGTCACCGTCAGCTCTCAGGCTTCATGAGGTGCGGATTTGCCTACACCTCGCCCTACGACCTTGGACGTGGACAACCATCGCCACGCTTGGCTACCTTCCTGCGTCACCCCTGTTAATACGCTTACCTACTACCGGTTCGGGTCCCGTGCTCCCCTGTGCGGTGCGGCCCGAAGGCCACGGTGCACAGGCTCGGACGGTTAGCATCACCGGGCTCGGTATGGGCGGTCCTTCGCCGGTACGGGAATATCAACCCGTTGTCCATCGACTACGCCTGTCGGCCTCGCCTTAGGTCCCGACTTACCCAGGGCGGATTAGCCTGGCCCTGGAACCCTTGGTCATTCGGCGGACGGGTTTCTCACCCGTCATTCGCTACTCATGCCTGCATTCTCACTCGTGTGGCGTCCACAACTGGGTTACCCCGCTGCTTCACCCGCCACACGACGCTCCCCTACCCATCCACACGACTGAACCACGAAGGCTTGTCGAAAGTGTGAATGCCACAGCTTCGGCGGTGTGCTTGAGCCCCGCTACATTGTCGGCGCGGAATCACTTGACCAGTGAGCTATTACGCACTCTTTCAAGGGTGGCTGCTTCTAAGCCAACCTCCTGGTTGTCTGTGCAACTCCACATCCTTTCCCACTTAGCACACGCTTAGGGGCCTTAGCTGGTGGTCTGGGCTGTTTCCCTCTCGACTACGGAGCTTATCCCCCGCAGTCTCACTGCCACGCTCTGGCTTACCGGCATTCGGAGTTTGGCTAACGTCAGTAACCTGGTGGGGCCCATCGGCTATCCAGTAGCTCTACCTCCGGCAAGAAACGCGTGACGCTGCACCTAAATGCATTTCGGGGAGAACCAGCTATCACGAAGTTTGATTGGCCTTTCACCCCTAACCACAGGTCATCCCCCCGGTTTTCAACCCAGGTGGGTTCGGTCCTCCACGCGGTCTTACCCGCGCTTCAACCTGCCCATGGCTAGATCACTTCGCTTCGGGTCTAGAGCACGCGACTATGAACGCCCTATTCGGACTCGCTTTCGCTACGGCTTCCCCACACGGGTTAACCTCGCCACGTACCACTAACTCGCAGGCTCATTCTTCAAAAGGCACGCCGTCACCCCTGCTAGGGAGGCTCCGACGGATTGTAGGCACACGGTTTCAGGTACTATTTCACTCCCCTCCCGGGGTACTTTTCACCTTTCCCTCACGGTACTTGTCCGCTATCGGTCACTAGGTAGTATTTAGGCTTACACAGTGGTCTGTGCAGATTCACTCCAGGTTTCTCGGGCCCGGAGCTACTTGGGATCCCTCTCGGGAGGCCACGCCATTTCGTCTACGGGGGTACCACCCTCTGTGCCGGGCCTTTCAATGCCCTTCGACTATGACGCGACTTTCTGACTCCCTGCCAGGACGGCAGTCCTGACTGAAAGGTCCCACAACCCCGAACGCGCAACGCCTGCCGGCTTGAACACGCGATCGGTTTGGCCTGATCCGCTTTCGCTCGCCACTACTCACGGAATATCTCTTCCTGCCGGTACTGAGATGTTTCACTTCCCGGCGTTCCCTCCACGCACCCTATATATTCAGGTGTGGGTCACCGCACATGACTGCGGCGGGGTTTCCCCATTCGGAGATCCTCGGATCACGGTTCGTTTGCCAACTCCCCGAGGCTTATCGCAGGCTACAACGTCCTTCATCGGCTCCTAGTGCCAAGGCATCCACCCTGTGCCCTTATAAACTTGACCACAAAGACTTTACAAAGATGCTCGCGTCCACTGTGCAGTTCTCAAGCAACGACCGACCCGCCACACCCAGTCCGCCAGCCACCACCCGAAGGCGACGCGGTACGCGACCAGTGACGACCCGAAGGCCACCACCCCCGACCCGGACCCCACACAAGGGACCCGGCCAGGAGCACGACCCCGAGACAACAACCAACCGGCTGTTCCCTCAGGACCCAACAGCGTGCCAGACCCACCACCGCACCAGGCAGCAACCGTTCCCTCCCCCCGACCCGAAGACCGAAGGCGTACTAGGCGCCACCTGCCACAACAGCAGGCCATAGTCGATGTTCCACCCGTGAGCACCACCCCGCACACACTCGGCACGGGCATGGGCCTGGACACCTGCACCCACCCCACGACAGGGCCGGCCAGCTGCCAGATGCTCCTTAGAAAGGAGGTGATCCAGCCGCACCTTCCGGTACGGCTACCTTGTTACGACTTAGTCCCAATCGCCAGTCCCACCTTCGACGGCTCCCCCCAAGGGTTGGGCCACCGGCTTCGGGTGTTACCGACTTTCGTGACTTGACGGGCGGTGTGTACAAGGCCCGGGAACGTATTCACCGCAGCGTTGCTGATCTGCGATTACTAGCGACTCCGACTTCATGGGGTCGAGTTGCAGACCCCAATCCGAACTGAGACCGGCTTTTTGGGATTCGCTCCACCTTACGGTATCGCAGCCCTTTGTACCGGCCATTGTAGCATGCGTGAAGCCCAAGACATAAGGGGCATGATGATTTGACGTCATCCCCACCTTCCTCCGAGTTGACCCCGGCAGTCTCCCATGAGTCCCCGGCATAACCCGCTGGCAACATGGGACGAGGGTTGCGCTCGTTGCGGGACTTAACCCAACATCTCACGACACGAGCTGACGACAACCATGCACCACCTGTACACCGACCTTACGGGGAGCACATCTCTGCACTTTTCCGGTGTATGTCAAGCCTTGGTAAGGTTCTTCGCGTTGCATCGAATTAATCCGCATGCTCCGCCGCTTGTGCGGGCCCCCGTCAATTTCTTTGAGTTTTAGCCTTGCGGCCGTACTCCCCAGGCGGGGCACTTAATGCGTTAGCTGCGGCACGGAACCCGTGGAATGGGTCCCACACCTAGTGCCCAACGTTTACGGCATGGACTACCAGGGTATCTAATCCTGTTCGCTCCCCATGCTTTCGCTCCTCAGCGTCAGTTGCGGCCCAGTGACCTGCCTTCGCCATCGGTGTTCCTCCTGATATCTGCGCATTCCACCGCTACACCAGGAATTCCAGTCACCCCTACCGCACTCTAGTCAGCCCGTACCCACTGCAAGCCCGAGGTTGAGCCTCGAGTTTTCACAGCAGACGCGACTAACCGCCTACGAGCTCTTTACGCCCAATAATTCCGGACAACGCTTGCGCCCTACGTATCACCGCGGCTGCTGGCACGTAGTTAGCCGGCGCTTCTTCTGCAGGTACCGTCACTTTCGCTTCTTCCCTGCTGAAAGAGGTTTACAACCCGAAGGCCGTCATCCCTCACGCGGCGTCGCTGCATCAGGCTTGCGCCCATTGTGCAATATTCCCCACTGCTGCCTCCCGTAGGAGTCTGGGCCGTGTCTCAGTCCCAGTGTGGCCGGTCGCCCTCTCAGGCCGGCTACCCGTCGTCGCCTTGGTAGGCCATCACCCCACCAACAAGCTGATAGGCCGCGAGCCCATCCCCCACCGATAAATCTTTCCACACCCCCACATGCGCAGGGATGTCATATCCGGTATTAGACCCCGTTTCCAGGGCTTATCCCAGAGTGAAGGGCAGGTTGCTCACGTGTTACTCACCCGTTCGCCACTGATCCAACCAGCAAGCTGGTCTTCACCGTTCGACTTGCATGTGTTAAGCACGCCGCCAGCGTTCGTCCTGAGCCAGAATCAAACTCTCCGTCAATGTCTTGCGCCACCCGGTCCGAAAACCAGGCAACAAACATTACGAACGGTCCAAACGGACCAAGATTCGGCTTCAATCAAGGACCCACCACCCACGGGGTGGACGGCAGATCCCCATCTCAACCATCAACCCACCCGACAACATCAGGCAGGCCATATGGCATCGACTACTTGGCACACTGTTGAGTTCTCAAGGAACAGACGCGCATCTCCTCAGGATCTTGCGATCCTGGGCGAGAGGCTTGTTGTTTCCCCGTGCGTTTCCCGCTCGGGGCTTCACCACTCTACCCCATCTCCCGGCTGTTCGGAACCGCCCTGTCGAGCGGCCCTGGACCACCGGTCCTGGGCCCGACCGTGCCGCAGGCGCACGAAGCACCTGCGATCTGATCGGGGTTGTCCGCCTGCGGGACCAGCCACATCCAGATCCTTGCGGATCCGGCTCCGTGTCCGTTCCTCCCTGCCGGGCGACCTCGAGAACATTACGCGGATGTCGCGGCGAACGCCAAATCCGTGGTCGCGTGACGCCGCTCACCGGACCAGATCTGTGCTTTGACCTGCGCGGACGCGCCCACGTCGGGTGCCTGCGGTCCTCCGGGGACGGCGCGGGCCGGCTCCCGAGGACCCCGTGGGGTCTCCGGGAGCCGGCCCGCGCCGGGCGTCGCCGAGCGGGCTGACGCCCGGTCCCCGCGATCAGGCCCGGGTGTCCACGACCGCGAGCGTCCGCTTGCCCCGACGCAGCACGGCCCAGCGTCCGTGCAGCAGGTCGCCCTCGCCGAGCGCAGCGTCCTCACCGGTGACGCGGACGTTGTTGACGGACGCCCCGCCCTCGGCCACGGCCCGCCGCGCCTCGGACTTGCTCTTCACCACCCCGGTCGCCGCGAGCAGGTCGACGACGAGGTCGCCGACCGCGCCCGTCGCGGTGGGCAGCTCCGCGACCGCGGCGCCGAGCGTCGCGGCGTCGAGGTCGGCCAGCGAGCCGCGGCCGAACAACGCGTGGGACGCCGCGACCACCGCGTCGGCCGCCGCCGTCCCGTGCACGAGCGCGGTGACGTCGTACGCGAGCGCGCGCTGGGCCTCGCGGGCGGCGGGACGGGACGCGACCGCCTCGGCCAGCTCGTCGATCTGCTCGCGGGTGCGGAACGTGAACACCTTGAGGTAGCCGAGCACGTCCGCGTCGTCGGCGTTGAGCCAGAACTGGTAGAAGGCGTACGGCGTCGTCATCTCCGGGTCGAGCCACACCGTGCCCGACTCGGTCTTGCCGAACTTCGTCCCGTCCGCCTTGGTGATCAGCGGCGTGGTCAGCGCGTGTACGCCGACGCCCTCGACCTTGCGCACGAGCTCGACGCCCGACAGCAGGTTGCCCCACTGGTCCGAGCCGCCCGTCTGGAGCGTCACGCCGTGCCGCCGGTACAGCTCGAGGAAGTCCATGCCCTGGAGCACCTGGTAGCTGAACTCGGTGAACGAGATGCCCTGGTCGCTCGCGAGGCGTCGCGCCACGGTGTCCTTCGCGATCATCGTCCCCAGGCGGAAGTGCTGGCCGACGTCCCGCAGGAAGTCGATCGCCGACAGCGGCGCCGTCCAGTCGAGGTTGTTGACGAGCGTCGCGGCGTTCTCGCCGTCGAAGCGCAGCAGCGGCGCGATCTGGGCGCGGATCCGCTCGACCCAGCCCGCGACCACGTCGCGCGAGTTCAGCGTGCGCTCGCCCGTCATCTTCGGGTCGCCGATGAGGCCCGTCGCGCCGCCGACGAGCGCGACCGGGCGGTGGCCGGCGTCCTGGAGCCGGCGCACCGTGAGGATCTGGACGAGGTTGCCGATGTGCAGGCTCGGCGCCGTCGGGTCGAAGCCGCAGTAGAGCGTCACGGGCCCGGCTGAGAGCGCGTCGCGCAGCGCGTCGACGTCGGTCGTGCTGGCGATGAGCCCGCGCCACGCGAGCTCGTCGAGGATGTGGGTCACGTCTGGTCTCCGGTCAGGGGGCCGCGCGGGGGCGGCTGAGGTCACGGTCGAGAGGTGGCGGCGGGGGCACCGTCGCACGGCCGACGTCGTCGTCCCGTCACGGGACGTCTTCCGACGCCGGCGGGAGATACCCGTCCGACGAGCCGCGCGAGCGCGAGGTCGACGACCGGTACGCCGGGCGGTAGGCCGACACGCTCGGCTCGCCCACGAGCCAGTAGCGCCAGGGGTGCCGAGACGCGTCGCCACCCGGGCCGGACACGCCGACCCGCGGACCGCTCGCCTGCGTCGAGAGCACAGGACCCTCGTGCCGGTGCAGCACGACGCGTCCCCCCGCCTCGGTCACGTCGTCGCCGTTCCACGACCGGTCGACGCCGAGGCACACCGCGAGCCGCGCGGGACCCCGGGCGAGCTGACGGTGGGAGTCGACGACGCCCACGTGCTCACGGCGCGCCCAGGCGAGCTCGGCGCCCGCGACGACCTCGCCCGCCCGGAGCAGGACGGCGGCGGCGCGTCCCGTCGGCTCGGCGACCACGTTGACGCAGTGGTGCAGCCCGAGGTGCCGGTACACGTACAGACGACCGGGCTCGGCGAACATCACGGCGTTGCGGGCCGTGCGGCCCCGGAACGCGTGCGAGCCCGGGTCGTCCGCGCCGGAGTACGCCTCGACCTCCGTCAGCCGGACCGTCACCTCGCCCTCGGGGGTCCGGGACGTGAGGTACGCGCCGAGCAGGTCCCGCGCGACGGCGTGCACGTCCCGCGCGTACCAGGTGCGCGCGGGGACCGCGACGAACCGCAACGGGTCGGCGGCGTCCGGCGAGCGGGGCACGTCCGACGATCGGGGCACGTCCGACGAGCGGGAGACGTCCGGCACGGCGTCCGGTGGGGCCACGGCGTGCGCGAGCGCCCGGTCGACGAGGACCGGTTCGCGGGGGGCGTCCGCCGCGGGGCTCATGGGGTCATCCTGCCAAACGCGTCCAGCCGCACGTCGGCGCGTTCACGGGTGCGCTCGCGCGCGAAGTGCGCCGCCTCGTCCGCCATCCACCGCAGCCAGTGCGCTCGCGCGTCCTCGCCGTCGCGTGCGAGCCCGCGCTCGAGGCGCAGCGCACGGTCGGCCTCGACCCACACGCGCAGCACCGCGACCGGGTCGCACGCGCGTTGCGCCGATCCGCACCCCTCGACCACGAGCAGCTCGGGCACCGGGACGTCGACCCAGTCGGCGAACCGGCCCGCGGTCCAGTCGTACCGCTGGAACCGCCCGGGCCGTCCACGCCGCAGCGGCTCGAGCACCTGCGCCGCGAGCCGCGGCCAGAGCGTGCCCTCGAGCCCGGACCAGCCCGCGTACAGGTCGTCGAGGTGCACGACGAGGGCGCGCACGCCGCGCGCGGACGCCCTCTCGACGAGGGCGTCGCCCGCGGTAGTCTTGCCCGAGCCGGCCGGGCCGTCGACGCACACCACGCGGACCGGACCCAGCCGGGGTGAGGCGACGACGGCGCGCTCGAGCACCAGCCCGAGCGCGCCCTCGTCGGAGCCGGTGGTCACGGCCTCGGCGCCGCCCAGGCGCGCAGCTGCGCGGCACGCGCGGCCGCCCGCCCCAGCTGCTCGCGGACCCGCACGGGCGCCGTCCCGCCGTACGCCGAGCGCGAGGCGAGCGAGCCCTCCACCGAGAGCACCGAGCGGACCTGCGGCGTCAGGTGCGGCGAGATCGCCGCGAGCTCGTCGTCGGACAGCTCCCACAGCTCGATCGCCGGGGTGTGTGCCTCGCACGCGCGAACGCACTCGCCCGCGACCTCGTGCGCGACGCGGAACGGCACGCCCTGACGCACCAGCCACTCGGCGATGTCGGTCGCCAGCGAGAAGCCCTGCGGTGCGAGCGAGGCGAGCCGGTCCGTGTCGAACGTGAGCGTCGCCACCATGCCCGCGAACGCCGGCAGCAGGACGGTGAGCTGGTCGACCTGGTCGAAGACCGGCTCCTTGTCCTCCTGCAGGTCGCGGTTGTAGGCGAGCGGCAGGCCCTTGAGCGTGGTCAGCAACCCCGTGAGGTCGCCGACGAGCCGGCCGGCCTTGCCGCGCGCGAGCTCCGCGATGTCGGGGTTCTTCTTCTGCGGCATGATGCTCGACCCGGTCGAGAACGAGTCGTGCAGCCGCACGAAGCCGAACTCCTTGGTCGCCCAGAGTATGACCTCCTCGGCGAGCCGCGACAGGTCCACCGCGAGCATCGCCGAGACGAACGCGAACTCCGCGACCACGTCGCGCGACGCCGTGCCGTCGATCGAGTTCTCGACCGGGGCGTCGAAGCCGAGCTCCGCGGCGACTGCGGCGGGGTCCAGGCCCAGCGACGAGCCCGCGAGCGCACCCGAGCCGTACGGGGAGACCGCGGCGCGGCGGTCCCAGTCGGTGTAGCGCTCGACGTCACGCAGCAGCGGCCACGCGTGCGCGAGCAGCGCGTGCGCGAGCAGGACGGGCTGCGCGTGCTGCAGGTGCGTGCGTCCCGGCATGGGCGCGTCGCCCGCGGCCTGGGCCTGCGCGACGAGCGCGTCGACGACGTCCAGCACCAGACCGCTGATCGTGCGCGCCTCGCGGCGCAGGTACATCCGCACGAGCGTGGCGATCTGGTCGTTGCGCGACCGGCCCGCACGCAGCTTGCCGCCCAGGTCCGCGCCCGCGCGCTCGATCAGGCCGCGCTCGAGCGCCGTGTGCACGTCCTCGTCGTCGGGCGACGGGCCGAACGCACCCGACGCGACGTCGGACCGCAGCCGCTCGAGCGCGTCGACCATGCCCGTGACCTCGTCGTCGGACAGCAGGCCCGCGGCGTGCAGCACGTGCGCGTGCGCGACCGAGCCCGAGATGTCGACGTCCGCGAGGCGCCAGTCGAACTGCGTCGAGCGCGACAGCTCGGCGAGGGCCGCGGCCGGGCCGGACGCGAACCGGCCGCCCCAGAGGGCGAGCGGCGCGTCCGGCGCACCGGCCACGGGCGACTCAGGCATCGATCCCGCCCTGCGAGCCCAGGTCCACGCCGTTGCCGAACTTCACGTCACGCGCGGCCGCGAGCTTGCTCGACAGGCCGTAGATCTCGATGAAGCCGCGCGCGGCCGCCTGGTCGAACGTGTCGCCGGTGTCGTACGTCGCGAGGTTGAAGTCGTACAGCGACGAGTCCGAGCGGCGGCCCGTGACCGTCGCGCGGCCGCCGTGCAGGACCATGCGCACGTCACCCGAGACGTACCGCTGCGTGTCCGCGATGAACGTGTCGAGCGACCGCTTCAGCGGGCTGAACCACTGGCCGTCGTACACGAGCTCGGTCCAGCGCTGCTCGACGCCCCGCTTGAAGCGCGCCTGCTCACGCTCGACGGTGACGTTCTCGAGCTCCTGGTGCGCCGCGATGAGCGCGATCGCGCCCGGCGCCTCGTACACCTCACGCGACTTGATGCCCACCAGGCGGTCCTCGACGATGTCGATCCGGCCGACGCCCTGGGCGCCCGCGCGGCGGTTCATCTCCTGGATCGCCTGCAGCGGCGTGACCGGCACGCCGTCGAGCGCGACCGGGACGCCCTGCTCGAACGTGATGACGACCTCGTCGGCGACCGGCGGGAACGTCGGGTCGTCGGTGTAGGTGTAGACGTCCTTCGTCGGACCGTTCCAGATGTCCTCGAGGAAGCCGGTCTCGACCGCACGGCCCCACACGTTCTGGTCGATCGAGAACGGGTTGTGCTTGGTGGTCGCGATCGGGAGCTTGTTGCGCTCGGCGAACTCGATCGCCTTGTCGCGCGTGAGCGCGAGGTCCCGGACGGGCGCGAGGCAGGTCAGGTCCGGCGCGATCGACGTGATGCCGACCTCGAAGCGCACCTGGTCGTTGCCCTTGCCCGTGCAGCCGTGCGCGACCGTGGTCGCGCCGAACTGGCGCGCGGCACGCACCAGGTGCTTGACGATCACGGGGCGGGACAGCGCCGAGACCAGCGGGTACCGGTCGAGGTACAGGCCGTTGGCCGCCAGCGCCGGCATGCAGTACTCCTGCGCGAACTCGTCGCGGGCGTCCGCGACGTACGCCTCGACGGCGCCGCAGTCCAGCGCGCGCTGACGGATGACGTTGAGGTCCTCGCCGCCCTGGCCGACGTCGACCGCCACGGCGATCACCTCGGCGCCGGTGGCCTCGGCGATCCAGCCGATGCCGACGGACGTGTCCAGACCGCCGGAGTACGCGAGGACGACGCGCTCAGTCATGAGATGTCACTTTCTACGAGCTGGTGTGGGTGGGGCATGCGGTTCGCGGCCGTCATTCGCCGGACGCGAGGGTCAGGAAGCGCGACGCCAGGGCGGCGCCGTCCGGGTCGCGGGACACCACGAGGACGGTGTCGTCGCCCGCGATCGTGCCGAGCACGGCGGGCAGGACCGAGTGGTCGATGGCCGAGGCGAGGTACTGCGCGCCGCCGGGCGGCGTCCGCAGCACGACGAGGTTGCCGGACGACTCGGCGGTGAGGAGCAGCTCCGCGCACAGCCGCTCGAGGCGCGCCGCGAGGTGCTCGGTGTCGGTGGCGGGTGCGCTCGGCAGCGACCGGACGGCGCCCTCACCGGGCACCGCGTACACGAGCGCGCCCGACGGCGTGCGGACCTTGACGGCCTGCAGCTCGACGAGGTCGCGCGACAGGGTCGCCTGCGTGACGCTCACGCCCGCGTCCGCGAGCAGGTCCGCGAGCTGCTGCTGGGAGTGCACCTGCTCGCGCGTGAGCAGCGCCGCGACGAGCGCCTGGCGCGCCGCCTTCGTCTGCGGCACCGTCGACGCCGAGCCGCCGGACGAGGTCGCCGGGGTGCCCGGCACCGCCGCCGGCGTGCTCGTCGTGCTCGACACGGACACGTGCGTCACCGTGCCTCGAGCAGGAACGTCAGCAGCGCCTTCTGCGCGTGCAGGCGGAACTCGGCCTCGTCCCACGCGATCGACCGGGGCCCGTCGAGCACGCCCGCGGTGATCTCCTTGCCGCGGTACGCCGGGAGGCAGTGCAGCACCTGGGCGTCGGGCGCCGCGAGGGCGAGCGCGGCCTCGTCGAGCCGGAACGGGACGAACGGCAGCTCGCGCTGCGCCGCCTCCTCCTCCTGGCCCATCGACACCCACGTGTCCGTCGCGACGACGTCCGCGTCCGCGACCGCCTCCGCGATCGAGCCGACCACGGTGACCGAGCCGCCCGTCTCCTGCGCGACGCGCTGCGCGGCGGCGACCACCTCGGGCGCCGGTCGGTAGCCCTCCGGGGAGCCGACGCGCACGTGCAGCCCGGCGGTCGCGCCACCGAGCAGGTAGGAGTGCGCCATGTTGTTCGCGCCGTCGCCGACGTACGCGAGCGTGAGTCCGGCGAGCGCGCCCACCCCGCCGCGGTGCAGCGCGACCGCCGACAGGTCCGCGAGCACCTGGCACGGGTGGAAGTCGTCCGTGAGCGCGTTGACCACGGGGACGCCGGCGTGCTGCGCCATCGACTCGATGCGCTCCTGCGCGTGCGTGCGCCACACCACGGCCGCGACCTGCCGGCCGAGGACGCGCGCGGTGTCCGGGATCGACTCGCGCGTGCCGATCTGCGCGAGGTTGCCGTCGACGACGAGCGGGAATCCGCCGAGCTCGGCGATCCCCGTCGAGAACGACACCTGCGTGCGCAGCGTCGGCTTGTCGAAGATCACCGCCACCGCCCGCGGTCCGGCCAGCGGCGTGCGGATGTGCCGGTCGTCGCGGAAAGCGAGCGCGAGCTCGAGCACCTGCCGCTGCTCGGCGGGCGTCAGGTCGTCGTCGCGCAGGAAGTGGCGCGTCATGCCGCCACCTCGCCCGGGTCGAGGTCGGCGAGGAAGTCGACGAACGTGCCGAGCTGCTCGTGCGTCACGACGAGCGGCGGCGCCAGCCGGATCGACGTCGGGTTGACCGGGTTCACGATGAACCCCGCGGCCAGCGCGCGCGACGCGACCGCCGGCGCGACGGCCGCCGTCAGGCCGATCCCGACGAGCAGGCCCTCGCCGCGCACGCCGTCGACGAGCGGGTGGTGGAGCTCGGCGATGCGCGCACGCAGCGCGGCGCCGACGTCGCGCACGTGCGCGAGCAGGTCGTCGCGCTCGATGACGCCGATCGTCGCAAGACCCGCGGCCGACGCGACCGGGTTGCCGCCGAACGTGGTGCCGTGCTGGCCGCGGCCGAGCAGCGTCGCCGCGGTGTCGCCGAACGCGATGAGCGCCCCGACCGGGAACCCGCCGCCGAGGCCCTTCGCCACCGTGACCGCGTCCGGCACGACGCCGCCGCCCACGTGCGGCAGCTGGTGCGCGAACCACTCCCCGGTGCGCCCCATGCCGGTCTGCACCTCGTCGAGCACGAGCAGCGTGCCGTGCCGCGCGGTGAGCTCGCGGGCCCGTGCGAGGTAGCCCGGGGGCAGCGGGAGCACGCCCGCCTCACCCTGCAGCGGCTCGACGAACAGCGCGGACACGTCGCCCGGCTCGAGCGCCGCCTCGAGCGCGTCCGCGTCACCGAACGGCACCCACTCCACCCCGCCGGGCAGCGGCTCGAACGGCTCGCGGTACGCGGCCTTGTGCGTGAGCGCGAGCGCGCCCATCGTGCGGCCGTGGAACGCCCCCTCGAGCGCGAGGACCCGCGTGCGGCCCGTGCGGCGCGCGAGCTTGAAGGCGGCCTCGTTGGCCTCGGTGCCCGAGTTGGTGAAGAACACGCGCGAGCCGTCGGGGGCCTGGGCGAGCTCGAGCAGCCGCTCGGCGAACGCGATCTGCGTCGGGCTGCCGAAGAAGTTCGAGACGTGCCCGAGCGTGCCGAGCTGGGCGCTGATCGCCGCCGTGAGCGTGGGGTGCGCGAGGCCCAGGCTGTTCACCGCGATGCCGGCGAGCAGGTCGAGGTAGCGGTTGCCGTCGGCGTCCCACACATAGGCGCCCTCGCCGCGCACGAGCACGCGCTGCGGCGGCCCGAACGTGTCCATCACCGAGCGCGAGTACCGCTGGGTCCACTCCGCGACCGACCCGCCCGCGACCGAGACGGGGAGCCCGTCGACGGTCGCGGCGGCCTGGCGCAGCGCGCGGCGGGTCGTCGGGGCGGGGGGTGCCGGGGCGGCCGGCGTGGTCGTCGGCTCGCTCATGCGGGCACCTCCGGGTGGACGACGGGGATGGGGGCGGTGAACGGGGCGTCCTCGGGCTCGGTGTCCGGCAGCACCATCGTGCCGATGCCGTCCGAGGTGAAGACCTCGACGAGGATCGAGTGCGGCGCGCGACCGTCGATGACGTGAGCCCGTCCGACGCCGCCCGTCACGGCGCGCCAGCAGGCCTCCATCTTGGGCCGCATGCCGGAGTCGAGCGTCGGCAGGACCTCCGCGAGCTGGCTCGCCGACAGGCGCCGCACGAGCGACGAGCGGTCCGGCCAGCTGAGGTAGAGGCCCTCGACGTCGGTCAGCACGATGAGCTTGCGCGCACCGAGCGCGACCGCGAGCGCGGCCGCCGCGGTGTCCGCGTTGACGTTGAGGACCTGCGTCGGGTCGTCGATGTCGGGCGCGACCGTGCTGACCACCGGGATCCGACCCGCGTCCAGCAGGTCCTGGACCGCACCGGGGTTGACCTGCACGACGTCGCCCACGAGCCCGACGTCGACCGCCTCTGCGCCGACGAACGCCGTGCGGCGTCGCGCCTGGAACAGCCCGCCGTCCTCGCCCGACAGTCCGACCGCGTGGGGGCCGTGCGCGTTGAGCAGGCCGACGAGCTCACGCGACACCTGGCCCGTGAGCACCATCCGGACGACCTCCATGGCCTCCGGGGTGGTCACGCGCAGGCCGCCGCGGAACTCGGACTCGATCCCGAGCCGGTCGAGCATCGCGTTGATCTGCGGGCCGCCGCCGTGCACGACGACGGGGCGCAGCCCCACCTGGCGCAGGAACACCATGTCCTGCGCGAAGGCGCGCTTGAGCTCCTCGTCGACCATCGCGTTGCCGCCGTACTTCACGACGACGAGCGCACCCGCGAACTTCTGCAGCCACGGGAGCGCCTGGATGAGCACCTCGGCCTTCTGGTCGGGACGCAGGTCGGTGCGGGTGTCGAAGACGAAGTCGTCGGGCACGGGGTTCGCGCTCGGGACGGCGCCCGAGCCGGTGGTCGCGTCGTCGTGGCTCACGTGGAGTACTCGCTGTTCTCGGAGACGTAGGCGTGCGTCAGGTCGTTGGTCCACAGCGTCACGACCTCGTCGCCCGCGTGCAGGTCGACCAGGACGTGGACCTCGCGCGTCGCCGCCAGGTCGACCTTCGAGCGGGGCTCGTGCGCGCCGCCCGCACGGCAGATCATCACGCCGTTGATGGACACGTCCAGCGCGTCCGGGTCGAACGCGGCGACCTCGACGGGCACGGTGCCGACGGACGCGAGCACGCGACCCCAGTTGGGGTCGTTGCCGTACACCGCGGCCTTGAACAGGTTCGAGCGCGAGATCGCGCGGGCCACCGCGAGCCCGGCGTCCTGCGACTGCGCACCCGTGACGGTGATCGCGATGTCGTGGGTCGCGCCCTCCGCGTCCGCGACGAGCTGGCGCGCGAGCTGCGCGGCGACCGCCGTGACCGCGGCCGTGAAGCCCGCCGGGTCCGGTGCGACGCCCGAGGCACCCGACGCCAGGAGCGTGACCGTGTCGGACGTCGACATGCAGCCGTCGGAGTCGACGCGGTCGAACGTCTGGCAGGTCGCCGCGCGCAGCGCCGCGTCCGCGAGCGCCGCGTCGACCACGGCGTCGGTCGTGATGACGCACAGCATCGTCGCCAGGCCCGGTGCGAGCATGCCGGCGCCCTTGGCCATCGCGCCCACGCGCCACACGCCGTCGTCGCCCTCGACCGTCAGGTCCGCGGTCTTGGGGACCGTGTCCGTCGTCATGATCGCCTGCGCCGCCGCGGGGCCGCCCGTCCCGGACAGCGCGGCCGCGGCGGGTGCGACGCCCGCGAGCAGCGTGTCGATGGGCAGGCGCTCGCCGATCAGGCCCGTCGAGCAGACGACGACGTCACCCGCGGAGACGCCCAGCGCGTCCGCGACCGTCTCGGCGGTGCGGTGCACGTCGAGGAAGCCCTCGGGCCCCGTGCAGACGTTCGCGCCGCCGGAGTTGAGCACGACCGCGCTGACGACGCCGTCGGCGACGACCTGCCGCGACCAGGTCACGGGGTGGCCGACCACCCGGTTGGACGTGAACACGGCGGCCCCCACCTGCAGCGGGCCGTCGTTCACGACGAGCGCGAGGTCCGGCCTGCCGGACGCCTTGAGGCCCGCCGTGACACCGCTCGCCCGGAAGCCGAGCGGGGCGGTGACGCCGGGCGAGGGCTGCGCGGAGCCGTCGGCGGTCTGGGTCGAGGTGCTCACGGTGCGACTCCGTCCAGGGGCAGGCCGAGCGTCTCGGGCAGGCCGAGCGCGAGGTTGAGCGACTGCAGGGCGCCACCGGCGGTGCCCTTGACCAGGTTGTCGATGGCCGTCACGGTGACGACGCGGCCGGCTCGCTCGTCGACCGCGACCTGGACGAGCGCGGTGTTCGCGCCGAGCGTCGCGGCCGTCGTCGGCCACTGCCCCTCGGGCAGCAGGTGGACGAACGGCTCGTCGGCGTACACGCTCTCCCAGGCCGCGCGGACGGCGGCCGGGTCGGTCCCGGGCACGAGGCGCGCGGTCGCGGTGGCGAGGATGCCCCGCGACATCGGCACGAGCGTGGGGGTGAACGAGAGCGTGACGTCGGGCGCTCCGGCGGTGCGCAGGTTCTGCGCGATCTCGGGGATGTGCCGGTGGGAGCCGCCGACCGCGTACGGCTGCGCCATCCCCAGGCCCTCGGACGCGAGCAGGTGCGGCTTGAGGCTCTTGCCGGCGCCCGAGTAGCCGTTGGCGAGCACCGCGACCAGGTCGGTCGGCTCGACGACGCCCGCCGCGACGCCGGGCTGCAGCCCGAGCGTCACGGCGGTGACGTTGCAGCCGGGCACGGCGATGCGGGTCGTCCCCGCGAGCGTGGCGCGCTGCGCCGCGGCCGTCTGCTCCCCCGCGTGCAGCAGCTCGGGCAGGCCGTACGGCCAGGTGCCGGCGTGCTCGCTGCCGTAGTACGCGAGCCAGTCGGCCGCGTCGGACAGGCGGTGGTCGGCGCCGAGGTCGACGACGACCGTGCCGGCGTCGCGCTGCGCGAGCTCGGCCGCGACCGCGCCCGAGGCGCCGTGCGGCAGCGCGAGGACGACGACGTCGTGACCGGCCAGGGCCTCGGGCGTCGTGGGGGCGAGGACGCGGTCGGCGAGGCGTCGCAGGTGCGGCTGGTGCTCACCGAGCTGCGTGCCCGCGTTCGCGTGGGCCGTGACCGCGCCGATGCGTGCCTCGGGGTGCTGCAGCAGGAGCCGGAGCATCTCGCCACCGGCGTACCCGCTCGCGCCCGCGACCGCGACTGTGAACGACATGCGCATGAACATACACGTTCGCGCGAATCGATGCACAAACTGTCGGACCGCGCCCCACCGGGATGAAATGGTGCCCCACGCGCGTTCGGCTCGACGTGCACGCCGTCGAAGCCACCCGCGCCGGTGGACCCGAGGTCCTGTCGTCCGTCACCCGTCCCGACCCGGAGCCCGGGCCGCACGAGGCCCTGGTCCGCGTCGCCGCAGCGGGTGTGAACTTCATCGACACCTACCGCCGCTCCGGCGTGTACCCCGCGAGCTTCCCGCACGTCCCCGGCTCCGAGGGTGCCGGGACCGTGGTGTCCGTCGGTGCGCAGGTCACGCACGTCGCACCCGGCGACCGCGTCGCGTGGTCCGCGGGGCCGGGCTCGTACGCCGAGCTCGTCGCCGTGCCCGAGCGCGAGCTCCTGCCCGTGCCGGACGGCGTGGCCGACGAGGTCGCCGCCGCGCTCCCGCTGCAGGGCATGACCGCGCACTACCTGGCGACGTCCACGTTCCCGGTCGAGCCCGGCACGACGGTGCTCGTGCACGCGGCCGCGGGCGGCGTCGGCCTCCTGCTGACCCAGCTCGCGACCCAGCGCGGCGGTCGCGTCATCGCGACGGTCGGCTCCGTGCAGAAGGAGGCCCTGGCGCGAGGCGCGGGCGCCACCGACGTGATCCGCTACCGCGAGCTCGACGACCTGACGACCGACCTGCCCGCTCGCGTCCGGGACCTGACCGACGGCCGCGGGGTCGACGCCGTGTACGACGGTGTCGGACGCGACACGTTCGACGCGTCGCTCGCGTCGCTCGCCCGGCGCGGCATGCTCGTCCTGTACGGGGCGTCGTCCGGCCCGGTCCCGCCCGTCGACCCGCAGCGGCTCAACGCCGCCGGGTCGGTGTTCCTCACGCGCCCGACGCTCGGGCACTACGTCGCCGATCGCGCCGAGCTTGAGTGGCGCGCGTCCGAGCTGTTCGGCGCGGTGGCCGACGAGCGTCTCGACGTCCGCATCGGCGCCCGCTTCCCCCTGTCGGCCGCGGCTGACGCCCACCGCGCGCTCGAGTCGCGCGCCACGACCGGAAAGGTCCTGCTTCTCCCGTGAGCACCACGAGCACACCCACCCTGAACCCCGTCCGCACGATCACGGTCGAGGTGTGGTCCGACATCGCCTGCCCGTGGTGCTACATCGGCAAGCGCCGGTTCGCCGCCGCGCTCGCCGCCTTCCCGCACCGCGCCCACGTCGACGTCGTGTGGCGGTCCTACCAGCTCTCCCCCGACACGCCGCGCGGGCCGGGCCGTCCCGAGGCCGAGGCGCTCGCGGAGCTCAAGGGGCTGCCGCCCGAGCAGGTGCAGCGCATGTTCGCGCACGTCACGGCCGTCGCGGCGGACGAGGGGCTGGCCTACGACTTCGACTCGGTGCTCGCGTTCAACTCCTACGACGCGCACCGGCTGACGCACCTGGCGCGCGAGCTCGGCGGGTCCCAGCTCGCGGAGCGCACGATCGAGGCGCTGTTCTCCGCGCACTTCGAGCGCGGTGCCGACCTGGGCGTCGACGACGCGCTGGTCGCCGTCGCGCGCGAGGCCGGGTTCGCGCAGGCCGGGCACGACGACGCGGCCGTCGCGGCGTTCCTCGCGGGCGACGCGCAGTCGGACGCGGTCGACGCCGACGTCGCGGCGGCGCGCGAGCTCGGCGTGACCGGCGTGCCGTTCTTCGTCGTCGACCGCCGCTACGCGGTCTCCGGCGCCCAGCCCGCCGAGGTGTTCACCCAGCTCCTCGACGCGGGCTGGCGCGAGGCGAACCCCCTGCAGGTGCTGACGGGCGACCCGTCGGCCGCGACGTGCACCGACGACTCCTGCGCGATCTGACGGCGCGCGATCCGCAGGCGGTCCGCGGCCGCCGCGCGACCGGCCGGACCGGGGCGGCCATCCGGACGTCGCCTCTCCCCTAGGCTGCAGCCTGCGGACCCACGGCGTCGTGGCCCCTCGCACGCGCGTCGGCGGCCCGCACCGCTCCACGACGCGCCCAGGAGGCACCCGCATGACGACATCCCCGGACGTCCGGCCCGCATCCCGTCCGCTCACGGAACCGGTCGGCACCGTCGTGCCGTCCCAGGTCCCCACGCACTGGTACAACCTCGCGGCGGACCTGCCCGAGCCCGCGCCGCCCGCGCTGCACCCGGGCACCCGCGAGCCGCTCGGCCCGGACGACCTCGCGCCGCTGTTCCCGATGGCGCTCATCGCGCAGGAGGTCAGCACCGAGCGGTACGTCGAGATCCCGCAGACCGTCCGGGAGCTGTACGCGCTGTGGCGCCCGTCCCCGCTGATCCGGGCGCTGCGCCTCGAACGCGCGCTCGGCACGCCCGCGAAGATCTACTACAAGTACGAGGGCGTCTCCCCGGCGGGCTCGCACAAGCCGAACACCGCGGTCGCGCAGGCGTACTACAACGCCATCGAGGGCACGACCAAGCTCACGACCGAGACGGGCGCCGGCCAGTGGGGCGCGTCGCTGTCCTTCGCGTGCTCGCTGCTGGGCCTGCAGTGCGAGGTCTGGCAGGTGCGCGCGTCGTACGACGCCAAGCCGTACCGGCGCATGCAGATGGAGACGTACGGCGGCGTGTGCCACCCGTCGCCGTCCGACCTCACCGAGGCGGGGCGCGCGATGCTCGCCGCCGACCCCGAGACGACCGGCTCGCTCGGCATGGCCATCTCGGAGGCCGTCGAGGTCGCCGCGCAGGACCCGAACGCGCACTACGCGCTCGGGTCGGTGCTCAACCACGTGCTGCTGCACCAGTCCGTGATCGGCCAGGAGGCGCTGGCCCAGCTCGACGAGGTCGGCGCGAGCGCGGACGTCGTGTTCGGCTGCGCGGGCGGCGGGTCGAACCTCGCGGGACTGAGCTTCCCGTTCATCGGCCGCAACCTGCGCGACGGCACGACGACGCGCGTCGTCGCGTGCGAACCCGCCGCGTGCCCCTCGCTCACGCAGGGCGAGTACCGGTACGACTTCGGGGACGTCGCGGGCCTGACACCCCTGCTCAAGATGCACACGCTCGGCAAGGACTTCGTCCCGCCGCCCATCCACGCGGGCGGGCTGCGCTACCACGGCATGGCGCCGATGGTCTCGCACGCGCTCGAGCTCGGGCTCCTCGAGGCGATCGCCGTCGACCAGGAGACCGCGTTCGCGGCCGGGATCGAGTTCGCACGGGCGGAGGGGATCATCCCGGCGCCCGAGTCGACGCACGCGGTCGCCGGGGCCATCGCGCACGCCCGGGCCGCGACGACCGAGGAGACGATCGTCATCGGGCTGTCCGGCAACGGCGTGCTCGACCTGCCCGCGTACCACGACTTCCTCTGACGCCCCGACGAGTGGCCCGCGCCCACCGCGGGCCACTCGTCGGGTCAGGCGGGCACCCCGGCGGTGACGAGCTCGTCGGACGTCGCGCGGCCAGGTCCGGGCGTGGGGCGGACCTGGGCGAAGAACGCGACCTCGTGCTCGCAGGAGACCGCGAGCACCTCACGCATCCGGGCCCGACCGGCCGCGTCGAGCGACCGGCCCGCGGCGTCCGCGTGCGCGCGCGCCTGGGCGGTCAGGGTCGCGAACTCCTCGTCGCCGTACGTGCCCACCCAGTCGCCGTACGGGTGCGCCGTGAGGTCGCCGACCCGCGCGCGCAACCGCGCGCCGAGGTCCGCGTACACCCAGTAGCACGGCAGCACGGCGGCCACGACGTCGGCGTACGACCCGGTCGCCGCGACCGCGAGCAGATGGTCGACGTACGCGGTCGTGACCGGCGACGCGCCCGCCCCCTGACGTGACCCGTCCCGTGCCGACCTCGCCAGGCGCTGCTCGTGCAGCCGCCGCTCGACGTCGAGGCACGCGGCGGCGCCGCGCGCGAAGAACGCCTGCGCCTCCCCGTCCGGGGCGAGCTCGCTCGCCCGCGCGAGCACCCGCGCGTACCCGGTCAGGTACAGCGCGTCCTGCCGCACGTACTCCTCGAACCGGCCGACCGGCAGCGACCCGTCCGCGAGCGCCCGGACGAACGGCAGGTCCTGCGACCGCTCGACGGCGTCGGCGACGAGACCGGCTACCTGCGCGGTGAACGGCCGGGCGCCCAGCCCCGGCGCGTGGTGCAGGTGGTCGACGGGGCCGTGGCCCGCGCCCACCTCCAACCGCGCCCCGGCCGCGATCGCCCCGGTGAGCCACTGCTTGGCCTCGCGCACCGCCTCCGGCCAGCCGTCGCGCGCGGGCCGCAGCGCCGCGACCGCGGCCGACAGCGAGCACCCCGTGCCGTGCGTGCTCGTCGAGGCGACGCGCTGCGCCGCGACCTCGACGACCGCACCGTCCGGGCCGACGAGCGCGTCCGGGCTCGTCGGCCCGCCCAGGTGCCCGCCCTTGAGCAGGACCGTGGTCCCCGACCCGCGGGAGAGGCGGGTCGCCTGGTCGAGCGCCTGCGCCCACGACTGCGCGCGCGGCTCGTCGACGAGCACCGCCAGCTCGGGCAGGTTGGGCGTCACGAGGTCCGCGCGGCCCACGAGCTCGCGCACGGCGATCTCGGCCTCCGGGTCGAGGAGCCGGTCCCCGCTGGTCGCGACCATCACCGGATCGAGCACGACGACGGGCGAACGCCCCGCGGCACGCTGCCGGTCCAGCCACGCCGTCACCTCGTGCGCGACCTGCGGCGTGGCGAGCATGCCGATCTTCACCGAGTCGACCGTGACGTCGTCGCTGACGGCCTCGAGCTGCGCACGCAGGAACTCCGGCTCGGGGACGTGGACCGCGCGCACACCGCGGGTGTTCTGCGCGACGAGCGCCGTCACGACCGCCATGCCGTACGCCCCGTGCGCGGCGAACGACTTGAGGTCCGCCTGGATCCCGGCGCCGCCCGTCGGGTCGGTGCCGGCGATGGACAGCGCGCGCACGCGCGACGGGCTCACCGCGCACCCGCCGGCGTCGCCACCGTGCCGCTCGCCGACCGCCGCCACGCGGCGACGAGCTCCGCGGCCGCGGCGGACGGGTCGGGCGCGGAGCACACCGCCGAGACCACCGCGAGCCCGTGGGCGCCGGCCGTCCGCACGGCGTCGACGTCACGCGCGTCGAGCCCGCCGATCGCCACGACCGGCAGCCGGGTGCTCGCGACCGCCGCGGCGAGACCGTCGAGGCCGAGCGCGACGTCGGCGTCGGGCTTGGTCGGCGTCAGCCGCACCGGCCCGCTCCCGACGTAGTCGACCAGGTCGGCCGGGACCGCGCGCACGTCGTGCGGTCGTGCCGCCGAGACGCCCACGACCGCGTCGGGGCCGAGCAACGCACGCGCGTCGGAGGCCTCCAGGTCCCGCTGGCCGACGTGCACACCGTCCACGACCGCACCGCGGGCGCGTGCCGCGAGCACCACGTCCACGCGGTCGTCGACGACGAGCAGCGCGGGTCCGGCGGTGCGCACGGCCTCCGCCACCGCGGTCGTGAGCGCGACCAGGTCGCGCACCCCCGCGCGCGTCGCACGCACCTGCACCACGCCGACGCCCGCGCGCACCGCCGCCGCCGCGACGCCGGCGGGGGCGCGGCCGGCCGCCGCGCACACGTCCGCGTCGAGCACGAGGTACGGACCGCCCGGGAACGGGGGGCGCCGCGACGCACCCGCCGCGCCGGTCACGCGGGTGCCCCGACGGGCGCGGTCGCGGCCCTGGGCGCGCCGATGCGCGCGGGCTCCACGACCAGCCGGTCACCCAGCCCGACGACGTGCTCGGGCCGCAGCCCGTACAGCTCGTCGAGCAGCGCGACCTGGAACGAGCCCGGACCGCGCGCGACCGACGCGGCGCGCTCCGCCGCGAGCCCGAGAACCAGCGAGGAGCCGACCGCCGCGGTGAGCGGGTCGGTGACCGCGGCGAACGCCGCCGCGAGCGCGCCGAGCGCGCACCCTGCGCCGGTGATCGCCGTCAGCAGGGGGTCCCCCGCCGACACGCGCACGGCGACGTCACCCGCGACGACGAGGTCGACCGCGCCCGACACCGCGACCGCGCCGCCCGTCGCGTGCGCGAGGCGTACCGCAGCCTCGCGCGCGTCCTCGACGGCGTCGCACGCGTCGACGCCCCGTCCCGACGACGTGAGCCCCGCGAGGCCCAGGACCTCGCTGGCGTTGCCGCGCACCACCGCGGGCCGCGCGCCCAGGAGCTGCTCGGCGAGCCGCGTGCGGACCGACAGCACCCCGACGGCCACGGGGTCGAGCACCCACGGCACGCCGGCGCGCCGCGCCGTGGTGACCGCGGGCTCGAGGCACGCGCGCAGGTCGGGTCCGGGCGTGCCGAGGTTCGCCAGGACCGCGCCCGCGACGGCCGCGAGCTGCTCGGCCTCGCCCGGGACCGCGGTCATCGCGGGCGAGGCGCCCACCGCGAGCAGCGCGTTGGCCACGAGGTTCGTCGTCACCTCGTTGGTGAGGCACTGCACGAGCGGCGTGCGTGCCCGGACCTCCGTGAGCGCCCGCGCCACGTCGGCGGCGAGCCTGCCGGGGCTCAGGGGCGGGGCGCCGCCTAGATCGTCGGCGCGCTCGTCGGAGCGCTCGTCGGCGGGAGGGCAGGGTGGGACGGCAGACGTCATGGAGATGACATCCCTTCGCTAGTACGAACTAGATCAGGTTCGGCGGGTGTGATCTCAGCCCTGCGTGCAGGGCACCCCGTGTCAGTGCGGCCAGGGTAGCCCGCGCGCACCGCCGCCGTCCGCCCTCCGTCCGCCCACCGGACGGCGCGTCGGCGGGCGTCGGCGGGCGCGTCGACGACGACCGGGCGAGCCGACCGGCCGGTGGGCCGCACAGGTGGGCATGCGCGAGGGGCGCCCGACCGTGGTGGTCGGACGCCCCTCGAGCGTGCTGGCTGCCGCGTCCCTCGGGTCAGCGGCGGCCGTGCCCCCCGTGCTTCACGACGAGCGTCCGGACCGCGGACACCGAGGCGTACGAGTCGTCGCCCTGGTACTTGGCCCGGACCGTCACGTCACGGGTCACCGCCGGCAGCCGGAACGTCGCCTTCCCCTTCTGGAGCGTCGCGACGAGCGGACGGCCGCCGGCCTCGAGCGTCACCTTGCCGGTCGGCGAGGGGGCACCGGCCACCCCGGCGACCGTGACCGCGATGGTCGGACGCGTGCCACGGGTGACGGTCCACGACGCGGTCGACAGCGCGATCGTCGGCGTCGCCCTGGTGACGGTGAGCCGCACGGGCGCGGAGGTCGAGGCGGTCAGGTCCGCCGAGCCGCCGTACACCGCGGTGAGCGTGTGCGTGCCGCGCGCGAGCGTGCGCGGGAGCACGACCGTCGCGGTCGCCGTCGCGCCCGACCCCGTGAGCGTGCCCGCCCCGAGGACCCTCGCGCCCTCGCGGACCTGGACCACGCCGGTGGGAGCGCCCCCGGTCGACGTGACCGTCACGGTCGCGGTGACCGTGCCGCCGAACGACACGGTCGTCCGGTCGAGGGACAGCGTGGTCGTCGACGTCGCCTTCGCGACCGTCACGGACAACGAGCCCTCGGACCCCTCCCATGCCTCGTCGACCGGGACGAGCACCGCCCGCAGGGCGTGCGTACCCCCGCCCAGCCGGACGTCGAGGCTCGCCCGGCCGAGCTTCACCGGGACGGTCCCGAGCCAGGTGCTCCCGTCGACGAACGTCACCGTGCCGGTCACACCCGCGGGCGTCACGGTCGCGACGAGCGTCTGCGTCGCGCCCGCGACCGGGTCGCCGGTCATCGTGAGCGTCGTGGTGGTCGGCCCGGACGACGCCGGCTCGACCGTGAGCCGCAGGTGGACCGTGGTGCCGCTGGGGCTCGCGACGAGCGTGAGCTCGTGCTCCCCCGCCGCCGTGCCCGCGGGCACGACCGCGGACACCGTGGCCGCGCCGCCGGTGACCGTCGCCGTGCCGATCGACTCACCGTCGAGCCGCACGTCCAGGCTCGTGTTGCGCGGCGAGCCGAGGCTCGTGAGGTCCAGGTGCGACACCTCGAACCCGAGCCTGCCGCCCGCCTCGACCGACTCGGGTGCGTCGCTCACGGCCACGGCGTGCCGCGCGAAGTCGGGCGACAGGCCGGGGTGCGCCCGCAGGTACGCGATCCACGCGTCCCGGTCGACCAGACCCGAGTCACGCGTGTCGCTGCCCTGCGTGAACACCCGGAAGTTGTCGCCGCCCGTCGCGAGGAACGAGAACGTCCCCACGCGGTAGTCGGCGTCCGCGTCCAGCGGCTCGCCGTCGATCGTCACCGACGTGATGCGGCTGCCCTCCGGCAGGCTCGCGTCGTACGTGTACGACACGTTGTCGGACAGCCCGAGCTGCAGGTATGGCCGGCTCGGCACGTTGCCCGCGGCGTCACGCTGCCACTGCTGCTCGAGCATCGTGCGGACCTGCGCACCCGTGAGCGTCGTCGTCCAGAGGTTGTTGACGAACGGCAGAACGGCGTTCGCCTCGGCGTACGTCACCACACCGTCCGTCGTCTCGGCGCCCGAGCGTGCGTACAGCAGCTCGTTGCGCAGCCCGCCCGGGTTGACGACGCCGATGTCGGCGCCGCCCAACCGGTCCTCCGCGAGGGTGTCGCGCAGCGCGTTCGCCACCAGGTTCCCGAGCGTCGACTCGCTCGCGCGGTCGTCGCGACCCGTCGTCGGCAGCGGGCCGGAGCCTGTGTAGACGCCGTCCACGTACGAGCCGCCGGAGTACGCCGTCGTGATGTCCGCCGTGACCGAGCCGACCGGCTCGCTGCCGACCTCGTTCGCGTACGCGACCGCCGCGTCGACGATCGTCTTGACCTCGGCCACCCGCGGGAAGGCCGCGACCAGGTCGGCGTCCGCCGTCGTCGTGCGCGCCACGTTCGCCTCGGTGTGCGCGAGGACCTCGTCGGTCGCCCGGTCGTACGTGAGGACGACCTTGCCCACGAACTCGCCGTACGAGCCCGTCTGCACGACGGGTCGCGTCGCACCCGGGACACCGGGGACGTCCGCCGACCACGCGTACTGCTTGTGGGTGTGGCCGGTGAAGATCGCGTCGACCGCCGCGGACGTGCCCGTGACGATGTCCGCGAACGCGCCGCCCGCCGCGACCTCCTGCGCGAGCGTGGCGCCGTCGGGCGTGCCCGCGCTCGCACCCTCGTGGTACTCGGCGACGACCACGTCGGCCTCACCGTTCGCCTCGTCGCCGTCGGTGAGCCGCGCCGCGACGCGGTTGACCGCCTCGACCGGGTCGCCGAAGTCGAGGTCCGCGATCCCGGCCGGGGTGACGAGCGAGGGGGTCTCCTCGGTCACCGCGCCGACGACCGCGACGTCGACGCCGTCCATGTCGACCATCGCGTACTCCGGCAGCACCGGGTCCGTCGTGCCCTTCGCGTAGACGTTCGCGCCGAGGTACGCCCACGCCGCGTTGCGGTCGTCGTCCGGGCCCACCACGCGGTCCCGCAGGTCCGCGAAGCCCTGGTCGAACTCGTGGTTGCCCACCGCCGAGGCGGCCAGGTCGAGGGCGTTGAGCACGTCGATCGTCGGCTGGTCCTGCTGGACCGCCGACGCGAACAGCGACGCACCGATGTTGTCGCCGGCCGACAGGAACGCGACCGGTCCCGGCGCGGCGGCGCGCAGCTGCTCGACCGTGCCGGCGAGCTTGACGGTGTTCGACCCCGCGGCGGCGGACTCGATGCGGCCGTGGAAGTCGTTGATGTTGAGGAGCGTCAGGTCGACCGTGCTGCCGGCCTCACCCGCGTCGAGCCCCACGACCACCGGGTCGTGGTCCGACGAGCGGTACTCGTCGGACGCGTAGTACAGCGCGCCGTGGTAGTCGTACCGGCTGTACTCGAGCGCGATCGACTCCTCGGCGTTGATCTCCCAGACGTCCGCGCCGGTCGCCCGTGCGAGCGCGTGCTCGTTGAGCAGCACGTGGTCCAGCGACCCCGACAGCCCGCCGAACGAGTACGAGTACTCCCCCGGCGCGAGCTCGGTCGTCGCGTCCGCGTAGCCCGCGTCGTACAGGACCTGGAGCGGGTCCTCGAGGGTGTACGCGTTGAAGTCCCCGACGAGCGCGACCGACTCGACGTCGCCCTGGATGTCGGCGACCCAGTCCCGCAGCGCGGTCGCCTGCGCGACGCGCGACGCGTTCGACGCGCCCTGCCCGTCGCCCGCGTCCGCATCGCCGGGCAGCGGTCCCGCCGAGCCCTTCGACTTGAGGTGGTTGACCGCGACGAGCACCGGCTCGCCGCCGCCGACCGGCGCGAACACCTGCGCGATCGGCTCGCGCGCGTTGTCGAACGGCTCACCGGAACCCGACAGGGTGCCCAGCGCGCGGGACTCGCCGACGCGTTCCACGGCGGCGGGCTGGTAGATCAGCGCGTTCGAGATGACGTCCATCTCGCCGACCGGCGGCAGCTGCGACGACGAGGGCACGAACGCCCAGCGCTCCTCGCCCGCGGCGTCGTTCAGCGCGTCCACGAGCGTGCCGAGCGCCTCGTCGGCGACGCCGTCGACCACGAGCGAGTTCTCGATCTCGAGCAGCCCGACGACGTCCGCGTCGAGCGCGTTGATCGCCGTGACGATCTTCGCCTGCTGACGCTCGAGGTCCGCGGGGTCCCACGCACCGCGCGGGTCGCACCCCTCGCGCACGGTCACGCCGTCGCCGGTGCGGTCCGTGTACGGGACGCAGCCCGGCGTCTGGGCGCCGAGCGTCGTGAAGTAGTTGAGCACGTTGAACGACGCGACGGTGAGGTCGCCGCCCACGTCGCGCGGCGAGTCGGTCCGCGTGTTCTCGACCGTGACCGGGCTGTTCGCCAGACCCTGCACCGGGCGCGTGGGGTCGAGCTTCCACGTGGAGTTCACGTAGGTCACGACGACCGGCTCGTCGAACGTCACCGACGCACCGACCCGCACCGGGTTCTCGAGCGACACGTACGACGGGACGAGCCCCTGGTTCGCGGTGCTGAGGAAGTTCGTCGTCGCGCCGTCGTCGAGCACGACGCCGCGTGCCGCGTTGTCGTCCTTGACGGCCTGGATCGCGGCGGTGTCCTGCGGGTCGGCCACCTCGGTCCACTGCAGCAGCGGCGTGGTGCCCGTCGCCAGCCCGAGCTCCCCGTACTGGTTGGTGGAGAACGTGTTCGTGACCGTGAGGTCGCCGGTGGGCAGCAGGAGCATCGACTCGATCGCCTCACGTGCCGCGGCGGTCGCGGGCCACGCGCCGGTGAGCGGCGTGACGCTCGCGTCGGAGTCGAGGACCTCCAGCCCCGCCGCGCTCGTCACGGTGATCTCGGTGAGCCCCTGGAACTCGCTCACCGCGCCCGTGACGCGCACCTCGTCGCCGATCGTGACGAGGTCGTCGGTGCTCGCCGAGAACACGAAGATCGCGTCGGACGCGGTGCGGCTGCCGAGGGCGCCGCCCGTGCCGGCGGTCTGGATGACGTAGCCGTTGCGGCCGCCCGTGGGGTACGCGGCGGTGACCACGCCCTGGGTCGTGACCGTCCGGCCGGCGTACGGCGACGTGTCACCGGTCCCCTGGACCTCCGCGATCGGGACGACGGTGGGGTCGGGGTCGGGGTCGGGGCCGGGGTCGGTGCCGCCCTGCGCGCGCTGCGGCGTCGGAGCGCCCGCCGTGAAGTCCGCGGCGTTGTCGGCCGTGTTGGTGTGCTCGTCGTCACGCGAGACCGAGGTGGTCGCACTCGCCGCCGGCGCGGGGCCCGAGCCCGCGTACGACGACGCCGTCGGCCCGTAGCCGACCAGGTCGACCACCGGGTCCTGCCCGGCGCAGCCCGTCGAGCACGTGAGCGACGTCGTCGAGCTCACGAGCGCGACCTTGCCGGCGGTCCCGCTCAGGTTGATCGCCCCGTCGACGTCGACCTCGAGCGCGGCGCCGTTCGACCCGCCCGCGCCGCCGACGAGCAGGTAGCCGCCCGCGGCGATCGAGCCGGACAGCGGCGTGGTGTTCGTCCACGAGCTCCCGGTCGCCGACGCGTACTGCACCGACCAGCCGGAGAGCGCCACGGGCTCGTCGCCCGGGTTGTACAGCTCGACGAAGTCGCGGGCGAGGACCGCCCCGGAGTTGCCTCCTGCGCCGTACACCTCGTGGACGACGACGGGTGCCGTCGGTGAGACGGCAGCGTTCGCCGGGGCGGCGGTGGCCGCACCTGCGAGCACGACGGCGAGGGCGGCGATGCCCCCGGTCAACGATCTGGTGCCACGGAGCACGGGGGCTCTCCTTCGTCGGGGAACGCACGAGCGGTCGCCCGGTAGGGCGACCCGCGTTCACCCTGACGCGCAGCCCGATTTGTCGCAACTACTGGTGAGTAACGATGCGGTGAACTCATCGGACGTCCCATGACGAGCACGTGACGCCGGGTCGTCGTCACCCGTGCGGGGAACGGCGCGGACCGGCCCGGGGACGACGACGGCCCCGGGCGGACCTCCGTGGGAGGCCGTCCGGGGCCGCCGTCGCGTCGCTCAGACCAGCAGCGCGGCTCAGGCCCGCAGCGTCGCGCCGAACCGTGCTCCCGCCTCCGCGACGACTGCCTCGCGCACGCCGGCGGTCTCGGCCGCCGTGAGGGTGCGGTCGTCGGCACGCAGCCGCAGCGAGAACGCGAGCGACCGGTGCCCGGGGGCGACCTGGTCACCCTCGTACACGTCGAACAGCCGCACGTCCTCGACCACGTCGCCCGCGGCGCTCGCCCCGGCTCCCGTGCGGACCGCGTCCAGCACGTCCGCGGCCGGCACTCCGGACGGCACGACGAGCGCCACGTCCTCCTTCGCCACCGGGAACGTGGAGACCCCGCGCGCCTGACGCGCCTCGCGCGGCGCGGCCGCCAGCAGCGCGTCGAGGTCGAGCTCGAAGGCCGCCGCGCGGGCCGGCAGGTCGTGCGCCGCGACGACGTTCGGGTGCAGCTCCCCCGCCCAGCCGAGCACCGCACCGTCGGCGGTCTCGACGCGAGCGCACCGCCCCGGGTGCCACGGCGCACGTGCGCCGTCCGCGACGAGCCGCACCTCGAGACCCGCGACCTGCGCCACGCGCTGCACCGCCGCGATCGCGTCACCGTGGTCGGCGCGGCGACCCGCGCCCCACACCCCGGCCGGCTCGACGCGTCCCGCGAGCACGCCCGCGACGTGCCTCGGCTGCGGCGGGACCGCGGCCTCGAGAGCCGCGAGGTCCTCCTGCGACGGCCGCGCACCGCCCGGCAGCGACACGGCGGCGCCCGCACCCGCGCCCGGGCGAGTGACCAGACCCAACTCGAACACGCAGACGTCCACGTTGCCCCGGGCCACGTTGCGACGCGCGGTGTCGAGCAGCGTCACGAGGAGGTCGGTGCGCATGAACGGCTGCGCGTCCGAGAGCGGGTTGACCAGGCGAACCGCGCGACGACGCTCGTCGTCCTGCGGCAGCGCGAGCGCGTCCAGCTGCTCGGTCGACACGAACGGGTAGCTCAGCACCTCGACCAGCCCGGACTCGGCGAGCGAGTCCGCGATCCCGCGGCGCGCGCGCTGCTCCCACGTGAGCCCCAACCCCGCGGGCGCCGGAGGCACCACGGACGGGATCGCGTCGTAGCCGCGCAGGCGGGCGACCTCCTCGACCAGGTCGACCCCCGTCGTGAGGTCCGGGCGCCACGTGGGCGGCGTCACCGCGACGACGCCCGGACGCACGTCGCGCACCTCGCAGCCGATCTCGGTGAGGACCGAACGGACCTCGTCGTGCGTGTACGGCACGCCGACGAGCCGGCCCGGCTGCTCGAGGTCGAGCTCGAACGACGCGACGGGCGTCGTGCGGTCCACGTCGGTCAGCGCGACGTCCGCGGTGCCACCACCGTGCTCGACGAGCAGGTCGACGACCCGCTGCACCGCGACCCGCGGCAGGCGCGGGTCGACACCGCGCTCGAACCGCTTGGACGCCTCGCTCGGCAGCCGGTGCCGACGCGCGGTGCGCGCGACGGACACCGGGTCGAAGTGCGCCGCCTCGATGAGCAGGTCGCTCGTCGTCGGCCCGACCTCGGTCTCGCCGCCGCCCATCACCGCCGCGAGGCCGATCGGCCGCGAGCCGCGCCCGTCCGGCGAGTCGGTGATCAGCAGGTCCTGCGGGTCGAGCGTGCGCACCTGGTCGTCGAGCGTGCGGAGCGTCTCGCCCGGGCGCGCGCGGCGGACCACGATCGGCTCCGCGAGCGTCGCCAGGTCGTACGCGTGCAACGGCTGGCCCAGGTCGAGCATCACGTAGTTGGTGACGTCGACCGCGAGCGAGATCGGTCGCATGCCCGCCTGCTGCAGCCGGCGCTGCAGCCACGCCGGCGACGGGTCGTGCGCCCGCACGCCCCGCACGACCTGCGCGACGAACCGGTCCGCGCCGGGCACGCCGTGGATCGGCGCGTCGTCCTCGATCTCGACCGCGAACCCGGCCGGACGCTCGTCGACCGGCTCGGGCAGACCCGGGTCGGTGAACGCGGCACCCGTCGAGTGCGCGTACTCGCGTGCGACGCCCCGCATCGAGAAGCAGTACCCGCGGTCGGGGGTCACGTTGATCTCGAGGACCTCCTCGCCGAGCCCGAGCAGCTCGCGCGCGTCGGTGCCGACGGGCGCGTCGAGGCCGAGCTCGCTCAGCACGATGATCCCCGAGTGGTCCTCACCGAGGCCCAGCTCGCGCGCCGAGCAGATCATCCCGTCGCTCACGTGCCCGTACGTCTTGCGCGACGCGATCGGGAACGGCCCCGGCAGCACCGCGCCGGGCAGCGCGACGACGACGTGGTCGCCCACGTCGAAGTTGTGCGCACCGCACACGATGCCCCGCGGACCGCGCGTGCCGTCCTCGGCGACCTCGTTGTGCTCGTCGCCCACGTCGACGCGGCACCAGTTGATCGTCTTGCCGTTCTTCTGCGGCTCGGGCGTGCGCTCCACGACGCGCCCGACGACGAGCGGACCCGTCACCGCGGCGGCGTGGATCGCCTCCTCCTCGAGACCGACGCGCACGAGGTCGGCCGCGAGCTGCTCGGCCGTCAGGCCGGCCGGGAGCTCGACGTGCTCGCCGAGCCACGACAGGGGGATGCGAGGCATCAGATCACCGCCTGGAACTGGGTGGAGAACCGCACGTCGCCCTCGACCATGTCGTGCATGAGGCCGATGCCGTGGCGGAGCATGAGGGTGCGCTCGATGCCCATGCCGAACGCGAAGCCCGAGTAGACCTCCGGGTCGACACCGCAGGCCCGCAGCACGTTGGGGTTGACCATGCCGCAGCCGCCCCACTCGATCCAGCCGGGCCCGCCCTTCTTCTGCGGGAACCACAGGTCCATCTCGGCGGACGGCTCGGTGAACGGGAAGTACGACGGGCGCAGCCGCGTACGGGCGTCGGGCCCGAACATCGCCTTGGCGAAGTGGTCGAGCGTGCCCTTGAGGTGCGCCATCGTCAGGCCCTCGTCGATCGCGAGGCCCTCGACCTGGTGGAACACCGGCGTGTGCGTCGCGTCGAGCTCGTCGGTGCGGAACACCTTGCCCGGGCACGCGATGTACACCGGCACGCCGCGCTCGAGCAGGGCGCGCGCCTGCACCGGGCTCGTGTGCGTGCGCAGGACCAGGTTGGACGGCGCGTCGGACCCGGCGGGGTCCGCGACGTAGAACGTGTCCTGCATCTGGCGCGCGGGGTGGTCGACACCGAAGTTCAGCGCGTCGAAGTTGAACCACTCCGCCTCGAGCTCGGGACCCTCGGCGATCTCCCAGCCCATCGCGACGAACACGTCGGCGACGCGCTGCTGGAGCACCTCGAGCGGGTGGCGCGCGCCGCGCGGGCGACGGTCCACGGGGAGCGTCACGTCGACGGTCTCCTCGACGAGGACACGCGCGTCGCGCTCGGCCTCGAGGACGACCTGGCGCTCGGCGACCGCGTGGTTGACGCGACCGCGGGCCTGCCCGACGAGCCGGCCGGCCACGCCCTTGTCGGCGGGTGCCAGGCCGCCGATGGCGCGGTTCGCGAGCGCGAGCGGGCTGCGGTCGCCCGTGTGCGCGAGGCGCACGGACTTCAGGGCGTCGAGGTCGCCCGCGGCGGCGACGTCGGCGAGCGCCGCGTCGACCGCGGCGGCGACGCCGGCCTCGTCGAGCGGGGACAGGTCAGGTGCGCTGCCGTCGGCAGCAGCAGGGGTCTCGGACATCCGAACCTTCCGAAGGTGGGCGTGCGGCAGGCGCGCCCACGGCGCGCCCGACCAGCGGGCAAGTCTAGGCGCCCGGTCCGGGGCCGTCCGGGAGGTCCAGCACGCGGCGACGCCCGTCCGCCCCCACGGGGCGACGAGCCTGCGCGGCTCCGCTCACGTGCGCGTCAGCGCGGCCCGGGAACGGGCTTCGGAAATCGGCGACCAGCCGCCGCGCGTCGAGCGATCACGTGCCCAGCATGGCACGGTCCGGCGCGTGCGGGCCACCGTCCTGCGCGGTGGTCGGTCAGGACGGAGGTCAGGCGATGGTCAGCCGGTCGTCCCCCGCAGCGGAAGGCGCTCGACCGTGCGGTACAGCGGACCGCCGCCGCGCCCCGCGCCCGGCATGGACTCCACGACACGCACCTCCTCGACGCTCCAGCGCGGGCCCTCGTACACCGCGAGCGCGCGCACGAGCGCCGCGAGCGGGTCGTCCCCCGGCCGCGCGGTGTCCCTGGGACGTTCGCCCTCGGCCGCGGGTCGCGACGAGCGGCGGCGCGGCGGTCCGCTCCCCGGGCGCGCGCGGCCGATCGTCAGGTGCGGGCGCTCGCGCACCCGGGCGTCCTGCTGCGCGCCGACGAGCTCGCCCGCGTCGCGGGACGCGCGCACGACGTGCTGGTGCGCGTCGAGCGCACCCGCCGCGCCGACCCACAGCGTCCGGTGCGAGAACACCCCCGCACCGCGCAGGCCAAGCGGGTAGGGCGCAAGGCCCGCACAGGCCGCGTCGAGCGCCGCGACCAGGTCCGGCACGAGGCCGTCGGGAACGTCCCCGTAGAACGACGTCGTCAGGTGCCATGTCTCGCGCGCGGACCAGCGCACGTCCGACGACCGGCCCGACGGGCCGCCGCGCACGCTCGCGAGCGTGAGGTCCAGGTGGTCGAGCACCTCGTCGGACGGCCACACGGCCGCGAACGCCCTCACGAGGCCCGACCCGCTCCCGGCCGCGGGAGCGCGGGCGCGCGCCGCTGCGCCCGGGCGCTCGCGTACAGGCACACCGTCGCCGCCGTCGCGAGGTTCAACGACTCGGCACGCCCGTGCAGGGGCACGCGGACCACCGCGTCCGCGAGCGCACGGTCGTCGTCCGGCAGACCCCACGCCTCGTTGCCGAACAGCCAGGCCGTCGGCGCGGCCAGGTCGGGCACGCCCGCGGGCGCCGCCCCCGCGACGTCGAGCAGGTCGTCGAGGTCGTGCTCCCCCGCACCGTCGGCGGCCAGGACCGCGAGCCCGGCGGCCCGCAGCGCACCGACCGCGTCGCCCGTGGCGACCCCGTGACCGACCGGGAGGTGGAAGAGGGAGCCGGCGGTCGAGCGGACGACCTTCGGGTTGTGCACGTCCACGCTCGCGGCGCTCAGCAGCACGCCGCCCGCCCCCGCGGCGTCCGCCGCCCGGATGACCGCGCCCGCGTTGCCCGGGTCGCGGACCTGGGCGAGCACCGCGACGAGCCGCGGGGCGGCCGCGAGCACCACGTCCGACCCAGGCCCGAGCAGGTCTGCGACCGCGACCACGCCCTGGGCGTCCGGGCTCATCGCCGCCAGGACCTCGTCGTCGCCGAGCGTGGTCCGGATCCCGCGCCGCGCGGCGGCCTGGACGATCTCGTCGTACCGCTGCGCCGCCGCCGACGTGAGGTACAGGTCGCGCACGCGCACGCGACCGGTGGGTGACACGGCCTCGCGCACGGCCTGCGGCCCCTCGACGACGAACCGGCCGTGCCGTTCGCGCGCCGCGCGTCCGGCGAGCGCGCGCACCGCGCGCACCCGGTCGCTGCGCGGGTTGGTCAGCAGGTCTCGTGCATCCACGGGTCCATCATCGCGGGTCGTGCCGCGCGGGGACGACGAAGCCCCCGGCACCGGGCCGGGGGCTTCGTGGGAGAACTGCTCACGCGTGTCGCGTCAGGCCGCCTTGGGGGCGTTGACGTCGGCAGGGAGCGCGTCCTTGGCCGCCTTGACGAGCGTGTTGAACGCCGCCACGTCGTTGACCGCGAGGTCTGCCAGGACACGGCGGTCGACCTCGATGCCCGCGAGCTTGAGGCCCTGGATCAGACGGTTGTAGGTCATGCCCTCCGCGCGGGCCGCAGCGTTGATGCGCTGGATCCACAGCTTGCGGAAGTCCGACTTGCGCGCCTTGCGGTCACGGTAGGAGTAGACGAGGGAGTGGGTGACCTGCTCCTTCGCCTTGCGGTACAGACGCGAGCGCTGGCCGCGGTAACCGCTGGCCCGCTCGAGGGTCGAACGACGCTTCTTCTGGGCGTTGACCGCCCGCTTCACGCGTGCCACGTGATGCTCCTTGCTTGGTCAGGGCCGGAAGGACCCCGGGCGCCGAGGGGCGCCCGGACGAGTCACTTGCCGAGCAGCTTCTTGATCTTGGGGGTGTCGGCAGCGGAGACGACCACGTCACCGGCGATGCGGCGGGTGCGGCGGCTCGACTTGTGCTCCAGCAGGTGGCGACCGTTGGCCTGCTCACGCATGACCTTGCCCGTCCCCGTCACGCGGAAGCGCTTCTTGGCACCGGAGTGCGTCTTGTTCTTCGGCATGGCTGCCGTGTCTCCTTGTCGTTCGCATCGCACGGGTTCGTGCGACTCGCTCGGGGGCCGGTCCGCGGGGGCGTCCCGGCCGTCTCGGGTCAGTCGGTGCTGCGCGGCGCGCTCGGTCGGGGCCGGGGTGCCGGCCGCGGCGCGGCGGGCTTGGCGGCCGTGGCGCTCGGCTTGGGCGTGGCCGTCGGCTTGGGCGTGGCCGTCGGCTTCGGCGCAGCAGCGGGCTTCGGCGCAGCAGCGGGCTTCGGCGCAGCAGCGGGCTTCGGCGCGGCAGCAGGCTTCGCCGCAGCGGCAGGCTTCGGCGCAGCGGCGGGCTTGGCGGCGTCTGCCGACCGGGGTGCGGCAGCGGCAGCCGGTCGGGCCGGCTTCTCGGCCACGGGCTCGGCGGCAGGCGCCTGCGTCGTCCCCTCGTCGCCCTCGTCCGTCGCGCCGTCCGTCGCGTCGGTCTCGACCGCAGCGGGGGCCTCGGCGACCACCGCGGCGGGCGCCGGGGCGCTCACCACGGATGCCTCGTCGGCGTCGTCGTCCGCGTCGGACGCGGAGGCCTGCGCGGCCTTCGCGGCGGCGTTGGCGTCGCGCGCCGCGGCGGCCTGCGCCTGACGACGCTGCTCCTGGCGCTGCTCGGCCTTCTTCTTGGTCGGGCCGATCACCATGATCATGTTGCGCCCGTCCTGCTTCGGGGAGCTCTCGACGAAGCCGAACTCGGCGACGTCGGCGGCGAGCCGCTGCAGCAGGCGGAAACCCATCTCCGGGCGCGACTGCTCGCGGCCACGGAACATGATCATGACCTTGACCTTGTCGCCGGCCTTGAGGAACCGCTCGACGTGGCCCTTCTTGGTGGCGTAGTCGTGCGGGTCGATCTTGAGCCGGAAGCGGATCTCCTTGAGAACCGTGTTGGCCTGGTTCCGCCGGGCCTCGCGGGCCTTCATGTCGGCCTCGTACTTGTACTTCCCGTAGTCCATGATCTTGACCACGGGCGGGCGCGCGTCGGGGGCGACCTCGACCAGGTCGAGGTCGGCGTCCTGGGCCAGGCGCAGTGCGTCTTCCACGCGGACGATGCCGACCTGCTCGCCGGCAGGGCCGACCAGGCGGACCTCGGCGACGCGGATCCGATCGTTGATGCGGGGCTCGCTGATGGGTGCTCCTCCAGGTTCGTCGTGACGGACCGCCGGGGACGAAGAAGGCCTCCGTCCCGGGTACAGGTGGAGGCCTCTGTCGATCCGGCGCACGACGAGCATGCGCACGCACGACGCGCGTCCTCCCGGCGAGAGCCGGGACGGCGGACGTCGTAGACCGGACCCGGACCCTGTCGCCGGCTCGCGCCGGACGGTCGGGACCAAGGTGGGAGAGACTCCACTTGTGCACCTGGGCCGCGCTCCGGACCCTCACGGGCGTCGGGACACAGCACAGGTCAGTCGGTGGACGAGGCTACCAGACACAACGACGTGCCGACACATCGGGGTGATGCGACCCGGCACCTCGCGCGAGCGCGCGGCGCGGGCACCGGCCCGGCAGGGGCGACGACCACAACTGGAACTGTTCCATTACTTGAATCGTTCCAGTTTCTGTGATGGGGTGGGTCCCATGAACGACGACGAGCTCCTGCGCAGCCGAGGCCTGCGGGTCACGGCGCCGCGGCTCGCGGTGCTCGAGGCCCTGACGGCCTCGCCGCACGCCGACGCCGACGCTGTGCTGCGCGGGGTACGCACCCGCATGCCGTCGGTCTCCGTGCAGGCGATCTACGACGTGCTCGCCGCGTTCACCCAGGCGGGCCTCGTGCGCCGCATCGAGCCCGCCGGGCACCCCGCGCGGTACGAGCGTCGCGTGGGCGACAACCACCACCACGTGGTGTGCCGCGCGTGCGGCGCCGTCGAGGACGTCGACTGCGTCGTCGGTGAGGCGCCCTGCCTCGAACCGAGCGGGACCACGGGCTTCGCCGTCGACGCCGCCGAGGTGACGTTCTGGGGTCTGTGCGCGCACTGCCGCGGCGACGACCCGCACACCACCGGGTAGCTCCCCCGACCGCTCCCCCACCCGTCCGCGTCACGCACCGCGTGCCGCGGGTCCCCCACGACACGGACCGGCACCGCCGGGCCGTGGACCGTCACGCCCACCTGCGAGAGGACACCCATGTCTCACGTGCCCGCCACCACGACGAACTCCGGCGCGCCCGTCGCCTCCGACGCGCACGCGCTGTCGGTCGGCGCGGACGGCCCGATCGTCCTGCACGACCACTACCTCGTCGAGAAGCTCGCGCAGTTCAACCGCGAGCGGGTGCCCGAGCGCGTCGTGCACGCCAAGGGTGGCGGCGCGTTCGGCACGTTCACGGTGACCGGCGACGTCTCCTCGTACACGCGCGCCGCGGTGTTCCAGCCGGGTGCGACCACCGAGATGCTCGCGCGCTTCTCGACCGTCGCCGGCGAGCTCGGCTCGCCCGACACGTGGCGCGACCCGCGCGGCTTCGCGCTGAAGTTCTACACGTCCGAGGGCAACTACGACCTCGTCGGGAACAACACGCCCGTCTTCTTCATCCGCGACGGCATCAAGTTCCCCGACTTCATCCACTCGCAGAAGCGCCTGCCCGGCTCGCACCTGCGCGACAACGACATGCAGTGGGACTTCTGGTCGCTGTCGCCCGAGTCGGCGCACCAGGTGACGTGGCTCATGGGTGACCGCGGCATCCCGGCGTCGTGGCGGCACATGGACGGGTTCGGCTCGCACACCTACCAGTGGATCAACGCCGCGGGCGAGCGGTTCTGGGTCAAGTACCACTTCAAGACGCAGCAGGGCATCAAGAACCTGAGCGCCGACGAGGCGTCGCAGCTCGCGGGATCGGACGCGGACGTGCACATCCGCGACCTGTACGAGCACATCGAGGCGGGCGACTTCCCGCGCTGGACGCTGTCCGTCCAGGTCATGCCGTACGAGGACGCGAAGACGTACCGCTTCAACCCGTTCGACCTGACGAAGGTGTGGCCGCACGCGGACTACCCGCTCGTCGAGGTCGGCGTGATGGAGCTCAACCGCAACCCGGAGAACTACTTCGCGCAGATCGAGCAGGCGACGTTCGCGCCGAGCAACTTCGTGCCGGGCATCGCGGTGAGCCCCGACAAGATGCTCCTCGCGCGGATCTTCTCGTACGCGGACGCGCACCGGTACCGCGTCGGCACGAACCACGCACAGCTGCCCGTCAACGCGCCGAAGTCGTCCGTGCACTCGTACTCGAAGGACGGCGCGGCGCGCTACCACTTCGAGTCGGCGACGACGCCGGTGTACGCACCCAACTCGGCGGGCGGTCCCGCGGCCGACCCGACCCGCGCGACCGACGGCGGCTGGGAGTCGGACGGCGACCTGACGCGCGCCGCGGCGACGCTGCACGCGCAGGACGACGACTTCGGTCAGGCCGGCACGCTCTACCGCGAGGTGTTCGACGACGCGGCCCGCGCGCGCTTCCTGGACACGATCACCGGTCACGTGGGCGGCGTGCGTCGCGCCGACATCCGGGAGCGGGCCGTCCAGTACTGGACGCAGGTCGACGCGGGCCTGGGTGCGGCGCTGCGCGCCCGGCTCGAGGGCACCGCGCCCGTCGAGACCGGCACCCCGGCGACGTCGGCGACGCCCGTCGCCTGAGCCACCACCGAGCGGCCCGCGCGAGCGACCGACGGACGACCCCCGCACGCCCAGGTGCGGGGGTCGTCCGCGTCCGGCGGCGAGACGCACACCACGCACGCCCCGCGCGGGCCGCCGCGCGGCGGGTGCGAGGATGAGCGCATGAGCGACGAGGCCACGCCCCACGACCCCGCCCGTGACGCGACCCGGGACATCGCGGACGTCGCCGCGGTCGAGGTGATCGTCACCGCGGCGGTGCACCTCATGAGCGCCGCCGCCGTCAAGTGCGGCCTCGCCGAGGACGGCCCGGACGGCGACGGCCGGCAGTACCTGGACCTCGACGAGGCCCGCAAGCTCATCACGGCGCTCGCCGCGCTCGTGACCGCGTCCGCACCGGACATCGGCAACCAGCACGCGCGGTCGCTGCGCGACGGCCTGCGTTCGCTGCAGCTCGCGTTCCGTGAGGCGTCGCCGTTCCCGGACGCACCGGGCGAGGGGCCCGGCGAGAAGTTCACCGGCCCGGTGAGCTGACCTCCGCGGCCGCGAGCCCGCGCGTGCCGCCCCGGCGGCGGCGCACCACGTGCTGGACCGCGAGCCCGCCCGCTGCGACCCCGCCCCCGACGACGGCGGCCGTGAGGAAGCCCGCGCCAGGGTGCACGTGGTCGATGGCCCACCCGCACAGCGGTGCGCCGAGCGCGTTGCCGACGGTCGACATGGTCCCCGACCAGCCCATGACCTCACCGCGACGTTCCTCGGGCGCGATGCGCACGAGCGTCGCGTTGATCGACGCGAGCGTCGGCGCGCAGGGCAGCCCGGCGACGAACACCGCGAGCGCGAGCCACACGGGCACGGCCGCGAACGCGGCGGGCACGACCGCCAGCGCGAGCAGCACGACGAGCCAGAGCGGCGGCGGGGAGCTCGACCGTGCACCGTGCACGAGCCCGCCGACGACCGAGCCGCCCGCCCACAGCGCGACCATCCAGCCGACGTCGCCGGGGCGGCCCGCATCGTTGAGCGACGCGACGAGCGCGACGTCGGTGCCGATGAGCACGAACGACGCCGCCGCGGCCGCGACGAGCAGCACGACGAGCTCGGGCGTGACGACGCGCGTGCGCGCCGGCGTGGCCGCCCCCAGCCCGTGCGCCGGCGCGTCGAGGTCCGCGGGCAGCACGGGCGCTGGTCGCTGCGATCGGGTGGGCGGGTCGGCCCACATGAGCAGGACGCCGCCGCCGACGGTCGCGACGCCGACGACGGTGAGCGCCGCGGTCGTCGAGACCTGCGTCGCGATGAGCACGCCGACGACGGGCGCGAGCATGAACGTGAGCTCGACGAGCACCGAGTCGAGCGCGAACGCCGTGCGCTGCTGCGCGGGCGGGACCAGCACCGCGAGCGACTGGCGGGCGACCGAGAACACCGGCACGAGGAACAGCCCGGCGACGAACGCCGCGCCGACGAGCGCGTGGTAGCCGAGGTGCGGCGCGACCAGCCAGACGGCGGACTCGACGACGACCGAGGGCGCGATGGCGCGCCGCAGGCCGAGGCGGTCGACGAGCCGCCCGCGCCACGGCGCGCCGATCGCGATGCCGATCGTCGACGCGCCCGCGACGACCCCCGCCTGGCCGTAGCCGCGGTCGAGCGACGTGACGACGTGCAGCGTGAGGACGACCCCCACCATGGCCGCGGGGATGCGGCACACGAACCCGACCACGTACAGCCGCGCGACCGCGGGCAGGCGCAGCACGGCCCCGTAGGAGGAGGAAGACATCCCATCATTGTCACCCGTCGTGCGGCGTGCTCCGGCCCGCGTGCCTATCCTGTGCGGGTGCCGATGGAGGACGCGCGCGCGAGCGGGGGACGAGCGTCGGGCACCCCCGGCTGGGTGGCGCACGCCGCGCGGACGCCGCACGACGACGTGCCGCCCCCGCCACCACCCCCCGAACCCGCCGCCCCGCCTCGGAACACGGTTGCGGGCGACGCACCGTCGGTGGCGCACGCACGTCGCCGCCCGCGCGCCGTGCCGGTGCTGGCAGCCGGCCTGACGCTCACGCTCGTCGCCGGCGGCGCGCTGGTCGCGTACCTGTGGCGCACGACGGACGAGTGGCGCGCGACCAGCGCGGGCTGGGAGACGCTCGCCGTGACCGCCGCGGCGGACCTCGAGCGCACGCAGGGCGACCTCGCGGCCGCGCAGGAGGTGCTCGACGACACCCGCGAGCAGCTCGGCACCGCCCAGGACCGCATCACCGAGCTCGCGGACGAGAAGGCCCAGTTGGGTGACGACTCGGCGGCGCAGCAGCAGCTCACCGACTACCAGGCGCGCGTGTCCCAGGCCGCGGGGAAGGTGGCCACCGCGCTCGCGACGTGCATCGCCGGCCAGGAGCAGCTCATCCGGTACATGGACAACGCCGAGGCCCACGAGCCCGCCGCGCTGCGCCGGTTCCGCGACGACGTCGACGCGCTGTGCGGCCAGGCCACGGAGGCGAACGAGCAGCTCCAGCACGAGCTCGAACCGTGACGCCGGCGCGTCGCCCGTCGCGGGCGGGCTCACGGCCGTCCCGGTCGTCGGGGCCCGCGCCGCGCACGCCGGTCACGGCCGTGCTGGCGGGGCTGGCCGGGCTCGCGCTCGCCGCGTGCGGTGCGCTGCCGCCGCTGCCCGACCCGGTCCCGACGACGCTGGTCGGCACGTCCGCGCCGCTCGCCTCGCCGTCGCCCTCGCCCCGGCCCGGCAGCGCGCTGTCGCCCGACGGCTTCGACGCCGCGATCCGCATGTCGGTACGCATCCGCAACGTCGGCTGCGGCTCGCTGTCCACCGGGTCCGGCTTCGCGATCGACCACCACACGCTCGTGACGAACCGGCACGTCGTCTCGGAGTCCGCGGCGCTCGAGATCAGCACGTACGACGGGCGGGACGTCCGCGCACAGGCGGCGAGCACCGCGTCCCTCGCCGACCTCGCCTTCGTGCGCACCGTCGACCCGCTGCCCGCGTACGGCGGCCTCGCCCCGCTCGACCCCGCACCGGGCGCCGAGGTCACGATCGTCGGCTACCCGCGCGGGAGCCAGCTCACCATGACCACCGGCAAGGTCATCGGCGCGACCACGGACCCGCTGGACGAGAACCTCGACGAGGTCCTGGTGACCGACGCGCGGGTCGAGCTCGGCTCCTCCGGGTCGCCCGTGCTCGACGCGCAGGGGCGCGTCGTCGGGGTCGTCTACGCGCGGGGCGAGGACGGCACGAGCTTCGTCGTCCCCGTCAGCACGCTGCGCAGCCTCCTGGACGACGAGGAGCAGGTCTCCCCCGCACCCACCTGCACCGGCTAGCACGACCCGCGAGCGGGGGTGGACCTCGCGGGCACGAGCGCGCAGGATCGAGCACGGGGCTCGCACCGCGACGCCCGACCCGACCGCAGGAGGCAGCCATGGCACACGTCCCTCGCTTCGACCCGTCGGCGCTCGCGACCGCCGCGAACGAGACGTTCACCGTCCGCCGCGTGTTCGGCGAGGCGTACGAGCGCGACGGCGTGACCGTGATCCCCGTGGCGCGCGTGTGGGCCGCGACGGGCCTCGGCGCGGGCGACGGCGAGGGCGGCGGGGCGCTCCCGACCGGCGGCTGGGCGCGCCGCGCACGCGCGTGGGCGGCGCGGGGTCGCGGTGTCGAGGAGTGGGACGCCGCCGGCCAGGGCGACGACGGGCCTGCCGACGAGGACGCGTCCACGTCGGGCGACGACGACACGGACCCGGACACGCACGGCGGGTACGGGGGCGGCCACGGCGGTGGCGGCGGTTACGGGGCGCACGTCAAGGCGGTCGGCGTGTTCGTCGTCGACGACGACGGCGTGCACTGGCGCCCGGCGCTGGACCTCAACCGCGTGATCCTCGGCGGGCAGCTCGTCGCGGTGGCCGCGGTCGCGTCGGCCGGGGCCGCGCTGGCCGTGACCGCTGTCGCGAAGGCCGTGTCGCACGCGGTGGCGGCGTTCGCCGACCGCTGACGGCCCGCGCGTCAGGCCGCGCTGCGCAGCCGCAGCTCGAGCGAGTCGACGCGCTCGGCCACGACCTCGTCCGCGGCGAGCGCGGCGTTGACCTGCTCGACCGCGCGCTCGAGCGCGGCCCGGTCGAGGCCCGCGACGAGCGTCGCCACGACCGCGAGCTCGGCCCGCCGCCCGGGCTCGACGTCCGCCCGCACGACGGCCGCGACGGGGGCGAGGGCCCGCGAGACCGCGGCGGCCACGTCGTCGGCCACGGTGCCCGCGTGCACGGCGGGGACCCACGCCTCCTGCTTGGCGAGCGCCCAGACCGCGGGCCGCGGCAGCAGCGCGGGCACCGGCCCGCCGGGGTCGACGACGACGACCTCCCAGCCCTCCTGCACCGCGGACAGCGCGGCGCGGGCGACGTCCGTGGGCACGGGACGCGCGTCGGTGCGCCACGCGGCCATCGTCGCCACCGACGTGAACGCGGGCAGCGCGCGGCGCCCGTCGGGGGTCCGCAGCGCGACGATGCCCGTCGACGCCTCCTTGTCGACCGTGTGCTCGTGCCCGTCGTGCACCACGACGTCGGCGACGTCGAGCTCCGCGAGCACGGGCACCAGCACGCGCGTGCCGGCGAGCGCGGCCACCACCTCGGCGAGCGAGCCCTCGCCCGCGCCGAGGGACGCGAGCGCCGCCGCGACCCGCGGGTCCGCTGCACCGTCGTCGGACGCGAACGGCGACGAGGGCGGCAGCTCGCGACCGGCCACGCGTCAGCCCTCCGTCGAGGGACGCCCCGCGACGTCGAGCGCCTCGGGCAGCGTGAAGGCGCCCGCGTACAGCGCCTTGCCGACGATCGCACCCTCGACGCCCGCGCTCACGAGCGTGCGCAGCACGCGCAGGTCCTCGAGGCTCGAGATGCCGCCGGACGCGACCACGGGCGCCTGCGTGCGCTCGCACACGTCGCGCAGGAGCTGCACGTTCGGCCCCCGCAGCGTGCCGTCCTTCGTCACGTCGGTCACCACGTAACGCGCGCAGCCCGCGTCCTCGAGGCGCGCGAGCACCTCCCAGAGGTCGCCACCCTCCTGCGTCCAGCCGCGCGCCGCGAGGGTCGTGCCGCGCACGTCGAGGCCGACCGCGATCTGCGCGCCGTGCGAGGCGATCACGCGCGCGGTCCACGCCGGGTCCTCGAGCGCGGCGGTGCCGAGGTTGACGCGCGTCGCACCCGTGGCGAGCGCCCGCTCGAGGGACGCGTCGTCGCGGATGCCGCCCGACAGCTCGACCTTGACGCCCTTGCCGGCGAGCTCGGCCGTGACCTCGGCGAGCAGCGTCGCGTTGGAGCCCCGTCCGAACGCCGCGTCCAGGTCGACCAGGTGGATCCACTCGGCGCCGCCGGCGTGCCAGTCGAGCGCGGCGGACAGCGGGTCGCCGTACGAGGTCTCCGAGCCCGCCTCCCCCTGCACGAGGCGGACGGCCTGCCCGTCGGCGACGTCGACGGCGGGCAGCAGCTCGAGGCGGGGGTCGGTCATGCGGGTTCGTCCTCCGGACGGTCGGGGCGGGTCGGGGCGGGTCGGGGTCGGTCAGGGCAGGTCGGGGTGGTCGGATCCGGTCGTCCGCGCGGGCGCGGTCAGCGCAGCGAGTCGAGCCAGTTGCGCAGCAGGTGCGCGCCCGCGTCGCCGGACTTCTCGGGGTGGAACTGGGTCGCGGACAGCGGACCGTTCTCGACCGCCGCCACGAACCGGTCGCCGTGCTCGGACCACGTCACGAGCGGCGGGGTGAGCCGCTCGGTCGGCGAGTCCGTCAGGGGGAAGGCGCGCGCGGCGTACGAGTGCACGAAGTAGAAGCGCTCGTCGTGCAGGCCGTCGAACAGGACCGAGTCCTCGGGCGCGTCGACCGTCGCCCAGCCCATGTGCGGCACGACGTCCGCGTCGAGCCGGTCGACCACACCGGGCCACTCCCCCAGGCCCTCGGTGTGCTTGCCGTGCTCGACGCCCTCGCCGAACATCACCTGCATGCCCACGCAGATGCCCAGGACGGGCCGGCCACCCGCGAGGCGCCGGTCGACGACCTGGTCGCCGCCGACCGCGCGCAGCCCCGCCATCACGGCCGCGAACGCTCCGACACCGGGCACGACGAGGCCCTCCGCCTCGGTGGCGGCGGCCTTGTCGGCGGTCAGCTCGACGTCCGCCCCGGCGCGCGCGAGCGCGCGGACCGCGGAGCGCACGTTGCCGAAGCCGTAGTCGAGCACGACGACGCGGGGGGTGGGCACGCGCCCAGGTTACCTGCGCGTGCCCACCGACCCGCGGCGTCTACCAGCGGGCGAGACGTCGCCGGCGCGTCACCCGCAGGTGAGCGACAGCGACGACGGCGCGTTGCCCGTCCCGACGAACCCGAACGTCGTCGACGCGCCCGGTGCGAGCGAGCCGTTGTAGGACTCGTTCGCCACGACGAGCGACGAGCCCGACCCCGTCGACCGGCCGTTCCAGACGTTCTGGACGCCCGAGCCGGACGGCAGCGTGCCGCGCACCGTCCACCCGGTGACGCCGCTCGACCCGGCCTTCACGGTGACGTTCGCCTGGAACCCGCCGCCCCACGACCCGACGAGTGCGTACGTCGCCGAGCACGAGCCGGACGAGCCGCCCGGCGGCGGCGTGGTCTGGGTAGGCGGCGGGGTGGTCTGCGTCGGCGGCTGGCCGTTGCCCGTGACCGAGAAGTCCGTCACCGCCAGACCCGTCCCGCCGATCCACGGCTCGAAGCCCGCCTGGACGCTCGTCAGGTACCAGGACGACTGCCCGTAGCCGCGCGCGAGCATGTCGTCGAAGAACGTCTTGACCGAGAAGCTCACGGAGCCGGCCGTCGAGGTGCGCACGTAGGAGACGACGTTCCAGCCGGTGTTGCCGAACCACACGTCCCACGTCGAGCCCGCGAGGTTCACGGTGGCCACCTTCGAGCCGATCGGCTGGATCGACCCCTGCCGGTTGAGCCAGATCATCAGCTCCGCGCCGTCGTTCTGGCCCGTCGTCGCGCTCGGTTGCGACCGGTGGAACCAGATGTCGTACGCCGCGTCGTACGTGCCGCTCGACGGGTACGTCATCGACGCGCTCGTCTGGATCGACGCGAACCGCGAGTCGGACACCCGCACGCCGTTCGGGCCGATGACCTCGGAGCTCGAGCACGTGCCGTAGTGGCAGCCCGCGTAGATCGTCGGGTAGGACTTCGGGGCGCCGTTCGTCGCGGTCTGCCCGTCGGCGCGCGTGATGCGGAAGCCCCGGTCGTTGACCGAGATGCACTGCGTCGCGCTCGTGCCCCAGCGGTTGTTGCCGACGACGTAGCGGCCACCCGCCACCGTCGTCGTGCCGTACTGCTCGCAGATCTCGGTGTCCGCCGCGGCCGACTGTGCCGTGACGAGGGTGAGCAGCCCCAGGAGCGCACTGAGCGCGACCGAGGCCGCCAGGAGTCGTGGACGGCGGCTCATGGCGTAGTCCTTCCGTGCCGACGTCCGCCGTGCACGGTGCCCGGAGACCGGTCCCCGACGACGGTGTCAGGACGCGGCGGACGCTCGGACCAACAGGTCGAGACAAGCACGGCGCGTCCCGGCGGCGGGACCCGGAATCGATTAGCGCCGGCGACCGCGGGCGAGCGCGCGCATCGCCTGCCAGCGGGACATCCCGACGCTCGTCACGACGCCCGGCACGGACCCCGCCTGTTCGGTCCCCAGCAGCAGGTCCTCGAGGACCGCGGGGGCGTCCGCGAGCACGAGACCCGCGGGCAGCTCGTCGTCCCGCGTGCCGCCCACCCAGCGCGTGGCGACGATCTGCCCCTCGCGCCGCGTGAGCAGGACGACGGGCGTCTGGCGCAGCAGCTGCGAGATCGCGGCCGCGCCCGCGTCCGCCGCGGAAGGGTCCCGCAGGACCGCGACCGCGCCCACGGGCGTCGGGACCGCGTCGATCTCGACGTGCGCGATCGCGCACGCGGCCGCGAGCGGCTCGGGCGCCGCGACCTGCGTCACGACGAGCGCGACGGTGGGCTCCTGCGCAGGGTCGTCGAGCAGCCCCGACAGGTCGTCGGGCACGACGAGGTCGCCCAGGCCCTCGAGGTCGTCGCCGGTCGCCGCCGCCTCGTCCGAACCGCCCGACGTCGCGGGCTCGCGGGGCTCGTCAGGTCCGGCCTCACCGGGACGCGGGGTCTGCGACGCGCTCACAGCGCGCCCTTCGTCGAGGGCACGCCCTCCACCCGGGGGTCGAGCTGGACGGCGAACCGCAGCGCCCGCGCCAAGGCCTTGAACTGGGCCTCGACGATGTGGTGCGGGTCGCGCCCCTCGAGCACCCGCACGTGGATCGAGAACGCCGCGTGATGCGCGATCGACTCCAGCACGTGCCGCGTGAGCGAACCCGTGAAGTGGCCACCGATCAGGTGGTACTCCTGCCCGGGCGGCTCGCCGGTGTGCACGAGGTAGGGCCGCCCGGACACGTCGACCACCGCCTGCGCGAGCGCCTCGTCGAGCGGCACGAGCGCGTCGCCGAACCGCGAGATGCCGCGCTTGTCGCCGAGCGCCGCACGCAGCGCCTCGCCCAGGCAGATCGCGACGTCCTCGACCGTGTGGTGCGCGTCGATGTGCGTGTCGCCCGTCGCCTTGACCGTCAGGTCGATGAGCGAGTGCTTGCCGAGCGCCGTGAGCATGTGGTCGTAGAACGGCACGGTCGTCGAGATGTCCGTGCGGCCCGTGCCGTCGAGGTCGAGCTCGACCACGACGCTCGACTCGCTCGTGGTGCGCTCGATGCGTGCCGTGCGGCGCGTCCGGCTCGAAGGGTCCGTCGAAGGGCTCACAGTCCTGCCACCTCCACCAGGGCGTCCTTGAACGCCTGCGTCTCGTCCGGGGTCCCGACCGACACCCGCAGCCATCCCGGCGGTCCGACCTCTCGGACCAGGACGCCACGGTCGAGCAGACCCTGCCACACCGCGCGCCGGTCGTCGAAGAGGCCGAACAGCACGAAGTTCGCGTCGGAGTCCGCGACCTGCAGCCCGCGAGCGCGCAGCCACACGACGAGGGCGTCCCGCTCCTCGCGCAGCGCGCCGACCTGCGCCATCAGCTCCGCCGAGTGCGCGAGCGCGGCCCGCGCAACCGCCTGCGTGACCGCCGACAGGTGGTAGGGCAGCCGGACGACGCGCAACGCGTCGACGAGCGCCGGCGCCGCGGCGAGGTAACCCACCCGGGCGCCCGCGAGACCGAACGCCTTGGACATCGTTCGGCTCACCGCGAGGTGCGGGTACGCGTCCAGCAGCTCGAGCGCGGACGGCGTCCCGGTCCGCCGGAACTCGCCGTACGCCTCGTCGACGACGACGACGCAGCCGCCCGGGACCTGCGAGGCCGCGTCGAGCACCGCGCGGACGGTGTCGAGCGGGAGCGCCGTGCCCGTGGGGTTGTTCGGGCTCGCGAGCAGCACGACCGACGGCGCGTGCTCGGCGATCGCGGCCCGCGCGGCCCGCGGGTCGAGGCTGAAGTCCTCCGCGCGACGGCCCGCGACCCACTCCGTGCTCGTGTCGCGCGCGTACTCGGGGTACATCGAGTACGTGGGCGCGAACGACAGCGCGGTGCGCCCCGGCCCGCCGAACGCCTGCAGCAGGTGCAGCATGACCTCGTTCGAGCCGTTCGCCGCCCAGATCTGCTCCGGGCCGAGAGCGACGCCCGACTCCGCGAGCAGGTACGCCGCCAGGTCCGAGCGCAGCGCCTCGAAGTCGCGGTCCGGGTACCGGTTCAGCCCGCGCGCCGCGTGCGCGACGGCCGCGGCGATGTCGGCCACGACCTCGTCGGACGGCGGGTACGGGTTCTCGTTGACGTTGAGCAGCACGGGCACGTCGAGCTGCGGCGCGCCGTACGGCTCGAGCCCCGCGAGCTCGGGCCGGATCGGCAGGCGCTGCGCGCCGGACGTGCTGGTCGACAGGTCGGTCACGGCGGCGATCCTAGGCCGACCGCCCCCCGGCCGGTCGGCGCGGTCCACGGCGCCCACCGGCGCTCAGAACCGCGCGCGCACGGCGTCGCCGTGCGCGGGCAGACCCTCGGCGTCCGCGAACGCGACGATGCGGTCCGCCACGGCCCCGAGCGCGTCCGCGTCGTACTCGATCACCTGGACCGCGCGCACGAACGAGTGCACGCCGAGCCCGCTCGTGAAGTGCGCGCAGCCACCGGTCGGCAGGACGTGGTTCGAACCCGCCATGTAGTCGCCCAGCGACACCGGCGAGAACGGTCCGACGAAGATCGCGCCCGCGCTCGTCACCCGCTCCGCGACCGCCGCGGCGTCGGCGGTCTGGATCTCGAGGTGCTCCGCGCCGTACGCGTTCACCACCGCGAGCCCCGCCTCCAGGTCGTCGACGAGCACGATCGCGGACTGGGTTCCGGACAGGGACGTCGCGACGCGCGCCCGGTGGGTCGTCGCCTCGACGAGGTCGACGAGCTTCGACTCGACCGCCCCCGCGAGCTCGATGCTGGGCGTGACGAGCACCGAGGCCGCGAGCGGGTCGTGCTCCGCCTGGCTGATGAGGTCCGCCGCGACGTGCACGGGGTCGGCCGTGCCGTCGGCGAGGACGGCGATCTCGGTGGGACCGGCCTCGGAGTCGATGCCGACCACCCCGCGCACGAGCCGCTTCGCGGCCGCGACGTAGACGTTGCCCGGGCCCGTCACGACGTCGACCGGCTCGCACAGCACGTCGCCGTCCGCCGCGGTCTCGCCGACCGCGCCGTACGCGAACATGGCGACCGCCTGCGCGCCGCCCACGGCGTACACCTCGTCGACGCCGAGCAGCGCGCACGTCGCCAGGACCGTGGCGTCCGGCAGCCCGCCCCGGTCCTTCTGCGGCGGGCTCGCGACAGCGAGCGCACCCACGCCGGCCTCCTGCGCCGCGACCACGTTCATCACGACGGACGACGGGTACACCGCGAGACCGCCCGGCACGTACAGGCCGACGCGCCGCACCGGGATCCAGCGCTGCCGCACCTGCGCGCCCGGGGCCACCTCGACCGTGAAGTCGGTGGGCCGCTGCGCGGCGTGCACCGTCCGGACGCGGACGATCGTCTCCTCGAGCGCGGCGCGGACCTGCGGGTCGAGCTGGTCGAGCGCGTCCGCGAGCGCCTGCGCGGGGACCCGCAGGTACTCGGGCCGCACGCCGTCGAACCGCTCGGCGAGGTCGCGCAGCGCGGCGGCACCCTGGTCCCGGACCGCCTCGAGGATCGGCGCGACCTGCGCGCCGGCGTGCTCCACGTCGACCTCCGCGCGGGGCAGCTCGGCGAGGAGCTCACGTCGGGACAGCGTGCGACCACGCAGGTCGATGCGGGAGATCATGCCCCCGAGTCTAGGTCGCGCGCGGTGCCGCGTCGGGGCCGTCCGGGCTGCGGTCGTCCGGGCTGCGGTCGTCCGGGCTGCGGTCGTCCGGGCTGCGGTCAGACGTCGTAGCGCCCGCGACGCTCGTCGTACAGCGCGTCCCAGGCCCGAACGGGCCGTCCGGCGCGGTCGTCGTCGAGCTGGTCGAGCACGACGTGCCAACCGCCGCCGTAGCCGCGGGCGGCGGCGGGCTCGAGACCCGTGTGGACGAGCGTGAGCACGGCCCCGTCACCGGCCGCCTCGAGCTGCGCCCGCACGTGCGACGTCCGCTCACCGGGGAAGGACCATGTGAGCTCCAGCACGTGCGGCGGCTCGCACACGAGCACGTCGCCGTGCGCGACGTCGTCCGCGTCGGGGCGGTCCTCTCCCATGCGCAGCTCGTAGGAGCCGCCGGCCCGCAGGTCGCCGTGCAGCGCGCCGAGCCACCGGCGGGCACGTGCCGGTTCCGTGATCGCCGACCACAGGTCCTCGGGCGTGCAGGGGTAGCGGCGCCGGAACTCGACGCGCGCGCCCTCCGCGTCGACGTGCACGGTGCCGTCCGGGCCGAGTGCCTCCGGCGTCGGGTTGCCGGGTGTGCGTGTCATGCGTCCTCCTCGTGCGGTGTGGTGGTGGGGCGCGCCGCGCGCGTGTCGTCGCGGACCCGTGTCTCGCGTCGTCCCCGGGCGACCTCGGTCGCGAGCGCGTCGAGGCGCGGCCGCCACGCCCGGACGAGGTCGTCGGCCCAGCGCGCCACCTCGTCGACGGCCTGCGGCCGCAGCGCGTAGAGGCGGACCGTCCCGCGCGGACGGGACTCGACCAGACCGGCCTCGCGCAGGACGCGCAGGTGCCGGGACACCGCGGGCTGGCTGATCCCGAACTCGTCGCCGACGGCCGTGGCGAGGTCGCCGGCCGGCCGCTCGCCCGTGCTGACGAGCTCCACCAGGCGGCGGCGGACCGGGTCGCCGAGCGCGTCCATCGGGTGCATCCCGCCATATTTGCACGACGCGTTATATAACGCAATGGTGATATGTAGTCGCCCGCCGCGCCGTGCCGCACACTGGGCACGTGGGTACCACCGACGAGCCGATCCGACTCGGCCAGTTCCTCAAGCTCGTGAACCTCGCCGAGTCCGGCGGGCACGCCCGCGCGCTGCTCGACGACGGCGCCGTCACGGTCAACGGCGAGCCGGAGACGCGCCGCGGCCGCCAGCTGCGGCCCGGCGACCAGGTCGAGGTCGACCTCCCCGGGGGCCCGCAGCGCGTGACCGTGGAGCCCTGAGCCGGAACACCCGCCCCGGGGGTCACCCCGTGAGGCAGCCCGGGCCCAGCAACGCCTTGAGGTCGCCGAACAGGGACGGGTTGCGCGTCACGCGCAGGCCGTCGTCCAGCCGCATGACCGTCGCGCGCCCCGGCTGCGTGAGCCGCAGGTGCACCTCGGTGACCCCCGGGTGCGTCGTCAGGACCTCCTTGAGGCGCTCGACGACCGGCTGGGTGCAGCGCGCCACGGGCAGCGTCACGACGACCGGCGCGTCGGCCGCGACGTCGATGTCCGGGAGCGTGACCTCCATGGCCTGCAGCTGCATGGTCTCGTCGCGCCGCCGCACGCGGCCCTTGATGACGACGACCGCGTCCTCCGCGAGGACCGTGGAGTACGCCACGTAGGTCTCGCCGAAGAACATGACCTCGACCGAGCCCTCCATGTCCTCGATCGTGACGGCCGCCCACGCGTTGCCCTGCTTCGACATCTTGCGCTGCAGGCTCGTGATGAGCCCTGCCACGACGACCGTCGAGCCGTCCGGCCGCTGCTCGTCGGCGTTGAGCGTCGCGATCGACACGTCCGCCGACTGCGCGAGCACGTGCTCGAGCCCGGACAGCGGGTGGTCGGACACGTACAGGCCGAGCATCTCCCGCTCGAACGCGAGGCGCTGCTTCTTGTCCCAGTCCGGCAGGTCCGGGATCGCGACCTGGAAGCCCGCCTCGTCGTCGCCCCCGAAGACGTCGGCGAACAGGTCGAACTGCCCCTCGGCCTCCTTGCGCTTGACCCCGATGACCGCGTCGACCGCCTGCTCGTGCACCAGCAGGAGCGCCTTGCGCGCGTGGCCCAGCGAGTCGAACGCGCCCGCCTTGATGAGCGACTCGATGGTCCGCTTGTTGCACACGACCGCGGGCACCTTGTCGAGGAAGTCCTGGAAGGACGTGTACGCGCCCTTCTCCTCACGCGTGCGCACGATCGCGTCGACGACGTTCGCGCCGACGTTGCGGATCGCGGTGAGCCCGAACCGGATGTCCACGCCGACGGCCGTGAAGTTCGCCGACGACGAGTTGACGTCCGGCGGGAGGACGGTGATGCCCATGCGCCGGCACTCACCGAGGTACAGCGCCGACTTGTCCTTGTCGTCGCGCACGCTCGTGAGCAGACCCGCCATGTACTCGGTCGGGTAGTTCGCCTTGAGGTAGGCCGTCCAGTACGACACCAGGCCGTACCCGGCGGAGTGCGCCTTGTTGAACGCGTACCCCGCGAACGGGACGAGCGTGTCCCACACCGCCTGGATCGCCGCGTCGGAGTAGCCGCGCTCGGACATGCCCTGGTGGAAGGGCACGAACTCCTTGTCGAGGATCTCCTTCTTCTTCTTGCCCATCGCGCGGCGCAGCAGGTCGGCCTGACCCAGCGAGTAGCCCGCGAGGATCTGCGCGGCCTTCTGCACCTGCTCCTGGTAGACGATCAGGCCGTACGTCTCGTCGAGGACCTCCGCGAGCGGCTCGGCCAGCTCCGGGTGGATCGGCTCGATCTGCTGCAGCCCGTTCTTGCGCAGCGCGTAGTTCGTGTGCGAGTTCATGCCCATCGGGCCGGGGCGGTACAGCGCGATGACGGCCGAGATGTCCTCGAAGTTGTCGGGCCGCATCTGGCGCAGCAGCGCGCGCATGGGACCGCCGTCGAGCTGGAACACCCCCAGGGTGTCGCCGCGGGCGAGCAGCTCGTACGTCGCCGGGTCGTCGAGCGCGACCTTCTCGATCTCGACGGGGTCCTTGCCGTTCATCACGATGTTCTCGAGCGCGTCGTCGAGGATCGTGAGGTTGCGCAGCCCCAGGAAGTCCATCTTGATCAGGCCGAGGCCCTCGGACGTCGGGTAGTCGAACTGCGTGATGATCGCGCCGTCCTGCGGGCGGCGCATGATCGGGATGATGTCGATCAGCGGGTGGCTCGACATGATGACGCCCGCCGCGTGCACGCCCCACTGGCGCTTCAGCCCCTCGATGCCCTTGGCGAGCTCGACCACGCGCTGCGCGTCCGGGTCCGCGGCGTGCAGCTGGCGGAACTCCTCGGCCTCCGCGAAGCGCGGGTCCTCGGGTTGAAGATCCCGCCCAGGCTGATGTCCTTGCCCATCACCGCGGGCGGCATCGCCTTGGTGAGCTTCTCCCCATCGCGAACGGGAAGCCCAGCAGGCGCGACGAGTCCTTGAGGGCCTGCTTGGCCTTGATCGTGCCGTACGTGACGATCTGCGCGACGCGGTCCTCGCCGTACTTCTCCGTGACGTACCGGATCACCTCACCGCGCCGACGCTCGTCGAAGTCGACATCGACGTCGGGCATCGAGACGCGCTCCGGGTTGAGGAAGCGCTCGAAGATCAGACCGTGCTCGAGCGGGTCGAGCTCCGTGATCCCCATGCAGTACGAGGCCATCGACCCCGCCGCGGAGCCACGGCCCGGCCCGACGCGGATCCCCTGCTCCTTGGCCCAGTTGATGAAGTCCGCGACCACGAGGAAGTACCCCGGGAAGCCCATCTGGAGGATGACCTCGGTCTCGTACTCCGCCTGCTTGCGCGACGCGTCCGGCACGCCGCCGGGGTAGCGCCGGTGCAGGCCGCGCTCGACCTCCTTGACGAACCAGCTGACCTCGTCCTCGCCGTCCGGCACCGGGAAGTGCGGCATGTAGTTCGCCTTGGTGTCGAACGACACCTCGCACTGCTCCGCGATCCGCAGCGTGTTGTCGCACGCCTCGGGCAGCTCCGCCCAGATGCGGCGCATCTCCTGCGCCGACTTCACGTAGTAGCCGGTGCCCTCGAACGCGAACCGGTTGCCGCCCTGCTCGTAGCTGGGCTCCGTCAGCGCCGAGCCCGAGTTGATGGCGAGCAGCGCCTCCTGTGACGAGGCGTCCTCCTCGCGTACGTAGTGCAGGTCGTTCGTCGCGAGCAGAGGCGCCCCGATGGCCTCCGCGAGCCGCAGCAGGTCCTTGAACACGCGGCGCTCGATGTCGAGCCCGTGGTCCATGAGCTCGACGTAGAAGTACTCCTTGCCGAAGATGTCCTGCAGCTCACCCGCGGCACGCACGGCCTCGTCCCACTGCCCGAGACGCAGGCGCGTCTGGACCTCCCCCGACGGGCAGCCCGTGGTCGCGATCAGGCCCTTGCCGTACGTCTGGAGCAGGTCCCGGTCCATGCGGGGCCACTTGCCCATCTGGCCCTCGAGCGAGGCCAGCGAGCTCGCGCGGAACAGGTTGTGCAGCCCCTCGTTGTTGCGGGCCAGCAGCGTCATGTGCGTGTACGAGCCGCGCGCCGAGACGTCGTCGGACTCCTGCCCCTGCTGCCCGAACCGCACACGCGTCTGGTCGAACCGGCTGGTACCGGGCGTGACGTAGGCCTCCACGCCGATGATCGGCTTGACGCCCGCCGCCGTGGCCTTGGACCAGAAGTCGAACGCGCCGAACAGGTACCCGTGGTCGGTCGTCGCGATCGCCTTCTGCCCCAGCCGCTCGACCTCGGCGAACAGCTGACCCAGCCGCGCGGCACCGTCCAGCATCGAGTACTCGGTGTGCACGTGGAGGTGCACGAAGGACGGGTCCTGCACTGCTGCTCCTGCTGCCACGCGCCCGAGTCTAGGTCGCGCCGGGGACACCCCGGCCGCCCGCGCCGGGCGAGTCAGCGATACCCGGCGGAGATCACGTCGAGCGCGTGCTGCAGGTCGTCCGGGTACCGGCTCTCGACCTCGAGCCACCGCCCGGTGCCGGGGTGCTCGAAGCCGAGCCGCACCGCGTGCAGCCACTGCCGCTCGAGCCCGACACGGCGCGCGAGCGCGGGGTCGGCGCCGTACGTGAGGTCGCCCACGCACGGGTGGCGCAGCGCCGAGAAGTGCACGCGGATCTGGTGCGTGCGCCCCGTCTCGAGGTGCACCTCGACGAGCGACGCCGCCGGGAACGCCTCGAGCAGCTCGTAGTGCGTGACGGACGGCTTGCCGCTCGCGACCACGGCGAACTTCCAGTCGTGGCTCGGGTGCCGGCCGATCGGCGCGTCGATCGTGCCCGACGTCGGCTCCGGGTGGCCCTGCACGAGCGCGTGGTAGACCTTGTCGACCGTGCGCTCCTTGAACGCGCGCTTGAGCGCGGTGTAGGCGTGCTCGCTCTTCGCCACGACCATGAGCCCGCTCGTCCCGACGTCGAGACGGTGCACGACGCCCTGCCGCTCGGCCGCGCCCGACGTCGAGATCCGGTAGCCCGCCGCCGCGAGCGCGCCGACGACCGTGGGTCCGGTCCAGCCCGGCGACGGGTGGGCCGCGACGCCCACGGGCTTGTCGACGACGACCACGTCGTCGTCGTCGTGCACGATCGCCATCCCCGGCACGGGCTCGGGCGCGACCTCGGGCACCGCGGGCGCCGCCGACGGGATCTCGACCTCGAGCCACGCGCCGGCCACGAGCCGGTCGGACTTCCCGACCGCGCGCCCGTCGAGCCGCACGCCACCGGCCTCGGCGATCTCCGCGGCGCGCGTGCGCGACACGCCGAGCAGCCGCGACAGGCCGGCGTCGACCCGCTCGCCCGCGAGCCCGTCGGGCACCGGCAGGCTCCGGACGTCAGCCACGGGCCCGCTCCGCGTCCTCGGCGGCACCCGGGTGCGCGTCGTGGTCGGACTCGCGCGTGCCGTCGACGCGCACGCCACGGGCGACGAGCAGCACGACCAGGCCCGCCGCGACGACGATCGCGATGTCGGCGACGTTGCCCACGAACCAGTCGAGGTACGCGATGAAGTCGATGACGTGCCCGCGCGCGAAGCCGGGCTCGCGCGCCAGACGGTCGACGAGGTTGCCCACCGCGCCGCCCAGCAGAAGCCCGAGCGCGACCGCCCAGGCGGTGGAGCCGATCCGACGCGCCACGCGCACGATCACCACGACGACGGCGACCGCGACGAGCGTCAGCGCCCACGTCATGCCCTCGGCGATCGACAGCGCCGCGCCCTTGTTGAACACGAGCTGCAGACCCAGCAGCGAGCCGAGCACATCACGCCGCTCGGCGTCGAGAGCGTTCAGCGCCCACGCCTTCGTGAGCTGGTCGACGACGAGGACGCCGACCGCCAGGCCCAGGAGCAGCGCGACGAGCCGTCGGCGCCGCTCGGGGGCCGCGACGGGCTCGACACCTGGCTCGACACCGGGCTCGGCTCCGGGCTCGGCTCCGGGCTCGTCCGTCACGGGGGCGACCCCCACGCCCGTGTCGGCGGTGGACTCGTCCGGGAGGTCCCCGTCGGGGAGGGTGGAAGGCACCGCAGGAGTCTACGGGCGCCCGGCCGGCGGACGACGCGTCAGCGCCGCTCCTCGCGCTGCTTGCACTCGACGCACAGCGTCGCGCGCGGGAACGCCTGCAGGCGCGCCTTGCCGATCGCCTTGCCGCACGACTCGCACGTCGCGAACGAGCCCGCGCTGATCCGCTGGAGCGCGTGCTGCGTCTGCGCGAGCATGTCCCGCGTGTTGTTGACGAGCGTGAGCTCCTGCTCGCGCTCGAGCGCCGACGAGCCGGAGTCGGCCTGGTCGTCCCCCGCGCCGTCCCCCGAGTTGCGCAGGAGGTCGGACAGCTCGGCGTCCGCGACGGCGAGCTCGCTCGTCAGGCGGTCGATGTCGGAGACGAGGTCGTCGGCGACGTCCTTGACCTCACGCGCGGTCCACGGCTTCTCGCCGTCCCGGACCGGGAACAGCTTGGCGAGCCGCGAGAGCTCCTTGGTGTCGTCAGGGACGACGACGGTGCTGCTGAGCGAGTCGTTCACCACTGGCCAGCCCCCTGTCTGTGAGGTCACGTGACTGTAGACGTGCATACGGGTCGGCACAACAGGACACGCCGGGTGAAAACCCGGCGTGCCATGGCGCTGACCAGCGCAGACGACCGACAGTACCCCGGCTGTCGGCCGTCCGCGCGGCGGGACCCGCGCGAACCGCGCGAGAGGCCCTTTACAGGTTGTGACCCTCGCCCACCGGCTGCGCGGCGGACGAGCGCGGCGGCAGCGCGTTGCCGCGGTTGTCCAGGTCGCCGAGCAAGTTCTCGAGGTAGCTCTTGAGGCGCGTGCGGTAGTCCCGCTCGAACACCCGCAGCTCGTCGATCTTGCGCTCGAGCAGGGACCGCTCCTGCTCCAGCTGGCCGAGCGTGCGCTGCGACGTCTCCTCGGCCTCCCGCACGATGCGGTTCGCCTGCGTCTTGGCCTCGCCGATGAGCCGCTCGGACTCCTCCTGGCCGCTGCGCACGTAGTCGTCGTGGAGCTTCTGGGCGAGCTGGAGCATGCCGGTCGCGGACTCAGGCTCGCTCGAGTGCACGGGCGACGGCGCGGCCGCGACGGGCGCGGGCGCCTGGACGACGGGCTCGGGCACCGGCTCGGGCTTGGGGGGCTGCACGGGCGCGGCGACGGCCTGCTGCGCACCGGCGCGGCTCAGCTCGGCGATGCGCCGCTCGGCGGCCGCGAGCTTGGTCTTGAGGTCCTCGTTCTCGCCCTGGAGGTCGCGCAGGGTGTTGACCACCTCGTCCAGGAAGTCGTCGACCTCGTCCTGGTCGTAACCCTCGCGGAACTTCGTCGCCTGGAACTTCTTGTTCAGGACGTCGTCTGCGGTCAGCAGTGCCATCGTCGTCACCTCGATCGGTCGTGCGGGGTAGGTGGAGCTGGTGGCCGGCAGTGACTCGTCCACCTCGGCCACCGTAGCGGACGGATCACGTCAGGGACGCGCGTGCACGGTCTCTAGAACCGCGCGGCGAGCGCCGGGAGCACGGACAGCAGGATGCTGCACAGCAGGAACAGCACCAGGAACGCGAGGTCCAGACGGACCGGACCCAGCGTGATCGGAGGCAGCACGCGGCGCAGTGCGCGCAGCGGCGGGTCCGTCACCGTGTACGTCGCCTCCGCGACGACCAGGGCGACCCCGTGGGGTCGCCACTGGCGCGCGAAGAACAGCACCCAGTCCAGCACGAGGCGGACGAGCAGGAACAGGAAGAAGACGAAGACGACGAACGTCAGCAGGCTCAGGACGAGGGCCACGCGTCAGCTCTGGTTGTAGAACCCCGCGCGGCTCGCGGCGCCGGCCGCGGAGTCGCCCGAGACCTCGACGTGCGCCGGCGACAGGAGGAACACCTTGTTGGTGACCCGCTCGATCGCGCCGTGCAGGCCGAAGATCAGCCCCGCGGAGAAGTCGACCAGACGCTTCGCGTCCGCGTCGTCCATGTCGGTCAGGTTCATGATCACGGGCGTCCCCTCACGGAACGCCTCACCGATCTTGCGCGCGTCGTTGTACGAGCGCGGGTGGATCGTCGTGATCCGCCGCAGCTCGGACACCGGCTGCGGCTGCTCGACCGCGGCGACGCGGGTCGGCCGGAACGGCGTCACCTGCGCCTCGTGCTCCTCGTGCTCCATCGGCACGTCCGCCCCCTCGAACTCGTCGGGGTACTCGCCGTTCGCGGCGCCGTCATCGGCCAGGCCGAGGTACAGCATCGTCTTGCGCAGCGCTCCGGCCATGGCCCCGCTCCTCCCCCGGACGTCGTCCGGACCTGCTCGTCGTCCCACCTCTGCCGCGGCCCGTCACCGCGACGACCGTGGGCCGTCCTTCTCCGCTGGTCACGCTAGCAACGTGCGCCGGATCGCTCATCTCGCGACACGCCGTTTCTGATGACGCTCTCGTGCTCGTCTGTCAAGAGCGGATCCGCACAGTCGTCCCATGTCGGACATGTCAGACAAGTCGCACCACTCCGGCGAACCGGCCCGTCCTGCCCCCGTCGGCCGCGTTCGCGCGGTACGAGAACAGCGTGCCGTCCCGCAGGGTGTCACGCGACGACCGCACCACCCGTTGGACGCCGGCCGCACGCAGCTGCGCCTCGACCCCCGCCGGCAGGTCGAGCGCCGGCGTCCCCCAGGACGTCGTCGCCGCAGCAGCCGGGACCACGCCCACGACCTCGTCGCGCAGCGCCGAGGGCACCTCGTACGAGGCGCCGGCCACGGCCGGCCCGATCGCGGCGCGCACGCGCCCGACCTCACCGCCCCGCGCGACGAGCGCGTCCAGCGCCGCGGTGACCACCCCGTCGACGAGCCCCCGACGACCGGCGTGCGCCGCGGCGACGACGCGCGCGGCCGGGTCCGCGAGCAGGACGGGCACGCAGTCGGCCACGAGCACGGCAAGCGCCAGCCCCGGGCTCGTCGTCACGAGCGCGTCCGCCGTCCCGACGGGCTCGAGCACGTCGTCGGGAAGATCGTCGGGACCCACCACGAGGACGTCCGCGCCGTGCACCTGGTCGACGAACGCGACCCGGCACCCGAGGCGCGCCGCGAGGCGACGGCGGTTCTCCGCCACGGCCCGCGGGTCGTCGCCGACGTGCGCGCCCAGGTCGAGCGCGTCGAACGGCGGCCGGCTCACGCCACCGCGGCGGTCGGTGAACCCGGCGACGACGCCGGGGCCGAGATCGACCTCGTCGAGGTGGATCCCGGCCCCGTCGCGGTCGGTCACGAGCGGGACGTCACTTGAGGAAGTCCGGCACGTCGAGCTCCTCGCGCTCGCGCTCGCGCCGCGGCTCGTCCTCCGTGAAGATCCGCGGCACCTCGAGCGCCCCCGTCACGGGGCGGGGCTCCGCCTCGGTCGAGAGGAACGCCGGCACCGCGGGGACCGGCGCGGTCGCGGCCGGGGCGGGGGCGAACGCGGGCGCCGCGTCGACGACCTCGGGACGCGGCGCGGGCACGTTCGGGACCTGGCGCGGTGCCGCGCCGCTGACCTGGCCGAGCGCGCGGGAGTCGCGCCGCACGACCGGCGAGCCCCCGTCGAAGCCCGCCGCGATCACGGTCACGCGCACCTCGTCGCCCAGCGCGTCGTCGATCACCGCGCCGAAGATGATGTTCGCCTCGGGGTGGGCAGCCTCCTGGACCAGGCGTGCGGCCTCGTTGATCTCGAACAGGCCGAGGTCCGAGCCGCCCTGGATCGAGAGCAGCACGCCGTGCGCGCCGTCGATGCTGGCCTCGAGCAGCGGCGAGCTGATCGCCATCTCGGCGGCCTGCACCGCGCGGTCGTCGCCGCGTGCGTACCCGATGCCCATGAGTGCCGATCCCGCGCCCTGCATGACCGACTTCACGTCGGCGAAGTCGAGGTTGATGAGGCCCGGCGTGGTGATCAGGTCGGTGATGCCCTGCACACCGGAGAGCAGCACCTGGTCGGCCGAGTGGAACGCGTCGAGCACCGACACCGAACGGTCGGAGATCTGGAGCAGGCGGTCGTTCGGGATGACGATGAGCGTGTCGACCTCGGCTCGCAGGGCGTCGATGCCCGCGTCGGCCTGCACGGAGCGTCGGCGGCCCTCGAACGTGAACGGGCGTGTGACGACGCCGATCGTCAGCGCGCCGAGCGACCGTGCGATGCGCGCCACGACCGGCGCACCACCGGTGCCCGTGCCACCGCCCTCACCCGCGGTGACGAAGACCATGTCGGCGCCGCGCAGGACGTCCTCGATCTCCTCCGCGTGGTCCTCGGCGGCCTTCTTGCCGACCTCCGGGTCGGCGCCGGCGCCGAGACCGCGCGTGAGCTCGCGGCCGACGTCGAGCTTGACGTCGGCGTCCGACATCAGCAGGGCCTGGGCGTCGGTGTTGACGGCGATGAACTCGACACCCTTGAGGCCGACCTCGATCATGCGGTTCACGGCGTTCACGCCGCCGCCGCCGATCCCGACGACCTTGATGACCGCCAGGTAGTTCTGCGGAGCTGCCACGGTGGGTGCCTCTCGTTTCGTGCCGATCGTGCGAGCCTGTCGGGCGCGGGCCCGGTGGTGTCGTGGGCGGCGAGCCGCTCCACCGACGTCCGCCCCCGCGACACGCCGCGGCGACGACCGCTCAAACCTTCACCCTCTACTTGAGGGTTATAGTTATGTCAGGTGTCCTGTCAGGGCGTGACGCTAGGTCGCGGCCACCCCCGGATCAACGACCGCGCGCGCGTGTCGCGCCGCGGGTTGCGCACATCCGTGCGCCGGGCTCGCGCGGGTCGCGGACGGGCGTCCGCAGGCACCCGCGACCGCGGTCCGACCCGTCACTCGATGATGGGCATGCGGGGTGCCGAGACGTCGACGACCTTCGCCCCCTCGACCGCGTCCGACCCCAGCAGCGTCGTGAGCACCGCCGCCTTCAGCGGCGTCTGCGCCGAGCTCCCCCAGTCGACCCGCAGGCCCCCGCGCAGCTTCATCGACACCGTGTCCTGCGTCTGCGCCGAGACCGAGCCCACGCGCGCCGCGAGCGGCGCCGGCAGCTGCTCGACGACGTCCAGCACCGCGCCGAGCGTGCGCGCGTCGCCCGCCGGCACGTCGACCACCGGTAGGGACTCGGGCGCCTTGGCGACGTGCCCGACCTGCACGCCCGCCACGTCGAGCAGCGTGAACCCCTTGCGCCCGTCGGCGGGCACCGCGGCCACCGGCTCCCGCGCGACGATCGTGATCGTCAGGCCGTGCGGCCAGTCGCGCGAGACCGCGACGTCCCGGACCCCGGGGACGTCGAGGACGTCCTGGCGGATCGCCCCCGTGTCGAGCCGCGGCAACGGCGTCTCGTCGCGGGCCTGCACCACCGCGCGCACCTCGTCGGCAGCGACGACCGAGTTGGCACCCTCGATCTCGATGGTCAGCTCGCGCGCGTCGAGCGCCAGCACGGGCGAGAAGAACAGCACCCACGCGAGCGCGCCGAGCACGACCACCGCGCTCACCAGCCCGACCGCCTGCCGGCGGGCGAGCGTGCGGCGCATGCGGGCCCGTTCCTCGAATCGGGCGGCCGAGGTGGTGGACACGACCGGCGGGACCCGGATGGCCACGCTCGGCGGCCCCCCGCGGCCCGCCGCTGCGCTCACGGACCGTGGCGGCGTGCGGGCCGGCACCGGTGCCGCGGGCTGGGGTGCTGCGGGCTTCGGCGCAGCCGTCCGCGCGGGCGTGGACGCCGGGACCGCCCCGTCCGGAGCCGCCGGGTCGGCCGGTCGCGACGTCACGACCCGCGGCGTCGGACGCGGGCGCGGCGACGGGCGCGGGACGGGCGGCCGCGGCGGCCGGGACGGGCTCATGACGCGTCCCGCTCCCTGGCGGCGAGGTGCTCGAGGATCTCCGGGCCGAGCGTCGTGACGTCGCCCGCACCGACCGTCAGCAGCAGGTCACCGGGACGTGCCGCGTCCGCGACCGCGCGCGCCGCGGCGTGCCGGTCCGGGACGAAGCTCGCCTTGCCGGGCGTCGGCACCCGGTCGACGACGAGCGCGCCCGACACGTCCGGGTCCGGGTCCTCGCGCGAGGCGTAGACGTCGGTCACGACGACGAGGTCCGCGAGGTCGAACGCCGCCCCGAACTCGGTCGCGAACGTGCGCGTGCGCGAGTACAGGTGCGGCTGGAACAGCGCGAGCACCCGACCCGCGCCGGCGACGGCCCGCGCGGTGCGCAACAGCGCCGCGACCTCGGTGGGGTGGTGCGCGTAGTCGTCGACGACGCGCACGCCCCCCACGGTCCCCCGGTCCTCGAACCGTCGCCCCGTCCCCGGAACGCGCCGAGCGCGTGCGCGGCGTCGGGCCCGGGCACTCCGAGGCGCACGAGCACGGCCCACGCTGCCGCCGCGTTCAGCGCGTTGTGCGTGCCGGGCACCGCGAGCGTGACCGTGGTCGCGCCCGTCGCGTCACGCGGCGTGACGTCGAACGTCCAGCGTGCGTCCTCCTGCGCGACGAGCTCGCCGACACGCACGTCCGCGTCGGCGGACCGGCCGTAGGTCAGCACGTCGACCCCCCGGGACGCGAGGTCGTCGGTCACGCGAGCGACGAGCCGGCGCGAGCCGTCGTCGTCCGCGCACGCGACGAGCAGCCCGCCGGGGCGCACCCGGGCGGCGAACGCGACGAACGCGTCCTCGAACGCCTCGCGCGTGCCGTAGTGGTCGAGGTGGTCGGGCTCGACGTTGGTCACGACCGACACGAGCGGCGCGTACGCGAGGAACGAGCCGTCGGACTCGTCGGCCTCCGCGACGAACGCCGCACCGGCGCCGTCGTGCCCGCCGCCCACCGGCCCCGCCTCGGTCAGGACGGTCCCGCCGATCGCGAACGACGGGTCGGCGCCGACCGCGAGCAGAGCCGTCGCGACCATCGCCGACGTCGTCGTCTTGCCGTGCGCGCCCGCGACCGCGACTCCGTCACGGTCCGCCATGAGGGACGCGAGCGCCTGCGAGCGGTGCAGGACCCGCAGCCCCGCCGCGCGCGCGGCGGCCAGCTCGGGGTTCGTCTCGCGCACGGCGGAGGACACGACGAGCGTGTCGACGTCGGCGACGAGCGCCGCGTCGTGGCCCACGTGCACGTCCACGCCCGCGGCACGCAGGCCGGGCAGGGCGGGTCCGTCGGCCGCGTCCGAGCCGCTGACGGCGAGCCCCCGTGCGGCGAGCAGCAGCGCGACCGCGGACATCCCCGCGCCACCGACGCCCACGAGGTGGACCCGTCCGAGGTCGCCGACCGGGACCGGCGCCGCCTGCTCGGGCGCGGTCACGCGGCACCGCCGTCGACCAGCTGCGCCTCGACGAGGTCGACCACCCGGCCCGCGGCGTCGGGCACGCCGACCGACGCGGCCGCCGCGGCCATGCGCCGACGCGCCGGCGCGGACCCCGGTCCGACGAGCAGCGCGGGCAGGTGCGCGGTGATCCACGCGGCGTCCAGCTCGTCGTCGGCCACGAGGAGCGCCCCGCCCGCCGCGACCACGGGGCCCGCGTTGCGACGCTGCTCGCCGTTGCCGATCGGGAGCGGCACGTACACCGCGGGCAGGCCGAGGGCCGCCACCTCGCACACCGTCCCGGCACCCGAGCGCGCGAGGACCACGTCCGCGCACGCGAGCGCCAGGTGCATCTCGTCGAGGTACTCGAGCACGTGGTACCGCGCGACCTGCTCGGCCGTGAGACCACCCTCCCGCGCGAGCGCGTCCCGCGCCGCGACGACGGGCCCGGACTTGTCGCGGCCCGTGAGGTGCAGCACCTGCACGCCCGCCGCGAGCAGGTCGCCGGCGGCGGACGCGACCGCCGCGTTGATGCTCGCCGCACCGAGCGAGCCGCCGGTGACCAGCAGCGTCGGGAGGTCCGGGTCGAGCCCGAGCGCACCCGCCGCGCTGCGCCGCGCGGCCGTCGCGTCCGCCGCACGGTCGGCGACCAGCGCCGCGACGGGCGCGCGCAGCGGGAGCCCCGTGACCACGGCACCCGGGAGCGACGTGCCCGGGAACGTGACCGCGACCGCACGGGCCCACCGCGCGCCCAGCCGGTTCGCGAGGCCCGGACGCGCGTTCTGCTCGTGCACCACGACGGGGACGCCGCGCCTGCGGGCCGCGAGGTACGCGGGCGTCGCGACGTAGCCGCCGAACCCGACCACCACCTGCGCGTCGTTCTCGTCGATCGCGCGACCGGCCGCGGCGATCGCCGCGCGCAGCCGTCCCGGCAGCCGGAGCAGGTCGAGCGACGGCCGCCGGGGCAGCGGCACGCGCGGCACCACCGCGAGCGGCAGACCCGCGGCGGGCACGAGGCGCGCCTCGAGCCCCTCCGCCGTGCCGAGCGCCGTCAGGGTCGCCCCGGGGTGCCGGCGACGCAGCTCGTCGGCCACCGCGACCAGCGGGTTGACGTGACCAGCGGTCCCGCCGCCCGCCAGGAGAACGGACACGGGGCGTGCGTCAGGCACGTCCACCACCTCTCGACGTCGTGGAAGATGCGGCCGTGCGCGACCGGTCGGGGCGCGCGAGGCCCCGGCCGAGCCCGACGACCGCGAGCGAGCGTCGCACGGCGCCCGCGCGCGCCGCGAGCGCGTCCGCCGCCCCGGGCTCGTCGCGCGCGAACGCGATGACGACGCCGAGCGCCGCGAGCGTCATGATGAGCGCCGATCCGCCCGCCGACACGAGCGGGAGCGGCACGCCGATGACGGGCGCGAGGCCGATGACGACGGCGATGTTGACGAACGCCTGGCCGACGATCCACGCGAGGACCGCGCCGGTGGCGACCTTGACGAACGGGTCGGGGTGGCGGCTGATGACGCGGATCATCGCGAACGCCAGCAGGCCGAACAGGCCGAGCACGATGAGCGTGCCCACCAGGCCCAGCTCCTCGCCGAGGATCGCGAAGATGAAGTCGTTGTGGGCCGCGGGCAGGTACGACCACTTCTCGCGGCTCTGCCCGAGCCCCAGCCCGCCGATCCCGCCGCTCGCCAACCCCCAGCTGCCGTGCAGCGTCTGGTAGCAGTCGGCCGACGCCGAGCACTCGTCGCCCCCGAGCCAGCTGCCGATGCGCTGCATGCGGTTCGGGCTGAGCAGGACCAGCGCCGCCACGGCGGCCCCGGCGAGCGCACCCGCCACCGCGAACATGCGCAGCGGCACGCCCGCGACGAACATCGCGCCCGCGACCAGGACGCACAGCACGAGCGCGGTACCCAGGTCGTGCCCCAGCAGGACCGCGCCGATCGCGAGCCCGGCGACCGGGACGGCCGGGACGAACACGTGCTTCCACTGCTCGAGGTACGGCTGCTTGCGCGCGAGCACGGCACCGAGCCACAGCGCGAGCGCGAGCTTGATCGTCTCCGACGGCTGGGCGGTGATGCCGCCGGGCAGTCGCACCCAGTTGGTGTTCCCGCCCGCGCCGGTGCCCAGCCCGAGGAACACGAGCGACTGGAACGCGACCGCGGCACCCAGCGCCGGCCACGCGATCCGCTTGAAGAACCGCACAGGCAACCGCGACAGCACGATCGCGATCGGCAGCCCCACGAGCGCGAACTTCGCCTGGTCGAGGAACACGGCGTACGCGTTGCCGTTCTTGTCCAGGGACTCGACGCTCGAGCTCGACAGGACCATGACCAGGCCGATCACCAGGAGCAGCGCGCTCGCACCGATGAGCACGTAATAGCTCGTGACGACGCTGTTCCAGTGGCCGAGCAGCGAACCGCGCGCGCGGGCGGACGCCGTCTCGGCGGCGGCGTCCTGCGGCACGGCGCTCACGCGCGTCCGCCCGCCCGCTCGCCTCCCTCGCCCACCGCCGCACGTGCGGCCGCGGCGAACGCGTCACCGCGCGCGGCGTACGAGGCGAACTGGTCCATGGACGCGCAGGCGGGCGCGAGCAGCACGGTCGTGCCGGTCGCTGGCCCGGGACGCACGAGGGTGCGCGCGGCGGCCACGGCGGAGGTCATCACGTCCCCAGTCTCACCGGGGACGATCTCGACCACGGGGACCTCGGGCGCGTGTCGGGCGAGCGCGTCACGCAGCGGCTCACGGTCCGCACCGATGAGGACGACTCCCGCGAGGCGGTCACGACGCGCGCGCACGAGGTCGTCGAACCGGGCGCCCTTGGCGAGCCCGCCCGCGACCCACACGACGCTCCCGGGCGGGAAAGCCCCGAGCGACGCGGCCGCGGCGTGCGCGTTCGTGGCCTTCGAGTCGTCGACGTAGCTGACGTCCACGGACCGGCCGTCGACCGTGAGCATCTGCCTGGCGACCGTCTCGATGCGGTGGTGACCGGGGGCGAACGAGCGCAGTCCCTCGCGCACGTGCGCGGGCTCGACGCCGTGCGCGAGCGCGAGCGCCGCGGCCGCGAGCGCGTCGGCGACGACGTGCGGCGGCACCGTGGCGTCGGGTCCGGCGAGCGCCGCGAGGTCGTCGAGCGTGCCGAGCTCGGCGGCGTGCGTGTGCCGCAGCCGCGCAAAGCCGCGGTCGACGAGCACGTCCTCGACGAGGCCGATCTGGCCCACGGCGGGCGTGCCGAGCGTGAACCCCACGGCGACCGCGCCGTCGACGACGTCCGCGTCCCGCACCATCTGCTCCGTGCGCGGGTCGGCGACGTTGTAGACGCACGCGAGCTGCGCGCGCTCGTAGACACGTGCCTTGTCGGCCGCGTACGCCTCGAGCGAGCCGTGCCAGTCGAGGTGGTCGGCCGCGACGTTGAGGACGGCGGCCGCCCGGGCGGACATGCTGTGCGTGTAGTGCAGCTGGAAGCTCGACAGCTCGACCGCGAGCACGTCGAGCGTCGGGTCCGTCACCGCGTGCACGATCGGCGTGCCGACGTTGCCGACCGCGAGCGCGTTGCGCCCCGCGGCCGTCAGGACCGACTCGAGCATCCCCACCGTCGTCGTCTTGCCGTTGGTGCCCGTGAGCGCGAGCCACGGTGCGGGTGCCCCGGACGGTCCCGGCACGCGTACGCGCCACGCGAGCTCGACCTCGCTCCACACCGGCGTCCCCTGGGCGGCGGCGGCCGCGAGCAGCGGGTGGTGCGGTGCGAGCCCGGGCGAGGTCACGACGAGGTCCGCGCGCGCGAGCCCACCGCCCGCGAGGTACTCGGCGCTCGAGACGGCCTCGTCGGACGCGTCGTCGACCGGCACGACGCGCGCGCCGCGCGCCGCGAGCACCTCCGCCGCCGCGCGCCCGGACACCCCCATGCCGGCGACGACGACGCGAGCGCCCTCGAGGTCGAGCGGGCGCCGCGCCGCGGCGTCGGGCCCTGCCTGGTCAGGTCCCTGCGTCACCTAGCCGGCCACCCACTCGCCGTAGAAGATCCCGACCCCGAGCGCGACGAACAGCCCGGCGATGATCCAGAACCGGATCACGATCGTGACCTCGCCCCAGCCGCCGAGCTCGAAGTGGTGGTGCAGCGGCGCCATCTTGAACACGCGCCGCCCGGTCATCTTGAAGAACCCGATCTGGATGACGTCGGACAGCACCTCGAGCACGAACAGGCCGCCGACGACCGCCGCGAGGATCTCGGTGCGCGTGAGGATCGACAGGCCCGCGAGCGCGCCGCCGAGCGCGAGGGAGCCCGTGTCGCCCATGAAGATCTTGGCGGGGCTCGCGTTCCACCACAGGAACCCGAAGCACGCACCGGTGATCGCCGCGGCCACGACCGCGAGCGCGAGCGGGTCGCGCGTCTCGTAGCAGCGCGGTCCCGCGGAGCCGAGGATCTGGCACGACTGGTTGAACTGCCACACGCAGATGACGACGTACGCGCCGAACACGATGAGCGAGACACCCGTGGCGAGACCGTCGAGACCGTCGGTGAGGTTCACCGCGTTGGACCACGCCGTGATGAGGAAGTTCGCCCAGATCACGAACAGGATCAGGCCGATCGTCGCGCCCGCGAACGCCAGGTCGATGCCCGTGTCGCGGATGAACGAGATCTTGGTCGACGCGGGCGTGCGGAACAGGTCGTTCGGGAACTGCAGCGCCGCGACGGCGAACGCGACGCCCACGAGCCCCTGGCCGACGATCTTCCACCGGGCCTTGAGGCCGAGGCTGCGTTGCCGGCTGATCTTGATGAAGTCGTCGAGGAAGCCGACGAGCCCGAGCCCCGTCATGAGGAACAGCACGAGGATCTCGGACACCGACGGCTCGGTGCCGGTGAGCAGCAGCGCGGCCGCCCAGCCGAGCAGCGTCGCGCCGATGATGACGACGCCGCCCATGGTCGGCGTGCCGCGCTTGGTGAAGTGCGCGGTCGGTCCGTCCTGGCGGATGAACTGCCCGTACTGCCGGCGCACGAGGAACCGGATGAACAGCGGCGTCCCGAGCAGCGCGACGAGCATCGCGACGCCGCCCGAGATGAGGACGGCCCTCACGAGCCGCTCACCCCCGCCGGTTCGTCCGTCCCGGCCGTCGCGGCCGGGTCGGCCGTGAGGATGTCACCGAGCCGCCACAGGCCCGCGCCGTACGACGACTTCACGAGCACGACGTCGCCCGCGCGCAGTTCGTCGGCCAGGAACGCCGCTGCGGCGTCCACGTCGTCCGCGAGCGCGACCTCGTCCCCCCAGCTGCCCTCGTGGTTGGCGCCGTCGCGGATCGCCCGCGCGCCCTCGCCCACCACGACCGTCAGACCGATGTTGAGGCGCACCGCGAGCCGGCCGATCGCGTCGTGCGCCTCGCGCGAGCCGTCACCGAGCTCGAGCATCTCGCCGAGCACGGCGATGGAGCGCCGGTCCCGGCCGGCGACGACCGCGAGGGCCTTGAGCGCGGCGCGCATCGAGTCGGGGTTGGCGTTGTACGAGTCGTCGATGACCGTCACGCCGTCGGCGCGGTCGACGACGTGCATGCGGTGCGGCGACAGCGCGTCCGCGCCGGACAGCCCGGTCGCGACCTCGTCGAGCGTCAGGCCGGCGGTGAGCGCCGCGGCCGCGGCCGCCAGCGCGTTGTGCACGTGGTGCTCCCCCACGAGCCGCAGCGCGACGTCCGCCTGCGCGCGCTCGGGCGTCCCGTCGCCGACGACGAGCGTGAAGCGCGCACGGCCCGCGCGGTCGACGCGCACGTCGGTGGCGCGCACCCAGGCACCCTGGGACTGGCCGAACGTCACGACCTCGCCGGGTGCGAGCGCGGCCATCGCGACGACGCGCGGGTCGTCCGCGTTGAGCACCGCGACACCCTCGGGCAGGAGCCCCTGGACGATCTCGGACTTCGCCCGTGCGACGTCCTCGATCCCGCCCCCGAACCCGCCGAGGTGCGCGTGGCCGACGACGAGCACCACGGCGACGTCCGGCGGCGCGATGCGGGTGAGGTACGTGAGGTGACCCGGGCCGGAGGCACCCATCTCGAGCACCAGGAAGCGCGTGCTCTCGTCGGCGCGCAGCACCGTCAGCGGCAGCCCGATCTCGTTGTTGAAGGACCGCACCGGTGCGACCGTCGGGCCGGCCGCGCCGCACAGCTGCGCGAGCAGGTCCTTCGTCGTCGTCTTGCCGACGGAGCCCGTGACGCCGACGACGCGCAGCCCGGAGCCGCCGGGCGCGAGCGCCGCCTCGCGCAGCTGCGCGAGCACGTCGCGCGCGAGGTCGCCCAGCGCGACCTCGACGTCGGGCACGACGACCGTCGGGAGCGCCGAGCCGTCCTCACCCGTGAGGGGACGCGCGGCCAGCACCGCGGCGGCGCCCGCCGCCACGGCCGCGGCCGCGAAGTCGTGACCGTCCACGTGCTCCCCGGGCAGCGCGACGAACAGCCCGCCCGGCTCGACGTCGCGCGAGTCCGTGACGACGGCGCCCGCCACCACCTGCGCGTGCGCGACGCCGTGCAACGTCCCGCCGGTCGCCTCCGCGATCTGCGCGGCGGTCAGCGCGATCACGCGGCACCGCCCGCGGCGGGCAGCGGCGGTGCGTCCGCCAGGCCGTCGGCGACGGCCTGCAGGTAGACGTCTCGGTCGTTGTACCGGTGGAACACTCCGGCGATCTCCTGGGTCGGTTCGTGGCCCTTGCCCGTGACGATCACGGTGTCCCCCTCGCCCGCGAGCGCGACGCCGAGGCGCAGCGCCTGGGCGCGTGGGGACACCTCGTGCACGTCCGCCAGGTCGGGCCGCGCCTGACGCACGCCGGCCAGGATGGCGGCGCGGATCTCGCCCGGGTCCTCCGAGCGAGGGTTCTCGTCGGTCACGACGAGGACGTCGGCGAGCCGGGCGGCGATCTCGCCCATGATCGGGCGCTTGCCGCGGTCCCGGTCGCCGTCGGAGCCGAACACGATGACGAGCCGGCCGGGCGTGATCGGCCGCACGGCCTCGAGCGCGAGGACGAGCGCGTCGGGCGTGTGCGCGTAGTCGACGATGCCCAGGGGGCGGCCGGGCGCGCGCTCGATGACGCGCTCCATCCGGCCGGGCACGGCGTGCGCGCCGCCGATCGCGTCGATCGCCGTCGCCAGGTCGACGCCCGCCGCGTGGGCGAGCACGATCGCGAGCGCGGCGTTGGACACGTTGACGAGGCCCGGCAGCGGGCTCGCGGCCACGTGCTCGGTGCCGTCCGGGCCGCGCAGCGTGAACGTCGAGCCCACGCCGTCGAGCCCGACGTCGGCCGACACGACCGCCCAGTCCGCCTCCGCCGCCGCGGGGTCGCCCACGTGCGTGGCGAGGGACTCCACCGGGATCCGCGCCTCGCGCACGAGCCGCCGGCCCCACTCGTCGTCGACCACGACGACGCCGCGACGCGCCTGACCCGGCTCGAACAGCCGCGCCTTGTCGCGGAAGTAGCCCTCCATGTCGCCGTGGAAGTCGAGGTGGTCGCGCTGCAGGTTCGTGAAGCCGACGACGTCGAACGTCGTGCCCGCGACGCGGTGCAGCGCGAGCGCGTGCGACGAGACCTCCATCGCGACGGCGGTCGCGCCGCGCTCGACGGCGAGCGCCAGGACGTGCTGCAGCACGGGAGCCTCGACCGTGGTGCGCGGGCTCTCGATCGCCTGCGACCCGATGCGCAGCTCGACCGTACCGAGCACGGCCGTGGTGGGGTGGATCGCCCGCAGCGCCGCGTCGACGAAGTAGGTCGTGGTCGTCTTGCCGTTGGTGCCCGTCACGCCCACCGTGCGCAGGTGCTGCGCGGGGTTCCCCGCGACGTGCGCGGCGAGCGGTCCGGCGAGCGCGCGCGGGTCGTCGGCGAGCAGGACGGGGACCCGCTGCGCGAGGTCCCCCAGCTCGGCCACGCCCGCGGCGTCGGTGACGACCGCCACGGCCCCGGCGTCGACGGCCTGCGCCGCGAACCGAGCCCCGTGCACGCGTGCGCCCGCCACGGCCACGAACAACTCACCGGTGCCGACGTCGTCGGACGCCATGGTCACGCCGTGGACCGTGGTGCCCGCGATGTCCGCACCGACGCTGACCAGCGAGAACGCGTCCACCAGAGCAGCGAGGGGGAGGTCGGCGGGACGCGTGGGTCGCATCCGTGCCGTCGAGGTCATGGGGAGGAATCTACCGTGGACACCGTCCCCCGACGCGCCGCCGGCCACCGCCGTGGCCGGGCTCACCACGTCGTGGGGAACAGCGTGGCCTTGGTCCCCGAGGGCGGGACGCCCAGCTCGCTCAGCGCGTACGCACCGATCTTGCTGAACACCGGCGCCGCGACGACGCTGCCGTACTCCGAGGTCCGCGGGTTGTGCAGGATCACGCTGATCGCGAGGCGCGGCTCGTCCGCAGGGACGACCCCGATGAACGACGCCGTGATGCCCTGCTTGCCGCCGTTGATCCAGTTCTGCGCCGTGCCGGTCTTCCCGGCCACGCGGTAGCCCGGGATCGACGCCGTCGAGCCGGTCCCCTCGTCGACGACCGACTCGAGCATCGTCATCACCGTCGCCGCGGTCTCCTGGGAGATGATGCGCGTGCGGGCCGCCTTCTTCGACGCGGTGAACGTCCCGTCGGGCGCGGTCCAGCCCTTGACGACGTGCGGCTGCACCCGGACCCCGTCGTTCGCGACGGTCGCCAGCACCTGCGTCGCCTGGATCGCGTTCACCGAGACGCCCTGCCCGAAGAGCACCACGTACGGCGTGCGCGCGTTGTTGCGGTCGCCGAACAGGCCCGCGGACTCCCCCGCCAGGTCGATGCCCGTCCGGGAGCCGAACCCGAACCGCTCCAGCCACCGGTAGCGCTGCTCGACCGTCAGCTTGGAGCCGATCTGCACCGTGCCGGTGTTGGACGACTCCGCGAGCACGCCCGCGGTCGTCAGGTGCTGCGTCTCGTGCTCGTGCGAGTCCTTGAACGTCTGGCCGTTCTCGACCGTCAGCTTGTACGGCACGGTCCACCGGTCCGTCGGCGTGACGAGACCCTCCTCGAGCACCGCCGCCATCGTGATGACCTTGCCCGTCGAGCCCGGCTCGAACACGTTGGAGACGGACGGTGCGAGCGAGCCGCCCGCCGAGTCGCCCGGCTTGTTCGGGTCGCGCGTGCCGGAGTCGGCGAGCGCGAGCACCTCGCCCGTGCGCACGTCCATCACGACGATCGTGCCGGAGTCGGAGCCGGTCGCGGCGACCTGCTCGGTGAGCAGGCTCTCCGCCTTCCACTGGATGTCGGAGTCGATCGTGAGGGTCGCGGAGTCGCCCTGCGTGGCCGGAGTGCCCTCGAAGTACCCGCCGGGGACCTGCTGGCCCTTGGCGCCGCGCTCGAACACCTCGGTGCCGGGTGTCCCCTTGAGACGGTCGTCGAGCGACGCCTCGAGCCCCTCCAGCCCCTGCCCGTTGGAGTTCACGAAGCCGATGATGTTCCCCGCGAGCGGACCGTTGGGGTACACGCGGTCCGCGACCTTGTCCACGTTGATGCCCGGCAGCCGCATCGCGAAGATCTCGCGCGCCACCTGCGGGAGCACGCCCTTCTGGAGGTACTTGAAGCTCCGCGTGCCGACGAGCTCGCCCCCCAGCACCGCGGCGTCCGCCCCGAGCAGCGGCGCGAGGCGCTTCGCGACGCCGAGCGCGCCGTCCGGGTCGTCGGGCGCACCCTTGCCGCGGTACTCGCCGACCAGGCGCTGGTTCACCGAGATGTCGTACCGCTCCACGGACGTCGCGAGCGCGACGCCGTCCCGGTCCGTGATCTGCCCCGGGCGCCGATGATCGAGATGGTCGACAGGCGCTCGTCGCGCGCCTGCTGGGCGACGGACGGCCCGCGGACCGCCTGCACGTACACCAGCCGCCCGGCGAACACGGCGACGACCAGGACGACCGCGACGGCGAGCACGACGAGGCGAGCCCGCCGCCCCGCGCGTCCGGGCCGCGGCGGCCGCGGGACCACGATCGGGGGGCTCGTCGCCCCCCTGCCCCGAGGCGCGGCGGCACCCGGACGCGCCCCCGCGCGGACGGTCTCGACCGTCTCGCGCGTGGGCTGACGCCCGGCGGGCGGCCGACGCGCCGTCGTGGAGCTCACGGAGCCACTGTGCCTGCTGGCGGTCCGGGCGCCCGGACCGCCACGCGGGGTACGGGAACCCGGCCGCGCGGAGACGTCCGTCATCAGCGCCCGCCGGCGGCGCCCTGCACCGTGCCGTCGGAGAGCCGGATCCAGCCCGTGCCCTCCGACGGGACCATCCCGAGCGCGCCCGCCGACTTCGCGAGCTCGGCCGGCGAGCCCTTCGCGTCGAGCGCCGCGGACAGGTCCTTGGCGTCCTGGTCGAGGCGACCCAGCTCGATCCCCAGGTCGTACTTCTCGTACGAGTTCTTCGCCATCTGCGTGTTGAGCAGCAGCGCACCGAGCAGCGCCGCGGCGAGGACGCCCATGCACACGAGCACGAACGGCACCCGCGTGCGGGCGTGCGACGGCGCGCGCACGAGCCGCAGGCGCGGCGCCGCCGGCTGACGTGCGGGGGCCGGCGCGGCGGTGGCGCCGTACGGGCGGGCCGGAGCGGGGTACGCGCGTGCTGCGCTGCTGGCGCTCATGCTGCCCTCCTCGGTGCGGGACGCAGGTGGTCCGGTGTGGTGCGAAGACGTTCTGCCGCGCGCAGCCGCACCGACTGCGAACGGGGGTTGCGGGCGAGCTCGGCCTCGTCGGCCTCCTCCGCTCCGCGGGTCACCAGCCGCAGGTACGGCTGGTGCGTGTCCGGGACCACCGGCAGGTCGGGTGGTGCGCTCACGCTCGCGCCGAGCGCGAACGTCTGCTTCACCATCCGGTCCTCGAGCGACTGGTACGCCTCGACGACGATCCGGCCGCCGACCGCGAGGGCCTCGACCGACTCGGGCAGCGCCCGCGCCAGCGCGTCGAGCTCGTGGTTGACCTCGATGCGCAGCGCCTGGAACGTGCGCTTGGCCGGGTGCCCGCCGGTCGCGCGGGCCGCCGCGGGGATCGCGGCGCGCACGAGGTCGACGAGCTCGCCCGTGCGTGCGAGCGGTGCCGTCGCGCGTGCCCGCACGATCGCCCGGGCGATCCGCGGGGCGAACCGCTCCTCGCCGTACGTGCGCAGCACGCGCGCCAGGTCGCGCTCGTCGTACGTGTTGAGGACGTCCGCGGCCGTCGGGCCGGTCGTGGCGTCCATGCGCATGTCGAGCGGCGCGTCCTGGGCGTAGGAGAAGCCGCGCTCGACCTCGTCCAGCTGCAGCGACGAGACGCCGAGGTCCATGAGCACGCCCTGCACCGCGGGGATCGACAGGTCCGCGAGCACGTCGCGGATCTCGTCGTACACCGCGTGCACGCCCGTGAACCGGTCGCCGAACGGCGCGAGCCGCTCGCTCGCGAGCGCGATCGCCTGCGGGTCCCGGTCGAGGCCGACGACCCGCACGTGCGGGAACCGGCGCAGCACGCCCTCGGTGTGCCCGCCCATGCCGAGCGTGGAGTCGACCATGACCGCGCCCTCGACCTCGAGCGCGGGGGCGAGCAGCTCCAGGCACCGCTCGAGCAGGACGGGCACGTGCCGCTCGGCCGCGCCGCGTGCGTCGGGGTTCGTCGGGGTGTCCACGTGCTCCTCCTCTCGTCGGTCGCGGGTGCGGGTGTGGTTGCGGTTGTGGGTGGGTGATGGTCGGGCGGCCCCTCCGCCGTCCGACCAGATCCCCCACCGGCCCTCTGCCGCGGGGAAGTGCGGCAGAGCGGTCGGGAGGAGATCTCGTCGGGCGGGAGCCGGGCACGTGCGGGACCGGTGGGTCACCACCGCCCTTGCGGGAAGACCTCCTCGGTCGCGTCGGCGTATCCGGCCTCCTGCTCGGCGAGGTAGGTCTCCCAGGCCTGCAGGTCCCAGATCTCGACGCGCGTCCCGGCGCCGATCACGGCGACGTCGCGGTCGAGGCCCGCGTACTGGCGGAGCATCGGCGGGATCGACACGCGCCCCTGCTTGTCGGGCAGCTCGTCGTTCGCGCCGGACAGGAACACGCGCAGGTAGTCGCGGGCCTGCTTGCTCGTCACGGGCGCCTGCCGGAGCTGGTCGTGGTAGCGGCGGAACTCGTCGAGCGGCAGCAGGAACAGGCACCGCTCCTGACCCCGCGTCATGACCAGACCCTGTGCGAGCTGGGGCCGGAACTTGGCCGGGAGGATGAGCCGCCCCTTGTCGTCGAGACGCGGCGTGTAGGTGCCCAAGAAGGGCATGCCGGAGCCGAGGACGCCGACCGTCTCATGCGACACCACGCCTCCCTCCGAGCAGCCGACGCGGCGGCGGGGAACCGCCCGGAGGGGACCTGCTCCCCGCCTCACCACGTGCCTCCACGGTACTCCACTTCCCTCCACAAGCACGTCGAAAATCGGCGGTTTCACCCTCGTGGCGCAGCGTTTGCGCAGGTCAGCGCCGGTGGTGAGGAGTGGAGGAAGATTTCCGACACGCGTCCTGTTTCGCCGGGCAAGCGCCCACCCGCCGTGCCGTCAGGGCCGCCTCCTCCCGCTCTGTCCGGGTATGTCCCGTGCCCCGGCTGCGTGTCGTGGCGCGCACGTGGAGGGAAGTGGGGACCCACCCCCGGGTGGAAGTCCGCCCGAGTCGTCCCGCGACCGGCGAGCCGCACCGTAGGCTCGGACCCGACCGCAAGGAGGCGCCCATGCTGCAGTCCGTTCCCTCGTCCGACGAGCTCACCGACCTCGTCGGGACGACCGACCGGATGCGTTCCGCCATCGAGCACGTCGTGACAGGACGGCCCGAGCTCGTCCGCACCACGCTCGCCGTGCTGCTGGCCGAGGGGCACCTGCTCCTCGAGGACGTGCCCGGGGTGGGCAAGACCACGCTCGCCAAGGCCCTGGCCCGGACGATCGACTGCACCGTCGGACGCATCCAGTTCACGCCCGACCTCATGCCGAGCGACCTCACGGGCGTCAACATCTTCCGGGCGCAGACCAACGAGTTCGAGTTCCGGCCCGGCCCGGTCTTCGCGCACGTCGTCATCGGCGACGAGATCAACCGCGCGTCGCCCAAGACCCAGTCCGCGCTGCTCGAGTGCATGCAGGAGGGCCAGGCGACCGTCGACGGCCGCACCTACCGCCTGCCGCGGCCCTTCTTCGTCGTCGCGACGCAGAACCCCGTCGAGATGGAGGGGACCTACCCGCTCCCCGAGGCGCAGCGCGACCGGTTCATGGCGCGCCTCACGGTCGGGTACCCGAGCGTCGAGGCCGAGCTCGCCATGCTCGACCAGCAGGAGACGTCCGACCCGCTCGCCGGCCTCACGCCCGTCACCGACGCGGAGCACGTCGCCCGGCTGGTCGACGTCACGCGTCGGCTGTACGCGTCGGCCGCCGTCAAGCGGTACGTCGTCGACCTCGTCGGTGCCACGCGCGAGGAGCCCGGGCTCCGCCTCGGCGCGTCGCCGCGCGCCGCGATCCAGCTCCTGCGCGCCGCCAAGGGGCTCGCGGCGATCGACGGCCGTGACCACGTGCTCCCCGACGACGTGCAGCAGCTCGCGTCGTCCGTGCTCGCCCACCGGCTCCTGCCCAGCACCGAGTCCCGGCTGTCCGGACGGTCGACCGAGTCGATCGTCGAGGGACTCGTCGCGCGCGTGGCGGTGCCGACCGCCGACGTCGCGGGCGTGGGCGCGCGGCGCGCGGTCTGACATGCGGCTGCAGCCCACGCTGCGCGGCTGGGCGCTCGGCGCGACCGGTCTGGTCCTCGTCCTGCTCGGGATCGGCGCCGGGTCGCGCGACCTCGTCCGCATCGGCGCGGTCGCGCTCGTCGTCGTCGCGGCGGCCGCGGGGCTCGTCGCCTGGCTCGACGCGGGCGGCACGCGGCGCCCCCTGGGCGTGCGGCGCGTGGTGACGCCCAACCCGGTGCACGCGGGCGAGCGCGTCGGCGTCGAGGTCCACATCACCTCCTCGGACCCGTCGGGACGCGCCCGGCTGGCGGGGCTCAAGTTCGCCGAGCAGGCCGCCACCGAGCTGTCCGCGGGACGCCCGCTGCGCGCCCGGGTGCACCGCTCCCCCGGCTCGGTCGTCGTGTCCTACGGCGTGCAGACGGCACGCCGCGGGCGGTGGCCGCTCGGACCGCTCGTCGTGACCAGGACCGACCTGTTCGGCACCGTCGCGAGCACCACCACGCTCGGCGAGCAGGCCGAGGTCACCGTGTGGCCGACGGTCGTCCCCCTGCCGGCGCCGACCGACGTGCTCGTCGGCGAGCCCGACCGTGTCGCGCTCGGCGCCCGCTCCCCGTCGACCGACGACGCGTCCCTGCGCGACTACCGCGAGGGCGACGACCTGCGCCGCGTGCACTGGCGCAGCAGCGCGCGCCGCGGCGAGCTGCTCGTGCGGTCCGACGAGCGCGCCGGGATGCGCCCCGTGTCCGTCCTGCTCGACCTGCCGTACCGCGGCACGCACCTCGAGTGGACGATCTCGCTCGCGGCGTCCATCGCGCTCGCGATGCTCGACGCGGGCCACCCCGTGCGCCTCCTCGACGGCGTCGGCGCGCACAGCACCACGACCGGCGTGCCGTTCCTGCACACGCGGCACGACGGCGCGCGCGCCGCGCTGCTCGACCGTACCGTCGACCTCGAGGCGCCGCGCACCTCCAACGAGGCTCAGGCGCGGCTCGTCGCGGGGGCGCACCTGCTCGAGAGCACCGAGGCCGGGGGCGAGATCGTCCTCGGCGTGCTCGGGCCGCTCGGCGCCGGCGCCCGCACCGCCCTCGCGCACGTCGCGGACACCGCGCAGGGCTGGGCGGTCGTGCGCAGCGACCCGCAGCAGACCGGCGGGCAGCGCGACGCGCGAGCGACCGTCGACGCGCTGCAGCGCGCCGGGTGGCGCGCGTGCGAGGCCGCCCCCGGCGAACCCCTGCTCGACTGCTGGCTGCGACTGCTCGGGAGCGCGCGATGAGCCCCCTGCACACCACACCGCCGCGCGGGTGGCGCGCCGTCGCCACCACCGCCCTGTGCGTGCTCGGGACGATCACGTCCCTGCACGCGCTCACCAACCTGCTCGGCACCGTGCCATGGCGCGGGCCCGTCATCCTGCTCCTGCTCGTCACCGCCGCGGCGGTCGCCGTCGTGCGGTCCGTGACCCGCACCGTGTGGGTCCCGACCGTGGTCGGGCTCGTCGTCGCCACCGTCGCTGTGCTGCTGCGGTACGGGGCGCCGCCCGGACGCCTGCAGCTCGTGCCCGACCTCTCGTCGTGGGAGCGCACCAGCGCCCTGTGGTCGCAGGGTGTGCACCTCGTCGAGGTCGCGGTCGTCCCCGTCGACGTCGTGCGACCGCTCGAGCTGCTGCTCGCGGTCGGTGCGCTGCTCGTGTTCCTCGCGGCGGACCTGCTCGCCGTCGGCCTCGCGATGCCCGCGCTCGCCGGCGTCGCGTTCGCCGCGATGTGGACCCCGACGATCGTGCTCGAGTTCCCCGGCCGCGGCTCCGCGATCCTCTGGACCGGCCTGGTCTACCTGCTCCTGCTCGCCCTGAGCGTCGCGCCCCAGCAGACCCGCGCCGACAACGCCCGGCGTGCGGGGAGGGCGACCGCCTCCGCGGTCGCGGTCGTCGCCGTCGCGCTCGTCGCGGGCCCCGTGCTCGCCGCCCTGCCCGGCTGGTCGGCGTGGGGACTGCCGCAGTTCGGCTCCGGCGCGGGCGGCCCCGTCGACCTCGCGGCCGACCTCGACGTGCGCGCGAGCCTCGGCGGACGCACCGACCGGGCCGTGCTGCTCTACCAGGTCCACGCGCCGGGCCAGGACGAGGACGCCCCCGCCCCCACGCCGAGCACCACCGCCGCGCCCGCCGTCAACGCGAACTCCGTCGGCCCGCTGCGCGCCATGACGCTCCTGTCGTTCGACGGACGCTCGTGGCACGCCGACTCCGACTCCGGCCGGTCGCTCGAGATCGGGGCGCTCCCCGGCCTGCTCTCCCCCGACCCGGACCGCCTCGGCACCGAGCCGGACGCCGAGCGCGGGACCCTCGCCGTCGTCGACGTGGAGGTCGGCGCGCTCGAGGACGACCAGCTGCCCATCCCGGTCTTCCCTCGGACGCTCATGATCGACGGTGACTGGACGTACGACCCCGTGCGCGACCAGGTCGACGGGTCGGGCGACACGTACGAGGGCCAGCAGTACTCCATGGTCGTCGAGATCCCGTCCCTCACCGCCGACGACCTCGCCGACGCCCGCGTGGGCGACCCGGGCGACCCACGCGCTCTCGAGGTGCCCACGAGCTCCCACGCCGGGGACATCCGCGACCTCGCCGTCGAGCTGACCCGCGACGCCGACACGCCCTACGAGTCCGCGATGGCCCTGCAGTCGTACCTGCGCTCCGCCGCGAACTTCACCTACGACACCCGCGTCGCCCCCGCCCGGACCGACGACGCCGTCTGGGACTTCCTGGAGTCCCGTCAGGGCTACTGCGTGCAGTTCGCGACCGCGATGACCGTGATGGCCCGCTCGATCGGCATCCCCGCGCGCGTCGGAGTCGGGTTCCTGCCCGGCTCGTCCGACGACGGCACCTACGTCATCACCGGTCAGCAGTCGCACGCGTGGCCCGAGCTGTACTTCGAGGGCCACGGCTGGGTGCGGTTCGAGCCGACGCCCGCCATCCAGACCGGCGCGCCGCCCCCGTGGAGCGACCCGCTCCTCAACGCGGGTGGCGGCGCCCGTCCCACGCAGGAGGCGCTGCCCACCGCCCAGCCCGGTCCCGCCGCGACCGGCCAGGCCCCCGCCGCTCCGCGCACCGGGAGCACCACGCAGGACGACACCTGGGTCCCCGTCGCCGTGACCGTCGCCGTCGTCCTCGCGCTCGCCGCGCTGGTCGTCACGCTCATCACCCGGCGACGCGCGCGCGTGCTCGCCGACCTCACCCCCGAGCAGGCCTGGACGCGGCTTCGACGCTCGCTCGGGCGGTTCGGGATCCGCTGGTCCGCCGCGACCACGCCGCGCTCCGCCGTCGCGTCCGTGCAGCGCCAGGTCTCCGCGCTCGCCGGGCGGCCGCTCGGCGATGACGCGGTCGCGGCGCTCCATGAGCTCGCGCACGCGCTCGAGCTCTCGCGCTACGCCCCCCAGCCGCCGCTGGCGACCCCCGGCGCCGCGGCCGGGGACGTCGAGCGCGTCCTGGCCGGTGTGCGTGCGGCCGGCGTGACCCGCTCCGGCGCGGTCGCGCACACCGTGCGCTCCCTCCCCGGTGCGGCCTGGCTACGCCGGCGACGCGTGCGGCGCTCGCGCGCGGCGCAGCGACCGGCCGAGCGCGCCGGCGCACACACCGGTTCGGGCGACTGACGCCGCGCGTCCGCTGACACTGCGGAGCGCCCGCCTCCGGGTCACCGGGGCAGGCGCTCATGCCCGTCGGTCCGCCGACTCCCAGACGTCCCGAGGGCCGTGAAAAGGGCGGGAAGGGAGGCGTGCCGGGATCAGAGGCCGCCGTGCTCGCCGCGGCGGCGGTCCCAGCGGTCCTCCATGCGTGCCATGAAGCCCTGCCCCTTGGGCCGGCGCCCCTGCGACTGCTTGTGTCCCGACGCCTTGCGCACGGAGCCGTCGTCAGCGACGACCCCGGTCGGCCCGGAGGCGCGGTGCGGGCGCGCGAACGCATACGCGACCGCGGCGAACATGACGATGAAGCCGAGCACGCCGAGGAGGGGCAGGCTCCCGGCGGCGCCGATGACGAGCAGCAGGAGCCCGAGAGCCGCACCGATCCCGGCCACGACGTAGCGCCCCACAGCCCGCCGACCGCGCTGGGTGAGCGTGTTCGCCAGGCGTGGGTCGTCGGACGCGAGCTGGCGCTCCATCTGCTCCAGGACGCGCTGCTCGTACTCAGAGAGAGGCATCCCGACCCCCGATGGTCTGTGTCGACGAACGTGTCGGGTTCAGGATAGATCCGCCACCTGGAAGGTGGTAGTCGAGCGGTCGGTGGACGGCGCGTCGAGAGCCGCCCCGGAGCGGATCGCGAGCGTCCCGAACCGGTCCCGCACCTCGTCCATCGCGCGCTCGGCCTCCCGCCGCGCCTGCGCCGGACCTGGGCCCTCCCCGGCGACGTCGTCGAGCGTCGGCTGAAGCGCCGCCTCGGCGACCGCGGACAGCGAGTCGACCCGCACACCCACCAGCCGTACGGGCAGTCCCCGCAGGTCCACGCCCGCCAGGAGCGTGCGCGCGGCGAGGTAGATCTCGCGTCCGACGTCCGTGGGGGTCGCGAGCGTGCGCGAGCGTGTGAGCGTACGGAAGTCCGACGTGCGGACCTTCACGGTCACCGTCCGCCCGACCAGCCCGCGCTGCCGCAGGCGACGCGCACACCTGTCGGAGAGGTCCAACGCCTTCGCCTGGACGACCCCGAGATCGTGCTCGTCCGTGACGAACGTCTCCTCCGAGCCGATCGACTTCTCCTCGCGTCCCGGCTGGACCGGCCTCGGGTCCCGGCCCCACGCGAGGTCGTGCAGGTGTGCACCGGCCACCTTGCCGATCGCCCGCTGCACCGTCGCGACGTCGCAGTCCGCGAGCTCCGCGACCGTCGTGATCCCCCACCGCGCGAGCGCCGCCTCGGTGCGCTCGCCGACGCCCCAGAGCGCACCGACGGGCAGCTCGCGCAGGAAGGCGACGGTCGCGGCCTTGGGGACGAGCAGGACGCCGTCGGGCTTGGCGTGCCCCGACGCGAGCTTGGCGACGAACTTGGTCGCCGCGATGCCGACCGAGCACGTGATCCCGTAACGCCGGTGCACGGTCTCGCGCACGGCTGCGGCGATCTGCGTCGGCGGGCCGAGCCGGCGCCGCGCGCCGGAGACGTCGAGGAACGCCTCGTCGACGCTCACCTGCTCCACGAGCGCCGTGACGTCCGACAGCACCTCCATCACGCCGACCGACACCTCGTGGTAGGCCCGGTGGTCGGGTGGCACGACCACGGCCTTCGGGCACAGCCGCAGCGCGGCCGTCATCGGCATCGCCGAGTGGACGCCGTACGCCCGTGCCTCGTACGTCGCGGCGAGCACCACGCCACGCGCGGCGCCGCCCACGATCACGGGTCGGCCGCGCAGCTGGGGTCTACGGGCGAGCTCGACCGACGCGAAGAACGCGTCCATGTCGACGTGCAGGACCGAGCACCCGTCCTCGCTCGACCCCCAGTCGCGCCGGACGTGCTCCGCGCGCGGACCGCGGCTCATGACGCCCGCACGGCGAGCATCCGAGGACCGGTGCCGATCTCGGCCTCCGCGTCCTCCGCGAGCACGAGCTCGCGCGCGGCGTCGACGAGGTCCTCCGCGGCGCACAGCGTCCGCTCCGCGCGCTCGTCGTCCACGAGGTCGAACCGGCCGGCGTCGACCGCGGAGCGCAGCGCCGCACCGTCGGCGAAGAACTGCGCGAGCGGGGCGAGCTCCGGGGCTACACGGGTGAGCATCCCCCAGACGGTCCGCGGCGCGCCGCGCCCGGACGGGGTGCCCCGCCGCGCGAGGACCGCCGCACCCGCACGCAGACCGGCGAGGTGCGCGTGACCGAGCCGCTCCCACGGCTCGGTCGAGTACTGGGCGGCGAGCAGCTCGGCGTCGGCACGCCCCAGCAGCTCCTGAGCGCGTCCGCTGTGGATCACCGCCATGCCCGCCACCTCATCTCTCACCGCCCACCTGTGGAACCAGTATCGAACGCCTGTTCGAGTTCCGTCAACCCCGGCGGTCGCGGTCCGCCCGCCTAGAGTCGGCACCATGCCCGACCGAGCACGACGCCCAGGCTCCCACCGACCTCCGACACCCCGTCCGCTGCCCGGACGCGGTCGCGGCCGCCAGGGTGCCCGCACGCAGCGCGAGACCTGGCCGGTCGGGCCCGTCGAGATCCCCACGGGCACCGTCGAGGTCGTGCCGGACCCGGACCACGCGGCGGGGGCCACGCTGCTCGTCAACGGCGTGCCGAGCTCCTACGTCGACCTCGACGACCCCGGCGTGCTGGCGTTCGAGTACATGCAGCAGATGGCGCTCGTGGTCGACGCGCTGCGCCCCGGCGAGCCGCTCGACGTCGTGCACCTCGGCGCCGCGGGCTGCGCGCTCGCGCGCGCCATCGACTGGACGCGGCCGGGCTCGCGCCAGGTCGCGGTCGAGCTCGACGCGCGTCTGCCGGAGCTCGTGCGCACCTGGTTCGGGCTGCCGCGCTCCCCCGCGCTGCGCATCCGCGCGGGGGACGCCCGCGCCCAGCTCGCGCTGCTGCACGGCGCCTCGGCCGACGTCGTCGTGCGCGACGTGTTCGCGGGCGACACGACCCCGGGGCACGTCACGACCGTCGAGATGGTCCGCGACGTGGCGCGGGTCCTGCGTCCCGGTGGCGCCTACCTCGTCAACTGCGCCGACGGTGCCGACCTCGTCCGGGCACGCAGCGAGGCCGCGACCCTCACCGAGGTGTTCGCCGACGTCGTGGCGATCGCGGAGCCCGCGCTGCTGCGCGGACGGGGGTACGGCAACGTCGTGCTGGCCGCGAGCGACGACCCCGACCTGCTGGCCGTCGCCGGGCTGGCGCGCGCGGTCCGCAGCCTCCCGGCCCCCGCGCGCCTGCTGCGCGGCGACGAGCTGCGCGCGCTCGTCGGGGACGCGGCCGTGCTCCGGGACCCGCCACCGGACCCGCAGGACGCCGCCTGACGAGCACCGGGTGGGCGGCGGGGGCGCACCCGCTCCGCGGACCCGCTCGGGGATTGGGTCAGGGACCTGGCCAGGGACCTGGTCGAAGAACCCGTGCGGAGGACGACGAAGGGGCCGCCGTCACGGCGGCCCCTTCGCGGAGTCGTGCACGCGCCAGGGCGCGGCGGCACTCAGAGGGGGCGGACCTCCTCGGCCTGCGGACCCTTCTGGCCCTGCGTGATCTCGAACTCGACGCGCTGACCCTCCTCGAGGGAGCGGTAGCCCTGCGACTGGATCGCGGAGTAGTGGACGAAGACGTCGGCGCCGCCGCCGTCCTGGGCGATGAACCCGTAGCCCTTCTCAGCGTTGAACCACTTGACAGCACCCTGTGCCATGTCTTGCTTCCTTGTCGTTCCACTCGGTGACGCGTGCGGACCTGCTCCGCACGCGCTGCCGCAATGCCTCACGTCCTGCACCGGGTGGGCCAGCCTCGCGGCTGGTGGGACACCCGCTCCCGAGCCGGGGAGACCCCGGGGAGCGAGGGCACCGGTCAAGCGATCACGCCACTGCAACGGGCCGATCCTTGCACCGGGGATGTGTGCTGCGCCACGCCTGGAAGCGCCCGTCCGCCCACGATTCGACAACGATTGGGTAAACACCCGGGGCACGCTGGTCCTATCGGGTGACCGGGCGTGCCGCGCGTCGGGCTCCCTCAGTCGGTCGTGTCGTCGCGCTGCTGCGCGAGGAAGCGCTCGAACTCGGCGCCCAGCTCGTCGGCGGTCGGCAGGTCCGACGCCTGCGCCAGCAGGCTCGTGCGGCCCGCGCTGCGGCTGAAGGCGTCGTACTGCTCCTCGAGCGCGGACACCAGCTGGCGCACCTCGTCGGACTGCTCCACCTGACGCTCGATCTCGAGGGTCGCGTCGGTCGCGGCCGCCTCCAGCTCGCCCGTCCGCAGGTCGAGGCCGGTCGCGCGCTCCACGGCGCGCAGCCCCGCGATGGTCGCCTGCGGGTACTGCGACTGCGCCAGGTAGTGCGGCACGTGCACCGCGAAGCCCACCGCGTCGTGACCGGCCTGCCCGAGCCGGTACTCGAGCAGCGCTCCCGCGCTCGCCGGGACCTGGACGGTGCCGAACCAGGACGGGTGGTCCGCGACGAGCTCGTCGCGCGTCGCGTGGGCGGTGAACGACACGGGTCGCGTGTGCGGCAGACCCATGGGGATGCCGTGCAGCCCGACGGTGAGGGGCACGTCGAAGCGCTCGACGAGCTCGCGCACCGCCGCCACGTACCGCTCCCACTGCACGTCCGGCTCGTGGCCGTGCAGGAGCAGGAACGGTACGCCCTCGGCGTCGCGCACCAGGTCGACGACGAGCTCGGGCTCGGCGTACGCCGACCACGTGCTCGCGTCGAACGTCATCATGGGGCGGCGCGAGCGGTAGTCGACGAGCTGGTCGGTGTCGAACGTCGCGAGCCGCGTGTGCGCGAGCTCCTCGACCAGGTGCTCGACCGCGAGCTGCCCGGCGGCGCCCGCGTCGACGAACCCGCGCACCGCGTGCACGAGCACGGGGCCCGAACCCTGCGCCAGGGAGCGGGCGCGGACCTCGGCAGCGACCGCCGGGTCCACCTGGTAGATCTCGCTGGGGTCCAGCATCGTCGTGGGCGCTCCTGTCGTCCTGAGGTCTACCGGCCGTCGGCCGGACGTCTGCGCACCTCAACGCGTGCGCCCCGGCGAGGATTCCCACCGGGGCGCACGAGGAGACCGCGCCCGCGGGGCGGGCGGCGTCAGGAGGGGTCAGTGCTGGGGCAGCCGCACGACCTCGACGAAGAACTCGTCGATCTGCCGGACGACGGTGATGAACGCGTCGAAGTCGACCGGCTTGGTGACGTAGGCGTTCGCGTGCAGCGCGTACGACCGCACGACGTCCTCCTCGGCCTCCGACGTCGTGAGCACGACGACCGGGATCGCCCGCAGCCGCTCGTCGGCCTTGAGGGCCTGCAGCACCTCGCGCCCGTCCATGCGCGGCAGGTTGAGGTCGAGCAGCACCAGGTCCGGCGTGGGCGCGTCCGCGTGCTCACCCTCCTTGCGCAGGTAGGCGAGCGCGCTGACGCCGTCGGCCATGACGGTCAGGGTGTTGCGCACCTTGTTGTGCTCGAAGGCCTCGCGCGTCATGAGCACGTCGCCGGGGTCGTCCTCGACGAGCAGGACGTCGATGGTCTTGCGTGGCATCAGGTGCTCCGTTCGGGGCCGGTGTCGTGTCAGGTCTCGTCGGCGGCGGGTGCTGCGGACTGTGCCGAGTCGGGCGGCGCGGTCTCGACCAGCTCCCCCGGACGGTTGTGCGGGAGGGTCCAGCACACGCGCGTCCCGATGCCGGAGGCCGGCTGGTCGATCCAGATCCGCCCGCCGTGGAACTCGACGATCTTCTTGCACAGCGCCAACCCGATCCCGGTGCCCTCGTAGACGTCCTTGGCGTGCAGCCGCTGGAAGATCACGAAGACGCGCTCGGCGTACTGCGGGTCGATGCCGATGCCGTCATCCTCGCACGCCAGCTCCCACCCCTCGTCCGTCTCGCGCGCGTAGACGTGCACGCGCGCGGGACGGCCCGGGTGGCGGAACTTGACCGAGTTCGCGACGAGGTTGGCGAACAGCTGGACCAGCAGCGGCTCCTCACCGACGACGACGGGCAGCGGGTCGTGCGTGACGACCGCGCCGGCGTCCGTGATCGCCTCCGACTGCTGCTCGACCGCCTCGGCGAGGGCCGTGGTGAGGTCCACCTCGGTGAGCTCCTTGCCGACCCGCCCCACGCGCGAGAACCCGAGCAGGTCCTGGATGAGCCGCTGCATGCGCTTGGCACCGTCGACGGCGAACTCGATGTACTGGTCGGCGCGCTCGTCGAGCTGGCCGCCGTACCGCTTCTGCAGCAGCTGCGTGAAGCTCGCGACCTTGCGCAGCGGCTCCTGCAGGTCGTGCGAGGCGACGTAGGCGAACTGCTCCAGGTCGCGGTTCGAGCGGCGCAGCTCCTCGGCCTGGGTCGCGAGCTGCGCGTGCGCGAGCTCGACCTCACGCTGCGCCTCATGCGTGCGGCCCATCTCGTCGACGAGAGTCGTGCGCATCTGCTCGACGTCGCCGGCCAGCGTGGCGACCTCGCCCGGTCCGCGCACCGTCACGGGGTGGCGCAGGTCCCCCGACGCGACCGCGCGCGCGTCCGCGCCGACCACCTCGAGCGGCTCGATCACCCAGCGTCGCAGCGCGATCCACGTGCCCACGCCCAGCACGACGATCGTCCCGACCAGCACGGGCACCACGAGCGTCGCGAGGCGCGTCCAGGTGGTGAGCTCGTCCGCGACGTCGGCGCGCAGCCCGCGCAGCTCGTCGACGAACGCGACGGCGGCGGCCCGGACCTCGTCGAACCGCGCACGTCCCTGCACGACCTGCGCGTCCTTGACCGACTCCGGGCCACGGGCCTCGATCTGCGCGACCAGGGGTGCGGCGTAGTCGTCGTACCAGGCCTGCGCGAGGTCCTGGGCGCGCTGCGCGGCCGCGGTCGTGGCCGGGTCCTCGCGCACGCGTGCCACGTCCCGCGCGATGTCGACGAAGCCGATCGGCCGCTCGCGCGCGGCCTCGTACGGGTCGAGGAACCGCCGCTCGCCCGTGAGCGCGAACCCGCGCAGGCCCGTCTCGGCGTCGATGAGCGCGATGTACGCGGTGTCGGTCTCGGTGATCGCGTCGAACAGGTCCTGCGTGACGATCTCCTGGCGCTGCACCTGCTGGGAGTAGGCGACCGCGGCGAGCGCGACGACGAGCACGAGCAGCACGCCGACGACCGAGAACCACCCCCGCAGCCGTTCGCGCAGCGTCTGCTCGCCCCGCGAGGCGGCAGAGGCGGTCGCCGCGGCGGCGCGTGCGGGGCTCACGCGTGCCACCCGACGACGACGACGGCGGCGTCGTCGACGAGGTCGCCGCCGTGCGCGGCGCGCACGCGCTCGATCACCCGGTCGACCAGCGCCGGTCCGTCCGGCTCGCGCGCGCACGCGGCGAGCGACTCGTCCACGACCGCCAGCAGGCCGGCCTTGCCGATCCGGTCGGAGGAGCCCGCGAGCGTCGCCTCCATCAGCCCGTCGGTGTGCAGCAGGATCCCCCAGTCGTCGCCGAGCTCGAGCCGCAGCGGCTCCCAGCCGCCCCTGACGGGGATGCCCAGCGCACGGCCGCGGCGTGCGCCGCTCACCATCGTCGAGGGCGGCCCGAGCAGGAACGGCACGGGGTGCCCCGCGAGGTACACGTCGGCGGCGGTGCGGTCCGCGTCGACCGCGACCATCGCGAACGTCGTGAAGATCTCGGGCGACGGGCGCTCCGACTCGAGCACCCGCTCGAGGAGGCCCAGCAGCTCCCGCGTGGGCACCTCGGCGAGCACGAGCGTGCGCCACGCGGTGCGCAGCGTGGCGCCGAGCGCGGCCTCGTCGGGCCCGTGCCCGCACACGTCGCCGACGATGGCCAGCACGGTGCCGTCGGGGCGGGCCACCGCGTCGTAGAAGTCACCGCCGAGCACACCGTCGCGACCCGCGCGGTACCCGACGGCCAGCTCGATCGTCCCGGCGGGCACGGCGGGCCGCGGCAGCAGCGCCTGCTCGAGGCGCGTCGTCTCCTGCTCGCGCACGACGCTGCGGTACAGGGCACGGTCGGCGTCCTCGAGCCGACGACGCGCGATCGCGTAGCGCACCGACCGGACGAGCCGCTCGCCGTCGACGTCGCTCTTGTCGAGGTAGTCCTGGGCGCCCGCGGCGACCGCGGCGACGCCGGCGTGCGCGTCGGCCAGCCCGGTGAGCACGACGACGGCCGGCGCGCCCGCCGCGAGCAGCCGCTCGAGCGCCGGTAGCCCGGCCGCGTCCGGCAGGCCGAGGTCGAGCAGCACGCAGTCGACGTCGAGCATGGTGACGGCCTCGTCGAGCGTGCGCGCGCGCCGCAGGTCGGCGTCGAGCCCGGCGTCCGCAAGGTGCTCGGTGGCGAGGACCCAGTCGCCCTCGTCGTCCTCGACCACGAGCACGCGCAGCGGCCCGGGCTCCGCGCCCGCGGGGGCGTCCACCTCGATCACGGCTGTCTCCTTCCTCGGCCCTGCGCAGCGTACGGGGCGTGCCGCGACCGCGCAGGTCAGTAGGTCGGGTGGGTGGGGCGGGCACGCCAGGTCCGTGGCGTGCGGGTGGAACGGCGGCGCGCTCGTCGCGGACGGCGCTGTCCAGGTGGAACAATGGACGGCCCTCGTCCGGCGCCGACGCCCGCCCGGACAGGTCCACCCACTGCCAGGAGGACGCGCGCGTGACGACCACGGACGACGAGATCGCCCTCGAGCAGCGACAGGTCGACGTCGTCTACGGGCGGCTCGACGAGCTGCGCGCGCAGACCCGGGCGCGGCTCGCGGCGGTGCGCCGCCAGGGGCCGTCCGGCTCGCCGCAGAACCGCAGCGAGCGCGACGCGTTCGCGACGCTCTACGAGGACCGCGTCGCACAGCTCGAGGCGGTCGAGGAGCGGCTCGTGTTCGGCCGGCTCGACCTCGACGACGACTCGACGCGCTACGTCGGGCGCATCGGTCTCACGGACCCCGAGCAGACGCCCCTGCTGACCGACTGGCGCGCGCCCGCCGCGCGGGCCTTCTACCGCGCCACCGCCGCGCACCCCGACGGCGTGCGGCGGCGCCGGCACGTGGTCACGCGCGGACGGACCGTCACCGGCGTCGAGGACGAGGTGCTCGACCTCGACCTGCTCGACGGTGACCCCGACGCGCTCGTCGGCCTGTCCGGGGAGGGCGCGCTGCTCGCCGGGCTGCGCGCGGGCCGCACGGGCCGCATGGGCGACATCGTCTCGACCATCCAGTCGGAGCAGGACGCGATCATCCGCTCGGAGCTCACCGGCGCGCTCGTCGTGCAGGGCGGCCCGGGCACCGGCAAGACGGCAGTGGCGCTGCACCGCGCCGCGTACCTGCTCTACGCGCACCGGCGCGTGCTCGAGCGCTCGGGCGTGCTCCTGGTCGGACCGTCGCGCACGTTCCTGCGGTACATCGACCAGGTCCTGCCGTCGCTCGGCGAGACCGGTGTGGTCACCACGACGATCTCCGACCTCGTCCCGGGTGTCGTCGCGAGCGGCACCGAGCCCGACGAGGTCGCGGCGGTCAAGGGGCGCGCGGTGATGGCGCAGGTCATCGCGCGTGCGGTGCGGGACCGTCAGCGCGTCCCCGCCGGGCCGACGAGCGTGCGCCTCGACGGCCGCACAGTCGTCGTGCGTCCGTCGGACGTGAGCCAGGCGATCGCCCGCGCGCGGCGCCTGCACCGCCCGCACAACCTCGCGCGCGTCGCGTTCGTGCGCGACATGCTCGGCCGGCTCGCGTCGCAATACGTCGAGCAGCTCGCGTTCGAGGTGCCCGCCGACGAACGCGGGGAGATCCTCGAGGAGCTGCGCACCACGCGCGAGATCCGCATCGCGCTCAACCTCGCGTGGATGCCGCTGACGCCGCAGAAACTGCTGGCCGACCTGTACGCCAAGCCGTGGCGGCTCGAGTCCGCCGCTGCGCAGCTCTCGCCGCGCGAGCGCGCGCTGCTCGCGCGCGACGCCGACGCCCCCTGGACCCCGGCGGACGTCCCGCTGCTCGACGAGGCCGCGGAGCTGCTCGGCGAGGACGACCAGGCCGCGCGGGCGCAGGCGCGAGCGGCCGCCGACGCGCGCCAGCGAGAGGTCGCCTACGCCCGGCAGGTGCTCGAGCAGACCGGCGGTGGCGCGTTCGTCTCCGCCGAGCTGCTCGCCGACCGGTTCGCGTCGGGCGGTCCCGCGCTGACGACCGCCGAGCGGGCTGCCGCCGACCGCTCGTGGACGTACGGGCACGTCGTCGTCGACGAGGCCCAGGAGCTGTCCGCGATGGCGTGGCGCGCGCTGCTGCGCCGCGTGCCGACCCGCTCGCTGACGATCGTCGGCGACGTCGCGCAGACGTCGTCCGCCGCGGGCGCCCGACGCTGGGCCTCGATGCTCGACCCGGTGCTGCGCGGCTCGTGGCGCCAGGCGGAGCTCACGGTCAACTACCGCACGCCCGCGCAGGTCGCGGACACCGCGGGCCGGGTCGCGGACGCCGCCGGGCTGGCCCGCTCGCCGCTCACGTCGGCGCGTGAGGTCCCCGACGCGCTCGAGGTGTCGAAGGTCGCTCCCGACGAGCTGACCGACGCCGCGGTCACGGCGGCCGCGACGGCGTCCCGGACGGTGCACGACGAGTCGGGCGCGGGGCGCGTGGCGGTCGTCGCGGCGCCCGGGCGTGTCGCGGCCCTGCGTGCCGCGGGCGCGGACGCGGGCCTGGCGCTGCCGGCCGCCGGGACGGGGCTCGACCTCGACGCGCCGGTCGTCGTCCTCGACCCGCGCGAGGCCAAGGGGCTCGAGTTCGACGTCGTCGTGCTGGTCGAGCCCGCGGAGGTGCTCGAGCAGTCGGCGGGCGACCTCTACGTCGCGATGACACGCCCGACGCGCGCGCTGCACGTGGTGCACTCGCGAGACCTCCCCGCGGGATTCTGAGCGGCCGTCGCACGGGACCGGGCCCGGACGTGGGTCCGAGGTGTCCGCGAGTCGGACGGCGACGCGCCCAGCACCCGGACAGGCGCACGATGTGCCCGTGCCCAAGGCCCTTCTTCTCGAGAACCTCCACCCGCAGGCCCGCACCATCCTGGAGTCGGCCGGCTTCGACGTGACGACGCGGACCGGCGCGCTCGACGAGTCCGAGCTCGTCGACGCGCTGCAGGGCGTCGAGCTGCTCGGCATCCGATCCAAGACGCAGGTCACCGCTGACGTCCTCGCGCAGGCGCACGACCTCGTCGCCGTCGGCGCCTACTGCATCGGCACCAACCAGATCGACCTGCGCGCCGCCGCGTCCCTCGGCATCGCGACGTTCAACGCGCCGTTCTCCAACACGCGCTCGGTCGTCGAGATCGCGATCGCCGACATCATCGCGCTCACGCGCCGCCTCACCGTCTTCGACAAGGAGATGCACGAGGGCGTCTGGAACAAGTCCGCCACCGGGGCCCACGAGGTCCGCGGCCGCACGCTCGGCATCATCGGCTACGGCAACATCGGCACGCAGCTGTCGGTGCTCGCGGAAAACCTCGGCATGTCCGTCGTCTTCTACGACACCGCCGAGAAGCTCGCGCTCGGCAACGCACGCCGCGCGTCCTCGCTCGACGAGCTGCTCGAGACCGCCGACGTCGTGACGCTCCACGTCGACGGCCGGCCCGGCAACGCCGGCTTCTTCGGCGCCGCGCAGATCGCCCGCATGCGACCCGGCGCGATCCTGCTGAACCTGTCCCGCGGCTTCGTCGTCGACCCCGCCGCGGTGCGCGACGCGATCGTGTCCGGCCACCTCGCGGGCGCGGCGATCGATGTGTTCCCCGTCGAGCCCAAGCGCAAGGGCGACCCGTTCGACTCCGAGCTGCTCGGCCTGCCGAACGTCATCCTCACCCCGCACACGGGCGGGTCGACCGAGGAGGCGCAGGAGGCGATCGGCCAGTTCGTCTCCAACAAGGTCCGCGACTACCTCGCCACCGGCTCGACCACCCTGTCGGTGAACCTCCCGAACGTCGCGCTCGACCAGCCGCCCGGCGTGCACCGCCTCGCGTACCTGCACCGCAACGTCCCCGGCGTGCTCGCCAAGGTCAACGCGACCCTCGCCGAGCACGGCGTGAACATCGAGGGCCAGCTCCTCGCGACCCGCGGCGACCTCGGCTACGTGGTCACCGACGCGGGCTCGCCCGTCGACGACTCGCTCGTGACCGCGCTGCGCGCGCAGCCCGAGGCGATCCGCCTGCGCCTGCTGTCCTGAGCACCGCGCCACCGTCGCCCGGCGGCGCGGTGGCACGCACGGCGCAAGGCCCCGACCGGACACCCGGTCGGGGCCTTGCTCGTCGTTCGCTGCGGGTCGCCGTCAGGCGGAGCCGGACTTGCGCTGGAACCGGCGCTGGGCCGGGCCCGTCGTCTCGGACCCGTGCACCGAGCCCGTGTTCGACTGCCCGTCCGCCGTGCGGTGCGCGGCACCCTTCTTGCGCTCCAGCGCCTCGCGGAACTTGGCCTTCGCGTCCTCGCTCACGGCCGCCTTCGTGTCGTCGTGCGCCATCGGCACCTCCTCGTCGTCGAAGCCCCAGCGTGACGGACTCGTCGCGCCGGTGCCAACTCCATACCTCAGGCCACGTCCCGCGACCGCGAGCCGACCGGCAGCCAACGGTCCCACCAGCGCAGCACGTGCTCGAACCGGGCGACGCGGTGCGACGGCCGGCCCGAGCGCGTGAGCTCGTGCCCCTCGCCCGGGAACAGCAGCAGCTCGCTCGGCACCCCGCGGCGGCGCAGCTCGACGAACCAGCGCTGCCCCTGCTCCACCGGGCAGCGCCAGTCCTGCTCGGAGTGCACGACGAGCGTGGGCGTGCCGACCTCGGCGACCCGCGCCATGGGCGACTGCGCGGCGACGAGCTCCGCCTCCGTCGCCGGGTCGCCGAGGTACTCCAGCCCGAAGAACCAGCCGATGTCGCTCGAGCCCGTGAAGCTCACCGGATCCAGGAAGCCGCGCTCCACGATCGCGGCCGCGAACCGCTGCGTGCGCGTCGTCAGCCACGCCGTGAGGTACCCGCCGTACGAGCCGCCCATCACGCCCGTGCGCTGCGGGTCGAGCCGCGGATCCGTGAGCGCCTCGTCGAGCAGCGCGAGCACGTCGTCCGCGTCGACCGTCCCGAACGCGCGTCGGATCGCCCGGCCGTGCGCCCGGCCCCGGCCCGACGAGCCGCGCGGGTTGCCGTGCACCACGGCGTAGCCCGCCTCGGCGAGCGTCTGCACCTCGTCGAACAGCGCGTGCGTGTACTGCGCGAACGGGCCGCCGTGGATCAGCAGGATCGTGGGGTGCGGACCCGCGCCGTACCGGTCCGGGTCGGGCGTCGTGAGCCACCCCTCGACGCGGTACCCGTCGGGCGCGTGCGCGACGAGCGGTTCGGACACCCGCACACGACCCGTCGCCCGCAGCGGCGCCGACCAGTCGGTCAGGGCTCGGCCCGTGTCGACGAGCACGACGTCCCCCGCGGAGTCCGGCGTCGCGCGGACCGCGACGACCGCGCCGCCCGCCGCTGCTGCCGCGCCGACGACGACCGCGCCGTCGAGGAGGTCCCTCGACCCGCCGTCGGACCCCACGAGCGTCAGGTGCACGGCACCCGAGCGCAGCGGTGCGACGAGCACGCCGTCGCCGACCGGGACCAGCACACCCGGGTCGAGGTCCACCTCGTCGGGGTCGGTGACGCGTCGCGGCGGGCCGGCAGGCCTGGCCTCGGCGGTCAGCGGCAGCTCGAACAGACCCGTGAGCGCCGCGACGAAGTCACGCCCGGACTCCCCCACGTCCTCGGCGAGCAGCCACACCCGCGCGCCGTCGGGCGCCGGGACCGCGCGGGACAGCGACAGGCTCGCGCCCGCGTCGGCGTCCGTGAGCGGCACGACCTGTGCATCGCCCGACACACCCGTCAGGTCCTCCGGCACGAGCAGCGCCACCGCGTCGCGGCGCAGGTCCTGCTCACGCGTGCCGTGCCGGCGCAGCAGCGCCGCGACGGCACGGCCGTCCGGGAACCAGTGCGGCAGGTCCACGTCGTCGTCGGCGCAGGTCAGCGCATACGACGCCGGGACATGGACGGTGGAGCCCGAGGCGTCCGGCACCTCGAGGACGAACACCTGGCGGACGCGGTCACGCAGGTGCCCGAGCCCGTCGGCACGGTTGCGCAGCTGCGTGATCAGCCGGGGCCGCTCGGCACCCGCGTCACCGTCCGCTGCGTACCGGCCCTCGTCCGGCACGCGCGCGACGTACGCGATGCGCCGGCCGTCGGGCGAGAACCGCGGCTGGCCCGCCCCCAGAGGCTGGTCGGTGACCCGGAACGGCTCTCCCCCGCTCGTCTCGACCACGTACAGCTGCGGCTTGTCGCCCGTGGTGGACCGCACGAACACGACCCAACGACCGTCGGGTGAGACGTCAGGCGCGGAGTCCGCGTGGCCGCGCGTGAGGACGCGCGGCGCCGAGCCGTCGAGCGGCACCAGCCAGAGGCCACCGCGGTACTCGTCCGCCTCCTCGTCGGGCTGCGAGAGAGCGACGACGGCCGCCGACCCGTCGGGGACGAGGGCGACGGATCCGGGCGTGCGCAGGTGGAACAGGTCGTGAGGGAGCATGGCTCGACCGTAACCCGCGGCCGACGGCCCCCCGGCACGTGCCCCACCGACCCGGGCCGACGAGCAGCCCGCGCCGGACCACTGTCATCCCTCGCAGCAGCCCCTCGGCTTCCGCCGGGACCGGTCAGCCGGCTCCGCCCGCTCCGGGAGCCGACCCGGCCGGCTGCGCTCCGGAGTCCGCGACTGCGGCATCGGGTGCCTCGGTGCCGGCTTCTGTGGTGTCGGCTACTGCGGTGTCGGCTGCTGCGGTGTCGGGCGTCGCGACGCCCGGCGCTGCTGCGTCCGGAGCCTCGTCGCGAGCGCCCCGGTCGCGGTCGTCACGCTCCGCCCGGAGCACGGTGATCGCGGCCTCGAAGTCCTCGAGCGAGTCGAACGCCTGGTACACGCTGGCGAACCGCAGGTAGGCAACCTCGTCGAGCTCGCGCAGCGGCCCGAGAATCGCCAGGCCGATCTCGTAGGCGTCGATCTCCGCGGACCCGGACGAGCGCAGCGTCTCCTCGACCTTCTGGGCGAGCAGCGCGAGATCGTCCTCGCTCACCGGCCGGCCTTGGCATGCCTTGCGCACGCCCCCGGCGATCTTGTCCCGGCTGAACGGCTCCGTGGCACCCGAGCGCTTCACGACCGACAGGCTGGTCGTCTCCACCGTGGTGAACCGGCGATTGCACGACGGGCACTGACGGCGACGGCGGATCGACGCGCCGTCGTCCGAGGTGCGGGAGTCGACCACCCGGGAGTCCGGGTGCCGGCAGAACGGGCAGTGCACCCTGGAGCCTCCTGCTGCATCGCTGTCGTCGGGCCGCGCTCGCGCGCGTCGCCCACGCGACCGTAGGCCACGCCTCCCCCTGCCGCAAGGCAGTGGCCCGCGAGGGCCCGCGGCTCAGCCGTGTGGGACGACGAGCTCCTGACCGGCGTCGACGTGTGTGCCCGACATGCCGTTGACCCGGACCAGCTCGCGGACCTGGTGCTGCACCGACTCGCCCGCCGCACGAGAGGAGGCGGCGATGTCCCACAGCGTGTCCCCGGTGCGCACGACGTAACGCTCGACCGTCGCGTCCGAGGTGGCACCCGCCGCGGCGTGCGACCCCAGCACGAACGCCATGCCGGAGAGGGCGAGCGCGAGGACCGTGACGACCGCACGCCCGCGGCGCGTCAGCCGCAGCGGCGCCTCGTCCGCGGAGCGGCCCGCCGTCGGCGCGGCCAGAGCCGCGGCACGCTCGCGGGAGGCCCGTGCCGGACGACCTGCTCGACGACCCGCACCGATCATGTCGGGTCCGATCACCATCGCGCTCATCGCTCTCCCTCTCCCTGACATCCGTCCACCGCGCCACGCGTCCGGCCGATCGTGCCGCCGGTGCGCCTACCGCGACTCCCGCGCGTCGTACGCGCGTTCGTCATACACGTGTTCGTCGTACGTCTGTACGAAGTTCTACCAGAGGCCTGCGACACGCGTCCAGAGATGTCGAACAGATGTTTGATATCGCCCGTCCACCTGCGTAGGCTTCCTGCCGAGGAACAGCGCACCACCGACCACTGACATCCCCCGCGACGAGGCCGTGGACCAGGGCCTTCACCGCCGGGGACGCCATCCGGCGGTGCGCACCGGGCGGCGGACCGACGACGCCCCGGAGAGGCCGGCCGACGGCGGTCGGTGGCAGGGCGGACTGGAGGGGTGGACGTGACGGACCAGCGAACCGAGGACGTGACCGGGCAGCAGCCCACCGGGGGCGACGCCACCGGCGGCTCCGTCGGCGGCGAGGGACGGCTGGGTACGGTGCACGAGCTGCCCGAGACCCCCCCGGGCCCGGACGGTCTGACGGCGCGTCAGCGCCTGGTCCTGCAGACGATCCGCGTCTCGGTCGAGACGCGCGGCTACCCGCCGAGCATGCGCGAGATCGGCGAGGCTGTCGGGCTGACGAGCCCGTCCAGCGTGAAGCACCAGCTCACGGCGCTCGAGCGCAAGGGGTACCTGCGGCGTGACCCCAAGCGCCCGCGGGCGATCGAGGTCGTGCACCCGGACGACTCGCGCGGCGTCCCGCAGTGGGGCGGCCAGGACACCCCCTCGCAGGTGTCGCTCGGGGACGGGGGCGAGGAGCAGCTCTCGGCGCCCGCGTACGTCCCGCTCGTCGGGCGGATCGCCGCCGGCGGCCCGATCCTCGCCGAGCAGGTGGTCGAGGACGTGTTCCCCCTGCCGCGCCAGCTGGTCGGAGAGGGCGAGCTCTTCATGCTCAAGGTCAGCGGCGACTCGATGGTCGACGCGGCGATCTGCGACGGCGACTGGGTGGTCGTGCGGCGTCAGCCCGTCGCGGAGAACGGCGAGATCGTCGCGGCGATGATCGACGGCGAGGCGACCGTCAAGACCCTGCGACGCGCGGACGGGCACGTGTGGCTCCTGCCCCACAACGCCGCCTACGCGCCCATCCCGGGCGACGACGCCACGATCCTCGGTCGCGTCGTCAGCGTGCTGCGGAGCCTGTGAGCGCCGTGCCCGGCCGACTGCCCGACCCGCCACCGGGGCTCGGTCGCCGCCTGGCGCAGCGGCTCGCCCACCCGTCCGACGACGAGCGCACGAACCGCGCACGCACGGACGAGACGAGCGACGCCAGCAGCACGGACAGCACCGGCAGCACCGACAGCACCGACAGCACCGACAGCACCGACGATGCTGCCGTCGCCGACGACCGCTGGGAGGACCGCACCTGGTCCGAGTGAGACGCCATGACGACGGACGACGGCCCGCCCCCGGATCCTCCGGGCGGCGGGCCGTCGTCGTCCGTCAGAAGCCGAAGCGCCGGGCGACGTCCCGCACGGCCTGGGCGGAGGAGCGCAGGCCGGAGAGCTCGTCGACGGACATGGGCACCGGCAGGCGGTCGAGCACCCCGGGCGAGCCGACGATCGACGGCACGGACAGGCAGACGTCGTCGATGCCGTAGTACCCGGTCAGGAGCGAGGAGACGGGCAGGACCCGGCGCTCGTCCTTGAGGATCGCCTCGATGATGCGCGACCCGGCGAGCGCGACCGCGTAGTTCGTCGCACCCTTGCCCTCGATGATCCGGTAGGCGGACTCGACGACCTCGCGCGCGATCTCGTCGCGCACCGCGCTGGTGAGCGGTCCCTCGCCCTCGATGCCCTGCCACTCGAGGAGGGGGATCGCGCCGATCGACGCCGAGCTCCACAGGGGCAGCTCGGAGTCGCCGTGCTCACCGGCGATGTACGCGTGCACGTTCTGCACGGCGACCCCGGTGTGCTTCGCGATGAGGTACCGCAGCCGGGAGGAGTCCAGCACGGTGCCGGACCCGAACAGCTGCGTGGGCGGCAGGCCGGAGATCTTGAGCGACGCGTAGGTCACGACGTCGACGGGGTTGGTCACCATCACGTAGACCGCGTTCGGCGCGACCTCGACGAGCGAGGGCAGGACCTTCCTGACGAGCCCGATGGTGGCCTCCGCGAGGTCCAGGCGCGTCTGGCCGGGCTTCTGCTTGGCGCCCGCGGTGAAGACGACCACGTCCGCGTCCGCGCAGACCGCGATGTCGTCGGACCCGACGACCTCGGCCATGGACATGAACTGGATGCCGTGGCCCAGGTCGAGCGCCTCGGCCTCGACCTTCGCCTTGTTGATGTCGAAGAGCGCGACGGTGCGCGCGGCGCCGCGCATCAGCGTCGCGTAGGCCATGGTCGAGCCGACGGCGCCGGCGCCGACGATCGCGACCTTCGACGTCCGCCGGTGGCTCGGGGCGCCGGAGAGGCTGGGCTCCTCGTCGGCGAGGCTCTCGGCGATCTGCTCGGACATCGTGGCGCCTCCTGGCATGGCGGTGGACGGGGGTGACGGGCCCATGACCTGCGCGTCCGCGCCCGGGGCCGTCCCTGGCAGGCTACCGGCTCAGGAGTCCCGCAGGCGCGTCAGCGCGGCGAGCGCGACGTCCCGGTCGGTCGTGCGCCAGAACGCCGGCATGGACCGGGCGAGGAACTCGCCGTACCGGGCGGTGGCGAGCCGCGGGTCCAGGACGGCGACCACGCCCTTGTCCTGCGGTCCGCGGACCAGGCGACCCGCGCCCTGAGCGAGGAGCAGCGCAGCGTGCGTCGCGGAGACGGCCATGAACCCGTTGCCCCCGGACCGGGCGACGACGTCGGCACGGGCGGAGCGAACGGGGTCGTCGGGACGGGGGAACGGGATCCGGTCGATGATGACGAGCCGGCACGCCCGGCCGGGGACGTCGACGCCCTGCCAGAGCGCGAGCGTCCCGAACAGGCAGGTCGGCTCGTCGGCGGCGAACCGTGCGACGAGGGTGGGCAGCTGGTCGTCGCCCTGCAGCAGCACGGGCACGTCGAGACGCTCGCGCATCGCCTCGGCGGCGGCGTTCGCCGCCCGGCGCGACGAGAACAGGCCGAGGGTCGCGCCGCCGGACGCGCGCACGAGCGCCTCGATCTCGTCGAGCTGCGCGTCGGTCGCGGGCTCGCGGCCGGGTGGCGGCAGGCGCCGGGCCACGTAGCAGATCCCCTGCCGCGGGTAGTCGAACGGGCTCCCGACGTCGAGGCCGCGCCAGCGCACCGGTCCCGTCGCGTCGGCGGGTGCGGGGTCGGCGCCGGGCACGCTCGTCGGTCCGACCGGTTCTGCGTCGGGCCGCAGCTCCAGACCGACCGACCGCGCCATCGGGTCGAACGACCCGCCGAGCGCGAGGGTCGCGGACGTGAGCACCGCGGTGCGTCCGGCGAGCAGCTGCGTGCGGATGAGCCCGTTGACGGACAACGGTGCCGCGAGCAGGCGCGTGGTGGTCGCGCCCGAGCGGTCCTCGCCGCGTGCGCACCACATCACGGTCCGGGCGAGGTCCTCGGGAGTGCCGGTCATGCGCTCGGCGGTCTCGAACAGGGTGAGGACCGCGGACTGGGCGACCTTGCGCCCGCCGTCCGCGGGCGCGCCGCCTGCGCTCCCGCCGGCCTCGGGCCGCAGCAGGGACAGCAGCGTGCGGGCCGCGTCCCGCACCGCCGCGACCGCGTCGTGCACCGCGGGTGGCAGCCCGTCGCTGAACCGCCCCTCGGGCAACGGGACGATCGCGCCCGCGAGCGCCTCCCCCGCGGCCTCGAGGTCGCTGCCGGGGACGCCGCCGTGGCGGCGCGCGACGCGGGCGGCGTGCTGCACGACGGGCAGCGAGAGCTCCGCGGTGGCCTGCGCGGTCACCCGGTCGGCGAGTTCGTGCGCCTCGTCGACGACGAGCACCTCGTGGTCCGGGAGGACGTGCGGGGAGCCGGACGCGGCGATGCCGAGCATCGCGTGGTTCGTCACGACGACGTCGGCCTCGCGAGCGGACGCCCGCGCGCGCTCCGGGAAGCACTCGTCGAGCTTGGGGCACGCGGACCCGATGCACTCGAGCGACGTGACGGACACCTGCCGCCACGCGCGGTCGGTGACGCCGGGGACCAGGTCGTCGCGGTCGCCGGTGTCGGTCTCCTGCGCCCACTCCCGCAGCCGCACGACCTGCTGGCCGAGGCTCGCGGGCGCCGCCTCCCCCGCGTCGGGGTGCTCCGCGGCGCCGGCACGCTCGGGGAGGTCGAACAGCGCGCCCTGGTCGTCCGCGGGGTACCCGCCCTCGACCTTGTGCAGGCACAGGTAGTTGTGCCAGCCCTTGAGCAGGGCGATGTGCGGCCGGCGGGGCAGGTGCCCCGCGAGCGCGTCCGCAACGAGCGGCAGGTCGCGGGTGAGGACCTGGCGCTGCAGGGCGAGCGTCGCGGTGGACACGACGACGCGCTCGTCGGCGTGCACGGCGTGCCGGACGGCGGGTACGAGGTACCCGAGCGACTTCCCGGTGCCGGTGCCCGCCTGCACCAGCAGGTGCTCGCCCGAGTCGAGGGACTGTGCGACGGCCCGCGCCATGAGGTGCTGACCGTCACGCCTGGCGCCCCCGAGGACGCCGACCGCGACGTCCAGGAGCTCGTCGACCGCCCGGTCGCGCTCGGCCGAGCGGGCGCCGGTCTCCTCCGCGGTGTCGCCGTCAGGAGCGGCGGCGGGCGACGGAGACGGCATCGGGCCAGCCTAGTGGGAAGCCCGGACCACCCCACCGGTCGGTGGGGTGGGCGGCCGGTGGGGTGGGCGGCCGGTGGCGTGCGCGGCCGGTGGGGTGGGCGGCTGGTCGGATGCCGGCGTCAGGCGGGTTCGACGTCGCGCCGCGCGAACCGGCGCAGGCCCGTCGAGCCGAGCCCGACGGCCACGGCCGTCAGCACGGCCAGCGGCGCCCAGGCGAGCTCCTCGAGGGGCAGGTACGGGACGGCGGCGAACGGCAGTGCGTCGAGCAGCCAGTCGGGCAGCCCGAGGACCTCGCCCAGCATCGTCGCGATCCACATCGCCACCAGCACGCCCCACGTGACCGGCAGGGCGAGCCGCGGGGCCCACCCGAGCAGCGCGACCGCGAGACCGACGAGCACCATGACCGCGGGCCAGTACGCCAGCGCGGCGCCCGCCATCACGGCGGCCTGCGCGGGGTCGTCGACGGTCGAGCCGTGGACCGCGCCGAGGGTCGCACCGCCGACGACGAGCAGCACGGCCGAGCCGACGACGGGGATCACGAGCCGCTCGAGCACCCACCGCGTGCGCGACAGCGCGCCGGCGAGCTGCGGCTCGAGGATCCCGGTCGCCTCGTCGGCGCGCAGCGTCAGCGCGGACTGGATCGCGAACACCGCGGTGACCAGGGCGATCATGCTCGCCAGGAGCGCGAGCAGCGCGCTCACCCCGGTCCCGCCCAGGATGGCGGTCGCGTCACCGCCGACGTCGTCCATGAGGTCGGTCATGGCGTCGACGACCGAGCCGAACAGCAGGGCCGTCAGCACGACCGCGAGGCTCCACCCGACGACGGGCCCGCGCTGCAGGCGCAGCCCGAGCCCGAGCGGCGACCCGAACCGGGCGGGCGCCGAGGCAGGACCGGGGCGCGCCGCGAGCAGCCCCGTGCCGTGGTCCCGCACACCCTCGACGGCGACCGCGACCGCGCACAGGCCGACGCTCACGACGGCGAGCAGCACGAGCGGCCACCAACGGTTGCCGGCGAACGGCTGCGCCTCCTGCGCCCAGCCGATCGGGGACGCCCAGGTGAGCGTGCCGTCCCCGAGGTCGCCGATCATGCGCAGCACGTAGCACCCGAGCACGACGCACGCGGCGAGCGCGTTGGCCCCGCGCGCCGTGGCCGCCACCTGCCCGGACACGGCGGCGACCCCGAGTCCGAACAGACCGACGCCCGTGACCGACGCCCCGAGCACGAGCGACCCCGCGATCCCCGCACCCTGCGGGTCGAGCCCCTGCGACACCGACACGGCGGCCACCCCGGCCCCGACCGCGAGGCAGAGCGCCGCGAGGACCACCCAGGAGGCCGCCGCGTGCGCGTGCACTCCGAGCGCGCGCGAGCGCAGGAGCTCGGTGCGGCCCGCCTCCTCGTCCGCACGACCGTTGCGTGTGACCAGGAAGACCACGCCGAGCGCGAGGGACAGGGCGAGCGTCATCCAGCTCTTCGTCCAGACCGCCCCGCCGAGCGTGTTCGCGACCGGCGACAGCCCGGTGAGCGCGCGGATGCCCGGCGTGTCGGACACGGCCGCGAACTCGTCGAGCGCCTGCTGGGTCGAGAACAGCTCGCGGTAGTAGGACGCGACGTAGGCGACCAGGGCGACCAGCACGACGAGCCACACGACCAGGCGGACGCGGTTGCGGCGCACGACGAGGCGGACCATCGGCGCGAGGCCCGCCAGGTCGTCCGCGCCGCGTCGGGTGGTGCGAGCCGGCGCGCGGCGCGCCAGGGTCGTGGTCACCTGCGTCCTCCCTCGCCCGCCAGGGCCGCGAGCTCCTCGCCGTAGTGGCGCAGGAACAGCTCCTCGAGCGACGGGGGGTTCGCGACGAGCGAGCGGGGGCCGAGCGCCGCGACGCGCGCGAGCACCGCGGGCAGCGCGGACTCGTCGACCGCGAACGTGACGTGCCGGTCGACGACGACGAGGTCGTGCACCCCTGGCAGCTCGGTGAGCCCGTCGGCGCCGCCGTCGAGCACCGCGGTCACCTGGGTCCGCGTGAGGTGACGCAGCTGCGCGATCGTCCCGGACTCGACGGTGACGCCCTCGCGGATGATCGTGACCCGGTCGGCGAGCTTCTCGACCTCGGCGAAGATGTGGCTCGACAGCAGGACGGACCGCCCCTGCGCCTTGAGCTCGCGGACGGACTCGGTGAACGCCGCCTCCATGAGCGGGTCGAGACCGCTCGTCGGCTCGTCGAGCAGCAGCAGCTCGGCGTCCGACGCGAGCGCGGCGACGAGCGCGACCTTCTGCCGGTTGCCCTTCGAGTAGGTGCGCGCCTTCTTGGTCGGGTCGAGCTCGAAGCGCTCCAGCATGGCCGCCTTGCGGCGCGGGTCGAGACGTCCGGAGATCCGGCTCAGGATGTCGATCGCTTCGCCCCCGGTCAGGTTGGGCCACAGCGTGACGTCGCCGGGGACGTACGCGATGCGGCGGTGCAGCCGGACCGCGTCGGTCCACGGGTCGCCGCCCAGCAGGGTCACGGACCCGGCGTCGGCCTTGAGGAGGCCGAGCAGGACGCGGATGGCGGTGGTCTTGCCGGCTCCGTTGGGGCCGAGGAAGCCCACGACCTCGCCGGTGGGGACGGTCAGGTCCAGGCCGCGCAGCGCACGGGCGGGACCGAAACTCTTGTGGAGGCCCTCGACCTGGAGGGCCAGGGTGCTGGACATGGCTGCACCTCGGGTGGGTGGGGATGGACGCCGCGGGCGGCGGGTGCCGTCACGCGCTCTCGTGCTGCGGCTGCGGCTGCGGCTGGCCGGTCGGCGGGTCGCCCACGTACAGCAGGTAGTCGTCGAGCATGCGGCGTGAGGTGAGCAGGCCCTCCGTGAACAGCTCGAGGGTCGGCAGCACCTGCTCGCGCTGGCGCGCGGCCATCGCCTCGACCAGCGCGTGCGGCGTCGCGTCGGGCAGCGTGAGGAACTGGACGACCAGTGCGCCCATCGTCTGGTGGACCAGGTGGCGCAGCCGCGCCTCCTCGTCGCGCGACGGCCGCAGCAGGCCCGACTCGACGCCCGCCCGCATGACCTCGCGGGCCTTGTCGACGAGGTGGTCGAGGAAGCGCCGCGCGGGTGCGCCGCCGGCGTGGACGGCGCGCAGCATGTAGACGACGAGCACGGCGGCGGGCCCGGGTTCGGCGAGGTTCGCGAGCAGGAACGCGCTGGGGTCGCCCAGGCTGCTCGTCTTGAGCGCCTCGTAGCGGCGCAGCACCTCGGTGTCGCACTGCTCGCGCAGCTCGGCCTTGGAGCGGAAGTGGTGGGTGATGAGTCCGGGCGAGACGCCGGCCCGCTCGGCGATGACACGGAACGGCGCGTCGAACCCCTGCTCGGCGAAGCACTCGATCGCCGCGTCGCGGATCCTCGCCCACGCGGTGAGCTCGCTCGCCGGGCGACCACCCGGCACCGGTGCTGTATGCACGACCAGCAGCCTATGCGCGTGACCAGCCGCAGACAACGCCGGCCTGCCGAGAAGCGGCTCCGCGCCCACGCCACGGGCGTCGTAGGATCGGACCCGGAGTGCCGGGAAGCCTGGTCGGCGTCATCGTCGCCGACCCCGAGGACTCCCCGCATGCCGATCGCACCCACCACCCTGCTGTCGCGCCGCTCGTGGCCCGAGACCCGCCGCGTCTCGGAGATCCTCCGCAAGGAGACCGTGGGAGGCGCCCTCCTCCTCGCAGCGACGGTCGTCGCTCTCGTGTGGGCCAACTCCCCTGCTGCTGCGTCCTACAGGGCGCTGCGCGACCACGAGGTCGGGCCCGAGGCCCTGCACCTGCACCTGTCGCTGGGTACCTGGGCAGCCGACGGCCTCCTGGCGATCTTCTTCTTCGTCGTCGGCCTGGAGCTCAAGCGCGAGTTCATGGCGGGCGACCTGCGCGATCCCCGGCGCGCCGCGCTGCCGGTCCTCGCGGCCGTCGGCGGCATGGTCGTCCCCGCGGTCGTCTACGTCGTGGTCGCCGCACGGTCCGGCGGCGACGCGCTGGACGGGTGGGCGATCCCCACGGCGACGGACATCGCGTTCGCACTCGCGGTGCTCGCGGTCGTCGGCACGCACCTGCCCGCCGCGCTCCGGACCTTCCTGCTCACGCTCGCCGTCGTCGACGACCTGCTCGCCGTCACCGTGATCGCGGTGTTCTACACCGACACGGTGCAGGTCACGCCCCTGCTCGGCGCGCTCGCGCTCGTCGCCGTCTTCGCGGTGGCCGTGCAGCGTCGGGTCCGCTCCGGCTGGCTGCTGCTCCCGCTCGCGTTCGGCGCGTGGACGCTCATGCACGCGTCCGGGGTGCACGCGACCGTCGCCGGCGTGCTGCTCGGCTTCACCGTCCCCGTCGTGCGCAGCGCGCGGGCCGGCGGGCCCACCGCCGGGCCGGGACCGGCCGAGCACCTCGAGCACCGGTTCCGGCCGCTGTCGGCGGGCGTGGCGGTGCCGGTGTTCGCGTTCTTCGCCGCCGGGGTGAGCGTCGGAGGGCTGGACGGCCTGCGCACCTCGCTCACCGACGCGGTGGCGCTCGGCATCGTCGCGGGGCTCGTGGTGGGCAAGCTCGTCGGCATCCTCGGCACCACGTGGCTCGTCGCGCGCGTGACCCGCGCCCGGCTGGACCCGGCCCTGAGCTGGTGGGACGTCGTCGCCGTGGCCGCCTTGGGCGGGATCGGGTTCACCGTGTCGCTGCTGATCGGCGAGCTCGCGTTCGACTCCGCGGTGCGCGCCGAGCACGTCAAGGTGGGCGTGCTCGCGGGCTCTGTCGTCGCGTCCGGCGTCGCGGCCGTCCTGCTCCGCGCCCGCAACCGCGCGTACCGCCGGATCGAGCAGGCGGAGCGGCTCGACTCCGATGGCGACGGCGTCCCCGACGCGTTCGAGGAGGCGGACGACGCCCAGGCGTGACGCTCAGGCGTGACTCTCAGGCGCGGCGGACCGCCGCGGCCTCGAGCTCGGCGGCCAGCGACTCGTCGACGCGCGCGCGCAGCGCCGTCCCGTCGGCCGTGTGCTCCTCGTGGTCGATGTCGCCGTGCTCGTGCACGCGGCTCACCAGGTCGCCGCGGTGGTACGGCACCACCACGTCCACGCTGACCCCCGGCCGCGGGAGCTGGTCCGCGATGAGGGCCTGCAGCTCCGCGATGCCCTCACCGCTGTGCGCCGAGACGACGATCGAGTGCAGCTCACGCGAGCGCAACCGGGCGATCGCCTCGGGCGACGCCAGGTCCGCCTTGTTGAGCACGATGATCTCGGGCACGTCCATCGCGCCGGGGATGTCCGCGAAGACGTGGCGGACGGCCGCGATCTGCCCCTCGGGATCGGGGTGCGAGGCGTCGACGACGTGCAGGATGAGGTCCGCGTCGGCGACCTCCTCGAGCGTCGAGCGGAACGCCTCGACGAGCTGGTGCGGCAGCGCACGCACGAACCCGACCGTGTCGGCGAGCGTGTAGACGCGGCCGTCGACCGTCTCCGCACGACGCACGGTCGGGTCGAGCGTCGCGAACAGCGCGTTCTCGACGAGCACGCCCGCGTTCGTCAGCCGGTTGAGCAGCGAGGACTTGCCCGCGTTGGTGTAGCCGGCGATCGCGACCGACGGGATCGCGTTGCGGCGGCGCGACGCGCGCTTGGTCAGCCGCGCGGGCTGCATCGCGGCGATCTCGCGGCGCAGCTTGGCCATCCGGTTCCGGATGCGCCGGCGGTCGAGCTCGATCTTGGTCTCACCGGGTCCGCGCGAGCCCATGCCCGCGCCCGCGCCGCCGACCTGGCCACCGGCCTGGCGGGACATCGACTCGCCCCAGCCGCGCAGGCGCGGCAGCAGGTACTCGAGCTGCGCGAGCTCGACCTGCGCCTTGCCCTCACGCGACTTGGCGTGCTGGGCGAAGATGTCGAGGATCAGCGCCGTGCGGTCGACCACCTTGACCCGCACGATGTCCTCGAGCGCGCGGCGCTGCGAGGGTGCGAGCTCGCCGTCGACCACGACGGTGTCGGCCCCCACCGCGGCGACGACCGACGCGAGCTCGGCGGCCTTGCCGGAGCCGAGGTACGTGCCCGGGTCGGGCTTCGCGCGGCGCTGCAGCAGCCCCTCCAGGACCTGCGAGCCCGCGGTCTCGGCCAGCGCCGCGAGCTCGCGCAGGGACACCTCGGCCTCGCCGAGCGTCCCGTTCGCCGCGCCCGCGCCGGACGAGCCCCACACGCCGACGAGCACGACCTTCTCCAGGCGCAGCTCGCGGTACTCGACCTCGGTGACGTCCTCGAGCTCGGTCGACAGTCCCGCCACGCGGCGCAGCGACGTGCGCTCCTCGAGGTCGAGCTGGTCGCCGTCGTACGAGGAGTGCACCGTGCCGCCGGCGTGCAGCGCGGTCCCCGCCCTCGCGAGCACCCGCGCCACCACGTCGTCGGCCACCTGCTGGGGCGAGCGCGGCTCGTCCGGCGTGGGGCTCGGTGTGGTGGTGCTGTGGGTCTCGCTCACGCGGCTCCTTCGACGTCGCTGGTGCGGTCCACGCGGGGGCGCACGCCTCCCGCGTCCCGTCCAGGGTCGCACGCCCCCGGCGACGCGGCGACGCGTTTTCGCTCCCGGCGCAGCGATACCCTCACCCCGTGGCAGCCGACCACTACTTCACCGCGCGGCCCGCGTCCCCCGACGAGCGCCGCACCGTCGTCGTGCACCTCGCGGGACGCGACCTGACCCTCCAGACGGCGGGCGGGGTGTTCTCCCCCGACCACGTGGACCACGCGACGCGGGTGCTGCTCGACGAGGTCCCGTCACCCCCGGCGGTCGGGGACCTGCTGGACCTCGGCTGCGGGTGGGGACCGATCACGCTCGAGCTCGCGCTGCGCTCGCCGCACGCGCGCGTGTGGGCGGTCGACGTCAACGAGCGCGCGCTCGACCTCGTGCGCCACAACGCGGCCGCGGCCGGGGCGACGAACGTGCGGGCCGTGCAGCCCGACGACGTCCCCGACGACGTGCGGTTCGCGGCGCTCTGGTCGAACCCGCCGATCCGGGTCGGCAAGCAGGCGCTGCACGAGCTGCTCCTGCGTTGGCTCCCGCGCCTGGCCCCGGGCGGGCGCGCCCACCTCGTCGTCGGCAAGAACCTCGGTGCGGACTCGCTGCACCGGTGGCTGTCCGACGAGCTCGCGGGGCGGGCGGAGGTGACGCGCCGGGCGAGCGCCAAGGGTTTCCGCGTGCTGGAGGTCACGGCGGCCGACGACGCCCGCTGACCGCTCGGCGTGGGTGCGGGTGCCTAAGGTGCTCCGGTGCCTGCCGCCGTGACCCCCGACGCCCGCGCCGCCTGGACCCGGCTGCGCGCCACGACGTGGGCGCTGTGCGCGATCGTCTTCCTCGCGGCGTTCGAGTCGCTCGCCGTCACCACGGTGATGCCCACCGTCTCGCTCGAGCTCGACGGCGCGGGCCTGTACGCGGTCGCGTTCGCCGCACCGCTCGCCTCCGGCGTCGTCGGGATGGTGCTCGCGGGCGCGTGGGCGGACCGCACCGGCCCTGCGCGGCCGCTGGTGGCCGCGGCCGGTGCGTTCGTCCTGGGCCTCGTGGTGGCCGGGCTCGCCCCGACGATGGTCGTGCTCGCCGGCGGCCGTCTCCTGCAGGGCCTCGGCGGCGGCGCGCTCACCGTCGTGTCGTACGTCGTCGTCGCCCGGCTCTACCCGGGTGAGCTGCACCCCCGCGTGTTCGCCGGCTTCTCCGCGGCGTGGGTGGTGCCGTCGCTCGTCGGGCCGCCGGTCGCCGGTCTCGTGACCGAGCACCTGCACTGGCGGTGGGTGTTCCTCGCGGTCGCCGTCCTCGTCGTGCCGGTGGTGGCGGTGGTCCTGCGCCGCGTCGCCCCGGTCGGCGCACCCGAGCCCGCGGACGCGTCCCGGGCCGCGCCGGACCGTGCCGCGGGCGGCTCGCGCGTGGCGTCACGCCGCGTCGCCTGGGCGGTGCTCGCGGCCGTCGCGGTGCTCGCCCTCGGCGCGAGCGCCGAGCTCACCGGCGCGGCGACCACGGCGACCGCGGTCGTCGGCGGTGGCGTGGCGCTCGTCGCCCTCGCCCGGCTCGTCCCCGCGGGGACGCTGCGCGCGGTGCGCGGGCTGCCCGCGGTCGTCGCGTCGCGCGGGCTGCTCGCGGGCGCGTTCTTCGGTGCCGAGGTGTACCTGCCGTACCTGCTCACGCGCCGGTACGACGTCGCGGCGACGCTCGCGGGGGTCACGCTCACGGGCGCCGCGCTCACGTGGGCGCTCGCGTCGTGGCTGCAGGGCCGGCTGGGCGAGACCCGGCTCGGTCACGAGCGCGCGATCCGCGTGGGCACGATCGTCGTCGCGCTCGGGATCGCGGCCTCGACGCTCGCCGCGGCGGTGCACGCACCCGTGCCCGTGCTCGTCGTGACGTGGGCGACCGCCGGGTTCGGGATGGGGCTGACGTACGCCCGCCAGACGGTGCTCGTGCTGCGCTACTCCTCGCGCGAGGCCGCCGGGACCAACAGCTCGGCGTTGTCCGTGGCGGACTCGATCGGCGCGTCGATGGCGCTCGCGGTGACTGGCGTCGTGTTCGCGGCGGCCGCCGACCAGGGCGGCGACGCACCCTACGTCGCGTGCCTCGCGCTCACGGTGGTGCTCGCCGCCGGGTCGGCCGTGGTCGCGCGACGCGTGGCCGCGCGTCAGGCCACCGGCCCCGCCGGGTCGCCGGCGTCCGCCGTGGAGCCCACCGACCCGAGCGCCGCGCGCACCTGAGCGAGCCGCGGCACCCCGGCCGCGCGGTGCCGCACGACGCCGTCGGCGTCGAGGACCAGCACGGTCGGCGTGCTCAGGACACCGAGCCGACGCCCCAGCCGCTCCCCGAGCGGTCCGGCGACGTCCAGCTCGACCAGCCGGACGCCCTCGGCCGTGCCCACCGCGCGCTGGAGCACCACCCGCGCCATGCGGCACGGCTGGCAGAACGTGCTCGACAGCTCGACGACGGTGGCGCGCTCCCCGAGCGGCCCGCCCAGCTCCGCGGGCGAGATCACCGGGACCTGCGAGGCGCTCACGCGCCGAGGAGGGCCGTGACGTCGACGTCCATCTCGCCGACGAGCACCGCGGGCCCTGCGAGCTCCGCGCGGGAGTCCGCGAGCGCGGTGACCCGGACCGTGCCGCCCGGCACGTCCACGAGCCAGACGTCGGGCGCGCCCGGGCCCGCCCAGGTGCGCACGGCCATCGCGGCGGCGACCGCTCCCGTGCCGCACGAGCGGGTCTCCCCCACACCGCGCTCGTGCACGCGCATGCGCAACCTGCCCGTGAGGCTGCCGTCGACGACGGACTCGCCCAGCGGCACGACGAGCTCGACGTTCGTGCCGTACGGGGGCACGGGCTCCACCCGGGGCGCGGTCACGAGGTCGGCGGCGTCGAGCACCGCGGTGTCGGGCAGGGCGAGCACGCTGTGCGGGTTGCCCACGTCGACGCTCAGCGCGGGCCGCGCGACGTCGAGGCCCGCGACCGTGACCTCGGCGTCGAACCCCGCGCTCTGGGCGGCGGCCCCGCCGGGCAGGTGCCAGCGGCCGATGTCGAACGCGAACCACGCCCCGTCCGTGACGTCCTGCGGCACGGCGACCCGGCGCACCCGCATGACGCCCGCGCGCGTACCGACCGCGAGCTCGTCGCCGTCGTCCCACAGGCCGAGCCGGTCGAGGTACAGCGCGAACACGCGCACGCCGTTGCCGCACATCTCCGCGACCGAGCCGTCGGCGTTGCGGTAGTCCATGAACCAGCGCGCGTCGGGAGCGGCCTGGAGCAGGTGCGCCCCCTCGGCGACGTGCTGCGTGCCGACGAGCCGGATCACCCCGTCGCCGCCCACGCCCGCGCGTCGGTCCGCGAGCGCGCGCACGAGCGCCGCGCTCAGGTCGAGGCGCCCGTCACGGTCGTCGAGCAGCACGAAGTCGTTCTGGGTCCCGTGCCCCTTGGTGACGTGCAGGGTCCCGGTCGCGCCCGGGCCGGTGCCGGCGGCGACGTCCACGGCGGCGGTCATGAGCCCAGACTACGGCGGGGCGCCGGGTCGTCCGTGGCGTGTCCGAGACGGCCCGCGTCGGCCCGCGCGACGAGCGCGAGCGCGTGCGCGACGAGGTCCGGGTCGCGCGAGTCGAGCCAGTGCACGCGCGGGTCCCGCCCGAACCAGCCCATCTGCTTGCGGGCCAGGCGCCGCGTGCCGGCCGTGATCGCGTCCCGCGCCCCGTCGGTCGTGAGCTCGCCGCGCAGCAGCGCGGCCGTCTCGGCGTACCCGACCGCCCGTGCCGCGGTCCGCCCCATGCCGTGCGCGAGGAGCCGTTCGACCTCGTCGACCAGCCCGTCGGCGAACATCCGCCGCGTGCGTGCGGCGACGCGCTCGTCGAGCACGGCACGGTCGCAGTCGAGCCCGATCTGCACCGCGGGGACCTCGTACACGTGCTGCGGCAGCGACGACGAGTACGGCCGGCCGGTGAGCGCGATGACCTCGAGCGCCCGCACGACGCGACGTGCGTTGCGCGGACCGATCGACGCCGCGGCCGTCGGGTCGACGCGCTCGAGCTCCGCGTGCAGCGCACGGGACCCCTCCTCCTCGACGCGCTGCTCGAGCCGGGCGCGCACGGCCGGGTCCGTACCGGGGAACTCCATGTGGTCGAGCAGCGCCCGCACGTACAGCCCGGAGCCGCCCGCCGCGACGACGCGCACGCCGCGGGCGTGGCAGTCGTCGACCGCCACACGCGCGAGCGCCTGGTAGTCGGCGACGCTGGCCTCGTCACGCGGGTCCAGCACGTCGAGTAGGTGGTGCGGCACGCCGCGCCGCTCGGCGGGCGTGAGCTTGGCGGTCCCGACGTCCATGCCCCGGTAGAGCTGCAGCGCGTCGGCGTTGAGCACCTCGCCGCCCAGCGCGAGCGCGAGCTCGACCGCGAGGTCGGACTTGCCGGTCGCGGTGGGGCCGACGACGGCGACGACGAGCGGGCTCACGCCGCCACCCACGTCCCGACGACGTGCTGCGCACCGAGCAGGAGCACGCCGCGCACGTCGGCGACGACGCGCGCCCCGTCGAGCGCGCCGAGCAGCACCTGCCACGGACCCCAGCCGGTCACCGCGAGCGCCGCGGCCTCGCCGGCGTCGAGCCCCGCGAGCCGGTCGAGCGCGTCCGGGTCGACCGCCGCCAGGTCGGCGACGAGGCGTGCGTCGTACGCGGGAGCGGCGGGGTCGTCGGCGAGGGGGCCGTCCGGCCCGTGCCGACCGCTCGCCGAGCCGACCACGACCAGCGCCGTGCGTCCCTCGCCCACCGCCGCCCGTCCCGCCGTCCGCAGCGCGCCCGCCGCCCCCGCGCGCGGCGTGCGCGCGACCACGAGGCACCCCGTCGGCCCGGACCACCCGGCCGCGGCGAGCAGGTGCAGCGCGAGCGAGGCGCCGGGCGGCGCCACCCGGCGCCCCTGCGTCCGTACGGAGGACACCGCGACGAGGTCGCCCCCGACGGCGTCGGCGAGCAGGTGGTCCGGTACACCGACGGGCGCGAGCGACGCCGAGACCGGTCCGGCGAGCGCGACGACGTCGTCGGCCGTCGACCCTGCCGCGCCGTCGTCGGGCGCCACCACGACCACGCGGTCGGCGGCGCGCACGGCGGACGCGACCGCCCCCACGGCCGCCGCGCGGAGCGCACCCGCAGCGTCCGTGCGTCCGCTCGCCCCGGGGACCAGGAGCACGGTGTCGGGGACGAGCGCGGCGGCGACGAGCATGCACCGAACCTAGCCGCTCACCGGGCACGCCCCGCGCGGGGCGTGACGTCAGCCCTCGCGCGCCGCGGCGATGCGCGCGCGGTGCTCCTCGACCGCCTGCGGGTAGGCCTCGTCGAGCCGCGCGAAGAACGCGAGCGCGGTCGACACGGCGCAGCTCAGATGCTGGTCGAGCTGCTCGTCCGCGAGCCCGTGCGCGTAGTCCACGGCGTGCTCGGCGTAGACGCCCAGCTGGTCCTCCTCGACGCGCACGTACGTCTTGGGGAACACCTTCGAGGTGTTCCACTCGTTCACGAGCTCGAGCACCTCGAGGTACGCCGCCGCCGGCACCGCGCGCGACCAGCGACCGCGCACCTGCAGGAACTCGCGCTCCGGCCCGATGCGCACGAAGTAGAAGACGTGGTCGTCCCAGATCCCCCCGATGTCGCCGTCGGAGTCGATCGCGTACCGGTACCCGTGCGCGTCGAGGACGGCGGTGATCCGCTCGTTCGACAGCGGCTCGAGCGTGGTCGAGCGCCCGGGCGCCTCCGCTGCCGTCTCGGGCTGGTCGTTCCTGGTGAAGAAGCCCACGGGGGCACCGTCCTCGTCGTCGTCGTGCGCGATCGTCGCGACCCTAGCCCGCGCGCGGCGCACCGGGCGAGCGCGACGCCGCCCGTCCGCCCGTCCACGGTTCGGGACGCCCACCGCGATCCCGCGCGGGGGCCCGGGTAGTGTCGCCCCATGACCGCCACGCCCGACGAGCACCGTCCCTGGTGGCGTCGGCGGCGCGCGCCGGCGGGCACCGGACAGGCTCGCGGTCCCGCCTCCGACCCCAGCGACGACGAGCTCCACGACAGCGTCACGCGTCTCCTCGCGCGCGAGCTGGGCGTCGCCGAGCCCGCGCCGGACCACCCGCGCGCGGTCACGCCGGCCCGCATCGCCGCGTGGATGAGCGACAACCACTTCAGCTACTTCGTCGACAACGACGGCGACCTCGGCGGCCTGTGGCGCGGGCGCCTGTTCTACTTCTTCCTCTTCGGCGAGAGCTCGGAGATCCTGCAGGTCCGCGGCCAGTGGCACCGGGAGATCGCGATCGAGCGCCTCGAGGAGGTGCTCGACCTGTGCAACGAGTGGAACGCCGACCGGATCTGGCCCAAGGCGTACGTGCGCGTGCGGGACAACGGGCGCGTGCACGTCGTCTCGGAGGTCGCGACCGACCTCGAGCACGGCGCGACCGACGCGCAGCTCTCGCAGCTGCTGTTCTGCGGGCTGTCCACCGGCTCGATGTTCTTCGACGCGCTCGACGAGAAGTACCCCGACCCGGCCGGGAGCATGCCGTGAGCGGGCCCGGCTGGCTGCTGCGCGTGCTCGGCGGGCTGCCGAAGCCGCCCAAGGACGTGCCGTCGGACGACGAGGAGCCGCGTCCCGTCACGCGCGACCGCGTGGGCGACTACCTGCTCAGCAAGGGCTACCGGTTCATCGTCGACGACGACGGCGACCTCACCGGGACGTGGGACGGCAGCCGCTTCTGGTTCCTGCTGCTGGGCGAGCACGACGAGATCGTGCAGGTGCGCGGTCGGTGGCAGCGCCAGGTCCCGCTCGAGCAGCGGGGCGCGGTGTCCCTCGCGCTGAACGACTGGAACCGCGAGCGCATCTGGCCCAAGGCGTACGTCCGCGAGGAGGAGGGCATGCTCGCCCTGTACTCGGAGGTGAGCGCCGACTTCGAGCCGGGGGCGACCGACGCCCAGCTCGCGCAGATCCTGGCGTGCGGCCTGGGGACGGGTGTGCAGCTGTTCGCGGCGCTCGAGGCGACGATCCCGGGCCCCGGGCCGACGACCGGGCTGCCGGACGACTGACGCCGCACCCGGCGCACGCGCCGCGGTGCGCCCCACGCGGGTGCGCGTCAGCGGGTCAGCGAACCGTGAGCGTCGGCATCCCCAGGCTCACCGGACCGGCGGGCGCACCGCCCGTGCCGCACGAGCCGCCCGCGTGCTCGTCGTGCCCGTCCTCGTGCCCGTCCTCGCGGCCCTGCCGTGCCGCCCACGCGTCCCCGGCCCGGGTGCGACGCACCGCGAACGGGCCGCCCGTCACCGCGGAGTCCGCGACCAGGTGGTGCGGCGCGCCGTGCGTCACACGCACCGTGACGAGGTCGCCGGGCCGCGGGGCGTCCGCCGGGGCCAGGTCCGCCGGCAGGGCGAGGTGCACGAGCCGGTTGTCCGCGGCGCGCCCCGAGATGCGGCGCGTCTCGCCGTCCTTGCGGCCCTCGCCCTCGGCGACGAGCACCTCGACGACCCGCCCGACCTGCGCGGCGTTCTCCTGCGCGCAGATCCGCTCCTGGAGCGCGACGAGCCGCTCGTAGCGCTCCTGCACGACCGCCTTGGGCAGCTGGTCCGGCAGGTCCGCCGCGGGGGTGCCCGGGCGCGGGAGTACTGGAACGTGAACGCCGACGAGAACCGCGCGGCCTCGACCACGCGCAGCGTGTCCTCGAAGTCCTCGTCGGTCTCCCCCGGGAACCCGACGATGATGTCGGTCGTGATCGCGGCGTGCGGGATCTGCGCTCGGACGCGGTCCAGGATGCCGAGGAACCTTTCCGAGCGGTACGACCGCCGCATCGCGCGCAGCACGCGGTCCGAGCCGGACTGCAGCGGCATGTGCAGGGACGGCATCACCGTGGGGGTCTGCGCCATCGCCGCGATGACGTCGTCGGTGAACGCGGCGGGGTGCGGCGAGGTGAAGCGCACGCGCTCGAGCCCGTCCACGGCACCGACCGCGCGCAGCAGCTTGGCGAACGCGCCCCGGTCGCCGAAACCGACGCCGTAGGAGTTGACGTTCTGGCCCAGCAGCGTCACCTCGATCGCGCCCGTCGCGACGAGCGCCTCGACCTCCGCGAGGATCTCGCCGGGCCGACGGTCGCGCTCCTTGCCGCGCAGGTGCGGGACGATGCAGAACGTGCACGTGTTGTTGCAGCCCACGCTGATGGACACCCAGCCCGCGTACACGGACTCGCGGCGCGTCGGCAGCGTCGACGGGAAGACCTTGAGGGACTCCTCGATCTCGACCTGCGCGCGCTCGTTGTGCCGCGCGCGCTCCAGCAGCGCGGGCAGGACGTCGAGGTTGTGCGTGCCGAACACGACGTCCACCCACGGCGCCCGCTCGACGATGCCCGCGCGGTCCTTCTGCGCGAGACAGCCGCCGACGGCGATCTGCATGCCCCCCGGACGGCTGCGCTTTGTGCCCGCGAGGCGACCGAGGTTGCCGTAGAGCTTGTCCGCGGCGTTCTCACGCACCGCGCACGTGTTGATCACGACGACGTCGGCGTCCTCCGCCGCGACCTGCTCGGGCGTCGCCGCGACGTAGCCTGCCTGCTCGAGCATGCCGGCCATGTGCTCGGAGTCGTGCACGTTCATCTGACAGCCGAGCGTCTTGACCAGGTAGGTGCGCACGGAGCCCCGCGGCGCCTCGGCGGGCGTCGGGGCGGGCGCGGGGGCAGGCAGGGTCGTGGACATCACCGACCAGGGTACGCGCGCGTCGTCGCAGGCCGTCGCACCGCGGCGGTGGCCGGGCGGCCGTGACCTGGTCACGCGTCCGGTCCGCCCCAGATGTTTCCTGATCGAAACGCGACGAAGGATGCACCACGGGGCATTTCCCCCTACGTTCGTCGGATGGTGGACCTCGCGACAGCCTCGTCCGGGCCTGCGGCGCACGACGACGAGGGGGCGCCCCTCGTCGAGCTGCGCGGCGTCGACAAGCACTTCGGCCCCCTGCACGTGCTCAAGCAGATCGACCTGACGGTCGCGCGGGGCGAGGTGGTCGTGATCATCGGCCCGTCCGGCAGCGGCAAGTCCACCCTGTGCCGCACCATCAACCGGCTCGAGACCATCGACGCCGGCACGATCACGATCGACGGTCGCGAGCTGCCCGCCGAGGGGCGCGAGCTCGCACGCCTGCGGGCCGACGTCGGCATGGTGTTCCAGTCGTTCAACCTGTTCGCGCACAAGACGGTGCTGGAGAACGTCACGCTGGGGCCGATCAAGGCCAAGGGCGTCAAGCGCGCCGCGGCCCGCAGCCGCGCGATGGAGCTGCTCGACCGGGTCGGCGTCGCGAACCAGGCCGAGAAGCTGCCCGCCCAGCTGTCGGGCGGTCAGCAGCAACGCGTCGCGATCGCCCGGGCGCTCGCGATGGACCCCAAGGTCATGCTGTTCGACGAGCCGACGTCCGCGCTCGACCCCGAGATGATCAACGAGGTGCTCGACGTCATGGTCGGGCTCGCGCGCGACGGCATGACGATGCTCGTCGTCACCCACGAGATGGGCTTCGCGCGCCGCGCCGCGAACCGCGTGGTGTTCATGGACGGCGGCGAGATCGTCGAGCAGGCCGACCCCGAGACGTTCTTCACGTCGCCGTCGAGCGCGCGCGCCCGCGACTTCCTGTCCAAGATCCTCACCCACTGACACTGACCCGGACGACCCGCCGACCTCCCGCACGAAGCGCAGTCACCCGACACGAAGGGACCCACCATGACCCGTCTCACGCACCGGCCGCGCCGGACCGCGGGCGCCGCCGCGCTCGCCCTCGCCGCCGCACTCACCCTGGTGGCCTGCTCGTCCGACGACGGTGACGACGGCGCCACCGGCGACGGGACCGGCGACGGCGGCACGATCCGCATCGGCATCAAGTTCGACCAGCCCGGCCTGGGCTTCAAGGACGGCGACGAGTACACCGGGTTCGACGTGGACGTCGCCCGCTACGTCGCCGACAAGCTCGGCTACTCCGAGGACCAGATCGAGTTCGTCGAGTCCCCGTCCGCGCAGCGCGAGACCATGCTGCAGAACGGCCAGGTCGACATGATCTTCGCGACGTACTCGATCACCGACGAGCGCAAGAAGGTCATCTCCTTCGCCGGTCCGTACTTCGTCGCCGGTCAGGACCTGCTCGTCGCGGCCGACGACACCTCGATCACCGGCCCGGAGGACCTGGACGGCAAGAACCTGTGCTCGGTGACCGGGTCGACGTCCGCGCAGCGCATCAAGGACGACTACGCGGCGGGCACCCAGCTGCTCGAGCAGCCCGGCTACAGCGAGTGCGTCACCGCGCTCACCGCCGGGACGGTCGACGCGGTCACGACCGACGACATCATCCTCGCGGGCCTCGCCGCCATCCCCGCCAACGAGGGCAAGGTCAAGGTCGTCGGCAACCCGTTCTCCGAGGAGAACTACGGCGTCGGCCTGCCGAAGGACTCCGACAAGTGCCAGGCCGTCACGGACGCCATCAACGCGATGCTCGAGGACGGCTCGTGGCAGAAGGCGCTCGACGACAACGTCAGCGCGTCCGGGTACGAGCCGAACGCCGACCTCAACCCGCCGACGCCCGCCGCCTGCGGGTGAGGCCTGACGTCCGGTCGGGCCGTCGGCGCGGCCCGACCGGACGCCGGCGGACCAGCACTCGGGTGGACGAAGCGTGACAGGAGGGTCGGTGGACGACTTCACGTCGTTGTTCAGCGAGTTCGACGTGCTCGGGGCGTTCTGGACCAACATCCAGCTGACGTTCTTCGCGGCGATCGTCTCGCTCGTCGTCGGGACCGTCCTCGCGGTCATGCGCATCTCCCCCGTGCCGAGCCTGCGGTGGGCCGGCTCCACGTACGTCACGCTGATCCGCAACACGCCCCTCACCGTGATCATCGTGTTCTGCGTGCTCGGCCTGTGGGGGCAGCTCGGCATCACGCTGTCGTCCGACTTCCAGCGCAACTTCTTCTGGCTGTCGGTGCTCGGCCTGGCCGTCTACCACGCGGCGTTCGTGTGCGAGGCGCTGCGCTCGGGCGTGAACACGGTCCCGGTCGGGCAGGCCGAGGCGGCGCGCGCGATCGGCCTGGACTTCGCCTCGTCCGCGCGGCTCGTCATCCTGCCGCAGGCGTTCCGGGGCGCGGTGGCGCCGCTCGGCAACGTGCTCATCGCCCTCACCAAGAACTCGACCGTCGCCGCGGCGGGCTCGGTCGCCGAGACCTCGGGGCTCCTGCGCACGATGATCGAGAACCGCCCGGACCTCATCCTGGCGATCTTCTTCATCTTCGCGTTCGGGTTCGTCCTCATCGTCGTGCCCATCGGGCTCGCGACGACGAGCCTGTCGCGGCGGCTGGCGGTGGCGCGGTGAGCGGGTCCGTCCTGTTCGACGCCCCCGGCCCGCGCGCGCGGCGCCGGATGGTCTGGGTCAACGTCGCCGCGACCGTCGTCGTCGTCGGCATCGCCGTGTACGCGCTGGTGCTGCTGAACCGCAAGGGCCAGCTCGACAGCGACCTGTGGGCCCCGCTGTTCACCGTCAGCGCGTGGCAGGACTACTTCCTGCCCGGCCTGCGCCAGACGCTCGTCGCGGCCGGGCTGTCCATCGTCACGGCGGGTGTGTTCGGGTTCGTGTTCGGGCTCGGGCGGCTGTCCGCGTCGCGCACCGTGCGCATGGTGTCGGGCGGCGTCGTCGAGTTCTTCCGCGCGGTGCCCGTGCTCATCATGATGGTCTTCTTCTACATGGCGATCCCCCGGCTCGACCTGGTCTCGCCCCAGGACCTGCCCCTCGTCTCGGTCGTGCTCGGGCTCACCCTCTACAACGGATCCGTGTTCGCCGAGCTGGTGCGCTCGGGCGTGCACAACCTGCCCCAGGGCCAGCGGGAGGCCGCGCTCGCGATCGGGCTGCGCCGGCCGCAGTCGCTGCGCCTCGTCGAGGTACCGCAGGCCGTCATCGCGATGCTCCCGGCGATCGCGAGCCAGCTCGTCGTGATCCTCAAGGACACCGCGCTGGGCGCGATCATCACCTATCCCGAGCTGCTCGCGGCGGCACGACGGTTCGGGTCCGGCAACGGCAACATCCTGCAGGCCCTCGTGGTCGCGGCGGTCGTGTTCATCGCCATCAACTGGCTGCTCACGCGGCTCGCCGAGGCGCTCGCCGGCCGGGTGGGCCGTCGCACGGCCGGCAAGGCGCGCGCCGAGGCGCCCAGCCTCGTCGTGACGGCCGGCGTCGACGACCAGCGGCCCTGACCCCGGCCGTCCCGGTACCGTCGAGGTCGCCGTCCGGGCTGCCGTACCCGGCGTCGTCGCGGGTCAGCCGGCGGTGGCGCTCGCGCGGATCTCGCGCACGACCGTGACCGTGATCTCGCCCGGGTAGGTCAGGTCGGCCTCGATGTGCCGCGCGATCGCGCGCGCGAGGTCCGGCAGGCTCCCGTCGTCCACCTCCGACGGCTCGACGACGACGCGCACCTCGCGCCCCGCGGCCATCGCGAGCGCCCGCCGCACGCCCCGGTGCTTCGCGACGAGGCTCTCGAGCCGGTCCATGCGCTCGAGGTACTGGTCGAGCTCCTGGCGCCGCGCGCCCGGCCGCGACGCCGAGATCGCGTCGGCGATCTGCACGACGACGGCCTCGACCGTCTCGAGCGGCACCTCGTCGTGGTGGGCGGCGATCGCGTTGACGACGACGTCGTCCTCACCGTGACGCCGGGCGAGCTCGGCGCCCACCGCGGCGTGCGTCCCCGGGATCTCGTTCGTGAGCGCCTTGCCCACGTCGTGCAGCAGCGCCGCACGCCGCGCGAGCTGCTCGTCCGCACCGAGCTCCGCCGCGACCGAGCCCGCGAGCAGCGCGCTCTCCACGAGGTGCTCGAGCACGTTCTGCCCGTACGACGTGCGTAGCCGCAACCGCCCGAGCGTGCGCACGAGCACCGGGTGCAGCCCCTCCACCCCCGCGCGCTCGGCCGCGACGTGCCCGGCCGCGACCGCACGGTCGTCGGCGCCGGCGAGCGCCTCGGCGTACGCCTCCTCGATGCGCTGCGGCTGGATCCGCCCGTCCGCGACGAGCGCCTCGAGCGTCACCTGGGCGACCTCGCGACGCTCGGCGTCGAAGCACGAGAGCACCACGGCGTCCGGTTGCTCGTCGACGAGCACGTTGACGCCGGTGAGCGCCTCGAAGGACCGGATGTTGCGGCCCTCCTTGCCGATGATGCGGCCCTTCATCTCGTCCGACGGCACCGGGACGACGGTCAGGCCGGCCTGCGCGCTCGTGGCCACGGCCGTGCGGTGCACCGCGGTCGCGACGATGCGGCGCGCACGGGCCTCCGCGGTGCGGCGCGCCTGGGCCTCTGCGCGTCGTACGTACGACGAGGCCTCGTTCTGCGCCTGCTCGGTGATGCGGCGGGTGAGCGCGGCCCGCGCCTCGTCGGCCGTGAGCCCGGTCGCCGACTCCAGCTCGGCGCGCGCCTGCGCGTGCGCGGCGTCGAGGGTCGTGCGCGCCTGCTGGGCGGCGCGCTCCACCTGGGCGGCGCTGTCACGCTCGGCGGCGGCCAGCGCACGCTCGGCGGCGCGCCCGGCGGTCTGCGCGCTGCGCTCGTGCTCACGAGCGCGCTCCTCGGCGGCCTGGGCCCGGGAGTGCGCCGCGGCGGCGGCCTCGTCGCGCTCGCGCGCCCGCTGCTCGCGTCGCTCGGCGGAGGCGAGCAGCTCACGCGCCGCACCTTTGATCTCGGCGACGTCCTTGGCCGCCTGCTCGCGCTGGGCGCTCGCCTCACGCCGCGCGATGAGCACGAGGATGAGCGCCACGAGGCAGGCGCCGAGCAGCCCGACGACTGTCGCGACACCGCTCCAGTCCACGCTCACCTCCGCTCGTCGCGGTCATTGTCGCGCACGCGCGGCTCCTCGTCCGCCGCGACACCCGAACCAGGACGAGGGCATCCGTCCAGGTCAGTGCCCGAGCGATGCGCCCGGGCGCTCGTCATGGGTCTCTCGTCCTGCCGGACGGGTGCCCCTCAGACGTCCCAGGGACCCGCGGCCGGACCGTCGTCGGCGTGCTGCCCGCGCTCAGCGGCGAGCTCCTCGCGCGCGAGCCGCAGCGCGAGTCCCGGCGCGTAGCCCTTGCGGCCGAGGGTGCCCGCGACCCGCCGCAGACGGGTCGCGTCGTCGAGCCCGGACGTCGCCCGGAGCTTGCGGCGCACGATCGCGCGCGCCGCCTCCTCCTCGTCGTCCTGGTCGACCTGCTCGAGCGCGACCGCCGCGGTCTCGTCGTCGATGCCCTTGCGCCGCAGCTCGACCGCGAGCGCCCGGCGGGACAGCCCGCGCTCCTCGTGGCGGGTCCGCACGAGCATCCGTGCGTACTCGGCGTCGTCGATGAGCCCGACCTCGGTGAACCGGTCGAGCACGCGCGCCGCGACCTCCTCGGGGACCTCGCGACGTGCCATCGCCTCCTCGAGCTGCGCACGGCTCCGCGGCGCGCCCGTGAGCAGCCGCAGCGCGATGGACCGCGCGACGGACTCCTGGTCGGGCTCGGCGTCGTGCGCCGCGGCGCCCGTCGACGGCGGCTCCTGAGCCGGCCGCCGTCGACGAGCACCCGCGTTGCTCATCGCCATACCGGTGCTCCGACGGAGGTCAGAAGTCGACCGCCGGCGGCGCGTCCGCCGGCACGTCGAGGCGCGCACCGATGCCGAGCTTCTCCTTGATCTTCTTGTCGAGCTCGTCGGCGAGGTCCGGGTTGTCGCGCAGGAACTTGCGCGCGTTCTCCTTGCCCTGACCCAGCTGGTCGCCCTCGTACGTGAACCACGCACCGGACTTGCGGATGAAGCCGTGCTCGACGCCGAGGTCGATCAGCGAGCCCTCGCGCGAGATGCCCACGCCGTACAGGATGTCGAACTCGGCCTGCTTGAACGGCGGCGCCATCTTGTTCTTGACGACCTTGACGCGTGTGCGGTTGCCGACCGCGTCGGTGCCCTCCTTGAGGGTCTCGATCCGGCGGATGTCCATGCGGACCGACGCGTAGAACTTGAGGGCCTTGCCACCGGTCGTGGTCTCGGGCGAGCCGAAGAACACGCCGATCTTCTCGCGCAGCTGGTTGATGAAGATCGCGGTGGTGCCGGAGGAGTTGAGGGCACCGGTGATCTTGCGCAGCGCCTGCGACATCAGTCGCGCCTGCAGACCGACGTGGCTGTCACCCATCTCGCCCTCGATCTCGGCCTTCGGCACGAGCGCGGCGACCGAGTCGATCACGATGATGTCGATCGCGCCGGAGCGGATCAGCATGTCCATGATCTCGAGCGCCTGCTCGCCCGTGTCCGGCTGGGACACGAGCAGCGCGTCGGTGTCCACACCGAGCTTCTTGGCGTACTCCGGGTCGAGCGCGTGCTCCGCGTCGATGAACGCCGCGATGCCGCCGGCCCGCTGCGCGTTCGCGACCGCGTGCAGCGCGACCGTCGTCTTGCCGGAGGACTCCGGGCCGTAGATCTCGATGATGCGGCCGCGCGGGAGACCGCCGATGCCGAGCGCGACGTCGAGCGCGATCGAGCCGGTGGGGATCACCTCGACGGGGGCACGGCCCTCGTCGCCGAGGCGCATGATGGAGCCCTTGCCGAACTGACGGTCGATCTGGGAGAGGGCGGCCTCGAGGGCCTTCTCGCGGTCCTGGGGTGCGGGAGGCATGTGCTCCACCTTCGTCTCGAGCAGCTGACGTGCTGCGCCTGCGGGGGCTGGTCTTCTCGTCGTGCGGTGACGCTATGCCCGACCACCGACACAGCCGTCGCGCACCTCCCGGCCCTGTGGACGGCCCCTCACGGGGACCGACCTGTGGACGGGTGGACGTCGCGGACGTCGTCACCGCGCACCACACTACCGAACAGACGTTCGATCGCGCGCGACACGCCGATGTCCCGCGTGACGCGTCACCGCACGCGCACGCGGACCTGGTCCCCGGGCTCGAGCACGTGCACCGCGCAGCCCGGCGCCCGCCGCGCGACGGCCGCGGCGAACGCCGGACCGGCCGCGTCCATCCAGCCGGGCGGCAGCCGCCGCGAGACCGGGGCGTGCAGCGTCCCCCAGTGCACCGGCACGGCCGCCGCTGCCCGCACCGCCGCGACCGCCTCGGCGGCCTGGACCGGGTCCATGTGCCCGCCGGACAGCCGCGGCCCCCACCCGCCCACGGGCACCAGCGCGAGGTCGATGGGCCCACCCGCGAGCGCCGGCAGCTCCGCCATCTGCGGGAACGGCGCGGTGTCCCCCGCGAACCACACCCGCACCCCGGGGCCGACGACGAGGAACCCCACGGCGGCGTTCGGCCGGTGCGGCATGGGCCGGTGCCCGTGCACCGCGGTCACCGGCCGCACACGCACGCCCGTACCGGGCACGTGCCACCACGAGCCCTCGGGCACCGCGACCGCCGGCACGCCGTGGCGGGTGAGCCAGTGGGCGTTGCTGGGCGGTGCGACCACGGGCGTCGCGCCCAGCAGCTCGAGCGAGCCCAGCTCCGCGTGGTCGTGGTGCAGGTGCGAGACCAGCACCGCGTCCGCGTCGCACCAGTCCTCGCGCCGCGGCGCCCCGCCGCGACGGCGCAGCAGGCCCGCGTGACGGCGCAGCAGGGGGTCCGTCAGCAGCCGGACGCGTCGCGCGACCCCCGGCTGCTCCCCCGCGAGCGTGAGGTCGAGCACCACGCTCGCGTGACCGAGCCAGCGCACCGTGACATCGGGCACCGTGACATCGGGCACCGTGACATCGGGCACCGTGACATCGGGCACCGTGACATCGGGCACCGTGACGTCCGGCACCGTGACGTCGGGCATCTCGTCCCGCGACGTCACGTCACACCTCCCGCAGCCCGGCGCGCCGCGCCCACCGCACGAGCTGCTCGTGCACGGCCTCCGCGCCCACGAGCAGGTGCTGCGCGCCGACCGCCTCGCGCAGCTCGTCGTCCACGGGCCACTGCGCGGGGTGCAGGAGCATCGCGAGGTTCTGCGCCCCGCCGATCCCGCCGTGGGACCCGACCTGGCCCTCGAACGCGTGCACGTGCCCGCCCGGCGTGACGCGCGAGACGAGCAGCAGGTCCCCCGTGTGCGGCAGCCGCGCGGCGCGCGCGAGGTCCGCGCGTCCCCGCGGCCCGTACGGCGCCAGCGGGTCCTCCCCCTCGACCGCGTCGGCCGGGTCCGCGTCGCGGTCGGGCTCCAGGAGCACCAGTCCGCGCGCACCGATCGCGACGAGCCCGCGCGTGCGCGTGTCCACGACGACCGCCCCGACGCCGGGCCGCGCGGCGAGCCCCGGCACGAGCGCGGGCCAGCGCTCCTGCAGCTCCTCGAGGACGAGCCGGTGGTCGGCTCGCGGGAACCACACCAGCCCGAGGTTGCCGGACCCGACGACGACCACCTCGGGCGGCTCGGGGGTCGCGGAGTCCCGTACGCGACCCGACGCCCGTCCGGCGTCCGGCCCGACCGCGCGGCTGCCGCCCGAGCCCACGACGCTCGTCAGGAGCGCGTTGAGCGGTCCCCAGTCCTCGCCGGTCCCGCTCTGGACACCGCTCGCGTCCGGCCGCGCCATGAGCTCGCGCACGACGTCGAGCAGGCTCGCGCCCTCGAGCTGCTCGAACGTCTCGCCGAGCGCCTGCCCGTGGTCGGACAGCACGACGACGCGGTAGTCGCGCGGCGCGACCGCGACGGCCTGCTCGAGCGTGCGCAGCACCCGGTCGAGCCCTTCGAGCGCCCGCAGCGACTCCGGGCGCGTGGGACCGGCGTGGTGCGCGATCTCGTCGTAGTCGACGAGGTCGACGAACACCACCGGGTCGCCCCGGACGACCGCCTCGGCGACGAGCGACGTCGACAGGTCCCGCATGAGCACGTTCGTCACGCCGCGCAGCACCACGTACCAGCCGCCGCGCGAGATGCGCGGGCGCACGTCGCGCACGTGCTGGCGCCGCGCCTGGTACAGCTCCTTGACGATCTCGCCGATCGTGAGCGAGACCGCGCGGGCGAGCACGAACGGGCTCGCGAAGAACCGCACGAACTCCGCCCCCGGCCCCAGGCCGCCGCCCGAGCCGTCGGGGGCGCGCGTGCGTGTGCGGCTCATCACGACGTACGCGCGCTCGGCGTCGCCGGTGAACATCGTGGACACGGCCGTGCCGCCGCCCGCCAGCAGCCCCTTGCCGTCGGTGAGGCGCGTCTCGACGAGCGCGGCGTCGGCGGGGTGGTTGGTCACGACGAGGCGGCCGAGTCCGCGGTCCCACCACCGGAACGCGGGGATCTCGCCGGACTCGCCGTGCAGCAGGCCGGCCTGGCTCGCGGGGGTCGTCGACGGCACGCGCGCCCACCAGGTCTCGAGCCGGTGCGTGCCCTGCGTGAGCCAGCGCTGCATCGTCGGCGCGAGCCCGGCCTCGACCGCCTCGCGCAGCACGGGCTCGGCGACGCCGTCGAGCTGCACGACGAGCATGCCCGCGGGCCTGCCCTGCGGCACGCGACCGTCGAGCCGGCGCGCCTTGCGGCGGGCGCGACGCAGCACGTCGGAGATCACGTACTCGGAGTCGTTCGCGCCGAGCAGCCAGCGGCCGACCGCCATGACGACCGCGGCGATCACGATGACGCGCACCACCGCCCACGCCGAGGTCACCTCGATGCCCGGCACCAGGGAGAGCGCGGCCCACGCGATCGCGACCTGCGCGACGAGGCCGAGCACCAGGGCGCCCATCGCTCCGACGGGCCGTGCGAGCGCGCGCAGCGGGGGGCGCAGCGCGAGGTCACCGACGAACACGAGGAGCGCGACGACGAGCACGCCGCCGACCCCGGTGGCCTCGACGCCGTCGACCAGGGCGATCGCGACCCCGAGACCCGCGGCGGTCGCGACGAGGCCGACGAGCGCGTCGGCCGCGTCACCGAACGTCGGCAGCCACGGCGCGCGCCGACGCGCGGTCTGCTCTCGCCCGTCGTCCACCGGCCGTCCTCGGGTCGTCCTCGGGTCGTCTCGGGTCGCCCACCGGCGGTCCGCCGGATGGTCCCAGTGCTGGTCTACCGGCTGAACGCCTGCCGGTCTACCGGCGGGGTGGCGCCGGGCGGCGCAGGTCGGCGCCCCAGCGCTGCGACTGAGGGATCTGCAGCTCGTCGCACATGGCGTGCCAGACCTCGCGCGGGTCGGCACCGTCCTCGAGCGCGGCCGCGGGTGTGCGGTTCTCGAGCGCGCCGACGACGAGGGTCGCGACCAGCTCGCGCCCGTGCGCGCTGCCGAGCACCTCCTCGACCAGCTCCCAGAACTCGCTGTACCTCACGGCGCCAGCCTGTCACGCGCAGGCGTCGGGACGCACACGGCCGGCGGACGCGGCCGACGGACGCGGAGCCGCGGCCGGGACGCCCGCACGCGGGCGGCGGGTGTGGGCGCGGCCTGCGACGATGTCGCACGTGGTGCTCACCCGCTTCTCCGAGCCGACCCGCACGTGGTTCACCGGCGCGTTCGCCGAGCCGACCGCCGCGCAGGTCGGCGCGTGGGACGCGGTCTCGGGCGGGCGGCACGCGCTCGTCGTCGCACCGACCGGGTCGGGCAAGACGCTCGCGGCGTTCCTGTGGGCCCTCGACGGCCTGCTGACGAGCAGCCCGCCGGACGACCCGACGCACCGCTGCCGCGTGGTGTACGTCTCACCGCTCAAGGCGCTCGCGACCGACGTCGAGCGCAACCTGCGCTCGCCGCTCGTGGGGATCCGGCAGGCGGCGACCCGGCTCGGCACGAGCCTCCCCGAGGTCGCGGTCGGCACCCGGACCGGCGACACGCCCCCCGCCGAGCGCCGCGCGTTCGCGACGCGACCACCGGACGTGCTCATCACGACGCCCGAGTCGCTCTACCTCGTCCTGACGTCGGGGGCACGCGCCGGGCTCGCGGGCGTGCACACCGTGATCCTCGACGAGATCCACGCCGTCGCGGGCTCGAAGCGCGGTGCGCACCTCGCGCTGTCGCTCGAGCGCCTCGACGTGCTGCTCGAGGCCTCGGGCCGGCCGCCCGCGCAGCGCATCGGGCTGTCCGCGACGGTCCGGCCCGTGGAGGCGGTGGCGTCCTTCCTCGCGGGGGCGCGGCCGCGGTCCGAGGGCGGGCGCGAGGTCGTCGTCGTGCAGCCGCCCGCGACCAAGCAGATCGCGGTCGACGTCGTCGTACCCGTCCCCGACCTGTCCGACCTGGCGTCCGCGGGCGACCCCGCGTCGCGCGCGGCGTCCGCGAGCGACACCGGAGCGCAGGCGACACCCGCCGCCGACGCGTGGTCCCAGGCCGCGGAGGCCGACCTCGCGGGCGACGCCGACCGGCCGCAGCGCCGCGCGTCGGTGTGGCCGCACGTCGAGGAGCGGGTGGTCGACCTCGTCGCCGAGCACCGCGCCACGCTCGTGTTCACCAACTCGCGTCGTGGTGCCGAACGGCTCACCTCGCGCATGAACGAGGTGTGGGCCCAGCGCACCGGCCTCGACGTGCCCGACCCCGGCGAGCTGCACGCCGCCGCCGTCCCGGGGCAGTCGGGCACGGGCGTCGGGATCGACACCCGAGACGCCTCGACGATCCTCGCGCGGGCCCACCACGGCTCGATGAGCCGCGCGGAGCGCACGCGCACCGAGTCCGAGCTCAAGGCGGGCGTCCTGCCGGCGGTGGTCGCGACGAGCTCGCTCGAGCTCGGCATCGACATGGGCGCGGTCGACCTGGTCGTCCAGGTGGGCGCGCCGCCGTCCGTCGCGAGCGGCCTGCAACGCATCGGCCGCGCGGGGCACCAGGTCGGCGCGGTGTCCCGCGGCGTGGTGTTCCCGACGTACCGCGGCGAGCTCGTGGCGGCGGCCGTCACGGCCCAGCGCATGCGCACGGGTGAGCTCGAGCCGCTCGCGGTGCCGAGCAACCCGCTCGACGTGCTCGCGCAGCAGGTCGTCGCGATGGTCGCGGTCGACGAGTGGCCGGTCGACGAGCTCGCGCGCGTGGTGCGCCGCGCCGCCCCGTTCGCCAGGCTCGGCGACGCGACGCTGCGGGCGGTGCTCGACATGCTCGCTGGCCGGTACCCGAGCGAGGAGTTCGCGGAGCTGCGCCCCCGGCTGGTGTGGGACCGGGTCCGCGACGTGCTCGTCGGGCGTCCGGGAGCGCTGCGGCTCGCGGTCACGAGCGGCGGCACGATCCCGGACCGTGGCATGTACGGCGTGTTCCTCGCGTCGCCCACGGCGGCGACGCCCGGCGTCGCGGTGGACCCCGAGATCTCCGCGGGCCGCACGCGCGGGGGCAAGCGCGTCGGCGAGCTCGACGAGGAGATGGTCTACGAGTCACGCGCGGGCGACACGTTCACGCTCGGCTCGTCGACGTGGCGCATCGAGGAGATCACCGCCGACCGCGTGCTGGTGTCCCCCGCGCCCGGGGTGCCCGGGCGCCTGCCCTTCTGGAAGGGCGACTCGCCGGGCCGGCCCGCGGAGCTGGGCCGCGCCATGGGCGCGTGGGTGCGCGAGCTCGCCGCCCTGTCCGACGAGGACGCGCGGCTGGCCGCGACGGCCGCGGGCCTCGACGCGTGGGCGGCCGACAACCTGCTCGCGTACGTGCGCGAGCAGGTGGCGGCCACCGGCGAGGTGCCGAGCGACGTCGCCGTCGTCGTCGAGCGGTTCCGCGACGAGCTCGGCGACTGGCGCGTGGTCATCCACTCGCCGTACGGCGCACGCGTGCACGCGCCCTGGGCGGTCGTGCTCGGCGCGCGGCTGCGCGAGCGGTACGGCGTCGACGCGGCCGCGATGCACTCGGACGACGGGATCGTCCTGCGGCTGCCGGACACGCTGGACGCCGAGCTCGACGACCTGTGGGACGAGCGTCGCGGCGACGCGGAGGGCGCGCCCGGCCTCGACCTGGCGGACCTCCTGGTCGACCCCGACGACGTGGTCGCACAGGTCCGCGCGCAGCTCGGCTCGTCGGCGATGTTCGGGGCACGGTTCCGCGAGGCCGCCGGGCGCGCCCTCCTGCTGCCGCGCCGCCGTCCCGACCGCCGCAGCCCGCTGTGGCAGCAGCGCCAGCGCTCCGCCCAGCTGCTGTCGGTGGCCGCCCGGTACCCCGACTTCCCGATCCTGCTGGAGGCGACGCGCGAGTGCCTCCAGGACGACTTCGACACCGCGGCGCTCGCGGAGCTCATGCGCGGCGTCGCCGCGGGGCGGGTGCGCGTCGTCGAGGTCACGACGCGCGCACCCTCGCCGTTCGCGCAGTCGCTGCTCATGGGCTACACGGCGCAGTTCCTGTACGACGGCGACGCCCCGCTGGCGGAGCGCCGCGCGGCCGCGCTCACGCTCGACCCGACGCTGCTCGCCGAGCTGCTCGGGCAGTCCGGCGAGTCCCAGCTGGCGGACCTCCTCGACCCGCAGGCGGTCCTCGACACCGAGGCCGAGCTGTCGGGCCGCGCGCCGGACCGGCAGGCAACGACGCTCGAGCAGCTCGCGGACACCGTGCGACGGCACGGTCCCCTGCCCGTCGCGGAGCTGCTCACGCGCGCCGCGCCCGAGGTCCATGACCGTGTGCCCATGTGGCTCGCCGAGCTCGCGGACGCGCGACGCCTGATCGAGGTCCGGCTCGCGGGCGTCCCGCCGCATCGCGCGCAGCAGTGGGCGGCCGTCGAGGACGCGGGCCGCCTGCGCGACGCGCTCGGGGTCGCGCTGCCCGTCGGCGTGCCCGAGACGTTCACCGAGGTGCTCCCCGACCCGGTGGGCGACCTCGTGCGCCGGTACGCGCGCACGCACGGCCCGTTCACCGCCGCCGCTCTCGCGGCGCACCACGGGTGGGGCGTCGCGGTCGCGCAGCAGGCGCTGGGGCGGCTCGAGGACGCGGGCGTGCTCGTGCGCGGGCGCCTGCGTCCCACCGAGCTGGGCGGGACGGGCGACGAGTACTGCGACGCGAACGTGCTGCGCACGCTGCGCCGACGCTCGCTCGCCGCGCTGCGCTCGCAGGTCGAGCCCGTCGACCCGCGCGCGCTCGGGGTGTTCCTGCCCCGGTGGCAGTCGGTCGCACCCGTGCTCGGCGGCGGAGCCGCCGGGCTGCGCGGTGTCGACGGCGTCGCGCGGGTCGTCGAGCAGCTCGCGGGCTTCGCGGTGCCCGCCTCGGCGCTCGAGGCCCACGTGCTGCCGTCCCGCGTCGTGGACTACCGCCCGGAGATGCTGGACGAGCTCACGGCCGCGGGCGAGGTGGTCTGGGCGGGCCACGCGGCGCTGCCGGGTCATGACGGCGTGGTCTCGCTGCACCCCGCGAGCGTGGCCGACCTGACGCTGGCCGCCCTCGCGCTGCAGGAGGACCTCGCGACGACGAGCCCGCTGCACGTCGCGGTGCTCGACGCGCTGGGCGACGGTGGCGCGTGGTTCGTGGGCGCGCTCACCGCGCGCGTGCGGGACCGCTGGGAGCACGTCGGTGCCCCGGCCGCGCCCGGGGCCGACGCCGCGGGCGACGCGCCCGCCGAGCCGCTGCCCGTCACGGAGCGTGACGTGGTGGCCGCGCTGTGGGACCTGGTCTGGGCGGGGCTCGTCACCAACGACTCGCTGTCCCCGCTGCGGGCATGGCTCGGCTCGGGGACGACGGCGCACCGCACGCGCACGACCGCGCCGCGTGGTCGCCCGCTGCGACCACGGCTGGGGCTGCGCGGTCTGGGCGGTGCACCGGTGGTGCGGCCGCGGGCGGACGGCAGCTCCGCCGGACGCTGGTCGCTGCTCCCTGCCCGGGAGGGCGACGCGACCCTGCGCGCGCACGCGCTCGCCGCCCAGCTCCTCGACCGGCACGGCGTGCTCACACGCGCGGTCGCGCCGCTCGAGGGGATCGGCTCACGGTTCGGCGACGTGTACCGCGTCCTCGGCGCGCTCGAGCAGGGCGGCCAGGTGCGTCGCGGGTACTTCGTCGAGCGGCTCGGCGGGTCGCAGTTCGCCCTGCCGGGCGCGGTCGACCAGCTGCGCGCGGACGCGTCCACCGTGCAGCTCGCGCAGGAGCGCGCCGAGGAGCGCAGCGAGGGCGGCGCGACGAGCGACCCCGCGCTGGACGCCGCGCGGTCGTCGCGGGACGCGCCCCGGCGGGGCAGCGCGCTCGTCGTCGTGCTGGCCGCGACCGACCCGGCCAACCCGTACGGAGGTGCGCTCGCGTGGCCGGACCCGGTGGGCGCCGCGGACGGTGCGGGACACCGGCCCGGGCGCAAGGCGGGGTCGCTCGTCGTGCTCGTCGACGGCGCGCTGGTGCTCTACGTCGAACGCGGCGGCCGGACGGTCCTGTCGTTCGCCGAGGACGGCGAGATGCTCGACGCGGCGGCGCGCGGCCTGGCGTCCGTGGTGCCGCGGACGGGACGCCTGACGATCACGCGCATCGACGGCGCCGCGGTGCTCGCGGACGGTGCCGCGCACTCGGCGGTCGGCACCGCGCTCGTCGCCGCGGGGTTCTCGACCACTCCTCGTGGGCTGCGGCTGGGGTCGGCCCGGTGAGGATGCGCGATGCCCGAGGGTGATGTGCTGCGACGCACCGCGACCCGGCTGGACGACGCGCTCGCGGGACGGGTGCTCGTCCGCGCCGAGCTGCGCTGGCCGTCGGCCGCGGGCGTGGACCTCATGGGACGGACGGTGCTCGGCACGCGTCCCTACGGCAAGCACCTGTTCACACGGTTCGACGACGGCCGCACGCTGCACACGCACCTGCGGATGGACGGCATGTGGCGGGTCGCGGCGACCGGGACGCCGCGGGCGGCCGGGCGCGCCACGGAGATCCGCGCGGTCCTCGCGACGGACCGGTGGACGGCGCTGGGTCGGCTCCTCGGGATGCTCGACGTGGTGCCGACGCGCGACGAGCGGCGGCTGATCGACCATCTGGGGCCGGACGTCCTCGCGGACGAGCTGGACCTCGACGAGGTCCTGCGGCGGTGGCGTGCGCAGGGCGCCACTCCCGCCGCGGAGGTCCTGCTGGACCAGCGGGTCGCCGCGGGGCTGGGCACGATCTTCTGCGCGGAGTCCCTGTTCGCGCTCCGGCTGTGGCCGTGGACGCCGGCTGACCAGGTCGAGGACCCCGCCCGGCTCTACGTCGTCGCGCGGCGCCTCATGCAGCGGTCGGTGCTCTCCGGCCGGCCCGACTCGCGCGTGCACGGCCGCCTCCGGCGTCCCTGCACGCGGTGCGGGACGCCCATCGCGGTCGCGCCCGCTCGCCGGCCGCCCATGGAGCGTCCGGTGTTCTACTGCCCGCGCTGCCAGGCCCGGCCCGGGGCGGCCTGACGTCAGCCGATGGGCGCGAGCTCGGAGCGCGGACGGGCCCAGCCGCCCTCGCCCGTGCACCCCATCGACGCGGCCAGCTCCGCCGGGACGGTGTCGGGGATGAGCAGGCCCTCGGCAACCGCGACGCGGTCGCTCACCTCGCGCAGCACGAGGGACATCGGGACGTCGAGCGCCGCGCAGATGCTCTGCAGCAGCTCGGACGACGCCTCCTTCTGCCCTCGCTCGACCTCGCTCAGGTACCCGAGCGAGACCCGCGCCGCCGACGAGACCTCACGAAGGGTCCTGCCCTGGCGCTGACGCGCATCCCGCAGCACGTCGCCGATCTCACGACGCAGCACGATCATCGAGGCTCCCCCTCTCGTCTCGTCCGTCACCCGAGGTCCGACCGCACGGGACACCCCGTGCGCCGCCTCTCGGCCACCCTCACGTGCCGGCGGCCTGTCGACCGACACCCTGTCACCGTACCGTGCCCCGCTGACACGCGCGGGACTACGTCGAGCCGGGGGGCGAGTGTTCATCACGCCTCCTCCAACGTCGGACCAGGTTTGCGTGTTCCCGCCGCCGAGGCGTCCCGGGCGGGCCGAGGCGACGATTCACCCGGGCCGGCCGGGCGCCGCCCGGTCCGGCTACGGCAGGTCCTGCCGATCGGGGTCGTCGCCTCGCACCGCGTCGGACACTCGCGCCGCGTCGGACACCCGCACCGCGGCAGACAGGAGCGCCAGCGCCTCCTCGACGCACCGCGCGCGGACCTGCGCGCGTCCGCCCCCGAGCCGCAGCGAGCGGACCTCGCGTCGCACGGGCGTCACGACCGCGACGTGCACGGTCCCGGGCGGGTGCCCGTCCTGCGGGTCGGGTCCCGCGACGCCCGTCGTCGCGACCCCGACGTCCGAGCCCAGGCGACGCCGCACGCCGTCCGCCATCAGAAGCGCGACCTCCGGGTCGACCGCACCCACGGCGTCGAGCAATGCCGTCGGGACGCCCAGCAGGGACGCCTTGAGGTCGGTCGCGTACGCGACGACCGCGCCGCGGTGCACCTCGGACGCGCCCGGCACGTCGACGACCCGGGCACTCAGCAGGCCGCCCGTGAGCGACTCGGCGACCGCCAACGTCCAGCCGCGCTCCCGCAGCGCGTCGAGCGCCTCGGCGGTGGGCACGTCAGATCCCCGGCGGGACGGGCGCCGCGCGGCGGATGCGCACCGCGGTGCGCACGTAGTCGAGCCCGGTCACGACCGTCACGACGAGGGCGGCGGCCATCACGACGCCCGCGAGGACCTCGACGGCGGGCGGCATCGCGGACAACGGCAGGACGTACAGCCCGATCGCGAACGACTGCAGCACGGTCTTGAGCTTGCCGCCGCGCGAGGCGGGCAGCACGACGTAGCGCAGCAGGAAGAACCGCATGACCGTGATGCCGAGCTCACGCACGAGGATCACGACCGTGACCCACCAGGGCAGCTCTCCCAGCGCGGACAGCACGACGAGCGCCGCGCCGATGAGCAGCTTGTCGGCGATCGGGTCGAGCAGCTTGCCGAAGTCGGTGACCTGACCCGTGCGGCGCGCGTACCAGCCGTCGATCCGGTCGGTGACGGCGGCCACCGCGAACACGCCGGCCGCGAGCAGGCGGTACCCCACGCTGTCCCCGCCCTCGGCCAGCATCGCCCAGACGAACACGGGCACCAGCAGGACGCGCGCGACCGTCAGCACGTTCGCGAGGTTCCACGTCGGCTGCGGTGCGGGACTCACGCCGACAGCCTAGGTCGTCCGCGCGCCGGGCCCGGTGACCCGCGTGCGCGGCGCGGCGTGCGGCCCGCGGCGGACGGAGGCCGGGGGGACAGGGCCGGGCCGACGGAGCCGGGTGGACGCAGGCGCGGGGGCCGACGCACGGGGCGACCGGGTGGACTCGGCGCGACGCGGCCGAGTGCTTGCCCGCGGCACCCGCCGCGGCGGCTAGGGTCCCGCGTGTGACCCGCCACGCCCGACGCCCCCGTCGCTCCTCGTCGCCCGTGGCGCTCACCGCGCTCGTGCTCGTCGTGTCCTGCGTCGCCGCCGCGGCCGCGGTGCTGCGCCCCTGGGAGGCGTCCACGTCCGCCGGGGACGGCGAGCCGGTGGTCGCCACGACGTCCGCCGCGACGGCGAGCCCCACGCCGACGCCGTCGCCCACGCCGGACGCGGACGCGGAGTTCACCATCGTCGCGACCGGGGACGTGCTCCCCCACCAGGCGGTCGTCTCGTCGGCCACGAGCGGCGGGACGGTGGACTTCGGCCCGCTGCTCGCACCGCTCACGCCGTGGGTGCAGGCGGCGGACCTCGCGCTGTGCCACCTCGAGGTGCCGGTCGCCCCGAACGGCAGCAAGCCGAGCGGGTACCCGATCTTCGGTGCGCCCGTCGAGGTGGTCGCCGGGCTCGCGGCGCAGGGCTGGGACGGCTGCTCGACGGCGTCGAACCACTCGGTGGACCGCGGCTTCGCGGGCGTGAGCGCGACGCTCGACGCGCTCGACGCGGCGGGGCTCGGGCACGCGGGCACGGCGCGCACGCAGGCGGAGGCCGAGGCGCCGCAGCTGTACACGCTCGAGCGCGCCGGCCAGACGATCACGGTCGCGCACATCGCCGCGACGTACGGCACCAACGGCATGCCGGTCGACGCGGACAAGCCGTGGTCCGTCACGCGCATCGACGTGCCGACGATGGTCGCCCAGGCCCGCGACGCGCGAGCAGCCGGTGCGGACCTCGTCGTCGCGAGCGTGCACTGCTGTGTCGAGTACCAGACCGCGCCGACGGCAGAGCAGGAGGACGTCGCGCGTCGGCTCGCGGAGTCGGGCGAGATCGACCTGTACATCGGGCACCACGCGCACGTGCCGCAGCCGGTCGTGCGGCTCGACGGCGGCCCGGACGGGACCGGCATGTGGGTCGCGTACGGGCTCGGAAACTACCTGTCGAACCAGGACGGGGCGTGCTGCTCCCCGAAGACGGACTCGGGGCTGCTGCTCACCGCGCACGTGCGAAGTCCCGGCGCGTTCGCGGCGGACGGCCGCGCGGCGGGACCCGTGCGGGTCACCGGGGTCGAGTGGACACCGGTGACCGTCGACCGCACGAGCGGGCACCGGGTGCACGCGCTGACCGACATCACCGGCGGGACGTCGACCCTGTCTCCCGACGAGGTCGCGGCCCGGCTCGCGCGCGTCCGGGAGGCGGCCGGCGACCAGGCCGAGGAACGCACCGAGCCGGTGACGCCCACGGGCGATGCGCCCGTCGTGGTGCGCCGGCCGGGCTGACGCGGCTCAGGCGCTCCCCGTCGGCGCCGGCGGACCGTCCGCCGCGGGGTGCGGGGTGCCCGGCTGCGCCGGGCGCGGCGGCGCGGACATGCCGGCCAGCGGCGGCGCCACCGGCGTCGGGCGGGCCGCGGCGTCCGGCCGCCGCACCACGCCGGGCAGCGGCACCGCGGTCGCGGCCTCGGGCGAGCCGGGCGCCGGCTGCGCCCCGCCGTACAACCACCCCTGCCCGTAGCGCCACCCGTTGCGGTGCAGGTACTCGGCCTGCTCGGCGTGCTCGATCCCCTCGGCGATCGTGACCATCGCGAGCTCGCGCGCGAGCGCCCCGAGCGCACGGACCACCTTGCCCGCGGTGGGGTCGTCCGGGATGCCGGAGGTGAAGGACATGTCGAGCTTCACGCCGGCGACCGGCAGGTCGCGCAGGTAGGACAGTGGCGACACGCCGGTCCCGAAGTCGTCGAGCAGGATGGGCACGCCCGCGGCGGACAGCTGCGTGAGCTCGTGGCGGATGCGCGTGCCCGACGCCACGAGCGAGGACTCGGTGAGCTCGACCACGATCCGCCCCGCCATGAGCCGGTGCCGCGAGATCTCCGCGAGCAGCGTCGTCGCGAACTCCCCGTCACCCAGCTGGTCCGCGGACACGTTGACCGACACCCACGTGGTGCGGTCGGGCGACGTCGCGACGAACTCGGCGACCTTCGTCGCGACGAGCTGACCGAGCGGCACCGCGAGCCCCGCCTCCTGCGCGAGACCCAGGAACGCCGACGGCAGCAGCAGCCCGCGGTACGGGTGCTGCCAGCGCACGAGCGCCTCGTACCCGACGACGCGGCCGTCCGCGAGGTCGACGATCGGCTGGTAGTGCACGACCAGCTCGTCGGCGTCGAGCGCGTCCGTGAGCTCGCGCAGCAGGTCGACGCTCGAGGAACGGCCCATCGAGTGGTCGTAGACCTCGGTCCGTCCGCGGCCCGCCGCCTTGGCTCGGTACAGCGCGGAGTCCGCCGCCGCGAGCAGGCCCGGCGCGCCGCCCTGCACGGTCTCCGGGTCGGCGAGCGCGATGCCGATGCTCGCCGCGACCTGCATCCGCCGCCGCGCGACACGCACCGGCTCCGCGAGGCCCGCGTGGATCGCGGCCGCCACCTCGAACACCGCCCGCGGCCCGTCGACGTCCTGCACGACGACGACGAACTCGTCGCCGCCGAGGCGCGCGACCGTCCCGCGCCGCGCGGTGGCCGCCCGCAGCACGCCCGCGACGTGCACGAGGACCTCGTCGCCGGCCGCGTGCCCGTACCGGTCGTTGATCTCCTTGAACCCGTCGAGGTCGCACGCGAGCACCGCGACCCGGTCGACCACGCCCGGCTGCTCGAGCACGGACTGCAGCACCTCCTGCAGCAGGGTGCGGTTCGCGAGGCCCGTGAGCGGGTCGTGCATCGCGCGGTGCGTGAGCATCTCGGCCTGGAGCTTCGACTCGGTCGAGTCGCGGACCTGCACGACGAAGTGGTCCGGCTCGCCCGTGGGCGAGCGCACGAGCGCGGCGTCGAGGACGACCCACACGAGGTGGCCGTCCGCGCGCTGGTAGCGCTTCTCGACCGAGAACCGGTGCTGGCCGCCACCGAGCAGCCGGTCGACCTCGAGGCGCTCGCTCGCGCGCGACTCGGGCGTGCCGAGCGCCTCCATCGGGTAGCCGCGCAGCGCGTCCACCGTCGTCCCCAGCAGCTCCGCGAGGGCCGCGTTGGCCTCGACGACGTGCCAGTCGAGGTCGACGAGCGCCATGCCGATCGGCGCGTTCTCCATCGCGACCCGGAACTGCGTCTCCGAGCGGGACAGCGCCGCCTCGACCTGCCGCGACCCCGTGACGTCGACGAGCGTCGTGAGCACCGCGGGCGCGTCGCCGTCGGCCGCCGCGACGAGCTGGCTCGAGACCTGCACCATGCGCGCCTGCGTGCCCGTGGGGCTCGCGACCGCCACGCCGACGAGCTGCGAGTCGACCGTGTATCCCGCGCGCCCCGTGCGGTAGCCGAGCACGCCCGCGGGGTTCATCGCGAGACCCTGCTCGTTGACCAGCACGACCGCCAGGTCCGTGAGGTGCCGCCCCACGGCGGCGTCCGGCACCACGCCGAGGATCGTCGCGGCCCGGTCGGAGATGTCGAGCACCGTGCCGGACAGCGAGACGACGAGCACGCCCTCCTTGGTGACCGCCTGCAGCGCGTCGTACCGGTGCCGCAGCTCGCGCGACAGGTCGAGCAGGTCGTTGGCGCGGCGCACCTCACGGCGTTGGCGCGCGAGGAGCACGAGCACCCAGACGAGCGCGACGACCGCGATCGCCGCGATGACGAGCGACGCGAGCCCCACCGTGTCGTCCGTCCCCGCGGTCAGCGCCGCGGGCGACGGCGCCGTGGCCAGGACCCGCGTGGGCGTCACCGCCCGCCGCCGGACCAGCCCTGGCCCTCGTCCTCGAGGTCGTCGTGGTAGTCGGTCGCGACCGGGATGCCCTCGTCGCCGGGCAACGGTCCGTCGTCCGCCGGCTCCCCGCGCAGCATCGCGAGCGTCCCGGGCAGGTCGTCGGGCTGCACGAGCACCTCGCGCGCCTTCGAGCCCTCGGACGGCCCGACGATCTCGCGGGACTCCAGCAGGTCCATCAGGCGACCGGCCTTGGCGAAGCCCACCCGCAGCTTGCGCTGCAGCATCGACGTCGAGCCGAACTGCGACGTCACGACGAGCTCGGCGGCCTGCAGCAGCAGGTCGAGGTCGTCGCCGATGTCCTCGTCGACCTGCTTCTTCGGCGCGGCCTGCGCGACGTCCTGCCGGTAGGACGGCTTGAGCTGGGTCTTGACGTGCTCGACGACCGCGTGGATCTCGGACTCCGCGACCCACGCGCCCTGCGTACGCATGGGCTTGGCCGCGCCCATCGGCAGGAACAGCGCGTCGCCCTGGCCGATGAGCTTCTCCGCACCCGGCTGGTCGAGCACGACGCGCGAGTCCGTGAGCGAGCTCGTCGCGAACGCGAGGCGCGAGGGGACGTTGGCCTTGATCAGACCCGTCACGACGTCGACCGACGGACGCTGCGTCGCGAGCACCAGGTGGATGCCGGCCGCGCGCGCGAGCTGCGTGATGCGCTGGATGGACGCCTCGACGTCGCGGGGCGCGACCATCATGAGGTCCGCGAGCTCGTCGACGATCACCAGCAGGTACGGGTACGTCGCGATCTTGCGCTCGGACCCCGGCAGGGGCTTGACCTTGCCCGCCCGGACCGCGGCGTTGAAGTCGTCGACGTGCTTGAACCCGAACATCGCGAGGTCGTCGTAGCGCGCCTCCATCTCCCGCACGACCCACTCGAGGGCCTCCGCGGCCTTCTTGGGGTTCGTGATGATGGGGGTGATCAGGTGCGGGATGCCCTCGTAGATCGTCAGCTCGACGCGCTTGGGGTCGACCAGCACCATGCGCACCTGGTCCGGCGTCGAGCGCATGAGGATCGACACGATCATCGAGTTCACGAACGACGACTTACCGGCACCGGTCGCGCCCGCGACCAGCAGGTGGGGCATCTTCGCGAGGTTCGCGACGACGTAGCCGCCCTCGACGTCCTTCCCGACGCCGATGATCATCGGGTGGTCGGAGCGCTTGGCGGCCGACGAGCGCAGCACGTCGCCGAGCGCGACGGTCTCGCGGTCGGTGTTGGGGATCTCGATGCCGATCGCGGACTTGCCCGGGATCGGCGACAGGATCCGCACGTCGGCCGACGCGACCGCGTACGCGATGTTCTTCGACAGCGCCGTGACGCGCTCGACCTTGACCGCCGGCCCCAGCTCGACCTCGTACCGGGTCACGGTCGGGCCGCGGGTGAAGCCCGTGACCTTGGCGTCGATCTCGAATTGCTCGAGCACGCTCGTGAGCGACTCGACCACGCGGTCGTTCGCGGCCGAGCGGACCTTGTGCGGCGGTCCCTTCGCGAGCGAGTCCTCGGACGGCAGCAGGTAGACCACGTCGCCGCCGAGCATCGGCTGCTCACCGCGCGGGACGCCCGTCGTGGGGGGTGCGGCCAGCTCCGTAGGCCGGGGCGCGGCCGCCGCGGACGCGGCCGCCTCGACGACCGTGGTGGGCTCGGTCGGCGCGTCGGGTGCGACCGCGCGCGTCTCGTCGTCGGGCCCGGCAGGGTCGACGAGGGCGGCGCGGACGAACGCCTGGTCCGCCTCGTACTCGTCGAGCGCCGCCTGCGCGGCCTGCGCGGCACGGTCCGCCTTGCGGCGGCGCAGCCCGCGGCGCGCACGCGGCGGCTCGTCCGGCTCCTCGACCGCCGTGTGACCGGCGTTGATGACGAGCGGGGCGTCGTCGTCCTGGGTCGCGGCGTCGTCGTGCTGACCGGTGAGGCGGCGGTAGAGCGCGCGCAGGCGCGGCACGACCTGGTGGACCGGCGTCGCCGTGACGACGAGCAGCCCGAAGAACGTGAGCAGCAGCAGCAGGACCACGGTCACCGGGACCGTCACGAGCGTCACCAGCGGCGTGCCGACGATCAGGCCGACCATCCCGCCCGCGCCGCGCACCGCCTCCATGTCGTCCGTGCTCGGACGGTCCTGGAACACGTGCACCAGGCCGCACACGGCGAGCAGGATCGCCGCGAGGCCGATGCCGATGCGGCCGTTCGCCTGCACGCGGTCCGGGTGCCGCATGAGCCGAACCGACGTGGCGAGCAGCAGGATCGGCACGACGACGCCGACGACCCCGAACGTGCCGGCCACGACGTTGTGCACCACACCGCCCGCGGTGCCGGACATCGACCACCACTCGCGTGCCGCCACGACGACCGCGAGCCCCAGCAGCGTGAACGCGAGGCCGTCGCGCCGGTGCGCGGGGTCGAGGTCGCGTGCGTCGCGCCCGACGCGGCGGGCCGCGCCGCCGACGAGGTGCGCGGAGCCCATCCACATGCCCTTGACGATCCGCACGGGCAGGGCGGGACGCGGGGGCGGGAGGGCGCGGAGGCACGCGCCGCCGGCCGTGCGCCCGACTGCTTGGAACGTGCGCCCGAGCCCGACGGCGTGCCGGCGGACCGTGCGGCGGGCGCGCCGGAGCGCGACCGTGGGGTCGTACGGGTCGCCATGGTCCTCACGGTAGCCGGACGCGCCCCGTCGACGGGGATGGCGCGGCGCCGTGTCGCCCGCGGACGTGTCGGACCCGACCCCTACCGTGTCCCCCGTGCGAACCGAGACCTGCGCGCGACGCCCGAGGAGACGCCCGTGACGCGGCGCGGCTGGGCCCTGCTGCTCACGATGGGCGTCGTGTGGGGCGTGCCGTACCTGCTCATCAAGGTCGCCGTCGACCAGGTCACGCCGGCGGGCGTCGTGCTCGCCCGCACCGGCCTGGGCGCGCTGCTCCTGCTGGCCTTCGTGCCGCGCGCCGGCGGGTTCCGGACGCTGCGGGGGCACCGGCGGCCGGTCGTCGCGTTCGCGGCCCTGGAGATCGTCGGGCCGTGGATCCTGCTGTCGAACGCCGAGCGCACGCTCACCAGCTCGACCACCGGGCTGCTCGTCGCGACCGTCCCGATCGCGGCCGTCGTCATCGGCCGGTTCGTGGACGGGCAGGCGGTCGCGCTCGTGCGGTGGGCCGGCCTCGTCGTGGCGCTCGGCGGCGTCGCGCTGCTCCTCGGTCCGGGCGCGGCCGGGGGCGACGCGTGGGCCGTGGCCCAGGTGCTCCTGGCCGCGCTCGGCTACGCGGTCGCCCCGATCGTGGCCGACCGGCGTCTGCGTGACGTGCCGCCGATCCCGCTGACGACCGCGTGCCTCGGGCTGACGGCGCTCGTGTACCTGCCGGTCGTGCTGCTCGAGGCACCGCACCCGGCGCCCGACGCCGCCGGGGTCCTCGCGCTCGCCGCGCTCGGGGCCGTGTGCACCGCGCTCGCGTTCGTCCTGTTCTTCCGGCTCATCGCGGAGGTCGGCGCGGCCCGCTCGACGCTCGTCGCCTACCTCAACCCGGTCGTCGCGGTCGCGCTCGGCGCGCTCGTGCTCGACGAGCCGATCACCCTCGCGGTGGTCGCGGCGACCGCCCTCATCCTCGTCGGCTCGGCCGCCGCGTCACGTCGCAGCGGAGCCGTGCCCGAGCCCGCGGGCCTGGCACGCGCCGCGGACGCGCTGTCGGACGTCGACGACGAGCCGACGTCCGACGGCACCGCGGGTCAGTCGAAGTCCCAGATCGAGTTCCGGTCGTAGAACGTCAGCACGTACCGGCAGCGGGTGCACACGAGCAGCGTCTTGACGTGCGTCGTGAACCCCCACCGTCCGTCGGTGCGCTCCTGCTGCTGCTCGTAGTCGGTGTTCTGGCACAACGGGCACGGGGGAAGGTTCATGGCACGCGACGCTAGCGGTCCGTGCGCCCCGGCGGGGCCCGTTCGCGGCGCGAGCGAGACCCGGCCGTCCGCGTCGGTCAGACGACGCTCGACCTCGACACGTGGGCGCGTCACGTCCACGTCGCGCGACGCACCTTCACGCGTCGGTTCCGCGAGCGGACGGGCGTCAGCCCCGGGCACTGGCTCGTGCAGCAGCGCCTCGCCCGCGCCCGGGTGCTGCTCGAGACCACGGACCTCACGGTCGACGAGGTCGCGCGCCGCGCGGGCTTCGGCTCCGCGGCGACCCTGCGCCTGCACTTCACCGAGCACCTGCGCACGACACCTCGCCGGCACCGTGAGACGTTCCGCCGCACGGTGCCGCCGAGCAGTGCCGCCGAGCAGTGACGGCGCTACGCCTCCACGACCACCGGGATGATCATCGGGCGGCGACGCAGACGGCCCGAGACCCACCGGCCCACGACCCGCCGCATGACCTGCTGCAGCTGGTGCGTGTCGGTCGCGCCCTGCGCGATCGCGTCCTCGAGCGTGCGCGTCAGCTCCGGGAGGATGTCCTCGAACACGTCGTCCTGCTCGGCGAACCCGCGCGCGTGGATCTGCGGGCCCGCGAGCACCTTGCCGTCGGCGGACGACACGACCGCGAAGATCGAGATGAACCCCTCGTCACCGAGGATCCGGCGGTCCTTGAGCTCGGCCTCGGTGATGCCGCCCACGCTCGAGCCGTCGACGTACACGTAGCCGCACGGCACCGCGCCGACGACGGACGCGCGGCCGTCGACGAGGTCGACGACGACGCCGTCCTCGGCGAGCACCACGCGGTCGGCGGGCACGCCGGTCTGGACCGCGAGCGCGCCGTTCGCGACGAGGTGGCGCACCTCGCCGTGCACGGGCATGACGTTGCGCGGGCGCAGGATGTTGTAGCAGTAGAGCAGCTCGCCCGCGGACGCGTGGCCCGAGACGTGCACCTTCGCGTTGCCGGAGTGCACGACGCGCGCGCCGAGGCGCGTGAGCCCGTTGATCACGCGGAACACCGCGTTCTCGTTCCCGGGGATGAGCGACGACGCGAGGATCACGGTGTCCCCCGCGCCGACCGACACCTTGTGGTCGTTGTTCGCCATGCGCGACAGCGCGGCCATCGGCTCGCCCTGCGAGCCGGTGCACATGAGCACCACCTCGTCGTCCGGGAGGTCGTCGACCGCCTTGAGGTCGACGAGCACGCCGGCGGGCACCTTGAGGTAGCCGAGGTCGGCGGCGATCGCCATGTTGCGGACCATCGAGCGGCCGACGAGCGCCACGCGGCGGCCGTGCGCGGCGGCGGCGTCGAGCACCTGCTGGACGCGGTGCACGTGCGAGGCGAACGACGCGACGATGATGCGCTTGCTCGACTCCGCGAAGACCCCGTCGAGCACGGGACCGATGCCCCGCTCGGGTGCCACGAACCCCGGGACCTCGGCGTTCGTGGAGTCGACCATGAACAGGTCGACGCCCTTCTCGCCCAGGCGTGCGAAGGCACGCAGGTCGGTGATGCGCCCGTCGAGCGGGAGCTGGTCCATCTTGAAGTCGCCGGTGTGCAGCACGGTGCCCGCGGGGGTGGTGACCGCGACCGCGAGCGCGTCCGGGATCGAGTGGTTGACCGCGACGAACTCGCACTCGAACACGCCGAGCTGCTCGACCTGACCCTCGCGCACCGCGAGCGTCACCGGCGTGATCCGGTGCTCCTTGAGCTTCGCCTCGACGAACGCGAGCGTGAGCTGCGAGCCGACGAGCGGGATGTCCGAGCGCAGGCGCAGCAGGTAGGGCACGGCGCCGATGTGGTCCTCGTGCCCGTGCGTGAGCACGATCGCCTCGATGTCGTCGAGCCGGTCACGGATGTAGTCGAAGTCCGGGAGGATCAGGTCGACGCCGGGCTGGTGGTCCTCGGGGAACAGCACGCCGCAGTCGACGACGAGCAGGCGCCCGCCGAACTCCAGCACGGCCATGTTCCGGCCGACCTCGCCCAGTCCGCCGAGGGCGACGACGCGCAGTCCTCCCTCCGGGAGCGGGGGCGGCGGGGTCAGCTCGGGGTGGGGGTGGCTCAAGTCTTCTCCTGCGACGGGCGGGGCGGCCGGTGGCGCGCTCCCGCGAGGGTGGCCCGGCGCTGCGGGCCCGGTGGTCAGGTGAGGGCCGCGTCGAGCAGCCCGGCGGCGCGCAGCGCCTCGCGGATGCCGTCGACCTCGTCGTCGGTCGCGGGCACGTACGGCAGGCGCACGGTGCGACGCGGGATGAGGCCGAGGACCTCGAGCGCCGCCTTGACGTGCACGGCCTGGAAGCCGGCACCGTTCACGGCGTCGGTGACAGGGAGCGTCGCGGCGTAGGCCCGCTGCGCGGCCGGGACGTCGCCCCGGTCCCACGCGTCGAGCAGCTCGCGGAACATCGCGCTCGCCGCCTGGGTGACGACGCCGACGACGCCGACGGCCCCCACGGCGAGGAACTGCGCGACGAGGCCGTCGTCGCCCGAGTACCAGGCCAGCCCGGTGCGCGCGATGCCGCGTGCGGCGTTCACGGTGTCGCCGGTCGCGTCCTTGAACGCGACCACACGCTCGTCGGCCGCGAGCGTGTCGATCGTGGCGTCCGCGAGGCGCACGCCGGCGCGGCCCGGGACGTCGTACAGCATCGCGGGCAGGTCGCCCGCGTCGAGCACCGCGCGCACGTGCGCGACCACGCCCGGCTGCGACGGGCGCGAGTAGTAGGGGCTCACGACGAGCAAGCCGTGCGCGCCGGCCTCGGCGGCCTGCTCGGCCATCCGCGCGGCGTGCAGCGTGTCGTTGGACCCCGCGCCGGCGACGACGTACGCGCGGTCGCCGACCGCCTCGACGACCGCGGCGATGAGCTCGGCCTTCTCGGGTGCGTGCGTCGTCGGCGCCTCGCCCGTCGTGCCGTTGAGCACGAGACCGTCGTGCCCGGCGTCGACGAGCCGGCGCGCGAGCTGCACCGCGGCCGCGAGGTCCACCTCGCCCTGCGGGGTGAAGGGTGTCACCATCGCGGAGAGCAGCGACCCGAACGGGCGCGAGCTCGACGTCACCTGCGGCATGGCGCCCACCGTACCGCGCACGGACGGACCGACCGCGCCCGATCCACGCTCCGAGCGGCGTGCGCCGCGCCGGTGCGCGTCAGCCGGACGCGCGGACGTACGTCTCGAACCGGTACCGGGCGCCCGTCGACGACGTCGACCAGCCCTCGGCGGGCTCCGCGCGTTCCCGACGCCACCGCTCCGGCGCGAGCCGCGGCGCATGCGTGTCGCCCGCGACGGTGACGTCCACCACGGTGACCTCGGCGCGGTGCGCGTACGGCAGGGCGAGCGCGTAGACCGCTCCCCCGCCGACGACCCACACCTGCTCGCCGCCGGGAGCGTCGGCGGCGAGTGCGAGCGCGGTCGCCAGGTCGTGCACGACGAGCGCGCCCTCGAGCTCGAGCCCGGCCTGCCGGGTGAGCACGAGGTTCGTCCGGCCCGGCAGGGGCCGCCAGCGCGCCGGGAGCGAGTCCCAGGTCGCGCGGCCCATCACGACCGGGTGCCCGTCCGTGAGCGCCTTGAACCGCGCGAGGTCCTCGGGCACGTGCCACGGGAGCGCACCGTCGGCGCCGATGACCCCGCCCGCCGACTGCGCCCACACGAGCGCGACGTGCGGCTCGCTCGTCGTGCTCATACGGCGATCGGCGCCTTGATCGTCGGGTGGTGCTGGTACCCGACCACCTCGACGTCCTCGTACGCGTAGTCGAAGATCGACGCCGCCTTGCGCAGGCGCAGCGTCGGCGCGGGGTACGGCTCGCGCGTGAGCTGCTCGCGGACCTGCTCGACGTGGTTGTCGTAGACGTGGCAGTCGCCGCCGGTCCAGACGAGGTCGCCGACCTCGAGGTCGACCTGCTGCGCGACCATGTGCGTGAGCAGCGCGTAGGACGCGATGTTGAACGGCACCCCGAGGAACAGGTCCGCGGACCGCTGGTAGAGCTGGCAGGACAGCCGCCCGTCCGCGACGTAGAACTGGAACAGCGCGTGGCACGGCATGAGCGCCATGCGCCCCAGCTCGGCGACGTTCCACGCCGAGACGACGTGCCGGCGCGAGTCCGGGTCGGCCCGCAGGTTCTCGACGAGCTGCGCGACCTGGTCCACGTGCCCGCCGTCGGGGGTCGGCCACGAGCGCCACTGCACGCCGTACACCGGCCCGAGCTCGCCGTCCGCGTCCGCCCACTCGTCCCAGATCTTCACGCCCCGCTCCTGCAGCCAGCGGACGTTGGAGTCGCCGCGCAGGAACCACAACAGCTCGAGCACGACCGAGCGCAGGTGCACGCGCTTGGTCGTGACGAGCGGGAAGCCGGCCGACAGGTCGAAGCGCATCTGGTGCCCGAACACCGAGCGCGTGCCCGTCCCCGTGCGGTCCGACTTCGGCGTGCCCGTCTCGAGGACCAGCCGCAGCAGGTCCTCGTACGGGGTGGGGATCGCGGACGGCTGCGTCATGCGCGTCATCGTACGTTCGGCGCGGGCCGTGCGGCCTTAGCGTCCGGCCGTGCCGCGCGCATGTGCGACCCTGTGCGCGTGACGGACGGCGGTCGGGACGAGGTGCGCGCGGCCGTCCGCCAGGCGCTCTCCGTGTCGCTCGCGACCGGTCTGTACGGGGTCTCGTTCGGGGCGCTGTCCGTGGCCGCGGGGCTGGACCTCGCACAGACCATGGCGCTGTCGCTGCTCATGTTCACGGGCGGGTCGCAGTTCGCGTTCATCGGCGTCGTCGCGTCCGGCGGGACCGCCACGGCCGCCGTGGCCACCGCGGGCCTCCTGGGTGTGCGCAACGGCCTGTACGGCCCGCAGGTCGCTCCCCTGCTGGGGGTGCGCGGCTGGCGCCGCCTGCTGGCCGCGCACCTGACGATCGACGAGTCGACCGCGGTGAGCACCGCGCACCCACCGGGCCGGGCGGCTCGCGCCGGGTTCTGGTGGACGGGCGTCGGCGTCTTCGCGCTGTGGAACCTGTTCACGCTCGGCGGCGCCCTGCTCGGCGACGCGCTCGGCGACCCGCGCCGGTACGGCTTGGACGCCGCCGCCGCGGCCGCGTTCCTCGCCCTCGTCTGGCCGCGGTTCTCGGGGCCGCACGCGCGGCTCGCGCGGCTGGTCGCCGCCGCGTCCGTCGTCGCGGCGCTCGCGACGACGCCCGTGCTGCCGGCGGGCGTCCCCGTGCTGCTGGCGGCCGCGATCGCGATCCTCGTCGGGATGCTCGCACCGGCACCGACACCAGAACCGGCTCCAGCACCAGAACCGGCACCGGCACCAGCACCGGCACCGGCACCCGACCGGCCGCCCGCCCCCGGCCCGCCGGGACACCCGCCCGCGGGCGGCACCGCCGAGGGAGGTCGCCCATGAGCCCCACCGCCACCTGGGTCGCGGTGCTGGTCGGCGCCGCGGTCGTGCTCGCGATCAAGCTCGTCGGGCACCTCGTGCCCGAGCACTGGCTCGCCGAGCCGCGCGTCGCGCGCACCGCGTCGCTCGTGACCGTCGCGCTGCTCTCCGCGCTCGTCGCGGTGCAGGCTGTCGCGCAGGGGCAGGCGCTCGTCGCGGACGCGCGCCTGCCCGCGCTCGCGGTCGCGGCGGTGGCCCTCGCGCTGCGCGCGCCGTTCGTCGTCGTGGTCGTGCTCGCCGCCGCGACCGCAGCGGGGCTGCGCGCCCTCGGCATGGCCTGACGCCCGCCGCCGAGCCACCGCCGGGCCACCGCCGGGCCACCGCCGGGCCACCGACGGGCCACCGACGGGCCCTGGGCGCGGCCCGGCACCGGACTCGCACCTCGTGCGTTGTACCCTCGCCCGACGACGAGGCCGCGCGTGCGGCCCCCGCCCACCGGAGGACCGATGGCCCAGGCCCCCACCACCGCGCCGACGAACCCGTCCGGCGCCGAGACCGTGCAGCGCTCCGCGGTCGGCACGCTGATCTTCGCCTCACGCTGGCTGCAGCTGCCGCTGTACCTCGGCCTGATCGTCGCGCAGGCGTTCTACGTGTGGCAGTTCATGAAGGAGCTGTGGCACCTCGGCGTGGGGCTGTTCACGGGCCAGGTCGAGCACGTGGACGCCGACGGGCACGCGCACGTCGAGGCGTTCACCAGCGGCGACATGATCATCGCGGTCCTCGGGCTCGTCGACGTCGTGATGATCGCGAACCTGCTGATCATGGTGATCATCGGGGGCTACGAGACCTTCGTCTCGCGCATCCGCCTCGACGACCACCCCGACCAGCCCGAGTGGCTCTCACACGTCAACGCGAACGTGCTGAAGACCAAGCTGGCGATGTCGATCATCGGCATCTCGTCGATCCACCTCCTCGCGAGCTTCATCGAGGCCGAGTCGACCATCGAGAAGACCGGCTGGCAGCCGCTGCTCTGGCAGACCGTGATCCACCTGGCCTTCATCGTCTCGGCCATGGCGCTCGCGTGGATCGACCGCGTCTCCACCAAGCACCCGCCCAAGCCGGTGGCCTCGACGCCCGTCGTCGCGCACGCGGACGCGTCGTGACGCTCTTCCGCGAGACCTCGGACGTCTCGGTGCGGCCCGCCGTGCCGGGCGACGAGGCCGCGATCGTCGACATCCAGGTCGAGGCGTGGCGCGGCGCCCACGGTGACCTGCTCGCCGGTGCGCTCGACGTGCTCGACCTCGACGCGATGCGTGCGCAGTGGGCGGCGGCCGTCACCGCGCCGCCGAGCGGGCACCGCGTGCTCGTGGCGTGCGCGGGTGCCGCGGTCGTCGGCTTCGCGTCGGTCGCGCCCGTCCCCGCCACGCGTGGCGGCGACGCCCCCGGCGGCCTGCTCCTGGCGCTCGAGGTGGCCCCGCCGCACCAGCGCGCGGGGCACGGCTCGCGGCTGCTGGCGGCGGCGGTCGACCTGCTGCGCGAGGACGGCGCGGACCAGCTCCAGACGTGGGTGCTCGACGGCGACACCGCGCGGGCGCAGTTCCTCTCCGGCGCCGGCCTGGGCCCCGACGACACCGTGCGCGAGCTCGCGTCGGACACGCTGCCGGACGGCACGGCCCGCACCGTGCGCGAGCACCGGTGGTGGGCGACGATCTGACGCCCACGACCACGCCCACGACCGCGCCCACGCCGGTGCGGTCGTCAGGGGGCGGTACGGCCGCGGAACAGCGCGCGGGCCCGCGCGAGCGACTCCCGCGCGCGGCGGCGGTCCCCCGCGGCGTCGTACGCGAACGCCAGGTGGTACCACGAGCGCCAGTCGTCGGGCGCGGCCTCGCACCGCTCGCGGACCGCGTCGAACGCCGCGCGCGCGGCCGCACGGTCGACCCGCCCGCCGGGCGAGCGCGGCAGGTCGTCGACGGGCAGCTCGTCCGCGTCCGCGAGCCGGTCCGCCATGCGCTGCACGTCGATCGCGAGGCTCCACTCGCGCGCGACGAACCAGACGGCGAGCACCGGCAGCACCCACAGCGCGACACCGAGGACCACGGCCACGGGCTCGCCCGTGCGGACGAGCGACGTGGCGCGCGACGCGACGAGCAGCACGTACAGCGCGAGCAGCGCCGTGAGCGCGACCGCTCCCGCGAGAGCGACGACCGCGGACCGGCGGCGAGGGGCGGCCACGCTCAGCCCAGGTCGAGCAGGTGCTCGAGACCGACCGTCAGGCCGGGCCGCGAGGCCACCTGACGCACCCCCAGCAGGACGCCGGGCATGAAGCTCACGCGGTCGAACGAGTCGTGCCGGATCGTCAGCTGCTCGCCCGGGTTGCCGAGCAGCACCTCCTCGTGCGCGGTCAGCCCGCGCAGCCGCACCGCGTGGACGTGCACGTCGTCGACGACGGCGCCGCGCGCACCGTCGAGCGACTGCTGCGTCGCGTCGGGGCTCGCGGCCACCCCGGCCGCACGGCGCGCGCGTGCGATCGCGTGCGCGGTGTGCAGGGCGGTGCCCGAGGGTGCGTCGACCTTGTCGGGGTGGTGCAGCTCGACGACCTCGACGGACTCGAACCAGCGCGCGGCCCGCGCCGCGAACGCCATGGTCAGCACCGCGCCGAGCGCGAAGTTCGGGGCGATCAGCACGCCCACGCCCGGGCGGTCCGCGAGGTGGTCGCGCACCCGCGCGAGCGACGCGTCGTCCCAGCCCGTGGCGCCGACGACCGCGTGCACGCCGGCGTCGACGAGCGCGTGGACGTTCTGCTCGGTCACCGACGGCACCGTGAAGTCCACCGCGACCTGCGCGCCCGCGGCCGTGACCCGCGCGAGGTCGTCGCCCGCGTCGAGTGCCGCGACGAGCTCCAGGTCGGGTGCGGCCTCGACCGCGCGTACCGTCGTCGACCCCATGCGTCCCGCCGCACCCAGCACGGCGACCCTGATCCGTTCGCTCACGGTCAGCCACCCTATCCGTCGCGTGCCGCGGCCCCCGACGCGCGTGCCGTCAGTGGGCGGCGATGGAAAGCGCGAGCCGGTCGACCACGCGCCGCAGCTCGGCGGGCGCGAGGCCCGTCGTCCGCTCGACCTCCCGTGGCGCGGGCCCGCTCGACTCGTACCACTGCAGCGCACCGACCACGTCGCGCGGCGACACGGGCCCCGGACCGGCGGCCTCGCGCACGAACCCCGCGAACCGCACGGCGGCCAGGTAGGACGCGGGCGCGACGCCGACCAGCCGCACGCACCAGCGGTGCAGGTCGCTCACCGTCACCCCCTGCGCTCGCGCCAGGTCTGCCGCTGCGACGAGGCCGCGCGTGCGGTCGACCTCCGCGACGACCTCCGCCATGGCCGTCACCCCCGCGGGCCGGTCCGCCGTGCGGGAACGGGCGACGAGCGCCGCGACGAGCACGCGCACCGCGTCCTCGTCGTCGCCGTGCGCGAGGGCGTCGCGCGCGAGGACCGCGTCCGCCTCGTCGACGACGGCCGCCAGCGGCGCACACCGGTCGACGAGCAGGTCGTGCGGTCGCAGCAGGGCGAGCGCGAGCGGGTGCAGCTGCAGCCCGAGCCGCACCGCCGGTGCCGCCTGCTCGCGCACGACCGCGCGGGACGAGAAGCCGCGCACCCCGCTCGCGTCGTCCGTCTGCTCACCCGTCAGGACGTCCGTACGCACCCCCGGTGCGCCGACGACGAGCTGCAGCAGCCCGCGGCCGTCGGGCAGCAGCACCTCGCGGTCGCCGCCCTCGTCCCGCAGCACCCAGGCGTGCTCGACGAGCAGCGGCGCGGAGGCCTCGATCCACCGGTACGCGGTCACAGCCCCATCATGGCGCGCCGGAGCACGCCCGTGGGCGGACGGGACCGCCCGCCGCGCGTCAGTCCCCGAAGGGCCCGACGCGCACGACCGAACGCGGGCGCGACGCGAGCTCGGCGGCGAGCTCCTGCACGTCCTGCACGGTCACCGCGCGCACCCGCTCGAGCGACTCGTCGATCGACAGCAGCGCGCCGTGCACCAGCTCCGCCTTGCCGAGCCGGCTCATGCGCGATCCGGTGTCCTCCATGCCGAGCACGAGGCCGCCCGAGAGCTGCCCGACCGACCGCTCGAGCTCGGCGGACGTGATGGGCGTCTCCGCGAGCCGCTCCCACTCCGCGACCATCAGCGCGACGACCTCGTCGACCTTCGCGGGCGTGCAGCCCGCGTAGAGACCGAACACGCCGGTGTCGGCGTGGCCGGACGCGAACGAGTACGTCGAGTACGCGAGGCCGCGCTTCTCCCGGACCTCCTGGAACAGGCGGGAGGACATCCCGCCGCCCAGCACGGCGTTGAGCACGGACAGCGTGAACCGGCGGTCGTCGGTCGCGGTCAGCGACGTGCAGCCGACGATGACGTTGGCCTGCTCGGTGTGCCGGCGCACGGAGCGCTCCACACCCACGATCGGCAGCCCGTGCTCCCCCGCGCCGAGCTCGCGCGCGACATCGCGGCGCCCCGTGGGGCTCGCGTCGTCGGCCAGGTCCCAGCCGCCCGCGGCGAGCGCGTCGGCGACCTGAGCGCACAGCGTGTCGTGGTCGACGCCGCCCGCCGCGCTGACGACGAGCGTCTGCGGCCGGTAGTGCCACCGGTAGTGCTCCCACACGGCATCGCGCGGGACCTCACGGATCGTCTCGGGAGTGCCGCCGATGGGCCGGCCCAGCGGGTGCTCCCCGAGTACCCCGCTCGCGAACTGCTCGTGGACGACGTCGCTCGGGTCGTCGTCGTTCATCGCGAGCTCTTCGAGGATCACGCCGCGCTCGGTCTCGAGCTCGTCGGTCTCGAGGCGCGCGGAGGTGACCATGTCCGCGATCACGTCGACCGCCATGGGCAGGTCGGTGTCGAGCACCCGCGCGTAGTAGCACGTGTGCTCCTTGCCGGTGGCCGCGTTGGCCTCGCCGCCGACGGCGTCGAACGCCTCGGCGATGTCCATCGCCGAGCGCCGCGCGGTGCCCTTGAACAGCAGGTGCTCGAGGAAGTGGGTCGAGCCGAAGTGGCCGGACGTCTCGTCGCGCGAGCCGACGCCCACCCAGGCCCCGACGGTCGCCGACCGGAGCCCGGGCATGTGCTCCGAGAGGACCCGGACCCCGCCGGGCAGGACGGAACGACGCACGTGGGCGTCGCCGTCCTGCCCGGCGGACTGCTCCGCGCCCGGGAGGCCCGGGCGCACGAGCGGGAGGTCGAGCGGCACGTCAGGCGTCGGCCGGGGCGGCCTGCGCCGCGTCGGAGTCGGCCTTGTCCTCGTCGACGACCGCGTGCAGCGACAGCTTGCCGCGCGGGTCGATCTCGCCGATCTCGACCTGGACCTTCTGCCCGATCGACAGCACGTCCTCGACGTTCTCGACGCGCTTGCCGCCGACGAGCTTGCGGATCTGGCTGATGTGCAGCAGACCGTCCTTGCCCGGCGAGAGCGAGATGAACGCGCCGAACGTCGTCGTCTTCACGACGGTCCCGACGAAGCGCTCGCCGATCTCGGGCATGTGCGGGTTGGCGATCGCGTTGATCGCGGCCCGCGCGGCCTCGGCCGACGGACCGTCGGTCGCGCCGATGTAGACCGTGCCGTCGTCCTCGATCGAGATGTCGGCGCCGGTCTCCTCCTGGATCTGGTTGATCATCTTGCCCTTCGGGCCGATGACCTCGCCGATCTTGTCGACCGGGACCTTCACCGTGATGACGCGCGGCGCGAACGGGCTCATCTCGTCGGGCGTGTCGATGGCCTCGGCGATGACGTCGAGGATCGCCAGACGCGCCTCCTTGGCCTGCGTCAGCGCGCCGGCCAGGACCGAGGCGGGGATGCCGTCGAGCTTGGTGTCGAGCTGGATGGCCGTGACGAACTCGCGGGTACCGGCGACCTTGAAGTCCATGTCGCCGAACGCGTCCTCGGCGCCGAGGATGTCGGTGAGCGCCGCGTAGCGGGTCTCACCGTCCACCGTGTCGGACACGAGGCCCATCGCGATGCCCGCGACGGGCGCGCGCAGCGGCACACCCGCGTTGAGCAGCGACAGGGTCGAGGCGCAGACCGAGCCCATCGACGTCGAGCCGTTCGAGCCCAGCGCCTCCGAGACCTGACGGATCGCGTAGGGGAACTCCTCGCGGCTCGGCAGGACCGGCATGAGCGCGCGCTCGGCGAGCGCTCCGTGGCCGATCTCGCGGCGCTTCGGCGAGCCCACGCGGCCCGTCTCACCGGTCGAGTACGGCGGGAAGTTGTAGTTGTGCATGTAGCGCTTGCGCGTCTCGGGCGACAGCGTGTCGAGCTGCTGCTCCATGCGGAGCATGTTCAGCGTCGTGACGCCCAGGATCTGGGTCTCGCCACGCTCGAACAGCGCCGAGCCGTGCACGCGCGGCAGGACCTCGACCTCGGCCGAGAGCGTGCGGATGTCGCGCAGGCCACGGCCGTCGATGCGGAAGCCGTCGGTGAGGATGCGCTGGCGGATGAGCTTCTTCTGCACCGAGCGGTACGCGGCGGAGATCTCCTTCTCGCGACCCTCGAACGACTCGGCGAGCTCGCCCTGGACCTCGGCCTTGATCTCGTCGAGCCGACCCTCGCGGGTCTGCTTGTCGGCGATGCTCAGCGCCTCGCCCAGGCGCGCCGTCGCGGCGGCCTCGACCGCGGCGTAGACGTCGTCCTGGTAGTCCGGGAACGTCGGGAAGACCTGCGTCTCCTTGGCCGCCTTCGCGGCGAGCTCGGACTGCGCCTGGACCAGGACCTTGATGAACGGCTTCGCCGCCTCGAGGCCCTGCGCGACGATCTCCTCGGTCGGCGCCTGGCCGCCCTCGTCCTTGATGAGGTTCCACGACTTCTCGGGCGCCTCGGCCTCGATCATCGCGATGGCGACGTCGTCGCCCACCACACGGCCGGCGACGACCATGTCGAACGTCGCACGCTCACGCTCGGAGTAGCGCGGGAACGCGACCCACTGGCCGTCGACGAGCGCGATGCGCACGCCACCCACGGGGCCGGAGAACGGCAGACCCGACAGCTGCGTCGAGATCGACGCCGCGTTGATCGCGAGCACGTCGTACGCGTCGTCCGGGTGGATCGCCAGGACCGTGATGACGACCTGGACCTCGTTGCGCAGGCCCTTGACGAACAGCGGGCGCAGCGGGCGGTCGACCAGGCGGCAGGCCAGGATCGCCTCGGTCGAGGGACGGCCCTCGCGGCGGAAGAACGAGCCGGGGATCTTGCCGGCGGCGTACTGCCGCTCCTCGACGTCGATCGTCAGCGGGAAGAAGTCGAACTGCTCCTTGGGGTGCTTGCCGGCCGTCGTGGCCGACAGGAGCATCGTGTCGCCGTCGAGGTACGCGGCGGCGGAGCCGGCGGCCTGCTTGGCGAGCCGGCCGGTCTCGAACCGGACGGTGCGGGTGCCGAAGCGACCGTTGTCGATCACGGCCTCGGCGAACTGGATCTCGGGACCCTCCACGGGTGCCCTCCTCGTGTGTCGAAGGCGCCGGCCGGTCCCGGCGGTCTTCGATCGAGGCCTACGGAGCTCGTGCTCCGGGGGCCACTACCGAGGACCGGACAGGTGGACCGACGCGGTGGATGGTGCGGTGGTGCTGGTGGTGCGGGTGCGGGTCGGGCGGACGTCACGTCCGCCGCGCTCGCGCGGCACCGCCGACGATCATGCCGCCGGTGCCGCCGGGCTGTCGCGCGACGCGCGGGCCCGACATGCGGACCAGCCCGGACCCCGCACGGGGTCCGGGCTGGTCGCGAGGTTCAGCGGCGCAGACCGAGGCGCTCGATGATCGAGCGGTAACGGTTGATGTCGACCTTCTGCAGGTAGCCGAGAAGGCGACGACGACGACCGACGAGCAGCAGCAGGCCGCGGCGGCTGTGGTGGTCGTGCTTGTGCTCCTTGAGGTGCTCCGTCAGGTCCTTGATGCGCTGCGTCAGGACAGCGATCTGGACCTCGGGGGAACCGGTGTCGCCCTCGTGCGTGGCGTACTCGGTCATGATGGCCTGCTTGGTGGCAGCGTCGAGGGACACGGCTCTCCTTGTGTGGTTCGTTGCGCGGTGCGCCGGGGCACGTCCACCCGGGCTCTCTGGATCCGCGGCCGTTCTGACGGCTCCCACAGACTACCAGGCCCGGCCGGACCGACCGGGCCTGGCTGTCACGGGACGTGCCGTCACGGGACAGGCGTCACGCGGTCGGGTCGTACAGCCGCACGAGGTACGAGTACGACGACTGGCCGCCGCCGCGGATGCCCGTCACCGTGACCCGGTAGTACGCGACCGCCTTGCCCGTGGGGTGGGCGACGCCCGACACGTCGAACACGACCGTGTTCGGCCCGTACCCGGTCTTGACCGGGTGCTTGCGCACCGAGTGCGTCGTGACGACCTTGCCGTCCGTCGTCACGCGCTGCACCTTGACCGCCGCCTTGTCGAAGCTGACCGCGCCGTTCGACGAGGACAGCGACCACCGGCCGTCCGGCTCGATCTGCTGCGGGAACCACCCGCGCGCGGGCCACTCGATCCAGCCCGGCCGCGCGGCGGTGGCCGAGGTCCCGAGACCGAACACCGTCAGTGCGTTGGCGTTGCCGGTCGAGCCGGTCGCGATGTGGGTCGTGGCCGGGTTGAGGATCCAGCGGCGGTGACCGGCCGCGGTGTTCTTGTCGCCGGGCTCGTCCATGTAGGCCGCGATCGCCTTGGAGCCCGTGGCGCCGAGCGCGAGGTTCGACGAGCCCGCCGCCTCCTTGGCCGCGGGCGACCAGCACCGCGGGAAGTCGCTCTGGCTCGGCGAGTGCGACAGCTTGCCGTTGGCGTCCATGAGCAGCGCAGCCTTCTGCGCCTTGTTGCTCGCGGTCGTGTCGAGCTTCACCGTCGAGAGCTGCACGAGCATGCGCATCGAGTTGACCATGCGCAGCGTGGCCGCGCGCGACGCGTCGGACTCCCGCCCCATCGAGCACGACGAGACGCTGCCCGACCACGAGACCCGGGTGCCGAGGGCCGGCACGATGCGGGTGCGGTAGAGGTTGGTGACCCAGGCCTTCGTCGGCATGCGGTCCGACGTCCCGGACGCCGCGACGTCGGTCGCCGCAGGGGCGGCCACGAACGCCCGCGGCGCGGACGCCGACGACCGCACGGGTGCGGCCGAGGCCGGCAGCGCGCCCGCCGCGAGGAGCGTGGACGAGACGAGGACGAGAGCAAGGACGCGCGTGCGGGCTGGGCTCACCCGACACCTCCAGGACGACGGCAGACGCTCGGCAGGACCGGGACCCCTTGCGAGGTCCCGACACGGCCATCGGCAGGTCGGGGCGCCGACCTGAGGCTTTCGTCCGAAGATCCTCGTCAGTCGTCCGAGGCCAGGACCTCGCGGACCCGCTCGACGTCCGCGTGCATCTGGTCGAGCAGCTCGTCGACCGACGAGAACCGCAGCGTCGGGCGCAGTCGCGCCACGAGGTCGAGCACGACCTCGTCGTCGTACAGGTCGAGGTCGGTGCGGTCGAGCACGTAGGCCTCGACACGGCGCTGCACCCCGTCGAACGTCGGGTTCGTGCCGATCGACACCGCCGCGGGCAGGCGCACCTCGTCGACCGGCGTGCCGTCCGCGCGACGCGTGCGCCGCAACCAGCCGGCGTACACGCCGTCAGCCGGGACCATGCCGACCGCGTCCTGCGCGAGGTTGGCCGTCGGGAAGCCGAGCTCGCGGCCCCGGGCGTCGCCGTGCACGACGATCCCGCGCAACCGGTGCGGGCGCCCGAGGACGAGGGCCGCCTGCTCCACGTCGCCGGCCGCGAGCGCCTCACGGACCCACGTCGAGGACCAGCGGCGCGCCCCGCCGGACGCGTCGTCGGCCGGGCCGCCCTCGTCGGACGTGATGTCGTCGGGCGTGATGTCGTCGATGACCTCGACGTCGAACCCGTGGCGTCGCCCGAGGTCGACCATCGTCGACAGGTCGCCCGAGTTCTGCCAGCCGAACCGCACGTCGCGCCCGACCACGACGGTGCGCGCGTGCAGCCCGTCGACGAGGTACGTGCGCACGAACTCCTCGGGGCTCTGCCGCGCGAACTGCAGCGAGTACGGCAGCAGCAGCACCGCGTCGAGCCCTGTCGCCTCGAGCAGGTCGAGCCGGTCCTCGTCGCCCGTGAGCAGGGGCGGCGCGTCGTCCGGCCGGTGGACCTGCAGCGGGTGCGGCGTGAACGTCACGGCCACCGCGGACCAGCCCCGGGCGCGCGCGTCCGCGGCCATGCGCCGCAGGACGTTCGCGTGACCGCGGTGGACGCCGTCGAAGTTGCCCAGCGTGACGACGGTGGGACCGACGTCCGCGGGGACGTCGGCGAGGTCGGACCAGCGATGCACGCGCCGATCATGCCACCGCGGCACGGCCCTCGGCGGCCACGTACCACGGCGCGACCCCGCCACCGACACCTGGACGGGTCGGTGGCGGGGTCGCGTCTGGTGCGGCGGGCCGCTGCGGTCAGGTGCCGTCAGGTCACCCGCGACCGGGCCACGGGATGGGACCCGGACCCTTCGGGCCGGGGCCCTTGGGGCCGGCGAGCACCGTCACCCGTGCGACGTCGGTCGTGGCCGTACCCGACGCGTTGCGGAACACCGCGCGGTACTGCGCACCGTCGGTCGCCGGCGTCACGACGATCCGCAGGGTCGTCGTCCGGGCGCCGGGCACGTCCACCCAGCGACCCTTGGCGTCACGCACCTGCCACTGCACGGACGGCGCGGGCTTGCCGCTCGCGGTCGCCCGCAGCGCCACGGACGTGCCCTTCTTCGCCGAGACGTCCGACGGGTGCTTGGTCACGACCGGCGCGGTCGGGACCCCGCTCACGCCGAGGTCGGCGACGAACGACGCGACCCAGGACATCGGGGCGTTCCAGTTGATGGTCAGCTCGTTGACCGACCACGCCTCGATGTCGTCGACGTAGCAGAGCTGGGGCGCGCAGTCGTGACCCGGCGGGTAGAGCCGGTTCATGACCGGGTCCCACGTGCTGCTCTGCGAGTTCGGGCCGCCCGCGATCGTCCCCGGCGGCGGCGGGACGAGCCACCGGCTGTGCTGGTGCGAGGAGAACTTGGTGCCGTACCCGGTGATGTAGGAGATGTTCAGCGCGTTGCGCCCGAGCAGGTAGTCCATCGACTCCAGCACCGCGTTCGCGAACCGCGCCTGACCCGTGAGGTCGTACGCCGTGGCGAGCACGACCTGGTTGTTCAGCACGGACGAGCTCGAGCCCCACACGTACGAGCCGTCGGCGTCGCCCGGGTAGGTCGTGCCGAACGCCTCGGCCTGCTGCCAGGCGAGGATCTTCTCGGCCCCGGTCACGACCGACGCCTGCACGGCCTTGCGGGTCGGCAGCTTGCTGGGCACGGTCGCGAGGTCCATCCGGCCGAGCGCCGCGACGCTCCCCCAGGAGAACCCGGAGCGGGCCCAGATGTCGCTCGTCGCGAGCGGGCTGCTCTGTACGGCGGTCTCGAACGTCTTCTCACCCGTCGTGAGGTAGAGCTCGGCGGCCGCCCAGTAGAACTCGTCGCTGACGTCCGTGTCGTCGTACGGGCCGCCACCGTTCTGCCCCGCGGACTGCGGCGCGTACAGGTCGGGAACCCGCTTCGCGGCGGCGTAGGTGCTGCGCGCGACGCTCAGGAGCTGCTGGGAGAACGCCTTGTCGTACTTCGCGAACAGTCGCGCGCCCTGCGCGGCGGTCGCCGCCACGTTGAGCGTCGCGGCCGTCGACGGCCGGTGCAGACGGCGCTCCTGCGGGTCCTGCGACGGCAGGAGGCCGAGGCCCGTCCAGCCGACGTCGTGGATCTTGTGGTGCACGAGGCCGTCGAGCGAGCGCTTGTCGGTCGCGGACACCGTCATGCCGGAGCCGGTCGGCACCTGCATCTGGAGGAAGAACTCGAGCTCCCAGCGGGCCTCGTCGAGCACGTCCGGCACGCCGTTGCCGCTCTCGTCGGCCGGCACGTCGAGCGTGCCGTCCTTGAGGGCGCCGCGGGCGGCGTCGGGCGAGTGCAGCGACCGCTCGTACATGCTCAGCAGCTGCGCGACGGCGATGCCGCCGTTGACGACGTACTTGCCGTGGTCACCTGCGTCGTACCACCCGCCGACGACGTCGAGCGAGTAGCCGGTCGGGCACGTCCAGGTGCCGTAGGACCACGCGGCACCGTCCTCGGCCGCGGTCAGGCACGCGACGTCGAGGTCGCCCTTGTTGACCTCGCCGTCCGGCCCGGACACGTGGCCGGCGGGACGGTCGTAGCGGTCGTCGGGGACGTCCACCGCGATGCCCGAGCGCACGGGGTAGAAGTAGTTCAGCGCGTCGTAGCGCAGCTGCGCGTACAGGTCCTTCGCGATCGCGAACGGGTCGCTGCGGTCCTCGCCCACGACGAGCGTGTACCCGGTGCCGGCCGTGCGGAACGACGAGAAGTCGATCGTCTGCACGGTGAGCTGCGACGAGGGGTCGAGCCCGGCGGGCGTCGCGTCACCCGAGGCGACGGTGGCGCCCGACGAGTCCTCGAGCCGCCACTCGAGCGGCTCGGTGGCGTCGCTCACGACCGTGGCGTTCTTCGGCCCGTCCGGCAGGTAGCCGAGCTGGTTGACGCGCACGGGTCCGCGCACGTCCGGCTCGTACGGCGGCGGGGGCGTCGCGACCTTCTTGAGCGACAGGCTCGTGATGCAGAACGTGAAGTCCCCGCGGGCACCCATCTGCAGCGCGACCTGCCCGACACCGACGGCCGGGTCGTCGGACTGCGCCGGGAACGTCACGGGCGAGGTGAACGCGAGCTCGTGCTCCGTGAGCTCGGTCGACAGCTGGGTGTTGTCGGCGAACGCCGCGCGCCACGGCACGGCGTTCTCGCCGACGATCGTGCGGATCGTCGCCGCGTTGCTCGCGCTCGCCGTGAACGTGAGGCGGTAGTTGGCGTCCTCCTCGATCGGCAGGCCGTTGAGCACGAGGCCGTCGTACTGCCCCGAGCCCGCGGGGACCTCGAAGCACAGCGGCTCCCCCTCGCCCGGCTCGGAGGTCACGGTCCAGCCGGCCGCGCTCCACCCCTCGGGCAGCACACCGTCGAAGCTGGTGTCCGGGATCAGCTCGGCGTCGCCCGCGAGCTCGAAGTCGTCGAGGCAGAACGTGTAGTCGGCCGCCTGCGCGCCGAGCTGGAACGACAGGTTGCCCTCGCCGCTGAACTCGGGGTTCCAGGTGAACGAGTACTCCTGCTCCTGCGAGGTCAGGGCGACGGTCGACGCCACGTCGTCGGGCCACCCGATGCCCGCGCGCAGGTTGACCGAGACGTCCTGCGTCGCGTGCGCGGTGAAGGACACCGTGTAGGTGGTGCCCGCCTCGAACGTGATCCCGTCGTGCTGCGCGGCGACGGTCCACGGGTCTTTCGTCCCCGTGGGGACGACGACGCAGAACTCGCCGTCGACGACGGACGACGTCGAGGCGCCGCCGTAGCTGTGCCAGCCCTGCGCGCCGGACTCGAAGTCGTGCGTCGACCCCACGGGGTCCGCGAGGGCGGCCGGCGCGACGACCGTCGCGGCGACCAGGGCTGCGGCCGTCAGGCCTGCAGAAAGGACAGCCGTGCGTGCACGGCGACTGGACCAGGAAACCACGTCGTCTCCTCGAAGCCGGGCCAGATGGCCACAGGGCGCTGCCACGAGAGCCGGACACCACCCTCGATCGTCGCCAGGGGGACGGTACAGCTCAAACCAGGCGTACGGAACCGGTTCCGAGCACCCGAACCGGTTCGAAGCGCGACGTCAGCACGCATGTCACCCGGATCGGTGACCTCCGCACGAGTCGTCCGTGGCCGACCTCCCGGCGCCGGCGGGTCAGTCGGCTGCGAGCACGAGCACCGGGCGCGCGCGGCCGTCCCGCAGGCGCAGCAGCGCGACCAGCCGCCCCGAGGGGTCGATCGCCGCGACGGTCGCGTCCGGGTCACGGGTCGTGGCGTCAGCCCGCAGCGCCTGGCCGTACCCGAGCGCCCTGGCCTCGGCCTCGTCGACCAGCCGCACGGGGAACGTCGCGCGCGCCGCGTCCGCGAGCGGCATGACCTCGACCGGGACGTCGTCGGGTGACGCCGCGAGCGTTTCCAGCGTGCGGGCCGCGGAGAGCGTGTAGCCGCCCACGCGCGTGCGTCGCAGCGCGGTCAGGTGCGCTCCCACGCCGAGCGCGGCACCCAGGTCCCGGGCGAGCGCCCGGACGTACGTCCCCGACGAGACGACCGTCCGGATCTCGACGTCGAGCACCCGCACACCCTGGGCCTCGGCCGCGCGCACATCGCCGACGACGAGCTCGTGGACCGTCACCGGCCGCGCCGGGAGCTCCACCTGCTCACCGGCCCGCACGCGCGCGTACGCCCGCTCGCCGTCGACCTTGATCGCGGACACCGCGCTCGGGACCTGCAGGATCTCGCCGGTGAGCGTCCGGGCGGCCGCCTCGACCTGCGCGCGCGTCAGGTGCGCGGCGTCGTCGGCTCCCGTGACCTCGCCCTCGGCGTCCTCGGTCGTCGTCGCGATCCCGAGGCGGACCGTCGCCGCGTACTCCTTGTCCGCGCCGACGACGTAGGTCAGCAGGCGCGTCGCCCGCCCCACGCCGACCACGAGCACGCCGGTCGCCATCGGGTCGAGCGTGCCCGCGTGCCCGACCTTGCGCGTGCCGGCGATCCCCCGCATGCGCGCGACGACGTCGTGGCTCGTCCACCCGGCGGGCTTGTCGACGACGACGAACCCGTCGGCCGCGGTCGGCCTGCGACGCGGCCGCTCCCCCTGCGCGGCGCGGCGTGCCCGCGCCTGCTCGTGCGCGTCCGTCCGGGCCGCGTTCACGCGCCACCCGCCGCGCGGTGAGCGGTCAGGGCGACGCACTCGAGCAGCCCGTCCATGCCCGGGTCCTCGCCCGGGTGCGCCTCCGCGTCGGTCGCGACGAGCACGTTGAGGAGCATCCCGAACGCGACGAACTGGCGCGCCTCGTCGGGCGTCGCACCGGTGGCGTCGACGTAGAGGCGGTACGCCTCGCCCAGGCAGTGCCGCGCGGCGCGGCCGACCTGCTCGTCGGCGCTCGCGATGAACCCGTGCATGAGCAGCCGCAGCAGGTCGCGGTCCTCGATGAGCTCGAGATAGGCGCGTCCCATGGCCTCCTTGGGGTCGTCCTCGCGCGCCGCGACGGTGAGCGCGCCGACGACGCGGTCCGCGGCCTGCTGGTACGCCTCGAGGAACAGGTCCCGCTTGGACCCGAACAGCCGCACGACGTAGGGCTGGGAGACGTCAGCGGCGCGCGCGACCTCGTCCGTCGTGGCGGCGAAGCCGCCCTCGGCGAACACCCGGCGGGCTGCGCCGAGGATCTGCTCGCGCCGCTCGTCGCCGGACATCCGGGTGCCGCGTCCGGGCTCCGTCGCCCGCTCGTGCGTCTCGCTGGTCATCTTGACAGGTTATCAGCCGATGCCTACGGTCCCTCTTGTTAGTAATCACTCAATGCCAACAAGCAGTCCGGGGGTCCGACCCCGGCCGGACCCGCAGGGGAGATCCGATGACCACGCACCTGACCGCCGGGCCACCGCCCGGCCCCGGACCGGCCCGCACGGGGGCGCGGCGGCGCACCGCCGGCACCGGCATCGCACTGCTCGCCGCATCGCTGCCGATGTTCATGGCCACGCTCGACAACCTCGTCATGACGACCGCCCTGCCCGTGCTGCGCACCGAGCTGTCGGCCTCCCTCACCGAGCTGCAGTGGATGGTCAACGCGTACACGCTCGCGTTCGCGTCGCTCATGATCGCCGCCGCGACGCTCGGCGACCGGCTGGGACGGCGACGCGTGTTCGTCGGGGGCATCGTCCTGTTCGCGCTCGCCTCGATCGCGTCCGCGCTCGCCACCACCCCCGAGCTGCTCATCGCCGCCCGCACCGTCCAGGGCGCCGGGGCCGCCGCTGTCATGCCGCTGTCGCTCACACTCCTCGCCGCCGCCGTCCCGCCCGCGCGGCGTGCGATGGCGATCGGCGTGTGGGGTGCCGTGTCGGGCCTCGGGGTCGCGCTCGGCCCCGTGATCGGCGGCGCCGTCGTCGACGGCATATCCTGGCAGGCGATCTTCTGGATCAACGTGCCGGTCGCGCTCGTCGCGGTCCCGCTCGTCCTGCGCGTGCTCCCCGAGTCGTCCGGACGCGCGCAGCGCATCGACGCGCCCGGGCTGCTGCTCGCCGCGGCCGGTGTGCTCGCGCTCGTCTGGGCGGTCGTCAACGGCAACGACGAGGGCTGGGGCTCCGGCCGCATCGTCGGCGCCACGGTCGCCGGCGTCGTCCTGCTCGTCGGCTTCCTGCGGCGCGAGGCCCGCACCGACCATCCCCTGGTGCCCCTCGGTCTGTTCCGCGTGCGCTCGTTCTCGGTCGCCAACGGCAGCGCGTTCCTCTTCTCGGTGGGCGTGTTCGGCACCGTGTTCGTGCTCTCGCAGTACTTGCAGATCGGCATGGGGTACAGCCCGCTCGCAGCCGGTATCCGCACACTCCCCTGGACCGCCGCACCCATGCTCGTCGCACCGCTCGCGGGCCTGCTCGCCCCCCGGCTGGGCGTACGCCCCCTGCTGACCGCGGGGCTCGCGCTGCAGGCCGTCGGCCTCGCATGGCAGGCCGCGGTGATCGGCGACGCGACCGTGTACGCCGACCTGGTCCCGGGTCTCGCGCTCGCCGGCATCGGCATGGGCCTGACGTTCGCACCGTCCGCCACCGCGGTGCTCGCCGACATGGTGTCCGACGACCACGGCACCGCGAGCTCCGTGAACGCGACGATCCGCGAGGTCGGCGGCGCCGTCGGTGTCGCCGTCGTCGTCGCCGTCTTCCAGGCCGCGGGCGGCGCGCTCACCCCCGACGGGTACGCACAGGGCCTGCGCCCGGCGGCGTTCGTGGGCGCGGCGGTCGTCGGACTCGGCGCCGTGGTCGCGGCGCTCATGCCCCGCGCGACGGGCCGCATCACGCCCGACGTCGACGTGGTCACGCCGGACGACCGCCGCTCCGACCTGGACCTCGACACGGACCCGCACCCGGAACGCCCGGCAGCCGCCGCGGCCGAGCCCACGCTCGCCGCACGCTGACGGCGAGACGCGACGAGGGCGCCCCGAGCATCTCGGGGCGCCCTCGTCGTGCGTGCACGGACGGTCAGCCGCGCGTGTCGTCCTCGTCGTCCTCGTCGGCGGGCCGACGGTACGGGTCCGCCTCACCGGCGTACGACGACGACCGCGCGAGCGCCTGGAGCTCCGCGTCGCGACGCGCGGCGTCGGCGAGCGCCTGCTCGAGGTGCGCCGCGGTCTCGGGCACCGCGTCCAGGTGGAACGCGAGCGTCGGCGTGAGCCGCACCCCGGTCTGCTTGCCGACCTCGGAGCGGATGACGCCCTTGGCCGACTCCAGCGCCGCCGCGCTGCCCGTGCGGGCGTCGTCGTCGCCGTACACGGTGTAGTAGATGTCCGCGTGCTGCAGGTCGCCCGTGACACGCACGTCCGTCACGGTCACGAACCCGAGCCTCGGGTCCTTGATCCGCGTGTCCAGCATCTGCGCCACGACCTGCTGCACCCGCTCGGCGAGCTTGCGCGCCCGTCCGGTATCAGCCACCAGAGTTTCCTTCCGCTAGGACCAGCCCCCGGCCGTCACCCGCGTGGGGCGACGGCCAGGAGGGTGTGGTGTGCGCGCACGGCCGTGCCGTGCGCGCACACCACACCCGACCGACGGGCTCAGACCCGCGGCTTCTCCCGCATCTCGAACGTCTCGATGACGTCCTCGAGCTGCAGGTCGTTGTACGACCCGAGGCCGATACCGCACTCGTAGCCCTCACGGACCTCGGTGGCGTCGTCCTTGAACCGCTTGAGCGACTCGATCGTGAGGTTGTCCGCGATGACCTTGCCACCGCGCAGCACACGCGCCTTGGAGTTCCGTCGGATCTCGCCCGAGCGGACGATCGAGCCGGCGATGTTGCCGAACTTCGACGAGCGGAAGACCTCGCGCACCTCGGCGGTACCGAGCTGCGCCTCCTCGTACTCCGGCTTGAGCATGCCCTTGAGCGCTGCCTCGACGTCGTCGATCGCCTGGTAGATGACCGAGTAAAAGCGCACGTCGACGCCCTCACGGTCGGCCAGGTCCTCGACGCGCTCCGCGAACTTCACGTTGAAGCCGATGATGATCGCCGAGTCGACGGTCGCGAGGTTGACGTCGTTCTGCGTGATCGCACCGACACCGCGGTGGATGACGCGCAGGTCGACCTCCTCGCCCACGTCGATCTTGAGCAGCGCGTCCTCGAGCGCCTCGACGGCACCGGACACGTCACCCTTGATGACCAGGTTGAGGGTCTCGACCTTGCCCTGGGCGAGCGCCTGCGTGAAGTCCTCGAGGCTGATGCGCTTGCGGCGCTTGGCCAGGAGCGCGGCACGCTCGGCCGCCTCACGCTTCTCGGCGATCTGACGGGCCGTGCGCTCCTCGGGAGCCACGAGCAGCGTGTCGCCCGCGGACGGGACGGACGCGAGGCCCAGCACCTGCACCGGACGGGACGGGCCCGCCTCGACGACGGTCTCGCCGTGCTCGTCGAACATCGCACGCACGCGGCCGTAGGCCGTGCCGGCGACGATCGCGTCGCCGACGCGCAGCGTGCCGGACTGGACCAGCACGGTCGCGACCGCGCCGCGGCCCTTGTCGAGGTTCGCCTCGATGGCGACGCCTCGCGCGTCCTTGTCCGGGTTGGCCCGCAGGTCCAGAGCGGCGTCGGCCGTGAGCAGGACCGCCTCGAGGAGCTGGTCGATGTGCAGACCCTGCTTCGCGGAGACGTCGACGAACATCGTGTCGCCGCCGTACTCCTCGGCCACGAGGTTGTACTCGGTGAGCTGCTGGCGGATCTTGGCGGGGTTGGCCCCCTCCTTGTCCACCTTGTTGACCGCGACCACGATCGGCACGTTGGCCGCCTGCGCGTGGTTGAGCGCCTCGATCGTCTGGGGCATCACGCCGTCGTCGGCCGCGACCACGAGGATCGCGATGTCCGTGACCTGCGCACCGCGGGCACGCATGGCGGTGAACGCCTCGTGACCCGGGGTGTCGATGAACGTGATGGGACGCTCGACGCCCTCGTGCTCCTTGACCACCTGGTAGGCACCGATGTGCTGGGTGATGCCGCCGGCCTCGCCCGCGACGACGTCCGTGGAGCGGATGGCGTCGAGGAGCTTGGTCTTTCCGTGGTCGACGTGACCCATGACGGTGACGACCGGCGGGCGCGGCGCGAGGTCCTCGTCGGACTCGCCCGCCTCCTCCGCCTCGAGGTCGATGTCGAAGGCCCCGAGCAGCTCGCGGTCCTCCTCCTCGGCCGAGACCATCTCGATGACGTAGCCGAGCTCCGCCGCGAGCGTGCCGAACGTGTCCTCGTCGAGCGACTGCGTCGCCGTCGCCATCTCACCGAGGTGGAACAGCACGGTCACCAGCGCCGCGGGGTTGGCGTCGATCTTGTCGGCGAAGTCGTTCAGCGAGGAGCCGTGCCGCAGGCGGACGACCGTCTTGCCGTTGCCGCGCGGGACCTGCACGCCGCCGAGCGACGGGGCCTGCATCGCCTCGAACTCCTGGCGCTTCGCCCGCTTGGACTTGCGCCCACGCACGGGACGACCGCCTGCGCGGCCGAAGGCACCCTGCGTCGAGCCACGGCCGGCACCGCCGGGACGACCGCCGCCACCGGGACGACCGGCGAAACCGCCGCCGCCGCCGGGTGCACCGCCGCCGCCACCGGGACGACCGCCGAAGCCGCCGCGACCCCCGCCGGCACCACCGCCACCGGGGCGCGCGGGGCGCTCACCGGGGCGGCCGACGCCGCTCGAGGTACGGCCGGGCATCATGCCCGGGTTCGGGCGCGGACCACCCGGACGCGGCGCGGGACGCGGGCCGCCGGGGCGGTCGCCCGCACCTGCGGCGGGAGCGCCCTCGGGACGCCGGTCGCCGGGACGCGGCATGCCCTGCGAGGGCGCGAACGGGTTGTTCCCCGGACGCGGACCGCCGGGACGCGGACCACCGGAACGCTCGCCACCACCCGCGCGGGGCATGCCCTGCGACGGCGCGAACGGGTTGTTGCCGGGACGGGCCCCGGGACGCGGCGCACCCGGACGTGCGCCACCCGGCGCACCGGAACGCTGACCCGCGGGACGCGGGGCGGGGCTCGCACCGGGCGCGGGCGCCTTGGCGGCGGGCGCCGGCGCCGCCGGACGTGCCGCCGGGGCGGGTGCCGCAGCCGCGGGCTGAGCCGGGGCCGGGGCGGCCGGGCGGGCCGGGGCGGGTGCCGCGGGAGCGGGCGCCGCCGCAGCGGGTGCCGCCGGAGCGGGCGCGGCGGGTGCCGCAGCGGCCGGACGTGCCGGCGCGGCGGGTCGGGACGGCGCGGGGCGCGCCGCGGGCTGCGCGGCGCCACCGCCGGCAGCGGGGTACGTGTCGCGCAGCTTGCGCACGACCGGCGGCTCGATCGTCGAGGACGCCGAGCGGACGAACTCACCCATCTCGGTGAGCTTCGTCATGATGGTCTTGCTGTCGACCCCGAGCTCCTTCGCGAGCTCGTAGACGCGAAGCTTGGCCACTTCTCTCCTGTCTCGGTCCGCCCGAGACAGGGTCGGACCGTCGTTAGTGCTGGGTGCGCGTGCGCATCTGCTGGGTGCTCATCGCGAGGCACTCATCGGTGCGTGCTCATCGGGTCGCCATCGGCTTCCAACCCGCTTCCTTCATCGACGGTCGACGTCGGTGCTCCCGACGCCGTGAGCTGGTGCTCGAGGTGCTCCCGCACCGCAGCCACGTCCGGCGCGGCCTGCAGTCGCAGGGCCCTGCCGAACGCGCGTCGGCGCGTCGCGAGCTCGAGGCATCCAGGATCGAGGTGCAGCCAGGCACCCCGGCCCGGCATCCGGCGGGCGACGTCCACGACGAGCGCGGGTCGACCCGCGCCCTCCGAGACGGCGACCACCCTCAGCAGGGCGGACCTGAGGCCGGTGGCTCGGCACCCCACGCACGTGCGGACCGGCGCACCCGCGGCCTTCCTCGTGAGACGGACGTCTCGGCGTGCTGAGGAGGTCACGGACTGCGTGCCGACGGTCGCGTCGGCGTGCGGGGACTGCCGGGCGTCCGGCCCAGCCACGGTGAGTCTACCCCCGCGGGTCACCCCGCGTCGTCCGGGTTGCGCGCGGCGGCGCGGTCCGCGGCCGGCGCGGCACCGGTCTCGTCACCCTCGGCGTCCGAGCGGATGTCGATGCGCCAGCCGGTGAGCTTGGCGGCCAGACGCGCGTTCTGGCCCTCCTTGCCGATCGCGAGCGACAGCTGGTGGTCCGGCACGACGACCCGTGCGGCCCGCGCGTCGGGGTCGACGACCGTGACCGAGATCACCCGCGCGGGCGACAGCGCGTGCGCGACCATCTCCGCCGGGTCGTCGCTGTGGTCGACGATGTCGATCTTCTCGCCGCGCAGCTCGGCCATGACCGCGCGCACGCGGCCGCCCATCGGACCGATGCACGCACCCTTGGCGTTGACGCCCGGCACGGTCGCGCGGACCGCCATCTTGGTGCGGTGCCCGGCCTCCCGGGCGAGCGCCGTGATCTCGACCGTGCCGTCCGCGACCTCGGGGACCTCGAGCTCGAACAGCTTGCGCACGAGGTTGGGGTGCGTGCGTGACAGCGTCACCTGGGGGCCACGGGCACCGCGCGCGACCTCGAGCACGTAGCCGCGGATGCGCTCGCCGTGCACGTACGTCTCGGACGCGACCTGCTCGTGCGCGGGCAGGACGGCCTCGGTACCGCCGACGTCCACGAGCACGACCCGCGGGTCGGGGCCCTGCTGGATGACACCGCCGAGGACCTCGCCCTCCTTGCCGCGGAACGTCCCGAGCACCTGGTCGTCCTCGGCGTCGCGCAGGCGCTGCACGATGACCTGGCGCGCGGTGGCGGTCGCGATGCGGCCGAACCCCGAGGGTGTGTCGTCGAACTCCGGCATCTCGGCCAGGACGTGCCCGTCGTCGTCGACCTGCGCGGCCTCGCGCGCCCACACCGTGACGTGACCCGTGCGGCGGTCCACCTCGACGCGGGCGCGCTGGTGCGCGCCCGGCGTGCGGTGGTAGGCGGAGAGCAGCGCCTGCTCGATCGCGGCGACCAGCACGTCGAGGCTGATCTCCCGCTCCCGCTCGAGGCTGCGCAGGGCCTGCATGTCGATGTCCATCAGCTCTCCCGTCCGGCGTCGTCCGCGCCGTCGTCGTCGGGGCCGAGCCCCGACAGGTCCACCTCGACGCGCGCGTCCGCGACGTCGTCGAGCGCGATCGTCAGCGGGGCGCCGACACGCGGCGGCCGCCCCTTCAGCCCGGGGGTGACGGGGACGACGACGAGCGCGTCGTCGTCCTGGACGTCGGTGAGCCGACCCGCCACGACCTCGCCGTCCCGGCGTCGCACCCGGACCGAGCGGCCCACCGCGTGCACGAAGTGCCGGCGGGCGGTCAGTGGGCTGTCCGCGCCGCGCGAGCCGACCTCGAGCGTGTACTCGCCGGCGACCGGGTCGGACGCGTCGAGCGCGTCGGACACGGCGCGCGTCACCTCGGCGACACGGTCCAGGTCGACGTCCCGCTCGTCGTGCTCGTCCGGGCCCACGAGGACCTCGACGACCTGCCGGCCGCCCGAGCGGCGCACGCGCACGTCCTCGAGCACGAGACCGGAGGCGGCGACCACGGGGTCGAGCACCTGCCTGACCCGCTGCGCGGGTCCGGCTGCGGATGCGGCTGCGACCATGACCGCCTCCTTCGTGTGCACGGGGCCGGGGCCCTCGAGTTGTGGCACCCAGGGTAACGACTGTCGCGGGCACGCGACGGCCGGTACCCGGCCGGCGGGGTCCGCGTGGCAGGATCGCCCGCGATGAGCACCGCGATCCCGCCCGTCCCGTCCACCTCCCGCGTGGCGAGGATCACGCGCGTCCGGGCGCGTCGGCACCCGCTCGCCACCCTCGCCGTGCTCGCCGTGCTCGCGCTGAGCGGGTGCGGGATCCGGCTCGAGACGCCCCCGCCCGTCGAGCCGTCGCCGGACGCGGTCGAGCAGGTCCGCGGCCGCACGGTCGCCGACGCGCTCGCGCTCGAGGCCGCGGCGGACGGCGCGCTCGCCGTGACGACGGACCAGGCCGTCGCGCCCCTGCTCGCGCAGGTCGCGGACGTGAGCACGCGGCACGCGGCCGCACTGGGCGGCGAGTACGAGTCCGGGATCGTCGACGCGGACAGCGGGCCGAGCCCCACGCCGAGCCCGACGACCGCCACGACGACCGCGCAGGACGTGCTCGCGCTCCTGGGCACGACGACCGCCACCGCCCGGACCGACGCGAGCACCACCGACGACGGTCCGCTCGCGCGCGTCGTCGGGTCCGTCGCCGTCGCGCGCGGGGACCTCGCGCTGCGGCTCGCGATCGCGCTCGGCGAGGACTCCCCCGCCCCGGGGTCCCCGACGAGCTCGTCGTGCCCGCCGAGGTCCCGCCCGTCGTCGGCGGCCCGCTCGCCCGCGCGCACGACGAGGCGGGCTTCGCGCTCGAGGTCGTCGCCGCGCGCGGCGCGAAGGACGCCCGCCCGACGGTCCTCGCGCAGGCGCGCGCGCAGCGGACGCGCGCCGAGCAGTGGGCCGCCGCCGCCGGGATCTCGGGCACGCCCGACGAGACACGGCTCGCGCAGTACGCCCTGCCCGCCGACCTGGACGCGCCCGCCGCGCTGGCCGCGCTCGTGCGGGGCGTGCACGCCGGGATCGGGCAGGCCGCCGCGGCCGCGCTCGCGCAGGTCCCTGCCGGCGCGCGGGAGCCCTACCTCGACGAGCTCCGGGTCGCCGTGGAGCGCGCCCGCGCGGCCGGCGCGCCCGTGCAGGCGTTCCCCGGCGTGCCCGAGCAGACGGACCCGACACCCGCAGCGACCCCGGATCCCGCAGCGACGTCCTGAGACCCGAGCGACGTCCTGGGCCCCGGCGCTCGCGTCAGAGCAGAGCGGCGACCCGACCCGCGACGACCTCGACCGCGTCGGCGACCGGCACGTTCTCGCCGTCGCCCCTGGCGCGCGAGCGCACCTCGACGACACCGTCGGCCAGACCCCGGCCCACGACCACGACGAACGGCACGCCGAACAGCTCGGCGTCGGCGAACTTCACGCCGGGCGAGACCTTCGGGCGGTCGTCGTACAGGACCTCGACGCCGCGCGCCTCGAGCCCGCGCGCGAGCTCGTCGGCGGCGTCGAACACGGCCTGGTCCTTGCCGGTCGCGACGAGGTGCACGTGTGCGGGCGCGACGTGCGCGGGCCACGCGAGGCCCTTGTCGTCATGGTTGGCCTCGGCGAGCGCCGCGAGGACGCGCGTCACACCGATGCCGTAGGAGCCCATCGTGACGACCTGCGCCTTGCCGTTCTGGTCGAGCACGGTCAGGCCGAGCGCGGCGGCGTACTTGCGGCCGAGCTGGAAGATGTGGCCGATCTCGATGCCGCGCGCGAGCTCGAGCGGGCCCGATCCGTCGGGCGCGGGGTCGCCCGCGCGCACCTCGGCGGCCTCGACGGTGCCGTCGGCGGTGAAGTCGCGGCCCGCGACGAGGTCGAACACGTGCCGGCCGGGCTCGTTCGCGCCGGTGATCCAGCGTGTGCCGGCGACGACGCGCGGGTCGAGCAGGTAGCGCACCGCAGTGCGCCCGGGGTCGTCGGCCGCGCGACCGTCCGCGTTGGGCCCGAGCACGGCGGGGCCGATGTACCCGCGCACGAGCTCGGGGTGTGCCGCGAAGTCCGCGTCGCCCGCCGCCTCGACCTCGGCCGGGGCGACCGCCGCCTCGAGCCGCTTGAGGTCGACCTCCCGGTCGCCGGGCAGGCCCACGACGACGAGCTCCCGCTCACCGTCCGGGTGCACGAGCGCGAGCACCACGTTCTTGAGCGTGTCCGCGGCCGTCCAGGCGCGGTCGGGGCGCGCGAAGCGCTCGTTCGCGAGCGCGACGAGCGTGTCGATCGTCGGGGTGTCCGGCGTGTCCTCGACGTGCGCCGCGGGCGCGTCGTCGAACGGCAGCGCCTCGGGCACGACGGTGGTGACCGCCTCGACGTTCGCGGCGTACCCGCCGGGCGAGCGCACGAACGTGTCCTCGCCGATCGCCGTCGGCGTGAGGAACTCCTCGGAGCGCGAGCCGCCCATCGCGCCGGACGTCGCCGCGACGATCACGTACTCGAGCCCGAGCCGGTCGAAGATCCGCTGGTACGCCAGGCGCTGCGCCTCGTAGGACGCCTCGAGGCCCGCGTCGTCGACGTCGAACGAGTACGCGTCCTTCATGACGAACTCGCGGCCGCGGATCAGGCCCGCGCGCGGGCGCGCCTCGTCGCGGTACTTCGTCTGGATCTGGTAGATCGACAGCGGCAGGTCCTTGTACGACGAGTACAGGTCCTTGACCAGGAGCGTGAACATCTCCTCGTGCGTGGGCGCGAGCAGGTAGTCGTTGCCCTTACGGTCCTTGAGCCGGAAGATGTTCGGCCCGTACTCCGTCCAGCGACCGGTCGCCTCGTACGGCTCGCGCGGCAGCAGCGCCGGGAAGTGCACCTCCTGCGCGCCGGCAGCCGCCATCTCCTCGCGCACGACCGCCTCGACCTTGGCGAGCACGCGCAGGCCGAGCGGCAGCCAGGTGTAGATGCCGGGGGCGGCGCGGCGGATGTACCCCGCGCGCACGAGGAGCTTGTGGCTCGCGACCTCGGCGTCGGCCGGGTCCTCGCGCAGCGTGCGGACGAACAGCGTGGACAGACGCAGGAGCATGAGCCGAAGCCTAGTTGCCCCGCGCGGGTCCTCCGCACGCCCGCTCCACGGCGGCCGGCTCGCCCCACGACCGGCACGCACGACGATCCGGGCGCGGGACGGGCGTGACGTGGGCCACGATGGACCCGTGCCCGAGCTTCCCGAGGTCGAGGCGCTCGCCGCGTTCCTGCGCGAGCGCGCCGTCGGCCGCACCGTGACGCAGATCGGCGTCGGCGACATCGCCGCGCTCAAGACGTTCCGCCCGCCGCCCGACGCGCTCGTCGGCGGGACGGTCGTCGACGCGGGCCGGCACGGCAAGTGGCTGGACCTGCTCGTCGCGACCTCGACCGGCGAGCCGCTGCACCTGGTGTGGCACCTGTCGCGCGCGGGGTGGGTGCGCTGGTCGGAGAAGCTCGCGACGACGCCCGTGCGGCCGGGCCGCTCGCCGCTCGCGCTGCGCGTGCGCCTCGACGACGGCTCGGGGTTCGACCTGACCGAGCAGGGCACGCGCAGACGGCTCGCGGTGCACGTGGTCGAGGACCCCGCCGACGTGCCGCAGATCGCGTCGCTGGGCGTCGAGCCGCTCTCGCCGGAGTTCACGCGCGAACGGTTCGGCGCGCTGCTCGCCGCGCGCAACCAGCAGGTCAAGGGCCTCCTGCGCGACCAGGGCACGATCGCGGGCATCGGCAACGCGTACTCCGACGAGATCCTGCACGCGGCGCGCACGTCACCGTTCGCGCTCACCGGCAAGCTGTCCGACGAGCAGGCCGACGTGATCTACGCGGCCGTGCGGGAGGTGCTCGCGCAGGCCGTCGCCGAGGCCTCGGGCAAGCCCGCGGCCGAGCTCAAGGACGCCAAACGACGCGGCATGCGTGTGCACGGACGCACGGGCGAGGCGTGCCCGGGCTGGGACGGTGTGCCGTGCGGTGACACCGTGCACGAGGTGTCGTTCGCCGACTCGTCACTGCAGTACTGCCCGACGTGCCAGACCGGCGGCAAGCCGCTGGCCGACCGGCGCATGTCCCGGCTGCTGCGCTGAGCCACGCGCGGCGCGGGTGCGGACCGGCTAGAACAGCACCGTCGCGTACGAGCCGACCTGGCGGAAGCCCACCGCGGTGTACGCCGCGATGGCGCGGGCGTTGTAGTCGTTGACGTACAACGAGACCACCGGGGCGACGTGGCCGCGCGTCGCCTCGACGACGGCCGCCATCCCGTGCTCCGAGAGCCGCACGCCACGCCGCTCGGGCTCCACCCACACGCCCTGGACCTGGGCGACCCCGCCGGCGACGGCCCCGAGCTCGGCCTTGAACGTGACGCGCGGCGCCCCGTCCGACCCCGGCTCCATGCGCACGAACGACCGTCCCTGGTCGATGAGCGTGCGCACGCGCGTCTCGTACGGTCCGCGCGGGCCGCTCGCGGGCGAGTACCCGACCTCCTCGGTGAACATCGCGATGCACGCCGGGAGCACGAGGTCGAACTCGTCGGGGCGGGACAGGCGGACCTGCGGGTCGGGCGACACCGAGGGCGCGGTGTCGATCACCATGGACGGCTGGTCGGGCCGGACCTCGCGCACGCCGGGCCACACCGCGCGCAGGCGGTTCCACAGCCCCAGAACGGCGGGAGCGGGCCCGACGATCGACGAGCAACGCCGACCCTGCCGGGCCGCGCTCGTCGCGAACGCGTCGAGTGCGTCGGACACGACCGCGGGGTCCTCGACGGGCACCACGGGCACCATGTTCGCGCCCGCCCAGCACACCGCGACCAGCGCACCCCCGTGGTGGTAGCCCCACAGCGCGCCGCCGGCCCCGCCCAGCCGGGCGGACCGCGCCGCCTCGATCCGGGCCGTCGCCAGAACCGAGCCGACGGGGTCGAGCGCGCACACCTCGAGCGCCGCCCCGAGGTCGACGTCGTCCAGGACTCGTGCCCCGGGCCGGCGGTCGAGCAACATCGCACGCCGCGGGCCCATGAGCCGATTGTGCCTCACGCCCCCGGGATGCGCCGTCAGCCGACGGTGACGACCGGGCTCGTGCCCTCCTCGCTCGGCTCCATCGTCTCGGCGATGCGCATGGCCTCCTCGATGAGGGTCTCGACGATCTGCGACTCGGGGACGGTCTTGACGACCTCGCCCTTGACGAAGATCTGGCCCTTGCCGTTGCCCGACGCGACGCCCAGGTCCGCCTCGCGCGCCTCGCCGGGCCCGTTCACGACGCACCCCATGACGGCGACCCGCAGCGGTACCTCGAGACCTTCCAGGCCGGCGGTCACCCGCTCGGCGAGCGAGTACACGTCGACCTGCGCGCGCCCGCAGGACGGGCACGAGACGATCTCCAGCTTGCGGGGCCGCAGGTTGAGCGACTGCAGGATCTGGATCCCGACCTTGACCTCCTCGACCGGCGGCGCGGACAGCGAGACGCGGATCGTGTCGCCGATGCCCTTGCTCAGCAGCGCGCCGAACGCGGTCGCGGACTTGATCGTCCCCTGGAACGCGGGGCCGGCCTCGGTGACGCCGAGGTGCAGCGGCCAGTCGCCCCGCTCCGAGAGCAGCTCGTAGGCGCGCACCATGACGACCGGGTCGTTGTGCTTGACCGAGATCTTGAAGTCGTGGAAGTCGTGCTCCTCGAACAGCGACGCCTCCCACACGGCGGACTCGACGAGCGCCTCGGGCGTCGCCTTGCCGTACTTCGCGAGCAGGCGCGGGTCGAGCGAGCCGGCGTTGACGCCGATGCGCAGGCTCACGCCCGCGTCCGCGGCGGCGCGTGCGATCGCCCCGACCTGGTCGTCGAACTTGCGGATGTTGCCGGGGTTCACGCGGACCGCGGCGCACCCGGCCTCGATCGCGGCGAACACGTACTTCGGCTGGAAGTGGATGTCCGCGATCACCGGGATCTGCGACTTGCGCGCGATCGCGGGCAGCGCGTCGGCGTCGTCCTGGCTCGGCACGGCCACGCGCACGATGTCGCACCCCGCGGCCGTCAGCTCGGCGATCTGCTGCAGCGTCGCGTTGACGTCGGTCGTCGGCGTGGTCGTCATCGACTGCACGCTCACCGGCGCGTCACCGCCGACCTCGACCTTGCCGACCCGGATCTTGCGGGTGGGACGTCGCGGCGCCAGCACGGGCGCGGGTGCGTCGGGCATGCCCAGGGAGATCGGTACGCTCACGCGCCCATCATCCCACCTGCGCGGCGAGGTGTCGGCGTGCGGGCGCGCGTGCACCGGGTAACCGCACGCGATCCCCACACGACCCGCGGGTCGGTGCGGGTCAGCGGTACCGGATCTCCGCGACGCGTGCGCGCGTCACGTGATCGTCACCGGGTCGACGATGTCCGCGTACACGAGCAGCAGCCCCATCGCCCGAGCACCACGAACACCGAGTACGCGAGCGGGACGAGCTTCGCCGAGTCGAACGGCCCCGGCCGCGGCAACCTGCGCAGCCGCGCGACCTGGCGCTTGCCGCCCTCCCACAGCGCGGCCGCGACGTGCCCGCCGTCGAGCGGCGGCAACGGGATGAGGTTGAACACGAACAGCGCGATGTTCAGCGCCGCGAGCATCTCGAGCAGCATCGCCAGACGCAGCCCCCAGTCGATGCCCTCGCCCTGCACGGAGGCCACCTCGCCCGCGAGCCGTCCCACGCCGACGATCCCGACGATCGAGTCGGAGCCGCGCTCGCCGTCGCCGAACGTCGTCTGCACCAGGTCGACCACGCGCGCCGGCAGCGTCGCCACGACCGACACGGTCTGCCACGTGCGGTCCGCGACCTCGCCCGGGACCTCGCCGAGCGTCGCCGAGCGGTACTGCACGGTGGGTGAGACGCCGACGAAGCCCACCGGCACCGTGACGAGCGTGCCGTCCTCGTCGTGCACGGGCGCACCGTCCTCGTCGTACGCCGGTCGCTGCGCGACCACGGGCGTGACGCTGAGGTCGACCTGCGCACCGTCCCGCTCGACGACGACGTCCGTGGGCTCGGCACCGGTCGCGCGGATGAGCGTCGAGAGCTCGTCCCACGACGAGACCGGGGTGCCGCCCCAGCTCAGGACCGTGTCGCCCGGGCGCAGCCCCGCGGCCGCGCCCGGCGCCGCCTGGTCCGAGTCCGCGCACGCGCGGTCCGCGTCGTCGCCCGGCGGGATCACGCACTGCGACACCGAGTCGAGCGTCGTGGACGTCACCGGGACGCCGAAGCCCATGAGCACGATCGCGAGCAGGACGAACGCGATGAGCAGGTTCATCACGGGCCCGCCGAGCATCACCACGAGCTTCTTGGGCGTCGACAGGCGGTAGAACGCGCGGTGGTCCTCCCCCGGCAGGATCTCCGCGGCGCTCGCGTCGCGGGCGTCCGCCGCGAGCCGTCCCATCCACGTGCGAGCGGGCGGGTTGCCGACGGCGTCCGCGGGCGCGTACATCCCGACGAGCCGCACGAAGCCGCCCAGCGGGATCGCCTTCACCCCGTACTCGGTCTCGCCGCGCGTGCGGGACCAGAGCGTGGGCCCGAACCCGACGAAGTAGTGGCTCACGCACACACCGAAGCGCTTCGCGGGCACCATGTGCCCCACCTCGTGCAGCGCGATCGAGCCGAGCAGCACGACGAGCGCGATCAGCACGCCCAACAGGTACGCCACACCAGCCTCCTCGACGCCCGGCACCGGGACGGGTGCGGGTCGCCCCATCATCCCCCGAGACGCTGTGCGCACGTGACGCCCTTCGCTCCTGCGTGGCGAGTTGTCCGCGCGCGGCCGCCGGGCGAGCATCGGCGGATGGACCTGCGTGCCCTGCTGCGCCCGACCGACGCCGCCGACGACCCCGCGCCGTGGGTCGACGAGGCGGCCACGCCCCGGCCCGCGCTCGACGGCGACACCACGTGCGACGTGCTCGTCGTGGGCGCCGGCCTGACCGGTCTGTGGGCCGCGTACTACCTGCTCGAGGCCGACCCGTCGCTCGACGTGCTGCTCGTCGAGCGCGGGACGACCGGTCAGGACGAGCGCGGGATCGGCGCGTGCTCCGCGCGCGTCGGGCTCGACGCCGACGGCATCGCCCAGCGGTACGGCGACGCCGCCGCGCGCGACGCCCGTGCCGTGCTGCGCGACGCGGTCGTCGAGGTCGGCGGGGTCGCGGCCGTCGAGGAGGTCGAGTGCGGCTTCCGGTTCGGAGGCGAGCTCGTCGTCGCCGGGGACGACGAGGCGCTGGCGCGGCTCGCGCGGCAGGCGACCGCGGCGACACGCTGGGGCGACGAGACGCACGTCCTGGACGCCGCCGCGCTCGCCGACCACGTCCGCGTCGAGGGTGCCGTCGGTGGGACGTGGTCACCCGAGGCCGCGCGGCTCGACCCCGGCGCCCTCGCGCGAGGGCTGCGCGACGCGCTGCTGGCGCGCGGGGCGCGCGTGGTCGACGCCACGGCCGTGGCGCGCGTGAGCGCCGGCGCGGCGGTCACGACCCACGGGACCGTCCGCGCCGCGAGGATCGTCGACACCCGCCCGTCCGGTGCGCACCGGGGCGCCGCGACGCTCGCGACCGCTCCCCTGCCGGAGGCGACGTGGGCGGCGGTCGGTCTCGCGCGCGGCGAGGTGCTCGCGCACTGCGACGGGCTGCGCGTCGTGCGCGAGCCCGCCGGGCGGCTCGTCGCCGGGCGCGCCCCCGCCGCCGGGCGCGGCACCCGTGCAGTCGGTGCCGCGGCGCGGTCGGCGGACGCGCTGCACGCCGCGCTCGCCGCGCTGCTGCCCGTGCTCGCCGACGCCCCCGTCACGCACGCGTGGCTGCGTCCGCTCGCCGCGCCGGGCGCGCTGCCGTCGGTCGGGCTGCAGGACGAGCACGCGTGGGCGCGCAGCGGCGGCACCGGGCCGGCGGCGGCCAACGTCGCCGGCAGGACGCTCGCCGAGCTGGTCACCGGCACGCAGTCCGCGCTCACGCGCGCGCCGTGGGTGCGGCGCGGCTGAGGCCCGCACCACGCCGCTGCCGGTGGGTCAGGCCCGTGGGTCAGGCCCGTGGGTCAGACCCGCGCGAGGATCTCGTCGGCGCGGGCGCGCGCCCAGCGCTCCGCCTCCAGCACGACGTCGAGCGTGAGGTCCGCCGCCCGCGTCCCGTCGTGCTCGTCGACCACGCGCTCCACCGTCGACACGATGTCGAGGAACCCGATGCGGCCGGCCAGGAACGCCGCCACGCACTGCTCGTTCGCCGCGTTGTAGACGGCCGGGTGCGTCGCGGACGCGGCCACGGCGTGCCGCGCGAGCCGGACCGCGCCGAACAGCTCCTCGTCGAGCGGCTCGAACGTCCACGCCGTGGGGCTCGTCCAGTCGCACGCCGCCGCCACGTCGTCGAGCCGGTCCGGCCACGACAGCCCCAGCGCGATGGGCAGGCGCATGTCCGGGGGTGACGCCTGCGCGATCGTCGAGCCGTCGACGAACTGCACCATCGAGTGCACGACGGACTGCGGGTGCACGACCACGTCGATCCGGTCGGCCGGGACGTCGAACAGCAGATGCGCCTCGATGAGCTCGAGGCCCTTGTTCATGAGGGTCGCCGAGTTGATCGTCACGACCGGGCCCATCGCCCACGTCGGGTGCGCGAGCGCCTGCTGCGGCGTCACGACCTTGACGTCGTCAGCCGTCCAGCCGCGGAACGGCCCGCCCGACGCCGTGAGCACCAGACGTGCCACCTCGACGCGCCGGCCGGAGCGCAGCGCCTGCGCGATCGCCGAGTGCTCCGAGTCCACCGGAACGACCTGGTCGGGCCGCACGGCCGCGGCGTGCACGAGCGCGCCCCCCACCACCAGGGACTCCTTGTTGGCGAGCGCGAGCGTGCTCCCCGCGCGCAGCGCCGCGAGCGTCGGGCGCAACCCCACCGAGCCGGTGATGCCGTTGAGGACGACGTCCGCGCCGGCACCCGCGAGCTCCTCGGCCGCGGCGGAGCCCGCCAGGACCTCCACGCCGGGCACACCCGCCCCCGCGAGCGCCTCGCGCACCGCCGGGACCCGCGCCTCGTCGGCGACCGCGACGACGCGGACGTCGAACCGTGCCGCCTGCGCCGCGAGCGCCGCGGGATCGCCGCCGCCCGCCGCGAGACCCACGACCTCGAACCGGTCGCGGTGACGGGCCACGACGTCCAGCGCCTGCGTCCCGATCGAGCCCGTCGACCCGAGCAGGCACACGGTCGTGGTCATGCGAGCCTCCTCGCGGTCGTGGCCGGCCGGCGTCCGTCGTGCGTCACTCGACGCCGAGCAGGACCTCGACCGCGCGCGCCATGAACGCGTCGACCGCCGGCTCGCCGTACGCGTCACGGCCCTTGCGGCGCCGGAACGTCGCCGAGCGCACCTCGCCCGACGTCAGCGGGACGCCGCGGTCGAAGTACGCCACCAGGCGGTGGCACAGCTCGTCGACGTCCGCGGGCTCGTACCCCTGCTCGCGGCCCTCGGGCGGCGCGAACCGGTCGCCGTCCGGCCGGCCGAGCCGGCCGTAGAGCGTGCGCGCCTGCTCACCGAGCTGGGCCATCCACGCCTGCTGACCGTGCTGCGCAACGTGCTCGGCGCGCGCCCGCGCGACGAACGCCGACTCCAACCGGTCGAGCGCCGCGTCGACCGCCGCGGTCGCGTACCCGCCGCGCACCATCTCGAACCCGACGCGGCGCACGTCCTTCGCCGACAGCGCGGTGCCCGGACCCTGCTCGTACAACTGCCGCGCGTGGTCGAAGAACTCGTCGACCTCGTCCGGGTCGTACCCCGAGCGCAGCCGCGACACGGTCCGGAACATCCCGTCGCTCACTCGTCCTCCTCCGCGGCGAGCTGGCCGCACGCACCGTCGATGTCGCTGCCTCGGGTGTCCCGGATGGTCGTCGGGATCCCGTGCGCACGCAAGCGTGCCACGAACTCCTGCTCCACCCGGGGATCGCTCGCCGTCCACCTCGAGTTCGGCACCGGGTTGAGCGGGATGGGGTTGCAGTGCACCCAGCCCCTGCCGCGCGCGTTGAGCTTCTCGCCGAGCAGGTCGGCACGCCACGCGTGGTCGTTCACGTCGCGGATCAGCGCGTACTCGATCGACACGCGGCGGCCCGTGACGTCGAAGTAGTGCCGCGCGGCGTCCAGCGCCTCGTCGACGTCCCAGCGCGTGTTGACCGGCACCAGCTCGCTGCGCAGCTCGTCGTCCGGAGCGTGCAGCGAGAGCGCGAGCGTCACCGGGATGCCCTCGTCCGCGAGCTTGCGCATCGCCGGGACCATGCCCACCGTCGAGACCGTCACGTTGCGCGCCGACAGGCCCAGGCCCTCGGGGGCGGGCGCGACCAACGTCCGGACGGTCGCCATGATCGCCTTGTAGTTCGCGAGGGGCTCCCCCATGCCCATGAACACCACGTTCGACAGCCGCGTCGGCCCGCCGGGGACCTCACCCGCCTGCAGCGAGCGCGCCGCCTCGCGGACCTGCTCGACGATCTCGGCCGTCGACAGGTTGCGGGTCAGGCCCATCTGGCCCGTCGCGCAGAACGCGCACGCCAGCCCGCAGCCCGCCTGGCTCGAGATGCACAGGGTGGTGCGGTTCGAGTAGCGCATCAGCACCGACTCGACCTTCGCGTGGTCGAACAGGTGCCACAGCGTCTTGACCGTGGTGCCGCCGTCGGCCGTCTGCGTGCGCGCCTTCGTCAGGAGCGGCGGGAACAGGTCCCCGACCAGCTTCTCGCGGCTCGCCGCGGGCAGGTCCGTCATCGCGTCCGCGTCGGCCGTCAGGTGCGTGAAGTAGTGGGTCGCGAGCTGCTTGGCGCGGAACGGCTTCTCACCGAGGGCCGTGACCGCTGCGACGCGCTCGTCGGGCGTCAGGTCGACGAAGTGGCGCGGCGGCTTGCCGCGCGGACCGCGCACGGGCGACGAGAGATCCAGACGGACGGGGGTGGCAGGCACGGTGGTACTCCGGGACGAGGGGGGTGGTGCTCAGAACAGCACGGGAGGCGGCTGGAGCAGCGTGAGGATGAGGTAGACGGCGGGCGCCGTCAGCAGGAGCGAGTCGAGGCGGTCGAGGACCCCGCCGTGACCCGGGACGAGGCGGCCCATGTCCTTGAGCTCGAGGTCGCGCTTGAGCATCGACTCGGCGAGGTCGCCGAGCGTCGCCGACACCACGGTCGACAGCCCCAGGAACACGCCGACCAGCGGCTCGCCCTCGAACGCGACCTGGATGCTCACGACCCCCACGACGCACGCGAGGACGAGCGAGCCCGCGAGGCCCTCCCAGGACTTCTTCGGGCTGACCGAGGGCGCGAGCGGGTGCCGCCCGAGCAGCACGCCGACCGCGAACCCACCCGTGTCGCTCGCGACGACGAGCAGGATGAACACCAGGACGCGCGCGGGCCCGTCGCTCTCCGCGAGCATGAGCATCACGAAGCCCGCCAGGAACGGCAGGTACGCGGCCGCGAACGCGCCGCCGATGATGTCGCGCAGCGCGCGCGACCCGCTGCCGTCGAGCACGCGCCACACCATGACGCCGCCCACGGTCAGCATGAACGACACGAACAGCGCCTCGGAACCCGCCGTGAACGCCGAGACGAGGATGCCGACCGAGCCGACGAGCAGCGGCAGCAGCGGCAGGTGGATCGCGCGCCGCGCGAACGCCTGCGCGAGCTCCCACAGTCCCGCGCAGACCACGAGCACCGCGAGGACGACGAACGCCTCCTTGCGGATGAACAAGGACGCGACGACGACGACGAGGAGGCCGACGCCCACCGTGATCGCGACCGGGAGGTCGCGACCCGGCTTCGTCGAGCGGGGGGCTGCGAGCTGCGTCATCAGACCTCGAGGAGCTCGCTCTCCTTGGCGGCGAGCAGGTGGTCGATGAGCTCGACGTGCCGCTTGGTGAGCGCCTCGAGCTCCTTCTCCGCACGCGTGACCTCGTCCTCGCCGGCCTCGCCGTCCTTGACGATGCGGTCCAGCTCCTCCTTGGCGCGGCGGCGCACCGAGCGCACCGAGATGCGCGCGTCCTCGGCCTTGTGCTTCGCGAGCTTCACGAAGTCGCGGCGGCGCTCCTCCGTGAGCGCGGGCAGGACCACCCGGATCACGTTGCCGTCGTTCGTCGGGTTCACGCCCAGGTCCGAGTCCCGCAGGGCCTTCTCGACCGCCGCCGTCGACGACTTGTCGAACGGCGAGACGAGGATCGTGCGCGCCTCGGTCACGTTGAACGACGCGAGCTGCTGCAGCGGCGTGGGCGCGCCGTAGTAGTCGACGAAGACCTTCGAGAACATCGCCGCGTTCGCACGACCGGTCCGGATGGTCGCGAAGTCGTCCTTGGCGACCTCGACGGCCTTGTCCATCTTCTCCTCGGCCTCGAAGAGAGTCTCGTCGATCACCGGTGCTCCTAGGTGTCGGTCGTGCTGGGCGTGGGTGGGACTGCGCTGTGGGAGGACCGTGGCCTCAGCCGACGGTCACCGTCGTGCCGATCTTCTCACCTCGCAGGACGCGGGTGACGTTGCCCGCGCCCTCCAGGCCGAAGACCTGCATCTGCATGTCGTTGTCACGGGCCATCGACAGGGCGGTCTGGTCCATGACCCCGAGGTCGCCCACGATCGCGTCGGTGTAGCTCAGGTGCTCGAGACGCCGGGCGTCCGGGTCCTTGCGCGGGTCCGCGGTGTAGACCGCGTCGACGCCGTTCTTGCCCATGAGCACCTCCTGGCAGTGCGTCTCGAGGGCGCGCTGCACGCAGACGGTGTCGGTCGAGAAGTACGGCATGCCGGCACCCGCGCCGAAGATCACGACGCGGCCCTTCTCGAGGTGCCGGATCGCGCGCAGCGGGATGTAGGGCTCGGCGACCTGGCCCATCGTGATGGCGGTCTGCACGCGGGTGCTGACGCCGGCCTGCTCGAGGAGGTCCTGGAGCGCCAGGCAGTTCATCACCGTGCCGAGCATGCCCATGTAGTCCGCACGCGCACGGTCCATGCCGTTCTGCGCGAGCTCGGCGCCGCGGAAGAAGTTCCCACCGCCGACGACGATCGCGACCTGCACGCCCGCCCGTACCGCGACCGCGATCTCCTCGGCGATGCGCCGGATCACGTCGACCGCGAGGCCGACCGCCCCGCCGCCGAACGTCTCGCCCGAGAGCTTGAGGAGCACCCGCCGCGGGGCGGCGCTCGTGTCGTCGGTGGTGGGGTCCGGGGTCACTGCGCCTCCTGCGTGCGGTCGGGATGGTGCTATGACGGTGGCCCCGGCCGTGGGCCGGGGCCACCGATCAGGTGTGCAGGTCAGGCACCCACGCGGTACCGCACGAACGCCGTCACCGAGCCGCCGGCCTCCGCCAGCACCTGGCCGACCGACTTCTTCGGGTCCTTGGCGAACGGCTGGTCGACCAGCACGGTCTCCTTGAAGTACCCGGTCAGACGGCCCTCGACGATCTTCGGCAGCGCGGCCTCGGGCTTGCCCTCGTTGCGCGCGGTCTCCTCGGCGATCTTGCGCTCGTTCTCGACCGTCTCGGCCGGGACCTCGTCACGCGTGAGGAAGGCCGGCGAGTACGCCGCGATGTGCGTCGCGATGTCGCGCGCCACCGAGGCGCCCGCCGCGTCGGTCGCCACGAGGACGCCGACCTGCGGGGGCAGGTCCTTGTTGACCTTGTGCAGGTACACCTCGACGTGCTCGCCGGCCACGTGGGCCAGGCGGCGCACGACGATCCGCTCACCGAGGGTGGCGGCCGTCTCGTCGACGATGTTCTGCACCGTGGTGCCCTCGTACTCGGACGAGGTCAGCGCGTCCGCGTCACGAGCGCCCGTGGCCACCGCGGCCGCGAGCACGCGCTCGGCCAGCGAGATGAACGACTCGCTCTTCGCGACGAAGTCCGTCTCCGAGTTGACCTCGACGAGCACGCCGGACTGGCCCTCGCCGTCGGCCGTCGGGCCGACGTGCGCCGCGACGAGACCGTCCGACGCCGAGCGACCCTCACGCTTGCCGACGCCCTTGAGGCCCTTCACGCGGATGATCTCGAGCGCCTTGGCGGAGTCGCCCTCGGCCTCCTCGAGCGCCTTCTTGACGTCGAGCATGCCGGCGCCGGTCTTCTCGCGCAGGTCCTTGATGTCCTGGAGCGAGTAGTTCGCCATCAGTGGTGTCCGTTCTTGTCGATGGAGCGGGATGCGGACGAGCGGGTGCTCAGGCCTCGTCGGCCGGCGCGGCCGGCTCGTCGGCGGCGGGCGCCGCCTCGGCAGCCGGGGCGTCGGCGGCAGGCGCCTCGGCGGCGGGGGCCTCGGCAGCGGGGGCCTCGGCGGCCGGAGCCTGCGCAGCGGCCTCGGCGGCCGGCGCGGCGGCGAGGTCGGCCTCGGCGCCCGCGAGCAGCTCGCGCTCCCACTCGGCGAGCGGCTCGGCCTCGGCCTCGGCGCCGCCCTCGGCGGACGCCTTGCCGGAGTGACGCTTCATGAGGCCGTCGGCGACCGCGTCCGCGATCACACGGGTGAGCAGCTGCACGGCGCGGATCGCGTCGTCGTTGCCCGGGATCGGGTAGTCGACGACGTCGGGGTCGCAGTTGGTGTCGAGGATCGCGACCACCGGGATGCCCAGCTTGCGCGCCTCGTCGACGGCGAGGTGCTCCTTGTTCGTGTCGACGATCCACACGGCCGAGGGGACCTTGGCCATGTCGCGGATGCCGCCGAGCGTCTTCGCGAGCTTGTCCTTCTCGCGGCGCAGGACGAGCAGCTCCTTCTTCGTCAGGCCCGAGGCCGCGACGTCGTCGAAGTCGATCTGCTCGAGCTCCTTGAGGCGCTGCAGCCGCTTGTGGATCGTCGAGAAGTTGGTGAGCATGCCGCCCAGCCAGCGCTGGTTGACGTAGGGCATGCCGACGCGGGCGGCCTGCTCGGCGACCGGCTCCTGCGCCTGCTTCTTGGTGCCGACGAACAGGATCGACCCACCGTGCGCGACGGTCTGCGACACGAAGTCGTAGGCGCGGTCGATGTAGGTGAGCGACTGCTGCAGGTCGACGATGTAGATGCCGTTGCGCTCGGTGAAGATGAAGCGCTTCATCTTGGGGTTCCAGCGGCGGGTCTGGTGCCCGAAGTGGACACCGCTCTCGAGCAGCTGGCGCATGGTCACGACGGCCATGGCACTTCCTTCCGTGGCGGGCCGCAGCGGCGGCACGCACGTCGGGCGGGGCACACCTGGATGAGCCCCGCGTTGCGGTTTGTCGGCCCCGGCGGTCGCCGGTGCCCCTGGCGCCACGACGGCCCGCACCGCGACCACCGGCGAACCGGCGTCCACGGACCTGTGCGGGCACGCCTCGCGGTGCGGGACCGGCTCGGCGGACGTGCCGCCGGACGGTCGCGACCAGGATGATGGCGCGCGAAGTCGACCGGCTCTCACCGGTCGCGCGGCAAGTCTAGCCCACCGCGGGCCCGACGCCGACCGGACGGACCCGACCACCCGTGGTCACCACGACCCGACCCCAGCCCCGCGGCGGGAACGCCTCCTCCCCAGCCCGCACCACGGTCGGCTCTGCGGCAACGGTCCGCGCAGCACGGTGTCCGCATGAGCGACCGGAGCACGCCGACGACGACCGTCCCGAGGCGCGGGGTGCGCCGCGCGCGGGCGTCGCGAGCGGGTGCTGCCGTCCTCGTCCTCGCGGCGGTCACGCTGGCCGCGCCGTCTGCCGCGCTCATCGTCGCGCCCGGGTCGGCGCAGGACGCGTCATCGCAGGACGAGGGCGCGGGGGGCTACGTGCTGCCCCTCCCCGGTGCCCGCGTGGTGCGCGGTTTCGAGGCGCCGCCGCAGCCGTGGGCGGCGGGGCACCGTGGCGTGGACCTCGCGACGGCGGTCGGGGCGGCCGTCGTCGCACCCCGGTCGGGCGTCGTCGCGTTCGCGGGCCGCGTCGCGGGCCGGCCCGTGGTCACGGTCCGCCACGACGACGGCCTCACCACGAGCCTCGAGCCGGTCACGACGAGCGCGGCCGTCGGCGCGCGCGTCGCACGCGGCTCCCCGGTCGGCATCGTCGACGCCGCGGCCGGTCACTGTGCGCCGACGACGTGCGTGCACTGGGGGGTGCGGTCGGCTCCCGACCGCTACCTCGACCCGCTCACGCTCGTGCGGGGCCTGGGGCCGGTCGTGCTGCTGCCCGGGTGACCCGCCGCCCACCCGTGCGGGACGCGGGCACCGCCTCAGCCGCGCTCGGCGTCCGTGAGCCGCGTACGCAGCCGCGTCATCGCCGCGGTGTGCATCTGGGAGATGCGGGACTCGGTCACGCCGAGCACCCGGCCGATCTCCGCGAGCGTCATGCCCTCGTAGTAGTACAGGACGACGACGATGCGCTCACGCTCCCCGAGCTGCTCGATCGAGCGCGCCAGCAGGTGAGCCGTCTCCGCGTCGGCGAGCGTGCCCGCCGGGTCGTCGATCCGGTCGTCGCACAGCGTGTCGCCGAGCGAGACGCCACCCGTGCGGTCCTCGCCGCCGAGCAGCTCGTCGAGGGCCGCGAGGTTCGACGTCGCGAGCTGGGAGCACACCTGACGCAGCTCGCCCACCGGCACCTGCAGGTGCGCCGCGAGCTCCGCCTCGGTGGGAGCGCGGTGCAGCGTGGCCTCGAGCTCGGCCTGGGCGCGGTCGATCGAGCGCGCCTTGGTCCGCACCGAGCGCGGGACCCAGTCCATCGCCCGCAGCTCGTCGATGATCGCGCCGCGGATGCGCGAGGACGCGTACGACTCGAACTTCACCGACCGGTCGAGCTGGTACTTCTCGATCGCGTCGATCAGGCCGAACATGCCGTAGGAGACCAGGTCCGCCTGCTCGACCGTCGCGGGCAGGCGCATCCCGACCCGACCCGCGACCGCGGACACGAGCGACGCGTAGTGCAGGATCAGGGCGTCGCGGTGCGCGCGCTCACCCGTGCTCTTGTACGCGGTCCACACGTCCGTGACGTCCGCGGGCTGCACGCCACGCTGCGTCGGGACCTCGGGCAGCGCGATGACGTCGGCGAGCTCGACGAGCTCGGCGGTGACGACCTCGTCGGCGAGGTCCGCACCGGCCTGCTCGGCGTCGACGAGCGCGGCGTCGGGCACGAGCGTGTCGAGCTCGACGGCGTCGTCGATCTCGACCGCGAACACCCCGCGCTGCTGCGGGATCGTCCCGACGGGGGCCGCGTCGTCACGAGCGACGGCACGCACCGCTGCGGGCGCGTCCAGGTGGATCGTCATGGTGGCTTTCCGTCCTCAGGCCCGGGGGTGTGCCTGCGCGTAGGCCGAGCGGAGGCGCTCGGCGGAGACGTGGGTGTAACGCTGGGTGGTCGAGAGGCTGGAGTGGCCGAGGATCTCCTGCACGCTGCGCAGGTCCGACCCTCCTTCCAGGAGGTGGGTCGCCGCGGAGTGGCGCATGCCGTGGGGGGCGAGGTCGACGCCGGTCACGCTCGTCGCACGGTGCACGACGGTGCGGACCTGACGCTGGTCGACGCGGCCGCCGCGCGCGCCGACGAACAGCGCGTCGCCGGTGGTGGCGACCTGCCCGCGCACCCGCAGCCACGCGTCGAGCGCGCGGGCCGCGGGGACGCCGAACGGCACGACGCGCTGCTTGTCGCCCTTGCCCGTGACCCGCACGGTGCGCTGCGCGAGGTCCACGTCGGCGACGTCCGCGCCGCACAGCTCAGCGACCCGCGCGCCGGTGGCGTACAGGAGCTCGAGCATCGCCCAGTCCCGCACGCTCAGGGGCTCGGTGTCGTCCGCCAGCGCCGCGAGCGCGTCGAGTGCCTCGCGGGCGCCGTCCTGCGTGAGCACCGCCGGCAGCGTGGCCGCGGTGCGCGGCGACGCGAGCCGCAGCGCCGGGTCGGACGCGACGCGACCGGTGCGCGTGGCCCACGCGAAGAACGTACGGGCGCTCGCGCCGCGACGGGCGAGCGTCGCGCGGCTGCGCTGGTCGGCGGCCATCGAGGCGAGCCAGGCGCGCAGCGTCGCGAGGTCGACGTCGGTCAGCTCGGCCGCGCCGTGGCGGGCGGCGTAGCCGAGCAGCGCGTCGACGTCCCCGACGTAGGCGCGCACGGTGTGGGGGGACAACCCGCGCACAGTGCCCAGGTAGGTCGAGAAGTCCGCGAGCAGGCGCGCACGAGCAGGCGCCTGGGCGGTGATCTCGGCCACGTTCATGCGAATACGGTGACGGCTTTACGACCCGGGAACAAGCCTCGAATTCACCCGTGCGGACTAACGCCGCGTATTTGTTTCCCGATTGTCCGAATTGGACCGGACATTCTGCACAGACCGGTGACGCGTTTCACCCGCTGCGTAACGCAGATCACACCGGACTCGCCGTCCAGCCTCCGCCCTCGTTCCTCGCGAGGCCCGCGAGCTCGAGCAGACCGAGCGCCGCGATCGCCTCGGCGGACGAGACGCCAGCCGCTCGGGCAACCGTCTCGGCGGGCCGGGGGGCGCGGGTCCCGAGCGCGTCGTGCACCCGTCGAGCGAGCGGGTCGACACCGTCGAGCGCACGCGCCGGCCCCTCGCGCTCGGGGGCCGCGTCCGTGCCGATCGCGCCGGCGAGCTCGAGCACCTCGGCGGCGTCGGTGACGCAGACCGCCGCCCCGTCGCGCAGGAGCCGGTGGCACCCGGCCGACGCCATCGAGGTGACCGGACCCGGCACGGCACCGACCGGGCGGCCGATGCGCAGCGCGTGGTGCGCGGTCGAGAGCGCACCGGACCGCCACGCCGCCTCGACCACGACCGTGGCCGACCCGAGCGCCGCGATCAGGCGGTTGCGCTGCAGGAACCGGCTGCGGGTCGGCAGGCTGCCCGGCGGCACCTCGCCGACGACCGCGCCGCCGCTCGCCACGGCCTCCTCCACGAGGCGCGCGTTGCCCGCGGGGTACGCGCGGTCCACGCCGCCCGCGACGACGACGACCGTGCGACCGCCGGCCGCGAGCGCGCCGCGGTGCGCGGCCGCGTCGATCCCGTACGCGCCGCCCGAGACGACCACGCGGCCGGCCTGCGCCAGCCCCACAGCGAGGTCGACCGCCACCCCCTCGCCGTACGCCGTGGCCGCGCGCGCACCGACCAGGGCGACGACTGCCGCCGCTCCCAGCTCACCGCGCACCCACAGGCAACTCGGAGCGCCGGCCCCGAGCGCGTCGAGGCCGGACGGCCAGTCCGGGTCACCCGGCACCACGACGCGCGCGGCCGCTCGCGTCGGCGGCGGTCCACCAGGAGACCAGCCCTCCTCCCCCAGGCGCCGGGCCCGTGGGCCCCACCGCGCCACCGCGCGGCTCAGGCGGGCAGCGGCCCGCGGCGAGGCCGACTGCGGCAGCGCGGTGCGTCCGCCCGCGTTCGCGACGACCCAGCGCCACGCCTCCGCCGCGCCCAGCTGCGCGAGAAGCGCACCCGCGACCTCGTCGCCCGGCTCGGCCAGCGCGCTCCACGCCGCGCGCGCCCATCGCTCCTCGTCGCCGACGCCCCGCCAGTCCGTGCCCACGGAGCCCGTCGTCGTCCGGCCCGTGAGGCCGCCTTCGGCGGTCATGCGCCCCTCCCCCGGGTCCGCAGCGCGAGCGCGCGGCCCACGTCCGACCGGTCGGGCGCCCCGCGTCCCGCGAGGTCGGCGACGGTCCAGGCGACCCGCAGGACGCGGTCGGCGCCGCGCCGGCTCAGCGTCCCGCGGTCGACCGCCCGGTCGAGATCCGCGACGAGCGAGCGGTCCGGCCCGAGCCGCTCGCGCAGCCAGGAGCCGGGTGCCTGCGCGCACGTGCGCCACGGCAGCCCGGCGAACCGCTCGGCCTGCGCCGCGCGCGCCTCGGCCACGCGACGCGCGACGACACGGGTCGGCTCGCCGATCGCGTCCGTCGCACGTGACGGCTGCAGCTCGACCTGCAGGTCGACCCGGTCGAGGAGGGGTCCGGAGAGCTTGGCGAGGTAGCGGCGGCGCTGCTCCGGGCGGCACGTGCACGCGAGACCCTTGCCGACCGCCATGCCGCACGGGCACGGGTTGGCCGCGAGGACCAGCTGGAACCGCGCGGGGTAGCGGGCCGCCCCCTGCGCACGGTGCAGCACGAGTTCGCCGTGCTCGAGCGGCTGGCGCAGGGTCTGCAGCACGGCGGTCGTGAACTCCGGCGCCTCGTCCAGGAACAGCACGCCCAGGTGCGCGCGCGACGCCGCGCCGGGACGCGGGATGCCCGAACCACCGCCGATCACGCTCGCGGGCGTCGCGGTGTGGTGCGGGTCCTCGTAGGGCGGGCGGCGCAGGAGCCCGTCGCCCGCGTCGAAGGTCCCCGCGACGGAGTGGATCGCGGTGACCTCGACGGCCTCGTCCTCGGTGAGGTCGGGCAGCAGGCCCGGCAGGCGGGCCGCGAGCATCGTCTTGCCCGTGCCCGGCGGGCCGACCATGAGCAGGTGGTGCCCGCCCGCGGCCGCGACCTCGAGGCACAGCCGTGCCTCGTCCTGCCCGACGACGTCCACGAGGTCCGGGACGACCACGCCCGGCGCGGCCACCACCGGCTCGGCCGCCGCCGGCGCGACCTCGGGCACCTCGACGGCCGCCCCGTGCGCGGCCAGCACGTGCGCGAGCGTGCGCGCCCCGCGCACCTGCGCACCGGGCACGAGCGCCGCCTCGGCGACGCTCGCCTCGGGCACGACGACGCGCGGACGCCCCGCCGCCACGGCCGCGACGACGGCGGGCAGCACGCCACGCACGGGACGCAGCCGCCCGTCGAGGCCCAGCTCGCCCAGGTGCACGACGCCGCGCACGCGCTCCGGGTCCACGACGCCCGCCCCCGCGAGCGCCGCGACCGCGATCGCGAGGTCGAACCCCGAGCCCGACTTCGGCAGGGTCGCGGGCGAGAGATTCACGGTCACCCGCCGGTTGGGCCACGTGAGCCCCGTGGACGCGACGGCTGCGCGGACGCGGTCCCGCGACTCCGCGAGGGACGTGTCCGGCAGCCCGACGAGCGTGAACGCCGGCAGCGCCGCCGCGAGGTGCGCCTCGACCTCGACGACGTGCCCGACCATGCCGACGAGCGCGACGCACAGCGTGCCGCCCAGCGCCACGTCAGCACACCCCCCGCAGGTGCTCGACCTGCGCCGCGCCGGCGCGCGGCAGCAGCACGGCGATGACGTCCACCCGCACCGACGCGACCCGCAGGTCGTGCTCCGCGAGCCACTGCGCCGCGAGCCGCCGGATGCGCGCCAGCTTGCGCCAGGTCACCGCCTCGGCGGGCGTCCCGTAGGCGGTCGAGCGCCGCGTCTTGACCTCGACGACCACGAGCTCGTCGCCGTCCATCCCCACGAGGTCGAGCTCGCCGTACCGGCACCGCCAGTTGCGGTCCAGCACGCGCCAGCCGCTCGCCTCGACGTGAGCCGCAGCCACGTCCTCCCCGTACCGCCCGACGGCGTCCTTCGCGCGCACGCGCACCACCTCCGCCGCCGATCGTGGCGGCGCGGAGACCTACGCCGGGCGCGTGCCTGCGTGGTCTGTGGACGTGCGGCGCGGGACGCGGGGCTGGGGTCGGGTCGCGCCCGGGCAGGCGTCAGCGCGGGAAGCCCGCGCCCCCGCCCAGGTCGAGCTCCGCCTTCGCCAGCTCCTCGACGTTGACGTCCTTGAACGTCACGACGCGCACCGACTTCACGAAGCGTGCCGAGCGGTACACGTCCCACACCCAGGCGTCGGCGAGCGTCAGCTCGAAGTACACCTCACCGGCCGCCGAGCGGACCTGCAGGTCCACGTGGTTCGCCAGGTAGAACCTGCGCTCGGTCTCCACCACGTACGAGAACAGGTTCACGACGTCCCGGTACTCGCGGTAGAGCGCGAGCTCCATGTCGGTCTCGTAGTTCTCCAGGTCCTCGGCGCTCACGTGCTCATCATCCCCCACGCGGAGGCGTCGTCGTCCAGCCGCGCCGCAGCGGCCGCGTCCGTCGGGAGGGCCGCCTCGCCCGACGAGCCCGTCAGGCGCCACGAGCGGCGGTGCAGCACGCACGGCCCGAGCTCGCGCAGCGCCGCCAGGTGGTCGGGGCTCGCGTAGCCCTTGTTCTCGTCCCAGCGGAAGTGCGGGTGCTGCGCGGCGAGCTCGACCATGAGGGAGTCGCGCTCGCACTTCGCGAGCACGCTCGCGGCCGCGACGCTCGCGCACGTGCGGTCCGCCTTGACCCTCAGGTGCACGCGCGGAGCGGCGAGCACGGGCGCGTCGAGGGCGAACAGGTCCCCCTGCGCGGGAGGCGTGAGCCAGTCGTGCGAGCCGTCGAGCACGACGACGTCCACGGGGCCGGTCGTCGCGCACGCCGCCCCCAGGGCCCGGTGCCCGGCCAGCCGCAGCGCCGCGATGATCCCGAGCTCGTCGATCTCCGCGGCGCTCGCGTGGCCGACGGCCCGCGCGAGGCCCCACCGCGCCAGCCGAGGCAGCAGCGCGGTGCGCGCGGCCGGCGACAGCAGCTTGGAGTCGGCGACCCCCTGCGGCGCGGACCTGGTGCCCGCGTCGACCACGACGACACCGACCGACACCGGGCCCGCCAGCGACCCCCGGCCCACCTCATCCATCCCCGCGACGAGCCGCGCGCCGCCCCGCAGGAGCGTGCGCTCGAGGCGCAGGTGCGGGCCGGGACGCGGCGCGCGCACCCGCGTCGTCGTCGAACGGTCGTCCAGCGCGGTCATGACGGGTCGGGGACGTCCTCGAACGTCTCGCCGGGGTTGTGCAGGACCTCGGCGTGGTCGAGCGGCCAGACGAGCACGAACGCCTTGCCGACGACGTTCCCGAGCGGGATCGAGCCGCCCCCGGCGTCGCCGAGGTGCGCGCGCGAGTCCCGCGAGCTCTGCCGGTTGTCGCCCATCACCCACAGGCTGTCCGGAGGCACGGTGACGTCGAACGCGAGCTGGCTCGGCATCGCGCCCGCCGCGAGGTACGGCTCGTCGATCGCGACCCCGTTCACCGTCAGCGGCTCGCCCGGACCGTCGCACGCCACGCGGTCGCCGGGCAGCCCGATGACGCGCTTGACCAGGTGCTCGCCCGCGTCCTGCGGGTAGAGACCGATGAAGGTGAGGACGTCGTTGAGGGTGTGCCGCCAGCCCGTGGTGACCTCGGGCTCCTGCCCGTCGAGCCAGCCGCCCGGGTCCTTGAACACGACGATGTCGCCGCGTTCGAGGTCGAACGGACCGGGCGTCAGCTTGCTGACCATGATGCGGTCGTTCACGAGCAGCGTGTCGTACATCGACGAGCTCGGGATGAAGAACGCCTGCACCAGGAACGTCTTGATGAGCCACGACAGCACGAGCGCCGAGACCAGGATGATGCCCGTCTCGCGCAGCAGCGACCCGCCCGCGCTCGTCCTGCGCCGCGGGCCCTGGCCGCGCTCGGCGCGCCGACGGTCCGCCCTGCCGGTGGGCTCGACCGGCGTCGTCGCCTCGTCGGGACCGTTCGCGGGCTTCCCGTCGTTCCGGTCGGCGGGCGTCGCCGCGGCGTCCGCGGTCCACGTCTCCGGTTCGTGCATGCTCGTCTGCTCCGTCTCCCCGCGCCCCGGTGGCACCGCTGCCCCGGCCTGCCCCTGCTCGCTCCCCTGCGCGCTCACCTGCCCGCTCACCGGGCCGCGCGCCGACCGGCCGAGAGCGCCGTCGGGCGTCCGCTCGTCGTCGGGTCCCAGGGTCACCGGGACACTCTCGCACGCCTGGCCGTGTGCGCGGTGCACGGATCGCGACCTGAGCGACGTGAACGACATGAGCGACGTGGAGGACGACACGAGCGACGTGAACGCCGCGGGCGTCGTGGGCCGACACACCGTGAGGGCGGCCACCCGGGGGTGGCCGCCCTCACGGACGGGGAGTCGTGCGCGTCGACTCAGGCCTGAGCGGCCGTGTTCTCGCGCTTCTCCTTGATCTTGGCCTTCTTGCCCCGCAGGCCGCGCAGGTAGTACAGCTTCGCGCGGCGGACGTCACCGCGGGTGACGACCTCGATGGACTCCAGCGAGGGCGCGTGCACGGGGAACGTGCGCTCGACGCCGACCTGGAAGCTGATCTTGCGGACGGTGAACGTCTCGCGGACGCCCGCACCCTGGCGGGCGATGACGACGCCCTGGAACGCCTGGACGCGCGAGCGGTTGCCCTCGACGACCTTGACGTTGACCTTGACGGTGTCGCCCGGGCGGAACTCCGGGATGTCGGACCGCAGCGCGGCGGCGTCGACCTGGTCCAGCGTGTGCATGCTGATCTCCTCGTCCTGCGCACGGGTCAGGAGCGTGATGTCGGGGGCGGGCACGCGTCACGCGCGGGCTCGTCCCGGTGGTCTGGTCGTGGTGCGTCCGGACCGGCTCGGCCGGGACCGGTGGGTCGTCGGTCGTCTCCCCCGTGGCAGAGACGCGACCGCGCGCGCACCAGCGGACAAGTCTGCCACAGGGCTGGAGACGCCGGGTAATCGGCGCTGGGTCGGCGACCTGACGCGCGACGAGGCGTGACGTGAGGCGATGTGACGTGACGTGACCGAGGGCGCCTCACCCGTCGCCGGGTCGCGACGCCGGAGGTGCCGCCGGCTCGTCGTGCTGCGCGAGCACCTCCCGGTCGTGCCGGTCGAGCGCACCCTCGTCGAGCGCCGCCAGCATGTCGGGACGGCGCTGCGCGGTGCGGTGCAGCGCCTCGTCGCGACGCCACCGCGCGATCCGGGCGTGGTGGCCCGAGAGCAGCACGTCGGGGACGTCGAGCCCACGCCACGACGGCGGCTTGGTGTACACGGGGTACTCGAGCAGCCCCGCCTCGCCGTGCGACTCCTCCACGAGCGAGTGCGGGTTGCCGACGACTCCCGGCAGCAGCCGCGCGACCGCCTCGACGAGCACGAGCGCGGCGACCTCACCGCCGTTGAGCACGTAGTCGCCGATCGAGTACTCCGTCACGCGCACGCCCGCGGCGCGGTAGTGCTCGGCGACCCGGGCGTCGATCCCCTCGTACCTCCCGCAGGCGACGACGAGGTGCGCGTCCTGCGCGAGCGCGTGCGCCGTGCGCTGCGTGAGGACCTCGCCCGACGGCGTCGGCAGCAGCAGGTGCGCCCCCGGCGTGAGGACGTCGTCGAGCGCCGCGCCCCACACGTCCGGCCGCATCACCATGCCCGCGCCACCGCCGAACGGGGTGTCGTCGACCGTCCGGTGCCGGTCGGTGGTCCAGTCGCGCAGGTCGTGCACGCGCAGGTCGAGGATCCCCGCCTCGCGCGCCTTGCCGACGAGCGAGAGCCGCAGCGGCGCGAGGTAGTCCGGGAAGATCGTCAGGACGTCGACGCGCACGGGGGTCAGCCGTCCCGACCGTCGGGGCCCGCGGCGTCCGGCGCCGAGTCCTCGTCGGGACCGTCCGGGCCGCCCGACGTCTCGTCGGACACCACGAGGTTCGCCGCGTCCGACGCGAGCAGGCCGCCCGGCGGGTCGAGCACGACCCGACCGCCCGGCACGTCCACGACCGGCACGATCGCCCGCACGAACGGCACGAGCGTGCGCGCGCCGTCCGGCTCACGCAGGACGAGCACGTCCTGCGCCGGCAGGTGCTCGAGCCCGACGACCTCGCCCAGCACACGACCGTCGACGTGCTCGACGCGCAGCCCGCGCAGCTCGTGCGGGTACCAGGCGTCCTCCTCGTCGGAGGCCTCGTCCTCCACCACCAGCGACACACCGCGCAGCGCCTCGGCCGCGCTGCGGTCGCTCACCTGCGCGAACGTCGCGTACCAGCGTCCCTGCTGGACGCGCGTGCGCACCACGGTCAGCGGCCCCACGCCCGCACGGTCGGTGCCGAGCACCGTCCCGTCGGCAAGGCGCTCGTCGGGGGTGTCGGTCCGCAGGTCGAGCGCGACCTCGCCGCGCAGCCCGTGCGCGCGTCCGACGCGTGCCACCGTCAGCAGCATGTGGGGGTCCTCCTCAGGACGGGTTCGGGACGACGAGAGGCCCGGCCCCAGGGTAGGGGCCGGGCCTCTCGTCACGCGGCTCGGTGGCCGCGCGACGGCTCGTGCTCGTCGGCTCCGCGGGTCAGCGGCGGTCGACGTCGACCACGTCGACGCGCACCGGACCCTCGGTCGACAGCGCGCCGACGACCGTCCGCAGCGCCTTCGCGGTGCGGCCGCTGCGGCCGATCACGCGCCCGAGGTCGTCCGGGTGGACCCGGACCTCGAGCAGCTCACCACGGCGCAGCGCCACCGCGCTCACCCGGACGTCGTCCGGGTGGTCGACGATGCCGCGCACCAGGTGCTCGAGCGCGTCGGCGAGCATCAGGCCTGCTCGTCCTCGGCGGCGGCCTCGGCCGGCGCCTCGTCGGCCGGCGCCTCGTCGGCGACGACCTTCTTCTCGGACGCCGTCGCCTTGACCTTCTCGGCGTCGGCGGCGGCAGCCTCGACGGCGGCCTTCGGGTCGGCCTTGCCGGCCTTGACCTTCAGCGTGCCCTCGGCACCCGGCAGGCCCTTGAACTTCTGCCAGTCGCCGGTGACCTTGAGGAGCGCGAGCACCTGCTCGGTCGGCTGCGCGCCGACGCCGAGCCAGTACTGCGCACGCTCCGAGGAGATGTCGATGAGCGACGGCTCCTCGGTCGGGTGATACTTGCCGATCTCCTCGATGACGCGACCGTCACGCTTGGTGCGCGAGTCCGCGACGACGACACGGTAGTACGGCGCCCGGATCTTGCCGAGACGCTTCAGACGGATCTTGGTGGCCACGTTGTGGTCTTCTCCTGGGATTCAGCAGGGTGCCCCGCCAGCCTGCCCGTGGGGTTGGGCGGCCGGAGGCGGCGAAGGACGCGACGAGAGCAGGTAGAGGGGCTGCACCCGACGTGTACAGCCGACCATCATGCCAGACGTTCGGCGGCCTTCCCAAGCCGCGCGCGGTCGACCACGTACCAGCCGATCGCGACGGCCGACGCGGCCAACGCTGCCAGCAGGAGCCACGGCGCGGCGTCGCCGAGTCGGGCCACCACCCACGAGTCGCCGAGCAGGATCGACAGCGTCGAGCGGGGCGCGCCCACGTCGCCCCCGTCGTACATCGCGGCGTAGCCGACGAGCACGCCGAGGCCGATCCCCCACGCGAACCTGCGGTACCGCCGCGGCGCGTGACCGACCTGCTTGCGCACGGCGCCGAGGCCGACCAGCGGCAGCGTCACGATCCACGCGGCAGCGACGGGCAGCGCGATCGTCACGGGCGCCAGGGCGAGCACGACGAGCACGAACCAGCCGGCCGCGTAGAGCTTGGCGGCCACCCCGAGCACGACCCCGAGCCAGACGACCGCTGCGGCAACGACGTCGGCGACCGTCGGGCGGTTGCGCGCCGGGGCTGTCACGAGGGCCGGGGCGGCTGGCAGCGTGCCGCTCCCGGCACCGACGGTCGGCGCGGTGGAGGCAGGCTCGGCCCCGTCCGGTGCGGCACTGCTCGGCGTGGCGCTGCTCACGGAGAACTCCTGTCGACGCGCGGCCGCACGGTGCGGTCCCGCGCAGCGAACCAGACGGAGTCCGGAAGATGCCAGTTCGACCTGCACGTTCACCCGTCTGGGCTCGACGCATTTCCCCGTGCGGGCTGGACCGGGGACTCGACACCGGTCACGTCCGTCAGACGTGACGCGTGCCGCGCAGGACGACCGCGGCGGGCTCGTGCAGCGCGGTCACGTCCGCGCGCGGGTCGCGGTCGTACACGACGACGTCGGCGCTCGCGCCCTCGGCGATGGCGTCCACGCCGAGCCACGCGCGGGTGCGCCAGCTCGCCGCGGCGACGACGTCACGGGCCGGGATGCCCGCCGCCGCGAGCTCGGCCGCCTCGTCGGCGATCCGGCCGTGCCCGATCGTGCCGCCCGCGTCCGTCCCCACCAGGACCGGCACGCCCGCGTCGTGCAGGTCGCGCACGTGGGCGTGGCGTCGCGCCCCCATGGCGCGCATGCGTGCCGCGAACCGGGGGAACCGCGCGGCACCCTGGTCGGCGATCGCGTCGAACTGCGCGACCTGGAGCAGCGTGGCGGTCACCGGGATGCCGAGCGTCGCGATCCGGTCGACGTGCGCGGGTGTCGCGCCCGTCGCGTGCTCGAGGCAGTCCACGCCGGCGTCCAGGAGCGCGTCGAGCGACTCGGTGGCGAACGTGTGGGCCGTCACGCGCGCACCGCTGTCGTGCGCCGCACCCACGGCGTCCGCGAGCACGCCGTCGGGCCACAGCGGCGTCAGGTCGCCGCCGCCCGGCAGGTCCCGGTCGATCCAGTCGGCGACCAGCTTGACCCAGCCGTCGCCGCGCACCGCCTCGTGCCGCACCGCGCCGGGCAGGTCGCGCACGTCCTCGAGCTCGAGCCCGTAGTGCCGCAGGTACCGCTTGGGCCGCGCGAGGTGGTGGCCCGCGCGGATGAGTCGCGGCAGGTCCGGGCGCGCGTGCACCCAGGAGGTGTCCGCGGGCGAGCCCGCGTCGCGCACGAGCAGGACCCCCGAGTCGCGGTCGGCGGCCGCCTGCCGCTCGGCGGTCGCGGCGTCGACGGCGCCGTCCGCCGCGAGCCCGATGTGGCAGTGCACGTCGACGAGCCCGGGCAGCACCCAGCCGTCGAGCCTCGTCGTCGCGCCGCCCGCGGGGCGCTCGAACGTGAGCCGCCCGCCGACGACCCACACGTCGCCCACCTCGCGGTCGTCGTCGAGCACGACGGTGCCCGTCAGGTGCAGGACCTCGGGCGGGCTCATGGGCGGGCGCGCCTCGCCGTCAGCGACCCAGGAACTTCTCGAGGCCCGCGGGCAGCTCGAGCGAGGCGGGGTCCGGCTCGGGTGCCTGGCGGCCGAGGCCGAACGCCGAGCCGGCGGGCGCGCTCGTCGCGGGGCGCCCCTCGAGCGCGGCCTTCTCCTGCGCGGCGCGCTTCGCCGGGTTGCCCGACTTGCCGCGCACCTTGCGCTGCGGCGCCGCCTTGCCACGCGCCTTCTTGCCCATGCCGGGCAGGTTCCCCATGCCGGGCATCGCGCCGGGCATGCCGCCCGACTTCGCCATCTGCCGCATCATCTTCTGCGCGCCGTCGAACCGCTCGAGGAGCTGGTTGACGTCGGTGGGCGTGGTGCCCGAGCCGCGCGCGATCCGGGCGCGCCGGGAGCCGTTGATGATCTTCGGGTTGTCCCGCTCGGCGGGCGTCATCGAGTGGATGATCGCCTCGATGCGGTCCACCTCGCGCTCGTCGAAGTTGTCGAGCGCGTCGCGCATCTGCGCCATGCCCGGCAGCATCCCGAACATCTTCTTGAGCGAGCCCATCTTGCGCAGCTGCTGCATCTGCTGCAGGAAGTCCGCGAGCGTGAACCCCTCGCCGCTCGCGAGCTTGCCGGCCATCTCCTGGGCCTGCTGCTCGTCGAACGCCTTCTCGGCCTGCTCGATGAGCGTGAGGACGTCGCCCATGTCGAGGATGCGCGACGCCATGCGGTCCGGGTGGAAGACCTCGAAGTCCGTGAGCTTCTCGCCCGTGCTCGCGTACATGATCGGTCGGCCGGTGACCGACGCGACCGACAGCGCGGCACCACCGCGCGCGTCGCCGTCGAGCTTGGACAGCACGACGCCCGTGAACCCGACGCCGTCGGCGAACGCCTGCGCCGTGGTCACGGCGTCCTGACCGATCATCGCGTCGATCACGAACAGGATCTCGTCGGGCTGCACGGCGTCGCGGATGTCCGCGGCCTGGGCCATCAGCTCGGCGTCGACGCCGAGCCGGCCGGCGGTGTCGACGATGAGCACGTCGTGCTGACGCGCCCGCGCCGTCTCGAGGCCCGCACGCGCGACCGCGACCGGGTCGGCCCCGGCGGGCAGCACGTCGTCGGCGCCCTGGTTGCCCGGGTGCGGCGCGAACACCGGCACGCCCGCGCGCTCACCCACGACCTGCAGCTGCGTCACCGCGTTCGGACGCTGCAGGTCCGCCGCGACGAGCAGCGGCGTGTGCCCCTCGCCCTTGAGCTGCAGCGCGAGCTTGCCCGCGAGCGTCGTCTTGCCCGCACCCTGCAGACCCGCGAGCAGGATGACGGTGGGCGGGTTCTTCGCGAAGCGCAGCGTGCGCGTCTCGCCACCGAGGATCGCGACGAGCTCGTCGTTGACGATCTTGACGACCTGCTGCGCCGGGTTCAGCGCCTGCGACACCTCGGCCGACAGCGCGCGCTCGCGCACCGCGCCCGTGAACTGGCGCACCACGGGCACCGCGACGTCCGCGTCGAGCAGCGCGCGACGGATCTCGCGCACCGTGGCGTCGACGTCCGCCTCGGACAGCCGGCCCTTGGTGCGCAGGTTCTTGAACGTCGACGTCAGACGGTCGGACAGAGTGGCGAACACGTGCGTCCTCGCGGGAGAGGGATCAGGGTCGTCCCAGGGTACCCGGGGTGCCCGTCGCCCGGTCGCCCAGCTGCTCGCGCGCCCGCGCGACGAGGTCGTCGACGAGCCGCCCGCGCCACTGGCTCCACGCCGCGGTGCCCGCGGCCACCGCGTCCGCCTCGGTGAGCAGCCGCAGCGCGTGCAGCAGGTCCCCGCGGTGGTCGACCGCGTCGAGCAGCCGCTGGACGGTAGCCGGGTCGTCCGGGTCCGCGCTCGTCGCGAGCTCGACGAGCGTCAGGTGCTCCCGCACGAGCCGCGCGACGTCCGCCGCCACGTGCTCGCCGAAGCCCATGCGCTCGACGACCGGCCCCGCGAGGCGGGCGCCCTCGACCGAGTGGTCCCCCGCGCCCGCGCGCTTGCCGATGTCGTGCAGCAGCGCCGCGAGCAGCAGCGTGTCGCTCGGCGCACCCGACGCGAGCGCCGCGACGTTCGCCGCGGTCTCGACCATGTGCCGGTCGACCGTGTGCCGGTGCACGGGCGAGCGCTGCGGCCGGTTGCGCACGCCCGCCCACTCCGGGATCCAGGTGGTCACGACGCCCGCGAGGTCGAGCGCCTCCCAGATCGGCACCTGCGCGGCTCCCGCACCGAGGACCTGCAGCAGGTAGGTGCGCGCCTGACGCGGCCACGGGGTCGACGGCGCCGGCGTCACGGTGAGGTGCTGCACCGACACCGGTGACAGCTGCAGGCCGGTGCGCGCCGCCGTCGCGGCCGCGCGCAACGCGAGCAGCGGGTCGTTCTCCGGCACCGCGTCGACGGCGAGCACGATCTCGTCGTTGTGCTGCACGAGGCCCTCGGCGATGGGCCGCAGCCGCGGGGGAAGCCGGCGGCCGCGCACGAGCCGCGGCCCCCGCGCGGGCCGTTCGAGCGCCTGGCGCGCGTTGCGTGCCGTGGTGTCCAGCGCGTACGAGATGATCCGCGCGGCCTCCGCGACGCTCGCGAGCAGGTCGTCGCGGTCGTCGAACCCGACGAGCTCGGCGACCTCGTCCTGGTCGGCCAGCAGGAGGCGGTTGGTGTGGCGGCGCGTCGCCACCTGGACGGCGTCACGCACGTCGAGCAGGTGCGCGTAGGCGTGGTCGACCGCGCCGTGCGGGCGGTCCGTGAGCCACGTCGCCGCGAGCGCCGAGAGCACCACGGCGTCCCGGATCCCGCCGCGCGCCTCCTTGAGCTCGGGCTCGATGAGGTACGCGAGCTCGCCGTGCCGCTCCGCGCGCTGGCGGGTCGAGGCGAGCAGCTCCGGCAGACGACGACGCGCGGCGGCACGCCAGTCCTCGAGCAGCGCGGACGTGGCCCGTGCGATCACCACGGGGTCCCCCGCGACGTGCTGCAGGTCGAGCATCCCCACCGCCGCGGGCAGGTCCTTGGACGCGACCTGCCGGCACTGGGCCAGCGAGCGCACCGAGTGGTCGAGGTCGAGGCCCGCGTCCCAGATCGGGTACCACAGCCGCTGCGCGAGCGACTGCAGGTCCTGCGCGGACCGCGAGCGCCCCTCGTGGACCAGCAGCAGGTCGAGGTCGGAGACCGGGCTCGCGTCGCCGCGGCCGACCGAGCCGACCACGCCGAGCGCGACGCCCGCGGCGTCCTCGCCCGCGGTGGCCTCGGCCCAGAGCTCCGCGAGCCGGTGACGCACCAGGCCGGAGATCCGGCTGCGGCGTGCCACGCCGTCGCTCGTCGGGCCCGTCAGCGCGCTCGCGAGGTCGAGCCGCTCGACACGCAGGTCCCGCACCCCACGAGCGGGGTACGGGACCTGCGTGTCGTTCGCGTCCCCGGCCGCGCCCCCCACAGGCGACCGTTCGTCGGACATCGTGGCTACAGCGCGTCGTCGCCGTGCTCACCGGTGCGGACGCGAGCCACGTCCTCCACCGGCACGACCCAGACCTTGCCGTCGCCGATCTTGCCGGTCTGCGCCGCGCGCACCAGGACCTCCACGACCCCGGCGACGTCCTCGTCCGCGACCAGCACGTCGATCTTCACCTTCGGGACCAGGTCGACGGTGTACTCCGCGCCGCGGTAGACCTCGGTGTGACCGCGCTGACGGCCGTAGCCGCTCGCCTCGCTCACGGTCAGACCGCGGACACCCGCCGCCTCGAGGGCCGACTTCACGTCGTCCAGCCGGTGCGGCTGGATGACCGCCGTCACGAGCTTCGTCATCACTTCACCTCCGTCACGACCCGGGCGCCGCCCAGGGTCTCGTACGCGGACTCACCGTGCACCGCGAGGTCGATACCGCCGACCTCGACGTCCTCGCTGACCCGCCACCCCATCGTCGCCTTGAGGGCGAGCCCGATGACGAGGGTGACCACACCGGAGAACACGACCGCGACCAGGGCGATGATGACCTGGATGAGCAGCTGGTCGACCCCGCCGCCGAAGAGCAGGCCGGTGTCCGCGGCGAGGAAGCCGATGAGCACCGTGCCGACGAGACCACCGACGAGGTGGACGCCGACGACGTCGAGCGAGTCGTCGTAGCCGAACTTGTACTTCAGGCCCACGGCGAGGGCGCAGAGCACGCCCGCGATGACACCGAGGATGATCGAGGTGACCGGGCGCAGCGCGCCTGCTGCCGGGGTGATCGCGACGAGGCCGGCGACGATCCCGGACGCGGCACCGAGCGACGTGGCGTGGCCGTCACGGATCTTCTCGGTGACGAGCCAGCCGATGATGGCCGCGGCCGTCGCGGCCGTGGTGTTGACCCACGCGAGACCCGCGTTGCCGTCGGCCGTGAAGGCGGAGCCCGCGTTGAAGCCGAACCAGCCGAACCACAGGAGGGCGGCGCCGAGCATCACGAACGGCAGGTTGTGGGGACGCATCGGCTCCTTGCCGAAGCCCTTGCGCTTGCCGATGATCAGCGCGAGCACGAGACCTGCGACACCGGCGTTGATGTGGACGACGGTGCCACCGGCGAAGTCGATGGGCGTCGTGTTGGCGACGCCGTCCGTCACTCCGAAGATCGACGCCGCGATCGAGCCGTCCGCACCCGAGAGGAGGCCGCCGCCCCAGACCATGTGCGCCATCGGGAAGTACGCGAGCGTGACCCAGGCGGCGACGAACACCAGCCAGGTGCCGTACTTCACGCGGTCCGCGAGCGAACCGCTGATGAGCGCGACCGTGATGATGGCGAACGTCACCTGGAAGGCCACACCCACGGCCGCCGGGACGCCGAAGCCGTCGATGATGAACTCGCCCGAGTCGTCCCACAGCGTACCGGCCAGACCGAACTGGTCGAACGGGTTGCCGAAGATCCCGGCGACGTCGCTGCCGTACGACATCGACCAGCCCCAGAGCACGTAGACGATGACCGTCACGGCGATCGCGCCGAAGGACATCATCATCATGTTCAGGACGGACTTGCCGCGGACCATGCCGCCGTAGAAGAACGCCAGCGCAGGCGTCATGAGCAGCACCAAGGACGCTGACGTCAGCATCCAGGCTGTCGCTCCGGTGTCCAGCTCCATGAGTCGCTTCTCCCCTCGCCAGCCCGGGGTGGCTGGTCGCGGACAACATTCGGGGAGCGGCGTTTCGCCGGGCGGCTGCGGGCGTTACCGGCAGGTGACAAGGGCCACCCCCGTGTAAACGTTCGGTTTCGCGCCGCCGGGCTCGTCCAGGTTGACCGAAGCGTCCGGCGGCGTGCGCTACTGCAGGAGGCCGTCGACGAACGCCTCGGCGTCGAACGGCGCGAGGTCGTCGGGACCCTCGCCGAGGCCGACGAGCTTGACGGGCACCCCCAGCTCGCGCTGCACGGCCACGACGATGCCACCCTTGGCCGTGCCGTCGAGCTTGGTGAGCACGATGCCGGTGACGCCGGCGACCTCGCCGAACACGCGCGCCTGCTGCAGGCCGTTCTGGCCGGTGGTGGCGTCGAGGACGAGCAGCACCTCGGTCAGCGGCGCCTCCTTGGTGATGACGCGCGTGATCTTGCCGAGCTCGTCCATGAGGCCGGACTTGTTCTGCAGCCGGCCCGCGGTGTCGACGACGACGACGTCGACGTCCGCCTGCTTGCCCGTGCGCACGGCCTCGAACGCGACCGAAGCTGGGTCGGCGCCCTCGCGCTCGGAGCGCACGGTCGGCACGCCGACGCGCGAGCCCCACGTCTCGAGCTGGTCCGCGGCGGCGGCGCGGAACGTGTCGGCGGCGCCGAGCACGACGGACCGGTCCTCGGCGACGAGCAGGCGCGCGAGCTTGCCGATGGTCGTCGTCTTCCCGGTGCCGTTGACACCGACGACCAGCACGACGGCGGGCGTGCGAGTCCCGTCCGGCGCGACCGTGGGGGCGGTGCGCAGCTCGCGGTCGAGCGTCGGGTCGACGAGCTCGAGGAGCTGCGCGCGCAGCAGCGCGCGCACGTGCGCGGGGTCCTTGAGGCCCTCGACGCGCACCCGGGTGCGCAGCGCCTCGATGAGCTCGCCGGACGGCCCGGCGCCGACGTCGGCGAGCAGGAGCGTCTCCTCGAGCTCGTCCCAGTCGTCCTCGGACAGGTGGTCGCGGGACAGGACGGCGAGCAGGCGCGTGCCGAGCGGCGAGCCCGAGCGGGACAGGCGGTCGCGGAGCCTGGCGAGCCGGCCCGCGGCGGGTGCGGGCACCTCGACGACGACCGCGTCCGCGAGCGCCGCGTCCTGCGGCGCCACGACGTCGAGCTCGACGCCGGCCGGGACCGTGGCGGTGGCCTCGTCGGTGCCGAGCCCCGCGGTGGGCGGCACGTCGAGCGCGACGCCGGACGCGTCGCCGTCGGGTGCGCCGGCCTGCGTGGGGACGTGCTCGACCGTCGAGGTCGGCGAGGTGGTCTCGTCGTCGTCGCGCGTGCGGCGGCGCGAGACGAACAGGGTCGCGACGACCGCGACGAGCGCGATCGGCACACCGGCGGCGATGAGTGTGGTCAGGGCATCGGGGCTCACGCCCACAGTCTGACGGCGCACGGGTGCGCGGCGCGAACCCTGCGCGCGACCACAGCGCGTGACGCGCGTGACCGCGGCAGGGCACGCGCATCACCGCCCGCGGGGTGGACGCGCCCGGGACCGGGTCCGGGCAGGCGATTCGTTTCGCACCATCGCGGTGGCGCGGACGCGGTGGGTACGTTCACAGACCGATGCGCCCGACCCTCGGTCGTGTCCAGGAGAGCGTTGTCCACCTCGGAGGTACGCCATGCACCGCACACCCGCGCACAGGGTGCCGCCCACGCTCGGACGCGTGCGCCTGACCATCGCCGCGATCGTCGTCGGCGCCCTCGCCGGCACGCTCGGCCTCGCGTCCGCCCTCGGTGCCACCGCGGCCACCGTCGACCCCGGCGCCTGGTACGTGCTCGTCAACCGCAAGAGCGACAAGGTCCTCGACGTGCAGGGGCACGCCACGACCGACGGGTCACCCCTCGTCCAGGCGACGCGCACCGACTCGACCAGCCAGCAGTTCCGGCTCGTCGCGGCCGGCGACGGGTCGTACGAGCTGCTGCACCGCGCCTCGGGCAAGGTCGTCGACCTGTGGGAGTGGAGCACGGCCGACGGCGCCACCTTCCGGCTGTACCGCGACCTCGACGGCGCGAACCAGCGGTTCCGGCTCGTCGACCAGTCCGGCTACGTCCGCCTCGTCAACCAGCACTCCGGCAAGGTCGTGCAGGTCGCGGGCGCGTCCACCGCCGACGGAGCGGCCGTGGTGCAGGGCACGGACACCAAGTCCTACCACCAGCAGTGGGCCCTGGTGAAGGTCGGCAGCGGCACCGCACCCACGTCGAGCGCCCCGCCCACCACGACCCCGACGACCCCGCCCGCCACGGGCAGCTGGCCGAGCGCGACCGGGCAGCAGAAGGTGTCCTCGACCATCGCCGTGAGCGGCACGTTCGACGGCCGGCTCGTGCGCTACTACGGCATCTCGTCGAGCGGGCAGGACGAGTCCCAGCCGCCGATGTTCCAGCTCTCCGACGGCGCGGTGCTCAAGAACGTCATCCTCGGCTCGGGCGCCGGCGACGGCGTGCACTGCACGGGCACCTGCACGCTGCAGAACGTGTGGTGGGAGGACGTCGAGGAGGACGCCGCGACCCTCAAGGGCAGCTCACCGTCGCAGGTCATGACCGTCGACGGCGGCGGCGCCCGGTCGGCGTCCGACAAGGTGTTCCAGCACAACGGCCCGGGCACGTTCGTCATCAAGAACTTCCAGGCGACGGACATCGGCAAGCTCTACCGCTCGTGCGGCAACTGCTCCAAGCAGTACGCGCGCACCGTCGTCGTGCAGGGCGTCACCGTCACGGTGCCCGCCAAGTCGCTCGTCGGGATCAACCCCAACCTCGGCGACCGCGCGACGCTGTCCGGCATCACGGTCGTCGGCGACACGTCGCGCAAGGTCGCGATCTGCGAGGAGTACCGGGGCGTCACCTCGGGCGAGCCGACGAAGGTCGCCTCGGGTCCCAGCGCGGCGTGCGGGTACGACCCTGCCGCGGTCGTCTACCGCTGACGACCGACCGCGTGGCGTGCGGCCCCGCGTCGTCCGGCTCCCGGACGGCGCGGGGCCGCACGGGGTCAGCGCCAGGTCAGCCGTGCCGACGCAGCGGGATCGCGCGCGCGGCCTTCTCGCGGGCGCGGTGCAGACCCGCCTGCAGGTCGTCGACGTGCAGGTAGCCCTCGCCCTGCTCGGCCGTCGCGCGCAGGAAGTCCGCGAGCGACAGGTCGACCGGCTCCGCCTCGGCGGCACGGGCCGCGTCCACCTGGTCCGGGGCCGGGTTCTTGCGCGCCCGCCAGCCGCGGCGGAATGCCCGCAGGGGTGACTCGTCGTCACGCCGTTCGTCGGCGTCGGACGTGCTGGCGACGAGCAGCACGAGACCCGCCACGGCGAGGGCGACGAGGACTCCGATGATGACGGGAAGCACGGGTCAATTCTCGCCCCGGGCACCCGCGACCGCTCACCGAGGGGCGAGGTCCCACGACTTCCCACACACGATCTTCACGCCGCCCGGGCGTCAGGCGGAGTCGCGCATCCGCTGGCTCACGACGGTCGTCACGCCGTCCCCGCGCATGGTCACGCCGTAGAGCGCGTCCGCGATCTCCATCGTGCGCTTCTGGTGCGTCACGACGATGAGCTGCGAGTCCTCCTGCAGCTCACGGAAGATCTCCAGGAGCCGCCCGAGGTTGGCGTCGTCGAGCGCCGCCTCGACCTCGTCCATGACGTAGAACGGGCTGGGCCGGGCCTTGAAGATCGCGACGAGGAGCGCGACCGCGGTGAGCGAGCGCTCACCGCCGGACAGCAGCGACAACCGCTTGACCTTCTTGCCCGCGGGACGCGCCTCGACCTCGATGCCCGTGGTGAGCATGTCGCCCGGGTCGGTCAGGACGAGCCTGCCCTCGCCGCCCGGGAACAGCCGCGGGAACACGTCGTCGAACGCCGCCGCGGTGTCTCGGTACGCCTCGGCGAACACCTGCTCCACGCGCTCGTCGATCTCCTTGACGATCTCCAGCAGGTCCGCACGGGACTTCTTGAGGTCCGCGAGCTGGTCGACGAGGAACTTGTGCCGCTCCTCGAGCGCGGCGAACTCCTCGAGCGCGAGCGGGTTGACCCGGCCCAGGAGCGAGAGGGCGCGCTCCGCGGCGCGCAGCCGCTTCTCCTGCTGCTCGCGCACGTACGGCACGTGCGTGGGCGCCTCGGGGTCCGGCTCGGTGCCGGGTGCGACGACGACCGGCACGTCGCGGTGCGGCCCGAACTCGTCCAGCAGCACCGCGGGATCCAGGCCGAGCTCCTCGACGGCGCGCGTCTCGAGCTGCTCGATGCGCAGCCGCTGCTGCGTGCGCGCCACCTCGTCCCGGTGCGCGACGTCCGTGAGCCGCCCGAGCTCCGCCGCCTGCTGCTCGACCGTGACGCGCGCCGCCCCGATCGCCTCGTCGCGCCGCGCCCGCGCCGCCTCGGCGGACTCGCGCTCGTCGGACGCCCGCCGCAGGGACCCCTCCAGCAGCGAGAGCGTGCGCGTCGCACCCGCACGCACCGCCTCGGCCACGGCGGCCTGCCGGGCCCGCTCGCGCTCGCGCTCCTGCGCGCGCTCGCGCGCGACCCGCTCGGCGCGCGCCGCGCGTTCGAGCGACTCGGCGCGTCCCGCGAGGGCGCGGGCACGCTCCTCGGCCGTGCGCAGGGTCAGGCGGGCCTCGGTCTCGCGCTGCCGCGCGGCCGTCGCCGCCTCGAGCAGCGCGTCACGACGGGCCGTGCCCTGCGTGATCTGCGCCTCGCTCTCCCCCGGCTCGACCTCGGCCGCGGCGAGCCGTGCCGTGAGCTCGGCGAGCTGCGCGGTGTCCTCCTCGAGCGTGCGCGACGCCGCGTCGAGCGACGCCTGCACGCGCTCCGCCTCCGCCCGCGCGGCACGCGCCGTGGACCCCAGGTTCCCGAGCTGCTCGGCCACCGCCGCGAGCTGCGCGTCGGACTCGTTGAGCCGTTCGAGCGTCTCGTCGTACCGCGTGCGCGCCTCGCCGCGCTCCTGCGTGGCGCGGGCGAGCGCGAACCGGAGCCGCTCGGCGTCGGCGGCCGCCGCCTGCGCGGCCTGACGGGCCTGGTCGAGCGCCGCCTGCAGGTGCAGCGCGCTCGGCGCGCTCGCCGACCCGCCGGACGCGCGGGTCGCGGACAGCACGTCACCGGCCCGGGTCGCGACGACGAGCCCGGGCGCCTGCGCGAGCACCGCGCGCGCCCCCGCGAGGTCGTCCACGACGACGACGTCGGCCAGGAGCGCGTGGACCGTCCCGCGCACGTTCTCGGGCGCCCGCACGAGGTCGACCGCGGGCACCGCACCCGCGGGCAGGTCCGCCGGGAGGTCACGCGGCGCGGCCGTCCCGCCGCCCACGAGCAGGCTCGCGCGGCCCGCGTCCTGCGTGCGCAGCCAGCGGATCGCGTCGACCGCCGCCCCGAGCGACTCGACGGCGACCGCGTCCGCGGTGGCGCCGAGCGCGGCGACGACCGCTTCCTCGTCGGCCGGGTCCACCGCGAGCAGCGCCGCGACCGAGCCGATCGTCCCCGGCAGCGAGTCCGCCGCGAGCAGCGCCCCCGCCCCGTCCTTGCGCGTGAGGCTCAGCTCGAGCGTCTCGGCGCGCGACTCCTGGTTGGCGCGCTCACGCTCCGCGGCGGCCAGCGCCTCCGTCACCTCGGCGACGCGGGCGGTGGCGGTCTCGAGCGCCTCGGCGGCCGACTCGTGCGCGGCGTCGAGGCCCTCCTCGCCCTCCTCGGCGCCCGCGACCTGCGACTCCAGCGCCGCGAACCGCGCGGTCGCCTCCGCACCGCGACGCTCGGCGGCGACGAGGGTCTCCTGGAGCCGGCCCAGCTCGGCCTGCGTCGCCTCGACGCGGCTGCGGCGCGCCGCGACCTGACCCGCGAGGCGGGCCACGCCCTCACGCCGGTCCGCGGCACCGCGCAGCGCGGTCGCGAGCTCCTTCTCCGCATCCGCGGCCTGCTGCTCGACCTCCTGCCGCGCGGCGACCGCCGCGTCGAGCGCCGCGCGCGCGAGGTCCACCTCCGCGGCGAGCTCCGCCTCGGCCTGCCGCACGCGTCCCGCCTGCGCGGCCAGGTCGTCGGGGTCGCGCCCGTCCGTGCGCTCGGGCACCGCGGCGCCCAGCAGCCGCACCCGGTCCGCCGCGAGCGACGCGGTGCCGCGCAGCCGCTCGCGCAGCGACGACAGCCGGTACCAGACCTCGCTGACCTGGGAGAGCTCCGGGGCGGCCTCGGCGGCCTCGCGCTCGAGGGTCGCGAGGTGGGCGCGCGTGCGGGCGAGCGCCGACTCGACCTCCTCGCGCTGGCGCGCGACCGCGGTCTCGTCGGCGATCTCCTGCTCGAGCTGGGCGGTCAGCTGCGCGAGGTCGTCCGCGAGCAGCCGGGCCCGCGCGTCCCGCAGGTCGGCCTGCACCACGGCGGCCTTGCGCGCGACCTCGGCCTGACGGCCCAGCGGGCCGAGCTGACGGCGGATCTCGGCGGTGAGGTCGCCCAGGCGCGTGAGGTTGGCCTGCATCGCGTCGAGCTTGCGCAGCGCCTTCTCCTTGCGCTTGCGGTGCTTGAGGACGCCGGCGGCCTCCTCGATGAACCCGCGCCGCTCCTCGGGCGTCGCGCGCAGCACCGCGTCGAGCTGGCCCTGCCCGACGATCACGTGCATCTCGCGGCCCAGCCCGGAGTCCGAGAGCAGGTCCTGGATGTCGAGCAGACGGCAGCCCTGACCGTTGATCGCGTACTCCGAGCCGCCGTTGCGGAACAGCGTCCGGCTGATGGTGACCTCGGTGTACTCGATCGGCAGCGCGCCGTCGGTGTTGTCGATGGTCAGCGCGACCTCGGCGCGGCCCAGCGGCGGACGCCCCGCGGTGCCCGCGAAGATGACGTCCTCCATCTTGCCGCCGCGCAGGGACTTGGCGCCCTGCTCCCCCATGACCCACGCGAGCGCGTCGACGACGTTCGACTTGCCGGAGCCGTTCGGGCCGACCACGCACGTGACGCCCGGCTCGAAGCTCAACGTCGTCGCCGAGGCGAACGACTTGAACCCGCGCAGGGTCAACGTCTTGAGGTGCACGTCCGCGAGTGTAGGTGGACCGCGGTCCCGAGCCGGGGACGTGCGCGACGAACCGGCCGCACCGGGGCGCTCGCCCCTGCCCGACCCGTCCGGGATGTCACAGGCCGGGGAACCACAGCCCGATCTCGCGCTCGGCCGACTCCGGGGAGTCCGAGCCGTGCACGATGTTCTCGATGACCTTCCGGCCCCAGTCGCGCGCGAGGTCGCCGCGGATCGTGCCGGGGGCCGCGACCGTCGGGTCGGTCGCGCCCGCGAGCGAGCGGAAGCCCTCGACGACCCGCTGGCCCTCGACCACGGCCGCGACCACCGGGCCGGAGAGCATGAAGTCGACGAGCGGCTGCAGGAACGGCTTGCCCGCGTGCTCGGCGTAGTGCTCCGCGAGCAGCTCGGGCGTCGCCCGGCGCAGCTCGAGCGCGACGAGCGTGTAGCCCTTCGCCTCGACCCGGCGCAGGACCTCCCCCACGAGGCCGCGCGCGACGCCGTCGGGCTTGACGAGGACGAGGGTGCGCTGCGAGTCGGTCATGGCGCTCACCCTAGTGTCGGCTCCCGTGGGCGGGCCCGGCCCGCCGGACGTCGTGTTCGTCACGTCTCGTCCGGTCCGCGGGCGTCGGGCCGCCCGGTCAGGCCGCCGGGTCAGGCCGCTGCGGCACCGCCCGGTTCGAACGGGTGCGCGGCGTCGTACTCGGCGCGCTCCCGGTCGATGCGCCCGCCGATCCGCAGCGCCGCGACCCACAGGCCGACGAACACGAGCGCGACGAGCACCGCGATGTCCCGCGCGACCGCCGGCAGGACGATCGCGGCCGCGACGAGCCAGCCCTGCAGGACCCAGCCCACGAGGTACCCGCCGCGACGCGTGACCAGCCCCGACGCGAGGACCAGCAGGAGTGCGAGACCTCCGCCGACGCCCCACACGACGGGGGCGGCTGCCACGCGCAGGCCGTACGCCACGAGCGTCGCGAACAGCACGCAGCACGCCTCCAGGACGAGGATCGTCTGGGTGAACTGCGGCTTGGCGGGTCGCTTGCGGCGCACGGCCGGCGCGGGGGACGTCACCGGCCCAGGCTACCGGCGCGCTCGTCGTCGACGTGCTCCGCGAGGTCCCCCTGTTCCGCGAGGTCCACGTGCTCCGTGAGCTCGTCGACGACCACGGCGGACGGCGCCCCGGACCCGTCGGCGGCCACGGCCTCGCCGCGCGCCACCATGCCGGCCACGTCGGAGAGCGCGACCTCCTTGAGGAACAGCGCGAGCACGAGGCCGACCAGCACGAGCGGCACGAAGTACCAGAACGACGGCGCGAGCGTGCTCGCGAACGCGTCGATCACACCGGACTTGTAGGGCTCGGGAAGCGCCGCGACGGCCTCCGGCGTGACGTCCGACGCGCCGGCACCGAGCTGCGGGGCGCCGGCGAACACGTCGGAGAGCTTGGTGAACAGCGCCGTGGTGAAGATCGTCGAGAAGACGGCCGTGCCGACCGCCGCGCCGATCTCGCGGAAGAAGTTGTTCGCGCTCGTGGCGGTGCCCAGCTCGTGCGGGTCGACCGCGTTCTGCACCGCGAGCACGATCGTCTGCATCACCAGGCCCATGCCGGCGCCGAGCACGAAGATCATCGCGCCGAACAGCACGAGCGACATGTCGCCGGTGATGCGCGTGAGCCACATCAGGCCGAGCGCGGTGACGAGCAGGCCGACGACCGGGTAGATCTTGTAGCGGCCGGTCTTCGTGATCGCGACACCGGAGCCGATCGCGGTGAGCATGACGCCCGCCATCATGGGCAGCAGCAGGAACCCGGACTGGGTGACGCCCACGCCCGTGGACATCTGCAGGAACGTCGGCAGGAACGCCAGGGCGGCGAACATGCCCGCGCCCAGGATGAAGCCGATGAGCGTGGCGATCGTGAACGTCGGGTTGCGGAACAGGCGCAGGGGCAGGATCGGGTCCCGGGCGAACCGCAGCTCGACGACGACGAACGCCGCGATCGCGAGGACCGTGCCGCCGACGAGCGCGACGAGCCACGGGTCCGACCAGTCGTAGTCGCGGTTGCCGGAGAAGGACGTCCACGAGCTCGCGAGCACGAGACCCGACGTGGCGACGACGAGGAAGACGATCCCCGCCACGTCCACCGGGCGCTCGGAGCGGTGCGACGGCAGCCGCAGCGTCACCCACGCCGTCACGAACGCCGCGATGCCGATCGGGATGTTGACCCAGAAGCACCAGCGCCAGTCGGCGTGCTGGGTGAACAGGCCGCCGAGCAGCGGGCCGATCACGGCCGCGATGCCGAACAGCGCGCCCATCGGACCCATGTACTTCCCGCGGTCCTTGGCGGGGACGATGTCCGCGATGATCGCCTGCGACAGGATCATCAGGCCGCCACCGCCGAGGCCCTGCACACCGCGCCAGAACACGAGCTCGCCGAACGTCTGCGCGAACCCCGCCCCGGCGGACGCGAGCGTGAACAGACCGATCGCGACGAGGAACGGCCAACGCCGGCCCCACAGGTCGCCGAACTTGCCGTAGAGCGGCATGACGATAGCGATCGCCAGGATGTACGCGGTGACGACCCACCCCTGGTGGGCGACGCCGTCGAGCTCGCCGACGATCGTCGGCATCGCGGTGCCGACGATCGACTGGTCGAGCGAGGACAGGAACATGCTCGCCAGGAGCGCGCCGAAGATCAGCCAGACTCGGCGCTGGGTGAGCACGACGAGCGGCGCGCCGTCCGTCTGCTCGGGCGTGGTGGCCACGGCCATGGGTACCTCGTTCGGGGTCGTACGGCCCGGGCCGGGGGACGGTCCGGGAGATCTGGTGCCGGGCGCCTCAGGGGCCGCCTGGGTCACGGGACGGCGGGTCCGACGAGCGCGCGCACGCCGCCGACGATCGCCGCGAGGTGCTCGCGGGGGTCCGTCTCGGGCCCTGCCGCCTCCCAGCGCATCGCGGTGGAGTGGACGAGGAACAGCGCGAGCGACGCGACCACGTCGGGGTCGACCGCTGCCGCTGAGCCGTCCCGTCCGGCGTCCACGGTCGCGAGACGCTCGGTGACGAGCTCGGCCATCTGGGTGCGGTGCGCCTCGACCCACGCGATGTGCCGGGAGAGCAGCCGCGGGTCGCGCGACGCGAGCTCGAGGGTGCGCAGGAAGCGCTCCTGCCCCATGGGCGGGTGGCGCATCGCGTCCGCGAGCAGCTCCTGCAGGTCGGTCAGCAGGTCGCCGGTGGGCCCTCCGTCGACGAAGGTGCCGGTCGCGGGGGTCGACAGGACCCACGGCGCGTGGCCCAGCACCGCGTCGTCCTTGGACTCGAAGTAGTTGAAGAACGTGCGGGCGGAGACGCCCGCGGCCTCGCAGATCGCTTCGACGGTGACCGCGTCGATCCCGTCACGCTCGACGAGGCGGTGGGTGGCGTCGATGAGCGCCTCGCGCCGCGCGCGCTTCTTGCGCGCGCGCAGCCCCTCGTCGGAGGGCTCGGGCTGCACGGGGGCAGCGGGACGCGTCTCGATCACGCGTCAACGTTACATCGACTGCAACTTTGCACCCGATGTATTTTCTGCGACGTGCGTCACGCGGTCAGATCTCGCCGAACCCCGCGTCGATCGCCTCGGTGAGCGCCGCGACCGCGTCCTGCGCCTGCGGCCCGGTCGCCTCGACGTGCAGCTCGGCACCCTGCGTCGCACCGAGCTTCATGAGCTCCAGGACGCTCGCCGCGTTCACCCCGTTGACCGACACGGTCGCGTCGTAGCCCGCGAGCATCCGGGCGACCACCGCGGCGGGCCGCGCGTGCAGGCCGAGCGGGTTGAGCAACGTCCGCGTCGCGCGCACCACGCCGGGATCGACCTGCGGCGAGGCGTCGACGATCTCGGGCACGGGTCCTCCTGGGGTGTCGGGTGCGGCCCGCAAGGGGCCGAAGATCGATCCGGCGTGCGCGACGGACGCGAGCACGCCGGCCAGGTCGGCGCCGCCGTGCGCCGTGACGGCCGCCGCGACGGCGCCCTCGACGAACGGGCCGTCGGCCACCCGCACGCGCGCCGCGAGGTCCGGGTCCGCGAGCTCGAGCACCGCCTCGGTGGTCAGCACCGCCGAGCCGAGGTCCGCGAGCACGACGACCGACCGACCGTCCTGCGCCGCGCGCACCAGCGCGGCCTCCACGCGCGCGAAGTCCGTGCCCAGGCCGCCGTCCTCGAGCCCACCCGCGGGGACGACGAGCACGCCCGGCGCCATCTGGCGCGCGAGCTCGGCGGCGCCCTCCGCGAGCGGCTCGGAGTGCGAGACCAGGACGAGGGCGACCGCCGCGGGCGTGCGCTCGTCGCGGGACCCGTCGGGCACCGTCGTCACGACGCACCACCCGCCGCCGCGACCGCGGCCTCGAGCAGGAGCTGCGTCGAGCGTGCGCCGGGGTCGAGGTGACCGGCCGAGCGCTCGCCCAGGTAGCTCGCGCGGCCCTTGGTCGCCACGAGCGGCACGGTGGACTGCGCGCCCGCGGCGGCGGCGCGCGCCGCGGCGGTGAGCACCGCGACCGGGTCGTCCCCCTCGGCGGCGGCCGCCGCGGCCGCCTCGGCAGCGGGCGACCAGGCGTCCACCATCGTCTTCTCCCCCGTCGTGGCCTTGCCGCGCGCGACCACGCCGTCGAGGGCGGCCTCGACGAGCGCGACCACGCCCGCCGCGTCGAGCGCGGCGACGCCGGCGGCCTTGGCGGCGCGCAGGTAGGCGGTCCCGTACAGCGGGCCCGCGGCGCCACCGACGGTCGACATGAGCGTGGTCGCCACGAGCTTGAGCACGTCCCCCACGGTGGCGGGCGGCTCGCCGAGCGCGTCGAGCTTGCCCACCACGGCCGTGAACCCGCGCTTCAGGTTCTCGCCGTGGTCACCGTCGCCGATCTGCCGGTCGAGCTCGACCAGCTCGTCACGATGCTCGACGACCGTCCGAGCGCTCTCGCGCGCCCAGTCCACGGCCCACGCCACGTCCAGCGCCATGCCACCTCCTCCGGGTCGGACCCTGCCCCGTGCCATCCTCGCGCATGTCGCGCGGTCACCAACGCAGGGCGGTGGTGTGCACCGGGGCGTCCCAGAGGGTGGTGAGCTCGTCGTCGAGCCGCAGCACCGTGACCGACGCGCCCTGCATCTCCAGGGACGTCACGTAGTTCCCGACGAGGGAGCGCGTGACGTTCACGCCCCGCGCCTCGAGCAGCTCGCGCGCCTTGCGGTACACGATGTACAGCTCGGACGCGGGCGTGCCGCCCATGCCGTTGACGAGCAGCAGGACGTCCTCGCCGGACGCGAGGCCGAGGTCGTCGGCGACCGGTGCGAGCAGCATCTGCGTGATCTCGTCCGCGCTCGCGAGCGGGATGCGCCGGCGGCCGGGCTCGCCGTGGATGCCGATGCCGATCTCGATCTCGTCCTCGGGCAGGTCGAACGACGGCTTGCCCGCGTGCGGGACCGTGCACGCCGTCAGGGCGACGCCCATCGAGCGCACGTTCGCGACGACCTTGCGCGCGACCGCCTCGACCGCGTCGAGGTCGTCGCCGCGCTCGGCCGCCGCGCCCGCGATCTTCTCGACGGCGACCGTGCCCGCGACCCCGCGCCGGCCGGCCGTGTAGAGCGAGTCCTGCACCGCGACGTCGTCGTCGACGACGACCGTGCGCACCGCGACGTCCTCGGCCTCGGCGAGCTCGACGGCGGTCTCGAAGTTCAGCACGTCGCCCGTGTAGTTCTTCACGATCGCGAGCACGCCCGCGCCGCCGTCGGCGGCCTGGAGGGCCGGGAGGATCTGGTCGGGCGTCGGGCTCGTGAACACCGCCCCGGGAACCGCCGCGTCGAGCATCCCGACGCCCACGAAGCCCGCGTGCAGCGGCTCGTGCCCGCTGCCGCCGCCGCTGACGAGCCCGACCTTGCCGGGCACCGCACCGCCGGCGCGCGTGACGTGATCCGGGTCGTGGTGGACCGCGACGACGTCCGCGTGCGCGGCGCCGAACCCGTCGAGCGTCTCGCTGACCACGTGTGCCGGGTCGTTGATGAGCTTCTTCACTCGCGCTCTCCTCCTGTCCTGGGCACCGCGTCAGGCACCGGTGCCGGCCACGCCCCTGCTCGTCCCTCACCCTCGCGTCGCGCCCGCACCGCGGCAAGTGGCGGGCGTGCACGAGCCGTGCACGTTTGTGCAGCGACGTGCGGGCCGGCCTCCGGCCGACCTCCCGGGCGCCTGCGGCGGACGGCCCGTCAGTCGCGGCCGAGCAGGATGCGCGCCTCGGCCACGAGCAGGATCGACCCCGTCACGAGCACCGCGGCGCCGCGCTCGACCTCCGACTCGGCACGCTCGACCGCGAGCGCCACCGCGTCGTCGAGGCGTTCGACCACGTGGACACGGTCCTCGCCGAACACGTCGACCGCGATCTCGGCGAGCTCGTCCGCGGGCATCGCGCGCGACGTGCCGGCCTGCGTGACGACCACCTCGGCGAGCTCCGGCTCGAGCACCGACAGGATGGCCTCGGGGTCCTTGTCTGCCATGACACCGACGACTCCGACCACCCGCTGGAACGCGAACGCCTCGTCGAGCGAGGAGACGAGCGCCAGGGCGCCCGCCGGGTTGTGCGCGCCGTCGACCAGCACCGTGGGGCTGGACCGGACCACCTCGAGGCGCCCGGGCGACGTCGCGTCCGCGAACGCGGCGCCGACGACGTCCCCGTCGAGCGCTCCCCCGCCGGTCAGCAGCGCCTCCGTCGCGACGAGCGCGAGCAGCGCGTTGTGCGCCTGGAACTCGCCGTGCAGCGGCAGGAACACGTCGGCGTACACCCCGCCCAGCCCGCGCAGCGTGAGCATCTGCCCGCCCACGGCGACCTGCCGCTCGACGACCGCGATGTCGACGCCCTCACGCACGACGCGCGCGCCCCGCTCCGCCGCCACCGCGAGCACGACGCCCTCGACCTGTTCGTCCTGCTCCGCGAGCACGAGGGTGGCGCCGTCCTTGACGATGCCCGCCTTGACCTCGGCGATCTCGACGAGCGTGTCGCCGAGCCACCGCTCGTGGTCCATCCCGACGGGAGTGATGACCGCGACCTCGCCGTCCGCGACGTTCGTCGCGTCCCACGAGCCGCCCATGCCGACCTCGACGACCGCGACGTCGACCGGGGCGTCCGCGAACGCCGCGAACGCCATGACCACGAACACCTCGAAGAACGACAGCTGCGGCTCGCCGCGCTCGGCCGAGCGCGCGTCGACCATCTCGACGTACGGGAGCACGTCGCGGTACGTCGCGACGAACGTCTCGTCGTCGATCGGCTCGCCGTCCACGGCGATGCGCTCGTTGACGCGCGTGAGGTGCGGGCTCGTGAACCGCCCGGTGCGCAGGCCGTGCTCGCGCAGCAGCCGCTCGACCATCCGGCTCGTCGACGTCTTGCCGTTGGTCCCCGTGAGGTGAACGACGCGGTAGGCGCGCTGCGGGTCGCCCAGCAGCTCGCACACCTCCTGCACGCGGCGGAACGACGGGTCGAGCTCGTGCTCGGGCGTGCGGCGCAGGATCTCGCGGTAGACCGCGTCGGCCTCCTCGCGCGCGGCGCGCGCCCGCTCGGCGGCGCGGCCGTCGGCCTCGCGACGAGCGCGGTCGGCGGGGCTCATCGGACCGTCCCGGGGACGTGGCGGACGACGAGGGCGGCGCGAGAGGTCATGCGGCCATTGTGCCGTGCGGCCCGCCCCCGTCGTCCGTCCGGCCGTTCCGGGCGCGGCACGCAGCGGCTACGGTCGGCGGATGACCCTCGACCCCCGCGCGTCGGCCCACCGCGTGCGCCGCGCCCGCGCCGCCGCGCTCGTCGGCGCCACCGCGCTCGTCGTCGCCACCGCGCTCGTCGGCGCCGCGGGGCTCGCCGCGCCCGCGTCCGCCGCGACCCCCGGCACGTCCGGCGTGGTGAAGGTGGTCGGCACCGGCACGCCCGCGTCGTGCACGCCCGCCGCGCTCGCGTACGCCGTGAAGTCGGGCGGGACCGTGCGGTTCGACTGCGGGCCGAAGGACGTCACGATCGCCCTGGACCGCACGCTGTTCGTGTGCAACACCACGACGTGCCGGCACCCCTGGCAGGACCCGAAGGCGAAGGTCGTCCAGCAGCTCGTGCTCGACGGCGGCGGCAAGGTCACGCTGTCCGGGCAGGGCGCGCGCGGGATCCTGTACGCCAACACGTGCGAGGAGTCGTTCGGCTGGATCGACAGCCGCTGCGACACGCAGACCACGCCGTACGTGCTGGTCAAGGACATCACGTTCACGCGCGGCGACGCGAGCCGCACGCCCGCGGGAAAGGCGTCCGTGGGTGGCGGGGGTGGCGGCGGCGCGATCGCGATGCGCGGTGGGCGGCTCACCGTGCAGCGCGCGACGTTCCGCGACAACCGCTGCGTGCAGCAGCACCCCGACGCGGGTGGTGGCGCGATCCGCGTCGTCGGCCAGAAGGAGTCCGCGCGGGTCCTCGAGTCGACGTTCACGGACAACGCGTGCGCGAACGGCGGCGCCGTGTCGTCGCTGCAGGCCCCGCTCCTGATCCGCGACTCGACGTTCACGGGCAACACCGCGACCGGCTCGGGCGCGTCCAGCGGGCAGGGCGGCAACGGCGGCGCGGTGTACTTCGACGGCACGCGGCAGTCGGTGACGATCGAGCGCTCCACGATCCAGCGGAACGTCGCGCCCGAGGGCGGCCCCGGCGTGTTCTACGTGAGCAACGACCGCACGGGCACGCTCACGATCACCGACTCGACCGTCACCAAGAACACCGGCGCCCGGTTCTGGACGTACAAGTTCCGCAGCGTCTTCTACCTGGGCAAGGCGTTCGTCCGCTCGGGCTCGACGATCGACTGAGACGCGACGACGGCGCGGGCCTCGTGGGCACCGCGCCGTCGTCGGGTGTCAGACCTGGCGCTTCGCGACCGCGACGTCGAGCGCCGCCCCGGCCGTCACCGTCAGCTCGACCGCGAGCGTCTCGTCCGCCACGAAGTCGCGGTGCGCCTCGACGTCCGCGACGTGCTCCCCCGGGACCGTGAGCGACAGCGCGATCCGGTCCGCGACGTGCAGCCCGGCCGCCTTGCGGGCGTCCTGCACGGCACGCACCACGTCGCGCGCGTAGCCCTCGGCGCGCAGCGCGTCGTCGAGCGCGATGTCGAGCACGACGAACCCGCGCTCGGGCAGCACGGCGGCCGCGACCTCGTCGCCCTCCTCGTCCCGCACCGCGGCGACGAGCTTGTACTCCGTCTCGAGCAGCGGCACGTCCCCCTCGGGCGTCCGCACGACGACCCCGTCGGCCGTCTGCTCCCAGTCCCCCGCCTTCGCCGCGCGGATGACGCCTTGCACGGCCTTGCCGAGGCGCGGGCCGGCCGCGCGCGCGTTGACGTCGAGCCGCGTCCAGACACCGAACTCGGAGGCCGCCGCATCGTCGACCGAGTGCACGACGACGCTCTTGACGTTCACCTCGGACGCGATGAGGTCGGTGAACGGCAGCGCGAGGCGCGGGAACGGGATCGCGACGCGCAGCTCGCGCAGCGGCTGACGCACGCGCAGGCCGCTCGCCTTGCGCAGCCCGAGCGTGGTCGACACGATCTCGCGCACCCGGTCCATGGCGGCGACGAGCTCCGCGTCCGTGAACTCCGCGCCGGTCGCGGCCGAGTCGTCCGTGACGGTCGACGCGCCGGGGCCCGGGTTCGTGACGATCGCGGCGGGCGTCGGCCAGTCGGTCAGGTGCACGCTGCGCCCACCCGTCAGGCCGCGCCAGATCTCCTCCGTGACCAGCGGCGCGAGCGGGGCCATGACGCGCGTGAGCGTCTCGAGCGCGGTGAACAGCGTGTCGAACGCCGCGACGTCCTCGTCCCAGAACCGCTGCCGCTGCGTGCGCACGTACCAGTTGGTCAGCACGTCGAGGTGCTGGCGCACCGCCTCGCACGCCCCCGGCGGGTCGTACGCGTCGAGCCGCTCGGTGACCGTCACGACGAGCTCGCGCGTGCGCGCCAGCAGGTCACGGTCCGCGGTGCTCAGCGACGCGGTGCTCTGCGCGTCGACGAGCCGCGCCGTCAGCCCGGCACCGCCGTTCGCGGCGCCCGCGTACAGCGTGAAGAAGTAGTACGTGCTCCACAGCGGCAGCAGCACCTGGCGCACGCCGTCGCGGATGCCCTCCTCCGCGACGATGAGGTTCCCGCCGCGCAGGATCGTGCTCGACATGAGCGACCAGCGCACCGCGTCGGAGCCGTAGACGTCCCACATCTCGACCGGGTCCGGGAAGTTGCGCAGCGACTTCGACGCCTTGCGGCCGTCGTCGCCGAGCACGATCCCGTGGCACATGACGTCGCGGAACGACGGCCGGTCGAAGATCGCCGTGGCGAGCACGTGCAGCGTGTAGAACCAGCCGCGGGTCTGCCCGATGTACTCGACGATGAAGTCGCCCGGGTAGTGGTGCTCGAACCAGTCGCGGTTCTCGAACGGGTAGTGCACCTGCGCGAACGGCATCGAGCCCGAGTCGAACCACACGTCCAGCACGTCGGGGATGCGACGCATGGTCGAGGCGCCCGTCGGGTCGTCCGGGTTCGGGCGGGTCAGCTCGTCGATGTACGGGCGGTGCAGGTCGGGCTCGCCCTGCTCGTTGGTCGGCACGCGGCCGAAGTCGCGCTCGAGCTCCGCGAGCGAGCCGTACGCGTCCACGCGCGGGTACGTCGGGTCGTCCGAGACCCACACCGGGATCGGCGTCCCCCAGTACCGGTTGCGGCTGATCGACCAGTCGCGCGCACCCGCGAGCCACTTGCCGAACTGGCCGTCCTTGATGTGCTCGGGGGTCCAGGAGATCTCCTGGTTGAGCTCGACCATCCGGTCACGGAAGTCCGTGACCCGCACGAACCACGACGAGACCGCCTTGTAGATCAGCGGGTTCCGGCAGCGCCAGCAGTGCGGGTAGGAGTGCTCGTACGTCTCGTGCCGCACGACGAGCGCGCGCTGCTGCTCCGCGACGCGCGCGAGGGGACCCGTGCCCGCCTTGAGGTCCGCGATGATCGGCTTGTTCGCGTCGAACACCTGCTGACCCGCGTAGTCGCCGACGAGCGCGGTGAACCGGCCGCCGTCGTCGACCGGCACGACCGCGGCGATGCCCGCCGCGTCGCACGCCGCCATGTCGTCCTCGCCGAACGCGGGCGCGAGGTGCACCAGGCCCGAGCCGTCCTCGGTCGTCACGAAGTCCGCGACCAGCACCTGGTGCGCGTTCTCGTGGCCGACGAAGTAGTCGAACGGCGGCGTGTAGCGCCGGCCGGCGAGGTCGCGGCCCAGGGTCGTGGCGACCACGGTGGCCTCGCCGAGCTCGCGCGCGTACGCGGCGAGGCGGGGCGCCGCGAGCAGCACGCGCTCGCCGGGGTGCGCCTGGCCGAACGGCGAGTCCGGCGCGGGCTCGACCGTCACGTACTCCACGTCCGGACCGACCGCGACCGCCAGGTTGCTCGGCAGCGTCCACGGCGTCGTCGTCCAGATCAGCGCGAGCTCACCGGTCTCGAGCCGCACGCCCACGGTGAGCGCCGGGTCCTGCCGGCTCGCGTACACGTCGTCGTCCATGCGCAGCTCGTGGTTCGACAGCGGCGTCTCGTCGACCCAGCAGTACGGCAGGACGCGGTAGCCCTCGTACGCCAGCCCCTTGTCGAACAGCTGCTTGAAGCCCCAGATCACGGACTCCATGAACGACACGTCGAGCGTCTTGTAGTCGTTGTCGAAGTCCACCCACCGGGCCTGCCGCGTCACGTACTCGCGCCACTCCTGGGTGTACTTCAGGACCGACTCACGGCACGCCGCGTTGAACGCCGCGATGCCCATCTCCTCGATCTGGGCCTTGTCCTTGATGCCCAGGAGGCGCTGCGCCTCGAGCTCCGCGGGCAGCCCGTGCGTGTCCCAGCCGAACCGGCGCTCCACGCGGCGGCCCCGCATGGTCTGGTAGCGCGGCACGACGTCCTTCGCGTACCCCGTCAGCAGGTGCCCGTAGTGCGGCAGGCCGTTGGCGAACGGCGGACCGTCGTAGAAGACGAACTCGTTGCTGCCGTCCTCGCCCGCGTCCCGCTGGTCGATCGAGGCCTGGAACGTGCCGTCGGCCGCCCAGTGCGCGAGCACCTCGCGCTCGAGCGCGGGCAGGTCGGGCGAGGGCGCGACGGGCTCGTCGCGGTGCAACGGGTAGTGACGATCGGTCACCGGGGCGTCTCCTGTGGTCGGCACGTGCTGGTTCGGCAGGTGCGTGCGTCGCGTCGGCTGCGAGGACGATCGCCCGGACCGGCCGGACCACCGCGGTACCACCTCACTTGCCGGCTCGTCGTCCTCGCCGGCCTGAGCCCGGCGGCGACGGCGCGTCGACCACTCGTGACGGCTGTGACGGGCCTACCCGTCCGGTTCTAGTGAGGCCGCCGCGCGAGCGTGGCGACCCGTTCTTCCGGAGGCTCCCCGGTGATGGCCGGATCGGTGCCTGTCCGCCCAGGGTAGCCCAGGGCCGCACACGGCCTTACGGCATAGTCCTGCGCGTGACCATGCACGTGACCACGCACGCGACCCTGCCGACCACCCTGCCGACCACCCTGCCGACCACGACGCCGACCGCGACGCCGACCACGACCGACCCGTCGGCCGCGCCCGTGGTGCTGCTCGACCTCGACGGGACGCTCAGCGAGTCGGCGCCCGGCATCACCGCGAGCGTCGCCGCCGCGTACGGCTCGCTCGGGCTGCCGGTGCCCTCGGCGGCGGCGCTGCGCTCGTTCGTCGGACCGCCCCTGCAGGACAGCCTGCGCGCGCACGGCGTACCCGAGGACCTGGTCCCGGCCGCGCTCGCCGCGTACCGCGCGCACTACGACGCGGGCGCGCTGCGCGAGACGCGCGCGTACCCGGGTGTCCTCGACGCGCTGCGGGCGCTGCGCGCGGCGGGCTGCACGCTCCTGGTGGCCACGTCCAAGCCGCAGGTCCGGGCGGACCCGGTGTGCGCGTACCTCGGGATCGACGCGCTGGTCGACGGTGTGTTCGGCGCCCCGCCGGACGACGTGCCGAGCAGCAAGGCGCTCGTCGTGGCCGCCGCGCTCGCGAGCGTGCCGGGCCACGGGCCCGCGGTCATGGTCGGCGACCGCAGCCACGACGTCGTCGGCGCGCACGCGAACGGGGTGCCGTGCCTCGGCGTCACCTGGGGCTACGCCGAGCCGGGCGAGCTCGCCGAGGCGGACGCGCTCGTCGACGAGACCGACGACCTGCCGCGCGCCGCGCTGGAGCTGCTCGCCCGCACACCGGCCTGACCCGGCGTCACTCGAGCGCGGCGGCGAGACCGCCGTCGGGCCCCACGTGCGCACCGAGGTCCGCGAGCGCCGCGACGCGACGCGCGCGGGGCGCGTCGCGGTCGAGCGCGGTCGCCGCGGTCGCCGTGAGGTCCTGCAGCGCGCGGACGCACCGCGCGTACGCGAGCCGGTCCTCGTCGATGTCCACGCGGCCGTAGCCCGTCAGGAACGCGGCCGACTGCTCGACCGTCACGCGCAGCCCCGGCAGCACTCCCCCGAGCACGAACATCAGGTCCTGCTCGGCGGGTGCCACGCAGGCGTGCTCCCAGTCCAGCAGCGCGACGTCCCGCGGCCCCGTCGCGACCACGTGCCCCACGTGGGCGTCCGCGTGGCAGACGACGAGCGGGACGTCGCGGCCCTGGTCGCGCAGCCGGTGGCCCGTCCGCACCGCGCGGGCGCGCACGGCGGCGATGCGCGGACCCGCCGCACGCCACGTCTCGGCGGCGGCCCGGGCGGCGGCGTCCCGCTCGCCCCGCAGCGTGCGCGCGACCTCGTCGTCGATCTCGGTTGTGCGCGCGAGCCGCTCCGTCGGGTCGAACGACTCGCGCGTCAGCCCGGGCACGCTCGTCGGCGCGAGCGCGTGCACCCGCGCGACGAGCCGACCGAACGCGGTCCACTGCGGCGGCGTCAGCGGCACGTCCCGGCCGGTCGGGCCGTCGAGCCACAGCGTGACGGACAGCCGCCCGCCGTCGTGGTCGGCCGCGGGCGCCCCGCGCCGGGTGAGCAGCGGCGGCGCGAACGTCGCCGGTGCCGGCAGGAGCTCCTGCGGGCGCTGCGGGAGCGTGCGCGCCAGCGCGAGCGCGACCTGCGCGGCCGCGCTCGTCGTCGACGTCCACCGCACGGCGTACCGGCTCGGCCCGACCGTCGCACGCCACAGCCGGGCGGTGGCGTGCGTGGTCACCGGTTCGAGGGTCTCGACCTCGAGCCCGAAGTCGTCACGCACGCGGTCGCGGACGGCGGTGGTCGTCACGTGCTGCACGCTAGGCAGCGGGTGTTGCGCCGAGGTTGCCGCCACGTGCCCATCGCGACACATCAGCCTCACGGCGGGCGGACGGGCCACGGCGGACAGGGCGCCCGCCGAGCGGTGGCAGGATCTGCGGGTGACTGCTGCCGTGCTGCTGGACCTCGACGGGACGCTCATCGACTCCGGTGACGGGGTGGTCGACTCCCTGCGCGCGGGGTTCCGCGGCGTCGGGCTGGTCCCGCCCGACGACGCGGTGCTGCGCTCGTTCATCGGCCCGCCCATCCACGACTCCGCGCGGCGCGTGGGCGTCCCGCCCGAGCTGCACGACGCGGTCGTCGCCGGTTACCAGCGCGCGTTCGCCGAGCGCGGGAACCTCATGGCCCACGTGTTCGACGGGGTGCCGCGGGCGCTGGCCGGGCTGCGGGCCGCCGGGGCGCGGCTCGTCGTCGCGACCGCCAAGCCGCACACGTTCGCGGTCCCGGTCCTGGAGCACCTGGGCCTGGCTCCCCTGCTGGACGGCGTGTTCGGCGCACCCGACGACGAGAGCGACACCAAGGGCCAGATCATCGCGCGGGCCGTGGCGTCGCTCGGGCCGGACGTGCGCGCCGTGATGGTGGGCGACCGCGAGCACGACGTCGAGGGCGCCCGGGAGAACGGGCTGCCCTGCGTCGGCGTGCTGTGGGGCTTCGGCGACCGCGCGGAGCTCGAGGGCGCGGGCGCGCGGGCCGTCGTGGACTCCCCCGCCGCGCTCGTCGCCGCGGCGCTCGGGCTCGTGGGGCTCAGGCCGACGGCGTGACGGGGTCGAGCGCCGGGCGAACCGCTCGGACGCACCCCGACCTCCTCGCTTGATCTTGACGCGGCGTCAACTCCTACCGTGGATCTCGTCCGCACGACAGCACGACGACCGCACGAAGGAGGAGCGATGGAGGCGTCGATCCAGGAGGTCGCGCGCCTGACGGGCACGACGAGCCGCACGCTGCGGCACTACGACGCGGTCGGCCTGCTGCCGCCGAGCCGGGTCGCCGCAGGCGGCCACCGCTGGTACGACGACGCCGCGCTCGTCCGGCTGCAACGCATCCTGCTCCTGCGCCGGCTCGGCCTGGGGCTCACCGAGATCGGTCGGGTCCTGGACCGCGAGCAGGACGAGGTCGTCGCGCTGCGGCGCCACCTCGCCTGGCTGCGCGACGAGCAGCGCCGGCTGGAGCGGCTCGTCGCCTCGGTCGAGCGGACGATCACCGCACGAGAGGAAGGAGGGCCTGTGATGGCCGAGGAGATGTTCGACGGGTTCGACCACACGCAGTACAAGGACGAGGTCGAGCAGCGCTGGGGCGCCGACGCGTACGCGACCTCGGACGCGTGGTGGCGAGGGATGCCCGACGACGAGAAGAAGGGGTGGCAGGCGCGCACCGCGCGGCTCGCCGCCGACTGGGCCGCGGCCGCCGCCACGGGCACCGACCCCGCGTCCGACGAGGCGCAGGCGCTCGCCGTCCGCCACGTCGCGTGGCTCACGTCCATCCCCGGCACGCCGGGCCACGGCACGGGCGCCCCGGTCGAGTACGTGCTGGGCCTGGCCGAGCTCTACGTGGCCGACGAGCGGTTCGGCGCGACCTACGGCGGCCCGCAGGGCGCCGCGTTCGTGCGCGATGCCCTGCATGCCTGGGCCGCGTCACGCTGAACGCCCCGCCGCGCGCGCTCGGGTGCTACGGCGTGCGCAGCGTGGCCTGCCAGTCGTCGTACAGCTCGGCGAACCGGCCGCCCGCCGTCGCGAGGTCGGCCGGGGCACCGTCCTCGACGACGCGCCCGCCGTCGACGACGAGCACCCGGTCCGAGCCCATGACGGTCGACAGCCGGTGCGCGATCACCACGGCCGTGCGACCCGCGAGCAGCGTGCGCAGGCCGCGCTGCACGAGCGCCTCACCGGGGACGTCGAGCGAGCTGGTCGCCTCGTCGAGGATCAGCACGGCCGGGTCGGCCAGGAACGCGCGCGCGAACGCGACGAGCTGGCGCTGCCCCGCCGACAGCCGCCCGCCGCGCTTGTCGACGAGCGTGTCGTACCCGTCCGGGAGCGACGCCACGAGCTCGTGCACGCCGACGGCACGCGCCGCCGCCTCGACCTGAGCGCGCGACGCGCCCGGACGGCCGAGCGCGATGTTCGCGGCGACCGACCCGGAGAACAGGTACGCCTCCTGCGTCACCATGACGACCGCTCGGCGCAGGTCGCCGGGCGCGACGTCGCGCACGTCGACCCCGTCGAGCAGCACCGCTCCCGCCCGCACGTCGTAGAACCGCGCGAGCAGCTTCGCGACCGTGGACTTGCCCGCGCCCGTCTCGCCGACGAGCGCGAGCGACTGCCCCGCCGGCACGTGCAGGTCGAGCGCGGGCAGCACGCCCGGCCCGTCGCCGTAGCCGAACTCGACACCCCTGAACCGCACGTCGCCGCGCACCTCACGCAGCGCGACGGGGTGCTGCGGGTCGGGCACCGACGGCTCCTGCGCGAGGAGCGCCGAGAGCTTCTCGAGCGCCGCGGTCGCCGACTGGAACGAGTTGTAGAACATCCCGATCTGCTGCAGCGGCTGGAAGAACCGCCGCGCGTACAGCACCGCGGCCACCAGCACCCCCACGTCCAGCCCGTCGTCGAGCACACGCAGGCCGCCGACCAGCAGCACCCCCGCGACCGTGACGTTCCCGATCAGCGTCAGCCCCGTGTCGAACACGCCGTTGACGCGGATCGCGTCGGCCGTCGTGCGGCGGTAGACCTCGGCCTCCGCGCCGTACACGTGCCCGGCCGCCTCCTCACGACGGAACGCCTGCACCGCGCGGATGCCCGTCATGGTCTCCACGAACCGCACGATCACGCGCGCGGCGGCGGTCCGGTTGAGGCGGTACTGGCGCTGCGAGCGCAGCTGGAACCACCGCGTGAGCACCACGCCCGGGACCACCGCGACCAGCAGCACCAGGCCGCTGCGCCAGTCGAGCAGCGCGAGCGACGTCGCGGTGAGCACCATCGCGAGCCCGGACGACGCGAGCGTGGTGACACCGCCGTCGAGGAGCTCGCGCAACGCGTCCGTGTCCGACGTCTGCCGGGAGATGATCCGGCCCGAGGTGTAGCGCTCGTGGAACTCCAGGCTCAGGCGCTGCGTGTGCCGGAACAGCCGGCCGCGCAGGTCCAGCAGCACCGCCTGGCTCACGCGCGCGGACGCGCGCACCACCTGCGCGGAGAGCAGGCCTCCCCCGACCGCGAGCACCAGGTACACGCCCGCTGCGACGACGAGCGGACGCGCGTCACCGTCGTCCGCGAGGGCAGGCAGCGCCGAGTCGATGCCGTAGGCGACGAGCGCGGGCCCGGCGACCGCCGCGAGCTGCGCGAGGACGACGAGCGCGACCGTCCACCACGCGGGTCGCGCCACCGGGCGCAGCAGCGAGCCGAGCAGCCCGAGCGAGCGGCGGCGGACGACGCGCGGGTCCTCGAGCGCCTCGTCGGACGCCGCGTCCGCGGGCGCCGGGCTCGCGGGCGGCGGGCTCGCGGGCGCCCCGTGGGTCGTGGGTGCCGTCATCGCGCGGTCTCGACCCACTCGTCAGCGGCCTCGTCGGCGGCCTCGTCGGCCGTGCGCTCCTCGTCCTCGCGCACGTCCGCGTCCTGCGCCCTGCGGTCCGCCGCGCGCGCCGCGTCGTCCACCGCCTCCTGGGCCGTGAGCACGTACCGGTAGTGCGCGTGCGTCGCGAGCAGCTCGGCGTGCGTGCCCACGCCCGTGATCCGGCCGTCCTCGAGCACGGCGACGCGGTCCGCGAGCGCGACCGTCGACGGACGGTGCGCGACGACGAGCGTCGTCGTGCCCGCGAGCACCTCCCGCAGGCGCGCGGTGACCTGCGCCTCCGTGCTCACGTCGAGCGCGGACAGCGGGTCGTCGAGCAGCAGCACGCGGGGGCGCACGGCGATCGCGCGAGCGAGCGCCACGCGCTGACGCTGCCCGCCGGACAGGCTCAGGCCCTCCTCGCCGATGACCGTGGCGAGCCCGTCGGGAAGGTCGCGGGCGAAGCCCGCGCGCGCGACGTCGAGCGAGCCCTGCAGCAGGTCCTCCGCCTCCTCGGCGGGCAGGTCGGCGGGCGTGCCGAGCAGCACGTTCTCGCGCACCGACGCGGAGAACAGGATCGGGTCCTCGAACGCGACGGACACCGCCGCGCGCAGCTGGGCGCGGGTGAGGTCCCGCACGTCGACGCCGTCGACGCGCACCGCGCCGGCCGTCACGTCGTACAACCGTGGGACGAGCTGCAGCAGCGTCGTCTTGCCGCTGCCGGTCAGGCCGACCAGCGCGGTCGTCGTCCCGGGCTCGAGGCGCAGGTCGACGCCCGCGAGGACCTCCCCGACCGGCCCCGACCCGCGCGCCGGGTGCGCGAAGTGCACGCCGTCGAGCTCCACGAGCGAGCCGCCGGCCGGGCGGGGCGGCAGCGCGACCGGGGCCTGCGGGTCACGCACCGTCGGGACGGTGTCGACCACCTGCACGAACCGCTCGGTCGCGGCACGCGCGTCGAGCGTCATCGCGAGCAGGTTGCCGAGCCGCTCGACGGGCGCGTTGACGATCGCCGCGGTCGCGAAGAACGCGACGAGCGCACCGACCGACACGCGGCCCGCCGCGGCGAGGGGCACACCGACCGCGAGGGACACCGCGAGCACCGCCTCCGGGATCGCACCCAGCGCGAACGTCACGCGTGACTGCGTGCGGGCCTTGGCGACCTCGGTCGCGCGCAGCTCGTCGGCCTGCCGCACGAAGTCACCGAGCGCGTCCTCGCCGCGGCCGAACGCCTTGAGCACCCGGATGCCGTGCACCGACTCCTCGACCGTCGTCGCGAGGTCGCCCGCCTGGTCGCGCGCGCGGCGCGCGACCACCTTGTAGTCCTGCCGGAACCGGAACCCGAGCCAGACGACCGGCACCGCACCCGCGAGGTAGACCAGGCCCAGCACGGGCGCCGTCGCGATCATGAGACCGACGCCGACCACCACGGTCGTCGCGCTCACGCACAGCATGACGAGGCCGAACACCATCCAGCGTCGGATGACCGACAGGTCGCTCATCGAGCGCGACAGCAGCTGCCCGCCCGACCAGCGGTCGTGGAACTCGACCGGCAGGTCGAGCAGGTGGCGGAACAGGTCGCGCCGCATCGTGAGCTCGACGCCCGTGCCCGGTGTGAGGATCAGCGTCCGCCGGCACCACACCAGGAACGCCTCGAGCACGCCCAGCGCGAGCACCAGCCCGGCGGCCTCGACGACCGCCGTCCGCGACCCGTCCGTGAGCAGCGGCCCGTTGACCACCGAGCGCAGCACCTGCGGCACCGCGAGCGCGAGCAGGCTCGCACCGAGCGCCGTGAGCCCGCCCACGACGATGCGCGGGACCGCCGGCCGACCCCAGTGCACGAGGCGCAGGAGCACGCTGCGCGAGGGACGTCCGGGGGGCATCCCGTCACACTACGTCCGCCCGCCGACGAGCCCACCCGGGGGCGTCGTCGTCTCACGGGGCGGGCGTGCGCCCGCGGACCGGCTCCGGTCAGACGCCCGTGCGCGCCGTCGTCGTGTTGTTCGCCTGCGCGCGCGGCCGCACGACCAGCAGGTCGACGTTGACGTGCGCCGGCCGCGACAGCGACCACGCGATGGTGTCCGCGACGTCGTCGGCCACGAGCGGCTGGTACCCCTCGTACACCGCCGCGGCACGCTCGGCGTCCCCGTCGAACCGCACGAGCGAGAACTCCTCGGTCGCGACCGCGCCCGGGGCGATCTCGATGACGCGGACCGGCTGGCCGACGATCTCCCACCGCAGCGTCTGGGCGAGCAGGTGCTCGGCGGACTTCGCACCGGTGTACCCCGCGCCGCCCGGGTACGCGCCGTGCGCCGCGGTCGACGTCACGACGACCACGTCACCCGCGCCGCGCTCCCGCAGCAGCGGCAGCAGACCCTGGGTGACCCGCAGCGTGCCGAGCACGTTGAGCTCGTACATCGCGCGCCACTGCGCGAGGTCGCCCGACTCGACCGGGTCGAGCCCGAACGCGCCGCCCGCGTTGTTGACCACGGCGTCGAGGCCCCCGGTCGCGCGCACGTGCTCGACGAGCGCCGCGACGTCGTCGTCCGAGGTCACGTCGGCCACGAACGTCTCGGCGCCCGTCGCGTCCGCGAGGGCCGCCAGCCGGTCCGCGCGGCGCGCGGTCGCGACGACGTCCCACCCCTGTGCGCGCAGACGGCGGACGGTCGCCGCGCCGATGCCGGACGACGCGCCCGTGACGACGGCGCGGCGGGGGGTGCTGGTCATGCTGGCTCCTGGTGTCGGTATCGGTCCGCGGTCGGCGCTGCGAGCGGTCGGTCGCACGCTACGACGCGCGGGGCGCCCCGTGCACGCGACGTTTGCGTGCGCGGCCCGCTGGTCCTTAGGGTTTCGGCGGAACCCGGCCGGACGTTCGGCCAGGTCGCACCGCCCTCGACTGGGACGGTCCTCCACGGCGCGACGTGCGCCGGCACCCCTTGGCCCGCGCCCGACGGCGTGCGCGGCGTGTCGCCCACCGGAGGAGCCCCATGCCCACGCCCGCCCGTCCTCGTCGCCGGCTCGCGAGCGCCGTCCTCGTCGCACCGCTGCTGCTCGCCGGGTGCTCCATCGCCTCCGACGGCGACCGCCCGGGCTCGGCGGCCGGCACGACGACCGCCGACGCCTCTCCCGCGTCGTCGTACCCCGTCACCGTCGACAACTGCGGCACCGAGGTGACGCTCGACACCGCTCCGCAGCGCATCGTGACGATCAAGTCGTCGACCACCGAGCTCGTCGCGGCGCTCGGGGCGGCCGACCGCCTCGTCGGGACCGCGTTCTCGGACGGCCCGCCGCCCGAGGACCTCGCGCCCGCCCTCGCCGACGTGCCCGTCCTGTCCGACAAGGTGCCCGGGCAGGAGGCGCTGCTCGCCGCCGAGCCGGACCTCGTCGTCGGCGGGTGGGAGTCGAACTTCTCCGCGGACGGAGTCGGGGAGCGCGACACGCTCACCGGCCACGGCATCGCCACGTACGTCGCACCGTCGGCGTGCAAGGAGCCCGGCTACCAGCCCGACCCGCTCACGTTCGACGACGTGTTCGCCGAGATCCGCGAGGCGGGCGCCCTGCTCGGCGAGCCCGAGGCCGCCGAGCAGGTGGTCGCCGCGCAGCAGGCCACGCTCGACGGCGTCGACCCGCTCGACGGCGCGAGCGTCGTGTGGTGGTCGTCCGGCACCGACACCCCGTTCGTCGGCGCGGGCATCGGCGCGCCCGCGATGCTGCTCGACGCCGCGGGGCTGACCAACGTGTTCGCCGACGTGCACGACACGTGGACGTCGGTCGGCTGGGAGCAGGTCGTCGCGGCCGACCCCGACGTGCTGGTGCTCGTCGACTCGACGTGGAACACCGCCGCGGACAAGAAGGCCGCGCTCGCCGCGAACCCGGCCACCGCCGCGCTGCAGGCCGTGCAGCAGGAGCGCTACGTCGTCGTGCCGTTCGCCGCGAGCGAGGCGGGCGTGCGCAACGCCGACACCGTCGCGTCGATCGTCGAGCAGGCGCGCGCCCTGGGCCTGGGCTGACCGCGGCGTGCGGGGCACGACGAGGACCGGGACGCCCGGCGCCGACCTGCGCGGTGACGAGCGGCGACCCCCGCGTCGGCCGCCGCTCGCGGCGCTCGTCGTCGGCGGCCTCCTCCTGCTCGTCCTGAGCCTGCTCGTCACGGTCACGATCGGGCCCGCCGCGCTCGGCGTCGGGCAGGTCGCGCGTGTCGTCGGCCACCACCTCGGGTTCGTCGGGGACGTCCCCGCGCTGCACGACGCGATCGTGTGGGACCTGCGCGCACCGCGCGTGCTCACCGCGGCCGCCGTCGGCGCGGGGCTCGCGACCGGCGGCGCCGTGATGCAGTCGCTCACGCGCAACCCGCTGGCCGACCCGTACCTGCTCGGGCTCTCGTCGGGCGCGTCGCTCGGGGCGGTCGCCGTGCTCGTCGTCGGCGTGTCGCTCCTGCTGCCCGTCGCCGCGTTCGCCGGTGCGGTCGCCGCGCTCGTCGCGACCCTGACGCTCGCGCGCACCGCCGGGTCCGTCACCCCCACGCGCGCCGTGCTCGCGGGGCTCGCCGTGTCCCAGCTCGCGGCCGCGGGCACGTCGTTCGTCATCTTCTGGACCGCGACCGGGGACTCCTACCGCGAGATCCTGTCCTGGCTCCTCGGGTCGCTCGCGGGCGCCACGTGGCCGTCGGTCGCCATCGCCGGCAGCGCGCTGCTCGTGGTCGGGTCCGTGCTGATGGTCGTCGGCGGCCGCCTCGACGCGTTCGCGTTCGGCGACACCGCCGCCGCCGCGCTCGGCATCGACGTCGACCGCACGCGGTGGACGCTCATGACGCTCGTCGCGCTGCTCACCGGTGCGATGGTCGCCGTGAGCGGCGCCATCGGGTTCGTCGGGCTGATCCTGCCGCACGCCGTGTCCGTGCTCACCGGCCCCACGCACCGCCGCCTGCTGCCCGTCGCCGCGCTCACGGGCGCGACGTTCCTCGTCTGGGCCGACACGCTCGCCCGGACCGTCTTCGCGCCGCGCGAGCTGCCCGTGGGCATCGTCACCGCGATGGTCGGCGTGCCCGTGTTCGCCGTGCTGCTGCGGCGGGGACGGGGGACGGCGTGGAGCTGACGATCTCCGGGGTCGGTGTCCGGCTCGGCGGGCGGTGGGTGGTCGACGGGGTCGACGCGACTCCCCCGGCCGGTGCGCTCACCGGGCTGCTCGGGCCGAACGGTGCCGGCAAGACGACGCTGCTGCGGCTCGTGGCGGGCCTGCTGCCGCCCGATGCGGGAGCGGTCCTCGTCCCCGCTGCGCCCGGGTCGTCGGAGCGCACGTCGTCGGACCGCACGTCGGCCGACCGCTCGTCGTCGGACGGTGCTCCGGGGGCTCGCCGCACGCCCGTGCACACGCTGGACCGGCGCCTGCGCGCCCGGCGCGTCGCGCTGCTCGAGCAGGAGTCCAGCGCGACGGTGCCGCTCACCGTGCGCGAGGTCGTCGCGCTCGGCCGCATCCCCTACCGCTCGCTGTGGGGCACGGACCCCGACGACGGCGCGGTGCTGCGTGCGCTGCGGGCCGCGAGCGCCGCGCACCTGGTGGACCGCACGTGGTCCACGCTGTCCGGCGGCGAACGGCAGCGCGTGCACGTCGCGCGGGCGCTCGCGCAGGAGCCCGAGCTGCTGCTGCTCGACGAGCCGACCAACCACCTCGACGTGTCCGCGCAGCTCGCGCTGCTCGCGTTCGTCCGGGACCTGGGCGTCACGACCGTCGCCGCGCTGCACGACCTCAACCTCGCCGCGGCGTTCTGCGCGCACGTGCTCGTGCTCGCCGACGGACGCCTGGTCGCCGCGGGCCCGCCGGCCGACGTGCTCACGCCGCCGCTGCTGCGCGAGGTGTACGGCGTCGACGCGGACGTCCTGGTGCACCCGCGCACGGGCCGGCCCGTCATCGCACTCACCGGGCGCGCGTGACGCCCGGCGCCGGGCCGGGGACAATGGCCGCCATGGCGCTCTGGATGACCGGCGACGCGGCCGCGGACCAGCTACTCGACTCCGACCCCTTCGCGCTGCTGATCGGAATGCTCCTCGACCAGCAGTACCCGATGGAGGCGGCGTTCGCGGGTCCCGCGAAGATCCTCGACCGGCTCGGCACGCTGTCGCCCGAGGCTGTCGCGCACGCCGACCCCGACGAGTTCGCGGCCCTGTGTGCGACTCCCCCGGCGGTGCACCGCTACCCCGGCTCGATGGCCGGGCGCATCCAGGCCGTCGCGCGTGCGGTTGTCGACGAGTACGACGGCGACGTGACCCGCATCTGGACGGACGGCGACCCCGACGGCGCGACGGTGCTCAAGCGGCTGCGTGCGCTGCCCGGGTTCGGCGAGCAGAAGGCCCGGATCTTCCTCGCGCTGCTCGGCAAGCAGCGCGGCGTGCAGCCCGCCGGCTGGCGGGAGGCGGCCGGCGCCTACGGCGAGGACGGTTCGCGGCGGTCGATCGCCGACGTGACCGACGCGGTCTCGCTCGGCCAGGTGCGGGAGACGAAGAAGGCCGCGAAGGCGGCTGCGAAGGCTCGCTGACGCCACGCAGGCTCGGTCCTCCACGTCGTCCGGTCTGTGGACGACGATGTCCGGCTCGTCCCGATGCGCGTAGTATCGAACACGTGTTCGAGAGCGGTGGTGTCGAGGCGGGCCGGTCCGCCGACCGCGCCGTCGTGCCCTCGAACTTCCGTCCCGACGAAGACGGGGAGGCGCTCCTCGCGACGCTCGAGTCGGTGGTCGCGCTGCTCGCGGAGGCGAGCGTCCGGTCGCGCGGCGCAGCAGCCTGGGCCCCTGCGGTGCGGGCCCGGGTGCTGCGGGTGCTGGACCACGTGCCGGGTCTCGTCGCGACGCTGCGCTCCCCCGTGCTCGTCGCGCAGCGCGACTCCGCGGCGGCCGTCGGGGCGAGCGGGCCTTCCTCGACACGCGCGCCCGGCTCACCGGAACGTCGCGGTTCCACGCGGCGCGTGAGGTCGGCACCGCGCAGGCGCTCGCCGAGCTCGACCAGGTGCGTGAGGCCGTCGGCCGCAACGTCATGCCCGTGGGCCACGCGGACGTGCTCGCGCGCACGATGCACGACGCGAGCGAGACCGTCGCCGCCGTGCTCCGCGAGGGAGCGACGCAGTCGCAGGTCGTGGAGCTCGCTCGGGGCACGGAGGTCCGGGAGTTCGCGCGCTCGCTCGCGGCCCTGGTGGCCTCGCACGACCACGACCGCCTTCAGGACGCCCGCTCCGCCGCGCGACGCGCGCGGTTCCTGCACGTGACCCACCACCCGGACGGCACCTTCCTCAAGGGGCGGCTCGACCCGGTGAGCGGCGAGATCCTCGCACGCGCCCTCGACGCGACCGGCCACCGCGAGGACGACGAGCGCACCCACGAGCAGGCCCGCGCGGACGCCCTGGCCGCTCTCGCCCAGCACGCCCTGCGCTCCGACGTCCGCCCGGCGCCCGGCGGTGACGAGCCCGGCCCGGGGGCCCACGGCGACGGACCCGGCCCGGACGCTCGCGGCGGCGGGCACGGTCCCACCACCCGCGACGGGGAGACGGTCCGCGGGACGGCGAGCGCCCCGGTGGCCCAGGTCAGCCTCCTCGTCCCGGCGGCGACCTGGGACGAGGTCCGGCGGCGGCTCGCGCACCGCGCAGGACCCGGCGGCCGGGCAACAGGTCCCGACGCGGACGGCTCCGCCACCGGAACCGCACCGCCGCAGTCGGTCCTCCCGGACGTCCCGGTGCCGGCGGCCACGACCGAGGACGGCACCGTCCTGAGCCGCTCCGAGCTCGCCGCGGCGTTGTGCGACTGCGCGATGACGCGCGTCGTGATGGACGCGCGAGGGCTGCCGCTGGACGTCGGTCGGACCCGCCGGATGTTCACCCCGGCCCAACGCACCGCGGTGGTCACGCGCGACCGGATGTGCGCGTGGAACGGGTGTGCCGTCGTGCCGCGGTTCTGCGAGGTCCACCACATGCGCTGGTGGCACCGCGACGGCGGGCGCTCCGATCTCGAGAACGCCGTGCTGCTGTGCAGCCACCATCACCACCACGTGCACGAGCAGGACCCGACGGTCGACCGGCGGACCCACCCGCCCGGCGAGGGACCGGCGGGCGAGGTCGGCCCGTCCGCGGGCCTGGCCCCACCCGCCCGGTACGAGTTCCGTGAGCGTTCAGGCGAGCCGGTCAACGCACCCGCGTCACGCGACGACCGGGCGCGGACGTGACGCAGGGCCACCGGCCCGGTAGCGGACGTGACGCCGGGCCACCGGCCCGGCCGCGGGCGTCGGACGTCGGGGTCGGCTCGGGGACCCGCGGCGCCGTGGCGTCAGCTCGGGTCGGACTCGGGCCGGGCGTCGAGGGCGTCCTTCCAGCCCTGGGCGTAGGCCTCGGCGCTGCCCTGGCGGAACATGTCCTGTTCCCCCGTGCGCACGAGCACCCGGGCGCCGGGGCCGTCATCGTCGAACACGTGCGCGGCCAGGCCGCGGACGATCGCGAGCGGGCGGCCCGCCGCCTTGCCCTTGACGAGCTCGGCGGCGGCCGCGACCTCGTCGGCCACAGCCGTCACGGTCATGGTCAGCGGACGGCCGAACGAGTCGGACTCGCCCCGCAGGTCGTCCAGGACCCGCACGCCCGCGGCGCCGATCGTGATGTCGGTGACGCCGTCGCGCCACGGCCGCCCGGCGGTGTCGGTCATGAGCACCCCGACCCGCACGCCGAACGCCGCCGCGATCCCGGCGCGCAGCGTACGGGCGCTCGCGTCGGGGTCGAGGGGCAGCAGCAGGACCGTGCCCTCGGGGGTGTTGCTCGCGTCCACCCCGGCGGCGGCCATGACGAGCCCGAGCCGGTTCTCGACGATCCGCGTGACACCGGTCGCGTGCTCGCGCGTCGCGACCACCCGCACGGTCTCGGCCGTGATCGCCTGCTCGCGGTCGTCGGCCGCGACGACGCGCCCCTCGGCCTTGGAGACGACCTTCGAGGTCAGCACCAGCAGGTCCCCGTCCGCGAGCGCACGGTCGGGGTGGGCGGCGGCGTCGTCGCGCAGGAGGCCGACGAGCAGGCCGACGAGGTCGTCGCCCGGGACGATCTCCCGCAGGCCCGCGGGAGCCCACACCCGCAGCTCGTCCATGGTCACCGCGGGTTCACCGCACCAGCTTCGGCAGCACGTGCTCACCGAACACGTCGATCCACTCGCGCTGGTTGCGGCCCACGTTGTGCAGGTAGATGCGGTCGAAGCCGAGGTCGACGTACTTCTGGATCGCGGCGCGGTGCACGTCGGGGTCGGCGGAGATCACCATGCGGCCCTCGAAGTCCTCGGGACGCACGAGCCGCGCCATCTGCTCGAGCTCGAACGGCGAGCGGATGTCGGCCTTGGGGAACTTCATGCCCCCGTTGGGCCACTCGTGCATCGCGTTGGCGAGCGCCTCCTCGTCGGTCGGTGCCCACGACAGGTGCACCTGCAGGACCTTGGGCAGGTCCTCGGGGTTGCGGCCGGACTCGCGCACGCCGTCGTGGAAGCGCGAGAACAGGCCCTCGATCTTCTCGAGCGGTGCGCCGACCGTGATGAGGCCGTCGGCGTGGCGACCCGCGCGCTTGGCGGTGATCGGGCCCGCGGTCGCGACGAGGATCGGCGGGGCCTCCTCGGGCATCGTCCACAGCCGCGTGGACTCCATCTTGTAGAACTCGCCGGAGTGCTTGACGTCCTTGCCCGCGAGCGACGCGTTGAACAGCTTCTTGATGATGTCGATGGCCTCGAACATGCGGTTGATCCGCTCGGGCGCCTCGGGCCAGTACTGCGCGGTGATGTGCTCGTTGAGCGCCTCGCCGGAGCCCAGGCCCAGCCAGTGCCGCCCCGGGTACATCGCCGCGAGCGTCGCGCTCGCCTGCGCGACCATCGCGGGGTGCCAGCGGAACGTCGGCGCGGTCACGCCGGGCCCCATGTCGCCGCTGGTCCGCTCGCCGATCGCCGTGAGCACGTTCCACACGAACGCGGCCTGCCCCTGCGCGGGGACCCACGGCTGGAAGTGGTCCGCGGCCATGACGCCCGAGAAGCCGTGCTCCTCGGCGTACGCCGACAGCGCGACCGCCTCGGTGGGGTGGAACTGCTCGAGCATCGCCGCGTACCCGACCGTCAGGCCGGACGCCGTCACACCAGTCACGTGGTCGTCCTCGTCTCGCTCGTCGTGGCGCGCGCGTGGCGCGGCCGTACCCGATCGACCTTATGCCGTGCGGCCCGGTGGGCGACTGAGCGCGGCGGTCAGGTGCACGCGGTCAGGTGCGCGCGGTCAGGTGCGCGAGGTCAGGTGCGCGGCGGTCAGGTGCGCGCGGGTTCGCGCACCGGCGGCAGCTCCGGCTCCGGCGTCCCGTCGCGCAGCTCGCCGTCGGACGCGGCGCCGGAGCGGACCAGCGCGACCCCGGTGACGACGAGCGCGGCACCCAGGACCTGGATCGCCAGCGGCGCCTCGCCGAGCAGCAGCCACGCCAGGAGCACGGCGAACAGCACCTCCATGAGCGCGAGGAACGACGCGAGCCGCTCCCCGAGCAACCGCACCGAGACCGCGCTGACGCCGTACGCGAACGCCGTGGGCACGGCGCCGACGACGAGCAGCGGGACGAACCACTCGACCTGCGCCCCGAGCATCGTGACCTGCACCCGCGGTGCGGCCACGGGCAGGATCCCGACGAGCGCGACGAGCGTCACGGTGAGCGCGCCGACGAGCATCGCCGAGCCCGCCAGGCTCACGGGCGGCAGGGCGATGGGCCGTGCGGTGAGCGCGAAGTACGCGGCGTTGCCGATGGCCGCGACGAACGCGTAGACGAGCCCGAGCGCGTCGAGCTCGAGCGAGCCGGTCACGTCGAGCACGAGCACGAGCCCGGCCATCGCGAGCGCGGCACCGGCGAGGGTCGCGCGCGACGGGGTGCGGCGCGTGCGGAACCACGACCAGCCCAGCAGGAGCAGCGGCCCGGTGTACTCGACGAGCAGCGCGACGGCCACGGGAAGCCGGTCCACGGCAAGGAAGTAGAACGTCGAGGCGCCCGCGACGCCGAGCAGACCGAGCCCGACGACGGTGCGCCACTCGGCTCGCAGCACGTGCCGGCGCCCCCGCAGGGCCCACGCCGCGGGCCCGGCGAGGAGCAACGCCCCCAGCCACAGCCGGACCAGGATCGCCGCGCCGGGCGTCCAGCCGGCCGCGAGCAGCGGCTTGACGACCGGCCCGCTCGTGGCGAACGCGAGCGCGGCGACGAGCCCGGCGACGATCCCCACGCTGCGGGCGCGCGTGCCCTGCATCTGCTCTCCCCGACGTGCCGCCGCCCTGCGCTCCGTGTCAGGGGTCACAGGCTCCTATGCTCGTGACAGTAGGACCCGACCTGCTCAGGAGTCAATGTGGTTTTTGCTCGTGACACCGAGGCGAACCTCCGCGCTGCGGTCGAGCTGGTCAACAGCGACCGTCGGCGCGACGGCGCGGACGCCCTCGCGCGCGTCGACCAGCTCGACGCGTTCTACCGGCGGTGGGGCTACTCGGTGCGCCACGACGGCGACCTGGCCGAGCTCGCGCAGGTGCACGACGCGCGCACGCGCCTGGGGCGGCTGTGGGACGTCGACCGCGACGAGGCAGCCGGGCTCGTCAACACGATCCTGCGCGACGCCGCCGCGGTGCCCTTCCTGACCCGGCACGACGCGCTCGACTGGCACCTGCACGCGACCGTCCCGGACGCCCCGCTCGCGACCGTCATGCTCGTCGAGACCGCCATGGGCGTGGCCGACGTCGTGCGGTCCGACGAGTACGACCGCCTGCGCCGGTGCGCGGGCGAGGACTGCACCGCCGTGCTCGTGGACCTGTCGCGCAACCGCTCCCGCCGGTTCTGCGACGTGAACAACTGCGGCAACCGCGCGCACGTCGCCGCCTACCGAGCCCGCCACACCGCGGACTGACCGCCGCACGGACCGACCGTCGAGCGGCAGCGAGCAGCACCCAGCACCGAGCGCCGAGCAGCACCGACCGCGGGACGGCACCGACCGCGGAGCAGCACCGCGGGGTCAGCGCGGCAGCGGACCACCCACCGCGGGCAGGGCCGCCGGTGTCCCGGCCCAGCGCAGCGCCCCGCCCGCCGGGGGGTCGGTCAGGCAGCCGGCGAGGTCCACCGGCTCGTCGGGCACGCCGGCACGCACGGCCGCGGGCAGCAGCGCCGGGTCGGACACGTCCTGGGGCGCGGCCGCGACGACCTCGACCGACACCACGGTCGAGCCGTCCGACAGCCGCGCGGGCAGCCCGAGCTCGTCGACGACCTCGCCCGTGACGGTCGCCGTGGCGGGCACCCCCTCGCGCACCTCGCGCACGAGGTCGACGCGCACCGAGTCCTGCGGGCCGGTGCACTGCGCGTACACCGGGACCCATCCGGCCGCGACCGCCCGTCCGACCTCGGCGCCGACCGCGCGCCACGGCTCGTGCGGCGAGTCGCTGCGCGCCGACGCGCGCGGCCGCGCGTAGCGACCCCCGCCCGGGTCGTCGTCGCTCTCGACGCTCGCGTCCGCGGGCCACGGCTGCGCCCGCAGCGCGTCGAGCACGTCGTCCCGGCTGAGGTCACGCGCGCAGCCCCCGACCGTGGCGAGCACCAGCCCGACGACGACCCCCACGACCACGGGCCTCCCAGCGCCCCGAGCCGTGACCCGAGCCAGCACCTGAGGCGTCACCCGAGCCCTCACCGGGCAGCCTCGTCGGCGCCCTGGACGGTCGGCAGCAGGTCGGTCGGTCCCACGCTCGCTCCCCCTGTGCCACCCAGGCAGGCCAACGCGTCGAACGCGACCGGCTCGTCGGGCACCTCGACGCGCGCGCGGTTCGTGTGGTGCGGCGCGTAGCCCGCGACGAGCACGCGGCGCGGCAGCACGCGCGTCGCACCGTCCGCGACGCCCGACTGGTCCTGCTCCACGCGCACCTCGCCCACCGCCGCGGCCCCGTCGGCCAGCACGCGCACCAGCTCGACCGTCACGGGCCACCCGGAGTCCGCGCCCGAGCCGTCCCCGCAGCGTGCCGCGGCGACGACCCAGCCCTCACGCGCCGCGGCGGTGGTCTCCGCCGTCAGCACCTGCCCGACGGTCCCGGTCGCCGTGCGCGTCCCGCGGGCCGTGCCGGGCTCGAACTGGCGGTCCGTGCCGAACGCGTACCGCCCGACCGTCAGCGCGGTGGCCGCGAGCCAGGGGTCGGCGGCGAGGTCCTGGAAGCGCTCGACGTCGACGCGCGTCGTCTGGTCCTCGGGGACGGGCGGCGTGCACGCGGCGAGCGCGCACGCGGCGACTGCGACGGCCGACACCCCCGCGAGCGCGCCCCGCGCGGTGCGGCCGGTCACGGCGTGACGACGGCCCACGGCTTGGGCCACCCGCCTACCGAGAACTCGCCGTGGACGAACTGCTCCTGCGTGACGACCACACGCTCGCCGTGCCCGGGCTCGTAGAGCTCGATCGACCCGTCGGCGTGCGCGTACACGAGCACGACGTGCCGCGGGGCGGTCTCGTCGCCGACGTAGAGGATGGCCGGGTCGCCCCGGTCGGTGGACTCGACCAGCGAGCGGTAGGCGTCCTGCTTGTCGTCGGGCGAGGCCGGGTCGACCATGTCGACCCGGTAGCGCACGCCGTCCGGCGCCAGCGCGTCGAGCTCCTCGGCGGCGGCCCACGGCGAGGTCCCGAGCGCGGGGATCCACGGCATGGAGACGTTGCCGGGCCGCCACCCGCCGTCGGGGTCCTTGCGCGGGTCGTCGGTGCGGCGCTTCATCTCGGTCTCGAGCTCGGTGAACCGGTCGGCGGGTGTGCGGGCCGGGTCGTCGGCGTGGCCCGTGGTCGCGTCGTAGCCGGTGAGCACACGCAGCGCGAGGGCGGGGTCGCGCAGCATGCTGGCGTAGACGAGCGACGACGAGCCGCAGGTCGTGCCGGTCGTCTGCGTGAACGGGCCGTCGCGCCGCAGCGCGGACCGCGGGTCGAGGAGCGCGTCGGGGTCCGCCGCGCGGTTGATCCGTTCGGCGAACCGCCGCAGCGTGGCGAGAGGGTGTCCAGCCGCGAGCGCGGCAAGCAGCCAGGCGCGGTGCCGCTCGGACGCCGCACCGGTCATGAGCGCGTCGAACGCGGCACGGTCCTGCGGGGACAGCGCGTCGTACGCGGCCCGCGCGCGCTCGAGCACGCCGTCGACGAGCGGGGGCCGGCCCGAGCCGGTGCCGTGCTGGCCGAGGACGTCGAGCGCGCGCATGCCGGGCGCCGCTCCGTCGGGGAACGGCATCGCGGCCTCGACCGCGGCGAGCTCGCTCGCGCACGCCTGCGCCGCCGCGCCCGCGTCGCGCCACGACTCGAGCGCGGCGGTCAGCGCGTCACGCAGGTGCCGCACGACGTCGTCGAGCTGGTCCAGCTCGCCCGGGTGGCGCGGGATGTCGTCGCGTGCGCGGCGCAGCGAGGCCGCGACGTCACCGTGCCTGCGCTGCGCGCGGGCGAGCGCGTCCGCGTGCTCCTCGAGCGCGACGGCGGCTCGTCGGGCACCGGCGGCCGCATCGGTGAGCCGACGGTCCAGCTCGAGCGCCGTCGCGTCGAACGCGCGTGCGGCGGTGCCGGTCCAGACGGTGCGCCGGTGCGCCCGGTCGGTGTCCACCTTGTCGGTCGTCGCCGTCAGCCCGCGCGCGAGCGCCGACCAGGCCTGTGCGGCGCGCCGGCTCGCCGCGGGGTCTCCCGGCGGCGGTTGCGTGGCGACGGTGCGGACCCGGTCGACGAGCCGACCCGCGGCGCGGACGTTCTCGACGATGTCCAGCGGGTTCAGCGAGAACCCCGCCTCGTCGAGCGAGTCGAGGCCGCGCCACAGCGACTGGACGACCTCGTCGAAGTCGACGTCCACGACCCCGCTCACGGCTGGACCCCGCGGAACGTGGCGGCCGTCCGCTCGTCGCCGTCCGTCGTGGCGCGCACGCACGCGTCGAGCTCGGTCCCGACCTCGACCAGCGCGGCGGCGGCGACCCGCAGCCCCTCGGTCCAGCGGTGCACGGCGCGCTCGTGGGCGCGCGCGACCGGCACGACGGCCTCGGCGGTCGCGGCCGCGTGCGCGTCGCGCACCCGGCCGAGCTCCATGCCGGACGCGCGGAAGCGCACCGCCATCGCCCCGACGGCGGCCGGCTGCAGCTCGACGTCGTCGCTCACTCCCCCACCCTTCGTCGGACACCCCGTCGTGGATCGACCCGGGTCATCGTGGCAGACGAGCCGCCTGCCCGGAACCGGGGCGGTCGGTCCGTCGAACGCCCCCCGTCGAACGCCCTCGCGGGGCGGTGCCGGCGTGGCACGATCGGCCGACGGCTCACCCGCGCAGAAGGAGCGACGTGGACACCCTCGGATACCAGGCGCTCGTCCACGACAGGCTCGTCGCCTCGGGCTACACGGTGCGCAGCGCACCCCCGTCGGCGCTCGTCGGGTACCGCCGGGACTTCCGCGTGCGGTGGTTCGCGACCACCCTGCACCTGCTCGTCCACGTCGCCACGACGCCCCACGTGACGGCGGACGGGCTCGCCCGGTTCACCCGCGCGTCGCTCGACCACGCGAAGCTCGCGCACGGCGGGATGCGCGGCATGCAGTCGGGCGTCGGGGTCGTCTCGGTGGTGGTCGGCGACCGCGCGGACGACGACGCGCACGCCTACGCGCTGACGACCACCGTGCGGGACTTCGCGGCGTTCGCCTGGCCGGCCGTCGTCGACCTCGACGCTCAGGTGCGCTCGAGCCGGACCGCCGGGCCGATGGTCGGCGCGGTCTACAACTCCTGGATGCGCGCGCAGATCGACGCGCTCCTGCCGCAGCCCGACGCCCTCGTAGGCGCGGACCCACGCTGAGGCGTCCCGACGCACGAAACCCGTACGGGAAGACCCCCGACGTCTGGGAAGATGGGCGGTCATGAGCGACCTGACCTCCCGCACCGACGTCCCGACGACCGCCACCGGCCGCCGCGTACCGGACAAGGTCGGCCTCGAGGGGCTCGAGGAGTCGTGGTCGCAGCGCTGGGCCGAGCTCGGGACGTACTCGTTCGACCGCACGCGCTCGCGCGAGGAGATCTACTCGATCGACACCCCGCCGCCCACCGTCTCCGGCTCGCTGCACGTGGGGCACGTGTTCTCGTACACGCACACCGACGTCGTCGCGCGGTACCGCCGCATGCGCGGCGCGGAGGTGTTCTACCCGATGGGCTGGGACGACAACGGCCTGCCCACCGAGCGTCGCGTGCAGAACTACTACGGCGTGCGCTGCGACCCGTCGCTGCCGTACGACCCGGACTTCACGCCGCCGCACGAGGGCACGGACAAGACCGTGAAGGCCGCCGACCAGGTGCCGGTCAGCCGACGCAACTTCGTCGAGCTGTGCGAGCGGCTCACGGTCGAGGACGAGCGGCAGTTCGAGGCGCTGTGGCGCCGCCTCGGGCTCTCGGTCGACTGGTCGATGACCTACCAGACCATCTCGGCGGAGTCGCGCGCCGTCGCGCAGCAGGCGTTCCTGCGCAACCTCGCGCGCGGTGAGGCGTACCAGGCCGAGGCGCCGGGCCTGTGGGACGTGACGTTCCAGACCGCCGTCGCGCAGGCCGAGCTCGAGGCGCGCGACTACCCGGGCGCGTTCCACCGGGTCGCGTTCCACGGCGCCGACGGCCCGGTCCACATCGAGACGACGCGACCGGAGCTGCTGCCCGCGTGCGTCGCGCTCATCGCGCACCCCGACGACGAGCGCTACCAGCACCTGTTCGGCACGACGGTCACGACCCCGCTGTTCGGCGTCGAGGTCCCGGTGCTCGCGCACCCCGCCGCCGAGCCCGACAAGGGCGCGGGCATCGCGATGTGCTGCACGTTCGGCGACCTGACCGACGTGCAGTGGTGGCGCGAGCTGCAGCTCCCGACGCGCTCGGTGGTGCAGCGCGACGGCCGCCTGCTGCGCGAGACGCCGGAGTGGATCACGTCGCAGCAGGGCCGTGAGGTGTTCGCGCAGCTCGCGGGCAAGACGACGTTCTCGGCACGCGAGGCGGTCGTCGCCGGTCTGCGCGCCTCCGGTGACCTCGACGGCGAGCCGACGCCCACGCAGCGCAAGGCGAACTTCTACGAGAAGGGCGACAAGCCCCTCGAGATCGTCACGTCGCGCCAGTGGTACATCCGCAACGGCGGCCGCGACACGGACCTTCGCGCGGCGCTGCTCGCGCGCGGTGCCGAGCTCGACTTCCACCCCGAGTTCATGCAGGTCCGCTACGAGAACTGGGTCGGCGGCCTGAACGGCGACTGGCTCATCAGCCGCCAGCGGTTCTTCGGTGTGCCGCTGCCGGTCTGGTACGCGCTCGACGCCGACGGCGAGCCCGACTACGACAACCCGCTCGTCCCGTCCGAGGACCAGCTCCCCGTCGACCCGTCGTCGGACGTGCCCGCGGGCTACACCGCGGACCAGCGCGGTGTGCCGGGCGGCTTCGTCGGGGACCCCGACATCATGGACACGTGGGCCACGTCGTCGCTGACCCCGCAGATCGCCGGCGGCTGGCGCTCCGACCCGGACCTGTTCGCGCGCGTCTTCCCGATGGACCTGCGGCCGCAGGGCCAGGACATCATCCGCACGTGGCTGTTCTCGACGGTGGTGCGCTCGCACCTCGAGCACGGCTCGCTGCCGTGGACCGACGCCGCCATCAGCGGGTGGATCCTCGACCCGGACCGCAAGAAGATGTCGAAGTCCAAGGGCAACGTCGTCACGCCCATGGGCCTGCTCGAGGAGCACGGGTCGGACGCGGTCCGGTACTGGGCAGCCTCCGCGCGGCTCGGCACCGACGCGGCGTTCGAGGTCGGCCAGATGAAGATCGGCCGACGCCTGGCGATCAAGGTGCTCAACGCCTCCAAGTTCGCGCTGTCGTTCGGCGGCACCGACGAGGCTCCGTCGCTCGACCCGGCGCTCGTCACGGTCGCGCTCGACCGGGCGATGCTCGCCGGCCTGGCCGACGTGGTCGACCAGGCGACCGCCGCGCTCGAGTCGTACGACCACACGCGCGCGCTCGAGCTCACGGAGACGTTCTTCTGGACGTTCTGCGACGACTACCTCGAGCTCGTGAAGGACCGCGCGTACGGCGAGGGTGCGGGGGCGCAGAGCGCCCGCACCGCGCTGTGCCTCGCGCTCGACGTGCTGCTGCGCCTGCTCGCCCCGGTGCTGCCGTTCGCGACCGAGGAGGTCTGGTCGTGGTGGCGCGAGGGCTCGGTGCACCGCGCCGCGTGGCCGCAGTCCGCGCCGCTGCGCTCGGCGACGGGTGACGCGTCGTTCGCGACCGTGACCGCGGCCGGTGCCGCGCTCGCGGCGCTGCGCAAGGCCAAGTCCGAGGCGAAGGTGTCGATGCGCACGGAGATCCTCGCCGCGCGCCTCGAGGTCCCGGCCCCGCAGCTCGCCGACGTCGAGGTCGCGCTCGACGACGTGCGCGCCGCGGGCCGCGCCACCGGCACGCTGGAGCTCGTCGCGGGCGAGGTCGAGCAGGCCGTCGCGCACGACGCGCAGCTGGGCGAGCCGGTCAAGCGCGGCGCCTGACGCCCGACGGTGGGAGGCGAGCACCGACGTGCCCGTCTCCCACCTGCGGGCGTAGCGTGCTGGGCATGACCTCGACCTCGCCGAGCCGACCGACCGCCCCCGAGGACGTCCCCACCCGTACGCTGGCCGACGGCCTGGTGCTGCCCGCCATCGGCTTCGGCACCTACCCGCTCAAGGGCTTCGCGGGCCGGGACGCGGTGGCCGACGCGATCGGCGCCGGGTACCGCCTGATCGACACCGCGTACAACTACGAGAACGAGGGTGCGGTCGGCGCGGGCGTGCGCCAGTCCGGTGTGCCGCGCGACGAGCTCGTGCTGCAGACCAAGCTGCCGGGCCGCTACCACCGGCACGACGACGCGGTCACGGCCGTGCAGGAGTCCCTGCTGCGCGCGGGGCTGGACCACTGGGACCTGGTCCTCATCCACTGGCCGAACCCCGGCCGCGGGCTGTACGCCGAGGCGTTCGCGGCGCTGCTCTCGCTCCGGGACGCCGGCCTGGTCCGGTCGGTCGGCGTCTCGAACTTCCTGCCCGAGCACCTCGACTCGCTGAAGCGCCTCACGGGTGAGCTGCCGACCGTGAACCAGGTGGAGCTGCACCCGCACTTCGCGCAGCCGGAGCAGCGGGGCGCCGACGAGGCGCGCGGCGTGCTCACGCAGTCGTGGAGCCCGCTGGCCCGCGGACCGCTGCTCGAGGAGCCGGTGATCCAGGAGGTCGCCCGCGCGCACGGCCGCACACCCGGCCAGGTGGTGCTGCGCTGGCACGTCGAGCTGGGTGCGGTGCCGCTGCCGAAGTCGGGCTCGGCCGAGCGCCGCAGGGAGAACCTCGCGGTGTTCGACTTCACGCTGTCGCCCGACGAGGTCGCCGCGATCAGCGGGCTGTCGCGGCCGGACGGCCGCACCAACGACCAGGACCCGGCGGTCTACGAGGAGCTCTGAGCGACGGCCGGCGGCACACCGCGGGCCGACGAGCGCGCGAGGCTACCGCCCGGTAACCGAGCGGTAGGGTCTCGTCGTACCCCCACGGAGAGAGACATGTCCCCCAGCACCTCGCCGTCGACGCTGCCCGCCGACGCCCCTCGTTCCATCCCCGGCATGCTCGCGCAGCGACTCGCGCGCGACCCCGACGGCACGTTCGCCGAGCGCTCGTCGGGCCTGGGCTCCGCGTGGACGCCCGTGACGGTCCGCGGGTTCGTCGCAGAGGTCACCGCGGTGGCCAAGGGCCTCGTGGCCCGCGGCATCGCACCGGGCGACCGGGTCGGCATCATGTCGCGCACCCGGTACGAGTGGACGGTGCTCGACTTCGCGGTGTGGTCCGCGGGCGCGGTCGGCGTGCCGGTGTACGAGACCGACTCCGCGGAGCAGGTGCGCTGGATCTGCGCGGACGCGGGCATCCGCCTGCTCGTCGCGGAGACGGAGGCGCACGCCGCCGTCGTCGAGAGCGTGCGTGACGACCTGCCCGGGCTGCGCGAGGTCCTCGTGATCGACGCCGGCGCGCTCGAGCAGCTCGTCGTGTCCGGCCACGACGTGCCCGACGCCGAGATCGAGCGGCGCAGCGCGCTCGCCGGCCGCGACGACCTCGCGACCGTGATCTACACCTCCGGCACCACCGGCCGCCCGAAGGGTGTCGAGCTCACGCACGGCAACTTCGTCGCGGTCTGCCTGCTCGGCATCGACGACCTCGGCGAGGTGTACGCGCAGCCCCACTCGCGCACGCTGCTGTTCCTGCCGCTCGCGCACGTGTTCGCGCGGTTCATCCAGGTGCTGTGCGTCCCGTCCGGCGCGGTGCTCGGGCACACGCCCGACACGCGCAACCTCCTGCCCGACCTCGCGTCGTTCCGTCCCACGTTCCTGCTGGCCGTGCCGCGCGTGTTCGAGAAGGTCTACAACTCGGCCGAGCAGAAGGCCGGCTCGGGCGCCGCGCTGCGGGTGTTCCGCTGGGCGGCGAAGGTCGCGATCCAGTACTCACGCGCCCTCGACACGCCCGCGGGGCCGGGCGCCGCGCTGCGCACGCAGCACCGGCTCGCGGGGCGCCTCGTGCACGCGAAGCTCCGCGCGGCGCTGGGCGGCCATGTCGAGTGGGCCATCTCCGGTGGTGCGCCGCTCGGCGACCGGCTGGGGCACTTCTTCCGTGGGATCGGCGTGCGGGTCCTCGAGGGCTACGGGCTCACGGAGACGACCGCGCCCACCGCGGTCAACCTGCCGCGTCTCACCAAGGTCGGCACGGTGGGTCCCGCGTTCCCGGGGACCCAGGTGCGCGTCGACGAGGCGGGCGAGATCTGGGTCGCAGGTCCGCACGTCTTCCGCGGGTACCGGCACGACGAGGAGGCGACGAAGGCCGCGCTCGTCGACGGCTGGTTCCGCACGGGCGACCTCGGCTCGCTCGACGAGGACGGGTACCTGCGCATCACCGGCCGCTCCAAGGAGATCATCGTGACCGCGGGCGGCAAGAACGTGGCCCCGGCGGTGCTCGAGGACCGCCTGCGCGGGCACCCGATCGTCAGCCAGGTCGTGGTCGTCGGCGACCAGCGGCCGTTCATCGGGGCGCTCGTGACGCTGGACGCGGAGATGCTGCCCGGGTGGCTCGCGAACCACGGCCTGCCGGCCATGGACGTCGTCACCGCCGGTGAGCACCCCGCCGTGCTGGAGGCGCTCGACCGCGCGGTGGCCCGGGCCAACGAGGCGGTCTCGCGTGCCGAGTCCATCCGCAAGATCGCCGTGCTGCCGACCGACCTCACGGAGGCGAACGGCTACCTCACGCCGTCGCTCAAGGTGAAGCGCACCCGCGTGCTCGCGGACTTCGCCCCGCAGATCGAGGAGCTCTACACGGACACCCGCGGGACCGCGCGGGACTGAGACGGCTCGGGCCGCGCGCCCTCGGTGGGGACGCGCGGCCCGTGACGCCGCAGCCGAGCGCGTGCGCTACGGGATCGTGCGCACGCGCCGCGCGTCGGCCGACTGCGTCAGCAGCTGCTCGCTCGGTGTGGACTCGTCCGACCACCGCAGGAGCGCCCCGACGCCGTCCGCCAGCTCGGCGGCCCCGTCCGGGGCGAACGTCACGCCCGCGTCCTGCGCGAGCGCAGCCCGCACGAGCGCGACGACCGCCGGGTACCGTCGACCGTCCGCGACGCCCAGCGTGTCGAGGTCGGCCTGGTTGGTCGCGAGCTCGAGCGGCTGCAGGCCGACGAGCACCTCACGCTCCTGCAACGCGCCGAGCGCCCCGTCACCGAGCACCAGCTCGGCGACCTGTCCCCGGCGCAGCACCTCGACGACGTCGTCGAGGGAGGTCACCGCGGCCTCGCCGCGCCCCAGCGCCTGGCCGAACCGGTCCAGCACCGCGTGACGGCGACGCGCGCGCAGCTCGTCCACCGCGGCCCGCACGCGCTGTGCGAACGCGTCCGGCTTCGCCCCGGCGCCGCGCGCCCCGCCGGGCACCTCGACGACGAGCTCGCGGACCTGCTGGCCGACCTTCTCGCACACGAGCGCGACCGCACGCACGTCGCCGGTGAGCACGACGAGCTCGGGGGTGCGTTCCGCGACGCGCTTGTCCAGGAACGCCGCCACCTCCTCGGCGTTGCGCTGCCACGAGTCCTCGGCCCGCGACTGGTTGCGCCGCGACAGCCCGTTCTCCCGGGTCTTGTGCACGTCGTCGTGACCGCCCTCGACGCTCTCGTGCAGCGGTTCGCCGTCCTCGCCCACGCCGGGGCGGGCACCGCCCGCGGACTTCCACACGAGGTCCGCACCCGTGCGGTCGACCGCGACGACGAGCAGCTCGACCGCCTCGTCGGCGGCCCGCACCGCGGGCAGCAGGTCGGGCACCGGTCCGAACGTCGCGATCGTCCGAGCGGGCGGCTCGCCCACGACGCGGTCGACCAGCACGCCCTGGCCGTCCGCCACGATCACGCGCCCGTGCGGTCCTCGCACGCCCGTCGGCACCGCGACCAGGTCGGCGATCTCGTCGAGCACGGCACCCGGCGCGCCCTCGCGCTCGAGCTCCCGCCGTGCCGCCTTCCAGCGGTCCGCCGCCTCCGACTCCCCCGCCGACTCTGCTCTCGTCGCGTCGAGGAACACGGTGACGAACGGCGACGTCCGGCCGAGCAGCGGCTTGAGCCAGTGCAGGTCCATGCGGCAACCTCCTTCGGCCCACGAGGTGGGCCGTGCAGTGGACGGTGCCCGGGACGCGGACGTCAGCGGTCGCGCGTCTCGAGCCTCGCTGACCACTCCTAACCAACCGCAGGTTGGCGCCCCACGCCACCCCTGGCGACGGCCCCACGGGAGGGCGCCGCGGGACGGTCACCCGGAGGCGTCACCACCTGCGGGTTCGCGCCCGCCGTCCTGCGCGATCGCCTCGTGGTGGCGGATGACCTCTTCGACGATGAACGCCAGGAACTTCTCCGCGAACACCGGGTCGAGGTCCGCCTGGTCCGCGAGCTCACGCAGGCGCGCGACCTGCCGCACCTCGCGACCCGGGTCCGACGGGGGCAGCCCGCGCTGTGCCTTCAGGACCCCGACCTGCTTGGTCGCCTTGAACCGCTCCGCGAGCAGGTAGACCAGCGCGGCGTCGATGTTGTCGATGCTGTGCCGCAGCCGGGCGAGCTCGGGCGGGATGCCCGACGGCTGCGCCCCGGACGCTCCTCCGTGCTCAGGAGAGGGTTCGGCGGGGCGGCTCGCGTCGGTCACGCCCGCGATCCTAGGCCGCGAACCGCGCGGTCAGGCGCTCTTCTCGCGGGGCGGGCGCTTCTCGCGCGGCACGAGGGTCGGGTTCACGTTCTCGAGCACCACGTCGCGCGTGATGAGCACGCGTGCGACGTCGTCGCGGCTCGGGACGTCGAACATCACCTGCTGGAGGACCTCCTCCATGATGGCGCGCAGACCGCGTGCGCCCGTCCCGCGCAGGAGCGCCTGGTCCGCGATCGCCGCGACGGCCTCCTCGTCGAACTCGAGCTCGACGCCGTCGATCTCGAACATCCGCTGGTACTGCTTGACGAGCGCGTTGCGCGGCTCCGTGAGGATCCGCACGAGCGCGTCCTGGTCGAGCCGCCCGACGGCCGCGACGACCGGCAGACGCCCGATGAACTCGGGGATGAGCCCGTACTTCTGCAGGTCCTCGGGGCGGACCTCGGAGAACAGGTCGCCCTCCTCGTGGTTGTCCACGAGCGGCGCGCCGAACCCGACGACACGCTTGCGTGCGCGGGCGGCGATGATGTCGTCGAGCCCTGCGAACGCCCCCGCCACGATGAACAGGACGTTCGACGTGTCGATCTGGATGAACTCCTGGTGCGGGTGCTTGCGACCGCCCTGCGGCGGGACCGAGGCCGTCGTGCCCTCGATGATCTTCAGCAGCGCCTGCTGGACGCCCTCGCCCGAGACGTCACGCGTGATCGACGGGTTCTCGCTCTTGCGGGCGATCTTGTCGATCTCGTCGATGTAGATGATGCCCTGCTCGGCCTTCTTGACGTCGTAGTCGGCGGCCTGGATGAGCTTGAGCAGGATGTTCTCGACGTCCTCGCCGACGTAGCCGGCCTCCGTCAGCGCGGTGGCGTCGGCCAGGGCGAACGGCACGTTGAGCATGCGCGCGAGCGTCTGGGCCAGGTACGTCTTGCCCGTGCCCGTGGGGCCGACGAGCAGGATGTTGGACTTGGCGATCTCGACCTGGTCGTCGGCGTTGCGCACGCCCTCGCCGGCCTGGATCCGCTTGTAGTGGTTGTACACCGCGACCGACAGGGCACGCTTGGCCGACTCCTGGCCGATGATGTACTGCTCGAGGAACGCGAAGATCTCGCGCGGCTTCGGCAGCTCGACCAGGCCCGTCTCGTTGGCCTCGGCGAGCTCCTCCTCGATGATCTCGTTGCACAGCTCGATGCACTCGTCGCAGATGTACACGCCGGGCCCGGCGATGAGCTTCTTGACCTGCTTCTGGGACTTGCCGCAGAAGGAGCACTTGAGCAGGTCGGCACCGTCCCCGATCCGAGCCACGTCTCGTCCCTTCCTCGCGCTGCGCCGCCCCTCGCGGCCTGCGTCCTTGCGATCGTCGGCTGCTGCCGACTGCGTGCTGTCGTGCTGCGGGCGTCGCCGCCGGTGTCCCATTGGACACTACGCCGCGCGCCGTGTCCCGCGTACCCCGCATCGTGTCGCGGCGTGTCCTCGCTCGTCCGGGCGGTCCGGGCCGTCTGAACCGTTTCGGCGTCCCGGATCTGGGATATCGGACGCGTCGGCGGCCCTGCCGCACCCGCCGTCAGGAGCGACGACGGCGGGTGCGGCCGGGCAGGATCACCCGTCCGCACCCGCCGAGGTCGTCACGCGCGGTACGTCGTCAGGAGGGCTCGATGACCGTCGGGCGCGCGCCCTTGCGGCTCGCGAGCACCTGGTCGACGAGTCCGTACTCCAGCGCCTGCTGCGCGGTGAGGATCTTGTCGCGCTCGATGTCCTGACGGACCGCCTCGACGTCCCGCCCCGTGTGGTGGGCGATCGTCTCCTCGAGCCACTCGCGCATGCGGATGAGCTCGTTGGCGTGGATCTCGATGTCGGACGCCTGCGCGTACCCGCCGCCCTCCATCGCGGGCTGGTGGATCAGCACGCGCGCGTTGGGCAGCGCCAGGCGCTTGCCCGGCGTGCCCGCCGCGAGCAGCACGGCCGCCGCGGACGCGGCCTGCCCGAGGCAGACGGTCGCGATCTGCGGCTTGATGTACTGCATCGTGTCGTAGATCGCCGTCAGCGCGGTGAACGAGCCACCGGGCGAGTTGATGTACAGCGTGATGTCGCGGTCCGGGTCGGTGCTCTCCAGCACCAGGAGCTGCGCCATGACGTCGTCGGCCGAGGCGTCGTCCACCTGCACGCCGAGGAAGATGATGCGGTCCTCGAACAGCTTGGTGTACGGGTCCTGCCGCTTGAAGCCGTAGGCGGTGCGCTCCTCGAACTGGGGCAGCACGTAACGGGCGGACGGCGCGGCGGCCGCCGGACGGCCGAAGCCGCCGGCCAGCGCGCCCGCGCGGGCGATGAACTGGGACTCGGTGCTCACTGGATCTCCTCGCGGTCTCGAAGGCTCAGGCGGTCCCGCCGCGGCCCGTGACGGAGCTCGCGGCCTCGACCACGTGGTCGATGAACCCGTACTCGAGCGCCTCCGGGGCGGTGAACCAGCGGTCACGGTCGGCGTCCGCGTTGATCTGCTCGACGCTCTTGCCCGTCTGCGCGGCGGTCAGCTCCGCGAGCACCGTCTTCATGTGCAGGATCAGCTGCGCGTTGATGCGCACGTCCGTCGCGGTGCCGCCGATGCCGCCCGAGGGCTGGTGCATCATCACCCGCGCGTGGGGCGTCGCGTAGCGCTTGCCCTTGGCGCCCGACGAGAGCAGGAACTGCCCCATCGAGGCCGCCATGCCCATCGCGATCGTCGCCACGTCCGGCTTGATGTACTGCATGGTGTCGTAGATCGCCATGCCGGCCGTGATCGAGCCGCCGGGCGAGTTGATGTACAGCCAGATGTCCTTGTCCGGGTCCTCCGCGGCCAGGAGCATCATCTGCGCGCAGATCGCGTTCGCGTTCTCGTCGCGCACCTCGGAACCGAGCCAGATGATCCGCTCGCGCAGCAGCCGGTTGTAGATGTGGTCGTTCAGGCCGAGTCCGGGAGAGTCGGCCCGGGCCATGGCCGGGAAGTCGTTCACGAAGGCTCCTTGGTCGAAGCGGCATCCTTGCGTCGCAGTGACACTAACGCCCGGCCGCCGCAGATCCGGCCCGGCCACGGCCCGTTTCGCTGTCGGCGCAGCACGCGCGCGGCGGGTGCGGGCCGGGACGACGAGAGCCCCGTCACCGGCGTGCGGCGACGGGGCTCCCGGTGGAGCGGGGCGACCTCAGGCGGTCGCGTCCACGGCCGCGTCGGCGACCGCGGCGGCAGCGGCGGCGTCGTCCTGCGACTCGGCCGCGTCGTCCTCGTCGGTGCCGATGAAGTCGGACAGGTCCACCGCGGCACCCGACGGGTCCGTGACCGTCACCTGGCGCAGCGCGACGGCGATCGACTTGGAGCGCGCGACCTCGGCCACCATCGCCGGGATCTGGCCGCCCTCGTCGAGGGTCTTGATGAACGTGTTCGGGTCCATGCCGTACTGACGCGACGCCTGCACGAGGTACTCGACGAGCTCCTGCTGCGAGACCTTCACCTCGAGCTTCTCGGCGAGCGTGTCCAGCAGGATCTGGTTGCGCAGCGCGGTCTGCGCCTGCTCCGTGACCTCGGTGCGGTGCTCGTCGTCGTCCAGGCGGCCCTCGGACTCGAGGTGACGGTGCACTTCGGCCTCGACGACGCCCGACGGCACGGGGATCTCGATGCTCTCGACGAGCTTCTCGACGAGCAGGTCACGCGCCTGCACCGCCTGGTTGGAGACCTTGATGCGCGCGGCCTGCTCGCGCAGGTCCGCCTTCAGCTCGTCCAGCGTGTCGAACTCGGACGCGAGCTGCGCGAAGTCGTCGTCGGCGTCGGGCAGCTGACGCTCCTTGACGGTCGTCGCCGTCACCGTGACCTGGGCCTTCTCGCCCGCGTGCTCGCCACCGGCCAGCTCGGTCTCGAACGTCGTCGTCTCGCCCGCCGACAGGCCCGTCAGCGCCTCGTCCAGACCCTCGAGCATGTTGCCCGAGCCGATCTGGTAGCTCACGCCGGACACCGAGTCGACCTCGGCGTCGTCGATCTTCGCGACCAGGTCGATCACGACGAAGTTGCCGGCCTCCGCCGGGGCGTCCACGCCCACGAGCGTGCCGAAGCGCTCACGCAGCGCGTCGAGACGGCCCTCGACGTCCGCGTCCTCGACCTCGACGCCCTCGACCTCGATGGCCAGGCCGTCCAGCGCGGGGAGCTCGAGCTCGGGGCGCACCTCGACCTCGGCGGAGAAGTGCAGCTCGCCCTCCTCCTCGCCGGCCACGAGGCCGGGGACCTTGGTGACCTCGACCTCGGGCTGACCGAGGGGACGCAGCTTGTTCTCGCGCACCGCCTCGGCGTAGAAGCCGCCCAGACCCTCGTTCACCGCGTGCTCGATGACCGCCGGACGGCCGACGCGCTGGTCGATGATGCGCGGCGGCACCTTGCCCTTGCGGAAGCCCGGCACCGTCACCTGCTCCGCGATGTGCTGGTACGCGTGCTCGATGCTCGGGCGGAGCTCGTCGTACGTCACCTCGACGGTCAGCTTGACCTTCGTCGGCTCCAGGGTCTCGACGGCGCTCTTCACTTCGATGCTCTCCAACTGATCGGGGTGGTTTCGCCGTTCCCGGCGGCGGTGCGAGGGCGCGGGCGCGGCGACAGGCTCGAGGTCAGGTCCATGAGGTCGGGCTCAAGGGCTGAGGCGCTCAAGGGCTGAGGCGCGCACGGGCGACCCTCGATGGTACGTCACGCGCCGGAGCACGGACGAATCACAGACCGGCCGCCACCTCGCGGCGGCCGGCCCCCGAGCGGTCGCCCCGGGACCTGACCCGGGGCGGTTCGGACGGACCGGAACGAGCCGGTACCCTTGACGCCGCCGGTCGCACCTGTGCGGCCTGTGCGGACGTAGCTCAATGGTAGAGCCCCAGTCTTCCAAACTGGCTACGCGGGTTCGATTCCCGTCGTCCGCTCCCCGTAAATCCGCAGGTCAGAGGACGTTTCTGGCGCCTGTCCGATGAAACACGGCAAGTCACTTTCGATACCGAGTTGGGCCGTTGTAGCGTGTTCCGGTACCCACTCAGTACCGAGTCGATACCGAGACTGGGCGCAGACTGCCTATCTACACACCCCCGGGGAGGTGCCCGCCGTGCCACGACCGTTCGGTGGCGTGAAGCCCCAGGCGGGCTGGTGGCAGGCGTACTACCCAGGGGCCGACGGGAAGCGCGTCCACGAGACAACGCGGTTCGAGTCGTACGACGACGCGCGCGCGTGGCTCGATGACGTCGCCCGTGAACGGAACCGCGGCGGGTGGCACGACCCCGCCGCGTCCCATCAGCGCTTCGACAGGTTCGCGACGTCGTGGCTCGCGTCCCATGAGTGCGCCGACAGCACCCGCGAGCTGTGTACAAAGCTGACCGGACGGAACTTTTCGCGCTACCCGACGGCCACAAGGCCCCCACGGCGCACGTCCGCATTTTCCAGAACGCGGGCCACGGTGGAATGCGACGTTCCGCACTTGGCCGCAATCGCACGGTTGCTCAGCCCCGGCTCCTCAGCCACGAGCTCGAGAATGCGCGCCCTCGTCTCTGCCCTCGACACCGAACTCGCGCTCACAGCACGCCCCGCCTCGGCACGTCCACTGACCGCCACGGCTAGGGGGTCGGTCTGTGGTCCGGTCCCAGCGGCGGGTGCGGGAACCGTGGGGGTCGGGGGACGAGGACGCGGCTGTCAGAACTGCCTGGACGGAATGGGGCTGGGAGCGGCGAGACCGGCGCGTGGGCGCGAGTTCCTCGTCCGGGCCAGCCACCGCCAGGTCCGCCAGCTGGTGCACGGCCAGGGCTGCGAGGACCGGGCTCAGTGCGGCGATTCCAGCGCCGACGCCGCGGATCCACGGTGCGTCCGGGGTCTCCCCGGAGAGCAGGACGTGGACTGCGTTCGCTGACGCGCTGAGCAGCGTCCCGGCGATGACACCCGCCCAAGCCAGTCGGGTGCTCTCGCCACGCGCCCGGCGGATGAGCGCCGCTGCCGTGTAGACCGTGATGGCGCCGTCGAGCATCACGGGCACGGTCCACCGCAGGCGCGGGTCGAGCCGCGCCCAGTCAGCCACCGACAGGAGCCCGCTGAACGACGCGATGAGGCTGGTGACAGCCAGCGCGGTAACGAGCGCGACCGTCCCGTAGACGAGGACGCGCGAGTCCGCGTTGAGCTTCACGGCGAGCCGGCGGCGACTCGGCTTCGGGGTCTGAGTGCTCATCTGCTGCCTCCTGTGGGTCGGGTTGGTCTGGGCTCCGAGCGCGGCGGCGCTCATGGCCGTCACGCCGCGTCCGAAGCGGTCAAGGTGCTCGCGTCCACGTAGCCGTACGCGAGTTCGCGAGGGTGGCCGCTGGTGCGGTCGGTCCATGTGCGGCCGATGCCGACGAGCCGCGCGGTCGCGGTCTGCGTGGCGTCCGGCGCCACGAGCTCGACGGTCTCCCCGGGCGCGTCGGCGAGGTCCATCGGTGCACCTACGGCCACGACACGGCCGGACCGGGTGCGTCGAGCTTCGAATCGCTGGGTCATCGGGGCCTCCTGGTCTGGTCCGGGTCACCGTGGAAGGTGAGGTCATCGGGCTTACAACACCGTCATGTGTGTTGGTGTTGTAGACCACTGCACCTGACTACACCGACAGACCTGTTGGCCTTAACGGGTACCCTGTGGGTATGACGACGACCGACCGCGCGCTCCCCACCCCCACCCCTGACCCGTCGGGGTTCGTCACCATGGCCGCGCTCGCGCAGCAGTGGGGCATCGCGAGGTCCACGCTCCGCACCGCACTCGGCACCTGGCTCCCCGCCCCCGACGCGACCATCGGGACCGCGCACGTCTGGCGACCCGAGAGCCTCGCCGGTCTCGAGCGGCCCGCTATCGGCCGTCCCGTAGGTGCTCGGGACCGCAAGCCGCGCACCCGCCGGCCGAGCGCCGAGCCCGCCTCATCGTCCGCTCCGTCGACGCCATGACCGGGCAGCGTCGGGGCGCACCGCGCGCGGGTTCTGTCGACGTCACCGAAGGCTGGCGGCTACCGGCTCCGTGGTTGGCGAGTTACCCCGCCCCGGACGCCCAGGACCTCAAAGTGCTGGCAGTGCGGCACGTCCGGTGCTGCCAGGTGTACCGGCTCGGCTACGACCGTGGAGACGCTTCGCTGCGTGCCGTGCTCGTCGAAGCGCGACTGAACCCCGGCGACGGCGCCATCGCAGCGTTCAGGGACGCGATTGCGGCCGTCGTCGCCGCCAGGGACCCGCTAACAGGCTGGTGGGACTGAGCACCAGCCCACCCGGCATACTTCCAGCCATGGCGAAGTCGACGTTGCGAGCCGCGAGCGTGCAAACGACCACTGGTCCCCGCCTCGTGCGCGTGACTCTCGACGCACCGCCGCACCTTCCCGGCGTGGTCGTCGCACGCCTCATCGACTCCGTGAGCATCGCGCTTCGTCTCGCGATCGTGGTCGACATGCTTCGGAATCAGCGACCGTTCGGGACGCGTCTGGCACCCGATACTTGGCTCGAACAACTGGAGTCCCGCGGGGTCGACATCGAACCGCTGGTGCGCGGCATTGCCACGATGCAGGTGCCCGGCTCCCACCCGAGCCCGAGACTGCGGTCGGCCGTCGACGCGCTCAACATTCGCATCGACGAACTCGTCGAGATAACGCGAGTCGGATATGGGAGCCCGGTCGAGGTCACGTCAGCAATCGCAAAGCAGGTGGCCGACCCGTCGGCCATCGCGACGATCCTCCAGTTCCTCGTCAACCCGGTCGCGGCCTGGCGCTCAGCGAACGCCGACGCAAGTCGACGAGAGAGCGCCGCCGAGCTGACCCGCCATGCGGCTCGACGCGAGGCCGCAGCAGCACGTCGTGAGGAGAATGAAGCACTTCGCGACGAGTTCAGACTCCTGAGCGAGATCCGGAGCCTGCCTGTACCGATTGCCGACTTTGACCCCGTCGCGCGCGCGGCGCTTCTCCCGCAACTCTCGCCGGAGGCACGCTCCGCCCTGCGGCGTATTGAAGCTACGACGAGCCGAGAACTCGAACCCATCGTGCGCATCGGCGGCGCGAACCGCACTGCGTTCCTTGGCCGAGTCGACACGTTGCAGGCGATCGGCCTGTTGGGCGCGACGTCGGCTGCGGTCCATGTGGGAGATGGACAAGAGGAGCACTGGCTCCCGGCGCCACCGCCCGAAGAGCGCTGGACGCCGCCTGCGTGAGCGGGAGCGTCCAGCGCTCTACAGGAAGCGCCCACATGCGGCGTCAAGCGGGCTAGCAGAGTCTCGTAGTGGGAGCGGTATGGCGCGCTACGCAGGCTCTCGCATCCGGTGCTGCTCAGCCGCCTCCCAGAACGCCGCGTCCGGCTCGAACTCGGGCCGCAACCGCCACGTGGACTCGCAGGTCGGCCCGTGCTCGACGTCGACGATGCGGTCGAAGAGCGCGTCTGCGTCGTAGCGCCACGCGTCGGCGCCAAGCCGGTCCACGACGAGCGCCCGGTGAGCCTGCCACCAGGTGGGGAAGGTCGTCGCCGCCGGGGCGGTCACGCCTGCACCTCCTGCACCGCGTCCAGGGTGAGGGCGACGAGCGTCGCCGCGTCGTCCACGTCCGCCCACGCGCACGTCGTGCGCTCGGCCGTCATGGCCTCGACCCGGTTTACGGTCACACCGACGGTCCAAAGCATGTCCCGGAGCGCGTCGGCCACGGTGCCAGCCGACCCGTCCGCGACCAGGTCCGTGGGCACCTGCACCTGGTGCATCACGCCGTCGACCTCGACGTCCGCGACGACTCGCGCGACCCGGCCCGCGTCGTGCGCCACGGTGAGCAGCACGCCACCGGCGCTCATGCCGGGACAATCGTTGCGATGTGTGCGCGAACCTCGGCAACAGTCATGCCGACGACCTCGGCCACCATCTCAATCGGCACCCCGATGCTGGAGGCGAGCGCGAGCAGCGTCGCCGTCGCGTGCGGGTCGAGCCCGGTCAAGTCGACTGGGCCTGTGTACTCGTCGTCGACCGGTCCGACGCCGTTGCGCGCCTCCCAGATCAGCACGTCAGCGACCGGGTACCGAATCTGCGCACCCGCCCGCACGTAGGTGGGTCCGGTTCCGTCGGCGCGCCACGCGGCGAGCGTCCGAGTCGAAACGGAGAGCCGCTCCGCGAGAGCGGTCGGGGTGAGGTGCTGCACAACCATCAGGGCGTCCTTTGGGCGGTTCTGTCCGGCTCCAGCCGGCGGGCACCAGTACCAATCGACCACGCACCCGCGGTTGTTAGCAGTTCCTCGCATCGAATCTCACCGAACTTCACACAGGTGCAGCGAGGTGCCGGGGTCGGTCTCCTGGGAGGCTGAGCAGATGACCGAGTTCCTGGCAGAGCGCGTGTGGGACCTACTCGCGGACCGCCCCATCGAGCACCCCATCCGCGCGGCGAGCGCTTACCTCGGCGCGGACGCCCCGCAGATCCTCCGACTGCAGCACGCGACGAACTCCTGGTAGACGGCCAGGACGCGAACTTCGTCACCGGTTCGGTGAACCCCAGAGCGCTACGCACCTACGTCGAGGCAGGTGTTACCTGCTGGAGCGTGCAGGGACTCCATGCAAAGCTCATCCTGTCCGGCGGCGACAGCCCGTCCGTCGTCGTCGGCTCGGCGAACATCTCAGCTCGCTCGCGTGACTACCTTGGCGAGGCGGCCATCCGCACACAGGACCCCGAAATCGTCTCGGCCGTCGCGGTCCAACTCGACCAATGGATAGGCGAAGCCGTTCGGATAGACGCCGCCTGGCTCAAGCGCGCTACGCGCCTCTACCGCCAGTCCGGCATCGTGTTGCGAGGACGGGCCAGCGTCGACCTTCCGCGCGAAGCGCGGATCTGGCTCATCTCGACCATCGAGCGCACACGCCCGGTACCTGCGTTCGTTGAGCAGGCCGCGGAGGTCGCAATGCGATCCCTGCAGTTCGGGCATGACCTTGTGACCCCGTTCGAGCTCATCGACGAGGAGGGCGAGCCGGTCCGCGAGGGCGACGTTCTCATCCGTGCGAACGCGACCCCGGACGAGCGCCGAACCCGCGCGCAGCCATCTACCCGTGGGCGCGTGTGGTGCGACTCTTCCCCGCCACCGAAAGCCAGCCGCCGTACGTCCTCATCGCCGAGAACACGAGTGCCGCACCGGGCCGCACGGTCGCGCAGCTCCGCAGAGCGGTCGAGAACGCAGGAGGGCACGTCGACTGGCTCGCGGGGGGCCCAATCACGGCGGGCCCGGTACGAGACGCGATTTGGGAACTCTGGGATTGAGCCATCGGAGGCTGTCCGGCTCCGGCGGTAGGGTGCCGCCGTGACGTGGCAGCCCGGTCAGTACGTGGCCAACGAGGTCGAAGCAGAGGAGTTCGCTGCGCACACTCTCCGGGCGTTCGGGCATACGGACGCTGCAAGAACACCGACTGGTCCCGATGGTGGCATCGATGTGCGTGCGTCCCGCGCGCTGGCTCAGGTCAAGTTCAGGGCCTCCCAGACCGGGCGCCCTGACCTGCAACGGCTCGTCGGCGCAGCGGCACACCAGCGGCACGCGGAACTGTTCTTCTTCTCCGGTGCGGGTTTCTCCACCAAGGCCGTCGAGTACGCGGACCAGGTCGGCGTTGCGCTGTTCACGTTCGACCTCGCCGGGACGCTCACGCCCGTGAACGACGCAGCGACACGGCTCGCGCATCGCACCACAGAGGAGCGACACGCAGACCCGCGCCTGCCACCCCGACCGAAAGGTGCCGACGGACCGAGCTGGGCGCGGCTCGGCTGGTACCGCATCGTCGGCATCTTCTGGTGGGTGATGGTGCTGGGCTCCCTTCCGGAGAACGCCAAGAACGGGCTGTGGCGCGCCATCCCGGGAGTGCTACTCGCATCGGCCTGGACCTTCGCACCACGCCTCATCCGGCGAGCCCGTGCACGACGCCAGCCGAAGGCGCCCGACCTAAACGGCTTCTGAATCAGAGCGGGCAGACGCCGCCGACCGCAGCCGAAACTCCGCCGCAAGGGACGTCAGTGCGCGTCCTGAGTCTCCCCGCACGTATCGCACACGCCGGGACGGACGACTGTTTCCCAGTAGCGGTGCGGAAACGTCCCCGGGCCGGCGTAGTTCGCGAGCGCCTCCTGGAGATGGTCACGCCCCCGCAGGCACCGTCCACAACAGTCATGGTCACTGACCGACGGGTCCGCCTTCTTGCTGCAGTGCGCACACACGACGTACCCACCGGCGTGATTCGTCCACCTGCGCTGCTCCAACGGTCGAGCTCCTGTCAGTTGGCCTTGTCGTAGGCAGCGCGCACGGTTGCGGGGATGCGTCCGCGCTCCGGGACGTCGTACCCGTTCGCCTTGGCCCACACCCGCACGTGTGCGGCTGTGCCAGGGCCGCTACCGCGCGACCGACGAGCCGCAGGCCGAGCCGTCGAGCCGCCGGTACGTCGTCCCGCCGCGATGTACGGGGCGAGTGCGCCCTCAAGCGCGGCGAGGTTCTCGTCGTTCAGGTCGATCTCGAAGCTCTTCCCGTCGAACGAGAACAGCACCGTCCTCGTCGCCTCACCGCCAGTGAGGTCGTCCACCAGATGGGTAACAACACGCTGTGCCATCGAGCCTCCTTCAGCGGTGACGTCGAGGCGCACCGGTCTACGGGGATGGGCGAGCGTCTTGACGTATTGCCTTTGGCTTCCGCTCGACCTTGTAGAAGCCTACGTCATCGGCTTTCAGAGTGAAGACCGGACCGGGCGGCTGGAACTCTATGTCGATGAGGAAGGTGCGGTCGGTCTCTGATGAGTCGGTGTCCTCGATGAAGTCTTCGGGCCCGAAGAAGAACACGTACGTCGGTTTGCCGTCGCCGGGCTCGCTCGGGATGCAGATACCGTCGATACGTCGCTTCGGGGCCCAGCGGAGGTATTCGGTGACGACCTGCGTGGGCACGTACTCGACGTGAACTCGGCCGTCGGGGATCACCGGCTTCGTGACCAGGTACTTGAACGAACCCAGGAAACTCCGAGCCCGCACCTCTGCACGACGCGACTTGTCGAACACCGGCGGGTACGAGGGCACTGCCATGAGGTCGAGGACGTCCAGTGGGCGCGTGGATACGAAGGCCCCTATGAGCGCGTACGGCTTCACGCCGTGGCCGGCGATCTCCGCTACCGCGGTGTCGACGGACCCGGATGCGTAGAACATCGACACACCCGCCGGGGACATGCGGTTCGCGGTTGCTCGACCGCGCGGAGCCGGACCGAGTTCCTTGGCTGTCCACGCGATGTCGTTCGCGGTCTCGACCAGGCGCCCGCGGTGCACGGTCGTTCCGGCGGGAAGGGTCCTCACGAGGCCGAGGTCACCGTCGACGTATGGGAGCAGGTGGCTCAGGTACGACGCCGAACCGCGTGCAGGCGTGCCTTCACGGCCGGACGCATCGCCGGTGACGATAACCATTCGAGACTCGTGCTTCACGGTGTCGCTGAACTGCTCCCAACCGTGGTCGAGGTCGTCAGCTTCGGCGTCGGACCAGACCCTGGTCCACTGCCGGTCACGGCCGAGCGCGTTGACCATCTGGCCCCAGAGGCGCTCAACGACCAGATCGTCGAAAGCGCCGCCACACAGTTCATCCACCACGTCGGACGTGTCTGGCGCTGCGTCCCAGAGTTCGGCGGCGTCCTTGCCGTACGGAAGTACTTCCTCAGCATCGGTGTAGAAGAAGTTGATGGCGTCGCGAATCTCCTCTACGACGTCGTCCATCGGTACCGCGATCGGTACCCCGTCATCTGCCGACGCGGAACACAGCGTGCACGTCAGTTCGGATGGCGTAAGTGAACGGGCGAGGTACTCGTCCGTGATGTGCTTCAGACAGATCGCACCGTCGATGGAGCCGTCCGCCCATTGGTCTAGGTCCACCACGCGAACGTAGCGACCACGCCGACCTGTTGTGAAGGCGGCCGGTGCGGACCGGTTCGCGTCGTTCCTGTCCCCGCCTCGGTCGGGTGGCAGGGTCCGTGTGGGGCTGCACCACGGTGGTGGTCCGGCCCACCTACGAGCGGCCAGGTGCAGTGGTGGCAGCAGCCGAGCGAGCACCGCGAGCGACGGCGTGGGCTGCCACCGCTGCACCGCAGCCGCGGTCCGCCCCTTCGGGGCTCACCCGCACCACCACCCGCCGGGACTGCTGCAGGGTCGGTTGACACCGGGTGAGTGGTGATCATGCCGCAAGGGCGGCGTTCTGGGCGGTGAAGGCGAGCTCGAACTCGACCGGGGTGAGCTTGCCGAGGGCGCGCTGGCGTCGGCGCCGGTTGTAGGTCCGCTCGATCCAGAACACGATCGCTTGGTGCAGCTCGTCGCGCGTGCGCCAGCGGCGGCGGTTCAGGACGTTCTTCTGCAGCAGCGCGTTCCATGACTCCATGGCGGCGTTGTCGCCGGCTGAGGCGACGCGACCCATCGAGCCCTGCAGCCCGGCCGCGGTCAGGACCGCCCTGAAGCTCCGGGCTCGAAACTGACTGGGTTCAACCGGTCGATGCAACACCTGCCCGTTGGAGCGACCGTAGCTGCTCATCGAGGACCTCGGCCGGTGTTCTCCCGCCGAGGACCTTGCGGGGTCTGCTGTTGATCGCGGCCTGGACGGCCAGGAGGTCCTCGGCCGGCCAGCGGGACAGGTCGGTGCCCTTGGGGAAGTACTGGCGCAGCAGCCCGTTGGTGTTCTCGTTCGTGCCGCGCTGCCAGGGTGAGTGCGGGTCGGCGAAGTAGACGGCGATCCCGGTGTCGATCGTGAACTGCGCGTGGGCGGACAGCTCCTTGCCGCGGTCCCAAGTCAACGACCGCAACAGCTCGGACGGCATCGTGGTCATCGTCGCGGTCAGGGCGTCCTTCATCGCGATGGCGCCGTAGCCGCCAAGCGCGGGCCCGTTCTTGACCGGTGGGACTGTCCCGTAGCCCTCGAGACGTGGCAGGTGGACCAGCAGGGTGTAGCGGCTCGTGCGTTCCACGACGGTGCCGATCGCGGACCGGTTCAGCCCGATCATCAAGTCGCCCTCCCAGTGCCCGGGCACTGCCCGGTCCTCGGCCTCGGCGGGCCGCTCGGCCAGGACGACGTCAGCCGTGACGTGCCCCTGGGGCCTGTTGCGGGCCCGCTCCCGGGGCTTGCGCAGCGCCCGGCCGGTCCGCAGGCAGGTCACCAGCTCGCGCTGCAGCGCCCCGCGTCCCTGGATGTAGAGCGCCTGGTAGATCGCCTCGTGGCTGATGCGCATGTCCTCATCGTCGGGGAAGTCGATGACCAGCCGCCGCGAAATCTGCTCCGGGCTCCAGGCCGTCGCCCACCGCCGGTCGCTGCGGTGCGGCTTGTTCAGGCCCTTCCAGGTCGTCGCCGGCCCTGCCGCCAGCGTCCCGTCCGGTCGGCGCAACTGGCCGCTCAGCCGGACCTGGACGTACTCCTGCAGACGAGCGTTGATGACGAGCTTGGCTGGCTTGGGGCGCCGGGCGGCGGTCTGCGCCTTCCACTGCGCGACCGTCGCCCGGTACTCGGGCTTGCCGCCCCGGGTCGCCGCGTTGCGTCGCAGCTCCCGCGAGATCGTCCCCGGATCACGCCCCAGCTCGCGGGCGATCGCGCGAACACCAAGCCCGCGCGCTTTGAGAAGTGCGAGCTCCTCGCGCTCGTGGAACGACAGGTAGCGGCCGGTCGGCTCGGCCAGCGGCAACGGCGCCATCCCGCCAGCGTGACGAAACCACCGCGACCCGACCGGCCACGACACACCAACCCCGGCCGCGGCCTCCTCGGAACTCTTGCCCGCCGCGATCAACCGCCAGAACTCCCGCTCCACATGCCGAGCGGGAATCGGCCGCCCCGGTGAACGCATCGCCGGTCGCAACGCCCGGTCCGCCTGCTGCTGCCGTCGCACCACCTGACACCTCCGTGATCACGAGGTGTTGCGACGACCGGTTGAGTCCGCCCTGCGAGCCTCGGTCCGAGTGCACCACCACGACACCGGTTGGCCGGCGGCGGGCGACGGCGGTGCGCAGCGCGGTGACGGCGAGCTGGGCGGTCATCCGTTCGTCGATCGCGTAGCCGACGATCCGGTTGGAGAACAGGTCCTTGATCGCGCAGCAGTAGACCTTGCCCTCGGCAGTGGGGTGCTCGGTGATGTCGGTGACCCACACCTGGTCCGGGCCCTGCGCGGTGAAGTCCCGGCGGACGTGGTCGTCGTGGACCGCCGGCCCCGGAGACTTAGCACTGCCGCGACGGCCCTTGCGGACGGTGGTCGACCACAGCCGCTGCTGGGAGCACAGCCGCCAGACGCGACGCTCGCCGACGTCGTGGCCGGCGCGTTCGAGCTCATCGGCCAGGAACCGGTAGCCGAACTCCGGGTCGTCACCGTGAGCGTCGATCAGGGCGTTGGTCAGGTAGGCGTCCTCCAGCTCCCGATCACTGACCGGGGCGGCGAGCCAGGCGTAGTACGCCTGTCTGGAGCGGCCCAGCACCCCGCAGGTCAACCGCACCTGGATCCCCTCGGCGGCCAGGTCACGGACCAGCGGGTAACCCATTTTGGGAGCGAGCCGGCGGCGAAGTAGGCCGCCGCGCGGCGAAGGATCTCGTTCTCCATCTCCAGCCGGCGCTTGTCCCGGCGCAACTGCACGAGCTCGTTCTGCTCGCTGGTCGTCTTGCCGTCGGCGACACCGTCGTCGATGTCGGCCTGGCGCACCCAGCGGCGCACCGATTCGATCGAGATGCCGAAGTCGGCAGCGACCTCGGCGTGGCTCAGATCGCCGCGGCGAGCGACCCGCACGACGTCACGCTTGAACTCAGGCGGGAACTTCTTGGGCACAGCGACATCCTTCCAGCGGGACCTCGTCCCACAGATGGAGTGTCAACCAGCCCCGCAGCAGTCCCCCGCCGCGTCGTTGGGCCAGGCCCTGGCCGATGTCTCGCCCGATCTGATGCGTCACCTGCTCGGCACGGTAATCAACAGCCTGTTGTCCGCGGAGGCGGACGCGGTCTGCGGCGCCGAGTGGGGCCAGCCCTCCCCGGAGCGGGTCAACCAGCGCAACGGCTACCGGCACCGGGACCTGGACACCCGGGTCGGCACCATCGATGTCGCGGTCCCCAAGCTGCGCACCGGCACCTACTTCCCCGAGTGGCTCCTCGAGCGCCGCAAGCGCGCCGAGGCCGCGCTGATCAGCGTGGTCGCGACCTGCTACCTGCTCGGCGTGAGCACGCGGCGGATGGACAAGCTCGCCGCGTCGTTGGGCATCACGAGCCTGTCCAAGTCGCAGGTCTCACGGATGGCGGCCGACCTCGACGAGCAGGTCGCCGCGTTCCGCACGCGGTCGTTGGCCGACGCCGGCCCGTTCACGTTCGTCGCCGCCGACGCGTTGACGATGAAGGTCCGCGAGAACGGGCGCGTGATCAACGCGGTCGTCCTGGTCGCCACCGGGGTCAACGCCGACGGGCACCGCGAGGTCCTGGGCTGCAAGGTCGCCACGTCCGAGACCAAGGAGGCGTGGAACGTGTTCTTCGCCGACCTGGTCGCCCGCGGCCTGACCGGGGTCCGCCTGGTCACCTCCGACGCGCACCGCGGGCTGGTCGAAGCCACCGCGGCGAACCTGCCCGGCGCGACCTGGCAGCGGTGTCGGACCCACTACGCCGCGAACCTGATGTCCGCGTGTCCGAAGAGCTCGTGGCCGGCGGTGAAGGCCGCGCTGCACAGCGTCTACGACCAGCCCGACGCTCCCTCGGTGCACGCCCAGTTCGACAAGCTCCTCGACCTCGTCGCCGACAAGCTCCCCGCAGTCCACGAGCACCTGGACGCCGCCCGCGCGGACCTGCTCGCGTTCACCGCCTTCCCGAAGGCGATCTGGCGGCAGGTCTGGTCGAACAACCCGAACGAGCGGCTGAACAAGGAGATCCGCCGGCGCACCGACGTCGTGGGGATCTTCCCCGACCGCGACTCCGTGACCCGCCTGGTCGGCGCCGTCCTGGCCGAGCAGCACGACGAATGGGCCGAAGGACGCCGCTACTTCGCCCTCGACGTCCTGACCCGCTCCCGCCTCACCCTGCTCGACGACACCACGGAGGTGACCGACCAGCCCCTCGCCCTGACAGCCTGACCAGCACAAAGATCACGCCGAAGCGCTACACCACTCCCAGGGACTTGACCGTGGAGGGCGTGACGCCCTTGCTGTGGAGGGTCGCGCAGGATGTCACAGGACCGTGAGGTCGGACGACTTTCCGGAACCACCCTCCCCCGCCCGTCCACGCACGTCCTCCGGGCCTGCGCCCATCCACCCGCCCCGACCCGCCGAGCGCCGCGGCTACTGGCCGTTACGGCCGTCGATGCGTTCGCGCAGGAGGTCGGCGTGGCCGAGGTGGCGCGCGTACTCCTCGATCATGTGGACGAGGACCTCCCGCAGCTCGGGCTGCTTGGGCCCGGTGCCGCGTCGGCCGAGGTCCGGCGACTCGTCGACGAGGTGCTCGGCGAACGCGACCTCGCCGCGCCAGCGGGCCCATGCGTCGCTCACGTGCTCGTCGTCGCCGCGCGCGTCGAGGAACGCGTGGACGGCGGAGCCGCGGTAGTGGCGCTCGGGGCGCTCACGGACCATGACCATGCGGAACCAGTACTGCTCGACCTCGGCGAGGTGGCGCACGATGCCGGGCAGGGACATGTCCGACGGCGGGACGGAGCGGCGCGCGAGCGTCGCGCAGTGCCTGTCGAACAACCAGATCGGCCGCCGGCTGTACATCTCCGGCAAGACCGTCTCGGTGCACGTGTCGAACGTGCTCGCGAAGCTCGGCGCGTCCGGCCGCGCGGAGGCGGTCGACGTCGCGCACCGTCGCGGCCTCATCGGCGCCCGGTGACCTGGTCGGGGTGGTCGGATTCGAACCGGCGACCTTCCGCTCCCAAAGCGGACGCGCTACCAACCTGCGCCACACCCCGTCGCGCGAGGGGGCTCGCGCGACGCCCAGCCTAGGGGACGCGTCGCTGTCACCCGTTCGGGTCAGGCTGTGGTGGGATGTGCGCGTGCCGACGTTCTTCACCCACGCCGACCGCGTCCTGTTCCAGGGCGACTCCATCACCGACTGGGGCCGGGACCGCCAGGACCCGCTGAGCCTGGGCCACGGGTGGGTGGCGATCGCCGCGGCGCTGGCCGGCGCGCGACGGCCGGACCTGGGGCTCACGTTCCTCAACCGCGGCGTGGGCGGTGACACGGCCGCGATGGTGCGGGACCGCTGGGAGCGGGACGCCCTCGCGCTCGAGCCGACGGTGATCTCGCTGCTCGTCGGGATCAACGACACGTGGCGGCGCTACGACAGCGGGCAGCCGACGAGCACACGCGAGTTCGAGGAGCACTACCGCGCGATGCTCGACTCGGCGCGCGCGCGCCTGGACGTGCGGTTCGTGCTCGTCGAGCCGTTCCTGCTCCCGCTCACGCCGGAGCAGGAGGCGTGGCGCGAGGACCTGGACCCGCGCATCGCGGTCGTACGGTCGCTCGCCCAGGAGTACGGCGCGCGCCTGCTCGCGGCGGACCTGCTGTTCGCGGAGGCGATCGAGGCCGCGGGCGCGGCGCACTGGACGACGGACGGCGTGCACCTGACCGCCGCGGGCAACGGGCTGCTCGCTGAGGCGTGGCTCGACGAGCTCGGCATGCCCGCCTGAGCGCGCACGGACCGGCCGGCCCGGGGGTGCGGCGCGGCGCGCGGGCACCTCGGGCGTGGGAGGCGTGCGGCAGGCTGCAGACGTGCTGGTAGTCGTCGCCCGGCCGGCGGGCTCGTCCGCGTCGCCGGACACCGTGGGACCGGACCGCGTGGTCGCGGTCCGCGAGAGCGGCGCCGCGGTGCTCGGCCCCGAGCGCGCGGTGCGCTGGGCGTGGGCGGACACGCACGCGTGGTACCCGCGCCTGCTGGCGGACGGCGTGCGCGTCGAGCGGTGCCTGGACCTGCGCCTCACGCACCGGCTGCTGCGCGGCTCGGCGTCGTGCGCCGCGTCCGACCTCGCGCACGCGCCCGCGGGTCCGTTCGACGCGGCGCCGCCCGCCGACGCGGCGTCCGCGCACCCCGCCTCGAGCGACCAGACGCTGTTCGACGCGATGCGCGACGACGCGGGCGCGTCCGACACCGCCGACCCGCACCCCGACGAGCGGGGCCCGGCGGGCACGCCCGACCTGGCCGCGTGCCTCACGGAGCTGGACGCGCAGCACGCCGCGGTGGCGGGCAGCCCGTCCGCGGGGCGCCTGCGGCTGCTCGTGGCGGGCGAGTCGGCGGGCGCGCTCGTCGCGACGGAGATGCGTCACACGGGCCTGCCGTGGGACGCCGACGTGCACGACGAGGTGCTGCGCGACCTGCTGGGCGACCGTCCTGCGCGCGGCGAGCGCCCACCCGAGCTCGCGCGGCTCGCGGCGCAGGTCCGCGCCGAGCTCGACGCCCCCGGCCTCAACCCGGACTCCCTGCCCGACGTGCTGCGCGCGCTGCGCCGCGTGGGCCTCGCGGTGTCCTCGACCCGGCAGTGGGAGCTCGAGGGCGTCGACCACCCGGCGGTCGCACCGCTGCTCGCCTACAAGAAGCTGTCGCGTCTGCACTCCGCGAACGGCTGGGCGTGGCTCGACCAGTGGGTGCCGGACGGCCGGTTCCGGCCGGAGTACGTGGTGGGCGGTGTGGTCACGGGCCGCTGGGGGTCGAGCGGTGGTGGCGCGCTGCAGATCCCGCGCCGTCTGCGCACCGCGGTGCGCGCGGACCCGGGGTGGCGGCTCGTCGTCGCGGACGCCGCACAGCTCGAGCCGAGGGTGCTCGCGGGGATGGCGCACGACGAGCGGATGGCGGCGGCCGGCGCGGGACGTGACCTGTACGGCGGCATCGTGGACGCGGGCGTGGTGCCCGAGCGCGCGCTCGCGAAGGTCGGGATGCTGGGCGCGCTGTACGGCGGGACGACGGGTGCGAGCGCGGCCGTGCTCCCGCGGCTCCTGCAGGCGTTCCCCGCGGCGGTGGGGCTCGTCGAGGACGCCGCGCGCGCGGGCGAGCGCGGCGAGGTCGTCTCCACGCTGCTGGGCCGCAGCTCCCCGCGTCCGGGCGAGACGTGGGCGCAGGCCCAGGCGGACGCGCTCGACCCGGACGCGACCGAGCGCGCGCAGTCCCGCGCGCGGTCGGCGACGCGGTCGTGGGGCCGCTTCACGCGCAACTTCGTCGTGCAGGGCACCGCGGCCGAGTGGGCGCTGTGCTGGCTCGCGGAGCTGCGCCGCCGGCTGTGGGCGCTGGGTGCCGACGAGGCCGCGCCGGGCCGGGTGCGTGCCCCGTTCGTGGGGCGTCCGCACCTCGTGTACTTCCTGCACGACGAGGTCGTGGTGCACACCCCCGCGTCGTGCGCGGACGAGGTCGCGGCGCAGGTCGCGGGCGCGGCGACGGCGGCGGGACGTCTGCTGTTCGGCGACTTCCCGGTCGACTTCCCGCTGTCGGTGGGCGTCGCGTCGACGTACGCGGACGCGAAGGAGGCGGCGCGCCTCGTCGTCGGCGTCCCGGGCGCGACCCGCCACCTCGGGTGAGTCGACGCCGGCGCGTGCGCCGCGAGCCCGTCCCGCAGGGCGGGAACCTTTGCGCGGGGCGTCGCGTTGGCGATAGCGTCACCTGCGACTGCGGCCGTGCTGGCCGCCTCTGGAGGAGAGCGATGAGCGAGCGGACGTCCGCCCCCGCCTCCTTCCGCCGTGCCCTCGTGGCGCGGTGTTGTCGCTGTCGGTAGAGCGCTGGCTCCCGCGCGCGACGGCACCGTGACCCGGACGGGCCGTGCCAGGTCCGCCAGCGCTCGCCCCGGCGGCCCGCCCCTACCCGGGCGCCGACCGCACCCACCCCGCACCCACCCCGCACCGTCAGCCGGGGTGGCCGCAGCACCCGCAAGGCACGTCCCCCGTATCCGCCGCCACCCGGCGGCTCGACCGAAGAGGAACCATGGCACGCATCTACGACGACGCCACCGCGCTGATCGGCAACACCCCGCTGGTCCGCATCAACAAGATCACCGACGGCGCCCCCGCGACCGTGGTCGGCAAGCTCGAGTTCTACAACCCGGCGAACTCGGTCAAGGACCGCATCGGCGTGGCGATCATCGACGCCGCGGAGGCGTCGGGCGAGCTGCAGCCGGGCGGCACGATCGTCGAGGCGACGTCCGGCAACACGGGCATCGCGCTCGCGTTCGTCGGCGCGGCCCGCGGCTACAAGGTCGTCCTGACCATGCCGGAGACGATGTCGAAGGAGCGGCGCGCTCTGCTGCGCGCGTTCGGCGCGGAGCTCATCCTCACGCCCGGCTCCGAGGGCATGAAGGGCGCGGTGAACCGCGCGAACGAGGTCGTGGCCGAGCGCCCGGGCGCGATCCTCGCCCGCCAGTTCGCCAACGAGGCCAACCCGGCGATCCACCGCACGACCACGGCCGAGGAGATCTGGGCCGACACGGACGGCAAGATCGACATCCTCGTCGCCGGCATCGGCACGGGCGGGACCATCACGGGCGTCGGCCAGGTGCTCAAGGAGCGCAAGCCCGACGTCACGATCGTCGCGGTCGAGCCCGCCGAGTCGCCGATCCTCAACGGCGGCCAGCCCGGCCCGCACAAGATCCAGGGCATCGGCGCGAACTTCGTGCCGGAGATCCTCGACACGTCGGTGTACGACGAGGTCATCGACATCGACGCCGACACCGCCGTCGCGTACGCGCGCCGCGCCGCCGCCGAGGAGGGGCTGCTCGTCGGCATCTCGTCGGGCGCCGCGCTCGCGGCCGCGAAGCAGCTCGCGGAGCGCCCCGAGAACGCGGGCAAGCTGATCGTCGCGATCATCCCGTCGTTCGGCGAGCGCTACCTGTCGACGGTGCTGTACGCCGACCTGCTCGACTGACCCGCACGCCGTGCCCCGGGCCGCGCGAGCACCCGGGGCACGGCGCCCGGTCCTGGACCGCCGCGGCGGCGGTCGTCCCCCGTTCGAGAGCCCCTCGAGAGCCAGGTCCCATGCCTTCCCTGCAGCACTTCATCGCCACGTTCCGCGAGGACCTCGAGGCCGCGCGTCGTCGTGACCCCGCGGCCCGGTCGCGGCTCGAGGTGGCGCTCGCCTACCCGGGGGTGCACGCGGTGTGGACCTACCGCGTGGCCCACGCGATGTGGCGCGAGCCGGGCCTGCGCCTGCCCGCGCGGCTGCTGTCGCAGCTCGTGCGGTTCCTCACGGGCATCGAGATCCACCCCGGCGCACGCCTCGGGCGCCGGCTGTTCATCGACCACGGCATGGGCGTGGTCATCGGCGAGACCGCCGAGGTCGGTGACGACGTGGTGCTGTTCCACGGCTCGACGCTCGGCGGCAAGTCGATGCGGCACGGCAAGCGGCACCCCACGCTCGGCGACCACGTCGTGGTCGGCGCGGGCGCGAAGATCCTCGGGCCGGTGTGGATCGGCGACGGGGTGCAGGTCGGGGCCAACGCCGTCGTCATCCACGACGTCCCGGCCGGCGCGATCGCGGTGGGGGTGCCCGCGCAGATCCGCCTGCGCCCGGCCGCGGCACCGTTCGACATCGAGGTCGACGACCCCGCGATCTACATCTGAGCGGTCCGTCCGGCCCGAGCTCGCTCCGCGCTGTCCACCTGCGCCCCGCGCAACTAGCCTGGCGCCGTGCTCTGGACCGTGGACCCCGAGCGCGACGAGCCGCTGTTCGCGCAGATCGCCGCGCAGGTGCGCGGCGCGGTCGCGAGCGGTGAGCTGCGCACGGGCGACCGGCTGCCGTCGGCCCGGGTGCTCGCGACGTCCCTCGAGGTCAACCTGCACACCGTGCTGCGCGCGTACCAGGACCTGCGCGACGAGGGTCTGCTCGACCTGCGCCGGGGGCGGGGTGCCGTGATCGCCGGGCACGCCGACTACGCGGCGCTCGACGAGCCCGTCGCCGCGCTGGTCGACGCCGCGCGCCGTGCGGGTGTGCCTCCCACCGCCGCGACCGCGCTCGTGCAGGCCGCGTTCGCCCGCGCGACGACCCCGGAGGGCCGATGACGACGACGTCCACCACCCCGGCGGGCGCCCGGGGCGACGAGCGGACCGCGCCCCCGCACCGCCGCTCGACCACGCTGCTCGCGCTCGTGCTGCCGCTCGCACTCATGGCCGTCCCGGCGCTCGCCGCGCTGGGCTGGCGCGACGAGCTGCCGGAGCGGATCGCGAACCACTGGGGCGCCGACGGGCCGGACGGGTTCTCGTCGTTCGCGGGCGCCTTCGTCCCGCTGCTCGTCGGCACGGGGCTGTGCGTCGCGCAGTGGGCGTTCGCGTTCTGGCGCGGGCACGACGGCGTGACCCGACGCGGGCTGGTCGCGACGTCCGCCGGCCTGGGGGCGCTGTACGCGGTCGTCGTGACCGGCACGCTCGCGAGCCAGCGCGGCCTCGCCGACGGCGCGCTCGCACCGGGCGGCGGCCCGACCGTGGTCCTCGGTCTCGCGGCCGCCGTCGTCGTGGCCGGGGTCGCGTTCCTCCTCGCCCCCGCCGACGCGCGGCTGCCGGCGCGCGGACCCGTCGACGCCGACGCCCGCCGCGTGCCGCTGTCCCGCACGCAGCGCGCGGCGTGGACCCGGACCGTCGGCTCACCGTCGGCGCTGCTCCCGGCCGGCGCGGTCGTCGCGGCGACGACCGTGCTCGCCGCGGTGCTCGACGAGTGGGTCGCGCTGCTGGTCCCGGTGGGCCTGAGCGTGCTGCTCGCCGCGATGCTCCTGTGGCGGGTGACGGTCGACGCGCGTGGGCTCGAGGCGCGCTCCGTGCTCGGGTGGCCGCGCGTGCGGGTGCCCGTGGACGAGGTGCAGCGCGCCGACGTGGTCGACGTGCGCCCGCTGCGCGAGTTCGGCGGCTGGGGCTACCGGCTCGGCCGCGGCGGGCGGGCAGGGCTCGTGCTGCGCGCGGGCGAGGCGATCCAGGTGCGGCGGACCGGGTCCCGCGTGCTCGTCGTGACCGTCGACGACGCCGCGACGGCGGCCGCGCTGCTCAACACGCTCGCGGACCGCCGCCGCCCGCGCGACGACCGCGCGGAGCGCGGGACCCCACGAGCTACCGCCGGGTAACCTGACCGCGCCGCGGCCGACCGGGCCGCCGCGCGACGACGACGTCACGGAGGCCGGCATGCGACTGGGGTACTCGCTGGGTTACTGGTCCGCCGGCCCGCCGCCGGGCGCGCTCGAGACCGTGGTCGCGGCCGAGCGCCTCGGCTTCGACTCGGTCTGGACGTCCGAGGCGTACGGCTCCGACGCGTTCACGCCGCTCGCGTGGTGGGGCTCGCGCACGTCGCGCGTGCGACTCGGCACGGCGATCGCCCAGATCTCGGCGCGCACCCCGACCGCGACCGCGATGGCCGCCCTCACGCTCGACCACCTGTCGGGCGGGCGGTTCGTGCTGGGCCTCGGCGCGTCCGGCCCGCAGGTCGTCGAGGGCTGGTACGGCCAGCCGTACCCGCGGCCGCTCGCCCGCACGCGCGAGTTCGTCGCGGTCGTGCGCCAGGTGCTCGCACGCGAGGCGCCCGTCACGTTCGACGGCGACTTCTACCGCCTGCCGCTGGGGCCCGACGAGGGCGCCGGGCTCGGCAAGGCGCTGCGCCCGACCGTGCACCCCCTGCGCGCCGACCTGCCGATCCACCTCGCCGCGGAGGGCCCGCGCAACGTCGCGCTCGCGGCCGAGATCGCCGACGGCTGGTTGCCGATGTTCTACTCGCCCCGCATGGACGACGAGTACCGCGCGCTGCTCGCCGAGGGCTTCGCCGCGCGCACCGACGACCGCTCCCCCGCCCGGTTCGAGGTGGTCGCGCCCGTGCCCGTGGTGCTGGCCGAGAGCATCGACGCCGCGGCCGAGCAGATCCGGCCGTTCGTCGCGCTGTACGCGGGCGGCATGGGCGCGAAGGGTGCGAACTTCCACCGCAACGTGCTCGACCGGCTCGGGTACTCCGCGGTGTGCGACGAGATCCAGGCGCACTACCTCGCGGGCGACAAGCAGCGCGCGGCCGCCGCGGTGCCCGTGGAGCTCGTGCGCGACGTCGCGCTCGTCGGCACGCCCGACGACGTGCGCGCGCAGCTGCCGGCGTGGCGCGCGACCGCGATCACGACGCTCGTCGTGCAGGGCGACCCGCGCACGCTGCCCGCCGTCGCGGCGGTCCTCGCGCCGGAGGTCGACGCCGCCTGACCGCTGCGCCCTCCCCCGAGCCACGGCACGCTGCGGCACACTCGTCGTCGTGGACGACGCGTACCTCGAGGCGGTGCTCCACCTGGTGGAAGCCATCCCCCCGGGGCGCGCGATGACCTACGGGACGGTCGCCGAGGTCGTCGCGGACCGGTTCGCGGCCGCGGGCGACCGTCCGCGCGGCGGCCCGCGCCAGGTGGGTCAGGTCATGGCCCGAGCCGGTTCGGGCGTGGCGTGGTGGCGCGTCGTCGACGCGTCGGGCGCGCCGCCCGCCCGGCACCTGCACCGCGCGCTCGACGAGCTGCGCGCCGAGGGCACCCCGCTCGTGGCGGACGGGACGCGGGTCGCCCTGCGCCGGGCGATCTGGTTCCCTGACGACGTCCCGACGGCCGACTGAGCGACGCCGGCATATGCGCTGGTGACATGCGCCTGGCGGGGGTGACCATGGCGCCATGACACCTCTGCCCGACGGGTACCGCACTGTCGCGGTGCCGCACGACCGCAAGACCGAGTTCCTCGCCGTCGACCACCTCGCGTTCGCGTTCGAGCCCGACGAGAAGACCAGCGAGATCGTCCCGGACACCCTCGAGTGGGACCGCACGGCGGGCGTCGAGCGGCCCGACGGGACCCTGGGCGGCGTCCACGGCTCGTTCGACTTCGACCTGCCCGTCCCGGGCGGTGCGGTCCCGTGCGCGGGGCTCACGTTCGTGGGCGTCCGGCCCGACGAGCGCCGCCGGGGGCTGCTGTCCGCCATGATCGACGCCCACTTCGCGCGCTCCCTCGAGCGCGGCGAGCCGGTCTCCGCGCTGTTCGCCGCGGAGATGGCGATCTACGGCCGGTTCGGCTACGGCTCGGCCTGCGACGACGTCCGCCTCAAGGTGCCGCGGGGAGCCGCGCTGCGCGACGTGCCGGGCAGCGACGCGCTCACGGTGCGCATCGACACCGCGGACGTCGAGCGGCACGCCGACCTCGTGCAGGCGGTCAACACCGCGGCCGGCGTCGGCCGCCCGGGCTGGGTCCTGCGGGCGTCCGACGCGCACCGCCGCTCGCGGCTCGCCGACCCGCCCGCGTGGCGTGACGGCGGCGAGCCGCTGCGCATCGTGACGGTGCACGACGAGGTCGGCGACCCTCGCGCCTACGCGCTGCTGCGACGCAAGGAGACATGGGGCGATGCGGGCCCCGCCTACCCCGTCATGGTCCGCGACTCCGCGGCCGTCGACGCGGCCGCGGCGCACCGGCTGTGGTCCTTCGTCCTCGACCTCGACCTCACGGGCGAGGTCGCGACGAACATGCTCCCGGTCGACGACCGGCTCCTGTCGCTCCTGGTGGACCGGCGCGGCGCCCAGCCGCGCCTGACCGACAACCTGTGGGTGCGCCTGCTCGACGTGCCGGTCGCGCTCGCCGGGCGCCGGTACAGCGCCCCGGTCGACGTCGTCCTCGAGGTCAGCGATGCGCGGCTGCCGGCGAACGCGGGCCGGTGGCGCGTCGCGACGACCGACGAGGGCGCGCACGGGTGGGCCGCCGAGGTGACCCGCACCGACGACGAGCCGGACCTGCGCATCGACGTGCGCGAGCTCGGCGCGGCGTACCTGGGCGGCAGGTCGCTGTCCGCCTACGCGGACGCCGGTCTCGTCACCGAGCTCACGCCCGGGACCCTGCACCCGACGGCCGCCGCGTTCTCCTGGCCGGTGGCCCCGCTCTGCCCCTGGGTCTTCTGAACCGGCGACCACCGCCCCGCCGAGTGCGGACGGTCCGGCGCGAGTGCGCACGCTCGTCGTACGCACTCGCGCACGGACGTGCGCACTCGGCGGACGGGTGGGTCAGCGGGACTCGTACTCGGCCAGGAGGTCGATGCGGCGCTGGTGGCGCTCGTCGCCGCTGAACGGCTCCGCAAGGAACGCGTCGACCAGCGCGAGCGCCTCGTCGACCGAGTGCTGGCGCGCGCCGATCGCGACGACGTTCGCGTCGTTGTGCTGACGCGCCAGCGTGGCGGTCTCGAGGTTCCACGCGAGTGCGGCACGCACCCCCGTGACCTTGTTCGCGGCGATCTGCTCGCCGTTGCCCGACCCGCCGAGCACGATGCCGAGCGAGCCCGGCTCGGCGACCACGGCCTCGCCGGCCGCGAAGCAGAACGGCGGGTAGTCGTCGAGCGCGTCGTAGGAGTGCGCCCCGTGGTCGACGACGTCGTGCCCTGCGGCCTGCAGGTGCTCGACGAGCGCGACCTTGAGCTCGTAGCCGGCGTGGTCGGAACCGATGTGGATGCGCATGGGCCCATCCTGCCGCAGCACGCGGGTCGCGCCGCACGCTGTCCGTAGGCTGTGGCCATGACGCGCAGCGGCCTCGACCTGACCGACCTCGACCCCACCGTCCGTCCGCAGGACGACCTGTACCGCCACGTGAACGGGCGCTGGTACGCCCAGCACGTCATCCCCGCGGACCGGGCGATGGACGGCACGTTCCGCACGCTGCACGACGCGGCCGAGGCCCAGGTCCGCGACATCATCGCCGACCTGGGCGCGCAGGCCGCCGACGAGGACGGTTCCGCGAGCGCGGGCGCGAAGGTCGGCGCGGTGTTCGCGAGCTTCATGGACACCGACGCGATCGAGGCGGCCGGGCTCGCGCCGCTGCAGGTGGACCTCGCGCTCGTCGCGGGCGCGGCCACGCAGGCCGAGCTGACCGGCGTGCTCGGGGCGCTGCAGCGCACGGGCGCGGGCGGCGCGGTCGGTCTGTGGGTCGACAACGACGCGGACGACCCCGAGCGGTACGTCGTCTACCTGCACCAGGGTGGCCTCGGCCTGCCCGACGAGGCGTACTACCGCGACGAGCAGTACGCGCCCGTGCTCGCCGCGTACGGCCCGCACGTCGCGCGCATGCTGCGGCTCGCGCGGGTCGCCGCCGACGACGCGGAGGCGGACGCGCTCGCGGCCCGGGTCGTCGCGCTGGAGACGAAGCTCGCCGCGCACCACTGGGACGTCGTCAAGGACCGCGACGCCGACCTCACGTACAACCCGACCACGCTCGCGGACCTCGCGACGAGCGCGCCCGGCTTCGACTGGCACGCGTGGGCGCTCGCGCTCGGCGCACCCGCGGGTGCGCTCGACCAGCTCGTCGTGCGCGAGCCGCAGTTCGCCGAGGGCTTCGCGCAGCTGTGGGCGTCCGAGCCGCTCGAGGACTGGAAGGCGTGGCTCGCGTACCACGTCGTCTCCGACCGGGCCCCGTACCTCACGCAGGAGCTCGTCGAGGCGAACTTCGACTTCTACGGCCGCACGCTGACGGGCGCGCAGGAGCTGCGCGACCGGTGGAAGCGCGGCGTGTCGCTCGTGCAGGGCGTGCTGGGCGAGGCCGTCGGGGAGGTCTACGTCGCGCGGCACTTCCCGCCGTCGCACAAGGAGCGCATGGACGAGCTCGTCGCGCACCTCGTCGAGGCGTACCGCGAGTCGATCACGTCGCTCGAGTGGATGGGCGAGGAGACGCGCGCGAAGGCGCTCGCGAAGCTCGACGCGTTCACGCCGAAGATCGGCTACCCGGTGCGGTGGCGCGACTACTCGGCGCTCCAGGTCGACGCGACCGACCTGGTCGGCAACGTGCGTGCGGCCAACGCGTTCGAGCTCGACCGCGAGCTCGCGAAGATCGGCAGGCCGATCGACCGCGACGAGTGGTTCATGACGCCGCAGACCGTGAACGCCTACTACAACCCGGGCATGAACGAGATCGTCTTCCCCGCGGCGATCCTGCAGCCGCCGTTCTTCGACGCCGACGCGGACGACGCCGTGAACTTCGGCGCGATCGGCGCGGTCATCGGCCACGAGATCGGGCACGGGTTCGACGACCAGGGCAGCAAGTACGACGGCACCGGCCGGCTCGAGGACTGGTGGACCGCGGACGACCGCGCCGAGTTCGAGCGCCGCACGAGCGCGCTCGTCGCCCAGTACGACGCGTTCTCCCCCGCGCAGCTCGACGGCTCGCACCACGTCAACGGGGCCCTGACCATCGGCGAGAACATCGGCGACCTCGGCGGGCTCTCGATCGCCCTGAAGGCCTACCGCATCGCGCTGGGCCGTCCGCTCGAGGAGGCCCCGGTCCTCGACGGGCTCACCGGCGTGCAGCGGTTCTTCCTGGGCTGGGCGCAGGCGTGGCGCACCAAGGGCCGCGACGAGGAGGTCGTGCGTCGGCTCGCGACGGACCCGCACGCGCCCGACGAGTTCCGCTGCAACGGCGTCGTGCGCAACGTCGACGAGTTCTACGCGGCGTTCGACGTCCAGCCGGGCGACGGGCTGTACCTCGCCCCCGAGGAGCGCGTGCGCATCTGGTGACCGACCCGTGACGCGGGGGGCGTCGGGTCAGGGCAGCTCGCGCCAGGCGGCGCGGGCGAGCTGGAACCCGACGCCGTCGGCGTCGGTGCAGCGCACGCCGTTCGTCGCACTCACGCACGTGAAGTCGCCGGCGGTGGCCTTCGACCCGTACTCGAGGGTCGGGACGTCACCGCCCGCGACGGTGGGCGCCGGCCCGTCGACGCAGTCGAACGCGAACCCGTCGGCGTTGAGCACGACCACGTGACCGGTCGTGCCGGAGCACCCCGCGACCGCCGGCGGGTCGTACGTGATGGACGCGATCGTGCAGGTCACGCCGCGGGCCGACATCGTGCACGCGATGTTCCCGCTCGGAAGCTTGAACGCCGCACGGTCCCCCGCGGGCGTCGTCGGGCCGCTGACCTGGACGGTGGAGGTCGCCGACGGCTGGGCCGCGCCGCCGCTGCCGGCGTCCCCGGAGAGCCGCACCGCGAGCAGGACCACGAGCGTCAGGACCAGGACCGCGTCGACCGCCATCCACGTCCGGATCGCCCGCTGCGTCGTCATCGTCCCTGGTCCCACCCTCTCGTCACCGCCGTCCGGTTGGCACGACCGGGACAGCATCACATCCCCGCGGCGCGACGTGCCACTCGCCCGGCGCGCCGCGGGCGACGGGCGAGCGGCACGTGGTCGGCGAGGTCCCGGTCGCGGGGACGGTCAGAAGGACGGGCCTGCGCTGCGCGTCCGCTTGAGCTCGTAGAAGCCCGGCACGCGCGTCATGAGCACGAGCCCGTCGAACAGGTCGAGAGCCGCCTGCCCCGTGGGCGCGGGGGTCACGACCGGGCCGAAGTAGCCGACGCCGTCGATCGCGACGACGGGCGTGCCGACCTCGTCGCCGACGAGGGCGATCGCCTCCCCGTGCGACGCGCGCAGCAGGTCGTCGACCTCGTCGGTGCCGGCGACCGCCGCGAGCTGCGCGGGCAGCCCGACCTCCGCCAGCGACTCGGCGATGATCGCGTCGGTGTCCGAGCGGCCACCCGGGTGCCGGCGCGTGCCCATCGCGTCGTACAGCGGCTTGATGACGCCCTCGCCGTGGTCGCGCGCGGCCGCGACGATGACGCGGACCGGCCCCCAGCCCTCGTCCATGAGGCGGCGGTAGCGCTCGGGCAGCTCGTCGCGGCCCTCGTTGAGCACCGACAGGCTCATGACGTGCCAGCGCACCTCGACGTCGCGGTGCGCCGCGACCTCGTCCATCCAGCGGGACGTCATCCAGGCCCACGGGCACGCGGGGTCGAACCAGAAGTCGACGACGGGACGCGAGTCGGTCACAGCAGCTCCGATCGGTGGACGCGGGTGCGGGCGGGTGCACGCAGCGCGCGGGTGGCGGACGGTTCGTGCTCGGCACAATCTCGCACGACGCACGGACATTCCCGCCCGCCGCAGCGTGAGACGGCGGGCGCGTCGGTGCCGCGTGGGATGATCGGGCAGGCCCGGCACCCCGGGCCCGACAGCACCGAGCACGACACCAAGGAGCACTGTGCCCGCCGAGAACCTCACGCGTGCCGAGGCGCGCGACCGCGCCGCCACCGTGACGACGCACGCGTACGACGTGACGCTCGACCTGACGACGAGCCCGACGACGTTCGCGTCCCGCACCGTCCTGTCGTTCTCGGCGATCCCGGGCTCGAGCACGTTCGTCGACCTCATCGCGCCGACGGTCCACGAGGTCACGCTCAACGGCACGCCGCTCGACCCCGCGCAGGTCGTCGCCGACTCGCGCATCCGGCTCGACGACCTCGCGGCCGAGAACGAGCTCGTCGTCGTCGCGGACTGCGCGTACATGAACACGGGCGAGGGTCTGCACCGCTTCGTCGACCCGGTCGACGACGAGGTGTACCTGTACTCGCAGTTCGAGGTCGCCGACTCGCGACGCGTGTTCGCGGTGTTCGAGCAGCCCGACCTCAAAGCGACGTTCACGTTCACCGTCACCGCGCCCGCGCACTGGGTGGTCGTGTCGAACTACCCGCAGGTGGGCGAGCCCGTGCCGGTCGAGGGCGGGGTCAACCGCAACGGCGGCCGTGACGAGGGCACGGCGACGTGGACGTTCGAGACGACGCCGCGCCTGTCGTCGTACGTCACCGCCGTCGTCGCGGGCCCGTACCACCACGAGCACGGCTCGCTCACGAGCTCGGACGGCCGCGAGATCCCGCTCGGCGTGTACTGCCGCGGGTCGCTCGCCCAGTACCTCGACACGGACGAGATCCTCGACGTCACGCGCCGTGGCTTCGCGTTCTACGAGGAGAAGTTCGCCGCACCGTACCCGTTCGCGAAGTACGACCAGCTCTTCGTGCCGGAGTTCAACGCGGGCGCGATGGAGAACGCGGGCGCGGTGACGTTCCTCGAGGCGTACGTGTTCCGCTCCAAGGTCCCCGAGGCCACGGTGGAGCGGCGCGCGGTGACGATCCTGCACGAGCTCGCGCACATGTGGTTCGGCGACCTCGTGACGATGCGCTGGTGGGACGACCTGTGGCTGAACGAGTCGTTCGCCGAGTACGCGTCGACCCTCGCGACGGCCGAGGCGACGCGCTGGACGAGCGCCTGGACCACGTTCTCCTCGCTCGAGAAGTCGTGGGCGTACCGCCAGGACCAGCTGCCCTCGACGCACCCGATCGTCGCGGACATGCGCGACCTGGAGGACGTCGAGGTCAACTTCGACGGGATCACGTACGCCAAGGGCGCGAGCGTGCTCAAGCAGCTCGTCGCGTGGGTCGGCCAGGACGAGTTCTTCGCGGGGGTGCAGGCGTACTTCGCCAAGCACGCGTGGGGCAACACCGAGCTGCGTGACCTGCTGACCGAGCTCGAGGCGACCTCGGGCCGCGACCTCGGGCCCTGGTCCGCGCTGTGGCTCGAGAAGGCCGGCGTGACGCTGCTGCGCCCGCAGGTCGAGCTCGACGAGCACGGCACCGTGACGTCGTTCGCGGTCCTGCAGGAGGTCCCCGACGAGCACCCCACGCAGCGTCCGCACCGCCTCGCGATCGGCGGGTACGACCTGGTCGACGGTCGGCTCGCGCGCACCCTGCACGTCGAGCTGGACGTCGACGGCCCGCGCACGGAGGTGCGCGAGCTGCTCGGCCGGCACCGCCCGCTGCTGATCCTGCTCAACGACGACGACCTCGCGTACGCCAAGGTCCGGCTCGACGAGCTGTCGATGTCCGCGGCGATCGAGCACCTGGGCGAGTTCGACTCCTCGCTCCCCCGCACGCTCGTGTGGGCCGCCGCGTGGGACGCGACGCGTGACGGGGAGACCCCGGGCCGCGACTACGTCGACCTGGTGCTCGGCAACATCGCGCACGAGACGGACTCGACGGTCGTGCTCGTCCTGCTGCGCCAGCTCACCACGACGCTCGACCTGTACGTCGCGCCCGAGCACCGCGCGGCGACCGCCGCCTCGGCGGCCGACCGCCTGCTCGCGCTCGCGCAGGACGCGCCCGCGGGCTCCGACCTGCAGCTGCAGCTCGTCAAGGCGTTCGCGGCCCGGGCCACGACGCCCGAGCAGCTCGACGTCGTCGTCGAGGTCCTGGACGACCGGACGTCGTTCGAGGGCCTGACGCTCGACACCGACCTGCGCTGGGAGCTGCTCACGGCGCTCGTCGCGGGCGGGCGCGCCGACGAGACGCAGATCGCCGCGCAGCTGGCCGCCGACCCGACGGCGACGGGTGAGCGCGCCGCCGCGCAGGCGCGCGCCGCGATCCCGACCCCGGCCGCGAAGGCCGCGGCGTGGGCCGCCGCGGTCGAGGGTGACCTGCCCAACGCGATCCAGGCGGCGACCATCGCGGGCTTCGCGCGCGTGCACGACCGGGGCCTGCTGCTCCCGTTCGTCGGGCCGTACCTGGAGGGTCTGACCACCGTCTGGGCCGAGCGCACCAACGAGATGGCGCAGAACGTCGTCGTCGGCCTGTACCCGACGGCCCTCGCCGACGACGCGCGGGCCGACGTCCTGGCGTCGACCGACGCGTGGCTCGAGGCGCACGCCGACGCGGCGCCCGCGCTGCGCCGGCTCGTCGTCGAGTCGCGGGACGGTGTGCGCCGCGCGCTCGCCGCGCAGGAGGCGGACCGCCGCCGCGCCTGACGGCCTCACCGGCGGGCCCCTCAGTCCGGGGGCCCGCCGGGAGCCGGCGGCTCGATCGCGGCGAGCCACGCCGCCGCCTCGCGGCGGCTGCCGATCCGCACGACGCGCGCGTCACGGTCCGCGAGCGCGCCGTACTGCTCCCGGTAGCGCTCGAAGTGCGTCCAGGACCACCGCACGATGTTCCTCTCGGGGTCGCGGCGCAGGAGGCTGAGGACGTTCTCGCGGTTGCCGTGCCACAGCTCGGTGCGCGTGACGCCGCGGCGCACGGTGCGCAGCACGAGCTGCGTGACGACGACGCGACGCGGCGGGTCGAGCCACACCACGACGTCCGCCACGTCACCCAGGCCGTGACCCCGGCTGTTCCAGTTGCCGTCGGCCACCCACCCGAGGGCACCCGCCCCGCCGAGCAGCTGAGCCAGCCGGGCGCGCGCCTCGTCCTGGTCGCGGTGCCGCCAGCCCGCGTCCCAGTACACCTCGTCGAGCTCGACGTGCGGCACCCCGAGCCGTGCGGCAGCCGCGCGCGCGAACGTGGTCTTGCCCGCGCCGCTGCTCCCGACGACCCAGACGCGGCGCGGCCGCCCCGTCACCGACCGGCGTCGAGCACGGCCGCGAGGCTGCGCAGACGCGCGTTGGTGAACAGGTCGTCCACGAGCACGACCTGCCCCGCCGAGTCGGCGAGCGGCACCTTCCAGTTGGGGTACTCCTGGTCCGTGCCGGGCTGGTTCTGCGCGCGGCGCTCCCCCACGGCGTCCGCGAGCGCGACGCCGACGAGCACCGCGGGCGTCGCCATGACGTAGCGGTGCATCGCCTCGACGACCTCCCGCTCCGAGGGGTCGGCGCCGACGAGGCCGCGCGAGCGCAGCGCCGCGAGCATGCGGTCGCGCTCGGCCTCGGCCTGCGCGCGCACGACCGGCACGGGGTCCGTCAGCAGCCCGAGGCGCTCACGGATGGCGACGTGCTCGCCCGCGAGGTAGCCCGCGGTGGGCGGCAGGTCGTGCGTGGTCACGGTCGCCAGGACGAGCGGGCGGTAGTGCTCGGGCGGCAGCGGGTTGCCGTCGTCGCCGTTCTCGAACCACAGCACCGACGTCCCGAGGACACCCCGCTCGGACAGGTAGTCGCGGACCCACGGCTCGACGGTGCCGAGGTCCTCTCCGATGACGACCGCACCGGCGCGGTGCGCCTCGAGCGCGAGGATGCCGACGAGCGCCTCGTGGTCGTAGCGCACGTACGCGCCCTCGCCGGGCGCCGCGCCGTCCGGGATCCACCACAGCCGGAACAGGCCGATGACGTGGTCGATCCGGATCGCGCCTGCGTGCCGCAGCACGGTGCGCAGCATGTCGCGGTACGGCAGGTACCCGGCGCGCGCGAGCTCGTCGGGCCGCCACGGCGGCTGCGACCAGTCCTGACCCTGCTGGTTGTACATGTCGGGCGGCGCGCCGACGGTCGCGCCGCGTGCGAGGACGTCGCCGAGCGACCAGACGTCCGCGCCGGCCGGGTGCACGCCCACCGCGAGGTCGTGCATGATCCCGATGCTCATGCCTCCCTCGCGCGCGGCGCGCTGCGCCGCGGCGAGCTGCTCGTCGGCCACCCACTGCAGCCACGTGTGGAACGCGACGCGGTCCGCGAGCTCCTCGGCCTGCGCCGCGACGGCGGGTGAGGCCGGGTCGGCCAGCTCGGGCGGGATCGTCTCGGCGCCGTACCTCTCGGCGAGCGCGCTCCACAGCGCGAACGTGCGCAGCCCCGGTCCCTGCTCCTCGACGAACGCGTCGAAGACGGCCTGGCGCGGCGCCGAGCGCGGGTGCGCGAAGATCACGTCGAGCGCGGTGCGCTTGGCGGTCCAGGCCGCGTCGCGGTCGATCGGCCCGGCGTCCAGGTCGAGCGGGAGCACGGACTCGGCGGCCCACTCGACGAGCGAGCGGTCGGCCGCGGCGAGGTAGGCGGCCTCGGGGATCGCCTCGGGCCGGATGTAGATCGGGTTGACGAAGCGGCGGGTGCTCGGCAGGTACGGCGACGGCGTGAGCGGCGCGACGGGTTCCGCGGCGTGCAACGGGTTGATGAGCAGGAAGTCCGCGCCGGTCTCGTGCCCGGCGAGCCAGCCGATGTCCGCGAGGTCGGCCAGGTCGCCGACACCCCACGAGCGCTCGGAGCGCACCGAGTAGAGCTGCGCCATGTAGCCCCAGGCACGTCCGCCGTCCCGCAGCTGCGCGGGCAGCTCGAGGCGGTCGGGCGTCACGACGACGACGCCGCGGGCGGCGGCCGACGGGCCGGACGCGTGGATCGAGTGCCAGCCGAGCGGCAGGTCGCCGGGCACGACGAACGTCGCGCGCCCGACGAGACGCCCGTCGACCGTGCGCGGCTCGACGTACACGTCGGCCTGGTGCAGGTCCCGGCGTCCGCCCCCGACCTCGGGGTCGAGCTCGAGCCACACGTGCACGGGGTCGCCGTGCGTGACGTGGACGGGCACGTGCCGCTCGTGACCGGCGCGCAGGACGGTCGTCGGCGGGACGACGCGGCGCCACGGCATGTCGTCGACGTGCGCGAGCGCGAGCTCGACGCGCTCGGGTGAGCTCGCGTCGACGCCCAGGGCGGCGAGGACCGCGCGCAGCGTCCCGGCGGACGCCCGCCGCAGGTCGCCGTGGAACCCCCAGTGGTCGGGCACGACCCCGTACGCCGCGGCGAGCCGCAGCAGGGAGTCCGACGGAGCGGTGAAGTCGGCGACCACACGTCGATCCTGCCAGAGCGACGCGACCCGGACGCAGCCGAACGTCATGGGCGGGTCGGCTGCTCGTCGTAGCCTTGCGGACCATGACGCCCCCCGCGACGTACCCGCCCGCGCACCGCGACGACCTCGTCGAGGACCTGCACGGCCACGAGGTGCCCGACCCCTACCGGTGGCTGGAGGACGCCGACGCGGCGGCGACCCAGGCGTGGTCGCACGCGCAGGACGAGCTGTACCGGGCCGTCCGGGAGGACGACGCTCGGGCGCTGGCGGGTTCCCCGTTCGCGGGCGACGCGCTCACGGCGCGCCTGCAGGCGCTGCTGGGCGCGGGGTTCGTCAGCGCGCCCGCGTGGCGCGGCGCACGGCGCTTCGTCTCGCGGCGCTCGGGCGACCAGGAGCACGCGGTCGTCGTGGTCGTCGAGCCGGACGGGCACGGCGGCGAGGTCGAGCGCGTGCTCGTGGACCCGGTCGCGATCGACCCCGCGGGCACGACGACGCTCGACTCGTGGCAGCCCTCGAAGGAGGGCGCGCTGCTGGCGTACCAGACCTCGACGGGCGGCACGGAGGAGTCGGTGCTGCGCGTGCTGGACGTCGCGACGGGTGAGGTCCTCGACGGTCCCGTCGACCGCGCGCGGTACTCGCCCGTGGCCTGGCTGCCGGGCGGCGAGGCGTTCTTCTACGTGCGGCGACTCGCGCCCGAGCTGGTGCCGCAGGACGAGCGGCAGTACCACCGCCGCGTGTGGCTGCACCGCGTCGGCACGTCGCCCGACGAGGACGTCGAGGTGTTCGGTGCGGGGCAGCCGGTCACGAGCTACTACGGCGTGACCGTCTCCCGTGACGGCCGCTGGCTCGTGGTGTCGGCCGCCGCGGGGACGGCGCCGCGCAACGACGTGTGGATCGCGGACCTGACGGCGTCGTCGCCGCAGGCGCCGGTGTTCGTCGAGGTGGCGGTGGGCCTCGATGCGCAGACGGGTGCGTGGGTGGGCCGGGACGGACGCCTGTACGTGCACACCGACCTCGACGCCCCGCGCGGGCGCCTGGCGGTGGCCGACCCGGGCGACCCGGGCGCGGACCGGTGGCGCACGCTCGTCGCGCAGGACGGCACGGCCGTGCTGGAGGACGTCGCGCTGACCGACGGCGGGGGCGACGACACGACGCCTCGCCTGCTGCTCGCGTCGCGGCGACGCCACGCGGTCTCGTCGGTGACGGTCCACGACCCGGCCACGGGCGAGCGCCTGCCCGGTGCCGCGGGGACGGTGCCGCTTCCCGGTCTGGGCTCGGTGTCCGGCCTGGTCACGCGCCCCGAGGGCGGGCCCGAGGTGTGGTTCTCCTACACCGACCACACGACGGTGCCGGGCGTGCACCGGTTCGACGCCACGACGGGCGCGCTCACGCTGTGGGCGTCGCCGCCGGGCGTCGTCGCGGACGTGCCCGAGGTGCGCGTGCGTCAGGTCGAGGCGACGTCCGCCGACGGGACGACCGTGCGCGCGTTCGTCGTCGCGCGCGCCGACCTGGTCGACGACGAGGGGCGCCCGACGACGCCGCGGCCGACGATCCTGTACGGGTACGGCGGCTTCCAGATCTCGCTCGACCCCGGCTACTCGGCGTCCACGCTCGCGTGGGTCGAGGCGGGCGGCGTGTACGTCGTGGCGAACCTGCGCGGCGGCGGCGAGGAAGGCGAGGACTGGCACCGCGCGGGCATGCGCGAGCACAAGCAGCACGTGTTCGACGACTTCCACGCGGTCGCCGAGCTGCTCGTGGCGCAGGGGTGGACGACGCCCGGGCAGCTCGCGTGCTGGGGCGGCTCGAACGGCGGCCTGCTGGTCGGTGCCGCGCTCACGCAGCGCCCCGACCTGTTCGCGGCCGCCGTGTGCTCGGCGCCGCTGCTCGACATGGTCCGTTACCAGCGGTTCGGCCTCGGCGTCACGTGGACGGAGGAGTACGGCGACGCCGACGACCCCACCGAGCTCGGCTGGCTGCTCGGCTACTCGCCGTACCACCGTGTGGTCGAGGGCACGCGCTACCCCGCGACGCTGTTCACCGTGTTCGAGGGCGACACGCGCGTCGACCCGCTGCACGCCCGCAAGCTCGCCGCCGCGCTGCAGCACGCGACCGCCGCACCGCTCGCGCAGGCACCGGTGCTGGTGCGCTGCGAGACCGGCGTCGGCCACGGCGGCCGCGCCCTGTCCCGCTCGATCGCGCTGAGCGTCGAGCAGCTGCAGTTCGTCGCCCGGCACACCGGGCTCGTCGCGCAGCCCGCCCCCGCCACGCAGGAGGCCGAGTGACCGTGCACCTTCTCCCGACCGCCGCGACGCCCGCGCCGTCGCCGACCCCGACCGACGGCGTGCTCGTCCCGCAGGACCTGGGCTCGCCCACGTCGTGGTGGCAGTGGTTCACGGGGGTCCCGCTGACGATCCTCGTCATCGTCGCGGTGTCCTGCGTCGTGCTGGTCCTGCTGCAGGCGCTGATCCGCCGTGTCACCGACCACATCGCCGAGGGCACGCCCGTCACGGAGCGCGGCGTGCTCCGTCCGCTCGCGGACCGGGGCGTCGCGCAGACGCTGCTCAAGGTCGACCCGCTCGCCACGGCGCGCCGCGCGCAGCGCGCCCGCACGCTCGGCTCGGTGCTGCGCTCGACCGCGGCGGTCCTGGTGGGCGGCATCGCGGTGTTCCTCGTGCTGGACACGCTCGGGGTGAACATCGCGCCGTTCATCGCGTCCGCCGGGATCGTGGGCGTCGCGCTGGGCTTCGGTGCGCAGAGCCTCGTCAAGGACTTCCTGACCGGTACGTTCATGCTGCTCGAGGACCAGTACGGCGTGGGTGACGTGGTCGACCTCGGGCCCGCGACGGGCACGGTCGAGGCGGTCACGCTGCGCGTCACGAAGGTCCGCGACGCCGACGGCACGCTCTGGTACGTCCCCAACGGCTCGCTGGTGCGCGTCGGCAACAAGACGCAGGGCTGGGCGACGGCCGTCGTCGAGGTCGACGTGGACTACTTCGCCGACCTCGATCAGGTGGAGCGCCTGCTCGCGGAGGCAGCGGCGCACGTCGCGGCCGAGCTCGGCGACGCCGTGCAGGGTGAGCCGACGATCACCGGGATCGAGCGGCTGACCGCCGAGGCGATCACGCTGCGCATGCGCGTGCGGACGTCGCCGGCGCGGCAGTGGGAGGTGGCGCGCGCGCTGCGCGTCGCGGCGAGGCGCGTGCTCGAGGAGGCCGCCGTGCCGCTCGCGGGTCAGCGCGACGCGCTCACCGCGCACCGTGCGGCGCTCGCCGAGGTCGCCGACGACGAGGCGCAGGGCGCCGACGACGAGGCGCGCGTGGACGCGAGCGACCCTGACCCGCACGACACACCGGTCGACGACGTGGTGCGCCCGCCCAAGCCCTGACGGGGGGCTCAGCGCCAGGTCAGCAGCGGGTCGCCCGCGGCGACGCGCGAGCCCGGCTCCGCGTCGAGCACGACGAGCGCCGGGTCGGCCTGCAGGGCGACGACCGGGCAGACGGTGGACATGCCCGACGCGGCGACGTCGACGGGCGAGAACGTGATGAGCCGCTGCCCCGCACGCACGGCCTCGCCGCGCCGCACGTGCAGCGTGAAGCCCAGACCGGCGAGCCGCACGGTGTCGATCCCGAGGTGGACGAGGACGGAGCGTCCGCCGTCGACCTCGAGGGCGAACGCGTGCGGGTGCAGCGCGCCGACGACCCCGTCGCACGGGGCGACGACGTCCAGGCGCGCGACGTGGTCGGGCGCGATCGCGATGCCGGGGCCGACGATCTGCTCGGCGAACACCGGGTCCGGGACCTGCCCGATCGCGTGCACGACCCCGGGCACGGGCGCGACGACGCGCAGCTCGCTCATGTCCGGCGGGCCGGGCGGGTCAGCGCAGGGAGTCGAGCTCGGCGGCCAGGTTGTCCGCCTCGGGGCCGACGATGACCTGCACGATGCGGCCCGAGCGCACGACGCCGAACGCGCCGGAGGCCTTGAGCGCCTGCTCGTCGACGAGCTGGGCGTCGCTCACCTCCACGCGCAGACGCGTGATGCACGGCTCGAGGTCGACGACGTTGGCGTCGCCGCCCAGTGCGGCGAGGATCTGCTCTGCCTTGCTCAATGCCACTCCCGGAGGTTCTCGCGACGACCATCTCGCGACGGGGTTCTCGCGACCGGTCGTCGCGGCCAGCCCAGCCTAACGCGCCCCGCACGTGACGCCTTGCGCGTGTCCGGCTGGCGGCGCGGGTCCGGCGCGGGCCAGACTGACGACGTCTGACGAGGAGGTCGTCCCACGTGAGCCCCACCCCGCCGCCCCCCACGGTGGTGCACGGTCTCGGTGTGAGCCCCGGTCGCGTGGTCGCGCCCGCGGTGCTCATGCCGCCGCCGATCACCGAGCCCCCGTCCGGGCGGCGCCTGCCGCCCGGCGCGGACCACCGGTCCGCCGCCGACCGCGTCGGCGAGGCCTCGCGTCGCGTGTGCGCGGCGCTCGACGCCGCAGCGGACGCGGCCGAGGGGGACGCGGCCGACGTCCTGCGCGCGACCGCCGCGATCGCGGCCGACCCGACGCTCGTCGCCGACGCCGTGCAGCGCGTGACGACCGAGCACCTCGTGCCCGAGCGTGCGGTGTGGGAGGCGGCCGAGTCCGTCGCGGCGCAGTTCGAGGCGCTGGGCGGACTGTTCGCGGAGCGCACGCGCGACATCCACGACGTGCGCGACCGGCTGGTCGCCGACCTGACCGGACGACCGGCCCCCGGCGTCCCGCAGCGCGACGAGCCGTTCGTGCTGGTCGCGCCGGACCTGGCCCCCGCGGTGGTCGCGACGCTCGACACCGCGCGCGTGCTCGCCATCGCGACGTCGGCGGGTGGCCCGACCGCGCACACCGCGATCCTGGCCCGCGCGCGCGGCATCCCCGCCGTGGTCGCGGCGCGCGGCCTCGACGCCCAGGTCACCGACGGCGACGTCGTCGTCGTGGACGGCGGCGCGGGCACGGTCACGCTGCACCCCGACGACGAGCAGGTCGCGCGCACCCGGGCGCTCGCCGCGGTCGAGCGGACGTTCGACGGCGACGGGCGCACGGCCGACGGTCACCGGGTCGAGCTGCTCGCCAACGTGGGCGCACCGGCGGACGCGCACGCCGCGGCGGCCGCGGGGGCGCAGGGCGTGGGGCTGTTCCGCACCGAGTTCGAGTTCCTCGACCGCGACGAGGCGCCCGGTGTCGACGAGCAGGTCGCGGCGTACCGCGAGGTGTTCGCGCAGTTCCCCGGCCGCAAGGTGGTCATCCGCACGCTCGACGCGGGCGCGGACAAGCCGATGCCGTTCCTGACGGCCGACGACGAGGCGAACCCCGCGCTCGGTGTGCGTGGTCTGCGCACCGCTGCGACGCACCCCGAGGTGCTGGAGGACCAGCTCACCGCGATCGCGCGAGCGGCGCGGGCCGAGTCCGCGCTCGTGTGGGTCATGGCGCCGATGGTCGCGACCGTCGAGGAGACCGAGGAGTTCGTCGAGCGGTGCGCCGCGCACGGTCTGACGACCGCGGGCGTCATGGTCGAGGTGCCGAGCGCCGCGCTGCTCGCGGACCGCGTCCTCGCGCACGCCGCGTTCGCGAGCATCGGCACCAACGACCTCACGCAGTACGCCATGGCGGCGGACCGGCTCCTCGGCAGCGTCGCGCACCTGTCGGACGCGTGGCACCCGGCGGTGCTGCGCCTCGTCGCCGAGACGTGCCGCGGTGGCGCCGCGCAGGGCCGACCGGTCGGGGTGTGCGGCGAGGCCGCCGCGGTCCCGGCGCTCGCGGTCGTGCTCGTCGGGCTGGGCGTCTCGTCGCTGTCGATGACGCCGCGCGCGCTCGCCGACGTCGCGGCGGTGCTGCGGGCCACGTCGCTCGACGAGTGCCGGCGCCTGGCGCAGCTCGCGCTCGGCGCGCAGTCCGCGGCGGACGCGCGCGAGCGGGTGCGCGCGGGGCTGCCCGTGCTCGGCGACCTGGGGCTGTGACGCGCGTGTGAGGATGGGCGCGTGAGGGACACGTTCTACGAGGCCGTGGGCGGTCACGACACGTTCGTCGCGCTCGTCGACCGCTTCTACGAGGGGGTCGCGGGCGACCCGGTGCTCAAGCCGATGTACCCCGAGGAGGACCTGGCCCCGGCCGCCGCGCGGCTCACCGCGTTCCTCGAGCAGTACTGGGGCGGGCCGACGACGTACTCGCAGGAGCGCGGGCACCCGCGCCTGCGGATGCGCCACGCGCCGTACAAGGTCAACCCGGACGCGCGCGACCGGTGGCTCGCGCACATGCGGGACGCGGTCGACTCGCTCGACCTGGCGCCGCTGCACCGCGCCGAGCTGTGGGACTACCTGGAGCGCGCGGCGCACTCGATGATCAACACGTTCGAGGACTGAGGGCGACGTCACGGCCGACCCGTCCCGGCGCGGGGCGCCCGGCGTGAGATTCTGCGGGGCATGACGACGCCCGACCGGGTCGACGCGGTGCTCGAGGCACTGCGCCTGCGGCCCGTCCCCGACCAGCCCGACACGTTCACCGCGACCAGCCTCCCGCAGCCCGGCGGACGCGTGTTCGGCGGGCAGGTGCTCGCGCAGGCGCTGCTCGCGGCGGGCGCGACGCTCGACGACGACCGGCTCCCCCACTCGCTGCACGGCTACTTCCTGCGCGCGGGTGACGTCGCCGAGCCGATCACGTTCGCGGTCGAGCGGCTGCGCGACGGGAGGTCGTTCACGGCCCGCCGCACGCACGCGCTGCAGAACGGCGCACCGATCCTGTCGATGACCGCGTCGTTCCAGACCGAGCAGGACGGGATCGACTACGCCGACGAGATGCCCCCGGGCGTCCCGGCGCCGCAGGACGTGCCGTCGGTGTTCGACGTGCTCGGCCCGATCGACCACCCGGTGGCGCGGTTCTGGACGCAGGAGGCCGCGTTCGACGTCCGCCACGTCGAGGGTTCGCTGTACCTGGGCCCCGCGCCGGAGCGCACCGGGCAGCAGATGGTCTGGTTCCGCTCGCGCTCGCCGCTGCCGGACGGGCAGCTGCTGCACCGTGCGCTGCTCGCGTACGCCTGCGACCAGGTCATGCTCGAGCCGGTGCTGCGCCGCGCGGGCCGCTCGTGGGTGACGCCCGGCATGTCGATCGCGAGCCTCGACCACGCGATCTGGTGGCACCGCGACGTCCGGGTCGACGACTGGCTGCTGTACGTGCAGGCGTCGCCGAGCGCGCAGGGCGGGCGAGGGCTGGGCACGGCGCGCGTGTTCACGCAGGACGGGGCGCTCGTCGCGACCATCGCGCAGGAGGGCATGGTCCGGGTGCCCTGACCGGCCCCGCGGGGCACCGCCGGGCGCACGTCGTGCCTGGTCGGACCCGCTGCGGGCCCGGCGTGACGCGCACCACGCACGGATCATCCGGACGCTTCGCCCGCTCGGCGCGCGCACGCGGCCGTCGTGCCTCAGTATTCGGGCATGCCGTCGCGTCGCCCCGACCTCGTCCGTGCCGTCCTGGTCGCCGTCAGCATCGTCGTCTGGATGGCGATCGCGTCGTTCGGCGGTCAGGCGCAGGGCAAGCTGTCCCAGGTCCAGACGAACGACACGGCGGCGTTCCTGCCGTCGTCGGCGGAGTCGACCCTCGCCGCGGAGGCCGGCCGCGAGTTCGTCGAGGCACCCGCGCTGCCCGCGCTCGTCGTCCTGACGCCCGCGGCGGGCGGTCAGGTCACCGACACGCAGGTCGAGCAGGTCACGGCCGTCGCGCAGGCCGTGCCGCAGCACGCCGTCCCCGGCACGGACGCCGTGTGGGCGGACTACCTCACGGCCGACCCGGTCGTCACGCCGTCGCAGGACGGCGAGGCGATCCTCGTCGTCTACTCCCTCGACGCGGACAGCGCGGAGGAGCTCGTCGGCGACGAGGAGTCGGTCACCGGGGCGTTCGTCGGCGACCTGCGCGCGACGCTCGACGACGAGCTCGGCGCGACCGCGAGCTCGGCCGGTGAGGCCGGGCTGAACGCGTGGGTCACCGGTCCCGCGGGCTTCGTCGCGGACCTCGTCACGGCCTTCGGCGGCGTCGACGGCATCCTGCTGGTCGTGGCGCTCGTCGCGGTGCTGCTGATCCTCGTGGTCGTGTACCGCTCCCCGCTGCTGCCGTTCGTCGTGATCCTGACGGCCGTGTTCGCGCTGACGCTCGCGGGGCTCGTCGTGTACCTGCTCGCGGACTCGGGCACGCTCGTCCTCAACGGCCAGGCGCAAGGCATCCTGTCGATCCTCGTCGTGGGTGCGAGCGTCGACTACGCGCTCCTGCTCGTCGCGCGCTACCGCGAGGAGCTGCGCCACCACGAGCACCCCGCGGCCGCGATGCGCCGCGCGTGGCGCGCGTGCCTCGAGCCCATCGCCGCCTCCGCCGGCACCGTGGTCGCGGGCGTGCTGTGCCTGCTGCTGTCCGAGCTGGGCTCCAACCGCAGCCTCGGGCCGGTGGCCGCGATCGGCATCGTGTCCGCGTTCCTCGCGGCGCTGACGCTGCTGCCCGCGTTCCTGCTGATCGGGGGCAGGCGCTCGCGGTTCTACTTCTGGCCGCGCACCCCCCGGTACGTCGAGACGTCGGCGACGTCCGCCGACGCCACTCCCGCCGAGCCGACGGGCGTGTGGGGCCGGCTCGCGCGCTGGGTCGGCCGGCACGCGCGAGCCGTGTGGGTCTCGACCGCCGCGGTGCTGGTCGCGTTCGCCGCGTTCCTCCCGACGTTCTCCGCGGAGGGCACCAGCGAGACCGACGTGTTCCGCACCGAGGTCGACGCGGTCGCGGGCGAGGAGGTCCTCGCGGCGCACTTCCCCGCGGGTTCGGTCGACCCCGTCACCGTGATCGTCGCGCAGGGCGACGCGGACGCCGCCGCCCGGGCCGCGCAGGGCGTCGACGGTGTCGCGTCCGTCGCGCCGTACACCGGGACCCCCGCGGGCGCGCCGACCGGCGACCAGGCCGAGCCGCTCGTCGTCGACGGTCGCGTGCGGCTCGACGTCTCGACGGACGCCCCCTCCGACTCGCGCGCCGCGCAGGACACCGTGCGCGACGTGCGCACCGCCGTGCACGACGTCGCACCGGACGCGCTCGTCGGTGGTGCCGCCGCCGAGACGGTCGACTCGGTCGACGCCGCGCAGCGCGACCTGCGGGTCATCGTGCCGGTCGTGCTCGTCGTGATCGTCCTGATCCTCACGCTGCTGCTGCGCGCGGTCACCGCCGCGCTCGTCCTGCTCCTCGCCAACGTGCTGTCGTTCGCGGCGACGCTCGGGGTGGCCGCGATCCTGTTCGAGCACGTCTTCGACTACCCGGGCGCGGACCCGACCGTCCCGCTGTTCGCGTTCGTGTTCCTCGTCGCGCTCGGGGTCGACTACTCGATCTTCCTCATGACCCGCGTGCGCGAGGAGTCGCTGCGTGACGGCACACGGGTCGGGGTGGTCCGCGGGCTCGCGGTAACCGGCGGCGTCATCACGTCCGCCGGGGTCGTCCTCGCGACCACGTTCGCCGCGCTCGCCGTCATCCCGCTGCTGTTCCTCGCGCAGCTCGCGTTCCTCGTCGCGTTCGGCGTCCTGCTCGACACGTTCGTCGTGCGCACGCTCCTGGTCCCGGCCCTGGTGCACGACCTCGACCACCGCACGTGGTGGCCGTCGCGGCTCGCCCGGCCGCGCGTGCCCGCCCGGGAGCGGTGAGGCACCGCTCGTGGTGCGGCTGCGCCGGGTGCGCATCGACTCGCCGGGGTGGACGCGCCGCCGCGCGGGCCGCGGGTTCGTGTACCTCGACCACGACCGACTGCGGATCACCGACGCGGAGCACCTGACCCGGATCGTCGGGCTGGCGATCCCGCCCGCGTGGCAGGACGTGTGGATCTGCCCGCTGCCCCACGGTCACATCCAGGCCGCCGGCCTCGACGACGCGCAGCGCCGCCAGTACCTGTACCACGCGCAGTGGCGGGTGCGCCGCGACCGGCTCAAGCACGACCACGTGCTCGACGTGGCGCGGCGCCTGCCGGCGGCTCGCCGCCACGTGCGCCGCGACCTGCGGCTCGAGGGCTTCCCGCGCGACAAGGCGCTCGCGCTCGCGTTCCGTCTGCTCGACCTCGCGTACCTGCGGGTGGGCGGGGAGGGCTACGCCGCGCGGCACGGGTCGTACGGCCTCGCGACGCTGCGCAAGGACCACGTGCGCGTGCTGCCGCCGCAGACGGAGTCCGACCCGGGCCGCGTCCACCTGCACTTCCCCGCCAAGTCCGGCCAGGTGCGGGACACGGTCGTCGAGGACGACGACGTCGCCGCGCTGGTGCGCACGCTCGTCCGTCGCCGCGACGACTCCCCCGAGCTGCTCGCGTGGCGCGACGAGGCCGCGGGCGTCTGGCGCGACGTGACCAGCGCCGACGTCTCGGCGTACGTCAAGCGGCGCCTCGGCGCCGACGCGACGCCCAAGGACTTCCGCACGTGGCACGCGACCGTGCTCGCGGCGCGCGGTCTCGCGGCGGCCGGCCCCGCACCCGCGTCCGACCGTGCGCGGCGGCGCGTGGTCACGCAGGTCGTGCGCGACGTCGCCGAGGAGCTCGGCAACACGCCGGCGGTGTGCCGGGCGTCCTACATCGACCCACGCGTCGTCGACCTCTGGGAGCGCGGCGAGACCATCCGCCCGACGCGCTCGCAGGCCGTCGCGGAGCGCGAGACGCTCCGCCTGCTGGGCTGAGCGCGCCCGCGCACCTCCCGCCGTGCGGCCACCGGTCCCGTGCCGCAGACTGCCACGGTGACGACCGACGACGACCTGGCGCCCGAGCCCGTCGCGCACAGCCTCCCGGGGCTCGTGCCGGGCCTCGACGACGACGGCCGGCCGCGCCCCGACGCGCCGCTCGCGGTCGTCACGGGCGTGACGGGCTACGTCGGCGGGCGGCTGGTGCCCGAGCTGCTGACCGCCGGCTACCGCGTGCGCGCCGTGGCCCGCACGCCCGACCGGCTGCGTGGGCGTCCGTGGTTCGACGACGTCGAGGTCGTGCAGGCGGACGCGGCCGAACCCGACGAGATCGGGCCCGCGCTGCGCGGGGCGCACGTCGCGTACTACCTCATCCACTCGCTCGGCACGGGGCGCGAGTTCGCGGAGCGCGACCGGCGTACCGCGCAGGCGTTCGCGGACGCGGCCGCCGCGGAGCGCGTCGGGCGCATCGTGTACCTGGGCGGCCTCACTCCCGACGACGAGGTCCTCTCGGAGCACCTCGCGTCGCGTGCCGAGGTCGGCGAGATCCTGCTGCGCAGCGGCGTGCCGACGACCGTCCTGCGCGCCGCCGTGATCCTCGGGTCCGGCTCCGCGTCGTTCGAGATGATGCGCTACCTCACCGAGCGGCTGCCCGCGATGACGGTGCCGCGCTGGGTCGAGAACCGCATCCAGCCCATCGCGGTGCGCGACGTGCTGCGCTACCTCGTCGGCGCGGCCGCGATGCCGCCCGACGTGAACCGCGGGTTCGACATCGGCGGCCCGGACGTCCTGACCTACCGCGACATGATGCAGGGCTACGCGCAGGAGGCCGGGTTGCGGCGACGCGTCATCGTCGGCGTCCCGCTGCTCACGCCCCGCCTGTCGAGCCTGTGGGTGTCGCTCGTGACGCCCGTGCCCGGTGGGCTCGCGCGCCCCCTCGTCGGGTCGCTCGTGCACGAGGTCGTGTGCCGCGAGCACGACATCGCCCGGTGGGTGCCCGACCCGCCCGAGGGTCTCGTGGGGTTCCGACGAGCGGTCCGGCTCGCGCTGCGACGCGTGCAGGAGGCGTCGGTGTCGACCCGCTGGTCCTCGGCGTCCGTGCCCGGCGCGCCGTCCGACCCCCTGCCGAGCGACCCCGACTGGGCCGGTGGATCGCTGTACGTCGACGAGCGACGCGTGCAGGTCGACGCCTCCCCCGCGGCGCTGTGGCGCGTCATCGAGGCCGTGGGCGGCGAGCGCGGCTGGTACTCGTGGCCGTTCGCGTGGCACGTGCGCGGGCTGCTCGACCGGCTCGCGGGCGGCCCGGGGCTGCGTCGCGGTCGGCGCGACCCGGGGCGCCTGCTCGTCGACGACGCGGTCGACTGGTGGCGCGTCGAGGCGATCGAGCCCGGGCGCCTGCTGCGCCTGCGCGCGGAGATGCGCGTGCCGGGGCTCGCGTGGCTCGAGCTGCGGGTCGAGCCCGTGACGGAGGACGCGGGCGACGGGGACGCCTGGACGACCGCGCCGGTGGTGTTCTCCCAGCGCGCGCTGTTCCACCCCAGCGGTCTCGCGGGCCAGCTCTACTGGTGGTCGGTCGCGCCGTTCCACGGCGTCGTGTTCGGGGGCATGCAGCGCAACATCGCGGCCGCGGCGCAGAGCGCGCAGCGCTCGATGCGTGCGCCGGTCAGCGGCGACGCCACCACCGGCGGGGCGGGTCGTCCGGCGCCAGGGTCGTGACCACGCGCTCGACCGCGGCGCGCTGGTCGTCGTCCGCCGCGAGCGCGGTCACCAGGACGACGTCGTGGCCGCGGCACAGGGCGGCGGCGAGGTGCCAGCCCTCGTCGTGCTCCCACCGCACGCCGGCGCGCTCGGCGGTCGGCTCGTCGTCGCCGTGCAGCGGGAGCGCCGCCACGTCGTCCGGTGCGCCCTGCGCCCGCGCGTGGGCCAGCACGGTCGCGCGCGCGTCGGGCGCCGGGCTCGGCCCGCGGTGCACCGAGACGTCGAGCGACACCCCCTCGCCGCGCACGCGGTACCGGTGGCCCTCCAGGCCGGTGGCCGCCCAGCCCGCGGGCACGCGCAGCGCGAACACCCCCGCGTGCGCGAGCACCTGCCCGGGCACCGGGACCTCGGCGTCCGCCGCGCTCACCGCGCGCCCCGTCGGCGGATCGCGACCGGCTCCTCGAGGTACGGCTGCCACGCCGCGCGCTCGTCGGGACCGATGCGGGTGGGCGCACCCGTCGCGGAGTCGACCAGCACGATCGTCGTGACGGCCCGGGCGTACACGACCGACGCCGGGTCGGCCGCGGGCAGGTCACGCACCTGGTAGCAGACGTCGAGGCTCGCGCCGCCGAGGTGGCCGATCCACAGCTCGACGACCACCGGGGAGCGCCGGTACCCGAGCGGCCTGACGTACTGGATCTCCTGGTGCGCGATGAACGTCGACACGCGCGTGCCCGGTCCGGCGTCGAGCACGGCCGTGGAGCGCGTCTCGGGCCGCACGCCGTCGGGGCCCACGGGGTGCTGCCAGAACACCTCGATGCGGGCCTCCTCGAGCAGGCGAAGCATCTCCACGTTGTTGACGTGCGCGTACGCGTCCATGTCCGACCAGCGCAGCTGCACCGGCACCTCGAGCCTCGCCATGCGTGTCCCTCCTCGTCGCGCGGACACCTCTCCCCGCCCGTCGCATCCTCCCCCGTCCGCCGGTCCGCCGAGCGCGACGTCCGTCCCGTGGTGCGCCGCCGGGGGCGTCTCAGCGCGCCGCGGCGCGCGCCGCCTGCGACCGGCAGCGCTCGAGCGCGGCCGTCTCCTGCGCGAGCGGGTCCACGACGAGCGCGTCCGCGACCTGCGCGACGGCCGCGCGCAACCGCCTGCCGGCCGCGCGTGCCCGACGCCGCGCACCCAGCCGCGCCGCGACGCCGGCGAGCAGCGCGACGAGCACCCCGGCCAGCACACCGCCGACGAGGAGCGCGGTCGGCACGGGGACCGGCCCCCACTGCGGCACGTCCGGCTCGGGGAGCCGCAGGTAGCCCATCGGCGCGAGCCCGGCGAGCCACAGCCCCCCGACGACAGCGGCGGTGAGCAGCAGCCACTGCAGCCCTGCGACGACCCGCCACCACCACGCCGGGCGCTGCGGGACCAGCGGCGTGCGCGCGATCGCGTGGTCGAGCGCGTCGGGCAGCGCGCCGGTCCGCGCGTCGGTCAGGGCGGCGGGGTCGAGCCGCGCGCGCGCCGCGAGCACCCACGCGTCGGGTGCCCCCGCGAGCGCGGCGTCCGCGTGGTCACGTACGGCGGTCGTCGCCCGCGCGCGCTGCGCGGCGCCCAGAGGCGGCAGCGACGAGCGCGCGAGCTCGGCCTGCGGCGCGGGCCGGGGCGCGAGCCCGAGGCGCCGCAGCGGGTCGGGGCGCAGGCCCGCGACCCAGCGCACGGGCGGCCAGCCGGTCCGCGCGGTCGCGGCGCGCACGGTCGCGCGCCGCACCGCGTCGACGACGGTCGGGACGCCGGCGGCGTCCGCGAGCGCGTCCACGAGAGCGCGGGGGTCGCGGGTGCGTCCGCGTACCGGGGGGCCGCACGCGTCGAGCACCACGGCCGCGGCGTTCCGCAGGTCCGCACCGAACCGCCGCGTGCTCGCCTCGCGCCGCCGCACGGCGTCCGCGACGAGGGCGCGCAGCGCGTCGACACCCGCACCCGTCGCGGCCGAGAGGCCCAGGGCACGCGCCGCGCCGATCCCGTCGGCGGTGGCGAGCCGCCGCAGGTCCGCGAGCACCGCCGCCGCGTCGCCCGGGGTCAGGCGGTCGACCTGGTTGAGCGCCAGCACGACGACGTCGTCGTGCCCGACGAGCGTGCGCAGGAACCCCTGGTGCAGCGCGGCGTCCGCGTACTTCTGCGGGTCGACCACCCACACGAGCAGGTCGGCGCGTGCGACGAGCCGCTCCGCGCGCACGCGGTGCTCGACGACGACCGAGTCGTGGTCGGGCAGGTCGAGCAGCACCAGGCCGGGCGGCAGCGGGGTCGTCGCCGCGGGCAGCACGTGGCGCCGGTCGACCTCGAGCCAGTCGAGCAGCGCGGACGGGTCCTGGCCGCCGTCCCCGGCCGGGACCACGAGGGCGAGCGGGTGGGACGTCGTCGGCCGCTGGACGCCCGTCGCGGCGAGGTCGGCGGCCGCGAGCGCGTTGAGCAGCGAGGACTTGCCCGAGCCGGTCGCCCCGGCGAGCGCGACCACCGTGTGCTCGGCGGACAGCCCCGCACGCTCGCGCACGCGCGCGACGAGCGCGCGGGTGTCCTCGACGAGGTCGGGTGCGAGCCGGCCGTCGCCCGCGTCGAGCGCCGCGGCGAGCGCGTCGGCGCGCTGCTCGAGCGTGAGGCTCATGCGCGTTCCTCGTCGGTCCCGGCCGCGCGCCGCCCGAGCAGCCGCTGCCACAGCCCTCGACGCGGGGGCTGCGCGACCGCGTCGCCGCGGGTCGGCTCGTCGGCCGCCGCGTCGGCACCGCGCAGGCGCCGGCCGCTGGCCGCGGGCGCGGGCGTGGCGGCGAGCGTCGGGCGGTCGCGCCGCTCGTCGCGGGCCGCACGCGCCACGTCGTCCGCGGCCGCCCGCAGCGCGCCGCCCGCGGCGTGGGCGGCACCGAGCGCGTCGAGCTGGGCCGTGAAGCGGGCCGACTCCGCGTCGAGAAGCCGCGCGGCGCGCGCGTCGAGGAGCTCACGCGCCTGCGCCGCCAGACGCCGCACCGCGTCGTCACCGAAGACCGCCTCGAGCACCTTCTGCGCGACGAGCGCCGTGCCCCCCGCGATACCGACCTCCACGCCGGTGATCCCGCCCGTGGAGGCGAACGCGAGCACCATGAGGCTCACCCCGAGCGCGTTGACCCCGAACGACAGCCCGCGTGCGGTGCCGCGCCGGGCCGCGCCCTGCTCGCGCACCAGCTCCAGGACGTCGGCCTGCCAGCCGCGCACCTCGGCGTCGACCGCGGCGCGCAGCCCGGCCGACCCGCGCGACAGCTCGAGGCCGACGAGCGCCGCACCGGCCGCGTCCGCACGCCACGCCGCGTGGCTGCGGGCGGCCGCGGTGTCCGCGGCGTCGAGCAGCACGACCTGCAGGCTCGTCGCGATCGCCTGCTCGACCTGCGGCGCGGGCGCGGGCCGTCCGCGCAGGAACCGCCCCACCGCGTCCCGGACGCGCCCCACGCCCGCCTCGACCGAGCGGAGCAGGTCCCCCGTGCCCACCAGGTCCTGCCATCGCGCGAGGACCTCCCCACGGAGCATCGCGCCCTGCGACGTCGCCTCGGACACCGTGCGTGCCGCCTCGTCGTAGGCGAGCGCGACCGCCGCGCGCAGGCGCGTGTCGGCGGCCACCTGCGCGTCACCGGCATCGGCGATGCCCCCTGCCCGCCGCACCAGGTCGTCCACCACGCCGTCGCGCGTCGCGAGCGCGACCGCCTCGCGCGTCGGCGCGTCGGCGCCGAGGGCGGTCAGCCACGCGGCGACCGGACCCACCGCGTGCTCGGGGAGCAGCCCGTCGACCAGCGGGGTCTCCGGCACGACGAGCAGCGGCGCGTCCTCGAGGCCGTTGCCGTCCATGAGCCGGCGCAGGTCCGCCGCCACGGCCTGCGCCCCGGCGTCCACCCGGTCGACGACGAGCGCGACCTGCGTGTGCCGCCGCGCAGCGCGGTGCAGCAGCTCCCACGGCACCGCGTCCGCGTACCGCGCCGCGGTGGTGACGAACAGCCACAGGTCCGCCGCGTCGAGCAGCTGGCCCGCGAGCCGGCGGTTCGTGTCGTCGACCGAGTCGACGTCCGGTGCGTCGAGCAGGGCGAGCCCGGGCGGGAGCACCGCGGACGCGACGAGCCGCAGCGCCCGCCCCTCGCCGGCGGCACCGGCGTCCGAGACCACGCGCGCGAGTCCGGGCAGCACGCGGTCCGTGGAGAACCAGCGCTCGTCGAGCGGGTGGTGCACGAGCACGGGTGCGCGGGTGGTCGGCCGCAGCACGCCGGGGGCGGAGACCTGCACGCCGAGCAACGAGTTCACGAGCGTCGACTTGCCCGCCCCGGTCGAGCCGCCGACCACGACGAGCAGGGGCGCGCTGTGCGCCCGCAGGCGCGGCAGCAGGTAGTCGTCGAGCTGGTCGAGCGCCGCCGCACGGTCACCGCGGGCCTCGGCGACGCGGGGCGTCTCGAGCGGGAGCTCGAGCGCCACCAGGCGGCTGCGCAGGCGCTCGAGCGCCTCGACGAGCGGGCCCTGGTGGCCGCCCGTCGTGCCTGCGACCTCGGATCCCGTCACGCTCGACAGTCTGCCCGAGCACGCGCGCCCCGGCCCGACGAGGCGGACCGGGGCACGCGTGGCGCGGCGGGCGTCGCTCAGTCGCGGCGCAGCTTGCGGTAGGTGACGCGGTGCGGGCGCGCGGCGTCCGCACCCAGACGCGCCACCTTGTTCTCCTCGTAGGAGGCGAAGTTGCCCTCGAACCAGTACCAGTTCGCGGGGTTCTCCTCGGTGCCCTCGTACGCCAGGATGTGCGTCGCGACCCGGTCGAGGAACCACCGGTCGTGCGAGACCACGACGGCGCAGCCGGGGAAGTCGAGCAGCGCGTTCTCGAGCGAGCCCAGCGTCTCGACGTCGAGGTCGTTGGTCGGCTCGTCGAGCAGGAGCAGGTTGCCGCCCTGCTTGAGGGTGAGCGCCAGGTTGAGGCGGTTGCGCTCGCCGCCCGACAGCACGCCCGCCGGCTTCTGCTGGTCCGGGCCCTTGAACCCGAACGACGCGACGTACGCGCGCGAGGGGATCTCGACGTTGCCGACCTTGAGGAAGTCGAGGCCGTCCGAGACGACCTCCCACAGCGTCTTCTTCGGGTCGATGCCGCCGCGCGACTGGTCGACGTACGAGATCGACACGGTCTCGCCGATCTTCAGCTCGCCGCCGTCGAGCGGCTCGAGGCCGACGATCGTCTTGAACAGCGTCGTCTTGCCGACGCCGTTCGGGCCGATCACGCCGACGATGCCGTTGCGCGGCAGCGTGAAGCTCAGCCCGTCGATCAGCTGTCGGCCGTCGAAGCCCTTGCTCAGGTCCTTCGCCTCGAGGACGAGGTTGCCCAGACGCGGGCCCGGCGGGATCTGGATCTCCTCGAAGTCGAGCTTGCGCGTGCGCTCGGCCTCGGCGGCCATCTCCTCGTAGCGGGCCAGGCGCGCCTTCGACTTGGTCTGGCGGCCCTTGGCGTTCTGCCGGACCCAGTCGAGCTCGTCCTTGAGTCGCTTGGCGAGCTTCGCGTCCTTCTTGCCCTGGACCTGGAGGCGCTCCTGCTTCTTCTCCAGGTACGTGGAGTAGTTGCCCTCGTAGGGGTAGAGGCGGCCGCGGTCGACCTCGCAGATCCACTCGGCGATGTTGTCGAGGAAGTACCGGTCGTGCGTGACGGCCAGGATGGCGCCCTGGTACGCCTTGAGGTGCTGCTCGAGCCACTGCACCGACTCGGCGTCCAGGTGGTTGGTGGGCTCGTCGAGCAGCAGCAGGTCCGGCTTCTCGAGCAGGAGCTTGCACAGCGCGACGCGGCGGCGCTCACCACCGGAGAGCACCTTGACGTCCGCGTCCGGCGGCGGGCAGCGCAGCGCGTCCATCGCCTGCTCGAGCTGCGCGTCCAGGTCCCACGCGTCGGCCGCGTCGATGGCCTCCTGCAGCTGGCCCATCTCGGCGAGCAGCGCGTCGAAGTCCGCGTCGGGCTCGGCCATGAGCGCCGAGATCTCGTTGTACCGGTCGAGCTTCGCCTTGATCTCGCCCACACCCTCCTCGACGTTGCCGAGGACGGTCTTGTCGTCGTTGAGCGGCGGCTCCTGCTGCAGGATGCCGACCGTGAACCCGGGGCTCAGACGCGCCTCGCCGTTCGACGGCTGGTCCAGGCCGGCCATGATCTTCAGGATCGTCGACTTGCCGGCGCCGTTCGGCCCGACGACGCCGATCTTGGCGCCGGGCAGGAAGTTCAGCGAGACGTCGTCGAGGATGACCTTGTCTCCGTGCGCCTTGCGCGCCTTGTACATGGTGTAGATGAACTCAGCCACGGGCTCGGTTCTCCGCCTCACGTGCTCGGGGATGCTGGGGGTCGCGGGACGCGACCGGCGACCACCCGCCGACGCCGGCCGCGCGCGTGCAGCGGCCGGTCGTCGTCGGGATCGCGATGCACCAGCCTAGACGCTCACCGGGTGGCACCGGCGAGCGTGGCCTCCTCCGTGAGCACGTGGCCCTCGTCGACGAGGCCCTCGTCGGGCGCCTGCTCGTCGGGCGCGTCGTGCGCGGACGCCTCGTCGAGCTCGACGAGACGCGTGACGTCGACCGGGCGGTCGCTGCGCACCTCGTCCGCCGCGAGCGCGGCGGCGCCCGAGAGCGTGCGCTCGAACGCCACGGTGCCGTACGTGAGGTCGAGCCCGATGGCCGTCGCCTCCAGCACGAGCGACGTGCGCGTCGCGCCACCCTGGTCCTGCCACTCGCGCGTCGACAGGCGCCCCTGCACGACGACGGGCACGCCCTTGCGCAGCGAGAGACCCGCGTTGACCGCGAGCGCGCGCCAGGCCTTCACCTGGAACCACTCGGTCTGCGAGTCCTGCCACTGCCCCGTCACGCGGTTCCACCACCGCCGCGTGCTCCCGACCCGGAAGGTCGTGTACGCCGCGCGCCCGTCCTGCGCGGGCAGCGTCGTGATCTCGCTGCCGACCCACCCCGTGACGGTGATGTCGAGGGTCCCGTTGCTCATGCTGCCTCCTGCCGACCGGCCCCGTCTCGACCGGGGCGTGTGCGGGCAGCGTGGCCGCGACGACGCCGTCGGTGGGCGCGGACCGGCCGGGCTGGGGACCGACCGCGCCGGCCAGGGGGCTGGGGTCGGGTGGCGTCAGCCGCGCGCGGTGTCGAGCAGCCCGCGCACGCGCCGGTGCTCCGCCACGACCGCCGCGGTCGGCTCGACCAGGTCCTGCCGGGCGACCTCCTCGATCGCGGCGCGTCCCTCCTCGCGCACCCGGGCGGCCGCCCGCCGGGCCGCGCGCGCCCGCACGGCGCGCCCCACCAGCAGGCACGCGAGCGCCAGCGCCAGGAGCACGACCCCGAGCCGCAGCGTGCCCGTGACCCCCGCCCCGCCGACGAGCTCGCCGGCACCGAGTCCGCCGACGACGAGCCCCGCGAGCCCGAGCACCGCCGCGAGCGCGACCAGCACCGCCGCGGCGCGTGACCGCCGCACCGCGACCGTCACGTCGCCGAGCGCGTAGCCCACGTGCCGCCCGAGCGCGTCCGCGGACGCGACGCGCTCGCGCACGGACGCCGCCCAGCGCTCCGGGAGGTCGGCGGTCGCGCCCGCGAGCCACGAGCCCCGCGCGAGGCGCACCGCGTCCGGGTGCACGGGCACGATCTGCGGGACACGCACGCCGCGTCCGCGCACGGCCGCGGCGACCGCGTCCGTCACCGCGTCCATGCCCGAGGCCTCCGCGAGCGCCGCGACGATCGGGCCGGTCGCGAGCGCCGCGGGCGCCGGCTCGTGGCCGGCGACACCCTCGGCGAGCCGGCGAGCGGCCGCCGTGACCTCCTGCTCGGCCCGCCGCGCGGCGAGCGAGCGCCCCGCGACGACCCGCGCGAGCCCTGCCCGCAGGTCCGGGACGCCCTCGTCGGTCGCGGCCGACGCCGCCACCACGGGGACGTCCGGCAGCCCGTCCTCCGCGAGCAGGCGCGTCACGTCGGCGACGAGCGCCGCGCGCTCACCCTCCCGCACGGTGTCGACCTGGTTGAGCACGACGAGCATCGAGGTGTCCTGGCCCGCGAGCGACCGCAGGTAGCCCGCGTGCAGCGCCTCGTCGGCGTACTTCTGCGGGTCGACCACCCAGACGAGCAGGTCGGCCTGCGGCAGCAGGCGGTCGACGACCTCCCGGTGCGCGGGCTCGACCGAGTCGTGGTCGGGCAGGTCCAGCAGCACCAGGCCGCGCAGGGGCGCCTCGCTCTCGCCGTCGAGGACGCTCTCGCGCTGGATCCGCAGCTCGGGCTGCACGCCCAGCCAGTCGAGCACCGGGTCGCCCCCGGGACCCCACACGCACGCGGTGACCTGCGAGCTCGTCGGGCGGCGCACGCCCACCTCGGCGAACCGCAGCCCGCTGACCCGGTTGAACAGGCTCGACTTGCCGGACCCGGTGCCGCCCGCGAGCGCGACGACCGTGTGGTCCACGCCCAGCGCGAGCCGCTCCCGCAGCCGGGTGACGGCCGCACGGGCGTCGGCCGACGCGTCCGGGTCGAGGCGCTCGCCCGCCTCGTCGAGCGCGGACTCGAGCGCCGCGACGCGCGCGGACAGCGCCACCGTCTCCTCGCCGACCGTGACGCTCACGGCGGCCCCGGCGCTCGTCGGCACGCTCATGTCAGCCCCTTGATGACGGCGAGCCGCAGGCGCAGGCGCGACGCGGCATCGGAGGCGAGGTCGGGGTCGGCGAGCGGGGTCGCGGCCTCGTCCCGCACGAGCGAGACGCGCGCCCGAGCGCGCCGTTCGAGGTCGTCGCGCAACTCGGCGACGACGTCCTGCGCGGCCGGCCCGACGAGCGTCGTCAGCGTGTCCAGCGCGTCGTCGACGCCGCCCGCGGCGGCCAGCGCGACGGTCGCGACGACCTCCTCGCCGAGCACCCGCACGCCCTTGTCCCGCCGTCTGGCGGCCGCCCGGTCGAGCGAGGGGTCGGCGAGCGCGCCGCGCACCGCGCGCACGCCCTGCCCCACCCACGCGCGCGCGGCCTGCTCGGACGCACCGTCGGGGCCCGTCGCGCGCGGCGCCCAGCGGTCCAGGACCGCGACGGCCCCGGCCGGACCGGCCGCGAGCGCGTCGCGCAGGTCGACGTCCGCGTCGGTCGCGGCCGCCGTCAGCACGGTCGTCGCCGCGTTCGTCACCTCGGCCCGCAGCGCGGCCACGGCCGACTCGCGGTCGGCGCGCCCGCGCCCGGACCCGCGCACCTTGCCACCGCGCACGACCGAGCCGATCGCCCCGCGCGGCGACGTGAGCTCGGCCCACCGCACACCGACGGCGCCGCGTGCGACGTCACCGCCGGCCACCGCGGCGCTCGCCCGCGCCAGCGGCGCCTCGCTCGCCTCGTCGAGCAGAGCGCCCACCTGCGCGGCCGCGTCGGCCTGCGCCTGGACGGCCTCGGCGAGCTCGTCGACCCACAGCCGCAGCGCTGCGAGCGAGCCCCGCAGGGTCCGCCCGATCACGGTGCGCGCGCGGTCCGGCCCGGCGAGCATGAGCAGCCAGCGCTGCACCGGCGCGACGACGCGCGGCTCGAGCGGACCCTCGTGCGGGCCCTGGTCCGGCACGACGAACAGCGGCGACCCCGCGAGCCCGTGCTCGCGCAGCCGCGCGAGCAGGTCGCCGCGCACCGCGGGCAGGGACTCGGTCGGCACACGGTTGAGCACCATCGCGATCGACGCGCCGCGCTCCACCGCGTCCTGGAGCACGCGCCACGGGAGCGCGTCGCCGTACCGCGCGGCGGTGGTCACGAACAGCCACAGGTCGGCGGCCTCGAGCAGCCGGTGGGCGGCTGCACGATTCGCGTCGAGGACGGAGTCCAGGTCCGGCGCGTCGAGCAGGGCGATGCCGCGCGGCACGGCGTCGTGCGCCACGGCACGGGCCGTGCCCACCAGCGGGTGCGCCTCGAGCAGGTCCGAGTCGCCCGGGTGGTGCACGAGCACGGGCTCGCGCGTGGTCGGCCGCAGCACGCCGGCGGTCGTCACCTCGTGCCCGACGAGCGAGTTCACGAGGGTCGACTTGCCGGCCCCCGTGGAGCCCGCGACGACGACGACCGCGGGCGCGGAGAGCTCGGTGAGGCGCGGGACCAGGTGCTCGGTGAGCTGGTCGACCAGGCGCGCCCGGGACGCGCGCGCCGCCGCGGTACCGGGCAGGTCGAGCGGGAACGTCGTGCGCTCGACGTCCCGCCGCAGGTCACGCACCGCGTCGAGCAGCGACCCCGCCGCGAGCGGGCGGGCGAGGATCTCGCGCGGGTCGTCCGCGGTGTGCCGCCCGGCGTGCCGCGCGTGCTCGTCGGCCGCCGCGGCGTCTCCCGCCGGGGCGTCGGCGGACGAGCCGCCACCCGCCTCGGGCGCGGTCGGTCCGGCGGCCGCCGTCGGGTCCGCGCCGGCCGCGGGCGCACCGGGGTGCTCGTCGGCGGGGGCGTACCCGGCGGTCTGCGCCGTGGTGGTGCCGGGCTTGGCGCTCACGGCGCCATTCTCGCGTCGTCTGATGACCTGCACAAACGCGCCACGCGGGGGTGAGCGCCCGCAGGTGCCCGCGCGCGGTGTCCCCCGGTCGTGCGCCGACCGTCCGGGTGGTCCCCGCGCCGACTCACGGCCCGGTGCGTCAGGTCTCGTCCGGCGCCCCACGCCCCGGCGTGGCCGCGAACCGCCGCTCGGCGTCGGACGTGAGCCCGAGCTCGTCCGCGAGGAACAGGAACGCGCGCGCGTACGGCTGCTCGGCCACGTCCGCGCGCACGCGCGGCCAGTCGACCTGCTCGCGCAGCGCCCGCACCATCGGCAGCAGCCACGTGAAGTCGCAGTAGTGCTCCCCCAGCACCCGCAGCTTCGCGGAGACGATCTCCGTGGCCCCGATCACGGGCATGCGCACCGCGAGCACCTCGAGCTCCTGCGCCTGCGCGAGCTGCTCGTGCGTCACGGGCTCACCGACCATGCGGAAGATCACGTCGACGAGCTGGCCGTGGTGGTACGCCTTGAACAGCCAGTTCTCCGCGGGCTCCTGCACGTCGAGGCCGGCCGCCGCGAGGGCCTGGCGGGCGCGGTCGGCGTCCTGCTCGGCGACCGCGAAGTCCGCGTCGTGGCTCGGCTCCGGCGCCCCGAGCGCCCACGCGGCGTACCCGCCGACGAGCGCGAACGGCACCTGCGCGTCGATCAGCGCGACCGCCGTGCGGCGGACCGCGTCCTGCAGCGCGAGCCGCGCGTCGGGGGTGTCGGCGCCCGCGGGCTCGGGCAGCGGCGCGGGTGCGGCACCGGCGCGGGCGACGGCGGCGGCGGGCGGGGTCGGGGCGGACATGGTGCGTGTGTACACCGCGCCGCGGCGTCCCGCAGCCCGAGCGCCCGCCGCGCGGCCGGGTCACAATCGCCGCGTGCGGCTCGCGACGTTCAACATCCTGCACGGCCGCTCGACGACCGACGGCCGGGTGGACCTGGACCGCCTGGCCGCGGGCGTGCGCCGGCTGGACGCCGACGTGCTCGCGCTGCAGGAGGTCGACCGCGACCAGGCCCGCTCGCACGGCGCGGACCTGACCGCCGTCGCGGCGGACGCCATGGGGGCGCCCCACCACCGGTTCGCCGCGACGCTGCACGGCGAGCCGGACCTGTGGGTCGCGGGCACCGGCGACGCCCAGCCCACCGGCGCGGCGTACGGCATCGCGCTGCTGTCCCGGCTGCCGGTGCTGGAGTGGCGCGTCGTCGCGCTGCCCGCGCTGCGCCGGCGGGCGCCCGTGCTGTTCCCGGGGCGCCGGTGGCCCACGCTCGTGCGTGACGAGCCGCGCGCGGCGATCGCCGCGGTCGTGCACGCCCCCGAGGGGCCGTGCACGGTCGTCGGGACGCACCTCACGTTCATCCCCGGCTGGAACGTGCGCCAGCTGCGGCACCTGGTGCGCGCCACGCACGCCATGCCGGGCCCGCGCGTCGTCATGGGCGACCTCAACCTCGCGGGCGACCGGCCGGCGCGCGTCACCGGTCTGCACCCGCTCGCGCGGGCCGCGACGTTCCCGGTGCACGCGCCGGACCAGCAGCTCGACCACGTGCTGGGCACCGCCGACGTCCGCGCGCGCCGCGCGAGCGCGCTGGACCTCGGCCTGTCGGACCACCGCGCGCTCGTCGTCGACGCGGCGTTCTGAGACCCCGCGCCCGTCCGCGTCCGCTGGCGCCCCCGGCAGGACTCGAACCTGCGACCGACCGCTTAGAAGGCGGCTGCTCTGTCCACTGAGCTACGGGGGCCGGCAGCCGCAGGGTACCGGTCCCCGGCCCGCGGGCCCCGGTCGTCTCGCCCGTGCCCGGCGGCGATAAATCCCGTGACGGGGGTATCTGCGAGGTGGTCTGGTTGTCCTGCACGGTGGTCGAGACGGGTCGGACCCGCCCGGCCCGTGCCGTCGCGGATCCCCGCACCTTCACCCACCCACCCGAGGAGTTCCTCATGCATGCCCTCATGACCACCGACCTCGCCCGTGCCGACTACGTCGAGCGGGAGCGCGCCGTCCAGGACGAGCTCTCGCGCGCCGAGCGGGCCAGATCTCGTGAGCACGCCGCGAGCCATCCACCGGAACGCCGTCCGGACCTCGCGCTGCTGATGCTGTACGCACGGGCGTAGCAGTCGTCCGGTGCGCCGGACACGCGCGACCCAGGAGAACGGCGGTCCCCCACCCGGGGGGCCGCCGTTCTCGCGTCCGCGGGTCACCCCCGTGGCTCCCGCTGCGCGCGGTGCGGGCGTGCCACCATGTCGCCATGAACGCAGGTCACGCGCGCGTCCCCGCGGGGCGGCGTCGTGACGTGCGCCCGCGCGGGGGCGCCGCCTGATGGGTCGGCATGCCGGACGCGAGCCTCGCGTCGACCTGCGTACGCGGCTCGCCGCGTGGCTCGAGCGCGTCCTGGTCGGGATCGGCGCAGCGGGCGTCGTCGCCGTCGTCCTGCGGTGGGCGGGCACGTCGGTCGGGACGGCCGTGACGGTCGGGCTCGCGGTCCTCGTCCTGGTGCCGACGGCCGCGTGGGTCGCGTCCACCGTGCCGCAGGGCGACGACGAGGCCCCGCGCACCGGCCCGCACCCGGGCCCCCGCACCGGTTCGCACGGCGGGACGTGACCTCGCGGGCCCGCTCGTCGTCCTAGGCTGACCCGAGTGACGACGACGAGCCAGCCCAACGGCCACGAGAGCAGCGACCGCATCGTGTGGATCGACTGCGAGATGACAGGGCTCGACCTGACGGCCGACGCGCTCGTCGAGGTCGCCGCGGTCGTCACCGACTCCGAGCTCAACGTGCTGGGCGACGGCGTCGACGTGCTCGTCGCGCCCCCGCCGGAGGCGCTCGAGCAGATGGGCGACTTCGTGCGGACCATGCACACGACGTCCGGCCTGCTCGACGCGCTCGCGACCGGCACCACGCTCGCCGACGCGCAGCGTCAGGTGCTCGAGTACGTCCGGACGTGGGTGCCGGAGCCCGGCAAGGCCCCCCTGGCGGGCAACTCGGTCGGCACCGACAAGACGTTCCTCGACCGCGACATGCCCGAGCTCGTCGCGCACCTGCACTACCGCGTGATCGACGTCTCGTCGATCAAGGAGCTCGCGCGCCGCTGGTACCCGCGCGTGTACTTCGCCTCGCCCGCCAAGAACGGCGGCCACCGCGCGCTCGCGGACATCCTGGAGAGCATCGACGAGCTGCGCTACTACCGCGCGGCGCTGTTCCCCGCCGCCCCGGGCCCCGACTCGACGACCGCGCGCCGCATCTCCGCGCAGATCGCCGCCAGCTCGGTGGCCAAGCGTCCCGAGACGCGCTGACCTGCGGGGACACCCGCACGACGACGAAGGGCGCCGACACGAGATCGGCGCCCTTCGTCGTACTGGGGTGGCTAACGGGACTTGAACCCGCGACCCCCTGGACCACAACCAGGTGCTCTACCACCTGAGCTATAGCCACCACTGTCCCGGTCGGAACCGGGCCGTCGAAAAGTGTACCGGCTCGCGAGCAGTACTTCGCACACGGACCGGTGCCCGGTCCCCGGGCGAGCGGTCAGCCGCGGACCCGGGCCGCCACCGCGTCGGCGAACCGCTCGACCGAGCCCGGCGCGTGCGCGAAGAACAGGCTGGGCTCGGCGAGCTCGAGCTCGAGCAGGACCGGGTCACCCTCGTCGTCGGGGATCAGGTCGACGCGCGCGTACAGCAGCGGGCCGTCGAGGCCGAGGATCCCCGGGAGTTCTCCCACCACCTTGCGGGCGAGCTCGAGCTCCGCGTCGGACGGCTTGGCGGGGCTCATCTTCTCGTCGCGGTACAGGACCCCTTCGTCGGAGCCCTCCTTGTACGGGCCCGACAGCAGCGCGCCCTTGTGCACGGCGTGCGAGTACTCGCCCTCGACGAAGACGAGCGCGGTCTCCCCGACCGTGTCGACCTGCCGCAGGTAGCGCTGGATCATGACCCAGCGCCCCACGCCCAGCAGGTTCCGGGCGTGCATGATCGCCTGCGACCGCTGGGGCGTCTCGTCCGCGCGGTACCGGCCCGTGTCGCGCGAGCCCGCGCTGACGGTGGGCTTGACGACGAAGTCGCCGAAGGCGGGAAAGCGCGTGTGGATCGCGCGGGAGTTGAAGTTGCGCGCCGGGTCCAGCCAGATCGTGGGGACCGTCGGGACGCCCGCGGACTCGAGGTCGCGCAGGTAGGTCTTGTCGATGTTCCACGTCACCACGGGCGACGGGTTGAGGAGCACGCTCGACCGCTCGACGCGGCGGGTCCAGTCGGCGAACTGCGCCGGGCGGTGCGTGTAGTCCCACGTCGAGCGGATGAGGACGTGCGGGTACGTGCCCCAGTCGACGGTCGGGTCGTCCCAGACGACGACATCCGTGGCGATCCCCCGCGCCTCGAGCGCCGGGCGCAGGGGGGCGTCGTCGGGGTCGAGGTCGGGCAGCTCCGCGCACGTCACGAGAGCCAGCCGCGCCTGCGTGCCGGGGGGCGTCCCGGGGGTCGTCGTCACGTTCGCAGCGTACCGGCGCCCGCGGTACCGGCCAGGTGACGGTGGTCACGGCAGACGGGTGGTCACGGCTGACGGCGGTCACGACGACGCGCGCGTCCGGGAACGGCACGAGGCCCCCGGCATCGACCGGGGGCCTCGTGAGGTGGTACGGCACCAGGGACTCGAACCCTGAACCCGCTGATTAAGAGTCAGCTGCTCTGCCAGTTGAGCTAGTGCCGCGCGGGAAAGAACGTTAGCAGCCCTGCGGCCCTGCGAGCGAACCGGTGCCCTGCGTCGTGACGAGGGTCACGGGCGAGTGTCACGGACGAGGGTCACGAGCGCGGCCACTGCGGCACGGACTCCTCACGCACGAGCCGGGCCGCGGTCGGGCCGGGCGCGGTGAGGTCCGCGACGAGCGCGAGCGGGACGCGCGACTCGAGGAGCGCACGGATGCGCTCGGGGCTCACGTCGACGTCCGGCACGGTCGGCGGGCGTCCTGACGGCACGCGCGGCCGCGCGGCGAGGTCGCTCATGGACTCCTCCTCGGGGACCGGCGACCGTCCGCGCCCCCTGGCCGCCGGGCGTCAGCACACCACCCGAACCTGGCAGTCGCCCGTCGAGGGCCGCTCCTCCACGGAATCCACACAGATCGTGCGGCTCACAGGTACAGGCCGGTGCCCTCCCCGGTCGCGCGCGGGGCGGCGACCGCGTGCACGTCCTTCTCGCGCAGCAGCACGTACGTCGCCCCCTCCAGCTCGACCTCGGCGCGGTCCTCCGGGTCGAACAGCACGCGGTCCTGGACCTCGACCTGCCGCACGTGCTGACCCACGGCACGCACGCGGGCCCACGCGAGCCGCTTGCCGACCGCCGCCGTGGCGGGGATGACGATGCCGGCGGCCGAGCGCCGCTCCGCCGCGTCGTCGTCGAGCTCGACGAGGAGCCGGTCGTTGAGCATGCGGATCGGCAGGGGCCCGGCACCGGGGCTCGGGGTGGGGCTCGTGGTCGTCGCAGGCTGGGGCTCGGGCGTCGTGCTCACGCGCCGACGCTACCCCGCGCGCCGTAGGCTGACGCCAGCCGGTGACCGGGCGGTCGCCGCCCCACCTGCCGTCAGCCCGCAAGGAGACCTCATGCCCCGCCTCGCCGTCGGCGACGTCGCACCCGACTTCACGCTGCCCACGGCGGACGGCGGCTCGCTGACGCTCTCGGACCTGCGCGGGCGCCGGGTGGTCGTGTACTTCTACCCGGCCGCGGGGACGCCGGGCTGCACGAAGCAGGCGTGCGACTTCCGCGACTCGCTCGCGGCACTTCAGGGAGCGGGCCTGACGGTCGTCGGCGTGTCACCCGATCCGGTGGCGAAGCTCGCGGCGTTCGCCGCCGAGGAGCACCTGACCTTCCCGCTGGTGTCCGACGAGTCGCGCGAGACCCTGCAGGCGTGGGGTGCGTACGGCGAGAAGCAGCTGTACGGCAAGACGGTCACCGGCGTCATCCGATCGACGGTCGTGCTCGACGCGGACGGCGTGGTCGAGCTCGCGCAGTACAACGTGCGCGCGACGGGCCACGTCGCGAAGCTGCGCCGGGACCTCGGCATCGCCTGACCGGTCATGGCCTGACCGGTCATGACGGGGTGTGGGAGGATCGGCGCCCCGGCGGAAGTGGTGAAACGGCAGCCACGCCAGGTTTAGGTCCTGGTGCCCTCGCGGGCGTGCGGGTTCGACTCCCGTCTTCCGCACCGCGCGGTGCCCCCCGCTCGTGGCGGGCGGGGGCTCCGCCTCCTCGGGTGTCGAGTACCCGACCGGCCTCACGGCCGGTCTCACGCCGGTCCGCGTCTCGTCATGCGGACCAGTCGCGTGGACACACCCAGACAATTGCCCAGCCGAACCAACAAATCGGCCCATTGGCACGTTTCACCTGAATCCTCGTCGGCCAAACCGGTCCGTGTCGCCCGAAGTGCTTCATATCCTCTCCGTGGGAGCGCGCTCACACACCGGCCTCGCGACGCAGACGTGCGTCGTCCCCTGACTGCCGGTCGGCCCCGCGAGTCCGTCGTGACTCGGCACCGATGAGGAGATCGCATGTCCAGAACGTCCCCGCGCGCCCGTGCCGCAGCAACCCTGATGACGGGGTTCCTCGCGGCCGCCCTCGCGGCGTGCAGCGCCACCGCGAGCGCCGACACCTCCGACGCGGCGACCGCCGCGGGCAGCGGTGCCGGCGGGCTCGTCACGGTCGGGTTCGCGCAGCGGCCGGGCGCCGACGAGGGTTGGCGCGACGCGAGCACCGCGTCGCTGCGGGCGAACCTCACGTCCGAGAACGGCGTCGAGCTCGTCGTCGCGGACACGCAGCGCACGCAGGCCGAGCAGGTCGCGGCCCTGCGCGGGTTCGTCGAGCAAGGGGTCGACGTGATCGTCTTCTCGCCGGCGGTCGAGACGGGCTGGGACGAGGTGCTCCAGGAGGTCAAGGACGCGGGCATCCCGCTGGTGCTCGTCGACGGCGCGCTCGACAGCCTCGTCGTCGAGCCCTACCTCACGTGGATCGGCCACGACTTCGCGGGCGAAGGCGTCGCCGCGGGCGAGTGGGTCGTGGCGCACCACCCCGACGCGCAGGTGGTCCAGGTCGTGGGCGCGGCCGACTCGCGGTCGCAGCGCGACCGCGCGACCGGCTTCGCGTCCGCCGTCGGGGCCAAGAACGTCGTGGGCAAGGCGGCGGGCGACGGGACGCGCGCCGGCGGGCGGGCCGCGACGGCCGCCTTGCTCGAGGCCCACCCCGAGCTCGACGTCGTCCTCGCGCACGGCGACGACATGGCGCTGGGCGCGGTCGAGGCGGTCACGGCCGCCGACAAGGTCCCGGGCGAGGACGTCGTCGTCGTCGCGATCGGGGGGAGCCGCGCGAGCCTGCAGGCCCTCGTCGACGGGGAGATCGGCTACGTCGTGGAGTGCAACCCCGCGTTCGGCGAGCAGGTCCTCGACGCCGTGACGAAGGCGCACCAGGGCGTCGACCTGCCGCGCCGGTTCATCGTCATGGACCGCGCGTTCGACTCCTCCGCGACGCAGGCCGACGTCGACGCCCGCCCGTACTGACGCCGGCCGCGGGTCGGCTCCCCCGGCCCGTGTGAAGCGATTGGGAGGGTTACGCCGTCCTCTACCCGGTGGCGAGGCTGCCCACAAGGGGCAGACGGCCCACCCGCGCGGGTCCCGCGCGGGTGGGCCCCACGAGAGGACGTACGCGATGCATCCCAGCACGACGAGGTTCTGGCGCGCGGCGCTGGCGGCGACGACCGCGGTCGCGGCCGCGCTGGGCGCGACGGTCGCGGCGGTCGCGACCGGGAGCGCCGCCCAGGCGGCAGGCTGCCAGGTGGCCTGGAGCACCAGCTCCTGGCCGGGCGGTTTCACCGCCGACGTCCGGGTGACGCCCGGCGCGGCCACGCACGGCTGGACGCTCACCTGGACCTGGCCGTCGGGCCAGCGCGTCACCCAGGCGTGGAGCTCGACCGTCACGCAGTCGGGCTCGGCGGTGACCGTGACGAACGCGCCGTGGAACGGCGAGCTCGCCGCCGGCGCCACGACGTCGTTCGGGTTCCAGGGCACCTGGACGGGCGAGAACGCGGCGCCGACCGACTTCGCGCTCGACGGCGTCGCGTGCAACGGGGGCACGACGCCGACGCCGGACCCGACCGTCGACCCGACCGACGAGCCGACGCAGGACCCGACGGACGACCCCACGCAGGACCCGACCGACGAGCCCACCACCGAGCCGACGCAGGACCCGACCGACGAGCCGACGCAGGACCCCACGGACGACCCCACGACGACGCCGGCGACGTGCGGCACCGCGGTGTTCTGCGACGGGCTGGAGACCCAGACGAGCGCCACACCGTCCGGCACCTGGGCCGTGACGTACCCCGACTGCTCGGGCAGCGGGCGGGCCGTCGTCGACTCGACGGTCGCGCACTCCGGCAGCCGGTCGCTGCGCGTCGACGGCGGGGCCGGCTACTGCAACCACGTGTTCGTCCAGGCGCAGCCGAGCGCCCCGCTGCCGCGCACGGTGTACGTGCGGTTCTGGGTCCGCCACACCACCGCCCTGCCCGTCTCGCACACGACGTACCTGGCGATGCGGGACGCGAACGACGGCAACCGTGACCTGCGCATGGGAGGCCAGAACGCGCTGATGCAGTGGAACCGCTCGTCGGACGACGCGACGCTGCCCGAGCAGAGCCCCGCCGGTCTGACCCGGACCGCGCAGCTGCCCGCGGGCGGGTCGTGGCACTGCGCCGAGGTGCTCGTCGAGGGCGCCGCGGGGCGTCTGACGACGTACCTCGACGGCTGGGCCGTGCCGGGCCTGATCGTCGACGGCACGCCGACGCACGACATCGACGGCCAGTGGCTGAACAAGGCCTGGTCGCCCCGGCTCACCGACCTGCGGCTCGGCTGGGAGTCCTACGGCGACGGCGCCGACACGCTGTGGTTCGACGACGTCGTCGTCGCCGACAGCCGCGTGGGCTGCTGACGGACCGGCCCCCGCCCGCTGCGGGGCCGTGAGACGACGACGGCGCCCACCCCGCCGGGGGTGGGCGCCGTCGTGTCAGCGGGCGAGGGCCGCCTGCAGGGTCAGGCCTGACCGTCCGAGGCCGCGGCGATCTTCGCGCGGACCTCGTCCATGTCGAGGTCCTTGACCGCCTGGACGACCTGCTCGAGCGCGGGCCCGGGCAGCGCACCGGCCTGGTTGAAGACGAGGATGCCCTCGCGGAAGGCCATGAGCGTCGGGATCGAGAAGATCTGGAGCTCGGCGGCGAGCTGCTGCTCGGCCTCGGTGTCGACCTTGCCGAACACCACGTCCTGGTGCTGCTGCGACGACGCCTCGAAGACGGGACCGAACCGCTTGCACGGCCCGCACCACTGCGCCCAGAAGTCCACGAGGACGATGTCGTTGTCGGCGATGGTCTGGCCGAGGGTGTCGGCGGTGAGCGTCGTGGTGGCCATGGCGGCCCTCCTTCAGGGTCTCGGGGGTTCCGCCCGCTAGAAGGCGTCGCACGCTCGGGGTATTCCCGTGCCCGGGGCGATTCGGGCTCTCCGCGCGCGCCTGTGACCCGTTCGCGGGCGAGCACGGTAGAACGGCACGGTGACCGAGACGGCCGAGTTCCCGCCCTCCCCCGAGCGCCCGTCGGGCTGGCTCCCGCCCGAGGAGATCGCGCGCGTGCGTGGCCTCATGCCGCTCGTCTACGTCGACGCGGTCCCGGTGCGCGTGGACGACTCCGGCGACGTCGTCGCCGTCGGGCTGCTGCTGCGCGTGACGCGCGAGGGCGTGATGTCGCGCGCGCTCGTCTCGGGCCGCGTGATGTACCACGAGCGGGTGCGGGACGCCCTGGTCCGGCACATCGAGAAGGACCTCGGGCCGGTCGCGCTGCCGCAGATCCCCGCCTCACCGCAGCCGTTCACGGTCGCGGAGTACTTCCCCACGCCGGGCATCACCTCGTACCACGACCCCCGCCAGCACGCGGTGTCGCTCGCGTACGTCGTGCCCGTGCTGGGCGACTGCCGCCCGCAGCAGGACGCGATCGACCTCGCCTGGCTGACGCCGGAGGAGGCGTGCGGCGAGCAGGTGCAGGTCGAGATGACCGGCGGGCAGGGCGTGCTGCTGCGCCAGGCGATGGCGCACGTGGGCCGCCTGCCCTGAGCCCCTGGGCCCCCGGGCCGCGGCGGCCGTCGTCAGGTCAGGTCGAGCACCGGCCAGTCCGCCAGGTCGGCGCGCATGCGCCGGTCGTGGGTCGCGACGACGACCGCGGCGGACGTCGAGCGCAGGGCGGCCGTGAGCTCGTCGACGAGGCCGACCGACAGGTGGTTGGTCGGCTCGTCGAGCACCAGCACGTGCGGCGCCGCGAGCAGCGCGCACGCGAGGTCGAACCGGCGGCGCTGCCCGACGGACAGCTCGCGCACCGGACGCTCGAGGTCCTCCTCGGTGAGCAGGCCGAGCGCGGCGACGGGGACGAGCTGCTCGGGGTCGAGCAGCCCCTGCCCCAGCAGGTCGAGCGCGTGGCGCGCGTACGCGTCGAACGCCGACGGTCCGCGGGGCGCGTCCGCGACGAGCCCGGCCGGGCCGGCCGTCACGTCGGCGTGCTCCGTGGGACCCTCCTGCCCCAGCACGCCGAGCCGCACACCGGGCGCGACGGTGCGCGTCCCGCGGTCGAGCGGCAACGCGCCGACGAGCGCGGCGAGCAGCGTGGACTTGCCGGACCCGTTCGGTCCGACGACGAGGAGCCGTGACGCGGGGGCGACCTCGAGGCGCCGCCCCGGCAGGTCGAGCCGCACCCCGTGCGGGCCGAGCACGCGCGGGGCGCGCAGCTCGAGCAGCGGGCCGGCGTGCGCGGCCCGGCGGTCCGCGCCCGGGTCGAGCGGGCGGTCCGGGTCCGCGCCCGTCGAGGCGCGCCGCGGCAGGCTCGGCAGGTCCGGGAACTGCAGGGTCGGCGGGGGCACGGGCACCGCGACGGCCTGCGCCTCGAGCCGCTGGACGAGCCGGTCGGCGGCCTTGACGTGGATGCGGGCGCGCGTGCCGCGCCGGTGCTTGTCGGAGCCCTTGGGCGGGCGCCACTCGTCGGACAGACCCTCGTACGACGCGTCGAGGCGCTGCGCGAGCTGCAGCGCGCGCTTGCGCTCGGCCCGGTAGCGGGCACGCCACCGGCGCAGCATCTGGTCCTTCGCGAACCGGTAGTCGGCGTAGCGGGTCGCCCCGTACAGGGCGGGGCGGCCGTCCATCGCGGGGTCCAGGTCGAGGATCGCGGTCATGACGTCGTCGAGCAGCTGCCGGTCGTGCGTGACGATCACGACGGCCCCGGGCCACTCGCGCAGCAGCCCGGTGAGGTAGTCGATGCCCGCCGCGTCGAGGTGGTTGGTCGGCTCGTCGAGCAGCAGCACGTCCGAGCGTTCGCCCACGCGGCACGCGAGGCGCACGCGGTACCGCTCGCCGACGCTCAGCTCGGCCAGGCGCCGGTCCGGCTGGCGCGGGGCGCCGAACCGCGTGAGCGCCTCGTCGACGCGGCGGTCCACGTCCCACGCCGCGAGCTGCTCGTACCGCGTCATCGCCGCGGTGAGCGCGGCCAGGTCGCCGTTCTCGTGGTCGAACGCCGCGACGACCGCCTCGAGCTCCGCGGCGACCGCACGCACGCCGGCGCCCGTGCCGCGCACGAGCGTGCCGACGGTGTCGTCGGGGCGCACGACGAGCTCCTGGTCGACGACCGCGAGCGACCCCGAGCGCCGCACCGTGCCCGACGAGGGTGCGAGCTCGCCCGCGAGCACGCGCAGCAGCGTCGTCTTGCCCGCGCCGTTCTCCCCGACCAGGCCCACCCGCTCCCCTGCCGAGACGGTCAGGTCGAGCCGGTCCAGCACGGGCCGGCCCGGGTAGCCGAACGTCACGGCGTCCGCGACGAGCTGGACCGCACCCGGCAGGGCGTCGGGGGCGGGCATCAGCCGCCGGTGCCCTCGTCGGGACCGGCCAGGACGCGCGCGACGACCGGCGCGAGCGCGCGGAACGCCCGACCCCGGTGGCTGATCGCGTTCTTCTCGTGCGCGGAGAGCTCGGCGCACGTGCGCGACTCGCCGAGCGGCACGAGCGCCGGGTCGTACCCGAAGCCTCCGGCACCCCGCGGCGCGAGCGCGAGCGTCCCGACGAGCGCGCCCGTCTCGACGTGCTCGAACCCGTCGGGCGTCACGAGCGCCGCCGCGCACACGAAGCGCGCACCTCGGTGGGGGTCGCGGATGTCGGCGAGCTGCGCGAGCAGCAGCTCGAGGTTCGCCGCGTCGTCGCCGTGCCGGCCCGCCCAGCGCGCCGAGAAGATGCCGGGTGCGCCGCCGAGCACGTCCACGGCCAGGCCGGAGTCGTCCGCGACCGCGGGCAGACCCGTGAACGCCGCGAGCGCGCGGGCCTTGAGCAGCGCGTTCTGCTCGAACGTCACGCCGTCCTCGACGGGCTCGGGCGCGCCGACGTCCCGGGCGCCCACCACCGCGTCGGCCGCCAGGCCGGGGAGCACGGGGGCGAGGATCGCGCGCAGCTCGCCGACCTTGTGCGCGTTGTGCGTGGCGAGCACCAGGCGCGCGCCGGCCGGGACGCTCACGCGACGCCCTCGACGCGCGTCGCCGAGCCGTCCGAGGGCGGCGCCGCGAGCGCGGCGGCCTGCAGCGCGGCGAGGCGTGCGGTGCCCGCGAGCGCGAGGTCGAGCAGCGCGTCCAGCTCGCTGCGCACGAACGGCGCGTGCTCGGCGGTGCCCTGCACCTCGACGAACGCCCCCGAGCCGGTCACGACGACGTTCATGTCGGTCTCGGCGCGCACGTCCTCGACGTACGGCAGGTCGAGCACCGGCACTCCGTCGACGATCCCGACGCTCACGGCCGACACCGAGTCGCGCAGGACCTGGCGACCCGGTGCGACGATCCGCTGGTCGACCGCCCAGGCCACCGCGTCGGCGAGCGCCACGTAGGCGCCGGTGATCGACGCGGTGCGCGTGCCGCCGTCGGCCTGCAGCACGTCGCAGTCGAGGACGACGGTGTTCTCGCCCAGGGCCGCGACGTCCACGACGGCGCGCAGCGAGCGGCCGATCAGCCGCGAGATCTCGTGCGTGCGGCCGCCGACCTTGCCGCGCACCGACTCGCGGTCCGAGCGGCTGTCCGTGGCGCGCGGCAGCATCGAGTACTCGGCCGTGACCCAGCCCTCCCCCGAGCCCTTGCGCCAGCGCGGGACACCCTCCGTGAAGGACGCGACGCACAGCACCTTCGTGCCCCCGAACTCGACGAGGACCGAGCCCTCGCCGGCGGTCAGGAACCGGCGCGTGATGGTGACGGGCCGCAGCTCGTCGGCGGCACGCCCGTCCGGGCGCGCGGAGGTCACAGGGGTGGAAGACATGCCACGAGCCTAACGACCCGGGCGCGCGGCCCCGTCGGCGGTCCGGGCCGCGCGACGCCGCGCGGGGGTGCGCTCAGAGCGTGAACACCGCACCGGGACGCGCGACGTCGATCCGGCCCGCGTACGCGCGGGACGCGTGGGCGACCACGTCACGCGGGTCCTCCCACGCGGTCAGGTGCGTCAGCACCAGGCGTCCGCTGCCCCCGCGCGCCGCCGCGGCCCCCGCCCGGGCACCGGTCAGGTGGATGCCCCGCACGTGGTCGTCCAGCCCGTCCCGGAACCCGGCCTCGCACAGCAGCAGGTCCGTCCGGGCGAGCGTGTCGAGGCCGGGACACTCGTCCGTGTCGCCCGTGTACCCGAGAGTCACGTCGCGCGACGGGTCCTCGTCGGAGGGCCCCGAGACGAGCAGGCCGAACGCCGGCACGGGATGATCGACCGGCACCGGTGTGAGGGTCAGCGGCCCGATGCGCACCGGCGCGGCCGGGTCCCACGTGCGGAACCGGAACTGCCCGTCCAGCTCGGTCGCCGGGTCCTTGCCTGCCATGTCCGCGAGCCGCTGCTGGGTCCCCTCGGGACCCCACACGTCGACCGCGGGCAGCGGACCGTCGGGCCGGTAGCGGCGCAGCACGTTGAGCACGACGAGGTCCGCGACGTGGTCCGAGTGCAGGTGCGAGACCGCGACCGCGTCGAGCGCCGTCGGGTCGCCGTAGCGCTGCAGCGGGCTCAGCGCGCCATTGCCGATGTCGAGCAGCACGTTCCACGTGCGCCCGTCGGCGTCGTCGGCCTGCACGAGGTACGACGACGCGGCCGCCTCCGCCGACGGGTACGAGCCGGCGCAGCCGATCACGACGAGTCTCATCTCGGGGCCTCCGCGGCGCGACGACGACGGGTCTCGGGGCTGGTGGGACCGTTCGGCGGGGCCGTCACGGGTGCCGTCACCGCAGGGCCCCGGCGGGCTCGACGGCGTCGACCTCGGGCCCCAGGAACCGGCGGGCGAGCGTCCGGAACGACTCCGGGTCACCCGTCGCGAGGAAGCGGTGCTGCGGCGGGCCGGCGTCGACCGAGCGCTCGAGACCGTGCGCGACGAGCGTGCGGTAGACGTCCTTCGCGGTCTCCTCGGCGCTCGAGACGAGCGTGACCTCCTCGCCCATGACGTACGAGATCGCGCCCGTCAGCAGCGGGTAGTGCGTGCAGCCCAGCACGAGCGTGTCGACCCCCGCCTCGCGCACCGGGTCGAGGTACTCGTGCGCGACCGCGAGCACCTCGGGGCCGGACGTCACGCCCGCCTCGACGAGCGGCACGAACCGCGGGCACGCCTGCGTCACGAGGCTCAGGCCGGGGGCGACCGCGAACGCGTCGTCGTACGCGAGCGACTCGACGGTCGCCCGCGTGGCGATCACGCCGATCCGCCCCGTGCGCGTCGCGGCGACCGCGCGTCGCGCCGCGGGCAGGATCACCTCGACCACGGGGATGCCGCGGCGCAGCGTGTACCGCTCGCGCGCGTCGCGCAGCATCGCCGCCGACGCCGTGTTGCACGCGATGACCAGCAGCTTCACGCCCGCGTCGACCAGGTCGTCCATCACCTGCAGCGCGAACGCGCGCACGGCGGCCAGGGGCTTGGTGCCGTACGGCGTGTTGAGGGTGTCGCCGATGTAGAGCGTCGACTCGTGCGGGAGCTGGTCGAGGATCGCTCTCGCGACCGTCAGGCCCCCGACGCCGGAGTCGAAGATCCCGATGGGCGCGTCGTTCACGCGGACGAGCCTAGCCCGCGGATCCGCCGCGTCCCTCCGGGCCGGGGCCGGGGCCGCCGTGTGTCGCGTCACGCGAGCGGACCCGGACGAGCATCGCGGTGACGAGCGTCTCCTGCAGCTCCGAGAGCATCGCGTACACGCCGATGAACGCGCGGCGCACGGCCGCGGCCTCTCCACCGTCGCCGCCGTCGACGCCGCCGCCGTCCCGTCCGCCGCCCGCGTCGTGGCCGGACGCCGCGTGCAGCTCGGCGTAGACGCGCTCACCGTCCTCGTCTGTCCGGATCCCGAGGCGGTCGGCCAGCACGATCCGCACGTCCGTCATCGCCGCCGCCACGGCCGGGGCCTCCGCGGCCGTGATGGCGACCGCGTCCCCCTGCCGCCCGCCCGGTGTGCGCAGCGCGTGCCACCACGTGCGCAGCCCGGCGATCTTGCGCGCCCGCAGGTCGGCGTCCGTCAGGCGGCGGAACTCCGCGGCCTGCTCCGGGTCGTCGCTCGCGTCCGGCAGCAGCCGGCGCACCGCGGGGTCCGTCGGTGCCTCGACCGGTCGCTGCCAGGGCCAGCCGAGCGCGTGCAGCGGTGGCTCCTCGACGAGCTCGTCGTCGTCGAGCTCGTCGGAGGCGTCGGCGTGGGACGGCGCGCCCACGTCCGTGCGCAGCCGGCCCGCCGTGCGGAACTTCTCGGCGCCGAGCAGCACCGCGACCTCGGACGCGATGCCCGCGAGGACCGCACGCTCGTCGGCGTCGAGCCGCGCCACGTACTCCTGCTGGCGTGCGACGAACCCGCGCATCAGTGCCCGCTGCGCTGCAGGGTCGCCCACAGCCCGAACCCGTGCATCGCCTGCACGTCGACCTCCATCGCCTCGAGCGTGCCGCGCGAGACGACCGCCCGGCCCTCGGTGTGCACGCGCCGCATCAGCTGCTCGGCGACCGTGCGCGGGTGCCCGAAGTACGACTCGAACACGTACGTCACGTAGGTCATGAGGTTGACCGGGTCGTTCCAGACGATCGTCACCCACGGGTCGTCGACCGACGTCTGCGCGTCGGAGGCGACGACCTCGTCGAGATGCGGTGCCGAGCTCACGGGGACCACTCTAGGCAGCGCGCACACGTGCTTCACCCCTAGCGTGTGGCCATGACGACGCACGCCACGTCCGCACTCCTGACAGACCGGTACGAGCTGACCATGCTGCAGGCGGCGCTGCGTGACGGCACGGCGCAGCGGCGGTGCGTCTTCGAGGTGTTCACGCGTCGCCTGCCGCCCGGGCGGCGGTACGGGGTGGTGGCCGGCACGGGCCGCGTGCTCGAGGAGCTCGACCGGTTCCGGTTCGGGACGGCCGAGCTCGACTGGCTCGCGGACGAGCGCGTCGTCGACGACGCGACGCTCGAGTTCCTGGCGGGGTACCGGTTCACGGGCTCCGTCGTCGGCTACGCCGAGGGCGAGGTGTTCTTCCCGCAGTCCCCCGTGCTCGTCGTCGAGGGCACGTTCGCGGAGGCGGTGCTGCTCGAGACGTTCGTGCTCTCCGTCCTGAACTACGACTCCGCGGTGGCGTCCGCGGCGTCCCGCATGACCAGCGCGGCGCTCGACCGCCCGTGCCTCGAGATGGGCTCGCGGCGCGCGCACGAGTGGGCGGGCGTCGCCGCCGCGCGCGCCGCGGCGGTCGCCGGGTTCGCGGGGACCTCGAACCTCGAGGCGGGCCGCCGCTACGGCATCCCGACGATCGGCACGGCCGCCCACGCGTTCACGCTGCTGCACGACGACGAGGCCGCCGCGTTCGCCTCGCAGGTCGACGCGCTCGGAGCGGGCACCACGCTCCTGGTCGACACGTACGACGTCCGCAGCGGCGTCGCCGCGGCGCTCGAGGCCGCCGGACCGGGCCTCGGCGCGGTGCGGCTCGACTCGGGCGACCTGGCCGTCCTCGCGCACGAGGTCCGCGCGCAGCTCGACGCCGCCGGCGCGCGGTCCGTGCGGATCACCGTGACGTCCGACCTGGACGAGCACGCCATCGCCGCGCTCGCCGTCGCCCCCGTCGACTCCTACGGCGTCGGCACGTCGGTCGTCACCGGCTCGGGGGCGCCCACGTGCGGGATGGTCTACAAGCTCGTCGCGCGCGAGGACCGGGACGGGGTCATGCAGCCCGTCGCGAAGGCGTCCACCGCCAAGACCAGCGTCGGCGGTCGCAAGGCCGCGGCACGCCGCACGGTCGACGGGCGGGCCGTCGAGGAGGTCCTCGTCGCGGGGCCCGACGAGCGGGTGCGGGCCGTCTCCGCGTCGCCCGACGCGGCGCTCGCGTCGTTCGCGGACGACCGCGGCCCCGGCGTGCTGCGCCCGCTGCACGTGCCGCTCGTCGTGGAGGGCGAGGTCGACCCCCGCTGGACGGGTCCGCGAGGCGTCACGACCGCCGCCGAGCAGCACCAGGAGTCCCGGGCCGAGCTGCCCCGGGGTGCGCGGCGTCTGTCCGCCGACGAGGCCGCGGTGCCCACGGTCGCGCTCACGCTCGACTGACGTCCTGCGTCCCCGGACGCAGGCCCCGCCCCATGCACGACCGACACGCACGACGGACGCCGGCCCCGTCGCGGGGGCCGGCGTCCGTCTGTCGTGTCGCGCTGTCATGTCGCGGGCGCGTCACGCGCCCACCGAGGTCGTCGCTACACGCGACGACGGCCGACGAGGGCCAGGACGAGGCTCACGACCAGGACGGCGAGACCGATCCAGATGAGGAACTGGCCGAGGCCTCCGAAGCCGAGGACCAGCAGGACGACACCGATGATGACGAGGATGAGCCACGAGGGCATCGCGTACCCCTTTCGTCGGCCGGCAGGGGGACTGCCGGCGGGAGGGAGCGGGGCCGGTCCGCGGCGCCCGCTCGTACGGTTCCGTGGGATTTCTCCGTGGAGCCTTGCGTTCTTCGAGCACGACAACGTTCCCGCGCCCCGCGGCGATCGGCACGTCGAACGCACGACTTGCGAGCGGATCGGCCGCTGCTATGTGGACGCGCGTCCACGGCGCTGACCTGCGGGTTCTCACGCAAGGTCCGGCGCGCAGGCCGTCCATATCCTGAGACGGGGGTTGCGCCGGCCCTTCCGGAGGAGAAACGTCAAGCGATTAGGGCGCCGCTGACCACGTGCCGACGAGCTAGCGCTTGCCGACGAACCAGCCGCGCACCATCGCGATGCGCGCCTCGAGCTGCGCCGGGTCCGCGAGAGCGACCTCCGGCCCCCCGCACCGCCGCCGCAGCTCCGCGTGCACCGACCCGTGCGGCTGCCCGCTGCGCCGCGCCCACCCGCCCACGAGCTGCGCGAGCTCCTTGCGCAGCTCCGCCTGCCGGCGGTGGTCCATCGCCTCGAGGTCCGGTGCCGCGGTCCGGACGGACCGCCGGCCCTTGAGCTGGTCGGCCTGGCGCTGTCGCAGCAGCGCGGACACCTGGTCGGCGTCGAGCAGCCCCGGCAGGCCGAGGAAGTCGAGCTCCTCGTCGGAGCCCACCTCCGCGCCCGTGCCGAACTCGCCGCCGTCGAACAGCACGCGGTCGAACGACGCCTGCGCCTCGAGCGCCTCGAACGTGCCCTGCAGGCCGTCCGAGCCGACCGCGTCCGGCCCGTTCTGCTCACGGTTCGCCGCGGCGAGCAGCGCGTCCTCGGGGTTGAAGCCCGCGCCGTCCTCCTCCGCGGTCCTCGGCCGGTCGAGCGCGTGGTCGCGCTCGGCCTCGAGGGTGTTCGCGAGCTCGAGCAGCTGCGGGACGGACGGCAGGAACACCGACGCCGTCTCACCCCGCCGGCGCGCCCGGACGAACCGCCCGACGGCCTGCGCGAAGAACAGCGGCGTCGACGTGCTGGTCGCGTACACGCCCACCGCCAGCCGGGGCACGTCCACGCCCTCGGAGACCATGCGCACCGCCACGAGCCAACGCGAGTCGCCGGCGGAGAACTCGTCGATCTTGTCGCTCGCGCCGTCGTCGTCGGACAGCACGACCGTGGGCGAGGTGCCCGTGATCCGCGCGATGTGGCCCGCGTACGCGCGCGCGTCGGTCTGGTCGGTCGCGATGATCATCGCGCCCGCGTCCGGCACGCTGCGCCGCACCTCCGTGAGCCGGCGGTCGGCGGCCTGGATGACGGCCGGGATCCACTCGCCGCCCGGGTCCAGCGCCGTGCGCCACGCCTGCGCGGTCATGTCCTTGGTCATGGCCTCGCCGAGCCGGGCGCTGACCTCGTCGCCCGTCTTCGTGCGCCAGCGCATGGCGCCCGAGTAGGACAGGAAGATCACCGGGCGCACCACGTGGTCGCGCAGCGCGTCGCCGTAGCCGTAGGAGTAGTCCGCGACCGAGCGGCGGATGCCGTGCGCGTCACGCTCGTACGTGACGAACGGGATCGCGGCGGTGTCCGAGCGGAACGGCGTGCCCGTCAGCGCCAGGCGCCGCTCGGCGCCCTCGAACGCCTCGCGCACGCCGTCGCCCCAGGACAGCGCGTCCCCGCCGTGGTGCACCTCGTCGAGGATCACGAGCGTGCGCGCCGCGGTGGTGCGGGCCGCGTGCAGCGCCGGCTTGTTCGCGACCTGGGCGTACGTCACCGCCACGCCGTCGAACCCGTGCCCGTGCCGCCCCTGCGCGTTCGAGAAGCTCGGGTCGAGCCGGATCCCGACGCGCGCGGCCGCGTCCGCCCACTGCCGCTTGAGGTGGTCGGTGGGCGCCACGACCGTGACGCGGCGCACCACGCGCCGCTCGAGCAGCTCGGTCGCGATGCGCAGCGCGAACGTCGTCTTGCCCGCGCCGGGCGTCGCGACCGCGAGGAAGTCCCGCGGCTCCCGTGCCCGGTAGAGCTCGAGCGCCTCGGCCTGCCAGGCCCGCAGCTTGCCCGCCGTCCCCCAGGGCGCACGCGACGGGAAGGCCGGCGGCAGGTGCGATGCCGCCGACGTCGACGCGTGCGTGGTGGACGGTTCGAAGGCGGCGCTCAACGCCCGCCGCGCCCGAAGCCCCAGCGGCGCCCGCCGCCCGAGCCTCCGGAGCCGCCGTCACCGCCGGACTGCCCGTCGCCGTCCTGCGGCGGCCGCAGACCCTCGTAGATCTGCTTGCACGTGGGGCACACGGGGAACTTGTTCGGGTCCCGGCCCGGGACCCACACCTTGCCGCACAGCGCGACGACCGGCTTCCCGGTCACCGCGGACTCCGTGATCTTCTCCTTGCGCACGTAGTGCGCGAACCGCTCGTGGTCGCCCGGCTCGACCTGCTCGGTCGACTCCGTGCGCTCGAGGACGCTGGTCCCCGTCGCCTGGTCCGGGCCGAACGGGTCGTCGGGGCCGGCGGGCGGGAACTGCGGTTCACTCATGTCGGGCAGTCTACGTCGCACGGCCGACACCCCACGGGGGTCGGTCTCGCGCAGCGGGACGCGCCCGGCCGACGTCAGAGCGTCTGCCACGCGGGCTTGGCCGCGTACGTCTCGCGGTAGTAGTCGGCCAGCTGCAGACGGCTCGCCGCCGCGTCGTCCACGAGCACCGTGACGTGCGGGTGGTGCTGCAGCACGGTGGCCGGCCACAGCGCGGACACCGGCCCCTCGACGAGCTGGTGGACCGCCTCGGCCTTGCTACGGCCCTGCGCGAGCAGCACCAGGTGGCGCGCCGCCATGATCGTCGCGAGCCCCTGGGTGAGGCAGTGCGTCGGCACCGCCGTCACGTCGTCGTCGAAGAACCGCGCGTTGTCCTCACGCGTCTGGCGCGTGAGCGTCTTGATGCGTGTGCGCGACGCGAGCGACGAGCCCGGCTCGTTGAACGCGACGTGCCCGTCCGTCCCGATGCCCAGCAGCTGCAGGTCCACCCCGCCGGCGTCCGCGATCGCGCGCTCGTATCCGGCGCACGCGGCCGCGAGGTCCTGCGCCAGCCCGTCCGGCCCCAGGACGGCGCCCGGTGCGAGGTCGACCCGCGAGGCGATCTCGGCCTCGATGACGTTGCGGTACCGCTGCGGGTGGTCCGCCGGGAGCCCGACGTACTCGTCGAGCATGAACGCGCGCACGCGCGCGAACGACAGCCGGTCCTCGCGGTGGCGGCGCGCGAGCTCGTCGTACACCGCGAGCGGGCTGGACCCCGTCGCGAGCCCCAGCACCGCGGTGGGACGGGCACGCACGAGCCGCTCGACCGCGTCCGCCGCGAGCCGCGCGAGCGCGGGCGCGGGTGCGATCACGACCTCCATCAACGACCTCCTCGGGCGACGAGCGCCGCCCCGACGGCGCCCACGGGCAGTCCCGCGGGCGCGAGCTGGACCCGGCCGGGCAGGTCGGCCGCCGCCAGGAACGGCGACGACGCGGCCTGCCGCTCGAGCTCGACGACGAGCGCGTGCAGCAGCGGCTCACCGAGCTGCGCGACCCCGCCGCCGATGACCACCCGGCCGACGTCGCACGTGAGCACGAGCACGCGGACCGCGCCGGCGACCGCGGCGACGAACTCGTCGCGCACCCGCACGGCCAGCGGCTCCCCCGCCGCCGCGGCCTCGAAGACCTCCACGGGCGCGGGCCGGCCCGAGCGTGCAGGTCCCCACGCGGCGTCGAGCGCCGAGCCGGACGCGTACCGCTCGAGGCAGCCCGACTGGCCGCACTTGCACGGCAGCCCGTCGGGCACGTAGCGCAGGTGGCCGATCTCGCCCGCGGCGCGGTGCGGGCCGCGGCGCAGCCGACCGTCGAGCATGATGCCCGCCGCGAGCCCGGTCCCGAGGGCGATGAACGCGAGGTCGTCGACCGTCTCGCCCGACCGCTCGCGCAGCACGTGCGCGGCGCCCAGGACGGCCGCGTTGAGGTCGTTCTCGAGGACGACACGCGGGGTGCGCGCCGCGTCGCGGCCGTCCGCGAGCGCGGCGGCGACGAGGGCGGCGAGCGGCGCGGGCCGGTCGATCCCGAGGTTCACCGCGTTCGCGACCGTGCCCTCGCCGGGGTCCACCACGCCGGGCACGCCCACGCCGACGCCCGTGAGGTCCTCGAGCGCCACGCCCGCACGGGCCGCGGCGCGCCGGACGGCCCCCGCGGCGTGCTGCGCGACCGCGGTGGCGCCGCTCGGTGTCGGCGAGACGTCGCGCTCGCCCACGCGACCCTCGTCGTCCAGCACGACCGCGACCGTGGTCGTCCCGCCGACGTCGACGCCCACGGACGGGCCCGCGCCGACGCCGGGGCGTGGTGCGGGAGGGGCGAGCGCGTGGCCCGTCGCCGGGCTCGGGGGCCCGGTCGTCGTGAGGTCCGTCATCGCTCAGCCCTTGACCGCGCCGGAGACCAGGCCGGACGTCATCCGGCCCTGCACGACCAGGAAGAACACGATCACGGGGATCGCGATCAGCGTCGAGGCGGCCATGACCTGGCCCCAGTCGACGCCGCGGTTCGCGGACGCCGACAGGAACTCGCGCAGCCACAGCGGCAACGTCTGGCTGGACTGCGACGGCAGCGCGACGAGCGCGATCGTGAACTCGTTCCACGCCTGCAGGAACGCGTACACGCCCGACGCGACGAGGCCCGGTGCGAGCAGCGGGAACGTGATGCGCAGGAACGCCTGCGTGCGGGACAGGCCGTCGACCATCGCGGCCTCCTCGAGCTCGGCGGGCACGCCCGCGACGAACCCGCGCAGCATCCAGATGGTGAACGGGATGACCGTCGCGGTGTAGAGCACGGTGACGCCGATGACGGAGTCGAGCAGGTGCACGCCCGAGAGCATCTTGTACTGCGCGATGAACAGCCCCTCGGCGGGCAGCATCTGGATGAACAGCACCGCGAGCACGAACGACCTGCGCCCGCGGAACCGCCACCGGCTGATGGCGAGCGCACCGAAGAACGCGAACACCAGGACCGCCAGCACGGTGAGCGAGGTGACCGCGAGGCTCATGCGCAGCGCGCTCGTGAACCCGCCACCCTCGAGCACGCGGGAGAAGTTGACCCCGGTCGCGTGCAACGGCAGGAACTCGGGCGTCGACGAGCGTAGGTACGCGGCGGGCGTGAACGCCGAGAGCACCATCCAGTACACGGGGAACACCCAGACGAGCGCGCACACCAGGCCGACCGCCCCGAGCGCGATGCCGCGCACGCGACGGCGGGTGCGGCCGGGCGCGTGCTGCGGGCGGGCCGCGGCGGACCGGGTGACGGTCGCGGGACGCGACGGCTGCGCGGGCGCGATGGCGCTCATGCGTCCTCCTTCAGGAGACTGCGGACGTACGGCCAGCTCAGCGCGACGGTGAGGAGCAGGACGAAGATCGAGACCGCGGCCGCGCCACCGAAGTCCTGCCGGCTCATGCCGAGCTCGTAGATGAAGTTGCCGAGGAGGTTGGTCTCGGAGACGGGGGCGCCGGCGTCCTGCAGCAGGCGGATCTGCGCGAACACCCGCAGGTCCCAGATGACCTGCAGCAGCAGGACGATCGAGAGCACGGGCTTGACCATCGGCAGCAGGATGTGCCACAGCTGCTGACGTCCCGACGCCCCGTCGATGCGCGCGGCCTCGAGGACCTCCTCGGGCACCGCGGTCAGGCCCGCGTAGATCGACAGCGCCACGAACGGGACCGACATCCAGACGATGACGAGAGTCGCGACGAGGAAGAACGTGAACGGCTGCGACAGCCACGAGAAGTCGCGGAACCCGTCCAGGCCCAGCTGCACGAGCAGCCAGTTGACGACGCCCGTGCGGTAGTCGAACAGCCACTTGAACACGGTCACGCCGGCGACCATGGGCATGGCCCACGCGAGGAGCAGGCAGACCTGGAGCGTGAGGCGCACGGCGGTGTGCACGGCGCGCATGAGCAGGGCGAACGCCAGCCCGATCGCGACCGTGAGCAGCGCGTTGACGAGGCAGAACACGATCGAGCGCGTGACGACCGCCCACAGGCTGTCGTCGGTGAAGACGCGCACGAAGTTGTCGAGCCCGACGAACTGCGGCGGCTGGCCGAACTGCTGCTCGAGCCCGTACCTCTGCAGCGACATGACGACCTGCCGGCCGACGGGGTACGCGAGGCCTGCGAGCAGCGCGACGACCGCGGGGACGAGCAGGAGGTAGGGGGCGGCGGGTGCACGGCGCCGGCGCACGCGGGGTGCGGTCGCCGGGCGGGCCGCCGGTGGGGTGGGGGCGCCGTCGGTGTGCGCGGGCACGCCGAGGGCGGCGTCGTGGGACATGGGGTCTCCTGGGGTCCGTGGCCGTGCGCGGAGCGCCACGGCCCGGGGGCCGTCCGCGGGGTGCAGGGGGCTCCCCCGCGGACGGCCGGTTCTCGGGCGCGGCGGGTCAGCCCGCGGCGCCGCCGTTGAGCATCGGCGTGAGCTTGGCGTCGTACTCCTTCGCCAGCGCGGTCACGTCACCGCCGTCGGCGATCTTCTGGAACAGCTCCTCGTAGACGAACGCGCCCTCGATCGCGGCCCAGCCCGGCGCGGCCGGCGTGAGCTTCGAGGCCGCGGCCGTCTCGATCATCGTCTGGGCGAACTTGTCGTCGCCGAGCGAGGACACGTAGTCCGAGTTGCCCGGGCCGAGGCCCGCGCCGCCGAGCATCGTCTGGTACTCCTCCGAGAAGATGATCCGCAGGAGGTTCTCGGCGAGCTCGGGGTGCTGCGACTTGGCCGAGACGGCGATGTTGGAGCCGCCCGCGAACACCGGCGCGATGCCGCCGTCGACGCCCGGGAGCGCGAAGATGTCGAACTTCGTGTCGTCCGCCATGCCGTCACGCACCTCCTCGCCCGCGTCGTTCTTGGTGATGTCGCCGATCGACCAGCGCGCCCAGCCCGGCGCCATGATCGTCGCGGCGTCCGGACCGGTGCCGTCGGTGCCGTCGTTGAGGAAGTCCCAGTACGCGACGTCGCGCTCGGTCGAGGGCAGGTTCGACGCCTTCTGGTACACCTCCTGCCACTGCTCGAGGCCCTTGATGGTGCTCGGGTCGGACAGCGTCGAGGTCCACGTGGTGCCGTCGACGGTCGCGAGCTCGCCGCCGTTGGCGAACACCCACGAGATGCCGTTGCGCCAGTCCTGGCCGCCCATCGCGAAGCCCGACTGCGTGTCGGTCTTGAGCTTGGCGACGGCCTCGGTGAACTCGGCGAGCGTCTGAGGCACCTCGACACCCGCCGCCGTCCAGATGTCCTTGCGGTAGAACATGTAGCGCGAGCCGAAGTAGTACGGCAGCGCGAAGTTCTTGCCGTCGACGGACCCGACGTCGACGAACGACTGGAGCAGCTTGTCGCCGCCGAGCTCGTCGTACAGCGGCGTGAGGTCGCGGAACGCACCGACCGTGGTGAACGTCGGCGACTGCGTGTTGCCGATCTCGACGACGTCGGGCGTGTTCGCCGCGTCGGGCAGCGCGGTGGTGAGCTTGGTGACCAGGTCGGGCCAGGCGACCTCCTCGATGGTCAGCGTCGAGCCGGGGTTCTGCTCGGCGAACGTGTCCACGAGGTACGTGCGCAGGTCCTTGTTGGTGTCGCCGCCGGCGAGCCACAGGGTGATGTCGGCCGCCTCGGCGGCCTGCGTGCCATCGCCGCCGGCGGTCGTCGTGCCGTCCGCCGGCTCGTCCGAGCCGGAGCTGCAGGCGGTCAGCGCGAGCGTCGCCGCCACGCCGAGGGCCGCGAACCGTAGCATCTTCACGTTGGGGTTCCTCCCGAGTGCGAGGCGAGCGCCGGGGCGGCGTTCGCCGGGATGGTGCCGTGACACTGCAAGGGGGCGGCTCGGGGTCGTCACGTGACCCCGAGTTGCCCCGACAGGACGAGCACCGCCGCACCGGCCAGCGCTCCGTCCTCGTCGAGCGAACCCATCCGCACCGCGAGCCCGCGCCCGATGACGGGCATGGTCCGGGTCCGGATGGCCGTGAGCGCCGCCTCGCGCAGGGGACCGTCCAGCAGCTCCGTGGGGCCGGAGAGCAGGACCTCCGCGAGGTCGAGCGCGCTGACGACGGGTGCCAGGGCGATGCCCAGCATCCGTCCGACCGACGCCAGCGCGGCGTCGGACTCCTGGGGGTCGAGACCTGCGACGCGCCGGCGCAGGGCCGGCACGCTCAGCACGGTCTCGAGGCAGCCGGCGCGGCCGCACGCGCACGCGGCGGGCGTCTCGCCGGGGGTCGTCGCGTCGACGACCGTCACGTGGCCGATCTCGCCCGCGGCGTTGTTGCGGCCGAGGACGAGCGCACCGTCGACGACGAGCCCGGCACCGACACCTTGCCCGACGGTCACGACCATCGAGCCGGACCCGGACGCGCTGCCGTAGGTGAACTCGCCGAGCGCGCGGGCGTTGGCGTCGTTCGCGACGTGCACGGGGACGCCGAGCCGGGTGCGCAGCAGCGAGGCGAGGTCCAGGTCGTACCAGCCGCGGTTGGGCGCCTGCACGACGAGCCCGTCGGTGCGGATGACGCCGGGCGAGGCGATGCCGACGCCGATCACCGGACGGTCCGCGGCGGCCAGCAGCGCGCGGCACACCCCCTCGAGCGCGACGACGGCCGCCTCCCCCGAGCGCCCGTCGAGGGGAGCCTCGTGCCGCGAGACGACCTCGCCCGTGAGCGTGAGGACGGCGCCGAGGATCGTGGCGTCGTCGGTCAGGTCGACCGCGACCACCTGGAACGCCTCGGTACGCATCCCGACGAGCGTCGCGGGCTTGCCGACCTTGCCCTCGGACCGCACGCCGAGCTCCTCGACCAGCCCCTCCTCGATGAGGTCGGCGACGAGCGTCGAGACCGTGACGCGCGTGAGCCCGCTGCTGCGCGCGATGTCGGCGCGCGACGACGGGCCGGTGTGGAACAGGTGCGCGAGCACGAGCGACCGGTTGTGCACGCGGGCGTGCCCGGGCAGGACCTTCGCGGTGGGCCGCAGGGCTCGTCCGCGGGCTCCGGGCTGCGTGGTGGTCGCTGGCATGTTTGTTAGTAGACCTTCTTTATTAATCGCGGGTCAAGGGTGTCCGGTGACCGTGATCACATCGTGACCGTCCCGACACGCGCCCGACTCACGCCCGACCGTTCGCTCGGCCCGTGGCGTCCGGACGCGCCCGTCCGAGGTCAGGCGCGCGAGCGCCGGTCCACCAGGAACCACGTGGCGACGCCCAGCACGGCGGCGACCAGCGCGACCGAGGCCCACGCACCGAGAGAGGTGCGGGCCAGCACGTGGGACGCGACGAAGCAGCCGGCGCCCAGGAGCACGAGCGCGGCGCAGCGCACCGGCCCCGCGGGCCGCCACGCCCGCACCACGCACCACGCCGCACCGGCCACGAGCACCGCTCCCCCGAGCAGGCGGACCCCGGTGAGCCGCGCGACGGCGAACGACACGACGAGCGACAGCGCGGCGAGCAGGGCGACAGGGACACGTCGAGGCACGCCAGGGACCCTACGTCGCCCGCCCGGGTCCCACGGACGTCCCGTGCGGCGACGTCCGCGTGCGCACTAGGTTGGGAGCCCTCGTCACTTCCCGGAGGGACCCACCGTGACCACCCCGATCGACCCCACGACGACGCGCGCCTGGCAGGACCTGTCGGAGCACGAGTCGACGCTCACGCCGGACCTGCGCGGCTGGTTCGCCGCCGACCCGCAGCGTGCGCAGCGCCTGACGTTCCGCCTCGCGGACCTGCACGTCGACCTGTCGAAGAACCTCGTGACCGACGAGACGCTCGCGCTGCTGGTGCAGCTCGCGGAGCAGACCGGCGTCGCGGACCGCCTGCAGGCGATGCTGCGCGGCGAGCACATCAACGTCACCGAGGACCGCGCGGTGCTGCACACCGCGCTGCGCCGCCCGGCCGGGTCCTCCCCCGCGCTCGTCGTCGACGGGCAGGACGTCGACACCGACGTGCAGACCGAGCTCGAGAAGGTCTACGCGTTCGCCGACACGGTGCGCTCGGGCGAGTGGACCGGCGTGACCGGTGAGCGCGTGCGCACGGTCGTCAACATCGGCATCGGCGGCTCCGACCTCGGGCCCGTGATGGTCTACGAGGCGCTCAAGCCGTACGTCCAGGACGGCCTCGAGGTGCGGTTCGTCTCGAACATCGACCCGACCGACCTCGCGGAGAAGGTCAAGGGCCTCGACCCCACCACGACGCTGTTCATCGTCGCGTCCAAGACGTTCGGCACGCTCGAGACCCTGACCAACGCGCGCCTCGCGCGCGAGTGGCTGTGGCAGCAGCTCGTCGCCACGGGCGCGATCGCGGACACCGACGAGGCGCGCACCGCCGCGGTCGCGCAGCACTTCGTCGCGGTGTCGACCGCGCTCGACAAGGTCGCGGCGTTCGGCATCGACCCGGCGAACGCGTTCGGCTTCTGGGACTGGGTCGGCGGCCGCTACTCGGTGGACTCGGCGATCGGCACGTCGGTCGCCATCGCGATCGGCCCCGACGCGTTCCGTGACTTCCTCGCGGGCTTCCACGCGGTCGACGAGCACGTCGCGACCACGCCGTTCGCGCAGAACGTGCCCGTCCTCATGGGGCTGCTCAACGTCTGGTACGTCAACTTCCTGGGCGCGCACACGCACGCCGTGCTCCCCTACGCGCAGTACCTGCACCGGTTCCCGGCGTACCTGCAGCAGCTGACGATGGAGTCCAACGGCAAGTCCGTGCGCTGGGACGGCTCGCCCGTCACCACCGACACGGGCGAGGTGTTCTGGGGCGAGCCGGGCACCAACGGGCAGCACGCGTTCTACCAGCTCATCCACCAGGGCACGCGCCTGATCCCGGCGGACTTCATCGCCGTCGCCAACCCGGCCCACCCGCTGCAGGACGGCGGCACGGACGTGCACGGCCTGTTCCTGGCGAACTTCTTCGCGCAGACCAAGGCGCTCGCGTTCGGCAAGACCGCCGACGAGGTGCGCGCCGAGGGCACGGACGAGGCGATCGTCCCCGCGCGCGTCTTCTCGGGCAACCGCCCGACGACGTCCATCCTCGCCGCTGCGCTCACGCCGTCGGTGCTGGGCCAGCTCATCGCGCTGTACGAGCACATCACGTTCGTGCAGGGCGTGGTCTGGGGCATCGACTCGTTCGACCAGTGGGGTGTCGAGCTCGGCAAGAAGCTCGCGCTCGAGATCGCGCCGGCCGTCGAGGGCGACTCCGCGGCGCTCGACGCGCAGGACCCGTCGACCAAGCACCTGATCGAGACGTACCTGTCGCTGCGCGCCTGACGCAGCACCCACCGCAACGGGTGGAGAACCGCTCGCCTGACGAGCGCTTCTCCACCCGTCGCGCGTCTCAGGGCGTGACGACGACCCGGCCCGACGCGCCCTTCTCGGCGTCCGACATGACGTGCGAGACGAACGGGTAGGTCCCCGGCTCGGGGAACGTCAGCTCGACGAAACCGCCTTCGGCCGGTTGCAGGGCGAGCACCTGCGCACCGCCCGTCCCCGTCGAGCCGCCGTCCCGCAGCGTGTACTCGCCCTCGCGGTAGACGGTGTCGAACTGCCCTCCGACGACGTGGAACGCGCTCGGCCGGTTCGGGCCCGCGTCGAGCACCCACAGCCGCACCCGCTCGCCCGCGGCGACCGTCAGCGGCCGGTCCCGGTACTGGTTCGCGTACCCGTTGAGCACCACCAGGTCGGGAGACTGCGAGGCCACACGCGCGGCGTCCACCTCGCCGTCCTGCGGCCCCAGGTACAGCTCGGACTGCACGAGCGCGTACTGCGCGTCGACCGGGGCGAGCCCGTCCGGCTCGATGACGACGGCACCGGACATGCCGTTCGCGATGTGCACCGACATGGGCATCGTCGAGCAGTGGTACATCCACATGCCCGACCGCGTCGCGGTGAACGAGTACGTGAGCGTCTCGCCGGGCTGGATGGTGCGCATGACGTCGTCGGGCGCGAGGGCACCCGCGTGGAAGTCGATCGAGTGACCGATCGAGCCGTCGTTGACGAGCGTCACGACGAACCTGTCCCCCACGCGTCCGTGCAGCACGGGTCCGGGGGCGGTGCCGCCGAACGTCCACAGGCGCTGCCGCACGCCCGGCGCGACCTCGCGGACCACCTCCTGCACCTGGAGCGTCACGTGCCTCGTGACGGACCCCTCGTCGGGGCCGAGGGGGTCGAGCGCGGCGTCCCGCGCGACGAACGCGTCGTCCGGCCGCGCCATGAGGTCGAGCAGGTCCGCGGCGGACGGCGCGGGGGCGCCGCCGTCACCGACGCCGCCGTCGGCGCCCTGACCGTCGTGCCCTGCGTGCGCCGACGGGCCGGCCGTCTCGCCGCGGGCGTCGTCCGCGGTGTCGTCGGGTGCCGCGACCTGCGCGTCCCCCGTCACGACGATGTCGAGCGTCATCCCCATGAGCCGGTGCCCCGCCACGGAGCACCAGGCGTCGAGCGCGGCGCCGACGACGCCGACGTCGACACGTGCGCTCTCGCCGGGCGCGAGCCGCCCGCTCGTCGCACCGTTCGCGACGACGAGGTCGTGCACGTCGTCGTCGACGTTGGTGACCTCGAGCACGAGCCGGTCGCCGGCGGGGACCTCGACACGGGACGGGACGAACCGCATGTCGCGCGCCTCGACGCGCACGGTCGTCGTGCGACCGCTCGCCTCGACCCGGCCGGAGCCGCCACCGTCCGCCGCGCCGGCGATCGGGATCCCCGCGGCGGGCGGGTCCATCGCGACGCCGACGACGAGCGCGAGCGCGAGCGCACCCACGCCCACCGCGACGGCGCCCGACCGACGGACCGTCGAGGGTGCGTCGGTCGGCGTGTCCGGGTGCGCGGGAGCGGGCGCCCCGCGACGCGCGAGCGCGACGGCCCGGACCGCGAGCACCAGGAAGGACGCGAGGGCGCCGAGCACCACCATGGAGACGACGACGCGCACCGCGCTGGGCACCGGCGCGCAGAACAGCAGGAGCCCGCCGTTGACGAGCACGAGCCGGACGACCGCGCCGCGCTCGAGCTGGGCCGCCGTGGCCCGTGCGGTCGCGGGGCCGCCGCCCAGCACCACGGGCAGCAGGTGGGACAGCGCACCGACGAGGACCTGCGCCGCGAACCCGACGGCGAACGGTGCGACCAGCCCGCGCACGCGGTCCGCGGCGGCGTCCCACCCGGGCGCGGCGACGACGACCGCGCCGAACGCGACCAGCGACCCGACGAGCCACAGCACGGACGCGGCGAGCGAGGCGGGCGCGAGCACGGGCGGGACGTAGACCGGCGCGGTCCGGCCCGCGTGCGGCCGTGCGGCGTTCGCCGCGACGACGGGTGCGGCCGCGCGGCGCTGCCGCCACATCACGCGCGCGACGAGGCCTGCGCCCCCGGCGACGACGACGCACCCCACGGGCACCAGCCAGCGCACCCCGGTCGCGGTCGCGAGCAGGACCAGCGCGAGCCCGCCGGCGACCACGGGGAGCGCCCGGGACCCGTCGCGCTCGTCGACCGGCTCGATGCGCGCGTGCTGGACGGTCGGCCACAGCACCATGAGCGTGCCGAGCACGGTGGTGGCGACCCAGCCGACGAGCGTGAGGACCACGTGCGCGACGTACAGGCGCCCGTGCGCCGCGTCACTGAGCGTGCCGCGCGCGAGGACGACGCCCGCCGCGACACCGACGGGGAGCGCGGTGCCCGCCGCCACGTACCACCGCACGAGCGGTCGGAACCGCGTGGGCAGGGCGCCGCGCATCTGGCGCACGAGGACGACGACCTGTGCGCCGCCGGCGCCGGCGACGAGCACCCCGCCCGCGACGACGAGTGCGAACCGGGGCACGGCGAGCCCCGCGACCACCAGCAGCGCGCCCGCGGTGTGGGCCGCGAGGCGCGCGGTGAGCCCGCGGCGGCCGCCGGGTGCGGGCGAGCGCAGCAGCGTGTCCGCGAAGTGCTGGCTCCACAGCAGGATCGCGGTGCTCACCGCACCGAGCAGGAGCAGGTGCACCATGAGCCACTGCGCGGCCGGCACCCAGCGGTGCACGAGGGTGAGCACCGCGGCGGCCGCGAGCCAGGCGAGCACGAGGGCGTTGGCCCGCACGTGCCACGACGCGCGCGTCACGCGACGACCTCGAGCGCGCCGGCCGCGGCGTCGCTGCGAGCCGGCGTGCGGTCGGCGCGTGCGCCGGGCCGGGCGGGCGGACCGAGGAGCACGCTCGTGACGGCGACGACGACGAACGTGAGCACCGCGACGACGTTGCCGACGCCCGCCACCTGCACGACGACCGCCGCGTCGCGTTCGTCGCCGAGGACACGCAGCAGCAGGGTCACGTGCAGCAGGGTGAGCGGTACGTACATGACGGGCCGGTACGGCAGCGGCCGGCGCAGCACCGCGGGCAGGATCACGGGGGCGTGCGCCATCACCATCGACATCACGAAGCCCAGGAACACGGCGTGCAGCAGCGCGTCGTACCGCGGTCCGCTCGTCGTCGGCCCACCGACCATCCACAGCCCCCCGGCGACGGCGAGCCAGGTGAACGAGCCGAGCATGGCGACGGCCATGAACCGCGGGAGCCCGGTGCCGCGCACGGTGCGGCGGGCGACGTCGAACCGGGCGAGCAGGACGACGAGGCCGACGAGCGCCGCGCCGAGCACCGCGCTGCCCACCGCGGGCCACACGAGGGCCAGGGCCGCTCCTGCGACGAGCGCACACGCACCGGCGACGACACCCCGCCCCGCCGCAGCGGGGACGGGTGCGATCCGCATGAGCTCGAGCCGTTCGCCGACGACGGTGAGCACGAGGAACGTCACGAGCCAGGGCGCGAGGTGCGGCACGGGGACGTCTGCTGCCCACAGCGTCGCGGCACCGACCGCGGCGAGCGCCCCGAGCCCCTGCACGGCGATCGCGTCGTCCGCGCGCCGGCGCCAGGCCGCGCGGTAGAGCGCCACGAGCACGGCCGAGCCGGCCACCAGGCACACCCGGCCGGCCGCGAGCGGGAGGGGTGCGACGAGCAGGAGCGCGCCCGCGCCGAGCAGGGCGGGCGCGGCCCACGCCCACGGCCGCGCACGTTCACCCGCCGTCGCGGGGGCGAGCGCCACGGCCCGTTCGAGCGCGACGAGGGTGCCGACGAAGCCCAGGACCATGAGCGGTCCGTGCACGTCCGCGAGCCGCTCGGACGGGACGGGTGCGGTCAGCCCGAGCAGCGTGAGCGCGGCGTCGAGGCCCGCGAGCATCGCGACCCCTGCGGGCAGCAGCAGGACCAGGCGCACGGTCGGCACCGCGCGTCGTGACGTGTTTTCCACGTCTGGACCGTAGTTAACCCGCGCAGGCGGGCGCGCGGGACCGAGGTCCCGCCCGGAGCCCCGGTACGCAGGCCCGATACTGACGACATGCCGGCACCCCGACGCACCCCCGCGGAGCGCACGCTCGCCGCGGCGAGCCGCGTCGACCTGCTGCGGATCCTGCAGCGCGGCGGCTCGCACACGGTCGGCGAGCTCGCCGCCGTCACGGGCCTGCACGAGAACACGACGCGTGAGCACCTCGCCCGGCTCGTCGCCGACGGGTACGCGGTCCGGACGCCCGAGGCGCGCACCGTGCGGGGCCGCCCGCGCATGCTCTACCGCGTCGCGTCGCCCGACGACGCGCGCCGCGACCCCATCGCGATGGGCCGGCTCGAGGAGTCGATCGCGCACGTCGCCCTGACCAAGGTGCTGATCAGCGGCTTCGGACGCGACCTCGGCCCGACGCGAGAGGCGGCACGGTCCGCGGGCTACGCGCTCACGGCGCCGGGCGGGGTGCTCGAGCCGACGGTCGAGCCGTTGCCCGAGCCGGCGGCGGTGACGCCCGGCGGGCCGGACGCGGGCGACGCGTCGCGCGCCGTCGAGCGCCGCCAGCTCGACGCCCTCGAGGGGCACCTGGACCGGCTCGGCTTCGACCCGGAGCGCGACGACGACGCGCTGCGCATCGACCTGTGGCGCTGTCCGTTCCTCGAGCTCGCGCGCGAGCGGCCCGACGTGGTGTGCAGCGTGCACCTGGGGCTCGCGAGCGGTGTGCTCGAGACCGTCGGAGGGCCGCTCACCGCGGACCGGCTGCGTCCGTTCGTCGGGCGCGAGCACTGCGTCCTCGAGCTGCGGCGCCCGACGGCGCCCCTCGCGGACGCCTGACCCACCAGGGCCGTAGGTCCTTTATCCACGGCGGGCGCCGTGAGAATCTGGCCTCGACGCGCGCACGACCCCGTGCGACGAGCCCCAGCACACGACCTCGGGAGACCGTCATGACCACGCAGGACGTCGACATCCTCAGCACCGCGCCCGAGCCCGCTGAGCAGCAGCACTCCTGCGGCTGCGGCGGCCACGACGAGGCCGACCCCGTCCTGGACGTGCGCGCCATCCCGCACGCCATCCGGCACGCGACGGTGTTCGGCGCGTTCGAGGCGATCGCCCCCGGCCAGTCGCTCGTGCTCGTCGCGCCCCACCTGCCGCGCCCGCTGCTCGCTCAGCTCGCCGAGCGCGCCCCGATCGACACCGAGGTGCTCGTCGACGGCCCCGAGGCGTGGACGGTCAAGATCACCCGCCGCGCCTGACCTGCCTCACAGCAGGGGCAGGACCAGCCGGGTGACGTTCTGCTCCGGGTCACCGCCCGGGTCCGGGTCCGTGACGTACTCCTCCCAGAAGTCGCCGCGGCCCTGGACGCCCTGCTCACGGCACCATGCGACCACGGTGCTCCACGCGTCCGGCAGCCGGTCGTACGGTCCGCGGTGGACGCCGACCACCGCGGACCCGCCGGCGAGGGTCAGGAGCTCCAACCCGTCGACGACCGCGTCCGGCGGCACCGCGAACCCTGCCGCGACGTCGGCGGTGTCGCTCGGCATCTCTCCGTACCACCCGATCGCGGGGCCGGTCGGCGGCACGCCCGCGGCTCCGAGCGCCTCCTGCACCTGGCGGTAGGCGCGGTCGTAGAACGCGCTCAGCGCGTCCATCGGCACGCGCTCGTGCACCACCGCCACCGTCGTCGTCGGCAGCTCGACCTGCTCGATGTCCATGTCGACCTCCTCGTCGTCTCGCACCCTCTCGCGCCGCGCCCGGGTGCGCCAGTGCGTGTGCCAACCTGGGGGCATGGCCGAGGTGGTGCGGGCGCGCGTCGACGCGTGGTGCTGGGCCGTGCGCCTGTTCCCGACGAGGTCCGCGGCGGGTGCGGCGTGCCGCGCCGGCCACGTGCGCGTCAACGGCGAGCGCGCCAAGCCCGCGACGATCGTCGTACCCGGGGACGAGGTGCACGTGCGTGGCGGTGAGCGTGAGCGCATCGTCGAGGTGCGCCGCACCGTCGTCAAGCGCGTCGGCGCCGCGGTCGCCGTCGAGTGCTACCTGGACCGCTCCCCCGCTCCGGTGCCCAAGGCCCAGGTCGCGCTCGCCGGGGTGCGGGACCGCGGCGCGGGCCGTCCCACCAAGCGCGACCGCCGCCAGCTCGACCGGCTGCGCGGGCGCGGCTGACGGCCTGGCCGGACCACGGAGGGCTCAGCCGGGCGCGAGGTCGGTGACGCGTGCGATGAGCCCCTGCGCGTCGAACGGCGCGCGGACCTTCGTGTCGTTGTCGAAGTAGACGAAGACGTCGCGACCCTGGGGGGCGGGCGGTGCGGGCGGCGCGAGCCGACGTGCGTCGTCGGGCTCACCGCCCGCGGCCCACGCGCGCACCCGCTGCGCCCAGCGGTCGAGCGCGGGGTCGTCGTAGCCGCTCGCGTACAGCTCGGTGTCACCGTGCAGGCGCACGTAGACCACGTCGGAGGTGACGTCCTCGATGACGGGCCAGCGGCCCGCGGTGTCGGCGACGACCAGGCCGATCCCGTGCGCGCGGGCGAGCGCGACGAACGCCGGGACCTCGAACGACGCGTGGCGCACCTCGAGCACGTGGCGCAGCGGACGGTCGGCGTCGGTCGTCGTCCACGCACGTCCCTCGAGCCGCTCGTCGTGCTGCTCCGCGAGCGCCGCCGCGGCCGCGGTGCTGCGTGGCAGGAGGTCGAAGAACGACGCGAGACGGTCCACGTCGAAGCCGAGGGTGGGCGGGAGCTGCCACAGCACGGGACCGAGCTGCGGGCCGAGCGCGAGCACGCCCGAGGCGAGGAAGTTGGCCACCGGCGTGCGCACGTCGGCGAGCTTCTTGAGGTGCGTGACGAACCGAGGGCCCTTGACCGAGAACACGAAGCCCTGCGGCACCTGCGCGGCCCACGTCTGGTAGCTGGCGGGGCGTTGCAGCGCGTAGAACGAGCCGTTGACCTCGATGCTCGTCATGCGCTGCGCCGCGTACTCGAGCTCGGCGCGCTGCGGCAGTCCGCGCGGGTAGAACACGCCGCGCCACGGCGCGTACCGCCAGCCCGAGATCCCGATGCGCACCGTCACGCGGCCAGCCTGCACTCTCGCGGGGAGATCGGCAGGACCGGCCGGGCGGTCGCTCACCTGGGACCAACGTCCCGGGTAGGCTGACCCGCATGAGCGAACCCGTCCTGCAGCGTCGCGACGACGACCGTTCCGGCTCCGCGGAGCGCGCCGTCACCGTGTTCTTCACGTTCCTGCTGTTCTTCGTCGGCATCGCCCTGTTCGCGGTGTCGTTCGACGTGGTCGACGCCGCGAAGCCGTGGGTCTTCTTCGGCGCCATCGCGTCGATCAGCCTCGCGTTCGCGATCCCGACCACGATCATCCCGGCCCTCGAGGACCGCTGACCTCCGGCCCCACCACGCGTCCTCCAGCGCGGAGAGCCGCCGCCCGTCTCCCGGGCGGCGGCTCTCGTCGTCCCGGGACGCGTGCGCGTCACCCGTGTACGGCCACCGCGCCGGGGCGTGTGTGACCTTCGACTCACGCCCGGCCTGACCTGCGCTCCTAGCGTCGACCCCAAGAGCACCTCACCTCTCAGGGGAGATCGTGGACACCGCCGCCCGCACCGCAGCCGAACGCAGCACCGCCGCCCACGCCCCCGGGGCGTCGCCGCACGAGGGGTCGGCACCGTCGCGTCGTCGCCGAGCACGCCTGCTCGTCGGCCTGCTCGCCCTCACGGCCCTGCTCGCGGGGTGCGGGCAGAGCACGACGAGCGAGGGCTCCGTGCACGGCGGCGAGGCGAGCCTCGCCCTGCCCGACCTGAGCCAGGTCACCGTCCTCGGCGGGCTGTCGGGGCGCGCGCTGCTCGGGCTCGGGCTCGTCGTGTGCGTCATGGGCCTGGCGATGGGTGTCGCGACGTACCTGCAGATGCGCAAGCTCGAGGTGCACGCCTCGATGCGTGAGGTCTCCGAGCTCATCTACTCGACCTGCAAGGCGTACCTGGCGCAGCAGGGCAAGTTCCTCGTGGTGCTGTGGGCGTTCATCGCCGCGGTGATCGTCGTGTACTACAAGGTGCTCGTCGGGTTCGGGTGGGGCCGCGTCGCGGTCGTGATCGCGTTCAGCCTGATCGGCATGGCCGGCTCGTACTCGGTCGCGTGGTTCGGGATCCGCGTCAACACGCTCGCCAACAGCCGCGTCGCGTTCGCGAGCCTGCGCGGCAAGCCGCTCCCCCTGCACCGCATGCCGCTCAAGGCGGGCATGTCGATCGGCATGGTGCTGATCAGCCTCGAGCTGCTGATGATGCTCGTCATCCTCATGTTCCTGCCGCGCGAGATCGCGGGTGCGTGCTTCATCGGGTTCGCGATCGGCGAGTCCCTGGGCGCGAGCGCGCTGCGCATCGCGGGCGGCATCTTCACCAAGATCGCCGACATCGGCTCGGACCTCATGAAGATCGTCTTCAAGATCAAGGAGGACGACGCCCGCAACCCCGGTGTGATCGCCGACTGCACGGGCGACAACGCGGGCGACTCGGTCGGCCCCTCGGCGGACGGCTTCGAGACGTACGGCGTCACCGGCGTCGCGCTCGTGACGTTCGTGCTGCTGGGCGTGCATGACCCCGCGGTGCAGGCGAGTCTGCTCGTCTGGATCTTCGTCGTGCGGGCCGTGATGATCGTCGCGTCCGCGGTGTCCTACCAGCTCAACGACCTGTGGACCGCGCGCCGCTACCGCGACGCCGATCGCATGGACTTCGAGCGGCCGCTGTCGAACCTCGTGTGGCTCACGTCGGCCGCGTGCATCGTCGCGACGTTCCTGACGACGTGGTTCGTCCTCGCGGACACCGCGGCCGCGGACCAGTGGTGGAAGCTCGCGACGATCGTCTCGTGCGGCACGCTCGCGGGCGCGCTCATCCCCGAGCTCGTCAAGGCGTTCACGTCGACCTCCTCGCGGCACGTCCGCGAGGTCGTGAAGTCCTCGCGTCAGGGTGGGCCGTCGCTCAACATCCTGTCCGGGCTCGTCGCCGGCAACTTCTCGGCCTACTGGCTGGGTATCGCGATCGTCGGGCTCATGGGCGGGTCCTACCTCATCAGCGAACAGGGCCTCGGCGACCTCATGGTCGCCCCCGCGGTGTTCTCGTTCGGGCTCGTCGCGTTCGGGTTCCTCGGCATGGGACCCGTCACGATCGCCGTGGACTCCTACGGGCCGGTCACGGACAACGCGCAGAGCGTGTACGAGCTGTCCGTCATCGAGGACATCGAGGACATCGACGACGAGCTCGAGCGCGACTACGGCTTCCAGCCCCAGTGGGAACGCGGCAAGCTCATGCTCGAGGAGAACGACGGCGCCGGGAACACGTTCAAGGCGACCGCGAAGCCCGTGCTCATCGGCACGGCCGTGGTCGGTGCGACGACCATGATCTTCTCGATCATCATGGGCCTGACCGGCGGCCTCACCGAGGGCATCGAGAACCTCTCGCTGCTGCACCCGCCGTTCCTGCTGGGCCTCATCACCGGTGGCGCGGTCATCTTCTGGTTCACCGGCGCCTCGATCCAGGCCGTCACCACGGGAGCGCACCGCGCGGTCGAGTTCATCAAGACCACCATCAAGCTGGACGGCGTCACCAAGGCGTCCGAGGAGGACTCGCGGCGCGTCGTCGAGATCTGCACGCAGTACGCCCAGCAGGGCATGCTCACGATGTTCCTCGGCGTGTTCTTCGCGACGCTCGCGTTCGCGTTCGTCGAGCCGTACTTCTTCATCGGCTACCTGGTGTCCATCGCGACGTTCGGTCTCTACCAGGCGATCTTCATGGCGAACGCCGGCGGCGCGTGGGACAACGCGAAGAAGATCGTCGAGACGGACCTGCACGCCAAGGGCACCGCGCTGCACGACGCGACGATCGTCGGCGACACCGTCGGCGACCCGTACAAGGACACCTCGTCGGTCGCCCTCAACCCCGTCATCAAGTTCACGACCCTGTTCGGCCTCCTGGCCGTCGACCTCGCGGTCTCGTTGACCGACGACGGCCTGCACACGCTCGTCGTGAGCCTCGCCGCCGTGTTCTTCGTGATCTCCGCGTTCTTCGTCCACCGGTCGTTCTACGGCATGCGGATCCGCACGTCGCTCGAGGACGACGACGAGGGTGCGTCCCTCGCACCCGCCGACGAGCCGCCGGCCGACGCGCACGCGTCCGACGAGCGAGCGTCCGAGAAGCCCGCGTCCGCCGAGCCCGCCCTGCCCGAGCAGGCACGGCCCGTCGACGACGAGCTCGGCGCGAAGGAGGCGAGCGTGTCATGACCCCGCGCATCGCGATCCGCTACCGGGACGTGCTCGTCGACCCCGACGGCCACGTCGCCGGGCACGACGCCGGCGCGACGCTCGTGCGCCGCCTGCTGCGCGTGTTCCCCGGCTCCGTCCTCGTGGGCGACGGCCCCCGCCGCTGCGACGGGTTCGACGTCCTGCCGCTCGAGTTCCTCGACGCGAGCGACACCGTCGTCATCAACATGGACGTCGTCGACTCCGCCGCCGTCTGGCGCACGCTCGCCCGCTCCGGCACCGCCCGGCCCGGCACCGAGCCGCGCGTCATGAACTTCGTCTGGTGGACCACCTCGCAGTTCACGCACCCGGTCGATCGCGCGTGCCTCGGCCTGGCCTGCGCGCTGTTCCCCACGTTCGCGAACTCCGAGCGGACCGCGACCGAGGTCCGCGAGATCGTCGGGCAGTGGACCGTGCAGCAGCTCGCCGAGCAGGCCCGCATCGGCTGGGTCAACCTCGGCATCCGGCTCGAGCACGTGCACCCGCGCCACGAGCCCGACGTCCCCGTGGTCCTCTACCCCGCGATCTGGCTGTCGGAGCGCAAGCAGCCGCAGGCGTTCGTCGACGTCGTCGAGCGCGTGCACAAGCGCGTCCCGCTGCGCGTCGAGGCCCGGCTCGTCGAGTCGCACCTCGTCTCCGAGGCCGCGATGCGCCTGTCCCGGCACGACTGGGTGTGGCTCGGCCCGCTCACCGCGAGCCGCGACGACTACTGGGAAGCCCTCGCGCACACCACCGCGTTCCTCGCCACCGCCACCGACGAGTCCTACGGCCTGGAGTACGTCGAGGCGCTCGTCGCCGGCGCCGTCGGCGTGTTCCCCGACCGCCCCTGGGCGCGCGCGATCCTGCCCGCGACCTACCCGCTGCTCTACCGCACCACCGCCGAGGCCGAGGCGATGCTCGAACGCGCCCTCACCGACACCGCGACCGTGCGCCGCGAGCTCGACGACGCCGCCGGCGGCTCCTTCCAGGAGTGGCTCCGCGCACGCCACGACGACGACGCCTTCGACCACGCCATCGTCGAGCACGTCCACCGCTGGTTCGGCCAGGTCCCCTGAGCCGCGCCGCCGTCGACGGGAGGTCGGTCAGCGGTAGGCGTCGGCCCGGTGGGAGATCCGCACCACCAGGAGCACTCGGGTGTCGTCGTCGAGGGTGAACAGGACGCGGTAGTCGCCGCGGCGCGCGGAGCGCAGCCCCTCGAGCTCATAGCGCAGCGGCTTGGACATGCGCTCGGGGTTGGTCGGGAGGGTCCGGGTGACGAACTCCACGACGGCCCCGACGACGCGCGGGGGCAGACGCTCGAGCGAGCGCAGCGCGCTCGCCGCGACCTGGACCCGCCACGGTTCGGCGGCCTCGCTCACAGCGGCGGGAGGCCGTACCGGGCCCGCAGGTCCTCACCGGAGATCGTCGTTGCCTCGGCCACCGCCTGGCGCGCTGCGGCGACGTCCTCGCGCACGCCCGGCTGGGACAGCCAGAACAGCGTCTCGTGCAGGGAGTCCAGGTCGTCCGCCGACATCAGCACCGCCGCGCTGCGGCCGTGCTTGGTGATCTGGATGATCTCGTGGGTGCGGTCGGCCTCGTCGACGAGCGCCGACAGCTTGTCCTTCGCCTCGCTCAGAGCGACAGTCCTCATAGGCCCACCATAGCCCCGAAACCGGCCCACGGATAGCCTGCCTGTTGGCCGATATCGCGCCGAGCCTCTTGCCGCACGGAATCAGTCGAGGTCACCAGTGCGTAGATCTCGCGGGCAGCGCACCGCCAGGCCCCCGCCCCGGCCGGCGAGCGCCAGGACGTCATCGCGACGGTGGTGAACCGCCCCGGCGTCCATGGTGGCTCGCAACCCACGGAGGATGAGAGTCATGGCAGCACCGAGCGTGGGAGTTCGTCTCAGGCGGCGAGTGCGACCTGGGTGCCGGGTCAATGACGAGGGCACAGGAACTGCTGCTTCGTGCCGGATGGCGTTCTGACCGGCATGTCGACGTGGAGCGCATGGTCGCGGAACTGGACGTGGCGGGCTACAGCGTGAGCCTGGCGGCCCGTGAGTTCCTCGAGGTGTTCTCGGGGCTCGTGATCACCGACGAGGAGGGCCGACGTGCTCTGCACATCGATGGGCACCAGGCCGCGCGTCACGCGGATCCCGACTGGTGCGAGGCGTATGCGGAAGGCATCGGCCGTGCCATCACGCCCGTTGGCGAGTACTCACACATGACCCTCGTCATCGACGAGACTGGCGCCTTCTGGGGTGGTTTCGACGCGGAGTACGGGCTCATGGGCGAGAACATCGTTGATGTTATCCGGGCCTTGCTGATCGAACCGGACTCTCGGCCGCTTGATCGCGTAGTCCCTGATTAGCCCGCGTCTCCTGCTGCTCGCGCAGTGAACTGGACTCCCTCGGGATAGACGGCTCAGGTCGCTGAGGTGTCGACGTGTTCGGGGATCGTCCCGGTGCGGTCTGTGCGATGCACGCGGTCATCACGCCGCCACCCGGCGCGCCGGAGTCAGCCGATGGTCGCTGCGATGTCGCGCACCAGGTGAGCGCGGGCGACGGTCGTCTCGGGGCGAGGGTCGTCGAGCGCGAGGAGGACGACGCGGTCGTCGCCGATGGTGAGTGTCGAGAGCAGGTCCTCGTGGCGCGCGACCCGCTCGCGCACGGCCGGCAGCCAGGCCGGATCGGCCGTCTCGCGGCGGCCCGCCCACGCCGGGGTGACGAGCATCGAGTCCGCGGTCGCCCCGATCGGCACGCTGACGCGGGCCGGGCCGGTGCGCGCGTCGGCAGCCACGACCTCGCGGCGCACGGGAGAGCGGCGCGAGCCGGGCACCGCACGCAGCACCCAGGTTTCGCAGCGCACCGGCATGCCGGAGACCGCGAGACGCAGCCTGCCGCGTGCGGCCTCGACCCTCCACCCTCGCGGGAGCGCGAGCGCGGCGTCCCGGGGGTCGGGCGGGCCGTCGTCGACGAGCCTGGCGCCGTTCCAGGTCCGTGCCCACGCGGCTCGGGCGGACGCGACGCGACCGTGGGTCGCCTCCGCGCCGCCGGCCCGTCGCCACAGGACGCCGCCCAGGACGCCGACGACGAGGACGGCCGCGACGACGATCCGCTGCGCGGGGCCGCTGGCGAGGCCGGCGGCGACGACGCAACCCGCGATCGTCGCGACGCCGGTCACCGGCAGGACCGCGCCCGCAGCGGTCCACGAGCGGCGGCGCAGGCGCGCGCCGCTCGGCCGCGGGTCAGCGCCGGACATCGGGCGGCTCGTCGGCCGCGGGCAGCATCTCGTGGGCAGCGGCGGCGACCGCGCCGGAGAGGTCGCCGACGGACGCCGGTGCCTCGCGCACGGCCTCGTCGACCGATGCACGCAGCAGCGCGACGGCCCTGCGGTGCGCGTCCATCGTCGCGGCGGCGAGGGCGCGCGGAGCTGTGCGCATGGCGTGCGGCGTGAACTCCACGCCCTGGATCAGCGCATCGGGACCGAGCGTGACGCGGACCTCGCGCCCGGCCGACCATGCCGAGTAGGTGGCCTGCTCGATGCGTGCCGCGATGCGAGCGGTCTCGGCTGCCGTCTGGTGCGCGTCGCGCTGCAGCTGCTTGAGCCGCTCACGTGCGTCCGCGAGCGGTGCGTAGGGGTCCATGGTCAGCCTCCGACCGTCTGGGCGCCCTGGTCGACCCCCGAGGCACCGGCGCCGACCACCGTGTCCGGCCCGATGCCGAGGTTGTAGAGCCCGACCTCGTCGAACGCCCGGTACAGGTCGGCCAGGAGGTCGCAGAAGCGCCCGGTCGACTGGAGCAGCTCGTCCGTCCACCTCGCGGCGTCGTCGACCCAGCGGGCGATCGCGGAGGTTGCCTGCGCGACGACGACGGGCACGCCGAAGCCGAGAGTCCCCAGCGCCTCGGCCACCCAGACGATCAGCTTGCCGACGAGCTCGGCACAGATGGCGGACACGATCTGCCGGACGATCTCGACGATCCCGCTCCCGATCGCGAACCCGGTGTTCACGCACCGGCACGCGAAGGCCTCCACGGTGGCCCGGTGCGCCATCTCGGTCACGCGGCGCCGGAACGCGTCGGCGGCGGGTCCGTGCCAGTACTGCGCCGTCCGGTCGCGGATCTCGATCAGACGGTCGGACTGCATCTCCAACGTGGCGCCGACGTTCGCCCAGGTCAGACCGACCGCGGTGACCACGGCAGGGTCACCGACGAGCACGTCGAGAGCCTCCTGGAACCAGGAGAAGCGGTCCAGCAGGAAGCCCGCGACGCTGGACGCGAGGGTGCCGAGAGGGTCGACCGCGACGCCGACGAGGTCGCCGACGCTCCCCGCGGCCGATCCCAGGGCCCCCGCCCAGTCCCCCGAGCCCAGGCTCGCACCCGTCGAGAACAGCGACCCGACGACCGGCACGCCCAGCGCGGTCCCCTCGAACCACGCGGGCGCCTCCCACGTCTCGGGCTCGACGACCAGGGTCATCCCAGACGCCCCAGGAGCCCGCGGTTGCGCGCGGCCGATGCGGCGTCGGCCGCCTCGTAGTCCGCCACCGTGTGGCGCAGGTTCAGGGCGACGGCCTCGTACGCCCCCGCCTCGGCACGCAGCGCCGCGACCGCCGCGGTCTGGACCGTCTGCGAGGGCGGGACCATCGCGATGCACAGCAGACCGAACGCGGTCTGCGACATCCCCTGCGCCGCGAGACCGGCGCTCACCGCGCCGTCGAGCTCGTCGCTCACGGCGAAGACGTTCCCGACCTCGGCGGCGAGCCGCACCGGGTCGACCGAGAACTCGTCCATCACTTCCCCTCCTCCGCGAGAACCTGCCGGACACGCGCCGCGACCTCGCTGTCCCCCAAGCTCGGCAGGGCCTGGAGACGCGGGCGTCCCGTACCGCGGTACGCGTCACGCACCGCGTCGAGCACGGCCGCCTCGAGCTGCTCCGGTGCGAGCCGTGCAAGGTCGGACGCGAACACGATGTCGGCCAGCAGACCGTGACCGTCGACGACGACCTCGACCAGGCCGTCCCGGTCCACGCCGGTCGTCGGCGCGTGCGAGGTCGTCGGGCGCACGCCCTGCGCCGCCCTCAGGTACGCGATCCCGTCCGCCAGGACGGACTCCAAGTCTTCCGTGGCCATGGCCGCGAGAGTAGCGGTGTGCACGCCCGTCGTGGGCGGGTCGTCCGACGCGGCGACGTCCTCCCTGCTCGGGACCAGCGGCACCAGCCAGTCGCGCAGATCGGGTTCGAGGGTGCGGGCGTAGCTCGCGGTCACGTGGCTGACGTCGCGCCACACCAGCACGCCGCCGATGATCGCGGGACAGACCTCGTCGGGACACATCCGGTCCGTGAGGTCGAGCAGCGGCACGCCCTGGTCCCGCGCCGCCGCCTCCTGCTGCGCGAGACCCGAGCGCCGCAGCGGCGCGTCGGCGTCGGGCGCGCAGTCACGCGTCCACGTGTCACGGTGCTGCGCGACGCACTCCGGCACGTCGATCCCGACCCACGGCGTGTCCCCCAGTGCGACGACCTCGATCCCGGCGTCGCGCAGCCGCTGCCACGTCGCGGCGAGCCCGGCCACCGCGACCTCGTCGCCGGCGCGGCCACGCACGAGCGCACCGTCGGCACCGGCGACCTCGATCCGGTTGTTGCTCACGACCACGACGTCCGGCGGGTCCGCCAGCAGGCGCGCGACGACGGCCTCGTTCCACGCGGTGCACGCGTCGTACGGCGCCTGCATCGTGCCGAGCCACGTGCGCGCGGCCGTGAGTGCACAGCTGCCCTTGGTGTACGTGTCGAGCCGCCAGCCCTCGTCCTGCGCGATCGCCGCGAGCGGAGGCTGCCACTGCCCCGCGTGCGAGTCCCCCACGAGCGCGACGACCGTGCGCGCGTCCGCGCGGCCGAACGTGCACGCGGCAGGCTCCGTGCCGAGCGCGTTCTGGTGGCAGTCCTGCCCGTACAGCTCCGCGACGTCCTGGGTCGCGTCGGCGAGCGCGGGGACCAGACGGTCGAGGTCGGTCGCGGCATCCGGTCCCGTCCACGTGCCGTCCCGCAGGACCCGCGCGCCCGGCGGGTCGGCGTCGGTCGGGGTCGTCGGGATCGCACGCAGCAGCAGGACCGCGGCGAGCAGCCCGACGAGCGTGCACACGACGCCGAGCACCGCCGACCGGGCCGTGCCCGCGCGCAGCCGCGCGGACGTGTGCAGCGGACGCTCGACCAGGCGGTAGGACACGACGGCGGGGATCGCGGAGACCACGACGGCGACGACGAGGTCGCGGGTCGACGGCACCCCGTCCGCGAGCGCGGTCGCGACCACGACCGCAGGCCAGTGCCACAGGTACAGCGAGTACGACGTGGCCCCCACGGGCTGCAGCGCCCGAGCGGTCAGCGGCCGCAGCCCGGGGCCGGCGATCCCGGCCGCCAGCACCAGCACGGTCCCACCGACCGGCACCGCCGCCGCCAGGCCCGGGAAAGGCGTCGTCGGCTCGAACACGAACGCCGCGAGGACGACGAGGCCGAGCCCCACCCAGCCCGCCGCGCGCAGCGCGACCGCGGGCAGGCGCGCCACGCGGTGCGCGAGCAGCGCGAGGAGCCCGCCCGCCGCGAGCTCCCACGCGCGCGTCGTCGTCACGAAGTACGCCCGCGACGGGTCCGCCGCGGTCAGCCACACCGACCAGGCGAGCGACGCTCCCCCGACCGCCACGACACCCACCACGAGCGCACGCCGCGACACCCGCCGGCCGCGCAGCCGCGCGAGCGCGACGAGCCCCACCACCAGCACCGGCCACACGACGTAGAACTGCTCCTCCACCGCGAGCGACCAGAAGTGCTGCACGGGGCTCGCCGCGGCGTCCTGCGCGAGGTAGTCGACCGAACGGTCCGCGAGTCGCCAGTTCACGACGTACAGCGACGTCGCGACGACGTCGCCCGCCACGTCCCGCCACCGCGTCACCGGCAGCCACAGCGCGGTGGCGGCCACGACGGCGACGAGCGTCAGTGCGGCCGCGGGCAGCAGGCGTCGGGCCCGGCGGGCGTAGAACCGCGCGAGACGCAGCCGGCCCGTGCGCGCGACCTCGTCGGCGACCAGACCCGTGATGAGGAAGCCCGACAGGACGAAGAACACGTCCACCCCGACGAACCCTCCGGGCACGGGCAGGCCGGCGTGGAACGCGAGGACGAGCAGCACCGCCACCGCGCGCAGCCCCTGCACGTCACGCCGGAACCCCTGACGTGCGGACGGAGCGGCCGTGGTCGTCGGCGCGTGCGGCGTCGCCGGACGCGCGGGCGCGGCCGGGAGCGTCAGGGACCGGGGGGCGGGCACCGGCGCACGCTAGCGTCCCGTCCGGGACGTCGCACGGTGAGACGGCCCCGCGTGAGGTCCGCGCCGCGGCCGGGAGACAATGAGGGCCGCCGAACCTGGGAGCCGTGATGCCCGACCGCATGAACGTCGAGTCGTTCAACCTGGACCACCGCACCGTCGCCGCACCGTACGTGCGCCTCGCGGACACCAAGGTGCTGCCCGCGGGCGACGTCATCGAGAAGTACGACGTGCGGTTCACGCAGCCCAACGTCGCGCACCTCGAGATGCCGACCGTGCACTCGCTCGAGCACCTCGTCGCCGAGCACTCGCGCAACCACACCGACCGGGTGGTCGACTTCTCCCCCATGGGCTGCCAGACCGGCTTCTACCTCACGCTCGCGGGGCGGTGGGAGTACGACGACGTGCTCGACCTCGTCGAGGCGACCCTGCGCGACGTGCTGGACGCCGACGAGGTGCCCGCCGCGAACGAGGTGCAGTGCGGGTGGGGTGCCAACCACACCCTGACCGGGGCGCAGGACGCCGCGCGCGCGTTCCTCGCGCAGCGTGCGCACTGGTCGACGGTGACCGCATGAGCGCACGGCTCGACGCGGTCGTCGTCGTCGCCATGCCCGTCGAGGCCGAGGCGTTCGTCACGGCCGCCGACGAGGTGGGCGCCACGATGGTCGCGCCCGGCGGTGCCGAGCACCGGTCCCTGCGGCTCGGCGGGCGACGGGTCCTGCTCGTGCGCTCCGGGATCGGCCTGGTCAACGCCGCCACCGCGGCGTCCGTCGCGCTCGCCGCCCATCGCACGCGCGTGCTCGTCAGCGGTGGGAGCGCGGGCGGCCTCGGCGTGGGCGTGCGCGTCGGTGACGTGGTCGTCGGTGACGAGCACGTGCACTCGAACGCCGACGCCCGCGCGTTCGGCTATGCGCTCGGCCAGGTGCCCGGCATGCCTGCCACCTACGCCGCCGAGGCCGGGCTGCGCGACCAGGCGCACCGGGCCGCGGACACCCTGCCCGCGTGGCCCGTCGAGCCCGGGGTGCGGGTGCTGCGCGGCGACGTGGTCTCCGGCGACGTGTTCGTCGACGCCGAGCGCGTCGAGGGCGTGCGCGCCGCGTTCCCCACAGCGCTCGCGACGGACATGGAGTCCGCCGCGCTCGCGCAGGTCGCGCACCTGTTCGGCGTGCCGTTCCTGTCCGTGCGCGGCATCAGCGACCTGTGCAGCCCCGTCGACGCGGGCGAGTTCACCACCCACGTCGACGACGCCGCCGACCGTTCCGCGGCCGTCGTGCGCGCGCTGCTGCGCGCGCTGCCCGCGGACTCCTGACCGCGCCCCCTCAGCCGCGCCGGGCGGCGAGCGCCGCGTCGATCTGCGGGTCACCGAGCCGGCCGAGCCACTCCAGCAGGTCCGGGTAGGTGGACGGGTTGGACGCGAGGTGCACGCGCAGCTCGGGGGCCTGCGCCGCGATCGCCGCGAGCACCTCGAGGTCCGTCGACGGGTCGCTCGCCTGCTCGGCCGTGAACGGGTGCGCAGGAGCCGCGTCCGGGTGGGCCGGGGCGGCGGGCTCCGGCTCCTGACCCTCGGCCGGGTCGTCCCCCGCGTACTCGTCGAACCAGGTCGGCTCCTCCTGCGTCGTCGCAGGGTCGGTCTCGCCGGGGCCCGCGGCGTCGGGCTCGGCGCGCTGCAGCGGCACGGTGGGCGCGGGCCCGGCGTCGGGCACCGCAGCCACGGGCTCCGCCGCGACGGGCTCCGCTGCGACGGGCTCCGCTGCGACGGGCTCGGCCGCGTGCTCCTCGGCGACCGGCTCCGCCGTCACGGGCCGGACCGGGGCGGGCTGGGACGGGAGCGGCTCGGCCGGGGCGGGCTGGGCCGTGGGCGGCACCACGGGCGCGGACGCCTGCGTGGGCACGCCCGTCGGCACGGGGTGCGCGAACGCCGGCTGCGGCTCGCCGGTCCACGGCTGACGTACGGCGCCGCCGTGCACCGCGTACCACTTCCGGACCGACGCGGGACCGAGCAGCGCGACGGTCGCGAGCGTCGGGAGGCCGAACGCCACGAGCAGGTCGGACAGGTCCACCTGGCCGAGCAGACGCGGGAGCGCGTCCGCGTCCCCGAGCAGCGCGAGCGCGACGATGCCGAGCGCGACCACCACGAACGTCGCGACGAGCGCCGCCGGCCGCCCGCCCGCCGGGTCGCCCGCGTGCACCGTCCGCGCGACGAACGCCGCGAGCGCCGTCAGCACCAGCACCACGACGAGCGCGACCTCCCACGCGCGGACCCCGCCGCCGGCGGTGCCGGACGCCACGACGACCACGAGGTGCAGCAGGGCGTAGCCCGCCACGATCACGACGACCGCCAGCCACGACCGGTGGGCCACGTCGAACCACTCGCGCTCGGGCGGCGCGACCGGACGCACGAGCCGGCTCCACACCGGGTAGAGCACGACGGCACCCGCGGCAGGCAGCACGACGTAGCCCGCGTGCCACGTCGCGACGGTCAGCGCCGTGTGGAAGCCGGACCCGGGCTGCTCGCCGTGGAACGGTCCGTAGAAGACGAACCAGAAGGTCGCGGTCGTCGCGGCCGCGAGCAGCACCCACCGCCAGGCGGCGGACCCGCGCACGACGCCCAGCACGGGCACGGCGGCGACGAGCGCGACGAGGAGCGTCCCCCCGAGCGAGACCAGCACCAGGCCCCAGCCGCCGTCGAGCCGCAGCAGGTCCGCGAGGTTCGTGGCGAGGTCGACGAGGCTCACGAGCTGCAGCGCGAGCGCGACCCCGAGGAGCGCGACGAGCGCACGGCGGGTCCAGGCGGTGACCAGCTCGACGGTGCGCGCGCTGCCGAGCTCTGCGACCCGCGGGCCGGCCGCGACCGCGACGCCCGCGAGCCCGACCGCGACCGCCGGGCCGATCCCCCCGGGCACGACTTCCCCGACGACCTCGTCGGTGAAGGCCACGCCCACGTCGAGCACGAGGTACACGACGACGAGCAGCACGTACGGCACGTTCGCGAGCGCGCGCGCGGCGAGCACCGTGCGGTTGGTCCACCCGCGCGGCAGCGCCCCGAAGCGCGCGAGGTAGAACAGCGTGAGCGACAGCACGGACACGACTGTGGCGAGCACGACCTCGAGCCGCTCGCCGGCGGTGTAGCGGTAGTCCCACCCGAGGCCGAGGCTGACGAGCAGGAGGAGCAAGGCGACCGCGTCCGTCACGTAGTCGCGCACGGGCACGCCCGCGAACGCGCTGGGCCGCTTCGCCGGCGGGGGCGGGTACCCGCCCGACGAGTACGGGTGGGGCCCGCCGGGCTGCTCGTCCGGGCTGCTCATCGTCGCGCTCCTTCGTCGTGCTCGGGACCGGGTGCCGACGCGACTGTAGCCGCCCGGGCGATGTTCCGGCGCCCGCTTCGTCCCGTTCACGCCCGCACGGGCGAGGGCGCCGCGCTCAGGTCCTCCGTTCGAGGAGGACTGCGACCTCGTAGTGCGTGGTCTGCGGGAACATGTCGAACACGCGCGCCTCGCGCACGGCGAACGAGCCCATCGCCGCGAGGTCGCGCGCGAGCGACACCGCGTTGCACGACGAGTAGACGACGCGCGTCACACCCGAGCCCTCGAGCCAGCCCGCGAGCGCGGGACCGATGCCGCGCCGCGGCGGGTTGACCACGACGAGGTCCGGGGGCGCACCCTGCGCGAGCGCCCACGCGGTGGCGTCGGCGGCCACGAACGTCGCCGGGCGACCGAGCTCCGCGGCCGTGGCCCGCGCGCTCGCGACCGCCTCCTCGCTCGTCTCGACGCCGACGACGTGCGCCGCGTGCACGTGCAGCGCGAACCCACCGACACCGCAGTACAGGTCCCACACGCTCGTCGGCGCGCTCTGCTGCACCCAGGCGGCCGCCTGGCGGTACAGCGCGGCGGTGACGTCCGTGTTCGTCTGGAAGAACGAGCGCGGGCGCAGGTGCAGCGCGACGCCGTCGACGTCCATCGTGAGCGTCTGCTGCTCGGTCAGCGGGATCTCCAGGTCACCCTCGAGCACGGCCTTGTGCTCGGGCAGGACGTTGACGCTCGCGACCGCGAGCGTCGGCAGCTCGGCGCGGAGGCTCGGCAGGTGCTTGCGGATGCGCGCGACGGCCTCCTGCGAGCGCAGGACGAGCCGCAGCATCAGGCGCCCGTCCGGGGCGCGCGTGAGCAGGACGTGCTTGAGCTCGCCGCGCCGCGCGGGCACGTCGTACGGCTCGATCGCGGCGCGGGTCACGAACCGCGCGACCGCGGGGAACGCGGCACGCAGCTCGTCGGGATACAGGCCGCAGCCCTGCAGGTCCACGCCGCGCCCGGCGGCGTCGAGGATGCCCAGGGTGGGGTGCGCCGCCGTGCCCGCGACGACCATCTTGGCCTTGTTGCGGAAGCCCGACCCGGGGCTCGCGACGGGCGGGAGCCAGCGCGCGTCGGGGTGGTCGGCGAGCAGACCGCGCGCGTGCGTCTGCTTGGCGGCGAGCTGCTCGTCGTACGGGCGTCCCATCCAGGCGCAGGACCGGCACAGCCCCGCGTCGTAGTAGGAGCACTGCACGTCCACAGGGTACGGGCCCGCGTCGCGCGGGCTGTCGGGGCGGGTGGCTAGGGTGCGGGCGTGGGTGACGAGGGTGGCGAGGTCGGCGAGGTCGGTGCGGGCGGCGCCGCGGCGGGAGGTGGCCGCCTGCACGTGCACGTCGCGGAGCGCGCGGACGCGCTCGTCGCCGCGCTGGCCGACGAGCTCGCACGCCCGCCCGCGGACCCGTTCGCGGTGGACCTCGTGGCCGTGCCGACCCGCGGCGTGGAGCGCTGGGTCGCGCAGCGGCTCGCGCACCGCCTGGGCGTCGGTGACCAGGTGCTGCAGGACGGCGTGTGCGCGAACGTGCGGTTCGACCCGCCCGCGCGCGTCGTCGGCGACGTGCTGGCGGCCGTGGCGGGCGTCGACCGCGGCAGCGACCCGTGGCGGCCGCAGGCGTTGCAGTGGGACGTGCTCGACGTCCTCGACACGCACGCCGACGAGCCGTGGCTCGCGACCGTCGCGAACCACCTCGGCAGTGCCGGGCACGGCGAGGACGACGCGCAACGCGCGGGCCGGCGGATGCACCTCGCGCAGCGGGTCGCGCGGCTCCTGGCCGCCTACGACGCGCGTCGCCCCTCGCTCGCCCGGGCCTGGACCACCGCGCCGGTCGGGTCCCCCGCCACGGCGGCGGGGGACGGGGCCGGCGGCCCGCTCCCCCCGGACCTGGCCTGGCAGCCCGTGCTGTGGCGCCTGCTCGTCGAGCGGCTCGGTCCGCCGCCCGCGCTGCGGGTCGACGAGGCGGTCGCGCGGCTCGTCGAGGAGCCCGGGCTGGTCGACCTCCCCGAGCGGCTGCACGTGCTCGGCCCGACGTCGCTGCCCGCCGCGCACCTCGCCGTGCTCAGCGCGTTGGCGGCGCGCCGGGACGTGCACGTGTGGCTCCCCCAGCCGTCGCTCACGCTGTGGCGGGCGGTCGAGCCCGTCGCCGGGACACGCCGGCGGCGCGACGTCCGTCCGGGCGCGCACCACCCGTTGCTGCGCTCGATGGCGACCGACGCGACCGAGCTCGCCGCGCGGGTCAAGGCGCTCGACCCGGTGGTCCACGAGCTCGTCGCCGAGCCGCCGGCCGCGAGCGTGCTCGGCGCGCTGCAGGCACGCGTGCGCGCCGACGCGCCCCCGGGCTCGTCGCGACCGGTGTCTGCGGACCCCGCCGACCGGTCGCTGCAGGTGCACTCCTGCCACGGCCGGTCCCGTCAGGTCGAGGTGCTGCGGGACGTCGTCGTCGGCCTCCTCGCGGACGACCCGACGCTCGAGCCGCGCGACGTGCTCGTGATGTGCCCCGACGTCGAGGCGTTCGCGCCGCTCGTGCACGCCGTCTTCGGCCCCGCGCCCGACGAGCCCGGGACGCCCGAGCACCCCGGCCGCACCCTGCGGGTGCGCATCGCCGACCGGTCCCCCGCGCGCGCCAACCCGGTGCTCGCGGTGCTCACCACGCTCCTGGAGCTCGCGGGCTCGCGCGTGACCGCCTCGGCGGTCGTCGACCTCGCGGAGACCGCTCCGGTGCGACGCCGGTTCGGGCTGGACGACGAGGCGCTGGACCGGCTGCGCGCGTGGGCGCTCGAGTCGGGCGTGCACTGGGGCGAGGACGTCGAGCGCCGCGCGCTCTACCGGCTCGGTGCGGTCCCGCAGGGCACGTGGGCCGCCGCGCTCGACCGGCTACTGCTCGGCGTGGCGATGGCCGAGGAGGGTCAGCGGTACGTCGGCCCCGTGCTCCCGGTGGACGACGTGGGCTCCTCGGACGTCGCGCTCGTCGGCCGCGTGGCCGAGCTGCTGGACCGGCTCACCGCGGTCCTGGCCGACCTGGACGGCGCGCACCCCGCCGCAGGCTGGTTCGACGCGATGGACCGCGCGCTGCTCCTGCTCACCGACGTGGCACCGGTCGACCGGTGGCAGCAGGCCGAGGCGCAACGCGTGCTCGCCGCGGCGCGCGAGGACGCGGCGGGCCGGTCCAGCGCGCTGCGGCTGCGGGACGTGGTCGCCCTGCTCGGCCCGCGCCTCGAGGGACGGCCGACGCGCACCGGCTTCCGCACCGGCGCGCTGACCGTCTGCTCGCTCGCACCCATGCGGGCCGTGCCGCACCGGGTGGTCGTGCTGCTCGGCATGGACGACGGCGTGTTCCCGCGCGGGGGCCGCCGCGACGGCGACGACGTGCTCGCGCGCGACCCGCTCGTCGGTGAGCGCGACCGCCGTCAGGAGGACCGCCAGCTCTTCCTCGACGCCGTCACGTCCGCGACCGAGCACCTCGTGGTGCTGCACACGGGTGCCGACGAGCGGACCGGCGCGCACCGGCCGCCGTGCGTGCCCGTGGGCGAGCTGCTGGACGCGGTCGACGAGGCCGTCGCGCTGCCCGGGGGTGCGCGCGCCGCCCTCGTCGTCGAGCACCCGCTGCAGCCCGTCGACCCGCGCGTGTTCACGCCCGGCGCGCTCGGCCGGCCCGGGCCGTTCGGGTTCGACGCGCTCGACCTCGCGGCGGCGCGTGCCGCGACGGGCCCACGCGCCGTGTCCGACGTGCTCGTCCCGACCCCGCTGCCCCCGCCCGGCAGCGCCGGGGGCGATGTGGACCTCGCGGACCTCGTGGCCGCGCTGCAGCACGCGCCGCGCGCGTTCTTCCGGCAGCGCCTCGACGCGACGCTGCCGCGCGACGAGCCGCAGCTCGACGACCGGATGCCGCTCGAGCTGGACGCGCTCACCCGCTGGGCGATCGGCGACCGCGTGCTCAGTGCGACGCTCGACGGCGCCGACCTGGCGGCCGCCGCGGCCGCGGAGCGACGCCGCGGCCACCTGCCCCCGCGCGAGCTCGGCGGGGCCACGCTCGAGGCGATCCTGGACGAGGCCCGGCCGATCCTCGAGGCCGCCCGTCCCTACCTCGCGGGCGAGGCCGCCTCGTGCGACGTGCGCGTGGCGCTGCCGCACGCGACCCGGTCGGTCACCGGGACGGTGGCCGGGCTGCGCGACGGGCAGCTCGTGCGCGTCGTGTACTCGCGGCTCGCGGCCAAGCACCTGCTCGAGTCGTGGGTGCTCCTGCTCGCCCTGGCCGCGAGCGGCGCGCAGGTCCGACGGGCCGTGACGATCGGGCGGGGCCGCGGCGACGCCGACCGGTCCGTGCTGCGCGCACCCGAGCCCGGGCTCGCGCGCGAGCTGCTGGGCGAGCTCGTCGCGGTGCGCGACGAGGCGATGCTCGCGCCGATCCCGCTGCTCACCCGCACGAGCCACGCCTACGCGGCGTGCCGCTGGGAACGCGGGTCCACCTCCGAGGCGCTGCGAGCCGCGCGCCGCGAGCTCGGCTCGCTCGACGACGCGGAGAGCGGCCGCGGCGGGTTCGAACGGGTCGACGCCTACCACGTGCTCGCGTGGGGGGACGGGTTCGCGCTCGACGACCTGCTCGGTGAGCCCACCGCGCTCGACCGGACGCTGCGCCCCAGGAACCCACCCGGTTCGGGGCGCTCGCGGCCCGCGTGTGGGACGCGCTGCTGCAGCACGAGCGGTTCGAGGAGGCGGTGTGAACGACGATGCCGTTCCCGTTTTCGACGCGTGCGGCCCGCTGCCCGGCGTCGAGACCGTGGTCCTCGAGGCGAGCGCCGGCACCGGCAAGACGTGGACGATCGCGTCGCTCGCCGTGCGGTACGTCGCCGAGCTCGACGTGCGCCTGCCCGAGCTGATGCTCGTGACGTTCGGCCGCGCCGCGACCACCGAGCTGCGCGACCGCGTGCGCTCACGCCTCGTCGAGGTCGAGCGCGCGCTGCGCGACCCGGCCACGGCACGCTCGTCGTCGGACGAGGTGGTCGCCCTGCTCGCGGACGTGCCGCCCGACGAGGCCGAGCGCCGCCGCGCGCGCGTCGCCCGGGCCGTCGCGGAGTTCGACGCCGCGACCATCACCACGACGCACGGCTTCTGCCAGCAGATGCTCGCGATGCTCGGCACGACCGCCGACATGGACCACGACGCGGTGCTCGTTCCGGACGTCGCCGACCTCGAGGCGGACGTGGCCGACGACCTGTACCTGCGCACGTACGCGGCGCAGCCCGAGCCGCTCGTCACGGTCGGCGAGGCGCGCGAGCTGATGCACGCGGCGATCTCCGACCACGCCGCCGCGCTCGAGCCCGCGGACGCGGAGCCGGGCACGCGCGCGTTCCACCGGTTCAAGCTCGCGGACGTCGCCCGCCAGGAGATGCGGCGGCGCAAGCGGGCCGCGGGCGTGGTCGACTACGACGACCTGCTCACGCTGCTGCGGGACGCGCTCACCGACCCGGTGACCGGCCCGGCGGCCCGCGAGCGCGTGCGCGGGGCGTACCGCGTGGTCATGGTCGACGAGTTCCAGGACACCGACCCGGTGCAGTGGCAGATCCTCGAGGCGGCGTTCGCGGGCGAGCGCACGCTCGTCCTGATCGGCGACCCCAAGCAGGCCATCTACGCGTTCCGCGGCGCCGACGTCGCGACGTACCTGGTGGCGGCGCAGCACGCGCGCCGCGCGACCCTCGCGCACAACCACCGCGCGGACCCCGAGGTGCTCACGGGCCTGCGCCCGGTGCTCGAGGGAGCCGCGCTGGGCGACCGGCGCATCGTCGTGCGCCCCGTGCAGGCCCGGCGCACCGGGCGGCGCCTGCGCGGTGGGCCACCCGTGGTCCTGCGCCAGGTGACCCGTGAGGCGCTGCGCACCACGGCCGCACGGACCCCGGCCGTCGGCGCGGTGCGCGACTTCCTGTACGCGGATGTCGCGGCGCAGGTCGTCGAGACGCTGCGCACGCACCAGGTGCTCGACGGCACCGGCTGGCGCGAGGTCCGCCCGGGCGACGTCGCGGTGCTCGTGCGCCGCAACCGTGACGCGACCGCGGTGCAGCGCGCGCTCGCCGACGCGGGCGTGCCCGCGGTGATCTCCGGTCTGGCGAGCGTGTTCGGCACCCGCGCCGCGCAGCACTGGCTCACCCTGCTGTCCGCGCTCGCGCGGCCCGACGACGCGCGGCTCGCCGCCGGTGCGGCGCTCACCCCGTTCCTCGGCTGGACCGCGGCGGACCTGGCGCAGGCCGACGACGACGCGCGCGACCGGCTCGCCGAGCGGGTGCGCACCTGGTCCGCGACGCTCGCGTCGCGCGGCGTCGCGGCGCTCCTCGAGGCCGCGGCCGGGATGCGCGAGCGCGTGATGCGCCGCGCGGACGGCGAGCGCGAGCTCACGGACGTGCGGCACGTGGGCGAGGCACTGCACGCCGTGACCGTGCAGGAGGGCCTCGGCGCGTCCGCGCTGCTCGAGTGGCTGCGCGCGCGCATCGACGCCTCCGCGCGCGACTACGCCGAGGAGCGCAGCCGCCGTCTGCAGACCGACGCCGCGGCGGTCCAGGTGATCACCGTGCACGCGAGCAAGGGCCTGCAGTTCCCGGTCACGCTCGTGCCGTTCGCGTGGGACACGTGGGTGCCGTCGGACCCGCCCGTGCTGCGGTTCCACCGCGACGACGCGCGGACGCTGCACGTCGGCGGCCCCGACAGCCCCGGCTACGCCGACGGTCTGCGCGCGCACCAGGACGACGAGGCGGGCGAGCAGCTGCGGCTCACCTACGTCGCGCTCACGCGCGCGCACAGCCAGGTGGTCGTGTGGTGGGCCCCGAGCCGCAACGCCGAGCGCAGCCCGCTGTCGCGTCTGCTGCTGGCCGAGCGCGACGTGGACGGCACTCCCGCGCCGGTCGTCCCGGTGCCGTCCGACGACGCCGCCGGGCAGGCGTTCGCCGCGCTCGCCGCGGCCACGGGCGGCGCGCTGGTGCACGAGCGCGTCGCGCAGGCGCGTCCGCCGGCACGCTGGTCCCCCCCGCCCGCGCCGACGCCCCCGCTCGCGCTCGCGCGCCTCGACCGCACCCTCGACACCGCGTGGCGTCGCACGTCCTACACGGGACTGACGGCCGCCGCGTACGACGCGCAGCACCACGCGCCCTCGTCGGAGCCCGAGACGACGGGTGTGCAGGACGAGCCCGAGGGCGCTCCCCTCGCGTCCACCCACGCGGCGACCGCCGGCCCGGACGAGGCCGCGCTGCGCGCGCTGGGCTCCCCCATGGCGGACCTGCCGGCGGGGACGGCGTTCGGCACGCTCGTGCACCACGTGCTCGAGAACGTGGACACGCGCGCGGCGGACCTCGTCGCGCAGGTCGCGGAGCGGTGCGCGCAGGCCGACCCGGGCCGCGCGCTGCCGGTCGGTCCCGACGAGCTCGCCGAGCGCCTCCTGCCCGCGCTGCACACCCCGCTCGGCCCGCTCGCCGACGGGCTGACGCTCGCGCAGGTCGCACCGGCGGACCGGCTGCCCGAGCTGGACTTCGAGCTGCCGCTCGCGGGCGGCGACCGGGTGCGCGACGGTGCCGCTACCGCGGCGTCGCTGCGGGACGTCGCCGCGCTGTGGCGCACGCACGTGCCCGCCGACGACCCGCTCGCCGGGTACGGCGACCGGTTGGCGGACCCGGTGCTCGCCGCGAGCACGCTGCGCGGCTACCTCACGGGCAGCATCGACGCCGTGCTGCGCGTGCCGTCGGCGCGCGGCGGGCACCGCTACCTCGTCGTGGACTACAAGACCAACCGCCTGGGCCCGTGGGAGGAGCCCCTCTCCGCGTGGCACTACCGGCCCTCGGCCATGCTGGCGGCGATGGTCGAGCACCACTACCCGCTGCAGCTCGTGCTGTACTCCGTCGCGTTGCACCGGTTCCTGCGCTGGCGGGTGGCGGGCTACGACCCCGACGCGCACCTGGGCGGCGGGCTGTACCTGTTCGTGCGCGGGATGCTCGGCCCCGGAACCCCCGTGCTCGACGGCCCCGGCGGCCCGGCCCCCACGGGCGTCCTCGCGTGGCGCCCGCCGACCCCGCTGGTGCTCGCGCTGTCCGACCTCCTGGCGGGAGCCCGATGAACGACCCGACGACCATGGGCGGTGCCGCTGTCGACCCGCACCCGGACGTGCCCTGGCGCGTCACGGGTCTGCTCGCGCCGTTCGTCGCCGCACGCGTGCTCACCGCCGCGGACGTGCACGTCGCCCGCCGCGTCACCGGCCTGTGCGGCGAGGACGACGAGCGCGTGGCGCTCGCGGTCGCCCTCGCCGTGCGCGCGCTGCGGGCCGGGTCGGTGTGCGTCGTGCTCGCGGACGCGCGCACGATCGTCGAGCCCGCGCAGGACGACGACGCCGAGGTGCTGGTCGACGGGTCCGCACGCGGCACGGTCGCGGACCTCCCGTGGCCCGACCTCGACCCGTGGGTCGCGGCCGTCCGGTCGAGCCCCGCGGTCGCCGACGGACCCGACGGACCCGACGACCGCCCGCTGCGGTGGGCCGGTGCCCGCCTCTACCTCGACCGGTACTGGCGCGACGAGGTCGAGGTCCGCACGCAGGTCACGCAGCGGCTCGCCCACGTCGACGTCGACCCGGACCGGCTCGAGGCCGCGGTGGAGCGCCTGTTCCCGCGGCCCGAGGACGAGCGGCAGCGCGCCGCGCTGCGGACCGCCGCGACCTCGCGACTCACCGTTCTCACGGGCGGCCCGGGCACCGGCAAGACCACGACCGTCGCGCGGCTCGTCGCCGCGCTGCAGGACGTCGCCGGGCCCGGGCTGCGCGTCGCGCTCGCGGCACCCACGGGCAAGGCCGCGGCGCGGCTGCAGGAGTCCGTCAACGCCCAGGTCGCCGCGCTCGCCGAGCTCGGGCTCGACGCGGACCGCGCGCGCGTCGGCGAGATGCACGCCAGCACCGTGCACCGCCTGCTCGGGCACCGCCCGGGCAGCAGCACGCGGTTCCGCCACCACGCCGGGCACCGGCTGCCGCACGACGTGGTCGTGGTCGACGAGACCTCGATGATGTCGCTGTCCCTCATGGCCCGGCTGCTCGAGGCGGTGCGCCCGCAGGCGCGCGTCGTGCTCGTCGGCGACGCTCACCAGCTCGCGAGCGTCGAGGCCGGCGCCGTGCTGGGCGACCTGGTCGCCTCGCTCCCGGGCGGGGTGGTCGAGCTGACCCGCGAGCACCGGTTCGGGCGTGCGCTCGCGGACCTCGCCCGTGCCGTCCGCGACGGCGACGACGAGCGCACCGTGGCGCTCCTGCGCGCCGGCGGGGAGTCGGTGGAGTGGGTCGAGACGGCAGGCGACGTGGCGACCCCCGCCGAGGTCGCGACGCTCGAGCAGGACGTGCGCGCGACGGGCCGGCGGCTCGTGACCGCCGCCCGCGCGGGCGACGCGGACGGGGCGCTCGCCGCGCTCGCCGAGCACCGGCTGCTGCTGGCGCACCGCCGGGGGCCGGCCGGCGTCGCGCACTGGGCGGCGCTCGCCGAGGAGTGGGTCGCGCAGGAGACGGGTGGCCGCTCGGGCGCTCCGTTCCCACCGGGCCGGCCGTTGATCGTCACGAGCAACGACCGCGCCACGGGGCTGTCGAACGGCGACACGGGCGTCGTGGTCGCGACGCCCGACGGGGTCGCGGTCGCGTTCGCGACGTCCGCGGGGCACCGGCTCGTCCCGACGCACCGGCTCCCGCCGGTGCAGGGCGTGCACGCCATGACCGTCCACCGCGGGCAGGGCAGCCAGTTCACGCGCGTGAGCGTGCTCCTGCCCCCGGCCTCGTCGCCCCTGCTCACGCGCGAGCTGCTGTACACGGCCGTCACGCGCGCGCAGGACCACCTACGGGTCGTCGGGACGCAGGCGGCCGTGCGCGCCGCCGTGCGGCGCCGCGTGCAGCGCGCGAGCGGGCTCGGCTCGCCCGGCCCCTGACGGCCGGTCGGCGACCCGGCGCGTCAGCGCCGCAGCGGCAGCCAGTCGAGCACGTCCTGGATCGACGCGTCCCAGTACTCCCAGTCGTGGTCCCCCGGCCCGTCGACGTCCGCGTGCACGTCCACGCCGCGGCGGCGCGCCGCCTCGAGCCAGCGCAGGTTCGCGCCGTGCAGGAAGTCCTGCGTCCCGCACGAGACGAACAACGCGGGCAGCGCCGCCGGGTCGGCCCGTTCGACGAGCGCGACGAGGTCGTCGTCGGGACCCGGCGGACGCCCGCCCCACACCTGCGGCGCCTCGGCGTCCCACAGGTGCGCGTCGCCCGCGACGTCCAACGCCCCCGAGAGGGACGCCGCCGCGGCGAACCGCTCGGGCCGGCGCAGCGCCCACTTGAACGCTCCGTAGCCGCCCATCGACAGGCCCGCGACGAACGTGTCCTCGCGCCGTGTCGACACCCGGAAGAACGACGCGACGACCGCCGGCAGCTCGACCGTCAGGTGTGTCCAGTACGCACCGCCGTGCACCTCGTCGGCGTAGAACGAGCGGCCGCCGCGCGGCATCACGACCGCGACGCCGTGGCGTGCGGCGTACCGCTCGACGGACGTGCGGCGCGTCCAGATCGTCTCGTCGTCACTCAGCCCGTGCAGCAGGTACAGCACGGGTGGCGGCGCGTCGTCCGCCACGCCCCGCATCCCGATCTGGGTCTGCGTGGCCTGGGGCAGGACGACCGTGGCCGCCGTGCTGACGCCGAGCGCGTCGGAGAAGAAGTGGCAGGTGAGCAGCGCCATCGCGGACCTCCTGGTCGAGAGCCCCAGCCTGCCACGCGCGCGGCGGTGCTCAGGCCGGGCCGTCCACGTCGACCAGCCGCAGCCGGACGCGTGCGACGTCACCGGCCTCGACCGACTCCCGGCGGCGCACCGCCGCCTTGATCGGCAGCACGTACGTCTCGGCGCCCGGGAAGATCGACGTGCGCCACGTCGTCGTCCCGATCGTCGCCTCGACGCGCACCGACCCGAACCCGCGCGACACACCCTCGGCGGCGTCGGCGATCTCGTCGGCCAGGTCCGTCGGCAGGTCGACGAACGTCCACGAGTCGTGCTTGCGCGCGTCCCACAGCCGCAGCCGGGCCTCGAAGTCCACATCCACGGCGCCGATCATGCCGCGCCCCGCTGACACGGGCGCAGGTCAGGCGCGCAGCGCGACCGTGCTCGCGGCGATCGGCGCGGGCAGCTGCGTGCCCCCGGTCAGGTGGCGGTCGACCGCCGCGGCCACCGCACGGCCCTCCGCGATGGCCCACACGACGAGCGACTGGCCCCGCCCGCAGTCGCCCGCGACGAACACCCCGGGGGTGCCGGTCGTGAAGTCGTCGCCGCGCACGAACGCGCCGCGCGGGCCGACCTCGAGCCCGAGCTCGTCGGCGAGCGAGCCCCGCTCGGGCCCGGTGAAACCGAGCGCGAGCAGGACGAGCTGCGCGGGCAGCACCCGCTGCGTGCCCGGCACGGGTTCGAACGCGCCGTCGGCGCCGCGGCGCACGTCCTGCAGCGCCAGGCCGGCCACGCGACCGTCGTCGTCGCCGACGAGCTCGGTGGTGCTCACCGCGAACAGCCGCTCACCGCCCTCCTCGTGCGACGTGGAGATCTTGAACACCGCGGGGTACGTCGGCCACGGCTGCTCCGCCGGACGCTCGTGCGGCGCGGGCGGCATGATCTCGAGCTGGGTGATCGAGCGCGCCCCCTGACGCACCGCGGTCCCCACGCAGTCGGCCCCGGTGTCACCCCCGCCGACGACGACCACGTCGAGCCCGGTCGCGACGGGTGCGCCCGGCACCGGCTCGCCCACCGCCGCGTGGTTCGCGGGTACCAGATAGTCCATCGCCGGCATGACGCCGCGCAGCGCTCGCCCCGGCACACCGAGGTCACGCGGCACCGTGGAGCCCACCGTGACGACGACCGCGTCGTGCCGCAGGCGCAGCTCGTCGCCGCCGATGTCGCGGCCGACCTCGACCCCGCACCGGAACACCGTGCCCTCGGCACGCATGACGTCCAGACGCCGCTCCAGCACCGCCGCGGGCAGCTTGTACTCCGGGATGCCGAACCGCATCAGCCCGCCGGGCGCGGCGGCCCGCTCGTACACCGTGACGGTGTGGCCCACGCGCGTGAGCTGCTGCGCCGCGGCCAGGCCAGCAGGCCCCGACCCGACCACCGCGACCGTGTGGCCGGTCATGCGCTGCGGCACCGCCGGCGTCACCAGGCCGCGGTCGAACGCCTCCTCGACCACCGACAGCTCGACGTTGCGGATCGTGACCGGCGCCTGGTTGATGCCGAGCACGCACCCCGTCTCGCACGGCGCCGGGCACACCCGCCCGGTGACCTCCGGGAAGTTGTTGGTCTGGTGCAGCCGGTCGGACGCGTCGCGCCACTGCGCACGCCACGTGAGGTCGTTCCACTCGGGGACGAGGTTCCCGAGCGGGCAGGCGTGGTGGCAGAACGGCACACCGCAGTCCATGCACCGCCCGGCCTGGCGGTGCAGCACCGCGAGCGCGTCGGCCTCGCCCGTCGGGTGCCGGTGCACCTCCGCCCAGTCGAGGATCCGGACCGCGACCGGGCGGTCGCGCGGGAGCTCGCGCTCACGCGTGCGCAGGAAACCGCGGGGATCGGCCATGGGCGCGACCGTAGACCCGCCCGGCACGCCCGGGGCGCGCCGAAGGTCCCGACCGCACCCTGTGGACGACGCCCGATACGTCCTGTTCGTTCCGGCTAAGGTCCGGCGTCGACCACCAACCAGGGGAACCTCATGCGTCGAACGCTCCTCGTCCTCGCCGCCGTGCTCGGCGGTCTCCTGCTCGTCGTCGGTGTCGCCGTCGCCGTCGTCTTCGGCCCCGACGACACCGCGGACACACCCGCGAGCCCGCTGCCCGACGGCGTGCGCGCCGCGACCACCGTCCCCGACCTGCTGGGCTACCGCGACGCCACGCTGCGCGTCACTGCCGAGAGCGCGGGCGGCCCGGTGTTCGTCGGCGCCGGCAACCCGATCGACGTGGACAGCTACCTGGGCGACACGCGCCAGCTGCGCGTCACGACGGTCACGCCGCTCGACGGCGCCACGGGCACCGTGCGTGGCACGGCTCCGGCGCCGGCCGTCGCCGCGTCGTCGCTCGACCTGTGGGACCGCTCGGTCCACGGCCGTGGGGCGCAGGCGCTCACGCTCGAGCTCGACGGCACGCCGACGAGCGTCGCCGTGCTCGCCGCCGGGAAGCGCGCGGCGGTCACGGTGTCGTTCGGCCTCGTCGTCGCGCACGCGTTCGTCGCGGGGCTCGCCGCGGCTGCCCTCGGGCTCGTCCTGCTCACGCTGCCGGTCCTGGCCCGCCGCCGGCGCCGGCGGCGCGAGCGCGCGGCCGAGCGGAGCGCCGCGGCGCCTGAGGTGACCGCACCCGAGGCCGTCCCCGCCGGGACGCACCTGCGCTCGACGCGGCGCCCCCTGCGGTGGGCCGTCCCCGTCCTGTGCGTCGTCGCGCTCGCGGGGTGCACCGCGGTCCCGCAGCGCGTCACGACCGCCGAGATCACGCGGCCCGGGCTGGAGCGCGACGAGCTGACCGCGGCGCTGGCGTCCTACGACGAGCGCAACAACGCGGCGATCGACCTCGCCTCCCGCACGCACGACGCGTCGGGCTGGGCCACGGCCGACCGCGGCATCATCCTGCGCTCGGACCTGCACTCCACCCGGTACGCCGAGGAGAGCGGCGAGGCCGAGACCGCGGGCACGGCCCTCACGACGACGCCCGATGCCTCCTCGCTCGTCTCCCCGAGCTTCACCGGGTACCCGATGTGGTTCGCGGTCACCGGCACGATGGCCGACGCGGACGAGAAGAAGCCGGAGCGCGCGCTGCTCGTGTTCGAGCGCGACGGCGTGCTCGACCCGTGGCGGATGAGCGCGTCCGTCGAGATCGGCGACGAGAAGGTGCGGGCGCTCGCGCCCGGGGCCGCGTCGCGGCCGAGCCCCGCGCAGGTCGCCGCGGCCCAGGCCGTGTCGGACCAGGTCGTGGCGTACCTCGAGACCGGCGAGAAGGGTGAGCTGACCGTGCCCGACCGGCTCGCGCGGCTGCGCGAGGAGATCGTCGGCGACGGCGTGAACTCCCGCCTGGAGCGTGCGACGATCCGCGCGGTCGGCTCGGGTGACGACGCGCTGGACCCGGGCGACGGCGCACCCAAGGTCGCGGTCGTCGAGGGCGGCGTCCTGGTGACCGCGACGTTCAGCGTGGACCACACGCAGGCCGCGGTCGGCGGCGACGCGACGCTCGCGTTCACCGACGAGGCGTTCGCGCGGGCCGTCGGGCAGACCGGGCGGCACCATGCGCTGGAGCTGCGCAAGGTGCTTGCCGTCGCCGTGCTCGTCCCGGACGACGGCACGCCCACGTTCCTCGGCGTGCGCACGGACACGGTCGGTCCCCCGACCCGCTGACGACCCGTACCGGGCGGTGCTCAGCCCGCGAGCTCGCTGAGCACCGCCCGGCGCGTCACCTGCTCCGTCAGCGCGATGCGGCCCTCGTCGGCGAACACCTCGACGACGCCGGCGTCGGCGACGACGAGCAGGTCGACGTCCCGGTCGGGCAGCGCGACGGCGGCGCGGTGGTGCTCGGGCGGGACCGCGGCCGGCGCGCACCGCGCCCGGTCGACGACGAGCAGCCGCTCGGCGGGTCCCCCCTCGACACGCAGCCCGAGCCGCAGCGCGGGGTCCGGGCGGGCGTGCAGGACGAGCTCGCGCCGCTCCGCTCGCGCGACGCGGACGCGATGCACCGCCAGGCCCGGCAGCGGGCCGGCGGGCAGCACCGGCACGGAGCGCACGACGAGGTCCGCGAGCGAGCGGACCTCGGCCCCGGGGCTCTCGGGGACCAGCTCGAGGTCCCGTGCGAGCGTCATGGTCGCGCCCCACGGCTCCCCCCGCAGGTCACGCGCGTACAGCCAGGACCCGGCCCAGCCGAGCGACACCGCCCGGCCGTCGGGGGCGTCGGCGAAGGTCACCGCCGCGTAGTGGTCGTGCCCTCGGTCGAGCCAGCGCGTGTCGTCGTGCGCCGCCGTGAACGTGGTGCCGTCGAACTCACCGACGACGTACTGGGTCGCCGAGCCACCGCCCGTGGGGCCGCCGCGGTCCACGTTGACCAGCAGCACCCACGCGGTGGAGTCACCGCCGGCGACCGGCACGCGCACGAGGTCGGGGCACTCCCACTGCCCCTCGACCGACCCGTGCGGCCCGAACGTCGAGACCTGCCGCCACGCGCGCAGGTCTCGCGACGTCCACAGCTCGACGCGCCTCCCGCGCGGGTCCGCGAGCGCCATCCGCCAGTGCCCCGCACCGGGGTCCCAGCGCACCTGCGGGTCGCGCGAGTCCTGGCGACCGACATCGATCACCGGGTTGCCCGCCCAGCGGGCGAAGGTCCGACCCTCGTCGTGGCTGACCGCGAGCGACTGCGTCTCGGTGCCCGCGCGCGGAGAGGAGGACGCGTGGTGGCTCGTGAACACCGCGACCATCGGCCCGGCGGGTCCGTCGTCGTCGCGCGCGAACCCGGCCGTGTCGAGGCGGTCGGAGACGACGCAGCCGCTGAACGCCATCTCGTCGGGCGTCGCGGGCAGCGCATGCCCCTCCCACCGCCACGTCACCAGGTCGCGCGACGTCGCGTGGCCCCACCCGATCGACCCCCAGTCGTCGCCGTCCGGGTTGTGCTGCATGAACAGGTGCCACACCCCGTCACGGTGGACCAGCCCGTTGGGGTCGTTCATCCAGGTGCCACCGGTCGTGAAGTGCGCGACGGGCCAGCTCATCGCTCCCCCTTTCGTCGGGCTCTGCCGATCACGGTAGGCCGACCTGCGACGACGGGCGCGCCTGTGACCCAGGTCCCAGTCCGCCCCCGTTCACGGCACGTAATCTGCGAGTCAAGTGCGGACCGCGTACCGGTGTTCTCGCGCCCGTCTCACGTCGGGCTCGCCGGACGGGTCCCCGACGAAGGGAGCACCCGTGGACACCCTGACGGCCCTGTCCGCAGTCCACCTGCCGCCCGCCGTGCGCGCCGCGCTCGACGCGAGCCCCCGCGTGCTCGTCCCGCAGACGCGCGAAGAGCTGTACCGGCTCACCCTCGGGCCCGTGGGCGGACCGATCCACGAGGTCGCGTACGACGTCGAGACGGACGAGGGCGTCCGCCGGATCGTCGAGGCCACGGTCACGCGCTGCCGTAACGGCGTCGCCGTGAACTACCCCGAGGACTACATGCGCCGGCGTGACCCGGACTGCATGCGCATCGCCGACGACCTGCCCACCGACAAGCCGCGCTACCGCGACGTCATGGGCGAGGACTTCGCACCGACCAAGACGGCGACGCTCGAGTGGCTCGGGCGCCAGGACCTCGTCGTCGTGCCGTTCAAGGCCGGCGGGCCCACGTTCGGCTACCCGTCGCTCGCGCTCGTCCCGGTCAACGCCGCCTTCTTCGCGCTCGCCCTGGTCGACCTGCAGGGCTGGGTGACGTTCGACGAGCTCGTCGAGCAGCACGGCGAGTTCGCGCCGCGCTCCATCCTGTACGTCGCGCCGCCCTTCCGGCACACCGTGTTCCACGGCCGTCAGGCCGTCGTGCACGACCGCACGCCTGAGCTCCACGAGGTGTTCGCCTACAACCTCTACCCGGGGCCGAGCGCCAAGAAGGGCGTGTTCTCGGTGCTGCTCGACATCGGCGAGCGCGAGGGCTGGATCACCGCGCACGCCTCGGCGGTGCGCGTCACCACCCCGTACGACAACGAGACCGTCGTCATGCACGAGGGCGCCTCGGGCGGCGGCAAGTCGGAGATGTGCCAGGAGTTCCGGCGCCAGGAGGACGGCCGCATCCTGCTCGGCACGAACGTCGTCACCCAGGAGCCGTACGTCATCACGCTCGCCGAGTCGAGCGCGCTCGCGCCCGTCACGGACGACATGACCCTGTGCCACTCGTCGCTGCAGGACGGCGACGGCCGCCTCGTCATCGCCGACGCCGAGGCCGGCTGGTTCGTCCGCGTCGACAACATGCGCTCGTACGGGGAGGACCCGAACTTCGAGCGCGCCTGCATCCACCCCGACAAGCCGCTCGTGTTCTTCAACATCGCGGGCGTGCCCGACGCGACCGTCCTGCCGTGGGAGCACACGCTCGACTCGAACGGCAAGCCGTGCCCCAACCCGCGTGTGGTGATCGACCGCTCGATGATCCGCAACGTCGTGTCGAAGCCCGAGCACGTCGACGTCCGCACGTTCGGCGTGCGGATGCCCGCGTGCACGCGGGAGAACCCGACCTACGGGATCATGGGCGTCACGCACTTCGTCCCACCCGCGCTCGCATGGGTGTGGCGCCTCATCGCACCGCGCGGTGACAAGAACCCGTCGATCGGCGAGTCCGCGTCGGAGCGGAAGGTCATCAAGCACGGCGGCATGGTGTCCGAGGGCGTCGGGTCGTACTGGCCGTTCTCGACCGGCACCAAGGTCGCGGCCGCGAACCTGCTGCTGCGTCAGCTCGTCGACGCGCACCGCACGCGCTACGTCCTGACGCCGAACCAGCACATCGGCGCCTACCAGGTCGGGTTCGCCGCGGAGTGGATGACCCGCGAGTACCTCGCCCGCCGCGGTGGCGGTCGCGTGCGGCGCGACCAGCTCACGCCCGCGCGCTGCCCGCTGTTCGGCTACACGCTGCGTGAGATGAAGCTCGACGGTCAGCTCGTGCGGCCCACGTGGCTCGCGCCCGAGATGCAGTCGCAGGTGGGTGTCGAGGCGTACGACGAGGGCGCGCGCATCATCTCCTCGTTCTTCCGCTCCGAGCTCGAGCAGTACCTCACCGACGACCTCGACCCGCTGGGCCGAGCGATCATCGACGTGGTGCTGAAGGACGGCTCGGTCGAGGACTACGAGGCGCTCACGCCCCTGCACCTGTGAGCTGACACCTGGCGCGTGTGGGTGGCCGGGTCGAACATGTGTTCGTGGAGTCCCGGCATGCGACGATCCTGCACGCCGACCTCGACGCGTTCTACGCGTCGGTCGAGCAGCGTGACGACCCGCGCCTGCGCGGGCGTCCCGTCGCGGTCGGCGGGGGCGTCGTGCTCGCCGCGTCGTACGAGGCGAAGCGGCGCGGCGTGCGGACCGCGATGGGCGGCCGGCAGGCGCGCGGTCTGTGCCCCGACCTGATCGTCGTGCGGCCACGGTTCGACGCGTACGTCGAGGCGAGCCGCGAGGTGTTCGCGATCTTCCGGGACGTGACGCCGCAGGTGCAGGGCGTGTCGATCGACGAGGCGTTCCTCGACGTGCGAGGGCTGCGCCGCGCCGACCCGACCGTGCCCGCCGAGCACGCCGCACGGGTCCGCACCCGGGTGCGCGACGAGGTCGGGCTGCCCATCACGGTCGGGGTCGCGCGCACGCCGTTCCTCGCGAAGGTCGCCAGCCGCGTCGCGAAACCCGACGGGCTCCTCGTCGTCGCACCCGACGACGAGGACGCGTTCCTGCACCCGCTGCCCGTCGAGACCCTGTGGGGCGTCGGCGAGAGCACGGCGACGCGGCTGCACGGGTACGGGCTGCGCACCGCCGGCGACGTCGCGGCACTCGACGAGCGCGTGCTGCGCGGGCTGCTGGGGCCCGCGGCCGGGTCGCACCTGTACGCGGTCGTGCACGGCCGCACGCCGGAGCGCGTGGTCACCGACCGGGCGCGCGGCTCGGTCGGCGCCCAGCGCGCGCTCGGCCGGGGGCCGCACTCCCCCGAGGACGTGCGCGCCGCCCTCCTGGGACTCGTGGACCGGGTCTGCCGCCGGATGCGCGCCGGGCACCTGACGGCGCGGACCGTCGTGCTGCGGCTGCGGTTCGCCGACTTCTCGCGCGCGACCCGGTCACGGTCGCTCGCGTTCGGCACCGCCTCGAGCGACGAGCTGCGTGACGCGGCGCTGGGGCTGCTCGACGCGGCCCGGGACCTCGTCGCGGCGCGAGGGATCACGCTCGTCGGTGTCGCGCTCACCGGGCTCGCGAGCGACACCGTCGTGCAGCCACCGCTGCCGCTGTCGCCGCCGCACGACGAGCTCGACCGCACGGTCGACTCGCTCGCGGACCGGTTCGGCTCCCGCGCCGTGCAGCGCGCGAGCCTGCTCGTCGTCGGCGACGGGTTCGAGGCCCCGCAGCTCGACGACGTGACGCGACCGACACGCGGACCTGCGCAGGTCACGGCCCGCGGACGCCGATGATCTGGTCGCAGGCACGCAGGTGGCGCGCCGGAGTCGACAGGGTGGGGACGCGTGCACGGCTGGAGGCGCGGGCGGGTCCGTCCGGTGTGCGCCGTGGCGGGACTGCTCGCGGCACTCACGCTCGCCGGCTGCTCGGACGTCTCGCTCGGCCCGTCGACCCAGCCGGCGGAACCCCCACCCGCGACCGCATCGGCGGACCCGACCGCATCGGCACGCGGGAACGCGGCTCCGCCCCCTCCCACCGCCACCACGGACCCCGGGCCGGCGGTCGCGGCGCTCGACCGGCTCGTCGTCGCGGGCCGGGCCCCGCTCACCGGGTACGACCGCGACCTGTTCGGATATCGCGCGGTCGACGCGGACCGCAACGGGTGCGACACGCGCAACGACATCCTGCGCCGCGACCTCGTCGACGCCGTGGTGCGCGCCGACGGGTGCGTGGTGCTCTCCGGCACGCTCGTCGACCCGTACTCGGGCCGGACGATCGCCTTCGAGCGCGGTGCCGCGACGTCGGGGGCGGTGCAGGTCGACCACGTGGTCGCGCTCGCCGACGCGTGGCAGAAGGGTGCGCAGCGGTGGGACGGGGCGACGCGTGAGGCGTTCGCGAACGACCCGCTCAACCTGCTCGCCGTCGACGGCACGTTGAACGCCGCCAAGGGCTCGGGTGACGCCGCCACGTGGTTGCCGCCCGCGCGCGGCTCGCGGTGCGCGTACGTCGCGCGGCAGGTCGCGGTGAAGCAGGCCTACGCACTGCGGGTCACGGCCGCCGAGCACGACGCGATCGCGCGCGTGCTGCGCTCCTGCCCCGACGAGGCCCTCAGCCCACCCAGCCCGGTCACGCCCCGCCGCGCGACGACCGGCGGGGCGCCGACGCCGCCACCGGCCGGGTCCTTCGCGAGCTGCGCGGACGCCCGCGCCGCGGGTGCGGCACCCCTCCACGCGGGCGACCCGGGGTACCGCCCCGGGCTCGACGGGGACGGCGACGGGATCGCCTGCGAGTAGCAGCGGCACACGCGCGTCGTCGGCCGCACGATCGCGACCCCTGGTAATTCGCTCGCCCCGAGGACGACCCCCGTGCGAGGCTCGGACGTCCTTGTCGTCGACCTAGGTGGTGATCATGACGGGCACCCGGTTCGCGCCGCACCAGCCGCGCTGACCCGAAGCCCCGCCGCGTCGGCGAGGGCACCGGGTTCGCGCACTCGTCGAACCCCGGGAGCTCGTATGTCCACGCCCACCACCTCCGCGCGCGCCCACGCGCGCTCCAGCCTCACCTTCACCGACGTCACCTTCGTCCACCCGGACGGCGCGGTCACGCTCGACGGCGTCACAGGGTCTTTCGGGCCCGGCCGCACGGGCCTGCTCGGCGCCAACGGCTCCGGCAAGTCGACCCTGCTGCGCCTGGCCGCGGGTCACCTCGCGCCGACGACCGGCACGGTCACCGCCGCGGGCGAAGTCGCCTACCTGCCGCAGCACGTCGCGCTCGACACGACGTCGACGGTCGCGGACCTCCTCGGCGTCGGGGCCACGCTCGCCGCGCTGCGCGCGATCGAGTCGGGCGACTCCCGCGAGGAGCTGTTCGAGGCGGTCGGCGACGCGTGGGACGTCGAGTCCCGAGCCGCCGAGGCGCTGCGCCCGATCGGCCTGGACGCCCGCGACCTGGACCGGGCGTCGGCGACGCTGTCGGGAGGAGAGGCCGTGCTCGTCGCGGTCACGGGGCTTCGCCTGCGCCGGGCGGCGGTCACGTTGCTCGACGAGCCCACGAACAACCTCGACCGGGACGCACGTGCCGCGCTCCGCTCCGAGCTGCGCGCGTGGCCCGGCGCGCTCGTCGTCGTGTCGCACGACGTCGCGCTGCTCGAGGAGATGGACGAGGTCGCCGAGCTGTACGCGCACCGCCTGACGGTGCACGGCGGCCCGTACTCGTCGTGGCGGTCCTGGCTCGACACCGAGCAGGCAGCCGCGGCCCGCGCCGCGCGGTCGGCGGAGCAGCAGGTCAAGGTCGAGAAGCGGCAGCGGGTCGAGGCCGAGACCAAGCTCGCACGCCGTGCCCGGCAGGGACGGGCCATGGCGGCGAACGCCAAGGCCGCGCCGATCGTGCTCAACGCCTGGGCGTCGAAGTCCGAGGTCTCGGCCAGCCGGCACCGGCGCACCATGGACGAGCGGCTCGCGACGAGCCGTGCGGCCGCGGACGCGGCGGCGGCCCGGCTGCGGGACGACGAGGCGGTCCACCTCGACCTGCCCGACCCGGACGTCCCACGCGGACGGCGCATCGCCGAGCTGCCGGGCGCTGCGGACGTCGCGGGTGGTGTCGTGCGGGTCCAGGGGCCCGAGCGGGTGGGCGTCGTCGGCGCGAACGGCGTCGGCAAGACGACGCTGGTCGAGCTGCTGGTCGGCACCGCGGCGGACCGACCCGACCTGCCCGTCGACCCGGACCGCGTGCGCCGGTTCACGCACCTCGTCGGCTACCTCCCCCAGCGGTCGTGGCACCTGGACGACGAGGACAGCGCGCTGACGATCGTCGGCGCGGCGGCGCCCACGGTGCCGGATCGTGAGCTGCGCAACCGGCTCGCACGCCTGCTCCTGCGCGGCGACACCGTGCGCCGGCCGGTCGGGACCCTCTCCGGCGGCGAGCGGTTCCGGGTCGCGCTCGCACGGCTCCTGCTCGCCGACCCCACGCCCCAGCTGCTGGTGCTCGACGAGCCGACGAACGACCTGGACCTGACCACGGTCGACCAGCTCGTCGCCGCGCTCGACGCCTACCGGGGGGCGCTGGTCGTCGTCAGCCACGACGAGCACTTCCTGGGGCGGCTCGGCCTGGACCGCGTGCTCGAGCTCGGGCCGGACGGCGCTCTGCGCGAGGTGACCCTCCCGCACTGACCGGTCGGGACGGTGCACCGTCCCTGCGCCCGCGCGTCAGCGCGTGGGCGCAGGGACGTCCGGCTCGTCGAGCAGACGCTCGTCGCGGCTGCGCGGCTGCGGCACGACCGCCTCGACGACGAGCGACCCCTCGGCGGGGCCCTCCACGAGGACCGGCTCGACGCCCGACCGGGGCTGCGGACCGGACGCCGGGCGGGCGACGGCCATCGCCCGGTGCGCGCGCAGGTACGCGGGCACCAGCAGCACCACGGCACCGACCCAGGCGAGCGGGTTGCTCCAGACGACGCCCGCGTACCCGAACGCCGAGCCGAGGACCATCGCCGCACCGACCCGCATCACCAGTTCGATGATCCCCGTGATCGTCGGCACGGCCGCCTGCCCGAGCCCCTGCAGCGCGCCGCGCAGCACGAACAGGACGCCGAGCAGGCAGTACATCGCCCCGTTCACCGTGAGGAACTGCGCGGCCATGTCGACCACGCGCTGCTCGCCGGGCCCGACGAACAGCTCGACGATCATCCCGCCGAAGCCGACCAGCACGACGCCCAGGACGAGCGACCCGGCGACCGACATCCCGACGCCCTGGACGACGCCGCGACGGATCCGGTCCGGGCGTCCCGCACCGAGGTTCTGGGCCGTGAACGTGGAGACCGCCAGGCCGAGCGACGCGAGCAGCGCGACGGCCAGGCCGTCGACCCGGGCGGCCGTGGTGTAGGCCGCGACCGCGTCCGCACCGAGCTCGTTCAGGCGCAGCTGCACCGCGAGCGCGCCGATGGCGATGATCGAGGCCTGGAAGCCCATCGGCAGGCCGAGCCGCAGGTGACGCGTCACGTCCTCGCGGGTCAGCCGGAAGTCGGCTCGGCCCACGTGCAGGACGGGGACGCGCTTGCTGACGTACCAGAGGCACAGCGCGACGGACACGCCCTGGGAGACGAGGGTCGCGAGCGCCGCGCCACCGACCCCGTACCCGGCGCCGCGCACGATCGCGAGGACGAGCAGGATGTTCAGCACGCAGCTCACCGCGAGGAACACCAGCGGCGTGCGGGAGTCACCGATCGCGCGGATCACCGCTGCGAGGAAGTTGTAGAACATGGTCGTGACGGAGCCCGCGAAGCTCACGACCGCGAAGGTGTGCGCCTGGTCGAACAGCTCGGGTGGCGTCTGCAGGAGGCGCAGCGCCGGCCCGGTCAGTAGCACGGCGCCGACCGAGATCACGACGCTGGCGACGCCCGTGAGGACCGCACCGGTGGCCACCGACCGCCGCACGGCCGCGTGGTCACCGGCGCCGAACGCCTGAGCGGTCGGGATCGCGAAGCCCGAGGTCATCCCCCACGCGAACCCGATCAGCAGGAACAACAGGCTGCCCGTCGACCCGACCGCGGCGAGCGCGTCGACCCCGAGCGTGCGGCCGACGATCATGGCGTCGGCGATCTGGTAGAGCTGCTGGACGACGTTGCCGATGAGCAGCGGGATGCAGAAGACGAGGATGACGCGCCAGGGGCGGCCGGTCGTGAGGACCTTGGCCATGAGGGAACAGCGCTCCGGGGGGTCGGGTGGGCGGGCCCGACGAGGTCGACCCCACGCACCGGTGCGGTGGGCCGACCTGCGCCGCGCGAGGTCGTATCGATACGATCGTATCGTTACGACCGTCGCTCACCAGTGATTTTCCGGGGTTCTCTCGCAGACGACGATGTCGGTCCGCTCACACCCGCCCGGGCAACCTCACCGGGCGCCACCCCGAGGTCAGGCGACCGGGGCCACCTCGTCCTCGTCCGCCGGCAGGAGCGACGCCGCCCCGACGATCTCCAGGACGTCCCGGACCGCCCGGCTCGGGTCACGCAGCGACAGCACGAGCCCCGACTCCCGCGCCGCGCGCAACAGCTGCATCACGAACGCGAGCCCGGACGAGTCGATGAACGTCACCTCGGACGCGTCGATCACGATCGGGAAGTCACTCGTGAGCGCCGCGACCATCGAGCTGCTCGCCTGCTCCCGGAGCGCGACGTCGACCTCCCCGACCATGCGGACGACCGTCAGCCCGGGCTCCGCCTCGACGCGGATCTCCCCCGCAGCGACCACTTCGTCTCCTCGTCCGCCCTCGACCTCACTCGCAGCCGGTGTGACAGTACGCGCTCGCGGCGCGCCCGCCACCCGTGCGGGAGCGATCCCGCTCACACCGTCACCGGGACAACGCCCCGGGCACCCGTCTCGTTCCCGACGAGGTGCACGCGCGCACGAGTGAAGCTCGGGCACGTCCTTGCCCCGGCGGGCCCGACGGTGCTGAGCTCGACCCGTGGAGGCGCGCCCGCGGACGGTCGACGTCCGGTCACCGGACCGGACCTTCTGGAGCTGCTTCACCCGCGCGACCGACCCCCTGGGCAACCTCTACGGCGACGTCCTCGGCACGAGGTACAAGTACGACTCCCACGTCGTCAACCACACGCGGGTGTCCGTCGGCGACGTCCTCGTCCTGCGTGACGACCACCTCGTCCTCGGGTTCGGCGTCGTCGACCATGTCACCAGCCGCGACGGGGTCACGATCATGGAGCGGTGCGTGCGCTGCGAGTCCAGCGACCTGTCGACGCGCGCACGCAAGAGCCCCCGCTACCGGTGCAACGACTGCAAGGAGGAGTTCGACGAGCCGAACCTCGTCCCGAAGGACGTGACCCTGTACGTCGCGGACTACTCGACATGGTGGACGAGCCTGAGCTCCCCTGCGCCGGTCAAGGCCCTCGAGTCGCTGTACGCGGGACGAGACAGGCAGAACGCGATCCGCCGGCTCGACCCGGTTCCGACGATCGAGATGCTGGCCTTCCACAGCGGTGTCGAGGGGGCGCTGCAGCTGGACATCCTGGTCGAGTCACGCGACCTGCCCGGCGGTCACGTCGAGGCGGTCGCACGACAGCGGGTCGGTCAGCAGAGGTTCCGCGACGCGATGTTCGACAGGTTCGGCACGACGTGCGCGATCACCGGCACGCAGCCACGCGAGGTGCTCGACGCGGCACACCTGTACTCGTACGCCGACCACGGCGAGCACCACGTCGACGGAGGGCTGCTGCTCCGCGCGGACGTGCACCGCCTGTTCGACCGGCTCCTGGTGACGATCGACCCCGAGTCGTGGCACTCGGTCGTGGCACCTCCCCTTCTCTCGCGCTACCCCTCACTGCGTCAGCTGGACGCCGCTCCCGTCCGCGTCCCGATCGAGCTGCGCCCGTCGCCGGACCTGCTCGCCGAGCACCACCGGTCGTCCCGACGGCGCTGGAAGGACCTCGTCCCGGTCTAGGGCGTGTCTCCTAACTGCGTAGCCAGGTGATGATGGCGGCCAGGACGGCGCCTGCGCGGTAGATGGTGGCGTGCTTGTCGTAGCGGGTGGCCAGTCCGCGCCACTGCTTGAGCAGGTTGAACGAGCGCTCGACGACGTTGCGCTTCTTGTAGGTCTCGCGGTCGAAGTTCGGCGGCCGTCCGCCTCGGGCGCCGCGACGTTTGCGGTTGGCCTGCTGGTCGGACGGTTCGGGGATGACGGCCGTGATCCCGCGTCGGCGCAGCATGGACCGGGTGCCGCGCGAGGAGTACGCCTTGTCTCCGAGCACGACGTCCGGCCTCGTGCGCGGGCGCCCGGCACCGACGCGCGGGACCCGGATGTCGGCCAGGACGGCCTCGAGCGCGCGCCCGTCGTGCGACTGACCCGGGGTCACCACCACAGCCAGCGGGCGGCCACGACCGTCGACGGCGTGATGGATCTTGCTGGTCAACCCGCCACGCGACCGTCCGATGCCGTGACCTGCAGGTTCACTGTGGACGGCGTCGCCACGCGGGTTCTTGTGATTCGACGAAGCCCCCTGTGTCCTGCTCGGGGCGGGTCGTGTTCGTCGCGTGCTGGTGAGCCCGATTGATCGTGGAGTCCACCGACACCGTCCAGTCGATCTGCCCGACGGCGTCGGCCTCGGCCAGCAGCTGAGCCCAGACCCGGTCCCACGTCCCGTCGTCGGCGAACCGCTTGTGCCGCTTCCACACTGTCTGCCACGGCCCGAACGCCTCACGAGGCAGGTCCCGCCACGGGATCCCGGTCCGGTACCGGTAGGCGATGCCCTCGACCACCGTGCGGTGATCACCGAACGGACGACCCACCTTGCCCACGTTCGAGGGCAGCAACGGCTCGATCCGCGCCCACTGCTCATCCGTCAACACCCGGAACCGACTCACGACCGCGAGTCTGACAGGCACCTCACCTCAGAGTTAGGAGACACGCCCTAGGGCGCAGCGTCGTCGCGGACTCGCGCGACGCGCGACCGACCCGCTTGCGGCGAGGTGGGGGCGGACAGGACGGGCTGCGGTCGCACCAGGTACCGGACACCGAGGTGCGATGTCCACTCGACGCCGCCGTCCGGAACACTGCGCCGCGCCTTCCACAGACCTTTCGTCTTGAGGTCATGGTGCCCCTTGCAGAGCGGTTGGAGGTTGTCGGCGCGGGTCTGCGGCGGGTCCCCGCTCGCCGCCGCGGCGGCCGGCGCCTCGCGCCAAGGCTCGACGTGGTCGAGCTCGCACGAGGCGGCCGGGCGGACGCAGCCGGGGAACGTGCAGGTCTGGTCGCGCGCCGAGACGTGCCCGCCGAGCACGCGGCCCGGCCGGTACGCGCGGGTGGACCGTTCGACGAGCGTCCCGTCCAGGGGGTCGGTCAGCAGGCGTCGCCAGGTGGCGTCCTGCGCGACCTGGCGTGCGACATCGGCGGGCAGCGGCCCGTACCCGGCGAGCTCGGCGGGGTTCTCGTCGAGGCCGAGCAGCGTCGAGGCCGCGACGGTCACCTGGACCTGCGGACGCGCGCCGCGCCTGCCGGGCACGGACGTCCCGCACGGGAGGGCCCCCTGGTCGGCGATCGTCCGGAAGATCGACACGAGCACGTCGGCGCGTCGCTGGTCGCGTGTGCGGTGGTCGTGGGCGTCGACGGGCTCGGTCGCCGCGTCGAGCACGGCCTTCACGAGCATGGCGTCCGGCGCAGGCACGAAGGCCGACACCCAGGCCATGCCGTCCGGCGCCCACCCGGTCTCGACGCGCCGCTGCTCGACGGCCCGGCGCGACCGTTCGCGCGCCGCGGCGGGGTCGACGGCGATGACCTCGCGCCGTACGACACGCCGCAGCTGCGTCGGCGTGAGGTCGCCGGCCCTCTCGGCCGCGATCTGCGCCACCGCGTTCGCTGCGGCGTCGACAGCCGCCACGTCGGGCAGCGCGTCGGTGCCGACGACGAGCGCGGCGAGCTCGTCGAGGACGGCGTCGACCTTGCGCGAGTCCATCGCACCGTCACGCAGCGCGGTCTCGACGGCGGGGAGCTCACCGAGGCCCGCGGCTCGTGAGACGAGCACCTGCGCGGCGGTGCGAGTGCTCGCTAGCGCCGAGGCGATCTCGTCGGCGAGCACGCCTGTCGCGTCGTACCCGCGCGCGACGAGTTCGCGGACGGCGCGCGCCTGCGCGGCGAGGGCCACCCCGACGAGCTGCTGCCACCCGACGACCTGCTCGAGGAGCGCGACGTCGTCGGCATCGCCCGCCTGCATGGCCTCCAGGAGCGCCGCGAGCTCGGACGCGGTCGCCCCGGGTCGCGGGAACACCGGCGGATGGGCCGGCCACTCGACCAGGGTGCGGCCGGGCATGGACGCGCGCATCGGCACCGATGTCTCCCGCACCGGACTCACCTCCTCCCCACTCCTCGAACAAGTGTTCCATCCGGCACGCACCCGCAAGGCCTCGGCGCGACATCTGTGGACGGGCTGTCGCACCAGGCGTCACCCCGCGCACCACGAAGGGCCCCGACCGCCCGCAGGCGATCGGGGCCCTTCGTGGTGCGCAGACGCCCGGAAGGCCGGCATCAGCCCACCGCGACCGGCTCACGGCTCGCGGCCGGGTCCTGCGCCTCGACGACCGTCACGGGCTCGTCGTCGGAGAACAGGTCCTCCACCGACGCGGACCGGTACCGCTCGAGGTCGAGGATGCCCTCGCGCCGTGCGACGACGGTCGGCACGAGCGCCTGGCCTGCGACGTTCACGGCGGTGCGGCCCATGTCGAGGATCGGGTCGATCGCGAGCAGCAGCCCGACGCCGGCGAGCGGCAGCCCCAGGGTCGAGAGCGTGAGCGTGAGCATGACGACCGCGCCGGTGAGACCGGCGGTGGCCGCGGACCCGACGACGGACACGAACGCGATGAGCAGGTAGTCCGTGACGGACAGGTCGATCCCGAAGATCTGGGCGACGAAGATCGCGGAGATGGCCGGGTAGATCGAGGCGCAACCGTCCATCTTGGTCGTCGCGCCGAGCGGCACGGCGAACGACGCGTACGAGGACGGCACGCCGAGGTTCCGCTCGGTGACGCGCTGCGTCACGGGCAGCGTGCCGACCGATGACCGCGAGACGAACGCGAGCTGGATCGCGGGCCACGCGCCGCGGAAGAACGACAGCACGTGCAGCCCGTGCGCCCGCAGGATCACGGGGTACACGACGAGCAGCACGACGAGCAGGCCGGTGTAGATCGCGGCGGCGTAGGTGGCGAGCGGCGAGAGCAGGTCCCACCCGTAGGTGGCGACGGCCTTGCCGATGAGGCCGAGGGTCCCGAGCGGCGCGAGGCGGATGACCCACCACAGGACCTTCTGGACCACGGCGAGCGCGGACCGGTTGAACGCGAGGAACGGCTCGGCCGCCTTGCCGGTGCGCAGCGCGGCGATGCCGACGACGAGCGCGACGACGACGATCTGCAGCACGTTGAACGAGATCGACGTGCTCGCGGTGCCGTCCTCGACCTGGGTCGAGGCGCCGAGACCGAGGAAGTTCCCCGGGATCAGACCGTTGAGGAAGTCGATCCAGGAGCCGGTCCTGGTGGGCTCGCTGCCGGTGCTGGGGTCGAGGGTGGAGCGCGCGCCGGGCTGGAACAGCAGCCCGAGGCCGATGCCCACGGCGACCGAGATCGCGGCGGTGATGGCGAACCACAGCAGCGTCTGGCCCGCGAGGCGGGCGGCGTTGGTGACGTGCCGCAGGTTCGCGATGGACGCGACGATGGCGAGGAAGACGAGCGGCGGGACGATCGCCTTGAGCAGGGTGACGAACGACGACCCGATGGTGTCGAGCGTGGTCGTCAGCCAGTTCTCGGAGCCGTCGGCGACGGGGCCCAGCCGGAGGGCGACCCAGCCGAGCAGCACGCCGAGGGCGAGGCCGAGCACCACCTGGACGGTGAAGGAGGGGAACCGCCGCCGCGTGCGGGCGGTCGGAGGGGTGGACGTGTCGGACACGTGGAGACCTTTCGAGGGCGCACGACGACGCGCGTCGTGCCGCGATCAGAGGGACGGCACCGGGGACGGGCGGAGCCCGACGAAGGTGCGCGGGCCGCGAGGGCGCGGCGGGGACGACCGACGCAGGAGGTCGGTGCGGAGCGCGGGCGTGACGCCGACGCGAGGAAGGGTCAGGCCGGGCGGGCCGGGCTCACCAGCTGCGTGCGCGGCGACAGAGCGCGCTGGCGACCAGGGACAGGTCGACGGCACGGCGCTCGGTCAGGTTCCACGCGCTCACGCGGAGCAGCTCCTCGGGGACGGGAGTTCGTCGAGAACTCGTCGGGCGCGCCTCGTCGTCCCAGGTCCGGGACGACAGCGCCCGTCGAGTGTACGACGACCGATTCATCCCACCAAAGAGCCAGGTCAGCCTGGCCGCACCGGCGTCCGCGCCGGCTCCTGGGCCTTCCCGACCCGCGAGTGCGCGCGGGAGTAGGTGAAGTAGATGACGAACCCGATCGCGAGCCACACGACGAACCGCAGCCACGTCTCGACGGGCAGGTTGAGCGCGAGGTAGAGGCAGATGGCGGCCGAGGCGATCGGCAGCACGGGCACCCACGGCACCCGGAACGCGCGCGGCAGGTCCGGGCGGGTGCGCCGGAGCACGATGACCCCGATGCTGACCAGGACGAACGCCGACAGCGTCCCGATGTTGACCATCTCCTCGAGCACGCCCACAGGGGTCAGCCCGGCGACGACCGCGCACACCGCCGTGACGATCGCGGTGATGACCCACGGCGTGCGGAACGTCGGGTGGACCTTCGCTAGGCCGGGCGGCAGCAGGTGGTCGCGGCTCATCGCGAACATCACGCGGGACGCGCCGATCATGAGCGTCAGCACCACGGTGGTCAGCCCCGCGACCGCGCCCGCGGAGATCACGGTCGCCATCCAGTCCTGCCCGTGCACCTCGAACGCGTTGGCGAGGGCGGCCTCGGGCGACAGCTCGTCGAACGGCACCATCCCGGTCACGACGAGCGCGACCGCGCAGTACAGGACCGTGCAGATGAGCAGCGAGCCGATGATGCCGATCGGCAGGTCGCGCTTCGGGTTGCGGGTCTCCTCGGCGGTCGTCGCGACGACGTCGAACCCGATGTAGGCGAAGAACACGAGCGCCGCCCCCGCGAAGATCCCGCCCACGCCGAACGCGGCGGGCTCGATGCCGAGCATCGCCTGGAGCAGCGGCTGCGTGAGGCCGGAGGTGGTCTCGGTGGGCTGCGACGGGGGCACGAACGGCTCGTAGTTGGCCGCCGAGACGAACTGGATGCCCGCGAAGATCACGAACAGCACGATGAACAGCTTGATCCCGACGAGCACGAGGTTGACCCGCATGGACTCCTTGATGCCGATCGTGATGAGCCCGCCGAGCACGAGCACCAGCACGACCGCCGGCACGTCCACCACGCCGCCGTACCCGATCGACTCCGGGATGTCGAGGCCGACCTGGGACAGGAACGTGCCGAGGTACGCGCTCCACCCCTGCGCGACGACGCTCGCGCCGAGGAACATCTCGAGCAGCAGGTCCCACCCGACGATCCAGGCGAGCAGCTCCCCGAGGCTCGCGTAGCTGAAGGTGTACGCGGAGCCGGACACCGGCACGGTGGACGCGAACTCGGCGTAGCACATCGCGGCGAGCGCGCAGCAGACCGCCGCGACCACGAACGACAGGACGATCGCCGGGCCGGCGGTCTCGTGCGCCGCGCGCCCGGTGAGCGTGAAGATGCCGGCACCGATGACGACGCCGACGCCGAAGACGATGAGGTCGAGCGGCCCGAGCGACCGCTTGAGCTGGTACTCGGGCTCGTCGGCGTCGGCCAGCGACTGCTCGATCGTCTTCGTCCGCAGCAAGCTCATGCGCCGTCTCCCTCGTCCGTCCGCCCCGCCGGCTGCGAGCAAGTCTGGCGCAGGCGACCCGCGTGCGCGCGGTGTCGGTGACCAGAATGTCCCAGGTCGCGCACCGCGAGAAGGGACGTCAGTCCGACGAGGTGCGGCGCTCCGCGATGTACGCGAGGCGCCGCAGCGACTCGGTGTTGCGCGCGCGCAGCACGGCCGCGCGCAGGGGCCGCGGCACGAGCGTGCCCGGACCTCGGACCGCGTCCTCGTCGATGCGGACCAGGCACCCGTCGCCGCTCGCCTTGACGCGGATCGAGATGGCGGCCTCCCCCGCGGGCCACCCGCGCGCCACGAGGTCGATGCCGTGCTCGGGGTCCCACGTGCGCACGTCGGTGACGTCGTCGAGGAGCGCGGGCCACAGGCCCACGGAGTGCTCGATCCGGGCTCCCTCGACGGGCCAGTCGGGGCTGACCGACCGGATCCGCGACGTCCCGACGACCCAGGCGGCGTAGCTCCAGCCGTCGGCGAGGACGTCGAGCACCGCGGCGGGTGCGCAGCTCATGCGTCGCACGACCGTGACCATGGTTCCCCCTCCGTCGCCGCCCCCCGTCCGAGGGTGGGGTCCATGGTGCGTCCCGCGCGCCGGTGCCGCGACCGGGAGCCGCTCGGCGCGCGAAACCGGCCGGGTGCAGGTAGGAACGACGACCATGGTGACGATCGGGTTCCATCACTCGCACGAGCAGGTCCACCCCGGCCGGCTGCTCGCCGCCGCGCAGCGCGCGCAGGAGGTGGGCTTCGACGCGGGCATGTGCTCGGACCACTTCGCGCCGTGGAGCGCGACGCAAGGCCACTCCGGGTTCGCGTGGTCGTGGCTGGGTGCTGCGCTCGCGACGACGAGCCTGCCGTTCGGCGTGGTCAACGCGCCCGGCCAGCGCTACCACCCCGTGATCGTCGCGCAGGCAGCGGCGACGCTCGCGGCGATGTTCCCGGGGCGGTTCTGGGTCGCGCTGGGCTCGGGCGAGAACCTCAACGAGCACGTCACCGGTGACGGCTGGCCCGCCAAGGGGGTGCGCGACGCCCGGCTGCGCGAGTGCGTCGGGGTGATCCGGGCGCTGCTCGCGGGCGAGGAAGTCTCGCACGACGGTCTGGTCCGCGTGGACCGCGCGAAGCTGTGGACGCTGCCCGACGAGCCGCCGAGGCTGGTCGGCCCCGCGGTGACACCCGCGACCGCGGCCGCCCACGCGCAGTGGGCCGACGGCCTCGTCACGGTGAACCAGCATCCGGAGCGACTGCGCGAGGTCGTGGGTGCGTACCGGGAGGCGGGCGGACGCGGCACGGTCGCGCTGCAGGTGCACGTGAGCTGGTCCCCGGACCCGGCGGAGGCGCTCGCGGTCGCGCGGGAGCAGTGGGGGGTGCAGGTGTTCGGGCCGCCGCTCGCGTGGGACCTCGACACCCCGGAGGCGTTCGACTCGCTCGCGCCGCACGTGTCCGACGACGCGGTGCGCGCGTCGGTGCTCGTGGAGCACGACCCGGCTCGGCTCGCGGACCGGCTCGCGGACCTCGTCGGGATCGGGTTCGACGCGGTCTACGTGCACCAGGTGGCGACCGACCCGCGGGTGTCGGACGACAAGCACCCCAGCGCCGCCCCGACGGCGACGCCGCGCGACGCGACGCTCGACCGCTTCCTCGACATGGCCGGCGAGCACCTGCTCCCGGCGCTGCGGGAGGTGCGCGCATGAGGGTCCGCGACACGGGCGACCTGTGGTGGAAGACCGCGGTGATCTACTGCCTGGACATCGAGACGTTCATGGACTGGGACGACGACGGCGTCGGCGACGTGCACGGCCTCACCCAGCGCATCGACCACCTCGCGGACCTGGGGGTCACGTGCCTGTGGCTCATGCCGTTCTACCCGACCGCGGACCGCGACGACGGCTACGACATCACGGACTTCCTGGGCGTGGACCCGCGGCTGGGCGACGTGGGTGACCTCGTCGAGCTGGTGCGCACGGCGCGCGACCGGGGCATCCGGGTGATCGCGGACCTCGTCGTGAACCACACGAGCGACCGGCACCCGTGGTTCCGCTCGGCGCGCCGGTCGAAGGACTCGCCGTACCGCGACTACTACGTGTGGTCGGCGACGAAGCCGCCGGACACGAGCGACCAGGTGGTGTTCCCCGACCAGGAGCAGGGCATCTGGACGCTCGACGAGGCGACGGGCGAGTGGTACCGGCACCGGTTCTACCGGCACCAGCCGGACCTCAACACCGCCAACCCCCGGGTGCGCGACGAGATCGCGAAGGTGGTCAGCTACTGGACGCAGCTCGGGCTGTCGGGGTTCCGGGTCGACGCGGTGCCGTTCTTCCTGGCGGACACCGCCAAGTCCCCGCACGACGACCTGGAGGACCCGCACGACTACCTGCGCGACCTGCGCTCGTTCCTCACGCGCCGCAACGGCGAGGCGATCCTCATGGGCGAGGTCAACCTCCCGTACGAGCAGCAGCGCCGGTTCTTCGGTGACGACGACGGGGACGGGACCGCGGACGGCACCGAGCTGACGCTGCAGTTCGACTTCGTCGGGATGCAGCAGCTGTACCTGTCGCTGGCCCGGCAGGACGCGCGCCCGCTCGCGACGACGCTCGCGGGGAGGCCGACCATCCCGCACGACGCGCAGTGGGCGACGTTCGTGCGCAACCACGACGAGCTGACGCTCGACAAGCTGTCCGACGACGAGCGTGCCGAGGTGTTCGCGGCGTTCGGCCCGGACCCGGACATGCAGCTGTACGGGCGTGGCCTGCGCCGACGGTTGCCCACCATGCTCGACGGCGACCCGCGGCACGTGCGGATGGTGTACTCGCTGCTGTTCTCGCTGCCGGGCACGCCGGTGCTGTTCTACGGCGAGGAGATCGGCATGGGCGAGAACCTCGCGGCCGAGGGTCGGCTCGCGGTGCGCACGCCGATGCAGTGGAACGAGGGGCACAACGGCGGGTTCAGCCGCGCGGCGCCGTCCCGGCTGCCGGGGCCGGTCGTCGAGGACGGGTACGCGCCCGTGCACGTCAACGTCGCGGCGCAGCGCCGCGACCCGGACTCGCTGCTGACGTTCGTCACGACGCTCGCGCACCGGTACCGGGAGTGCCCCGAGCTGGGGTGGGCGCGCGAGGTGGAGATCCTCGACCAGCCGCACGACTCGGTGCTCGCGCACCGGGTGACCTGGGGTGACGGGTCGATGGTCGCGCTGCACAACTTCGCGCCGCGCGCGGTCACGGTGCCGCTGCGCCTCCCCGACTGCGTGCCTGAGGACGACGGACCGGCGGTGCGGCTCGCGGACCTGCTGCAGGCGGGCGACACCGAGCTCGACGAGCGCGGCCGGGCCGAGCTCGAGCTGCCGGCGTACGGCTACCGGTGGCTGCGCGTGGTGCGGGACGGGGACCGCCGGCTCCTGTGAGGCGGCCCTGGAGGGCGGCACGGCGGCGGGCTCGGGCGTGAGCGACGAGACAGCCGAGCGACACGGTCCCGCCCCCGCGCCAGGCATATAGTGGACGCCGTGTCCATGAATTCGCCGCCGCGCCGCGGCCGACCCCGGTCGGCCGAGCGACGGCGCGCGGTCCTGGACGCCGCGGCGGAGCTCGCGCTCACCAGCGCGGCGCTGCCGACGATGGACGCGATCGCGTCCCGCGCGGGCGTCTCACGCACGACCCTCTACAAGTGGTGGCCCTCCACGGCGGCCGTGCTCCTCGAAGGGCTCCTCGAGCGCTTCCACACGAGCATCGAGTTCGACGACGACATGCCGGTGCGCGACGCGCTGACCGCGCAGGTCGACGCCCTGGTCCACCTGCTGCGCGACACCCCTGCGGGCGGGCTCATCCGCCAGCTCATGGCGGCCTCGATCAGCGACGCCGCGACCAGCACCGCGCTGCTCGACCAGTGGATGGAGCCGCGCCGACAGGCCGCCCTGCACCACGTGGCGCGCGGCGTCGCGGCGGGCGAGCTGCACGCCGGCACGGACCCCGACCTCGTCGTCGACGCGCTGTTCGCGCCCGCTTACCACAGGCTGGTGTGGGGGCACGCCCCGCTCGACGACGACCTCGCCGAGTCTGTGTGCGCCCTCGTCTGGCCCGCGATCGCCGTGCCCACCTCACGACCCGCGGCAGACCCCGCCGCACCACCGGCTCCAGACCGAGGAGAACACGCATGACCACCGTCGCGAAGAACATGGTCGACACGCTCGTCGCCTCCGGCGTGCAGCGCGTCTACGGCATCCCGGGCGACTCGCTCAACGGGTTCACCGACGCGCTGCGCGGATCGGGGATCGACTGGGTGCACGTGCGCCACGAGGAGGCCGCGGCGTTCGCGGCGGGTGCCGAGGCGGCTCTCACCGGTGAGCTCGCGGTCTGCGTCGGCTCGTGCGGCCCGGGCAACCTGCACCTCATCAACGGCCTGTTCGACGCGCAGCGCTCGGGCGTCCCGGTACTCGCGATCGCCGCGCACATCCCCACCTCCGAGATCGGCTCCGGGTACTTCCAGGAGACCCACCCGCAGGAGCTGTTCCGCGAGTGCTCCGTGTACGTCGAGTACGCGGCCTCCCCCGTCCAGATGCCGCGCGTCATGCGCGCCGCGATGCAGGCCGCGGTGGAGAAGAAGGGCGTCGCCGTCGTCGTCATCCCCGGCGACGTCGCGCTCGCCGACGCGCTCGACGAGACCGCGACCGCCGTGCGCGCGTCGCGGCCGCGCATCATCCCGTCCGACGACGAGCTCGCGCAGGCCGCGCGGCTCCTCGACGAGGCGAAGCGGGTGACCATCCTCGCCGGCGCCGGCACCGAGGGTGCGCACGCCGAGCTCATCGCGCTCGCCGACACGCTCGGCGCGCCCATCGTGCACACGCTGCGTTCCAAGCACTTCGTCGAGCACGACAACCCGTTCGACGTCGGCATGACCGGGCTGCTCGGCTTCGCGTCCGGGTACAAGGCCATGGAGTCGTGCGACACCCTGCTCATGCTCGGCACCGACTTCCCGTACCAGCCGTTCCTGCCCGAGAAGGCCAAGGTCATCCAGGTCGACATCCGCGGCGAGCGGCTCGGCCGCCGCGCACACCTGGAGCTCGGCCTCGTCGGCGACGTCCGCGAGACGCTCCTGGGCCTGCAGCCGCTGCTGCGCCGGCACGACGACCGCGGACACCTCGAGGAGGCGCTCGCGCACTACGCCAAGACGCGCACCAAGCTCGACGACCTCGCGACCCCGCGCAAGGGTGACCAGCCCCTGCACCCCCAGTACGTCGCGAGGCTGATCGACGAGATCGCGTCCGACGACGCCGTGTTCATCCCGGACGTCGGCTCGCCCGTCATCTGGGCCGCCCGCTACCTCACGATGAACGGCAGGCGCCGCGTGATCGGCTCGTTCATCCACGGCTCGATGGCGAACGCGCTCCCCCAGGCCGTGGGTGTCGCCGCGTCGCACCCCGGCCGGCAGGTCGTCGCGATGTCCGGCGACGGCGGGGTCGCGATGCTCCTCGGCGAGCTCCTGACGTTCACGCAGAACAAGCTCCCGGTGAAGATCGTCGTGTTCAACAACGCGTCCCTCAACTTCGTCGAGCTCGAGATGAAGGCCGCCGGCTTCGTCACGAGCGCGACCGACCTCGAGAACCCGTCGCTCGCCGCGATCGCCGAGGCCGCGGGCCTCAAGGCGTTCCGCGTCGAGCGGTCCAAGGACCTGCGCAAGGCGCTGGAGGAGGCGTTCGCGTACGACGGCCCGGCGTTCGTCGACGTCGTGACCGAACGGCAGGAGCTCACCATCCCGCCGTCGGTCAAGCTCGAGCAGGCCAAGGGCTTCGCGCTCTACGCGCTGCGCACGCTACTGTCTGGCCGCGGCGACGAGCTGCTCGACCTCACCCGGGCCAACCTGCGCCAGGTGTTCTGACCCGCCGGTGGGCGCCGCCACCACCGGTGCCCACCCTGGGAGCGCCATGCGTCACCGTCTCGCCGCGGCCGCGGCCGCGGCCTGTGTCCTGCTGCTCGCGGGCTGTGCGTCCGCCCCGGACGCGTCCCCGAAGAACGCTCCCGGTCACTCGCTCACGCGTGACCGGCAGACCCCGGCACCCCGGCCGACGTCGACCCCTGCCCGCACCCTCGTCATCGAGCCGCTGAGGGGAGCCGGCTCACGCGTGAGCGTGAAGTCGCTGGGCTTCGACGTCCCCGCCGGCTGGGTCGTCGACCGCGTCGACGACCCGGCCGGTGAGGTCCGGCACCTGCGCCCCGCCGAGGCCGAGACGCCGCTCGCGTCGGTGATGGCGTGGGACATCGCAGGTGGCGGGCCGCAGACCGTGCAGGCGGCGATCGACCGCGTCCCGACGGACTGGGGCCCCGATGCGCTGGTCCACGAGGTCGGCGTGGCGTGGGAGGGCATGCCGTCGGCGCGTGCGGCCATCGTGACCTACGAGGCGGGGCCTCCCGACGAGGGACTGTGGCAGGTCCTGGTGCTCGCGGTGCACGACCGGCGCGAGACGGCGGCCGCGCTCATCCAGATCGCCGCCCCGGCGGGCGACCTGAAGACGTCGACGGCGTTCGACGTCGTGCGCTCGGTGCGGTGGGACCCCTGAGACCGGCGCTAGCCTCGCTGCGTGAGCCCCACCGCCCGCCCGCTGCGTGAACGGTGGCGCGCCGTCCCGTGGCTGCTCACACGCGCGCCACGGTGGGCCCGCGCGGTCCTCGGTGTCGCGCTGCTCGCGCTCGGGCTGTTCCTCGTCGTGCGACCGCTCACGGCGGTGAGCGTGCTCGGGCTGTTCGTGGGGCTGAGCGCGATGGTGTCGGGCGTCGCGGACCTGCTCGACCGTGGGTCGGGCCGCTGGTCGTGGCTCGGGGCGCGCTGTGGGTCGTCGGTGGCCTGCTCGTGACGGTGTGGCTCGGGCGCGACGTCGATCTCCTGGCCACCGTCCTGACCGGCCTGGCCGTCGCCCGCGACCAGCCGATCCTGCGCACGTCACCCACCGTGGGCGTGATCGGGGACCGGCTGCGCGAGAACGTGCCGACGGGACCGTGGCGGGCGCCGCTGTTCGTCGGGCACGGCACGGCCGACTCGATCGTCCCCTACCGGCTCACACGCGAGTACGTGCCGCTGGCGTGCGCGGCCGGCGCGACGCTCGAGCTGCGCTCCTACGAGGGCGCCTCGCACCTGGACGTGCTCCAGCCACCCTCGGGCCTCCCCCACGACCTGGTCGCCTGGACCAGCGCCCGCCTCGCGGGCGAGGACGCGCCCACCTCCTGCTGACGACGACGCGCGCTCAGACCCGGACGACGACCTTCCCGCGCACGTGCCCGGACGCGCTCGCCTCGTGCGCGGCCGCGGCGTCGGCCAGGTCGAACACCTGCGCCACCTCCACGCCGACCTTGCCGTCGTCGATCAGCGCGCCGAGCGCGGCCAGGTCCGCGGAGTCGGGTCGCACCCACACGTAGTGGCCGCCGAGCTCGTCCCGCGCCTTCGCGTCGACGATCGAGGCGATCGTCCCGCCCGCGCGCAGCAGCGACGGCGCGGTCGCGACCGCGTCCGGGCTGCCGTAGTCGAGGACCACGTCGACGCCGTCGGGGGCGAGGGCGCGCACGCGCTCGACGAGCCCGTCACCGTAGGTCACGGCCTGCGCGCCCAGCGCCCGCAGGTACTCGTGGTTCGCCTCGGACGCGGTCCCGACGACCGTGGCGCCCAGCGCCGCCGCGATCTGCACGGCGAACCCGCCGACACCGCCGGCCGCCGCGTGCACGAGGACCGTCTGACCGGCCGTGACACCCGCCCGCCGGATCGACTGGTACGCCGTCAGACCCGCGAGCGGGACCGCGGCCGCCTCCTCGAACGACAGCGTCGTCGGCTTGCGGGCCAGGGTGCGCACCGGCGCCGAGACGTACTCGGCGAACGTGCCGCCGTGCACCCAGTCCTTGCGCACATAGCCGAAGACCTCGTCGCCCACCTGGAGCTCGGGTGTGTCGAGGCCGACGCGCTCGACGACGCCCGCGACGTCCCAGCCCGGCACGACCGGGAAGCGCACGTCCATGATCGCGTCGAGGTAGCCCTGCCGGAGCTTCCAGTCGACGGGGTTGACCGACGCGGCCCGCACGCGGACCAGCACGGTGTCGGCGCCGACCTTGGGGGTCGGCTGCTCGGTGAGCTCGAGGACGTCAGCGCCGCCGTAGCGGGAGTAGGTGATCGCTCGCATACGAGTCCCAGCCCCGCGGACCGCCCGGGTATTCCGGGACGTGCGGCACGTGGGACCGCGCACGGGCCAGCCGCATCGCGTTGACGATGACGACGAGGACGGAGACCTCGTGCACGAGCATCCCCGCGGCCATCGTGACCCCGCCCGCCAGCACGCCCGCGAGCAGGAGCGCCACCGTGCCGACGGCGATCGCGATGTTCTGCCGCATGACCCGCACGGTCCGTCGCGCGAGCCGGACCGCGGCGGGCAGCGCGAGCAGGTCGTCGGTCATGAGCGCGACGTCGGCGGTCTCGATCGCGACGGCGGTGCCGGCCGCACCCATCGCGACGCCCACGTCGGCAGCCGCGAGCGCCGGGGCGTCGTTGACGCCGTCACCGACCATCGCGACGGTGTGGCCCGCGGCCCGGAGCGCCGCGACGGCGGCGAGCTTGTCGTCGGGCAGGAGCTCCGCGCGGACCTCGTCGACGCCGAGGCGTGACGCGACGGCCCGGGCGACCGGGCCGACGTCGCCCGTGAGCATGACGACGCGGGTGATCCCCGCGTCGTGCAGCGCGCCGACCAGGAGCTCGGCGTCGGGTCGCACCTCGTCGGCGAGCGCGACGAGCCCGACGACGCGACCGTCGAGGGTCACGACGGCCGGCGTGCGGCCCAGCGCCGCGAGCCGGGCCACCTCGGTGCGTGCGTGCGCCAGGTCCGCGGGCGCCTCGTCGGCGACGAGGCGCAGGTTCCCCACGGCGACGCGCCGGCCGTCGACCCACGCGACGACACCCTTGCCCGGGACGGGGACGGTCCGCTCGGGCAGGCCGGTGACGGGACGGCCGGCCTCGGCGGCCGCCTCCAGCACGGGCGGTGCGAGCGGGTGCTCGGAGCCGGCCTCGGCGCGCGCCGCCCACGCCAGGACCTCGTCGGCCGTGACGTCCGCCGCGAGCGCGACCACGTCGGTGACCCGCGGCCGGCCGCGTGTGAGCGTGCCGGTCTTGTCGAGCGCGACCGCGTCGACCCGGGCGGCGGTCTCGAGGTGCTCGCCGCCCTTGACGAGGATCCCGTCGCGCGCGCCGCGGCCCACGCCGGCGACCACCGCGACGGGGATCGAGATCACCAGCGCGCCGGGGCAGCCGATGACGAGCAGCGTGAGCGCGAGGCCGACGTCGCGCGTCAGCACGCCGGCGAGCACCGCGCCGACGACGACGGCGGGCGTGTACCAGGCGGAGAACCGCTCCATGAACGTCTGGGTGGGCGCCTTCGCGTCCTGCGCCTCCTCGACCCGGTGGATGATGCGGGCGAGGGTGGTGTCCGCGCCGACGCCCGTCGCCCGCACGTGCAGGACCCCGCTGTGCGACACGGTGCCCGCGTACACCGCGTCGCCGGGCCCCTTCTCCGCGGGGATGGACTCCCCGGTGATCGCGGACTCGTCGAGCGCACCGGCGCCCGCGACGACCACACCGTCCACGGGGACCCGCGAACCGTTCTTGACGAGGACCTCCTCGTCGCGGCGCACGGACTCGGCCGGCACCTCGACCGGCGCCCCGTCCCGCAGCACGAGCGCACGCTCGGGTGCGACCGCGACGAGGTCGGCGAGCGCGGACCGGGTGCGCCGCAGCGTCGCGGCCTCGAGCGCGTGGCCCAGCGCGAAAAGCCACGTGACGGCCGCCGCCTCCCAGAGCTCCCCCAGGACGAGCGCACCGGCCGCGGCGACGGTCACGAGCAGATCGATCGCGAGCATCCGCACCGCGAGCGCCCGCACGGCCCGCACCGCGATCGGCAGGCCGGCGACCAGCGCCGCGACGAGCAGGAGCACGTCGGAGGCGACGAGCACGGGCGAGCCGGCGGCCTCGTCGTGCGCACCGAACGGGTTGACGCCCTGGCTCCAGGACAGGACGACCGCGGCCGCGACGAGCGGGCCGGCGAGCGACGGCACCGCCCACGGGCTGCGTAGGCGGGCAGGGACGGACGGCATGGTGTCTCCTCGCTGATCGTCGGGGGCGGGTGGGTCAGACGGCGGCCGGCGTCGCGCGGTAGCCGGCCTTCGCGATGGCACGGACGACCGCGTCGCTCGTCGCGACGGCCGGGTCGTGGTCGACCTCGACGCGTCCGGACGCGAACCGCACGGCGACGCGCTCGACACCGGGCAGCCGCCCGACCTGCTTCTCGATCGCCGCGACGCACGAGGGGCAGCTGAAGCCCTCGGCGCGGAAGACCGAACGGGTGGTGGTGGTGCTCGTCATGGTGGACGTCCTCACTGGTCTCGTGGTCGAGCCCCTCTCGACCTGACCAGCACGCTAGGCAGCGGCCGCGCGCACCTCCATGACGCACGTCAGTTGTCCGCAGACCCGTCCGGTGCGCCTGCGGGATACGCTCTCGAGCAGTCCCGACGAGACCCGCGGAGGGCGTGGAGCCATGGCACCCGGCGGTGAGCGGCGCACCATCCCGCTGCGGGAGGTCGTCCTGCCGCACCACTGCCCACGGCCCGTGCGGATGGACGTGCTGTCCCGCACCCCGTACTTCGCCGGGCTCGACCCGGACGCGCTCGACGGCATCGACCGGCGCATGCGAGCGCGGACGGTGCGCGCGCACGAGCACGTGTACGTCGCGGGCGAGCCCGCGGACGCGCTGTACGTCGTCGCGCAGGGTGCCGTGTCGCTCGCCCACGTCACCGAGGACGGCGCGCCGACGCTCACCGACGTGCTCGTGCCGGGCGAGCTGTTCGGCGCCATGGGCACGCTCGGTGAGCCGGTCCACCTGCAGACCGCCACGGCGCTCGTCGACACGTGCGCGCTGCGCATCGGGCAGGACGACTTCCGTGCGGTGCTGCGCGAGCGGCCCGTCGTCGCGCTGCGCGTGCTCGACGACGTCGCCGCCCGCCTCGCCCGCGCGCACGACGACATCGGCGGGCAGAGCACCGACACCGTGCCGCAGCGCGTCGCGACCGCGCTCCTGCGGCTCGCCGGCAAGGTGGGCCGGGACCGGCCGGGCGAGGGTCTGCTGCTCGAGGTCCCGCTGTCGCGCGCGGACCTGGCGGCGCTGGCACGCACCACTCCCGAGTCCGTCTCGCGCGTCATGAGCGGGTGGAAGCAACAGGGTGTCGTCGCGTCCGGGCGCCGCTGGACCGCGATCCTGGACCGCGACCGTCTCGAGCAGGAGGCTCGAGGCAGCGCGTAGCCGGCCGGTCGCCGCCCCGCGGGTCACGATCCGATCACCTTCAGGGGCGGTTCGGCCGAAGCGCCCGCGGGTCGGCCCGCGGCCCGCTACGGTTCCCGCGACGGAGCGGGCGCTGCCCGCGACGGCCCGATGCACCCCGACATCCTGGAGAGACCGTGTCCTCGGACTACCCCGGCCCCGCGACGCCCCCCGGCGGCGACGGCCAGCCCTACCCGCAGCAGCCCTCCGCGTACCCCGCCGGACCGCCCGTGTACGGCGGCCCCCAGGGCGCACCCGTGTACCCGGGCGCACCCGTCGGCGAGTCCGACAAGTCGTTCATCGCGACGTGGCTGCTGGCCTACTTCCTGGGTGTCCTCGGCATCGACCGGTTCTACCTCGGCAAGGTCGGCACCGGGATCGCCAAGCTCCTCACGCTCGGCGGCTGCGGCATCTGGGCGCTCGTCGACCTGATCCTGGTGCTCGCGGGCGCGCAGAAGGACAAGTTCGGCCGCCCGCTGCAGGGCTACGACCAGCACAAGAAGCTCGCGTGGATCGTGACGGGCGTGCTCGTCGTGCTCGGCATCATCTCCTCGGCGCTCAACCCGCCGGACTTCAGCGGCCTCAGCACCGACGCGGCGGCCGTCGTCCAGGTCCGGGTCTGACCCGACCCCACCCAGCGGAGGGCCGGCCACGCAGCGTCGCGTGGTCGGCCCTCGTCATGTCCGTGCGACGCACGACGGTCGGGGGATCGTCTCAGACCGCGCACTCGCAGACGAGGTTGTACTCGACGACCTGCTCGTCGTCCTGCGCCCACCGCTCCGCCTCGTGGCGCGAGGCGAACCTGCGCCCCGCGAGCCGGCCGTTGGCCATCAGGACACCGAACTCGATCTGCTCGCGCGGGTCGACCCACCCCGTGGTGGTGCTCGGTCTCGCGGTGCTGGATGTCGCTGTCATCGCCGCCTCCTCACGTCGTCACCAACACCGCGCCCGACGCGCGTAGTCCCGGACCGTGTCTCATCGCGTGGGACCACGCGACGAGATCGTTGCGGCGCGCGACCGCGGGCCTACGATCCGGTCCTACACGACGAGGGGATGCCGGTGGCGACCGAGACGGTGACGACGATCGACGCGGGGGTGCTCGACAACCCCGCCTGGAGCGCGCTGACCGGAGCGCACGCGCGCTTCGCGCAGGGCGGCGACCTCGTGCGCCGGTACGACCCGCACGTCTCGCCGTTCACCGCGGTGCGCGACTGGCGGCACCCGGACGTGTGGGACGCGATCGTCGACCTCGTCGGCCCCGGCGCCCTGTTCCCCGTCTCGGGGGACGACCAGGAGCTGCCACCCGGCTGGGAGGTAGTGCGGCGCGGGGGCGGCGTCCAGCTCGTCGAGACCGACGCGCTGCGGACCCGCCCCGACGACGAGGCCGTGGTGCTCGGCGCCGACGATGTGCCGGAGATGCTCGCGCTCGTGGAGCGCACGCAGCCCGGCCCGTTCGCACCGCGCACCTACGAGCTCGGCCGCTACGTCGGGATCCGCCGCGAGGGCCGGCTCGTCGCGATGGCCGGCGAGCGTCTGAGGCCGACCGGATGGACGGAGATCAGCGCGGTGTGCACCGACGCGGAGCACCGCGGCCAGGGGCTCGCGACGCGCCTCGTGCTGGACGTCGCGCACCACGTGCACGAGCGTGGCGACCGCGCGATGCTGCACGCCGCGGAGTCGAACACCGGCGCGATCGCCGTCTACGAGCGGTTGGGGTTCCGCCTGCGCCGCCGCACGATGTTCGGCGTCCTGCGGACCCCGTCGCCCTGACCCTGCCCCGCGGGCCGTCGCCACGCACCCGCCCCGGGTGGATGATGAACGCAGACGGCCGACACGAGGAGGGCGCATGACCACCCGAGCCAAGGACCGCCGCCGCAAGGGCGGCGTCAAGGACGTCATCCGGGTCGTCGGCGCAGCGCTCGTCGTCGCCGCGGTCGTCAAGGAGCTGCGCAAGCCGGGCGACGAGCGGACGTGGCACGGCGTCGTCGCGGGCTTCGTCCCCTACGAGCTGCGCCCGCCGACCCCGTCCCGGTTCCGCGAGCGCATGTGGGACCCCGAGGCCGAGCACCTCGTCGGCCCGCGGGTCTTCGGGGTCGGCTGGACCATCAACCTCGGCCGGGTCTACGCGCTCGTCCGCCGTCGGCTCGCGCAGGGCTGAGCCGTCACACGGTGCGCGGGACGCGGCCGGTGAGGGTGAACAACCGGCACATCACGCGATGACCGCGGTCCGACGCCCGGCCGAACATGAGGGGGCACCCGCCGTCGATCACGGTCAGCCCGTGCTCACGGCCGAGCCGCACCGCCTCGCCGTCCACGCTGCCCCGGTCGACCGACCGGTGCAGCCACACCTGCCCGACCCCCAGGTCGACCGCCTCCTGGACCGTCGCCCGCGCGTGCTCGGGACGCGTCGCGACGACGACCGCGTCGACGCCGCCCGGGATCGCCGCGAGGACCAAAGGACCGATATCCGGCGACGACGAGCCGCGCGTCACGGCACGTTCGCGCCGCCGTTGACGTTGATGACCTCACCGACGACGAAGCTGGACTCCGGCGACGCGAGGAACACGTACGCCGGTGCCTGCTCGACCGGCTGACTCGTGCGACCCAGCCACGACGACTCGCCGAACCCCTCCAGCTTCTCCGCCGGCTGCCCGTCCGAGACCTGCAGCGGCGTCCACACCGGCCCCGGCGCGACCGCGTTGACGCGGATCCCGCGCGGCGCGAGGTCGGCCGCGAGCGCCTTGGTGAACCCGATGATCGCGAACTTCGTCGATGCGTAGTTGATGATCATCGGCGACGGGTTGTAGCCCTGCACCGACGTGCTGTTGATGATCGTCGAGCCCGGCGGCAGGTGCGGCAGCGCGTCACGCGTGATCCAGAACATCGCGTACACGTTCGTCTGGATGGTGCGGTCCAGGTCCGCCTCGTCGAGCTCGTCGAACGACGGGTGGTACACCTGGTGCGCGGCGTTGTTCACCAGGATGTCCAGCCCGCCCAGCCCCGCGACGGCGTCCGCGACGAGCGTGCGGCAGAACTCCCGGTCCCGGATGTCACCCGGCAGCAGCACCGCCTTGCGCCCCTCGGCCCGGACCACCTCCGCGATCGCCTCCGCGTCCACCTGCTCCTCGGGCAGGTAGCTCAGCGCCACGTCGGCACCCTCGCGCGCGAACGCGATCGCCACCGCGGCCCCGATGCCCGAGTCCCCACCCGTGACGAGCGCCTTGCGCCCCGGTAGCCGCCCGGTCCCCCGGTAGCTCGTCTCGCCGTGGTCCGCCTTCGGGTCGAGCTCCGCGTCCAGCCCCGGCAGCGGCTGCCACGACGCGTGAGGCTTGATGTGCCTGTGGCGCTCGACGGGGTTGTCGAACGTGAGCTGGTCAGCGGACATCGTCGTCTCCTCGGGGGTGCTGGGCCGTCGTCGGCACCGGTCTCCTGCGGTGACGATAACGACGATCGCCCCGGATGACGGGTCGACCGGGGCGCGCGCCGGTCGTCAAGGGGCAGGCGAGACCTGTCGATGCACCTGGCATGGCGACGAGCAGCGACGCGCTCCCCCGAGGTCCGAAGACGATGCGTCTGCGCTACGCCGGTGCATGTCGGACGTGCGGGACCACGCTCGAGGCGGGCGTCAGAGCGGTCTACGACGCGAGCACGAGAACGGTGACGTGCGTGGAGTGCCCCACGCCCGAGCCTCGACCGGACGTGGTTGAGCCCGTACCCGCGGCGCCCCCTGCCGAGGTCGACGCCGGACGCGCCGGCGGCAGCGCGCGACGTGAGTACGAGCGGCGCAGCGCCGCACGTGAGAAGCGCATCCGCGAGGCACACCCGCGTGTGGGCGGGCTGATCCTCGCCCTCTCGGACGAGCCACAGAGCACCACCGCGTGGGCGCGTGGCGCGAAGGGTGAGGAGATGCTCGGTCGCGGGCTCGACGCCCTCGCCGACAGGGGCGTGCGGATTCTGCACGACCGCCGGATCCCGCGCACGCGCGCCAACATCGACCACATCGCCGTAGGTCCTTCAGGCGTGTTCGTCATCGACGCGAAGCGCTACAAGGGTCGCCCTTCGCTGCGGGTCGAGGGCGGGATCCTGAGGCCGCGCACCGCGCGGCTCGTCGTCGGCTCCCGCGACTGCACCTCGCTCGTCCAAGGCGTCCACAAGCAGGTCTCGCTGGTCCGCGACGCTCTCGCCACGGCGGGCCACGGCTCGGTCCCAGTGCGCGGCGTGCTGTGCTTCGTCGAGGCGGACTGGCCACTCATCGGCGGCTCGTTCCAGGTCGACGGTGTGCACGTTCTCTGGCCAAGGAAGGCCTACGAGCACCTGACGGTGCACGGCGCACTCGCGCCCTCGGCCGTGGACGAGCTGCACCGTCTCCTCGCCCAGGCGTTTCCCATGGCCTGACGCCCACGTGCGAGCGTGGCCAGACCGGGGGAAAGTCACTCAGTGCCGCGTTCGGGTGGAGGCCGTCACCGTGAACTTCGGGTCACGGCCGAGCTGGCGCGTGGGGCCGACGACACGCTCGAGCGCGGAGCGGTAGCGCAGGTGCGAGTTCCACACGGCCCACAGCTGCCCGCCGGGGCGTAGCACGCGCGCGGCCTCGGCGAACAGCGACTGGGCGATCCCCGCGTGCACGGCCGCGCCGACGTGGAACGGCGGGTTCAGCACGACGAGATCCACGCTCGCGTCCGGCAGGACGTCCGCGCCGTCGGCGCGCGCGACGACGACCCTGTCCTGCACCCCGTTGGCCGCGGCGGTCGCGCGTGCGGACGCCACCGCGGCCGCCGACTCGTCGGTCGCCGTCACCGTCAGCCCGGCCCGCGCACGCGCGAGCAGCACGGCCAGCACCCCGGTCCCGCAGCCGAGGTCGAGCGCGGTGGTCGCGTCGTGCGGCATCTCGTCGAGGTGCCGCAGCAGCGCGCGCGTGCCGATGTCGACGCTCGTCCCCGCGAACGTGCCGCCATGGGCGCAGACGATGAGATCGAGGTCGGGGTGGTGCTCGCGCCGGGGCCAGGTGACCGCCGGGCGTTCGTCGGCGGGACGCGGTCGGGACGCGACGAGGACGCGTGACTTCTGGCGCGCCAGACGCGCGTGCACGTCTTCCAGGTGCAGGCGGAGGACGTCGTTCATCGCTGTCGTCATGTGCTTGACCCGGCCTCCCGCGACGACGAGCACGTCGGGCTCGGCGTGCGCCGCGACCAGGCCGGCGATCTCGTCGAGGGCGTCCAGCGAGCGAGGGAGCTGCAGCAGGACGAGCCGCGCCCCCGAGACGAGGCCCGGCGTCAGCCCGAGCGACCTGAAGCCGCCGACTCCCAAGGTCTCGGCGTTCGCGTGCAGCGCGCGCTCGCCCAGCAGGCGGTCCTGGTGGGTCCGCACGCCGGACAGCCCGTGCCGTGCGATCGCACCGAGCGTCAGCGCGCCGTGATGGTCGCCGATCACGACGACGTCCTGGCCCGAGGTCGCGCCCAACGCCGACGACGCCTCGTCGAGGATCTGCCGGTCGGTCGCGTCGACCGCGTGCAGGTTCGGCGCCTCGAGGTCGGGGTAACGCCGGAGCCGGGTGAGGAGATCCGTCTCGTCGTGCCGTGCCGCCTCATCCACGCCCCGAGGCTAGCCCGTCGCGGACGACCCCCTCACCGGGGCGCGACGAGGTCGGGCAGCTCGCGCGTGCCGGGTGGGCAGCCCGCCTCGTCGAGCGGCGTTCAGGCCTTCGAGTGGATGGTGATCAGGTACCCGTCGGGGTCGCGGAACGCGAACGTCGTCCCGAACGGGCCGTCGGACGGCTCCTGCACCACAGCGGCACCGTGGTCGACGACGCGTCGGTGCACGGCGAGAGCGTCGGGGTGGTGGAACCAGATGCCGACCCCCGCGCCGAGCTGCGGGTGCGCGTCGAGGTCGAAGCCCGGCAGCGGTGTCCGGACCGCGAAGGAGGACGTGCCGCTCGTGAAGACGACCGCCTGGGGGTTGGGCCCAGGGACGCGGGCGAGGCCGACGACCCGCTCGTAGAAGTCGGCGGAAGCGGCCAGGTCACGCACCTGGAGGGAGACGAAGTCGGGGCCGATGGTCGGCGAGCTCGGAGAGGTCATGTCAACATGTTGACACCTATCCCCGGCTATGTGTCAAGATCTTGACGTGAACGAGCGCACCGCCGCCGACGCCCGCGAGCTCGCGCTCCTCGTCAAGGCGACCCAGGCCGCACTCAACCAGCGCATGGACGAGGTGCTGCGCCCGCTCGGGCTGACCGTCGCCCAGTACGCCTGCCTCAGCAACCTGCACGCCGAGCCCGGCATCAGCAGCTCCGAGCTCGCCCGGCGCACGTTCGTCTCCCGTCAGTCGATGAACGTGCTCCTGCAGGGCCTCGAGAAGCAGGGCATGGTCGAGCGCGCGCACGAACCCGGCCCCCGCCGCGAGCGCGCCGCACTCCCGACCCCGCTCGCGCAGGACGCCCTGGGCCGTGCCGAGAGCGCCGTCGCCCCGGTCCTCGACCGCATGCTGTCGAGTCTCGACGCGGCGCAGCGCGGCGCCCTGCGCACCGCCCTCACCGCCTGCCGGGACGCCCTCCTCGACACCTGAGGCCAGTGAGCGACTGCGTGTCAACCCCCGAACGGGCGATCTGCGGGCTCCCGGCGTGCGGGTCGTCGGGAGCGCGCTTAGCGTCGGCGTCGTGCTGGGACACGTTGACTCGCCTCCGACGGCGCCCTCGTCGGACGTACCGGAGCCGATCGTCTTCGACGGTCGGTACCGGCTCGACGGCGTGCTCGGCCACGGAGGCATGGCGACCGTCCACCGCGCTCACGACGTCCTCCTGGAGCGCGACGTCGCACTCAAGGTGTTCCCGGTGGTCCACGGCGAGGACGAGCTCATGCGCAACCGCGCCGAGGTGCTCGTGCTCGCGGCACTCAGCCACCCCGCGCTGGTCATGCTGTACGACGCGGGAGCCGAGCAACGGCCGGACGGCGGGCAGCAGGACTACCTCGTCATGGAGCTCGTGGACGGTCCCACGTTGTCCGAGCGGCTCCGCCGCGTCCCGCTCGACCGCGCCCAGGCCGCCCGCGTGGGCCGCGACCTCGCCGAGGCGCTCGCCGTCGTGCACGCCCAGGGCGTGATCCACCGCGACATCAAGCCGGGCAACATCCTGCTGACCGGTCCCGACGCGCTCGAGGCCGATGCGTCCGGCGGACCGGCGGTCAAGCTCGCCGACTTCGGCATCGCGCGGCTGATCGACGGCACCCGGCTGACGCGGACCGGTCAGACGCTCGGCACGGTGCTCTACCTCAGCCCCGAGCAGGCACGCGGGGAGGCGCTCGCTCCGTCGAGCGACATCTACTCGCTCGGCCTCGTGCTCCTCGAGTGCCTGACCGGACGCCCCGCCTTCCCGGGCACCACCACCGAGTCCGCGGTCGCGCGCCTGATCTCCCCGCCGCACATCCCCGACGACGTCGACCCGGAGCTGGCGGCGCTGCTGACGCGGATGACGCTCATGACGCCCGACGAGCGCCCGAGCGCCGACGAGGTCGCGACGGAGCTCGCAGCGCTCGGCTCACCGGACCGCACGCTCCCCCTCCCGGCCACCCCCGCCCGGCGCACCGCGGCACCGCGCGCCGAGGCGCCGCCGACCGACGCCGTCCCCGCGCCCCCGGGGCCGACGAAGGCCCGCCGGCGCCACCCGCGCCGCGCGCTGCTCTCCGCCGGTGCTGCCCTGCTCCTCACCGCCGGTGGGCTGCTCGTCGCCCAGCAGGTGTCGGCGTCGGACGGGCCGTCCGACGCGCCGTCGTACCCCGCCGTCGAGGGGCGGCTCGGCACGGCCCTCACCGAGCTGCAGAAGAGCGTGCAGCCATGACGCGTCTGCGCAGCACCGTCGTCGCACTCACCCTCACGCTCGCGCTGCTCGGCGCGTCGGGCTGCGGGAGCACCACCGAGCTCGCCGCGGAGCGCGGTCGCACCCTCCAGGCGTCCGTGCTGGAAGTCACGCGAGCGGCGGCCCAGGGCGACTGGGACGAGGCCTCGACGCTCCTCGCCTCCACGCGCGAGCTGCTCGACGCGGGCGTCGAGCAGGGCGAGGTCTCGGCGATGCGCTACCGCGCGATCGACGCGGCCCTCGACGACGTCGAGGCCGAGCTCGCGGCGGCCCAGCGGCGCGCGGCTGCGGCGAAGGCCGCCGCCGAGGCGGAGGCGACCGCGCCGGCCGACGAGGAGACACCGGCACAGCGGACCGCGACGACGTCCGTCGAGAGCACCAAGGCACCGTCGAAGCCCGAGCCTGCTCGCCCCGCACCGCCGTCCGAGCCCAAGAAGCCCAAGAAGCCCGCCAAGGTCGAGGCACCGGACACGAACCGCGGCGACAAGGGGAAGAAGGAGCCGCGCGGCCACAGACGCAGGTGAGCCCGGGTGAACTGGGACATGGAGACGACGAGGCCCGCCCCCAGGGGACGGGCCTCGTCGTCACTGCTACGAAGGTCTTGACGACCTTCACGTGGAGGTGGCGGGAATCGAACCCGCGTCCGATGACGTGGAACCAGGGCTTCTCCGGGTGCAGTCCGTGATGGATTTTCTCGGCCCCCACCACTCCCACGGACGGGAAGGCGGACGGGCCCAGTCAGCTAGAAGTCCCGATCCTCACACTGACGATGAGGATCAGCAGTGGCTCTCTAGATGACGCCGGGAACTAAGTCGAGAGCGTACTTAGGCCGACGGACTTCGAAGCTCGCTCAGGCGGCGAGGGCGAAGTCGGTGCTCTTGGAATTGGCACCTATGATTTGCACGGAGCGTTGACGAGATAACCGTGCGTCCTCGACCCGCTTCTCCTGGCTCGACGATCACCGTCGAAACCGATCACCCCCATGTTGATTTATCAAGCGCCCGGTCCGTGCGACCGCAGTGCCGCAGCACGTGCCGAGCAGGTCCAGACTACCTGCCCAACGCGTCGGGCGTCATCGTGATTCCCGCTCCGCCCGAGCCGGGTGTCGGCGCACCGCAGTGGCGTCCGGTCATGGTCGACGTCACGGACGCGGACCTGCGCGGCTCCACCTTCGACCGGGTGGATCTCTCGGGTGCGAGGCTCCGACGGTCGAACCTCGACGGGATCACGGTGCGTGGTGCGGACATGCAGATCCTCGCGGAGTGGCAGCACCGGCTGTACGCCGAGCGTGAACTGTCGGCACTCGTGGCGCCCACCAGGTGACGACGCCCGAGCGCGCCGGCGGGCACGCGCTCGGGCGGTCCCGGGACTCAGAGCGACGGCGGCCGGACCTGCGACCACACCACGGAGGACCTGAGCCGGGTGCCGAAGATCGCGAAGTACCAGTCGTGCTCGCACGACGAGAGGTTGCGGTCCGGCAGGCGGCGGCGGTGCAGCAGCCACTCGGGCGTCCCGTTGTCGTGGTAAGGCTCGAGCGCGAGGTAGCCGCGTTCGGCGAGCGCGTGGACCACGTCGGGCAACGGGTCGTGCGCCCGTGGACGCGTCGAGGCACGGCGCACGAGCACGAGCGCCCCGATCCCGACGAGGGCGATCACCGCGACGACCGCGAGCACCCCCGGTCCTTGTGCGTCCGTCTCGGCCGTACGCGTGAGCGCAGGCACGACGTCCCCCCCTACCATGACCTGTCCCCCTGTCGTCGCTGGCAGGTGGCGACTGTATCGACGCACACCACCTGCGGTGGAGGCGCCGGGGCAAGGATCACCCGGGAACCGGACATCCGGTCATGCCCGGGGGTGATGCTGACGCGTGCCACCACGCCTGCCCGGGGCACCGGGTCTCACACGTCGGGCGCGCGGGGCGCTGTCGCGGCCGCGCGCCTCGTCGACCACCCACTGCGGGATGCGGCCCGACTTCGAGCGCGGGAGGTCGTCGGAGGCCACAGGGTGGCATCGGCGCATGCCCGGCCGACCTCAAGGGGCCACGTGCCGCCGACCGCGGCCCGGTGCCGATGTCACCCGTCCGGTGCAGGATGTCCCCTATGCGCCTGCCCGTGATGCCGCCCGTCGCGCCCATGCTCGCGAAGTCGGTCAAGGAGATCCCCGACACGGGACACGTCGAGCCCAAGTGGGACGGCTTCCGCACGATCGTGTTCCGCGACGGCGACGAGGTGGAGCTCGGCAGCCGCAACGAGAAGCCGATGACGCGCTACTTCCCGGAGCTGGTCGAGCAGATCAAGGAACACACGCCGCCGCGGTGCGTGCTCGACGGGGAGATCGTCATCGTCTCGGGCGACCGGCTGGACTGGGACTCGCTGACGAACCGCATCCACCCGGCGGCATCACGCGTGACGCTCCTCGCGGAGCAGACGCCCGCGAGCTTCGTGGCGTTCGACGTGCTGGCGCTCGGCGACGACGACCTGATGTCCACGCCGCTGGTCGACCGGCGCGCGCGCCTGACGGAGGCGCTGGCGGACGCCGGCGGTCGCGTGCACGTGACGCCCGCGACGGCGGACCTCGACGAGGCGCGGCGCTGGTTCACGCAGTTCGAGGGCGCGGGCCTCGACGGCGTGGTGGCCAAGCCGCTCGACGGCCGCTACCTGCCCGACAAGCGCTCCATGTTCAAGGTGAAGCACGAGCGCACCGCGGACTGCGTGGTCGCGGGGTTCCGGTGGCACAAGTCGGGTCCGGTCGTCGGGAGCCTGCTGCTCGGGCTGTGGAACGACGACGGCCGGCTGCAGCACGTGGGTGTGGTCGCGTCGTTCCCGATGGCCCGCCGCGCGAGCCTCGTCGACGAGCTCGCGCCCCTGCGGGACGGCGTCGAGGACCACCCGTGGGCGCAGTGGGCGGACGAGCAGGCGCACGCCGGTCAGCGGCTCCCGGGGGCGGTGAGCCGGTGGAACGCGACGAAGGACCTCAGCTTCGTGCCGTTGCGGCCCGAGCTCGTCGTCGAGGTGGCGTACGACCACATGGAGGGTGACCGGTTCCGGCACACGGGCCAGTTCCGGCGGTGGCGGCCGGACCGTGACCCGGCGACGTGCACGTACGCCCAGCTCGACGAGCCCGTCCGGTTCGACCTCGCGGACATCCTGGGCCTGCGCCCGTAGAGGTCCGCGCGGCCGAGGACGTCACGACGAGGGTGCGGTCACCAGCCGCCGCCTCCGCCTCCGCCCACGCCGCCGCCCGAGAACCCCCCGCCGGAGAACCCGGAGTCGCCCGACGAGCCGGGCGTGGGCGCGGTGAGGGACTCGGTCGCCACGGTCTGGAACCGGTCCATGGACGAGGCGAAGCCCGAGGCCCAGAACATCCCGGGCAGGGGGTCGTAGTAGCCGACGTACCAGCCGGGTGCGTCGAGCGCGCGCCCCTGCGCGGCGAGCTCGGAGAACACCCGCGCCCACCGCTCGGCGACGCCGAACACGATCGCGTAGGGCAGGTAGCGGCTGAAGACGTCCTGCCCCTCCTCGAACCGGATCTGGTCGGCCTCGGCGGTGGTCAGGTACGTCCGGAAGCCGAGCGCCTGCGCGAGCACGGCCGTGCCGTCCTCGGTGCGCGCGGGTGCGTACCTGGCGCACACGAGCACCACGACGCCGACGACGCCGATCGCGAACGGCAGGAGCGCGAGCCCGCGCGCGGAGGTGGCGAGCGAGCTGTCCCCCACGCCGATCGCGACGGCCAGGACGAACCCCGCGGCGACGATCAGTGCGATCCCCGCGGCGATCCACCGGGCGCGCACGGACTTCGGGTTGGCGCGGAACCAGCCGAGGCGTGTCACCTGGTCGTACAGCGCGTCCTGCACCTTGCTCATCGACGTCGCGAACGTCTGCTTGAGGTCGGACAGCTTGACGGTCGAGCGCGCATCGAAGATGTCGCGCAGCAGCCGGGACTCGTACTCGAGCAGCGCGGCGTCGGGCGCGCGCAGCTGCACGAGCGTCCAGTCGTTCGGCTTCTTCTTCGGGTTCGAGCGCGGCACCTCCTCGATCCGCAGGTACCCGCGCACGGCGAGGTCGATGAGCGTCGCGGTCACGTCGACGGGGTCGGCCTTCTCGTCGACGAGCGTGCCGAGCTCGCCGGGACGCACGTCCTGCGGCGGGGTGAACTGCACGCTCACGGGCGTGCGCTTGTCGCGGTACCCGGAGCCGACCTCCTGACCGTGCACCGGGCGCAGGCCGGGCGTCAGGCCGAGGTAGGCGCGGTCACGTCCGGTGCGCCGCACGCGTCGCACGGCCAGCGCGCTGCCCCCGAGCGCGGCGAGGACCGCGAGCCCGCCCAGCGGCGACGCGGGCGCCCAGACAGCCGCCGGGTCGGGGCGCTCGACGAGGAGCGGCTCGGCGCCGACGAACGTGCCGCCGGGCCAGCCGGTGACGGTCGTGAACGGCTCCCGGGCTCCCAGCAGGTCCTGCGTGAACGTCGCGCTGCTCCCCCGCACGTCGGCCGACGTGCACGGCGTGGTCGAGCCCGACGGGCCGGCGAAGCAGACCGCACCCTCGACGGGTGCCGGTCCGGTCACGGTCGCGCTGACGTCCCCGATCGGGATCTCCCAGCCCTCGCCGATGACGCTCCAGTACAGCTCGTCGCCCGAGTGCTGCTCGTTCGCGGGGTTCACCAGGCCGTCGACCCGGTAGGTCAGGCGGTAGGTCTGCACGCCCGACACGTCGTCGACGTCCTCGTCGCCGATCCGCAGCGTGAGCCAGCCGTCGCTCTCCTCGCGGTGCAGGTCCGCCGGCGCACCGGAGGGGCTCGACACGCTCACCGCGCTGTAGCTGAACACCCGGTCGCGCGTCTCGTCGTACCCCTGACGCGTCGGCAGCGTGAGGTACGGACCGTGGCCGGGGTCGTCGCCGAAGTCGAAGTCGAAGTCGACGCTCACGTCCGCGGTCCCGGAGGAGTCCAGGGTCGCCGTCACGTCGTACCGCGTGATCTCGCGGCCGCTCGTCTGGTCCGGTGCCGCCGACGCGGCGAGCGCGGTGCCGACGAGCAGCGCACCCGACAGACCGAGGACGGCGACCGAGCGGCGCGGACCGCGCCCTCGCGGCGCGACGAGCTTCAGGAACTGGTGCACCGCCGCAACCTATCGCGGCCTGCGGTGGAGCGGCCGGGGACCCGCTCAGCGGTCGCGCAGGTCGCGCATCGCGCGCTGCGCCTCGAGGTTGTCCTGCCGCTCACGCAGCGCCTGACGCTTGTCCCAGTCCTTCTTGCCGCGGGCGAGGGCGATCTCGACCTTCGCCCGGCCGTCGAGGAAGTAGAGCGCGAGCGGGACGACCGTGTGTCCCTTCTCGCGCGTGCGGGACTCGAGGCGGTCGATCTCCTCGCGGTGCAGCAGCAGCTTGCGCTTGCGCCGCGGGGCGTGGTTGGTCCACGTGCCCTGCGCGTACTCGGGGATGTGCACCCCGTGCAGCCACGCCTCGCCGCCCTCGATCTCGCACCAGCCGTCGACCAGCGACGCGCGGCCGGCGCGCAGCGCCTTGACCTCGGTGCCGGTCAGCACCACGCCGGCCTCGAAGACGTCCTCGATCGTGTAGTCGTGGCGGGCCTTGCGGTTGGCGGCCACGAGCTTGCGCCCGGAGTCCTTGGCCACCGCGCACCCCTCCTCGTCCTCGTCCGCGGTCGTCGGACCACGGGCCCCCGTCGTGAGGGCCGCTCGAGCCTACCCGCCGCCCGCGCGGGTGGCGCAGCGGTTATCGGCTCACAGTGGCAGGTACGGCCGGGGGTTCGTCGTCGCGCCGTTGAAGTACACCTCGAAGTGCAGGTGGCAGCCGCCCGACATCCCCGTGTTGCCCGCACGTGCGATGAGCTGACCCGCCTTCACGTACGCGCCGGGGCGCACGACGAACGACGACAGGTGGTTGTAGCTCGTCGCGAGCGAGCGGCCGTTGACCGAGCCGTGCGTGATCATCACCTGGTTGCCGTACCCGTTGCGGTACTGCGTCCAGGCCACGGTGCCCGAACGCGCGGCGTACACGTCGTTGCCGCAGTAGTCGCGCAGGTCGATGCCCGCGTGCAGGCGCCAGTAGTGCAGGACCGGGTGGTAGCGCATCCCGTACTCGGACGTCACGTGGATGGGCCGCGTCTGGGTCGGGTTGACGAAGAGCGTCCCCGACGACGACGGCGGCGGGTCGCCGGGGTCCGGGTCCTTCGCGCGCTCGGCGTCGCGCTTCTTCTGCTCCTCGATCGCCTTGCGCAGGTCCGACTCGATGCGCTTGGACTCCCGGTCGATGCGCGCGAGCTGCGCGGTGATCTCGCCCTTCTTCGCGAGCAGCGCGGCCTGCTTCTCCTGCTCCTCGGCGAGCAGGGCGTCGAGCGTCGCCTTGGCGTCCTCGGCCGCCTTCTTCGCCGCCTTGGACTGCTCGACCTTCGCGTCGGCCTCGTCCTTGAGCTCGCCGATGCGCGTCTGGACGGCCTGGAGCCGCTCGGCGGAGTTGCGGTTGCCGGACTCGGTGGCCTGCAGGTCGTCGAGCACCTGCGCGCGCGTGCGCAGCGCCTGGCTCATGAGGTCCGCGCGCCGGATGAAGTCCTCGCTCGAGTCGGCGTCGAGCACCATGCTCACGCCCGAGACGTCACCGCCGCCGCGGTACGCCTCGCGCGCCATCTGCCCGATCGCCTCACGCAGGCGCGACGACTCGCTGGAGTCCGCCTCGATCGTCGCGGACAGGTCGTCGGCCTGCTCGCGCGCGTCCTGCAGGCGCGCCGCGACGATCGCGGCCTCGCGCGTCGCCTTCGCGTACTCGGCCTCGGCCTCCTGCACCGCGAGCCGCGCGGCGGGCAGCTGCGCCCGCACCTCGAGCAGGCGGTCGGAGACCGCGCCGAGCTCGCCCTCGAGGCCCTCGAGGACCTCCTCGGCGTCCGAGCGCTCCTTCTCGTTGGCCGCCTTCTGCCGCTCGGCGGCCTTGCGTCGGTCGTCGATCGCGTCGGCGTTCGCGGGCGCCGCGACCGCGCCGAGCACGATCGTCGCGACCAGCCCCACGATCGCGAGCAGCGCACCCGACCGGCACGCGCGCGCCCCGGGGCGTGCGGCGACGCCGGTGGTGCGCCGGTCGGTCGGCTGGCTCGGTCGGCTCGGTCGCGTGCGTCGGCGCATGCTCACACCTTCGTGTAGCGGCTCAGGGTCACGAGCGAGGAGATCGCGGCCAGCAGGATGCCGGCAACCACCAGGAGCGGCGCGACCGTGAGGACGTCGGCTGTGGTCACGTACGGGATCCAGGAGACCGTACCGCCCAGCCAGTCTGTGACCAGGTACTCCACGCCGAGCCACAGCCCACCGACCGCGAGGAGCGACCCGACCGTCGCCGCGAGCGCGCCCTCGAGCATGAACGGCAGCTGGATGAACCACGTGGACGCGCCGACGAGGCGCATGATCCCGGTCTCACGCCGTCGCGACATCGCCGACAGGCGGATCGTCGTGGTGATGAGCAGCACCGCCGCGACGAGCATGACGGCCGCGAGGCCACCCGTGAGCAGCGTCGCGCGGTCGATCACCAGGAACAGGCGGTCGAACAGCCGCCGCTGGTCCTGCACCGACTCCACGCCCTGCTTGCCGGAGACCACGTCGGCCACGACCTCGTACTGCGAGGGGTCGGTGAGCTTGATGCGGAAGGAGGAGTTCATGTCGTCGACGGTCGCGACCGACGCCCACGACTGGTCGCCGAACTGCTTCTTGAACGAGTCGAAGGCCTGCTGCTTCGTCTCGAAGAAGACCTCCTCGACGAGCGGCTTGATCTCCGGCTCGTCGAGCGCCGCGGTGATCGCGTCCTTCTGCTCGTCGGTGACCTCACCGCCCGCGCACGTGGGCTCGGGCGACGTCGCCGGGCACAGGAAGACCGAGACCTCGACCTTGTCGTACCAGTCGTCCTTCATCTTGCCGATCTGCAGCTGCAGCAGCGCGGCGGAGCCGACGAACGTCAGCGAGACGAACGTGACGAGGACGACCGAGATCGTCATCGACAGGTTCCGACGAAGACCGATGCCGATCTCGGAGAGGATGAACCGCAGTCGCATGTCGCCCTCGCCTCAGCGGTCCGAGCCGTAGACGCCGCGCGACTGGTCGCGCACGAGCTCACCGGTGGCGAGCTCGACGACGCGCTTGCGCATCTGGTCCACGATCTCGTCGTCGTGCGTGGCCATGACCACGGTCGTTCCGGTGCGGTTGATGCGGTCGAGCAGGCGCATGATCCCCAGGGACGTCGTCGGGTCGAGGTTGCCGGTGGGCTCGTCGCACAGCAGGATCTGCGGCCGGTTGACGAACGCGCGCGCGATCGCGACGCGCTGCTGCTCACCACCGGACAGCTCGTGCGGGCGGCGCTTCTCCTTGCCCGCCAGCCCGACCATCTCGAGCACGTCCGGGACGGTCGTCAGGATCTGGTGCCGCGGCTTGCCGATGACCTGCAGCGCGAACGCGACGTTCTCGAACACCGTCTTGTTGGGCAGCAGGCGGAAGTCCTGGAACACCGCGCCGATCTGGCGGCGCAGCTGCGGGACCTTCCACGACGACAGCGAGCCGAGCTCCTTGCCGGCGACGAACACCTTCCCGGCGGACGCCCGCTCCTCGCGCAGCACGAGCCGCAGGAACGTCGACTTCCCCGAGCCGGACGCGCCGACGAGGAAGACGAACTCACCGCGCTCGACCTCGAGCGTGATGCGGTCCAGCGCGGGGCGTGCGCCGCGCGCGTAGACCTTGGTGACGTTCTCGAACTTGATCACGCTGCTCGCTCGGGTTGCTCGCTGCGGCGGGTCCCGCACCACCGGACCGGGCGGGCCCGGTCACCGGACGGGTGCCCGGCGCGTCGAGACTAGGCACCGCCGCCGTGGGCCCGGTCCGACGACACGCCGAGCGCGCGGGGAGGTCCGGTGAAGGTCGCCGGGCCGGCCCCGAGGGATCGGGACGAACCGGCGCGAACAGGGCGGCGACCCGGCGTGGTGCGCCGCCCGGGCCGGTCAGCGCAGCGCGTGCAGCCGGGGCTGGCGGCGCACCGTCGCGCCGGTGATCGCCGCGAGGACCTCCTCGTGGCTCGTCGTCGCCGCGTCGAACGTGCCGTTGTTGCGGCCGTGGCGCAGCACGACGATGCGGTCGGACACCGCACGCACGTCGGTCATGTTGTGGCTGATGAGGATCACCGCGAGCCCCAGCTCGCGCAGCCGCTCGATGTGCGTGAGCACCTCGGCGGTCTGCGCCACCGACAGCGCGGCGGTCGGCTCGTCGAGCACGACGATGCGTGGCTCGCCGATCAGCGTCCGCGCGATCGCCACGGACTGCCGCTGCCCCGCCGACAGGGTCGACAGCGGCGTGCGGACGGACGGGATGCGCGAGTTGAGCTTGTCGAGCACGCGCCGCGCGGTGGCCTCCATGTACCCGTCGTCCAGCAGCCCGCCCGTGCGCACCTCGCGCCCCAGGAACAGGTTGGACGTGACGTCGAGGTTGTCGCACAGCGCGAAGTCCTGGAACACCGTCGCGACGCCGAGCTGGTGCGCGGCCGCGGGCGTCGGGATCGTCGTGGGCTCCCCCGCGATCTCGATCAGACCCGCGTCCGGGGTGTACGCGCCCGCGACGACCTTGGCGAGCGTCGACTTGCCCGCGCCGTTGTCGCCGACGAGCGCGACGACCTCGTGCGCGAACACGTCCAGGTCGACGCCCGCGAGGGCCTCGACCGCACCGAAGTTCTTGCTGATGCCGCGCATGGACAGCAGAGGCACCGATGCCGCGCTCATGTGCTCACCTGCTTCACGTCGATGTGTTGCGGTCAGTGAAGTCTCCCACTCCTGCGTCGTCAACGGTCCTCCACCGACGTCACCCCAAGCCCTCGACGTCGACGGTCTCGTCGACGCTCAGAGGCACGTCGGTCGACTGGACCGCGAGTGCCAGCGCCCCCACCATCTCCGCGCGCGTGCCGAGGCTCGCGCGCACCACCTCGAGCGGCGCGATCCGGTTGGGCAGCGCGTGCCGCGCGAGTGACGAGCGCAGCGGCGCGACGAGCGTCTCGCCCGTCTCCGCGAGCTCACCGCCCACGACGACGACCTGCGGGTTCACCGCCAGCACCAGCCCGGCGAGCGCCGCACCGATCACCGCACCGGCCTCCGCGATCGCGTCGCCGCAACGCTCGTCGCCCTGGTTGGCACGCTGCACGACGTCGCGCAGGCTCGCGATCCCCGGCACCGGACCGACCGCGTCGAGCAACGCACCCGCGCCGACGACCGTGTCGAGGCACCCCCGCCGGCCGCACCGGCACGGCTGACCGTCCGGGCGGACCGTGAGGTGGCCGATCTCCCCGGCCGTGCCCGCGAACCCGCGCAGCACCTGTCCGCCGAGCACGATCCCGGCCCCCACGCCGTACGACGCGCGCAGGAACAGGCTGTCGGCCCGGTCCCGTGCGGCACCCACGGTCGACTCCGCGAAGGCCGCCAGGTTGGCGTCGTTGTCCACGTACACCGGCAGCTCGAGCCGCTTGGACAGGACCTGCCCGAGGTGGACGTCGTCCCAGCCGGGCATGATCCCCTCGACCGAGATCATCCCCGTCGCCGAGTCGACCGGTGCGGGAACGCCCACCCCCATGCCCACCACGTCGCCGAGCGACGCCCCGACCCTCTCGAGCAGGTCGATCACCAGCAGCGCGACGCGGTCCAGCGTCGTGTCGACCCGGTGCTCGACCGGCAGCGGGAGCGTCTGCTCCGCGAGGATCTCGTGCGAGAAGTCACCGAGCGCGACACGCAGGTGACGGTGCCCGATCTGGACGCCGGCCGCCAGACCCACGCGGCGGGCGAGCGTGACCATCTGGGCACGCCGCCCGCTGCGCGTGGTCGCGACGGTGTCGACGACCCCCGCGGCGTACAGCTCGCGGACGATCGTCGACACCGTCGCCTGGGACAGACCGGTGGCCTCGGCGAGCTCGACCTGCGTCAGGCCGCCGTACCGCTTGACCGTCTCGACGACGAGCTGGCGGTTGGCCTCGCGCAGGGACGACTGGGAGCCGGCCGTGCCCGCTCGCCTGCTCACGCTCGCACCTTAGTGTCCGTCGGGCCGGGAGCCGGCCAAATGGGTCGGGTCAGCTGCTCGTGCCGGCCCGACGCTTGTTGATCAGGTCGAACGCCACCGCGAACAGCAGCACCAGACCCTTGATGGCCTGCTGCCACGACGGGTCGACCGACATGATCGACAGACCCATGTTCAGGACGCCCATGATGAGCGCACCGACGATGGCGCCCGAGATCCGGCCGATGCCGCCCGTGACCGCCGCACCACCGATGAAGCAGGCCGCGATCGCGTCGAGCTCGAAGTTCTGACCCGCGGCCGCGACGGCCGCGCCACCGCGCGCCGTGGTGATGATCGCCGCGACACCGGCGAGCGCGCCGATGTTGACGAAGATCATGAAGTCGACGCGCTTGGTGCGCACACCCGACAGGCTCGCCGCGGGACGGTTGCCACCGACCGCGTAGATGTGCCGGCCGAACACCGTGCGACCCATGAGGAACGTGTACGCGACGATCAGGACGCCGACGATCACGAGGATCACGGGCATGCCGCCCGCCGACAGCGACAGCAGCACCGCGAGGATGCCCACGGCGATCGCGACGCCGACGATCTTCGCGATGAACGCGGCCATCGACTCCACGTGCAGGTCGTGCTTGCGCAGCTGCATCCGGGCGCGGAGCTGCGTGAACGCGAAGGCCGCGATCGTGAGCGCGCCGATCAGGAGCGTGACGACGTCCATGTCTCCGCTGAAGCCGAGGAAGTTCGGCAGCGAGCCGGAGACGATCGAGTTGAACGACGTGTCGTTCACGCGGATGGTCTGGCTGACGACGACGAGCGCGAGGCCGCGGAAGATCAGCATGCCGGCGAGTGTCACGATGAACGCCGGGATCCCGATGTACGCGATCCAGAAGCCCTGCCACGCGCCGACCGCCGCACCGATCGCGATGCCGATGAGCACCGCGAGCCACCACGGCAGCCCCCAGTCGGTGATGGTGACCGCGACGACGCCGCCGACGAACGCGACCACCGACCCGACCGACAGGTCGATGTGCCCGGCGACGATCACCATGACCATGCCGATGGCGAGCACCATGACGTACGCGTTCTGCTGGAACAGCGAGACCACGTTGTCCGGCTTGAGGAGCCGGCCGTCCGTGAGCCCCTGGAAGAGCAGGACGATCAGGACGAGCGCCGCGAAGATGCCGTACTGGCGCGCGTTGCCGCCGAGGCCCGACAGGCGCTGGCTCAGCGAGACGCGGGCCTGCTCACCGGGGGCATCGCGGGGGCGAGGTTGGTGTCGGTGCTCATCGGGGAGTCACGTCCTTCTCCATGGTCATGTACTGCATGAGTCGCTCCTGGGTCGCGTCCTGCCGGGCGACCTCGCCCGTGATGCGCCCCTGGGACAGGGTGTAGATGCGGTCGCAGATGCCGAGCAGCTCGGGCAGCTCCGACGAGATGACGATGACGCCCTTGCCCGCGTCAGCCAGCCTGTTGATGATCGTGTAGATCTCGTACTTCGCGCCCACGTCGATGCCGCGGGTCGGCTCGTCGAGGATCAGCACGTCCGGGTCGGAGAAGATCCACTTGCTCAGCACGACCTTCTGCTGGTTGCCGCCGGACAGCTTCCCGACGAGCGCCTCGACGGTCGGCGTCCGGATGCCGAGGTCCTTGCGGAACCGCTCGGCGACCTTGAGCTCCTCGTTGCGGTCGATCACACCGCGCGAGGCGACCTTGTGGATCGCCGCACCCGAGATGTTGTCGCGGATGGTCGAGATGAGGTTCAGCCCGTAGTGCTTGCGGTCCTCGGTCGCGTACGCGATGCCCGCGTTGATCGCCGCGCTCACGCTGTGGAGCTGGACCTGCTGGCCGTCCTTGTACACCCGCCCCGAGATGTGCGAGCCGTACGAGCGGCCGAACACCGACATCGCGAGCTCGGTGCGGCCGGCGCCCATGAGCCCGGCGATGCCGACGATCTCGCCCCGCCGCACGTTGAGCGAGGCACCGTCGACGACCTTGCGCGCCTGGTCGAGCGGGTGGTGCACGGTCCAGTCCTCGATGCGCAGCACCTCCTCGCCGATGGTCGACGTGTGCTCCGGGAACCGGTTGTCGAGCGGTCGGCCGACCATCCCGCGGATGATCCGCTCCTCGGTGACCCCGTCGCTGCGCATGTCCAGCGTCTCGATGGTCTGACCGTCGCGGATGATCGTCGTGGTGTCGGCGATCGACTCGATCTCGTTCAGCTTGTGGCTGATGATGATCGAGGTGATGCCCAGCTCGCGCAGGCCGCTGATCAGCCCGAGCAGGTGCGCGCTGTCCTCGTCGTTCAGGGCCGCGGTGGGCTCGTCGAGGATGAGCAGCTTCACCTCCTTGGAGAGCGCCTTGGCGATCTCCACGAGCTGCTGCTTGCCGACCCCGATGTCGATGATCTTCGTGTCGGGGCGCTCGTCCAGGCCGACGCGGGCGAGCAGCTTCGCGGCCTCGGAGTTGGTGTGGTTCCAGTCGATGACGCCGCGCGCCGCGCGCTCGTTGCCGAGGAAGATGTTCTCGGCGATCGACAGGAACGGCGACAGCGCGAGCTCCTGGTGGATGATGACGATCCCCACGTGCTCCGAGTCGCGCGTGCTGCGGAACTCGGCGGGGGTGCCCTCGAAGACGATGTCGCCCTCGTAGGAGCCGTGGGGGTAGACCCCCGAGAGCACCTTCATGAGGGTCGACTTGCCCGCGCCGTTCTCGCCGCAGATCGCGTGGATCTCGCCGCGTCGGACGGACAGGTTCACGTCCGAGAGCGCGAGCACGCCGGGGAAGCGCTTGGTGATGCCCCGCATCTCGAGGATGTAGTCGGGTGTTGCTGTGGTGTCCATCTGGTCCTCGGTCCTTGCCCGGTCACGACCGGTCCGCTGCGTCGCGGACCCTGGCGGTGCCGCCCTGCCTCGGGCGGCGGGCCTGGCCGGCCGCCGACGCACCGCGAAGGGTGCGCCGGCGGCCCCTGGTCAGGCTCGGGTCACAGACCCAGGTCGGACGCCGTGTAGAAGCCGGAGTCCACCAGGTCCTTCTTGACCGTGTCGGGCGTGACGACCTGCGGGTCGAGCAGCAGGGTCGGGACGACCTTCACGTTGTTGTTGTAGGTCTCGGTGTCGTTGACCGTCACCTCGGAGCCGGAGACGACCTCCTCGACCATCTTGGCGACCGCGTCACCCAGCGCACGCGTGTCCTTCCAGACCGTCATGGACTGCTTGCCGGCGAGCATGTTGAGCACGTTCGCCTGGTCCGCGTCCTGACCGGTCAGGACCGGCCAGCCCTCGCCGGCCTTGTAGCCCGCGCCGGTGAGCGCCTGCGCGATGCCGAGCGCGAGCGAGTCGTTCGGGGAGAGCACGACCTGGACCTTGGTGTCGCCGCCGTAGAACGAGTTGAGGCGGTTCTCCATCTCGGCCTGCGCGTCGTCCGAGCCCCAGCCGAGGATGCCGATGTTCGTCCACTGGTCGTCCGTCTTGGGCGCCTTGCCCGACGGCACGACGAGCTTCCCGTTCTCGACGTACTGCTTGAGGATGTCCCAGGCGCCCTGGAAGAAGAACTTGGCGTTGTTGTCGTCGGGCGAGCCGGCGAACGGCTCGAAGTTGAACGGGCCCTTGCCGTCCTTCAGGCCGAGGGTCTCCTCGATGAACTGGCCCTGCATCTGGCCGACCTTGTAGTTGTCGAACGTCGCGTAGTAGTCGACGTTCGGCGTCTCGTTGATCAGGCGGTCGTACGCGATGACCTTGACGTCCTTCGCGGCGGCCTGCTCGAGCACCGGGCCGAGCGTGGTGCCGTCGATCGAGGCGATGACGAGCACCTTGGCGCCGTCGTTGATCATGTTCTCGATCTGGCTGATCTGCTGGTCGGTCTTGTTGTCCGCGTACTGCAGGCTCGTCTCGAAGCCCGCGTCCTCCAGCAGCTCGACGAGGTGGGCACCGTCACGGTTCCACCGCTCGAGCGCCTTCGTCGGCATCGCGATGCCGATGAGGCCACCGCCCTCGGACGCGCCGGTCGTCGCACCCGGCGTCGCCTTCGTGTCGCTGTCGCTGTCGCGCTCGCTGCTGCACGCGGCGAGGGAGGCGGTGAGCAGGCCGACGGTCGCGATCGCGACCGACAGCTTCTTCCAGGTCTGGGACATCGTCGTCTACTCCTCTGGCACACCGTCCGGGGCGCGGCGGTGCGGCTGCGGCCGCTCCGTCCGTGCGTGGAGCCGTCTTTGACCCACCGCCCCGGAGTGATGGCTTGAATTCAAGACTCAAAGCCATCGAGAACGCAAGCGCTGTCACCAAAGCGTGTCCTGACTGTCGAGAGGCCGGTACGGTTCGGCCGCTTTGGCTTCGCTTCGTAACCCGAAGTCATCCTATGTGCTCTGCGTCACACTCGGTGGTTTCGGGGCCCGCGTGGCCCCGTGACGCTTCCCGGACCGGGACAATCGACGCGTGGCTGTGACCATCCGCGACGTCGCGCAACGCGCCGGTGTCAGCAAGACCACCGTCTCGCGCGTCCTCAACGGACGTGACGAGCTCGACGCGAGGACCGCCGCACGCGTCCGAGCCGTCATCGACGAGCTCGGCTACGTCCCCAACGCCCGCGCCGTCGCGTTCGCGCGCGGCACCACGCACGTCGTCGCGATGCTCCTGCCGTCGCTGACCTGGCCGTGGATCGGCGAGGTCGTGCAGGCCGCCATCGAGGCCATCGAGGACGAGGGCTACGGCATGCTCGTCTTCACCACCACGCAGGGCGAGGAGTCGATGCGCCGGTTCACGGAGCACGTCTCCGCGCGCGCGTTCGACGGCCTGCTCGTCGTCGAGCCCGAGGGCACGCTCGACTACATCACGCGCCTGCACGACGAGGGCCTGCCCGTCGTGCTCATCGACGACCGCGGGCACGAGCCGCGCTTCGGATCCGTCGCGACGACCAACCGGCTCGGGGCGCTCGCCGCGGCCCACCACCTGCTCGGCATCGGCCGTCGCGCCCCGCTCGTCATCTCCGGCGACCCGCGCTTCGGGTGCGTGCAGGACCGGCTCGCCGGCTTCGCCGAGGGCTTCGCCGCCGCCGGCCGCACGCTCGACCCCCTGCACGTCGTCGAGGGCGACTTCAGCTACGAGTCCGGCCAGGCCGCCGTCCACCGCGCCCTCGAGGCAGGGCTCGAGTTCGACTCGCTGTTCGTGCACAACGACACGATGGCGATGGCCGCGATGACGGAGCTGCGCCGCGCGGGGCTGCGCATCCCCGACGACGTCGCTGTCGTCGGGTTCGACGACCTGCCGTTCGCCGCGCAGACCGACCCGCCGCTCACGACCGTGCACCAGCCCATCCGCGAGATGGGTCAGGTCGCGGCGCGTGCGCTGCTCGCGAGCTTCCGCGGCACGCCCGTGCCGAACGAGCCGATCGTCCTGCCCACGTCGTTCACCGTGCGGGCCTCCACGGTCGGCTGACTCAGGAGGTCTGCGACTCCTGCGCGCGGCGCCAGCGGATGCCCGCCTCGATGAAGTCGTCGATGTCGCCGTCGAACACCGCGGCCGGGTTGCCGACCTCGTGCTCCGTGCGCAGGTCCTTGACCATCTGGTACGGCTGCAGGACGTACGAGCGCATCTGGTCGCCCCAGCTCGCCTTGATGTCGCCCGCGAGCTCCTTCTTCGCCGCGCGCTCCTCCTCCTGACGCTGCAGGAGCAGCCGCGACTGCAGGACGCGCAACGCCGCCGCGCGGTTCTGGATCTGCGACTTCTCGTTCTGCATCGAGACGACGATGCCCGTCGGGATGTGCGTCATGCGCACCGCCGAGTCCGTCGTGTTGACCGACTGCCCGCCCGGGCCCGACGAGCGGAAGACGTCGACCTTGATCTCCGACTCCGGGATCTCGATGCTGTCCGTCTGCTCGATCAGCGGGATCACCTCGACCGCCGCGAAGGACGTCTGGCGGCGCCCCTGGTTGTCGAACGGCGAGATGCGGACCAGGCGGTGCGTACCCGCCTCGACCGACAGGTGCCCGTACGCGTACGGCGCCTTGACCTCGAACGTCGCCGACTTCAGGCCGGCCTCCTCGGCGTACGACGTGTCGAGCACCGCCGTGGAGTAGTTGTGCCGCTCCGCCCAGCGCAGGTACATCCGCAGGAGCATCTCCGCGAAGTCCGCCGCATCCACGCCACCGGCGCCCGAGCGGATCGTCACGACCGCCTCGCGCTGGTCGTACTCCCCCGCCAGCAGCGTGCGGACCTCGAGCTGGTCGAGGTCCTTGCGGATCTTGACCAGCTCAGTCTCGGCCTCGGCCAGCGTGTCCTCGTCCTCCATCTCCTGGCCCAGCTCGACCAGGGTCTCGAGGTCGTCGATCCGCCCGCGCAGCTTGTCGACGCGCTCCAGCTCGCTCTGCGTCGCCGACAGCGCGCTCGTCACCTTCTGCGCCGACTCCGGGTCGTCCCACAGGTCGGGCGCCGAGGCCTGCTCGGACAGGCGCGCGATCTTCTCGCGCAGTGCGGTCGGGTCGCTCACCGCCTGGATGGACTCCAGCGTGGTGCGCAGGTCGCGGATCTCGGCGGGGAAGTCGGTGGTGGCCACGACGGTCCAGGCTACCCGCACCAGTCGGCAGCTACCCCCATGTGCCCTCGGTGTTGGGCTGAGCGCGTCGACCCACATCTCGTCGCACCACAGCAACGAGCCCTGGCTCGGCCGCGTCGGCGCGTCATGTCTGATGCTCGGATGAGAAAACAGGCCGACCAAACGGCTCACACCGGTCCGAACCGGCTGATACCTTCGGCGGCGTGCGCGACAGGCTGCCGCACGGTGCGGCCCGAATCTGGGGGATACAAGCAACGTCGTCGAGCAGTTGGAACAATCGCTCTGGGAGCCGCGCTCGTCGTTGGGTCGGCAACGGCCGGACAAGCCCTCTCGTGGGCTTCTTCGAGCGCTCCGCTCACCGTGGCCGGCTACATCTGAAGTACAAGAATGCCGACAACCACAAGGTCTTCGCCAAGCTTCAGACCTGGATCAACGCAGGTTACTGCGCAACTTCGCCTTACCTCTCCTGCACGTCGCAGTACTACTACTACACCGAGAAGGACACCGCGCGTTCGAATGACACGTCGAAGTGGGTGACGAAGAGCGCGAAGACGGGGGTTCCGGGAACCGCCGACTATGCCCGAGCGGGGATCCAGGTGAAGCTCGACATCCCGCTGCGAACGGACGTCTCGAGCAATGTGCTCTGGACGAACGGCGCGAAGTACTGACTGTTGTCCGAGGAAAGGTCGGTCGCTCGCTCGTGGGCCGAGCGACCGACCTTTCAGCTAGGAGCCTCACCTTGCTCAACGGCGTCGCTGTCAACAACCTGTCATTCCGGTACCGGCACGGCTTTCTTCTCGGCCCCTTCAGCACTGAGATCGGCGCAGGAGTCACCTGCCTCGTCGGCGCGAACGGTGCGGGGAAGTCGACACTCTTCAGGTTGCTGGCCGGTCTGCAGAAGCCGTCTACCGGCCGCGTGACGCTCCTCGGGAGCGGTGCGGTCGGCTACCTGCCGCAGTCGCCTGATCTCCCCCGAGGCGCGACATGCACCGAGTTCCTCACTCACGTCGCGTGGCTCCAGGGTGTCCCGCGTCCGCTCCGAGCGGACGCAGTCGGTCGAGCGCTGGAGTCCGTCGACCTCACGACGCGCGCCGACTCGAGGATCCGCGCCCTCTCCGGCGGGATGGCACGCCGCCTCGGCATCGCACAGGCGCTCGTTCATGACCCGGACGTCGTGCTGCTGGACGAGCCCACGGTGGGGCTGGACCCCGTCCAGCGGATCGCGGTGCGAGAGATCCTCGAGAAGGTCGCCGTCGACCGCGCAGTGATCGTCTCGACGCACCTCGTGGAGGATGTCCGAGGACTCGCATCGCGGGTCTTGGTCCTCTCGGAAGGAGAGCTCGTCTTCGACGGCGACATCCCGGAGCTGGAGGGCAGAGCGCAGGCCTCGGCCCCCGGCGAGACTCCCCTGGAACGGGCCATGGCGACCCTGATCTCGGGAGGACGTCCGTGACCACGCACGTCCGCTATGCGTTGAGAACGCTCGCCGGACCATGGGCGGCCCTGGTGGTCCTCGGAGTCGACGCAGGGATTGCGACGATGCGACAGGCACCGTACCTCGGCGAAGGGATGTGGACGGTCCGCTGGATGGCTCTGGGTCTGTGGATCATCTGGCCCGTCATCGCAGCGACCGCAGCCGTCGACGCGGCGCGTCTCACCCGCCCCGGCGCTCGTCACCTCCCGTTCACGACCAGGCGGGGGCGAACGGAGTACGCCTGGGCGGCGGCATGGACTGCCGTTCCCGCCGCAGGCGCGCATGTCGCAGTGATCGCCGCCGGGCTGGTCGTCGGCGGGGTTCTCGAGCCGCGAGTCGGTTGGGGCCCGATCGTGCTCGCCGTCGTCGCGCACTGCTCGACGCTCGTATGGTTCGCTGCGCTCGGATCGTTCGTCGGTCGGTGCGTGTCCCCTCTGCTCGCCGGGATCCTGGCAGCCGGAACTGCGTTCGCGCTTTCCTACCTCCTCACCAACGTCGGCGCCGCCACCGCGACGTTCGAAGTGCTCGGAGATCAGGGAGCATCGATCTCCCAGATCGGTGTGACGTGGAACATCACGCACCTCCTGGTGCAGAGCGCGGTCCTTCTCGCCACCGCCGGGATCATGGTCATGGCGCGGCCCGTCCAGCGGAGCGCGATCGTCACGCCGGGTATCGCCTGGGTGACGGCAGCCCTGGTCACGGCGTCGATCGTGATCGTCGCTCCACGCGCAGTGGCCGGTGAGCCCCTGACAGCAGCACCGCAGGCACCTGACGACTGCTCGGGCTCCGCACCCGTGATGTGTGTCTACCCAGAGCATCGCCGCTACTCCGGTCCGACGCTCGCCGCTGTCGATGCCCTCGTCGCGGCCGCGCGAGACGCGCAGTACGACTCACTCGTCCCCACGCGAGTCGAAGAGTCGAGCCGCCGCTACGACGCAGCGGACGGTCGTGGCGTCATGAGCCTCCCGATCCTCGAGCCCGGCCCGACGGACACGCCCGCGCTTGTCCAGCGCCTTCTCATGCCGGGCTGGTGCGCGGAGCTCTCGGCGGACACACCCCCGCCGGACGCCTACTTCGCAGCGCTGGAGTCGCTCGTGTTCACGTGGACCGGTCTCGTCGACGAGCCGTACGACCCGATGGCGTCCGGCCTCACGCCGCTGAGCCCGGACGAGGTGGAACGCGTCATGTCCGCGTGGTCGGTCTGCGACCTGTCCGCGGCTCCGTGAGCACACTTCGCGCGTGGCTCGGCGTTCACCACACGAGGCTCGCGATGTCGGTGCTGCTCGCCACGCTCGTCGCGTCGGCACTGTGCCGCTCGTCGATCGTCGAGCGGGTCGGCGGTCAGCAGCTCGCCAGCCCTGTGGCGCTCGTGCTGCTGATTCCCGCCGTCGCTGCGGTCGGGGTCGCGGTCGGGTGCGTCAGTCCCTCGTTCCCACGGCCCAACCCGGTTCGCGCCCGCATCGCCCGCGGGGCGTGGGCTCTGGCGCTCATCGCTCTGGCGTTCGTCGCATGCGTCGCCGGCCCAGCGTCCGGTGGGACCGCCGGGGCGTCGACCACCGCCATCCTGCGGAACGTGGCCGTGTACGCCGTGCTGGCTCTCGCGCCGCTCTTCGTACGCATGCCGACCTTCGCGTGGCTCCCACCGACTGTGTACGCCCTGGCCGCGATCCAGTTCGGCAGTCAAGTCGACGGAACGGTGGCAGTTTGGGCGATGGTCGTGGACCCGAGCGGCACGTCGACCCAGCTGGCCGTCGCGCTCACGGCACTGTCCATCACTGTCGCCGGGTACGCGATGTCGCAGCGTGAGGCCCTCCCGTCACGAACCCGAGGCCTGCCGAGCCACGCGGCATCGTCGTTCCCTGTCGACTGACTCCCGCCCAGGGTGGCCGCGTCCGCGTGTCGGGCTCAGTCAGCCGTCGCGCTCGCGGTCGCTTCGAGGGTGATGCCGTCCGACCAGGCGCCGAGGACCCAGGCCGTGGAGGACGGCTGGACGCGCGCGACGAGCGTGATGTGCGCCGTGCGGGGGCCCGCGGCCGTGGCCTCGACGACCGCGAACTGCCGCCAGCCGCTCGCCTCGTCCGGGTGGGCCTCGAGGTACTCGTCGACCGCCGCGCGCACCGACGCGTCGGTGAGGGCCAGGCGCGCCTTGCCCTCGGTGCCGTAGTAGACGCCCTCGCCGATCGAGTCGGAGGCGTCGAGCGCGAGCATGTCGGCGAGCGCGACGAGCCGCTTGTGCTCGAGGTGCAGCTGCGCGGCCGACGCGACGACGAGGATGAGCATCGAGGCGAACAGCACGACGCCGAACGTCAGGATGATGACCTGACCGTCGTCGGCTCCTCCCGCGCTCTGCAGGCGGTGACGCAGCGCGCGCCGGATCCGGGTCACCCGATGCTCCGGTACTCGTCGACGACCGCGACGTAGCTGGACGACACGGGGATCTCGAGCGGGACCACGTCGCGCACCATGTCCGGCACGAACGGCAGCGGGACGACCACCTGCACGCGCGCCTCGACGTGCGCGTCGGGCCGCAGGCAGGGCACCTGCTCGCACGTCATGACGAGTGCGTCGGACGGCTCGTCGTCGAACCCGTGGTCCTGGAGCGCGACGCCGGTGACGGCCGCGGCTCGGGCCGCGGCGGACGTCGAGTCGTCCGCCGCGACGTAGACGCGGGCAGCCTCGCGAGCCGCGGAGTCGACCGCGTAGCTCGCGGCCTCGAGCCGCGCGAGGACCATCACCAGGTACACCAGGGGCAGCAGCAGCACGAACGACAGGCCCAGGAACTCGACGATCGCACTCCCCTGATCACCACCCCCGCCGACCCGGCGCCGGACCCGGTACACCACGCGCCGAGCGGCTCCACGCAGCGCACGCACGGCGGTCGCCCGCGGACGCGCGCTCACGGCAGGTCGTCCTCGGCGATCGCGTGCCCCGTCACCGTGAGCCGACCCGCCGGGCCGATGAGACCGATCACCGGCAGCGGCGCGCGCACCTCGACCTCGACCATCTCGACCCCGCCGACGACGACCCGTCGAGCAGTCACCTCGTCCGCGTAACCGTCCGCGAGCGACCCGGCGACGAGCTCTCGCGTGCGGCGCGCCGCGTCGCTCGTCGAACGGCCGTCCAGCGCGCCGTACCGCGCACCCGCGGACGCACTGTCGACCAGGGTGTTGCGCACGTGCAGGCCGAGGGTGAGCTGCACGATCCCCAGCGCGATCACGACGATCAGGCCGCCGATCAGCACGAAGTCGACGACCGCCGCGCCCGCGTCAGGGCCGCCTCCGACCGCGCGGACGCGGCGGGTCAGGTGTTGTTCACGTCCTCGACCGCACCCCGGAACATGCCCTCCAGGAGCGGGCGGGCCAGCGTCAGCAGCGCGACGACGAGCGCGGCGGTCATGAGCGTCACGAGCACCCAGCCCGGGACGTCGCCGCGGTCCCGCCCGGCCGCCCGCATCCGCCCCGCGAGCCAGCCGTGCGTGCGCACCGCGAACGTGAGCGTCGATCCCTGCACGCGGTCCCGCACCCGGCCCACCTGCGCTCTTCCGTGCTGCAACGTCGTCATCCGGTCCTCCTCGTGAGCCCGCACCGTCCGGCGCGGGGCTGGTTGTCGTCCTGCTGGTCGTCGGGGCGGAGGGCCGGACCGGCCGCGCCCCGCTGAGCTGGTCGTGCACGCTCGTCGTGCTCTTCGTCGGGGCCGTCACAGGCCCACCTGCAGCACGACGGCGCTCGGGAACACCGCGAACAGGACGGTCACGGGGAGGATGAGGAAGACCACCGGGATCATCATCAGCACCTCCTTGCGGCCGCCGGTCTCCATGAGCAGGCGGCGGCCCTCCTCGCGCACGTCCTGCGCCTGCGCGCGCAGCACGTCGGCGAGCGGCGCACCGCGCTCGACGGCGACCGCGACGCCCTCCGCGAACCGCGTCAGCGCGGGTACCCCGGTCCGGTCTGCGAGGCCGTCGAGGGCTTGCACGAGCGGCAGGCCCGCACGCGCGTCGGCGAGCGTGCGCTCGAGCTCGACGCTCAGCTCGCCGTGCGTGCTGCGCGTGACGCGCTCGAGCGCCCCGAGGGCTCCCTCGCCCGCGCCGACGGCGAGTGCGAGGAGCTCGGCGATGGTCGGCAGCTCGGCGACGATCCGTGACTCGCGTTCCCGCACGCGGCGGCCCAGGACCCAGTCCGGTGTCAGGACGCCGACGAGCCCGCAGACCCCGACCAGCACGACGAGCGCGACGGTCTGCGAGCTGCGGGTCGCGGCGAGCACCAGTGCGAGCGCGAGGCCGGCCGCGAGCCCCAGCGCGCCCGCGACCACCTGGCCCGCGCGGAACTGCTCGACGGACTCCGCGCGGCCCGCGCGCTGCAGGCGGCGCGCCAGCTCGGTCGTCGGTGAGCCGATGCGCGTCACGAGCCGCACGCCGTCGGCGAGCACGGGGGCCAGCAGCCGCTCGAGCACCGGCACCGGGCCGCGCACGGACGGCAGCCCGAGCAGTCCGGAGCCGGCGCGCCGCGGTCGCAGGTACGGGGCGAGACGTTGGTCGAGCGTGATCCGGCGGCTGCGCAGCCGCGCCACCACCACGAGCACACCGCACGCGGCGAGCAGGCCCGCGAGACCGCCCTGCACCGTCGGGCTCATCGCAGCACCCGCGGGTCCTCGGGCAGCCGCGCGACGCGGAGCATCAGCGTGTACGCGACGACCGTGCAGGTGGCGCCGGTGAGCAGCACCGCGAAGCCGGCGGGGCTGTCGTACGCGCCGGCCGCCTCGGTGCGCGTCGCGAGCAGCGCGAGGACGATCCACGGTGCCGCGACCGCGAGCCGCGCGGCGTACACGGTCCAGCTCTGGCGCGCCTCGAGCTCGCCGCGCGTGCGCACGTCGTCGCGCAGGAACCCGGACAGGGTGCGCAGCAGCCGGCCCAGGTCCGTGCCGCCGACGTCCCGGGTGATCCGCAGCGCCTCGATCACCCGGTCGGCCACGGGGTCGGCGAGCCGCGCCTTGAGCAGGTCGAGGCTCTCGGCGAACCGACCGGTCGCGCGGTAGTCCTCCCCGAAGGCGCGGAACGGTGCGCGCAGCTCCTCGGGTCCGCGCTCGCCGACCTGGGCCACGGCTTCGGGGAGCGCGAGGCCAGCACGGATACCGGAGGCGAGGTGGTCCACCACCTCGGGCCACAGCTGGCGCAGCCGCGACCGCCGGCGCCGGGCGCGCCCTCGCACGACCGCGAGCGGTGCCACCGCGGCGAACGCCGCGAAGAACAGCGCGACGGTGGGCACGCGCGTGAGCCCGATCGCGAGGACGAGCGTCACGATCCCGAGCACCGTGCTCGCGACCGCGAGCCCGCCGGGCGTCACGCCCTGGACCCCGGCCTGCACGAGGTCGTCCTGCAGTCGCGCACGCCACCGCCCGGAGCGGCCCTCACCCGAGGTCACCTGCGGCCAGAACGACCACCACACGCACCCGACGCCCGCGCCCAGCACGAGCCCCACGACCACGTCCACGCTCAGCCCCTCGCCCGCAGGAGGGCGGCGAGGTCGATCCCGAGCCGTGCGAAGCGCTCGGCGTGCGGCGGGAAGCCGTCGCCCCGCACGAGCCGGTCGTCACGCCACGCGAAGATCTCGGCGGTCTCGACGACGCCCTGCTCGGTGCGTCCCGGGATGCCGACGATCTCGCGCACACGCCGCCGCCCGCGCGAGTCGTGCCCCAGGTGCACGACGAGGTCGACGCACGACGCGACGGTCGGCACCACGAACCGGTCGGAGACGTTCTCGCCCGCGAGCAGCGGCAGCGTGCACAGCTTGGTCACGGCCTCGCGCGCCGAGTTGGCGTGGATCGTGCACATCGCGGGGACGCCCGCGTTGAGCGCGATGAGCAGGTCCAGCGCCTCGGCCTCGCGCACCTCGCCGACGAGCAGCCGGTCGGGGCGCATGCGCAGCGCCTCCTTGACGAGCCGCCGCAGCGGGATCTCGCCCGTGCCCTCGAGGTTGGGCTGGCGGCACTGCATCGCGACCCAGTCGCGCGCCGCGAGGCGCAGCTCGAAGACCTCCTCGCACGAGATGATGCGCTCGCGCACCGGCACGGCGCCCGACAGCGCGTTGAGCATCGTCGTCTTGCCCGCCTGCGTGGCCCCCGACACGAGGACGTTGAGGCCCGCGCGCACCGCGGCCGCGAGGAACGCCGCCGCGTCGGGCGGCAGCGAGCCGAGCACGACGAGGTCCTCGAGGTGGTCCGCGCGCACGACGTACTTACGGATGTTGACCACCCAGTCCTTGCGGGTGATGTCCGGGATCACGGCGTGCAGCCGCTCCCCGCCCGGCAGGGTCGCGTCGACGAACGGGCTGGACAGGTCCAGCCGCCGCCCGGACACCTTGAGCATGCGCTCGACCAGCTCGCGGACCTCGACCGCCGTGAGGATCGTCGTCGTCAGCTCCGGCTCACCGCGCCGCGCGACGAACACCTGCTGGGGGTTGTTGATCCAGATCTCCTCGACCTCCGGGTCGTCGAGGTAGCGCTGCAGCGGCCCGAACCCGGCCACCGCGTCGAGCACGGCCTTGTGCGCGGCGGCGCCGTCGACGAGCGGCGGCACGACCCCGAGCACCGAGCGCGCGTCGTAGTCCGCGATCGCGTCCTGCACGAGCGACGTGATCCCCGGGCGGTCGCGCACCGGGTCGATGCCGCGCCGACGGATCAGCTCGCGCACCTCGCGCTCGAGGATCCCGAGCCCTTCCATGCTTCCCCCTGCGTCGTCGCCCGTTCCCGCTCGCCGGTCCTCACCCGGCCGACATGGCGACCGCAGCCGCCGTTTCGCCCGACATGTCCGGTCCGTCAGGGCATGCGCACCCTACGGGAGACGCCTCGCTCCCCGCAGTCGGTTGTCCACAGTGCGGGTGCGCACCACCCGATCGGGCGCCGAGCCCCGGCTCCCGGTGCCGCGCGCCGGCCGTTGCGCGGGCCCGTGCGGGCCACCGGTCCCGGACGTGGTCCCCGGGTACGGCTACGGTGTGCACGTGACCAGCGCTGCCGACGACGTCCGCACCACTCCTTCCCCCTCGGGCACCCAGCACACCCTGCGGCACGGCGACCAGGTCGCCGTCGTCGCGGCGGTCGGCGCGAGCCTGCGCGAGTACCGCGTGGGCTCACGTGACGTGGTGCTGCCGTACTCCGAGGACGAGATCGCCCCCGCCTTCTCGGGCGCGGTGCTCGCCCCGTGGCCGAACCGCCTCGCGGACGGCCTGTACGGCTACGCCGGAGGGACGTACCAGGTGCCGATCACCGAGCCGGACCGCCTGAACTCGCTGCACGGGCTCGTCGGCTTCACGCCGTTCACCCCGGCGCAGGAGCCCACGGACGATGCCGTCACGCTCACGACGACGATCGTCCCGAACCCCGGCTACCCATGGCCCGTCCGCATCGACGTGACGTACGCCCTGGCCGACGACGGTCTGACGGTCACGACGCGCGCGACGAACCTGGGCACGACGAGCGCGCCCTACGGGCTCGGGTTCCACCCGTGGCTGTCCCCGGGCGACGCGAGCGTCGACGAGTGCACGCTGCAGCTGGGCGCGGACCGCCACGTCACGGTGGACGAGCGCCTGCTGCCCACGGGCACCGAGGAGCTCGAGGGTCCCTTCGACCTGCGGGAGCCGCGGGTGTTGCGCGGTGTCGACCTGGACGACGCGTGGCTCGCCCCCGTCCGCGACGACGCGGGCCTCACGTGGGCGCGCCTGACGACCCCCGACGGCCGCACGACGGCGATGTGGGCCGACGAGGCGTTCGACGCGTGGCAGGTGTGCACGGGCGACCACGTTCCCGGCATCCGACGCCGCGGCGTCGCGGTCGAGCCGATGACCTGCATCGCCGACGCGTTCCGCACGGGCGACCTGCTGGTCGAGCTCGCGCCCGGTGCCCACCACGAGGCGCGCTGGGGGCTCCGGCTCGAGCAGGCCTGACCGGCGGGTCCCTCGCGGCGGCGCGTCAGTCGCTCGCGAGGGGCCCTGCTACGGCCCTCCGCGCCTACCGCGCAGCGGGCCGCCGGGTGGCGTCAGCCGTAGTACTCGCCGTCGGCCTGGACGCCCTTGGTGTACTCCCAGTGCCACCGCTCGAACGGGCCGGAACCGCCCGGGCGTGCCCACGCGGGGTTCTCGAACCCGTAGGTCCCGGCGTTCTCGTTGAGCCACGCCCAGCGCGTGCCGGTGGTCATCTGGCTGCAGAAGTCGATCGCCAGGCCCCAGCCGTGGTTGCTCTTGCCGGGGGCGGCGGCGAGACCGCCGCGCTTCGCCTTGACGGCGTACTGCTCCTGCAGCGTGCGGTAGCCGGACGCGATGCACATGTCGGCACCGAACCGTGCGACGTACACGGCGTTCAGCTCGGCCAGCGCGGACGCCGCGTCCGCGCGCATCTGCGTGTGGCCGTCCCACAGCGTGCACAGGTCCTTGCGGGCGAGCAGGCCGTTGGAGCCCGCCGCACGGGCCGACGAGTCGCACCCGGGGATCGGCTCGCGCGTCCAGTCACGGCTCGCGAGCTCGGCGCCGCGGGCCTCGAGGATCGCGGAGTCGACGGTCGACAGCGACGCCGGGGGCGAGTCGGACGACGACTGGCCGGTGAGCGCGAGGACCGTGCTCGGCAGCGTGCCGTGGTCGCTCGGAAGGCCCGAGAGCACCTCGGTGCTGCCGAACGTCCCGCGCCCGAGCGGGACGGCGACGGTCACGGCCGCGAGCGCACCGACCACGCCGAAGCGGACCGCGTGACGCGCGCTGCGGTTGAGCGCACGTGCGCCGGTGTGGACGCGCACGACACGGTCCGGTGCCGGGCGCTGGGCCGAGCGGGACGCGGGGCGGGAGTCGGCGGGGCGGGAGTCGGCCAGGCGGGAGTCGGCCGGGCGGGAGTCGGCGGGCCGGGTCTTCGCAGCGCGGCTCTCGACGACCGGCTCGGTGGCCTGCTCCGCGCCCGCGGCGCGCGCCGGGCTCTCCTCGGCGGGGGCCGCGGGTGCTGCGATGAACGCCCACGACGGTCCGATCGGGGCCGCGGGCACCGCGGGGCCGGACGCGGCCGGGACGGACCGGTAGTCGGGCTCGTCGAGGTCGTCGAGGATCGGGGGGGCCATCACGACCGTCTCGTCGAGCATCCGCGGCGCGGGGTTCGACGGGACGTGGTCCGCGGCGGGACGTGCGGGGCGCTCGGCCTCGGCGACCCGCACGACGCGGGCAGCGGGCGCGTGCTGCAGCGCGGTGGCGACGGGCTCGCGGGTGCCGACCTCGTGCGCTGCAGCGACGATTGCCTGTACGGGGACCGCGCGGGACGCGCCCGCCACGGCGGGGCCCGTGTGCGCCGGCGCCGAGGGTGCGGGACCGGAGGGTGCAGGTCCGGAGGGTGCGGGACGTGCCGCGGCCGGTCGCGTCGTCGGGATCGCGGACGTGGCGGCGGCACGCGAGGCGGGCGGTGCGGGGCGTGCGACCGGGCGGTGGTCCGTGGGGACCCAGCTGGGTGTCTGCGCGCCTCCGGCGTCGGGCCCGGAGCCGGGCTCCGAGTGGCCGGTGGAGGGGCCGGGGGACGCGCCGCGCGGGTCCCAGGCCGAGTGCGCGACGCGCGCAGCGGGGGCGGTGGTCGGAACCGACCGCTGGGCGGACTGCTCGCGCTCCGCACGCTCGGCTGCGGCCCGCTCGGCCTCACGGATCTGCCGCCGCGTCAGGGGTGCCGCGGCGGCGGCGTGAGACTCGACCACAGCACCTCCCGAGGACGTCCGGGGCGCCCGGAGGGCACCGCTTGCACGACTGTCGCCGGCTGCAGGTCTGCCCCGTGCCCTGCGACGTTGCCGGCGATCACGAAACCATAACGGCTCACCCGCGCCCGTCCAAGCCCCTGGACGCCCGTCCAGTCGATCGGACGAACGCGCTCCCACGCCCCCGTCCGCGACACGCCGCGCGACACGCCGTCGAGGGGCGCATCGCGCGGCGCACATGTCGGAAAGGGGCCGCCAAAGACGGACATACCTCGCAGGATCCGGCCACGTGTGAAGGTTCCGTGCGCGTCAGGAGACCGACCGCTGCCGCAGCGCACCGCGCTGCATCGCGTCCCGGACCTCCCCGACGAGCTCCTCGAGGATGTCCTCCAGGAAGACGACGCCGACGGCACGCCCGTCGTCGTCGACCCGCGCCAGGTGCGCGCCCGTGCGCTGCATCGCCGCGAGCGTCTCCTCGACCTCGTCGTCCGGCGCCACGACCGCGAGCGCGCGCACGCGCCACCGCGGCACGGGCACGTCGCGGTCGTCGTCCTCGGCGTACAGGACGTCCTTGAGGTGCAGGTACCCGACGAGCGTACCGTCGTCGAGCACCGGGAACCGCGAGAAGCCGGTGCGCGCGACCAGGTGCTCGATATGCGCGGGCGTCGCATCGGGATCGACGGTGACGAGCGCGTCGTGCGCGACCATGACCTCCTGCGCGGTGCGCCCCGAGAACTCGATCGCCCCCGCGAGCAGGCCCTGCTCGTCCTCCAGGAGGCCCTCGGCCTGGGAGCGCTCGACGATCGACTGGACCTCCTGCGCGGTGAACGCGGAGGACACCTCGTCCTTGGGCTCGACCCCGAAGAGGCGCAGCACGTGGTTGGCGAGCCAGTTGAGCGCGCCGATCAGCGGCCGCACGACGCGCGCGACCATGACAAGCGGCGGGCCGAACCACAGCACCGCCCGGTCGGGGCCGGAGACCGCGAGGTTCTTGGGCACCATCTCGCCCAGCACGACGTGCAGGTACACGACGACGAGCAGCGCGAGGACGAACGCGATGGGGTGCGTCCACGCGGACGAGACGCCCACGGCGTGCAGCGGGTCCTCGATGAGGTGCGCGATCGCGGGCTCCGCGACCACGCCGAGGCTCGTCGAGCACACGGTGATGCCGAGCTGGGCGCACGCGAGCATGAGCGACACGTTCTCCATCGCCCACAGCACGGTGCGCGCGCGCCGGTCGCCGGCCTGCGCACGCGGCTCGATCGACGAGCGCCGCGCGGAGATGATGGCGAACTCGGCGCCGACGAAGAACGCGTTCGCGGCGAGCAGCAGGACGGCGACGACGAGCGCGAGGGTGCTGTTCATCGCGCACCCCGTCCCGCGGCGCCGGCGGCGCCGGGCTCGTCGGCGTCGTCGTCGGGCTCCGTCCACACGTGCACGCGCTCCACGCGCCGCCCGGCCATCCGCTCGACCTCGAGGCGCACGTGCCCGACGGCGACGACGTCCCCGACCTCCGGGATGCGGCCCAGCCGCGCCATCATGAGCCCGCCGAGCGTCTCGTACGGCCCCTCGTCGGGGACGACGAGGCCGGTGCGCTCCGTCAGCTCGTCGGGCCGGGTGACACCTGGCAGGTGCCAGGACCCGTCGGCCGAGCGCGCCACCCCGGCGCGCGTGCGGTCGTGCTCGTCGGCGACCTCACCGACGAGCTCCTCGACGACGTCCTCGAGCGTCACGACGCCCGACGTGCCGCCGTACTCGTCGACGACGACGGCCATCTGCATGCCGTGGCCGCGCAGCTCGACGAGCAGCGGACCGAGGTGCACGGTCTCGGGCACGCTCGGCGCGTCGTCCATGAGCGCCGCGGCGGGTACCTCGCCGCGACGCTCGAACGGCACCCCGACGGCGCGGCGCAGGTGCACGAGCCCGACGATGTCGTCGCTGCCCTCCCCCAGCACCGGGAACCGCGAGTGACCGGTGCGACGCGCGAGGGCGACGACGTCGAGCGCCGAGTCCTCGCGCCGCACCGCGACCATGCGCTGACGGTCGGTCATGACGTCGACGGCGGTGAGCGTCTCGAACTCCAGCGAGTTGGTCAGCAACCGCGCGGTCGACTGCTCGAGCGTGCCGACCTCGGCGGAGCGGCGCACCAGGGCCGCGAGCTCCTGCGGCGAGCGACCGCCGGAGAGCTCCTCGCGGGGCTCCACGCCCATGCGGCGCAGCAGCCAGTTGGCGCTGCCGTTGAAGAACGCGATGACGGGCCGCAGCGCGCGCGTGAACCCGCGCTGCAGCGGCGCGACCGCCCGCGCGGTCGCGAGCGGGTTGGCGATCGCGAAGTTCTTCGGGATGAGCTCGCCGACCAGCATCGAGAACCCGTTGACGAGGATCACGGCCGCCACGACCGCGACCGCGGTCGCGGCCGTCGCGCTCAGCACACCGTCGCCGAGCCAGCCGGAGAACAGGCGTTGCACCGCGGGCTGCGTCGTGTAGCCGAGCAGCACCGTGGTCGCGGTGATGCCGACCTGCGCGCCGGACAGCTCGGTCGACAGGCCGCGCAGCGCCTTGAGGACGGACTGCCCGCGCCGGTCGTCGGGCCGCGTCTGCTTCGCGACGACGCCCGGGTCGAGCGTGACGAGCGAGAACTCGCCCGCGACGAACAGCGCGGTGCCGAGCGTGAGCACGACGCCGAGCACGACCAGGAGCCACTCGGTCAGCACGGGCACCCCCGCCGGGGTGCGCGCCGTCGCGGGCCCCGGCAGCCGCCGGGCGCGTGGACGTGGTGGGGGTGGCGCCCGCGGGCGGCACCGGGTCTCAGGTGGGGGCCGGCATCGTCGGACCCGTCCGCCGCCTGCTCCGCGGGTGCGGTCTGCCGGTGCTGGACCGGTGCAGGGGTGGGGGTGGGACGCCGGCAGCTACTTGAGCTGCTCATAGTGGCGACATCATACGGGTGCGTCCCGCCGCGTGCCGAGGCCACGGCCAGGGGTGCTGTGCCACTCTGGGCACATGACGACGCTGGGGAGTGCGAGCAGCGCGGCGGTGAAGGCCGCACCGACGAAGGTGCTGGTCGTCGAGGACGAGCCGGCGATCGCGCAGGCGATCGTGCGACGCCTGTCGGCCGAGGGCTGGAGCGTCGAGGCCGTCGGTGACGGCCTCGCGGGCGTGGAGGCCGCGGCACGGCTGGTGCCCGACGTCATCGTGCTCGACGTGATGCTGCCGGGCATCGACGGGCTCGAGGTGTGCCGGCGCGTGCAGGCCGCACGTCCGGTCCCGGTCCTCATGCTGACGGCACGCGACGACGAGACGGACATGCTCATCGGGCTCGGCGTCGGCGCCGACGACTACATGACGAAGCCGTTCTCGATGCGCGAGCTCGTGGCCCGCACGAAGGCGCTGCTGCGGCGCACCGAGCGCGCGGCGCGCGTGGTGGAGCTGCAGGCGGCCGACGCCCCCGCTCCCCCGCTCGTGATCGGCGACGTCACGGTGGACAAGGCGCAGCGGCGCGTGCTGCGCCACGGCGACGAGGTCCACCTCACGCCCACCGAGTTCGACCTGCTCGTCGCGCTCGCCTCGTCGCCGCGCACGGTGCTGACGCGCGAGCGGCTGCTCGCGGAGGTGTGGGACTGGGTCGACGCGAGCGGCACCCGCACCGTCGACTCGCACGTCAAGGCGCTGCGTCGCAAGCTCGGCGCGGACCTCATCCGCACGGTGCACGGTGTGGGCTACGCGTTCGAGCCCGCTGACGGCACGCAGGCCGGTGCGTCCGAGGGCGCCGGCGCCTGACGCGATGAGCAGCGCGCGCGCCGCGGCGCGACCCAACCCCCGGCACGGCCGCGGGGCCGCCGTGCGGTCCCGCCTGCCCGACGTGCGCCCGCTGGACCGGTTCCGGTCGATCAAGATCAAGCTGGGCGTGCTCGTCGCGGCGACCGTCACGATGGCGTCGTTCATCACCTGGATCGGGCTGTCGTACGAACTGGGCCCGTCACGCACGTTCCCGCTCGCGATCGTCATCTCGCTCGCGCTCACCCAGCTCCTGGCGCGCGGGATGACGTCGCCGCTGCGCGAGATGACGCACGCCGCCCGGGCGATGGCGGCGGGCGACTACACGCAGCGCGTGCGCGCGACGAGCGCCGACGAGGTGGGCCAGCTCGCCGAGGCGTTCAACACGATGGCGGACGACCTGCAGCAGGCGGACACGTTCCGCCGCGAGCTCGTCGCGAACGTGTCGCACGAGCTGCGCACGCCGGTGACCGCGCTGCAGGCCGAGCTCGAGAACATCGTCGACGGCGTGACGCCCGCCGACCCGGCGACGATGGAGGCGGCGCTCGCGCAGACCGAGCGCCTGGGCCGGCTCGTGGCGAACCTGCTGGACCTGTCCCGGCTCGAGGCGGGCGACGCGCCGCTGCAGCTGACGCGCCTGCGCCTGCAGGACTTCCTGCGCGAGGCGGCGGACGCCGCCGCGCTCGTCGGGGCGTCGAAGAACCTGCGGTTCGTGGTCGACGTCGAGCCCGAGGACCTCACGGTCGACGGCGACCCCGAGCGCCTGCACCAGGTGGTCGCGAACCTGCTGCACAACGCGGTGCGCCACTCGCCGCGCGACGACGAGGTGCGGCTCGTCGCCCGCCGGGTCGGCCCGGACGTGCGGATCGACGTCGTGGACCACGGGCCGGGGATCTCGCGCGCGGAGCGCGCGCACGTGTTCGAGCGGTTCGTGCGGGGCAACACGCCGGCGACCGGTCAGGTGTCGACGGGCGGCACGGGCCTGGGTCTGGCGATCGTGCGCTGGGCGGTCGAGCTGCACGGCGGCACCATCGAGGTCGCGGACGTGGCCGACGGGTGCACGATGCGCGTCACGCTGCCGGGCGGGCGACCCGCCACGGGAAACGCTTTGTTCTACCGCAACTAGAACTGTAGGTTGGACGACATGCAGCCTGGCCCCACCAGCACACCGACGAGCACCCCGACGCCGGACGACGACCGGACGGTCCGCGTCGAGCACCTCACCAAGACGTTCGGCTCGGGTCCCCACGCCGTCCGCGCGGTCGACGACCTCAGCTTCGAGGTGCGCCCGGGCCGCGTCACCGGCTTCCTGGGCCCCAACGGCGCCGGCAAGACCACGACCCTGCGGATGCTGCTCGGCCTCGTGTCCCCGACCAGCGGCACCGCGACGGTCGGGGGCCGCCGGTACGCCGAGATCGCCCGCCCCGCGCACGTCGTCGGCGCGGCGCTCGAGGCCGCGAGCTTCCACCCCGGCCGCACGGCCCGCGACCACCTGCGCGTGTTCGCGCCCCAGGTCGGCGTGCCCGACACGCGCGCCGACGAGGTCCTCGCGCTCGTCGGCCTGTCCGCGGTCGCGCAGCGCCGGGTCGGCGGGTTCTCGCTCGGCATGCGCCAGCGGCTCGCGCTCGCGACCACGCTCCTGGGCGACCCGCCCGTGCTCCTGCTCGACGAGCCCGCGAACGGCCTCGACCCCGAGGGCATCGCGTGGCTGCGCGGCTTCCTGCGCGCGCTCGCGCACGAGGGCCGCACCGTGCTGGTGTCGAGCCACGTGCTGTCCGAGGTCGAGCAGACCGTCGACGACGTCGTGATCATCGCCCGAGGGCGGCTCGTGCACGCGTCGCCGCTGGGCGAGCTCGCGCGCCTCGCGCGCCGGCGCGTCGAGGTGGCCTCGCCCGACGCGGCGGCGCTCGACGCGCTCGTCGCGGCCGGCGGGTGGGCGGTCGACGACGTCCGGCGCGGCCCGGACGGCGCGACGTACGTCCTGCTCGACGTGGACACGCCCGCGGTCGGCGCGGCCGCGTTCGGCGCGGGTGTCGAGCTGCACCGTCTCCAGGCCCGCGACGTCGGGCTCGAGGACGTGTTCCTCCAGCTCACCGCCCCGCCACCCGGCGCGGCGCAGCCACCCGCCGGCGCACCGGCGCCCGCTCGCCTGGACGGGGCCGCCTGATGCGCGCCGCGGTGGTGGCCGAGTACCGCAAGCTCGTCACGACGCGCCTGTGGTGGATCCTCCTGCTCACGATGGTCGTCTACATGGCGTTCATCGCGGGGGCGATGGGCTGGGTGCTGAGCCAGGGCCAGGCGACGAGCGGCACGGGCGACGAGGTCACGCTCTCGCCCCAGGAGGTCGTGCGCACGGTCTACACGATCGCCGTCTCGCTCGGGTACGTGTTCCCGCTCGTCGTCGGCGGCCTGTCGTACCCCTCCGAGGTGCGGCACAGCACGCTCACCCCGACCTACCTGTCCGAGCCGCGCCGCGGTGTGGTCCTCGGCGCGAAGCTCCTCTCGGGCGGCGCGCTGGGACTCGTGTACGGCCTGGCCGGCACGCTCGCGTGCGTCGCGGCGGGCGGTGGCGTGCTGGCGCTGCTCGGCGAGCCGACGTTCCTCGGCGAGGCGAGCACGTGGCGCACCCTGGGCCTGTCGACGCTCGCGCTCGCGCTGTGGGCGCTGCTCGGTGTGGCGGTCGGGACGGTCGTCACCAGCCAGGTCGCGGTGGTCGTCGGCGCGCTGGCGTTCACGCAGTTCGTCGAGCCGATCGCGCGCGTCGCGCTGGGCCAGACCTCGTGGGGCGGCGACGTCGCGGCGTACCTGCCGGGCGCTGCGGGCGAGGCGATCTCGGGCGGGTCGTTCTACGCCTCGTCCGGCATGACCGGGGGCCTGCTCACGGCGTGGCAGGGGCTGCTCGTGATGCTCGCGTACGTCGCGGTCCTGTCGCTGGTCGGGCGCGCGACGACGCTGCGCCGCGACATCACCTGACGGCGCACGCCGTCGGGCCTGGGTGCACATCGGACGGCCGTCCACATCGTGAGATGAGCGGGCGTGGACCTGTCGCGGTTCACCCGGACGGGCCACGGTCGGCGACGTGACCCGCAGCAGGCAGGTTCCTACCGGTGCGAGGGCCGTGCACGGCGCTCCTTCGCCTCCGGGAGGAGCGGCCTTGCCCTGCACGACGGCGCGCCATTGCCCGTCGTTGACCCGCACCCCGGGACGCCGTCCGCGCGGGGTCCGACGAGGGCCCACGGCGGCGGGCCACCGGCGGGCCGAAGGTCCCGGAACACGTAATGTTGTCATCGACAGAACCGGCGTCGACGCGGTCCTGCGGGGCCGCAGCGGAAGTGGGCGATCCTCGCGTGTCCCAGAAGGCGGAGCCTGACTCGATCCGTGCCGTATTCGGCGCGAACGAGTGGCTCGTGGACGAGCTGTACGAGCAGTACCTCCAGGACAAGAACGCGGTGGACCCCGCGTGGTGGGACTTCTTCGAGGGGTACAAGCCCGACGAGAGGTCGGACGACCGGGCGGCGAACGGGGTGACGAGCAACGGCGGGACCGCCGCCGCGGCACCGCCCGCCGACCGGACGCCCCAGCCGGCGGCACCGGCCCCCGCGGCCCCACCCGCCCAGTCGTCGGCACAAGCGTCGGCACAGCCGTCCGCGCAGGCCGCCGCGCAGGCGTCGGCGCAGGTGGCCGCGCAGGCCGCGGCGCGTGCGGTCCCCGCGCAGCCCGCCACCGCGGACGGGGCCTCCCCCGTGGCGACCGCGCAGCCCGCGACAGCGCCGTACGCGTCGGTCGCGCAGAAGCCGTCGCGCGCCGAGGGCCCCGAGGCGACGGACGACGTGCAGAAGCTGCGCGGCCCCGCCGCGCGCGTCGTCACCAACATGGAGTCGTCGCTCGAGGTCCCGACCGCCACGTCGGTGCGCGCCGTCCCGGCCAAGCTGATGGTCGACAACCGCATCGTCGTGAACAACCACCTGCAGCGCGGGCGCGGCGGCAAGATCTCGTTCACGCACCTCATCGGGTTCGCCCTCGTCGAGGCGCTCAAGGACATGCCGGCGATGAACGCGGCGTACACGCTCGTCGACGGCAAGCCCGGCGTCACGCAGCCCGCGCACGTCAACCTGGGTCTCGCGATCGACCTCGCCAAGCCGGACGGCACGCGCCAGCTCCTGGTGCCCTCGATCAAGAAGGCCGAGACCCTCGACTTCGCGCAGTTCTGGAGCGCGTACGAGGACGTCGTGCGGCGCGCCCGCGCGGGCAAGCTGACGGTCGACGACTTCGCGGGCACGACGATCTCGCTCACCAACCCCGGCACCATCGGCACGGTCCACTCCGTGCCGCGCCTCATGCAGGGGCAGGGCGCCATCATCGGCGTCGGCGCGATGGAGTACCCGGCGGAGTTCCAGGGGACGTCCGACGACCGGCTCAACGCGCTCGGCGTCTCGCGCGTGCTCACGATCACCAGCACGTACGACCACCGCATCATCCAGGGCGCGCAGTCGGGCGACTTCCTGCGCATCTTGTCGCGCAAGCTCCTCGGCGAGGACGGCTTCTACGACCGCGTGTTCGCGGCGCTGCGGGTCCCCTACGAGCCCGTGCGCTGGGTGCGCGACACCCCGAGCGACCCGGACGCCGAGGCCGCCAAGCCCGCGCGCATCGCGGAGCTCATCCACGCGTACCGCTCCCGCGGCCACCTCATGGCCGACACCGACCCGCTCGCCTACCGCCAGCGCAAGCACCCGGACCTGGACATCCAGAACCACGGGCTCACGCTGTGGGACCTGGACCGCACGTTCCCCACGGGCGGCTTCACGGGCCGGTCGCGCGAGACGCTGCGCAACATCCTGGGGCTGCTGCGCGACTCGTACTGCCGCACCACGGGCGTCGAGTACATGCACCTGCAGGACCCGCGGCAGCGCCGCTGGCTGCAGGAGCGGCTCGAGTCGGGCTGGGCGCGCACGCCGCGCGAGGACCAGCTGCGCGTCCTGCGCCGCCTCAACGCGGCCGAGGCGTTCGAGACCTTCCTGCAGACGAAGTACGTGGGCCAGAAGCGGTTCTCGCTCGAGGGCGGCGAGTCGGTGATCCCGCTGCTCGACGCGATCCTGTCGCGCGCGGCCGACTCGGGCCTCGACGAGGTCGCGATCGGCATGGCGCACCGCGGCCGCCTCAACGTGCTCGCGAACATCGCCGGCAAGTCGTACGCGCAGATCTTCAGCGAGTTCGAGGGCAACCAGGACCCGAAGTCGGTGCAGGGCTCGGGCGACGTGAAGTACCACCTCGGCACCGAGGGCGTCTTCACGGCCGAGTCGGGTGCGACGACCAAGGTGTACCTCGCGGCGAACCCGTCGCACCTCGAGGCGGTCGACCCGGTGCTCGAGGGCATCGTGCGCGCCAAGCAGGACCGGATCGACCTCGGTGGCGACGGCTTCTCCGTGCTGCCGATCCTGGTCCACGGCGACGCGGCGTTCGCGGGTCAGGGCGTGGTGTTCGAGACGCTCAACCTCGCGCAGCTGCGCGGGTACCGCACGGGCGGCACCATCCACGTCATCATCAACAACCAGGTCGGGTTCACCACCGGCCCGTCGTCGTCGCGCTCCTCGCAGTACGCGACCGACGTGGTCAAGGGCCTGCAGGTACCGGTGTTCCACGTGAACGGCGACGACCCCGAGGCCGTGGTGCGTGCCGCGGAGCTCGCGTTCGAGTACCGCGAGCAGTTCGACCGCGACGTGGTGATCGACATGCTGTGCTACCGCCGCCGCGGGCACAACGAGGGCGACGACCCGTCGATGACGCAGCCGCTCATGTACAACCTCATCGAGGCGAAGCGCTCGGTGCGCAAGCTGTACACCGAGACGCTGGTGGCGCGCGGCGACATCACGATCGACGAGGCGGAGCAGGCCCTGCGCGACTACCAGTCGCAGCTCGAGCGCGTGTTCGCCGAGACGCGCGAGGACGGCTGGGCGGCCGCGGCGCCCACCGCCGAGGCCGTGGCCGGCCTCGAGCGTCCCGAGTCGCAGCTCGAGGACGCGGGCGTCATGGTCGGCTGGCAGACGGCCGTCCCGGCGTCGGTGCTCGAGCGGATCGGGCAGGCGCACGTGCGCCCGCCCGAGGGCTTCACCGTCCACCCCAAGCTCCAGCAGCTGCTCGAGAAGCGCGAGGCCATGTCGCGCGAGGGCGGGATCGACTGGGGCTTCGGCGAGATCCTCGCGTTCGGCTCGCTGCTCGTCGAGGGCACGCCCGTGCGCCTCGCGGGGCAGGACTCGCGCCGCGGCACGTTCGTGCAGCGGCACGCGGTGCTGCACGACCGTGAGACGGGTGCGGAGTGGACGCCGCTGCTGTACCTGTCGGGCGACCAGGCCAAGTTCTGGGTGTACGACTCGTCGCTCTCGGAGTACGCGTGCCTCGGCTTCGAGTACGGCTACTCGGTCGAGCGCCCCGACGCGCTCGTGCTGTGGGAGGCGCAGTTCGGCGACTTCGTGAACGGCGCGCAGACCGTGATCGACGAGTTCATCTCGTCGGCCGAGCAGAAGTGGGCGCAGCGCTCGTCCGTCGTGCTGCTGCTCCCCCACGGCTACGAGGGCCAGGGACCGGACCACTCGTCGGCGCGCATCGAGCGGTTCCTGCAGCTCGCGGCGCAGGAGAACATGGTCATCGCGCAGCCGTCGACCCCCGCGTCGTACTTCCACCTGCTGCGCCGTCAGGCGTACGCACGGCCGCGCAAGCCGCTGGTGGTGTTCACGCCGAAGTCCATGCTCCGGCTGAAGTCGGCGTCCTCGCCGGTCGCGGACTTCACGACCGGCACGTGGCGGCCCGCGATCCGCGACGAGCTCGCGGAGGCCAAGGCCGGGCAGGTCACGCGCGTCCTGCTGTGCTCGGGCAAGGTGTACTGGGACCTGCTCGCGCACCGCGTGAAGTCGGGCGACGAGCAGACCGCGATCGTCCGCCTCGAGCAGCTCTACCCGCTCGACGAGGCGTCGATCTCCACGGCGCTCGCGCCGTTCGACGGCGCGGAGCTCGTGTGGGTGCAGGACGAGCCGCACAACCAGGGCCCGTGGCCGTACCTGTCGATGCACCTCCCGCAGCTGCTGGGCCGCACGCTGCGTGCGGTGTCGCGGCCGGAGTCGGCGTCGCCGGCGACCGGTACCGCCAAGAAGCACCAGGCGCAGCAGGCGACGCTCGTCGAGGAGGCGTTCGCGCGCTGAGCCCGGCGCGAGCCGCGTCCACGGACGACGAGAGCCCCGACCCTGCGTGCCAGGGCGGGGCTCTCGTCGCGGTGGGTCAGGCGACGTCCTCGTCGGACGCGGCCTCGTCCCGGCACGCGAACGTCCGGCGGTACGCCTGCGGGCTCGTGCCCAGGGACCGGGCGAAGTGGTGGCGCAGCACCGCGGCGCTGCCGAAGCCGGCGACCCGCGCGATCTCGTCGACACCCGCGTCCGTGCGTTCGAGCAGCTCCTGCGCGCGGGCGAGCCGCTGGCGCGTGAGCCACGCGGCGGGCGTGGTGCCGGTCTCGGCGCGGAACCGCCGCGCGAACGTGCGTTCGGACATGAGCGCGCGCGCCGCGAGGGCGGGCACGGTGTGCTCCTCGTCGAGGTGGTCGACGAGCCACGCGAGCAGCGGCGCGAGCGTGTCGGCCTCGCACGGCAGCGGCGTGTCGACGTACTGCGCCTGCCCCCCGTCGCGGTGCGGCGGGACGACCATGCGGCGGGCGACCGTCGCCGCGGCGGCGGCGCCGAGCTCGCGGCGCACGAGGTAGAGGCCCGCGTCGATGCCGGCCGCGGTGCCGGCGGAGGTGAGGACGCGGTCGTCGTCCACGTAGAGCACGGACGGGTCGACGCGCGCGTCGGGGAACCGTCGGGCGAGCTCGGCGGCGTGCATCCAGTGCGTCGTGCACGCCCGCCCGTCGAGCAGGCCGGCCTCGCCGAGCGCGAACGCGCCGCTGCAGATGGACAGGATCCAGGCGCCGCGGGCGTGCGCGGCGCGCAGCGCCTCGAGCACGGGCTCGGGCGCGGGGCGCGGGTCCGTGCCGTACGCGGGCACGACGACGAGGTCGGCGTCCTGCGTGGCGCTCAGGTCGTGGTCGACGACGAGCCCGAACGCGCCGCCCTTGACGCTCACCGGCCCGGGTTCGAGCGCGCACACGCGGAAGTCGAACGACGGCCCGCCGGTGTCGGAGCGGTCGATGCCGAAGACCTCGCACGCGACGCCGAGCTCGAACGGCGCGACGTGGGGCAGCAGGACGGCGGTGACGGTGCGGAGCATGCGCCATTCTGGGCGCAGGGTTGGCAGAAGATCAACGACTGGGGGCACATCTGCCACTGTCGGCAGAGTCTCGACGAGCACAGACTTTCTGCCATGACCTGGTTCCTGCTCCTGCTGGTGGCGCTGGCCGTCTGGACGGCGTTCCGCCTCGCGTTCCTGCTCCGCCGCGACGGCCTCGGCTCGCGGCGACCCCCGGCGTCCCGGACCTCCTGGTCGGACACCGCACACGGCTTGCCCAGCCACCCGTTCTGACCCGGTTCGCCGCCGGGCGCTCCCCACAGGTCCGCGACTCGCCCGTCGTTCTCGCCGTGCCACGCCTCCCGCGCTGGGAGGATGAGCGCCGGCACGACGGACAGGAGGACCCGTGGGAGAGCTACGGCTCGTGGTGGTCGGCGACGAGCTCGTCGCGGGCGCCGGCGACCCCAAGGCGCTCGGCTGGGTCGGGCGCGTCGCCGCCCGAACCCGTACGGACGACCGGCTCACGGTCCTGACGCTCGCCGTCCCGGGCGAGACGACGACCGAGCTCGGTCACCGCTGGGAGGAGGAGGTCGCGCGCCGGCTCACGCCCGACGTCGACACGCGCCTGGTCATCGGCCTCGGCCGCCACGACCTGGGCGCGGGCCTCTCGCTCGCCCGCAGCCGCCTCAACCTGGCCAACGTCCTGGACGTCGCCGAGCAGCGGCGGCTGCCCGCGTTCGTCGTCGGACCGCCGCCGGGCGCGGCCACGGACGGCGACCGGCTCGCGGAGCTGTCTGCCGCGTTCGGCGACGTCGCGACCCGCCGCCGGGTGCCCTACGTCGACACCTACGCGCCGCTGGCCGCGCACGAGCAGTGGCTCGCCGACCTGGCCTCCGGTGACGGGCTCCTGCCCGGGCAGGCCGGGTACGGGCTCATGGCCTGGCTCGTCCTGCACACGGGCTGGCACACCTGGCTCGGGCTCCCGGACGACGCGGCCTGACGCGAGAACCGCGAGGGACAGCAGGAGCAGCGGTGCGGGCCGCCAGCCCGCGGGCAGCACGGCACCTCACCGCAGCGTCGAGCGCACCGCGGCCAACGCGGTGTCGAGCACGGTCCGCAGCGTGTCGACCGTGAGCCGCTCGACCTGACCCGCCGCGTCCGCGCGCCGCAGCTCGGCGCGCACCTCGTCACGGAACCGCGAGAGGAGCTGCTCGGCCTCGACCCGGTGCACGTGCGACGACGCGTGCTGGTCGGCGTGCGGCGCCTGGCCCGCCTGGTCGCGCGCCTGCTGCGCCGCGGCGGCGAGGTCGGCCCGCAGGCCGTGCATCGTGCCGCGCACGTCCTCGCGGACCTGCGACGCGCGCTCGCGCACCGTCTCGGCGATGCCCTGCTCGAGGTCGGCCAGGTCCCCGCGCCGCGCCTGGAGCTCGGCGTACCCGGCTTCCGTGAGCGCGTAGGTGCTCTTGCGCTCCTCGTCGTACCGGGTGACCAGCCCCTCCTCCTCGAGGCGGGCGAGGCGCGGGTAGATCGTGCCCGCGCTCGGGCGGTACGTGCCCCCGAACCGGTCCGAGAGCGCCGTGATGAGCTCGTAGCCGTGCTTGGGCCCGGACTCGAGCAGCGAGAGCAGGTACAGGCGCAGCTGGCCGTGCGCGAACACCGGCGCCATCATCGGGCCACCTCGCCGCGCAGCACCGTCACGTGGCCGCTCACCGTGCTCGCCGAGACGTAGCACGCGCCGTCGCCGGTCGCGAGGTCCACGCGGCGCTGCCCGGCGCTCGAGCCCTTGTGCTCCTCGCCGTCGACGACGAGGCGGCCCGAGATCGAGTGCGCCTTGACGTGCAGGCCCTTGCCCTCCGGCAGCCGGACCGTGACGTCGCCCGAGACGGTCGTGGCGGTGACCGACGACGAGCCCGTCGTCACGTCGAGCGACAGCGCGCCCGAGACCGTGTTGGCCTGGACGAGCGACAGCTCGCCGGACGCCGCGAGCTCACCCGAGACGGAGTTGAGCTTGATCGGCCCGCCGTGGTCGCGCACGACGACCTCGCCCGAGACGGTGTTGGCGGACAGGCGGCCGCGCGTGCCGTCGGTGACGAGCGAGCCGGAGACCGTCGAGACCGACGAGTCCTCGAGCACGCCCACGAGCAGGCCGTCGGCGCTGACCGTGCCGAGCTTCGTGGCGACCGACCGCGGGATCGCGATGTGCACGTCGGCACGGTCCTTGTCCCGGAAGTTGCGGAACTTCTCGAGGAAGCCGTCCCACCCGGTGAGCGTGAAGCTGTAGCCCAGACGCAGCTCGCCGTCGGCCAGCCCGATCTCGAGCGGGCGGCCGTCGACGGAGTGCACCTCGATGCGCGCGCCCGGCTCGTCGTGCGCGACGACGTCGACGCGTCCTCCGACGAGCTGCACCCGCAGCGACGTGACGTTCTCGACCTCGATGATCTGCGGGCCGGCGACGACCCAGGACTCGGTGGCCATGAGAGCACTCCCCTTCGCGATATATCTTGTCCAGCAGTCACGCTATATCGCGTTTCTGCCGCGGTCAAGACATATCGCGTCTCACGCCGACCGGAGCCCGGCCGGCGCAGCGGTCACGTGACGATGCCGGCGGCGCGCAGCTCGACCGTGAGGTCGTGCGGGCTCGTGGACGCCCCGATAGCCTCCTCGTACGTGATCTCGCCGTCCCGCACCATGCGGAACAGGTGCTGGTCGAACGTCTGCATCTTGTAGTAGTCGCCCTCGCGGATGAGGTCCACCAGCGGCGCGCTGTTCTGCGGGTCGAGGATCGCCTCGGCCGTGCGGCCCGTGTTGACCATGACCTCCACAGCGGCACGCCGGCCCGAGCCGTCCGCCTTGCGCACCAGGCGCTGGGACACGACGCCGCGCAGCGCCTGCGAGAGCGCGACGCGCACCTGCTTCTGCTCGTGCAGCGGGAAGAAGTCGACGATGCGGTTGATCGTCTCGGGGGCGTCGATCGTGTGCAGCGTGGACAGCACGAGGTGGCCGGTCTCGGCCGCGGACAGCGCCGCTCGCACCGTCTCGATGTCACGCATCTCGCCGACGAGGATCACGTCCGGGTCCTGGCGCATCGCGGCGCGCAGCGCGACCGTGAAGTCCGCGGTGTCCTGGCGCACCTCGCGCTGCGAGACGATCGCCTTCTTGTCCTGGTGCAGGATCTCGATCGGGTCCTCGATCGTGACGATGTTGACCTCGCGGTAGCTGTTGATGAGGTCGACCATCGACGCGAGCGTCGTGGTCTTGCCGGACCCGGTCGGGCCGGTCACCAGCACCAGCCCGCGCGGCTCGAGCGCGAGCTCGCCCACGACCTCGGGGATCCCGAGCTCACCCAGCGGCTGGGCGCCCACCGCGACGCGCCGGAACACCAGCCCGTACGTGCCGCGCGCCTGGTACGCGTTGACGCGGAACCGGCCCACACCCGACAGCGAGTACGCGAAGTCCGCCTCGTGCGACTCGCGGAACGTCTGCACCAGGTCGTCGGGCAGGACCTCCTCGAGCATCGCCTCGGTGTCGCGCGGGGTGAGGTCGGGCACCTGCAGCTTGCGCAGCCGGCCGTCGACCCGCACGCGGGGGCGGAGCCCACCTTGCAGTGCAGGTCGGAGCCGCCCGTGCTGGCCAGGGCGTGCAGGAACGGGATGACGGACTGCGTGGGCGCGCTCACGAGGGATGTCATCGGTCCGCCGCCCGAGCGACTTGAGAGGTACGTACCGTCCCGCGCGCCGCGGACCGGCGCCCGTCCGAGGCGTGCGCACGCGTCCGGGAGCACCCCGGGGATGTGGGACGATGGCATGCAACTCCGCGACCGAGGCCGACGAAGGGAAGCCCCATGAGCAAGCGTGGCCGCAAGCGCCGCTCCCGCGCCGGGAGCGCGGCGAACCACGGCAAGCGCCCCAACGCCTGAGCGCACGCTCAGCAGGGTCGCCGCCGACGCACCCGTACGAAGGCCCCGCACACCGACAGGTGGCGGGGCCTTCGTCGTGCGTGCCGTGCGGCTGCGGATGCCCGACGGCCGCGGACGTCCTAGGCCTGCGTGATCCGGATAGTCGTGAGCGTCGCGCGGATGCGCGCGTGCAGCTCGGCGGGCGCCACGTCCTCGTCCTGCCAGCAGCGGCGCACGAGCTTCTTCACGACGAGCTCGACGTCGTGCTCGCTGAGGCAGCCCGAGCAGCCCTCGAGGTGCGCCTTGACGCGCTGCGCCTCGACGGGCTCCAGCTCGGAGTCCAGGTACGCCCACAGCTCCGAGACCGCCTCGTCGCAGTCGCAGCCCGTGGACGACACCCGCGGCTCGGTCCAGTCGCTCCCGGTCATCACTCGCCCTCCTTCGACGAGCCGTGCACCGCGGGCACCAGCCCGCGCTCCCGCGCGTAGTCCGCGAGCAGCTCACGCAGCTGACCGCGGCCACGGTGCAGGCGGGACATCACGGTCCCGATCGGCGTCCCCATGATCTCGGCGATCTCCTTGTACGCGAAGCCCTCGACGTCAGCGAGGTAGACCGCGATCCGGAACTCCTCCGGGATGCGCTGCAGCGCGTCCTTCACGTCCGAGTCCGGCAGGTGGTCCAGCGCCTCGGCCTCCGCCGAGCGCAGACCGCTCGACGTGTGCGACGCCGCCTGCGCGAGCTGCCAGTCCTCGATCTCCTCGGCGTGCGACTGCTGCGGCTCGCGCTGCTTCTTGCGGTAGGTGTTGATGTAGGTGTTCGTCAGGATCCGGTACAGCCACGCCTTGAGGTTCGTCCCCGGCTTGTACTGGTGGAACGCGGCGAACGCCTTCGTGAACGTCTCCTGGACCAGGTCCTCGGCGTCGGCCGGGTTGCGCGTCATGCGCAGCGCGGCGCCGTACAGCTGGTCGAGGTACACGAGCGCGTCCTGCTCGAACCGTGCGGCACGTGCGGTCTCGTCCTCGGCGTCGGGCGCGCGCGAGCCGCCCTCGGGCATCGGCTCGATGTCCGGGATCGCCGTGTCGGCCGGCTGGGGGTCGGGCGTCTCGTCGCTCATCGGGGCCGAGCCTATGCCCGCCACCCGTGCGTCACCGGCCGACGGTCGCGGTACGGACAGCGCGGCGACGAGGGTCGCGAGCGCACCCAGTGCGCCGCGGCCCGGCACGGGCGCACCGGCGGGGTGGCCGACGACCGCTGCGGCTGGCTCGGGGGCTCGCCCCGTGGCGGGCTCGGCGACACAGGTCATGGTGGGCGCAACACGCGCGGGCGGCGCGCGATTCCCGCGCGCAGTAGCGTGGGGACGACCGCTGACCGACGAGAAGGGGTCACCGTGCTGCTCCGCCGGATCGCCCGCCCGCTGTTCGCCTCGTGGTTCCTGACCGAGGGGGTCGACGCGCTGCGCTCCCCCGCGCCGCACGTCGCCGCGGCCCGGGCGGCCGTCGACCGGGTCGGGAAGGCCGCGCCGGGCGCGCGCGTGGACGTGACCGACGAGCAGCTCACCGCGCTGGTCCGGGCGCACGGCGCGGCGGTCACGCTGGCCGCGGTCGCGCTCGCGGCCGGCAAGGCGCCCCGCACCGCCGCGCTCGCGCTCGCCGGGCTGACCGCGCCGCTCGTCCTCGTGAACCTGCCGGACCGCGCCGAGCGCACCCCGCACCAGAAGCGGGCGCGCCGGGACCGTCTGGTGCGCTCGCTCGCGTTCGCCGCGGGGGCGGTGCTCGTCGCCGCCGACCGCGAGGGACGGCCCGGTCTGCGGTGGCGCCTCGAGGACGCGCACGAGCGCCGGGTCGCGGCGAGGGCCGACGAGGCCTGACCCGCCGAGGTCCTGGCACGCCGAGGTCCTGGCACGCCGAGACGCCCGGACCGTCCCGGCCGGTCGGACGGGACGGTCGGACGGGACGGTCCGGCGTCAGTGCGTCAGTGCGTCACTGCGCGCGAGCCGTCAGCACGACCTCGTCGCCGACCGTGACGCGCACGTCCGCGAGGCGGATGCCCGCGGGCAGCTCGGACACGAGGTCGAACCGGCGCCCGTCGTAGCGCTCGACGCGGCTGCGCGCCGCGACCAGCAGCGCCGCGACCACCGGGTTGCGGCTCGTGACGCGCACGTCACGCAGCGTGACGCCCAGCGCGTCGTCGACGACCGCGGTCATGCCGGCCTCGACCGTGGCGGACAGCAGGGTCTTCTTGACCTGGGCCTCGACGGTGACGGCGACGCCGTTGTCGCCGGCCGGGGCGAGCCGGACGTCGAGCCGCGCGAGCGTGAGGCCGTTGGCGGCGGCGAGCTGCGCCGCGACGCGCTCGGCGGCCGCCTGGATCGCGCGCGCCGGCACCGCGAGGCGGGCGGAGCCGGTCACCGGGCTCGACGCGTCCGGCTCGACCCACGCGAGGCCCACCCCGCCGTCGGCGGTCTCGACCCACTCGAACGGCACCCCGGCGGCCTCGACCACGACGTCGACGGCCGCACCCACGACCGTGACCGGGTGCGCCTCGACGCGCAGCTTGCCCACGGTCCCGCGCTCGCGCGCCACCGGGTCCGGCGCACCCGCGGCGGCGCGCGACGCGCGCGCCTCGCGCGGCGAGACCGTGACGCCCGTGAGGTCGACGTCGAGCGTCGGGACGTCCGAGCCGGCGACGCTCGCCGCCACGCGCAGGTGCTCGGCGGACGCGGGCTCGACGCCCGCGGACGTGGTGAGCGCGGTGCGCAGGCGGGCGGTCAGGTCGTCGTCCGTGGCGGGGCGCGGAGCGGGACCGAGAGGGAGAATGTCCTGATTCTGCGTGTTCACGGCGTGAGCCTAGACCGTCCGTCCGGCTGCGCGTGACTAGCCTGGGCGCCATGACCGCGACCCTCCCGCCGACGTCCCTGCCGCTGTGGCCGGCGCCCACCGCGACCGCACCGCTCGACGCGCGCGTGGAGGTCCCCGGGTCGAAGTCGCTCACCAACCGCTACCTCGTCCTCGCCGCGCTCGCCGACTCCCCCGGACGGCTGCGCTCGGCGCTCCTGTCGCGTGACACGCGCCTCATGGCCGCGGCGCTCGGTCAGCTCGGCGTGCAGGTCACGCTGGACGACGACGTGCTGGTCACGCCCGGCCCGCTGCGCGGCGGCGTAGGCATCGACTGCGGGCTCGCGGGCACGGTCATGCGGTTCCTGCCGGCGGTCGCCGCGCTCGCCGACGGTCCGGTGCGCTTCACGGGCGACGCCGAGGCGCTGGTGCGCCCGATGGGTCCGGTGATCCGTGCGCTGCAGGCGTTGGGCGTGCGGGTCGACGAGGAGGGCGAGGCCGGGCGGCTGCCCTTCACGGTGCACGGCCACGGCTCGGTGCGCGGCGGCAGCGTCGACGTCGACGCGTCCGGGTCGAGCCAGTTCGTCTCCGGCCTGCTGCTCGCCGCCGCACGGTTCGACCAGGGTCTCGTCGTGCGGCACACCGGCCCGACGCTGCCGAGCCTGCCGCACATCGAGATGACCGTCGCGGCGATGCGCGCCGCGGGCATCCAGGTGGACGACTCCCGCCCGGCGATCTGGGAGGTGGCCCCCGGCCCGGTCGCGGGCCGGGACGTGCGCGTCGAGCCGGACCTGTCCAACGCCGCGCCCTTCCTGTGCGCGGCGCTCGTCGCGGGCGGCACCGTCCGCGTCCCGGGGTGGCCCGCGCGGACCACGCAGCCGGGCGCGCTGCTGCCGGGGATCCTCGAGCGCATGGGCGGACGCACCGCGCTCGTCGGCGACGAGCTCGCGGTGACCGGCACCGGAGTCGTCCGGGGCGTGGACCTCGACCTGCACGCGGCGGGTGAGATCGCGCCGACCATCGCCGCGCTCGCGGTGCTGGCCGACTCTCCCACGCGCCTGCGCGGCATCGCGCACCTGCGCGGCCACGAGACGGACCGCCTGGCGGCGCTGGCGAGCGAGATCACGCGCCTCGGCGGGCAGGCGGAGCAGACCGCCGACGGTCTCGTCATCACGCCGCGCCCGCTCGTCGCCGGGACGTGGCGCTCGTACGCGGACCACCGCATGGCGACCGCGGGCGCGCTCGTCGGGCTACGTGTGCCGGGGGTCCAGGTCGAGGACGTCGCGACGACCGCGAAGACCATCCCGAACTTCGTCGGGCTGTGGGACCGGATGCTGGCGGGTGACGCCCCCTCGTGACGAGGCGGAGGCAGTACGACGAGTCCGACGTGCGGATCCGGCCCGGCAAGGGGTCACGGCCGCGGACCAAGCAGCGCCCGGAGCACGCGGACGCGCAGCGCGCGATGGTCACGGGCGTCGACCGCGGCCGGTACGCGGTGCTGGTCGACGCGGACGGCCCGGACGAGCGTCCCGCGACCGCGATGAAGGCCCGCGAGCTTGGCCGCGAGCGCGTGGTGCCCGGCGACGTCGTCGACCTGGTGGGCGACACCACGGGCGCGCAGGGCACGCTCGCACGCATCGTGCGCATCACGGACCGCCGCACGGTGCTGCGCCGCACGGCCGACGACACCGACCCGGTCGAGCGCGTCATCGTCGCGAACGCCGACCAGCTCGTCGTGGTGACCGCGCTCGCCGATCCCGAGCCGCGCACGCGCATGATCGACCGGTGCGTCGCGGCCGCGTACGACGCACGCATGGACGTGCTGCTCGCGCTGACGAAGGCGGACCTCGCGGACCCGGCCGCGCTCGTCGGGATGTACTCCCCCGTGGGGGTGCGCACCGTCGTGACGCACGCCGAGGGCCCGCGCGGCGAGCGTGCGATCCACGGCCTGGCGGACCTGCGGGCGGCGCTCGCGGGGCGCACGTCCGTGCTCGTCGGGCACTCCGGCGTCGGCAAGTCGACGCTCGTCAACGCGCTCGTGCCGGACGCGCAGCGCGCGACGGGCGTCGTCAACTCCGTCACGGGGCGCGGACGGCACACGTCGACGTCCGCGGTGGCGCTGCGCGTGCCCGGGCCGGGCGCGCCCACGTGGGTGATCGACACCCCCGGAGTGCGGTCCTTCGGGCTCGCGCACGTCGACCCCGACCACCTGCTGCACGCGTTCGGGGACCTCGGGGAGGCGTCCGACGAGCGCTGCCCGCGCGGCTGCACGCACGCGGCGGACGCGCCCGACTGCGGGCTCGACGAGTGGGTCGCCGCGGCCGACGACGACGTCGAGCGGGCCGCGCGCGCAGCGCGCGTCGACTCGTTCCGGCGCATCCTGGCGAGCCGGCTCGGCACGAGCGAGGCGGACACGCCCGCGGCGTCGTGACCCGCACCGCTACGGTGGCGCCATGAGCCTGCGGACCGGGTACGACGACGACCTGCGCCTCGCCCACGTGATCGCGGACCAGGTCGACTCGCTGACCCTCTCGCGGTTCAAGGCGCTCGACCTGGTCGTGGAGACCAAGCCCGACCTCTCGCCGGTGTCGGACGCCGACCGCGCGGCCGAGGAGCTGGTGCGCTCGCAGCTGTCGCGCACCCGCCCGCGGGACGCGGTGCACGGCGAGGAGCTGCCCGACACGGGGCACGGGCCGCGCCGGTGGGTCGTCGACCCGATCGACGGCACCAAGAACTTCGTGCGCGGCGTGCCCGTGTGGGCGACGCTGATCGCGCTGCTCGACGGCGACGAGGTGGTCGTCGGCCTCGTGAGCGCGCCGGCGCTCGGGCGGCGCTGGTGGGCCGCGAAGGGCTCGGGCGCGTGGAGCGGTCGGTCCCTCTCGCAGGCCACGCAGCTGCACGTCTCGCGCGTGGACCGGCTCGAGGACGCGTCGTTCTCCTACTCCTCGCTCACGGGGTGGGAGGACGTGGACCGGCTGCCGCAGGTGCTCGACCTCATGCGTACGGTCTGGCGCACGCGCGCGTACGGCGACTTCTGGTCGTACGTGCTCGTCGCGGAGGGCGCCGTGGACGTCGCGGCCGAGCCCGAGCTCGCGCTGCACGACATGGCCGCGCTCGTGCCGATCGTCTCCGAGGCCGGCGGCCGGTTCACGTCCGTGAGCGGCGTGCCGGGGCCGTTCGGCGGCAACGCGCTGGTGACCAACGGGCTGCTGCACGACGAGGTCGTGGCACGGTTGGACCTGCCGGGCTGAGCCACGACCGACGGGGGCGGCATGACCGATCCGAGCCAGGACTGGCGCAGCGAGCTGCACCGGGTGCGTTCGTCGTCGTTCGGGCGCGGCGTCGAGGCGTACGCCGCGGCGCGGCCCACGTACCCCGCCGAGGCCGTCGCGTGGCTCGTGCCACCGGACGCGCGCGACGTGGTCGACCTGGGCGCCGGAACGGGCAAGCTCACCGCGGGTCTCGTGGCGCTGGGCGGGCTGCGGGTCACCGCGGTCGAGCCCGACGACGTCATGCGCGCCGCGCTGATCGCGGCGCTCCCCGGCGTCGACGCACGCCGCGGCACCGCCGAGGACACCGGGTTGCCGGACGCGTGCGCGGACGTCGTGACGGTGGGCCAGGCGTGGCATTGGTTCGACCCCGTCGCCGCGAGCGCCGAGGTGGCGCGCGTGCTGCGACCCGGCGGCTCGCTGTCCCTCGTGTGGAACGTCGTCGCCGAGGGCGTCACCTCCTGGGCGGACGCGTACTTCGAGATCGTGCACCGCGGCGACACGCTCGACTACTCGCGCCGCGAGGCGCCGCTCGCGGGGCCGCAGATCGGACCGTGGCAGCGCACCGACGTCGTCTGGACGCGGACGATCACGGCGCCCGAGCTGCGGGCGTTGGCGGCGAGCCGCAGCCACCTCATCGCGATGTCCCCGGCGGAGCGCGACGCGGTGCTCGCCGAGGTGGACGCGCTGTGGACGACGCACCCCGACCTGGTGGGCCGCACCGCCGCCGAGCTGCCCTACGTCACGCGGTGCTGGCGCGCGACGACGCTGTCGTAGCCGGCCCGGCGGGCACGCCCAGGGCGTCCGGCAGCTCGGCGAGCGAGCGGATCACCGCCACTGCGGTGACGGACACCTCGTCGACCGGGTGCCGACGTGCGCCGGGCCGGTCGAGCCACACGCCGACGAGGCCTGCGTCGCGCGCCCCGAGCGCGTCGACGTCCGCCTCGTCACCCACGTACGCGGTGCGCGCCGGGTCCGTGCCGAGCCGGCGGCACGCCTCGAGGAAGACCCGGGGGTCGGGCTTGCCGAAGCCCAGGGTGTCCACGGCGACGAGCAGCGGCACGCGGTCGACGAGGCCCGCGGCCGTGAGCTTGGCGGTCTGCATCGACGTCGCGGCGTTCGACAGCGCGCCGAGCGCCAGCCCCGCGTCCAGCAGCGTGCCGAGCACGGCCTCGGTCTCGGGGTGCGCGACCCAGGCGGCGCGGAACGCCGCGTCGAAGACCTCGTCCCACGCGGCGAACGCGGCCTCGTCGAGCTCGGGGCCGCCGTGCGTCGCGTGCAGCTCGTTGGCGCGCGCCCGCTTCTGCTCGAGGTAGGGCACCTCGCCGCGGGTGTACCGGCGGTAGTGGCCGTTGGTGTCCGCGCGCCACATCGCCAGGAGCGCCTCGTCGCGGCGCGCCGCATCCTCGGGCGGCAGCGACGGGAGGTACCGGGCGCCGACCGCCGCGAGGGCGGCGACGAACGCGCTGCGCGTGTCGACGATCGTGTCGTCGATGTCGAACAGCACCCCGTCGACCAGAGCGCCCGTCGTCGCGCGCGGTGCCGCGTCCCGCGTCGGGGCCGTCACAGGGACGCGCGCAGCGCCGCGATGCGGGCCAGCGTCGAGTCCTTGCCGAGCAGCTCGAGCGACTCGAACAGCGGCGGGGACACGCGTCGGCCGGTCACCGCGACGCGCAGCGGCGTGTACGCCAGGCGCGCCTTGATGCCGAGACCACCCTCGTCGACGAGCGCGGCCTGCAGCGCGGCCTGCGTGGCCTCGGTGGTGAAGCCGTCCGCGGGGAGCGCCTCCAGCGCGGCGACCGCCGCGTCCAGCACCTGCGCCGACTCCGCACGCAGCGCCTTGCGGCCGTCGTCCTCGACGTGCAGCTCGTCGTCCGCGACGAACAGGAAGCCGAGCATCCCGACGACCTCGCCGAGCAGCGTCATGCGCTCCTGCACGAGGGGCGCCGCCTGCGTCAGGAGGTCCTGGTGCTCGCGCGAGAGGTCGGCGAACGAGTCCGCGGGCACCAGGCCGGCGTGGTGCAGGTACGGGACCAGACGGTCACGGAAGTCGTCGGGCGCGAGCATGCGCACGTGCGCGGAGTTGATCGCCTCGGCCTTCTTCAGGTCGAAGCGCGCGGGGTTGGGGTTCACGTCGTGCACGTCGAACGCCGCGACGAGCTCGTCGACCGTGAAGATGTCGCGGTCCGCGGACAGGCCCCAGCCGAGCAGCGAGAGGTAGTTGAGCAGGCCCTCGGGGGTGAAGCCGTTCTCGCGGTGCAGGAACAGGTTCGACTCGGGGTCGCGCTTCGAGAGCTTCTTGTTGCCCTCGCCCATGACGTACGGCAGGTGGCCGAACTGCGGCATCACCTGCGCGACGCCGAGCTCGAGCAGCGCGCGGTACAGCACGACCTGGCGCGGGGTGGAGGACAGCAGGTCCTCGCCGCGCAGCACGTGCGTGATGCCCATGAGCGCGTCGTCGACCGGGTTGACCAGCGTGTACAGCGGGTGGCCGTTGGCGCGCACGACCACGAAGTCCGGCACCGAGCCGGCCTTGAACGTCACGTCGCCGCGCACCAGGTCGGTGAACGTGATGTCCTCGTCGGGCATCCGCACCCGGATGACGGGCTCACGGCCCTGCTCGCGGTACGCGAGCCGCTGCTCGTCGGTGAGGTCGCGGTCGTACCCGTCGTAGCCGAGCTTGGGGTCGCGGCCCGCCGCGCGGTGGCGCGCCTCGATCTCCTCGGGCGTCGACCAGGACTCGTAGGCGTACCCGCCCTCGAGCAGCTTCGCGACGACGTCGCGGTACAGGTCGTAGCGCTGCGACTGCCGGTACGGCTCGTGCGGGCCGCCGACCTCGACGCCCTCGTCCCAGTCGAGCCCCAGCCAGCGCAGCGCGTCGAGGAGCATGCGGTAGCTCTCCTCGGAGTCGCGCGCCGCGTCCGTGTCCTCGATCCGGAAGACGAACGTGCCGCCCGTGTGCCGCGCGTACGCCCAGTTGAACAACGCGGTGCGGACCATGCCGACGTGCGGCAGACCGGTCGGGGACGGGCAGAACCGGACACGCACGGCGGAGCCGTCGACAGCGGGGGTGGTCACGGGTCCCAGGGTAGTCGGGCGCGTCCGCGCGCCGTGCTCGGGTCCGGCTCAGTGCCGGCGCAGCACCGGGTTGCGCAGCGTGCCGATCCCCTCGACCTCGCACTCCACGACGTCGCGGTCGACCACCGGCCCGACGCCGGCGGGGGTCCCCGTGAGGATGACGTCCCCGGGCAGCAGCGTGAACACCTCGCTGACGTACGACACGAGGTACGCGACGTCGAACACCATCTGCGACGTGCGCCCGTCCTGCCGCGGCTCACCGTTGACGCGCGAGCGCACCGCGAGGTCGTCGACGTCGAGACCGGGGACGATCCACGGGCCGAGCGGGCACGAGCCGTCGAAGCCCTTGGCGCGCGTCCACTGCGAGTCCGACCGCTGGATGTCCCGCGCCGTGATGTCGTTCGCGACCGTGAACCCGAAGACGTGGTCGAGCGCGCGCTCGGGCGTCACGCCCTTGGTGACCTTGCCGATCACGACCGCGAGCTCCGCCTCGTACGAGACCTCCTGCGTCCAGTCCGGCAGCACCACCGGGTCGTCGGGGCCGACGACGGACGTGTTGGGCTTGAGGAACAGCAGCGGCTGCGTGGGGAGCTCGTTGCCCATCTCCGCCGCGTGGTCCGCGTAGTTGCGCCCCACGCCGACGACCTTGGAGCGCGGGATCACGGGTGCGAGCAGGCGCACCGCGTCGTCGTCCAGGGGGATGCGCTCGCCCGTGGGCTGCACCGGCGTGTAGATGGGGTCGCCCGTGATGACCACGAGCTCTTCCGAGCCGGGCTCCCCCTCGACGAGGGCGAAGCGGGGATCCGAACCGATCGTGAACCTGGCGATGCGCACGTGCCCAGCCTAGGTGTACTCGGCCATCACGTTGGTGACAGTCGGGTGACGGGGGCGGCGCCGACGGCGTGGTGGTGACGTTCAGTGTTGTACTCGTTGAGCCAGGTGGTGAAGGCGGTGGTTCGCTGGTCGTTCGAGGTCCATGGATGCCGGTAGGCCCATTCGCTGGCGAGGGTGCGGTTGAATCGTTCGACCTTGCCGTTCTGCCAGGGGCAGTGGGCCTTGATGAACCAGTGCGCGGTCTGGTGCGCGGCGAGCACCGCAGCGACCTCGTGGGCGTGTGCGTAGGACCAGTGGTTGTCGGTGAGGACGGCTCTGACGGGTGTGCCCAGCGCGGCGAAGTGGGTCAGGGCACGGTCGATGAAGCCCGCGCAGGTCGCGCCTTTCTCGTCCGGCAGGATCTCGGCGTAGGCGACTCGTGAGTAGTCGTCCACGGCGGCGTGGACGTAGTCATAGCCGATCAGCGGGCGCTTCTTCTTCGCGGCCTGGGTGCCGGCTCGCCCATGCGCTCTCCACCCACCGCCTTGCGGGATCCGCCCGACCTTCTTGACGTCGACGTGCACGAGGTCACCCGGGTGCGCGTGCTCGTAGCGGACCGCGGTCACCTTCGACGCCCGGATCGGCTCACCGCTGATCGGGTCGCACTGCCACAGGTAGGGCACGTGGGCGCGGCGCAGGATCCGCGAGACGGTCCGCGCCGGCACTCCGGTCGCCCGCGCGAGCTCGTCCGGACCGCGCCGCAACCGCTCACGCGCAGCGAGCACGAGTGCGACCCGCTCAGGGCTGGTCACCGCCGGTGACCGTCGCGGACGCGAGGACCGGTCCTGCAGACCGGCACGGCCCTGCGCATCGAAACGAGCCACCCACCGATGCGCGCACTGGCGCGAGACACCCAGCTCGCGGGCGACATGAGCGACCGGGCGCCCCTGCACCCGCACCCGCTGCACCAACAACCATCTCCCATGCGGCGTCAGCCGCGCATTAGCGTGAACCACGAGGGCCTCCGGATCGTGAAGACGAGACATCTCCACTACGCCGGAGGCCCTCGCCCACGTCAACGCCCTGTCACCAACGTGATGGCCGAGTACACCTAGGCGGCGTCAGGCGCGCGCGAGCACCTCGCCATGCAGCACCGCGAACCAGCCGTCGGGCTGGCGGCCCCACTCGTGCCACGCGTCCGCGAGCTGCTCGAGCCCGACCTCGTCGGCCAGCCCGTGCGCGATCGCCTGCTGCGCGAAGTTCGACGCGACGCACCGGTCGGCCCACAGGCCGGCCCACCACGCACGGTCCTGGGGCGTCGCGTAGCACCACACGCCGGCGCTCGGGGCGACGCCCGCCGGGTCGAAGCCGGCCTCGCGCACCCACTGCAGCAGCCGGCGCCCGGCGTCCGCCTCGGCTCCGTTGGCCTGCGTGACCTCGTGGTACAGCGCGGACCACTCGTCCAGGCCCGCCGACGGCGGGAACCAGGTCATCCCCGAGTAGTCGCTGTCGCGCACCGCGACCACGCCGCCCGGGCGCGTCACGCGCCTCATCTCCCGCAGCGCCGCGACCGGGTCGGTGAGGTGCTGGAGCACCTGGTGGGCGTGCACCACGTCGAACGTGTCGTCGTCGAACGCCAGCTCGTACGCGTCGCCGACCTCGAACGTCACGTTGAGGGCGCCGGCGTCCGCGGCGGCCTTGCGGGCGATCTCGATGACGGCGCTCGACGCGTCGATCCCGTGCACCTCGCCCGGAGCGACACGCTGCGCGAGGTCGATCGTGACCGTGCCCGGACCGCAGCCCACGTCGAGCAGGCGCTGGCCGCGCTCGAGCACGGGCAGCAGGTACGCGGCCGAGTTCTCGGCCGTGCGCCACCGGTGGGAGCGCAGGACCGACTCGTGGTGGCCGTGCACGTAGACGTCGTCGCGGGTGCTCACACGCGAGGGTAGGCGCCGGGACGGGGGAATGATCAAGGCACGGGACGCGCTGGCCCATCATGCGAGACGACAGCGACTGTGCGCACCGCGAGCGACCGCCGCGCGCCGCCTCCCACGTCCGGCGGGTGCCGCACCGCCCGTCGTAGCGTCGGCACGTGGCACGGCTCGCGGGCATCGACGTCGCGCGCGGGACCGCCGTCCTCGGCATGGTCACCGCGCACGTCGGCCCCGACGCGCCCGGCCGCACCGCGACCGCCGACCGGGTCCTCGAGCTCGCCGACGGCCGGTCCTCCGCGCTGTTCGTCGTCCTCGCGGGGCTCTCGCTCGCACTGCTGTCCGGCGGCCGCGCTCCCGCGGTCGCCCGTGACCTCACCAGGGCACGGGTACGGATCGCGGCCCGCGCGCTCGTCGTGCTCGCCGTGGGGCTGGCGCTCGAGCGGCTGGACACGCCGATCCTCGTCATCCTGCCCACCTACGCCGTGCTGTTCCTCGCGGGCTGCGCGGTGCTCACCTGGACCGTGCGCACGCTCGTCGCGGCGGCGGCGACCGTGGCACTCGTCGCGCCGGCCGTACGCGAGGCGGTCGGCCTCGACGCCGACCCGGGCGCGGGGCTCCTGGGCGACCTCGCCCTGCTGCTCGACGGACCGCACTACCCCGCGCTCGTCTGGTCCGCGTACCTGCTCGCCGGGCTCGCACTCGGCCGCTGCGACCTGACCGCGCCCGAGGTGCAGCGCCGGACGGCACTCGTCGGCGGCGCGCTCGCCGTCGTCGGGTACGGCGGCGGGTGGCTCGGTCGGCTCCTCGCCGAGGACACGGCCCTGCTGTCCACCCGGCCGCACGCGTCGTCCCCGGTCGAGGTCGTCGGGAACACCGGGGCCGCGCTGCTCGTCGTCGCCGCGTGCCTGGCGGCCGCACCGCGTCTGCCGCGCGCGCTCTCGCCGCTCGCCGCCGTCGGCGCGCTCGCCTTCACCGCCTACACGGCGCAGGTCGTCGTGGTCGCCGCCGTCGGGCCGCAGATCGTGTGGCGACCGCTGTGGACGTCGTGGCTCGTGGTCGTCGTCGCGACCGTCCTCGCCTGCTGGGCGTGGCGCGCCTGGCTCGGACGCGGACCGCTCGAGCGGTTGCTGCACGGCGTCTCCGCGCGCGTCGCCGAGCGCGTGGTGCCGCGCGCGGCACCGGTCGGCTGATCGCCGGCGGCCACGTCCGGCTCAGACGAGCACGACGAGCGCCGCGACGACCGCGAGCAGCGGCACCGTCCCCTGCGTGGCCGCCGCCCGCGCCATGCGCCGGTCGCTCGCGACGAGCACCACGGCCGCCGCCAGCATCGAGCCGCACGCGAGCAGCACGAGCGCCAGCCCGGACGGGCGAGAGCCCTCCGCGAGCACCAGCGCCGCCCCGACCCCGGCGCCCACCGCGAGGAACAGGTTGTAGAAGCCCTGGTTGTACGCCCACGGGGCCACGGTCTCGACGTCCTGCGGCTGCGTGCGGAAGCGTCGGTGCACGTCCGGGCGGCGGAACAGCACCGCCTCCATCACGAAGATCACGACGTGCAGCACCGCGGCTGCCAGGGCGAGGAGCGCGCACACGACGACCATGCCCCCAGCATGCCCCCAGCCCGTCCCGCGTGCGGCGTCGGGCGCCCGCGCGTCAGGACGTGACCGGCGCGTCCGTACCCTGGAGCGGTGACCACGCCCGCGACGACCACGCCCGCGACGCCGCCCGTCGAGCGCCCGCTCGTCGTGCTGCCGCACGCGACGTGGCGCCGGACCGCCGACGCGCACGCGGCCCGTGCCGACGCGGCCACCGCGGGTCACCGCGAGCGCCGCTCACGCCACGAGCGCCACGCGATCGAGGACTTCCTGTTCGAGTACTACCCCACCAAGCCCGCACTGCTGCGCCGCTGGCACCCGGGCGCGGGCGTCGCGCTCGAGCCCGGTCCCGACGGTCCCGCGCCGCACGCCGCGTGGCGCTGGTACATCGTGGACGACGACGGCTGCACGCGCCTCGACGTGGACGCGTTCCTCGCCGAGCGCGGGGAGACGGTCCGGTACGTGGCGACGATCGTCGGCGCCACCGCCGCACGCCCGGCCGCGACCGGCTGCTTCGGGCTGCACGAGTGGGCGATGGTCTACCGCGAGGCGGAGCACCGGCACCCGCTGCCCCTGCGGCTGGGCGGTCGCGGCACTGACGACGTGGTCGAGGCGCACCGCATCCGGTGCACGCACGTCGACGCGTTCCGCTTCTTCACCCCCGACGCCGCACCCCGCAACACGCTGCAGCCCACCCGCGAGACCCAGCCCGCCCTGGAGCAGCCCGGGTGCCTGCACGCCAACATGGACCTGTACAAGTGGGCGCTCAAGCTCGGTCCGCTCGTCCCCGGCGACCTGCTGCTCGACTGCTTCGAGCTCGCCCGCGAGATCCGCACGACCGACATGCAGGCGTCGCCGTACGACGTGTCGTCGTACGGCCTGGAGCCCGTCGCGATCGAGACCCCTGACGGCAAGGCCGAGTACGTCCGGCGCCAGCGCGACTACGCGCAGCGTTCGGCATCGCTCCGAGCGCGCCTCCTGACCGCCTGCGCATCGGCCGCGCCGACGACGTGACCGCGCGTGCCGGCGACGCGTCACGGTGCGTCACGGCTCAGCGGACAGCTGCGGTCGCCTTCGAGGTCGTCGTCGCGGTCACGTAGCCGGGTTTGGAGCCGGTGACCTTCACCGTGATGACCTTGCCCCTGTCGGAGGCCTTCAGCGTGTACGTCGTCGACGACGCCCCGCTGATCGCCTTGCCGTTCGCGTACCAGCGGTAGGAGAAGGTGGTGCCCGCCGTCCAGGTCCCGCGGTAGGCCGTGAGCCGCGCGCCGACCTTGGGCGTGCCGGTCACGGTGGGCCGGGCGGTCGCAAGCGTGCCCTTCACGACCGCGGCGGTGGCCTTCGACGTCCGCGTCGCCGTGACGTACCCGGGCTTGGTCCCGGTGACCCGGACGGTGACGGTCCGCCCGACGTCGGCCGCGCGCGGCGTGAACGTCGTCCCGGTCGCCCCGGCGACCGCCTTGCCGTTCACCGACCACTGGTAGGCGAAAGACGTCCCCGTGGTCCAGGTGCCGCGCTTGGCGGTCAGCCGCACCCCGACCTTCGCGGTGCCGCTGACGGTCGGGGTCGCTGCCGTGAGCGTCGCGAAGCCGAGGTCGACCTCGACGTCCTGGTACCCGGTCCGCGCGGGCGGCAGGGTCACCGGTGCCGCGCTGAGGGTGGTGGTGCCGAGGTCCGCGTGCACGAGGTACGGGTTCACGCCGCCGTACAGCGCGCCGATGCGGTACCGGCCGTTCGCGTCGGTGACGGCCTGTTCGCTCTCGCTCGTCCCGAGCCCCGAGTAGCAGCCGGTCCCACCACCCCAGTCGGTGTCGGGCGCGGCGGGGTCCCACGACCGCTCCCGCGAGAGGTGCACCGTGGCGCCGGGCACGGGCCGGCCCCGCTCGTCCCTGACCGTCCCGGCCACCGAGCTCCCGCGGACCATGCGGACCGAGCTCTCGGCGGGACGCCTCGGGTCGTAGCCGGCCATCTCGACGTACACCCGGGCGGTGTCGAAGTAGAGCCGGCAGCCGCCGTAGGACCACCGACCGGTGTGGAACGCCCAGCCGTCGGCCTGGGTGACGGCCCGCCACCCGTACTCGCTGACGGCGATGCCGTCGAGGGCGCGGCCGCTCGCCGCGTCGTAGGCGTACACGTGGACGCTCGACGCCCGGCTCAGGGCCTGGTCGGTGCGGGCGAGCGGGCCGCCGACGTGGACGGGCGTCGCCCGCGAGGGCGAGTCGGACTCGTTGCTCAGCGGCTGCGTCGAGTGGTACTGGTCGAAGAGGTCGACGTAGCCCTCGGCCTGCGACTGCTCCCAGGTCTGCGCCGTGGGCGGGCCGTCGCCGAAGAACAGCAGGTACCCGCCGTCGTAGCTGCCGACGATCGCGTAGTACCCGTCGCTGTCGGTGCGGTCCATCGCCAGGCGCCGGTCGGACTCGCCGTCCCACCCGTCCGTCGTCCGCTCGAGCCAGACCTCGACCCCCTCGACCGGCTCGCCGTCACGGTCCGTGACGTACCCGTCCACACCCCCGCACGTGCCTGCGGTGTCGACGTGCACGACGACGCGGATCGTGCGGGGTGGTTCGAGGCCGGTCGTCGCCGTGGTGACCAGCTCCCAGCGCCCTGCGGGGAGCGTGCCCGTGAGGCGACCGTCGTCGGCGAGGTCGAGCCGGTACGGCCCTCGGGTGAAGCCGTGCTCGGTGAACGTCGCGCCCGACAGCGCACCGGTCAGCAGCGCGGGCTCGACCGTGCGCCGCTGGGCGGCGGCGCCCGCGGTGCTCAGGGCCTTGACGGGGACCGCGGCGGACACGTCGCCCGAGGGGCCGCAGGCCAGGACGGTCACGGTGCGGTGCTCGGGCACGACGAACCTCGAGGCCCGCTCGATCGCGGGGCCGGCGAGCGCGCTCAGCTCGGGCACGTCGTACGCGGTGTGCACGGCGGTGCCGTACTCGACGAGCGCGGCGATGCCGACGATCGGTTCCCACGGCACCCCGGTGACCGGGGCGGCGAGGTTCGCGAACAGCCGCGCCGTGTCGCACACGAGGTCCTGCGAGGCGCACAGGTCGGTCGTGACCCCCGCGAGCGCGTGCGGCACCGCGTCGTACCCGAGCCCGGCCGGCGGAACCCAGGAGCTCAACCCGTTCCCCGGCATGGCGGTGCCGATGTTGTCCTGCCGGTCGCCCGCCGACCGTGACGGGTTCGCGACCAGCATGACGCCCGCGTACAGCTGCGGGTCGGGGAACTCGGGAGCACCTCGCTGATCACCATCGCACCCTGCGAGTACCCGATGAGCGCCCACTTCTGGTCCGGGCACGTCCGCCGGGCGGTGCTCAGCCGCTCGCGCAGCACCTGCGCCCCGGTCTCGATCGACCGGAAGTAGCTCCAGTCGGACGTGCCGGGCAGGCCGAGGTCGATGAGCTGGCGGAAGTCGTCGGCGAGCACGGACATGGCCGCCGCCGGGTACGGAAGCGTCTCGACCGTCGTCGTGCGCCGGCCGTCGACGCCGTCGAGGAACGCGTCACGCACGGCGCTCGTCTTCGTCGCGGACGAGGACTCCCCCGACCCGCGGATGCTCAGCACCAGCAGGTCGGTGCACCGCCCCGTGGGTGCGGGTGGGGACGAGACAGGCGACGAGGACGGCGTCGCGGCCGACGGTGCGGCCACGAGCGCGACGACCAGCGGGAGCACGGCGAGCAGGGCGCTGGCTCTCGCACGCAGGGTCGGCACGCGGTCACCGTAGCGACCGGGACGAGCCGCGCATATGCCCGATTCGGGGTACGCGGGTGGGCACCCGGGTCTTTGGGACCAGATCGGCCCTCCTGGCGCGCCCTTGAATGGGTGACGGCAGCGCCGCCATCCCCGCGGCGTCCCTAGCGCCACGGAGCAGCGATGTCCCAGGTGTTCGAGTTCCTCGCCGAGCAGCCCGTCCTGCTGCTCTTCGCCGCGATCGGGATCGGCTCCGCGATCGGGCACGTCAAGGTGCGCGGCGTCGGCCTGGGTGCCGCGGCCGTCCTCCTGCTGTCGATCGGCCTCGCGGCGTGGGCCGGGTCGTACGACGTGCACCTGGAGATCCCCGAGGCGATGGGCACGCTCGGGCTCGCGCTGTTCACGTTCTGCGTGGGGATCATCTCCGGCGCCACGTTCTTCTCGTCCCTGCGCCGCAGCCTCGGGCCGATCCTCGCGGTCGCGGGCGTGCTCGTCGCGAGCGCCGCCCTCGCGGTCGCGGTGGGCGGTCTGCTGCGCCTCGACGACCCCGTCGTCGCCGGCTCCTGGGCGGGGGCCGTGACCAACACCCCCGCGCTCGCCGCCGCGCGCGACGCCGCGGGCGACGACACCGGACCGACCATCGGCTACGCGGTGACCTACCTGTTCGGCGTCGTCGGGATGCTCGTCGCCGTGTCCGCCGCGCTGCGGCACCGCGGTCAGGACGCGGACGCGCCGCCCACGCTCGTGAGCCGCACCGTGCGCGTCGAGGTCGACGCCAACCTCAGCGTCCAGGAGCTCGAGGAGCTGCACGGCGACCGCATCAAGTTCTCCCGCGTGCGCCGCGGCGAGACGTCGCCGATCCGGACCGCCGGCGGCACCGACCTGCTGCTGCTCGACGACCTCGTCACCGTCGTCGGGCCGCACGAGGACATCGACGCCGTCACCCGCGAGCTCGGCCACACCTCGTCGCACCACCTCGAGACGGACCGCCAGTACCTCGACATGCGCCGCATCACCGTCTCCGCGGAGCATGCCGCGGGACGCACCGTCGGCGAGCTCGACCTGCTGCACCGGTTCGGTGCGACCGTGTCCCGCGTGCGGCGCGGGGACGTCGACATGCTCGCGACCGACGACCTGCAGCTGCAGCTCGGGGACCGGGTCCGGGTGATCGCGCCGCGTGAGCGCATGCCCGAGGTCTCGACGTGGTTCGGTGACTCCTCGCGCGGGCTGTCCGACATCGTGCCCGTGGTGCTCGGCCTCGGGATGGCAGCCGGGATCCTGCTCGGCACGATCCACATCCCCGTGCCGGGCGGTGTGTTCACCATCGGGTCGGCGTTCGGCACGCTGCTGATCGGCCTCGTCCTCGGCAGGATCGGCCGTATCGGCCCGGTCGTGACGGCGATGCCGTACACCGCGGCCCAGGCGATGTCCGAGCTCGGCCTGCTGATCTTCCTGGCCCAGGCCGGCTCGCGCGCCGGCGGCCAGATCGGTGCGGCCTTCACGTCCGGCGAGTGGCTGAGGATCCTCGTGCTCGGCGTCGTCGTGACCGGCTTCGTGTCAGCGGGTCTGTACGTCGTCATGCGGCGGGTGTTCCGGGTCGGCGGCACGCGCCTGTCCGGGATCATGAGCGGCGCCCAGACGCAGCCCGCGATCCTCGCGTTCGCCAACGCGCGCACGCAGTACGACGCCCGTGTGGCTCTCGGGTACGCGCTGGTCTACCCGGCCGCGATGATCACCAAGATCGTCGTCGGGCGCATCCTCGGAGGCCTGTGACGCTCGGGCCGGTGACGCTCGGGCCCGTGACGCTCGGGCCTGTGACGCTCGGCCCCGTGACGTTCAGGCCCGTAATGCTCAGGCCGTCGTCGTCCCGCCCGGGGTGACGTCCGCCGGGCCCGCGACGAGCCGGCGCAGCGCGGTCAGGACGTCCGCCGCGGTCACGGCGCCGATCGGGGTGCGCCCGTCGTGCACGGCCGCCGCCCTCACCCCGTCGCTCGCGATCGCGTCGAGGACCTCACCCAGCTCGTCGCCGAGCTGCACGACGGGCGCTCCCGCGGGTGCGGTCGTCGCCGGGTCGACGTCGTCCCGGGCCAGGCGGCCGAGGGCGAGGAGGCGGGCGGTGCGCCCGCGGCCGACGAGGTCGGCGACCGCGGGCGTCGCGGGCCGGGCGACGACGTCGAGCGGGGGCGCGAGCTGCTCGACGTGGCCGCCGGTGCTCATGACCGCGACCCGGTCGGCCATGCGGACCGCCTCGTCGACGTCGTGCGTCACGAGCATGACCGTGGTGCCGAGCTCGCGCTGGATGCGCGCGAACTCGTCCTGCAGCCGGCGCCTGCCCACCGGGTCGACCGCGCCGAACGGCTCGTCCATGAGGAGCACGGGCGGGTCCGTCGCGAGCGCACGGGCCACCCCCACGCGCTGACGCTCGCCGCCCGACAGCTCGTGCGGGTAGCGCCGCGCGTACCGGTCCGGCGCGAGCCCGACGAGCTCCAGCAGCTCCGCGACGCGCGTGCGGGTACGCCCGCGGTCCCAGCCGAGCAGACGCGGGACGGTGGCGACGTTCTGCGCGACCGTGCGGTGCGGGAACAGGCCGACGTTCTGGATCACATAGCCGACGTGCCGACGCAGCTCGACCACGTCGAGCGTCGCGACGTCGCGGCCCTCGACCAGCACGCGGCCGCTCGTCGGCTCGACGAGGCGGTTGACCATCCGCAGCGTCGTCGACTTGCCGCACCCCGACGGTCCGACGAGCACGAGCACCTCGCCCGTGCGCACGTCGAGCGACAGGTCGTCGACCGCGGCGGGGGCGTGCGCGCGGGACGCCGACGAGCCCGCGGCGTAGGTCTTGGCCGCGTGCTCGAACCGGATCGCCCACTCGTCGTCCACGCGAGGGACGCTAACGGCGCGCACCGACAACCGCGAGCCCCCGCGCGTCGTCCGCCCTGGTCGGGCACTCGCCGGGCGCGTGTCGGAGGGCGGGTCTACCTTCGCTGCCATGTCCACGACCGACGCGCCACCCAACCCGTGGTTCTCGTGGGACTACGTGGCGCGCAACTCCGAGGACATCCAGCGCGCGCTCGGCCAGCACGTGTCGCTCACCGTGCAGGCCGTGCTGCTCGCGCTCGTCGTCGCGCTCCCGCTCGCGTTCGTCGCGCACCTGCGGCCGCGGCTCGCCGGGCCGGTCGTCGGGACGGCCGGGGTGCTCTACACCGTGCCGTCCCTCGCCCTGTTCGCGCTGCTCGCGCCCTACACGGGCATCGGGCGCACGACGGTGCTCATCGGGCTCGTCCTCTACGCGCTGCTGGTGCTCGTGCGCAACGTGCTCGTCGGCCTGGCCGGGGTGGACCCGGCGGTCACGGACGCCGCGCGCGGCATGGGGTACGGGCGCGTGCGGATGCTGCTGCAGGTCGAGCTGCCGCAGGCGCTGCCGAGCATCGTCGCGGGGGTGCGCGTCGCGACCGTGACGACCGTGGCGCTCGTGACGGTCGGCGTGGTGGTCGGGTACGGCGGGCTGGGGCAGCTGATGTTCCGCGGGTTCCGCAGCGACTACCACGCGGAGATCATGACCGCGACGGTCCTGTGCATGCTGCTCGCGCTCGTCGCCGACCTGCTCGTCGTGCTCGTGGGTCGGCTCCTGACGCCGTGGCGCGCGGTGCGGGACGAGCGGGTGCGGGCATGACGGACCGCGGCCACCGGAGGTCCGCGTGGACCTGCTGACCGAGGCGTTCGCGTGGCTCAACGACCCGTTGAACTGGACGGGTCGCAACGGCGTGCTCGCGCTGACCGCCACGCACCTGCAGGTCACGGCACTCGCCGTGCTGCTCGCCGCGGTCGTCGCGCTGCCCGCGGGCGTGTGGCTGGGACGCGCCCGGCGCGGCGGCACGCTCGGCGTGGTCGTCGCGAACACCACGCGCGCGCTGCCGACGCTCGCGCTCCTGACGCTGCTCGCCTCGGCCGGGCTGTTCGGCAACCCGGCGACCGTCGTCGCGTGCGCGGTCTTCGCGGTCCCACCGCTGCTGACCAACACCGTGACGGGTCTCGCGGGGGTCGACCGCGACGTCCTGGACGCCGCGCGCGGGCTCGGGATGAGCGGTGCCCGCCGGCTGTGGCTCGTCGAGCTGCCGCTCGCGGTCCCGCTCGTCGCGGCGGGCGTGCGCACGGCCGTGGTGCAGGTCCTGGCCACCGTCCCGCTCGCCGCGCTCGTCGGCGGGCGCAGCCTCGGGTCGGTCGTCGTCTCGGGGTTCGCGACGCAGCGTTACGGGCAGGTGCTCGCGGGCGGTCTGCTCGTCGCGGTGCTGTGCCTGGTCGCCGAGGGTCTGCTCGCGCTCGCCCAGCGCGCCGTCACACCGCGCGGCGTGCGCGACGCGGCACGCCGGTCCGGACCCCGGCGCACCCGCCGCGCCCTCACGGCCGCGGATCCCGTGCCACCGGTTGCCGCCGCCGGCGGCCGCCGTTCGAATGGGACCGCGCGATGAGCGCTCGTGAGGTCCGTCCGCTCCGCCTCGTCGTCCGCCCCGTCACCCGCCTGGTCGTCCGCCCCGTCACCCGCCGCCCTGGAGGCACCGTGTCCCCGAACCGCAAGCGCCTCGCCGTGCTGTCCCTCGCCGCGTCCCTGATCGCGCTCGCCGGCTGCGGCGACCCGGGTTCGGGCGGCGGCAAGGCTGACCCGACGAACGCGTCGTCCGCCACGGGCGGTGCCTGCGAGCCCGTCGCGGGTGAGCAGCTCGTCGTGCTGGAGGACGACAAGACCCTGCAGAACGCCGACAACGTCATCCCGGCGGTCAGCGCGTCGGTGGCCGAGGCGCACCCCACGCTCGTCCCGCTGCTCGACACGGTCTCGGACGCGCTCGACACCGAGCGCCTCATCGCGCTCAACAAGGCCGTCGACATCGACCGCCAGACGTCCAGCGAGGTCGCGGCGGCGTTCGTCGAGGACGAGGGCCTCGCGGCGAGCGAGCAGTCGGGTGAGGGCGCGTCGGTGGTCGTCGGCGCCGCGAACTTCTCCGAGAGCAGCACGCTCGCCAACATCTACGCCGAGGTCCTGCGCAGCGCCGGGTACCAGGCGCAGGTCCGGGAGATCGGCGCACGCGAGACGTACCTGCCGGCGCTCGAGTCGGGCGAGCTCGCGGTGGTCCCGGAGTACGCGGCGACGCTCGCGGAGTTCTTCAACACCACGGTCAACGGGGCCGACGCCGAGCCGGTCGCGTCGGGCGACGTCGACGCGACGGTCGCGGCCCTCGAGCCGCTCGCGAAGGAGCGTGGTCTCGTCGTGGGCACGGCGTCGGCGGCGCAGGACCAGAACGCGTTCGCGGTGACGCAGGAGTTCGCCGACGAGCACGGCGTCACCACGCTCTCGGAGCTCGCCGAGGCGTGCGCGGGCGGGCTCACGCTCGCCGGGCCGGCGGAGTGCCCGGAGCGCCCGTTCTGCCAGCCCGGGCTCGAGGAGACGTACGGCCTGGTGTTCACGGACTTCACGGCGTACGACTTCGCGCTCATCGGTGAGGCCGTGCGCAAGGGCGAGGCGGCGATCGGGCTGGTCCTGTCCAGCGACGGTTCGCTCGGCTGACGCCGCGGGCGCCCCGGACCCTCAGAGGCCGGCGCTCTCGGCGAACCGCAGCCACACCTCGCTGACCGTCGGGTACGACGGCACGGCGTGCCACAGCCGCGCGAGCGGCAGCTCGCCGACCACCGCGATCGTCGCCGCGTGCAGCATCTCGGCGGCGTCGGGCCCGACGAACGTGGCGCCGACGACCACGTCGTCGCGCGCGGTGTCGAGCACGAGCTGCGCCCGGCCCGCGTAGTCGGGTGAGATGACGCTCGCTCCCGCGACGTCCGCGAGCTCGTAGGCCACGGTCCGCACGGCGAGCCCCGCGTCCCGCGCGGCGCGCTCGGTCAGCCCGACCCACGCGACCTCGGGCTGCGTGAACACCACCTGCGGCACGGCCGCGTGGTCCGCGCTGGCCCGGTACCGGCTCCAAGGGCCCGCGGACGCCTCGGCGCGGCGCGCGGCCTCGTCGGGCCCGAACCGGGCGGCGACCACGTCGCCCGCGACCCGCGCGTCGTACTTGCCCTGGTGCGTGGTGCCGGTCCGGCCGGTCACGTCGCCGACCGCGAACAGCCACGGCACGCCGGGGAAGCCGAGCGCGTCGTCGACCTCGAGCGGTGCGCCGGGCTCGAGGTCGATCGTCTCGAGGCCGAGGTCGCGGGTGCGCGGGTGGCGGCCCGTCGCGACGAGCAGCTCGTCGGCAGTGACGTCCTCGTCGTCGAGGGTGACGTGGACCCCGTCGGCGTCCCGGTGCACGCGTCTGGCCTGCGCCCCGAGGACGACGCGGACGCCGCGCGCGCGCAGCGACGCGAGCACGGCGGCGCCGGCGAACGGCTCGGCGCCCGCGAGCAGGGCGTCGCCCCGGACGAGCACGGTCACGCGGCTTCCGAGGCTCGCGAAGGCGGTGGCGAGCTCGCACGCCACGACTCCCCCGCCGAGCACCGCGAGCCGCGCGGGCACGTGCTGCGCGGACGTCGCGTCGCGGCTGGTCCACGGTCGCGCGGCGGCCAGCCCGTCGACCGGTGGGATCGTCGGCAGCGAGCCGGTCGCCACGACGACCGCGTGCCGCGCCTCGACCTCGACCGTCCCGTCGTCGGACTCGACGACGAGCGCGCGAGGTCCGGTGAACCGCGCGTGCCCGCGCAGCAGCGTGAGCCCCGCGCCCGCGACCCAGTCCGCCTGCGACGAGTCGTCCCACCGGTGCGTGATCTCGTCGCGCCGCGCGAGCACGGCGGCGACATCGAGGTCCCCGGGGTCACGCACGCCCGGCGTGCGGCGTGCGGCCTCGCACGCGGCGTCGGGCCGCAGCAGCACCTTCGACGGCATGCACGCCCAGTAGGAGCACTCGCCGCCGACGAGCGCCGACTCGACGAGCGCCACGTGGAGCCCGGTGCGCGACGCCCGGTCCGCGGCGTTCTCCCCGACCGCTCCCCCGCCGATCACGACCACATCGAACGTCTGCTGCGCCTGCGTCATGGGGTCTCCCGTGTCCGCGCCGGCCGGGTCGACCGGTCCCGCCGCCACGCTCGCGCGTCCGGCGCCGCGCCGCAAGGGCGCGCGTCAGGGCGACGCCCGTGCGACAGGGGGGGTCAGCCGCGGGGCGCCCCGACCGCGCCGGGCTCCCGGCTGACGCGGCGCGCGTCGTCGGGGCCGAGCACGAACCGGATCGTGCGGACCGCCGCGTGCCCCGCGGCGAGCGCCGCGGGGCGACGCACCGGTCCGACGCGACGCAGACCCAGCTCGGCGACCGCCCACGCCGGGAGCGTCGCGACGGCGGCGGCGCTGAGCGCCGCGTACCCGGCGCGCATCGCCGGGGGCACGGGCGGCTCGTGGAGCAGGAACCGCGCGGTGTCGCGTGCCTGCTCGCCGACGGCGAGCACGGGCCGGTACCCGTCGATCGCGGCGGCGAGGTCACGGGTGGTCTCGGGCAGGTCCTCGACACCGAGCGCGCGCCCGACGACGGCCGCGTCACGCAGGTACGCGTCGGCACCGGGCGCGTCGAGCGGCCGCGCGCCGAACCGCTGGTGGGCGCGCAGGAACGAGTCGACCTCGGCGACGTGCACCCACCGCAGGAGGTCGGGGTCGTCGGCGCGGTACGGCTCACCCTGCGGCGTGCGCCCGCGGACCCGCGCGTGCACCGCGCGCACCTGGTCGACCGCCGCCTGGGCGTCGTCGGCGGTGCCGAAGGCGGTCACGGCGAGGAACGTGCTGGTCCGCGCGAGGCGGCCCCACGGGTCACCGCGGTACCCGGAGTGCCCCGCGACCCCGGCCATCGCGGCGGGGTGCAGCGACTGCAGCAGCAGGGCGCGCAGGCCGCCGACGAACATCGACGCGTCACCGTGCACGCGGCGGATCGCCGCGTCGGGCGGGAACCAGCGAGGACCGGGCGTGCCGTGGATGCGCTCGCGGCTCGCGATGCCGTCGGGGCCCGCGACCCGCAGGAACAGGGCGGTGCCGACGCGGCGGCGCCAGGGTTCGAGGATCACGGTCCCATGGTGCGACGGCCGGGCCGCGCGCGCTCAACGACGCCGGTACCGCTCGACGAACGCGGCGAGGACGAGCGGCGGCGCCCACACGTCGGCTGCCCCGACCCGCGCGAGGACCTGCTCCTGCTCGTCGGGCTCGTAGTACCCGTACCCGCCGTAGACCCGGACGCGCGCGGAGATCCCGGGGACGTCGAGCTCGGGGTGGAACTGGGTCGCGTAGAGGTTGCGCCGGACGCGGAACATCTGGACCGGGCAGGTCGCGGAGGTGGCGAGCAGCGTCGCGGTGGGTGGCAGCACGCGGCACGCCTCCTTGTGGCCGACGAACGCGTCGAACGCGTCGGGCACGTCGGCGAGCAGCGGGTCGCGCCGACCCTCGGGCGTGAGGGTGATGCGCACGGCACCGATCGGCTCGGCGTAGGTGCGGTCGATGACGCCGCCCTGGTGCGTGCCGAGCGTCCCGACGCCGTAGCAGGCACCGAGGAACGGCAGGTCTCGCGGGACGACCTCGTCGAGCAGCGTGGACATCTCCCGCTCCACCCGCAGCTGGGTCGCGGACTTGCGGTCCGCGGGGGTGCTCGCGTCGAACGGGCTCCCGCCGACGACGATCCCGCTGATCGCGTCCAGGTCGAGCGCCGGCATGGGTCCGGCCTCCAGACGGACGCGGACCAGCGAGCCCTCGTCGAGCCCGCCGAAGCGCAGCACCTGCGCGTACTCGTCGTCCGCGGCGTCGTCCTCGGCGCGCGAGGCCAGCAGCACGAACGGCTTCATACGCCGACGCTATCTCCGCGGGCCGCGTCCGTCCGGGTGACGGCCGACGCGCCTCGTGGCACCCGGGTGCGTCCTGTGCCAGTGTCACGTCCGCCGGACGACGACCGACGTGAGGAGACGGCATGCCGCGCCTGAGCGCGCCCGTGGTGATCGGTGCCGCCCTCGTCGCGGTGCTCGGCGGCGTCGCGGTCGCGGGCTGGCAGCTCGGCCGGCCGGACGACGCGCCGCTCGCGGTCGAGGTCCTCGGCCCCGCGAGCGTCGCCCTGAGCGAGACGTACACGGGCCCCGCGGGGGTGTGCCCGGGGTACACGGCGGACGTGCCGGTCCCGATGCGGTGGCACCAGGCCGACGGGGCGACGACGATGCTCGGTGACGACGGCCTGCTCCTCACGTGCTTCGGCACGGTCGAGGAGGTCGGGACCCTCGACGACCTGGTCGCCGACCGTCGCGCGCACGGCATCCGGGGCGAGACGAGCGACGACGCGAGCCACCCGCTCGTCGGCGCTCCCGTGCGGGTCGTGTCCCCGTTCGGCGACTCGGTGCGGTTCGAGTACGTCATCGGGCTGCGCACCATCACGGAGTGGGTGGTCGAGCGCGACGGCACGATCTTCGCGGTCGGCTACCTGCACGACGGGTCGGCGTCCCGGCTCGCCGAGGTGCAGGCCGTCATGGCGGGATGGCGCTGGGCCTGACGACGGGTGGGAGGATCAGGCGGTGCCCGCGACGCTCGCCGACCGGATCCCGGCTGACCCGACCGACCCCGACGCCCTCTACGAGGCGTTCACGGGGTGGGCGGCCGAGCAGGGGCTGCGGCTGTACCCGCACCAGGAGGAGTCGCTGCTCGAGCTCGTGACGGGCAGCCACGTGATCCTGTCGACCCCGACGGGATCGGGGAAGTCGCTGGTGGCGACCGCGGCGCACTTCGTCGCCCTCGCGCACGGGCGTCGCACGTTCTACACCGCGCCGCTCAAGGCGCTGGTCAGCGAGAAGTTCTTCGCGCTGGTGGCGGCGTTCGGCTCGGAGAACGTCGGCATGATGACGGGCGACTCGGCGGTGAACCCGACGGCGCCGATCATCTGCTGCACCGCGGAGATCCTGGCGAACCTCGCGCTGCGCGACGGTGCGGACGCGGACGCCGGCCAGGTCGTCATGGACGAGTTCCACTTCTACTCCGACCCGCAGCGCGGGTGGGCGTGGCAGGTGCCGCTGCTCGAGCTGCCGCGCGCGCAGTTCGTGCTCATGTCGGCGACGTTGGGTGACGTCACGTTCTTCGCCGACGACCTGCGGCGCCGCACGGGCGGCGAGGTCGCGGTCATCACCAACGCCGAGCGACCGGTGCCGCTGACGTTCTCGTACGTCGTCGAGCCGCTGCACGAGGTGCTCGACGAGCTGGTCACGACGCGCCGAGCGCCGGTGTACGTCGTGCACTTCACGCAGAAGGAGGCCGTCGAGCGCGCGCAGTCGCTGCTCTCGGCGAACCTCACGAGCCGCGAGCAGCGCGACGCGATCGCCGCCGAGCTCGGCGCGTTCCGGTTCGGCCCGGGCTTCGGCAAGACGCTGTCCCGCCTGCTGCGGCACGGCGTGGGCGTGCACCACGCGGGGATGCTGCCCAAGTACCGCCGGGTCGTGGAGCGCCTCACCCAGAAGGGCCTGCTGCCCGTGGTGTGCGGCACGGACACGCTCGGCGTCGGCATCAACGTCCCGATCCGCACGGTCGTCCTGACGAGCCTGGTGAAGTACGACGGTCAGCGCATGCGGCACCTGTCGGCGCGCGAGTTCCACCAGATCGCGGGCCGGGCCGGGCGCGCGGGCTTCGACACGGTCGGCGAGGTCGTCGTCATGGCGCCCGAGCACGTCATCGAGAACCGCAAGGCGCTGCAGAAGGCCGGGGACGACCCGCGCAAGCTCAAGAAGATCGTGCGCAAGCAGGCCCCGCCCGGGCACGTGAACTGGACGGACAAGACCTTCGAGCGCCTGCGCGACGCGCCCCCCGAGCCGCTGACCTCGAGCTTCGCGGTGACGCACGCGATGGTGCTGCACGTGCTGGCGCGCGGGGAGCGCGGCGAGGACCCGGTCCTCGCGATGACGCGCCTGCTGACCGACAACCACGAGCCCGAGGGCGCCCGCGGTCGCCACGTGCGCCGCGCGATCGCGGTCTACCGGTCGCTGCGGGCCGCGGGCGTCGTCGAGCGCGTCGAGGTGGCGGACGCGTCCGCACCCCGCGGGCGTCGTCGGACCGTGCGCCTGACGCACGACCTGCCGCCGAACTTCGCGCTGAACCAGGCCCTGTCCCCGTTCGCGTTCGCCGCGCTCGAGCTGCTCGACCAGACCGACCCCGGCTACGCGCACGACGTGGTCTCGGTCCTCGAGGCGACGCTGGACGACCCGCGCCAGGTGCTCGCCGCGCAGGAGAACCGCGCCCGTGGCGAGGCGGTCGCGGCCATGAAGGCGGACGGTCTCGACTACGACGAGCGGATGGCGCTGCTCGAGGACGTCACGTACCCGCGCCCGCTCGCGGACCTGCTCACGGCGGCGTTCGCGACCTACCGCACGACGAACCCGTGGGTCGCCGACCTCGAGCTGTCGCCCAAGTCGGTGGTGCGCGACATGCACGAGCGCGCCGCGACGTTCGCCGAGTACGTGAGCGTGTACAACCTCGACCGCACCGAGGGCGTGCTGCTGCGCTACCTCGCGGACGCGTACCGCGCGCTGCGCCAGACCGTGCCGGAGGACGCGCGCACCGAGGAGCTGTGGGAGCTCGTCGAGTGGCTGGGCGACCTGGTGCGCCGCACGGACTCGAGCCTGCTGGACGAGTGGGAGCGCCTCGCGAACCCGCTCGACGAGCACGGTGCGGACGCACCCGGCGGCGTCGACGACGACACGCCGCAGCCCGTCACCGACAACCCGCGCGTGTTCCGCGCGCTCGTGCGCGGCGCGCTGTTCCGCCGCGTCGAGCTCGCCGCGCGCGAGCAGTACGGCGCGCTCGCGGCGCTGGGCGACGTGGACGAGGAGGGTGCGCCGTGGACCGCGGAGCGCTGGTCGGCCGCGCTCGACCCGTTCTACGACGACCACGACGAGGTGCTCACGGGCGCCCCCGCCCGCGGCCCCGCGCTGTTCCAGGTCACGGCCGGACCGGCGACGTGGCGGGTGCGGCAGCTCCTGGACGACCCGGAGGGCGACCACGACTGGCGCATCGATGCCGTCGTGGACCTCGCGGCGTCGGACGAGGCGGGCGAGGTGGTGCTGCGCGTGGTCGAGGTGGGCGCGCTGTGAGGGCTCCCGACCGGCTGCCCGGACGGCTGCCGGACGGCGTGTCGACCGAGCGTCGCTCGGGGGCTCACGAAGGGTAGGCACACCTGCATCTGCGCAGGTCAGGGCAGCCTTCCCAACGATGACAGCCCTCCGCGAGCGGCCTACCGTGACCGCATGGCCACGCTCTCGACGATCCTGCGTCCCGACTCGCGCCCCGTCGGCGAGCCGATCGACGGCATCGCTCTCAACGGTCTGCGCGCGGGCGTCCTGGGCGCGAACGACGGCATCGTCTCGATCGCCGCGCTGGTGGTCGGCGTGGCCGGCGCGTCGCCGGGCTCGAGCGCGATCCTCATGGCCGGTGTCGCGGGTCTGGTCGCCGGTGCGCTCTCGATGGCCGCCGGCGAGTACGTCTCGGTGAGCTCGCAGCGCGACGCGGAGCGCGTCGCGCAGCTGCCCGAGCACGAGCTCGTCCACCCGTGGCACGCGGCGTTCGCGTCGCTCGGCGCGTTCCTGCTGGGCGGGCTCGTGCCCCTGCTCGTGGCGCTCGTGCCGTGGGGCGGCGGGCTCGTGCCCGCGGTGTTCGCCGCGGTCGCGCTGGCCCTGGTGCTGACCGGCTCGGTGAGCGCCCGCGTCTCGGGCGCACCCGTGTGGCCGGCTGTGCGACGCAACGTCGTCGGGGGCTCGGTCGCGATGATCGTCACGTGGGGCATCGGGACGCTCGTCGGCCTGGCGGTCTGAGACCGCCCTAGGCTGGTCGCGTGGCCAAGAACGTCAAGCACGCGCCTACCGGGACCCCCGCTCTCGTGGCGCTCGCCGCGGCGGGTGTCCCGCACACCGCGCACCCGTACGAGCACGACCCGGCGTCGGACGTCGGCTACGGGCTCGAGGCCGCGCAGGTGCTCGGGGTACCCCCCGAGCAGGTCTTCAAGACGCTGATGACGGTCGTCGACGGCACGCTCACCGTCGCGGTCGTCCCCGTGACGGGCCAGCTCGACCTCAAGGCGCTCGCCGCGGCGGCCGGCGGCAAGAAGGCCGCCATGGCGCCGAAGCCCGACGCGGAGCGCGCGACGGGCTACGTGGTGGGCGGCATCTCCCCGCTCGGCCAGCGCCAGGCCCATCCGACGGTGGTCGACGAGACGGTGTGGCTGTTCGACACCGTGTTCGTCTCGGGTGGCCGTCGCGGGCTCGACGTCGAGCTCGCGCCCGACGACCTCGTGCGTCTCACGGACGCGACGGTCGCGGACATCGCCAAGGCCTAGGCGAACGGGCGGTCGCTCGGCACGACCCGCCGGCCGAGGGGCAGCAGCGAGACGGGGATCATCTTGAGGTTCGCGACGCCCAGCGGGATCCCGATGATCGACACGAACAGGGGGATCGCGGTGAGCACGTGCCCGATCGCGAGCCAGATGCCCGCGACGAGGAGCCAGATGACGTTGCCGATCGTGGACCAGGCACCCGCGGTGGGCTTGTCGACGACGGTGCGACCGAACGGCCACAGCGCGTAGCCGGCGATCCGGAACGACGCGATGCCGAACGGGATCGTCACGACCAGCAGGCAGCAGACGACGCCCGCGACGACGTAGCCGAGCGCGAGCCAGAGCCCGGCGAGCACGAGCCAGATGACGTTGAGCAGGGTCTTCACCCGCTCAGGCTGCCATGCGCGCGAGGGCATGGGGATCGGTGGACACCCTGGTCCGCCCCCGATCCCGGACGGGTTGGTCGCGACGGGCGAGGGTGGGCTAGGTTCGCTGGCCGTGGAGGACGACCTGCCCGCACGGCTCGCCGCGGTCCGCGAGCGCGTCGCACGCGCGTGCGCGGCCGCCGGGCGCGACGGCGTGCGCCTGCTCCTGGCGTCCAAGGCGCAGCCGCTCGAGACGGTCCGCGCGGTGCTCGAGGCGGACGCCGCGGCGCGCGCGGCCGACCCGTCGCTCACCCCCGTGCTCCTCGGTGAGAACCGGGTGCAGGAGCTCGTGGCGAAGGCCCCCGCGCTCGTCGAGCACTCCCCCGCGTGGCACTTCATCGGCCCGCTGCAGTCCAACAAGGTGAACGCCGCGCTGCGCTGGGCGACGTGCGTCGAGACCGTGGCGTCGCTCGACCTGGCGCAGCGCCTCGCCGCGCGCGCGGGCGACGGGCTGGACGTGATGGTCCAGGTGAACGTCTCGGGCGAGCCGACCAAGAGCGGCGTGGCGCCGCACGAGGCGGCCGCGCTCGCCCGGGCGGTCGGGGCGCTGGCCGGGGTGCGGCTCGTCGGGTTCATGACGGTGGGTGCGCGGTCCGACGACGAGCGCGTGGTCGCCGCGGGCTACGACCGGCTGGCGGCGATCCGGGACGAGGTGGTCGGCAGCGGCGCACCCGGCACGGCGGAGGCGGTCGAGCTGTCGATGGGGATGAGCGGCGACCTGGAGGTCGCCGTCGCTCACGGGGCGACGATCGTGCGCGTCGGCACCGCGGTGTTCGGCAGTCGGCCCGCGACGACGAGCTGAGCGCGGACGCGGCGGACCCGGGGGCGTGCGCGGCGCAGTGCCGCCAGCTCGCGCGCGTGCAGCAGCGCCATGCGCCGCAGCTCGCGGTCGAGCGTCGAGCTCTCCTGCATCGGCCCCTCCCGTCCCTCGTCCCGTTCGTGTCGTGCGGCCGCCGAGTCCTGCACACCAGGGGCGAGACGTGCGCGTCCAGATACGCACCGGCGCCCCGGGACCGCACAATGGCGGGGTGAGCGAGACACCCGACCGCCGTCGTCCCACCTGGGTGTACGGCCAGGGCGACGAGCCCGACGCGCGGTTCTCGCTCGCGAACGAGCGCACGTTCCTCGCGTGGGTGCGCACCTCGCTCGCGCTGCTCGCGGGCGGCGTCGCGCTCGAGGCGCTCGACCTCCCGGTCGAGGAGCGGCTGCGGCTCGCGGCGTCGGTCGTCCTCGTGGTCCTCGGCACGCTCACGCCGCTGCTCGCGTGGTGGGGCTGGGCGCGCGCCGAGCAGGCCGTGCGCCGCGGGGCTCCGCTGCCCGCACCGGTCGGCTTCTTCGTGCTCGTCGCGGGGGTGCTCGCGGCGGGCGCGCTCGTGCTGCTCGGGCTGCTGCTGCGATGAGCGGGCGTGCGCCCGGTGAGCAGGGGCTCGCGCTCGAGCGCACACGTCTCGCGTGGCGCCGCACCGGGCTCGGGCTCGCCGCGGGGTCGGTCGCGGCCGGGCGGCTGCTGCAGGAGCTCGTCGGGCCCGTGGCGTGGGTCGTCACGGTGCTCGGGCTCGTCGCCGCGGCGCTGGTCGTGCGCGTCGCGTTGCGCCGGTACACGGGGGGCGCGTGGCGCACCGCGGGCGGCGGTCTCGTCGCCGCCGTGGCGGTGGGCTCGGCGGTCGTCGGGGCGGTGGCGCTCCTCGTCGTGCTGGCCGGCCAGGCGCGGCTCGTCTAGCGCGGCTCGTCCAGCGCGGCTCGTCCAGCGCGACTCGTCCAGCGTGACTCGTCCAGCGCGGCGCCCGCCGCGTCACGGCACGCGGGCGGTCCACGACGGGTCCGCGAACTTCGTGCGGCGCAGCTCCTCGGCGCGCTCGAGCTCGTCGGCACGCAGCTCGCCGGGCACGCTCGGGTAGTGCGCGCGGAAGTGCGCCTCGAACGCGTCGATGACCGCCTCGCGCGGCAGGTGCGTCTGCGAGCGCACCGGGTCGACGCGCTTCGCGGCGCTGCGCGTGCCCTTGTCGGACACCTTCTCGCGGCCGATGCGCAGGACCTCGAGCATCTTGGCGGCGTCGATGTCGTACGACATCGTCACGTGGTGCAGCACCGCGCCGCCGACGACGCGCTTCTGCGCGGACCCGGCCAGCTTGCCCGCGGGTGACGCGATGTCGTTGAGGCCGGTGATCGCGGCCTGCACGCCCACGTCCGCGAGCGCCCCCAGGACCCACTGGTTGAGGAACGCGTAGGACTCCTCGAACGTCATGCCGTCGACGAGCGACGCGGGCACGACGAGCGAGAACGTGATGCAGTTGCCCGCCTCCATGAACATCGCCCCGCCGCCCGAGATCCGGCGCACCACGGTGATGCCGTAGCGCTCGGCGGCCTCGAGGTCGACCTCGTTGCGCAGCGACTGGAACGACCCGATGACCACCGCGGGCTCGTCCCACTCCCAGAACCGCAGCGTCGGGCCGCGGCGGCCCGACGCGAGGTCCTCGGTGAGCACCTGGTCGAGCGCGGTGTGCAGGGCGGGCGGCAGCGGGCCGGGGCGCAGCACCTCGAACGTGTGGTCCTCCCAGGTGGTGGACAGCCCGAGCGCGCGGCGCACCGCGACCGCCACCGCACGCTCGTCGAACCCGACCATCGCGACCGGACCGAGGAGCCGCCCGGTGTCCTGCGCGTCGGCCAGCCGGGTGCGCACCGCCTCGGCGAGCCGGCTCGTCGTCGTGTCCCGCGGCAGGCCGGTCAGGGCGGCGTCGATCTCGGCGAGCGCCTCGTCGGGCTCGAGGAAGAAGTCTCCGGCGACGCGGACGTCGGCCAGGACGCCGTCGCGGACCGTCAGGTCGACGGTGACGAGCTTGCCGCCCGCCACCTTGTACTCACCGTGCAGCGTGGGCTCGTCGTCCGTCACGGCACCAGCCTAGGCGCGGCGGCGGTGCGGTCACCCGAGCGCCTGCACCGCATCGTGCGCGCGTTCCTGCACCATCGTCGACAACGACTCGGGTGTGCCGAGCGAGGCGAGCAGCTCGCCGCGGTCGCCCTCGCCGAGCGCGGTCGCCGTCCACGTCACGATCGTGTTCCCGACGAGCACGTGCCCGCGGTACGACGGCGCGTCGACACCCTCGGCGCTGTGCACCACCTCCTGCACCACCGCGGGATACACCCCCTGCCCTTCGATCGCCGGCTCCGCGGTCCACGTGGCGCCGTCCATCCCGGGGTTGGCCTGCGAGTACGTCGGGCAGCCGTCGACCGTCGTCACCAGGTCGCGGAACGCCTCCTGCGCGGCCGCCGGGTCGGCGAGGCGCACGACCTGCTGCACGAAGTCGACCTTGTCGTTGACGTACGACCGCGCGACGAACCCGGGCGGCGGGTCCGCGACGACCGTCACGGCCACGGTGCACTCGGCGGGCTCGACCGACGACCCCTCCGGCAGCCCCCACGCGAGCTCGCCCATCCCGATGCCGACCTCCACGCCGTCCGCGGCCGCGGGCACGTCGGCGACGAGGTCGGCCTTCTGGACGAGCAGGGTGCGCATGGTGCGGTCGTCGAACACGGCATCGGCTCCCGGGACGGGTGGTGCCGTCGGTGACGCGCTGGGCGTCGGCGTCGGCGTCGGCGCGGGCGTGGTGCCGGCGGCGCTGGACGCCGCGGCGGTGGCGGTCGGGACGACCACGGGCTCGGTCTCGTGGTCGGCCCACGGCTGGGCGACGAGCAGCGCGACGAGCACGAGCGCGAGCACGACGAGCGACGCGACGACCCACCAGCGGCCGCGGCCCGACCCCTCGTCGGGCCCGGGTGGGACGCCGGGACCGACCGGCTCGGAGCTCGTCACGCGCGTCCCTCCCCGCCCGGTCCACCAGGCTGATCGTTGCCCGCAGGCCACCTGCGCCGGCGGCCTGGTCCGAGGCTAGGCCGCTTCGCCCCGCACCGCTAACGCCGTCCCCCGGACGCGCGTCAGCGCGGGGCGACCCCGCGTCGACGCAGCCCCCAGATGGTCCCGTCGGTGAGCGCCTCCCACGACGCCTCGAGCAGGTTCGGCCCGACGCCCACCGTCTGCCACACGGCCTGGCCGTCGGTGTGCTCGATGAGCACGCGCGTGACGGCGTCGGTGCCGTGCATCGAGTCGAGGATGCGGACCTTGAAGTCGATGAGCTCGAAGTCCTCGAGCTCGGGGTACACGCCGACGAGCGCCTGGCGCAGCGCGTGGTCGAGCGCGTTGACCGGGCCGTTCCCCTCGCCCGTGGAGACGAACCGCTCACCACCCGCGTGCAGCTTGACGGTGGCCTCCGCGTTCGCGGGCGTGCCACGACCGCCGGCACGCTCGACGATCGTGCGCCACGACTCGACGGTGAAGTACTGCGGGCGGGCGCCCTCGATCTCCTCGACGAGCAGCAGCTCGAACGACGCGTCCGCCGCCTCGTACGTGTACCCGCGCGCCTCGGCGTCCTTGACGCGCTCGGTCACGCGCGACAGGACCTCGGGGCGCTGCGACAGGTCGAAGCCGAGCTCGCGGCCCTTGAGCTCGATCGACGCGCGACCGGCCATGTCGGACACGAGCATGCGCATGTCGTTGCCGACGAGCGCCGGGTCGGTGTGCTGGTACAGGTCCGGGTCGACCTTGATCGCCGAGGCGTGCAGCCCGGCCTTGTGCGCGAACGCGCTCGCGCCCACGTACGGCGACCGCGCGAACGGCGAGATGTTGGTGACCTCACTGATGGCGTGGGCGATGCGGGTCAGCTCCGCGAGTCCCGACGACCGCTCCTCGTCGCGCGCGAGCACCGGCAGGCCGTACTTGAGCTCGAGGTTCGCGACGACGGCGAGCAGGTCCGCGTTGCCGGTGCGCTCGCCGTACCCGTTGACCGTGCCCTGCACGTGCCGGCAGCCGGCCTCGACCGCGGCGAGCGTGTTCGCCACCGCGCACCCCGAGTCGTTGTGCGCGTGCATGCCCAGCACCGCGTCGGGCCCGACGGCCGCGCGCACGTCCGCGACGACCTGCGCGACCCAGGACGGCACCATGCCGCCGTTGGTGTCGCACAGCGCGACGACCTCGGCACCCGCCTCGAACGCCGTCAGCACGGCCGCGCGCGCGTAGGCGGCGTCGAACCGGAAGCCGTCGAAGAAGTGCTCGGCGTCGACCACGACCCGGCGCCCCTCACCGACGAGGAACGACACCGAGTCGGAGATCATCGCGAGGTTCTCCTCGCCCGTGGTGCGCAGCGCGCGCTCGGCGTGCCGGATGTCGCTCTTCGCGACGAGCGCGACGACCGGCGCCTCGGAGTCCACGAGAGCACGCACCTGCGGGTCCTGCGACGCGCGCTGCCCGGGCTTGCGGGTCGCGCCGAACGCCGCGAGCTCGGCGTTGCGCAGGTCGAGCTCCTTGGCGGCACGCTTGAAGAACTCCGTGTCCTTGGGCACCGCACCGGGCCAGCCGCCCTCGATGAACCCGACGCCGAGCTCGTCGAGCAGGCCCGCGACCACGATCTTGTCGGCCACGGACAGCGCGATGCCCTCCTGCTGCGCGCCGTCACGCAGCGTGGTGTCGTAGACCTGGAACGCGCCTGCGGGCAGGGCGGGGCTGAGAGTCGTGTCGGAGGTCGGTGCGGTCACGGAGGTGCTCTCTTCAGGCGTGCGGGACTGCGGGGACGGGCTTCGTCGGACGGGTGCGTCCTCGTGAGACGGCCCCGGACCAACAAAAAGACCCCCCGGGGTACGGGAGGTCTGCGCGCCGGCGGGTGGGCCGACGCGCTAGTCGATAATCGAGGTCCACGGGGACATGCGGCCATGGTGACACACCCCACGCCCCGCGGTCACGCCCGCCGCGCGCCGGGTCCACCCTTCGGACCCGCACTGGTCCCCGCACTGGTCCCCACACCAGTCGCCGCACGACGCGAGGGGCGCCCCGGCCGGGACGCCCCTCGTCGTGCGCGCCGGCGCGTCAGGCCAGGCGGTGCAGCCAGCCGTGCCGGTCGGTCGCGCGGCCGTACTGGATGTCGGTCAGCTCGGCGCGCGTCCGCGTCGTCACCGCACCGGCCTCGCCGTCCCCGACGGTCAGGTCGAAGTCGGTGCTCTTGAGGCGGCCGATCGGCGTGATCACGGCGGCCGTGCCGCACGCGAACACCTCGGTGACCGAGCCGTCCTCGAGCCCCGCGCGCAGGTCCGCGAGCGCGAGGGGCGCCTCGCAGACCTCGTGCCCCGCGTCCGTCAGGAGCTGCAGGATCGACGAGCGCGTGACGCCCTCGAGGATCGAGCCCGACACGGGCGGCGTGGCGACCGAGCCGTCCGCCCGCACGACGAACACGTTCATGCCCCGAGCTCCTCGAGGTACGTGTTGGTCGACGCGTCGAGGAAGCAGACCTGCTCGCAGCCCTGCTCGTACGCGTTCTGCTGCGGCAGGAGGCTCGCGGCGTAGTTGCCGCCGCACTTCGCGGCGCCCGTGCCACCCGCACCCGCGCGGTGGTACTCCTGGTCGACCCAGATCGCCACCGGCTTCACACCGCCCGAGAAGTACGGTCCGACCGGCGAGGCGATGACGAGGTACTCGACCTCGAGCGAGGGCCGCACCCCGAGGAACGACTCCGAGGCGTACATGAACGGGCGCAGGTACAGGCTGGTCTCGTCACCCGTGGGGATCCACGCGGCGTCGGTGCGCACGAGCGCCTCGATGGACCCGAGGAAGTCCGCCTCGGACAGCTGCGGGAGCGCCAGCCGCTCGGCCGACCGCGCGAACCGCTCGGCGTTGGCGTGCGGCCGGAACGTCCACACCGAGCCGTCGGCGTGCCGGTACGCCTTGAGGCCCTCGAAGATCTCCTGGCCGTAGTGCAGCACCGCGGTCGCCGGGTCGAGCTGCAGCGGGCCGTAGGGCTCGACGCGCCGGCCGTGCCAGCCCTCGCCCTGCGTGTAGGAGATGCGGGCCATGTGGTCCGTGAAGACCGTGCCGAACTTCGGCGCGGCCAGCAGCTCGGCGCGCTGGGCGTCGGGCACGGGGCTCGTCGTCGCGTGCACCTCGAAGAGGTCGGCGGACGTGGAGGAAGCGACGGTGCTCATGGGAGGGCCTTTCACCTGGGCTGGTCTGACGGTACCCGGCGGTGGCGGCCTGGTGCACCGCCCCTCGCGCCCGTCGCGTGCGCGACGGACCTCAGGGACGGACCGGCCGTCCCGTCACCGGGGACCCGGGACGGGGAGCGACGGCCTTCGGCAGGACGGGAGGTCAGCCCGCGACGCGCGCGGCGAGGTCCTTGCCCACCTCGGCCGTCGACCGTACTCGCTCGGCGGCGCCGCGCTCGGCCAGGTCGGCCGCGACGGCGTCCTCGACGGCCTGCGCGTGGGTGTGCAGGCCGAGGTGGTCCAGCAGGAGCGCGACCGAGAGCACGGTGGCGGTGGGGTCCGCCTTGCCCTGGCCGGCGATGTCGGGCGCGGAGCCGTGCACGGGCTCGAACATGCTCGGCGCCGTGCGGTCCGGGTTGATGTTGGCGCTGGCCGCGAGGCCGATGCCGCCCGTGACGGCGGCCGCGAGGTCGGTGAGGATGTCGCCGAACAGGTTGTCGGTGACGATCACGTCGAACCGGCTCGGGTTCGTGACCAGGAAGATCGTCGCGGCGTCCACGTGCAGGTAGTCCACCGTGACGTCCGGGAACTCGGCGTTGACGGCCTCGACCGTGCGGCGCCACAGGTGACCGGCGTGCACCAGCACGTTGTGCTTGTGCACGAGCGTGAGCTTCTTGCGCGGGCGGGCCGCGGCGCGCGCGAACGCGTCACGGACCACGCGCTCGACGCCGAACGCCGTGTTGACGCTCACCTCGTTGGCGACCTCGTGCGGCGTGCCGACGCGGATCGCGCCGCCGTTGCCCACGTACGGGCCCTCGGTGCCCTCGCGCACCACGACGAAGTCGACGTCACCGGGCGCCGCGAGCGGGCTCGTCACGCCGGGGAACAGCTTGCCCGGGCGCAGGTTGACGTAGTGGTCCAGCGCGAAGCGGAGCTTGAGCAGCAGGCCGCGCTCGAGCACGCCCGACGGGACGCTCGGGTCGCCGATCGCGCCCAGGAGGATCGCGTCGTGCGTGCGGATCGCCTCGAGGTCACCGTCCGTCAGCGTCTCGCCCGTCGCGTGCCAGCGGCGCGCGCCCAGGTCGAACTCCGTGGTGCTCACGCCGACGCCCGATCCCGCGAGTGCCGCGTCGAGCACGAGGAGGCCCTGCTCGACGACCTCGGTGCCGATCCCGTCACCCGCGACGACGGCGAGGCTGATCTGCGTGGCGTTGCTGCTCATGGCTCCACCCTACGTGTGACGTCCCACCACCCGGACACCCATCTCACCATCCGACCCGCGCGGAGGCGGACCCGTCAGTCCACCGGAGGCGTCGGACCGTGCGTCGGGTACACCAGCTCGTACGCCTCGTCGACCGCCGTGTCCGTCACCGTGACCTGGGTCGTGCGGATCAGCGCGCGCGGCTCGCCCAGGCTGTCCAGCACGATCGCCAGGTCACCGACCCGCGGCAGGTCGTCGCCCGCGGCGAAGTCCGCACGCGCGCTCGTCGTGCGCGAGCGCTCCCCCGCGAGGACCTCCCGGACCGCGTCGTCCGCCTCCGCACCCGACCCGTACGAGAACGACGGCGGCGGCACCACGTCGAGCGGCACGGCGCCCACGATCCCGTCCAGCTTGCCGAACCCCACGTGGCCACGCGCCGCCTGCCAGAACGCCGTGATCCGCTGGTCGCCGTCCGCCGCGACCTGCGCGTGCCCGGCCACACCCTCGTCGTACTCGCTCATGGACCTGCCCTCCGGAGTCGGTTGGTGCGGCCCATCCTGCCCTGGGACGACGGACGCCACACGTCCGCGCGCGTGCGCAGCCGTGTGGCGTCCGTCGACGTGGCGTCAGCGCGCGGCCGAGCCCTCGGTGTAGTCCTGGTCGGACGGCTTCACCCACGCGAACAGCTTGCGCAGCTCGCGGCCGACCGGCTCGATCGGGTGGTTCTGGCCCTTCTCGCGCAGCGCCTTGAACTCCGGCGCGCCGGCGTCCTGGTCGTCGATGAAGCGCTTGGCGAACGCGCCGTTCTGGATGTCGGCGAGCACGGCCTGCATGTTCGCCTTGACGTCCGGCGTGATGACGCGCGGGCCCGAGACGTAGTCGCCGTACTCGGCCGTGTCGGACACCGACCAGCGCTGCTTGGTGATGCCGCCCTCCCAGATGAGGTCGACGATCAGCTTGAGCTCGTGCAGCACCTCGAAGTACGCGACCTCGGGCTGGTAGCCCGCCTCGGTCAGCGTCTCGAAGCCGTACTGGATGAGCTGCGAGACGCCACCGCACAGGACGGCCTGCTCACCGAACAGGTCGGTCTCGGTCTCCTCGGTGAACGTCGTCTTGATGCCCGCGGCACGCAGGCCGCCGATCGCCTTGGCGTACGAGAGCGCGAGGTCCCACGCGGCGCCCGACGCGTCCTGCTCCACGGCGACGATCACCGGGACGCCGCGGCCGTCGACGTACTCGCGGCGCACCAGGTGCCCCGGACCCTTGGGGGCGACCATGAGCACGTCGTGCCCCGCGGCCGGCTGGATGTAGCCGAAGCGGATGTTGAAGCCGTGGCCGAAGACGAGCGCGGCGCCGTCCTTGAGGTTCGGCTCGATCTCGTCGCGGTAGACGATCCGCTGGACCTGGTCGGGCGCCAGGATCACGACGACGTCCGCGTCCCGCACCGCGTCGGCGACCGACGCGACCGCGAGGCCCTGGTTCTCGGCCTTCGCCCGCGACGGGGAGCCCTCGCGCAGACCGACGGTCACGTCGACGCCGGAGTCGCGCAGGTTGAGCGAGTGCGCGTGCCCCTGGCTGCCGTAGCCGACGACGGCGACCTTCTTGGACTGGATGATCGACAGGTCGGCGTCGTCGTCGTAGAACAGCTCGGCCACGATGGGTCTCTCCTTCAGATGGGGTCGCTCGGGGTCCCGAGCGGGGTCGTGCGGACTGGCAGGTCTGGGAACGGTGTATCAGGCGGAGCGCGTGACGCGCTCGAGCGCCCGGTCCGTGATCGAGCGGGACCCGCGGCCGATGGCCACGGTGCCGGACTGCACGATCTCACGGATGCCGAACGGCTCCAGGGCCGTCAGGAGCGCGTCGAGCTTGCCCGGCGAGCCGGTCGCCTCGACGACGACCGTGTCCGGCACGACGTCGACGACGTGCGCGCGGAACAGCTGCACGACCTCGAGCACCGACGTGCGCTGCGTGACGTCCGCCTTGACCTTGACGAGCAGCAGCTCGCGCTGGACCGAGGCGGCGTCCTCGAGCTCGACGATCTTGATGACGTTGATCAGCTTGTTCAGCTGCTTGGTCACCTGCTCCAGGGGCAGCTCGTCGACGTCGACGACGACCGTGATCCGCGAGATCTCGTCGTGCTCCGTCGGGCCCACGGCCAGGGAGTGGATGTTGAACGCCCGCCGCGCGAACAGCCCCGCGACGCGCGTCAGCACGCCGGGCTTGTTCTCGACGAGCACGGACAAGGTGTGGCGGCTCATCAGTCCTCCCGGTCCCACGCCGGGGAGATCCCGCGTGCGTACTGGATGTCGTCGTTGCTCACGCCCGCGGCGACCATCGGCCACACCATCGCGTCGCGCGAGACGGTGAAGTCGACGACGACGGGCTGGTCGTCGATCTCGAGGGCGCGCTTGATCGTCGCGTCCACGTCGGCCTTCGTCTCGCAGCGCAGGCCCACGCAGCCGTACGCGTCGGCGAGCTTGACGAAGTCCGGGATGCGGCGGGTGCCGTGGCCGGTGTGCAGGTCGGTGTTCGAGTACCGGGACTCGTAGAACAGCGTCTGCCACTGGCGCACCATGCCCAGCGAGGAGTTGTTGACGACCGCGACCTTGATCGGGATGTCGTTGATCGCGCAGGTCGCGAGCTCCTGGTTGGTCATCTGGAAGCAGCCGTCGCCGTCGATCGCCCAGACCGTGCGGTCCGGCTCCCCGACCTTGGCGCCCATGGCCGCGGGCACGGCGTAGCCCATGGTGCCCAGGCCGCCGGAGTTGAGCCACGAGTTGGGCCGCTCGTACTTGATGAACTGCGCGGCCCACATCTGGTGCTGCCCCACGCCCGCGACGTACGTCGCCTCGGGCCCGGTGAGCTCGCCGATGCGCTGGATGACGTGCTGCGGTGCGAGGTGACCGTCGGAGGGCTCGTCGAAGCCCAGCCCGAACGTCTCGCGCCACGCGTCCAGCTGGCGCCACCAGCCCTCGAGGTCCGGCTTGCCGTGGTGCGCGTGCTCGCGCTCGAGCTCCGGGAGCAGGTCGGTCAGGACCTCGCGCAGGTCGCCGACGATCGGGACGTCGACCGCCTTGTTCTTGCCGATCTCGGCGGGGTCGATGTCGGCGTGGACGACTGTCGCGTGCGGCGCGAACGACGAGAGCAGGCCCGTGACGCGGTCGTCGAACCGGGCACCGAGGGCGACGATCAGGTCGGCCTTCTGCAGCGCGGCGACGGCCGCGACCGTGCCGTGCATGCCGGGCATCCCCAGGTGCTGCGGGTGCGTGTCCGGCAGCGCGCCGCGGGCCATGAGCGTCGTGACCACCGGGGCGCCCGAGGCGTCGGTGAGCCGGCGCAGCTGCTCGGCGGCACGCGCGCGGATGACGCCGCCGCCGACGTACAGCACCGGGCGCCGCGACGTGGCGAGCAGGCGTGCGGCCTCGCGGATCTGCTTGGCGTGCGGCTTGGTGACCGGGTGGTACCCGGGCAGCGAGACCTCCTGCGGCCAGGCGAACGTGGTGGACGCCTGCATCGCGGACTTCGCGATGTCGACGAGCACGGGCCCGGGCCGCCCGGACGCGGCGACGTGGAACGCCTCGGCGATGACCCGCGGGATGTCGGCGGGGTCGGTGACGAGGTAGTTGTGCTTGGTGATCGGGAGCGTGATGCCGACGATGTCGGCCTCCTGGAACGCGTCCGTGCCGATCATCGCGGCGCCGACCTGGCCCGTGATCGCGACCATGGGCACCGAGTCCATGTTGGCGTCGGCGATGGGCGTCACGAGGTTCGTCGCGCCCGGGCCCGACGTCGCCATGCACACGCCGACCCGGCCGGTCGCGGCCGCGTAGCCGGTCGCGGCGTGGCCCGCACCCTGCTCGTGCCGCACGAGGATGTGCCGCAGGCGGGTCGAGTCCATGAGCGGGTCGTACGTCGGCAGGATCGCGCCACCGGGGATCCCGAAGACGACCTCCGCGCCGACCTCCTCGAGCGAGCGCACGATCGACTTCGCGCCCGTGACCTGCTCGGTCACGCGCTCGACCCGCTCGGACGGAACGACCGGCGTGGGCGCGCTCGGGGGCGCGGGACGCGCGGTCGCGCCGACCACGGCGGGGCTCACGGGCATCCGCGGCGGTGCCGGGTGGGGGCCCTGGACCATCGGTGTCTCCCTGCTGCTGGTGGGTGCTGCGTGTGGTGCTCGACTGGCTGGTCCTGCAAACAGAAAACCCCTCGCGTCGGACGGGCCGACGGTGCGAGGGGTGCGCGCGCTGACGAAGCCTGTGCTGCTGGCCTCAGCCGGCGCGCTCAGGAAGTACTACGAGGATCGTCTGCACGAGGGCGAGGTTACGCCTCCGTCGGTTCGCCTGTCACGTCTATCCGCATCCGTCTTGCATGGTGGTGCACGCGTCCACCTGGTGGACGCTCAGGGCACGTCGCGGACCCGGAACGACACCGCGCCGAGGCCGAGGACGACGAGCGCCGCGACCAGCAGCACCCCCGCCCCCTGGACGGGGCTGACGACGTGCTCCACCACCGCGCACACCGGCGGCCCGTCGGCGCCGCCCACGCACTCCTCGACGCCGTACGTCGTCCCGCCCTCGAGCCACGCGCGCAGGCTCGTCGCGAGCGTGACGCCGCGCGCCGCCGGCACCAGGAGCGGCAGCGCGCTCTCGATCGCCGCGACCCACCACACCACGAGCCCCGCGACCCCCGCACCGACCCGCAGCGCGAACGCCAGCCCCACCCCGACCGCGACCGCCCACAGCCCCGCGGCGAGCGCGCGTGCCGTCGCGACCGCGACCACGCCGGCGGCACCCCCGGCGTCACCGGTCGCCCCGTTGACCGCGACGATGGCCACGATCCCGACCAACGCTGTCCCGAGCGCGACGAGCGCCACGGGCACGGCCGCCGCGAGCGCGGCTACGAGCCGGCTGACCAGCACGCGCCCGCGGCGCGGCGCGAACGTCAGCCAGGTCCCCATCGCGCCCGAGCCGAAGTCCGCGGTCACCAGCGTCACCCCCATCACCAGGAGGCCGACGAGCACCACGACCGCCATCGGCGGGTACCGGTGCTCGAGGGTCTCCACCAGCGCGGGGCGGTACGGCAGCACCTGCTCGAGGGTCGGCGGGGTGCGCAGCGGGTCGCACAGCACGTGCGGGTCCTCGCCGTCACGCTCGGCGTTCTCCTCGCACACCTCGACCCACCCTGCGTGGTCCGACTCCCACCGGGCGGTCGCAGTGGCGAGTTCCTCCTGCGCCTGGGCGAGCGCGCCGGCCGACGGCGGGCGCGTGTCGTCCCACGCCGCGACGACGAAGCCGAGCGCGGCGACCACGAGCACCACCGCGGTCCCCCACACGACCGCACGCGAACGCACGCGCAGGAGCTCGGCGCGCAGCAGCGGGCTCACGGGCGCACCTGCGCGACCCCGGGCGCCCGGTCCGTCCCGCCCGCGCCCACGTGCGCGGTGAGCTCGAGGAAGACCGACTCGAGGTCGTCGCGCACGGTCCCGACCTCGGACGCGAACAGCCCCTCGCGTGCGAGCGTCTCGTTGACGAGCGCCGGGTCCGGGACGCCCGCGACGAGCAGCGCCCCGCCCTCGCGCGTCACGCGCCACCCGCGTGCGGTGAGCAGCGCGTGGGCCGCCGGGACGTCGCGCAGGACGACGCGCACCTGGCCGCGGCCCCGGACCAGCTCGGCGACGGACCCGCTCGCCACCGACCGACCGCGCGCCACGATCGACACCGTGTCCGCCACCTGCTGCACCTCCGCGAGGATGTGGCTGGACACGAGCACGGTCCGGCCCTCGTCGCCGAGGCGCCGCATGGTGGCGCGGACGTCGCGGATGCCCGCGGGGTCGAGGCCGTTGGTCGGCTCGTCGAAGATCAGCAGGTCCGGGTCCTTGAGGAGCGTCGCCGCGATCGCGAGGCGCTGCTTCATGCCGAGCGAGAACCGCCGGAACGGGTCGCGGGCGCGCTCGCGCAGGTCGACCTGGTCGAGGACCTCGTCGACGCGCGTGCGGGGCACGTCGATCGCGGACGCGAGCACCTCGAGGTTGCGACGCCCCGAGAAGCTCGGCACGAACTTCGGCTGCTCGACGATCGCGCCGACGCGTGCCACCACGGCCGGCAGCCGCTGCGGCACCGGCTCGCCGAACAGCCGGATCTCGCCCGAGTCCGGACGCGCGAGACCGAGCAGCATGCGGATCGTCGTCGTCTTGCCCGAGCCGTTCGGGCCCAGGAACCCGTGCACGCCGCCCGCGGGCACCTCGAGGTCGAGACCCTCGACCGCTACGACCTGCGAGAGGTCGAACCTCCGGAACGTCTTGCGCAGCGCACGCGTCGAGATCGCGGGGCCGTCCCCGTGCGTGCCGATGATCGGGCCTCCTGCGCTCGTCGTCCCCTCCTGCAACGACACGACGGCACGCGGTCCCGAGGGCACGCCGCCACGTTCGCCCGTCCGGAGCAGCCCGCCCGGAGCAGCCCGGGCGTCAGGACACGTCGCGCCGGCGGAACACGACCGCCGCGAGCACCACGACGACGAGCACGAGACCGCCGAGCACGGCCGCGCCGTGCCCCGCCGACACCGTGTGCGTGATCGACGTGCAGGACTGGCCGCCGGTCTCGGCGTCGAACCCGCACACGTCCTCGTACCACTGCGTGCCGTCGCGGACCCAGGCGTCGATGTTGGTCTGCAGCAGCCAGGGCCGCGCGCGCGGCGCGAGACCCGCACCGATCCCCTCGACGACGACGCCCCACGCGAGCACCGCACCGAGCACCGCCGCGGTATGCCGCAGGAGGAACCCGAGCGCGGCGCCGAGCACCGCGAACGCGACCCCGAGCACCGCGATCCTGCCGCCCGCCGCGGCGGCGTCCGCGAGCGTGAACCCGCTGCCCCCGACCCCTGCGGAGGGTTCGGGTTGCGCAGCGCGTCGTGCGCCGCGAACGCGCCCCACGTGCCGCCGACGAGCAGGGTCACGGCCAGCACGGCGGTGGGGGCGAAGCCCACGACGGTCGCGACGAGCTTGCTCGCCAGCACGCGGCCGCGGCGCGGGGCGAACGTGAGCCAGTTCCCGATCGCGCCCGTGCTGAACTCCGCCGCGACGAACGAGGCGCCGGCGAGCAGGGCGGCGAGCGCCAGGAACGACGCGACGCCCCACACGATCGACGCGCCCTCGGTGTCCCAGTACTGCCGCCACGGCAGGAAGTCCTCGACCGTGGGCGTCCACTCGCACTGGAACTCGATCGTCGGGTCGCCCTGCGCCTCGCGCTCGCGCGCCTCGTCCGCGAGGCACGCGTCCACGTCCTCCTGGGCCGGCGGCTCGTACGCGTCGACCTGCTGCTGCGCGAGCGCACGGTCGGCCGCGCTCGCCTCGCGTGAGCCGTTGTACGCGCCGAGCGGCCCGAGCACCATGAGCGCGACGGTCGCGGCGCTCACCAGCCACAGCATGGTCCGCGCGAACCACCGCGCGACCTCGGTCGTCACCAGCCGGCTCATGCCGCACCCCCCGCCGCGCGACGACCCGTCGGTGCCGCGTCCCGCCCGTCGTCCGGCGGGTGCGTCCCCGGTCCCTGCCCGGCCGTGAGGTCGAGGAACACCGACTCGAGGTCGGCACGCACCGGGACGAGCTCGTCGACGAACAGCCCCTCGCGCGCCAGCACCTCGGTGATGCGCGCGGCGCCGGGCGCGCCGTCGACGAGCAGGTGCCGCCCGTCGCGGCGCACGGTCCAGCCCTGCGCCTCGAGCACGGCGCCCGCGGTGCCGGGCACCTCGATGCCGACGCGCACGCCGCCCTGCGACCGTGAACCGATGAGCTCGGCGACGCGCCCCTGCGCGACCAGCCGGCCGCGCGCGACGATCGACACGGTGTCCGCGACCTGCTCGACCTCCGCGAGGATGTGGCTCGAGACGAGCACGGTCGTGCCGCGGGCGGCGAGCGTGCGCATGGTCTGACGGATCTCCCGGATCCCCGCGGGGTCGAGCCCGTTGGTCGGCTCGTCGAAGATCAGCAGGTCCGGGTCCTTGAGCAGGGTGGCCGCGATCGCGAGCCGCTGCTTCATGCCGAGCGAGTACGTGCGGTAGGGGTCGCGGGCCCGGTCGGCGAGCCCGACCTCCTCGAGCACGGTGTCGACCAGCCCGGGCTCGGCGCCGATCGCGCCGCTCAGCAGGCGCAGGTTGCGGCGTGCGGACATCGTCGGGAAGAACTTCGGCTGCTCGACGATCGCGCCCACGCGGCCGACGACGTGCGGCAGCCGCTCGGGCACCGGCTCGTCGAACAGGCGCATCGTGCCCGAGTCGGGGCGCACGAGGCCCAGCAGCATGCGGATCGTCGTGGTCTTGCCCGCGCCGTTCGGCCCGAGGAACGCGTGCACGCCACCCACCGGGACGTCCAGGTCGAGCCCCTCGACCGCGACGTGCCGGACGCCGCGGCGCCGGTACGTCTTGCGCAGCGCGCGCGTCGAGATCGCGAGCGCACCCGTGAACGCCATGCCTGCCCCCTCGTCGGTGCCGCACGGTCGGGGCACGCTCTGCGCACCGTACCGGCCCGGCGCACACCGCCGAGGGCGAACGCGCGGGTGACGGCGCGGACCACCCGACAGGGGGTCAGCCCGCCGCGGCGTCCTCGACGGCGTCGGGGTCCATGTCGAACGCCGGGAGCCCGTCCACGCTCGTGCGGTTCTTCAGGCGCCGGTAGTCCGCCCGGCCCTGCACGCCCTTGCGGGCCATGTACGGCGGCAGCAGGTCCCGCTCGCCCTCGTACGACAGGAGCGGGACGCCGTAGCCGCACGAGTCGGAGACGCGCTCGACGTCCACGACGACGACCGCCCGCACCCCGCGCGACTCGTCGAGCCCGCCGTCGAACCGGGCGAGCAGCGCGTCGAAGCCCTCGTCGTAGAGCGTCACGAACCGCCCCCGGCCGTGCAGGCGGACGATGTTCGGCGGCCCCTCGAACGCGCAGAACATGATCGTGATGCGGCCGTTGTCACGCAGGTGCGCGATCGTCTCGGCGCCCGAGGCCGTGACGTCCACGTACGCGACCGTGTGCTCGTCGAGCACGGCGAACGTCCCGCCGATCCCCTTGGGCGAGACGTTGACGTGACCGCCGGGGCCGCTCGGCGCGGTCGCGACGAAGAAGACGTGCTGACGCTCGATGAACGCCCGCAGCCGCCCGTCGATGCTCTCGTGGACCTTCCCCATGCCGGGAACCTACGCGGGCCGGCCGTCCCCGCCGAGCCCCGTCCCGCCCGCAGAGACGGTGCGACGCACGACGAGCGCCTCCCACGGGCGCAGCCGCACCGGCGTCTCGACCACCCGCGCGTCGTCGTAGTTGCCGAGCAGCACCTGCGCGTCCGTCCACACGGGGTCGACCAGCGCGAGCTGCTCGTCGCCCGAGACGTTCCCGAGCACGAGCAGCTCGACGTCGTCGAGCCGCCGGGTGAACGCGTACACGGCCTCGTCGTCCGCGAGGAGCATCGTGAAGTCGCCCAGCGCGACCGCGGGCTCGGTGTGCCGCAGCTCGACGAGGCGGCGGTAGTGGTGGAACACCGAGCGCGGGTCCGCCCGCTCGGCCGCCGCGTTCACGGTGACGTGGTTCGGGTTGACGTCGATCCACGGGGTGCCGGTGGTGAAGCCGGCGTGCGGGGTGGCGTCCCACTGCACCGGCGTCCGGGCGTTGTCGCGGCTCATCGCCGCGAACGCCGCGAGCAGCTCGTCGTCCGTGCGGTAGCGGCGCGCCTCCGCGAGGTGGTTCAGCGTCTCGATGTCGCGGTAGCCGTCGAACGACGTCAGGTGCGCGTTCGTCATCCCGAGCTCCTCGCCCTGGTAGATGTACGGCGTCCCGCGGTGCAGGTGCAGCAGCGTCGCGAGCATGGTCGCCGACTCGCGGCGCCAGGCGCCGTCGTCGCCCCACCGCGAGACGATGCGCGGCTGGTCGTGGTTGTCCCAGTACAGCGAGTTCCAGCCGCGCCGGGCGAGGCCCGCCTGCCAGCGGCCGAAGCTCGCCTTGAGGTCGGTCAGCCGCAGCGGGCGCGGGTCGAACTTCCCCCCGGGGCCGTGGTCGAGCCCGACGTGCTCGAACTGGAACACCATGTCGACCTCGCGGCGCTCCGGGTCGGTGAACAGCTGCGCGTCCTCGAGCGTGACGCCGGGCGTCTCGCCGACCGTCAGGAACGCGCCGTCGCGTCCCGCGAACACCTCGCGGTGCATCTCGGCGAGGAACTCGTGGACGCGCGGGCCGCTCGTGTAGAACGGGCTTCCGTCGCCCAGCCTGCCGTCGTGGGTGATCCCGTCGGGCAGCGAGCCGTCGTCGTGCACGGCCTTCGAGACGAGGTTGATGACGTCCATCCGGAAGCCGTCGACCCCGCGGTCGAGCCACCAGCGCATCATCGCGTACACGGCGTGGCGGACCTGCGGGTTCTCCCAGTTGAGGTCGGGCTGCTTGCGGCTGAACAGGTGCAGGTAGTACTCCCCCGTCGCCTCGTCCCACTCCCACGCGGGCCCCGAGAAGAAGCTCGCCCAGTTGGTCGGCTCCGCGCCGGGGGTGCCGGGTTCCATGCCGGGACGCGCGGGCCGCCACCAGTACCAGTCGCGCTTCGGGTTGTCCGACGACGAGCGCGACTCGACGAACCACGGGTGCTCGTCGGACGTGTGGTTCACGACGAGGTCCATCAGCACCTTCATGCCGCGCGCGTGCAGCGCCGCGATCACCTCGTCGAGGTCCGCGAGCGTGCCGAACAGCGGGTCGACGTCCTGGTAGTCGCTGATGTCGTAGCCGTTGTCGTCCTGCGGGCTGCGGAAGACCGGCGAGAACCACACCACGTCGACCCCGAGCTCGGCCAGGTGGTCCAGGCGCTGCAGGACGCCGCGCAGGTCACCGACGCCGTCGCCGTCCGAGTCCTGGAACGAGCGCGGGTAGACCTGGTAGACGACGGCCCGCGTCCACCACGGCGCGTCCTGCTGCGTGAAGCCCATGCCTCACCGTAGGCAGCACGCGCGCCGGCCGCCCGCGCTCGTCGGCCCGCTCCGCTCCCGTGCACCCGCGGTCAGGACAGGACCGCGCCGCGGCTCGCCGACTGCACGAGCTTGGCGTACTTCGCCAGGACACCGCGGGTGTAGCGCGGCGGCAGCGGTGCCCAGCCCTCGCGGCGGCGCGCCAGCTCGTCGTCGTCCACGAGGAGGTCGAGACGCGCGTGCGCGACGTCGAGGCGGATGCGGTCACCGTCGCGCACGAAGGCGATCGGGCCGGCGTCGACCGCCTCGGGTGCGATGTGCCCGACGCACAGTCCCGTCGTGCCGCCCGAGAACCGGCCGTCGGTCACGAGCAGCACGTCCTTGCCCAGCCCCGCGCCCTTGATCGCGCCCGTGATGGCGAGCATCTCGCGCATGCCCGGCCCGCCCTTGGGGCCCTCGTACCGGATCACGACGACGTCGCCCGCCTGGATGGTGCCGTCCTCGAGCGCGTCGAGCGCGCCGCGCTCACGCTCGAACACGCGCGCGGTGCCCTCGAAGACGTCCGAGTCGAAGCCCGCGGACTTGACCACCGCGCCGTCCGGCGCGAGCGAGCCCGACAGGATCGTGATGCCGCCCGTGCGATGGATCGGGTCGTCGAGCGCACGCAGGATCCTGCCGTCGGGGTCGGGCGGGTCGAGGTCGGCGAGGTTCTCGGCGACCGTGCGGCCCGTGACCGTCAGGCAGTCGCCGTGCAGCAGGCCGGCGTCCAGCAGCGCCTTCATGACCACCGGCACACCGCCCACGCGGTCGACGTCGTTCATGACGTACCGGCCGAACGGCTTGAGGTCGCCCAGGTGCGGCACGCGACGCGCGACGCGCGAGAAGTCGTCGAGCGTGAGGTCGACCTCGGCCTCGTGCGCGATCGCGAGCAGGTGCAGCACCGCGTTGGTCGAGCCGCCGAACGCCATGACGACCGCGATCGCGTTCTCGAACGCCTCCTTCGTCATGATCTGGCGCGCGGTGATCCCGCGGCGCAGCAGCTCGACGACGGCCTCCCCCGACCGCTGCGCGAACTGGTCGCGACGCCGGTCGGCCGACGGCGGCGCGGCCGAGCCCGGCAGCGACATGCCCATCGCCTCGGCGACCGACGCCATCGTGTTGGCGGTGTACATCCCGCCGCACGCGCCCTCGCCCGGGCAGATCGCACGCTCGATGCGGTCGAGGTCCTCGCGGCTCATGAGACCGCGCGCACACGCGCCGACGGCCTCGAACGCGTCGATGATCGTCACGTCCTTCTCGGTGCCGTCCGAGAGCTTGACCCAGCCCGGCATGATCGAGCCCGCGTACAGGAACACCGACGCGAGGTCGAGCCGCGCCGCGGCCATGAGCATGCCGGGCAGCGACTTGTCGCACCCCGCCAGGAGCACCGAGCCGTCGAGCCGCTCCGCCATCATCACCGTCTCGACCGAGTCGGCGATCACGTCGCGGCTCACGAGCGAGAAGTGCATGCCCTCGTGGCCCATCGAGATGCCGTCCGAGACCGAGATGGTGCCGAACTCGAGCGGGTACCCGCCGCCCGCGTGCACGCCCGCCTTGACCGCCTTGGCGAGCCGGTCGAGCGAGAGGTTGCACGGCGTGATCTCGTTCCACGAGCTCGCGACGCCGATCTGCGGCTTCGCGAAGTCCTCGTCGCCCATGCCGACGGCGCGCAGCATGCCGCGCGCCGCCGTCGCCTCGATCCCGTCGGTGACCTGCCGCGACCGCGGCTTGACGTCGGGTGCATCCAGATCGGTCATGCGCCCACCGTAGGAGCGGGGCCCGCAGCGCGCTATGGGCAGGGCGCGCTACGGGCGGGGCGGGCTACGGGCGGGGCGCGCTACGGGCGGGCGCCGAGCGCCGCGACCGCGACGTCCGGGTTGTCGCTGAACACCCCGTCGACGCCCGCCCCGACGAACGCGCGCACCTCGGCCGCGAGGTCGCCCGTGCCCGCGGGGTCGTCGCCGCGACGCAGGTCCGTCGGCAGGAACGTGTTCTCGCGGCGGAACGTCCACGCGTGCACGGTCAGGTGCTCGCGGTGCGCGTCGCGGACCACCGACGTGGGCCGCGCGAGCCTGCCGTCCGGCGTGCGCGGGATCACGCGGTCCTTGCACAGCCCGACGCCGTCCGCGTAGCGGGCGACCTCCCGCAGCCCGGCGCGCGTCACGAGGTCGGCGTAGGTGCGCGGGTCGCCGGCCGCGACGAGGTCGTACGGCGCGCCCGAGCAGTCGACGAGCTGCACCAGCGGGACCTGCGTCCGGCGCGCGAGCCAGCGCAGGTTGCCCGTCTCGAAGCTCTGCACGACGACGGGCGCGTCGGGCCGGTCCAGCCCGGCCGCCCGCAGCGCGCTCAGCAGCCGCCCCTCGAGCGGCAGGCCGATCGACGCGAAGTACGTCGAGTGCTTGGTCTCGGGGTACACCCCGACCTGCCGGCCCGCGCACGAGACCGACCGCCGCGCGAGGTCGAGCACCTCGTCGAGCGTCGGCACCTCGTAGCGCCCGTCGAACGCGGCGCTGCCGGGGCGCAGCTGCGGCAGCCGCTCGACCGCGCGCAGCGAGCGCAGCTCGGCGAGGGTCAGGTCCTCCGTGAACCACCCCGTGACCGAGCGGCCGTCGATCACCTTGGTGGTGCGGCGGTCGGCGAGCTCGGGCCGGCGGGCGACGTCCGTCGTCCCGCCGATCTCGTTCTCGTGCCGCGCGACGAGCACGCCGTCCTTCGTCGCGACGACGTCGGGCTCGATGTAGTCGGCGCACTGCCGGATCGCGAGCTCGTAGGACGCGAGCGTGTGCTCCGGGCGGTAGCCGCTCGCGCCACGGTGACCGATGACCGTGACCGGGTGGCTGCGCACGCGCTCCCGCCGCAGCTCGACGATCGCGAGCTCGGTGTCGTCGGGCGTGCCGGGCCGGCGGGCGGAGTTGCCCGGGTAGTTGTTGTCGTTCGCGATCAGCAGCCGCCCGTCGCGCAGCTGCACGACCGTCTCGAACGACTGCACCGGCAGCGACCACGGGTCACCCGTGCCGTACCCGCCGTCCGCGTCGAGCCCGTGCGGGTTCGCGACGTCGAGCGCGTCGAGCACCAGCTCCTTCGCCAGGAACCCGTCGCGCTCCGCTCGGCGCAGGTCGACGCGGTACACGCGCTTCGTCACCGCTGCCGCACCCTCGAAGTCGTCGCGCTCGACGACGAGCAGCTCGTGCGCGCTCGTCGCGAACGCGTCGCCCACGACGTTCGCGTCACGGTCGGTCTCGTACGACCAGGTGCGGCCCGTGTACCGACCGCGCCGCGTGTCGAACTGCGCGACCGTGCGCCGCCGCTGCAGCGGGTCGTCGACGAACGCGCCCTCGGTGATCGGGTAGAGGTAGCGACCGTCCGGCGAGCCGGCCATCGCCTCGAACCCGCGGCTCGCGGGCAGACGCGGCGTCTCGCCCGGCTCGAGGTCGGGGCTCTGGGGCGAGCGCACGCCCGGCATGGGCACGGGCGCGCTCAGGAGCCGGCCGGTGCGGTCGACGTGCAGCAGGAACGGCCCGAACTCCTCACCGATCCAGAACGAGCCGTCCCGGGCCTGCACGAGCGACTCGATGTCGAAGTCCGCGCCCGTCAGGTACCGCTGCGCGGTGTCGCCGTTGACGATCGGGAAGTCGATCCGGCGGTCGGGGTCACGCAGCTGCACGAACCCGTCGACCCGCACGTCGCCCGCACCTCCGCGCGCCGTCTCCCACCGCGGCGTGATGCGGTAGATCCGCAGCAGGAAGTCCGCCGAGTTCGCCTTGCTGCCGAACCCGTTGTCGGGCTGCGCCCAGAACGACCCGTCGCCGGCGTCCACCACGGCGGAGAAGCCGGGGATCACCTGTCCCGCGAACGGTCCGCGCCGCCCGTTGGCGGGCGTCGCCTGGGCACCCGAGGGCGGCCCGGGCTCGAGGCGGTCGGCCGGCAACGTGGCGTGCGCGACGAGCGTGGGCTCGGTGGTCCAGGTGACCGCCGACCGCGGGCCCCGGTCACCGAGGGCCGGCTCGTCGTGGTCGCCGCCCGTCGCGTGCGCGGGCGCACTCACCAGGCTCGACACGAGGGCCGTCGTGAGGACGGCGACGGTCGCGGCTCGGCGGCCCGCACGTCCGGGGGTCCGCATGCGTGAGGAGGTCATGACCCGAGCGAACCGGACGAAACCGACGCCCGACGGACGCGCGGGCGAGCGGCCCGTGACGAGCACGTGAAGCCCGGCCGACCGGGCACCGACCCCTTCCGTCGCACGGCGGAGCGTGCAACTATAAGGCTCTGCTTATGAAAGGGGTTCGCCATGACCATCTCGGTCGATCCGATCGCCACCGCCGGGCTCGTCACGCGCGAGGTGCGCACCGGCGAGCGCGCCGGTGCGCCGACGCGCGTCGCGGTCGCCCGCCGCACGTACGCCACCGACCCGGCCGACCTGTGGGACGCGCTCACCGACCCGCAGCGCATCCCCCGGTGGTTCCTGCCCGTCAGCGGTGACCTGCGCGTCGGCGGGCGCTATTCGCTCACGGGGAACGCGTCGGGCGTGGTCGAGCGGTGCGACGCGCCGCGACTGCTCGCGCTCACGTGGGAGATGGGTCCGCAGGTGTCGTGGGTCGAGGTCGAGCTCGCGCCGGTCGGCGACGGGACGACCCTCGAGCTCCGCCACGAGGCGCCCGTCGACCCCGAGTTCTGGACGCAGTACGGCCCGGGTGCGGTCGGTGTCGGGTGGGACCTCGCGCTGCTCGGTCTGGGCCTGCACCTGGACACGGGCGAGCCCGTCGACCCCGACGACGGCGCCGGGTACGCACTGACGGCCGACGGCAGGGCGTTCGTGCGCGCGTCCGCCCAGGGATGGACCGCGGCCGCGGTCGCGGCGGGCGAGGACGCCCGGGACATGCAGGCGGCCGGGGAGCGGACCGTCACCTTCTACACCGTCGACCCCTCGCAGCCGTCCACCGAGGAGACACCGACCGAGGAGACAGCGACCGGGGAGACGCCGACCGAGTGAACGCCCGCCTGCTCCCGGCCGAGGCCGCGCTCGACGCGCTCGGCCACCCGCTGCGCCGGGTGCTCCTGCGCCTGGTCGCGGCGCAGGAGCAGTCGGTCGGGGAGCTCGTGCACCGCGTGCAGCCCGTGCGGCCCGTGTCGCAGCCCGCCGTGTCGCAGCACCTCGGTGTGCTCCGCGAGGCGGGCCTGCTGACCGTGCGGACCGAGGGCACGCGACGGATCTACGGGCTCGACCCCGCGGGGCTCGCCGACGTGCGCGCGTGGCTCGACGAGCTCGTCGACCCGCTCGCACCGCTCGCCCAGCCGCTCGACGCGCTCGCGACCGAGGTCGCCCGGGGTCGACGTGCGCGGCGTGCGTCGCAGCCGGAGCGGGTCAGCCGCGACGCAGGCGCGTGACGTCGCGGACGGCGCCACGGTCGGCGGAGGTCGCCATCGCGGCGTACGCCTGGAGCGCCGGGGACACGTAGCGGTCGCGGTCCTTCGGCTGCCACGGGGTCTCCGAGGCCTCCATCTTGGCGCGGCGCTCCGCGAGCACCTCGTCGGGCACGTTGACGCGGATGAGCCGGGACTCGACGTCGATCTCGATCTCGTCGCCGTCCTCGACCAGGCCGATGGTGCCGCCCGCTGCGGCCTCGGGCGAGACGTGACCGACCGAGATGCCCGACGAGCCGCCCGAGAACCGGCCGTCCGTGATGAGCGCGCAGACCTTGCCCAGGCCGCGGCCCTTGATGAACGACGTCGGGTAGAGCATCTCCTGCATGCCCGGGCCGCCCGCAGGGCCCTCGTACCGCACGACCACCACGTGGCCGGGCTGGACCTGCTTGGTGAGGATCTTCTCGACCGCCTCGTCCTGCGACTCGCACACCAGCGCGGTCCCGACGAAGTGGAAGACGTCGGGGTCGATGCCCGCGGTCTTGATGATCGCGCCGTCGTCGGCGAGGTTGCCGCGCAGCACCGCGAGCCCGCCCTCGACCGTGTACGCGTGGGCGACGTCGCGGATGCAGCCGTTCGCCTGGTCCGTGTCGAGCGACGCCCACACGTTCGTCGTCGAGAAGGCCTGCGTGGTCCGCACGCCGCCGGGGGCCGCGAGGAACAGCTCGCGTGCACGGTCCGTGGCCTTGCCGCCGCGGATGTCCCAGTCGTCGAGCCAGGCGCGCAGCGTCGGGGTGTGCACGCTCGTCACGTCGTGGTCCAGCAGGCCGCCGCGGTCGAGCTCGCCCAGCAGCGCGGGGATGCCACCGGCGCGGTGCACGTCCTCCATGTGGAAGCTCGGGTGGTTCGGCGCGACCTTCGCGAGGCACGGCACACGGCGCGAGATCGCGTCGATGTCCGCGAGCGTGAAGTCGACCTCCGCCTCCTGCGCGGCGGCGAGGATGTGCAGGACGGTGTTCGTCGAGCCGCCCATCGCGACGTCGAGCGCCATCGCGTTGCCGAACGCCGCCTTCGTCGCGATGCCGCGGGGCGCCGCGGTGTCGTCCTCGTCCTCGTAGTAGCGGCGGGCCAGGTCGACGATCGTGCGTCCGGCCTCCAGGAACAGCTCCCGACGAGCCGCGTGCGTGGCGAGGGTCGAGCCGTTGCCCGGCAGCGACAGGCCCAGGGCCTCGGTGAGGCAGTTCATCGAGTTCGCCGTGAACATGCCCGAGCACGACCCGCAGGTCGGGCAGGCGTTCTCCTCGACGGCGTCGAGCGCCTTGTCCGAGACGTTGTCGTCGGCCGAGTAGTTGATCGCGTTGATGAGGTTGAGCGGCGTGGCCGCCACGCCGTCCGCGACGACGGCCTTGCCGGCCTCCATGGGCCCGCCGGACACGAAGATCACCGGGATGTTCAGCCGCAGCGCCGCGTTGAGCATGCCGGGCGTGATCTTGTCGCAGTTCGAGATGCACACGAGCGCGTCCGCGCAGTGCGCGTTGACCATGTATTCGACGGAGTCGGCGATCAGGTCGCGGCTGGGCAGCGAGTACAGCATCCCCGCGTGGCCCATCGCGATGCCGTCGTCCACGGCGATGGTGTTGAACTCCTTGGCCACGCCCCCGGCCTCGCGGATCGCGCCCGCGACCAGGTCGCCCATGTCCTTGAGGTGCACGTGCCCGGGGACGAACTGCGTGTACGAGTTCGCGATCGCGACGATCGGCTTGCCGAAGTCCTCGGAGCCCATGCCGGTCGCGCGCCACAGCGCGCGGGCACCGGCCATGTTGCGACCGTGGGTCGAGGTCCGAGAGCGCAGCGGACGGCTCATCGTGTTCACTCCTTCGTCACGCACCTCGGGTCAGCACCGGTCGATCGCGGCGGGGGCAGGTGCGCTGCCCGAGAGCCTACGTCCGTCCCACGGCGCGGATGCGCCCGCGTCCACGACTCGGCCCGCGCCCCCGGACGTGCGGAGGCCCCGCGCCCCCGCACCGCCCGTGGAGGAGTGGCGGTGCGGGGCGCGGGGCCGTGGAGGCTCGCGTCCCGGGAGGTCAGGGCGCGAGGACCTCCGTGGCCGTCCAGCGGTCGTCGTCGTCGACCGTGTGGACGGGCCCGACCAGGCGGACGCTGGTGGAGGCGGCACGTTCCGCACTCGTGCCGACCCACAGCTCCAGGTCGCCCGGCTCGACGATGCGGGCCAGGTCGCGGCCGCTGAACGCGACGCGCGTCGTCGGGACGTCGAACCGCACGACGACCGACTCCCCCGCCGGGACCGCCACACGGCGGAACCCGACGAGCTGCGCGACCGGACGCGTCACGCTCGCGACGACGTCGTGCGCGTACAGCTGCACGACCTCGTCACCGTCCCGGTCGCCCGTGTTGGTCACGCGGACCGCGACGCGTACGCGCCCGTCCGTCGCGACCTCGGCCGACTCGGCCGTGAGCTCGTCGTACGCGAACGTGGTGTACGACAGGCCGAAGCCGAACGGCCGCACAGGACGCGACGGCAGGTTGGTGACGTCGCCGTCGCCGCCCAGCGCCGGGTGCAGGTACGTGTACGGCTGCGACCCCGCCGCGCGCGGCAGGCTCACGGGGAGCCGACCGGACGGATTGACGCGGCCCGACAGGACGCCCGCGACCGCGGGACCGCCCTCCTCACCCGGGAAGAACGCCTGGACCACGGCGGCGCACCGCTCGACTGCCCAGCCGATCGCGTACGGCCGGCCCGTGAGCAGCACGAGCACGACGGGCGTGCCCGTGCCGAGGACGGCCTCGACGAGCTCGCGCTGCACACCCGGCAGCTCGAGGTCGTCCCGGTCGCAGCCCTCGCCGACGGTCCCGCGGCCGAACAGGCCCGCGCGGTCGCCGACGACGACCACCGCGACGTCCGCGCCGGACGCGGCCTCGACCGCGGCGGCGAAGCCCGACCGGTCGTCGGTGTCGACGTCGCAGCCCCGCTCGGCGACGACGTCGACGCCGACCAGCTCGGAGCGCAGCGACGCCAGGACGGTCGGTACCTCGATGCCCGTCTCCACCTCGGGGTGGTGCTCGAGCACGTGGTTGACGAACGAGTAGCACCCGAACATCGCCTCGTGCTGGTCGGCGTTGGGACCGACGACCGCGACGCGCGCCGGCGTCGGACGCGATCCGCCCAGCAGTGGCAGCACGCCGTCGTTCGCGACGAGCACGACCGACTCCTGCGCGAGCCGCGCGGCGACCTGCCGGTGCGCGGGCGAGTCGAGCTCGACACCCGCGGGGGGCTCGCCCTCGAACGTCGCGTCGAGCAGGCCGAGCTCCGCCTTCTGGAGCAGCGCCCGCGTCACGGCCCGGTCGACGAGCGCCTCGTCGACCTTCCCGGCGCGGATCGCCTCGGCCAGCGGCTCGAGGTACGCGTCACCCGTGGGCAGCTCGATGTCGACGCCCGCGGCGAGCGCGAGGCCCGCGGCCTCGCCCAGGCCGTCCGCCACGTGGTGGAGGATGTCGAGGAACGCGACGCCGAAGTAGTCCGCGACGACGACCCCGTCGAACCCCCACCGCCCGCGGAGCAGGTCGGTGAGCAGCGTCGGGTCGGCGGCCGTCGGAACACCGTCGATCTCGGTGTACGCGTGCATGACCGACCGCACGCCGCCGTCCCGGACCGCCATCTCGAACGGCACGAGCAGCACGTCGGCGATCTCCCGCGGACCCGCGTGCACGGGCCCGAAGTTGCGGCCCGACTGCGACGCCGAGTAGCCGACGAAGTGCTTGAGCGTCGCGTGCACGCCCGCGGCCTGCAGGCCACGCACGTACGACGTGCCGATCTCGCCGACGAGGTACGGGTCCTCCGCGATGCACTCCTCGACCCGGCCCCAGCGGGGGTCGCGGATCACGTCGAGCACCGGGGCGAGGCCCTGGTGCACGCCGAGCGCGCGCATCGAGCCGCCGATCAGGTCGGCCATGCGGCCCACCAGCTCGGGGTCGAACGAGGCGCCCCACGCGAGGGGCGTCGGGAACGTCGCCGCCTGCCAGGCCGACAGGCCCGTCAGGCACTCCTCGTGGACGAGCGCCGGGATCCCGACGTTCGCGACGAGCGCGCGCTGCCGGCGCCAGAGCCAGGCGGCACGCTCGGTCGGGTCGACCGGGCGCGTGCCGTAGACGCGCGTCAGGTGGCCGAGCCCGTGGCGCACGGCGTCGTCGAGACCGCCGTCACGCGTGAACTCGCCCTGGAGGGGTGCGACGACCTCGCCGTCGCCCTTCTCCCAGAACCCGACGATCTGCGCGAGCTTCTGCTCGAGCGTGAGCCGCTCGAGGATCCGTGCCACACGCTCCGCGTCCGAGACGAACGTCTCGGGCGCCGGGGGCGGGCCGGTCGTGGGCACAGGGGTAGCCATGGTGCTCTCCGTCATCGTGGCTCAGCCCTTGACCGCGCCCTGGAGGCCGCTGACGATCCGCTTCTGCATCGCGAGGAAGAAGATCAGCGCCGGGATCATCGCGACCGACGTGAACGCGAACACGCCCGCGATGTCGGTCGAGTGCTCCGCCGAGTAGTCGGCGACGCCCAGCGGCAGGGTCTTGTTGTCGGACTGCAGCAGCAGCAGCGGCAGCATGTACGCGTTCCACGAGCCGACGAACGCCAGCACGCCGGTCGTGATGAGGCCCGGCCCCGACAGCGGCAGCAGCACCCGCCAGAAGAACCCCAGCCGGCTCGCGCCGTCGAGCTGCGCGGCCTCCTCGAGCTCGTTCGGGATCGCCTGCAGGAACGGACGCAGGATCACGACCGTGAGCGGCAGCGCGTACGCCGCCTGCGGCAGGGCGATGCCCCACCACGTGTTCGACAGGCCGAGGTCGCGGATGAGGATGAACAGCGGGATGACACCAACGGTCGCGGGGAACAGCAGACCGGCGACGAACACCGTGAACAGGCCCTCACGGCCGCGGAACTGGTAGCGCGCGAGCGGGTACGCCGCCATGACGCCGCAGACCACGACGAGCGAGGTGGTGATCACCGCGATCGCCACGGAGTTGCCCGTGTACGTCCAGAACTGCGGGTTCTTGAAGACCCCGATGTAGTTGTCGAGGATCCACGGGTTCGGCATGCCCGACGGGTTGAGGATCAGGTCGCCGTTCTTGCGGAAGCCCGAGATCACGCCGTACAGCACGGGGCCGAGCGACAGGGCGATCACGATCAGCGCGATGAAGTAGATCAGCGGGCTTCCGCCGCGCATCGCGTTGGTCGACCGTCGACGGGACTTCTGGGCAGCGGCCGCGGCGGCACCCTTGGGTGCGGCGAGTGCGGTGCTCATCGGGAGACCTTCTTCCGACGGACGACCGTGACGGTGTTGTCGCGGTTCATGACGAAGCGCTGGTACGTCAGCGCCAGGACGAGCGCGACCACGAAGAGGATCACGGAGGCAGCGGCGGCGATGCCGTAGTTGGACCGCTGCGTGCCCTGCTGGATGAGGAACGTGGCCATCGTGCTGGTCGCGTTGGCGGGGCCGCCCCTGGTGAGGACCCAGACCATGTCGAACAGCTGCAGCGACCCGATCATCGACAGGAACGCCCACGTGCGCAGCGTCGGGCCGAGCATGGGCACCGTGATGCGGCGCTGGATCTGCCACCAGGAGGCGCCGTCGAGCTGCGCGGCCTCGTAGAGCTCCTCGGGCACGCCCTGCAGGCCCGCGAGGAAGAGGATGACCGCCATGCCGAGGTACTTCCAGGTCAGGACCACCACGAGCGCGGGAAGCGCGGTCTCGAGGGTCCCGAGGAAGCCTTGCTGCGGTCCGCTCAACCCGATCTTGTCGAGGATGGTGTCGAGGAGGCCCTCGTTCGGGACGAACATCTGGTACCAGATGACACCCGCGATGACCTCGGAGATCACGTACGGCACGAAGATCAGGGTCCGGATGGTGCCCTGGAACCGCATCTTGCGGTTGAGCAGCAGCGCGATCGCGAGGCCCAGCGGCAGCTGGATGGCGATCGAGGCCACCACGATGATCATGTTGTGCTGGAACGCCTCGATGAACTCGGGGTTGTCCAGGACTCGCCGGTAGTTGTCGAGACCGACGAACTTCTCGAAGTCGCCGAACCCCTTCCACTTGAAGAAGGAGATCTGCACCGCCCGAGCGATCGGGACGGCCACGAACAGCGTGAGGAGTGCGAGGGCGGGCGCCACGAAGAGCGTGATCTCGAGGCCCTTGCGGATGGATGCACCATTCCCGCGGCGTCCGCCCGGCCGGCCGGCCACCGGCCGCGCCGAAGCGCGACCGGTGACCGGAACCGTCGGGGTGGACGTCGCAGGCGAGGCGGGGGCGCCCAGGCGGGCGGTCGCTTCGTCTGCCACGTCGATCACTTCTCCAGGTCAGCCGCCGCCTGCGTGGCGTCGACGATGTCCTGCGGGCTGGCCTTACCGGCGAACAGGTCGACGATCTTGGCGTTCATGGCGTCGCCGATCGCCGGACCGAAGGCCGTGTCGAAGTACAGCTGGATGAACGGCGACGCGTCGCGGACCTCGAGGAGGCTCGCCAGCGCGGCGTCGGACACGTACTTCGATGCGCTCGCGTTGGTCGGAAGACCCATGTCGAGCTCCGCGAAGCCCTTCTGGACCTCGTCGGACAGCAGGTACGACGCGAAGTCGACCGCGACGTCGGGCGCGTCCTGCGACACGGCCCAGGCGTCACCGCCACCGAGCTGCGCGGCGGGGTCGCCCTCGCCACCCGTGACGGCCGGGAACGCGAACCACGCGAGGTTCTCGCCGATGCCGGCCTCACCGATCTCGTCGGTGATGCCCTGCATCACGCCGGGCTCCCAGTGACCCTGGAGCTCGATCGCGACCTTGCCCGTGGCGAGCAGGCCGGACGCGGACGTCGCGCCCTTCTGCGCGACCGTCGACAGGAAGCCGTCGTTGAACGGCTGCGCGTCGAGCAGCTCCTTGAGCGACTCGCCCGCACGCACGAAGCACGGGTCGGAGAAGTCGAGCGAGGAGACGGCCGAGGTCAGGACGTCCTGCTTGCACTGGCGCAGCGCGAAGTAGTACCAGTAGTGCGCCGCCGGCCAGCCGTCGCCCGCACCGACCGAGATCGGCGCGATGTTCTTCGCCTTGAGCTTGTCGATGGCGTCGTACATCTCGTCCCACGTCGTCGGCGGGGCCTCGATGCCCGCCTCGGCGAAGAGGGCCTTGTTGTACCAGAAGCCCACGACGCCGATCGAGAACGGCAGCGCGTACGTCTTGCCGTCGACCTGGAAGCCCGCGACGGTGCCGCCGAGCTTGGCGATCGTGTCCGCGGCCGGCTCGGACAGGTCCTTGGTCAGGCCCGCCTCGACGTGGTCGGCGAGCTCGCCGCCACCACGCTCCATGTAGATGTCGGGCATGTCGCCCGACTGCATGGCGGCCGCCAGCTTGTCGAGCATGTCCTCGTGCTGCATGGCGTTCACCTTGATGGTGACGCCCTCGTGCGAGGCCTCGAAGTCCTTCGCGACCTTGTCGTAGTAGACCTTGCCGTCACCCGTGTTCGAGTTGTGCCACCACTCGAGCGTGACGGCCTCGCCCTTGGCGCCACCACCGGAGGTGGTGCCGTCACCGGACGGGGTGTCGCCCCCGCTGCTGCAAGCGGCAAGGAGAGCGATCGTCGTCGCGAGCGCGATACCGGCGCCCGCACGGCGCATGCGTGCCATGTCTGGTCCCTTCAGTCTTCGTTGACCCACCCTGACGACGACGAGAGTGCCAAAGTTTCGTGGCGGGTGTCAATCGTTATCGAAACCGATATCGACACCGTTATGAAACTGATGCCATATAGTCACCGCGTGGAGCACTCCGGTCGGGTCAAGATGTCCGACGTCGCCCGCCGAGCGGGCGTGTCGGTGGCGACCGTGTCGAAGGTCGTCAACGGTCGCTACGGGGTCGCGCAGGCCACCCTGGACCGGGTCCAGCAGGTCATCGCCGACCTCGGGTACGAGGCGAGCCTCGGTGCGTCCAGCCTGCGCTCGCACCGCACGCACGTCGTCGGGATCCTCGTCGCCGAGTTCGAGCCGTTCAGCACCGAGCTGCTCAAGGGCGCATCGGAGGCCATCGGGTCGACCGAGTACGAGCTGCTCGCCTACTCCGGCGGCGGCCGGCGCACCGACGTCGGGTGGGAGCGGCGCTACCTGTCCCGCCTCGGCGGCACGCTCATCGACGGCGCGATCATCGTCACCCCCACGGTCGTCGACGCGCACAGCGTGATCCCGGTCGTCGCGATCGACCCGCACACGGGCCCCACCGGCCTGCCGACCGTCGACTCCGACAACTTCGCCGGCGCGGTCATGGCGGTCGAGCACCTCGTCGCGCTCGGGCACCGGCGCATCGGCCTCATGGGCGGACGTCCCGACCTGGAGTCCGCACGGCTGCGCGAGGCGGGGTTCCGCGCGGCGCTGCAGGCTGCGGGCCTGGAGGTCGACGAGACGCTCGTCGTGAACGGCGGGTTCCGCCCCGAGACGGCGACGCAGCCCGCGCGTGAGCTGCTCGACCGGCCCGACCGCCCGACCGCGATCTTCGCCGCGAACGACCTGTCGGCCATCCGGACCATCGAGGTCGCGCGCGAGCTCGGGCTGCGCGTGCCCGACGACCTGTCGGTCATCGGGTTCGACAACGTCCCCGAGTCCGCGCTGTGCGAGCCACCCCTCACGACGATCAGCCAGCCGCTGCGCGACATCGGCGCACGCGCCCTGCACCTGCTCATCGACCTGCTCGACGACAAGGACGACAAGGACGTCCCGACGCACCTGCAGCTGCCGACCGCGCTCGTCGAGCGCTCGTCCTGCCGCGCGCTGGCCTGACCCGGCACGGCCCGTCCGGCCCGCTAGAGGACCGTCGCGTCCTCGGCGTCCTCCTCACGCGAGCCCTCGCGGATGTGCCGCGTGACCCAGGGGGCGATCGCGAACATCCCACCCGCGAACACGAGCGCCACGGCGCCGATCCAGCCGAAGTAGGCGGTCGGGCCCACGTCGCTCGTCGCCTGCACCACCTGTGCGGTGATCGCGTTGCCCGCGCTCGTCGCGAGGAACCACAGGGCCATCGCCTGCCCGCGGAACGCCCGCGGCGCGAGCAGCGTCGTCGCCGCGAGACCCACGGGTGACAGGCACAGCTCGCCGACGGTCTGGATGACGTACACCAGCACCAGCACCCACCAGGGAGTGCGCCCGTCGCCCGCGATCGCGGACGCGCCCGCGAGGAACAGGAACGACAGCGCCGCGAACGTCAGACCGATCGCGAACTTCACGGCGGTCGGCGGCCGGTCCTCGAGCCGGACCCACAGCCACGCGAAGACGGGTGCGAGGACGATGATCGCGGCGGGGTTGACCGACTGGAAGAACGCCGGCGAGACCTCGACGCCGAGGATCGTGAGCTCCGTGTGGTCCCGTGCGTACTCGGACAGCGTGCTCGCGGCCTGCTCGAAGATCATCCAGAACAGCATCGCCGCGACGAACAGCGGGATGTACGCCCGCAGCCGCGTGCGCTCCGCGTGCGTGACCTTCGGCGAGCGGAACATCAACCAGAACGTGGCCACGGGCGCGGCGAGCGCGATGTACGACAGCGCGTCGATGAACGTCGTCGTCGTGAACCCGCCGGAGACCGCCGCCGCGACGCCGACCGCGACGAGGCAGCCCACCAGGACGGCACCCACGAGCCGCACGAGCGGCCCGCGGTCCGCCGCCGTGAGCGGGTTCGGCGCCTCGTCGCCGGCGCCGCCGAGCAGACCCCGCCCCGCGACGAAGAACACGAGCGCGATCGCCATGCCGACCGCCGCCACGGCGAACCCCGCGTGGTACCCGCCGATCTCCCGCGCGACGCCCACCAGGATCGGCGCGAGGAGCGAGCCGATGTTGATGCCCATGTAGAAGATCGAGAACGCCGAGTCGCGGCGCGGGTCGTCGCGCGAGTACAGCTCGCCGACCATGCTCGAGACGTTCGGCTTGAGCAGGCCCGTGCCCAGCGCCACCAGCACGATGCCGAGGTAGGAGAACCGCGAGTCGGGGACCGCGAGGCTCACGTGACCCGCCGCGATGACCACCCCGCCGTACAGCACCGAGCGCCGCGCGCCGATCACCCGGTCCGCGAGCCACCCGCCGATGACGGACAGCAGGTACACCGACGCGCCGTACACCGCGACGACCGCGTTGCCGAGGTCGTCCGCGAGCCCGAGGCCGTCGTTCGCGATCGTGTCGGTGAGGAAGTACAGCAGGATCGCGCGCATGCCGTAGTAGCTGAACCGCTCCCACAGCTCGGTGCCGAACAGCGTCATGAGCCCCAGCGGGTGGCCGAAGAACGCGCGGTCGCGCGGCACGACCCCGTGCGCCTCCCCCACGCGCACGGACCGTCCGTCCAGCCGCGCGTCCCCGGGTGCCGGGTCGCGGGGCTCCACGCGGCGACGCGGGCGGCCCGGCGGCTCGTCAGGTGCGCTCATGCCCCCATCGTCGTGGGGCTCCCGGCGCGCCACCAGTCGGAGGCGGCAGCGGTGTCAGCGGGCTGAGCCCAGCTGGCCCGCGCGGTACTCGTCCTCGAGCAGACCCATGTCGATCGCGTCGCACCACCGGTCGCCGTCGCGGTAGGCGTCGCGGCGGCGCCCCTCGACCCGGAAGCCGAGGTTCTCGTACAGCGACAGCGCGCGGGAGTTGACCGACAGCACGTCGAGGCCGACCCGGTGCAGCCCCAGCCCGTCGAACGCGAACCCGAGCACCAGCTCGATCGCCTCCGTGCCGTAGCCGCGGCCCCGGTACCCGGGGCGCATCACGAGCCGCAGGTTCGCGCTGCGGACGACGTCGTCGATGTCGTTCAGCACGATCTCGCCGAGGTACTCGTCCTGACCCGCCAGCGTGATCGCCAGGTCGACCCGGCCCGGCAGGTCCGCCACCGTCGCGCACCAGCGGTCGACGTCCTCGCGGGTGAACGTCGCCGTGGTCCCGGTGAGGCGCTTGCCCTCGGGGTCGGTGACCACCTCCCAGACTGCCGCGGCGTCCGCGGCGCGGATCGGTCGCAGCGTGAGCATCTCACCCTGCAGGGTCGGCTTCTCGCTGCTCGTCGTCTGCTCGGTCATGCGCGACGCCCCTCCCGGCTCGGTGAGGCGAGGCTATTGCACCGGTCCGCGCCACCGCACCGACCCGCCGAGGACCGCCCGGGAACGACGAGGCGGCGTCGCCGCGGAGCTCAGCCATGCTCCGCGGCGACGCCGCCGGTCCCGTCGGGTCAGCGCAGCGTCAGCAGCGCTCCCCTGCTCGTGACCGTGCCGGCCACGTTGTGGACCACGGCCCGGAACGTCGAGCCGTCACGCGACGCGGTCGCGTTGATCCGCAGCGTCGTCTTGGTGGCACCCGAGATGGCGAACCACTTCGTCGACCCCTTGGGCTGGACGTACCACTGCACCTTCGGCGCGGGGTACGCGGTGGCCGCCACGGTGAACGTCGCGACCGTGCCCGGCGCCGCCACCACCGACCTCGGCTGCGCCGTGATCGTCGGGGCGACCTTCGTGGCGGTGATCGTCGCCGCCTTCGTGGTGACCGTGCCCGCGCTGTTCTTGAACACCGCGCGGACCTGGACGCCGTCGACCGTCGGCGTGAGCGAGACGCTCACCGTGGTCTTGGTGGCACCGTTGATCTTCGTCCACGACGACGAGCCGGGGAGCTTGCGCTCCCACTGGACCGCCGGCGTCGGGTAGCCCGACGCCTGGGCCGTGACCTTGACCACCGAGCGCACCGGAGCCGTCACCGACTTCGGCTGCACCGTGACCTTCGGCGCCACGCGCTGCACCTTCAGCTGCGCGGTGCGCGTGATGGCCGTGCCGTGGCTGTTGGTGAACACGGCGCGGAAGCTCGCCCGGTCGTTGACCGCGACGGCCTTGACCGTGAGCGTGCTGCTCGTGCGACCGGACAGGTTCGCCCAGGTCGTCGAGCCCGGCAGCTTGCGCTGCCACTGCACCGTCGGCGTCGGGTTGCCGGTCGCCGCAGCCGTGAACGTCACCGTCGAGCCGAGCGTGCCCGTGGTCGTGACCGGGTGGGTCACCACGACCGGCGCCGTCTCGACCGGCGGCTCGAGCGCGCCGACCAGCTTGGCGACGCCCCAGCGGGCCGTCGACTGATAGCCAGTGCCCGTCGGGTCCGCCCAGTTGGTGATGGCGTGCCGGCTGCCGCCCGCGGCGTCGTTGACCTGGACGTCCAGGCCGTGGAACGTCCCGAGGCCGCCGTACTCGAGGAGGCTGATCGCCGCCTCGACGCGGTACCCGGTCGCCGTCGGCACCACGGCCGACTGCAGGCGGTTGCGCTGGAACGCCTCGTCGCCCGTGCCGAACGAGACCGCACCGGTCGCGTCGATCCGGATCTGCGTGTCGTCGTAGCGGTACGCGCCGTTCTTGAAGTTCCCGCCGTCCACGTAGATCTCGACGGAGTCCTTCGTCCACGGGTCGCTGCCCGACGTGTCGACCTCGGGGTCGGTCACGTCCGCCAGCAGGTACAGCGTGTTGTCCTTCCACAGCGTGCGGAACGTGCCCTGCGCACCACCCGTGCCCAGCGTCGGCTTCTCGGTCGTGACCGAGCCCGCACCGGACCACACCGCGTCGACGTCGCCGTCGATCGTCGGGGCGGTCGCGGTCGCCGGCACCTCGGTGTACGACAGCGGCTCGACGAGCGTGACGCTGCCGAGCACGCCCGACGTGTTCCACGCCGACGTCGTGTCCTGGTCGACGACGCGCACGTCGAGCTCGACCACGTCGCCGCGGGCGGCGCCCGACAGCGGCACCGTGGCGACGACGGACCAGCCACCGGCACGCTCGACCGCACCCGACGAGCCGCGCGCGATCGTCGTCACGCCGTCCGGCGTCTCGAGCAGCACCGCGTCGCCCGAGTCAGCCGACGCGTCGTCGACGTCCACGTAGGCCAGCAGACCGTCCGGCGTCCAGCGCAGCTGGAACCGGCCGTTCTCGCCCACCGCGTGCAGCGGGAGACGACGCCACTCGTCGGAGCCGACCGCGTAGTCGCCCTCGGCGTCGGCCGCGAACGCGTTCGCGCTGCGGATCGCCGGCGGGAGATCCTGGTCGGCCGCGCCGTAGTACGCGGGCTTGGCCTTGAAGTAGTCGTCGAACAGCAGCGGCTTGCCGTTGTTCGACGCCCGCCACGACCGACCGTCGGTCAGGCCCCAGACCGTCACCGAGAACAGGTCGTCGGCGTGCGCCCGGAACGCGTCGAACGCGGCCTGGTAGTAGTACCCCTGGTCGACGGACTTCGCGGTGTCGGGCGAGCCGACGAACACGTCGAGCTCGGTCACGGCCTGCACGAGGTCGCGGCCGTCGGCCGTCTTCATGCCCTCGAAGTCGTCGATCGCGGCACCGAGCGTGCTGACCGGCGTCGACAGCGCGACGTGGAACTGGTGACCCACGCCGTCGATCGGGACGTCCCGCGCGATCAGGCGCTCGACGAGCGCCTTGTAGCGCGCCCGCTTGCCCGTCTGCTCGGTGTTGTAGTCGTTGATGAACAGCGTGACGGGGTGCTCCTCGCCCTCGGCCGCGTAGACGTCGTTGAACGCCTCGTTCGCGTACTCGAACGCCGAGTCCACGAAGCTCTCGCCGAGGATCTGGTACCACGTGGAGCGGCGCATGCCGTCCTCGTAGGCGGTGCCGTCGTCGATCACCTCGTTGACGACGTCCCACGCCTTGAGCGGGTTGGTCGGCGAGCCGAACGGGCCGTACTGGTCCGAGATCGTCTCGGCGATCGCGAAGATGTGCTCGCGCAGGCGCGCACGCATCGCGTCCGGCCCGAGCAGCGCACCCTCGTCGTCCCGGTAGAACCAGTCCGGCGTCTGGCTGTGCCACGCGAGCACGTGCCCGTACACCCGCAGCTCGTTCTCCTGCGCGTAGTCCAGGAGCGCCTTCGCCTCCGGGTGCATGCGGAACGAGTCCACACCCTCACCCGCATACCAGGCCTCGACCTTCATGTAGTTCTCGGCCGTGAGCTGGTTGAAGTGCTTGAGCAGCAGCTGGGAGGCCGAGCCGTTCATCTCGCGCGAGTCGACGGCCGCACCCATCGGGAACGTCACCGTGTCCTTGAGCGGCGTGAGGTCCTGGATCTCCGAGACCGGGGTCGACTTCACCGTGACGTCGTCGACGACGAACGTCGAGGTGTTGCCGGCCTCGCCCTGCGCCCACTTGGTCTCGAAGTAGATCTCCGCGGCGGTGTCGAACGCCGGCATCGTGAACGTGCCCGTCACGTTGACCCACTGGCTCGACGACAGGCCCGTGAACTGGGCCAGGTTCGAGAACGCGGCCGAGTTGTCACCCGTCACCGTGCGCGACGAGAGCGTCATGTCGCCCGGCGTGCCCTCGAACTTGACCCACGCCGAGACGTCGTACGACGCACCGGGCGTGGCCTTGTCCGTCACGTCGAACTGGATGCCCTGGCCCTGCGAGACGCGGTCCGAGACCCGGACGGCGTACGTCGAGTCGTGCGCGACCTCGTCCTGCACGACGACCGTCGGGGCGCCCTTGCCGTCGTCGCGCGGGGACCAGCCCTGCGGCGTGCCGTCCTCGAAGTCCGTGTCGACGAGCGTGACGCCCTTGGGCGCCGCACCGCCGGCGGGCAGCGTGAACGTCCAGCCGTCGGCGAGCAGCTCGGCGACCACGGTCTTGACCGCGTTCACGCCCGCCGTGCGGTTGCCGCCACCGTCGTGCACCAGGACGATCTCGCCCGGGTTGGACGTGATGACGTCGCGCAGCGCGGCCGTGAGCTTCGCCTCGTCGCCCGCGTTCTCGGCGCCGTCCCAGTCGAAGATCAGGTTGTCGACCGCGAGCGGCTGCATGCCGAGCGCGACCGCGACCTGGTTCGTCCGGCCCCAGTCACCGTTGGGCGCACGGAAGTAGGGCACCTCGGCCTCGGGGTCGCCCAGCGCGTCCCGGATGATCGCCAGGTTCGCCTTGAGCTTGTCCGCGACCTGCGCCTTCGTCAGCGAGCCCATGCCGTCGTAGTCGGTGCTGTGGTTGCACAGCGTGTGGCCGTCGGCCACGATCCGCTTGAGCACGTCGGCACCGCCGGGCGCCTGCACGTTCTGGCCGATGACGCAGAACGTGGCCTTGACGTCGTTCTCCTCGAGGAAGTCGAGCAGCGCGGTCGTCGTGGCGCCGTTCGGGCCGTCGTCGAACGTGAGCGCGGACGTCTTCGTCGTGCCGCGCGCGGCCGAGACGGGCGCCTCGGACGGGTTCAGCGCACCGCCCGGGACGAAGCTCGGGTCGGTCTCGACGTAGTCGTCCCCGCTGCCGGCGGCACCGGTGACGCGCACGTCGTCGACGAGGAAGCCCGGGTGGACCGTGTCGATCGCGGACGCCTCGAAGTAGAGGATCACCGAGGTGAGGCCGGCGGGCCGCGTGTACGACCCGGAGATCTCGACCCACTCGTCGGCCGTCACGTCGGCGGCCGTGGCGATGGTCGCGTACGAGTCGTCGCCGCCGCTGTTGGTCTGGGCCGTGACCTTGATGGTCGACGCACCCTCGGTCCCGGCCGGGAGCTTGACCCAGGCGGAGAAGTCGGCGGACTGCCCCGCGACGAGCGTCGACGTCAGGTCGGCCTGCGTGCCCGCCCAGTCGGCGGTGCGGTTCGCGACCAGCAGGCTCTGCGCGCCGCCGTGGAACTCGGTCCCGGTGAGGGAGGTCACCGAGCCGCGGTCGCCCCAGGGCGACTTCGTCGACTCGAAGTCGTTGCTCAGCACGACGGTGGGCTCGCTCGCGGGGGCGGCGGCGGTCACGACGACGTCGTCGAGCTGGTAGGTGAACGCCAGCGCGGGGGTCGGCTCCGGGTAGGGCCCGGTGCCGAGGTACAGCTCGCTCTCGGCGCCCGTCGCGGGGATGGTGTAGGTCCCGGTGACGGTGGTCCACTCATCGGTCAGGGTGGTGCTCGAGAGCCAGGTGAAGCTCGGCTTGGTGACCCAGCGGGCGCCGACGTTCGTGTCGCCCGCGACGATGCGGGCCTGCGCCGTCACGGTGACGACCGTGCCGGCCTCGAGGCCCTCGAGGAGGTCGGTGGGGGTCGAGACCCCGTCGAAGTTGGCGCCGCGGACGACCTGGTAGACCTTGTCGCCGTCGCCGAGGTCGACGAACGTGCCCGCCGCACCCGACTGCGTCAGGCCGCCGAGGGTCCCGTCGTCGAACGACGCGGTGAGCAGGGACGTCGTCCCGTCCGCCGCGCCGGCGGCGCTCGCGCCGACCGTCACGGCTGTCAGCGGTGCTGCCAGCAGGGCGAGCGTCGCGAGTCCCGCGACCCCTCGTCTGCTGTGCACCCGTGTACTAGTAAGCATCGACGCTCCTTTGCGTGACGTGGTTCCGGTGGCCGTGAGGCTAACCCGGTGTTGCGACCGGAGGGAACAATCTTTCGGTAACGATTTCGATACCGTTCAACACCCGGTCGCCGCGCACACCCGACATCTCGGACAGTCGCCTGCGGGACGGCCTCTGGACCGATCCGCACCACCACCTGGAACAACACCCGAAGGGAGCAATCTCCGGGGAACGCGAAGACCCCGGTCGGTGGACAGCCGACCGGGGTCTTGACGCCCGATGGTCCCGTCTGGGAGGAGCCGGAACCTAGAAAGTCTCGATCAGGACGAGACCCTCTCGAGGACCAGCTCGCGGACGCGTGCGGCATCCGCCTGACCACGCGTCGCCTTCATGACGGCACCGATGATCGCCCCGACCGGGCCCAGGTTGCCCGAGCGGATCTTGTCGGCGACGTCCGGCTGAGCCGCGAGCGCCGCGTCGATCGCCTCGAGGAGCGGACCGTCGTCCGAGACGACCTCGAGCCCCCGCGCCACGACGACCTGCTCCGGCCCGCCCTCACCCGCCAGGACGCCCTCGAGCACCTGCCGCGCGAGCTTGTCGTTGATCCGGCCAGCGTCCACCAGAGCCTGCAGCTCACCGATCTGCGCGGGCGTGATGGGCAGGTCGCCCAGCTCCACGTCCCGCTCCTTCGCGGTGCGGGCCAGCTCGCCCATCCACCACTTGCGCGCCGCGGCCGGTGCGGCGCCCGCCGCGACGGTCGCCTCGATGAGCTCGACCGCCCCCGCGTTCACCACGTCGCGCATCTCCGCGTCCGCGAAGCCCCACTCGCCCTGCAGGCGACGACGACGCGCCGCCGGCAGCTCCGGAAGCGCGGCACGGATCTCCTCGACCCACGCCCGGTCCGGCGCGATCGGCACCAGGTCGGGCTCCGGGAAGTACCGGTAGTCCTCCGCGTCCGACTTCACGCGGCCGCTCGTCGTGACCCCCGTGTCCTCGTGCCAGTGCCGGGTCTCCTGGACGATCGCACCACCCGCGTCGAGCACCGCGGCCTGCCGCGAGATCTCGTAGCGGACCGCACGCTCGACCGAGCGGAACGAGTTGACGTTCTTGGTCTCGGTCCGCGTGCCCAGCGGGCTGTCCGGAGTCGGGCGCAGCGAGACGTTCACGTCCGCGCGGACGTTGCCGCGCTCCATGCGCGCCTCGGAGACCTCCAGCGCGCGGAACAGGTCACGCAGGGTCTGCACGTACGCGCGCGCGACCTCCGGCGCGCGCTCGCCCGCACCCGTGATCGGGCGCGTCACGATCTCCACCAGCGGGATGCCCGCACGGTTGTAGTCGACGAGCGAGTACTCCGCCCCGTGGATGCGGCCCGTGGCGCCGCCCACGTGCGTGTTCTTGCCCGCGTCCTCCTCCATGTGCGCGCGCTCGACCTCGACGCGGAACACCGTGCCGTCCTCGAGCTCGACGTCGACGTAGCCGTCGTACGCGATGGGCTCGTCGTACTGCGACGTCTGGAAGTTCTTCGGGACGTCCGGGTAGAAGTAGTTCTTGCGTGCGAACCGGCACGTCTGCGCGATCGAGCAGTTGAGCGCGAGCCCGATGCGGATCGCGTACTCCACCGCCGTGCCGTTGACCACCGGCAGGCTCCCCGGCAGGCCCAGCGACACGGGAGTGACCGACGTGTTCGGCTCCTCGCCGAAGCCGGCGGGCGCCGCGTCGAACATCTTCGTGCGCGTGCCCAGCTCGACGTGCACCTCGATGCCGATCACCGGGTCGAAGCGCGCCACCGCGTCGTCGTAGTCGACCAGGGCCGCGGTCGTGCCGCTCATCGCGCCACCTCCAGCTCCGGGGCCTGCGCCAGCAGCGGACCGCCCCACTCGTTCTCCAGCAGACGCTCCAGCGCGGCACCGACCCGGTACAGGCGGTCGTCCGCCTTCGCCGGCGCGAGCACCTGGAAGCCGACCGGAAGGCCGTCGTCCGACAGCCCCGCCGGCAGCGACAGGCCGGGGACGCCGGCGAGGTTCGCCGGGATCGTCGCGACGTCGTTGAGGTACATCGCCAGCGGGTCGTCGAGCTTCTCGCCCAGCTTGAACGCAGTCGTCGGCGCCGTGGGCGAGACGAGCACGTCCGCCTGCGCGAACGCGGCCGCGAAGTCACGCTGGATGAGCGTGCGGACCTTCTGGGCGCTGCCGTAGTACGCGTCGTAGTAGCCGGCCGACAGCGCGTACGTGCCGAGGATGACGCGGCGCTTGACCTCGTCGCCGAAGCCCGCGCCTCGGGTCGCCGCCATGACGCGCTCCGCGGTGACCGGCCCCTGCGTGGGCTCGACCCGCAGACCGAACCGCATGCCGTCGAACTTCGCGAGGTTGCTCGACGCCTCCGCCGGCAGGATCAGGTAGTACGCCGCGAGCGCGTACTCGAAGTGCGGGCACGAGACCTCGACGACCTCGGCACCCGCGCGCTGCAGCAGCTCGAGCGACTCGTGGAACCGCGCGAGCACGCCCGGCTGGTACCCCTCGCCCTGCAGCTGGGTGATGACCCCGACGCGCACGCCCGACAGGTCCCCCGACGCGCCCTGGCGAGCCGCCGCGACGAGCGGCGGCAACGGCTCCGCGATCGACGTCGAGTCACGCGGGTCGTGGCCACCGATGAGCTCGTGGAGCAGCGCCGAGTCGAGCACCGTGCGCGTCACCGGGCCCGCCTGGTCCAGGCTGCTCGCGAGCGCGATCAGGCCGTACCGGGACACCGAGCCGTACGTCGGCTTGACTCCCACCGTGCCCGTGACCGCCGCGGGCTGGCGGATCGAGCCGCCCGTGTCCGTGCCGATCGCGAGCGGCGCCTCGTACGCGCCGACCGCCGCGGCGCTGCCGCCGCCCGAACCGCCCGGGATCCGCTCGAGGTCCCACGGGTTGTGCGTGTTGCCGTACGCCGAGTGCTCCGTCGACGAGCCCATCGCGAACTCGTCCATGTTCGTCTTGCCGAGGATCGGCAGCCCCGCGGACTTGATGCGCTCGACGAGCGTCGCGTCGTACGGCGGCACCCAGCCCTCGAGGATGCGCGAGCCGGCGGTCGTCGGGACACCGCGTGTCACCACGACGTCCTTGACCGCGATCGGCACGCCCGCCAGCGGGTGCAGGTCCTCGCCCGCCGCGCGGCGGGCGTCCACGTCGGCCGCCGTCGCGAGCGCGGCCTCGTCGGACACGTGCAGGAAGGCGTGCACAGCGCCGTCCACGGCAGCGATCCGGTCGAGGTGCGCGCGCGTCGCCTCCACCGACGAGACGTCGCCGGCCTGGAGGCGGTCCGCGAGCGCGGCCGCGGAGATCCGCGTCAGGTCCTCGCTCATGCGTCCTCCCCCAGGATCTGCGGCACCAGGAACTTGCCGTCCTCGCTGGCCGGCGCCGCGGCGAGCACCGCGGCGCGGTCCACCGGGGGCTCGGGCACGTCGGCACGGAACACGTTCGTCAGCGGCAGGGGGTGGCTGGTGGCCGGCACGTCCGGGGTGGCGATCTCGCTCACGCGTGCGACCGACTCGACGATGACGTCGAGCTCGCCCGCGAGCCGGTCGAGCTCGGCGGGCGACAGGTCGATCCGGGCCAGCCCTGCCACACGCGCGACCTCGTCGCGGGAGAGGGTGGACATGCCACGGAGTCTAGACGTGCGTCAGGTCCGGTCGACGGCCGCCTCGATCAGTGAGAGGAGCGCGAGCGCGTACGCGTCCTCCGCGTGCGGCGCGGTGAACACCTGCTCGGGCCGTCCCGCGAGCTCGACGAGCACCTGGAAGCTGCCGTCCGTCGAACGCGCGAGCGACCGGAACGTCCCGCCCAGCAGCTCGCGCAGCTGGTCCTCGCGCGGCAGCCACACCGCGTCCTGCAGCTCGACCGAGTCCAGCGCCCACTCCGTGGTGCCGTTGAACCCCAGGACCGTGCCCGTCGCGTAGTGGTGCGCCTCGATCGTCATCTCGCTTACCGTGAACACCTCGTCGACGCCGTCGACCAGCATCCCGAACCGGTCGCCCGAGGTCGGGTGCCAGTGCAGGCCGGTGGTCCGCAGCCGCAGGGCCAGGTCGCGTGAGATCACACGCCCAGTATCGGGCCGGGACCATCTGCCCGCGAGCACGCGGGGGCAGCGGGCGATCCTGACGGACGTGCGTGTCATCCCGGTGTACTACTACTCGTCCGCGAGCGGCCTCGTGCGGTCCTTCGCGCAGCGGCTCGAGCGGCCCGTGCACGACCTCGCGCAGCGTGAGGTCCGCCTGTCCGAGGCCGACGGGCCCTGGGTCCTGCTCACGCCGTCGTACAAGACCGGCAACGACGCGAACGACACCGTGCCCGAGGCCGTGCGGCGGTTCCTGCGCTCGGCGGCCAACCGCCGCCGGCTCGTCGGCGTGATCGGCTCGGGCAACCGGAACTTCGGCCGCTACTACCAGGACGCCGCGCGGCTCGTCGCCCGCGCGTCCGGCCGGCCCGTGCTGTTCGAGTTCGAGCTCGCGGGCACGCCGTGGGACGTCGAGGAGTGCCGGCGGCTGCTGGCCGACCTCGACGCCGCGCTCGACGCCTCCCGCGCCGACCGCCCGCTCGACGAGGGACCGGCGGGGACCGGTCGGCCCGAGGAGCGCTGAGCGCGGACCCCGGGCCGACCGGCGCCGATCAGGAGCGGGTGTCCGTGTGGTTGCCGCCCTGGTGGTTCAGCACGCCCGCGGCCACGCCGCCCGCTGCGCCCGAGAGCACCGCCGCGATGTCGATGCCCGTGAGCGACTTGACGACCTCCTGGCCCTCACCGAGCACCTGGCCGACGGTCTTGGTGACCGCCGACGCGCCGTCGGTCGAGACCACGGTCAGCTGCTTGATCGCGGCGATCGGGTCGGACGCCGCGCGCACGATCTCCGGGAGCACGCCGATGACCTGCTGCGCGAGGATCGCCTCGCCCTGCTCGCGCAGCGCCTCGGCCTGCGCCTTGGTCGCCTCGGCGGCGGCCAGACCCTCGGCCTTCGCGGCGGCGGCCCGCGCGAGACCCAGGGCCTCGACCGCCTGCGCCTCGGCGAGCTGCCGGTCGCGCTCGGCGTTACCGGCACGGATGGTGGCCTGCGCGGCAGCCTCCGCGTCGTTCACCGCCGCGACCTTGTTCGCCTCGGCGATGCGCGTGCGCTTGAACGCGTCCGCCTCGGTCGCCGCGTTCGCGGCGTCACGCTCACCGGTCGCCTGCTGGACCGCGGCGTACGCGGCGGCCTCGGCCGGCTTGCGCACGTCGATGTCCAGCTGCTCCTCGGTGACCTTGGCCTTCTCGGCGAGCGCCTCACGCTCCTGGAGGGCGACCAGCTTGTCCTGCTCGGCGCGTGCGAGCCGGCCCGCGGCGTCCGCCTCCGCGTTCGCGCGGTCGGTCTCCGCCTTGATCGTCGCCTGCTTGAGCGCGAGGTCGCGCTGGCGCTCGGCGATGGCCTCGGCCGCGACGATCTTCGCGAACTCGGAGACCTGCTGCGCCTCGGCCTCCTTCACCTCGGCGACCTGCCGTGCACGGGCCGCCTCGGCGCGCCCGAGGTTCGCCAGGTAGTCCGAGCCCGGCGTGGAGATGTCCGAGATGTTGAGCAGGTCGACCTGCAGGCCCTGCTCCGCGAGGTCCGTCTTCGTCGAGGCGACCACCGCGTCCTGCAGCGACTTGCGGTCGGAGATGATCTGCTCGATCGTCATGTCGCCGATGATCGAGCGCAGCGAGCCCTCGAGGGACTCCTTGATGACGTCGGTGAGCGTCGCCTGCTGCGAGAGGAACCGCTGGGCCGCGCGTCGCACGCCCTCCTCGTCCCCGCGGACCTTGAAGTTGATCGAGGCCTTGATGGCGAGCTTGATCCGGTTCTTGTCGACGCCCTCGACCGTGATGCCGATCTGACGCTGCTCTAGCGAGATCGGGAAGCCCTGCTGGAGCACGGGCCAGACGAAGACGCGCCCGCCGACGACGACGCGCTGGCCGCCGTCGCCCGCGTTCTTGCCGGCGCCCCGGCCCACGATGACGAGGGCCTCGTTCGGCGGGACGCGCCGGATGCGCTTGGTGACGAGCGTGATGACCGCGACGAACGCGATGACGAGCGCGAGGACGGCGAGGACCGCCGAGCCGCTGCTGAGGAAGTCGGGCATGGTGTCCGGGTCGCCCCGGGCTCCTCTCTTCAGGCCCGCGGCCTGTGCCGCGGGGACGGGTGGTAGGGGTGGGCCGCGCGGCCCGGTGTCAGGCGCGCCGCACGCGGACGCGGGACCCGGAGACCCCGACGACGACGATGCGGGTCCCCGCCGGCAGCTCCTCGTCGGCCCACGCGAGCCGGCTCTCGAGGTCGCGCACGCCCTCGAGCCGGACCTCGCCGCCCTCGGGGCCCGTCGTCGAGGTCAGGACCCCGAAGGCCCCCTCCAGCGGCGGCGGCGGGGCGTCCTCGGACGCGGCGAGCTTGGTGATCACGGTCTGGGCGACGAGCCCGGCGACCACCGCGAACGCCGCCGCGATGACGTAGGCCCAGACGTCGGCGAGCTCGGCCGAGCGCGCGAGCACGCCGGACGCACCGAACACCACCGCGCCGATCCCCACCGCCAGGCCCGAGATGCCACCGTCGCCGATCTCGAAGGACTCGAAGATCTCGCCCACGACGAGCGACAGGACGAGCAGCAGGAGGCCGACGGCGCCGACCACGAAGAACACGGTCACGGGGGTGCTACCTCTTTCTCGCCGGGTCGGGCGGGTGCACGGGCGGATGAGCCGTCCTCTGCGGCGGGAGCGAGCGTCCCCGGCCGTGAGTAACGGAGCAGTATGTCAGAGACCAAGACTCGGTGTGGGCGGTTTCGGACCGCCTGTGCACAGGACGTCAGGTCAGCAGGAACCCGCGGGCACCGTGCCGTCGGCGGTGGGCCGTTCGAGGTAGCTGTACCCGTCCACCCGGACGAAGCCGAGGTCCGCGTACAGCGCGGCCGCGCCCGTGTTGTGCTCCTCGACCTGGAGGAACGCGTGCGACGCGCCGTGCTCGCGCGCCACCTCGAGCCCGCGCAGCGTGAGCAGCCGCCCGGTGCCTCGCCGGCGGTGCTCGGGCCGCACCGCGAGGCACGACAGCGCACCCCAGCGCCCGGCGCGTGCCACGCGGATGATGCCGACGAGCGCGTCGTCGTCGTACGCCGTCAGGTGCCACGCCTCGCCGCCCGTGAGGATCGCGCGGGCCAGCGCGCGCCGCGCACCGCCGTCGCATGCGTCCGCGCCCTTGACGTCGAGGTGCAGGTCGAGCCACGCGTCGTCGGGCTCGCGTGCGAGCGACGTGCGCACGGCACCGCCCCCGGGCGTCGCCGTGAGACCGTCGAGCGGGCGCGCGAGCACCGCGGTGACCGCGCGCTCGGCCCACCCGCGGCCGTCGAGCTCGCCGCGCACCTCGTCCTGCAGGCCGCCGTGGCCGACGCGCATCACCGCGGGCAGACCGGCCGCCGCGTAGTGCGTCTCGACCTCGTCCACCGCGCTCGGGACGCCGCCGTCGGGGACCTGGAGCGCGACCGCGCTGTTCGCGCGCTTCGTCAGCCCGCCGGACAGGCCCACCCACCACCCCTGGGTCGTCACGACGCGACGCAGCGGGGGCCAGCACGCCATCTCGACCTCGACCCCCGGCGCGAGCGCCGTCGGCACCTTCGCCCTGGACACCGTGCCCCTGGACACCGTGCCCCTGGACACCGTGGACGCGGGCGCGCCACCGTCCCGCGCGCTCACGCGACGGCCTCCGGTCCCCCGGCCAGCAGCCGCTCGAACCCGGACTCGTCGAGGATCGTGAGGCCGAGCTCGCGCGCCTTGGTCTCCTTCGAGCCCGCGCTCTCCCCCACCACGACGAAGTCCGTCTTCTTCGAGACCGAGCCGGCGGCCTTCCCGCCGCGCACGAGGATCGCCTCCTTGGCCTCGTCGCGCGAGAACCGTTCGAGGCTGCCGGTCACGACGACCGTGAGCCCCTCGAGCGTGCGCTCGGTATCTGCCCCCGCCTCGTCCCGCATGAGGACGCCCGCGTCGCGCCACCGGTCGACGACCTGCGCGTGCCACGGCGTCGCGAACCAGTCCGTGAGCGACTGCGCGATGGTGGGGCCGACGCCCTCCACGCCCGCGAGACGTCCCGCGGCCGTCTCGGCGTCGCCCTCGACGACCTCGCGCAGCGCGGTCATCGAGCGGAACTCCTGCGCGAGCGCGCGCGCCGCCGTGGGGCCCACGTTCCGGATCGACAGCGCGACGAGCACGCGCCACAGCTCCTTCGTCTTGGCGAGGTCGAGCTGGTCGAGCAGCGTGCGTGCGGCCTCGGACGGCTCCCAGTCCGGCAGCTCACGGCCCTGCGCCTCGGCCGCGGTGCGCTGCGCGCGGCTCCACGTGAGGCGGCGGCGGAACGGGGTGCGCCGGCGCACGTTGCCGTCCTCGTCCTCGCGCGGCAGCCCCGTCTCCGGGTCCCGCACGACGACCTCGATCTCGGCGAGCCTCGCCAGGCTCGCCGCACGCACGCGTTCGCGCTCCTCGTCGGACGCGTCCGCCGCGTACCCCACGAGGTCGAAGAGGTCCGCCTCGGTGCGCAGCGGCGGCTCCCGCGGCACGTCGGGCTGCGTGAGCGCCGCGGCCGTGACCTCGCCGAGCGCCTCGATGTCGAGCGCGCCGCGCGAGCCGATGTGCTCGACGCGCCCGCGCACCTGCGCCGGGCAGGTCTCCGCGTTCGGGCAGCGCAGGTCCACGTCGCCCTCGCGCATCGGGCGCAGCGGCGTGCCGCACTCGGGGCAGTCGGCGGGCATGTGCCACTCGACGCGCGGCACGGAGTCGTCGGGGGCCTGGGGCGCGGGCCCCACGACCTCGGGGATCACGTCGCCCGCCTTGCGCAGCACGACCATGTCGCCGACACGCACGCCCTTCGCCCGCACGACGTCCTGGTTGTGCAGCGTCGCCTGGCGCACGGTCGAGCCCGACACGAACACGGGCTCCATGACCGCGAACGGCGTCGCCCGCCCGGTGCGGCCGATGCCCACCTCGATCGCGAGCAGGCGCGTGTTGACCTCCTCGGGCGGGTACTTGTAGGCGATGGCCCAGCGCGGTGCGCGGCTCGTCGCGCCGAGGCGGCGCTGCAGGCCGATCTCGTCGACCTTGAGCACGATGCCGTCGATCTCGTGCTCGACGTCGTGCCGGTGCTCGCCGTAGTACGCGATCATCTCCCGCACACCGTCGAGCCCCTGGACCACGCGCGTGTGCGAGGACGTGGGCACTCCCCAGCCGGCCAGCAGGTCGTACACCTGGGACTGCCGCGTCAGGTCCGCGGGCCGGGTGCCGTCGGCCCAGCGCAACGCCCCGATCCCGTGCGCGTACATGCGCAGCGGACGCGACGCGGTCACGCGCGGGTCCTTCTGCCGCAGCGAGCCCGCCGCGGCGTTGCGGGGGTTCGCGAACGGCGCCTTGCCCGCCGCGACCTGCGCCTCGTTGAGCGCGGTGAACGCCTCGACCGGCAGGAACACCTCGCCGCGGATCTCGATGAGCTCCGGGTGGGTCGCCGGGTCGCCCGCGAGGACGTCGGGGATCGTCGTGATCGTGCGGACGTTCAGCGTGACGTCCTCACCGGTGCGCCCGTCGCCGCGCGTCGCCGCGCGCACCAGGCGGCCCTTCTCGTACAGCAGGGCGATCGCGAGGCCGTCGATCTTGAGCTCGCACAGGTAGTGCGGCGGCTCGTCGGTCTCCAGGTCCCGCTGGACGCGGTCCGCCCACGCACGCACGTCCTCGTCGGAGAACGCGTTGTCGAGCGAGAGCATGCGCTCGACGTGGTCGACCGCGCGGAACTCGGTCGAGAACGTGCCGCCGACGAGCTGCGTCGGCGAGTCGGGCGTGCGCAGCCCCGGGTAGGTCTCCTCGAGCTCACCGAGCTCGCGCAACCGCGCGTCGTACTCCGCGTCCGACGAGCTCGGCGCGTCCCGCACGTAGTAGGCGAACTGGTCCGCGCGGATCCGCTCGGCGAGCTCGTCCCAACGGTGGCGAGCCTCGGGCGGGATCTCCTCGTTCTCTTGCGTCACCCGCCCATTGTGGCGGCGACCGCCGACAGACGCCGACCCCGCGGCGCGCCTCGGCTCAGCGCGTCGCGCGCGCCCGGGACGCTCGCCGGCGCCCGGCGAGCAGCACGGTCGCGCAGGTCACCACGCCCACGACGGCCAGCGCCAGCCCGACCCAGAAGACCGGCACGGACGGCTGGGCGACCACGACGGTCTGCGGCGCTCCGTCGACCAGCCACGTGCAGGTCGCGCGCGGCGGCAGGTAGGCGTTGTCGAGCGATGCGCCCTGGACCGAGCCGCTCACGGCCTCGAGGCACGGCACGTCCCCGGACTCGCTCGCGTCGAGCGACTGCGAGCCGAGCGTGATCAGCGTGGTCAGGAGCATGACGATGCCGACGAGCGCCGCGGCGCTCGCGACCAGCAGCACGAGCGGCCGCACGAGGGTCGCGCGCGTCGGTCCCGCGCCGCCCGCCGGGCTGCCGGTCCCACCGGCCGCGGGTCGGCCACCGTCGGTCGTCGCGCCGCGCGCGTCTGCCTGGTCCACGTCTCTCCTCGCCTCGCGCGCCGGTCGCGCCCGTGCAGCGTACGCGAACCGCCCGGGACCCGTGCGGGCGACCGCCCGGCCACGGCCGCTGCGCGGGTCAGCCGTGCACCGCCTCCGCGACCACGCGAGCGGCCCGCACGACGCCCGCGAGCGCACCGCGCGCCTCGTCGGGACCGCCCGCCGGCTCGGGCGCGAGCAGCACGACGTCGTCGAGGCCCGCCGCGGGCAGCCCGACCCGGCGCCACGGGTCCGTGACGGTCCGCGCCTGGCCCACCGCGTCCGGTCCCGCGCACTGCGACGAGCGCTGCGGCGGCACGTGCGCCCACAGCCGCAGGCCCGCCTCGACCGCCTCCGCGACGCGTTCCCAGCCCGGCTCGTCGAGCGCCGCCACCTCGAGCGCGACCGCGTCGGCACCGGCCGCACGGACGGTCGGGACGGTCGTCCACGCCGCGCCGCCGTGCACGACGACGCCTCCCGCGCCGCCCGACCGCGCGCCGTCGAGAACGGTCCCCACCCGCTCGGCCGCGAGCGGCCCCGGCACCCGGCGCAGCCGCGCGTAGCCGGAGAACGACGGCAGGACGCCCGCGACGGCCTGCGCGAGCGACGGCTCGTGCACGAGCACGAGCGGCTCGGCGCCCGGCACGGCCCGTCGGACGGCGCCCAGGTGCTCCGCGACACCGGCCGCGAGCGAGTCGGCGAGGTCGCGCAGCGCGCCACCGTCCGCGACCGCGCGGTCGCCGCGCGCGAGGTACACCGTCGCCGCGAGCGTCACCGGGCCGAGCACGGGCACGACGAGCGGACCCGCGTAGCCGTGCCCGGCGACCGCGAGCGCGTCGAGGTCCTCGCGCGTCGCCGCGCGCGTGCGGGCGAGGTCGCCGCCCGGGCGGTCGGCGAGCCGCCAGCCGTGCGGTCCGAGCTCGGCGGGCAGGTCGACGAGCAGGCCGAGCGTGCGCGCGACGAGCGTGCCGGCCGGGCCGCGCGCGGGCAGGTGGACCACGAACGGCAGCCCCCGGACCTCGGGCGGGACGTCGACGAGGTCGCCGAGCACGGTCGTCTGGGCCTCGAGGACGTCCTCGCCGGGCCAGGCACCCGGGCCGCTGACGCCGATCACGCGGTGGTCCGCACGACGGCCTGTCCAGCGGCCTGTGCAGGAGCCTGTGCGGTGCCTCCCACGCGCTCGGTCGAGGTGACCGTCGCCTGGCCGAGCACGCGCGTGCCGGCGTACACGACGAGGGACTGCCCCGGTGCGACCCCGCGCAGCGGCTCGTGCAGCCGCACCGCGACGCGGTCCACGTCGCCGTGGCGCGCGGGCGGCTCGACCGTCGCGGCCACGGGAGCGCCGTGCGCGCGCACCTGCACGCTCACGGGCCCGAGGCCGTCGCCGGCGCGCGCCGCGTCGTCGCGCCAGGCGTCGTACCGGTCGTCGTACCAGACCGCCCGGTCGGCCAGCACGCGGTCGACGACGAGCTCGTCGGCCGGTCCGACGACCACCCGGTTGGCCACGGGCTCGACGCGCAGCACGTAGCGCGGACGTCCGTCGGCGGCGGGGCGCCCGAGCGCGAGCCCGCGGCGCTGCCCGACCGTGTAGGCGTACGCGCCGTCGTGCGTCCCGACGACCTCGCCGCGGGAGTCCACGACCTCGCCGGGCTGCGCGCCCAGCCGGTCGCGCAGGAAGCCCTGGGTGTCGCCGTCGGCGACGAAGCAGATGTCGTACGAGTCGGGCTTCGCCGAGACGGACAGCCCGCGCGCGGCCGCCTCGCGGCGCGTCTCGTCCTTGGACGAGACGTCACCGAGCGGGAACAGCGACCGCGCGAGGCGGTCGGGCCCCATGACCGCGAGGACGTAGGACTGGTCCTTCGCGGCGTCGCGCGCGCGGTGCAGCTCACGCGTCCCGTCGGCGCGCTCGACGACGCGCGCGTAGTGCCCCGTGCACACGGCGTCGAACCCGAGCGCGAGAGCCTTGTCGAGCAGCGTCGCGAACTTGACGTGCTCGTTGCAGCGCACGCACGGGTTGGGAGTACGACCCGCCGCGTACTCGGCCAGGAAGTCGGCGACGACCGTCTCCTCGAACCGCTGGGACAGGTCCCACACGTAGTACGGGATGCCGAGCACGTCGGCCGCGCGGCGCGCGTCCCCCGCGTCCTCGATCGAGCAGCACCCGCGTGAGCCGGTGCGGAGCTGGTCGCGTGTGCGGGACAGCGCCATGTGCACGCCGACGACCTCGTGCCCCGCGTCGACGGCGCGCGCGGCGGCGACCGCCGAGTCCACGCCCCCGGACAGGGCCGCGAGCACCCGCATCACGCCACCTGCTCGTCGTGCGTGCCCGCAGCGCGCGGGGCGGCGGACGACGAGGTCGCTCGCGACGAGCCCGACAGCCCGGCGGCCCGCGCGCGCTCGAGCACCGCCGGGAGTGCGGTGAGCAGCGCCGCGACGTCGTCGGACGTGGACGTCCGCCCGAGCGAGAACCGCAGCGCGCCCCGCGCGTCGTCCTCGTCGACACCCATCGCGAGCAGCACGTGCGACGGGCGCGGCACGCCCGCCTGGCACGCCGAGCCGGTCGACGCCTCGACGCCCGCGGAGTCGAGCAGGTACAGCAGCGAGTCGCCCTCGCAGCCGGGGAACGTCAGGTGCGCGTTGGCGGGCAGGCGCCGCGCCGGGTCGGCGGGGCCGCGCAGCACGGCGGTCGGGTCGATCGCCCGCACGCCCGCGACGAGCTCGTCGCGCAGGGCGGCGAGCCGCGGCGCCGCGCTCGCGCGCGTCGTCACGGCCTCCTCGACCGCAACCGCGAACGACGCGAGCAGCGCCGCGTCGAGCGTGCCCGAGCGCACGCCGCGCTCCTGGCCGCCGCCGTGCAGCACGGGCGTCAGCTCGAGCCCGCGGCGCGCGAGCAGCGCACCCGCACCGCCCGGCCCGCCCACCTTGTGCCCGGTCACCGTGAGCGCGTCGAGCCCGCTCGCGGCGAAGTCCACCGGGACCTGGCCGACGGCCTGCACCGCGTCGGCGTGCACCGGCACGCCGTACCGGCGCGCGAGCGCGACGACCTCGGCGAGCGGCTGGAGCGTGCCCACCTCGTTGTTCGCCCACATGACCGACAGCAGCGCCGCGTGCTCGGCGTTCGCCTCGAGATCGGCGCGCAGCGCGTCGAGGTCGACGACGCCCTCGTGGTCGACGGGCAGCAGGACCAGCTCGGCGCCCGCGTGCTCGGCCATCCAGAACGCGGGGTCGAGCACCGCGTGGTGCTCGACCGCGGAGACCAGGATCCGGCGCCGCGACGCGTCCTGCGTGCGGCGCGCCCAGAACAGCCCCTTGATCGCGAGGTTGTCCGCCTCGGTGCCGCCGGACGTCCACAGCACCTCGCTGGGCCGCGCGCCCAGCGACGCGGCGAGACGCTCGCGCGCCTCCTCGACGACGCGCCGCGCGGCCCGGCCGGACGCGTGCAGCGACGACGGGTTCCCGGTGCGCGCGAGCTCCTCGGTCAGCACGCGAGCCGCCTGGGGCAGCATCGGCGTGGTCGCCGCGTGGTCGAGGTACGCGGTGGTGCGGGCAGCGGTCACCCCTGGAGTCTACGAACCCGTGCGTGCGACAGCGGTGCGTCCCCGGACGGGGGACGCACCGTCCGGGCCGGACCTGGCAGGATGTCGGCCGTGAGCGCCGACGACGACGTCCTGGCCATGCCGCTCGCCTTCAGCGGGCAGCGGCTGGACTGGCGCGACCTCCCCCGTCACGTGCGCGCGCGCATCAGCGAGCTCGCCGGCGCCTCGGTGTCCGCCGAGACGGACGCCACGAGCGGCTTCTCCCCGGGGTTCGCGGCGGTCCTGGAGCTCGCGGACGGCCGTGACGTGTTCGTCAAGGCCGTCTCGCCCGAGCAGAACCCCCACTCGCCGGAGCTCGCGCGCGCGGAGATCCGCAACGCGGCGGCGCTCCCGCCCGAGGTGCCCGCGCCGCGCCTGCTGTGGTCGGACGACGACGGCGAGTGGGTGGTCCTCGGCTTCGAGGTGGTGCACGGGCGCTCGCCCGAGCTGCCGTGGCGGCCGGACGACCTGGGCGAGGTGCTCGCGACCATCGGGCGGCTCGCGGACGCCGAGCCCGTCGTCGGCCACGCGCTGCCCCGCACGGACGACCGGCTCGCCGACGACTTCCAGGGCTGGCGGCGCCTCGCCGCGGGACCCGGGTCCGACCTCGACGCGCTCGTGCGCGACGGCGGTGACCTGGGTCGGTGGGCGGTCGAGCACCTCGAGCGGCTGGTCCTGCTCGAGCAGGACTCGCTGCCCGCGTGCGCGGGCGACGCGCTGGTGCACGGCGACCTGCGCGCCGACAACGTGATGATCGACTACGACCGCGGCCGCGTGTGGCTCATCGACTGGCCGCACGCCTCGGTGGGCGCGCCGTGGCTGGACCTCGCGTTCATGCTGCCGAGCGTCGCGCTGCAGGGCGGCGGTGAGCCCGCGCGCATCTTCCGGGACCACCCGTTGTCGGTCGGGGTGTCGGACGACGAGCTGCGCGCGTGCCTCGCCGGGCTCGCGGGCTGGTTCGCGTGCTCGAGCGTGCAGCCCGCCCCGCCGGGGATCCCGAACCTGCGGGCGTTCCAGCGCGCGCAGGCGTACGCCACGCTCGACTGGCTGCGCGCGACCTGACGCGGTCCGGTCTCAGCCCTTGAGGCGGCGCAGCTCCGCGGTGAGCTGCGGGACCACGGTCGTGAGGTCGCCGACGATGCCGTAGTCCGCGATCTCGAAGATCGGCGCGTCCGGGTCGGAGTTGATCGCGACGATCGTGCCCGAGGCCTGCATGCCGCCGCGGTGGTGCACCGCGCCGGACACGCCCGCGCCGATGTACAGGCGGGGCGAGACGGTGATCCCGGTCTGGCCGATCTGCGCGTCGTGGCCGATCCAGCCCTCGTCGGTGGCGACGCGTGTGGCGCCCACCGCGGCACCCAGCACGTCGGCGAGCTCCTCGAGCGGCGTGAAGTCGCCCTCGGTCCCGCGCCCGCCGGTCACGACGATGGTCGCGCTGCCCAGGTCGGGACGGCCCGTCGCGGGACGCTCGGTCCGCTCGACCACGCGGACGCGCGAGGCGGACGGCGACGCAGTGAACGCGTGCTCGGTGACCTGCGGCTCGACGGGCGCCTCGGCGTCCGTCGCGACCACGCTGTTCGCCTTGACCAGGACGACCGCGAGCGGCGCGCGGACCGCGCATCGCGTGCTCCAGGTGCCGGCGAACACCGTCTTGCCGGCGACGAGCGTGCCGTCGACGCGCTCGAGCGTGTCGGCGTCGGTCACGACGCCCGCGCCCGTGGTCACCGCGAGGTGCGCCGCGACCTCCTTGTTCTCGAACGACGACGTCGCGAGCACCGTCCGCGCCCCCGTGGCCTCGAGCAGTCCGGCGACGCCCTCGGCGAGCACCGCGGTCGCGTGCAGGTCGGCGTCGGAGGTGAGGCGGTAGACCTGCGTGACGCCGAGCGCGCCGAGCTCCGCGAGCGTCTGCGCGCCCGGCTCGGCACCGTCGACCGCCCACGCCGCTGTCACGGCGCCGCCCAGGCTGCGGGCGAGCGTGACGAGCTCACGCACGGGGGTGCGCAGCGCGCCGGTTGCGGTGTGGTCGAGCAGGACGAGGGTGTCGCTCACGGTGGTCCTCAGTTCTTGCCGGGCCACGCGCCGCGCGGGGCGGCTCGTGGCGGGTCACGCGGGAGAAGAAGGGTCAGACGAGCTGGTTCTCGACGAGGTAGGCCGCGAGCCTGGCGCCCGCGTCCCCCGTGTCGTTGACGAGCACGCGGTCCTCGCGCGCGGGGCGCGGCGCGGCCTCGAGCACCTGCGTGCGGGAGCCGGCGTCGCCGACGAGCGTCGCGTCGAGGCCGAGGTCGGCGAGCGTCAGGGTGGTGACCGGCTTCTTCTTGGCCGCCATGATCCCCTTGAAGTTGGGGTAGCGCGGCTCGTTGGCCTGGTCGGTGACGGAGACGAGCGCGGGCAGGTCCGCCTCGAGCACCTCGCTCGCGTGGTCGAGGTTGCGGGTCACGCGCACGGTCGAGCCGGTGACCTCGAGGCTCGCCGCGAGCGGGAGGGCGGGGACGTCGAGCAACGCCGCGAGCGCGGTCGGCACCAGGGACGTGAGGCCGTCGAGCCCCGCCATGCCGGTCACGACGAGGTCGGCCCCGCCGACGTGCCGCACCGCGGCGGCGAGCACGCGCGCGGTGCCGAGCGCGTCGGATCCCGCGATCGCGTCGTCGAGGACGTGCACGGCCTCGTCGGCGCCCATCTGCAGACCCTTGCGCACGGCGTCCACCGCGTCGTCGGGGCCCACGGTCACGACGACGACCGAGCCCTCACCGCCGGCCTCGACGACGGCGAGCGCGGCCTCGAGCGCGTTCTCGTCGAGCTCGTTGAGCGTCCCGTCGCCGCCGTCGCGGGCGGTGCGACCGTCGACGAGCCGACGGTCCGACTGGATGTCCGGGACGTACTTCACGCAGACGACGATCTTCACGCCCGGAACGTTACCCGCCGCACGCCCCGACGCGTCCGGTGCTGCTCGCCTGCCGGACGCCCCGGTGCCGCCGGACGCCGGCTGTCATGGCCGCGACACCCGCCCGACACGGGCGTCGGACACAATGTGCGGCGTGAGCCCGCGACCGACGACCCCTCGCCGCCCGGCGCGCCTGGGCGTGCACCCGGTGCGCGGCGGCATCGAGGTCGCCGTGCTCGCGACCCACGCGACCGGGGTCGAGGTGTGCCTGTTCGACGGCCACGGCGACGAGCCGCACACCACCGAGCGCCGGTACCCGCTCGACGGGCCCGTGCACGGGGTGTTCTCGGGCTTCGTGCCGGACGTGGCGCCCGGGACGCGCTACGGGCTGCGCGCGCACGGCGCGTGGGACCCGGTGCACGGGCTGCGGCACAACCCGGCCAAGCTGCTGGTCGACCCGTGGGCCCGCGGGCTCGAGGGCAGCCTGCGCTACGGCCCGCAGACGTACGGGCACGTCCTCGACGACGAGCTCCGCGGGGACGTGCACGGCCCGGCCGACCCGCGCGACTCCGCGGGGCACGTGCCGTACTCGGTGGTCGTGGACACCGCGGCGCTCCCGGGGCCGGACCCGGCCGCGAACCGCCCGTGGGTGCCGTGGGAGCGCACGGTCGTCTACGAGGCGCACGTGCGCGGGCTGACGATGCTGCACCCCGACGTGCCACCGGAGCTGCGTGGCACGTACGCGGGTCTCGCGCACCCGGCCGTCGTCGACCACCTCGTCGGGCTCGGCGTCACCGCGGTCGAGCTGCTGCCGGTCCACGCCGCCGCGTCCGAGCCGCACCTGACGGCCCGCGGCCTGACGAACTACTGGGGCTACAGCACGCTCGGGTTCTTCGCGCCCGAGCCGCGCTACGCGACCGCCGCGGCGCGCGCGGCCGGCCCGGCCGCCGTGCTCGCGGAGCTGCGGGGCGCGGTGCACGCGCTGCACGAGGCGGGCCTCGAGGTGCTGCTCGACGTGGTCTACAACCACACGTGCGAGGGCGGCAACGCCGGTCAGCACGTGTCGTGGCGGGGCCTGGACAACACGCTGTACTACCGGCACGACGGCGGTGTCCCGGCGACGCTCGCGGACGTCACCGGGACGGGCAACACGCTCGACCTGCGGCGCACCGAGGTCGTGCGGATGACGCTCGACTCGCTGCGCTACTGGGCGGACGTGGTGGGCGTCGACGGCTTCCGGTTCGACCTGGCGGTGACGCTCGGCCGAGGTCCGGACGGCTTCACGCCGGACCACCCGCTGCTCGTCGGGGTGGCGACCGACCCGTCGCTGCACGGTCTCAAGCTCGTCGCCGAGCCGTGGGACGTCGGGCCCGGGGGGTGGCGCACGGGTCAGTTCGGGCTGCCGTGGGCGGAGTGGAACGACCGGTTCCGCAACGCCGTGCGCTCGTTCTGGCTCGCGGACCCGGCGCGCGCCGCGCACGGCCTGCCGGGGCACCGCGTGCGGGACCTCGCCACGCGGCTGTCGGGGTCCGTCGACCTGTTCGGCCACGGCGACCCGCCGCTGGTGCGCGGGCCCGAGGCGTCGGTCAACTTCGTCACCGCGCACGACGGGTTCACGCTCGCGGACCTGGTCGCGTACGACCACAAGCACAACCTCGCCAACGGTGAGGACAACCGCGACGGCACCGACGACAACCGCTCGTGGAACCACGGTGTCGAGGGGCCGGTCGAGCTCGACTCGCCCGCGGCCGCGCTCCTGCCGCTGCGCCGCCGTTCGATCCGCAACCTGCTCGCGACGCTCGTCGTGGCCGCGGGCACGCCCATGATCACGGCCGGCGACGAGCTGGGCCGCACCCAACGCGGCAACAACAACGCGTACTGCCAGGACACCGAGCTGGGGTGGGTCTCGTGGGACCTGTCCCCGTGGCGTGCGGACCTGCTCGCGACCGCGCGCTACCTGCTCGCGCTGCGTCGCGAGCACCGGGCGCTGCGCGCCACCCGGTTCTACTCGGGGAGGCCGCTGCGTCCGGGCGGACGGCCGGACCTCGCCTGGTACGCCGCCGACGGCACCCCCTTCGACCACGCCCGCTGGCACGACCCGTCGATCCGCACGCTGCAGATGGAGCGCGCGACGGACGACGACGCGCGCACGGCGGCCGACGTGGTGCTCGTCGTCGTGAACGGGGCGCTCCAGGAGGTCGACGTGACGCTCGCCGGCGGGCCCGGCGACCGCTGGCGCCTCGTGTGGGACTCCGTGTGGGACCACCCCGACGAGGCCCGCTCGGCGGCGATCGCGGGTGCGCTGCACGCGACGGCGGGCGCCGAGACGGTCCTCGAGCCGCTGAGCCTGCGGGTCTACGTGCTGGACCCCGAGCACCTGCCGCCGACCCCCGGACCGACGTCCTGACCTGGGCCTGCTGACCTGCGCCTGCTGACCTGGGCCTCCTGACCTGGGCCGCAGGGACCTCCGGCCCACCCGACCGGCGCACGCCCCCGCGATCCTGGAGGCATGGTCGCGGTGGTCGTGTTCGAGTCGATGTTCGGGTGCACGCGCGCGGTCGCGTCGGCGATCGCCGAGGGCATGACGTCCGCGGGCCTCGAGACGGTGGTCCTGCCGGTCGACGAGGCACTGGCCAACGACGACCTCGTCGCGCGCGCCCGCCTGCTCGTCGTGGGGGCACCCACGCACATGCGCGGCCTGAGCACGCCGCGCTCACGTGCGCTGGCCCGTGCGCGCGGCGCCGACGCGGAGCCAGGGCTGGGCGTGCACGACTGGCTCGACGCGCTGCCGGGGCTCCAGGGCCGCGCGGTCGCGGTGTTCGACACGCGCTCGTGGTCGCGGTTCGCGGGCTCCGCGGGGTCCCGCATCGAGAAGCTGCTCCACCGCCGCGGCGCGGAGCTGGTCGCACCCACGCAGGCGTTCGGCGTGGAGGGCGGTGACGGCGGGCGGGCGACGATCAGCCAGTCCCAGGTGGAGCTCGCCCGCGTGTGGGGCGCGTCGGTCGCCGCGCACGTCGTCGGCGCGTACGCCTGACCCGGGACGTCGCCCGCGCAGCCCCTTCTGGACGGTCGTCCAGCCGGGTTACGCTCGCGGCATGCGAACCCACGACGTCGTGGTCGTCGGCGCCGGCCTGGCCGGGCTCGTCGCGACAGCCGAGCTGACCCGCGCGGGCCGCCGCGTGCTCCTGCTGGACGCCGAGAACGCCGCGAGCCTCGGCGGGCAGGCGTTCTGGTCGTTCGGGGGGCTGTTCCTGGTGGACTCCCCCGAGCAGCGCCGCCTGGGCGTGCACGACAGCGCCGAGCTCGCGCTCGCGGACTGGTTCGGCTCGGCGCAGTTCGCCGACGACGGCTCCGACCGCTGGGGCCGCGCGTGGGCCGAGGGGTTCGTCGACTTCGCGGCGGGCGAGCTGCGCCCGTGGCTGCACGCGCAGGGCGTGCGGTGGTTCCCGCTCGTGCAGTGGGCGGAGCGCGGCGGGTACACCGCGGGCGGTCACGGCAACTCCGTGCCGCGGTTCCACGTCACGTGGGGCACGGGCCCCGGCATCCTCGAGCCGTTCGTGCGGGCGCTGCTCGACGCGCGTGCCGCGGGCCTGGTCGACGTGCGGCTCCGGCACCGCGTGACGGGCCTCGTCGTGACCGACGGGCGCGTCACGGGCGTGCGCGGCGACGTGCTGCGCGACGACCACGTGGCGCGGGCGGTCCCCTCGTCGCGCGAGGTCACGGGCACGTTCGAGCTCGACGCCGACGCGGTCGTCGTCGCGACCGGCGGCATCGGCGCGAACCACGACCTGGTGCGCGCGACGTGGCCCGCGGACGCGGGACGCATGCCCGACCGCATGCTCTCGGGCGTCCCCGACCACGTCGACGGCTCGGGGATCGCGGCCGCCCGCGACGCGGGCGCGGCGGTCGTGCACTCGGACCGCATGTGGCACTACCCCGAGGGGATCACCAACCACTCGCCGGTGTGGACCGACCACGGCATCCGGATCCTGCCCGGACCGTCCTCGCTGTGGCTCGACGCCGACGGGCACCGCCTGCCCGTGCCGCTGTTCCCGGGCTTCGACGCGCTCGGCGCGCTGCAGCACATCACGCGGCGCGGTGACGACCACTCGTGGTTCGTCCTCGACCGGACGATCCTCGGCTCGGAGTTCGCGCTGTCCGGCTCGGAGCAGAACCCGGACCTGACCGGCAAGGACGTCGCGCTGCTCCTGCAGCGCGTCAAGCCGGGCGCCGTGGGGCCCGTCGAGGCGTTCGCGCAGCGGTCGCCGGAGTTCCTGTGGGCGGACACGCCCGCCGAGCTCGCCGCGAAGATGAACGCGCTGTCCGGCGACGAGCGCATCGACGCCGCCGCGCTCGAGCGGACCATCGTCGAGCGGGACCGCCAGGTGACCTCGGGCCTCGGCAAGGACCTCCAGGTCGTCGCGACGAAGCAGGCGCGCGCCTACGTCGTCGACAAGCTCATCCGGGTCGCCAAGCCGCACCGCCTGCTCGACCCGGCGCACGGGCCGCTGCTCGCGGTGCGCCTGTCGGTGCTGACCCGCAAGACGCTCGGCGGGTTGCACACCGACCTCGAGGGGCGCGTGCTGCGGCCCGACGGCGAGGTCCTGCCCGGGCTGTGGGCCGTCGGCGAGGCGTCCGGCTTCGGCGGCGGCGGCGTGCACGGCCACCGCGCGCTCGAGGGCACGTTCCTGGGCGGGTGCCTGTTCACGGGCCGCACGGTCGGCCGCGCGCTCGCCGCGCAGGCCTGACGGTCCGCCCGGTCAGCGCAGGAGACCCGCCGCGAGCGCGGGTGCCAGGGCGGGCGTGAGCGGCAGGCGCGGGAGGAGCGTGGCCTGGACCGCGTGGTAGAGGTCCGCCTTGCCCGCCCACACCGTGCGCGAGACCGCGTTGTCGGGCCCGAGCTCGTGCCACCACGAGCCGCCCGCCCGGTCGACCACGTGCTCGTCGACGTAGTCCCACCACGTCGCGTACCAGTCCTCGAACCGCGCGTCCCCGGTGGCGGCGTACAGCGCGGCCGCCGCGCCGATCGCCTCCGCGGCGACCCAGTGCATGCGCTCCCGCACCACGGGCGCCCCCGACCAGTCGACGGTGTAGACGAACCCGGGCGCGCCGTCGACGGCCCAGCCCTGGGCGACGCCCGCGTCGAACAGCGCGACCGCGTCGTCGAGCATCCACGCCGGGGCCGCGTTCCCGCGCGCCTCGAGCGCGGCGCGTGCGTGCAGCGTGAGGCGCGCCCACTCGAACCAGTGCCCGATCGTCGCGCCGTACGGACGGAACGGGTGCGCGGGTGCGTCGGCGTTGTACTCGAGCAGCGGGTGCCACGCGGAGTCGAAGTGCTCCGGGATCCGCCACGCGTGCTCCCGCGCGAAGCCGTGCACGACGCGCTCGACGACGCGCACGGCGCGGTCGAGCCACACGCGCTCGCCCGTGACGTCCGCGGCCGCGAGGTACGCCTCGACGGTGTGCATGTTCGCGTTGACGCCGCGGTAGCCGTCCAGCTCGGCGAACGCGGTGTCCCACTCCTCGACGACCATGCCCGCCGCGTCGTCCCAGAACCAGCGCTCCTGGACCGCGAGCGCGGCCCCGAGCAGCTCGCGCGCACCGGGGCGCCCGGCGGCCGTCGCCGATGACGCCGCGAGCACGACGAAGGCATGCGGGTAGGCGGCCTTGGCCGACGAGGCGGGTGTGCCGTCGCGCTCGACCTGCTCGAACCAGCCGCCGTGCACGCGGTCCGCGAGCGGGCCGGTGATCGCGGCGAGGCCGTGGTCGACCAGCCGCGCCGAGCCGGGGCGGCCGAGCAGGTGGCCCAGCGCGTACACGTGCGTCATGCGGCACGCGATCCACAGCTCCCACGGACCGTCGACCGGCCGGCCCTCGTCGTCCTGCCGGGCGAACGCACCGCCGTCGCCGACGCGCTGCGCGGACGCGCGTCCGAACGCGAGCAGACGGTCGGTCTCGGCCTCGAGCCACCGCGCGTGCGCGCCGTCCGCGAGCCAGCCCATGTGTTCCTCCGCAGGTCTCGGGGCCACGCACCGGGCGGACCGGCCGTCGGGTGCCCGACGGTCAGAGCCTGCCCCACTTTGTTTGAGTACCGAACTTAACACCGGGGCGAGGCCCGACCGCCAGGGCCGTCGGGCCGGACCTCCAGGTCGTGGCGGCGTGGCGGGCGGGCGAGGCTCGCCGTGTCGGCGCGCTGCAGATGCTGACCACGCCCACGTCTCGGTAGGTTCGGAGGCGTGACGAGCTCCCCCGCCGGTCCGCGCCGCCGTCCCGCGAAGTCCCCCGCCCGCACGAGCCCCGCGTCGTCGTCCGCCACCCCCCGGTCGACGGCCACTGCCATGCCGGCAGCAGCACCCGAGCCGGCGCCGACAGCAGCACCCGCAGCACCCGCCCCGCAGCCGCCGGCGCAGTCCCCCACGACGCAGTCCCCCACGACGCAGCCCCCCACGGCCCCCGCCGCCACACCCGTCGCGCAGGTCGTCGTCGGCCCGCCGATCGGCCGGATCCCGGTGGTCGACGTCTTCCCGGTCGCCGAGGCGGGCCGGTTCCCGGCCAAGGCCGTGGTGGGCGAGGCGTTCCCGGTGCGCGCCACGGTGTTCCGCGAGGGGCACGACGCGGTCGCCGCGACCGCCGTGCTGCTCGACCCGGACGGTCGCGTGCACCAGCGCGTGCCGATGGTCGACGTCGCCCCCGGCCTCGACCGGTACGAGGCGCGCCTGCAGCCGGACCGCACGGGGCTGTGGTCGTTCCGCGTCGAGGGCTGGTCGGACCCGTACGCGACGTGGGCGCACGACGCGTCGATCAAGGTCGAGGCCGGCATCGACGTCGAGCTCATGCTCGCGGAGGGCGCCCGGCTGCTCGCGCGCGCGGCGGACCGCACGGGCGAGGACGCGATGGGCGAGCACGGCGCGCAGACGCTGCGTGAGGCCGTCGCGGCCCTGCGGGACACGCACCGCTTCCCCGGCGAACGGCTCGCGTGGGCGCTGTCGCCCCACGTGCGCGAGGCGCTCGCGCGCGAGCCCCTGCGCGACCAGGTGAGCGCGTCGCCCGAGTACCCCCTGGTCGTGGACCGCCCGCTCGCGCTGTACGGGTCCTGGTACGAGCTGTTCCCGCGCTCGCACGGCGCGGTGTGGGACGACCGGGCGCAGGAGTGGCGCTCGGGGACGCTGCGCACCGCGGCCGAGCAGATCCCGCGCATCGCCGCGATGGGCTTCGACGTGGTCTACCTGACGCCGGTGCACCCCATCGGCGTGACGAACCGCAAGGGCCGCAACAACTCGCTGGGCGCGCTGCCGGGAGACCCCGGCTCGCCCTACGCGATCGGCTCGAAGGACGGCGGGCACGACGCGATCGAGCCGACGCTCGGGACGTTCGACGACTTCGACGCGTTCGTCGCCCGTGCGCGCGAGCACGGCATGGAGGTCGCGCTCGACATCGCGTTGCAGTGCTCGCCGGACCACCCGTGGGTCGCCGAGCACCCGGAGTGGTTCACGACGCGCGTCGACGGGTCGATCGCGTACGCGGAGAACCCGCCGAAGAAGTACCAGGACATCTACCCCCTGAACTTCGACAACGACCCCGCGGGGCTGTACGCCGAGGTCCGACGCGTGCTGCAGGTGTGGATCGACCACGGCGTGACGCTGTTCCGGGTGGACAACCCGCACACGAAGCCGCTCGACTTCTGGCAGTGGCTGCTCGCCGACGTGGCGAGGGACCACCCGGACGTCATCTTCCTGTCCGAGGCGTTCACGCGGCCCGCGATGATGCAGACGCTCGCGAAGGTGGGGTTCCACCAGTCGTACACGTACTTCACGTGGCGGCACACGAAGTCCGAGGTGAGCGAGTACCTCGCGGAGGTCTCGGGCGACCAGGGCGCGTGGATGCGCCCGGCGTTCTGGCCGACGACGCACGACATCCTGCCGCCCTACCTGCAGGGCGCGGGTGGGCAGGCGTGGGCGGTGCGCGCGGTCCTGGCGGCGTTCGGCTCGCCGACGTGGGGCATCTACTCGGGCTACGAGCTGCTCGAGAACGTGCCGCGACCGGGTGCGGACGAGCAGATCGACAACGAGAAGTACGAGCTCAAGCCGCGCGACTGGTCGCTCGCGGACCACCTGGGCATCGCCGACCTGCTCGCCCGGCTGAACCAGATCCGGCGCGAGCACCCGGCGCTGCAGCAGCTGCGCAACCTGCGCGTGCACCCGACGTCCGACGACGCGACGGTCGCGTTCTCCCGGCACCTCGCGGCGGAGCACTCGCCGACGGGCCGCGCGTCGACGGTCGTCGTCGTGGTGTCGCTCGACCCGTGGAACGTGCGCGAGGGCATGGTCGACCTCGACCTCGCGGCGTTCGGCCTCCCGCCGCACGGCCCGGTCGCCGCGCACGACGTGCTGCGTGACGAGCACTACGAGTGGGGCCCGCAGGTGTACGTGCGGATCGACCCGGCGGAGCGCCCCGCGCACGTCGTCGTGCTGGAGCACGCGTGAGGCCCGCGACGAGCGCGGGCGGCGAGCACGCCGCGCAGCCGCCCGCGGCCCACCTGCCGCGCGTGCGCGAGCCCGCGCCGACCACGTCGCAGATCCGGCTGCCGGCGGGCCGCCAGCCCGCGGTCCCGCCCGTCGACGAGGAGGGGCTGCTCGACGACCCCGACTGGTACCGGACCGCGGTGTTCTACGAGGTGATGCTCCGCAGCTTCTCCGACTCGACCGGGAGCGGCACGGGTGACCTGCGCGGGCTGATCAACCGGCTCGACTACCTCCAGTGGCTGGGCGTCGACTGCCTGTGGCTGCCGCCGTTCTACCCGAGCCCCATGCGGGACGGCGGGTACGACGTCGCCGACTACACGGCGGTGGCGAGCCAGTACGGCACGCTGGAGGAGTTCGCCGAGCTCGTGCGCGAGGCGCACCGGCGCGGCATGCGCGTCGTCGTCGACCTCGTGATGAACCACACGAGCGACGCGCACCCGTGGTTCCAGGCGTCCAGGAGCGACCCGGAGGGCCCGTACGGGGACTTCTACGTGTGGTCCGACGACAACACGCGCTACCCCGACGCGCGCATCATCTTCGTCGACACCGAGACGTCCAACTGGACGTTCGACCCCGTGCGCCGGCAGTACTTCTGGCACCGGTTCTTCAGCCACCAGCCCGACCTGAACTTCGAGAACCCGCGGGTGCGCGAGGCGATGCTCGACGTCGCGCGGTTCTGGCTGGGGCTCGGCATCGACGGCTTCCGGCTGGACGCCGTGCCGTACCTCTTCGAGGCCGAGGGCACCAACTGCGAGAACCTGCCCGAGACCCACGCGTTCCTGCGCACGGTGCGCGCGATGATCGACGAGGAGTTCCCGGGCCGGATCATGCTGGCCGAGGCGAACCAGTGGCCCGAGGACGTCGTGCACTACTTCGGCACCGAGGAGGAGCCGGAGTGCCACATGTGCTTCCACTTCCCGGTGATGCCGCGGATCTACTACGCGATGCGTGACCAGCGGGCGACGTCGATCGTCGACATCCTCGCGGACACGCCGCCGATCCCCGACAACGGCGCCCAGTGGAGCACGTTCCTGCGCAACCACGACGAGCTCACGCTCGAGATGGTCTCGACCGAGGAACGCGCGTCGATGTACGGCTGGTTCGCACCCGACTCGCGCATGCGTGCCAACGTCGGGATCCGCCGCCGCCTGGCGCCGCTGCTCGACAACTCGCGCAAGGAGATCGAGCTCGCGCACGCGCTCCTGCTGAGCCTGCCCGGCAGCCCGTGCCTGTACTACGGCGACGAGATCGGCATGGGGGACAACATCTGGCTCCCGGACCGCGACGCGGTGCGCACGCCGATGCAGTGGACGCCGGACCGCAACGCGGGCTTCTCGGTGGCCGACCCGGGCAAGCTCAACCTCCCGTTGGTGCAGTCCCTCGTGTACCACTACGGGCACACCAACGTGGAGGCGCAGCTCGCGCAGCCGACGAGCCTGCTGCACTGGGTCCGCGGCATGCTCACGGTGCGCAAGCAGCACCCCGCGATGGGGCTGGGCGACCTCCGGGTCGTCGCGAACGACAACGACTCGGTGCTGACGTTCACGAGGACGTCGGCGCAGGAGACCGTGCTGGTGGTCGCCAACCTCGCGGCCACGGCGCGCTCGACGACCGTCACGCTGCCGGGCCACGCGAACGCCGAGCTGCACGACGTGTTCGGCGGCGCGTCGTTCGGGACGCTCGACCCGAGCGGCTCGGCCCGGTTCACGCTCGGCTCGCGCGAGTTCTTCTGGCTCAGCGTGACGCCCGGCCCGGCCTGGACGCTCTGACGTGCTGACCGCGCAGACCCCGACGCCCGCCGACCAGCGGCTGCTCGCGACGATCGCCGCGGACCTGCCCGGGCGGCGGTGGTTCCCCGTCAAGGGCGCGTCCGCCGACCTCACCGTGCACGCGGTGATCCCGCTGGTGGACCCGCAGGGCGCGGCGGACGTGCGGGTGCTCCTGGTCGCGGCGCGCACGTCGGGCGCCGGGTCGCTCCTGCAGGTGCCGCTGGTCGTCGTGACCGGCGACGACGAGGCGGGAACGCCGCTGGGCGACGGTCGCACGGTGCTCGACGGCGCGGCGCACCCGGCGTTCCTGCGCGCGTGGTTCGCGGTCGCCGACGGCCCGGGTGGCGCACCGGCGCACGTGGACCTCACGCACGTGCAGGCGATCACGGGCGAGCAGTCCAACTCGTCCGTCGTGCTCGGCGCACCGGACGCCCCGGGCCGGGCGATCCTCAAGGTCGTCCGGACGCTCCAGCACGGCGAGAACCCGGACGTCGAGGTGCCGCGCGCGCTGGTCGAGCAGGGGTACACCGGTGTGCCGGCTCCGCTCGCGTGGCTGCGCGCGCGGTGGCCGGACGTCGCGACCGGCGAGGTGGGTGCGGGGTACCTCGGGGTCGCGGCGGCGTTCGTCGCGGGGGCGCGCGACGGGTTCGAGCTCGCGTGCGAGCTCGCGGGCAGCGGCTCGCCGTTCGCGGCGCACGCGCACGCCCTGGGTGAGGCCACGGCGCGCATGCACGCGGCGCTCGCGAGCGCGTTCCCGACCGTCGCGGACCCGGACGGTCCCGACCGGCTCGCGCGCGCGCTCCTCGACCGGTACGCGTGGGCCCGGGCCGCGACGTCCGCGGTGGAGCCGTACCACGCGGGCGTCGTCCGCACCGCGGACGAGGTGCGCGCCCTGCGCTCGACGCCCCCGCGCCAGCGGGTGCACGGCGACCTGCACCTGGGGCAGGTGCTGCACGGCCCCCACGGCTGGCTGGTGCTCGACTTCGAGGGTGAGCCGCTCGCGCCGCTCGAGGCGCGCACGCGCCCGGACCTCGCGGTGCGGGACGTGGCCGGGCTGCTGCGCTCGTTCGACTACGCCGCCGCGGTGGGCGGCGCGACCGGCGACGCCGCGCAGCGCTGGGTCACGGCGGCGCGTGAGGCGCTGCTCGCGGGGTACGCGCAGGCGTCGCCGCCGTCGTCGCTCGAGCCGGGGGACGCCGCGCTCCTGACCCGAGCGCTCGAGCTCGACAAGACGCTGTACGAAGCGGTGTACGAGGCGCGCAACCGTCCGACCTGGCTGCCCATCCCGCTGGCGGGCCTGGACCGGCTCGCGGGCTGACGGTCCCCCGCCCGTCAGGCCGGGGCCACGACCTCGGCGGGCTCGAGCACCATGCGCGTGCCGCGCCGCCGGGGAGCGAGCTCGGCCTGCAGCACGAGCGCGGCCGCGCCGAGCGCGGCGGCCTCGGGTGCGTGGGACGAGATCGCGACGCGCACCCCGTGGCTGCCGCGTGCGAAGAACGACCGCGAGAGCCGCTCCTGGATCACGGGCAGGTAGAGCGAGCCGGCGATCGCGAACGACGGCCCGGTGAGGACCACGTGCGCGAGGTCGAGCACGTTCGCGAGGGTCTGCGCCGCGACCGCGAGGTACTGCGCGGAACGCTCGAGCAGCGCCATCGCGTCGGCCTCGCCGCGCGCGGCGGCGCGGGCGATCTGCGCGAAGTCCTCGGACACGCCGCGGCCGGCGAGCTCGAAGCCCTGCTCGCGCGCCTGCGCGACGACGGCCGCGGGGCCGGCGAGCGCCTCGACGCAGCCCGCGCTGCCGCACCAGCACACCGGGCCGTCGAGCGCGACGCAGATGTGCCCGACCTCGCCCGCGTTGGAGCTGGTCCCGCGGTACACCGTGCCGTCGACGAGGATGCCCGCGCCGATCCCGGTGCCCATGTAGAGCGCGGCGAACGCGCTGCCCGTGGGCACGCCGCCGGACCAGTACTCGCCGATCGCGGCCGCGGTCGCGTCGTTGTCGAGCAGCACGGGCAGCCCGACGGCCTCCTCGAGCGCGGCGGCGAGCGGGAACTCGGTCCAGGCCTGCATGACGGGCGGGGTGAGCGTCATGCCGGTGGACGCGGCGATGGGCCCGGGTGAGACGACGCCGAGGCCGAGGATGCGCTCGGGGGCGACGCCCGTGCGCGCGACGGTCGCGCGGATCTCGGCGGCGATGCGCGCGACGACCTCGCGGGGGTCGTCGGACCCGGCGCCGGGGCGCCGCCAGCGGGCGACGACGGACCCGCCGAGGTTGGCGATCACGTAGGTGATGCCCGCGTGGTCGAGGTGCACGCCGACGGCGAACCGCGCGTAGGGGTCGAGCTCGAGCAGCATGCGGGGCTTGCCGCCGGTCGACTCGGCGCGCCCGACCTCGACGACGAGGCCGTCGTCGATGAGGCGGCGCACGACCGTCGAGACGGTGGCCCCCGTGAGCCCGGAGACCCGGGTGAGCTCGACGCGCGAGACGGTGCCCGCGGCGCGGATCAGGTCGAGGATCGCGGACCTGCTGCTCGCGTGCGCGGCGCCGATGCCCTCCTGGGTGCTGCTCACGACCCTCCTGTCGTCGCCCGGCTCACGGCCGGGTCCGCGGCCCATGGTAACGATCCGGCCACCACCGTCCGGGACCGCACCCGGCGCGTTGACTTACTTTGTTCACCGGTCTAAGAATGTCACCCGGAGCGGGGTCGGAAGGTCCCGTTTGGGCGACGATGCCCTCCACCCACGGCCGGCACGCCGACGTGCCGGGACGACGAGAGGATCACCGATGTTCCCTCACCACCGACGGCGCCGGCTGCTGGGCCTCGCGGCCGCGAGCACCGTCCTGGCCCTCACCGCGGCGTGCTCCGGGGGTTCCGACGACCCCTCCGGCGACTCGACGCCCGACGCGGACGCGACCCCCTCCGGCGCCATCACGGTGCTCACCTGGCGCACGGACCTCGTCGAGGACGGCACGTTCGACGAGTACGTCTCGCAGTTCAAGGCGAAGTACCCCGACGTGACCGACGTGAAGATCGAGGGCATCACCGACTACGAGGGCGAGGTGAAGACGCGCATGAACACCGACAGCTACGGCGACGTGCTCGCGATCCCCGGCTCGGTGACCCCCGACCAGCTCGGCGACTTCTTCGAGCCGCTGGGTGACTACGACGAGATGGCGAAGGAGTACCGCTGGATCGCCGACAAGACGTTCGAGGGCACGTCCTACGGCATCCCCGTCGTCGGCAACGTGCAGGGCATCGTCTACAACACCAAGGTCTGGGCGGCGGCCGGCGTCACCGACTTCCCGACGACGACGGAGGAGTTCCTCGCGGACCTCGAGGCGATCAAGGACGCGGGCATCAAGGTCGCGCCGCTCTACACCAACTACAAGGACAGCTGGCCGCTGTCGCAGTGGGACGGCGCGCGCGGGGCGGTCACGGCGAACCCGGACTACGTCAACGAGATGACCCGGACCGACACGCCGTGGACCGACGAGTCCGACTCGGGCGTCATCGACGGCCTGATCTACGACGTCGTCGCCCAGGGCCTGACGGAGGCGGACCCGACGACCACCAACTGGGAGCAGTCCAAGCAGCTCCTCGGCACGGGCGAGGTCGCGACCATGGTGCTCGGCTCGTGGGCGATCCCGCAGATGCAGGCCGCGGCGGAGGCCGCCGGGGCGAGCGCCGACGACATCGGCTACATGCCGTTCCCCGCGCAGGTCGACGGGAAGTTCCACGCGGTGGCGGGCGGTGACTACAACCTCGGCATCAACGTGCACTCGAAGAACAAGGTCACGGCCCGCGCCTGGATCGACTGGTTCAACCACGAGTCGGGCTTCTCGGAGTCGCAGGTGGGCCTGTCGCCCATGATCGACGGGACGGTGCCCGCGGCCCTCCAGGACTTCGTCGACGAGGTCGAGCTCATCACCATGAACCCGGCGCCGGAGGGCAAGGAGTCGCTCTTCGCGGACATCGACACGGCGTCCGGCATCGTGACGACCGACCCGAAGTACCGCCAGAAGATCGTCGACGACGCCCGCTCGGGCGCACGCACCAAGCAGCAGGTGTTCGACGACCTCAACGCCGCGTGGGCCGAGGGCCGCGCGGAGGCCGGCGCCTGAGGACCCGCCCCGTGACCACCGCTGACACGGGCCTGCAGGGCCCGACGACGGCGGCCGCCGTAGCCGGCCGCGCCCCCGGGAGCTCCTCCCCGGGCGGCGCGGCCGCGCCCGGGCGGCGCCGGCGCCGCCGGTCGACGCCCTACCTGTTCCTGCTCGTACCGGTGGCGCTGCTCCTGCTGCTGACGTACGTCCCGGTCGTGAACATGGTCTGGTACTCGTTCACCGACTGGGACGGGCTCGACAAGACCAAGGAGCTCGTCGGGTTCGACAACTACACCGAGGTGTTCACGGACCCCGAGAACCTGCACGTGTTCTACGTGTCCCTGTACTACTTCGCGGCGTCGTTCGTGCAGATGGTGCTCGCGCTGTACTTCGCGACGATCCTGTCGTTCCGGATCCGGTTCAAGAACCTGTGGAAGGGCATCCTGTTCTTCCCGTACCTCATCAACGGCGTCGCGATCGGCCTGATCTTCCTCAACTTCCTGCGCCCCGAGGGCGGGCTCGACACGGTGCTGATGTCGCTCGGCCTGGAGTCGCTCGTCCACCAGTGGACGGGTGACCCGGACATCGCGAACGCGACGCTCGCGAGCGTGTCGGTGTGGCGGTACATGGGGCTGAACTTCGTGATGTTCCTGGGCGCCATCCAGTCGATCAACGCCGAGGTCTACGAGGCCGCGGAGATCGACGGCGCGAGCCGCTGGCACGAGTTCTGGTACATCATCCTGCCGTCCATCCGGCCGATCGTCGGCCTGTCCCTGATCCTCGCGATCTCGGGCTCGCTGTCCGTGTTCGAGATCCCGAAGGTGATGACCGACGGCGGCAACGGCACGGAGACGTTCGTGATGCGCACGGTGTGGATGGCGTTCAACCGCAACATGGTGGGCCTCGCGTCCGCGATGGCGGTCGTCCTGCTGCTCGTCGTGCTGGTCGTCACGTGGGTCCAGCGCAAGGTGCTCCCCGACGACGAGGTGGACCTCACATGACCCGTACCCTCACCGCCGGCCTCGCGAGCACCGCGAAGTACGTGTCCCTGGTGCTCGCGGCCCTCGTGATGCTCCTGCCGCTCGTGCTGATCGTCATGGGCTCGTTCAAGACCAACCAGGAGTTCCTCGCGACCGGCCCGTTCACGGCCCCCGAGAGCTGGACCGACCTGTCCAACTACGCGACCGCGTTCACACGCGGCGGCATGGCCCGCGGCTTCGTCAACACCGTGCTGATCTTCGCGGTGGCGATCGTCGGGACCATCCTCATCGGCGCGGCGACCGCGTACGCGCTCGACCGGTTCCGGTTCGTCGGCCGCCGCGGCGTGCTCAACCTGTTCCTGCTCGCGACGCTCGTCCCGGGCGTGACCACGCAGGTCGCGACGTTCCAGATCATCAACTGGCTCGGCCTCTACGACAGCCAGGCCGCGCTGATCCTGCTGTTCATGGGCACGGACATCATCTCGATCTACATCTTCCTGCAGTTCGTGCGGAGCATCCCGCGCTCGCTCGACGAGGCCGCGACGATCGACGGCGCGGGCCACCTGCGCATCTTCTTCCGGATCATCCTGCCCAACCTCAAGCCGGCGATCGCGACGGTCGTCATCATCAAGGGGATCGGGATCTACAACGAGTTCTTCCTGCCGTTCCTGTACATCACCGACCCCGAGAAGCGCCCCATCTCGACCGCGCTGTTCGCGTTCAAGGGACCGTTCGGCTCGCAGTGGGAGGTCATCTGCGCGGGCGTCGTCATCACGATCGTGCCGATCCTGCTGCTGTTCCTGTTCCTGCAGCGGTTCATCTACAACGGCTTCACCTCGGGAGCGACCAAGTAGCGCACGACGACGAGACCTGGACCACCCGCTCACCGCGCACCACCCGGAGCACACCCATGACCTTTCCCGACCTCGCCGACGGCTGGCTGCTGACCGCCACGGCGGGCACGCCCGACGACCTCGACCCGGCCCTGGCGGCCGCGCTCACCACGGGCGTCCCGACCACCGTCCCCGGCACGAGCCACACCGCGCTGCTCGACGCGGGGCTGGTCCCGGACCCGTACCTCGACCGCAACGAGGAGGCGCTCGCGTGGATGCGGCACGTCGACTGGCGATACGAGCGCCCGTTCGAGGAGGCGGCGCCCGCCGACGACGAGCGGGTCGACCTCGCGTTCGACGGCATCGACACGGTCGCGACGGTGGCCCTCGTCACCGGCGGCGAGGCGCACGTCCTCGGCCGGACCGCGAACCAGCACCGCTCCTACCGGTTCGACGTGCGCGCGCTCGTCGGCCGTCCCGGCACGTCGCTGCGCGTGGACCTCGCCTCCGCGCTGCACCACGCCGAGGCCGAGGAGGCGCGCCTGGGGCACCGACCCCTCGCGTACCCGCAGCCGTTCAACATGGTGCGCAAGATGGCGTGCTCGTTCGGCTGGGACTGGGGGCCGGACCTGCAGACCGCGGGCCTGTGGCGGCCCGTGCGCGTCGAGCGGTGGCGCGTCGCGCGGCTCGCGCAGGTGCGGCCGGTGGCCACGCTCGCCGCGGACGGCACCGGCCGGGCCGAGCTGCACGTCACGGTCGAACGCTCCGGGCTGCCCGGCGGCGACGCGCCGCTGACGGTGCGGGCGCAGGTCGCGGACGTCGTCGTCACCGCACCGGTCGCGCCCGGGGAGAGCACGGCGACGCTCGTCGTCGAGGTCCCCAATGCGCCCGTCTGGTGGCCCGTGGGCCACGGCGACCAGCCGCTCGTCGACGCGAGCGTCACCCTCACGACGGCCGACCACGGCGAGCTCGGCCGCTGGCACCGGCGGCTGGGCTTCCGGGACGTGCGGCTCGACCGCGGCCGCGACGAGCACGGCACGCGGTTCACGCTCGTCGTGAACGGCCGTCCGGTGTTCGTGCGCGGCGCGAACTGGATCCCCGACGACCACCTGCTCACGCGCATCACGCGCGAGCGCCTCGAGCGCCGCGTGGACCAGGCGCTCGGTGCGCACCTCAACCTGCTGAGGGTGTGGGGCGGCGGCATCTACGAGTCGGACGACTTCTACGACGTGTGCGACGAGCGCGGCGTGCTCGTCTGGCAGGACTTCCTGCTCGCGTGCGCGGCGTACCCGGAGGAGTCCCCGCTGCTCGAGGAGATCGAGGCCGAGGCGCGCGAGAACGTCGTGCGCCTCGCGTCGCACGCGAGCCTCGTGCTGTGGAACGGCGGTAACGAGAACCTCTGGGGGCACGAGGACTGGGGCTGGAAGGACGAGCTCGGCGGCCGGACGTGGGGACTGCGGTACGCCACGGAGCTGTTCCCGGCGCTCGTCGCCGAGCTCGACCCGGCACGTCCGTACGCGGACAACAGCCCGTACTCCCCCGGCTTCGCGCCCGACGTGGTGCACCCGTGCGACCCGGACCACGGTACGCACCACCAGTGGGAGGTGTGGAACCGCGTCGACTACACGCACTACCGCGACGACGTGCCGCGGTTCTGCTCGGAGTTCGGCTTCCAGGGCCCGCCCACGTGGGCGACTCTCGAGCGCGCGGTGCGCGACGAGCACGGTGCGCTCGTCGTCGACAAGGAGCACCCCACGTTCCTGGCCCACCAGAAGGCGGAGGACGGCAACGGCAAGCTCGACCGCGGCCTCGCGCCGCACCTGGGCGTCCCCGAGGCGTTCGCGGACTGGCACTGGGCGACGCAGCTCAACCAGGCGCGCGCGGTCGCGTACGCCACGACGCACCACCGCTCGTGGTGGCCGCGCACCGCCGGGTCGGTCGTGTGGCAGCTCAACGACTGCTGGCCCGTGACGTCGTGGGCCGCCGTCGACGGCGACGAGCGCGTCAAGCCGCTGTGGTGGGCGCTGCGGCACGCCAACGCGCCGCGTCTGCTCACCGTGCAGGAGCGCGACGGCGCCCCCGTGGTCGCGGTGGTCAACGACACGGCGGACGCGTGGACCGGGCGGCTGGCGGTCTCGCGGCAGACGTTCGACGGCGACGAGCGCGCGTCCGCGACCCTCGCGGTCGACGTGCCGCCGCGCGAGGTGCGCATCCTGCCGCTGCCCGACGACGTCGCGCGCCCGCAGGACGTCGCGCGTGAGGCGCTCGTCGTGCGGCTCGACGACGCGTCGAGCGTGCACCTGCTCGCCGAGGACGTGGCGCTCGACCTCGACCCCGACCCGCTGTCCGCGAGCGCCACGCCCGTGCCCGGCGGGTACGCGGTCACGGTCACCGCGCGCTCGCTCGCGCGCGACGTGACGGTGCTCGTGGACCGGCTCGACCCGGCGGCGACGGTCGACGACGCGCTCGTCGACCTCCCCGCGGGCGCGAGCGTCACGTTCCACGTCCGCACGGACGCGGTGCTCGACCTCGACGCGCTGACCTCGCCGCCCGTGCTGCGCAGCGCCAACGACGTCGTGGTCCGCGCGGCCCGTCCGGCGGTGGCGTCCGGCGCCCCCGCCGCCGGACGCTGAGGTCCGGCACGGCGCCGCCGGCCCCGGTCGGGCCGGTGCCCGCCGCTAGGCTCTCGACCGTGACGCACGCGGACGCCGTCGGGCTCGTGCTGGCGCGGCCTGCGCGCCTGCTCGGCATCGAGCCGTTCTTCGCCGAGCTCATCTCGGGCATCGAGGAACGGCTGTCGACGGAGGGCCGTTCGCTGCTGCTGCACGTCGTGCCGGACCACGAGGCGGAGATCGCCGCGTACCGACGCTGGGCGTCGGGCGGGGTGGACGCGGTCGTCGTCGTCAACGTCGCGCTCGTCGACCAACGCCTCGAGGTGCTCGCCGAGCTGGGCATCCCGACGGTGGTCGTCGGCGGCCCGACGCGCGACCTGCCGTTCTCCCACGTGTGGATCGACAACGCGCGCGCGATGCGTGACGCCGTCGCGCACCTCGCGGCTCTCGGGCACGAGCGGCTCGCGCGCGTGTCCGGTCCCGCGACGCTCGCCCACACGCAGGCGCGCACCGACGCCTTCGTCGCGGAGTGCGAGCGGCTCGGCGTGCAGGGGGTCGTCGTCGAGGGCGACTACCTCGAGGAGTCCGGTACGCGCGCGACGCGCTCGCTGCTGGGCCGCGGCTCCCCGCCGTCGGCGATCGTGTACGACAACGACGTGATGGCCGTCGCCGGCCTCCAGGTCGCGGGCGAGATGGGCGTACCGGTCCCCGAGCGGCTCTCGCTGCTCGCGTGGGACGACTCCGCGCTGTGCCGGCTCGCGCACCCGCCGCTGTCGGCGATGAGCCTCGACGTGCACGCGATGGGCGGGCAGGTCGCGGACTGCGTGCTCGACGTGCTGGCGGACGGCCCGGTGCGCTCCTACACGGCGCCGCTGCCCCGCCTCGTCTCACGCGGCAGCACGGCCCCCGCATCGCGCTGACCCGGGCGGGTCCCGCGGTCAGGAGCGGGGCGTCCGGGCAGGTCACGCGGCGGGTACACCTGCGGACCGGCGGAAGGGGTGGTTGGCTAGGCGTATGAGCGCGACCGCCCCCACCCCGGTCCCCGCCGAGCCCGACACGCTGCACGCGGTCGCCAACGGCACCTGGTACGACCCGCACGGCGTGCTCGGCCCGCACCCGGGCGACGGCGGCGTCACGATCCGCACGCTGCGCCCCCTGGCCGACGCGGTCGTCGTCATCACCCCGGACACGCGGGTCCCCGCGCGCCACGAGCAGGACGGTGTGTGGGTCGCGGTCCTGCCCGGTGAGGACGTCCCCGACTACCGCGTCGAGGTCACGTACGGCGACACGACGACGCTGCTCGACGACCCCTACCGCTTCCTGCCGACGGTCCAGGAGCTCGACCGGCACCTGATCCGCGAGGGCCGCCACGAGGAGCTGTGGGAGGTCCTCGGCGCCCACGTGCGCACCTACCCCGGCACGCTGGGCGAGGTGCACGGCACGTCGTTCGCGGTGTGGGCGCCCAACGCGCGCGCGGTGCGCGTGGTCGGCGACTTCAACTACTGGCAGGGCGCGACGCACGCCATGCGGTCGCTCGGCGAGTCCGGCGTCTGGGAGCTGTTCGTCCCCGGCGTCACCGCGGGAGCGCGCTACAAGTACGAGATCCTCACGCCGGACGGGTCCTGGCGGCAGAAGGCCGACCCGATGGCGCAGGGCACCGAGGTCCCGCCCGCGACCGCGTCCGTGGTCGTCGAGTCCGCGTACACGTGGGGCGACGACGAGTGGATGACGCGCCGCTCGCAGAGCGACCCGCACTCAGGCCCGCTCGCGGTGTACGAGGTGCACCTCGGCTCGTGGCGCGCGGGGCTGTCCTACCGCGAGCTCGCGCACCAGCTCACCGAGTACGTGCTCGAGACGGGCTTCACGCACGTGGAGCTGCTGCCCGTCGCCGAGCACCCGTACGCGCCCTCGTGGGGGTACCAGGTCACCGGTTACTACGCCGCCACGTCACGGTTCGGCCACCCCGACGACCTGCGCTACCTCATCGACACGCTGCACCGCGCGGGCATCGGCGTGATCGTCGACTGGGTCCCCGGCCACTTCCCCAAGGACGAGTGGGCCCTCGCGCGGTTCGACGGCACGCCGCTGTACGAGCACCCGGACCCGCTGCTCGGCGAGCACCCCGACTGGGGGACGTACATCTTCAACTACGGCCGCAACGAGGTGCGCAACTTCCTCGTCGCGAACGCCGTGTTCTGGCTGACCGAGTTCCACGTGGACGCGCTGCGCGTCGACGCGGTCGCCTCGATGCTGTACCTCGACTACTCGCGCCAGCCGGGCCAGTGGCGCCCCAACCGGCACGGCGGCCGCGAGAACCTCGAGGCGATCGCGTTCCTGCAGGAGACGAACGCGACGGCGTACCGCCGTGCACCCGGCACCATGATGATCGCCGAGGAGTCCACCGCGTGGCCCGGCGTGACGGCCCCCACCGACCACAACGGCCTCGGGTTCGGCCTGAAGTGGAACATGGGCTGGATGAACGACACGCTGCGCTACCTCGCCGAGGAGCCGGTGCACCGCCGCTACCACCACGGCGAGATCACGTTCTCGCTGGTGTACGCGTTCTCCGAGCGGTACGTCCTGCCCATCTCGCACGACGAGGTCGTGCACGGCAAGGGCTCGGTGTACGGGCGCATGCCCGGCGACCACTGGCAGAAGTGCGCGGGTGTGCGCTCGCTGTACGCGTACCAGTGGACGCACCCCGGCAAGCAGCTGCTGTTCATGGGCCAGGAGTTCGCGCAGGCCGACGAGTGGACCGAGGCGCACTCGCTCGACTGGTGGTCGCTGGAGGACCCGCTGCGCGCGGGCGTGCACCGCATGGTCAAGGACCTCAACGCGCTGTACCGGGCGACGCCCGCGCTGTGGCAGCTGGACCACACGCCCGACGGGTTCGAGTGGATCGACTCCGACGACGCGGACCACAACGTGCTCGCGTACATCCGCAAGGGCCACGAGGGCACGCCTCCGGTGGTCGCGGTGGTCAACTTCTCGGGCGTGCCCCACGAGCGCTACCGGCTGGCCCTGCCCGCGGGCGGCACGTGGCGCGAGGTGTTCAACACCGACGCGCACGAGTACGGCGGCTCGGGCGTCGGGAACCTCGGCGCGGTGGACGCGCTGCCGGACCCGCACCACGGCCGGCCGTACTCCGCGCTCGTGAGCCTGCCGCCGTACGGCGCGATCTTCCTGCAGCCCGGCGAGCGCTGACCGGGCGGTACCAGGCACCCTGGGGGGCCGCTCGCGCGGCGGTCCTGCGGGGACGACGAGGGGCGGTGACCCTGCGGTCACCGCCCCTCGTCGTGCGTCATTCGTGCGTCATCGGACGCGGACGGTCACCGTGGCCGAGGCCGCGGTGATCCTGTCCGTGCCCGCGTAGCGCGCCTCGATCAGGTACGAGCCCGCGGTCCGGCCCGCGAGCGAGACCTTGACGACACCCGAGCCGTCCGACGGCAGGCCCACGACCCGCGACCTCCCGCCGATCGTCACACGCACCGTGCCGGTGGGCTTGACGCCCGCCGACGTGACCTTGACGGTCAGCACCACCGGGGCGCCCGGCCGCACCGTGCTGCTCGCGAGCGAGAGCGACACCGTCGGCGTCACCTTCGTGACCTTGAGCGTGCCCGCGGAGACCGTCCGCGGCCCGACGTTCGCGTCGCCCAGGTACTGGACCTTGACGGCGTGGGACCCGACCGCCAGGCGCGGGGCGGTGACCGACGCCTTGCCCTTGCTCGCGGCCGTGAGGGTCACGCTCTTGCTGTAGCTGCCGATGGAGACCCGGACCTGCCCGGTGGCCGTGGTCGTGCCGGCGTCGACGACGACGTCGACCGTCGGCTGCTGGCCCGCGGTGATCGTCTTCGCCCGCAGCGTCCCGGTGACCACCGGGGTGATCCTGACGACCTTGAGGGAGCCCACGGACGCCGTCCCGGGCACCACGCGCACGTCGCCGCCGTACTCCACCGTCACGGGGTGGGTCCCGACCGGGAGCTCGGGGAGCACCAGGGTGATCGCGCCGTCGTTCCCGGGGCGCAGGGTCCCCGTGACCGTGCTCCCGCCAACCGTGACCGTGACGTCACCCGTGGGACGCGCGGTCGTGCCGGCCGCGACGCGCACGGCGACCTCGCCGCGCGTACCCACCGGGACCGACGCCGGCAGGAGCGTCGCCGTGATCGTCGGCTGCGCGTCCGGGGAGACGACGAGCGCGGCGACCGCGTCACGGACCAGCGCTGCGGCGGCCTCGACGTCGTCCTGAGGAGCGAGGTCGCCGCCCGCGAGGACGACCCGCCCGATCTCGACCGCACGGTCGAGCGCCGCGACCGTCGCCGGCGTCCAGCGGCCGCGCAGCACGTCGCCCGCCTCGTCGAGCGCCGCGACCAGCTCGGTCGTGTCGGACGGCTCGACCTTCTCCGTCAGGGAGAACGCGTCGAGCCACGCCCACGCGCCGGCCTGCAGGTCCCACCGCGCGCCGACCGTGACGGTGCCGGACGCGCCGACCTCGACCTCGACCGACGGGGTGTTCCACACCTTCCACCCGTCGAGCGCGAACGGCGCGGACACCGTGCCCTCGGCGGTGGTCGCGACCAGCTCGAACGTGTCGTCGGTGGCCTCACCGTCGCCCTGCGTCGTCGCGGACAGCACGTACGTCCCCGGCGTCAGGCCGGTGACCTGCTGCGTGACCGACCCGGTGTGGTCGCCCGAGGACCACAGGTTCACGCCGTAGAAGCCGTCGTACACGTCGCCGGAGTCCTTCCACTCGACCTTGACGTCGGTGCCGGAGTCCGTGAGCGTCCACTCGGGCCAGCCCCACGTCTCGAAGCTCGGGTTCGCCACGTGGTTCACGCCGGACGAGACCGCCAGGACCACGACGGACGCGGTCGCGGCGTCGCCGTCGGCGGTCACGCCGGAGACCGTGTAGCGGCCCGGGACCGTGATCCAGTCCACGGAGTCGCTCCACGTGACCGCGACGTCCGCGCTGTCGCCGTCGTTGTAGTGCACGCGCACCGTACCCGGGAGCTCGACGTCCTCCCCCTGGTCGACGGTGACCGACGCGGGCTCGACCGACGACGCCGCGCGCGGCGCGGTCGCGCCGGTGCGCACGTAGTCGAACACGCCGAGCGACGGGAGCGGCACGCCGTCGACGTCGAACAGCGCCTGGTTGTCCACGGCGGACCCGCCGTACCACTGCGCGGCGTCGTCCTCGTACTCGCCCGCGAAGCTCGTCGCCCAGCCCGAGCCGTGCGCCTCCCACAGCGACGCGTTGTCCTGGGTCGGGGTCCCGACGGGCAGCCACGCGGGCTCCCAGTAGTAGACGCCGATGCCGGCGTCGCCGACCGCGTGCACCGCCGCGACCACGTCACGGAACGCGGTCGCCTGGCCCTGCGGGCTGAACGGGTAGCGCGGGTTCGTGTCGTTCTGCCCGCGGCGCACCGTGTTCGCGTGCCCGTCGCCGTCCTCGAGCGTGTACGCCCACGACGTCTCCGCGACCATGACCTGCTTGTCGTGCTCCGTCGCGATCCCGGACAGCACGTCCGTGAGGTTCGTGAGCGAGCCGTGCCAGAACGGGTAGTACGACGACGCGAAGACGTCGTAGTCCACGTCGTGCTCCGCGAGCTCGTCCGCGATCCACGCGTACGAGCCGGCCTTCTCCGGGTTGGTGAAGTGCAGCGCGACGAGCGCGTCGGGGAACACCTCGCGCACCGCGCGGCTGCCGGCGTCGAACAGCTGCGCGACCTGGCCCCAGTCCCAGTCGGCGTCCGCGACCCACACGCCGGACATGCCGTTGGTGGTCTCGTTGCCGACCTGCACCATGCGCACGTCGACACCCGCCGCCTCGAACCGGCGCAGGCTGTCGGCGGTGAAGTCCTCGACCGCGTCGGCCTTCTGCTCGACGGTGAAGCCGTCCCACGCCTTCGGAGCGGACTGCTTGCCGGGGTCCGCCCAGAAGTCCGAGTAGTGGAAGTCGACGAGCACACCCATGCCCGCGGCGGTCGCCCGCTCGCCGATCTCCACCGCGCGCTCCACGTCGACGGTGCCTCCGCCGTAGCCGTGGCCCTGCGCGTCGTACGGGTCGTTCCAGACGCGCACGCGCACGTCGGTCACGCCCGCCGCGGCGAGCGTGGCGAACAGGTCCGCGGGCCGCCCCGCGGCGTCGCGGAACACCACGCCGCTCTCCTCGAGCGACAGCACCGACGAGACGTCGACGCCGGTCACGAAGTCGGCGGGCAGGCCGGCGACGGGCTCGACGACGACGCCGGCCGCGACCGGTCCCTCGTCGGCGGACGCCGCGAGCGGCGGGGACAGGACCAGGAGCGAGCCGGCCGCCGCGAACGCGGCCCACCGGCGTGATCGTGCAGTCAGCGGTGCAGACACGAGTGGTGTCCCTTCGTCGGTCGTTCGGTAGGACCGGTCCCGCCGCCCGCACGTCAGGGGGCGTGCGGCGGACGGCGGGACCGGAGCGTGTCAGCCCTTCACGGAGCCGGCGGTCAGGCCGCCGACGATGTACTTCTGCAGGAAGAGGAAGAGCATGAGGACGGGGAGCGCCGCCAGCACGGCGCCTGCCGCGAACAGGCCCCAGTTGGCGTTGAGCTGGTCCGAGACCCACCCGTACATCCCGACCGCGAGCGTCCAGTTGCTCTCGGACGTGAGGATGACCCGCGCGAGGATGAACTCGCCGAACGTCGAGATGAACGACAGCAGCCCGACGACCGCGAGGATCGGCGTCACGAGGCGCAGGATGATCGTCCAGTAGATCTGCGAGTGCGAGGCACCGTCGATCTTCGCGGCCTCGTCGAGCTCGCGCGGCACGCTGTTGAAGAAGCCGTACATGAGCAGCGTGTTCGACCCGAGCGCGCCGCCGAGGTACACCGCGATGAGCGCGAGCTTGCTGTTGAGGCCGAGCACCGGGATGACCTCCCCGAGCGACAGCAGCAGCAGGAAGATCGCGACGAACGCGAGCATCTGCGGGAACATCTGGATGATGAGCAGGGTGGTCAGGCCCGTGCGTCGGCCCGAGAAGCGGAACCGCGAGAACGCGTACGCGGCCGCGGCCCCCATGAGGACCGACCCGATCGCCGTGGCCGTCGCGACGACGAGGCTGTTGCCGGCCCACTGCCAGAACCGCGTGGCGTCCAGCGCCTGGTAGTTCTCCGCGGAGACCGAACGGAACAGGCTCGTCGAGCCCGTGAGCGTGCCCCCCGCGGCGAGGGACGCGGACAGCACGTACACGAGCGGGAACGCGGCGTACACGACGACGACCGCCGCGACGACGTACTTCCAGCTCACCTCGGCGAACCAGCGGCGGCGCCGGCCGCGCGCCCGCGCCTGCGCGTTGCGCGCCATGACGGAGCCCGGGGCGTGCGTGGTTCCCATCAGTTGACCTCCTCGAGCTGGCGCGTGCGTCGGAACATCAGCGCCGAGATCACACCGATCACGACGAAGATGATGAGCGACAGGGCGCTCGCGAGGCCGTAGTCGGCCCGTCCGCCCGAGACCCCGGAGATCTGGTAGACCATCGAGATCAGGATGTCGGTGTGCCCGAGCGTCGCGGACGTGTCGGTGAACCTCGGCCCACCGCCCGTGAGCATGTAGATCAGCGTGAAGTTGTTGAAGTTGAACGCGAACGACGCGATCAGCAGCGGCGCGGTCGAGACCAGCAGCAGCGGCAGCGTGATCGACCGGAACGTGCGCCAGCGGCCCGCACCGTCGATCCGCGCGGCCTCCTGCACGTCGTCGGGCAGCGACTGCAGCGCACCCGTGCAGACCAGGAACCAGTACGGGTAGCTCAGCCACAGGTTCACCATGACCAGCGAGATCTTGGCGAGCGTCGGGTCGTCGAGCCACTCGATGCGCGCACCGAAGAAGAACAGCTGGTTGACGATGCCGTAGTCGGGGTTCGCGTTGAGCATCCCGCGCCACAGGAGCGCGGACAGGAACGCGGGAAACGCGTACGGGAGGATGAACAGCGTGCGCAGCACGGCCCTCCCGCGCACCCTCGGGTCGTTGTAGAGCAGCGCGAGCACGAGGCCGAAGAAGAAGCTGACGACCACGCTCGCGAGCGCGAACACGAACGTCCACAGGACGATCTTGACCAGCGGTCCGGAGTACGTGTCGTCGGTGAACGCCGTGCCGAAGTTCTCCAGCCCGACGAACACCTTCCAGCCGACCGGGAGCGCGGTGCCGTCGTCGGCCACGAACCGTCCCTCGTCGGTCGCGCGGTAGACGACGCCCGTCTCGGTGTTCGTCATGGTCTGCGCGGTCGCGTCGTACGTCAGGACCGAGCGGTACACCGCGCCGATCGTCGCGTCGCCCGTCCGGATCGAGCCGTCCTGCGCCTCGTCCGTGAGCGGGACCCGCAGCGCGAGCACCTCGTCGGCGAGCACGGCGTCGGACAGGACCTGGCCCTTGGGCACGACCTCCCAGCCGGGGACGGCGGTGACCACGGAGTCGACGACCGTCGCGTCGGCCGCGAGCTCGAGCGGCTGGTCGGCGGCGCCGACCTTGGCGGCCCCGCCCTGCACGACCGCGAATCCCAGAGCGTCGCCCTGGCGGACGATCGTCAGCGGGAAGCTCGGCGAGTCGGGGACCTTCTTCTCGTTCTGGCTGAGCAGCACGTCGACGGCCTGCTCCTGGCTCACGTTGTGGCCGGTGCCGTAGTTCGTGAGCGCCACGTAGCCGGTGTAGCCGATGGTGAACAGCTGGAACACGGCCAGGAACGCCAGGCCCGGGAACAGGTACTTCAGCGGCACGTGGCGCCGCGTGAAGTAGATCCAGTCCGCGAGCACGAGCAGGACCACCATCGCGCCGAGCAGAACCCAGGCACCGTTCACGAAGGCGGACCAGACCGCCGCGAGTCCGAGCGCGTTGATGACGGCCATGAGGCCGAGCTTCGCGAGGAACCCGACGCCGAAGCCGTTCCAGGAACGGGCGTGGGACTCGCGGGCACGCCGCGGTGGCGGCGGGCTGTCGCCGGCGATGGCGGCGGCGAACGACTGCTGGGTCGACATGTCTCCTCCGGAGGCGGGTCGGGTGCGGGAACGGGAGGGTCGGCGGCGCGGGCTACGCCTGCGGCCGCGCCGCCGACCCGGTCCGTCAGCCGAGCTTCGCCTCGAGGTCGGCCAGCATCTTCGTCCACGCCGCCTCGGGCTCCGCGGAACCCGAGATGATCGAGGACTCGGCCGCGTTCCAGAACTCCCACACGTCACCCATCTCCGGGATCGACGGCATGGGTGCGCCCTGCTTCGCCGAGGCGAGGAAGCCCGCGACGATCGGGTCGGACGCGACCTGCTCCGCGACCGACGTCATCGCCGGCAGACGCGGGTCGGCGTCGTACAGCGCCTTGATGACGTCCGGCGTGGCGACGTAGTTCACGAGGAAGTCGTTCGCGATGAGCTTGCTGTCGCTCTGCGACGAGAGGTAGAACCCCTGGACCCCGACGAACGGGGCGGCAGGCTTCCCGCCGGCCGACGGGATCGGGTCCACGGCGACGTCGACGCCCGCACCGGTGAACGTCGCGATGGCCCAGGGGCCGGCGATCGTGTACGGCGCGTTGCCGTCGGCGAACTCCTGGTTCGCCACGTCGTACGTCCAGTCCGTGCTGAAGTGGCCCTCGCCCTTCATGCCGTTCTCGCCGAGGAACTTCGCGAACGCGAGGCCCGCGTCGCCGCCCATGCCGATCTCGTTGGTGTACGAGCCGTCCGCGTTCTGCTGGAAGACAGGAGCGCCGAACGAGGTCTGCAGACCGTAGTACGTGTAGGCGTCACCCGTGGTGCCGTTGGTGTTGATGACGAACGGGTACTTGGTCTTCGCCTCCTTGCCCTTGGCGATGAGCTCGTCCCAGGTCGCGGGCGTCGAGTCGACGAGCGCGGTGTTGCGCACGACCGCGATCGTCTCGAGCGCGTACGGCAGGCCGTACAGCTGCCCGTCGTACGTGAACGCCTGCGTCGCGACGCTCTCGAACTCGGATGCCTTCTCGCCCAGGTCGACGGGCTCGGCGACGCCGTTGACGATGAACGAGCCCAGCCAGTCGTGCGCGCCGATCGTGATGTCCGGGCCCTCGCCGGTGGGGACCTGGGCGAGGAAGTCGGCGCGGATGTCCTCGAAGTTCTTCACGACGAGCTCGACGTCGACGTCGGGGTTCGTCTCGTTGTAGATGTCCACCGCGGCCTGGACGGCCGGCTTGCGGTTCTCGTCGACCCAGATGGTCAGCGAGCCGGTCGCGCCCGCGGGGGCCGCGCTCGTCTCGGGGGCGGCCGGGGCCGTCGTCGCGGCCGGGGTGTCACCGCCGCTGCTGCAGGCGGCCAGCATCGTCACGGCTGCCAGCACGGCCGCCGAGCGGAACAGGGTCTTGCGCATGAGGGTCCTTCCGGTAGGTGCCACAGCGTTGCCCCTGGGTGACGCGACGCTGCGACGAGGTGAACCGAACTGCAACGGACGCGCGTGGCGCCCGGGGCTCTACGGTTGGCCATCACCTCCGAGCTGCGGGGTCGTCGTGCGCAGCACGGCGACCGAGCCGGCGGGGATCACGACCGTCCCGGTCACCGTCGTGGCGCCGAGAAGCTCCTGGCCCGCACCGAGGTCGACCTTGACCTCGTCGGCGGTGTGGTTGATCGCGACGACGAAGTCCTCGCCGTCGCCGTGCCGGGTGACCACCTCGACGTCGAGGGGCAGCCCCGAGGACTCCAGGCCCGCGTCGGTGTACACCGCCGCGAGCACCGGTGCGAGCTCGTCGATGCCGAGCCGGGTCGAGACGTACCAGCCCTGCCCGGCCCCGTGTGCGTGCCGGGTGATCGCCGGGCCACCTGCGGCCGGTCCGTCGACGTACGTCCCGACGACCTGCGCGCCGTGCAGCACGAGGTCGTCCTGCCACACGTCGGCGGTCAGCGTCACGGGTTCGCCGCCCTCGGGCGCCCAGCGGACCGTCGCGCTGTCGCCCGCGCGCAGCGGCAGGAACTCCTCGACCTCCACGCCGAGCGCGTCGCGCAGCGGGGCGAGGTACCCGCCCGCGTGCACGGCGTCGTGCTCGTCGACGACCGCCGAGAAGAACGACACGAGCAGCGTCCCGCCATCCTCGACGTACCGCGTGAGGTTGTCGGCGTCCGCCTGCCGCAGCAGGTAGGACGCGGGCGCGACGACGAGGCGGTAGCCGGACAGGTCCTGCGACGGGTGGACGAAGTCGACGGTGACACCGTCGCGCCACAGCCGCTCGTAGTAGGCGCGCACCCGCTCCTTGTGCTGCACGTCCACCGACGGGCGCCACTCGAGGTCCTGCGCCCAGAACGACTCCGCGTCCCACAGGATCGCGGCCTGCGCCCGCACCCGCGCACCGCGCACCGGTGCCAGCGCGCGCAGGTGCCCGCCCAGTTCGACGACCTCGCGCCACACCCGCGACGACGTGCCGGCGTGCGGCAGCATCGCCGAGTGGAACTTCTCCGCACCCGAGCGCGAGGCCCGCCACTGGAAGAACAGGATCCCGTCGGCGCCGCGCGCGAGGTGCGACAGCGAGTTGCGGGCCATCTCCCCCGCTCGCTTGGCGACGTTGCGCGGCTGCCAGTTCACGGCCGACGTCGAGTGCTCCATGAGGATCCACGGCGCACCGCCCGCGACCGACCGCGTGAGGTCGGCGGCGAGCGCCAGGCCCACGTGGTTCCGCTCGTCGGCCGCGGTGAGGTAGTGGTCGTTCGAGACGACGTCGACCTCGCGGGCCCACGCGAACAGGTCGGTCGTCGGGCACTCGTTCGCCATGAAGTTCGTGGTGATCGGCTGCGTCGCGTGAGCCCGGATCGCGTCGCGCTCCGCGATGTAGCACGCGCGCAGCTGGTGGTCGCAGAACCGCGCGAAGTCGAGCTTCTGCGCGGGGTTGCCGACCGTCGGAGTCGGCTGCGGGGGCGAGACGTGCGCCCAGTCCGTGTAGTGCTGCCCCCAGAACGCCGTGCCCCATGCCGCGTTGAGCGCGTCGAGCGACTCGTACCGCGCACGCAGCCACTCGCGGAACGCGACGACCGCGTTCTGCGAGAAGTCCTCGCCGACCGGCGCGCCGTACTCGTTGTGCACGTGCCACATCACGACCGCCGGGTGGTGCGCGTAGCGTGCCGCGAGCCGCGACGCGATGCGCACCGCCGCAGCGCGGTACTCGGGCGAGCTCGGCGAGGCCATCCCGCGCGACCCGAAGCCGAGGACCGTCCCGTCCTTCGCCACCACGCGCGCCTGCGGGTAGGTGGCGAAGAACCACGCGGGCGGCGACGCGGTCGGGGTCCCGAGGTCGACCGCGATGCCGTGCGCGTGCAGCAGGTCGAGCACCTCGTCGAGCCACGAGAAGTCGAACTCCCCCTCCGCGACCTCGATGAGTCCCCAGGAGAAGATCCCGACGCTCACCAGGTTGACGCCCGCCTCGCGCATGAGGGCCACGTCCTCCTGCCACACCTCACGCGGCCACTGCTCGGGGTTGTAGTCGCCACCGAACGAGATCGCGCCACCGGTGGGCCAGCTCGCAAAGGTCATGACACTCCGTCGTATCGCCCCGGCACATCCCTGTGCACGGTCACCGCCTGTGAACGTGCACATACTAAGCACGACGGGCCTGAGAACCGGAAGCCCCCGGCCCGTCCTGTCACCTCATCGTTACCCACCTGTGATCGTGCACAGCCCCAAACCGGCTCTTCGCAGATCCGGTGGGGGTGTCGCGACGCGCCGGTGAGGCGGGTTGCGTGGTGATGTAGGTCGAGGTCCTCAGGATCGGTAGCGACCAAGCAAACCGTTCCACGAGGACCTCGACGATGCCCAACGCTACGGGGTGCGCCGCTGGCGCGCCCGCATCTGACCCCTGCCCGCGGTGCGAGGTGCTGCTCGGCCTGGACGGCGTGCAGGTGGTGGGCGTCGAGCGTGACGACGGGCGCCTGCGGGTCACGGTCCAGACGCCGTGGACGCTGATGGGCTGCCCGGACTGCGGGGTCGTTGCCCCCAGTCGGGGGCGACGCACCCGGGTCCTTCACGACGTGCCCGGGACGGTCCCCGTCGAGATCGTGTGGCGCCAGCGCCGGTGGGCGTGCCCCGATGCGGGCTGCCCGCGGCGCACGTTCAGCGAGCAGGTGCCGACCCTGGTCACTGCGCGCGGGTCGATCACGACGCGGGCGATCTCCTGGGCGATCAGGCAGCTACGCGCCGAGCACGCCACGATCGGCGGTCTGGCCCGTCAGCTGCGCGTGGCGTGGTGGACGCTGTGGCGGGTCGTCAAGCCGCGTCTGGAAGACCTGGCCGCCGATGAATCCCGGTTCGCCGGGGTGGGGACTCTCGGGGTCGATGAGCACGTGTGGCACCACACCCCGCACAAGACCTCCACCAAGGGGCCGGCGATGTTCACCGGGATGGTCGACCTGACCCGTGACCAGGACGGACGCGTCCACGCCCGGCTGCTCGACCTCGTGCCGGGGCGCACCGGCAAGGCGTACGCGACCTGGCTGACCGACCGCACGGCCGCGTTCCGGAGCGGGGTGAAGGTCGCCACCCTGGACCCCTACCGCGGCTACGCCAACGCGCTGCGCGACGAGTTGTCCGAGGCGGTCCCGGTCCTGGACGCGTTCCACGTCGTCAAGCTCGCCGCCCAGGCGATGGACGAGATCCGCCGCCGCGTCCAACAAGCCACCCTCGGGCACCGCGGCCGCGCCGGCGACCCGCTCTACCGGATCCGCAACATCCTGCACCGCGCCGCGGGCGAGCTGACCGAGCGGCAGTGGGCCCGGCTTCTCGACTGCCTCGAGCGCGGCGACCCCGGCGACGAGGTGCTCCTGGCCTGGCAGTGCTACCAGCAGGTCCGCTCCGCCTACGCCGCCGTAACTCCCGCCGCCGGCAGGGCCATCGCCGAGCACGTCGTGGCGAGCTTCGCGTCCTGCCCGATCACCGAGATCGCCCGCCTGGGCCGCACCCTGCGCCAGTGGAAGGACACCTACCTGGGCTACTTCACGACCGGCGGTGCGAACAACGGCGGCACCGAGGCGATCAACGGGATCATCGAGCTGCACCGACGCATCGCCCGCGGCTACCGCAACCCCGACAACTACCGCCTGCGCATGCTCCTCGTCGCCGGCGGACTACTCCTCCCACCGGATCTGCGATGAGCCCCCAAACCACGCAAACCCTCCAACCCATCCGCTGCCCGCCTGGCGCCCGCCACCCCGCCGACCCCGCCGCACCGGCCCGTCTGGCCCCCGCCGCACCGGCCCGTCTGGCCCCCACCGTGGAGTCGCGGGCCTCTCGGGAAGTCGTGCAGTCGTACCCACGAGTTCCCGACAGACGCACGACCTCACAAGGGACGCACGAACCCTTGGCGGCTGGGCGTTCCGGCGGGGATGGGCATCGGACCGACTGCGCGCAGCCGACCACACCGCACCGGCGCCACGACACCCCGCGCGAACGGCAGCATGGAGCTGTGAGCACCGAGACCGGCGAGCCCTTCGTCATCCGCGCCGCCACGTTCAGCGACTCGGCCGGGTGCGCGTACGTCCACCACACGTCGTGGCTCGAGACATACTCCGCGCTGGTGCGCGCGGCCCACTGGCAGTCCGACACCCTCGCGCGGCGGGAGGACGCGTGGCAACGCTGGCTCGACGACGGCGCGGTGGTCACCGTCGCCCAGGCGCACGGACGGGTCGTCGGCTTCGCGATCGCCGGGGCGGGGAGGCAGGTCGGTGACCATCAGCCGGTGCGCGACCGCGAGCTCCGCTCGCTGTACGTCCTCGGGGCACACCGCGGGACTGGCATCGGCCAGGCGCTGCTCGACACCGTGCCGGCCCCACGCACGCCGGCGCAGCTCTGGGTCGCCGAGAGCAACCCGCGCGCGCCGGTTCTACGAGCGCAACGGATTCGCCGCCGACGGCGCCCGCTTCGTCGACGACAGCGTGCGCCTCGCCGAAGCTCGCCACGTGCGCTGAGCCGCACCTAGCGACAACCCCACACCCCGTTGCAAGCCCCCCAGCCGGCCGAGGCACAGCGGGGCCCGGAACGCGAATCCGCCCGGAAAACAGAAGAAGCCACCCCGTGTGGGGTGGCTTCTTCTGAATGGTGTCCGGCGGCGTCCTACTCTCCCACACCCTGGCGAGTGCAGTACCATCGGCGCTGAAGGGCTTAGCTTCCGGGTTCGGAATGGGACCGGGCGTTTCCCCTTCGCTATGACCGCCGTAACGTTGTCGAGTTGTGAACGGGACTGGTTCGACCGGAGCCGAACAGTGTCGTTCGTTTCTCGGGAACCGCACAGTGGACGCGTAGCAATGAAAGTTGTGGTGAAGTTGTCGGCTGATTAGTACCGGTCAGCTGCGGCAGTCGTTAGTCCTGCCTTCCACATCCGGCCTATCGACCCAGTGTTCTAGCTGGGAGCCTCTCGCCCCGAGGGGCGTGGAAACCTCATCTTGAAGCAGGCTTCCCGCTTAGATGCTTTCAGCGGTTATCCCTTCCGAACGTAGCCAACCAGCCGTGCTCCTGGCGGAACAACTGGCACACCAGAGGTTCGTCCGTCCCGGTCCTCTCGTACTAGGGACAGCCCTTCTCAAGTTTCCTGCGCGCGCAGCGGATAGGGACCGAACTGTCTCACGACGTTCTAAACCCAGCTCGCGTACCGCTTTAATGGGCGAACAGCCCAACCCTTGGGACCTACTCCAGCCCCAGGATGCGACGAGCCGACATCGAGGTGCCAAACCATGCCGTCGATATGGACTCTTGGGCAAGATCAGCCTGTTATCCCCGGGGTACCTTTTATCCGTTGAGCGACGGCGCTTCCACAAGCCACCGCCGGATCACTAGTTCCGACTTTCGTCCCTGCTCGACATGTCTGTCTCACAGTCAAGCTCCCTTGTGCACTTGCACTCGCCACCTGATTGCCAACCAGGCTGAGGGAACCTTTGAGCGCCTCCGTTACATTTTAGGAGGCAACCGCCCCAGTTAAACTACCCACCAGGCACTGTCCCTGGTCCGGATCACGGACCGAGGTTAGATATCCAGAGCGACCAGAGTGGTATTTCAACGATGACTCCACCGACACTGGCGTGCCGGCTTCACAGTCTCCCACCTATCCTACACAAGCCGCACCGAACACCAATACCAAGCTATAGTAAAGGTCCCGGGGTCTTTCCGTCCTGCTGCGCGTAACGAGCATCTTTACTCGTAGTGCAATTTCGCCGAGTTCGCGGTTGAGACAGCGGAGAAGTCGTTACGCCATTCGTGCAGGTCGGAACTTACCCGACAAGGAATTTCGCTACCTTAGGATGGTTATAGTTACCACCGCCGTTTACTGGGGCTTAAATTCTGAGCTTCGCCTTGCGGCTGACCCGTCCTCTTAACCTTCCAGCACCGGGCAGGCGTCAGTCCGTATACATCGTCTTGCGACTTCGCACGGACCTGTGTTTTTAGTAAACAGTCGCTTCTCCCTGGTCTCTGCGGCCCTCCACGCTCCCCGAGCAAGTCGGTTCACGCTTCAGGCCCCCCTTCTCCCGAAGTTACGGGGGCATTTTGCCGAGTTCCTTAACCACGATTCGCTCGATCGCCTTGGTATTCTCTACCTGACCACCTGAGTCGGTTTGGGGTACGGGCGGCTAGGACCTCGCGTCGAGGCTTTTCTAGGCAGCATAGGATCACCAGATTCCCGCTATCGCGGTCACCGTCAGCTCTCAGGCTTCATGAGGTGCGGATTTGCCTACACCTCGCCCTACGACCTTGGACGTGGACAACCATCGCCACGCTTGGCTACCTTCCTGCGTCACCCCTGTTAATACGCTTACCTACTACCGGTTCGGGTCCCGTGCTCCCCTGTGCGGTGCGGCCCGAAGGCCACGGTGCACAGGCTCGGACGGTTAGCATCACCGGGCTCGGTATGGGCGGTCCTTCGCCGGTACGGGAATATCAACCCGTTGTCCATCGACTACGCCTGTCGGCCTCGCCTTAGGTCCCGACTTACCCAGGGCGGATTAGCCTGGCCCTGGAACCCTTGGTCATTCGGCGGACGGGTTTCTCACCCGTCATTCGCTACTCATGCCTGCATTCTCACTCGTGTGGCGTCCACAACTGGGTTACCCCGCTGCTTCACCCGCCACACGACGCTCCCCTACCCATCCACACGACTGAACCACGAAGGCTTGTCGAAAGTGTGAATGCCACAGCTTCGGCGGTGTGCTTGAGCCCCGCTACATTGTCGGCGCGGAATCACTTGACCAGTGAGCTATTACGCACTCTTTCAAGGGTGGCTGCTTCTAAGCCAACCTCCTGGTTGTCTGTGCAACTCCACATCCTTTCCCACTTAGCACACGCTTAGGGGCCTTAGCTGGTGGTCTGGGCTGTTTCCCTCTCGACTACGGAGCTTATCCCCCGCAGTCTCACTGCCACGCTCTGGCTTACCGGCATTCGGAGTTTGGCTAACGTCAGTAACCTGGTGGGGCCCATCGGCTATCCAGTAGCTCTACCTCCGGCAAGAAACGCGTGACGCTGCACCTAAATGCATTTCGGGGAGAACCAGCTATCACGAAGTTTGATTGGCCTTTCACCCCTAACCACAGGTCATCCCCCCGGTTTTCAACCCAGGTGGGTTCGGTCCTCCACGCGGTCTTACCCGCGCTTCAACCTGCCCATGGCTAGATCACTTCGCTTCGGGTCTAGAGCACGCGACTACAGACGCCCTATTCGGACTCGCTTTCGCTACGGCTTCCCCACACGGGTTAACCTCGCCACGTACCACTAACTCGCAGGCTCATTCTTCAAAAGGCACGCCGTCACCCCTGCTAGGGAGGCTCCGACGGATTGTAGGCACACGGTTTCAGGTACTATTTCACTCCCCTCCCGGGGTACTTTTCACCTTTCCCTCACGGTACTTGTCCGCTATCGGTCACTAGGTAGTATTTAGGCTTACACAGTGGTCTGTGCAGATTCACTCCAGGTTTCTCGGGCCCGGAGCTACTTGGGATCCCTCTCGGGAGGCCACGCCATTTCGTCTACGGGGGTACCACCCTCTGTGCCGGGCCTTTCAATGCCCTTCGACTATGACGCGACTTTCTGACTCCCTGCCAGGACGGCAGTCCTGACTGAAAGGTCCCACAACCCCGAACGCGCAACGCCTGCCGGCTTGAACACGCGATCGGTTTGGCCTGATCCGCTTTCGCTCGCCACTACTCACGGAATATCTCTTCCTGCCGGTACTGAGATGTTTCACTTCCCGGCGTTCCCTCCACACACCCTATATATTCAGGTGTGGGTCACCGCACATGACTGCGGCGGGGTTTCCCCATTCGGAGATCCTCGGATCACGGTTCGTTTGCCAACTCCCCGAGGCTTATCGCAGGCTACAACGTCCTTCATCGGCTCCTAGTGCCAAGGCATCCACCCTGTGCCCTTATAAACTTGACCACAAAGACTTTACAAAGATGCTCGCGTCCACTGTGCAGTTCTCAAGCAACGACCGACCCGCCACACCCAGCCCGCCAGCCACCACCCGAAGGCGACGCGGTACGCGACCAGTGACGACCCGAAGGCCACCACCCCCGACCCGGACCCCACACAAGGGACCCGACCAGGAGCACGACCCCGAGACAACAACCAACCGGCTGTTCCCTCAGGACCCAACAGCGTGCCAGACCCACCACCGCACCAGGCAGCAACCGTTCCCTCCCCCGACCCGAAGACCGAAGGCGTACTAGGCGCCACCTGCCACAACAGCAGGCCATAGTCGATGTTCCACCCGTGAGCACCACCCCGCACACACTCGGCACGGGCATGGGCCTGGACACCTGCACCCACCCCACGACAGGGCCGGCCAGCTGCCAGATGCTCCTTAGAAAGGAGGTGATCCAGCCGCACCTTCCGGTACGGCTACCTTGTTACGACTTAGTCCCAATCGCCAGTCCCACCTTCGACGGCTCCCCCCCAAGGGTTGGGCCACCGGCTTCGGGTGTTACCGACTTTCGTGACTTGACGGGCGGTGTGTACAAGGCCCGGGAACGTATTCACCGCAGCGTTGCTGATCTGCGATTACTAGCGACTCCGACTTCATGGGGTCGAGTTGCAGACCCCAATCCGAACTGAGACCGGCTTTTTGGGATTCGCTCCACCTTACGGTATCGCAGCCCTTTGTACCGGCCATTGTAGCATGCGTGAAGCCCAAGACATAAGGGGCATGATGATTTGACGTCATCCCCACCTTCCTCCGAGTTGACCCCGGCAGTCTCCCATGAGTCCCCGGCATAACCCGCTGGCAACATGGGACGAGGGTTGCGCTCGTTGCGGGACTTAACCCAACATCTCACGACACGAGCTGACGACAACCATGCACCACCTGTACACCGACCTTACGGGGAGCACATCTCTGCACTTTTCCGGTGTATGTCAAGCCTTGGTAAGGTTCTTCGCGTTGCATCGAATTAATCCGCATGCTCCGCCGCTTGTGCGGGCCCCCGTCAATTTCTTTGAGTTTTAGCCTTGCGGCCGTACTCCCCAGGCGGGGCACTTAATGCGTTAGCTGCGGCACGGAACCCGTGGAATGGGTCCCACACCTAGTGCCCAACGTTTACGGCATGGACTACCAGGGTATCTAATCCTGTTCGCTCCCCATGCTTTCGCTCCTCAGCGTCAGTTGCGGCCCAGTGACCTGCCTTCGCCATCGGTGTTCCTCCTGATATCTGCGCATTCCACCGCTACACCAGGAATTCCAGTCACCCCTACCGCACTCTAGTCAGCCCGTACCCACTGCAAGCCCGAGGTTGAGCCTCGAGTTTTCACAGCAGACGCGACTAACCGCCTACGAGCTCTTTACGCCCAATAATTCCGGACAACGCTTGCGCCCTACGTATCACCGCGGCTGCTGGCACGTAGTTAGCCGGCGCTTCTTCTGCAGGTACCGTCACTTTCGCTTCTTCCCTGCTGAAAGAGGTTTACAACCCGAAGGCCGTCATCCCTCACGCGGCGTCGCTGCATCAGGCTTGCGCCCATTGTGCAATATTCCCCACTGCTGCCTCCCGTAGGAGTCTGGGCCGTGTCTCAGTCCCAGTGTGGCCGGTCGCCCTCTCAGGCCGGCTACCCGTCGTCGCCTTGGTAGGCCATCACCCCACCAACAAGCTGATAGGCCGCGAGCCCATCCCCCACCGATAAATCTTTCCACACCCCCACATGCGCAGGAATGTCATATCCGGTATTAGACCCCGTTTCCAGGGCTTATCCCAGAGTGAAGGGCAGGTTGCTCACGTGTTACTCACCCGTTCGCCACTGATCCAACCAGCAAGCTGGTCTTCACCGTTCGACTTGCATGTGTTAAGCACGCCGCCAGCGTTCGTCCTGAGCCAGAATCAAACTCTCCGTCAATGTCAAACGCCACCCGATCCGAAAACCAGGCAACAAACATTACGAACGGTCCAAACGGACCAAGATTCGGCTTCAATCAAGAACCCACCACCCACGGGGTGGACGGCAGATCCCCATCTCAACCATCAACCCACCCGACAACATCAGGCAGGCCATATGGCATCGACTACTTGGCACACTGTTGAGTTCTCAAGGAACAGACGCGCATCCGTTCGTGATCTTTCGATCCGGCCCGGAGGCAACCTCTCTAACTTAGCGGATCCGGTTCCTCTCGTCAAACCGCTTGTCAGCGGTTCGTTGATCGGTCGGGCCCGCAGCCGGCGCGCCTCTCAGTGCCGGCGACATGGTCGTCGGCTCGAGGAGCTCCGGGGGGCGTCACCTGCGGGACCAGCCATCGCGGTTCGATCCGCGGTGTCCGTTCCTCCCTGCCGGGCGACATCGAGAACATTACGCAGCGGATGGCGCGGAGATCAAATCCGCGGCTGCGTGACGCCGGTCACCGCGCGCGGATGCCCATGATCATGCGGATCCGGCACCCTGCGGCGGCCCCGCGGGGCCGGCAGGGCACGGTCGGCCGCCGTTCGGCGTGCCCGGAGCGACTCGTCGCGCGCGGTGCCCCGACGGGTCGACGAGCGGTCGCGCACCAGGTCCGGCCCGCATGCACGAGGCCGGCCCCCGCAGTGGGGGCCGGCCTCGTGTCCGGATGATGAGCGGGTCGGGCCCGCGTCCGTCCGGCATCGCGCTCGGACGGCGCCGGCGGGTCAGGCTCGTCGGCTCGTCGGCGCCTGGGCAGCTCGCGGCATGGTCCGCGTCGCCGCCGGTGCCCTCGTCAGTAGGTGCCCTCGTCAGTACAGGGCGCTCGCCATGGCGCGGCGGGCGGCCACGACGCGCGGGTCCTCGCCGCCGACGACGTCGAACAGCTCGACCAGCCGGACCCGGACCCGCTCGCGGTCGTCGCCCGCGGTCGCACGCAGGAGGTCGACCAGGCGCTCGAACGCGTCGCCCACCTTCCCGCCCAGCACGTCGAGGTCCGCGACCGCGAGCTGCGCGTCCACGTCGGTCGGGCGGTCCGCCGCGGCTGCCCGCACCGCGCCGAGGTCCGCGTCACGCGTGCGGGCCAGCAGCCCCACCTGCGCGAGCCCCGCACGCGCGTCGTGGTCCCGCGGGTTCTCCCGCAGCGCCTGCTCGTACGCGGCGCTCGCCGCCTCGAGGTCGTCGCGCTCGATCGCGTCGTACGCCGCCTGGTGCAGCGGCGGCAGCTCGGGCTCGGGCTCCTCCTGCGACACCTCGCGCGGCGTCACCGTCCCGGTCAGGCCGTTCGCCTGTGCGGCCTGCAGGACCTGGTCGATCACCGGGCGGATCTGCTCGCGCGGCGCCGGACCCTGGAACAGCGGGACGGGCTGCCCTGCCAGCACCGCCGCGACCATCGGGGCCGACTGCGCCCCGAACGCCTGCGCGATCTGCGGGTTCGCGTCGAGGTCGACCCGGGCGAGCAGCCACCGGCCCCCGTCCTCGTCCGCCAGCGCGGCCAGGTCCGCGACGACCTGCTGGCTGGCCTCGGACCACGTCGCCCACAGGACCACCAGGACCGGGTACTGGGTCGAGTGGCGCACCAGCTCGGGGAACGACGCCTCGTCGACGTCGACGACGTACGCGCCGGGCGTCGGCAGCCCGCCGGGCGTGCCGGGCGGCGGGGTGGGCTTCGCGAGGGCAGACAGGTCGACGGCCCCCCTCGCGTCGAGCCGGGGTCCCTGGGGGTCGTTCAGTGCCATCGCGTCGTCCTTCGTCGTGCCTGTGTCCGCCACGCGTCGCCCACGGACGACGCGATCCTGTCAGGAAGCGGTCGCCGCCGTCACCACGAGCTCGCCCGCGAGCACGCGCACCTGCGCGTCCGAGCCCGACGGGGGCACGTACAGGACGACGACGCCCGTGTACGTGCGCTTGAACTCCTTGGTCGCCGTGCTCGTTCCCGCGAGCGCTGCGTAGAACGGGTCCGAGAGCGGGAGCGACGAGCCCTCACCCGTGATCGTCATGCGCGCGACCGCGGTGAACGAACCCGTGACGATCGCGCCCCCGTCGACCGTGCGCAGCGACGCCACCGGCACCGGGTCCACCGCGTAGCTCGTCGCGGCCTCGCCGACCTTGCCCATGGACGAGCGGTCCTGCGCGCGGACCTTCGCCATCTCGTCGACCAGCGGGCTGTCCGCGAACTGCTCGGCGTACTCCGACGCGTCGGCGTTCGCCGTGACGTCCATGAAGCGCTCGAGCGCCTCGGCGGGCGTCATCGTCAGGCTGTCGTCGTCGGCCGCGAGCTCCTCGGACCCTTCGTCCGCGGGCGCCGTCGCCGGCATCTGCGCGCCGGGCATGAGCCGCGCCCAGCCCCACAGCTTGTACACCGCACGGGGTGCGTCCTGCCTCAGGACGAGGATGCGCTGGGCCTGCAGGTCCTCGGGCTGCTCGGTCACGACGAGCTGCGTGCGCGACCACGCCGTCGTCTGCGGCACCACCATCGCGAGGGCCGACGTCGGCAAGGACGTCGGCCGCTTGGCGCCGTCCGTCACCGACGCGCGCACGTACTCCGCGGTGCGCATGGACAGCGCCGGGCCCTCGACGCGCGGCTTGAGCGCGGCGGCGTCCAGCTTCTCGTCGGCGGTCGAGAGCACGTCGCCCAGCGCGGTCAGCACGCGCTCGGACTGCGGCACGGACAGCGCGGCCGGGGCCACCGCGGGGGCGGCGGGTGCGGCGGGCTGCGGGAGCTCGGGCGCGCACGCGCCGACGAGCAGCGCGAACGTCGCTGTGGCGGTGACGCCGACGAGTCGACGAGGCGCGGACGTCCGTCGTGCGGTCATCGCTGTCCCTCCTGCGGCTGCGCGCCCTCGTCGTCCGTGCCCGGTGCGGCCGGCAGGCCCCACGCCCGGCGCCACGCGTCGGCGCGCGACCCTGCCGTCTCGCCTGCCCGCTCGTCGGCGGGCTCCGTCCCCGCGTCGGGGCCTGGTGCGGTGGGCGTGTGCGGGACCCAGCCGCCGGGGCTCGGCAGCACCGGCCCGGCGCCCGACGGGGACGTCGGTCCGGGCGGGCTGACCGCGCCGGTGGGAGCGGTCGGGCCCGCGGGGGTCCGGGCGCCGAGCCACGACGGGCGGGTCCGGCCGGCGTGGTCCGCGGCGGCCGCACCGGACGGGGCCGGAGCGGCAGCGTTCGGAGACTGGGCGTTCGGAGACTGGGCGTTCGGAGACTGGGCGTTCGGAGACTGGGCGTTCGGAGACTGGGCGTTCGGGGCCGGAGCGCTCGGCGCACCCGCGTGGCCCGGCCGCCCGGCGGTGGGCGACGTCGCCGACGACGACGGCGCAGCACCGACCGGGTAGCCCGTCGCCGCGACCGGCGCGGGCCGGCCGGGGCGCGCGCCGGGCGTCGACGGTGCGGGGTTCGCGCCGGGCCGGGGCGGCTGCGCAGCGGACGGCCCGGGGCCGGCGGGGCGCGACGTGGGCGCAGCCGACGGTGCGGCGCCCACGGTGTCGTGGACGACGGGGATCGCCGAGGTGGGCGTCGAGCTGCCGCGCAGCGCGCGACGGCTCGGCGGACGCTGGTCCCCGGACGGTGCCGCAGGGCTGATCGCCGCGGTCGCGGTCGCCCTGCCCTCGGGACCGCCGGTGGTGGTCGCCTCCGGCGCCGACGCCGCGGCGGACGAGCTGACGGGCGCCGACGAGGCCGTGCGCGCGTCGTCGGGACGCGTCACGGTCGCGGCGCCAGGGGCAGCGGACCCTGTGGTGGCAGGCCCGGAGGTGAGCGGCGGGATCGGCGTCAGGGCGGGGGTCGCGGAGTGTCGTCCCTCCTCGTGCGGGGGGTGGACCGTCTGCTGCGGACCGGTCACGCGTGGGACGCCCCCGGTGGGCGGCCGGCCGGACCGGGCCGCCTCCTGCGCCTCGCGGATCTGGCGGCGGGTGAGCGGCTGCCCCGCGGCCGCGGCCACCGGGACGCTGCCGGTGTGCACCGGCTCCCAGCTGCCGGTGCGGCGCGAGGACCAGTCACGCAGCAGGACGACCCCGGCCGCCGCGACGAGCAGCGCACCGACGACCACGCACGGCCACAGCCACGGGGTCGTCACGACGCGGGGCCAGGAGATCTCGAGGGTCGGCTCGACCTCGCCGCGGCTCACCGCGAGCAGGCTCCACCGTCCCGGCTGCGCGGGCCACACGAGCTCGGCGCTGCCGTCGCCCGTCGCCTGCGCCACCCAGTTGTCGTTGCCCGCGGGCTGGCCTGCGTGGGGGTGGCGGGAGCCTTCGCGTCGGCGGTCGCCTTCCCGGTCGGCGCGGCGGACGCCGCCGACGAGGGGGCGCTCGTCGCGGCCGCGGTCGCAGCAGCCTTCGGGGACCCGGTCGCGGCGGGAGTCGACGCGGGGGTCGGTGCGTCGGTGGGGACGGCTGCCGGGTCCGGCTCGCCCGTCGTCGTCGCGAGGCGGTCCCAGGCCGACAGCCCCGTGACGCGCGTGTAGGCGTCGGAGCCGACCCACCCGTCGACGTCGGTGTCGCGGCCCACCACGACGACGACCTCGGCGCCGTCGGAGGCCGTCACCCGCACGGTCGCGGGGTCGCCGCCGAGCTCGAGGACGCCGGGGTCGGTGACGACGACGTGCGACGACGCGGTCGTCGTCGCGACCATCACGTCGTCGGCACGCCACACCGTCGCCGATGCGACACCGAGGCCGATGACGACCAGTCCGACGACGCCGGCGGCGGCCGTGATCACTCGCTTGCGCACGCACAGTCCTCTCGGGCGGAGACGCCCAGGATAGGCGCAGGACCGCGAACGGCGACGACACGACCGGGCATATCGGGACATTCCGGGCGTCGCTGACGACGACCTGCACATCCTGTGCACACGACGGCGACACCTGCGCGCCCCCGGGCGCGGGCACCGGGGCCGGGGGCGGGGCCGAGCGCGAGCCGGGCACCGGACCCGTCACCAGGCCGACCACCGGCACCCCGACCGCAGCCACTATCCTGGCGCAGGGGCCGGAGCCGCCGTCCACGCGCGCCGGCGGCTCGGCGACATCGCCATCAGCCCGGCCCACGCCACCGAGGAGGAAGTCTCGTGCCCGAAGCCCGGCCGCAGTTCCCCGTCGTCAACTTCCGCGGGTACGAGCGTGAGGCCGTCGACGCCCGGATCGCGAGCCTCGAGCAGGCGCTCGCGGACACCCGCGCCCAGGTCGAGGCCCTCGACTCCAAGTCCCTGCAGATCGCGGGCGAGCTGTCCGAGGCGCACCGTCAGCTGCGCGAGGCCGAGCGGCCCACGTACTCCGGCCTGGGCTCGCGGATCGAGCAGCTCCTGCGGTCCGCCGAGGAGCAGTCGTCCGACGTCGTCACGCAGGCCAACGCGCAGGCCGCGGACGCGCTCGCGCGGGCCAAGCTCTCCGCCGGCCAGCTGCGCGCCCGCGCCGAGAACGAGGTCGCCGAGCTGCTCGCGACCGCGCGCCGCGAGGCGGAGGAGGTCCGCTCGACCGCCGCGACCGAGGCGGAGAGCACGCTCGTCGCCGCACAGCGCCGGGCCGAGGAGCTCGTCGGGTCCGCGGAGCGCGAGGCGGCCCGCATCCAGAGCGCCATCACGACCGAGGAGTCGGAGCGCCGCACGACGCTCGAGCGTGAGCTGGGGACGCTGCGCGCGACGGTCGAGCACGAGGCGACGCAGCTGCGTGTGGCGACCGAACGCACCGCGAGCGAGCTGCGCGCACGCACCGAGGCCGAGACGACCGCGCTGCGCGACGAGGCCGACCGGTACGCGCAGGACCTGCGGCAGACCGCCGACGAGGAGACGACGAACCTGCGCACGCGCACCGAGGCCGAGGTCGCGGCGCTGCGGGCGGAGGCCGAGCGGTACTCCGCCGAGCTGCGTGCGACCGTCGCGGTCGAGGCCGCGCAGGTGCGGCAGGAGGCCGAGAACGCCGCGACCACGCTGCGCACCCAGGCGCAGGAGTTCGCCGACAGCACGCGTGCCGCGGCGGAGCGCGACGCCACCGCGCTCCAGCAGCGCGTCGCCGCCGAGGTCGCGGCGCTGCGCACCGAGGCGGACCAGTACTCGGCGTTCGTGCGCGCCCAGGCCGACCGGGAGACGGGTGAGCTGCGGGCGAGCGTGAACGACGAGGTCGCGGCGCTGCGCCAGCAGGCCGACCAGGAGGTCGTGCTCGCCCGCACCGAGGCCGAGCAGTACGCGGCGGAGGTCCGCGCCGCGGCCGAGCGCGAGGCCGCCGAGCTGCGCGAGCGCGTCGCGTCCGAGACCACGCACCTGCGCGAGAGCACCGAGCGGGAGACCACCGAGCTGCGGGAGACGACGACGCGCGAGGCGGCGGAGCTGCGCGCGACGACCGAGCGCGAGACGCGCGAGCAGCGCGAGCAGACCCGCCTCGACACCGAGCGTGTCCTCACCGAGGCGCGTCGGTCCGCGGGCGAGACGTTCGCGAACGCCAAGGCGCGCGCCGACGAGCTCGTCCGCGAGGCCGAGCAGCGCCTCGCGGACGCCGAGCTGGAGATCGCGTCGCGCCGCGAGGCGAGCGAGCGCGAGGACGCGGCCCGGCACGACGCCGCGCGCGCCGAGACCGAGCGTCTCGTGCGGGACGCCGAGGCGCACGCGGCCGACGCCGAGGAGCGGGTCGCCAAGGCGCTCGTGCACGCCGAGAAGGTCCGCGTGGACGCCGAGACGCACGCCAAGGAGCTGCTCGCGAACGCGCGCCGCAACGCCGACAAGGTCGTCGCGGAGGCGCGCGAGCACGCCGAGAAGCAGATCTCGGAGGCCATGACCGAGTCCGAGCGCGAGCGGACGACCGCGGCACGCCAGGTCGAGGACCTCAACCGGCAGCGGGAGTCGATCACGACGTACCTCGACGAGCTGCGCGGCCTGCTGGGCAGCGAGCCCACGAGCGCGTCGGTCGAGCGGGCGCGGCGCGCCGAGGCCGAGTTCGCCGCGGCCAACGGCCCCGCAGCGACGGCGGCTGCGTCGGCCACGCCCGCGGCGCCGGAGCGTACGACGCCCCCGGCGGCGAAGTCCCCGGCCCCCGCCCGGCCCGCGGCGAAGGCGCGCGCGAAGTCGCGGCCCGCGCCGCTGTCCGCCGCACCCGTACCGGTCGCGGTCGACGACCCCAAGCCGGCCGACGAGCCGAGCAAGGACGCCGCCGAGGAGCAGGGCGGCCCCGCACCCGCGGAGCAGGTCGACGCCCAGACCACGGCTCAGGGCGACGGGCCGACCGACGGGGTCGCGGAGGCCGAGGCCGACGACGAGCGCCCGCAGGACGCCCCGGACGGCGGGGCTGAGCAGGCCGACGACTCGGCCGCTGCGCAGCACGACGACGAGGCACGCAGCGACGCGGACGACGAGCAGGTCGGCTCGCGCTGACGCCGCAGCGGCGGCCGTCCCGACCGGGCCGGCCGCCGTCCCGCGTCGGACGGACACCTCGTCGGACGCAGGACGACCGCCCGGACCCTCAGGTCCGGGCGCCCGACGACCGATCAGGACGGTCATGAGCGACACCGACGCCGCGCGCTGGCGCGCCGAACGCCGTGAGGCCGCGCACGCGCACGCGGAGGCGCTGCGCCAGCGGCGCGAGTCGGAGTCCGCGCTGGCCCGCGCGATGATCACCGAGTTCCTCGCGCACGCGCGAGCGCACGGCCCGCAGCCCGAGCCGCTGCGCGTGCGCACGTACGACGGCCGCGCCCGCTACCGCACGCCGCTGCACGGCTGGTACCTGCGGTTCGACGAGACCGTCGCGATCGACACCGACGGCGAGTTCTACGTGCTGCGCACTCCCCGAGTGTCGTCGGCCGGTTGCGCGGCGTGCGCCCCGAGCCGTCCGACCCGCCGCTCGTCATCGGTGCGGGTGGCAAGGACGGCGAGTCGATCGACATGAAGGACGCGCTCGCGCGGCTGCGCGCGGAGGGCTGAGCGGGCCCCGACCTCAGTGCCGGCGAGGTCGAGCTTGCGGCGCTTGCCGCCGGACCTGGCGAGTGTGGTGTCAGCCCGGCGTCGACGGCGTCAGGACGACACCACCCGCTGCACCAGGTCGTCGAGGGCGGCCGCGACCGCGCCGGGCTGCTCGACCGCCGACATGTGGCCCGAGCGCGGCACGACGACGAGCTGCGCGTCGCGCGCCGACGAGGCGAGGTGCTCGGCCGCCGCGACCGGCGTCACCGCGTCCTCGTCACCGACCACCACCACCACCGGGCCGTCGAACGCGGCGAGGACGTCCGTGCGGTCGGGCCGCGACGCCATCGCGCGCTGCGCCCACGCGACACCGCCGGGCGACTGCTCGTCGATCCAGGCGGCGAGCTGCGCGGTGACGTCCGGCTGCGCGGCGCGCGTCGACTCGCCCACGAGCGTCGTCGCCATGCCGCGGACCGGGTCGACCGTGCCCGTCGACTCCGCCTCGTCGGCGATCCGCAGGCGGTTGGCGCGCGCGTCGGCCGTGTCCGCGGTCGACTTGGTGTCGACCAGGCCGAGCGCCGCGACGAGGGGCGCGTGCCGCTCCGCGAGCGCGAGCGCGACGTAGCCGCCCATCGAGAGCCCGACGACGACCGCGCGCGTCACCCCCGCCTCGGCGAGCTCGGCCGCGACCCGGTCCGCCGCGGCCTCGACCGACGGCTCCGGCAGGTCCGCGTCCGCACCCGCCGCGCCCGGCAGGTCGGCCGCGAGCACGCGGTGCGGCGCGGTGAGGCGTCCCGCGACCGCGGTCCACATGCGGTGGTCGAGCGGGAAGCCGTGCAGCAGCACGACCGCCAGGTCGTCCCCGCCGTCCCGCAGCACGTGCAGCGTCATGCGTCCTCCTCGCGCGCGTCGCCGCGCTCGTCGTCGGCACCGTCCACGGGCGTGCCCGTCCCGGTCGTCGCGGTCGTCGACGGCCCGTCCCACGTCGTCGGCAGCGGAGCGTGCCCCGGCAGGACGTGCGCGACCACCTCGTCGAGCACGCGCCGCACGGCCGGCTCGCCGACCCACAGGTGCTTGGCCCCGTCCACGCCGATGACCTCGGCCTGCGGCACGCGCGCGAACCGGGCGCGCGCCTCGTCGGGACGCAGGTAGTCGTCGAGCTCGGGCACGAGCACGACGAGCGGACGGCCGAACTCGGCCCACGCGTCGAGGTCCGCGTCGCTCGCGCGGTGCAGCGGCGGCGAGAGCAGGATCGCGCCCTCGACCGACGGGTCGTGCCCGTGCATGAGCGCGAGCTCCGTGCCGAACGACCAGCCGACGAGCCACCGGCGCGGCAGGTCGTGGAACTCCGCGTACTCGATCGCCGCCGCGACGTCGAAGCGCTCACCCCGGCCCTCGTCGAACGACCCCTCGCTGGTGCCGCGCGGGCTCGACGTCCCGCGCGTGTTGAACCGCAGCACGGCGAGGTCCGCGAGCGCGGGCAGCCGCCAGGCCGCCTTGCGGTACACGTGCGAGTCCATGTAGCCGCCGTGCGTGGGCAGCGGGTGCAGCGTCACGAGCGTCGCGGCGGGCGTCGCGGGTCCGCCGTCCGGGCCGAGCGGGCGGGCGAGCTCGCCGACGAGCGTGAGCCCGTCCGCCGTGTGCAGCTCGACGTCCTCGCGGTACGCGGGCAGGACGGTCAGGGAACGGATCTGGGTGGGACCAGCGGTGGTCGCGCCGGCGTCGGTGGCCGGGTCCGGGGTCGGGGTCGTGGTGCTCATCCCGACGAGCCTATGCCGTGCCCCCGGCCGTGCGCGCGGGGCCCCGGACCAGCGCGGTGGCGTGCTCGAGCACCACCGCGACGCCGTCGTCGACGTTGGCGGGGCACGTGTGCCGTGCACCGGCGCGCACCTCGTCGTACGCGTTCGCCATCGCGAACGAGTGGCCCGCCCACGCCAGCATCGGCAGGTCGTTGGGCGCGTCGCCGCACGCCCAGACGTCCTGCGCGAGCACCCCACGCTGCTGCGCCCACGCGGCGAGCGCACCCGCCTTCGTCACGCCGCGCGCGCTGACCTCCCCGAGCCCCACGGCACCCGAGTCGGCGACGAGCGCCGCGCTGCCGACCGCCCGCTGCACGACGGTCGCGTGCCCCGTGCCGTGGTCGGCCTGGGTGCGCACGAGCAGCTTGAGCGTCGAGTCGGTCAGGACGTCCTCGATGCGGTCCGCGACCGGGTACCGCTCGGGCAGCACGTGCGCGTCGACGTAACCGCGCTCGGCGGCGAAGCCGTGCACGCTCTCGACTGCGAGGTGCACCTCCCCGAGCGCGTCCCGCAGCGTGCGGGCGAGCGCGCCGACGAGCGTGGCGGGCATGCCGTGCTCGGCGAGCACGCGACCCGTGGCGACCTCGACGACCGCAGCGCCGTTCGCGCAGATCGCCACGCCGTGCCCGGCGACGTGCGACGCGAGGTCCGAGAGCCAGCGCGGCGGGCGCGCGGTCACGAACACCACCTCGATCCCCGCCTCCTCGGCGGCGCGCAGCGCGGCGGCCGTCCGCGGCGACACGGCGCCCGCGGGGTCGAGCAGCGTGCCGTCGAGGTCGGTCGCGAGCAGGCGCGGCGCGCGCGTGGGCCAGGTCGCGTCGGGGCCTGCGGTCACGTCACGCGCCCCTCGTCGGGCGACGGGCGGCGCCACGCGTCGTCGGGCCGCGGCGGCCGCGCGCCTCGAAGCACGCCGCGTGCCAGTGCCGCCGGTCCTCGACGCCGGAACCGCGCCAGTCGTCGGTCCGCCACGCGACGACGTGCGCCGTGCCCGCGGGGACCGGCTGGTCGCAGCCCGGGCAGCGGTAGTCGCGCTCGCCGCCGCGCACCCGCTGCACGACCCACTCCCCGTCCGGTCCGTCCTGGACCGTGCGCCCGCCCGTGGCCCGGTGCACGTCGAGCGGGACGTGCTCGGCGCCGTAGGGGCGCTTGGTCGAGCGGCGGGCCATGAGCCGATCCTCCCCGATGCGCGCACGGGACGACGAATCGTGACGACGAGCCCGACGACGAGCCCGACGACGAGGGTGCCCGGCGGCGCGTGCTGCGCCGCCGGGCACGGGTGGCTCGGGGTGACGAGGTGGCTCGACCGGGTCGAGCCGACGTCAGAGCGTCGCGGCCGACTCGATCGTCGGGATGGTGCGGGTGCGCACGAGCTCGGCGTACCAGCGACCCGAGTCCTTGACCGTGCGCTCGAGCGTGTCGTAGTCGACGCGCACGACACCGAACCGACGGTCGTAGCCGTAGGCCCACTCGAAGTTGTCCAGGAACGACCAGACGAAGTACCCGACGACGTCCACGCCCTTGTCGATGGCCTCGCCGACGGCGTCGATGTGGTCGTGCAGGTACGCGACGCGCTCGACGTCGTGCACACGACCGTCCTCGTCGACGGTGTCGTAGAACGCGGCGCCGTTCTCGGTGACGGCGAGCGGCAGGTTCGGGTAGCGCTCGTGCAGCTCGACGAGCAGCTCGACGAGACCCTCGGGCTCGATGTTCCAGCCCATCGCGGTGTGCGGGCCGGGCTGCGGGAGCCACTCGGAGTGGGTCGCGCCGACCCACGGCGAGTGGACCGACGAGCGGTGGCCGTCCGGGCCGGGCTTGCCGTCGCCGACCGGCGGCGTGCCGTACCGGACCCGGCCGGTGGAGTAGTAGTTCACGCCGAGCAGGGCGAGCGGCACCTTGATGAGGTCGAGGTCCCCGTCGAGCACGAACGACCAGTCGGTGATCGACTCCGTGTCCGCGAACACCTCCTTGGGGTACTCGCCGTCCACCACGGGGCGCAGGAACACCTCGTTGGCGATGGTGTCGATGCGGCGCTTGGCCTCGACGTCCGCGGGGTCGTCGCTCGCGGCGCGCGTCACGTGGAGGTTGAGCGTGATGGAGATGGGCGTGTCCTCGCCGAGCACGTCCTTGATCGCCCGCGCGGCGAGGCCGTGCGCGAGGTTGAGGTGGTGCACGGCGCGCAGCGCCTTCTCGTCGTCCGTCACGCCTGGGGCGTGCACGCCGCTCGCGTAGCCGAGGAACGCCGAGCACCACGGCTCGTTGAGGGTCGTCCACAGGTGCACGCGGTCGCCCAGCACCTCGGCGACCTTGCGCGCGTACTCCTCGAAGCGCAGCGCGGTCTCGCGGTTGGCCCAGCCGCCCGCGTCTTCGAGCGGCTGCGGGAGGTCCCAGTGGTACAGCGTGACGACGGGCTTGATGCCCGCGGCGACGAGCCGGTCGACGAGGTCGGAGTAGAACGCGAGGCCGGCCTCGTTGAACTCCCCCGAGCCCGTCGGCTGGATGCGCGGCCACGCCAGCGAGAAGCGGTACGCCTCGAGGCCGAGCTCGGCCATGAGCGCGACGTCCTGCTCGACGCGGTGGTAGTGGTCGGCGGCGACGTCGCCGGTGTCGCCGCCCAGCACCTTGCCGGGCGTGCGGGAGAACGTGTCCCAGATCGACGGGCCACGGCCGTCGACGTCGACGGCGCCCTCGATCTGGTAGGACGCGGTGGCCGAGCCCCACAGGAAGTCGGCGGGGAACTGGCGGCCGGACGGACGCGTCGTGGTCATGGCTGGGTCCTTCGGTGGCTGGGCGCGCCCCGCGGTGACCGGGCGGGGGCGGTACGGGGTGGTGCGCAGTACGGGCGCCGGAACCGGTTCCGGCGGGATCGAATCGTTACGATACCCGACGAGCGGCCGTCGGACCAGCAGCGGCCGCCCGTCGAGAGACGATACGTCCTCAGCCCCGGGGGGCGGCCAGCTCCACGACGACCTCCGCGACGCCCGCGGGCGCACTCGCCGTCACCGCACCCGACTCGCGCCCGCGCTCCACGCTGACGTGCCACGGCGCGCTCGTGCCCTGCGCGACCACGCGCACGCGCTCCCCGACCCGCTCGACCGTGAACCACACGGGGTCGCCGCCCGACGACGACGGCACGCGCGTGCGGCTGCGGTGACCGTCGGGCAGGTCGAACAGACGCAGCGTCAGGCCGTCCGCCCAGTCGCCGTCCGGCCGGTCGGTGTGCGCGGCGAACGGCAGCACCGTGCCGGGCCGCACGTACAGCGGGAGCGAGCTGAAGCCGTGCTCCTCCCGCACCCACCGCGGGCCGGTGACCTGCGACCCGTCGAGCAGCGACGTCCACGTCCCGTCCGGCACGTACACGTCCACGTCGCCCTCGGCCGAGAACACCGGCGCGACGAGCAGCGAGTCGCCCAGCATGTACTGCGTGTCGACCGTGGCCGCGCCGCGGTCGGTCGGGAACTCCAGGACCATCGGGCGCATCACCGGCACGCCCTGCTCGTGCGCCTGCTCCCCCAGCTCCGCGAGGTACGGCATCAGCCGGTGCTTGAGGTGGGTGAACGTGCGCGTGACGTCCACCGCCTCGTCGTCGAACGCCCACGGCACCCGGTAGGAGTCCGAGCCGTGCAGGCGGCTGTGCGAGGACAGCAGCCCGAACGCGACCCAGCGCTTGAACACCGCCGGGTCCGGCCGGCCCTCGAAGCCGCCGATGTCATGGCTCCAGTACGCGAACCCCGACGAGGCGAGGGACAGGCCGCCGCGCAGCTCCTCCGCCATCGACTCGAACGTCGACTCGCAGTCGCCGCCCCAGTGCACCGGGAACTGCTGGCCGCCCGCCGTCGCCGACCGGGCGAACAGCACCGCCTCGCCCTCGCCGCGCTCCGCCTCGAGCAGCTCGAACACCGCGCGGTTGTACAGGTGCGTGTAGTAGTTGTGCATCCGGTGCGGGTCGCTGCCGTCGTGCCACACGACGTCCGTCGGGATCCGCTCGCCGAAGTCGGTCTTGAACGCGTCCACCCCCTGCCCCAGCAGCTCGCGCAGGTAGCCGGTGAACCACGCCACGGCGTCCGGGTTGGTGAAGTCGACGAGCGCCATGCCCGCCTGCCACATGTCCGTCTGCCACACCGAGCCGTCCGCGCGCGTCACCAGGAACCCGTTGTCCCTGCCCTCGTCGAACAGCCGCGAGCGCTGCGCGATGTACGGGTTGATCCACACGCAGATGCGCAGGCCCCGGGCCTTGAGCCGGGACAGCATGCCCACCGGGTCCGGGAACGTCGCCGGGTCCCACACGAAGTCGCTCCAGTGGAACTCGCGCATCCAGAAGCAGTCGAAGTGGAAGACGGACAGCGGCAGGTCGCGCTCCGCCATGCCGTCCACGAACGACGTGACCGTGGCCTCGTCGTAGCTCGTGGTGAACGACGTGGACAGCCACAGCCCGTACGACCACGCGGGGACGCGCGCGGGGCGGCCCGTGAGCGCGGTGTACTTGCGCAGGATCTCCTTGGGGCTCGGCCCGTAGATCAGGTAGTAGCGCAGGGTCTGGCCCGCGACCGAGAACTGCGTCCGGGAGACCACCTCGGTGCCGACCTCGAACGACACGCGCCCCGGGTCGTCGACGAACACGCCGTAGCCCGCGTCCGACAGGTAGAACGGCACGTTCTTGTACGCCTGCTCGCTCGCCGTGCCACCGTCGGCGTTCCAGATGTCGACGCTCTGGCCGTTCTTGACGAACGGTCCGAACCTCTCCCCCAGCCCGTACACGTGCTCGCCGACGCCCAGCGAGAGCTGCTCGTGGACGTACGCGTCACCCGCCGCGTCGGTCACGACGCCGATGCTGCGCGGGGTCGACGACGTGAGCACCCGCCCGCCGCCGGAGAACTGCACGCCCCACGCGCCCTCGGTGCGCACGGTCGCCGTGAGCGCGCCGGAGCGCACCTCGGCCGTGCCCGTGCCCGGCTCGTGCGTGATCTTGAGGTCCGGTGTGCCGCCCGCGACCTCGAAGCGCGGGCCGCGGTCCGTGCCGCCGCGGTGGTGGTCGACCTGCACCCCGATCACGTCGTCGAGCGGCGAGGTGAACGTCACCGTGACGAGCGGGCGGTTGAGGGTGTCGCCGCGCGTCGTCAGCGGTGCGGTCGAGGACCACACCGTAAGTCGGTCGTCGTCGACCCGCACGTCGGCGACGTCGCGGGGGCGCAGCACCTGCACCCCCGGCAGCGGGAGCCAGTAGCCGTCGGTGAACTTCATCGCAGTGCTCTCTCTCGTCGAGGACGACGGGTGGTGTCGGGGCGGGGCGGGTCAGCCGGGCGGGGCCGACGTGACACCCGCGACGACCGCCGCCCCGCCGGGGGGCAGACGCAGGACGCCGTCGTGGACGGGCACGCCGAGCAGGTCGCGCGCACCCGGCACGAGCTCGACCGCCCGCTCGTCGCCGGCGTGGTTGAGCAGGAGCACGAGGTCGCCGCGCTGCGCGACCTCGACGCCGTCGGGGACGAGCGGCAGCGGGCCGTGCACGCCGGCGGCGGCCGCGCAGTCGAGCACGACACGGTCCAGGACCGCCGGGTCCGGGAGCGTCGAGACGTACCAGGCCTGGCCGCCGCCGGGCAGCACGCGGCGGGTCACCGCGGGCGCGCCCGCCAGGTCCGCCCCGTCGTAGGTCGCGAGCACCTGCGCGTCACGCGCCTCGAGCCGCTCCGACCACACGTGCGCCCGGTGGTCGCCGTACGTCGCGCTGCGCAGCGCGACGCCCGCGTCGGGCAGCGGCCGCCACTCCTCGCCCGCGACGCCGAGCACGTCCGTCCAGGGCCCGGGGAACGGGCCCGTCCGCACGCGCGTCGTCGGGTCCTGCACGCCGCTGAACGGCCCGACGAGGAGCACGCCGCCCCGCCGCGGGACGTGCGCGATCGCGGCTGCCGCCCGGTCCGCGACCAGCGGCAGGGCGGGGACGACGACGAGGTCGTACGCGTCGAGGTCCGCGTCCGACGGCACGACGTCGGTCGCGACGCCCGCGCGCCACAGGGGGCGGTGGTACGCCTCGAGCTGCGCGACGACGTCCAGGCGGTCCGACGGCCGCGCGGGCAGCCCGCCCGCCCACAGCGCGGGCCAGTCGAAGACGAGGGCCGCGCGCGCCGGGACGCGGGTGCCCACCAGGTCGCCCAGCAGCGCGAGCACGCGGCCCTGGTCCCGGACCGCCCGGTGCAGGTGCGTGTCCGGCCCGGCATGCGGGAGCAGCGCCGAGTGGAAGCTCTCCGCGCCCGCGGCGGACTGGCGCCACTGGAAGTAGCAGACGCCGTCGGCGCCGTGCGCGACCGCGCGCAGCGAGTCCTGCAGCATCTGCGCGGTCGTCTTGGGGACGTTGTGCGGGCGCCAGTTCACGGCCCCCGCCGCCTGCTCCATGAGCAGCCACGGCGCACCACCGGCCACGCCGCGCGTCAGGTCGTGCGTCAGCGCCGCGCGCGCCGGGCTCGTCGGGTCCTGCGGGTCGCCGTAGTGGTCGTCGGACACGACGTCGAGGTCGGCGGCCCACGAGTGCTGGTCGACGCCGCCGAAGAAGCCCATGGCGTTCGTCGTGACCGGCGCGTCGGAGCCCGCGCGCAGCACGGCGGCCTGCTCGCGGTACAGGGCCAGCAGCTGGTCGGACGTGAAGCGCCGCCAGTCCAGCAGCTGCGCGGGGTTGTGCAGGTAGGGCGCGGCGCGCGGCGGCACGACCTCGTCGAACGTGCGGTACCGCTGGCTCCAGAACGCCGTGCCCCACGCGTCGTTCAGGGCGTCCACGTCGCCGTACCGGGCGGACAGCCAGCGGCGCAGCCGCGCGGCGCACAGGTCGCAGAAGCACTCCTGGCCGAACTCGTTGCCGACGTGCCACATCGCGAGCGCGGGGTGCCCCGCGTACCGGTCGACGAGCGTGGTCGCGACACGCAGCGCGGCCGCGCGGTACGCGGGCGCGCTCGGGCAGAAGTGGTTGCGCGACCCGACGGACATGCGCACGCCGCGCGCGTCGACCGCGGACGTCTCCGGGTGCAGCGCTGTGAGCCACGGCGGCGGCGACGCGGACGGGGTCGCGAGGTCGACCGCGACGTCGTGCTCGTGCAGCAGGTCCATGACCTCGTCGAGCCAGTCGAGGTCCCACGCGTCCTCGGCGGGCTGCAGCACGGACCACGAGAACACCCCGACGGTCACGAGCGAGACGTGCGCGTCGCGCATGAGCGCGGCGTCCTCGCGCCACGTGGCGCGCGACCACTGCTCGGGGTTGTAGTCCGCGCCGTACAGCAGCCGACGACCACCGGGACGGTCGGTGAGGGACGCGAGGCCGCGGCGGGTGGGGGCGGTCATCGCGGTCCTCCTGGGCTGGGTGACGCGGCCGGGTGGTGGGGCGCCGGGGATGTCGGTCGGCATCGCGCCCGACGATCGTCGAAGCGCTTCAACGCGCTGTCGTCGATGATGCTAGCCACGCGCGAGCAGCGGCGTCCACAACCGGGCGTCCGGCGCGTGCGTTGGTGCGGGGACGCCGCGAGCGGGTGAATCGAAGCGATTAGTCGAGATCCACGATGAAGACGTTCGACACCGCGCCCCGCGGCATCGGTAGGATCCGCCGCATGGCCACGATCGCCGACGTCGCGAAGCTCGCCGGCGTCTCGTCGTCCACCGTCAGCTACGTGCTCTCCGGGAAGCGGCCCATCTCCGCCGCCACCCGCGCGCGCGTCGAGCGCGCGATCCGCGAGCTCGGGTTCAGCCCGCACGCGGGCGCCCGCGCGCTCGCGACCAACCAGACCAACGTGCTCGGGCTCGTCGTCCCGCTGCGCGCGCTCGAGACGAACTCCGCGACCGTCATGGAGATCGTCGCGGGCGTGCTCGCCGGGGCCCGTGAGCACGGCGACGACGTGCTGGTCCTCACCGACGAGGACGTCGCGGACGTGCACCGGCTCGCCGCCGGGTCGCGCGTCGACGCGCTCGTCCTCATGGACATCGAGCGCCACGACCCGCGGCTGCCCGTGCTCGCCGCGCTGCGCCAGCCCTCGATCCTCATCGGCGTGCCCAGCGACTCGCAGGGCCTGTCGTGCGTCGACCTCGACTTCACGGCCGCGGGCCGGCTCGCCGTACGGCACCTGACCGAGCACGGCCACCAGCGCATCGCGCTGCTCGGCGCGAGCGAGGCCGCGATCGCGCGCAGCGCCAACTACGCCGTGCGCATCATCGAGGGCTTCCGCGAGGAGGCGGGCCGCCTCGGCGTGCGGCACACCGTGGTGCCGCTCGAGGAGTCCTACCCGCAGGCCGCGGCCGCCGTCGCCCGCGCGCGCGCCGAGGTCGAGGGCGTCACGGCGTTCGTCGTGCACAACGAGGGCGCGCTGCCCGGGGTGCTCGACGCGCTCGCCCGCGAGGGCCTGCGCGTGCCCGAGGACGTCTCCGTGCTCGCGGTGAGCCCGACGCGGCTCGCCGCCCACCTGCCCGTCCCGCTGTCCGTCATCGACATCCCGTCCGTCGAGATCGGCCGCACCGCCGTCGCGATGGCCGTCGACCGGCAGGCTCGCCCCATGGCCGTCGAGACACGGCTGCTCGCCCCGCGGCTGCTCGAGCAGGGCAGCTGCGCGGCACCGCCCGCGCCCTGAGCCCGTCGCGTCAGCCCGCACGGTCCACCAGCCCCGGCCCGAGCCGCGTCGCGCGGCCCGCGCGCAGCCGCACCCGCCGGACCGTCCCCGCGTGCTCGACCTCGCGCTCCTCGTCGCGCCCCGGGTGCAGGACCACCTCGACGAGCCGCCCCGCCGACCAGCGCACGTCGAGCGTCAGCGCACCCGGCGCGCGGACGCCGACCACTGCGCCGTCGGGCCACGACGGTGGCAGCGCGGGCAGGACACGCACGCGCGTACGCGTCGCGGACACGAGCGCCTCCGCGATCGCGGCCACCAGCCCGAGGTTGCCGTCGACCTGGAACGGCGGGTGCGTCGAGAACAGGTTCGGCAGCAGACCGCCCGCGGTCGGGCCGTCGCCGCGCGCCGGCAGGAGGGCGTCCGCGAGCACCGACTCCAGCCCGGGACCGTCGCCGAGGCGCGCGCGCAACGCGGCCTTCCAGGCCATCGACCACCCGGTCGACCCGGGGCCGCGCGCGTCCAGGCTCGCGCGCGCCGCCTCGGCGACGTGACGTCCGGACCCGGGCACGGCGGGGCCGGACGCGTGCTCCCGCGGCGACCGTGCGGTGTCGCCGAGGAGCTCGTCGAGCGGGTACAGCCCGACGAGGTGGGAGAGGTGCCGGTGGTGCGGGTCCCGCGCGGGCGCGTCGTCGGGCCACTCGCGCAGCAGGCCGCCCGCACCGGCACCCGGACGCGGCAGGCGCTCGAGCGCGTCCGCCCAGCGCGGCACCAAGGGCTCGTCGAGCCCGAGCACGTCGACCGCCTCGAGGCAGTGCGTCAGCAGGTCGCGCACCAGCGCGACGTCCATCGTCGACCCCGCGCACAACGCGACCGGCCGGCCGTCGACGAGCCGCTCGTTCTCGGGTGACGACGACGGGCTCGGGACCAGCCCGCCCGCGCCGTCGGGCACCAGCCAGTCGAGCGCGAACGCGGCCGCACCGCGCAGCACCGGCCACACCTCGCGCAGCACGTCCTCGTCAAGCGAGTAGGCGTAGCGGTCCCACAGGTGACGGCACAGCCACACGCCGCCCATCCACCACCCCGCCCACGCCGGGTCGCCCTGACCCCGGCCCACCGGCAGCGCCCAGCCCCACACGTCGCTGTTGTGGTGCGCGACCCAGCCGTCGCAGCCGTACAGCTCGCGCGCCACCGCCGTCCCCTGGAGCGCCAGCAGCCGCACGAGGTCGACGAGCGGCCCGACGCACGCCCCGAGGCCGGTCGGCTCCGCCGCCCAGTAGGCCATCTGCAGGTTGATGTTCAGGGTGTACGCGCTCGACCAGGGCGGGCGGTGCTCGTCCATCCACCGCCCCTGGAGCGTCACGGGCGGCGCACCGGGCCGCGACGACGCCATGAGCAGGTAGCGGCCGAACGCGAACGCCGCCTGCGCACGCTGCGCGAGCGGCACGCCGCGGACCTCGTCGATCGCGTCGGGCAGGACGAGGTCCACGGGGGCACCGAAGGACAGCGTGGTCGCGTCCGCGAGCGCCCGGTGGTCGGCCACGTGCCGACGCTCCGCCAGGTCACCGTCCGCGGCCCCCCGCGCGAGCGCGGCGCTCGCGGCGCGCGTCGCGTCGGCGAGCGCGTCGCCCGGCGCCCGCAGCGGGCCCGGGTCCGGCCAGCGGGACGTCGTCGCGGTCGCCAGGACGGCCTCGACCCACGTCGCGCCGGTCACGCGCACGCCGTCCCGCGCCCAGGTCAGGCGTCCGTCGCTCGCGACGCGCAGGACCGCGGCGCCGACGAGCGTGCGGGCCGGTCCGTGCCGCGTCACGCCCGGCACGACCTGCTCGTGCGGCGGCGCGACGTCGAACGGCAGCTCGACGAGCACGCGGACCGCGTCGGGGCCGGCCGCGTCGGGGTCGCCCGCGTCGGGGCCGGCCGCGTCGGGGTCGCCCGCGTCGAGGCCGACCGCGTCGGTCTCGTCCGCCGCGGGACCCGGATGGGCGCCCACGAGACGCAGCGCCAGCGTGAACCGCGTGCCCGTGGCGCGCCAGCGGCCGTGCAGGCAGCCGTCCGGCGCGGACGCGAACCACCGCACGTCGAGCCCGCCCGGCGACCCCGCGCGCGGGGTCGTGAGCCGCTCGGTGACGAGGCCGTCGCGCAGGTCGAGGGCCCGCCCGCAATACTCGAAGTCCTCCGCGCCGCCGTCGTCGGCATCCCCGTCGTCGGGAAGGACGTCGGCCCACAGGTCGGCGAACGGCTGGTACGCCTGCGCGTACGGCCCCTGCAGGGACCCGAGGAGCGCGGCGGCCTCGTCGTGCCGGCCGTCGGCGACCGCGTCGCGCAGCCGCGCGAGCGTGCCCGGCCCCACACCGCGCGCGCGCAGGTCCGCGAGCGCGCGCGCCGGCCCGTCCGGGTGGCCGGACCACGCGGTCGCGTCGTTCACCTGCACGCGCGCGTCGCGCACTCCGCCGTGCACCATCGCGCCGAGCCGGCCGTTGCCCACGGGGAACGCCTCGACCCACCGGCGCGCGGGGCCCGTGAACCGGAGCCGGTCACCGCCCGACACGTGCGACGCCTCAGCCCTTGACGGCGCCGAAGATGACGCCCTTGGTGAAGTGGCGCTGGACGAACGGGTACACGACGAGGATCGGGATCACCGCGAGCACCATCACGGCCATCTTCACGGGCATACCCGTGACGGCGCCCGCGCCGACGTCCACCTGCCCGGTTCCCGAGCCCGGCAGGGTCACGCCCTGCAGCACGTACGAGCGCAGGACGAGCTGCAGCGGCCACTTGGTGTTGTCGTTGATGTAGAGCATCGCGTTGAAGAACGCGTTCCAGTAGCCCACGCCGTAGAACAACGCGACGACGGCGACCACGGCCTTCGACATGGGCAGCACGATCCGCAGCAGGATCCGCCAGTCACCCGCGCCGTCCATGCGCGCCGCGTCGAGGATCGCATTGTCGATGCCCATGAAGAAGTTGCGCAGGATCAGGACGTTGAACGCCGAGACCGCGCCCGGCAGGATCAGCGCCCAGTACGTGTCGATCAGGTCGAGCGAGCTCACCAGCAGGTACGTCGGGATCATGCCCGCACCGAAGAACATGGTCACGAGGAACACGAACAGGATCGGCCGGTGCGCGAACGAGCCCGGGCGCGACAGGCCGTACGCGGCGAGCACCGACACGACCACCGAGATGACCGTGCCCACCGCGGTGACGCCGACGCTCACGAGCGCGGCCCGGGTCACGACGCCACCCGACAGGATCTGCGTGTAGGCGCGCAGCGTGAGGTCCCCGGGGACGACGACGAGCCCGCCCGCGTCGATGGACTCCTGCGTGGTCGACAGGCTCGTCACGACGACGGTCCACAGCGGGAACAGCACCGCCAGGACGACGAGCGTGAGCACGACGACCTTCGTCGTCTGACCCGCGAGCGAGGGGCGTTCCTCCCACACGGCGCGGTACTTGTTGCGGCGCGGCCGGCGCGGTCTCCTGCCACGCGCGTCGTCGACGACGTCGCGTGGCAGCACCGCCGCCTGACCTGAGATCTCCGGACCGGTCCCCGTCATGCGCGCTGGTACACCCCCGCCTCACCGAACACGTGCGCGAGCTTGTTCGCCCCGAGGACGAGCGCGAGGCTCACGACACCCTTGACCAGCCCCGCGGCGGCCGCGAAGCTCCAGTCCCCGTAGATGACACCCTGGTAGTAGACGTAGGTGTCGATGACCTCGGACACCTGCGCACCGACCGCGTCGCGCTGCAGGATCAGCTGCTCGAACCCGACCGTCAGCGCGTCGCCGAGGCGCAGGATCAGCAGCAGGACGATGACGGGCCGCAGCGCGGGCAGCGTCACGTGCCACATGCGACGCCAGCGGTTCGCGCCGTCCATGACGGCGGCCTCGTACTGCTCGGGCGGCACCGTGCTGAGCGCGGCGAGGAAGATGATGATCCCCCAGCCGGCGTCCTTCCAGATCGACTGCGACGTGATGAGCACCAGGAACGTGTCCGGGTTCGTCATGAACGTCACGGCGTGGTCGACGCCGTTGTTGCGCAGCGTCTGGTTGATGAGCCCCGCGCCGCCGAAGATCTGCTGGAAGATCGTCACGACGAGCACCCACGAGAAGAAGTGGGGCAGGTAGACGATCGACTGGATGACCGTGCGGACGCGCGGCGAGACGACGCTGTTGAGCAGGAGCGCCAGGAAGATCGGGACCGGGAAGTAGAACACGAGCTGGAACAGCGTGATCGCGAGCGTGTTCTCGACCGCGTCGAGGAACAGCGGGTTGTCGAACACCCGCACGAAGTTGTCCCAGCCGACGAAGGGGCTCGCGACGAAGCCCTGGTAGGGCGAGTAGTCCTGCCACGCGATGACGTTGCCGAGCATCGGGACGTACGCGAACACGACCAGGAGCACGATCGCGGGCAGCGTCATGAGCAGCAGCGAGCGGTCGCGGCGCAGCCGGGTGGTCCACGGGACCGCACGGTGCGGCACGTTGGTGCCCGGCCGCCGCGGGCCGCGCGGCGCCCGCGTCCTGGCGGCCGTCCGTGCGTCCGACCCTGCGGCCGGTCCGCTCGTCGGGCCGCTCGTCGGGCCGTCCGCAGGTGCCGCCGCCTCGTCGGCGGCGGCACCCTGCGTGAGTCGAGCACCCGTCACAGCTGGTCCAGGATCTCCTGGTAGAACGCGCGCAGCTCCTCGCCGCCCGACGCCTTCCAGGTCTCGACCGCGGGATCGAGGTCGGTGAGCTTCTTGCGGCCGCGCACGATGTCCTTCTCGAGGTCGACGAACGGCTGACCGATCGACGCGTACCGCGCCGGCTCGACGATCTGCATCGCGAAGAACAGCGGCTCGGTCACGTACTGCGCCGCGTCCGCCATCCACGTGCTGTACGCCTCGACGAAGCCCGGGTACTGCACGCGGGCCTGCGCGACCGGCGGGTCCACCAGGAACATGTACGTGGGCTGCAGCTCGGTCGCCGCGAGCTCGGTCGGCACGGGCATGCCCTGGTCGTCCTTGGTGTAGTGCACCCCCTCGACGCCGTTGTTGATGACGTCGAACTCGGTGGTGCCGAACGGTGCCGCGAGCACGTTGGCGAGTGCGAGCAGCTCGGTGATGCGCGCCTCGTCGTCGGACTTCTTGAGGAACGAGAAGATGTTCGCCGGGTTGCCCTGGAACAGCACGGGCGTGCCGCCGTCGGCCGCGATCGGCGCGAACGGCTGCTGCCAGTAGTCGGGGTTCGCGCCCAGGTTGTCGCGCAGCGCCTCGTGCCAGCCGCCCAGGCCGTCGCTCGCGATGAGGGAGCGCCCGCCCTGGAACCGGGTCTTCGCCTCGCCCGTGTTACCGGCGACCGCGTCGGGGTGGACGGCGCCCGACGCGAACAGCTTCGCGGTCCACTCGAGCGCGGCGCGGTACTCCTCGGTCTCGACGCGGTGGACGAGCGTGTCGCCGTCGAGCGTCCACTTGGGGGGCACCGCGAACATCTGGGTCGCGGTGATCCACAGGTCCTCGGCGCCGTACACGTTGCCGCCCGTGAGCTCCTTCGCGAGGTCGAGCAGGTCCTGCGCCGAGCGCACGTCGACGGTGATGCCCTTGGCCTCGATGAGGTCCTTGCGGTAGAAGGTCGCGTCGGTGATGAGCTCGCCCGGGAACGGCAGGCCGTAGAGGCGGTCGTTGAACACGCAGAACTTCCACGCCGCGGTGGGGATGTTCGCGAGGTTCGGGTAGTCCTTGACCTTGTCGCCCGCGAGGAAGGGCGTGAGGTCCTGGAACAGGTTCGGCACGATCTCCGAGCCGAACCGCGGCGGGATGTTCCACGTCGGGACGCACACCCAGTCCGGCACGTCCTTCGCGGACGCGAGCACGGTCGCGAGCTTGTCGCCGTACGTGTTGCCGTCCGAGATGCGGAACTCGATCGTCGAGCCGAGCGCGCCGTTGACCGCCTCGTAGTACTTGTTGCCCTGGACCGGCGGGATGGTGCCCCACAGGGGCGTCATCGCGGTGAACGTCAGGCCCGTGCCCGGCGGCTCGGGGACCGACTGCACGAACGACTCCGGGATGGTCGTGTACCCCGGCGTCGAGCCGTTGACGCCCGGGACGTCGGGCTTCGCGTACTCCACGGGGTAGTACGCGGGCAGGATCTGCGCGGACACGGTCGCCTGCGCGGAGGGCGCAGCGGCGCCGCCCTGCCCGCCGCCGCTGCACGCGGACAGCAGCGACGGCACACCGACGACCGCGGCACCCGCGGCGATCATCCCGAGGAACCCACGGCGGCCGACCTCCACGTCGGCGAGCCGGCCGGTTCGAGGGGTGGAGCTGTTCATGAGCGTCCTCACTCCCTTATGCGGACGAGCCCCGCGCACGCCTCGGTGCACGGGGAAGACAGGCACCTGCTCGGCCAGACATCGGCGCGAGTCGACGCGCTGCGGACGGCCGCCGAACCGCCGACCCGGTTGTCGAAGCGGTTCGACGGGGAACGTAGCCGGGATGCCGTCGGATTGCAACCATCCTCACCGATCCGGGTGGAGACCTCCGGCGTTGCCGGGTTCCGTGTCCGAAACCTGGACGTCAACGTGGTTCGTCCGGGCGCCCACGCGCGCTCTGCCGCGATCACGGCACCGCTCGGTGCCGCCCGGACTTGTGATCCACGCCATCGAATCGGTTCAATGACCGGCGGCGACTGCCACCCTGTGCCGCCTGGAGGAGAGCGACCGTGCCCGACGTGACCACCCCCGACCCGCGTGCGCCGTACCTCGACCCGTCGCGCTCGCCGCGCGAGCGGGCGGCCGACCTCGTCGGGCGCCTCACGCGCGACGAGAAGATCGCGATGCTGCACCAGCGTGGCCCCGCGGTCGAGCGGCTCGGCCTGCGCGCGTTCACGACCGGCGCCGAGGTCCTGCACGGCGTCTCCTGGCTCGGCACCGCGACGGTGTTCCCGCAGCCCGTGGGCCTCGCCGCGACGTGGGACCCGGACCTGCTGCGCCGCGTCGGCGACGCGGTCGGCGTCGAGCTGCGCGCCAAGCACGCCGCCGACCCGTCCGTCTCGCTCAACGTGTGGGCGCCCGTGGTCAACCCGCTGCGCCACCCCGCCTGGGGCCGCAACGAGGAGGGCTACTCCGAGGACCCGTACCTCACCGCCGAACTCGCCACGGCGTACGCGCACGGCCTGCGCGGCGACCACCCGACGTACTGGCGCACCGTCCCCACGCTCAAGCACGCGTTCGGCTACAACAACGAGACCGACCGCGCCGTGACGAGCTCGCAGCTGCGCCCGCGCGTGCTGCGGGAGTACGAGCTGCCCGCGTTCACCGGTCCCCTGCGGGCACGGGCCGCGGGCGCGGTCATGGCCGCGTACAACCTCGTCGACGGCCGCCCCAACCACCTCGCGGGCGAGCTGCTGGACCTGCTGCGAGAGGCGACGCCCGACGCGCTGTTCGTGGTCTCCGACGCCGCCGCGCCCGGCTTCGTGGTCGACCTCCAGCGGTTCTACGACGACCACGTCGAGGCGCACGCGGCGATGCTGCGCGCCGGGATCGACTCGTTCACCGACAACGACGCCGACGCGGGCCCGACGACGCGGCGCGTCGGCGAGGCGCTCGAGCGGGGGCTCGTCGACGAGGCGGTCATCGACCGCGCGGTGGCGCGCCAGCTCGAGCTGCGGATCCGCACCGGCGAGCTCGACCCCGAGCTCGACCCGTTCGTCGTGCCCGCGGACGCGATCGACCTGCCCGAGCACCGGGCGCTCGCCCGCGAGGCCGCGGCGCGCGGCGTCGTCGTCCTCGAGAACGCCGGCGCGCTCCCCGTCGCACCGGGTGCCGTCGTCGCGGTCGTCGGACCGTTCGCCGAGCGCGTGCTGCACGACTGGTACTCGGGCACCCCGCCGTACACCGTCGGTCTCGCGACCGCGCTGCGTGAGCGGCTCGGCGACGCCCACGTGCGGGTCGCGGACGGAGCGGACCGGATCGTCCTGCGCTCCCGCAGCACCGGCCGGGCCGTGCGGGCCGCGGGCGCGGGCCACGTCCTGGTCGCGGACGGCGACGCCCGCGACGCGGCCGCGCAGCACGACGCGACGCTCTGGGAGAGCGGGCTGTGGACGCTGCACGTCGCCGCGACCGGCCTGCTGTGGACCGGCGCACGGTGGGTCGCGCACGCCGACGCCACCCGCGTCGGCGGATGGGTCGCGCAGGAGACGTTCCGCCGGCACGTGCACGACGACGGCACGTGGTCGCTGCAGCACGCCGGCTCGGGCCGGTGGCTGCGTGTGCAGCACGACGAGCAGGGCACGCTCGTCGCCGACGGCGAGACGCTCGCGCACGCCGAGCGGTTCGCCGTCGAGACCGTCCGCGCGGGTGCCTGCGCCGTCCGCGAGTCGTGCGACGGCGCGGACGTCGTGGTGGTCGCGCTCGGCAACGACCCTCACCTGGGCGGACGCGAGACGCAGGACCGCCCCGCGCTGACGCTCCCCACCGGCATGCTCGCCACCTGGCGGGTCGCGGCAGACGCGTCACCGGCGGCCCGGCACGTGCTGCTCGTCGTCTCGTCGTACCCGTACGTGCTGCCGGAGGACCTCGACGCCGACGCCGTCGTGTGGACGTCGCACGGCGGGCAGGAGCTCGGGCACGGCCTCACCGACGTCCTGGTGGGCGACTCGGAGCCCACCGGCAGGCTCGCCCAGGCGTGGCCCGCGCGGGTCGAGGACGTCGGCGACCTGCTCGACTACGACGTCATCGCCGCCCACCACACCACGTGGTACGCGACCGCGGCGCCGCGTTACGCGCTGGGCCACGGGCTCACCTACGGCGAGGTCGCCTACCGCGCCGTGACGCCGACCGCACGCACGTGGGCCGCCGCGGGCACGAGCGGTGGCGACGACGAGGTCGCCCTCACCGTCACGGTCCGCAACGACGGGACGCGCACCGCGCACGAGCTCGTCCAGGTGTACGCCGACGCACCGGCCCACCGGCTGCCGTACGGCCACCGCCTCGTCGCGCACGCACGCGTCGCGCTCGAGCCCGGCGCGACGCGCGACGTCGAGCTGCGGGTGCCCCTCGCGCGACTCGCGACCTGGGACGTCACGCGCGACCGCTTCGTCGTCGAGCCCGGGACCTACGTGCTCGGCGTGGGGGCGTCCGCCGCCCGCCTGCCGCTGCGTGCGTCGCTGACCGTCACCGGCGAGCCCGTCCCGCCGCGCGCGCTCGTCGGGCACGCGGTGCGCGCGGCCGACGCCGACGAGCTGCACGACGTCGAGCTCACGGCCCGCACGCGCGAGCGCGGCACCGCGGTCCAGGTCGCGCGCCGGCGTGCCCGCGGGTCGGTGGTCATGTCCACGTGCGACCTCGCCGGCGCACGCGCGGTGCGGGCGGTCGTCGCGCGCACCGGACCGGGGACCGCGCGGGTCGAGGTCGAGGTGCGCGTCGACGTCGACGCGATCCCCGACCGCCTGGCTCACGCGGCGGGTGGCACGGCGGGTAGCGCGGCCGACGAGGCGACGGAAGAGCCGTGGCGCACGGTCGCGCGGCTGGAGGTCCCCGCCGGCGGCGGCCGCTGGGACTGGCGCACGGTCGAGGCCCTCCTCGACCCGGGTCCGGACGGCACGCCGCTCGGCGACGTCCGGCTCGTGCTCGTCGGCGCGGCCTGCCTCGCGACCGTCGAGCTCACGCCGTGACGGCGCTCCGCACGAGCCAGCGGTGGCCGTAGGGGTCGACGAGCCAGCCGCCGCGCGTGCCGTCCGGCAGGTCCGCCGGCGGCCGGTCCGGCGTCGCACCCACCCGCAGCGCGTCCGCCCACGCGCCCATACCGCGTCCCTTCGTCCACGGGTCGGCGTCGGTCGCCGGCCCTGTTCGAGGCGGTTCGAGGCGGTTCGAGGCGGTTCGAGGCGGTTCAATTCAACGCCGCGAGCGGAGCACCGGTCAACGGCGGGCGTCGCGGGCGTTGGTTGACGGATCGGACCTGCTGGGCGACCATGGGCCGTTGAAGCGCTTCGACGACGAAGCCCCGAGCTGGGAGAACCGCCCGTGCTGCGAAACCTGTCCGCCTGGCACCTCGTCATCCTGGTAGCCGTGCTCGTGCTGCTGTTCGGCGCGAACAAGCTGCCCGAGCTCGCGCGCGGCGTCGGGCAGTCGCTGCGGATCTTCAAGAGCGAGGTCAAGGACCTCACGGCCGACGAGCCCGCCGGCAGCCCCGCCGCGCCCGTCGGCCTCGCCCCCACAGCCCCCGGCGGCGTCGTGCCCGCACCCGCCACCCCGCCGGGTCCGCAGCAGCCCGCGGCCTGACGGGTCAGTCCACCGGCACACCCGCGCGCAGCACGAGCTGCGGCGTGAGGTCTCCGTCCACGACCAGGACGTCCGCCCGCAGGCCCGCCACCAGGCCGCCCACGTCCCGCAGCCCGAGCACCGTCGCCGGCGTGAGGGACGCCGCGCGCACCGCGTCGACCACCGGCACACCCGCGGCCACGGTCGCGCGCACGACGTCGAGCAGGTGCGCGACCCCGCCCGCGATCGCGCCCGCCTCACCGTCGCCGTCGACGACCCGCGCCACACCGTCGGCGACCCGCACCGCCATCGGCCCGAGCTGGTAGTCGCCGTCGGCCATCCCCGCGGCCGCCATCGCGTCGGTCACGAGCGCCACCGCGTCCGCACCGACCAGGTCGAACACCGCCACGACCGTCGCAGGATCCAGGTGCGTGCCGTCCGCGACGAGCTCGACGACGAGCTCACCGCGCCCCGCTGCCGCGAGGCACGCCAGGACCGGACCCGGGTCGCGGTGGTGCACCGGGCGCATCCCGTTGAACAGGTGGGTTGCGGTCGGCCGGCCCGAGCGCGCCGCCGGGTCCGCCGCGAGCAGGTCGAACGTGCGGTCGACGGCCGCCTCCACCTGCACCGCGCTCGCGTCCGTGTGGCCGATCGACGGGAGCGCGCCGCCGCGCACCAGGGCGGCCAGCACGTCGTCGCCCTGCCCCGCGTGCACACCGACGACCTCGGGCGCGACCGTCATCGTCACCAGGTGCCCGCGCGCCGCCTGGACCACCGCGTCGACCAGTGCCGGGTCGCCCGCGAGCATGTCACCGGGGTTCTGCGCGCCGCAGCGCGCGTGCGACAGGAACGGCCCCTCGAGGTGGATGCCCGCGACGACGCCGGCGTCGGCCGCGTCCGCGAGCAGAGCCGTGCGCGCGAGCAGGACGTCCGGCGGAGCCGTCACCAACGACGCGACGAGCGTCGTCGTCCCGTGGCGCAGATGCTCGTGCGCCGCGGTCGCGACCTGCTCCGCCGTCGTCGCGTCCGGGAAGCTCGCACCGCCACCCCCGTGGCAGTGCACGTCGACCAGACCGGGCAGCACGATGTCGTCGGATGCCTCGGGCAGGCGCTCGTTCCACGGCGCGGGCGCCTCGTCCGCGCGACCGATCCAGGTGATCGTCGCGCCCCGGGTGACCAGGAGCCCGTCCTCGAGCACGTGCGTCGGCGTGACGACCCGGCCACGCAGCAGGATCTCGGACTCCGGGAGGTCGCTCACGCGGTCATTGTCCCCCACGCCCCCGCGACCACGCGGCCCACACGCACGCCCCCGCCGCGGACGCCGCACCGACGGACGCGAGGACGACGCCCCACCAGGACGCCACACCCGCCTGCAGCACGACCAGACCGGCCAGGAGCGCGACGCCCGCGCCGAGCGCCCCGTACACCGCGGCGCGGTGCGCGGGTCCGGCGTCGACCAGCCGGTGCTCGACCAGCATCGCCCCCGTCCCCCCGACGACGAGCACGGGGACGGCCCCGAGCACCACCGCGTACGAGACCAGCCCGACCCCCAGCCCGCCCGCGCCGGTCACGAGTGCGAGCACCACGCCGAGGACCCAGCACAGCACGAGCGCGCGCCAGACGACGCCCGCCGCGCGACGGACGTCCAGGTCGGGAGCGGTGCCGGTCATGCCGTCATCATCGCGGACCCACGCCGGTCGCGGGGTCAGAAGAGCCGGGAGTCCACGTCGTCGACGCCACGCATCGCGTCGTAGTCGAGCGTCAGGCACGCGATGCCGCGGTCGGTCGCGAGCACGCGCGCCTGCGGCTTGATCTCCTGCGCCGCGAACACGCCCCGCACGGGCGCGAGCAGCGGGTCGCGGTTGAGCAGCTCGAGGTAACGCGTGAGCTGCTCGACCCCGTCGATGTCGCCGCGGCGCTTGATCTCGATCGCGACCGACCCGCCCGTGGGGTCCTTCGCGAGGATGTCCACCGGGCCGATCGCCGTGGGGTACTCGCGGCGCACCAGCACGTGCCCGTCGCCGAGCAGGCCGATCTGGGCGGCCAGGAGCTCCTGGAGGTGCGCCTCCACGCCGTCCTTGACGAGGCCCGGGTCCACCCCGAGCTCGTGCGCGCTGTCGTGCAGCACGTCGAACAGCTCGATCTCGAGCCGGTCGTCGGACTTCTGGTGCTGCACGGTCCAGACCTGCGTGACCCCCGCGGCGCGCGACTCGTCGTCCGGCTCGCCCACCGCCAGCGAGCACGGCGGGCTCATCCAGTTCAGCGGCTTGTAGGAGCCGCCGTCGGAGTGCAGCAGCACGCTGCCGTCCGCCTTGACGACGAGCAGACGCGTCGCGCGAGGCAGGTGGGCCGACAGCCGGCCCGTGTAGCGGGCCGCGCAGGACGCGACGACGAGACGCACGCGAGGATCCTCCCGGACGAGGGGGTCAGATGACCGAGCCGACGCGCGACGGCGTCGCCTCGATCCAGGAGGTGAGGCCCGCGTACGCGTCCGCGGAGAGCAGCAGCTCGAACTCGACCGGCCGCCCGGCGGACCGGGACCGGCACGTCACGACGAGGTCGCCGGGCGCACCGGGGACGTCGGCCTGGCGCTTGGCGACGACCGCGAGGGACTCGCGCTCCCACCGCCGCGCGGGCCGCGGGGCCAACGACCACGAGCGCCACCAGTACAGGGACGCCGCGCCGTACTGCGCCACGCCACCCGGCCAGCGGGTGCCGTGGCGCAGCGCGCAGCGGAAGGACCCCACGCGGCGGTCGAGCGTGTGCCGTCGCGAGAGCCACAGGGCAGCCGTCACGAGCGCGAGCAGCACCACCGTCACGACTGCGACGACGACGCCCCCGTGCACGCGGCCGGCCTCAGTGGGACGAGGACGTCGAGTCGCTCAGCGCGTCGACGACGATCGTGACCGTGTCCGAGTCGACGGACAGGAAGCCCCCGTCGACGTGCCACGAGAGCACACCCTCGCCCTCGGTGCGCACCCGCACCTCACCCGCGCGGAGCACCGAGAGGATCGGCGTGTGCCCCGCGAGGATGCCGATCTCCCCGTCGGCCGCGGGGGCCGAGACCTGGCGGGCCCGGCCCGACCAGACCTTGCCCACCGCGTCGACCAGGTCGACCTCGAGCGTGGCCGCCATCAGACCCCGTACTCCTTCTGGATGCGGGCCCAGTTCTTCTCGAGGTCCTCGAGGCCACCGATGTTGAAGAACGCCTGCTCGGCGATGTGGTCGAACTCGCCCGCGGCGATCTTCTTGAACGCCTCGACCGTCTCGGACACCGGCACGGTCGAGCCGACGACACCCGTGAACTTCTCGGCCATGTAGGTGTTCTGCGACAGGAACTGCTGGATGCGACGCGCCCGCGCGACGACGGTCTTGTCCTCCTCCGACAGCTCGTCGACACCGAGGATCGCGATGATGTCCTGGAGCTCCTTGTTGCGCTGCAGGATCGACTTGACCTGCGTCGCGACGTCGTAGTGCTCCTGGCCCACGTAACGCGGGTCGAGGATGCGGCTCGTCGACGACAGCGGGTCGACCGCGGGGTACAGACCGCGCGAGGCGATCTCACGGCTGAGCTCGGTGGTCGCGTCGAGGTGCGCGAACGTCGTGGCCGGGGCCGGGTCGGTGTAGTCGTCCGCCGGCACGTAGATGGCCTGCAGCGACGTGATCGAGTGACCGCGGGTCGAGGTGATGCGCTCCTGCAGGAGGCCCATCTCGTCGGCCAGGTTCGGCTGGTAGCCCACCGCGGACGGCATGCGGCCGAGCAGCGTCGACACCTCGGAACCGGCCTGCGTGAACCGGAAGATGTTGTCGATGAACAGCAGCACGTCCTGGTTCTGCACGTCGCGGAAGTACTCCGCCATCGTCAGTGCCGAGAGGGCCACGCGCAGACGCGTGCCCGGCGGCTCGTCCATCTGGCCGAAGACGAGGGCCGTCTTGTCGAAGACGCCCGCCTCCTCCATCTCGACGATGAGGTCGTTGCCCTCACGCGTGCGCTCACCGACGCCCGCGAACACCGACACACCACCGTGGTCCTGCGCGACGCGCTGGATCATCTCCTGGATGAGGACCGTCTTGCCGACGCCCGCACCACCGAACAGGCCGATCTTCCCGCCCTGCACGTACGGCGTGAGCAGGTCGATGACCTTGATGCCGGTCTCGAACATCTGCGTCTTCGACTCGAGCTGGTCGAAGGCCGGGGGCTTGCGGTGGATGGGCCAGCGCTCGGTGATCTCGAGCGTCTCGCCCTCGGCCAGGTTCAGCACGTCACCCGTGACGTTGAAGACCTTGCCCTTGGTCACGTCGCCGACGGGCACCGAGATCGGGGCACCGGTGTCGGTCACCTGGGCGCCACGGACGAGGCCGTCCGTCGGCTTGAGGGCGATGGCGCGCACGAGCGAGTCGCCGAGGTGCTGCGCGACCTCGAGCGTCATGCGCAGCGTGCCCTCACCCTCGCCCTCACCCTGGCCGGACAGGTCGATGTCGACCGTCAGGGCGTTGTAGATCTCGGGGATCTGGTCCGCCGGGAACTCGATGTCCACGACGGGGCCGATGACGCGGGCGACGCGACCGACGCCGGGCGTGCCGGCGGCGGTGGCCGTCTCGTCGACGGTGGTGGCGGTCATGTCTGGCCTGCTTTCTCGTCCCGGGGTGGTCGACCCCGGCGTGGTCTTCGGTCGGTCGTGGCTCAGGAGGCCGAGGCGAGCGCGTCGGCGCCCGACACGATCTCGCTGATCTCCTGCGTGATCTCGCCCTGACGGGCCTGGTTGGCCAGTCGGGTGTACGTGCGGATGAGGTCCTCCGCGTTGTCGGTCGCGGTGTGCATGGCCCGCTGACGCGCGGCGAGCTCGGACGCCGCGGCCTGCAGCAGGCTCGCGAAGATCCGGGCGCGGAAGTAGCGCGGCAGCAGCGCGTCGAGCACCGTCTCCGGGTCCGGCTCGAAGTCGTACAGCGGGAGCGGACCGCCGTCGCCGGCGGGCGCGACACCCTCCACGACCTCGAGCGGCAGGAGCCGGATGACCCGGGGCCGCTGCGTGACCATGTTGACGAACTGCGTGTACACGACGTGCACCTCGGCCACGCCGCCCTCGTCGGCCGGGGCGCCGAACCGCTCCAGGAGCGTGTCGGCGATCTCCCGTGCCGTCTCGAGCTGCGGGGCGTCGGACTGGCCGACCCACCGCCCCGCCAGCTCACGCTGGCGGAACGTGTAGTAGCTCACCGCGCGGCGGCCCGAGACGTACAGGTCGACCTCGCGGCCCTCGTCGCGCAGCTGCTCGATGAGCCGCTCCGTCTCGCGGATGACGGTCGCCGAGTAGGCGCCCGCCATGCCGCGGTCCGACGCGACGAGCAGCACGGCCACGCGGTTGGTGTCGGTCCGCCTCGCGAGGAACGGGTGCGTCACGTCCGAGTGGGTGGCCACGGCCGAGACGGCACGCGTGATCGCCCGCGAGTACGGCGACGCCAGGGCCACCCGGTCGCGGGCCTTGCCGATGCGGGACGCAGCGATGAGCTCCTGCGCCCGGAACATCTTCTTGAGCGACTGGGTGGACTTGATGCGCTGCTTGTAGACGCGCTGCGAACCGGCCATGCTCAGGCCTTCTTCTGCCGGACGATCTGCTCCTGCTCGACCTCGACCTCGGCGTCCTCCTCGGCACCGCCGACGAGCGGCGTCCCGTCGAACTTGAGGAAGCCCCCGCGGAACTGCTCGACCGCGGACGCGAGCTGCTGCTCGGTCTCGTCGCCGAGCTTGCCCGTCGAGGCGATCGTCGTGAGCACGTCCGTGTTACGGCGCAGGTGGTCGAGCAGCTCGTACTCGAACCGCTTGACGTCCTCGATCGGCACGTCGTCCAGGTGGCCCTTGGTGCCGGCCCAGATCGACGCGACCTGGTCCTCGACCGGGTACGGCGTGTACTGCGGCTGCTTGAGCAGCTCGGTCAGGCGCGAGCCACGGGCCAGCTGGGCGCGCGACGTCGCGTCGAGGTCCGACGCGAACATCGCGAACGCCTCGAGCGAGCGGAACTGCGCGAGGTCCAGCTTGAGCGTGCCGGAGACCTGCTTCATCGCCTTGACCTGGGCCGCACCACCGACGCGCGACACCGAGATGCCGACGTCGACCGCGGGACGCTGGTCCGCGTTGAACAGGTCCGACTGGAGGAAGATCTGGCCGTCGGTGATCGAGATGACGTTCGTCGGGATGTACGCCGAGACGTCGTTCGCCTTGGTCTCGATGACCGGCAGACCCGTCATCGAGCCCGCGCCCAGCTCGTCCGAGAGCTTGGCGCAACGCTCGAGCAGCCGGGAGTGCAGGTAGAAGACGTCACCGGGGTACGCCTCGCGGCCCGGCGGGCGACGCAGGAGGAGCGACACGGCGCGGTACGCCTCGGCCTGCTTCGACAGGTCGTCGAACACGATGAGGACGTGCTTGCCGCCGTACATCCAGTGCTGGCCGATGGCCGAGCCGGTGTAGGGCGCGAGGTACTTGAAGCCCGCCGGGTCGGACGCGGGCGCCGCGACGATGGTCGTGTACTCGAGCGCACCGGCCTCTTCGAGCGCGCCGCGCACCGCGGCGATCGTCGAGCCCTTCTGGCCGATCGCGACGTAGATGCAGCGGACCTGCTGGGTCGGGTCGCCCGAGTCCCAGTTGGCCTTCTGGTTGATGATCGTGTCGATCGCGATCGCCGTCTTGCCGGTCTGGCGGTCGCCGATGATCAGCTGGCGCTGACCGCGGCCGATCGGGATCATCGAGTCGATCGCCTTGATGCCGGTCTGCAGCGGCTCGTGCACGGACTTGCGCGCCATCACGCCCGGCGCCTGCAGCTCGAGCGCACGGCGCGCCTCGACCTCGATCTCGCCCAGGCCGTCGATCGGCTGGCCGAGCGGGTCCACCACGCGGCCGAGGTAGCCGTCACCGACGGGGACCGAGAGGACCTCGCCCGTGCGGCGGACCTCCTGGCCCTCCTCGATGCCGGAGAACTCACCCAGCACGACGACGCCGATCTCGCGCACGTCGAGGTTGAGCGCAAGGCCGAGCGTGCCGTCCTCGAAGCGCAGCAGCTCGTTGGCCATCGCGCCGGGCAGGCCCTCGACCTGGGCGATGCCGTCGCCCGCCAGGGTCACACGGCCGACCTCTTCCGCGACGGCGCCCGTGGGCTCGTAGCTCTTCACGAAGCTGTCCAGCGCGGCGCGGATCTCCTCCGGCCGGATCGTCAGCTCAGCCATTGCTCTCTCCTGTCATGGGCCTGCCGGTGCAGGCTCAGCGTTCTGGGGTGCCGGGTCAGCCGGCGAGTCGTCGTCGGGCGTCGGCGAGGCGGGACAGCACGGTCGAGTCGACCACCTGCGGCCCGACCTGGATGCGCAGACCACCGAGCACGTGCGGGTCCACGATCACGTTGAGCTGCACGTCGCGGCCGTACGCCTGCCGCAGGATCTGCGCCAGGCGGTCACGCTGCGGGCCGGCGAGGTCGGTCGCGCTGGTGACCGTCGCGACCTCGCGGCTACGGCGCTCGGCGATGAGGTCCGCGATGCGCCCGAGCGTGGCCACGTAGCGCCGGCCACGCGGCGCGGACGCCGCGCGCCGCGCGATGATCCCGGTCACGGCACTGCCGCGGCCTGCCAGGATCCGGTCCACGAGGTCGGCGCGCGCCGCTCCCGGGATCGCGGGGTCGAACAGCGCCTGGCGGACCTGGCGCTGACCGGCGAGCGCACGCGTGAGCCGGAACAGCTCCTCCTCGACGTCCGCGAGGCCGTGCTCGTTCTCGGCGCGCGCGACCACGGCGATGAAGCCGAGCCGCTCGAGCGCGTCGGCGAGGTCGGCGTCCGCCGACCAGCGCTGGCGCACCGCGTCCTGCGCGACGGCCACGACCCGGGGGTCGGCAGGGGCCAGGAGCCGCCCGACTAGCGTGGCCTTGGCCTCGCCGTCGACCGACGGGTCGCCGAGCACGCGACGCAGCGAACCGGAGGAGTCGAGCGCGTCGACGAGCGCGAACAGCTGCTCGCCCAGGTCGGACGCCTGTGCCCCGGCGGCGGTGAGAACCGGCTCGAACCGCTCCTCGACCGCCGCCAGCGACGCGCGAGAGGTCCCGCGCATCAGGCCCCCTTGCCGCTCGTCGCCGCGGTCGCCTCGAGCTCGTCGAGGAACCGGTCGACGACGCGCGAGCGCCGTGCCTCGTCCTCGAGCGACTCGCCGACGATCTTCGACGCGAGCTCGGTCGCGAGCGACCCGACGTCCGTGCGCAGCTGCACGGCAGCCTGCTGCCGCTCGGCGTCGATCTGGCGCTGCGTGGTCTCGAGGATGCGAGCCGCCTCCTCCTGCGCGCGCCCGCGCTGCTCGGCGACGATCTGCGCGCCCTCGGCGCGCGCCTCCTCACGGACCCGGGCCGCCTCGGTCCGGGCGTCCGCGAGCTCACGCTCGTACTCCTCGCGCAGCGCCGCGGCCTCGGCCTGGACGGCCTCCGCCTTGGCAAGGCCGCCCTCGATGCGCCGGGCGCGGTCGTCGAGGACCGCCTGCAGCTTCGGCAGGGCGAACTTGTAGAACGGGATCGCGATGATGAGGAGGACGACCGTCGACCAGATGAGGTCGTACGCGGCGGGCAGCAGCAGCTGGACGCCCTCGCCCTCGGTCTCCTCCGCGGCCGTCACGACAGCCGCGGCGATCGCGGCGGCGCTCACGTGAAGAGGAACCCGGTGATGAGGCCGAGCAGGCCGAGCACCTCGACGAAGCCGATGCCGATGAACATCGTCGTGCGGAGCTGACCGGCCACCTCGGGCTGGCGGGCGATGCCCTCGAGGGTCTTGCCGATGAGGATGCCCAGACCGATACCCGGGCCGAGCACCGCGAGGCCGTAGCCGACGGTCGCGATGTTGCCGGAGACGGCGTCGGTGGCGGCGAGGATCATGCTGGTGTCTGCCACGGTCGTTCGTTCCTTCCGTAGGGTCCTCGGCCGGTCGACCGAGGGCTCGTTGTAGTCCGTAGGGTGGCCGCCCTGCGGTGGGTGAGGTCAGTGCTCCTCGGTGATCGAGGAGGAGATGTACACGGCGGTGAGCACGACGAAGATGTACGCCTGGAGTGCGGCGACGAACACCTCGAAGAGCGTGATCGCGATACCGCCCACGAGGCTCGGCACGGCGAAGGCAGACATGCCCGAGGCCTCACGGACGAAGAAGTCCGTCGCCGCGAAGCACAGGACGAGCATCAGGTGACCGGCGACCATGTTGGCCATGAGCCGGATCGCGAGCGTCACGGGCCGGATGACGAACACCGTGAGGAACTCGACGGGCGTCAGCAGCACGTACAGGAAGGGCGGCACGCCCGGGGGGAACAGGCTCGACCGCAGGAAGCCGCCGACGCCCTGCGCGCGGACCCCGGCGCCGATGTACATCACGTACACCCACAGCGCGAGCATGACCGGCAGACCGATCAGGGACGTCCCGGCGATGTTCAGGCCCGGGATCACACCCGTGATGTTGAACGCGAGGATCGCGAAGAAGAGGGTCGTCAGGAAGGCGACGTACTTGCCGGCCTTCTCCTTGCCGATGATGTCCTCGGCGACGTTCTTGCGGACGAAGTCGAGGCCCATCTCCACGACGCTCTGCGTGCGGCCGGGCACCAGCCTGGCCCGCGAGGCGACCGTGCAGACCAGGACGACGAGCGCCACGGCCGCGATGACGCGCACGAGCTGGAGCCTGTTGAACTCGAGCAGCGTGCCCTCGAACAGGAAGGGCGGCGGGAAGAAGTCCGCGATCGACGGCGTGTGGAAGCCGTTGCCCCCCTCGTCGGACGCGAGTGGCAGGAGGGTCGCGAGGCTGGACAGGGTGCGCTCCTGGAGGTCGTTCGCGTCGGCCGGTGCCGCGGCTGTGCGGGCACGCCTTCGACTGCTGGCCATCGGGGTCGGGGGAAGCCTAACCCATCGAAGGTGGTGCCCGAGCCCCTGTCCGGGACCGTCGTCCTACGACTTCGGCGTCACCGCGTGCTCTCGTCCGCGTCGCGCGGCGCGGGCTCCACGTAGGGCAGCCGGGCGCGCGTGACCGCGCGGTAGTCGAGGTACGCCGAGCCCAGCACGCCGACCATGAGCGTCACCGCGAGGACCCCCGGGGAGTAGAAGTCCTGACCGCGCAGGATCGCGAGCACGACGACGACGACGGCGACCTTCGCGAGCCACGTGCCCATGACCACCAGGGCCATCGTCTGCGCGGTCGAACGCGTCGTGAGCAGCATCGCGACGATCGTCGTGCCCGAGAACACCAGGGCGAGCCCCACGCCGACGAGCGCGCCCCACACCCCCGCGGCGCCCGCGACGAGCCACCCGACGAGGGTGCCGATCACGAGCAGCGCGCCGAGCAGGACCAGCACCGTGCGCAGCGAGGTGCGGAAGACGTCCTCAGCTGTGCTGTCGTGCCTCGGGGCGGTCGACGGGTCGTGGTCCGGGCTCGTCGGGGAGGACATGCGGCTCCTTGGAGGTGCGGTGCGACCGGCCGCGCAGCGGCCCGATGGTCAGCAGGACGGCGACGACGACGGCGGCGAGGAAGATCCACAGCACGGTCGTCGTCGAGAACAGGACGAGCGCGCCCACGCCGTAGGCGAAGACGGCCGTCCACAGGTACATGATCGCCACCGCGCGACGGTGGCTGTGCCCGAGGGCGAGCAACCGGTGGTGCAGGTGCAGGCGGTCGGGGTGGAACGGGGACTTGCCCTGGATGGTGCGTCTGATGATCGCCAGCCCCATGTCGAGCAGGGGCAGCAGCAGGACCGCGATGGGCAGCAGGATCGGCAGGAACGCGGGGAACGACTGCCGGCGGGACACCTGCTCGGGGTCGATCTGGCCGGTCACGATGATCGCCGCGGCGGCGAGCACGAACCCGAGCAGCATCGAGCCGGAGTCCCCCATGAAGATGCGCGCGGGGTACAGGTTGTGCGGCAGGAACCCGACGCACGCCCCCACGAGCGCCGCGAGGACGAGCGCGGACAGGCTCGCGTAGTCGCCCGACGTCGCGCGCGTGAGCAGGTAGCAGTACAGGAAGAACGCGCCGCCGCCGATGGCCAGCACGCCCGCGGCGAGGCCGTCGAGCCCGTCGACGAAGTTCACGGCGTTCATCGCGACCACGACGATCACGATGGTGAGGAACGTCCACATGCGCCCCGAGCTCACGGTGACCCCGCCGATCGGCAGCTGGTAGAGCTGCACGCCCTGCCAGGCGAGGAAGCCCGCGGCGAGCACCTGACCCATGAGCTTGGTGAGCCAGTCGAGGTCCCAGATGTCGTCCGCGACCCCGAGCGCGACGACGAGCCCCGCGCCCCCGACGATCCCGACGAGCGCGCGCGGGTTGTCGTACACCCCTTCGAGGAACGGCAGGCGGCTGGCCACGACGATCGTCACGACGACGCCGAGGAACATCGCCAGCCCGCCGAGCCGTGGCGTCGGCACCGCGTGCACGTCGCGGTCGCGCACCGCGGTGATCGCGCCCCAGCGCAGCGCGCACCAGCGGGCGAGCGGCGTCATGAGGTAGGCGACCGCGGCGGCCACCAGGCCGACGAGCAGGTAGACCCTCACCCGGCGGCACCGTCCCCCGTGGCGGGCCGGTCGGCGCCCTCCGGGTCGCCAGGAGCCTCGTCGGGACCGCCCTCGTCCGGAACGCCCTCGTCGGGCACGACCTCGTCGGGCAGGAGCCCGTCCGTGCCGCGCACGGGCGCGACCTCGTTGAGCGCGGCGAGCGAGATCGCCCCCTGCCGCACGACGCGCAGCCGGGGGGTCGTCGCGTCGACGATCGTCGACGCCACCTGCCCCGGCGACGTGCCCGCGTCGAGATACACGCGCACCCGGTCGCCGAGCATGCGGTACGCGTCGGCGGCGCTCAGCGCGGCGTCCTGGCCGGTGCGGTTGGCGCTGGACACGGCCAGCGGGCCGGTGCGGCGCAGCAGCGCACGCGCGGCCGGGTGGTCGGGCACGCGCAGCGCGACGGTGCCGTGCGTCTCGCCCAGGTCCCACGCGAGCGACGGCTGCGCACGCACGATGATCGTCAGCCCGCCGGGCCAGAACGCCTCCGCGAGGAGCCGCGCGTGCGCGGGGACGTCGGTCGCGAGCCCGTCGAGCGTGCGCACGTCGCCGATGAGGACGGGCGGCGGCATCTGCCGGCCGCGCCCCTTGGCGTCGAGCAGCGCCTGCACCGCGGGCGGCGAGAACGCGTCCGCGCCGATGCCGTAGACGGTGTCGGTCGGCAGGACGACGAGCCCGCCGTTCGCGACGACGTCCACCGCCTCGTCGATCGCCGGTCCCCACGTCGCGGGGTCGTGAGCAGACAGGGTGCGCGCGGTCACGGGTGCGATCCTTCCACGTGCGACGGTGCCTTCCGACGTGCCACGAGCATCCGGGCCCGTCCGGTGAGGTCCGGCAGCGTGCCGACGTCGACGAACGCGCCGGTCCGGTCCGCCGCGGCGCGCGCCTGCGCGTCCTGCACCTCGGCGTGCTCCATCACGAGCAGGCCGCCCGGGACCAGGAGCCGCGCGGCGGCGGCGAGCACCGCGCGCGGCACGTCGAGGCCGTCGGCACCACCGCCGTAGAGCGCCAGGTCCGGGTCGTGGTCGCGGACCTCGGGCTCGCGCGGGACCGCGTCGGGCGGGACGTAGGGCGGGTTGGAGACGAGCACGTCGACCTTCCCGACGAGGTCCGCCAGCAGGTCGGGGTCGCGCACGTCGCCCTGCTCGACGCGCAGCGTGCGCGTCCCCACCGCGCCGCTGTTGGCGCGCGTGAGCCCGACCGCCTCCGGCGACAGGTCGACCGCGACCACGTCCGCACCGGGCACCTCGGTGTCGACCGACAGCGCGATCGCGCCGGTCCCGCAGCACAGGTCGACCACGACGGGCGTCGCACCCGCGGCGACGAGGCGCGCGGCCTCGTCGATCGCGACCTGCGCGACGACCTCGGTCTCGGGCCGGGGCACGAACACGCCGGGCTCGACACGCAGCGTGAGGTACCGGAACACGGTGTGCCCGACGATGTGCTGCAGCGGCTCGCGCCGCCGTCGCCGCTCGACGAGCTCCGCGAGCTCCTCGACGAACCCGGCGGGCGCCGGGTCGGGTGCGAGCGCGAGCTCGAGACGCGGCAGCCCGAGCGCGTACGCCGCGAGCGCGACCGCGTCGACGCGCGGCGACGGCACGCCGGCCTCGTCGAGCACGCGCACGGCGGCCTCCACGAGCGTGCGCACGCCGGGCGCGCGGTGCGCGCCCGCGGAGCCGGGGGCCGGGGTGCTCACGCGCCCGCCTCGGCGAGCCGCGCGGCCTCGTCGGCCTCGATCGCGGACGCGACGACGGGCCCGAGGTCGCCCGCGAGGACCGCGTCGAGGTTGTACGCCTTGTAGCCCGTGCGGTGGTCCGCGATCCGGTTCTCCGGGAAGTTGTACGTGCGGATGCGCTCGGAGCGGTCGACCGTGCGCACCTGGCTGCGCCGCGCCTCGCTCGCCGCGGCCGCGGCCTCCTCCTGGCGCGCCGCGAGCAGCCGCGCGCGCAGCACGCGCATCGCCTGCTCGCGGTTCTGCAGCTGCGACTTCTCGTTCTGCATCGACACGACGATGCCCGTGGGCACGTGCGTGATGCGCACGGCCGAGTCGGTCGTGTTGACCGACTGCCCACCGGGGCCGGACGAGCGGTAGACGTCGATCCGCAGGTCGTTCGGGTCGATCTCGACCTCGCCCTCGTCGTCCGCCTCCGGGAAGACGAGCACGCCCGCGGCCGACGTGTGGATGCGCCCGGCCGACTCCGTGACGGGCACGCGCTGCACGCGGTGCACGCCGCCCTCGTACTTCAGGTGCGCCCACACGCCGTCCTCGGGCGCGACGCTCCCGCGCGACTTGACCGCGACCTGGACGTCCTTGAAGCCGCCGAGGTCCGAGGGCGTGGACTCGAGCACCTGCGTCGCCCAGCCCTGCTGCTCGGCGTACCGCAGGTACATGCGCAGCAGGTCGCCCGCGAACAGCGCCGACTCCTCGCCGCCCTCGCCGGCCTTGATCTCGAGGATCACGTCGCGCGCGTCGTCGGGGTCCCGCGGGATCAGGACCTCGCGCAGGCGCGCGGCGGCCTCGTCGGCGGCGGCCCGCAGCGCGGGGAACTCGGCGGCGAACGTCGCGTCCTCGTCCGCGAGCTCGGCGGCGGCCGCCGCGTCGTCGGATGCCGACCGCCACGCCCGGTAGGCCTGCGCGACCCGGCCGAGCTCGGCGTACCGGCGGCCGAGGGTGCGGGCGCGCCCCGCGTCGGCGTGCACCGCGGGGTCCGAGAGCTGTGCCTCGATCTGCGCGTGCTCGGCGAGCAGCGCCTGCGCGGCGGCGAACTGCTCGCTCACGGGACTCCCTCGGGGTGCGGGTGCGACGGGGCACGCGACGCACCCCGGGGACGACGCAGCGCCGGTGCCCTCGCGGACACTGCCATGGAGGGCAGTCGTCCGCGCCGGGCACCGGCGCTGCGGAGGTGCTAGTTGGCCTTCTTGCCGTAGCGGGCCTCGAAGCGGGCCACGCGGCCGCCGGTGTCGAGGATCTTCTGCTTGCCCGTGTAGAACGGGTGGCAGGCGCTGCAGACGTCGGCGTGGATCTTGCCGCTCGTCACGGTGCTGCGGGTGACGAACGTGCTGCCGCAGGTGCACGTGACCTCGGTGACCACGTACTCCGGGTGGATGTCAGACTTCACGGGGATCTCCTTGGTGGGGTGTCTCCGGGTCCCGACGCGGATGTGCGCGGGTGAACCGCAGACCAGCGGACCATTGTGCCAGAACCCCCGCGTGCCCCGAAATCTTCCCCGGGCGTCGACGCGTCCTGCCCACGTCCACGACCACGTCCACGCCCGGGTCCACGCCCGGGTCCACGCCGCCGCCGGCGTGCCGGTCCCTAGGATGCGTGGGTGCCGTCTGCTGCTGGTCCCCGTGACGACGACCGTCGCCTCGTCGTCGGCCTCGTGATCGACGACGACCTCGACCGCCCCGACGGCGTGCAGCAGTACGTGCTCACCCTCGGCGCCGAGCTGACGCGCCGCGGCCACGACGTGCACTACGTGGCGTCCACGACGCGCCGCACGGACCTGCCGCTGCACGTCGTCGGGCGCAACGTGGGGGTCACGTTCAACGGCAACCGTCTCAACACGCCGCTGCCGGCGTCCCGCGCGCAGGTGCGCGACCTGCTGGCGCGCGTGCCGTTCGACGTGCTGCACGTGCAGATGCCGTACTCGCCCGTGCTCGCAGGCCGCGTCGTCTCGGCGGCCGCGCCCCGCACCGCGGTCGTCGGGACGTTCCACATCTACCCGCACTCGTGGTGGGTGAGCGCGGGCACGCGCGCGCTCGGCCTGCTCGAGCGGCGGCGCCTGCGCCGGTTCCGGCACGTGTTCGCGACGTCGCAGGCGGCGGCGCAGTTCGCGCAGCGCACGTTCCGCGTGCCGACGCACGTGCTGGGCAACCCCGTCGACGTCACGCGGTTCCCCCCGGCCACCGGTCCCGTGCGCGCGGACCGCCCGGTCCGCATCGTGTTCCTCGGGCGGCTGGTGCCGCGCAAGGGTCCGCGCGAGCTGCTGGACGCGGTGGTCGCGATGGCACGCGCCGGCACCCGCAACCCGTGGACCCTGACGATCGCCGGGCGCGGGCCCCTGCACGACGAGCTCGCGGCGACGGTCGCGCGCGAGGGACTGACCGGCGTCGACCTGCCCGGGTTCGTCGCCGAGGAGGACAAGGCCGCCCTGCTCGCCGACGCGGACGTCGTCGCGCTGCCGTCGACGGGTGGCGAGAGCTTCGGCATCTCCGTCGTCGAGGCGCTCGCCGCCGCGCGTGGCGTGGTCCTCGCGGGCGACAACCCTGGCTACCGCACGACGATGGCCGGCCTCGAGCGCCAGCTGCTCGACCCGGCCGACACCGCGACGTTCGCGCGCGTGCTCGGCCGGTGGGTCGACGACCCGCAGGGGCGCGCCGCGATCGCCCGGCGCCAGCGCGCCGCCGCGGCACGGTTCGACACGCCCCGCATCGCCGACGAGGTCGAGCGGGCCTACCGCTCGGCGCTCGCCGCCGCGCGCGCCGAGCACTGACGGCGCCCGGCACACACGCGGACGAGCGCACCCGCTGACCAGCGCATCCGCTGACCAGCGCTCCCGCGCGTCAGCGCGCGGGCACGGACGCGGCCGTGCGGGCGCCGATCGCGACCCACCGGCGCAGCACCGCGTCGTCGGCCAGCTCGGCCGTGTCGACCACGACCCACCCCCGCATGTCCGAGCCCCGCATCTGCATGGGCCGCACCCCGGCGCTCGCCAGGAGCTCGCCGCGGTCCTCGATCGGGACGCGCACCATCAACCCGCCCGAGCGCGTGCTCACGACGACGGCCATCCGCCCGTCGAGCAGGAACGCGAGCCCGCCGAACATCCGCTTCTCGCCGACGGCGGAGCCGCCCGGTCCCGCCCCGGCGCCGCACGCCGCGAGGTGGTCCGCGAGAGCCGCGCGCACGCGTGCCCCCAGAGCCTCGTCGACCATGGGTCCCCCCTCGTCCCGTCGTGTCCGGGACCCATGGTGCCCCCGCGTGCGCCGGGGCGGAAGGCGCTGCACTGTGGAGTGAGCACTGTGGAGTGAGCACCGTGGAGGTGCCGACCCGCCCAGCTCGAAGGAGAAGGCCATGACGTACCGGATCGGCTACCTCGTCGGGAGCCTGTCGAGCACGTCCGTCAACCGTACGGTCGCACGGGCGCTCGTCGGGCTCGCGCCGCCCGAGCTCGAGCTCGTCGAGATCGGCATCCGTGACCTGCCGCTCTACTCGCCGGACTACGACGACGACTACCCGCCGCAGGGCCGCGCGATCAAGGAGGCCGTCGAGGCGTCCGACGGCATCCTCTTCGTCTCGCCCGAGTACAACCGGTCCATCCCCGGAGCGCTCAAGAACGCCATCGACTGGGCGTCGCGCCCGTGGGGCACCAACTCGTTCGCGCGCAAGCCCACCGGCATCGTCGGGGCGTCGATCGGCGCGATCGGCACCGCGGTCATGCAGTCGTCGATGCGCAGCGTGCTGAGCTTCCTCAACGCGCCGCAGCTCAACGCGCCCGAGGTGTACCTGACGTTCCACCCCGAGCACTACGCCGACGACGGCGCCGGCGGCATCACCGTGACGCACGAGGACACCGCGACGTTCCTGCGCCACTACATGTCGGAGTACACCGCGTTCGTCGAGCGCGTCCTGTCGGTCACGGCGCCCGGGCACATCGGCGACCCGAGCTGACTCGTCGCGTCAACGCCCGCCGGCGGCCGTCCCGTCGCGCCCGGTGCGCTCGAGCTCGCGCTCGAACCAGACGAGCCCCGCCGGGCCCAGGTCTCCCGCGCGGCGCCGGAACGCACCCCGCGGCACGGTGCGCGTGCGCAGCTCGAGCCAGCCGTCCTTGCGCATGCCAGTCAGGCGCGCGGGTGCCGGCACGTGGTCGCGCCGGCGGCTCTTGTCCTGCGAGGTGAGCTGCGCGACGACGACCGACCCGCCCTGGACGTCGAGCACGAGCACCGGCCGGTCCTTGGCCCCCGAGCGGTCGTCGAACGGCACGAGGGCGAACCACAGCTCCCCCGGCCGGGGCCCACGACCGCCAGGCCCACGAGTGCCGGGCCGACGACCGCCAGGCCGACCGCCGGGCCGACGACCGGCAGGCGGACGACGCGCGCGCCGCGCCACCGCGGCCACGACGAGGAGCGCGACGAGCGCCGCGGCCCCGAGCACCCACGGCGGCGCCGCCCCGGCGCGCTCGGTCAGCCACGCGACCATGCCGTCACCCCCGTCGCGCACCGCGTCCACGCCCCGCCATCGACGCACGCGCCGCCGACCTTGAGCGACCGACGACGGCTGCAGGGACGGGTGGAGGACGGGTGGAGGACGGGCGAGAAGGTCCGACCGGCAGGACCGTCGCCACCCGCCGGCGTGCGCCCGGGACGACGAAGGCCGCGCCCGAGCGGGCGCGGCCTTCGTCGAGCGGTGGTCAGACCGTGCGGCCCGCGTTCTCCTCGCCGAAGCTGCCCGGCGTGGAGCGCTGCACGCCGAGCAGGAACTCGACGTTCGACTTGGTCTCCTTGAGCTTGCCGATCAGCAGCTCGATCGCCTGCTGCTGGTCGAGCGCACCGAGCACGCGGCGCAGCTTGTAGACGATCTGCAGCTCGTCGCGCGACATGAGCAGCTCCTCGCGGCGGGTGCCCGACGCGTTGACGTCGACCGCGGGGAAGATGCGCTTGTCCGACAGCGAGCGCGACAGGCGCAGCTCCATGTTCCCGGTGCCCTTGAACTCCTCGAAGATGACCTCGTCCATCTTGGAGCCGGTCTCGACGAGCGCGGACCCGAGGATCGTCAGCGAGCCGCCGTTCTCGATGTTGCGCGCCGCACCGAAGAACTTCTTCGGCGGGTAGAGCGCCGAGGCGTCGACACCACCCGACAGGATGCGACCCGACGCGGGCGCGGCCAGGTTGTACGCGCGGGACAGGCGCGTGATCGAGTCCAGCAGCACCACGACGTCCTGACCCAGCTCGACCAGGCGCTTGGCGCGCTCGATCGCGAGCTCCGCGACGATCGTGTGGTCCGAGGCCGGGCGGTCGAACGTCGAGGCGATGACCTCGCCCTTGACCGACCGCTCCATGTCCGTGACCTCCTCGGGGCGCTCGTCGACGAGCACGACCATGAGGTGGACCTCGGGGTTGTTCGCGGTGATCGAGTTCGCGATCTGCTGCATGATGATCGTCTTGCCGGCCTTGGGCGGCGCGACGATCAGACCACGCTGGCCCTTGCCGATCGGCGCGACGATGTCGATCACGCGCGGCGTGAGCCGGCCCGGGTCCGGCGTCTCGAGACGCAGGCGGTCCTGCGGGTACAGCGGCGTGAGCTTCTGGAACTCGGGCCGCTGGCGCGCCTCGTCGGGCGACAGGCCGTTGACCGAGTCGAGCCGCACGAGCGCGTTGAACTTGTTCGGCCGGCCGCCCTGCGCGGCTTCGCCGTCACGCGGCTGCCGCACCGCGCCCGTGATCGCGTCGCCGCGACGCAGGCCGTTCTTCTTGACCTGGCCGAGCGAGACGTACACGTCGTTGGGGCCCGGCAGGTACCCGGTGGTCCGCACGAACGCGTAGCTCTCGAGGATGTCGAGGATGCCCGCGACCGGGAGCAGCACGTCGTCGTCCGCGAGCTCGACCTCGTCGAGACCCGCGAGGTCCGGCTGGCCGCTGCGGCCGCGGCCGCGCTTGCGGTCCCGGTCGCGGTAGCGGTCGCGCGAGCGGCGGCGACGCCCGCCCCGCTCGTCGTCGTCGTCGCCCTGCGCCGCGACACCCTGCTGGCCCTGCTGGCCCTGCTGGCCGGTCTGCTGACCCGCCTGCTGAGCCGTCTGCTGGCCCGTCTGCTGATGTGCCTGGGCGCCGGGCTGCTGGCCCTGCGCGCGCTGCTGGCGCCCCTCGCCCTGCGCGTCGGAGGCGCCCTGGCCACGGCCCGCGCGGCGCGAGCGGCGCTCGCCGGCCTCGCCCGCCACGTCGCCCACGGCCTCGCCGACCGCCTCGGCGGCGCGCTGCGCACGGTCGTCGTCACGGCTCTCGCGGCCGTCACGGCCCTCGCCGCGCCGCTCGACCGGCTCGCCCGCGATCTTCGCGTCGATCGCGGCCTCGAGACCGGCGAGCGCGTCCTGCGCGGGGCCCTGCGCGCGGCGGGCACCGCGCGTGCGCTGCGTGCGCGGCGCGGCCTCGTCGCGCTCGACGGGGCCCGCCTGCTCCGTCACCGGCGCGACGGTCTGCTCACGACGCGCGTCGAGGGCCCGGGGGCGCGAACCGCCGCGTGCGGCGTCGATCGCCTCGACCAGGTCGCCCTTGCGCATCTTCGAGATGCCCTTGACGCCGAGCTCGGACGCGAGGGCCTGCAGCTCGGGCAGGCGCAGCGCCGCGATGGACCCGGTCTGGTTGGTGTCTGTCACGAAGGACCCTTCCCCCTCGTCGGTGGCCTCTCGGGGTAGGAGGCCGTCGTCTCGTCAGACGGACGTCCGTCGACGAGACGGTGCTGGAAGCCCACGCGCGGCTCACGACCGTGTCGGCGACGCGTTCAAGGCTGGGGTTGTTCCCGGATGGTCGGCTCGCCTGGGCAGCGGTCCCGCGGATGTCCTGCGGAACACCGTTCGGGAGGCACGCGACCCGGAGGATGTGGTCCGGGGGAACGCGACGATGCTACCACTGTCGGCCTCACGACCGGCCGCGATGACCCCGCGCGACACCGCTCACCCGATCGGGTGGTCGCCGACCGCGAGGCGCACCCCGGCGGGGTCGACGGGCAGCCGGCGGATCACCCAGCCGCCCAGCACGCCGCCGAACGCCTCGTCGATCGCGGCGTCCGCGTCCGTGCCCGGGTCGCCCGCCACGTCCGGCCCGCCGGGCTCGTCGGGCAGCCGGCGCGCGAGCGCGAGGACCGTGGGGCCCGCACCCGAGACGACCGCCGCGACCCCCCGGCGACGCAGCGCGTCGACCAGCGCGAGCGAGTCCGGCATGACGGCGCGCCGGTACTCCTGGTGCAGCAGGTCGACCGTCGCGTCGAGCAGCAGGTCCGGGCGGCGCCCGAGGGCCTGCACCAGCAGCGCCGAGCGTCCGGCCTGCCGCGCCGCGTCCACGAACGGCACCTGCTCGGGGAGCACACCGCGTGCGGCCTTCGTCGACAGGTGCGTCGGCGGGATCATCACGACCGGGGCCACGTCGGGGTGCACCTCGACCTGGGTGGCACCCACCGCGCCGGTCGGCGTCGTCCACGCGATCGTCGCGCCGCCGAGGATCGCCGGGGCCGCGTTGTCGGGATGTCCCTCGAGCTGCGTCGCGAGCACGAGCACGGTCGCGTCGTCGAGCGCCTCGGGCTCGGAGATCAGCCCGCGCGCGGCGACGATGCCCGCGACGACCGCCGCGGCCGACGAGCCGAGACCCCGGCCGTGCGGGATCGCGTTGCGGCACGTCAGGGTCAGGCCCGCCTGCGGCGCGCCGACGTGGTCGAGCGCGGTGCGGATCGCGCGCACGACGAGGTGCCGCTCGTCGCCCGGCACCGCACCGGCACCCTCCCCCTCGACGACGACGGTCACGCCCGGCGCGGCGACCGCGCGGACCTCGACCTCGTCGTGCAGCGCGAGGGCCACGCCCATCGCGTCGAAACCCGGACCGAGGTTCGCGGACGTCGCGGGGACGCGCACGCGCACCCGGTCGGCACGCAGTCGCACGGCGGCCTCAGCCCAGGCCGAGCGCGTCCGCGATGGACACGACGTCCGCGGGCACGCGCACCGGGGTGACCTCGCCGCCGTCGGGCCGGCGCAGGGCCCACTGCGGGTCCTTGAGGCCGTGGCCCGTGACCGTGATGGTGATGCGCGCACCGGCTGGCACGCGCCCCTCGTCGGACAGGCGCAGCAGCCCCGCGACACCCGCGGCAGATGCGGGCTCGACGAACACGCCGACCTCGGCGGACAGGACGCGGTGCGCGCGCAGGATCTCCTCGTCGGTCACCGACTCGATGAGACCGCCCGAGACGTCGCGCGCCTGCTCGGCCTGCTGCCACGACGCCGGGTTGCCGATGCGGATGGCGGTCGCGATCGTCTCGGGCTCCGACACGGGGTGCCCCAGGACGATCGGGGCGGCGCCCGCCGCCTGGAACCCCCACATCACCGGGGTGCGCGACGCGACGGCACCGTGCGCCGCACCGTCGTCGAGCCCCGCGTACTCGCGGAAGCCCTTCCAGTACGCCGTGATGTTGCCCGCGTTGCCGACCGGCAGCACGTGGATGTCCGGGGCGTCGCCCAGGGCGTCGACGATCTCGAACGCCGCGGTCTTCTGACCCTGGATGCGGTCGGGGTTCACCGAGTTCACCAGCTCGACCGGGTACGCCTCGGCGAGCTTGCGCGCCGCGATCAGGCAGTCGTCGAAGTTGCCGTCGACCTGCAGGAGCGTCGCTCCGTGCGCGATCGCCTGGCTCAGCTTGCCCATCGCGATCTTGCCGTCCGGCACGAGCACCGCGCAGAGCATGCCCGCGCGCGTCGCGTACGCCGCGGCCGACGCCGAGGTGTTGCCCGTCGACGCGCAGACCACCGCCTTCGCACCCCGCGCGGCCGCCGCCGAGATCGCGGTCGTCATGCCGCGGTCCTTGAACGAGCCCGTGGGGTTCATGCCCTCGAACTTCACGTGCACGTCGGCACCGGTGCGTTCGCTCAGCGCGGGTGCCGCGATGAGCGGCGTGCCGCCCTCGTCGAGGGTGACCGGGTGCGTCGTCAGGTGCTCGGGCAGGCGGTCGGCGTACTCGGCGATCACGCCGCGCCACTGGTGGGCCATCAGGCTCCTTCGACTCGCAGGACGGACACGACGTCACGCACGACGTCGAGGTCGGTGAGCGCGGCCACGGTGGCCGCGAGCGCGCTCTCGCGCGCGGTGTGCGTGGTGATCAGCAGGCGGGCGACGCCCGTGGCGGCACCCGCGTCCGCCGACTGCCGCACGGCCTCGATCGAGACGTCGTGCTCCGCGAGGACGTGCGCGACCTGCGCGAGCACGCCCGGGCGGTCGTCGACGTCGAGCCGCACCTGGAACCGGGTGCACGCCGCCTCCGCCGGCAGCACCGGCAGGTCGGCGTACGACGACTCGACCGGCCCGCGCCCGCCGAGCACACGGTGGCGCGCGACCGAGACCAGGTCGCCGAGGACCGCCGACGAGGTGGGCGCGCCGCCCGCGCCCCGGCCGTAGAACATGAGCTCGCCGGCCGCCTCCGCCTCGACGAACACCGCGTTGAACGCGCCGCGCACGCCCGCGAGCGGGTGCTCCAGCGGCACGAGCGCCGGGTGCACGCGCACCTGGATGCCCGCGACGTCGTCGCGGACGTTGCGCTCCGCGATCGCGAGCAGCTTGATCGCGTGGCCGGTCCGCTGCGCCCACGCGACGTCGGCGGCGGTGACGCCCGTGATGCCCTCGCGCGCGACGTCGTCGAGCGACACCCGCGTGTGGAACGCGAGCGAGGCGAGGATCGCGGCCTTGGCCGCCGCGTCGTAACCCTCGACGTCGGCCGTCGGGTCCGCCTCCGCGTAGCCGAGCGCCTGCGCCTCCTTGACGGCCTGCTCGAGCTCGAGCCCGTCGGTGGCCATGCGGTCGAGCACGTAGTTCGTCGTGCCGTTGACGATGCCGAGGACGCGCTGCACCTGGTCGCCCGCGAGCGACTCGCGCACCGGCCGGACGATCGGGATCGCGCCCGCGACGGCGGCCTCGAAGTACAGGTCCACGCCCGCCGCGTCGGCCGCCTTGTAGAGCGTCGGGCCGTCGGACGCGAGCAGCGCCTTGTTGGCCGTGACCACCGACGCGCCCGCCTCGATCGCCTGCAGGATCAGGGTGCGCGCGGGCTCGATGCCGCCCATGACCTCGACGACGGCGTCCGCACCGCGCACGAGCGCCGACGCGTCCGTGGTGAGCAGCGGCTCCAGCGAGGTGCCCGTGACGCCCTCGCGCGGCGATGCCGCGTCCCGCACGGCGATGCCGACGATCTCGAGCGGCGCGCCGACGCGCGCGGCGAGCTCGTCGGCGTGCGTGACCAGGCGGTGGGCCACCTCGGTGCCGACGACACCACAGCCGAGCAGGGCGACCTTCAGGGGGGCGGGCACACGACCTCCGGTGCTCTCGTCGGGGACTGGGCACAGGATAGGGCGCACGCGTGGTGGGCCGTCCGGGACGTCCGGTCGGCAGGACGCGACTCTCACCTACCCTCCGGAAGGGTCCTTGGGCACATGTCCAGCGCGGCCGGTCAGCCCTGGTCGAGCGCCAGCAGGTCGTCGACCGTCTCGCGCCGCAGCAGCGTGCGCACCGCGCCCTCACGCACCGCCACGACCGGCGGCCGCGTCAGCAGGTTGTAGTTCGACGCCATCGACCGGCCGTACGCACCCGTCGCCGCGACCGCCAGCAGGTCCCCCGCGCGCACGTCGCCCGGCAGCTGCACCTCGTGCACGACGACGTCACCCGACTCGCAGTGCTTCCCGACGACCCGCGCCAGCACCGAGGGCGCCGACGACAGCCGCCCGACGACCTCCGCGTGGTACCGCGCGCCGTACAGCGCGGGACGGATGTTGTCGCTCATCCCGCCGTCGACGGACACGTACAGGCGCTCGGTCTCGTCGTCCACGCGCACCGGCTTCACGGTCCCGACCGTGTAGAGCGTGAGCCCCGCCGGCCCGACGACCGCGCGCCCCGGCTCGATCGAGAACCGCGGCAGCGGGGTGGCGAGGTCCGCGGCCGCAGCCGCGACCGAGGCCGCCACGTCCTTCGCGATGCGGTCCGGGTCGAGCGCGACCTCGCCGGGCAGGTACGCGATGCCGTACCCGCCCCCCAGGTCGACCTCCTCGACCAGCACGCCCGTGCGGTGCGCGAGCTGCGCGCGCAGCTCGAGCACCACGCGCGCGGCGACCTCGAACCCCGACGGGTCGAGGATCTGCGACCCGATGTGCGAGTGGATGCCCAGCAGGCGCAGCTCCGGGTGGTCGAGCACCGCGCGCAGCGCAGTCATCGCCGGGCTGTCCTGGCCGTCGCGCGCCGTGACCGACAAACCGAACTTCTGGTCCTCGTGCGCGGTCGAGATGTACTCGTGCCCGCCCGCGTGCACCCCCGTCGTCACGCGCACCATCACCGGCGCCGGGTCGCCCCCGCGGGACCGCACCAGCGCCGCGAGCCGCTCCACCTCGACGAGCGAGTCCACGATGACCCGGCCCACGCCGTGGTCCAGCGCGAGCGCGAGCTCGTCGTCGGACTTGTTGTTGCCGTGCAGCCCGAGGTGCGCGCCCGGGACTCCCGCGCGCAGCGCGACCGCGAGCTCGCCGCCCGACGCGGTGTCCACGCGCAGGCCCTCGTCGTGCACCCACCGCGCCACGGCGACCGACAGGAACGCCTTGCCCGCGTAGTAGACGTCGACCCCCGCGCCCACCTCTGCGAACGCGGTCTCGAACGCGCGGCGGTACCCCGCGGCACGCGCGCGCAGGTCCGCCTCGTCGAGCACGTACGCGGGCGTGCCCACCTCCTGCGCGAGCCGCGCCACCGGCACCCCGCCGACGACGAGCGCGCCCGAGCTGTCCCGTGCGACGCCCGTCGACCAGGGCTCGCCCGGGATGCTCGTCGTCACATCCGCTCCGGCGCGCTCACGCCGAGCAGACCCAGGCCGTTCGCGAGCACCTGCCGCGTCGCGTCGACCAGCCACAGGCGCGTGCGGTGGGTGTCCGTGACGGGCTCGTCGCCCTGCGGCAGGACGTAGCGCTTCGCGTCGTACCACTTGTGGAACCCGCCCGCGAGCTCCTCCAGGTAGCGCGCCACCCGGTGCGGCTCGCGCAGGTTCGCGGCCTGCGCGACCACGCGCGGCAGCTGCGCCAGGTGGCCCAGCAGCACCGCCTCGGTCTCGTGGTCGAGCACGCTCGCGTCGAACCCGTCCTCGCGGCGCACGCCGGCCTCCGCCGCGTTGCGCCCGATCGCCGCGGTGCGCGCGTGCGCGTACTGCACGTAGAAGACCGGGTTCTCGTTGGTGGCCTTGGCGAGCAGGTCGAGGTCCAGGTCGATCGCCGAGTCCGTCGACGAGCGCGCGAGCGCGTATCGCGCGGCGTCCACGCCCACCGCGTCGACCAGGTCGTCGATCGTCACGACCGTGCCCGCGCGCTTCGACATGCGCACCGGGGCGCCGTCCTTGACGAGGTTCACGAGCTGGCCGATGAGGATCTCGAGGTTGACGTCCGGGTCGTCGCCGAACGCCGCCGCGACGGCCTTCATGCGGCCCACGTACCCGTGGTGGTCCGCGCCGAGCATCATCACCACGCGGTCGAACCCGCGCTCGCGCTTGTCGAGGTAGTACGCGATGTCACCCGCGATGTACGCGGCCTCGCCGTCGGACTTGATGACGACGCGGTCCTTGTCGTCGCCGAGCTCGGTGGTCCGCAGCCACGTCGCGCCGTCCTGCTCGAACACGTGACCCAGCTCGCGCAGGCGCGCGACCGCGCGGTCGACCGCACCGGACTCGTGCAGCGAGTCCTCGTGGAAGTAGACGTCGAAGTCCACGCCGAAGTCGTGCAGCGACTTCTTGATCTCGTCGAACATCAGGTCGACGCCGCGCGCGCGGAACGCCTCGAGCGCCTCGTCGTCGCCGAGCGTGGCCGGGTCCGGCTCGCCCGCCGCGACGGCCTGGGCCGTCACCTGCTCCGCGATGTCCGCGATGTACTGCCCGCCGTAGCCGTCCTCGGGCGCCTCCTCGCCGCGGGCGCGCGCCAGCAGCGAGCGCGCGAACCGGTCGATCTGCGCGCCGTGGTCGTTGAAGTAGTACTCGCGGGTGACCTCGGCGCCGGCCGCCTGCAGCACACGCGCGAGGCTGTCGCCCACGGCCGCCCAGCGCACACCGCCGATGTGCAGCGGGCCGGTCGGGTTCGCGGACACGAACTCGAGGTTCACGCGGTGCCCCGCCTCGGCCGTGTTGGTGCCGTACGAGGCGCCCTGCTCGACGATGCTGCGCGCGAGCTCGCCGGCCGCCGCCGCGTCGAGCCGGATGTTGAGGAAGCCGGGTCCCGCCACCTCGACGGACGCGACGCCGTCGGTGCTGGTCAGACGGCGCGCGAGCTCCTCGGCGAACGCGCGGGGGTTCGAGCCGGCCTTCTTCGCGAGCTGCAGCGCGACGTTCGTCGCCCAGTCGCCGTGCTCTCGCTGACGGGGTCGCTCGACGTGGACGGTCGCCGGGAGGTCGGCGGGGTCGAGGGCGAACGTGCCGTCGGCGACGGCCGCCGCGAGGGCGGCCGCGATGGCCTGCGAGAGCTGGTCGGGAGTCACCGCTCCAGGGTAGGGGAACCGCGCGACGCCCTTTCGCGGACGTCCGTCGTCGGCGGCCCGGGCTCGACGTGCCCCAGCACCTCGGGGCGGCACGCCCGCCACCCCGCCACGAGCAGCACGACGAGCAGCCCCAGCAGCACGAGGATCGGCGCGTCCCAGCCACCCGTGGCCTCGTACACCAGGCCGATCGAGACAGGCCCGAGCGCCGCGAGCGCGTACCCCACGCCCTGCACCATCCCCGACAGCACGACCGCGAGGCCCGGCGTCGCCGTGCGCAGGCCGATCAGCGCCAGCAGCACGGGGAACGAGCTCGTGCCGAGCCCGAGCAGCACCATCCAGACGACCGTGCCGTGCGCGGGGGCCAGCAGGAGTCCCAGGTAGCCGACCGCCCAGCTCGCGACGAAGCCGGCCACCAGCGGGAACGGCGAGCGCATGCGCGCGGTCAGCACGGGGACGACGAGCGAGGCGGGCAGCCCGAGGATCGCGAACAGCGCGAGCCACCGCCCGCCCGCCTCCGTGCCGAGCCCGAGGTCCGCGAGCATCTCCGGCAGCCACGCGAACACCGTGTACGTGCCGAGCGAGTTCACCGCGAACGTCACGGCCATCGCCCATGCGAGGGGCGAGCGCCACACCAGGCGCGCGTCGCCGGGTGCGCCGCCGGGGGCGACGCGCGGGTCCGTGCCACGCGCCCGCGCTCCCCCGCCCACGCGGCGCAGGATCTCACGCACGTGCGCGCGCGCCGCGACCGAGCGGACGATCACGACCAGCCACGGCACCGCGGCGACCACTCCGAGCAGCGCCCACGCCCCCACGGCCCACCGCCACCCGGCGGCGCGCGCGAACGGCAGCGCCACGAGCGGCGGGACGGCCGTGCTCACGGACAGCATCACCGCGTACGCCGCGGTGACCACGCCGATGCGGTCCGGGAAGTACCGCTTCACGAGCGGCGGCAGCAGCACGTTCCCCATCCCCATGCCCGCGAGCGCGAGCACCGACCACGCCAGGAACGCGGGCGCCGACGACGACAGCGCTCGCGCCACCTCCCCCACGGTCGACAGCGCGAGCGCGAGCACGACCGTCGGCTCCAGGCCGAGGCGCCGGCCCAGCGGCGACGCGAGCGAGCCGAACACCGCGAAGGACAGCAGCGGCACGGTGCCGAGCACCCCCACCTGGGCGGGCGACAGGTCGACGTCCTCCCTCACCGCGTCCAGGATCGGTGAGACCGCCGCCACCGCGATGCGCAGGTTCAGCGCCACGAGCACGACGCCCAGGAGCACCACGAGCCGCCCGCGCCAGGGAGCCGGAGGGGGCGAACCAGGCGTCACGACACTCCGCAGGGTGAATCGGCAGGATGGGACGGTCGGCGCGACGGACACCCCTGGCACGCAGACACCCGGCTCGTGTTGACTGCACCGCATGCCTGTTCACGGAGTCCTGTCCCGATGACGCGACGGACCGGTCTGATCGATTCGACCGTACAGGAGCTACGCGCGCGCATCACGAGCGGCGAGTGGCCCGTCGGCTCCCGCATCCCGCCCGAGCCGCAGCTCGTCGGGCTGCTGGGGGTCGGTCGCAACACCGTGCGCGAGGCCGTGCAGTCGCTGGTGCACGCCGGTCTGCTCGAGCGGCGTCAGGGTTCGGGGACGTACGTGCTCTCGTCGTCCGAGCTCGCCGCGAGCATGGGCCGGCAGATCGCCGAGGCCCGCCAGCGCGACGTCGTCGAGGTGCGCCGCGCGCTCGAGGTCGAGGCCGCCCGCCTCGCCTCGCGTCGCCGCACGGCGCTCGACGCCAGCACGCTGCTCGACCGCCGCGACGAGCGCGCCGCCGCGTACGTCTCGGGCGACCTCGACGCGATGGTCGCGACCGACCTCGCGCTGCACACCACGATCGTGCGCGCCGCGGCCAACCCCGTGCTCGCGTCGCTGTACGAGAACCTCATCGACGCCATCGGCGAGAACATCCGGTTCAACTTCGTCACCGACTACCACGGCCAGACCGCGCACGACGCGCTGGTCGAGGCGATCGTCGCGGGCGACAGCGCCAAGGCCGTCGCCGAGACGACGGCGTACCTGTCCGCCCTCCTCGGCGAGTCCTGACCCTGACCACCCCGTCCACCCCGACGACCCCGCGGTTCCTCCGGGTATCCCCGCCCAGAGCCGGAGGAAGCGCGGGGTCGCGGGCGCTGGGGGTGGCGGGCGCCGAGGTGGCGGGCGCTGAGGTGGCGGGCGCTGAGGTGGCGGGCGCTGAGGTGGCGGGCTCTGGGGTGACGGGCGTTGGGGTGGCGGGCGTTGGGGTGGCGGGCTGGTAGGCTCGCTGGCCGATGCGTTCGCGCGTCTCGCGCCCGTAGCTCAGCGGATAGAGCGTCTGCCTCCGGAGCAGAAGGTCGAAGGTTCGAATCCTTTCGGGCGCACCGGCATTCGACGGCCCGTGACCACCTCGGTCACGGGCCGTCGTCGTCTGGCGCGACCGCACCCGCGCGGGCGTGGACGCGTCGGCGGGGACACAGGTGTCTCGGGCACAGTGAGGCCGTGCTCGCCGACCTGCTGCCCCCGGGGGTCGAGGTCACCGAACGGCACGGCCCGCCGGTGACCGTCCCGCTGTTCGCCGACGAGGAGCGCGCGGTCGCCCAGGCCGTGCCCGCTCGTCGGGCGGAGTACGCGGCCGTGCGCGGGTGCGCGCGCGAGGCGCTGAGCCGGCTGGGCGTCACGACGCTCGCGGTGCCGAGCGCACCGAACCGCGCCCCGGTGTGGCCGCAGGGCGTCGTCGGGAGCATGACGCACTGCGCGGGCTACCGTGCCGCGGCCGTCGCGCGCGCGGGCTCCTGGGCGGGACTCGGCATCGACGCCGAGCCGCGCGCTCCGCTGCCGCCCGAGGTCGCGGACCTCGTGCTCGACGAGTCCGAGCGTGCCCCGCTCGCCGAGCTCGACCCGGCGCTGTGCGCCGACCGCGTGCTGTTCAGCGCCAAGGAGTCGGCCTACAAGGTGTGGTCGCCGATCACGGGCGTCTGGCTCGGGTTCGAGGACGTGCGCGTGCACCTCGAGGACGACACGTTCGTCGTCCGGCTGCTGAAGCCCGGTCTCGGGGTCGACGAGCTGCGCGGCCGCTGGGCCGTCGGTGACGATCTGCTGGTCACGGCGCTCGCGCTGCCCCGCTGACCGGCGCGCCACGCGGCCGGCGTCCGCGGCTCCGCGGGTGGGTCAGCGCAGCGACGCCCCGCCGTCCACGTAGAGCTCGTGCATCGTGAGGTGGCGCGCCTCGTCGGACGCGAGGAAGGCGACCGCCGCCGCCACGTCCTCCGGCTCCGCGACCCGGCGCAGCGGGATGCCCACCTTGTAGGCCTCGGGCGTGCCGGCGATCGCGGCCGCGACGACCTGCTCGGTGTCCCCGAGGTCGCCGAGCATCGGTGTGCGCGTGGTGCCCGGGTGCACGACGTTGCAGCGCACGCCGTGCTCGGCCACCTCGAGCCCGAGCGACTTCGTCCACGCCGTGAGCGCGGCCTTCGACGCGCCGTACGCGGCCATGCCCGTGCGGGGCACGCGCGCCGCGTTGGACGCGACCGTCACCACCGACCCACGCCCGCGCGCGACCATGCGTCGCACCACGGCGCGCGTGAGCGTCGCGGTGCCGAGGACGTTGACCGCGACCAGCGCCACGAGGTCGTCGTCGTCGGCCAGTGCCGGAGCCGTGCGCAGCAGGCCGGCGGCGTTGACGAGCACCTCGACCGGACCCTCGTCGTCCTCGACCCGCGCGACGAACTCCGCGACGGCGTCGCCGTCCGTGATGTCGAGCACCCGCACGTCGTCGCGCGGGGCCCGGTCGGTCCCCACGACCGTGTACCCGCGCGCCCGCAGAGCGCTCACGACGGCCGACCCGATGCCCCCGGCAGCTCCCGTCACCAACGCGACCCCGCGTGCCCCCTGCGCCATCCGTCTCCCCCTCGTCCGCTGCCGGCCCCCGCTCGGGCCCTGCTCGGGCCCTGCTCGGGCCCCGGTCGGCGAACCTAGCCCGGCGACGGGCCGCGAGACCGGGTGTATCGCCCCTCGGGCCGTGCGCGGCGCCACCCGAGGCTTCTCACCCGTGCCACACCGGGCGGACGGCGCTACCGTGTCCGAGAAGTCCCTTTTCTCTGGTCTCCCAGGGGGCGGAGCGATGACGCGGATCGTCAGCACCGAGGTGGAGCCGGGCGCGCCGCTCGTCATGGTCGAGATCGCCCGGCAGGACGACCGTGAGGAGGACGTCTCCGCACTGTCCGACGTCCTGTCCTTCGACGACCTCGCGGACTCCGTGGCGCGCGTCGCACGGTCCATGACGGAGGCGCTGCGCCGGGCACGGCCCGACGAGGCGGAGGTGACGTTCGGCGTCGACGTCGCGGTCGAGGCGGGACGGCTCACGTCACTGCTCGTCAAGGGCGGCGCGACCGCCACGTTCGGCGTCCGGCTGCTGTGGAAGGCGCCGCCGGCCGCGGACGGTGGGCCGTGACCGACGAGCTGTCGGACCTGCTCGCCAAGGCGACCGTCCGCATCAACGTCGGCGGCGAGCTGTCGGGGACCGGCTTCGTCGTCGCGCCCGGCAAGGTCCTGACGTGCCACCACGTGGTCAAGCGCGCGCTCGACCGGACCGCGGGCCACGACCTCATCGACGTGGTGCTCGACGCGGGGGCGGGTGCGCGGGCGCGTCCCGTGACGCGCCCGTCGGTCGACGAGACGAACGACCTCGCGCTGCTCACGCTGGACACTCCGTGTCCTGGGTCCCGGGTGCGGACCGCGACCAGCTGCACCGCGCGTACGTGCGCGCGTGTCACGAGGCAGGCAAGGAGCCGGTGCCGTGGGGTCTGCTGGCGCACGACGACGGCGCACCCACGGTCCGCATCGACTAGCGCGAGCGTCCTCCTCCTCGGTCAGCCCGAGCCGCGCCGCGCGACGTCCCTGCGCAAGGTCGCCCAGGCCGACCCGAGGGTCACGGCCGCCGCCGCCCCGAGGCCGGTGGCCAGCAGCACCCCCAGGAGTGGGCCGACCGATGACGTCGACGCACTGCCGTACTGGATCGCATTCCAGCTAGCGGCGAACGCGGTGGCCGAGCCGATGACCGCGCCGATGAGCAGCGGAACCCCCACGAGCCCGAGACCGAGCCCGAGGTGCCGGTGCAGGCCGCCCGCGTACACCGCGAACACCCGGTGCCGACGCCTCGTGCGCGCGAGCTCCGCGACCAGCGACGCGCACCCCATCGTCACGGCGAACAACCCGGCGACGCCCCCGAGCACGACGATCCAGCGCGCCTGCCGGATCGCGACCGTCGCACCCACCACCCAGGTCTGCTCCGGCTCCGTGATCAAGGGCGGCGGGCTGACCAACGGGCGCATGGCACCCGCCAGTGCAGTGGTGTCGACCGCACTCTCGTCCTCGCTGACGACGAGGACCTCACCGGCCTGCGGCGTACCGGTCCTGACGAGCGTCTCCGGACCCATCCCCCAGACCCGCAGCACGACCGGCACGTCGCCGCCCGCGAACGCGCCGAGAGGTGTCTGCTCGTCCCCGGCACAGCGTCCGAGCAGGGCCGACTGCGCCTCGCAGGACGCGGTGAGGACCCTGGTGCCTGCGACGGGGTCCGTCTGCAGGCCCACCAGGTGCTGCCCGGCGGGCAGTGCCTGCTCGACCTCGGGCAGCCACCGCGCGGTGTCCGCCGTCGTGAACGTCACCGACCGGCCCGCGTTGGCGTCGCTCGCGGCGATGACCTGCCGCAGGAAGTCGCCTGGCGTGGTGGACAGGACCGTCGCGAACGTCGCGGTCAGCGCGACGACGCCCATGAAGATCGTGGCTCGGACCGCGGGCCGCGCCATCGACGCGAGCTCACGTCCGACGAGCATCCGCACGGGACGTCTGCCGCGGCGCGCGGCGGACGTCACGGCGGCCGCGATCGCGGTCAGGACGCTCGCGGTGACCGGACCGATGAGCAGGACGCACAGGAGCACCCCGACGAACAGGACGATCGTTCCCGTGGTGGGGTTCGTCGGGTTGACCAGGGCATAGAGCCAGTTCACCGCTGCGAGCACCGCGAGGAGAGCGAGAACGGGACGCGCGGTGACGCGTCGGCCCGCCCGCACCGGCCGGGGGGACGCGAACGCCGTCCGGCGGGGTCGCGTCGAGACGAGCACGGCAGCCCACGTGAGCATGACGCCGAGGGCGGCGCTCACGACGAGCGACACCGCCTGGCGTAGGTCGGGTGACGGCGACATCGCGTACCCCGTGTACGGCACGGTCCAGCTGACCCGGTCGAGCACGAGTGCGGCCAGCACGGCGACCAGCGCCCCGGCTCCCATCGGCACACGCACCGTGCGCCACAAGGCACCGCGCAGCTGTGCTCGCGAGGCACCGAGCGCGACGAGCAGCGCGACGGTCGCATCCCGTCGTTCCCCTCCGACCCGGGCGAGGACCACCAGGAGCACCAGGACCGGCGCCAGTGCGAACACGAGCACGAGGCTCAAGGCACCCGAGCGGCCGGACTGGTACATGGTCGACCCGAAGTACCCGTTGTCGCCCCGCGCGGGGTCGACGTGCAGGCCGAACCCGACGACCGGCAGCCAGTAGGACGGCTCCTCGAGGGTGGCGGGATCCACGCCCGCGTACAGCACCTTCTCGCGCGGGTCCGCCAGCACGGCGCGGTCGATCTCGCCGACGACGCTGCCGTACCGCGCCGCGAGCTCCCGTGCCCCGTCGACCGCCAGCAGCCCGGGAGACGCGAACACCTCCCCGGGTCCCGGCCACCGACCCACCCCCGGCGGGGGCTGCGCCGGGGTCCCGTGGCGCAGGAGCAGGGCGACCGCGACCGGCTCGCCGCCCAGGCTGTCGTCCCTCGCGCCCCAGTACCCGATGACGTCGTGGGCGGCTGTCGCGCCCTCGGCGACGAACACAGGGGCCCGTGCGGCGTCCCGCGCGAGCCGGGCGTCGTACTCGTGGTGCACCGCGGGGAACAGGTAGAGCACGAGCACGGCTAGCGCCGCCGCCACACCGATGCCGACCCGCCAGACGGTGTCGACCGCGTCCCCGGTGCGCAACGCCTGCACGATGCCGGGCACTAGGGCGTGTCTCCCAACTCTGCGGCGAACTGGGCGGCAGGCTCTCGGGCGTGAGTCGGTTCCAGGTCTTTACGGACGTGCAGTGGGAGCGGATCGAGCCGTTGCTGCCGTCGAACGCGGGCAAGGTGGGTCGCCCGTTCGGTGACCACCGCACCATCGTCGAAGGCATCGCCTACCGGTACCGGACCGGGATCCCGTGGCGAGACCTGCCGCGGGACGCCTTCGGACCATGGCAGACGGTGTGGAAGCGGCACAAGAAGTTCGCCGACGACGGGACCTGGGACCGCATCCTGGCGCACCTGACGGCCGAGGCCGATGCCGCAGGTGAGATTGACTGGACGGTCTCGGTGGACTCCACGATCAACCGCGCCCACCAGCACGCGACGAACACGACCCGCCCAGAGCACGACACAGGGGGCGGCGTCGAATCACAAGACGCAGGGTCGCTCGGTCGTCCACAGTGAACCCGCAGGTCACGGCATAGGTCGCTCCCGTGGCGGGTTGACGAGCAAGGTCCACCACGCGGTCGACGGTCGCGGGCGCCCGCTCGCCGTCGTCATCACTCCCGGCCAGTCGCACGACGGGCGAGCGCTGGAGCTGGTGCTGGCGGACCTCTGGGTGCCGCGCCTCGGTGCGGGCCGCCCGCGCACCACGCCGGACGTGGTGCTCGGGGACAAGGCGTACTCGTCACGAGCGAACCGGGTCATGCTGCGTCGGCGCGGGATCCGGGCCGTGATCCCTGAACCGTCCGACCAGCAGGCCAACCGCAAGCGACGCGGCGCGAATGGTGGGCGTCCGCCGAAGTTCGACCGCGAGGTCTACAGGCGGCGCAACGTCGTCGAGCGATCCTTCAACCTGCTCAAGCAGTGGCGCGGCCTGGCCACCCGCTACGACAAGCACGCCGTCGTCTATCGGGCTGGCGCCGTTCTCGCCGCGATCGTGACGTGGTTGCGTACATCCGTCGGCTGAATACGGAGACCGCTCACCACACGAGTCGGGGCTTGCACCATGATCGTCACGTGGACGAGGCACCTTCCGAGCGACTGGTGGACCAGCGGGTGCGCAACAGGGCGATCGAGGTCCTCGAGGTCCTCGCCGATGGCGATGCGGGTCTCTACGCCGTCGGCGTGAACGAGTACTTCAACCACTTCTTCGATTACGTCGACGACGACCTGCCACACGACTGGCGAGGACTGTCGACCTACACCCAGGAGGAAGTCACAAGGATCGAACTCGTTCTCGACGAGATGCTGGCGGCCCTCAAGGCCACGGCAAACCTCACCACCGAGCGTGAGGTCGCTGCCAGCGGGTGGCCAAAGCGCATCGCACCGATCGCGCGCGAGGCTCTCGGGGTCATGACCCAACGGGGCAGATTCGACGAAGAGCGCGAGGAGGTTGAGCCGTCACACCGCTGATGCTCTCCGACCAGTGACCAGACCTTCGCGGGGGTTGGGAGACACGCCCTAGTGCACCTCGGCGAGCTGGGCCGTGAGCCGGCGGTCCTCGAGCCGCAGCACCCGGTCGGCGCGGGACGCGACCTCGGGGTCGTGCGACACGATCAGGAGCCCGGCGCCGTGAGCCTCCAGCCGCGAGTACAGCAGGTCGGCGACCACCGACTTGGTGCGGCCGTCGAGCGACGCGGTCGGCTCGTCCGCGACGACGAGCGCGGGTGAGCCGACGAGCGCTCGCGCGATGCCCACGCGCTGTGCCTCGCCACCGGAGAGGTCGCCGGCCGGCGTGTCGGTCTCACCGAGCTGCACCTCGTCGAGCAGCTCGCGCGCGCGTCGTTCAGCAGCGGCCCGGTCCAGTCCGTCGAGCATCGCGGGCAGGGCGACGTTCTCGACCGCGGTCATCGTCGGGACCAGCTCGGCTTGCTGGAAGATCACACCGATGGTCGCCCGACGGAACGCCGCCAGCCTCGACGAACGCAGTGTCAGCACGTCCGTCCCGTCGATCCTGACCGTTCCGGACTGCGGCCGCAGCAACGTCGCGACGATCGCGGCGAGCGTGCTCTTCCCGCTCCCGGACGGCCCGACGACCGCCACGGACTCACCTCGGTCGACCGTGAACGACACGTCGTCGAGGATCACCGATCGCCGATAGCCGAAGGACGTCCCTTGCAGGTCGACCACAGGCTGCATTGCTCACCCCCGCGAATATGTGGTCTCGGGTGTTCAGCCGCCGCAGCGGGAGCGGCAGCAAAGTTAGCAGTCGACACCCATCTCCGGGACCATATCGGCGCAGATGGGACGGCGATCTCGAAACGTGACGGACGCTCCGTGTGTGTCGAGCCTGTCGCGTCGTGGGACTCGGGATCGTTGAAAGGTCGGGGGCCGACCGCGGGTCCCGGTGACCATCGACGCTCAAGCCGGCGCCCGAAGCCCTTCGGAGGGCACGCCGGTCGCCGTTCGATGGCCGTGCGCACCGGCACGGCTAGGGTCGGTGCCGGAGCATCCTTGCGGGCGACCACGGGAGCGTCATGCACCACGTCGAGGTCTTCGTCCTGGCAGCCGCGGCCGTGCTCGTCGCGGCGGTGAGCCGCCGTCGCGGGTGGCCGGCGCCGCTCGTCGTCGTCACGGTCGCGCTGCTCGTCTCGCTCGTCCCGGGCGTCCCCCGCTACGAGGTGAACCCGGAGCTGCTGCTCGAGTTCGTGCTGCCGCCGCTGCTCTACTCCGCCGCGCTGTCGTCGTCGTACCGCGACTTCCGGGCGTCGCTGAACTCGATCACACGGCTCGGCGTCGGGCTGGTGCTCGTCACCGCGCTCGCGGTCGCGGCGGTGTTCTGCGTGCTCGACGACGTGCCGTTCGCGGCGGCGCTCGTGCTGGGCGCGGTCGTCGCACCGCCCGACGCGGTCGCCGCGGCAGCGGTCGGCCGGCGGCTCGGGCTGCCGCGGCGCGTCATGACCCTGCTCTCGGGCGAGAGCCTCATCAACGACGCGACCTCGCTGACCCTCTACAAGGTGGCGCTCGCGGGCGTCGCGAGCGGTGCGTGGGCCCTCGGCGCGGGGCTGTGGACGTTCACGCTGGCCGTCCTCGCGGGCGTCGGCGTCGGCCTCGCCCTCGGGGTGGTCGTGCACCTCGTGCGCACGCACCTCGACGACGCGGTCGTCGCGTCCGCGATCGGGATCCTCACGCCGTTCGCGGCGTACTGGGGCGCGGAGGCCGTGCACGGCTCGGGTGTCCTCGCGGTCGTCGCCGCGGGCCTCTACCTCGGGCACACCTCGCCGCGCGCGGGGTTCGCGACGCGCCTGTTCGAGGAGCCGATCTGGTCGACGCTCGACCTCGTGCTCGAGTCCTTCACGTTCGCGCTGATCGGCATGCAGCTGCCGTGGGTGATCCGCGACGTCGTGGACTCCGACCAGGGCTTCGCGCACGGGCTCACCGTGTCGCTCGTCGTGCTGGCGGTCACCGTGCTGGTGCGGCCGGTGTACATCTTCTCGACCGCGTGGTTCGACAACGTGCGGCTGCCCGGCTCGCACCGGCCGGAGAACGACGCGCTCACCGCCCGCGAGTCGGCCGTCGTGTCGTGGGCGGGGATGCGTGGCGTGGTCACACTCGCCGCCGCGGCGGCGATCCCGGCGACCATGGGCGGCGCGCCGTTCGACCACCGCGCGACCATCCAGCTCGCGGCGTACACGGTCGCGCTCGGCACGCTCCTGCTGCAGGGCCCGTCGCTGCCGTGGCTCATCAGCCGCCTGGGCGTCGGCTCCGCGCAGGAGGCGGCCGACGACGCGCGTCAGGAGGCCGCGATGCGCGTCGCGACCGCGGACGCGGTGCAGCGCTACTTCGAGGCGCAGCAGCCCCGGCTCGCGTCCACCATGGGCGACGAGCGCGCGGCGGAGGTGGTCGAGCGGCTGTCGCAGGGCTGGCGCTCGCGCGCGACCGCGGCGGCCGTCATGCTCGACCCGAGCAGCGCCGAGGAGCTGGGCGTGCAGGCGGAGGCGGCGCGGGGGCTCGGGCTGCTCGGCGGCAAGGCGGCGACGTCCGTCACCGCCGGACGGCGGCTGCAGACCGTCCGCCGCCAGGTCATCGCCGTGCAGCGCGAGGTCCTCATGGCGCACCGCGACGCGGGCGACCTCGACGAGGCCGTGATGCGCCGCATGATGCGCGAGCTCGACCTCGAGGAGGAGTCGCTCGCGTCGTCGTGGGTCTCGCGGCTGCGCGACTGACCCCTTACCGGGAGCCGGGTGAGGAACCCGGGGTGACGAATGGGATGGACCAGGACCCAGGTCCCCCTCGGGCCCGCGGCGCCCACGACTCGGCGGCACCCTCCTGACCTCGGGGGACTTTCATCCCACCACTTCCGACGAGGGCTTCCCTAGCGTCGAGTCATCGGTTCGGACGGGCCTCCAGCACCCGCCCCTCTCACCGAATTTCGTCTCGACCAGGGAGTCTCCGTGACCACCAGCACGCCCCGTCCTGCCAAGAGCCGCAAGCCGGCCGACGCCCCGGCGCCGGCGCTCGCGGTGCAGTCCGACGAGGAGGTCCACGCCGCGATCGACGCGCTCGTCGCGAACGCCGCCAAGGCGCTCGCCGAGTTCGAGTCGATGACGCAGGAGGACGTCGACCGCTTCGTCAAGAAGGGCGCGGTCGCCGCGCTCGACCAGCACGGGCAGCTCGCGAAGCTCGCCGTCGACGAGACCGGCCGCGGCGTGTTCGAGGACAAGGCCGTGAAGAACATCTTCGCGTGCGAGCACGTGACGAACTCGATGGCGAACCTCAAGACGGTCGGCGTCATCAACGTCGACGAGCTCAACGGGATCACCGAGATCGCCGAGCCCGTCGGCGTCATCGCGGGCATCACGCCGGTCACCAACCCGACCTCGACCGCGATCTTCAAGTCGCTCATCTCGCTCAAGACGCGCAACCCGATCATCTTCGCGTTCCACCCGAACGCGCAGCAGTCGTCGATCGCCGCCGCCCGCGTGGTGCGCGACGCGGCGGTCGCCGCGGGTGCGCCCGAGCACTGCATCCAGTGGGTCGAGGCGCCGTCGCTCACCGCGACGAGCGCGCTGATGAACCACCCGGGGGTCGCGACGATCCTCGCGACCGGCGGCAACGCGATGGTCAAGGCCGCGTACTCGTGCGGCAAGCCCGCCCTGGGCGTCGGCGCCGGCAACGTCCCCGCGTACGTCGAGAAGAGCGCCAAGCTCGCCCGCGCGATCAACGACATCGTCCTGAGCAAGGCGTTCGACAACGGCGTGATCTGTGCGTCCGAGCAGGCCGCGATCCTGGACGACGAGATCTACGACGCCGCGATGGTCGAGTTCGCCAAGCTGCACGCGTACCGCGCCACGCCCGCCGAGAAGGCCAAGCTCGAGCAGTTCATCTTCGGCGTCGAGGCCGGCGGCGAGAACTGCGCCGGCGCGAAGCTCAACCCCGCGGTCGTCGGGAAGTCGCCCGTGTGGATCGCCGAGCAGGCGGGCTTCACGGTCCCCGCGGACACGTCGATCATCCTCGCCGAGGTCTCGGGCGTCGGCCCCGACGAGCCGCTGACCCGCGAGAAGCTCTGCCCCGTCCTCGCGGTGCTGCGTGCGCACTCCACCGAGGAGGGCATCACGCTCGCCGAGAAGATGGTCGAGTTCGACGGCCTCGGCCACTCGGCCGCGATCCACACGCGTGACGACGCCCTGACCGTGGAGTTCGGCAAGCGCGTCAAGGCCATCCGCGTCATCTGCAACGCGCCCTCGTCGCTCGGCGGCATCGGCGACATCTACAACGCCTTCATCCCCTCGCTGACCCTCGGCTGCGGCTCCTACGGCCACAACTCGGTGTCCAACAACGTCTCGGCGGTGAACCTCATCAACGTCAAGCGCGTCGGTCGTCGGAACAACAACCTGCAGTGGTTCAAGGTCCCGGCGAAGACCTACTTCGAGCCCAACGCGATCCGCTACCTGGCCGACATGGCCGACGTCGAGCGCGTCACCATCGTCACCGACACGACCATGACGACCCTCGGGTTCGTCGACAAGGTCCTGGACGTGCTGAACCGGCGCGCCAACAAGGTCGCGGTCCAGATCATCGACGAGGTCGAGCCCGAGCCGTCGGTCCGCACCGTGCAGAAGGGCGCCGCGAACATGCGGCACTTCAAGCCGGACACGATCATCGCGCTCGGCGGCGGCTCGCCCATGGACGCCGCGAAGGTCATGTGGCTGCTGTACGAGCACCCGGAGATCGTCTTCTCCGACCTCAAGCAGAAGTTCTTCGACGTCCGCAAGCGCGCGTTCAAGTTCCCCGTCCTGGGCGACATGGCCAAGCTCGTGTGCATCCCGACCACGTCGGGCACCGGCGCCGAGGTCACGCCGTTCGCGGTCATCTCCGACCCCGACGCGGGCAAGAAGTACCCGCTCGCGGACTACGCGCTGACCCCCACGGTCGCGATCATCGACCCGGTCCTGACCTCGAAGATGCCGCGCTCGCTCGCCGCCGACTCGGGCTTCGACGCCCTGACGCACGCCACCGAGGCGTTCGTCGCGGTCTACGCGAACGACTTCACCGACGGCATGGCGCTGCAGGCCATCCGCCTCATCTTCGACAACCTCGCGCAGTCGGTGAACGGTGACCCGACCGACCCGGCCACGCAGGACGCACGCGAGAAGATGCACAACGCCGGGACGATCGCCGGCATGGCGTTCGGCAACGCGTTCCTGGGCATCGTGCACGCGATGGCGCACGTCATCGGCTCCACGTACCACCTGGTGCACGGCCGGACGAACGCCACGCTGCTCCCCCACGTGATCCGCTACAACGGCACGGTCCCGACGAAGCTCACGAGCTGGCCCAAGTACGAGAGCTACGTCGCGCCCGAGCGGTTCCAGCAGATCGCCCAGATGCTCGGTCTGCCGGCGGCGACGCCGCAGCAGGGCGTCGAGTCCTACGCCCTGGCCGTCGAGGCGCTGCGTGCGAAGGTCGGCATCCCGTCGTCCTTCCAGGCGCAGGGCGTCGACGAGCAGGAGTTCATGTCCCGCCTCGACGAGGTCGCCATGGGCGCCTACGAGGACCAGTGCGCCCCCGCCAACCCGCGGATGCCGATGATCGACGACATGAAGGACATCATGACTGCGGCCTACTACGGAACGTCGCTGGAGGACGTCCGAGGCCGCAAGAGCGGGCAGGAGGGCTGACCACCTCCGGGGGCTCCCGCGGCTCCGGCCGCCGGTAGAGCCCCGCCCGCTCGCGACGCCCCGTCCGGCTCATCCCTCGCCGGACGGGGCGTCGACCTTTTCCCGCACCCTTTCCCCGCACGCGTTCCCCGCCCACCGCGCGCTCGGACGGTTGTCCACAGCCTCGTGGAACCGCCCCCGTCCGCCTGTCCGGTTTGGGTATGTTCACGGCCGTGCACCCGACTGCGACGACCACGACGCCTCCGACCCCGCGCCCCGCCCGCCGCGTGCTCGCGTCCGGCGCGGTCGCGCTCACCCTGGCTGCCGCGCTCACCGGCTGCACGGGCGGCGGCACGGCCGCACCGACCGCGTCCGCCACGGTTCCGACGACGGTCGCCCCGACCGCGAGCGCCTCACCCACCCCGTCGGCGACGCCCACGCCGACCGCCCTCCCGAGCAGCGCGGAGGACTTCTCGTCGATCGACCTGACGGTCCCCCCGCCTCGCCCGGACGCCCTGGACGGACCGCCGAGCGATGAAGCAGCCGCCGAGGTCGCCCGCTACTTCATCCTGATGTACCCCTACGCGGCAGCGACGCACGACACAACGGTGTTCGACGAGCTCTCGTACAACGACTGCGGGTTCTGCAACCGGTCGCTCGACAAGTTTCGCGAGTACGAGGCGACGGGCGTCGAGACGGAGGGCGGCGCGATCATCGTGCATTCGGCGGTGGCCGGCGAGATCTACGGCAACGCCTTCAACGCCACGGTGACGCTCTCCGAGAGCCCCACGCGTGATGTCGCCCCGGACGGGACCGTGGTGGACGAGAGTCCTGGCCTCGACAACATGGTGTACGACGTCGGCCTGAAGTGGTACGACGGCGCGTGGCTCGTGATGTCGGTGACTCACGCGTGAGAGCACCGGCGGCAGCCCGGCTCGTCGCGCTGGTGGGGTCGGCGCTCCTGCTCTCCTTCGCAGCAGCGACGAGCGCGAGCGCGGGCATCGAGTCTGGCGTCGAGGACGGTGACTTCTTCCTCGCCGCGAGTGCAGCCACCGCGGGCCTGAGTGCCTATGAGTCCAACCCGGACGCGGGGCCCTACGTGTGGAAGCGGGACCTGCCGTGCTGGAGCCGGTTCCCCGAGATCGACAAGGACTCGAACGAGGCGTGCTGGGGCGGGTCCGCCATCCAGCACGACCCGCCCCAGTGCGAGGACGGCGCACCGCTCATGCCCATCTGGCGCCGCCTGCGCACCGAGGAGACCTGGCACCAGCAGGTCGGCTGGCACTGCCCCGAGGACCTGATCCCGCGCGTGACGCAGGAGGACTTCCGGCGGCTGACGATCCCGGCCGCGCCCGCGCGGATGCAGCCCGACGGCGGCCCGGTGCTCGTGAACAAGAAGACGATCGTCTACACCGAGGCCGAGGTGCAGAACCTGCGCACCGATCTGCTGGGCTACGGCGTCGACATCGAGGCGACGCCCGTGTCGTACTCGTGGGACTTCGCCGACGGTCAGCCGCCGTTGGTCACGACGTCACAGGGCCACCGCTACCCCGACCACGACGTGTTCAGCACGTACTTCCACCCGGGCACGGCCCGGATCACGCTCACGACGACGTGGACGGGCCGCTACCGGGTGGACGTCGACCCTCTGCACAAGTGGCGCGAGATCGACGGCAACGCCCTCACCACGTCCACGACCCCCGCCTTCGAGGTCGTCGAGCTGCGCGGGCACCTCGACGGATGAGCCGGACGGATGCCCGAGAACGGGTTGCGCGGGGGCGATTCGTCGGGAAGCGTGTCCGCGTGACCACGACGACCCCCCGACGTCTCGCCGCTGCTCTCGTCCTGACCGCGTCGCTGACCGCGTCCTTCACGCTCGCGGGTTGCTCCGAGGCGGACGACGCCCGCAAGGCGGTGAGCGACGCCGCCTCCCAGGCCAAGGCGCAGGTCGACAAGGCTCGCGAGGCCATCGACGGCCTGCGCAGCACGGTCGACGACGCCCGCGCCCGGGCCGACGAGGTCCGCGACCAGCTCGCCGACCTGACGCCGGAGAAGAAGAAGGAGGCGCAGGCGGCGCTCGACGAGGCCACGGCCGCGCTCGCCGACGCGAAGGCCGCCGCCGAGGCCGCGAAGGACGACGCGTCGTCCGGGTCGCAGCGGGCGCTGGACGACGCGCGCGCCCGCGTGGACGAGGCGAAGGAGGCCCTCGACGACGCCGCGGCGGACGCGGGCGGCGACGCCGCGGACGGTCTGAGCGCCCTGGCGGGTCAGCTCCAGGACGTCGCGGACGATCTGCGCTCGGCCTCCGGTTCCTGAATCACGCGGCCGCGCCGTCTTGCACGGCGAATGGCGCCCGTTCGGGTGATTTCTCGACCGTTCGGCGCGGGACGTTGTCTCTGCGGCTGCGGGTGCCGATCTTGAGAGACATGGCAGACCGTCGAGCAGTTCGACGCCACCACGTCGAGTGGTGGGTCGTCGCTGCATGGTCGTCGTTGGCCCTCATGGTCATCGCCGGCCTCACCGCCGCCGCCGGCACCTTCTGACCCGGCGCGCTCGTCGCCGTCATCGGCGCCGTGCGCGGTCAGGCCGGCACGGAAGGTGGCTCAGCGGCCTGTCCGTGCATCCATCGCGCGCACGAGCTCGTCGGCGTGATGGAGCATCGACCCGACCGACCGTCAAGTACGAGGTGCCTCACCGCGGTCGATCGGGCGGTCCGCGGCACGCCGCACCGCCTCGAACGTGCCAGCCCGGTCCCTGGGGACCTCGATCTGCACCGGGCCACCCTTGATCAGCACTGTCTCCGCCCGGGTGCCGTTACGGGCGTTACCCTCCCCGCGAGGCGTCCTTCTCTTGCTTCTCGTAACCCAGGTGAGCGGTGATTTCACCCTCGAGCGCGGACTCCAGCACGATCTTCGTTACCTGGGCCAGAAGTCACGCCACAGGGCAGCCATGAGTTCACCAGGCTATCGGCCTCCTGCCGCTGGGTCCCAGACGCCGCGAAGCGGCAGATCGACGTGAGCGCATGCCTCCGGAATCGTCAGCCGTCCGTACCCGTTGCCCGCCATCTCGACGTCGTCACCGAGGCCATAGCTCTTTCCCGTGGCCACGGAGGTCAGCGTCGCCGTCTGCGCATCCCAGCGCCAGCTCGTGTCGAGTGCAAGGACGAACCCTCGCGCCTCGTCGACCAGGCATCCGTCGCGACTTGCCAGTGTGTACAGCGACGGTCCCAGGAACGTGCGGATTCCCTCGGACACAACCGCCTCGACCTTGTGGGGGCTGGGCGGCGCTGTGGCGCGGGGTTCCTGTCCGCCCACGCTCGTCGTGTCTGCAAGATTCGTCGAAGCTTCCCTCCCAACCTGGTGCGACACTGCTCCGGCGAGTGCAGCGGCCAGCGCCGCGGACGCCGCGACACCCGCGATGAGCAAAGCGCGGCGCGGCTGTCGTCCTGGGGGAAGCGTTACCACGGGCAGGACTTCGACATGCTCGCGAGAGTCCGAGCACGCATCGCACCGCAAGGCTTGCGCGAGCTCGCGCTGGACCGTCACGCGAAACTTGTCGGCGAACGCTCGTTCGTTGATCACTTGATCTCCCTGTGCCTCTCCGTTTGGACAGCGAGCTGTCGAAGGGCGCGGTGCGCAGCGACGCGAACCGCGGCGCGTGTCGTCCCCAGCACGTCCGCGATCGTCTGATCGTCAAGCTCTTCGATGTACCGCAGCGCGAGCACCGCCCGGCTACGGGCAGGCAGTGACCGGATCCGGCGCACTGCGGCGTCCAGGTCGTCGACGCCCGCCATCGCGTCGTGGCCGTCCGCTACGTCGGCGTGTTCCGACACGTATACGGTGCGCTCGTCGCGCGAACTAAGGAACACCCGCACGGTGGCCTGGCGGACGTAGGCCCACGGGTAAGTGGCGGCGCAGACCATAGACCACCGAGGAACTAGTCGGGCGAGTGTCTCCTGAACCACGTCCTCAGCCGTGTCGAGGTCGCGGCAGAGCCCCAGCGCCAGGCGAAGCATCGCGGGTCGATAGCGCGCGACAAAGCCGCCGATGTCGTCCACCGAGTCCAGCGGCTCGACCGCCATGACGCCCCTTCCTCACTGCTAGTTCTACAGACATAGACGGGCCCGGCGTGTCGAACTGTTACAGACGCTCTTCCCCAAGCGCCATGAACCGCCTGCAAGTTGAGTCACCACTGGCGTAGCAGAGGGTCGCACGACCTCGGTCGCCTGCTCGGGCGCGACTGCCAGTACTTGCGCTTATCGCTCATCACCCTCCTCGGGTGATCAGAGCGACCACCGTCCCCAAGCCCGACGGCTCCGGGAAGTGTCAACGAGCCAACGGGGTCCTCGTCGAAGGGCACCGACCTGTCGCGCTGGTCCGCCGAGAACCTCAAGGCCGTCGCCTTGGCCGGCGTGTCCGGAGGGCTGGTTTGTGGTGTCAGCTCGCTCGTTCGAGGGGTTCGCTGCGAGAGTAGTCGACCTGTTCGGCCTCGATCCGGGTCAGGTCGTCGATCACGGTGTGGGTGCGCTCGCTGTTGAACCACAGCACCCACGACGCGGTCGCGGCCTCGACCTGGTTCAGGTCGCGCGAGGGGCCTTCGTGATGGATCAGCTCGGACTCACATCACGAGATCGCTTCGTACATCGACACCTACCACCACAGGCCCCACTCCGGACTGGCCTCGCACCCCCGCCGAGGTCGCCCGCACCTGAGCCGACCCCGGAATCCCTACGCACCACAGCGACCTGACCCGTCACGACCACGGCGTCCACGTCAGAGCCCCGGACTCTTGCTGCAGCACTCTCGCCGCTGGCATCCTTTGGGCAACTTTTCTGGAGGAGGAGCGTTGCAACGATTCAGGAGCATCAGCGCGTTGGCGGGACTGACGATTGCGATCGGGGCGTCAGTTATCGGAGGGCCGGTACGGGCCGCAGACGACACTGTCCGGATCGTGGACGAGATCGACCCAGAAACGTTCGACAGACTCACCGAGCCGGTACGCGAGAAGGCTGGCGAAGTCATTGCCCAGTACTCGGTGGCGATGCAGAATGCCGACGACGGCCACCTCCCCGACAAAACACCCTTCTGGGGGTATGATCGCGACGCCTTCACGCGCACCGCGTACGAGTCGTTCGACCTGCTTGCAGAGAAGCATCCCGACGCCTTCGGCGGCGGTGCCGTTGACCCGCTTCGCGCCATCGCATATATCGGCGTAGTTGGCGACAATGCCAGCGCGCTGGAAAGAGCAATAAAGGATCTGGCGCCAGACATTGAGTACGAGTTTGTCTCGTTGCCATTCACGCATGCGTACAAGACCCGAGTGGAGAGCGCCCTCACAGAACTGGCTCTCGGATCAATTAGCGGGTCGTCGATCGCAGAGCGGTGGTGGGTCAACCTCGACCCGGACCAGATCAGGTCCGACCCCACCGTCTTGGCTGCGAACGTGACCCGGGCCGCCGAACTGCCTGAGAGTCAGGTGGACCAACTCGCCAAGGCGATGACCTCCGCGCTAGCGACAGGCGGGTACGTGGTCGCAGGTCCAGTCGTCCTGATCCCCGCGCAACCTGAAGTGAAAAGCCACTCGCTCGCCTCAGGCGTATTCCTTGACGTCGGCGGCTATACGCACTGTACGAGCGGGTATGCGATGAAGAAGATCTCGACAGGTACCACATACTCGACAACCGCTGCACATTGCGTGGATGCTGGCACGATCCGACGCAGCGGCACCATCCTCCCCGCATACGCGAGTGGTTCCGCCATGGGGGAACCCAACTACCTCCCAGACCAAGACTGGGCATTCCTCTCTGTGCCCTCCCCCGTGGCTCCGGCCATCGGCAAGATCTACGTCTCGTCGAACGAGATTCACTCGGTTGATGGCCCGTGGCGATCGACTTGGACTGGAGACTTGCGCTGCAAGAAGGGCGCAACGACGGGCAAGACATGCGGCTACGACGACGGCACGTGGTGTGGGTACGGTACCGCGACTTTCACCGCCGCCGGCGGCGACTCCGGCGGGCCTGTGTTCTACCCCTACGGGACGGTACTGGCCGCCGGCCTCCTGACCGGTGAGTGCAGACCCACCATTGACATGCCGTGGAAGGTTGTCTACACGCGCATTTACAATGTCGAAAAGGCGTACGGCGCAAACGCCCAGTACACGGTCGTTCCGGGCTAATTCCCGGGACATCGGCTGGTGGATGACGCCCCTCCCGGTGGATTGACGGCTGGAGGCTGACCCGCTTCCGTGGACACCTTTGCTTGGCTCTTCGCCGTTCGGGTGGGGACTATGTGATCAGCCCGCCGGCGGCCAGGGGAGCCTGACCCGCTTCCCCGGACACCTGCCCTGAGGTGACGATGTCATCTCCGAGAGGAGTCCTTGTGCCTGCAGCCAAGCCGCCGGAGTTCCGGCGTCGAGCGGTCGACCTGGCCCGTAGCGGCCAGCAGCCCGTCAGGAAGGTCGCGTCCGATCTGGGGATCAGCGAGTCATGCCTGCGCCGGTGGATGGCCCAGGGCGACGTCGATACGGGCCGCCGTGAAGGCATCAGCACGGACGAGCGCCGTGAGCTGGTCGAGCTGCGCCGCCGCAACCGGGTGCTGGAGATGGAGGTCGAGATCCTCAAGCGCGTCTCGGCGTTCTTCGCCCGGGAGAACGTCCTCCCAAAATGACTGCCCGGCTGGTCCAGGAGCTGGCGGCCGACGGGGTGCCCGTCGCGCTGACCTGCCGGGTGCTCGGCATCTCCCGCTCCGGGCTCTACGACGCCATTCGTCGGCCGCCGAGTGCTCGCGCGGTCGCCGACCAGGCCTTGACCGCGACGATCGTGGCGATCCACCACGGGTCGCGCGCGACCTACGGTGCCCCCAGAGTTCACGCGGAGTTGCGCCTCGGGCTCGGGGTCTCCTGCGGGCGCAAGCGCGTGGCCAGGTTGATGCGCGCGGCGGGGCTGGCCGGGGTGTGTCACCGACGCAAACGCCGTGGCCAGCGACCGCTGCCGGCGCCGCACGATGACCTCGTGCAGCGCCGGTTCAGCGCCGATGGCCCGGACCGGTTGTGGTGCACGGACAGCACCGAGCACCCCACGAGCACCGGGAAGGTCTACTGCGCTGCCGTCCTGGACGTGTTCACCCGCAAGATCGTGGGCTGGTCGATCGCCGACCACATGCGCTCCGAGCTGCTCGTCGACGCCCTGCAGATGGCCATATGGCGCCGCCAGCCCGCACCCGGTGCGATCGTGCACGCGGACCGAGGCAGCCAGGGCGGACTCAACCGGTCGTCGCAACACCTCGTGATCACGGAGGTGTCAGGTGGTGCGACGGCAGCAGCAGGTGGACCGGGCGTTGCGACCGGCGATGCGTTCACCGGGGCGGCCGATTCCCGCTCGGCATGTGGAGCGGGAGTTCTGGCGGTTGATCGCGGCGGGCAAGAGTTCCGAGGAGGCCGCGGCCGGGGTTGGTGTGTCGTGGCCGGTCGGGTCGCGGTGGTTTCGTCACGCTGGCGGGATGGCGCCGTTGCCGCTGGCCGAGCCGACCGGCCGCTACCTGTCGTTCCACGAGCGCGAGGAGCTCGCACTTCTCAAAGCGCGCGGGCTTGGTGTTCGCGCGATCGCCCGCGAGCTGGGGCGTGATCCGGGGACGATCTCGCGGGAGCTGCGACGCAACGCGGCGACCCGGGGCGGCGAGCCCGAGTACCGGGCGACGGTCGCGCAGTGGAAGGCGCAGACCGCCGCCCGGCGCCCCAAGCCAGCCAAGCTCGTCATCAACGCTCGTCTGCAGGAGTACGTCCAGGTCCGGCTGAGCGGCCAGTTGCGCCGACCGGACGGGACGCTGGCGGCAGGGCCGGCGACGACCTGGAAGTGCCTGAACAAGCCGCACCGCAGCGACCGCCGGTGGGCGACGGCCTGGAGCCCGGAGCAGATCTCGCGGCGGCTGGTCATCGACTTCCCCGACGATGAGGACATGCGCATCAGCCACGAGGCGATCTACCAGGCGCTCTACATCCAGGGACGCGGGGCGCTGCAGCGCGAGCTGGTGGCCTGCCTGCGGACCGGCCGGGCGCTGCGCGGGAGTTTGTCTCTGCCCCCGTGGCTGCCGATCTTGAGAGACATGGCAGACCGGCGAGCAGTTCGACGACACCACGTCGAGTGGTGGGTCGTCGCTGCGTGGTCGTCGCTGGCCCTCATGGTCATCGCCGGCGTCACCGCCGCCGCCGGCACCTTCTGACGCCGCGCGCTCAGGACGCTCGGTACCGACGCCGAGCGGCCAACGCGGTACCCGAGCGCCGTTCGCGCTCTCGAAGTCGAGACCGCACGAGTTCTCGGCGAGGCGCGATCAAGTCGGCCAGTGAGGGTCACACGGGCATCTCGTGAAGCCGATGGCCCGACCAGCTTCAGGTTCGGTCCTTGAGTGCATCGAGCAGCGTTCCCACGGGAAGCAGACCCACCGCCGCCGCTCCGACCGAGGCCGCGCACCAGGTGGCCACCACCTGCCCGGTGACCTGCGTGAGTGCGACCCCGGCTTCAGCGCCTAGCCCCAGCGCGTACGAGACGGCCATGCCCCACCCCCACGCGCTGCCCGCCGCAGACAGAACCAACCACTCCGCGCTCTGCACCGTCAACCGCGCTCGCGCATCGGCCCCGAAGGTCGCGTAGATCGCCCACTTCGCACGTCGGGACCACTGCAGGACGGCCCAGAGAGCGACGAGCATCGCCGCCCCCGCCGCCCACGCCCACCGCAGTACGCGAGCGCCATACGCGTTCTCGAAGTCGAGACCGTACGAGTTCTCAGCGAGACGCGGGCGCACGAGCGCAGGCGTCCCATCGTCGTCCGCGAGGTGTGGACGCAGGTAAGCGCCGACCTCGTCCACGTGCGCCGCGTCGGTCCGCACGTAGCACTGCTTCGCCTCACCCGTCAGCACAGTGGGCAGCAGGTAGGCGCCGACGAGTTGCTCAGCGAGTACTCCGTCGTCGACGAGCACGGCAGTCGCCGGGACCTCGTGCGTGTCCCGTCCCCACGACTCGACCACGAACACCGAGTGCTCGCCGTCGGCGAGGCCGGTGCTCGTCGCCGCCGGCGGCGGCACGAGAATGCCTCCAGTTGCCGGAGCCCTGACGCCGAGGAACTCGTACACGCCGGGCGATGCCACTGCGAGAGTCGCGCGCGTCCCCGGGGCGTGCGCGGGCTCGACGGTGGACTCCGTCACCGTCACCGCGAACGCGGCGTCGATGCCATCGACGTCGCTCAGCCGGTCACACCTCGAGACGTCGATCCCGGCATCGTCCGTCTTCGAGCCCGGTTCGACGACGAACACGAAGGCACCCGCGTCGATCCAACGCCTCTCGGCGTCGACGAGCGACGAGACCTCGAGCGCGTTCGCCAAGCCCACGCCTCCAGTGACGAGCGCCACCGTCGCGCAGACCGTCACGGCGAGGCGTCGACCCGCGACGGCGTTGGCGAGGCCCTCACGGACGGACAGCTTCGTAGGCCACGGGCGCGTCATCCGCCCCCCGCCTCAACCGTCGAGCGCTCGGTCACCAGGACCCCGTCACGCAGGCGCAGCACGATGTCGCATCGTGCCGCGGCGGACTCGTCATGCGTGACCAGGACCACGGTCCGCCGCGCGGACGCGAGCATCGCGTCGAGGACCGCGGCCGTCGTCGACGCGTCGAGCTGACCGGTCGGCTCATCCGCGAACAGGACCGTGCGGTGCGAGCTCAGTGCGCGCGCGATGGCGACCCGCTGCGCCTCACCCCCGGACAACACCTTTGCCGGGTCCTCGGCGCGCTCCCGCAGTCCCATCTCCTCGAGACTGCCCATCGCCCGCCGGACCGCCTCGGACCTCGACGCCCCGTCGAGGTACGCACCGACGCAGACGTTGTCGAGCACCGACCGATCGGGCAGTAGCGAGACCGTCTGGAGGACCCAGGTGGAGACGTCGCGCGGGACGTGCTCGCCTCCCTGGTCGTCAACGCACCGGAAGCGCCCGCGCTGTGGGGCCAACAGGCCACCGAGGAGCGCGAGCAACGTCGTCTTGCCGGAGCCCGACGGTCCGATGATCGCGGCTGACGCGCCCGACGGTACGTCGCACGAGAGACTGGACAGCACGTCGTGGTCGCCGCGGGGGTAGCGGAACGACAGGTCGTCGGCTACGAGTCGCACGACAGATCGTCCACGACGCCCCGCGGGTTGACCAGGACCGGCGTGCCGACGAGCGCCGCGTCGACGTCGACGAGCCCGAACCCTCCCGCCGTCGCGTCGATCCGCACAGGGTCGGCTTCGAGCCCGCGGAAGTAACAGCTCACGCCCTTCTCGTCGACGATCACCGCGCTCGCGGGCACGGTGCCGACCTTCGTCGGGGCCACGTCGGCCAGCACAGCCGGGCCGGACTCCTGGTCTCCCAGGACCTCCGCGAGATCGGCGACGTCGTCGGGGTCGGTGACGACGGTGGACCCCGCAGGGAGGGGAACCGTGACCGCCCCCACGGTCAGGGAGCGTTCGACTTCCGCTGCGGGAGCGGCGACGGAGGCAGTCGAGGCCCCGCGCGCGGTCTCGTAGAGCGGTGTCTGCGGCTGCACGACATCTCCGACGCGGACGATCACGACGTCCGGTGCGCCGCTCCCCTCCGGGACCCAGAGCAGCGAGCCCGCCGCGAGAGTCGTGACGTCCGTCCCTGACCCGTGCGCCGCGTTGAACGCGCGAACCGCCCGACGCATGGCGTCGGTCGAGGAACGATCGGTCGCCTTCAGGTGTCCCGTCTCCACGAGCAGGTCTTGAGCCGTGGCCACGTCCTTCCCTTGGAGGCCGGGGGTGATGTCGCGGTACAGAGGCGCGGCGGCGACGTACGCGATCACCGGGCGGCCGTCCACCTCGTACGCGACGTCGCCTGTGCGGAGCGGTCGCGCCTCCTGCAAGGCGGACCCAGTGACCGTCCCCGCGGACTGGCTGCGGACCTCCACGGTCGGCGCAGGGCTCAGCGTCACGGTCGTGGATGTCCTGTTGTCGCGCTGCGCGGCCTGCACCTGCGCGACGACGGGTTGAGGGTCGGCCGAGGACTGGAGCGGTGACGAGGCCAAGGCCCACACCGCGAGCGCGGCGCCCACGGCCAGTGGCACGGCGAGCACTGCGAACGCCCCGACCGCCGGACCCGGACGAATGGTCACCACGTGTCGATGCCCGCCTCGTGGAGGCAGTCGAACGCGCCGCTTCCGTCACGAAGTGCCTCGGCAGCCATGTTCGCGAGATCAACACCGCTCGCGTCAGGGTCGGTACGGATCCCGTGCTCCTCGAGGCATGCGCGGAGCACGGACTCCTGCTGGTTCGCGTAGTCCTCCTTCTGCTGGATCGACGTCGGCTGCAGCTGGAGCACCTTGTTGATCCACAGCGACTCCCGGGTGACGCACTCGTCGATCGTGGCATCCCGCGCCGCGTCAGCGCCGTCGTCGTCGGCCGACGCGACCAGATACCCGGGCACGACAAGGCCTCCCGCCAGCGACTGCTCCGAGTACTCCGCGTCCAGTCCGGCGGCGGTCATGCAGGCGACGGTGCGTCGAGCCGCCTCCCGCGCCACCTCGACGGGAACGCCCCCGGTTTCCGTCGCCGCTTCGAGCGCCCGCACCTGCTCGGGTCCCGCGCCTTCCGCCTTGGCCTCGGCGAGCGCCTCCGAGATGACATCCGTAGTCGAACTCGACTCTGACGGTCCTGCGCTCGAACATGCCGCTAGCGTCAACGCGGCGACAGCGATGGGCAGAAGTCGCCCAAGCCAGTGCCGCCTTACAGATCCTTGCACCTTCACTCCCCCTGAGACCCCGACGAACGGTGCCCGCCTGGTGTCGCACGCTCCACGCGAACGACACCAGGCGTCGCGGGCGACTCTAGTGATAGACGTTGACGTACGTGACGTTCGTGGCGTTCCACCTGACCGACGAGCCCGCCCAGAGAACCGAGGTCGTGTACGTGGTCGAGCTCGGCTTGTACTTCACCGCGAGGCCGACGTCACCGGAGCAGCTGGAGTTCTCCGCGGCACTCGCGTAGTTGGTGAACCCCGACTGGACGACGGCACAACCGTCGACTGTGAGCAGACGGCTCTGGTTGTTGGGCAGCCAGCCGGTCGAGCCTGCTGCGAGTGCCATCGATGCCGTCAATGCAACGAGAGTTCCGCTCGCACCGACCGCCAACGCGCCTCGTGTTCGCCAACGCATCTTGTCCCCCATCTCAACTCTCTTGAACCGTTCTAGGCCACATTGCTACGGCACTTCGACCGCAGCCGGACATTAGCGACACAATCACCCCAAACAGGTGTGATTGCAGTCACAGACATGCATGCGTCACGGTAGGGTCGCTCTACGCTGGCACCCGCGTGACGCTGCGCGGCCACGAGTTCGCGGCGGCCACGGGCGCACCGAACGACAGGTGCCGAGACGAGTCGTCGAGTCGGTCTCGTCGCGGCCTAGGCTCGGCTGCCATGAGTGCTGTTCGGTGGGTCGACGTCGCCAAGGCCGCGAACCTGCTCGGTGCGGACGGCACCCCGCGCGCGACGATCTTCGCGGAGATGTCGGCGCTCGCGGGGGCCACGGGAGCGGTGAACCTGGGTCAGGGCTTCCCGGACGTGGACGGCCCGGAGTCGGTGGCGCGGGTCGCGGCGGAGTCGATCGCGGCGGGCGTGAACCAGTACCCGCCGGGTCCGGGGATCCCCGAGCTGCGGCAGGCGATCGCGGCGCACCAGTCCCGCCGGTACGGCATCGAGCTCGACCCGGACACGCAGGTGCTCGTCACCGCGGGCGCCACGGAGGCGATGGCCGCCACGGTCCTCGCGCTGGCCGGGCCCGGCGACGAGGTCCTCACGCTCGAGCCGTTCTACGACGCGTACGCGGCGGTGATCGCGCTGTCGGGTGCGACGCACACGACCGCTCCCCTGCGCGCGACGCCCGACGGGTTCCGGCTCGACGAGCAGGCGCTCGCCGCGGCGTTCACGTCCCGCACGCGCCTCGTCGTGATCAACACCCCGCACAACCCGACGGGTGCGGTGCTGACGCGCGCGGAGCTCGAGCTGGTCGGCCGGCTCGCACGCGAGCACGACGCGCTCGTCGTGACCGACGAGGTGTACGAGCACCTGACGCTGCCCGGCCCGGACGGGTCGCGGCCGCGGCACGTGCCGATGGCGTCGCTGCCGGGCATGGCGGAGCGGACGCTGACGATCTCGTCGGCGGGCAAGACGTTCTCGTTCACGGGCTGGAAGATCGGCTGGGTCAGCGGGCCGGCCGAGATCCTCACGGCGGTGCGGACCGTCAAGCAGTTCCTCACGTACGTGAACGGTGCGCCGTTCCAGCCGGCGATCGCGTTCGCGCTGCAGGACGAGGGTGTGGCGGCGTGGGTCGACGAGCTCGCGGCGTCGCTCGCGCGGCGTCGGGACCTGCTGAGCGAGGGTCTGCGCGCCGCGGGCTTCGCGGTCGCGCGGCCGCAGGGCACGTACTTCGTCGTCGCCGACGCTGCCCCGCTGGGCTACGACGACGGCGTGGCGCTGTGCCGGGACCTGCCGCGGCTGTGCGGGGTGGTGGGCGTGCCGGTCAGCGCGTTCACGCGTCCCGGCTCGCCCACCGACGAGGCCCTGCGGTCCTGGGTGCGGTTCACGTTCGTCAAGCGCGACGACGTGCTCGCCGAGGCGGTCGGCCGCCTGGCGCGGCTCGGGGCCTGACTCAGCCGGTCCAGCCGCCGCCGCGGCGGTACGCGGGGGTCGCCAGGGCGAGCACCGCGAGCGCGGCCATCGACGACCCGACCATGACGGCGGCCATCGCGACGGCGTCGCCGCCGAGGAAGCCGGACAGCGGCGAGATGAGGCCGGAGATCGCGGCCTGGGTCGCGCCGATCATGGCAGCGGCGGTGCCCGCGATCTCGCCGTGCCGGGACAGGGCGAGCGCGGACGCGTTCGGCGGCGCGAAGTTCACCAGGGCCAGGACGAGCCACAGCATGACGAGCAGCAGCGGCAGCCCGCCGAACTCGGTGGCGCACACGACGAGCAGCGCCAGCGTCATGCCGAGCGACGCGGGCAGCACCACGCGGATGATCCGGATGGGCGCGACCTTGCGGACGAGCGCGGCGTTGACCTGCGCGCCCGCGACGAGCCCGATGCCGTTGAGCGCGAACAGCAGCGAGAACTCGTGCGACGAGAGCCCGAACCCCTCCTGCAGGACGAACGGCGAGCCGATCACGTAGCTCATGAGCACGGCGTTGCCGAGGCCCGGCATGATCGCGAGGGCGAGGAAGTGCCGGTCACGCAGGAGCGAGCGGTAGCCGCGCAGCGCGGTGCGCAGACCGCCGTCGCGGCGGCGCGCGGCGGGCAGCGTCTCGGGCAGGCGCCGCCAGCACACGACCCACAGGAACGCACCGAACGCGCCGAGCCCGACGAACACGGCCCGCCAGCCCCACTCGCCGGCGATGAGCCCGCCGACGGACGGTGCGAACAGCGGCGCGATGCCGATGACGAGCATGAGCCGCGAGATGAGGCGCGAGGCGTCGGCGCCGACGAACCGGTCGCGGATCACGGCCATCGCGACGACGGTCGCGGACGCGTTGAAGAAGCCCTGCGCGACGCGCAGCGCGATGAGCATCTCGACGCCGGTGACCACGGCGCACAGCAGCGACGTGACGATGTGCAGCGCCACGCCGACGAGCACGGGCGCTCGGCGGCCGAACCGGTCGGACAGCGGGCCGATGACGAGCTGCCCGACGGCACCGCCGAGCATCATCGCGGTCATCGTGAGCTGCGCGGCGGTGGCGGACGTTCCGAGGTCGCGTGCGACGTCCGGGAGCGACGGCAGGTAGATGTCGTTCGAGATCGCGGGCAGCGCGCACATCATGCCGAGCAGCAGCACGTACTTGGCGTTGGGCCGGTACGTGGACGTGCCGCTCGTGTCGGCGTCGTGGCGGGTCGCGGAGGTGCTGGGGGCGGGCTGGGCGCTGGGGTTCACGTCGTGGTGATCAGTCGTCGCGCGGCGGGTGGGTGCATCGGAGAGCGTCGTCACAGGGTGCGGGGTTCCGTCATCGGTCTCGTGGGCGTGGGTCCGCGGTCCGACGAACGTTCTTGCCGACTGCTCGGCCGGCGTCCGTCGTCGGCTGTCGCGGTGACCATGGTGGCACTCCGACGGACGCGGCGCGAATCGATTCGATCCCGTGACCCGGGCGCGCCCGCGCACTGACCCGGCCTTGACCCACGACCTGGTCAGACCTCCCGAACCGGCCACCCGGCCGGGACGGGGGCGCATGTGGGCGGCGGGTGGCAGGGTGTGCCTCATGTGCGGTCGTTATGCCTCCTTCCGCGAGGACCAGGCCATCGCCGACGAGTTCGCGGTGGCGGTGGTCGCCGACGACGTGCGCCTGCTGCCGCCGTCCTGGAACGTCGCCCCGACGGATGGCGTGCGCATGGTCGTCGAGCGTGCCGACCGCGAGACGGGCGAGATCACCCGCCAGCTGCGCGTCGCACGCTGGGGTCTGGTCCCGTCGTGGGCCAAGGACCCGTCCGTCGGCAACCGGATGATCAACGCGCGGGTGGAGAGCGTCGCCGAGAAGTCCGCGTTCGCGCGCCCGTTCGCCCAGCGCCGCGCCCTCATCCCGGCCGACGGCTACTACGAGTGGCGCAAGCCCTCACCGGACGCGCCCGTGCAGCGCAAGCAGCCGTATTACATCCACCCGGACGACGGGTCGCTCGTCGCGCTCGCCGGCCTGTACGAGTTCTGGCGCGACCCGGCCAAGGCCGACGACGACCCCGACCGCTGGCTCGTCTCGGCGACGATCCTCACGCGCCCCGCGAGCGAGCGGCTCGCGTTCATCCACGACCGCCAGCCGGTGATGCTCCCGCACGCCGCGTGGGACGCGTGGCTCGACCCGGCCGTCGACGCCGCGGGCGCGAGCGACCTGCTCGCCGCGACCCCGCCGGCCCTCGAACCCACCCCGGTGCGCCCGCTGGTCAACGCGGTCCGCAACAACGGCCCCGACCTCCTGCTGCCCGACCCGGAAGCCGCCTAGCGCGAGCTCAGCTCGTCGCGGCGCGCAGGCGGACCGGGGTGACCGTGCCCAGGCCCTGGAGCTCGCGGACCGGCTGCTCCTCGCAGACGAACCGCGGGTCGGCTGCGAGCACCGCGGCCGTGCCCTGGTCCATGAGGACGGTCGACGGCTCGGCGATGTCCGTCAGCCGCGCGGCGAGGTTCACCGACGGCCCGAACACGTCCCCGAACCGCGACAGGACCCGCCCCCACACGAACCCGACCCGCACGGGCGTGACCCCGCGCGCCCCCTCGGCGAGGCCGCCCGCCCCCTGCACGGACGACACGTCGAGCTCGCGTCCGAGCGCGTCGGCGAGACCCAGCGCGACGAGCGCACCGACCTGCGGCGTGTCGGAGACGAACAGCACGGCGTCGCCGATCGTCTTGACGACCCGCCCGCCGGCCGCGGTGACCACGTCGCGCGCCTCGGCCTCGAACCGCTGCACGAACGCCGACAGGTCCGTGGACCCGAGACCCGCGGTGCGGCGCGTGAACGACACCATGTCCGCGAACCCGACGGCGCGCGCGAGCGGCAGCGCACCGGGCTCGTCGCCGGGCCGGCCCAGGTCGCCGAACTCGGCGGCGTACCGGCCGGCGATCGCCGCGAGCTGACGGCGGTAGGAGTGCACGAGCTGCGCCTCGAGCACGGGCGCGAGGTCCGCGAGGCGGTCGAGCACGAGCAGGCGCGCCGTGGTGTCGTCGAGCTCGTAGCGCGAGGACATGTCCTCCACGAGCGCCTCGACCTGCCACAGCGCGAGCCGGTCCGACGTGTGCCCGAGCGCGCGGGTCACGGTCAGGACGGTGCGCAGGTCCAGCCCGTGGTCCCGCACGAGCGACGCGGCGCGGCCGATCGCGTCCGCGTCGTTCTCGGAGAAGTAGTCGTCGTCCGGGTCCGGGTGCGGCAGGCCGAGCGTCGACCAGAACGTCTGGACGAAGTCGAGCGAGATGTCCGCGCGAGCGGCCAGGTCACGTGCGGTGTACCGCCGGGTGCCGCCGAGCAGGGCGGCGTCGATCTCCTCGACGGTCGACGCGAGGGCGGCGTGCTCCTCGGGGGCGTCGGCGGCAGGGTCGGGCACGGGTCGAGGGTAGTTCACGCCAGGGTCCGCAGGTGACGCACGTCACCGGCGAGGACGCGTCGCTCGTCGTCCGCGGCGGTGCGCACGACGAGGGCACCGTCGTCGTCGAGGCGCACCGCGACGCCCTCGAGGACGTCCCCGCCGGGCAGGTCCACCGCGACCCCGGTGCCGAGCGTCGACAGGACGGACGCGACCTCGTCGGCCAGGCCGGACTCCTGCACCGCCCCGCCCGAGGTGTCCCACCGCGACTCCACGTCCTCGAGCGCCTCGACCAGCCCGACGAGCACCGCGAGCCGGTCGACGTGCCGCGCGCCCGCGAGCGCGAGCGAGCCCGCGGACGGCACGGGCAGCTCGTCCGCGGTCTGCAGCACGTTGAGGCCGATCCCGACGACCGCCGCGACGGTCCCGTCGGCGAGCGGCACGAGCTCGCAGAGCACCCCGCCGACCTTGCGCGCCGACCCCCAGCCCTCGACGTCGCCCGACGCGGGCACGAGCACGTCGTTGGGCCACTTCAGCGACGCCGCGACGCCGGCCGTCGCGCGCACGGCCCGCACCGCACCCATGCCCGCGAGCAGCGGCAGCCACCCGTACCGGTCGGAGGGCATGCCCAGGTGCACGACGAACGAGCAGGTCACGGCGGCGCCGGCCGGCGTCTGCCAGGTCCGGTCGCGCCGGCCCTTGCCCGCGACCTGGTGGTCGGCGACCAGCAGGCTGCGGTCGGGCCACGACTGCGGGTCCGCGCGCAGGTCGTGCACCACGTCGGCGTTGGTCGAGCCCGTGCTCGCGACGACCTCCACCCGCGTGAGCGGGCCGTCCGGCCGCTGCAGCAGCGCGCGGACCTCGTCGGGGTCCAGCGCTGGTCGCGTCGTCATGCGCCCGTCCTCACCTTCGTGCCGGTCCCCCCATCCTGCCCCCGAATCGCGCCGTGCCGGGCGTGCCGTCGGCGTGTTGTGGGATCGGCACGACGAACGACGCGCAAACCCGTCCGCGCCCTGCACCGCGTTGGAGCGTGCCGACAACTAGCCTCGGTCGGGTGACGCAGACAGACGCGACCAGCCCGAGCGCGCCCGCCCGCACGACCGCCGGCAAGCTGGCCGACCTCGCGGCCCGCCGCGAGGCGCAGGCGAGCGCCGAGGCGGCCGCCGTGGACAAGCAGCACGCGCGCGGCAAGAAGACCGCGCGCGAGCGCATCGACCAGCTCCTCGACCCGGGGTCGTTCACCGAGATCGACGCGCTCGTGCGGCACCGCTCGACGAACTTCGGCCTCGAGAAGAAGCGCATCCCGGGCGACGGCGTGGTCGTCGGGCACGGCACGGTCGACGGACGCCCGGTCGCGGTGTACTCGCAGGACTTCACGGTGTTCGGCGGCAGCCTCGGCGAGGTACACGGGCAGAAGATCACCAAGGTCATGGACCTCGCGCTGCGCACCGGCGTGCCGCTGATCGGCATCAGCGACGGCGGCGGCGCACGCATCCAGGAGGGGGTCGCGGGCCTGACGCAGTTCGCGGAGATCTTCCGCCGCAACGTCGCCGCCTCGGGCGTGATCCCGCAGATCAGCCTCATCCTGGGCCCGTCGGCGGGTGGCGCGGTGTACTCCCCCGCGCTGACCGACTTCATCGTGATGGCCGACGGCACGTCGAACATGTTCATCACCGGCCCGGACGTGATCCGCGCGGTCACGGGCGAGGACGTCGGCTTCGAGGAGCTCGGCGGCGCGACCACGCACAACACCCGCTCGGGCGTCGCGCACTACCTGGCGTCCGACGAGGACGACGCGATCGACTACGTGCGCTCGCTGCTCGGCTACCTGCCGCAGAACAACCTCTCGGACCCGCCGCTGTACGCGCACGAGACCGACCTCGCGCCCACCGACGGGGACCTCGCGCTCGACACGCTCGTCCCGGACTCGGACAACCAGCCGTACGACATGCGCACGGTCGTCGAGACGGTGCTCGACGACGGGGTGCTGCTCGAGGTGCAGCCGCTGTACGCCGGCAACGTCGTCGTCGGGTTCGGGCACGTCGAGGGTCACCCCGTGGGCGTCGTCGCGAACCAGCCGCAGCAGATGGCGGGCACGCTCGACATCAACGCGGCGGAGAAGGCCGCGCGGTTCGTGCGCACGTGCGACGCGTTCAACATCCCCGTGCTGACGTTCGTCGACGTGCCCGGGTTCCTGCCCGGGACGGACCAGGAGTGGAACGGGATCATCCGCCGCGGCGCGAAGCTCATCTACGCGTACGCGGAGGCGACGGTCCCGCTGGTCACCGTGATCACGCGCAAGGCGTACGGCGGCGCGTACATCGTCATGGGCTCCAAGCAGCTCGGCGCGGACGTGAACCTCGCGTGGCCGACCGCGCAGATCGCCGTCATGGGCGCGGGGGGCGCGGTGAACATCCTGCAGCGCGGCGCGCTGAAGAAGGTCGCCGACTCCGGCGGCGACGTGGAGGCGGAGCGCCGGCGGCTCACCGCGGAGTACGAGGACGCGATCGTCAACCCGTGGGACGCTGCCGACCGGGGCTACGTGGACGCGGTGATCGAGCCGTCCGCGACGCGCGCCGAGATCACCAAGGCGCTGCGCCTCCTGCGCACCAAGCGCGCGTCCCTGCCGCCCAAGAAGCACGGCAACATCCCGCTGTAGAGACTGGACCAGACGATGACGCACGAGCACGACGAGCACGACGAGCACCACGGGCACGGTCACGACGACGACCACGAGGGCCACGACTCGGCCACGCACGGGCCCGCTCCGCTGACGGACGTGGACCCGGCCGGGCTGCACGCCGCCGTCGACGCGCTCGCCGCCGCGCTGCACGAGTACGTCGACGCCGCGGTGGGCGTGCGCGCCGAGTTCGGCTCCACGGAGGCCGACGAGGACCCGCGCATCCTGGCGCTCGAGGCGCGCGTGGGCACGCTCAACGCCGCGCTCTACGACCAGATCCACGACCGCCTGGGCATGCACTCGGACCTGACGGGCATGACCTGGCAGGAGGACGAGGGCGGGCACGACGACGCGCCGTCCGAGGACGACGAGGCCGACACGTTCCACGTGGGGCTCGTCGTGGTCCGCACGCCCGCCGCGGGTGACCGGACGCTCGACTCGGCGCTCGACATCGTCGAGTCCGGTGCGGGCGACCTCACGCAGGCGCTGGTCGACGCGGGCTTCGAGGTCGCGGAGTGGGGCGTCTCGCGCGGGGCCCACGTGGACTTCGGCGACGAGGACGACGACGAGGACGACGCGTGAGCGACGACGGCCAGCTCCAGGTGGTGCGCGGCACGCCCGACGACGTCGAGCTCGCCGCGCTCGTCGCGGGCATCATGGCGGCCGCGACGGCGGCTCCGCTCGACCCGCCCGCGGCGCCCCGAGCCGCGTGGTCCGACCGCCGCCGCCAGCTCCGCCCGGTGCCGTCAGCCGCCCCCGGCGCGGACTCCTGGCGCTGGAGCCTGCGCGGCTGACCGCGGCTCCCGCGACCGCCGTCCCCGGTCCCGGTCGCGTCGCTACCGACGAGTAGGGTCGGGCGCATGCGTGAACCCACGGCCGTCGACGCCGTCGCCGAGAAGTACGTCAGCACCTACGCCTCGCTCGACCCGCTGTCCGCGACAGCGATGGGTCTGTCGGGCCACGACCACGAGATGACCGACCTGTCCCCCGCGGGGCACGACGCGCGCGCGGACCTCACGCGCTCGACGCTCCTCGAGCTCGACGCCCTCGCGCCGGTGGACGACGTCGACCGCATCACGGTCGCGGCCATGCGGGAGCGGCTCGGGCTGGACCTCGAGCTGCACGCCGCGGGCGAGCACCTGCGCGACCTGAACAACATCGCGTCCCCCGTCCAGGGCCTGCGCGACGTGTTCGACATCATGCCGACGGGCGACATCGAGGCCTGGGAGAACATCGCGGCGCGTCTGACGGCGCTGCCCCACGCGGTCGACGGCTACGTCGAGTCCCTGCGGGCCGGCGCCGCGCGCGGGCTCGTCCCGGCGGTCCGCCAGGTCCGTGAGGGTGTGACGCAGGCCGTCGAGCTCGCCGCCGGCAGCTCGTTCTTCACCGAGTTCGTGCAGGGCGAGGCCGCCGCGGCCGCGCTGGACGACTCGTCGTCGTGCGCGCTCGTGCGCGCCGAGCTCGAGCGCGGCGCCGCGGGTGCGCGCGAGGCGTACGGCCGGCTCGCGGAGTTCCTGCGCGACGAGCTCGCGCCGCAGGCCCCCACCGACGACGCCGCGGGCCGCGACCGCTACCAGCTGTTCTCCCGGGCGTTCCTGGGCGCGGCCGTGGACCTCGAGGAGACCTACCAGTGGGGGCTCGAGGAGCTCGCGCGGGTCGTCGCGGAGCAGGAGGCCGTCGCGGCGCAGATCGCCGGGCCGGGTGCCACGGTCGAGCAGGCCGTGGCGGCGCTCGACGCGGACCCGTCGCGCACCCTGCACGGCAAGGACGAGCTGCGCCGCTGGATGCAGGAGACCTCGGACGCGGCGATCGCCGCGCTCGACGGCACGCACTTCGACATCCCCGAGCCGCTGCACACGCTCGAGTGCCGGATCGCCCCGACCCAGTCCGGCGGCATCTACTACACGGGCCCGTCGGACGACTTCACGCGGCCCGGCCGCATGTGGTGGTCGGTGCCGGCCGACGTCACGACGTTCAACACGTGGCGCGAGAAGACGACCGTCTACCACGAGGGCGTGCCGGGTCACCACCTGCAGGTCGGTGCCGCGGTGTACAACCGGGCGGACCTCAACACGTGGCGCCGCCTCGCCTGCTGGACCTCGGGCCACGGCGAGGGCTGGGCGCTGTACGCCGAGCGCCTGATGGCGGACCTCGGCTTCCTGGACGACCCGGGCGACCGCCTCGGCATGCTCGACGGCCAGCGGATGCGCGCGGCGCGCGTCGTGTTCGACATCGGTGTGCACCTCGGCCTGCCCGCTCCCGAGCAGTGGGGCGGCGGCCGCTGGGACGCCGACAAGGCGCTCGCGTTCCTGCTCGCGAACGTGAACATGCCCGAGTCGTTCGTGCGGTTCGAGTGGATGCGCTACCTCGGGTGGCCGGGCCAGGCGCCGTCCTACAAGGTCGGCCAGCGCCTGTGGGAGCAGACGCGTGACGCGGCACGGGCCGCCGCCGGCGACGCGTTCGACCTGCGCGCGTTCCACGCCAAGGCGCTCAACCTCGGCTCGCTCCCCCTGGACGTCCTCAAGCTCGCGTTCTGACCCGCCCACGACGAAGGCCCGGCCCCTGTGGGCGGATTCTCGGGGTCCTCGCAACACCTGATGGCTTATGTGGTTGTCAGTAGATCACGCAGACGCTCGGCTGGGGTTCTCCAGCCGAGCGTCTTGCGTGGTCGGCCGTTGAGTTGTTGGGCGACGTGTTCGAGGTCGGCCGGGGAGTGGATCGACAGGTCTGTGCCCTTGGGGAAGTACTGGCGCAGCAGCCCGTTGGTGTTCTCGTTCGAGCCGCGCTGCCAGGGCGAGTGCGGGTCGCAGAAGTAGACCGGCACCCCGGTCGCGATCGTGAACTGCTTGTGGGCGGCCATCTCGCAGCCCTGGTCCCAGGTCAGCGATCCGCGCAGGTGGTCTGGCAGGGTTGTGATCAGCGGGACCAGGACGTCGCGGACCTCCTCGGCGCTGTGCCCGCCGGGCAGGTGCCCGAGCATCACGTAGCGGGTCGAGCGTTCGACCAGGGTCACGATCGCGGAGGCCGACCCGGTGCCGACGATCAGGTCGCCCTCCCAGTGCCCGGGCACCGCTCGGTCCTCGACCTCGGCGGGGCGTTCACAGATCATCACCATCTCGTCAACGAACCGGGACGTGCGCTGGTCCGGGCTCGTGTGGGGTTTGCGGCGGGTCCGCCCGGTGCGCAGCGCGTCGGCGACCTCACGGCGCAGCCCACCGCGGGCCTGGACGTAGATCGCCTGGTAGATCGTCTCGGTGCTCACCCGCATGCTCTCGTCGTGGGGGAAGTCCTCGACCAGAGCGTGGCAGACCTGCTCGGGTGACCACCGCTGCGCGAGCTTCGCGGCGACGAACTCACGCAGCGGACCGTCGGCGGCGAGCTTGGCCGCCTTGGGACGGGCGCGGCTCTTAGCCCACGCCCGCTGGGCGGCATACGGGCGGTAGACGCCGTCGACGGACCGCCGGTCCAGCTCTCGTTTGATCGTCGACGCCGGCCGACCCAGTTGGCGACCGATCTCACGCAGCGAGGCATTCTGCCGGCGTAGGTCGGCGATCGTCTCCCGCTCGGCCAACGTCAAGAACCGCCGATCCAGCTCGGCCTCCAGTGCCGCGAGCGACACCATCTCGTGCGCTCGGACAAGGGTGGTCACGCCCGTCTTATAGTCCACCCGGCGCCCGTCGGGGTAGATCCGAGCCCCGCGGGTCTTACGAACGCCGCCGTCCCAGTCGCGTGCGGTGCGCTCGTTGACCCCCACCTGCTCAGCAGCGCGACGCCGGGATACACCCGCACGCCGCAGCCGCTGGTACTCACCCTTGCCCGGATGCGGCCCCCACCCCCCAACGCCCACGGAACGCAGACCGGCCTGGCGCACCCACCCCGCCGCCGTGTGCCGGCTCAGGCCGACCTCCCGAGCGGCGAGCGTCGCACTCCCGACACGGTCGAAGACCTCGAAGAACCTCATCTTGAGCTCTGGTGAAAGCACGATCCCCGCAACTCCCTGAAAACAGGGCGTTGCGGGGATCGCTAGAACCCGCCGTGCGGGGTCCGGGCCTTCGTCGTGCGGCTCGCGCGCTCCGCTCAGAACAGCGTGTAGCCGTACTTGACCATGATCATCCCGGCCATGACGACGAGCAGCGCGATCGTCACGAACCAGTCGTTGCCCGCCTGGACGAACCGCCGGCCGGCCGCGCCGGCCCGGCCCGGCAGCGTGATGTGCCCCTCGCGGATGTTGATGCGCGTCAGCCCGGCCCACACCAGGGTCGTCGTGAGCGTGATGAGCAGGCACCACGGGCACAGCGCGCCGATCACGAAGTACGACATGTAGAACAGCCACCACGCGAACAGGAACCCGACCGTGTAGATCGCCTGCGCGGTGCGCATGAACCAGCGCGGGAACACCACGCCACCGACCAGCGCGACCGCGACGGTCAGCACGACGGCCTCGGCGGCGATGCCGAGGAACGCGTTCGGGAAGCCCAGCAGCTCGGCGGCCCAGTGCTTCGCGACCGTGGCGCAGTTGATCTTGTCGTTGAAGTTGCAGCTCAGCTCCGCCTTCGAGTTCCCCGCGAGGACGAGCGCCTCGATCGACAGGACGAACGACGCGTACAGGCCGATCAGGCCCGAGACCACCATCTCGATCGCGGTGCGCCGCCGCCACGCCGGGTCCGGCGGCGCGAGCAGGTCGGGGTCGTCGTCGACCAGGTCGTCGAGCTCGAGGTCGTCGTCGTCCACGTCGACCACGGTGTTCTCCTTGCCCACGAGCCCTCCCGAGCCACCCGGCGTCCTGCGTCGGCCCCCGACGCTGCGCAAGCGCGCGACCGCCATTGTGACCCACGTTCCTGTGCGCGAACCCCGACAATCGTCCCTCGGCGCGCGGCTCGGACCCCGCGACCTGCGTGGGTAGGGTGCGGGCCGTGACCCGCCTGCTGCTCGCCTCCGCCTCCCCCGCCCGCCGTGCCACGCTCCGCGCCGCCGGCATCGAGCCGCTCGTGGCGGTCTCGTCCGTCGACGAGGACGCGGTGCTGGCCCGGGCCCGCGAGCGCTACGGGGACGCGGACGGCGTGCTCGACCCGGCGGACGCGGTGCTCGTGCTCGCGCAGGCCAAGGCGCACGACGTCGCCGCGCACCTGCCCGACGACCTCGCGGACGCCACCGACCTCGTGGTGCTGGGCTGCGACTCGATGCTCGAGCTCGACGGGGAGGTCCTCGGCAAGCCGCGCGACGCGGACGACGCGGTCGCGCGCTGGCGGTCGATGCGCGGACGCGCGGGCACGCTCCACACGGGCCACTGGGTGGTGGACCTGCGCGAGCCCGACGAGGACGCGCCCGAGCCGCGGCCCGGGACGCTCGGGGCGGGGCGGGGGGCCGTGCTGGGCGACACGTCGTCGACCGTCGTGCACTTCGCCGACGTGTCCGACGAGGAGATCGCGGCGTACGTGGCGACGGGCGAGCCGCTGACGGTGGCGGGGGCGTTCACGATCGACGGGCGGGGCGGCCCGTTCGTCGAGCGCATCGAGGGCGACCACCACGGCGTCGTCGGCCTCTCGCTGCCGCTGCTGCGCACGCTCCTGCTCCAGGTCGACCTGCCGCTGCCGGCCCTCTGGACCCCCTGACCCACCCGCCCCGCTCGCGCCGTGCGCCACGGCCGGGTTGTGGGGATCGTGCAGCGGGGTCCGGACACCGACCCCCGAGCGGCGCGCGGGCGTCGTCGGGTTCCTACAAAACCCGGGCCGCGCAGGTTGGGTGCAAGCCCAATCTTCTCCGGCGGGCGGCGACGACGAGGCCGCGCCGCACACCGGGGCGTTACGGTGAGCCGTGCCCTCCAGCCTGTCCGCCTCTGCCGTGCGCCCGCTGCGCAAGGTCCTCATCGCCAACCGCGGCGAGATCGCCGTCCGCATCGCGCGCGCCTGCCGTGACGCCGGCGTCGGGTCCGTCGCCGTCTACGCGGACCAGGACCGCACCGCGCTGCACGTGACCCTCGCGGACGAGGCGTTCGCGCTCGACGGCGCCCGCGCGGCGGACACGTACCTGTCGATCGAGAAGCTGCTCGACGTCGCGCTCCGCGCGGGCGCGGACTCCGTGCACCCCGGGTACGGGTTCCTCGCGGAGAACGCGGACTTCGCGCGCGCCGTGACAGACGCGGGCCTGGTGTGGATCGGCCCGTCGCCGGACGCCATCGAGGCGCTGGGCGACAAGGTCAGCGCGCGGCACATCGCGCAGAAGGCGGGCGCGCCGCTCGTCGCGGGCACGCCCGACCCGGTGGACGGCCCGGCGCAGATCCACGCGTTCGTCGCGGAGCACGGCCTGCCGATCGCGATCAAGGCCGCGTTCGGCGGTGGTGGCCGCGGCCTCAAGGTCGCGCGCTCGGCGGACGAGGTCGACGAGCTCTACGAGTCGGCGGTGCGTGAGGCGGTCGCCGCGTTCGGCCGGGGCGAGTGCTTCGTCGAGCGCTACCTGGACAAGCCGCGGCACGTGGAGACGCAGTGCCTCGCCGACGCCCACGGCACGGTCGTCGTGGTGAGCACGCGCGACTGCTCGCTGCAGCGCCGCCACCAGAAGCTCGTCGAGGAGGCGCCCGCGCCGTTCCTCACGGACGCGCAGCGCGAGCAGCTGGTGACCTCCAGCAAGGCGATCCTGCGCGAGGCCGGCTACGTGGGCGCGGCGACGTGCGAGTTCCTCGTCGGCGCCGACGGGACCGTCTCGTTCCTCGAGGTCAACACGCGCCTGCAGGTCGAGCACCCGGTCACCGAGGAGATCTCGGGCGTCGACCTGGTGCGCGAGCAGCTGCGCATCGCGGCGGGCGAGCCGCTCGGCTACGACGAGGTCGCCACGCGCGGGCACTCGATCGAGTTCCGCATCAACGGCGAGGACCCGGCCGCGAACTTCCTGCCCGCGCCGGGCCGCATCTCGACGCTGCGCTTCCCGTCCGGCCCCGGCGTGCGCGTCGACTCGGGCGTGGTCGAGGGAGACACGGTCTCCGGTGCGTTCGACTCGATGATCGCCAAGCTGATCGTCACCGGCGCCGACCGGCCGCAGGCGATCGCGCGCGCCCGGCGCGCGCTGGCCGAGCTCGAGGTCGTCGGCATCCCGACGGTCGTGCCGTTCCACCGGGCGGTGCTCGAGGACGAGGCGTTCGCGCCGGCCGACGCAGCCACGCCGTTCGCGGTGCACACGCGCTGGATCGAGACCGAGTTCGCGGACACGCTCGCGACGCTCGGCAAGGCGCCGGCCGCGACCCCGGCTCCCGAGGAGGAGCCGCCGGCGCTCGAGCGCGTCGTCGTCGAGGTCGGCGGCAAGCGGCTCGAGGTCGTGCTGCCCGCCGCGCTCGGCCTGGGGCGTCCCGGTCCGGCCCGCGCGGGGATGCCGCGCCGGCCCGCGCGTCGCAACGCGAGCGGGCCGAAGGCGGCGGCCAACGGCACGACGCTCGCGTCCCCCATGCAGGGCACGATCGTGAAGGTCGCGGTGCAGGACGGTGCGACGGTCGCGGAGGGCGACCTCGTCGTCGTGCTCGAGGCCATGAAGATGGAGCAGCCGCTGGTGGCGCACCGCGGTGGGACGGTCACGGGCCTCGCCGCGAGCGTCGGCGCGAGCGTGAGCGCCGGCACCGCGATCTGCGAGATCGTCGACTGAGCCCGACCGCATGACCGACCTGCCCCGCCACCCGCCCGCGCCGGGCGACGGCTGGGTGCGGTGCGGGTGCGGGGCACGGCACTGGGGTCTGCACGGCGCGGCGGGGCTGCTGGTCGCGCGCCGCGCCCCGGACGGCCGGCCGACGCACGTGCTGCTGCAGCACCGCGCGCCGTGGAGCCACCACGGCGGCACGTGGGGCATCCCGGGTGGGGCACGCCAGCCGCACGAGGACGCGACCGCGGCCGCGCTGCGCGAGGCGCACGAGGAGGCCGGCGTCCCCGCGGACGCGGTGCGGCCCTTCGCGTCGCACGTGCTGCGGCACCCGGACTGGTCGTACACGACCGTGCTGGCCGACGAGGTGCGCCCGTTCGAGGCGCGCGCCACGGACGCCGAGTCCCTCGCGGTCGCGTGGGTCCCGATCGAGCAGGTCGCCGCGCTCGACCTGCTGCCCGCGTTCGCGGACGCGTGGCCGACGCTCCTGGCCGCGATCCCGGCGACCCCGGAGAGCGCCCCGTGCGGCCCGGACGCGTGACGCGAGACACATCGTCGGGCTCGGTACCGGGCTCCCGCCGACCCCGGGCACGGGTGTAACCTCGCGAATCGTGTGAGGTAAGCCTGACCTCACCTCGCGGCGTCCGGCGCCGCGGACGCACACACTCGGCGAACGGTCACCATGGTCGCGAACTTCCTCATCGGCCTGCGCGAGGGGCTCGAAGCAGCCCTCGTCGTCAGCATCCTCGTGGCGTACCTGGTCAAGACCGGGCGACGCGACCTGCTGCCCGCGCTGTGGGGTGGCGTGGCCGTCGCCGTGGGGGTCTCGCTCGCGTTCGGCGCGCTGCTGACGTTCGGGCCCAAGGGGCTGTCGTTCGAGGCGCAGGAGGCCATCGGCGGCACGCTGTCGATCGTCGCGGTCGGCCTCATCACCTGGATGATCTTCTGGATGGCGCGCACCGCCCGCCACCTCAAGGCAGACCTGCAGCACAAGCTCGACGACGCGATCGCGGCCGGCAAGGGCGCCGTGGTCGTCATGGCGCTGCTCGCCGTGGGCCGCGAGGGCCTCGAGACCGCGCTGTTCCTGTGGGCGGGCGCGCAGGCGACCTCGTCGGGCACCAGCGCGCCGCTCGCCGGCGCCGCGCTCGGCATCGCGGTCGCGGTCCTGGCCGCGTGGCTCATGTACCGCGGCGCGGTGCGCCTCGACCTGCGCCGGTTCTTCGCCTGGACCGGGCTGTTCCTCGTCCTCGTCGCGGCAGGCGTCCTGTCCTACGGCGTGCACGACCTGCAGGAGGCCGGCATCCTGCCCGGCCTGGACTCGCTCGCGTTCGACGTCTCCGCGAGCATCCCGCCCTCGTCCTGGTACGCGACGCTCGCCAAGGGCGTCTTCAACTTCACGCCCGCGACCACGTGGCTCCAGCTCGTCGCGTGGACCTCCTACGTCGCCGTCGTCCTGACCGTGTTCGTCCGCACCACGTGGGGCCGCTCGACGGCGCCCAGGCCGTCGGCGCCCGCCGTCGTCGCCCCCGTCGCGACCCCCTGACGCCCGCGCCGGACGCCCGCACCTCCACCCGCTCCTGAGGAGACCCATGTCCCGCTCCGCCCTCGGCGCGCTCGCGCTCGTCGCCCTCGTCCTGCCGCTCGCCGCCTGCGTCGACAACGACGCGAGCCCGGCCGCGTCGGGCGCACCCGGGCGTGCGCTGACCGTGAGCAGCACCCAGGACGCGTGCGAGGTGTCAGCCACGACCGCCCCGAGCGGCACGCTCACGTTCGCCGTGAGCAACGACGGCACGGACGTCACGGAGTTCTACCTGCTCGGCGAGGACGGCCTGCGGGTCGTCTCCGAGGTGGAGAACATCGGCCCGGGCCTCACGCGCGACCTCGTCGTGCAGGTCCGACCCGGCACGTACTACACGGCGTGCAAGCCGGGCATGGTGGGCGACGGCATCCGCGCCGAGTTCACCGTGACCGACTCGGGCGAGGCCGTCGGACCGACGGGCGACGCGGCCGACCAGCTCGCCGCCGCCGAGGCGCAGTACGTCGCGTACGTCAAGGACCAGGTGGGCGCGCTGATCGCCGGCACGCAGGAGTTCGCGGACGCCTACACGGCTGGCGACGACGACGAGGCGCGCGCGCTCTACGCCGCGACGCGCGTCCACTGGGAGCGCGTCGAGCCCGTCGCCGAGTCCTTCGGAGACCTCGACCCGCTGACCGACGCGCGCGAGGCCGACCTCGAGGACGGCCAGACCTGGAGCGGCTGGCACTACATCGAGAAGGACCTGTGGCCGCCGCTCGCCGCCGACAACGGCGGCGTCGAGTACGTGCCGCTCACCGACGCCGAGCGCACCAAGGCGGCGGACGACCTCGTCGGGTGGACGCAGCAGCTCGTCGACCTGGTCGACGACCCGCAGTTCACGTTCGAGGCGTTCCAGATCGCCAACGGCGCCAAGGAGCTCCTCGACGAGGTCGCGACCGGCAAGGTCACGGGCGAGGAGGAGATCTGGTCGCACACCGACCTGTGGGACTTCCAGGCGAACGTCGACGGCGCGCGCGTGGCGTACGAGGTGCTCGCGGACGTCGTCGAGGGCGCCGACCCGGACCTGGCGGCGACGCTCGTCGAGCGGTTCGCCGCGCTCGAGGGGCTGCTCGCCGAGCACGGCTCGGTGGAGAAGGGCTTCACGGCGTACGACGAGCTGACCGCGCAGCAGGTCAAGCAGCTGTCCACCGCGGTCGACGCGCTCTCCGAGCCGCTGTCCCGGCTGACCGCCGTCGTCACGGGGGTCTGACGTGACCGAGCAGCCGCCCGCCCCCGGGTCGCGGGGCGTCACGCGTCGCGCGGTGCTCGGCGGCGGTCTGCTCGGTGCCGCCGCCGTCGGCGCCGCGGGCTTCGCCGCCGGTCGTGCGGCGGCGTCGGTCGGCGAGCCTGCCCCGGACACCCGCGCCGCGGGGACCTACCCGTTCACGGGCCGGCACCAGGCGGGCATCGTGACGCCCGCGCAGGACCGCCTGTACCTCGCGTCGTTCGACGTGACGACCGACGACCGCGAGGACCTCGTCGCACTGCTCCAGCGCTGGACGACGATCGCCGCACGCCTCACGCAGGGGCTGTCGGCGGGCCCGTACGGTGCGGCGTCCGGCCCGTACGACGCGCCGCCCGACGACACGGGCGAGGCCGCCGACCTGCCCGCCGCGGGGCTGACCCTCACGTTCGGGTTCGGCCGCTCGCTGTTCGTCGCCGCCGACGGCACCGACCGGTTCGGCCTCGCGGACCGTCTGCCCGACGCGCTCGTCGAGCTGCCGCACTTCCCCGCGGACGCGCTCGACCCGGCGCGCAGCGACGGCGACCTCGTCGTGCAGGCGTGCGCCGACGACCCCCAGGTCGCGGTCCACGCGATCCGCAACCTGTCGCGCGCGGCGTTCGGCGCCGCGACGATCCGCTGGACGCAGCTCGGGTACGGGCGCACGTCCTCGACGTCCACGGCGCAGACGACGCCGCGCAACCTGTTCGGCTTCAAGGACGGCACCGCCAACCTCAAGGCCGAGGAGCCCGACGAGCTCGAGCGGCACGTGTGGGTGGGCGAGGACGCGGCCGCGCACGACTCGCGCGACTCGTCGTGGCTGGTCGGCGGCACCTACCTCGTCGCACGGCGCATCCGCATGCAGATCGAGACGTGGGACCGCACGTCGCTGCGCGAGCAGGAGGCGCTCGTCGGACGGACCAAGGGTGAGGGCGCTCCCCTGTCCGGCGGCGAGGAGCTCACCGAGCCCGACTTCGAGGTCACCGGCCGCGAGGGCACGCCGCTCGTCGCGCTCAACAGCCACGTGCGGCTCGCGCACCCCACCCACAACGACGGCGTGCGGATGCTGCGCCGCGGCTACAACTTCACCGACGGCAACGACTCGTTGGGGCGGCTCGACGCGGGGCTGTTCTTCATCGCGTTCGTCCGCGACCCCCGCACGCACTACGTCCCCATGCAGACCACGCTGTCGCGCGACGACGGGCTCATGGAGTACCTGCAGCACACCGGCTCGGGTCTGTTCGCGGTGCCGCCCGGCGTGCCCGACGGCTCGCTCGTGACGGGCAGCGACGGCACCCCGATCACGACGAGCCACAGCCCGTTCGTCGGGCAGGCGCTGTTCGCCTGAGGCGCGCTCAGCCGAGCGTCACGAGCGTGCGCACGTCGTCGTCGGGCAGCTCGTCGACGACCGCGCCCACGCGGAAGGCGGTGAGGTCCGCGGCGCCGCCGTGCACGGACAGGAACGCGGTGTGCGACGCGTCGCGCCCGGTGGCGACGCGCACGAGGGTGGACCGCGGTGCGAGCGTCGTCGCGTCGACCACGCGCCACGCGTCGTCCACCCACGCCTCCGCGACCGCGTGCAGGTCCATCGGGTCCAGCCCGGGCGCGTACACCCCGACGAGCCGCGCGGGCACGTCGAGCGCGCGCAGCAGCGCGACGACGAGGTGCGCGTAGTCCCGGCACACGCCCTGCCGGGCGAGCAGCGTGCGCACCGCGCCGTCGGTCGGCAGGCTCGAGCCCGGCACGTAGGCGAGGCGCGTGCCGACCCACGACGAGACGGCCGCGAGCAGGTCCTGCCCGGCGAGCCCGGCGAACTCGGCGCGCGCGGTCGGCCCGAGCGAGTCCGACTCGCAGTACCGGCTCGGCCGCAGGTAGCGCAGCCGGTCGGCCTCGCTCGCCCCGGGTGTGGTGGTGCGTCCGCGCACGGTCGCGCCGTAGTCCACGACGAGCGTGCCCGGCCCCGCGTCGAGCACGTGCAGGCGCGTGCCGTGCGCGTCGGGGACCTCGCGCGGGGTGAGGGGGACGCCGTCGAGCGTGACCTCGAGGCGCTCGTCGGCGTCGTGACCCGTCGCCACCGCGAGCGCCAGCGCCAGGGTCGCGGGGGCGCGGACGTCGAGCGTCAGGTGGGCGGTGACGTCACGCAGCATGACGACGAGTGTGCGGGCTGCACCCGCCGCGCGCACCCGCTCACGCGGGTGCGTCCCGCAGGTCAGGACGCCAGCAGCGCGGCGACGTCCTCGGCGTACGGGAACGAGCCCGGCTCGTAGGCGCACAGCGGGTCGGACGCGTGCGGGTCGCCGGACGTGGCGTACGCGCGCGACCGCGAGCCGCCGCACACCCGGGCGAACTCGCACGTCCCGCACCGCCCGGTCAGCAGCGAGGTGTCCCGCAGGCCGGTGAACAGCTCCGAGGAGCGGTAGATCTCCGGGAGCGGCTGCTCGCGGACGTCGCCGGCCGAGACCGGCAGGAAGCCCGAGGGGTGCACGGTGCCGACGTGCGAGACGAAGACGAACCCGTAGCCCGCGTTGACGTTGACCGGGGGTCGCCGCGCCCGCACCGCGTCGCCCCAGCCGAACGCGGCCGTGCGCTCGGTCAGCTCGGCGTACAGCTCGCCGAGGCCCATCACCTCGACGTGGTCCGCGCCGCGCTCCTCGAGCACCGCTCGCTGCAGCGCGACCCGCCGGAAGTGGTGGCCCTCGGTCGTCTTCACCGGGACGTGCGGGCCCAGGTCGTACAGGTAGTTCATGACGTCCTCGCACTGCTGCGCGCTGAGCGCACCCAGGTCGACGCCGCGGCCCATCGGCACGAGCATGAACGCGCTCCACGTCATCGCGCCGTACTCGCGCACGAGCGCCGCCAGGTCGGGCAGCTCGTGCACCGTGCGGCTCGACATCGTCGAGTTGACCTGCACCTTCATGCCGAGCTCGCGCGCCGTGGCCCACGCCTGCACGGTCCGGTCGAACGTCCCCGGCACGCGGCGGAAGCCGTCGTGGACCTGCGCCGTCGCGCCGTCGAGCGACAGCGACATCGCGGTCACACCCGCCTCCTGCAGCCGCACGAGCGCCGCACGGTCGAGCTTCGCGGTGCCCGACGGCGAGACCGCCACCGCGAGCCCGAGCGCACGACCGCGCCGCACGAGCTCGTCGAGGTCCTCGCGCTCGAAGCAGTCGCCGCCCGTGATGACGAAGATCGGCGACGGCCGCCCGAAGGACGCGACCTGACGCATGAGCTCGGTCGCCTCCTCGGTGTCGAGCTCGCGCGGGTCACGGCGGGGCTGCGCCTCGGCCCGGCAGTGCACGCACGACAGCGCGCACGCGCGCGTGGCCTCCCAGATCACCAGCAGCGGCCGGTCCGCCGGGTCGTGGCGGACGGTTCGGACGACGGGACCGTGCGGGCGCATGTGCCGCATCATGGGCCCACCGGGGCGCCCCGGGCCGGGACGTGTGTCCCGCGCGGGCCGCCCACGGCCCGGCGCGTACCCTTCGGCGCGTGACGAGCGACGACACGCGAGAGGCGCGGCCCACCGGGTCCGCCGACGAGCAGGCACCGGCCGGCAGCGTCGCCCGGCCGCCCGACGACGGCACGCCCACGCGCGTCTGGCTGCTCGCGGCGCTCGTCGTCGCCACGCTCGAGCTCGTGCGCGCGAGCGGTCCGCTGCTCGACCACGCGTTCGCGTCGGGCGTCGTGACCGTCGGCGTCACCGCGCTCGCCACGTACGCCGCCGCAGGGCTCGTCGCAGGGGCGCTCCTGGTCGCCACGCGCGCGCCGAGCGGGGTGCCGACCGGCCGCACCGTGATCGTCGGCGCGGCGGTGCTCGCGGTGCTGCGCGTGGTGCTGCAAGGCCTCGAGGACGACGCCCGGTACCGGCTCGGGCTCGTGTCCGTGGCCTGGGCGGTCGGCGCGCTCGTCCTCGCGGCCGCGTTCGTCGCGGGACGCGCCTCGGGGCCGCGGCAGGCCGCGCTCGGGGTCGTCGTCGGCTGCGGGCTGTCCGCGGGGCTCCAGGTGCTGCTGGGCTCGTGGGACGCCGTGTGGCGGTCGTCGTGGGTCGGCTGGGTCGTCGCGGTCGCGGTCGCGGTCGCGCCGCTCGCCGCGGTCCGCGTCACCTCGGGCGGGACGGGCGCGGGGGCGCCCGCGACGAACCGTCCGCGCCGGCTGTGGGCGCTCGGGCCGGTCATCGCGATCGCCGTGATGATCGGCGCGAACCCCGCGTTCCTCGCGTCGCAGGCCGGGATCGCGCTCGGCTGGGCCGGGCTGGCCGTGGTCCTCGCGACCGGGCTGGGCGGGTGGCTGCTGCTGCGCCCCGACCGCTGGCCGGGAGCCGTGCGCGTCGGGGCCGCGGTCCTCGTGGTCGCCGCGGTCGCGCTCGCGATGCTCACCTCCGGCGGCACGGCGCTCGTCGCCGTCGTGGTGCTGGACGCCGTGCTCGGCGTCGTGCTCGTCGGGACGCTCTCCGTGCGCCGCTCGGCGCCTCCGGGCACCTGGCGCACCGCGGGTGCGGTCGCGGTCGCCGGGCTCGGCGTCGTGCTGCCGCTGCTCGGCTACATGCTCGACTACGACGTCCCGCTGCCGTTCGACAACGCGTACGTGCCGGTGGCCGCGGCCGTGGTCGTCGCGGTCTGCGGCCTGCACCACCGCACACCGGCGCCCGTCGCCCCGCTCGGGAGCGCGCCGGGCAGCGCGTCCGGCAGCGCCTCTGGCAGCGCGTCTAGCAGTGCGTCGGGCGGCGCGCAGGGCCCCGCCCCGGACCCGGCACCGGACCTGCGCCAGCCCGCGCGCGTACGCGCCGCGCGCCTGCTGCTGGTCCCGCCGGTCGTGCTCGCGCTCGTCGGCCTCGGCCCGTCGACGACGAGCACGCACGGCCGGGACGTGCCCGCGCGCGCCGCGGGCGACGCGCTCACGGTCGTGAGCTGGAACCTGCACTACGGCGTCGCGCCGTCCGGCGGCGTCGACCTCGAGGCCGCCGCCGCGACCGTCGAGGCGGCGGGTGCCGACGTGGTCCTGCTCCAGGAGGTGGAGCGCGGCTGGGTGCTCGGCGGCGGAGCGGACATGGCGACGTGGCTCGCGCGCCGTCTGGGCATGACGGTCGAGTACGCGCCGGCGGCCGACCGGCAGTTCGGCAACGCGGTGCTGGCCAGGTCCGGGCTCACGGACGTCGCCGTGACCGTCCTGCCGTACGGCGCCGGTCCGCAGGGGCGTTCGGCACTCTCGGCCACGGTGACGACGGCCGGGGGCGAGGCCGTGCGCGTGACGTCCGTCCACCTGCAGCACCGCGCCGAGAACACGCCGACGCGCCTGGACCAGCTCGCCACGCTGCTGGCGGCCGAGCCGGGCACCGGGCCGAGCGTGCTGGGCGGTGACCTCAACGCCCGGCCGGGGTGGCCGGAGGTCGAGCTGCTCACGGACGCCGGGTGGGTCAGCGCGGTCGACGAGGTCGGTGACGCCGACGCACTCACCTCACCGTCCGACGCACCCGCCGAGCGGATCGACTGGGTCTTCGGCCGGCACGTCGGGTTCGCGTCGGCGGACGTGCTCACGGACGTCGCGACGAGCGACCACCTCCCGCTCGTCGTCCGGGTCACGCTCCCCTGACGCTCCCCGCGGTCAGTCCGCGGCGCGGTGGTGCAGCGTGCGCGCGACCTCGGCCAGCGTGCCGGACATCGACGGGTAGACCGTGATGACCTGCGCGACCTGGTCGGCGGACAGGCGGTGCGTGATCGCGAGCGCGAGCGGGAACACCGACTCCGACGCGCGCGGGCCGACGAGCACCGCACCGAGCACGGTGCCCGCGCCGCGCGTCGCGAAGATCTTGACGAACCCCTCGCGCACGCCGAGCATCTTGGCCCGCGGGTTGCGGGTCAGCGGCAGGGTGCTCACCTCGTACGCGACCCCCTCCTCCTGCAGGCGCTGCTCGGAGTAGCCGACCGTCGCGATCTCCGGTGCCGTGAAGATGTTCGCCGCGACGGCGCGCAGCGACAGCGGCATGACCGCGTCGCCCAGCGCGTGCGACATCGCGATGCGCCCCTGCGTCGCGGCGACCGACGCGAGCGGGAGCACCCCGGTCACGTCGCCGGCCGCGTAGACGCCGCGCACGCTCGTGCGCGAGACCTTGTCGACCTCGATGTGCCCGGACGGCGCCAGGCGCACGCCGGACTCCTCGAGCCCGAGCCCGCTCGTCGTCGGGATCGAGCCGACCGCGAACAGCACGTGCGTGCCCTCGACCTCCCGCCCGTCGGCGAGCGTCACGACGACCCCGTCGGCGGTGCGGCGCGCCCCGGCGGCCCGCGAGCGCGACAGCACGGTCATGCCGCGGCGTTTGAAGACCTCCTCGATGAGCTCGGCCGCGTCGCCGTCCTCGCCCGGGAGCACGCGGTCGCGCGACGAGACCAGCGTGACGTCCGAGCCGAGCGACGTGTACGCGCCGGCGAACTCCGCACCCGTGACGCCCGAGCCGACGACGACGAGCCGCTCGGGCAGCGCGGGCAGGTCGTACAGCTGCGTCCACGTGAGGATGCGCTCGCCGTCGGGCCGCGCCTCGGGCAGCTCGCGCGGGCGCGCGCCGGTCGCGACGAGGACGACGTCCGCGTCCAGCGTCGTCTCGCCGCCGCCGTCGACGAGGTCGACGACGACCCGCTGCGGCCCGTCGAGACGGCCGCGGCCGAGCACGACGTGCACGCCCTCCTTCTCGAGGCGTCCCCGGATGTCCGCCGACTGCGCGGCCGCGAGCGCCTTGACGCGCGTGTTCACCGCGGCGAGGTCGATGTGGTGGCCGTGGTCGTGGCTCAGGCCGCTGCGGATCCCGAGCTCGGGCGCGCGGTCGGCGATCGTCATCCACTCGGCGGTCGCGATGAGCGTCTTGGACGGGACGACGTCCGTGAGCACGGCCGACCCGCCGAGCCCCTTCTCCTCGACCACCGTCACGTCGGCGCCCAGGCGCCGCGCGACGAGAGCGGCCTCGTAGCCACCGGGGCCTCCCCCGACGATGACGACGCGGGTGTCGGGCAGGGCGTGCGTACCGGGCGGTGTGCTCACGTGTGCATTCTGCCCGGTGCCGGCGCATGCCTCACGAGCAGCCGGTGGGCAGCCCGCGTGTGGCTCGGCACGTCCCGCGCGCCGTGACGCGTGCCCCGGGCGCGGTCGGGGCTAGCGTTCTCGTCATGACCGACGTCCTGGACCTCGACGACCCGACGACCGACCCGTTCGACGTGGCCCGCGCGGCCGCGGAGCACCTGGCGCGCGCCACCGGGGTGCCGCGCCACGACGTGGCGCTCGTGCTGGGCTCGGGCTGGGGCGGTGCGGCGGACCTGCTGGGCGAGACGGTCGCCGAGGTCGCGAGCACCGACGTGCCGGGGTTCTCGGCCGCCGCCGTGCACGGGCACGTCGGCACGATCCGCTCGGTGCGCATCGGCGCGAGCGGCAAGCACGCGCTCGTGCTCGGCTCGCGCACGCACCTGTACGAGGGCAAGGGGGTGCGGCGCGTCGTGCACGGCATGCGCACCGCGGCGGCGGCGGGCGCCACGACCGTCGTGCTCACCAACGGCTGCGGCGGCCTGAACCCCGCGTGGGGTCCGGGCACGCCCGTGCTCATCAGCGACCACCTCAACCTGACGGCGACCTCGCCGGTCGAGGGTGCGACGTTCGTCGACCTGACCGACCTGTACTCGGCCCGTCTGCGGGGCCTCGCGCGCGAGGTCGACCCGTCGCTCGACGAGGGCGTGTACGTCCAGTTCCGCGGACCGCACTACGAGACGCCGGCCGAGGTGCGCATGGCCGGGCGCCTGGGTGGCGACCTCGTCGGGATGTCGACGACGCTCGAGGCGATCGCGGCGCGGCAGGCGGGGCTCGAGGTGCTCGGCATCTCGCTCGTGACGAACCTCGCGGCCGGCATCAGCGAGCAGCCGCTGTCGCACGAGGAGGTCCTCGAGGCCGGTCTCGCGGCCGGGCCGCGCATCAGTGCGCTGCTGGCCGACATCATCCGCCGCCTGTGACGCCCCGCCGCTGACACCCCGCCGCTGACACACCGCCGCGCGGCGGGGCCGGGACGTTCGGTTCGTGCGCGAGCGTACTGGTCAGTACGTTGGGGGCATGAGCGCCGACGACGCGTGGGATGACCTCACGGCCCGGGTCGAGGCATGGATCGCCGACGACCCGGACCCCGAGACCGCGGACGAGCTGCGCGAGCTGCTGCGCCTCGCGCAGGAGTCCCCGCCCGGGCTCGAGGAGGGCGCCGACCCGGACCTCGAGCAGCTCACGGTGCTGCGCACCGCGCGGCACGCGCGCGCCGAGCTCGCCGACCGGTTCTCCGGGCTGCTCCAGTTCGGCACCGCGGGGCTGCGCGGCGCGATCGCCGGCGGACCGCACCGCATGAACCGCGCGGTGGTGATCCGCGCCGCGTCGGGGCTCGCGGACTACCTGCTCGGCGAGCTCGACGGCCTCACGCCGGCGCCGCGCGTCGTCGTCGGCTACGACGCGCGCCGCAAGTCCGAGCAGTTCGCCCTGGACACGGCCGCCGTCCTGACGGCCGTCGGCATCGAGGTGCTCCTGCTCCCCCGCCCGCTGCCCACCCCGGTGCTCGCGTTCTGCGTGCGCCGGTTCGACGCCGACGCGGGCGTCATGGTCACCGCGTCGCACAACCCGCCGCAGGACAACGGCTACAAGGTCTACCTCGGCGGGCGCGTCGTGACCGACAGCGGCCAGGGCGCGCAGATCGTGCCGCCCGCCGACTCGGCGATCGCCGCCGAGATCGCCCGCGTGCCGTCCGTCGCGTCCGTACCGCGGGCCGACCACGGCTGGACCGTGCTGGGCGAGGACGTCGTCGACGCGTACGTCGACGCGACGCTGCAGCTCGCCGACCCGACGACGCGGGCTGTCGCAGGCGACCTGCGGGTCGTCCTGACGCCCCTGCACGGCGTGGGCGGCGAGGTCGCGCAGCGGGTGCTCGCGGGGGCGGGGTTCACCGACGTGCTCGTCGTGCCGGAGCAGGCGGAGCCCGACGGCCGCTTCCCGACCGTCGCGTTCCCCAACCCCGAGGAGCCCGGCGCGATCGACCTCGCGCTCGGGCTCGCGGCCGACGAGCGTGCCGACCTGGTCATCGCGCTCGACCCGGACGCCGACCGGTGCGCCGTGGCGGTGCAGGACCCGCGGGCGCGCGCCTACCGCGGCCCGGACACCGCGGCCGCCGACGGCTGGCGGATGCTGCACGGCGACGAGACCGGCGCGCTGCTCGGCCAGGAGGCCGCGGACCGCCTCGCGGCCGACGGCGAACCCCTCGACCCCGAGGCCGCGTTCGCGAGCTCGATCGTGTCCTCCCGGCAGCTCGCGCAGATCGCGCAGGCCGCCGGCGTGCGCCACGTGCAGACGCTCACCGGGTTCAAGTGGCTCTCGCGGGTCGACGGCCTCGTGTTCGGGTACGAGGAGGCGCTCGGCTACTGCGTCGCACCGGGGACCGTGCGGGACAAGGACGGGATCTCGGCCGCGCTGCTCGTCGCGGGCCTCGCCGCCCGGCTCAAGGCGTCCGGCAGGACGCTCGTCGACGCGCTCGACGACCTGGCGCGCGCGCACGGGCTGTACCTCACCGGCCAGGTGTCGGCCCGGTACGACGACCTCGCGGCGATCGGCGAGACGGTGGGCCGAGTGCGCGCACAGCCGCCCGGCGTTCTCGGCGGCGCGGCCGTGACGCGCGTGGTCGACCTCGCGCGCGGCACCGACGAGGAGCGCGGGGGCCTGCCGCCGACCGAGGGGCTGCGGCTCGACGCCGCCGACGGCACCCGCGTGATCGTGCGCCCGTCCGGCACCGAGCCCAAGGTCAAGTGCTACCTCGAGGTCGTCGAGCCGGTGCTCCCCGACGCCGACGACGCCGCCGTGGGCGCGGCACGCCGCCACGCCCGCGAGCGCCTGGACGCCGTGGCGGCCGACGTGCGCGGCGCGCTCGGCATCGACTGACCCCGCGGCACCACCCGCACCGCGCGAGCGGGTGGAGGGACGCGTGAGCGCCCGTCCACCCGTCTGGCGCACGAGGCAGCGGTCAGTACGTCGAGTCGGCCTCCAGGCCCGCCAGGACCGCTGCCGTCCCGGACAGGCCGAGACGCGTGGCGCCGGCCTCGATCATCGCCAGCGCGTCGCCCGCCGTGCGGATGCCGCCCGACGCCTTGACGCCGAGCCGACCGCCCACGGTGTCGGCCATGATGCGCACCGCGTGCACCGACGCGCCACCCGCGGGGTGGAACCCCGTCGAGGTCTTGACGAAGTCCGCACCGGCCGCCGCGGCGGCCTTGCACACGTGCACGATCTCGTGGTCGCTGAGCGCCGCGGACTCGATGATGACCTTGAGCACGGCGGGCGCGGGGATCGCGGCGCGGACGGCGGCGATGTCCGCCTGCACGTCGTCGAACCGCTCCTCCTTGGCCGCGCCCACGTCGATCACCATGTCGACCTCGTCGGCCCCGTCCGCGACGGCACGCGCGGCCTCGGCGGCCTTCACCTCGCTGTGATGCTTGCCCGACGGGAACCCGCACACCGTGGCGACCTTGAGGCCGGGCGCCCCCGAGACGTCGACGGGCAGGAACGACGGCGACACGCAGATCGAGTAGACGCCGAGGCGGCCCGCCTCGACGACGAGCGCGTCGACGTCCGCGCGCGTGGCCTCGGGCTTGAGCAGCGTGTGGTCGACGAACTGGGCGAGGGCTGCTGCGTCGAGCGGGTCGTGGGTCATGCGCGGTGCCTTCCTCCCCGGGCCGCGGCGTACGCGGGCCGGATCACGGTGTCGATGAGCGCGGCGCGCTCGTCGTGGTGGAGGAACGCCTGCGCGGCCGCGGTGACCGCGACGTCCTCCAGGTCGTGCAGCGTCCAGCCCGCCTGCTCGACGAGCAGCGCGAGCTCGCGGCCGAGCGTGGTGCCGGACTGCAGCCGGTTGTCGGTGTTGACGGTGACCGCGAAGCCCAGCCGGCGCAGCCGGGTCACCGGGTGCTCCGCGACCGAGGGTGCGGCGCCGGTGTGGACGTTCGACGACGGGCACACCTCGAGCGCGAGCCGCTGGTCGCGCACCCAGTGCGCGACCAGGCCGAACCGGTCGCCGAGGTCGTCGGAGCCCACGTCGTCGACGAGCCGCACGCCGTGGCCCAGCCGCAACGCACCCGCCGCGACCGCGTCGGACACGGACTCCACACCGGCCGCCTCGCCCGCGTGCAGCGTGAACGGGAAGTGCGCCGCGCGCAGCATCGCGAACACCTCGGGGTGCGCGGACGCCGGGTAGCCGTCCTCCGGGCCCGCGAGGTCGAAGCCGACCACCCCCGCGTCCCGGTTGGCGACCGCCAGCTCGGCGACCTCCGCCCAGCGGTCCAGGTGCCGCATCGCGCACAGCACCAGCTGGACCCGGACCGGGGTGCCGGCCTCGCGCGCCTGCGTGACGCCCTCGTCCACGCCCGCGCCGACCGCGTCCACGACCTCCTGCAGGCTCAGCCCGCCCTCGACGTGTTGCTCGGGCGCGTACCGCAGCTCGGCGTACACCACGCCGTCCGCCGCGAGGTCGAGCACCGCCTCCCGCGCGACGCGGCGCAGCGCGTCGGCGGTCTGCAGCACCGCGACCGTGTGCGCGAACGTCTCCAGGTACCGCTCGAGCGAGCCGGCCGACGCGGCGTCGACGAACCACGCCCCGAGCGCATCGGGATCCGTCGTGGGCAGCTCGTGACCGGTCTGCTCCGCGAGCTCGACGATCGTCGCGGGGCGGAGCCCGCCGTCGAGGTGGTCGTGGAGGAGCACCTTCGGCAGCGAGGGGATGAGGGCGACCAACGCCCCGACCGCGTCGGCGGCGGGGACAGCGGGGTCACCCGCCTGGCCGCTCACCTGCTCGTCCGCGGGGCCGGCGGTCCGCTCCCCCGGCTGCTCCCCGGCCGGCTCGTCCTTCGTCTCGTCCGTCTTCTTGCTCACGCCTCGTCCTCGTCGTCGTCCAGGGGGACCTCGGTGTCCTGCTCGACGACGTCCGCCTCGTCGGCGGCGCCGTCACGGTCGGGCCGCGCGAAGTCCGGGACGTACTCCTCCGGGTCCGGCGCGTCGGCGGGCCGGTCCGTCTCGTCGTCGGTCAGCCGGGCGGGGACGGCCGGGTCGGCGGGCTCGAGCCCCGCGTCCCGCCAGGCGTCAGGTCCGGGCAGCGTGCTCATCGCGTCCTCCTCGTCGCCGGGTCGTCCTGCTCATCCTTCTCCCGTGCCCTGTCCGCCGCCAGTGGGCCTTCGGCCCTGGTCAGCGGCCCTGCCCGGCAGCCCTGGTCGGCAGCCCTGGTCCGCAGCACCGCACGGCCGCACCGGCATCGGGCGCCGGGCGCCGGCAGGGTGCCGGTGGTCAGGCCGTGACCCGGCCGAGCACCAGCGGGCCGGCACCGGGCGCAGCGGCGGGGTCGACGACCACGCCGCCGTCCAGGGCCTCGCGCGCCCGCGCGAACCGCTCCGGGGTGTCGGTGTGCAGCGTGAGCAGCTTCTGGCCCGCGGTGACGCGGTCGCCCGGACGCACGTGGATCTGCACGCCCGCGCCCGCCTGGACCGGGTCCTCCTTGCGGGCGCGTCCCGCACCGAGGCGCCACGCCGCGATGCCGACCGCGTACGCGTCGAGCGTCGTGAGCACGCCGTCGCTCTGCGCGACGACGTCCTCGGTCTCGCGCGCCACGGGCAGCGTCGCGTCCGGGTCGCCGCCCTGGGCCGCGATCATGCGCCGCCACACGTCCATCGCGCGGCCGTCCGCGAGCGCCGCCGCCGGATCCGCGTCGGGGCGTCCCGCGGCGTCGAGCATCTCGCGCGCGAGCGCGAGCGTGAGCTCGACGACGTCCGCCGGACCGCCGCCCGCGAGCACCTCCACGGACTCGCGCACCTCGAGCGCGTTGCCCGCGGTCAGGCCGAGCGGGGTGGACATGTCGGTGAGCAGCGCGACGGTCGTGACGCCCGCGTCCGTGCCGAGCTCGACCATCGTGCGCGCGAGCTCGGTGGCGCGGTCGAGGTCCTTCATGAACGCGCCCGAGCCGACCTTGACGTCGAGCACCAGCGAGCCCGTGCCCTCGGCGATCTTCTTGCTCATGATCGAGCTCGCGATGAGCGGGATCGCCTCGACCGTGCCCGTGACGTCGCGCAGCGCGTAGAGCTTGCGGTCCGCGGGTGCGAGGCCGGAGCCGGCCTGGCAGATCACCGCTCCCACGTCGGCGAGCTGGCGCATCATCTCGTCATTGCTGAGCGCCGCGCGCCAGCCGGGGATGGACTCGAGCTTGTCGAGCGTGCCGCCGGTGTGGCCGAGCCCGCGGCCGGACAGCTGCGGCACCGCGACGTCGAACACCGCGACGAGCGGCGCGAGCGGCAGCGTGATCTTGTCCCCCACGCCGCCGGTCGAGTGCTTGTCCGAGGTCGGGCGGCCCAGGTCGGCGAACGACATGCGCTCGCCGGAGGCGATCATCGCGGCGGTCCACCGCGCGATCTCCGCGCGGTCCATCCCATTGAGCAGGATCGCCATGTTGAGCGCGGACATCTGCTCGTCGGCCACCACGCCGCGCGTGTACGCGTCGATGACCCAGTCGATCTGCGCGTCGCTCAGCCGGTGCCCGTCACGCTTCGCGACGATGACGTCGACCGCGTCGAACTGCTCGCTCATGCTCGCTCCTCCAGGTCGGCGGGCCCGAACGCGTCGGGCAGCACCTGGTCCATCGTCCGTACTCCCGACACGGTCTCGAGCACGAGCCGCGGACCGCCGTGCTCGAACAGCAGCTGGCGGCAGCGCCCGCACGGCATGAGCACGTCGCCGTGCCCGTCGACGCACGTGAACGCGACCAGCCGCCCGCCGCCCGACATCACGAGCGCCGAGACGAGCGAGCACTCCGCGCACAGCGTCACGCCGTAGCTCGCGTTCTCGATGTTCGCCCCGCTGACCACGCGCCCGTCGTCGACGATCGCCGCGGCCCCCACGGGGAACCTCGAGTACGGCACGTACGCGTGGCGCATCGCCTCCGTCGCGACCGCACGCAGCGCGTCCCAGTCGACTTCCTTCACCTGACGACCTGCCTCACTTGACGTACGGGATGCCCTCGGCCGCCGGCGGGCGCACCCGGCCGACGAGCCCGGCGACGGCGAAGATCGTCACGACGTACGGCGTCATGAGCATGATCTGCGACGGGATGGGCGTGCCGATGATGCCGAGCACCACCTGCAGGTTGTCGGAGAAGCCGAACAGCAGCGCGGCGGCGAGCGCCCCGACCGGGTTCCACCGGCCGAGGATCATCGCGGCCAGGGCGATGAAGCCCTTGCCTCCGGTCATCTCCTTGCCGAACGCGAGACCGGCCGCGACGGTGAAGAACGCGCCGCCGAGACCGGCGACCGCGCCCCCCAGCAGCGTGGCGCGCATGCGCGTGCGGTTGACCTTGATGCCGACGGTGTCCGCGGCCTTCGGGTGCTCGCCGACGGACCGCAGGCGCAGGCCCCACCGGCTGCGGAACAGGAAGATCTGCAGCAGGGCGACGACGACGTACATGATGTAGACGAGCGCGGTCTGCCGGAACAGCACGGGTCCGACGACCGGGATCTGGCTGAGCAGCGGGATGTCGATCGTCTGGAGCTTGGGCGGCGAGTTGAACGTGGCCGCGTCGTTCTTCAGCACGGTGGAGAACAGGTAGCTCGTGACGCCGACGACGAGCACGTTGAGCACGACGCCGACGATGATCTGGTTCACCACGTACCGGATCGAGAACAGCACGAGCAGGGCACCGACGAGCGCTCCCGCGATCGGCGCGGCGACGAGCCCGGCGTACGCGGACTGCGTGATCGACGCGACGACGGCCGCGAGGAACGCGCCCGCGAGCAGCTGCCCCTCGATGGCGACGTTGACGATGCCGGACCGTTCGCACAGCGTGCCCGCGAGCGCCCCGAACACCAGCGGGATCGCGAGGAACAGCGAGCCCTGCAGCAGCCCGGTCAGCGGCATGGGCGAGGCCTTGCCCGCGTCCGCCCAGGTGAGGAACGCGAGGATCACGGCGACGCCGAACAGGACCGGCAGCCACACGCCGACCTTCCGGCGCCGGCTCGCGGCCCGGTAGGAGTAGGCGGCGAGCGCGAGCGCGACGAGGGACAGCACGATCGCGGTGAGCTTGGACGGGACCGTGACCGGGTCGATCGTGACGAAGTCCTTGCTCGTCGAGACCGTGAAGGTCGACTCCAGCCCACCGTCCGGGAGCAGCCCGAACAGCACCAGGGAGAGCACGCCGACCACGCCGTAGCCGATCGGGGCCTTGTAGGAGATCGGGGGCAGCGGCTTGGTCTGCGCCGGTCCGGCGCCCGCGGGCGTCGGACGGTCCGTCGTCGGGGCGCTCACGCGGCCACCTCCTTCGTCGTGGGGCGGGGCGCGCGATCGCGCCGGGTGCCGGGGGTCGGCAGGTGGAACACCGCACGGACGAGCGGCGGTGCCGCGATGAACAGCACGACGAGCGACTGGACGACGAGCACGACGTCGATCGGCGTGCCCGTGCGCGCCTGCATCGCGAACCCGCCGGCGCGCAGCGCGCCGAACAGCAGACCGGCGAAGAACGTGCCGAGCGGCTTGGACCGGCCGAGCAGCGCGACCGTGATCGCGTCGAACCCGAAGCTCGCGGCCACGTCCGCGGTGAGCACCTTGTCCGTGCCGAGCACCTGCGCGGAGCCGCCCAGCCCGGCGAGCGCACCCGCGACCACCATGACCCAGACGAACGACGCGTTCACCGAGATGCCGGCGGTGCGCGCGGCGTGCAGGTTCGAGCCGACCGCGCGGAACTTGAAGCCGATGGTCGAGCGGCTCATGAGCCACCAGACGAACGCCGCCGCGAGCACCGCGACGACGAACCCCCAGTGCAGGCGGAACTGCCCGCCGAGGAGCGCCGGGTACTGCGCCGACTCGGGCACGGGCGGCGAGATCGGGTTGGTGCTGCCCGGGTTCTTGAGCACCGACGTCGTCAGCAGGTACGCGACGAGGTACACGGCGATGTTGTTGAGCATGATCGTCGTGATGACCTCGTGCGCACCGGTGCGCGCCTTGAGGAAGCCGGCGATCCCGGCCCACAGACCGCCCGCGACCGCGGCCGCGAGCATCGCGACGAGCAGGTGCAGCACCGGGGGCAGGTCGAGGTGGAACGCGACCCAGCCGGCGCCGACCGCGCCGACGATGATCTGCCCCTGGGCGCCGATGTTGAACAGGCCCGCACGGAACCCGATGCCGAGGCCGAGACCCGCGAGGATCAGCGGCACCGACGTCGTCATGGTCTCGGTCAGCGGCTTGATCGACGCCGCGAACGTGTCCTTGCTCGGGTCGTACACCGCGCCGTGGAACAGCGCGACGTAGGCGCTGGACACGGCGTCCCACGCGGCCGTGAGGGTGTCCGTCGGCTTGGAGAAGAAGTAGCCCGCGGCCTTCTGGACCTCCTCGTCCGCCGCGGCGATGAGCACGCCTGACAGGACGAGCGCGAGGACGACCGCGAGCACCGTGACGAGCCACCCGCTCGACAGGATCTCGCGCAGCACCGAGCTGCTGCGCGGCTCGGGCTGCTCCTTCGTCGTCGTCACCGCGTCGGTGCCGGTGCCCGCCGGGGGCGGGACGTGCTCGCCGGGAGCGCCGTCGGGAAGTGGTGGCGTGGTGCTCACCGGTCTGCCTCCTGGGTGGGGTCCTGCGAGCCGGGCGCGTCGGTGACGTCGTCGTCCGTCTCGAGGTCGAGCTCGCCGAGCACCGTGTGGTGGCTCGCCGCCTGGGCCCGGGCCTCCGCGAGCGGCACGCCGGCCATCATCAGACCGAGCACGTCGCGGTCGGTGTCGCCGGGCACGGTGCCGACGATCCGACCGCGGTACATCACGACGATCCGGTCGGCCAGCGCGAGCACCTCGTCGAGCTCGGTGGACACGATGATCACGGGGGTGCCGTGGTCCCGCTCCTGCACGATCCGCTTGTGCACGAACTCGATGGACCCGACGTCGAGGCCGCGCGTGGGCTGCGACGCGATGAACAGCCGCAGCGGCCGGCTCATCTCGCGCGCGAGCACGACCTTCTGCTGGTTGCCGCCCGACAGCGTGCCGGCGGGCGCGTCGATCGACGGCGTGCGCACGTCGAACTCGACCGTGCGGTGCTCGGCGTTCGCGCGGACCTTGGCGAGGTCCATCTGCACGCCCCGGGCGAACGGCTCCTCGTCGTGCAGGTCGAGGACCAGGTTCTCCGCCACGGTGAAGTCGGCGACGAGGCCGTCGAGCGTCCGGTCCTCGGGGACGAAGCCGACGCCCGCGCGCAGCACCTCCTTGACGCTGCGGCCGGCGAGGTCGGTGCCGTCCAGCCGCACGGCACCGGCGACCGGCTTCTGCAGGCCGAGGATGACCTCGGTCAGCTCGGTCTGCCCGTTGCCCTGCACGCCGGCGATCGCGACGATCTCGCCGCGTGACACCTCGAAGCTCACGTCGTCGACCTGCCGCACGCCGGCGGCGTCGATGACGGTCAGCCCGCGGACCTCGAGGCCGACCGCGCCGGGCTCGGCCGGCGCCTTGTCGACGCCCAGGGACACGGAGCGGCCGACCATGAGGGAGGCGAGCTCGGTCTCGCTCGACGTGGGCTCGGCGGTGCCGACGACCTTCCCCCGACGGATCACGGTGATCTTGTCCGCGACGGCCCGGACCTCGCGCAGCTTGTGCGTGATGAAGACGATGGACGTGCCCGACTCCTTGAGCTGGCGCATGATCGCGATCAGCTCGTCGGTCTCCTGCGGCGTGAGCACCGCGGTGGGCTCGTCGAGGATGAGGACCTCGGCGCGGCGCGAGAGCGCCTTGATGATCTCGACGCGCTGCTGCGCGCCCACGGGCAGGTCCTCGACGAGCGCGTCGGGGTCCACGTCGAACCCGAAGCGGTCGGAGATCTCCCGCACCGTGCGGCGGGCCTGCGCGAGGTCGAGGATGCCGCCGCCCTTGACCGGCTCGTGCCCGAGGGCGACGTTCTCCGCGACGGTGAACACCGGCACGAGCATGAAGTGCTGGTGCACCATGCCGATCCCGGCCGCCATCGCGTCGCCGGGGCCGACGAACGTGCGCGCCTGGTCGTCGAGCAGGATCTCGCCCTCGTCGGGGTCGTACAGCCCGTAGAGCACGTTCATGAGCGTGCTCTTGCCGGCGCCGTTCTCACCGAGCAGGGCGTGGATCTCGCCGGGCTCGATCACGAGGTCGATGTGGTCGTTCGCCACCAGCGCGCCGAACCGCTTGGTGATGCCCCGCAGCTCGAGCTTCACGAGGTCACGCTCCTTCGCGTCGTTGCTTGCACATTAGTCGCACCGGCATGACGGTGGCCCGGGCGCGTGCCCGGGCCACCGTCGTGGGCCGTCAGTTCTGGCTCGGCGACTCGACCTTCAGCTCACCGCTGATGATCTGCTGCTTGAGCTCCTCGACGCGCGTGGTGACCTCGGCGGGCACCTTCGACTCGAAGTCGTGGAACGGGGCGATGCCGATGCCGCCGTTCTCGAGAGTGCCGACGTAGGGCTCGGCGGAGAAGCTGCCCGCGGCGGCCTCCTTGACCGTGTCGTACACGGCCTGGCCGATCTCCTTCATGACGGAGGTCAGGACGATGCTCGAGTAGTCCGGCGCCGTGAGGAACCAGTCGGCGTCGACGCCGACGAGCGCGACGTCGCCCGCATCCTTCGCGGCGGCCGCGGCACCGAGGCCGACGGGGCCGGCGACGGGCATGATGACGTCCGCACCCTGGTCGATGAAGCCCTTGGCGAGGTTCTGGCCGTTGGCCTGGTTCTCGAAGTCACCCGTGAACGAGCCGGTCTGCTTGGCCTTGTCCCAGCCGAGGACCTTGACCGTCTTGCCCGAGTCGGTGTTGTACTGCGCGACGCCGTCGGCGAAGCCGTCCATGAAGATCGAGACGGACGGCAGCTGGATGCCGCCGAACGTGGCGACCGTGCCGGTGGCGCTCGTGCCCGCGGCGACGTAGCCGGCGAGGAAGGCGGCCTCCTGCGTGTTGAACAGCAGCGGCTTGGCGTTCTCGATCGTCACGACGCCACCCTCGGCGTCACGGAACGGCGAGTCGATCAGCGCGAACTCGACGTCCGCGTTCGCCTCGGCCGCGGCCTGGATCGGGTCCTCGAGGAGGAAGCCGACGCCGATGACCAGGTTGCAGTCGTCGGCGATCATCTGGTCGATGTTCGGCGTGAAGTCCGTCGCGGCGGTCGACTCGACCATGTTGATCTGGACGCCCAGCTCGTCGGCCGCGCGCTGCAGGCCCTCGGCACCGGACTGGTTGAACGACTTGTCCTCGAAGCCGCCGGAGTCGGAGACCATGCAGGCCTTGAAGTCGACCTCCTCGGGCGCGGCCGCGGTGGTCTCGCCGCCGGTCGCCCCCGCACCGGGCGTCGTGTCGTCGTCGCTGGGGGCGCTGCCACAGGCCGTGAGCGCGAGGGCGACCGCCCCGCTGAGCGCGGCCACACGGATGAGCTTCTTCACGCGTGTCTCCTGGGTTCTCGTCAGAGCACCGACCCGGCGCGTCGGTGGACGCACTTCCCCCGGCACGCACGGTGCCGCGGTGCGGCGGGTGCACCAGATCGCACGGGCCGGTCGATGGGTCGGACTCTAGTGAGCGCCAGGTGACGCGCATGTTACCGGGGAGTATCCCTGCAGGTTCCGTTACCGAGTTGGGACATCGGCCCAGGTGACGGACGTGCCGTCTCACCAGGTGATCGGGACGCCGACCGCGAACCGGTCGAAGCCACGCGCCTCGGGCGCGCCCGGACGCGCCGGGCGACACGCCGTGCGGGGCTGAGCCGTTCGGGTGATCCGCTGCCCGGGGCATGTCGGCGCCGGGTGACGGGTGTCACAGTGACGCGTCCGTCCGGACCAGACAAAGGGGGAAAACCCGTGACATCCACCACCCGTCGCCGACTCGCCTCGACGGCCCTGCTCCTCGCGCTCGGCATCGGCACGCCGGTCGCCCTGGCCGCGCCCGCCTCGGCGACCTCGTGCACCGCGCTCAGCGCGTCGGTGTCCGCCTGCTCGAAGGTGACGTCCGTCCAGGCGACGAGCTTCAAGGTCGCCTACCGCGACTCGGCGATCAACCGCACGGGAAGCTCGATCTCGTTCACGTGCACCGCGTCGAGCACCACCTCGGCGTCCCACACGGTCAGCGCGACCGTCGAGGCCGCGGTCAAGGCGTCGATCCTGGCCGAGTTCAAGGCCTCGGTCACCTCGGGCGTCTCGGCGAGCATGTCGACGACGTACGGCTCGAGCACGACCGTCAACGTCCCGGCCAACTCGACGCGCTACTGCACCTACGGCATCTACGTGCCCAAGGTCAGCGGCAACACCTCCTACGACGCGTACAGCGCCGGCAGGCACACGCACATCAAGACCGTCACGTGGACCTCCACCGCGCCGCAGCGGCTCGGCTGGCAGGTGACGACCACCCCGATCTGATGACCGCCCCGCGACGACGCGGGCGCGCGTGGGTCCTCGCCGTGGCGGCCGTCGCCGCCACGGCGGGGCTCTGCGGCTGCGCCGGCAGCACCGCCCCGCCCCCGACGACCCCCGCCGGACCCGACGCCTCGGGCGCCCCGGCCGCGCCCGACGCACCCGTCGCGCCGTTCGCGACCGTGGTCGCCGGCGAGACCCGGCTCGCCGTCCCCGACGACGAGCGGCTCGTCGCGACGCTCGGCGGCCAGGACGCGACCGTGACGCTCGCCGCCGGCGACTTCACGCTCTACGGGCTGTGCGACGGTCCGGAGCCGGTCACGCTCACGTTCGAGGCCGAGTCCGAGCCGTTCTGGGTGGTGCCCTGCGACGGCCTTCCGTCACGGCTGCGCGGGTCGATCCCCGCCGGCACCACCGCGCACGTCGCCGGTCAGGAGCAGGCCGACTGGCAGGTGCTCGTCACGACGCCCGCGGGCTGACCCGCGCGGGGCCCGACCCGGCGATCACCGCGGCCCGCGCGAGCAGGAGCGCGCCGGCCTCGACCGCGCGCTCGTCGACCACCAGGTCGCCCTGGTGGATGTCGTACGTGCGGCCGCCCGGCGTGCGGGTGCCGAGCCGCGCCATCGCGCCCGGAACCTTCGTCAGGTACCAGGCGAAGTCCTCGCCCCCGAGCGACTGCTCGGTCAGGTTCACCGAGTCCGGCCCGAGCGCGTCGCGCGCGGCCGCCTCGAGGACGCCCGTCGCACGCTCGTCGTTCTCGACCGGGGGCACGCCGCGCTGGTGACGGATCTCCACCTCGACGTCGTACGGCGCGACGACCTGCTCGACGGCGTCGTGGAACACCTGCGACGCGGTCTCCCACGCCCGCACGTCCAGGCAGCGCAGGGTCCCGCGGACCGAGCCCGAGCCGGGGATCACGTTGTGCGCCGTGCCCGCCTGGACCGCGCCCCAGGTGAGGTTCACGCCCGAGCGCGGGTCGAGGCGCCGGCCGAGGATCGCGGGCACCTGCGTGACGACCTGCGCCATGGCGTACACGAGGTCACCCGTGAGGTGCGGGCGCGACGTGTGCCCGCCCGCGCCGGAGAACACGACCGTGACCTCGTCGCTCGCGGACGTGATGGGACCGATGCGGGTGCCCACCTGGCCCACGTCGACCTTCGGGTCGCAGTGCACCGCGAAGATCTGCGAGACGCCGTCGAGCGCACCCGCCGCGATCACGTCGAGCGAACCGCCCGGCTGCACCTCCTCGGCGGGCTGGAACACCAGGCGCACCCCGGTCGCGAGCTCGCCCGCGGCCGCGAGCTCCGCGAGCGCGAGCCCCGCGCCGAGCACGGCGGCCGTGTGCACGTCGTGGCCGCACGCGTGCGCGACCGACCGGTGCGTCGAGTGCCACGGCAGCCCGCACTCGTCCGCGACGGGCAGCGCGTCGAGGTCGGCGCGCAGCGCGACGCGGCCGCGGCCTGTCTCGGCGTGCGAGGGGCCGATGTCGCAGACCAGCCCGCTGCCGGGCAGCACGTGCGGGTGCAGGCCCGCGAGGCGCAGGCGCTCCGCGACGACGCGCGTCGTGCGCTCCTCGGTGCGGGCGAGCTCGGGGTGCGCGTGCAGGTCACGGCGGATCTCGACGAGCTCGTCACGCAGCGAGCCCACCAGCCGGGCGAGCCGCAGCACCGGGGCGGTCGTCGGCGCGGGGCGCAGCGAGTCGAGCGGCGGGACGGCGAGCGACGACGAGGTGGACACGTGGCGAGGTTATCTCCGTGCGCCCCGGCGCCGCCCGGCCGTCCGCGGTCGGGCGTGGTCGGGCGGGGTCGTGCGTGGCCGTGCGTGGTCAGGCTCGCTCAGAGCAGGTCCTCGCGGCCGGCCGCGCGCCAGCCGTCGACGGCCTGCTTGACCTGCTGGGCGTGCGCGCGGGTCGTCACCAGCAGCGCGTCGGGGGTGTCGACGACGACCGCGTCGGCCAGGCCGACGACCGCGACCGTGCGGCCCGCCCCCGGCACGACGAACGCGTCGTCGGACCCCACACGCAGCACCGCGGCGTCGTCGCCGAGGGTCGGGGCGGGCAGCAGGTCCGCGAGCGACGCGAAGTCGCCGACGTCGTCCCAGCCGAAGTCACCGGGCACGACGGCCACGCCGCCCGCGGCGGCGACCGGCTCGGCGATCGCGTGGTCGATCGCGATCTTGGTCAGGCCGGGCCACACCCGCTCCAGCACCGCGTCGCGCTCGGCGGTGTCCCACGCGGCACCGATCTCGCGCAGCCCCGCCGCGAGCGCCGGCAGCTGCTGCGCCAGGTGGTCGAGCAGCACCGCGGCGCGCACGACGAACATGCCCGCGTTCCACCGGTAGTCGCCGGTGGCCAGGTACGCGGCGGCGGTCTGCGCGTCGGGCTTCTCGGTGAAGCCCGCGACGTGCCGCGCGGTCGGCGCGCCCGCGACGCCGAGGTCGTCGGCCGAGCGGATGTAGCCGAACGCGGTCGACGGACCGGTCGCGGTGATGCCGATCGTCACGACGAAGCCCTCGCGTGCCGCCGCGACGGCCTCGCGCACCGTGCGCTCGAACTCGTCGGTGCCGTCGATCACGTGGTCCGCGGCGAACGAGCCGATCACGACGTCGTCGCCGTGCCGCTCGAGCAGCACGGCGGCGGCGAGCCCGATCGCGGCCATCGAGTCGCGCGGTGACGGCTCGACGAGCAGCCGCCCGCGCTCGTCGTCGGCACCGAGCGTGGGGACCTGCTCCGCGACCGCCCGCGCGTGCCGCACGCCGGTCACGACGACGACCCCGCGGTCGCCCGTGAGCGGCGTGAGGCGGTCGACCGTCGACTGCAGGAGCGTGCGGCCCGAGCCGGTGAGGTCGAGCAGGAACTTCGGGTGGCCGGCCCGGGACAGCGGCCACAGCCGCGTGCCGGCGCCGCCCGCGGGGACGACGGCGTGGAAGCCGGGGATGCGACCGGACGTCGGTGCGGCGGAGTCGGGCATGCGCGACAGGTTAGCCCGCCGGCGCGGCGCGCCACGGGCGGGGGCCGAGCGTGGGACGAGACGTGCGGGAGGGGGTCGCACGACGCGTGGGAGCACCGTGCACGAACCGCGCGACCGGGGTCGGGCGTCCCAGTCTGTGGACTTTCTCACAGGCAGGACCTTGGGCCCAGCCCCGTGCGATCGGGGGTGGAGGGGTCTATACAGTGAGGGACACACCCCCGGGACGAGGCCGTCCCGACCCCTGACTCGCCAGGAGGCACTCCCCGTGTCCGCTGCGCCCACCGCGCCCGCCTCGCCCCCGGCGAGGAAGAAGGCGCCCGTCGGCACCCTGTACCGCGGGCGTGAAGGAATGTGGTCGTGGGTCGCGCACCGCGTGACCGGAGTCGCGATCTTCTTCTTCCTTCTCGTCCACGTGCTCGACACCTCGCTCGTGCGCGTCTCGCCCGAGGCGTACAACGAGGTCATCGGCACGTACAAGAACCCGGTCATGGGCCTCGGCGAGGCCGGCCTGGTCGCCGCGATCGTGTTCCACGCGTTCAACGGCATCCGGATCATCCTCGTGGACTTCTGGGCCAAGGGCCCCAAGTACCAGCGGGTCATGCTCTGGGTCGTCATCGGCCTGTTCGTCGTGACGATGGCGGGCTTCCTGCCGCGTCACCTCATGCACGTCTTCGGGGGTGAGTGATGACGACGATCGCCGACCCCAAGGCCCCCCGCCCGCCGCGCGCCCGTCCGTCGCGCCTGACCACGCGCGGCAACACCGAGCTCTACGGCTGGGTGTTCATGCGCGCCTCCGGCGCGCTGCTGATCGTGCTGATCTTCGGCCACCTGTTCATGAACCTGGTGTCCGGCGAGGGCATCAAGTCGATCGACTTCGGGTTCGTCGCCGGCAAGTGGGCGTCGCCGCTGTGGCAGGTCTGGGACCTGCTGATGCTGTGGCTCGCGATGATCCACGGCACCAACGGCATGCGCACGATCGTGAACGACTACGCGTCCAAGGACTCCACCCGCCTGGTGCTCAAGGGCCTCCTGTACTTCGCGTTCGTCATCGTCGTCGTCCTCGGCACGCTCGTGATCTTCACGTTCGACCCGTGCCCGACCGACGCGCCGCTGGACCTGCTGCCCTCGTTCTGCACCGCCTGACGTCCCGAAGGAAGCCCTGACCCTCATGCAGACCCACCAGTACGACGTCGTCATCGTCGGCGCAGGCGGCGCCGGGATGCGCGCCGCCCTCGAGTCCTCGACGCGCGTGCGCACCGCCGTGATCTCGAAGCTCTACCCCACGCGTTCGCACACCGGCGCGGCGCAGGGCGGCATGTGCGCCGCGCTGGCCAACGTCGAGGAGGACAACTGGGAGTGGCACACGTTCGACACCGTCAAGGGCGGTGACTACCTGGTCGACCAGGACGCCGCCGAGGTCATGGCCAAGGAGGCCATCGACGCGGTGCTCGACCTCGAGAAGATGGGCCTGCCGTTCAACCGGACGCCCGAGGGCCGGATCGACCAGCGCCGGTTCGGCGGCCACACGCGCAACCACGGCGAGGCCGCCGTGCGCCGCGCCTGCTACGCCGCGGACCGCACCGGCCACATGATCCTGCAGACGCTGTACCAGCAGTGCGTGAAGAACGACGTCGAGTTCTTCAACGAGTTCTACGTCCTCGACCTGCTCGTCGACCACGACCTCGCGGCGGGCCACGTGCCCGACGGCGAGGAGGTCAACGTGTCGGGCGTCGTCGCGTACGAGCTCGCGACGGGCGAGATCCACGTGTTCCAGGCCAAGGCCGTCGTGTTCGCCACGGGCGGCGCGGGCAAGATCTTCAAGACGACCTCGAACGCGCACACGCTCACGGGCGACGGCATGGCGCTCGCGTACCGCCGCGGCATCCCGCTCGAGGACATGGAGTTCTTCCAGTTCCACCCGACGGGCCTCGCGGGCCTGGGCATCCTGCTGTCCGAGGCCGCACGCGGCGAGGGCGGCATCCTGCGCAACGCGGACGGCGAGCGGTTCATGGAGCGCTACGCCCCGACGATCAAGGACCTCGCGCCGCGCGACATCGTCGCCCGCTCGATGGCCAACGAGGTGCGCGAGGGCCGCGGCGCGGGCCCGAACAAGGACTACGTCCTGCTCGACCTCACGCACCTCGAGCCCGCGCACATCGACGCCAAGCTCCCGGACATCACCGAGTTCGCGCGCACCTACCTGGGCATCGAGCCGTACACCGAGCCCGTGCCCGTGTACCCGACCGCGCACTACGCGATGGGTGGCATCCCCACGAACATCGAGGGCGAGGTGCTGCGCAACGAGCGCGACGTGATCAAGGGCCTGTACGCGGCCGGCGAGGTCGCCTGCGTGTCCGTGCACGGGTCGAACCGCCTGGGCACCAACTCGCTGCTCGACATCAACGTGTTCGGCAAGCGCGCCGGACGCTCGGCCGCCGCGTACGCGGCGACCGCCTCGTTCGTCGAGATCCCGGCGGACCCGGCGGTGGTCGTCGAGTCCGAGCTCGAGACGATCCGCACGCGTCCGGACGGCGAGCGCGTCGCGGACATCCGCCGCGCGCTGCAGGAGACGATGGACGCGAACGCGCAGGTGTTCCGCACCGAGGAGTCGCTCACGCAGGCGCTCACCGACATCAAGGCGCTGCGCAAGCGGTTCCAGGCGGTGTCCGTGCAGGACAAGTCGCGCACGTTCAACACCGACCTGCTCGAGGCCGTCGAGCTCGGCTTCCTGCTGGACATCTCCGAGACGGTCGTCGTCGGCGCGCTGAACCGCAAGGAGTCGCGCGGCGGCCACTTCCGCGAGGACTACCCGGACCGCGACGACGCGGGCTTCATGCGGCACACGATGGCCTACCGTCGCCCGGCCGACGCCCCCGTGACCGACGGCGACGCGGAGGGCTCGTTCCACCGCGTCGAGCCGTTCGACGACTACCAGCTGGTGCTCGGCTCCAAGTCCGTCACCGTGACCCGCTACCAGCCGATGGAGCGTAAGTACTGATGACTGCCACCCTCGAGGACGCCCCCGCCAAGGCCGGTGCCGTGCCGTCGTTCACGGTCACCCTGCGCGTGCTGCGTCACCTGCCCGCCGAGGACGGCCCCGCGGTCACGCGGTTCGACGACTTCGAGCTCGAGGTGCACGGCACCGACCGCGTGCTCGACGCGCTGCACAAGATCAAGTGGGAGCTCGACGGCTCGCTGACGTTCCGCCGCTCGTGCGCGCACGGCATCTGCGGCTCGGACGCGATGCGCATCAACGGCCGCAACCGGCTGGCGTGCAAGACGCTGCTCAAGGACCTCGACCCGAGCAAGCCGATCACGGTGGAGCCGATCAAGGGCCTGCCGGTCGTCAAGGACCTCGTGGTCGACATGGAGCCGTTCTTCGCCTCCTACCGCGAGATCATGCCGTTCCTCATCACCACCGGGAACGAGCCGACCAAGGAGCGCCTGCAGTCGCCCGCGCAGCGCGAGCGGTTCGACGACACGACCAAGTGCATCCTGTGCGCGGCGTGCACGTCGTCCTGCCCGGTGTTCTGGACCGACGGCCAGTACTTCGGCCCCGCGGCGATCGTCAATGCGCACCGGTTCATCTTCGACAGCCGCGACGACGGTGGCGCGCAGCGCCTCGAGATCCTCAACGACAAGGAGGGCGTGTGGCGCTGCCGCACGACCTTCAACTGCACCGAGGCCTGCCCGCGTGGCATCGAGGTGACCAAGGCGATCCAGGAGGTCAAGCGCGCGATGATCACCCGCGCGTTCTGACCCGCACCTTCTGACCCGCACGGCCCGCACCGCGACCGACGCCCGCCGCCCCGCCCCGGGGACCGGCGGGCGTCGTCGTGTGGTTGGGTGGTCCGGTGCTGGACGACGAGGTGGTGCTGCCGGGCGGCAACGTGGGCGGAGCGGTCCGCGTGGGCTCGACCGTGCGACGGCCGACGGGCCCGTGGACGCCCGCGGTGCACGAGCTGCTGACGTTCCTGGCCGACGAGGGTCTGCGCGGGGTGCCGCGCCCGCACGGGACCGACGAGCACGGCCGCGAGGTCCTCGACTACCTGCCCGGCGAGGTCGTGCCGGTGGGAGTCGTCGCGCTCTCGGACGCACAGCTCGCGTCGACGGCCCGCTGGCTGCGCGACTTCCACACGGTCGTCGCGGGCTTCCCGCGCTCGTCGCGCCGCTGGCGCTTCGTCGAGCGGGGGCTGGAGCCGGGCGAGATCGTGTGCCACCACGACGCCGCGATGTACAACCTCGTGTTCGACGGCGACGAGCTCGCGGGCGTCTTCGACTGGGACACCGCCGGCCCCGGCGTCCCGCTCGACGACCTCGCGATGTTCGCGTGGGCATCACCCTTGCTGTTCCCCGACGACGACGCGGCACGCATGGCGCACGGGCTCGCGGTGATCGCCCAGGGGTACGGCGGGGTGGACCCCGTGGTGTTGCTGCGGCACGTCGAGCGGCGCCTGACGGACTCGTGCGACCGCATCGTGGCGGGGCAGCGCGCGGGTGACGTCGGCATGCTGCGGCTCGGCGAGCGCGGCGAGCCGGCCGCGACGCTCGCGCGGTTGCGCCGGCTGGTGGCCCGGACCGACGAGCTGGTCGCCGCGCTCGGTCACGCCTGACCGCACGCGGCGCGCCGACGCGCCAGGATGGCGGGGTGGCAGAAGGGACGCGCGCCGCGTGGCGCCGACAGCTGACGGACCTGACCGACGACGAGGTCGTCGCGCTGCTCGGGACGCACTCGGGGCTGCCCGGGCCGCGCGCGAACCTCACGCTGCTCGCGGCGTTCGGGGACGTCGCGCGCGAGCCGCTCGTGCGGCGGCTCGCCGGGGACGATGACGAGTACCTGGCCGCGTGCGGCACGGCCGCACTCGGCCGCCTGCTCGCGGACGCGAGCGGACCGCGGCTCGACGAGCTCGTGGACGTCCTGACCGCGCGCGCCGACGACGAGCGCTGGCGCGTGCGGGAGGGCGCCGCGATGGCCGTGCAGCGCCTCGGTGCGGCCGACCCCGCGGCGACGGTCGCGCTCGTGCGCCGGTGGCTCGCGGGCCCGCGGCCCCTCGTCGTGCGGGCGTCGGTCGCCGGTACGTGCGAGCCGGCGCTGCTCGCCGTCCCGGAGCTGCGCGCGCTCGCGCTCGAGGCGTGCGCGCGCGGGACGGACGTGCTGCGCGCCGTGCCCGCCGGTGAGCGGCGCACGCCGGACGTGCGCACGCTGCGCCAGGCGCTGGGCTACTGCTGGAGCGTCGCGGTCGCGGCGGACCCGGAGCCGGGCCTCGCGGCGTTCGCGGCGCTCGAGCGCGACGACGACGCGGACGTGGCCTGGGTGGTGCGCGAGAACCGCGGCAAGCGGCGGCTCGCGGTCCTGCTCGGCCCGGACGTGTGAGCCGCGGCCAGGCGGACTCAGGCGGCGGGGGCGGTCGGCTGAGCCGGCTGAGCCGGCGGGTTCGCGGTCCACGCCGCCGCCAGCAGGACGATCCGCGAGATGAGGTTCACCCACACCAGCAGCGTCACGACCAGCGCGAACGACGCGAGCACCGGGTTCCTGGTCGCGCTGCCCGCGACCACCGACGTGCCCAGGACCCGCACGACACCCATGCCCACACCCGCGATGACGGCGCCGCCGCGCAGGTCGGGCCAGCGCGGCGACTCCCCCGCCAGGACCTTGACGATCAGCACGAACACGGCGGCGTCGACCACGAACGCCACGAGCACGCCGACGACCTGCGCCGCGACGCTCGTCACGCCGCCCCACCCCAGCACCTGCAGCACCCAGGCCACCGCGGACGCCACCGCCGTGGTCAGCACCGCCGAGACGAGGATCGCGACCGCCAGCCCGGCCAGCCCGCCGAGCTCGCGGAGCTTCCCGGTGACCGCGTTGCCGCCGCCCTGCTCGTCGAACATCGCGCGAACGCCCGTGCGCAGCGCGGCCGTCGCCGACAGCGCCGACAGCAGCAGCACGACGAACGCGACCAGGCCGGCGACCGTGAGCCCGGAGCTGAGGCGCAGGGACGCCGGGTCGACCAGACCCTCGGTCGTGCCCGTGCTCAGCAGGCCCGGCACCGCGTCGTTGACCGCGTCGACCACCTGCGCGCGCAGCTCGGCGCTGTCCCCCAGCACCGCCATGAAGACGGTCCAGCCGATCGTCAGCGCCGCGAACACCGAGAACAGCGCGGCGTACGCGATGCCGCCCGTGAGCACCCCCCCGCCCTGCGCGCCGAACCGCGCGTTCGCGCGCGCTGCCCGCGTCCCCTGCCACCACGCCAGCAGCGCCTTCGCCCGGTCGACCACGCGTGTCACGAGCGAGCGGCGCGCGGGCGCCAGGTCCTCGCCGACCCCCGCGGCCGCGCGCGCGTGCGCCGAGCCGGAGCCCGCTGCCGGTTCCACCACGTCTGGCTGTCGTCCCACCTCACGAGGCTAGGTGGGGCCACGCGGCCCGGCACCTCGAGGCGCGGTCCTCGTCGTCGAGGCCACGGCTGCGAGCGCGTCCGGGCGCGAGGTCGGGAACGGTCAGGTGGTCCGGGACGGCCAGGCGGTCAGGTGCGCGAGACGCGGTCGCCGCGCGGGGCGGCGCGGCCCGTGAGCCGGTACTCCGAGCGCGGCCGCCACACCTCGTCGTCGCCACGCAGGTAGCAGTGGAACCGCGTCACGACGAACGTCGCGTCGTAGTCCGCGAGCAGGTCCATGGCCACGTCCAGCTGCTCGTCGGACAGCTCGTGCGCGACCGTGACGTGCGGGTGGTAGTGGAACCGCAGGTCCTGCGCGAGCGGCCCGGTGCGCACCGCGGTCTCGAGCGCCTCGCACCCCGCGATGCCGTCGGCGACCTGCACGAACGCCACCGGCGAGACGGGCCGGAACGTCGCGGTGCCGCGCAGCCGGACGACGAACGGGGCGTGCGCCGCGGCGACCTGCGCGAGGTGCGCGTCGACCTGGTCGACGTCCTGCGGCTCGAGCGCGGTGGGGCCGAGCAGGGTGATGTGCGGCGGGATGTACGCCGCGACCGGGTCGCCCAGGCGTGCGCGCGCGTCCTGGAGCTGGCTGCCGTACGGCTCGGGGACGGTGATCGCGACCCCGACGATCACCTGGTCGCCGTGGACCTCGGGCAGCTTCACGCGCGCGCCCGCCGCGCGAGCAGGCCGGAGCGCTCGTACACGCGGTCGAGCGTGGGCGCCGCGATCTCGCGCGCCTTCTCGGCGCCCGCCGCGAGCACCGCGTCGAGCGCGGCCGGGTCGTCGAGGTACTCGTGCACGCGCGCCTGGAACGGCGTGACCCAGTCGACGACGAGGTCCGCGAGCGCGACCTTGAGGTCGCCGTACCCCTTGCCGTCGAAGTCCGCCTCCAGCTCGGCGATCCCCCGCCCGGACAGCGCCGAGAAGATCGTCAGCAGGTTCGACACCCCGGCCTTGTGCTCCGGGTCGAACCGGATCTCGCGGCCCGCGTCCGTCACGGCGGAGCGGATGCGCTTCGCGATCGTCTTCGGGTTGTCGAGCAGCTCGATGAGGCCGTTGGGCGAGCCCGCCGACTTGCTCATCTTCGCCGTCGGGTCCTGCAGGTCGTAGATCTTGGCCGTCTCCTTGACGATGTGCGGCTCGGGCACGACGAACGTGCCCGCGCCGAACCGCGAGTTGAGGCGCTGCGCGAGGTCACGCGTGAGCTCGAGGTGTTGACGCTGGTCCTCGCCCACGGGCACCTTCGCCGTGTCGTACAGCAGGATGTCCGCGGCCATGAGCACCGGGTAGGTGAACAGCCCGACCGTCGTGCCCTCGGCGCCCTGCTTGGCGGACTTGTCCTTGAACTGCGTCATGCGCGAGGCCTCACCGAAGCCCGTGTGGCAGGACAGGATCCACGCGAGCTCCGCGTGCTCCGCGACGTGCGACTGCACGAACAGCGTGGAGCGCTCCGGGTCGACGCCCGCCGCGAGGTACTGCGCGGCCGTGCGGCGGGTGCGCTCGCGCAGCACCGCCGGGTCGGGACCGACCGTGAGCGCGTGCAGGTCGACCACGCAGTAGATCGCCTCGTTGCCGTCCTGCAGCGCCACCCACTGCGTCAGCGCACCCAGGTAGTTGCCGAGGTGGAGCGAGTCCGACGTGGGCTGCATGCCGGAGAAGATGCGCGCGGGGTGTGACACTGCGGGTCCGATCTGTGCGGCTCGTCGGCGACGAGCGTGGACGGGTGCGGGCGGGTGCCGGCGGGGTGCCGGCGGGGCTGTGGGTCGGCGGCGTCGACGCTCAGGTGGCCTGGTCGTCGAACGGGGGCGGCCCGACGAGCGGGGCCGGGCGGGGCACGGCGGCACCGGCGGCGGGCGCCGCGCCACGACGCGCGGGCGCTGCCGGCTCGTCGAGGAGCGCGTCGCGCACGATGCGTCGCGGGTCGTACTTGCGGGGGTCGAGGGCCTCCCAGTCGACACCGAGGTCGGCGGTCTCCTCGTCGAGCCGGGTGCGCGCCTGCGTGATCCAGTCGCGGCCGCGGCGCACGAGGACGCCGAGCTGCTCGGCGTACGCCGGCAGCCGTTGCGGCCCGATGACGAGGGCCGCGACGACGAGGAGCACGATCAGCTCGCCGCCGTTGATGTCGAACACCGGCTCAGGCTACCCCGGTCGCACCGGCCCACCGACGCGATCGTCCGACCCGCGTCACTGCGACTCGTCGAGCTCCACCTGCAGCGTGCGGTCCTTGCCGTCCGACCGCACGGTGAGCTCGACGACCTCGCCGGGCTCGTGCGCGCGGATCGCGACGATGAGCTCGTCGGGGTCCGTGACGGGCCGGCCGTCGATCGCGACGATCACGTCGCCCGGCCGGATGCCCGCGTCCTGCGCGGGCCCGCCGGGGCTCACCGGCTCCTGCCCCTGCTGCGCCTCCGACGCGACGCGCACGCCCTCGCCCGAGTACTGCCGGTCGAGCAGCACGCCGATGATCGGGTACGTCGCGCGTCCGGTCTCGATGATCTGGGTCGCGGTGCGTCGGGCCTGGTTGGAGCCGATCGCGAACCCGAGCCCGATGCTCCCGCCGGTCTGCGCGGTCTGGCCGGGCGGCTGCGCGATCGCGGAGTTGATGCCGATGACCTCGCCGGCCGCGTTCACCAGCGGCCCTCCGGAGTTGCCCGGGTTGATGGCCGCATCGGTCTGGATCGCGTTGATGAACGCGGTCTCCGCCTCGTCGCCCGCCGAGACCGGCCGGTTGAGCGCCGAGACGATGCCCGTCGTCACGGTCCCCTCGAGCCCGAGCGGCGCGCCGATCGCGACGACCGGGTCTCCCACGCGCACCGCGTCGGAGTCGCCGAGGGCGAGCGGCACGAGGCCGTCGACGTCGACCTTGAGGACCGCGAGGTCGTAGTCAGCGGTGCTCCCGACGAGCTCCGCAGGCGCCTCGCGGCCGTCCGCGAACGTCACGACGAGCGAGCCGCCCGCGCCCGTGCCACCCGCGACCACGTGGTTGTTGGTCAGCAGGTAGCCGTCCTGCCGCAGCACGAAGCCCGACCCGGTGGCCGCGCCCGACGAGCCCGACGACTGGATCGAGACGACGCTCGGCAGCACGGTCGCCGCGATCTCGGCGACCGAGCCCTCGACCATGGCCCCGCCCACGGGGTTCCCCGCGGCGTCCGTCGGCCGCGTGACCACCGCGGGCAGCCCGGCGTCGGCGAGGCGGTCGTCGCCGCCGAGCAGCCGCGCACCCGCGACCCCGCCGACGAGGCCCGCACCGAGCGCGAGCGCGACCAGCCCCGCGACCCAGCCGGCCGACAGCCCGCGGCGCGTCCGGCGTCCCCGCTCGTCCGTCGGCGACGGTCCGGGACCGCCCGGCGGTCCGGGGACCGGGCCGGGCTGCGCAGCGGGCGCACCCCGCCGCGCGTACGGTCCTGGCGCGCCGTACGGCGCGTACCAGGGCGCGGGGCTCGGGGCACCCACGTCGGGGACGGGGACGGGTGCGGGCGCGGCCTGCGGTCCGGGCGGCGTGAGCCCGTGCGGCTGCGCGCCGACGTGCACCGCCTGCGGGTGCGCGGTGGGCGGCTGCGAGTGGCCGAGCTGCGGGTACGTCCCGGGCGGGCCGTACGGGTTGGCGGGACGTCCGTACGGCTCGGCGAACAGCCCGCCCGCGGGCGACGCGGCAGGCGTGGGCGAGCCGGCCGGTGGCGTGGCGGCGGCCGGCGGTCCCGGGGGAGCGGGTGGCACGGGTGGTCCCACCTCGGGCCGGTCCAGGGCGGGCTCGGGGCGCGCGTCGGCGGGGCGCGCGGGCTCGTCGGGCGTCGTCATGGGCGGCTGATCGCCCCGGCCACGGTCGACCACCCGCGCGAGATCCGCGCGGGCACCCCTCCGTCGAACGCCTTCGCGGGGAACGCCTCGACGATCGCTGAGGCGTCCCCGCCGGAGACCACCTGCACGACGGTCGAGTCGCACTGCCACACGACGTGCCACGGCGCGTACGAGAGCACGTACGCCTCGTGCTCGCCGATCGTCACGCGCTCCGCACCGCGCAGCGCGGTCGTGTCGAGCCGCCCCTCCTGCTCGGTCACGACGAGCGTGCCCTGCGGACCGGCGAGGTCGATCTCGAGCACGCGCTCGTCGTCGTCCCACCGCGTGCCCGTCACGCTCCAGCCGACCGGCAGCGTGTCGGGGAACGTCCACCCGCGCGCCCGCAGCGACTGGGCGAGGCCGGGCTCGCCGTCCGGGGTGCCGGCCTCCTGCGCCGCGGCGGCCAGCACGCTCGCGGCCGATGCGCTGCCCAGCAGCCCGAGGTCCTCCCCCGGGTGCCCGACGGGCGCGACCGCGGGCCGGTCACCCAGCACGAACAGCATCGCGGCGATCGCACCGACCCCCGCGAGCGACCCGGCCGCGAGCCGCGAGACCTGCCGCCGCGGCCCGACCTCGCCGCGCAGCGCGCGCGCCCGGCGTCCGTGCAGGTGCGGGATACCGAGCGCCGGCTGGGCGAACGGGTCCCGCGGAACGGCCGCGGGCACGGCGGCGGGCGCCGGGACGGACCCCGCGAGCGACATCAGCCGGGCCGTGAGGTCCGGGGCGAGGGGCACGTCGTCGTGCGCCGCGGCGGCCAGCGCACGCCGGGCCAGCCGTGCCGCCGCGAGCTCGTCGGCGCACTGCGGGCAGCCGGCGACGTGCGTGAGCACCCGCTCGGTCGCGACGGCCGAGAGCCGCCCGTCGACGAGCGCGCTGAGCTGGGACCCGACGTGGTACGTCACGGCGCGACCCCGACCTCGTCGGCCACGCGGGTCCCGACCGGCGCCGACGCCACCACGGACGTCGAGCTCGACGCGGCGGACGACGAGGGGGCCCGGTGCTCGAGCGACTCGCGCAGGCGCGCGCGGGCGCGGTGGATGCGCGAGCGGACCGTGCCGATCTTCACGCCGAGCGTGACCGCGATCTCCTCGTAGGACAGCCCCTCGATGTCGCAGAGCACCACGGCGGCGCGGTACTCGGGCGGCAGGTCGTCGAGCGCGCGCTGCACGTCGTGGTCCAGGTTCCCGTGCTCGAACGCACGCTCGGGCGTCGCGAGACGGTCCGTGTTCTCGTAGCGCTCGTCGTCGTCGCCCATCGCGTCCATGCGGATCCGCTGCCGGCGGCGCGCCTGGTCGAGGAACAGGTTCGTCGTGATGCGGTGCAGCCAGCCCTCGAACGTGCCGGGCGAGTACGTGTGCAGCGAGCGGAACACGCGCACGAACGTCTCCTGCGTCAGGTCCTCGGCGTCGTGCTGGTTGCCGGTCAGGCGGTACGCGAGCCGGTACACGCGCGCGGAGTGCTCGCGCACGATCTCCTCCCACGACGGCGGCTGCCACGTGGGGGTGCTGGGGGTGGCCTGGTCGCTCGGCACGCGCTCCCTCATCGCTCGGTGGTCGGACCGGTGGTGGCCCGGTCGCCCGCGACGTGTGCCGCGGCCGACCGCCCAGTGTCCCAGGCGCCGCACGGTGCCCGCGACCCGTGGAGGTCCGTGACGTGAGTGCCAACGCCGCACCCGCACGATTCGTTCCCCGCGCTGGCCCGCAGGCCGTGCCGCACTAGGCTGGGGCGAGCCCGCGACCGTGGGCGCACGACGCGCGTCCGACGCGCCACCGCCGGGAGGTCCATCATCTCCGCCGACAAGGCCAGCAGCTGGGTCTACGCCGAGGAGTTCCTCCCGGAGGACGACGTGGTGCTCGCCGCGCGCGAGCGCGCCGCCCAGCTCGGCGCGAGCGCCGTGACCCCCGGCACCGGAGCGGCGCTGACCCTGCTCGCGGCCGCCGCCAAGGCGCGCGCCGTGGTCGAGATCGGCACGGGCACGGGTGTGGCGTCGCTGTTCCTCCTGCGCGGTATGCCCGACGACGGCGTGCTGACGACGATCGACTCCGAGGCCGAGCACCACCGTGCCGCCAAGGAGTCGTTCGCCGACGCGGGGATCCGCTCGACGCGGACCCGCACCATCTCGGGCCGGCCGCTCGAGGTCCTGCCCCGGCTCACCGACGGCGCGTACGACCTGGTGCTCCTGGGCCTGACGAGCGTCGGCGGACTGCTCGAGTCCGCGCCCGAGTACCTCGCGCAGGCCGTGCGGCTGCTGCGCCCCGGCGGCGTCCTGGTCGTCGACCACGCGCTGTGGCACGACCGGGTGGCGGACCCGGCGCGCCGCGACGAGGCGACGACGACCGTGCGCGAGCTCGGCCGCGCCGTGCGCGCCGACGAGCGCCTGCAGCCCGCGCTGCTGCCGGTCGGCGACGGCCTGCTCGTCGCGGTCCGCCGCTGACCGAGGTCAGCGCAGGTCGGTGAGGTAGCGCAGCAGCAGCCGCGCCCCGTAGCCGGTCGCGCCCTCGGTCACCTCGTGCTTGTCGGCGGTGGCACGCGCGGTGCCCGCGATGTCCAGGTGCGCCCAGGCCCGCTCACCCGCGAACCGCCGCAGGAACAGCGCGGCGGTCACCGACCCCGCGCCGGTCTTGCCGTCCTCGGGCACGTGCCGCAGGTCCGCGACCGAGCTGCGCACGGCGCCCTCGTACTCGCCGACCAGCGGCATGGGCCACGCGCGCTCGCCCGACTCCGCGCCGGCCCGCTCGAGCGCGGCGACGAGCGCGTCGTCCGTGCCGTACAGCGCGGCGTACTGCCGGCCGAGCCCGACGGTCGCGGCGCCCGTGAGGGTCGCGACGTCGACGAGCACGTCGGGGTCCAGCTCGGCGTCCGCCCACGCGAGCGCGTCGGCCAGGACGAGCCGGCCCTCGGCGTCGGTGTTGGCGATCTCGACGGTGGTGCCGCCGAACATCGTCAGCACGTCACCGGGACGGTAGGACGCGGCACCGAAGTGGTTCTCGGCGAGCGGCAGCACGGCGGTGACCTTGTGCAGCACGCCGGCCTTGGCGGCGCCGAGCACGGTCGCGAGCGCGACCGCGGCCCCCGCCATGTCGGTCTTCATGGGGACCATCGCCTCGCGCGGCTTGATCGACAGGCCGCCGGTGTCGTACGTGATGCCCTTGCCGACGAGCACGACGTGCTTGCCGTCCGCCGCGAACGTCGGGGGCGTGTAGGACACGGTGACGAGTCGCGGGGGCGACGCCGAGCCCGAGCCGACCGCGAGGATGCCGCCGAAGCCCTCGGCCGCGAGCTCGCGGGGTCCGCGCACGGTGACCTGGAGCCCGGCCTCGGTCGCCAGGCGGCGCGCCTGGTCCGCGAGCCACGCGGGGTTCTTGATGCTCGACGGGGTGGACGCGAGCTCGCGCACGAGCCACGTCGCCGACGCGGCGGTGCGCGCCGCGTCGACCGCGGCACCCGCGCGCGTGCCGTCACGCCCGAGCAGCACCAGGTCGGCCGACGGTTTGACCGACGGTGTCCGGGCCAGGCTGATCGGCACGTAGGCGGCGAGCAGGTAGCCCTCGACGAGCGCGCGTGCCGCACGTGCGGCCTGGGACGCGCTGTAGCCCGCGTCGTCGCCGATGGTCGTCACGACGCGCCGCAGGCCACGCGTGGCGCGGGCGAGCGCGGCGCCCGCGCGGCGCAGGTCGGTGTCGGTGCTCGCACCGATGCCGACCAGCACGATCCGCGGCGGCAGACCGGCCCACGGCAGCGTCACGCCGGACCCCGCCGGCCGGGGCAGCTGCACCACGGACGCCTCGCCCGCGGCACCGCTCAGCCCGGCCCGCTCGGCGAGCTCGGCCAGGTCGATGCCGTACCGCGCCGCGGTCGACGCCGCGCCGCGGCGCGGCTGAGGACCCTCGTCCTCGTCGCCCGCGACGGCCGGGGCGACGGGGACGGCGACCGCGTCGACGTCGGGCTCGGTCAGCAGCGGGCTGTCCGCCACGACGCCGCCGACGAGCGAGACGGCCGGCAGGCTCCGGCCGATCGTCAGGGGACGACCAGCGGCCACGTCAGCCTGCGACGGAGGTCAGTGCCTCGCCCAGCTCGGCGGCCTCGGTCGCGTTCAGCTCGACCACGAGACGACCACCACCCTCGAGCGGGACGCGCATGACGATCCCGCGTCCTTCCTTCGTCACCTCGAGCGGTCCGTCTCCGGTCCTCGGCTTCATCGCGGCCATGCGTGGCCTCTCCTTCGCCTCGTGCGTCCCGACCGGGTGCCCCGGTGCGGTCGCCGTGCAGCGCTAGCGCGCCGCTCGTGCCCGCACCACCTGCGATCCCGTGGTGCCGGATGTCCGTGGGCCATCCTAGTTCACAGGCCGGACATCACGGCGGCCAGCCGCTCGTCAGGCGCCAGAACCGCCACACCCAGACCGCCTGCAGGACCAGCATGAGCACCACGACACCCGCGAACCACGCCCACCGCGCGGCCCCCGGCCGGCGCACCACGCCGGCCGTGATCGCCCCCGCGGGGAAGGCGAGGACGAGGAACCGCGCGAGGCTGCTGCCGGGCTCGATCGCCGCCGCGAGGTAGAGCAGGTACGCGGCGGGCCACGCGTGCAGCTCGGGTCCCAGCCGCCGGGCGGCGGGCACGACGAGCAGCGCGACGACGAACACCGCGGCCGCGGCGAGCACCCACCAGCCGGCGTCGCCGAACCAGAACCGGAGCACGTAGTCCCAACCGCCGAACGGCGTGACCTCACGGACCCCGCGCCACGCCTCCTGCGTGCGCAGGTACCCCTCGGGCACACCCGTGACCCAGCCGCACACCGCGGGCCACGCGAAGCCCGAGACGACCGCGACGACGCCGAGCCCCAGCACCTGTGCGACGTCCCGGCCCGGGAACGCCTCACGACCGCGCCGCGCCGCCACCCACCGCGCCAGCAGGTGCACGCCGACGACGACGGCCATCGGCAGCGCGACCGCACGGGTCAGCCCGAGCAGGACGAGCACACCCGCGCACGCGAGGTAGTGCCGGCGCACCAGCAGCAGCAGCGCGGCGGCGACGAGCAGGAGCGCGAGCGACTCGGTGTACGCGACCTGCAGCACGGGCGAGGTGGGGAACACCGCCACGAGCACGACGGTCGCGAGCGGCAGCCCGGGCCACGCGGCGCACGCGCGCGGCGCGCCGTGCGCCACGGCGCGGTGCACCAGGAGCATCGCGGCCGCGCCGAGCAGCAACGACGTCGTCGGCGCCACGACCTCCCACCCGAGGGTCGTGACGGCCATGAGCCCGCGCACGAGCATCGGGTACAGCGGGAAGAAGGCCCACGCGCTCTGCTGCACGCGGCCCGCCTCGTCGACGGGCAGGGTGTCCGGGTAGCCCTCGTCGGCGATGCGGTGGTACCAGCCCGCGTCCCAGAACAGCCCGGTCATCTGCGCGTACGACGGGTGCGCGTCCGCCCAGGGGGTGGCCCCCTGGTGCGCGGCGGCCTGCAGGACCAGCACCGCGGTGAGGCCGCGCGCGAGCGCGTACACCGCGAGCACCTGCACCCACCACGCCCACGTGCGCGGGTCCCACCACCGGCGCGCCGGCCGCACGACGTCGTGCTCGCCGGTGGGCTGCGCGGACCCCTGTGCGGACCCCTGCGCGGGCCCCTGCACGGCCGCGGTCACGCCAGCCCCCGCACCGCGTGCTCGGGTGCGCGGTCGGCGCGGATCGCGGCGACCATGTCGAGCGTGCGGCGCGTCGCCCGCACGTCGTGCGCGCGGAACACGCGCGCGCCGAGCCACGCCGCCACCGCGGTCGCGGCGAGGGTGCCCTCGAGCCGCTCCTCGGTGGGCAGGCCGAGCGTCTCGCCGACGAAGTCCTTGCGCGAGAACGCCATGAGCACCGGGTACCCGAGCGCGACGAGCGCGGAGGTGCGGCGCACCAGGTGCAGCGAGTGCCACGTGTTCTTGCCGAAGTCGTGCGTCGGGTCGACGAGCACGCTCGCGGGGTCGATCCCGAGGTCGACGGCCCGCCGGGCGGCCGCGGCGAGCGTCGCCACCACGTCCTCGACGACGCCGTCGAGCGGGTCTGTCGCGTCGCTCCCGGGTCCGTGCGGGTACGCGACGCGGAACGGGTCGGTGCGCGGGCGAGCGCCGCCCGTGTGCGAGCACACGACGCCCATCCCGTGCTCGGCGGCCACGGCGACGAGCTCCGGGTCGTGCCCCGCCCACGTGTCGTTCACCAGGTCGGCGCCCGCGAGCGCGGCCGCCCGCGCCACCGACGAGCGCCACGTGTCGACGCTCACGAGCAGACCCGGGTGCCGCCGGCGCACGCGCTCGACCAGCGGGATCACGCGCGCGAGCTCCTCGTCGGGCTCGACCCGCGGCCCGCGCCCCGCCCGCACGCCGCCGAGGTCGACGATGTCCGCGCCCTCCTCCTCGGCGCGCGCGACCGCCGCGTCGGCACCCGCCTCGTCGTACCGGGCGGGTGCGTAGAACGAGTCCGGCGTGCGGTTGACGACCGCCATGACGACGGGGTGGTCGGGCCCCAGCACGCGGTCCCGCAGGCGCAGCGTGGCGCCCGCTGCGGGCACGCCCGCGAGGCCGCCGGGCTCGCTCCCGGCGGGTCCGGCCGTGCCGGGAGCGCCCGTCACGGCTCGTCGGACGCCGCGTCGGCGGCCTCCTGCGCGGCCTCGGCCTGCGCGGTCGCGGCCTCCTCGGCGGCGCGCAGCTCCGCGCCGCGCTCGAGCACGACCCGCACGGCGTCCTCGGCGGTGTCGACCACCTGGATCAGCTCGCGGTCGACGGGCGAGATGAGCCCGGCGGCGACCACGGGCCCGGTGATCCAGTCGAGCAGCCCCTGCCAGTGCGCGCGCCCGACGAGCACGATGGGGAACTCGATGACCTTGTGCGTCTGCACGAGGGTGAGGGCCTCGAACAGCTCGTCGAGCGTCCCGAACCCGCCGGGCAGCACGATGAACCCCTCGGAGTACTTCACGAACATCGTCTTGCGGGCGAAGAAGTAGCGGAAGTTGACGCCGAGGTCGACCCAGTCGTTCATGCCCTGCTCGAACGGGAGCTCGATGCCGAGCCCGATCGAGACGCCGCCCGCCTCCTTGGCGCCGCGGTTGGCGGCCTCCATGATCCCGGGGCCGCCGCCCGTGATGACCGCGTACCCGGCCTCGACGAGCCGGCGCGCCACCTCGGTCGCGACCACGTACTCCGGTGAGCCGGGGCGGGTGCGCGCCGAGCCGAACACGCTCACCGCGGGCCCCACCTCCGCGAGCGCCCCGAACCCCTCGACGAACTCCGACTGGATGCGCATCACGCGCCACGGGTCGTCGTGCAACCAGGCCGCCCCGCCCGAGGGCCCGCTCAGCAGCCGTTGGTCCGACGTCGTCGTCGGGATCTGCCGCCCGCGCAGGAGCACCGGGCCCTTGCGGTAGCCGCGGCCGGGTGCGGGCTGTCCGTCGTCGCTCATGCCCGCAGCCTAAGAGGTGAGCCAGACGCGCAGGGCCTCGTACGACGTGCGCAGCTGCGCGAGCGGGCAGCGTTCGTCGTCCTTGTGCGCGAGCATCGGGTCGCCGGGGCCGAAGTTCACCGCGGGGACCCCCAGCTCGGAGAACCGGGCGACGTCCGTCCAGCCGTACTTGGGTGCGGGGGCGCCGCCCGTCACCGCGAGCACCGCGGCCGCGAACTCCTGCGCGGCGGGTGCGTCGAGCCCCGGTCGCGCGCCGGGGGCCGCGTCGGTGACGACGACGTCGTAGCCGTCGAACAGCTCGCGCACGTGCGCCTGCGCGTCGGCGACCGACGACGACGGCGCGAACCGGTAGTTGACCGTCACCACGCAGCCGTCCGGGATGACGTTCGTCGCGGTCCCGCCGCTGATGAGGACCGCGTTGAGGCTCTCGCGGTAGACCAGCCCGTCGACGTCGACGGACCGCGGCTCGTACGCCTCGAGCCGGCGCAGCACCTCCCCCGCGGCGTGCACGGCGTTGACGCCCGCCCACGCACGCGCCGAGTGCGCGGCGACGCCGGCGAGGCGGACCTCCGCCCGCAGCGTCCCGTTGCACCCGCCCTCGAGGCCGCCGTTCGACGGCTCGCCGAGCACCGCGAAGTCGCACGCGAGCCAGTCCGGGTGGTTCCGCACGAGCCGGCCGAGCCCGTTGAGGTCGGCGGCGACCTCCTCGTGGTCGTAGAACACCCAGGTCACGTCGCGCGTCGGCGCGTCGAGCGCCACCGCGAGCGCGAGCGCGACCGCGACGCCCCCCTTCATGTCGACCGTCCCGCGCCCCCACAGCTCGTCGCCGACGACGCGCGTCGGCAGGTTGTCCGCGACCGGCACGGTGTCGAGGTGCCCGGCGACGACGACGCGCTGGGCGCGGCCGAGGTGGGTGCGCGCGACGACGGCGTCGCCGTCGCGCAGGACCTCGAGGTGCGCGGCGCTGCGCAGCGCGTCCTCGACCAGGTCGGCGAGCGCGCGCTCGTCTCCGCTGACGGAAGGGACGTCGCAGATCGCGCGGGTGAGGGCGACCAGGTCGCCGCGAGGGTCGAGGGCGGGGTGCGTCACGGTCCCCGAGCCTAGGTGTACTCGGCCATCACGTTGGTGACAGTCGGGTGACGGGGGCGGCGCCGACGGCGTGGTGGTGACGTTCAGTGTTGTACTCGTTGAGCCAGGTGGTGAAGGCGGTGGTTCGCTGGTCGTTCGAGGTCCATGGATGCCGGTAGGCCCATTCGCTGGCGAGGGTGCGGTTGAATCGTTCGACCTTGCCGTTCTGCCAGGGGCAGTGGGCCTTGATGAACCAGTGCGCGGTCTGGTGCGCGGCGAGCACCGCAGCGACCTCGTGGGCGTGTGCGTAGGACCAGTGGTTGTCGGTGAGGACGGCTCTGACGGGTGTGCCCAGCGCGGCGAAGTGGGTCAGGGCACGGTCGATGAAGCCCGCGCAGGTCGCGCCTTTCTCGTCCGGCAGGATCTCGGCGTAGGCGACTCGTGAGTAGTCGTCCACGGCGGCGTGGACGTAGTCATAGCCGATCAGCGGGCGCTTCTTCTTCGCGGCCTGGGTGCCGGCTCGCCCATGCGCTCTCCACCCACCGCCTTGCGGGATCCGCCCGACCTTCTTGACGTCGACGTGCACGAGGTCACCCGGGTGCGCGTGCTCGTAGCGGACCGCGGTCACCTTCGACGCCCGGATCGGCTCACCGCTGATCGGGTCGCACTGCCACAGGTAGGGCACGTGGGCGCGGCGCAGGATCCGCGAGACGGTCCGCGCCGGCACTCCGGTCGCCCGCGCGAGCTCGTCCGGACCGCGCCGCAACCGCTCACGCGCAGCGAGCACGAGTGCGACCCGCTCAGGGCTGGTCACCGCCGGTGACCGTCGCGGACGCGAGGACCGGTCCTGCAGACCGGCACGGCCCTGCGCATCGAAACGAGCCACCCACCGATGCGCGCACTGGCGCGAGACACCCAGCTCGCGGGCGACATGAGCGACCGGGCGCCCCTGCACCCGCACCCGCTGCACCAACAACCATCTCCCATGCGGCGTCAGCCGCGCATTAGCGTGAACCACGAGGGCCTCCGGATCGTGAAGACGAGACATCTCCACTACGCCGGAGGCCCTCGCCCACGTCAACGCCCTGTCACCAACGTGATGGCCGAGTACACCTAGGGCGCGCGAGCCACGCCGCGATCGGTTACCGACCGGTAACGATTCAGCCGCCCGTAGGCTGGCCACCATGAGCTCTCGCCCCGCCTGGGGGTTCGGTCTCGCGACCACGACCCTCGACGGCACCACTCTCGACACCTGGTACCCCGCTCCCGCCCTCGGCACGCCCGACGACGACGCCGAGGCGCCCGCCGACCTGCACGAGCACGTCGACGAAGCGCGCCGCGTGCGCGTGCACGTCGTGCGCACCGTCGTCGACCTGGACGCCCCGCCCGCCGGGACCGCCGACGCGTACCTGCGCCTGCACCTGCTGTCGCACCGGCTCGTGCGGCCCAACGACGTCAACCTCGAGGGCATCTTCGGTGCGCTGCCGAACGTCGTGTGGACCGACCGCGGCCCGTGCGCGGTCGAGGGCTTCGAGGTCACGCGCGCACGCCTGCGCGCCGCGAACCAGGTCGCACCGACCGTCTACGGCGTCGACAAGTTCCCGCGCATGGTCGACTACGTGCTCCCGTCGGGCGTGCGGATCGCCGACGCCGACCGCGTGCGCCTCGGCGCGCACCTGGCGGCCGGGACGACCGTCATGCACGAGGGCTTCGTGAACTTCAACGCCGGCACCCTCGGCACCTCGATGGTCGAGGGCCGCATCTCCCAGGGCGTCGTCGTCGGCGACGGCTCGGACATCGGCGGCGGCGCGTCGATCATGGGCACGCTGTCCGGCGGGGGCCGCGAGGTCGTCTCGATCGGGCGGCGCACGCTGCTCGGCGCCAACGCGGGCCTGGGCATCGCGCTCGGCGACGACTGCGTGGTCGAGGCCGGCCTGTACGTCACCGCGGGCACCAAGGTCACGCTCGTCGGCTTCGGCGACGACGACGGCACGGTCGTCAAGGCCCGCACGTTGTCGGGCGCCGACGGCGTCCTGTTCCGCCGCAACTCGCTCACGGGCGGGGTCGAGGCGGTCGCGCGCACGGGGACGGGCGTGCGGCTCAACGCGTCGCTGCACGCCAACTGAACGCGGTGACCGACCGCCGGCGCCGGCCACGCGCCCGGCGCGGCCGGCGCGCCGCGCGCACGCTCGTCGGGCTGCTGGTGCTCGTCGGGGTCCTGGCCGGTGCCGTCGCGCTCGTCGTGACCGCGCTCGAGCGCCTCGAGCCCGAGGTCCCCGTGGTCGCGCGGTGCACGGCGACGCTCGACGGCACCGCGTGGAGCCTGAGCGCCGACCAGGCGCAGCACGCCGCGCTGTTCGCCGCGGTCGCGCAGCGCCGCGGGCTGCCCGCGCGTGCCGTGACGATCGCGATCGCGACCGCGCTGCAGGAGTCCCGCCTCGAGAACATCGACTACGGCGACCGGGACTCGATCGGGCTGTTCCAGCAGCGACCCTCGCAGGGCTGGGGCACGGTCGAGCAGATCATGGACCCGGTCTACTCGGTCGGGAAGTTCTACGACGGGCTCGTGAAGGTCCCGGGCTACGAGGACATGGAGGTCACCGACGCCGCGCAGGCGGTGCAACGGTCCGCGTTCCCGAAGGCGTACGCGCAGCACGAGGTCCGGGCGCGCGCGTGGGCGTCCGGCCTGACCGGGCACTCCCCCGCGACGATCGCGTGCACGCTGCCGGCGGGCGACGGCGGGGACCCGGACGCGGTGCTGACCCGCGTGCGGCGCGACCTCGGCGACGTCCCCGCGCGGGCGTTCGGCGGCGGCGACGAGCCGGCGGGCGTCGTGGTCGACGCGCGCGGTCTGGGCGACGACGCCGCACGGTCCGCGTGGGCGGTCGCGGCGTGGGCCGTGGCGACCGCCGACGAGCTCGGCACCCGGCGGGTCGACGTCGCGGACCGCTCGTGGACGCGAGAGGGCGGCACGTGGACGGCGAACGACCGGGGCGCGCGCACCGCGGGCACGGTGCGCATCGACTCGTGAGCCCCGCTCACGGACGAGGGGCCGCACCCCGCGTCGTCGCGGCGTCCTGACCACCGCGCGAGAACCCGAACGCGACCGCGGCCAGGACCGTCAGCACCGCGCCCCACCACCCGAGCCCGACCAGGCCGGCGAGGAGCGCGACGGCGACGAACGGCGCGAGCTGCGTGAGGTAGCGCCACGGCCACGGCAGCCGCGACGGCGAGCGCGGCGCGTTCCACCGCGCCCATACGATCACGACGACCGCGACGAGCAGCACCGCCAGCACGGCCGCGAGCGCGTCCTGCGCGGGCACGTCGATCCGCTGCCCGAGGCGCCACCCGGTCACCCCGGCGAGCACGAGCAGCCCGAGCTCGCAGACGAACGCGACCACGGACAGCGGCCCGGCCACCCCGGGCGGGAGCGCACCGGCGCGCCGCGCGTCGGGGCCGCCGGTGCCGGTCACGTCAGCGCTTGTCGGCGCAGACGTAGTCGCGCGCGACCTCGCCGGTGTAGACCTGGCGCGGCCGGCCGATCTTGGTCGCGGGGTCCGTCATCATCTCGCGCCACTGCGCGATCCAGCCGGGCATGCGGCCCAGCGCGAACAGCGGCGTGAACATCGCCCGGTCGAAGCCCATGGCCTTGTAGATCAGGCCCGTGTAGAAGTCGACGTTCGGGTACAGCTTGCGCGAGATGAAGTAGTCGTCGTTGAGCGCGATCTCCTCGAGCGTCATCGCGATGTCGAGCAGCTCGTCGGCCGCGCCCAGCGCCTCGAGCACCGCGTGCGCGCTCTCCTTGACGATCGCCGCGCGCGGGTCGTAGTTCTTGTAGACCCGGTGCCCGAAGCCCATGAGCCGGACACCCTGCTCCTTGTTCTTCACGCGGCGCATGAAGTCCGTGGCGTCGCCGCCGTTCGCCTTGATCTCGTCGAGCATCGTGAGCACGGCCTCGTTCGCGCCACCGTGCAGCGGGCCCGACAGCGCGTTGATGCCGGCCGCGACGGACGCGTACAGGTTCGCGTGCGACGAGCCGACGATGCGGACCGTGGACGTCGAGCAGTTCTGCTCGTGGTCCGCGTGGAGGATCAGCAGCTTGTCGAGCGCCTCGACGACGACCGGGTCCGGCTCGTACTGCTGGTACGGCACGGCGAACGTCATGCGCAGGAAGTCCTCGACGTACCCGCGGCTGTAGTCCGGGTACAGCAGCGGCTCACCCTTGGACGTGCGATGCACGTAGGAGGTGATGGTGCGCGTCTTGGCGAGGATGAGCACCGTCGCGAGCTCGACCGTCTCCGGGTCGAACGGGTCGAGCGACTCGGGGTAGAACGTCGACAGCGCGTTGATCGCCGACGACATCACGGCCATCGGGTGCGCTCCGCGCGGGAACGTCCCCATGAACGTGCGGAAGTCCTCGTGCACGAGCGTGTGCCGGTTGACGCGCTCGCTGAACGCGTCCAGCTCGGCCGGCGTCGGCAGCTCGCCGTGGATCAGCAGGTACGCGACCTCGAGGAACGTCGACGACGCCGCCAGCTGCTCGATCGGGTAGCCCCGGTAGCGCAGGATCCCCTCGTCGCCGTCGATGTACGTGATCTTCGACTCGCACGACGCGGTGTTCATGAAGCCGGGGTCCACGGTCACCAGACCGGTGTCGCGCAGCAGCGTCGAGACCACCACTCCGTCGTTCCCCTCGGTCGCGGTGACGACCGGCAGGTCCTTGGCCTGGCCACTGACGACCAGCTGGACCGGGGAGGTGAGGGTCTCGGACATGGCGTTCCTTCCTGCCACGACCTGCGCAGATCGCGCTCTGGTCGTCGCCGACGTCGGCCCTGCGGCCGCAGCGGTGGCCTCCGTTGGCCTGCCGACGACGGTACCTGCGCCCGGCGCGCGGTGACGAATCCTGGGACGACCTGACCCGCTGTGAATCAAGTCACAGCACGTCGGTCACGCGCCGCGCAGCCGCGCCGCGGCCTCCGCGACCGCCTCGTCGGACGCGGTCAGCGCGACCCGCACGTGCCCCCGGCCGGCCGGGCCGTAGAACGCACCCGGCGCGACGAGGACGCCCAGCCCCGCGAGGTCGGCGACCGTCTGCCAGCAGTCCTGCTCGCCGCCCGCCGGCCGCACCCACAGGTAGAGGCCCGCCGCGGACTCGTCGACCGCGTACCCGGCCTCCTCGAACGCCGCGCGCAGCACGGCGCGGCGCGCGCGGTACCGCTCACGCTGCGCCGCCACGTGCGCGTCGTCGTCGAGCGCGACCGTCATGGCCGCCTGCACCGGCCCCGGCACGATCATGCCCGCGTGCTTGCGCGTCTCGAGCAGCCCCGCGACCAGCGCCGGGTCCCCCGCGACGAACGCCGCGCGGTACCCCGCGAGGTTCGACTGCTTCGACAGCGAGTACACCGCGAGCAGACCGGTCACGTCGCCGCCCGACACCCGAGGGTCGAGCACGCTCGGCACCCCGTCGCTCGCCCACGGCTCGTCCCACGCGAGCTCCGCGTAGCACTCGTCGGACGCCACGACGACCGGGCGGCCGTCCCGCCGCGCGGCATCACGGGCGGCGGCCACCACGGCCGCGAGCTCGTCGACGCCCAGCACCGCGCCGTGCGGGTTGGCGGGCGAGTTCAGCCACACCAGCCGCACGTCGCCGCGCCCGCGCGCGAGCCGCTCCGCGGGGTCCGCGCACGGCTCGGGCACCGCGCCCGCGAGCCGGGCCCCCACGTCGTACGTCGGGTACGCGACCGCCGGGTGCAGCACCGTGTCGCCCTCCCCCAGCCCGAGCAGCGCCGGCAGCAGCGCGACCAGCTCCTTCGAGCCGACGGTCGGCAGCACCCCCGCCGGGTCCAGGCCCGGGACACCGCGGCGCCGCGCGAACCACCGCACGACCGCCTCACGCAGGTCCGCGGTCCCCCACGTCGTCGGGTACCCCGGCGAGTCCGCCGCCGCGACGAGCGCGTCGCGCACCACCGCCGGCGTCGGGTCCACCGGCGTGCCGACCGACAGGTCGACGATGCCCCGCTCGTGCGCGCGCGCCTGCTGCGCGAACGGCACCAGCGTGTCCCACGGGAAGTCCGGCAGCGCGCCGGTCAGCAGTCCCACCGGTGACGAAGGTCAGTCGCCGTGCACGCGCAGCGGCAGCGTCGCGATGATCGGGTGGTCCTTGTCGATCTGCCCCATCTTGGCGGCGCCACCCGGCGAGCCCAGGTCGTCGAAGAACTCGACGTTGGCCTTGTAGTACTCGCTCCACTGCTCGGGGACGTCGTCCTCGTAGTAGATGGCCTCGACCGGGCACACCGGCTCGCACGCCCCGCAGTCCACGCACTCGTCCGGGTGGATGTACAGCGACCGCTTGCCCTCGTAGATGCAGTCCACGGGACATTCCTCGATGCACGCCTTGTCCTTGACGTCCACGCAGGGTTCGGCGATCACATACGTCACGGTCGGTCCTCCACTTGACGGGTCGTCCCTAGTATTCCCCACATGCGCACGCGCACGATCCGGTGTCCACTCCCCGACCCACCCCCCGCCGCCACGAGGCCCGGACGGTGAGCGCCCCTCCCGCCCGGCCGTGGCGCGAGGCCACTGCCGGCACGCGCGTCGTCGTCCGACGCCGCCTCGTGCCGGCCCCGCCGGACGGGCCGCACCTCACCGACGTGCTCGGCGTGGTGCTGCGCGTCGACGACGAGGGCCTGACGCTCGACACCTCGCGCGGCCCCGCCCGGATCCTGGGCGCGGACGTCGTGCTCTGGAAGCCGATCCCCCCGCCCCCGAGCGACGCGCCCGGCGGCACTGACCCCCTGCCGTTGAGGTCCGCACTGCGGTCGAGGTCGACGCTGCGGTCGCGGTCGGCTCAGGGAGCGGCGGACTCCTCGTCCTTCTCCTTGTCCTTGTCCTTGTCCTTGTCCTTGTCGGGCGGCGAGCCGCACACCACGCGGTTCTGCGGCTTGTACCGCCACGTGTTCGACGTCGTGTCCTTCAGCTCGCCGTCCAGCAGCAACCGGCGCGTCACCGTCACCGAGAAGCCCGGGTTGCCGGCGGACTGCGGCGAGCACGTGCGCGAGGTGGAGTACACCGTGGACGGCTGCACCACACCTGAGCGCCCGCTCGTCGACGTTTCGACCGTCCAGTACTTGGTCCCCCACAGGCGCACGTACGCGCGCCCGTCCGCGACCCAGCCCTGCACGAGCGCGCCGTACGGCGTCGAGTTCTTCCACTTCATGTCGATCACGCCGGTGAAGATCGTCGCCTCGCGCCCCTCCGGGTACCGCGCGAACCACTCGCTGTGCGGCGTGTGCTCGACGTCCTCCATGCCCGCGAGGTACGCGGCGTTGAACGTCGTCGTCGACACCTGCGACAGGCCACCGCCCCACGCGTCCGAGTGCTCGCCGTTGACGATCGCGCCGGCCTGCACGAACCCGTGGGCCGCGTCGATCGGCCCGAGCGCGTCGGTGAGGCTGAACGTCTCGCCCGGCCGGATGAGCACGCCCGTGATGTTCTCCAGCCCCTGACGGATGTTCTGCGTGCGGCGCGGCTCGCTCGTCAGCGGCGTCGAGAACTCCGAGACGACTTCCTTGACGCCGAGCTCCTCGAGCGCCTCGGTGGACTCGCTCGGGTCGGTCTGCGTCAGCTCCACCGTCGCGGTGCGGTCCTGCGCGTCGGCGACGGCCGCGACCGCGTCCGCGACGTCCTCCGGCGCCACCGTGGTGCCCGGCTCGCCCGGCACGAGCACCGGCTTGCCGTCCTGGAACTCGAAGTGCGCGTCCGCCGCCGACGTCAGCACACCCTCGGGCAGCTGCTCGACGACCGCGTCCGCGAGCGCCTCACCGTCGAGCTGCAGCTCGAGGTCCCCGTCGACCGGCTGCATCGCTGCAGCCGCCGCGAGCGTGGCCGGCTGCAGCACCGCGAGCTTCTCGGACACGACGACCGAGATCGGGGCGGACACGAGCGGCTCCGCCACGTCGTCCAGCGCGGCCTGCGCCTCCGCCTGGGTGATCTCGGGCTCGACGACCGACGTCGGCAGCGCCAGCGGCTGTGCCGCGACCAGCCAGTCGCGGGACACGAGGTCCGCCGCCGCGTCCTGGTCGAGGCTCCAGCCCTCGGACGCGTCCGTCAGCACCGCGGCACCGTCGACGAACAGCACCGCACCGTCGACCGGTGCGAGCGACAGCGACGTCCCCAGCGCCTCGAGCGCGGCCGTCAGCTTCGCCTCGTCCACCTGCGTCACGGGCTCCTGCGCACCCACGCCGACGATCTGGTCCCACAGCCGGCGCGGCTGCGCCAGGTCCACGCCCGTCAGCCGGTCGACCGTCGCCGCCGCGTCGAACGACAGGCCCGCGGCCTGCGGCTCGAGCGTCGCCTGCACGTCGTTCGCGAGCACCTCGACCGCGTCCTGCGTCGTCGGCGCGAGCTCCTCGTCCAGCCGCGCGACCGCGGCGTCCGCCGAGAGCCCGCCGATGTCCACGCCCGCGACCGTCGCCCCCCGCGGGACGCGGTCCGCCGTCGCGTAGCTCGCGCCGACGTACGCCGCGCCGAGCAGCACGACGACGCCCGCACCGACCGCCAGGCGCCGCGGCCAGCGGCGCACGTGCTCCTCGGGCTCGAAGTCGTCGAACGGCGACGGTTCGCGCGGCGTCGTCGGCACGGGGCCGGCCGTCACGCGCGCCGGACCGCCCGGCGTCGAGCCTGTGGACGTCGGGGCGGTGGGTGCCGGTGCCGCCGCGGGCAGGACGACCGTCTCGTCACCGCTGGCGTCCGCGAGCCGGGGCGCGGGCGTCGTCGGCTGCGCCTCGCGCCGGGGGAACACGGACTCCCGCGTCGGAGCCACGGCGGCAGCCGCGGCAGGGTCCGCGGGCGGCGCGGGCTCGGTCGCCGCGATCGGCTCCGCGGGCGCGGCCGGCGTGGCAGGCAGGACGACCGTCTCGGAGTCGCGGGGCGCGCTCGCGCGCACGGCGGCCGCAGGCGCATCGGCGGCCGGCTCCTCGGCGGCGGCCTCGTCGGGGGCGGCGGTGTCGGCAGCGGACTCGTCGGCAGCGGCAGCGGCGGCGTCGGCAGCGGGCTCGTCGGCCGTGGCCTCGGCAGCGGCCGTGCGCTCGTCGTCGGACGGCTCTCCGGCATCGGGCTCGCTCGCGTCGGACTCGTCCGCGGCCTCGTCGGCCTCCGGCTCGTCGACCGGCGCGGACGTCGGCTCTGTGCCGTCGGCAGCGCCCGCGGCAGGCTCCTCCGCCGCGGGCGTCGACGCGGCAGTCTCGGTGAAGATCGCGGGAACGACGACCGTCGGCGCCGGTTCCTCCGCCGCGCCCTCGTCGTCGCCAACGTCCTCGTCGTCCACGACCTCGGCGTCGACGGCGTCCTCGTCCTCGGCGTCGTCCTCGTCCTCGGCGTCGTCCTCGTCCTCGTCCTCGACGGTGGCCTCGTCGTCGCGCCCGCCCTCGTTCTCGGGCTGCTCGGGCCGGACGGTCTGCGCGACAGCGGCCTGAGCCTCGTCCTCGCCGGGCTCGTCAGATGGCTCGGCGTCGGTCGACGGCTCGGCGTCGGTCGAGGGCTCGGGGTCGGTCGAGGGCTCGGCCGGCGGGGCCTCGGCAGCAGGGCGCTCGGCGGGCAGCGACTCGTCAGCGGGTGCCTCGTCGGGCAGGTCCTCGTCGGGCGCGTCCTCGTCCGACCCGTCGTCGTCGGGCACGTCCTCGTCGGGCGACGCGTCGGCGGCGACGGGCTCGTCGGGGGTGACGTCGTCAGCAGAGGGCTCGTCGGCCACGACGTCCTCCGCGGGGGCCTCGTGCGGCTCCGCCGGCTCGGCGGACGCTTCTCCGGCAGGGACGACCGGGTTCGGACGTGTGTCGTCCCCGAGGGCGGGGCGGCGCGTGGTCGCACCCCAGACGGGCCAGACGACATCGTCGGCCGAGCTCCCGTTCGACGGCTCCTGAGGCGCGGGGCTGTCGGCGTCGGTACGGTCGGTCATCGCTTCCCCTGCTCGGTCGTGTTACGCCCGGCGAGTCTACGTCGCGGTGCCGTGAGGGCGGCGCAGGCCCACGCCCGCCTCGACGTACGCGGACGACCTGTGACGAGATCGTGACCTCAGCGCAGGCCGCGCAGTCGTCCCTCGACGTGCACGAGGCCCCCGACCTCGGGTCCGCCGCGTTCCGCGACGAGCACCTCGCCGACGACGACGTCGTGGTCACCCGCGGCGTGGATGGCACTCGTGCGGCACTCGAACCAGGCGGCGGCCCCGTCGACGCGGATGCCCGCGGCGACGTCGGGTGCGTGGTGCGGGACGCGGGCGAGCTGGTCGACCGCGGGGCGCCCGGCGGACGCGAGCCAGTCGGCGACGGGCGCCTGGTCGGCGCCGAGCACGGAGACCGTCCAGGTGTCGGCCTCGTCGAGCGCGTCGCGCAGGCGCGCGTCGGCGTGCACGCAGAACAGCAGCAGCGGGGGGTCGAGGGACACGGACGCGACCGAGCTGACGGTCATGGCCCAGACCGTGCGCCGCCACGTCGTGGTGACGACGGCGACGCCCGCGGGGAGCGCCGCGACGGCGGTGCGGAAGTCGTCGGGCCGGGCGCTCACGCCGCGCCGTCGCTCGCCGGTGCGGCCGGTGCCCGCGGGGTGTCGTCGAACCAGCGGCGCGGGGCGAGCGCACCGAGGGCGAGCGCGACCACGACCCCGCCGAGCCAGGCGAGGCCGAGCCACGCTGCGTTCACGCGGTCGCCGCCGGGCAGGAGCACGTCACCGCCGGGTCCGGTCCGCGCGAGCACGACGACGGCGAGGAACACACCACCGACGAGCCCGACGTACGCGGGCCACCCGGCCCACGCGCGCACCATGACGCTCGCGGCGAGCACCAGGGCGAGCCCGGCGAGCAGGCCCCACGGCATCGCACCGCGGTGGACGACGGTCCCGAGCGCCCCGATCAGGAGGCCGAGGACGAACGACAGGAGGGCCCGCACGAGCGTCTGCGGGGTCAGCGGCTGCACGCCGTCAGGCTACCGGCCGGACCCCTGCGGGCCACGCGACGCCCGCGAGACCGCCGGGGCTCGAGCCGGGTGCGAGGCGGTACTGCTCGACGGGCAGGACCGGCTCGGCCAGGCCGAGGCTGAGGCCGTACCGGCCGACGAGCGCGGGCTCGTCGTCGACGGCGGCCACGTGCTGCACCTGCGTCGCGTGGGCGCGCAACGCGTCGAGCACCGTGTCGCGCACCGGGCGCGTGTCGACCTCGACCGCCACACGCTCGTCGTCGACGACGACCGAGGCGAACACGTCGTCGTCCGCGGGCGGGGTCAGCGCGTCGCCCGGTCCGACGAGGCGGCGCAGCGCGGCACGCGCGGCGCGCGCCCGCCGGCGCCCCTGCGCGGCCCACAGCACCACGGGCACGCGGTGCCCGGCCCGCGCCGCGAGCTCGAGCGCGCGGGACGTCACGTCGTGCGCACGCACGTGGTCCGGGTGGCCGTAGCCCCCGCCCGGCTCGTACGTCACGACGACGCTCGGTGCCCGGTCGACGACGAGCGCGGCGAGCGGCGCGGCGAGGTCGTCGAGCGGCTGCGCGGCCAGCGCCGTCCCCGCGGCGACCGCCTCGGGAGCCGCGACCGCGCGGCGGCCCTCGTCGGCCCAGGCCATGCCCGAGTCCTCGTACCGCGCCCCGGTCAGGGCGTCGAGGAACACGTGGTCGGCCACGCCCAACGCCGCGAGGGCGCCGGCGAGCTCGGTCTCGCGGTGCGCCGCGAGCGCCGGGCCGTCGCCCTCGAGGTGCGCGAGCGCGTCCCCGATCACCTCGCCGCGCTCACCGCGCGTGCACGTCACCAGGGTCACGGGCAGCCCGGCCGCGGCCCACGTCGCGAGCAGCGCACCCGTCGCGAGCGTCTCGTCGTCGGGGTGCGCGTGCACCGCGAGCAGGCCGCCGGGCCGGCCCGGCCCCGGCACGGCTCAGCCCTTCTTGGTGCGGGACCAGATGCGCGCGCGCTCGGTCTGGTCGAGCACGACCTTGCGGATGCGCACGATCTCGGGCGTCACCTCGACGCACTCGTCCTCGCGCGCGAACTCCAGCGACTCCTCGAGCGTGAGCTTGCGCGGCGGGACGACGTTCTCGAACGACTCGGCCGTGGAGGAGCGGATGTTGTTGAGCTTCTTCTCCTTGGCGATGTTGACGTCCATGTCCTCGTTGCGGGAGTTCTCGCCGACGACCATGCCCTCGTAGACCTCGGCGGTCGGCTCGACGAAGAACGTGCCGCGGTCCTGGAGGTTGAGCATCGCGAACGGCGTGGCCACACCCGCGCGGTCGGCGACGAGCGAGCCCGTCATGCGCGTCTCGATGACGCCCGCCCACGGCTCGAAGCCCTCGGCGATCGAGGACGCGATGCCCGTGCCGCGCGTCTCGGTGAGGAACCGCGTCCGGAAGCCGATGAGGCCGCGCGCGGGCACCAGGAACTCCATGCGCACCCAGCCGGTGCCGTGGTTGCTCATGGTCTCCATGCGGCCCTTGCGCTGCGCGAGGAGCTGCGTGACCGCGCCGAGGTACTCCTCGGGCACGTCGATCGTCATGCGCTCCATCGGCTCGTGGACCTTGCCGTCGATCGTCTTGGTGACGACCTGCGGCTTGCCGACGGTCAGCTCGAAGCCCTCGCGGCGCATCTGCTCGACGAGGATCGCCAGGGCCAGCTCGCCGCGGCCCTGCACCTCCCACGCGTCGGGGCGGTCCGTGGGGACCACGCGCAGCGAGACGTTGCCGACGAGCTCCTTGTCGAGGCGGTCCTTGACCTGGCGCGCGGTGACCTTGTGGCCCTTGCCGCCCTTGCCCGCGAGCGGGCTGGTGTTGATGCCGATCGTCATCGAGATCGCGGGGTCGTCGACCGTGATGGGCGGCAGCGGGCGCGGGTCGTCCGGGTCGGTGAGCGTCTCGCCGATCGTGATGTTCTCGATGCCCGCGACGGCGACGATGTCGCCGGGGCCCGCCGCGTCGGTGGGCACGCGCTCGAGCGCCTTGGTCTCCAGCAGCTCGGTGATGCGCACGCTCTGCTGCGAGCCGTCGTTGCGCACCCACGCGACCGTCTGGCCCTTGCGCAGCGTGCCGTTGAAGACGCGCAGGAGCGCGAGCCGGCCGAGGAACGGCGACGCGTCGAGGTTGGTGACGTGCGCCTGCAGCGGCGCGGACTCGTCGTACGTCGGCGCGGGGATCTTCTCGAGGATGGTCGCGAACAGCGGCTCGAGGTTCTCGCTGTACGGGAGCGCGCCGTCGGCGGGCTGCTCGAGCGACGCGCGGCCGGCCTTCGCGGACGCGTACACCACGGGGACGTCGAGGATCGCGTCGAGGTCGAGGTCCGGGACGTCCTCGTGCAGGTCGGACGCGAGGCCGAGCAGCAGGTCGGTCGCCTCGTGGACGACCTCGGTGATGCGCGCGTCGGGACGGTCGACCTTGTTCACGACGAGGATCACGGGCAGCTTCGCGGCGAGCGCCTTGCGCAGCACGAAGCGGGTCTGCGGGAGCGGGCCCTCGGACGCGTCGACGAGCAGCACGACGCCGTCGACCATCGACAGGCCACGCTCGACCTCGCCGCCGAAGTCCGCGTGGCCGGGGGTGTCGATGACGTTGATCGTGATGCCGTCGGGCTGACCCGCCGCGGCCGCCGCGGGGCCCAGGTACCGGACCGCGGTGTTCTTCGCGAGGATCGTGATGCCCTTCTCGCGCTCGAGGTCGCCCGAGTCCATCGCGCGCTCGTCGACGTGGTCGTGCGCGCCGAACGCGCCCGACTGCCAGAGCATGGCGTCGACCAGCGTGGTCTTGCCGTGGTCGACGTGCGCGACGATCGCGACGTTGCGCAGGTCGCCGCGAACGGCAGTTCCGGTGACGGACGAGGGCATGCGAGCTCTTCTCGAGTGGAGGAAAGGGGGGTGACGCCGACGGCGGCGCCGGTCGATCTTACCCGGTCCGGGCCAATCACCGGTGGCCGCGTGGCCCTCGCCACACGTGACCTGCGCCGCGCCGGGCCGCCCGCACGACTCGGGCCCACGCCCGGGCTCAGCCCTGTGCGGCCCAGGACCACCAGTCGGTGAGGTCGGCGCGCGAGAGCCGCAGCAGCGGGACCTCGCCCACCTGCGGCGTGCGCGCGACGGGCGCGGAGCGCGTGGCCGTGAGCGCGGGGGCGTGCACCAGCGGCAGCACGGCACCGGCCTCGACGAGCCTCGCGGCGAGCGTCGCCTGCCCGGCGGCGAGGCGCGCGGGGTCGGTCTGGGCGGCGAGCGCCGCGAGCGCCGCGTCGGTCGCCTCGTCGGACCACGCGGTCACGTTCGCGGTCCTGTCGGTCCCCCACCGGCCGACGAGCGACGCGACGGGGAGCTCGTCCTGGACGGTCGGGACCAGCGCGACGTCCCACGCGTCGGGCTCGGCCCACAGCGCGGTCGCCGGGTCGGCCGTCGAGGCCGTGACCTCGAAGCCGGCCGGGCGGGCGGAGTCCGTGAGCAGCGCGAGCGTCTGCTCGCGCAGCGGGTCGGTGGTGGAGACGAGCACACGCACGGCCACCGGTGCGCGCACCCCCGCGTCGGCGAGCCGAGCGGCCGCGGCGGCCGCGTCGGGCTGCGCGGTCGCGACCGGGCCGCCCGCACCGTCCCCGACCGTCGCGAGCACCGCGGTGTCGACGACCGCCTCGGGCCACAGCGGCGCGACGACCTCGTCGACCACCTGCTCGCGCGGCACCGTCGACCACAGCGCGCCCCGCACCGTCGGCGCGTCGTCACCCGCGAACGGACCCGTGCCGCCCGCCCGCGCGACGAGCTGCCACGCGGCGTCACCGCCCGTCACCACCCGCGCCTCGGCATCGACGAGCGCGTCACGCACGTCCGGCGTCGCGACGGGCGCGACGACGTCGACGTCGCCGGCCTCGAGCGCGGCGACCTGGTCCAGCGGGTGCTGGTCGGTGCGCACGCGCACCGAGTCGAAGCGCGCGGGCCGCGAGCCCGCGTACCGCTCGTTGCGCACCAGCTCCACGGCCGTGGCCGTCACCGACGCGAGCGCGTACGGCCCGGTCGTGACGGCGTCGGCGGTGCTCGCCACCAACGCGTCCGTGTCGAAGCCGGTACGCCACGCGCGGGAGACCGCCACCAGGTCGTCGTGATGCTCGGCGGGTGCGGTCACGGCCGCGACGACCGCCGCGGCCGCCTCCTGCGCGTCCTCCACACCCAGCGCCGTGCGGCCCAGCACGTGCGCGGGCAGGTTGACGTCGAGCGCGACCTGCCAGTCCGCGACCGGCTGCGCGTACACGAGCGTGACGCGACCCTCGTCGTCGACGGACGGGGCGGCCTGCACGTGCACGAGCGCCCGCGAGGTCGCGGCGAACGCCACGCCCGCGTCGAGCGCGTCCCCGTTGACGATCTCGCCGTCGTCGCCCAGCTCGGGCGCGACCTCGTCGAGCGCACCCGAACGCGCGGCCCACTCGAGCAGCAGGTCGGCCGCCGTCACGGGCGTCCCGTCCGACCAGCGGGCGTCCGGGCCGATCGTGTAGCGGATCGTCAGCGGGTCGTCGGCCGTCTTCTCGACCGTGCCGAACGCGGCGTCCGGCACCGCGGCGCCCGCGGCGTCGAGCGAGACGAAGCCGTCCTGCACGAGCCCGCGGACGAGCACCGACCCGGGCAGCCGGCCCTGCGACGTCCCGGCGTTCAGGGAGCCGAACGGCGCCCCGACGCTCACCACCACCTCCCGCGACCGGTCCGGGCCCGGCTCGGGCGACGACGAGCACGCGAGCGGCACGAGCGCGACCGTGCCACCCAGGAGCGCAGCGAGGAGCGTGCGGCGGCCGCCTCCACGGCGACCGGCCGCACGCCCCTGCGCCGCGTGGGTCACGTGCGGTCGATCAGCAGCGCCCGCAGCTCGCGACGCTCGCGCTGCTTCTCCGGGTTGGGCAGAGGCACCGCCGCGATGAGGCGCTGCGTGTACGGGTCCTGCGGGTTGCGCAGGATCGCGTCGCGCGAGCCCTGCTCGACGATCCGTCCGCGCTGCATCACGACGATGCGGTCCGCGAGCAGGTCGACGACCGCGAGGTCGTGCGTGACGAACAGGCACGCGAACTTCAGGCGCTCCTGCAGCTCCTGCAGCAGCTCGAGCACGTGGGCCTGGACCGACACGTCGAGCGCGGACGTCGGCTCGTCCGCCACGAGGAGCTCGGGCGAGAGCGCGAGGGCCCGCGCGATGCCGACGCGCTGCTTCTGCCCGCCCGACAGCTCGTGCGGGTAGCGGTTGCGGTACGCGCGGGGCAGCTCGACCTGGTCGAGCAGCTCCTCGATGCGGCGCTGCAGCGCGGCGCCCTTGGCGATCTTCGCGAGGTACAGCGGCTCGCCGATCGACTCACCGATCGGCAGGCGCGGGTTGAGGCTCGACGACGGGTCCTGGAACACCATGCCGACCTTGCGGCGCAGGCGCGCGATCGTCTTGCGGTCGTTCGACGAGACGTCGATGTCGCCGACCGTGAGCGTGCCCTCGGCCACCGGCAGCAGGCCGACCGCGGCGCGGCCGATCGTCGTCTTGCCGGAACCGGACTCGCCGACGAGGCCCACGACCTCACCGGGCCGCACGACGAGGTTCGCGCCCTCGACCGCGCGGAACGCCGGCATGCGCCCCTGCTTGGGGTACTCGATCGCGACGTCCTTGAGCTGCAGGATCGGCTCGGTGCCGGCCATCTCGCGGGCGCGCTCCTCGCGACGCGCGGCCTCGAGCTTGGCCGCGTTCTCGGCCTCGCGGCGCGCGAGCTCCTCGCGCGACACGTCGACGACGAGGTCCTCCGCGTGGGTCGCGCTCGCGAGCGCGGCCGTCAGGTCGATCTCCGGGCCGCCGAGGTGCGGGACCGCGGCGAGCAGCTCCTGCGTGTACTGGTGCTGCGGGTCGGAGAAGATCTGCTCGGACGTGCCCATCTCGACGATCACGCCGCGCCGCATGACGGCGATGCGGTCCGCGAGGTCCGCGACCACGCCCATGTCGTGCGTGATGAGGATGACCGCGGAGTCGAGGCGGTCGCGCAGGTTGCGCATGAGGTCGAGGATCTCGGCCTGCACCGTGACGTCGAGCGCGGTCGTCGGCTCGTCGGCGATGAGCAGGGCCGGGTCGCAGGACAGCGACTGCGCGATCATCGCGCGCTGGCGCTGGCCGCCCGAGAGCTGGTGCGGGTACGACCGGAACGCCTTGTCCGGGTCCGGCAGCTCGACCATCGACAGCAGCTCGAGCGCGCGCTCGCGGGCCTGCGCGGGCGACATCTCGCTGTGCAGGCGCAGCGTCTCGATGATCTGCGAGCCGACCGTGTACGCCGGGTTCAGCGCGGTCATCGGCTCCTGGAAGATCATCGCGACGTCGTTGCCGCGGATCGCGCGCATGCGCTTGCTCGGCAGCCCGCGCAGCTCGGTGCCACGCAGCTTGATCGAGCCCGAGATGCGCGCGTTGCGCGGCAGCAGGTCGAGGATCGCCATCGAGGACACGGACTTGCCCGAGCCGGACTCGCCGACGATCGCGAGGACCTCGCCGGGGGCGACGGAGTAGTTGAGCTTGATCGCCGCGGGCACCCACGTGCGGTCGACCGCGAAGTCGACCGACAGGTCGCGCACCTCCAGCACGGGCTCGCGGGTCGTGGTGGGCGTGGTCATGACAGAGCTCCTGGGATCATGGGGTCGTGCGAGACGACGACGAGACCTGGACCTTCCGGCCCCGCAGCGCGGCGTGGATCACGGGGGGTACGTGGCTCGTGGTCGCGGGCTTCGAGGGTGCCGCGGTCGCCGAGGGGGGTGCGCGGACGCTGCTCACCGCGGTGCCGTTCACCGCGGCGGCCGTGCTGCTCACCTGGCTGGTGGCCTACCGGCCGCACGTGCGGCTCGACGACGAGGGCGTCCACGTGGTGAACCCCTTCGTGACGCACCACGTGCCGTGGACCGCGCTCATCGAGATCCGGACGCGCTTCACGTGCACGTTCGTGACGCCCGGCCGCAGCGTCGAGGCGTTCGCCGCCCCGGGCCCGGGCCGGCACGCCGCGACGCGTGCGGTGTCCGTCGACCTGCGCCACGTGCAGGCGGGGGCCTTCGACCCCGCCCGCTCCGTGAGCATCGGCGAGATCGGGCACTCGCCGTCCGCGGTCGTCGCGACCGCGGCGCGCCGCCGCTGGGAGCGCCTCGTCGAGGACGGTGCGCTCGAGCTCGGTGTCGCGGACGAGGTCCCGGTGCGCCGCGAGGTGCACACGGCCGCCCTGGCCGCGGTGGGCGCGCTCGTCGCGCTGGGCGCGGTGCTGCAGCTCGTCGGCTGAGCACCGCGCCGACCGCGCGTGCGTGCGGGGCGTCACTTGGTCTCGTCCCGGGGGTCCGGGTCGTGCCCGACGCCCGGTGCGCCGTCCTCCCAGCCGCTGCGTGCGCCGTCGAGCGTCGCGACGTTCGCCGCGAGCAGGCTGCCCTCGAGACGCGCGTCGAGCTCCTCGCGCGGCGTCTCACGCATCCGGCGCAGCGACACCTTGCGCTGGCGCGGGTCGAACGCGTCGCGCAGGCCGTCGCCGATGAAGTTGATGCAGAGGCAGATGAGGACGATGAACAGGCCGGGCCACCAGAACAGCCAGGGGCGCGTGGCGAACGCGGCCTGGTTCTGGCTGATGAGCAGGCCCAGGGACGTGTCCGGCGCCTTGACGCCCATGTTCAGGTAGGACAGCGACGTCTCCAGCAGGATCGCCGAGGACATCAGCAGGGTCGTGTTGACCGTGATGACGCCGACCGCGTTCGGCAGGATGTGCTTGAAGATGATCCGCTTGTCGGACGCGCCCGCGAGGCGGGCCGCGTCGACGAACTCGCGCTCGCGCAGCGACAGGAAGTCACCGCGGACGAGCCGCGCCATGCCGGTCCAGTACGTCAGGCCGAGCAGCAGGCCGAGCACGACGACACCGGACTTGGTGTTGTAGCCGATCACGGCGCCGATGAGCAGCACCGGGATGATGATCACCATGTCGGTCAGGCGCATGAGCACCGCCTCGACCCAGCCGCGGAAGTACCCCGACAGCGCGCCGAACACGACGCCGACGAACGCGGCGATGACGCCGACGACGAACGTCACGAGCAGCGAGATCTGGGTGCCGCGCATCGTCATCGCGAAGTAGTCGCGCCCGACCGAGTCCTGCCCGAACGGGTGCTCACCCAGGGAGAACGGGAACAGGCTCAGCGTGGGTCGCCCGCCGTTCTGCAGCGGCGGGGTGTCCGTCCAGCGGAACTTCCACCAGCCGTGCCAGCCGCCGATGCCCACCGAGGTGAGCGCGAGGATCACGACGAGCGCGAGGACGACGAGCGAGACGATCGCGCCCGTGTGGCCGAAGAAGCGCTTGCGGACCAGCGCGCCCTGGCTCTTGCCCTTGAGGTCGGCCGCGACCTCGCCGGAGTCGAGGGAGTCGGTCATCCGCTCCGTGGTCTGCTCGGTCATGCCTTCACCCTCACGCGCGGGTCGAGTGCGGAGTACAGGAGGTCCGCGACCAGGTTGAACGTCACCGCGGTGACGCCGACGACGAGGAACACGCCCATGACGGGGTTCGGGTCCTGGTGGTCGAGGCCTTGGATGAAGAGCTGGCCCATGCCCTTGAACGAGAACACGTTCTCGGTGATGACGGCGCCACCCAGCAGGCCGCCGATGTCGAACGCGACGATCGTCGCGAGCGGGATCAGCGCGTTGCGGAACGCGTGCCGGACGACGACCGTGCGCTCCGGCAGGCCCTTGGCGCGGCCGGTGCGGACGTAGTCCTGACCCATCACCTCGAGCATCGACGCACGCGAGTAGCGCGTGTACGAGGCGAGCGAGATGAGGATGAGCGAGATCGTCGGGAGGACGAGGTGCGTGTACTTGTCGACGCCCGTGATCCAGAAGTCGCCGTTGAGGTTCGGCGTCTCCGAGCCGATCGTCGCGATCGGGCGGCCGCGCGTGAGCTTGAAGTACTCGGGCCACGCCTGCATGAACCCGTCGAGCAGCACGAGGCCCGCGACGAGGAACGAGGTGAGGGCCGCGACCTTCATCGACTGGCCGCGGTCGTAGCCGCCCATGAGGCGCCCGACGAGCAGGCCGCCGCCGACCGCGGCGATGCCGAGGAGGATGACGAGCCAGACCGACGGGTCCTCGAGCAGCGGCTGCAGCGCGAACATCGCGACGACGGCGAGCCCGACCATGATGAGCGCGGAGTACAGCGCCTTGCGGTTGCGCAGGCCCGCGAGCAGCGCGGTGAGCGCGAACGCGATGCCGACGCCGAGCCCGGCGACGATGCCCGGCCCGAGACCCGGGTAGCTGAACCACTGCGACCAGCCGAGGTACCACAGGATGCCGGCGGTGAGGAGCGTGGACCCCGCGAACACGATGCCGCGGCGCTTCCACGAGCCGCCGATGAGGACCGTCCAGATGACACCGGCGACCAGCCCGACGGCGAGAGCGACGGTCACGCTCACCGAGGGGTCCCGGAGGAAGTCGTTGAAGCCGATCGCGCCGAACTCCTTGAGGAGCACCGCGACCCAGAACACCGGCAGCGAGAAGAACAGGAACGTCATGAACGTGACGCTGTAGTCGAGCACCGAGTACTGGCGCAGCGCGACGACGATGCCGATCGTGATGCCGATGACGACCGCGAGGATCGTCGCGGTGAGCACCAGCTGGATCGTCGAGGGGATCGCGGCGCTCAGCGCGTCGGTGACCTCCTGGCCCTGGAGCGTCTTGCCGAGGTCGCACTGACCGGGGATCACGCACTTGACGGCTCCGCTGAGCCACGAGAAGTAGCGCAGGGGTGCGGGGGTGTCGAGGTCGAGCAGGTCGATGCGGGCCTGCATCAGGGCCTCTTTGTTGGGGCGGTTCGACTCGCGGTACTCCCTCAGCGGGTCACCGGACACGGCGACCAGCTGGTACACGAGGAACGACGCCCCGAGCAGGATGAGCAGCGACACACCGAGGCGTCGCAAGACGTAGGAAGCCATCAATTCTCGCTTCTCGGGCGTGGGGAGCGTGCGCGGGTGAGGTGCACGCCTCCGCGTCGGCGTCGCGCTGTCGCGACGCAAAGGTCGGGAACGCCGCGCCTCGTGGGCGACGCGTTCAAGGCGGGTCCGCCGTACTGGTCAGTACGACGTTCTGAGGAGGGACTCTAGCGCGCGTCGCGCGCCGGTCCGTCGTCGACGGTGCGTCGACGACCCCGGGACGCACCGGTGCCGGGACCCGAACGACCGGGTCCCGGCACCGGTGGCTGTCATACCGGGGAGGTCAGCCGACTCAGTCGGTGACCGTCCAGTCCCACACGTTCCACCAGACACCCGACTGGCTCGGGTTGTAGGCCTCGATGCCACCCACGCGGTCGGCGACCGCGTCGATGCCGACCGACTGGAACAGGGGCAGGCCGTACGCGTCGGCGAACAGGAGCGGGTCGATCTGCTCCTGGATGTTCGCCTGCTCGTCGAGGTCCAGCGTCTTCACGAGCGTCGCGGCGAGCTGGTCGACCTCGGCGTTCTTGTAGCCGTTGTAGTTGCCACCACCGGTGCTGGAGAAGATCTGCGGGACGCCGGAGACGCCGACACCCGAGTTGATCCAGCCGAAGATGGCGACGTCGTACGAGCCGTCGGCGAGGCGCGAGCCCCACTCGGCGTCACCCTGGTCGTCGACCTTGAAGCCGGCGGCCGTGGCCTGCGCCGCGATCAGCGTGTAGGCGTTGACGCGGTTCGGGTTGTTGATGTTGTAGAGGATGCGCACGGTCGGCGTGACACCGACCTCCTCGAGCAGCGCCTTGGCGCCGGCGACGTCGGGCTCACCCGGGAAGTCGGCCGAGCCGTTGTTCGCGACCGAGTCCTCGTACGAGGCCTGGGCCGGGACGAAGAGCTGCGAGTTGAGGATCGACGCGTCCGCCTTGAGCGGCGTGACGATCGCCTCGAGGATCGCCTGGCGCGGGATGACCTTGAGGAACGCCTGGCGGACCTTGAGGGCCTTGGCCTCGTCGCCACCGTAGGTCGCGGGGTCGAACGGACCACCGTTGTTGAAGGTCAGGTCGACGTGGTCGTACGCGAGCTGGTCGCCCTCGTGGACCGTGATGCCGTCGATGCCCTCGAGCGCCGCGAGCGTGTCAGCGGACGGCTGCGGGGAGATGACGTCCACCTCGCCGTTCTTGAGCGCCTGCACGGCCGCCGTGGCGTCCGGGATGGTGCGCATGACGATCGAGTCCAGCTTCGGCGTCAGGTCGCCCGAGTACTTCTCGTTCGGGACGAGCGTGACGGACTGGTTCTCGACGACCTCGGAGACGATGTACGGGCCGGACGAGAGGTACAGCTCCGGGTCGCTCGGGAGGACCGTGGAGTCGAAGCCGGTGTTCCAGAAGTCCGCGACCTTGCGCAGCTCCGGGTCGTCGGCCGTCGCGTCCTTGGCGGTCGGCGCGAGCTTGGTGAACAGGTCGATCAGCGCCTGACCGTCCGCGAGGCCGGCCTTCTTGGCGACGACGTGCGCGGGCGCCTCGGCGGCGAGCGCGTACTCCCAGTCGGCCGCCGGCTCGGAGAAGGTGAGGGTCATCGAGCGACCGTCCTCACCCAGCTCCGGGAAGTCGGTCAGCGCGAGCGTGCCCGTGTCACCGGCGTAGTCGAAGTAGGAGACCTTGCCGTCGGCCGAGTTGTAGTGGCCCGAGTCGACCGCCCACGACAGGAGCAGGTCGTCCGCGTCGACGGGCTCGCCGTCCGACCAGACGACACCCTCGTTGATCGTGTACTTGACGGTCAGCGGGTCCTCGGAGACGACCTCGTACGTACCGAACGACTCGTCCTTGGCGACACCGGGGTTGCCCGCGGCGAAGCTCGACCCGTCGACGTAGTTGAACCACGCGCGCGTCGGGTAGGTCGTGACCTTCGCGTTGATGTCCGTGTTGCCGTTGCTCGTGTTCGGGTTGAACGAGAAGAACTGGTTCGTCTCGGCAACGGTGAGCGTGCCGCCGGTGGTGGCCGCCTCGGAGGCCGACGGAGCGCCGGTGGCGTCGTCGTCCGAGTCGCCAGGCGCGTTGGAGCACGCGGTGAGCACGAGCGCGGTGGTCGCGAGAGCCGCGACACCGGCCAGGGATCGCCTGATCTTCAATGTTCCTCCAGGGAAGGTGGAGGTCCGCAGGACCGCTCGTACGAGGTACGGCTGTGAGGCAGACCGCCAGGGTTTGGCGCAACGTTAGTCAAGCGTTTTCGGGCAAAGCGGGCTGGGACCCGGCCGACCCCTGATCGTTACCCGATTGATACTGACCAGTACGTCTCAACTTTCGAGACAGCGGCGGCGATTCATGCCGAAAAACTACCTCTCTCCAGCGGGAAGGCTGTCCACCATCCGTCAAATCGGCGACGGTCCCACGCGCGATGTGTTAAGGCCCCGTTACACACCGGCCACCTGCCGGACACGTCCCGGCAACACGACCGACCGCCGACGCCTCGGCAGGACGGCACAATGCGGGCGTGAACCTCACCGACCTCGCCCGCCGTGCGGGACGCACCCGCTGGTTCGCGCGGCTCGGCCGCGCGACGTCGCGGCTCGACCGACGCCTGCAGCGGGCGACCGGCGGGCGGTGGACGGTCCTCGGCCGCGCGCGCCTGCCGCAGCTCGTGCTCACGACCACCGGCCGCCGCTCGGGCGAGCCGCGCGAGGTGGTGCTGCTCCACGTGCGGCACGAGGACGCCTGGGTGGTGCTCGGCTCCAACTGGGGCCAGGCCCACCACCCCGCGTGGGCGCTCAACCTGCTGGCCGACCCGCGGGCCCGGGTCACCGTCGAGGGGGCCACGCACGAGGTGGCCGCGCGTCTCGCCACGCCTGCCGAGTCACGGGTGCTCCTGCCCCGCCTGCGGGAGACCTGGCCGGGCTACGAGGCGTACGAGCAGCGCGCCGGCCGCGACCTGCACCTGTTCGTCCTCGAGCCCGTCCGGTAGGCGTGCGCACACCTACCACGCGGTAAGTCTTTTCGGTTAGGCTCGCCCGCGTGGGATCGCTCCCGCACGCTCGTCGTGCGGCTACGGGACCCACCGGCTCGCGCCGCCGCCGTCGTGATCCCCGTCGTAAAGGACCTGTCGTGACCCCACCCCTCGAGACCGCCGGCCGCACCGAGACGGGCACGGCGCCCTACCTCGACGCGACGCTCCCCGTCGCGGAGCGCGTGGCCGACCTCGTCGGCCGCATGACGCTCGCCGAGAAGGTCGGCCAGATGATGCAGCTCGACTCGCGCGGGTCCGTGCGCGGCCTGATCGAGGACACGCACGTCGGCTCGATCCTGCACACGTCCCCCGCGCTCGTGCGCGAGGCGCACGAGGTCACGGCCGGCACGCGCCTGCGCATCCCGCTGCTCATCGCCGAGGACTGCATCCACGGCCACTCGTTCTTCGAGGGCGCGACGATCTTCCCCACGCAGCTCGGCATGGCCGCCTCGTGGAACCCCGGCCTGGTCGAGCGCGCCGCGCGCGTCACGGCCGTCGAGGTCGCCGCGACCGGCATCCACTGGACCTTCTCCCCCGTGCTGTGCATCGCACGCGACCTGCGCTGGGGCCGGGTCTCCGAGACGTTCGGCGAGGACCCGTTCCTCATCGGCGAGCTCGCGTCCGCGATGGTCAAGGGCTACCAGGGCGACGGTCTGACCGACCCGACGGCGATCCTCGCGACCGCCAAGCACTTCGCCGGCTACTCCGAGACGCAGGGCGGGCGGGACGCCACCGAGGCGGACATCTCGCGCCGCAAGCTCACCGCCTGGTTCCTGCCGCCGTTCGAGCGCGTCGCCCGCGAGGGCTGCGCGACGTTCATGCTCGGCTACCAGTCGATGGACGGCACGCCGATCACCGTGAACGACTGGCTGCTGACCGACGTCCTGCGCGGCGAGTGGGGCTACACCGGCACGCTCGTCACGGACTGGGACAACGTCGGCCGCATGGTCTGGGAGCAGCAGATCCAGCCCGACCACGCGCACGCGGCCGCAGCCGCCGTGAAGGCGGGCAACGACGTCATCATGACGACGCCGCAGTTCTTCGACGGCGCCCAGGAGGCCGTCGCGGCCGGCATGCTCGACGAGGCCGCGATCGACGCCGCGGTGTCCCGCATCCTCACCCTGAAGTTCGAGCTCGGGCTGTTCGAGGACCCGCGCCGCCCCGACGACGCGCGCATCGCGCAGGTGCTCGGCACCCCCGAGCACGAGGCGCTCAACCTGGAGCTCACGCGCCGCTCGATCGTCCTGCTGCGCAACGAGGGCGTCCTGCCGCTGGCCGGCGGCTGCACGGCGGGCGACGACGAGCGCGCCGTCGCCCCCGCGGGCGCCGAGCGCCGGCGCGTGCTCGTCGTCGGCCCGAACGCCGACGACACCGACGCGCAGCTGGGCGACTGGGCCGGCCGCTCGGGCCAGGTGGACTGGCTGCCCGACGGCCACCCGCGCCACATGATCGAGACCGTGCTCGACGGCCTGCGCCGCCGCTCGCCCGAGGGCTGGGAGGTCACGTACGCGCGCGGCGCCGACATCCTCACGCTGACGCCGGACCCCGAGGGCGAGTACTTCCCCGACGGCCAGCCGCGCCCGCAGGTCGTGGCGCCGTGCGAGCCCGACCCGGAGCTCATCGCCGAGGCCGTCGCCGCGGCGCGGGACGCCGACTACGTCGTCGCCGTGGTGGGCGACCGCATCGAGCTCGTCGGCGAGGGACGCTCGACCGCGACGCTCGAGCTCATCGGCGGTCAGGTCGCGCTGCTCGACGCGCTCGCCGCGACCGGCACGCCGCTCGTCGTCGTCGTGGTCGCCTCCAAGCCGCACGTGCTGCCGGACTCGGCGCTCGACGCGGCGGCCGTCGTGTGGGCCGCGAACCCCGGCATGCGCGGCGGGCAGGCGGTCGCGGAGATCCTGCTCGGCCTGGTCGAGCCGTCGGGGCGGCTGCCCATCACGTTCGCGCGGCACGTCGGCCAGCAGCCGACGTTCTACAACCAGCTCCGCGGCCAGCACGGCACCCGGTACGCGGACCTCACGCAGCGTCCGGCGTTCGCGTTCGGCGCCGGGCTGAGCTACACCACGCTCGAGTACGCCGACCTCGAGGTGCTCACGCCGTCGGTCACGGCGGCCGACGAGGTGCGCGCGCGGGTCACCCTCCGCAACACCGGCACGCGCCCCGCGCTCGAGACCGTCCAGGTCTACGTGTCCGACCTCGTCACCACGACGATGTGGGCCGAGAGCGAGCTCAAGGCGTACCGCCAGGTGGAGGTCGCGCCCGGCCAGAGCGTCGTCGTCGAGCTCACGCTGCCGGCGTCCGCGTGCTCGATCGTCGACGCCCAGGCGCGCCGCGTCGTCGAGCCGGGTGCGTTCGAGCTGCGCGTCGGGCCGTCCTCGGTGCGCGAGCAGCAGCTCGTCGCGGGGTTCACCATCACCGCGTGACGCGATGTCCGGTTCACGGCCCGTTCGTGACCCGCCTGGACGTCAGGCGGGTCACGGGCGGGTCACGAGGTGGTGACGGACGTCGCCGGAACCGGTTCCACCGGCTACGGTGACGCCATGCAGGTTCGGGTCATCGGCGACCGTCGGGTGCTCATGCTGCCCGCGGAGGGTCCCGCGATCGGTGCGGCACAGGCGACGGATCTCGTCGGCGACGCCTGGGGGTTCGACGCGTCGGTCGTGGCGGTCCCCGCGCAGCGGCTCGACCCCGACTTCTTCCGGCTGAGCACGCGAGTCGCCGGCGAGATCGCGCAGAAGCTCGTGAACTACCACCTGCACCTCGTCGTGGTGGGTGACGTCAGCGGGCACGTGGCGTCGAGCGAGGCGCTCGCGGGCTACGTGCACGAGTCCAACCGGGGCCGCCACGTGTGGTTCGTCGCGGACGACGACGAGCTCAAGCAGCGGCTCGTCGGCTGAGCGGCGCGCGCCGGCCGGGCCGGCGCCGGGCGTGAGCTACCGCTCCTGCCACGTGCACAGGCACAGGCGGTTGCCCTGCGCGTCCGCGAGCACCCAGAAGCTGGGCGCGTGCGAGTCGTCGACGAGCCGCCCGCCGGCCGCGAGCGCCGCGTCGATGCGTGGCTGCACCTCGCCGGGGTCCACCCACACGTCCAGGTGCCACCGCTGGCGCGGCTCCTGCGTGCCCGACCACTGGAACCACACCGTGGGGAGCGCGCCCGCGGGGTCGCTCAGGTCGTCCTCGCCCGTGTACGCGAGCGCGGCGGTGTAGAAGCCGCGCACCTCGGCGTGGTCGGGGCTGTCGAGCGCCAGCTCGACGAGGCTGCGCTCGGCGCCGCGCAGCTCGTGGCCGGCGTCCGCCGCGAAGCGGCTGATGTCGCGCGCGAGCCGCACGTCCGCGTCCGTGACGCCGCCCGCGTCGTGGCTCGTGAGTCGCACGTCGACGAACGCGTAGCGCAGGTCGAGGTCCGGGTGGTGGTCCTGCTCCTGCGCGGCCGCGCCGATCCGGTCCACGAGCGCGAGCCCCGCGGCGAAGCCTCCCGTGGCGATCCGGGTGTGCAGCCCGCCGGGCAGGTACACCCAGCCCGTCAGGCCGGCGTCGGCGATCTGCTGTCCCGTCAGCGTCTCCATCTCTCCATGCTGACGCCGACCTCCCACACGCGCAGCGTGAGGTGCGCCAGGCGCAGGACCGCGGTCCGTGCGGACGTTCCCCGGCTGCCCCGCAGACGCCCGCGAACCGGTCAGGATTCGAGAAGCCCGCGCACTCTCGTCGTCCCTAGCCTGGTCATGGCACCACGGACGGAGCGCCGACGAAGGGGACGAGACCATGGCTGGACGTGACGAGCAGGGCAAGGGCTTCACCGACGAGGAGAAGGCCGCCGTCAAGGAGCGCGCCAAGGAGACGCGCGCGGCGAAGAAGATGACACCCGAGCAGGCTGCGGCCGAGGTGGTCGCGAAGATCGCCGAGCTCCCCGAGGACGACCGCGTGATCGCCGAGGCGATCCACCGGCTCGTCCAGGACAACGCCCCGGACCTGGCGGCCCGTACCTGGTACGGCATGCCGGCCTACGCCAAGGACGGCAAGGTCCTGGCGTTCTTCCAGCCCGCGTCCAAGTTCAAGGCGCGCTACGGGACGCTCGGGTTCAACGACCCCGCGAACCTCGACGACGGGCCGATGTGGGCCACGACGTTCGCGATCACCGCGCTGACGCCGCAGGTCGAGGCGCAGATCGCCGACCTGCTCAAGCGCGCCGCGAGCTGACGCGCACCGAGGACGGCGGGCGCTGCCGGGCCCCGGTCGCGCCCGTCGTCGCGCGTCAGCCCACCTTCTGGGCGCGCAGGATCGAGGTCATCTTCTTGCCGCGTGCGAGCTCGTCGACGAGCTTGTCCATCCACCGGATCCGCTGCACCAGCGGATCGGCGATCTCCTCGACGCGGTAGCCGCAGATCACCCCCGTGATGAGCGTCGCGTCGGGGTTCATCGCTGGCGCCTGGGCGAAGAACGTCTCGAGGTCGACCTGCGAGTCGACCGCGGCGCGCAGCCCCGCCTCGTCGTAGCCCGTGAGCCACGTGAGCACCTCGTGCAGCTCGTCGACCGTGCGGCCCTTGCGTTCCACCTTCGTCACGTAGAGCGGGTAGATCGACGCGAACGTCATCCGGAACAGGCGCTGCTCGTTCATCTCGTCCCTCCGTCGGCCCCTTGTCAACCCTATGCCGCACATGACGCACCTGATACTGCGCGGGGGGGGGCGACCAGCGCATCACAAGAGCGTGCCGATTCACGACTCAGCGGCTCCTCACCGTGTGAGCCTCGGTGCACCAGATCCCCCACGCCTCTCGCAGAAGCGCACTTGGGGGATTTCTCCGTCTCCCAGGGGGTCCGTGTGCCTCACGGGGCTCTGCGTCCGCGAGGCTCGCTGCGGTACACCAAGCCTGCGATGACCGTCGAAGAACTCGTGAGCCGGCTCGAGGGGCGCGGGCTCGTGATCTCTGACGAGGACAAGGCCGCCCGGTACCTCCGACACATCGGTTACTACCGGCTCTCGCCGTACGCGATCCCCTTCCAGGATCGACACCGGCGCCCGACGAGCGCGCGGACGACCCCGCCGGCGACGAGCAGCGCACGAGCTGACGCCCGGCCGCCCGACCGGGTTCCCCGCGCGCCCAGATGCCGACGCTGCCGGGAACCGGCCCGTCGCGCGGCGGCCTTGCTCAGACGTTGAAGCGGAACTCCACGACGTCGCCGTCGACCATGACGTAGTCCTTGCCCTCGACACGCGCCTTGCCCGCCGAGCGGGCCGCCGCGACGGAGCCGGCCTCGACGAGGTCCTCGAACGAGATGACCTCGGCCTTGATGAAGCCCTTCTGGAAGTCCGTGTGGATCACGCCGGCCGCCTGCGGGGCGGTCCAGCCCTGGCGGATCGTCCAGGCGCGGGCCTCCTTGGGGCCGGCCGTGAGGTAGGTCTGCAGGCCGAGCGTGTGGAAGCCGACACGGGCGAGCTGGTCGAGGCCCGCCTCGTCCTGGCCGTTCGCCTCGAGCATCTCGCGCGCCTCGTCCTCGTCGAGCTCGACGAGCTCGGACTCGAACTTCGCGTCGAGGAAGATCGCGTCGGCGGGCGCCACGAGCGCGCGCAACTCGTCCTGCATCGCGGTGTCCGCGAGGCCCTCGTCGTCGGTGTTGAAGACGTAGATGAACGGCTTCGAGGTCATGAGCTGCAGCGCGCGCACGTGCTCGTCGTCACGCAGGCCCGCGGCGAACAGCGTGGTGCCGGTCTCGAGGACGTCCTTGGCGCGCTGCGCCGCGGCGAGCACCTCGGGGTCCGTCTTCTTGCCGCGGACCTCCTTCTCGAGCCGCGGGATCGCGTTCTCGAGCGTCTGCAGGTCCGCGAGGATCAGCTCGGTCGAGATGATCTCGATGTCGTCCTTCGGGTTCACCTGACCGGAGACGTGCACGACGTCGGGGTCCGCGAACGCGCGCGTGACCTGGCAGATCGCGTCGGCCTCGCGGATGTTCGCGAGGAACTTGTTGCCCAGGCCCTCACCCTCGGACGCGCCCTTGACGATGCCCGCGATGTCGACGAACGACACCGTGGCAGGCACGATGCGCTCCGATCCGAACACCTCGGCGAGCTTCGTGAGGCGCTCGTCCGGGAGCGGCACGACGCCGACGTTGGGCTCGATCGTCGCGAACGGGTAGTTCGCGGCGAGCACCTGCGCGCGGGTCAGGGCGTTGAAGAGGGTGGACTTGCCGACGTTGGGCAGGCCGACGATGCCGATGGTGAGTGCCACGGGCGGCAAGTCTACGGGGGTACCCGCGCCCGCCCGACCGGGGGCGCTACTCGAACGCGATGACGCGCTGCAGCAGGACGGGCGCACGGCGGTCGAGCAGCCGCCCACCGACGCGCACCCCGACCGTCAGCCACACCGCGCCGAGCACGACCCCCAGGGCGAGCGCCGCCCAGCCGAGCGCGGCCGACGAGCGGGACACCGCGAACCACGCGAGCAGCGCGGGCGGCGACGCGGCGACGAGCACGAGCGCCCACCCAGCGGTCTGCGAGAGCACCGTGGCCATCGACGCGCCCTGGCGGGTCTGGAACGGGTTCTCGCCCGGCTGCTGCACGGGCTGCACGAACAGCGCCGAGACGATGCTCGCGCCGCCGTAGGACGTGAGCATGACGCCCGCGGCGGCGCCGAGCAGCGCGGGCACCGCGTCGAGGCGGTCCGTGACCGCGGCGGTCACGACGACGATCGTCGTGACGAGCGGGACCGCGATGATGCCCGACGCGACGACGCGACCCAGCCGGTCGACCACTCCGCGCACGCCCGCGCTCACGTGCATCCAGAACGCGGAGCCGTCGTACGACACGTCGGAGCTGACGCCCCACCCGCACACGAACGCCGCGAGCACACCCGAGGCCAGCACCAGGTCCGCGTTGCCGCCACGCCCGACGACCCACAGGATCACGGGCGTGAACGGCACGATCGCGAGGGCGACCGCGTAGCGCGGGTCGCGGAACCAGTAGACGAGGCAGCGGCCGACGACCGCGCCGAGCGGCGTCGCGGGCACGCGGCTGAGCACCCCGAGCCCCGCTGGCCGTGCGCCGCCGGAGCCGGCGTGCACGGGCTGCACGAGCGTGCGCGCGAGCGCGCCCTCCCAGAGCCGCAGCGCGATCGCGAGGGTCACGCCCGCGATCGCGAGCCGGGCCACGGCGAGCGCCGGGTCCCCCGCGGCGACGTCGGCGGGCGCCGCCCACGCGGCACCGAACGGCGTCCACGCGAGCACACCGACCAGGTCGTCGAACGTCTCGCGGCTGATCTCACGGCCGTTGGTGAGCGTGCCGAGCGTCGGGCCGATGCTCACGACGAGCAGGAGCGTCACGACCGCCGTCAGCTCACGCGCGCGGCGGCGCGCCACCAGCGGCGCCGCGAGCGCGACCACCGCGCGCCCGCCGACGACCGCGACCGCCAGGCCCAGCACCGCGGCGACGACCCCGACGAGGAGCGCACCCGGGTGCCGGAACCACGCGAGGCTCGTCGACAGCGCCGCGACCGCGCTGAGCACGCCCGGCACGCCCACGAGCGCCGCGACCGCGAGCCCGACGACGAGCACGCGCCGCGGGATCGCGAACGTCGCGAACCGCTCCGGGTCGAGCGTGGCGTCGACGCCGAACGCGAGCAGCGGGATGAACCACCAGCCGATCACCAGCGCGGAGCCGACCAGCACGGTGACGGTCCGCTGCAGCGCGACGTCCTGCGTGCCGACCGCGACCATCCCCGCGACGACGATCGCGAGGATGCCCAGCCCGTACAGCACGGCGAACGCGAACCCCACGACCTGCCAGACGCTGCGCCGCAGACCGTTCGCGACGAGCGCGAGCTTCAGTCGGACGAGGTGCGCAACCACGCGAGCCCCTCCCCCGCGACGCGCCCGCCGACGAGCTCGACGAACCGGTCCTCCAGGCTCATGCCGCCGCGCACCTCGTCGACCGTCCCCGCCGCGAGCACGTGCCCGCCCGCGACGACCGCCACGTGGTCGCACATGCGCTGCACGAGGTCCATGACGTGCGACGAGACGATGACCGTCCCGCCCGAGGCGACGTACTGGGCGAGGATGTCGCGGATGTTCGCGGCGGACACCGGGTCGACCGCCTCGAACGGCTCGTCGAGGACGAGCAGGCGCGGGGCGTGCACCATCGCGCACGCCAGCGCGACCTTCTTGGTCATGCCCGCCGAGTAGTCGACGACGAGCGTGCGCGCGTCCGCGACGAGGTCCATCGCGACGAGCAGGTCGCGGGCGCGCTGCGTGACCGTGTCCCGGTCGAGCCCGCGCAGCAGGCCCGCGTACGTGATGAGCTGCTCGCCCGTGAGCCGGTCGAACAGCTTCACGCCGTCGGGCAGGATCCCGATGAGCGCCTTGCCGGCGACCGGGTCGGCCCACAGGTCCTGGCCGTGCACGAGCACCTGCCCCGCGTCCGGGACGAGCAGGCCCGTGGCCATCGACAGCGTCGTCGTCTTGCCCGCGCCGTTGGGGCCCACGAGGCCGTAGAACGACCCGGCCGGCACGACGAGGTCGATGCCCGCGACCGCGACCTTCTCGCCGAACCGGCGCCAGAGCCCGCGCAGCTCGAGCGCGGGCACGCCGGTCCGCGCCGTCGGCACTCCGGTTCCGGCGGACGGGGGCATGGCCGGGGGCATGGCCGGGGGCACGGCCGGGGATGCGGGCTGAGAGGCCGGCTGAGAGGCGGGCTGTGAGGCGGGTGGCGAGGTCGTCACGTCGTCGGGCACGCGGTCAGCATACGGACGCGCGCCGACACCGTCGGCGGTCCGTGGTCCCGCACCGGGCCGCTGAGCTGCGGTCGGGACGGGTGTCGGTGGTGTCTGGCACGGTTCGGCGCATGGGACAGCTGCTGCTCGGGGTGCTCGTGGGACTGGTCGTCGGCGTGGTCGCCGGGGGCGCCGTGGCGTGGGCGAGCGCGTCGCGCCGGTCCGAGGCCGCGGTGCGGCGCGCGGAGGTCGCCGCCGCGGCGGCGGGCGCGCGCCTCGAGTCGGAGCGGGCCGCCGCGCTCGAGGCGTCGGCGCGCTCGGCCGAGCAGTTCCGCGCGCTCGCGTCCGACGCGCTCGCGCAGTCCTCCGAGCAGTTCCTCGCGCTCGCGTCGCAGCGGTTCGCCGCGGATCGGCAGACGCAGGTGGGCGAGCTCGCGCAGCGCGAGCAGGCGGTCCGCGAGCTCGTGGAGCCGCTGACCCGCACGCTCGACGAGGTGCGGGGCCAGGTCGCCGCGGCGGACCGGGCGCGCGCGGCCAGCGACGCCGCGCTGCGGGAGCAGGTCGAGACGATGCGGGTGGCGTCCGAGCGCGTGCGCACCGAGACCGCGCAGCTCGTCACCGCGCTGCGGTCCTCGCAGGTGCGCGGGCGCTGGGGCGAGACGCAGCTGCGCCGGGTCGTCGAGTCCGCCGGGATGCTCGCGCACGTCGACTTCGTCGAGCAGGAGCAGGTGCGCACGGACGAGGGCCTGCAGCGCCCGGACATGGTGGTGCACCTGGCTGGTGGCAAGCACCTCGTCGTGGACGCGAAGGTCGCGTTCCTCGGCTTCCTCGAGGCGCACGAGGCGACCGACGAGGGCGTGCGCGCGCAGCGGCTCGCGGCGCACGCACGGCACATGCGCGCGCACGTCGACTCGCTGGCGGCGAAGCGGTACTGGGACCAGTTCGCGCCCGCGCCCGAGTTCGTCGTGATGTTCGTCCCCACCGAGGCGTTCTGGCACGCCGCTGTCGAGGAGGACCCGACGCTGTGGGAGTACGCGGCGGACCGCAACGTCGTCGTCGCGACGCCCGCCACGTTGCTCGCGCTGCTGCGCACGGTCGCGTACGCGTGGCGCCAGGACGCGCTCGCGGCGAACGCCCAGCGGGTGCTGTCGCTCGGCAAGGAGCTGCACGGCCGGATCGCCACGCTCGGCGGGCACCTGACGCGCCTGGGGCGCTCGATCGACGCCGCGGCCGAGGCCTACAACAAGACGGTCGGCTCGCTCGAGACGCGCGTCCTGGTGAGCGCGCGGCGGTTCGCCGAGCTCGGGGTGGTGAGCGAGGACCTGGTGAGCCCGCCCCCGGCGGACCCGCGCCTGTCGGCGCTCAGCGCCCCCGAGCTGCTGGCGTCCGCGAGCGACCAGCTCGTGAGCCTCGACGGGCTCGACGGCAGCGACCGGGCCGGTGGTCGGTTCGACGAGGCCGACGAGGTCGACGACGTCGACGGCTTCGACACGAGCACCCAGCGCGACGAGCGGGCGCTCGCCGATCAGGCGTCCCGCACGCGGGGCGAGGACGAGCCGGGCGAGGCGTCGGTCAGGCCGGCGTGACGTCGAGCGAGCGACGCGTGCCGCGACGCGGGCGGGCCGGCGCGTTGCCGGACGCCTTGAGGTCGGCGCGCAGCTCGCGCGGCAGCGAGAACATGAGGTCCTCGGTCGCCGTGCGGACCTCCTCGACGTCCGCGAACCCGAACGACGCGAGCCGGTCGAGCACGTCGCGCACGAGGATCTCCGGCACGGACGCGCCCGAGGTGACGCCCACGGTCGTCGCGCCCACGAACCACGCCGGGTCCATCTCGGACGCCTGGTCGATCCGGTAGGACGCGCGCGCCCCGTTCTCGAGCGCGACCTCGACCAGCCGCACGGAGTTCGACGAGTTCGCCGAGCCGACCGTGACGACCACGTCGCAGTGCGGCGCGATCTTCTTCACCGCGACCTGGCGGTTCTGCGTCGCGTAGCAGATGTCGTCGCTGGGTGGGTCCTGGAGCGACGGGAACCGCTCACGCAGCCGGCGCACCGTCTCCATGGTCTCGTCGACCGACAGGGTGGTCTGCGAGATCCACACGACCTTGGCGGGGTCGCGCACCACGACGTCGTCCACGTCGTCCGGGGAGTTCACGACCTGGATGTGCTCCGGCGCCTCCCCCTGCGTGCCCTCGACCTCCTCGTGGCCGGTGTGGCCGATGAGCAGGATGTCGTAGTCGTCGGAGGCGAAGCGGACGGCCTCCTTGTGCACCTTCGTCACCAGCGGGCACGTCGCGTCGATGGTCTGCAGCGAGCGTGCCGCCGCGGCCGCGTGCACGGCGGGCGAGACACCGTGGGCCGAGAACACGACCCGCGCGCCCTGCGGCACCTCGTCGGTCTCGTCCACGAACACCGCGCCGCGCGCGGCGAGCGTCTCCACGACGTACTTGTTGTGGACGATCTCCTTGCGCACGTACACGGGGGCGCCGTAGTGCTCGAGCGCCTTCTCCACCGCGATGACGGCGCGGTCGACGCCCGCGCAGTAGCCGCGGGGGGCGGCGAGGAGCACGCGTCGGTTGGTCACCTGCCCGATCCTACGTGCTCGTCGACGACGACCAGGATCTGGGAGGACAGGTCGTGGACCTCGCCGGCGGTCGCGCCCTTCATCTTCTGCGCGCTCACCGTCGAGAGCAGCAGGACCTCGGGCGAGCACCCGGGCAGCACGCGGAAACGCAGGTCGAACTGCAGCTGGTCGTGGTGGACCTTGCCCGACACGTCGAGCTTCTGCCACCCCCGGACACCGCCCGCGAGCTGCACGCACGAGGCGGGGTACGGGTCGCCGTTCGCGTCGCGCAGCAGGAGCTTGCCGAGGAACCGGGTGAACGTGCCCTTCTTGCGGTCCTCGGGGCGGCAGGTGCCGCGGTACTGCTCGGCGGCGCAGCTGGTCACGTGGATCGTGGCCGAGGCACGCATCCACCGGCCGGGCTCGGTGTCGGTGGGGGCCGCGACGAACGCGGTCATCCGGTTGACGTGCGCGGACGGTCCGCCGGGCACGAGGCGCGCCTGGTCGCCCTGGAGGGGCGAGCTGTACGCGCAGCTCGTCGGCAGCGCCCCGGACGTGCCGAACCGGGGGGTCCAGAAGCACTGCTTGGCGTCGACGTCGTCGTTCAGCACGTCGGAGACGGTGAGCGTGCCGGGCTGCGCGCTGATCTGCGTGACGCGGTCGTCCTGCACCGCGACGGAGCTGCGCGCGCCCCAGCTGCCGTGGCACGCGTACGTCCCGGGGAGCGTGAACGTGAACAGCGAGCGCACGGTCACGGTCGACGCGTCCCACGCCAGGAGGTTGCGCGTGGTGCTCTTCGAGCTCGTCGCGTCGCCGTCGTCGGCCTCGCTCGTGACGACGCGGCCGGGCTCGCCCTCGCCCGGCACGCACACGACGCGCCACTGCCCCATGACCTGCCGGTTGGACCCCGGTCCGGGGCGCAGGACGGACGGGACCTGGAGCGTGACGAGGCGCTTCTCGCCGGCCGACGCGATCGCGACCTCGACGGTGCTGCGGCGCAGCACCTGCATGGGCGGCGAGCCGCTCTCGGGCGGCGTGCGGGCGACGTCGACCCGGTTGCCGGAGAACGTCGCGACGACCTCGCCCGAGCGCTGCGGGCGCGAGGCCGCGACCATCCGGTCGAGCTCGATCTGCCGGCGCACCCGGTCACGCTCGATGGCGACCTCGAGCTCGTGGGCCTTGCGCGCCGCGAGCAGCGAGAGCCGCTCGGCGGAGAACGCGCTCACGCGGCGGGCCGCGGACTCGCCCTGCGAGAGGGCCGCGGAGGCGGCCTGGGCGCGCGCGACGGACGTCGTCGCGGTCGCACCGCCGAGCAGGACGGCGAGCACCAGGACCGAGATGACCGCCAGATGACGCGCTGGGTGGCGGGTCCGTCGGCGATGCACGCGCAGACCATAACCGCTCGCCCCGTGCGGGGGAACGCCCGACCGGCGCGTCGTCACCCCGGCGCGCCGGGGCCGCAGGTGGGCACGTCGGACGAGCCCGGGACGAGGGTGTGTGGGCCGCGTGCGGCAGGCTGGGGGCGTGAGCGAGACGACACCACGCGAGCCGCTGCCCCTGCGGGCGGCGGACACGACGCCGGACCGGCCGTGGCCCGTGCGCCACCTCGCGCCCAAGATCGCCGACTACGTGCAGCGCATGCCGCCGGTCTGGATCGAGGGGCAGGTGCTCGACCTCAAGCGCTGGAACACCACGTGCTTCCTCACGCTGCGGGACACCGACGTCGACATGTCGATCTCGGTGACGACGAGCGCGGCGAGCGTGGCGCGCCTCGGCAAGGGGGTCGGTGACGGTGCGCACCTCGTCGTGCACGCGCGGCCCACGTACCACCTCAAGCGCGGGAGCCTGTCGTTCGCGGCGGACGACGTGCGGCTCGTCGGGCTCGGGGAGCTGCTGGAGCGCATCGAGCACCTGCGGCGCGTGCTGGGTGCCGAAGGGCTGTTCGACGAGTCGCGCAAGAAGCGGCTGCCGTTCCTGCCGGCCGTCGTGGGGCTGGTGTGCGCGCAGCAGGGCGACGCGGAGCACGACGTCGTGTCGAACGCGCGCGGCCGGTGGCCCGCGGTGCGGTTCGAGATCCGCCGCGTGACGGTGCAGGGCCCGCGCGCGGTCCCGGAGGTGAGCGCCGCGATCGCGGAGCTCGACGCGCGGCCCGAGGTCGAGGTGATCGTGGTCGCCCGCGGCGGCGGCCCGTTCGAGGACCTGCTCCCGTTCAGCAACGAGGCGCTCGTGCGTGCGGCCGCGGCGTGCCAGACCCCGCTGGTCAGCGCGATCGGGCACCACCTCGACGCACCGCTGCTCGACCTCGTCGCCGACCTGCGCGCGTCGACCCCGACGGACGCGGCCAAGCGCGTGGTGCCGGACGTGGCCGAGGAGCGCGCGCGGATCGCGCAGGCCCGGCTGCGGTCCCGCGCGGCGCTCACGCAGCGCCTGGCCCGGGAGCAGACGGCGCTCGAGCACTGGCGCAGCCGCCCCGCGCTCGCGCGGCCCGGCACGCTCGTCGACGCGCACGAGACCCGCGTGCTCGCGCTGCGCGAGTCGGCCCGGCGCACGCTCGAGCACCTGCTCGACCGGGCGCAGACCGAGGTGCGGGGGCTCGCGGGCCACGTGCGGGCGTTGTCCCCCGCGGCGACGCTCGACCGCGGGTACGCGGTGGTGCAGCGCGCGGACGGCGCGGTCGTGCGGGACCCCGACGAGGTCGCGGTGGGCGACGCGCTGCGCGTGCGGGTCGCGCGCGGGGAGCTCGCGGCGCAGGTCACGCACACCTGAGACCGGGCGCACGGGCCGGGCCATGATCCGGGCGTGGGCGGGGTCTGGTTGACTGGCGGACGTGCCGAAGCAGACCTCACCCGCGCCCGCGGCGCAGGCCGCGAACGACGACGTACCCGGGCTGACCTACGAGCAGGCGCGCGACGAGCTCGTCGCGGTGGTGACGCGGCTCGAGAGCGGCGCCGAGTCGCTCGAGGAGTCGCTCGCGCTGTGGGAGCGCGGCGAGGCGCTCGCGGCGCGGTGCCAGCAGTGGCTCGACGGGGCGCGGGAGCGGCTCGCCGCCGCGCGCGGGACGAGCGACGAGGACGGGGACGCGTGAGCGCGCAGCCCGTGGCCCCGGGCACGCCGCACGAGCGCGCGCTCGTCGTCGGCGAGGCGCTGATCGACGTCGTGGCGCGCGCCGACGGCACGCGCGAGGAGCACCCGGGCGGCAGCCCCGCGAACGTGGCGCTCGGGCTCGGCCGCCTGGGCCGCGCGGTCGACCTGCTCACGTGGCTCGGGGTGGACGCCGAGGGCGACCTGGTGCGCCGCCATCTGGCCGCGTCGGGCGTGCGCGTCCTGCGCGGGGACCGCGGTGCGGTGCGCACGCCGCTCGCGACCGCGCACCTGGACGCCGCGGGGGTCGCGACCTACGAGTTCGAGCTCGAGTGGGACCTGCCGCACGCGTGGGACGGTGACGACGTCCCGCCGCTCGTGGTGCACACGGGGTCGATCGCGGCCGTGCTGGAGCCCGGCGCGGCGCGCGTCGCGCACGAGGTGACGCGGCTGCGCCCCACCTCCACGGTCACGTACGACCCGAACCTGCGGCCCGCGCTCATGGGGACGTCGCGGCACGCGCTGCCGTACGTGGAGGCGATGGTCGCGCTGTCCGACGTCGTGAAGGTCAGCGACGAGGACCTCGCGTGGCTGCACCCGGGGGTCGCGCCCGCGGAGATCGCCGAGGAGTGGGCGCAACGGGGGCCTGCGCTCGTCGTCGTGACCCACGGCGGGGACGGTGCGTTCGCCGCCACCGCCGCGGGGGCGCGCGTGCGCGTCGCGGCCCCGCGCGTGACGGTCGTCGACACCGTGGGTGCGGGCGACTCGTTCATGGGCGGACTGGTCGACGGGCTGTGGTCGGCGGGCCTGCTGGGTGCCGACCGGCGCGCCGCGCTGCGGGACGTCGCGGCACCGACCGTCGAGGCGGTGCTGCGGCGGTGCGCGCGCATCGCGGCGGTCACGGTCTCGCGTGCGGGCGCCAACCCGCCGCGCGCGCACGAGCTCGACTGACCCGAGGTCACCGACCGGCCGCGGCGCTCTCCTTCTTCTCGCGCGCCTGCGCCCGCTCGAGCGACGCCTTGCGGTCGGCCTCGTTCTGCTCGTCGATCTCGCGCGCACGGTCGGCGTCGAACGTGAGGTTCTCGCCGGTCTCCGGGTCGAAGACGAGGAGCTTGGCGGGGTCGAACCACAGCGTCGCGGTGTCGCCGTCCCGGATCCGGGACTCCGAGTCGAGCGCGACGACGAGCTGCGTGCGCAGGCCCTCGCCGTCGAGGTCGCGGTCGAGCTCCTCGAGCGTGCCCGCGACCTCGTGGCTCGTCTCGAACGGCACGTAGGCGTACAGGTCGGAGCCGAGCCACTCGGTGACGTCGACCTCGGTGTCGAACGTGTGGCCGGCGTCGCGCTTGCCGTCCTCGAGCAGCGCGGCGTCCGCGAAGTGCTCGGGGCGCAGCCCCACGATGACGACGCCCCGATCACCGATCCGCGAGCGCAGGTCGTCGGACAGCGGGACCTGCGCGAACGGCAGGCGCAGCTCGCCGTCGACGACCTCGCCCGGCAGGAAGTTCATGGGCGGCGAGCCGATGAACCCGGCGACGAACAGGTTGACGGGCTGCTCGTAGAGCCCGCGCGGGGAGGCGACCTGCTGGAGCTCGCCCTTGCGCAGCACCGCGACGCGGTCGCCGAGGGTCATGGCCTCGGTCTGGTCGTGCGTGACGTACACGGTCGTCGTGCCGAGCCGGCGCTGCATGCGGGCGATCTCGGTGCGCATCTGGCCGCGCAGCTTCGCGTCGAGGTTCGACAGCGGCTCGTCGAACAGGAACGCGTTCGCGTCGCGCACGATCGCCCGGCCCATCGCGACGCGCTGCCGCTGGCCGCCCGAGAGGTTCGCGGGCTTGCGCTGCAGGTGGTCCTGGAGCTCGAGGGTGGACGCGGCGTGCTCGACCTTCGCGCGGATCTCGTCGTCGGTGAACTGGCCCTTGGTGAGGCGCAGCGGGAACGCGATGTTCTCGAACACCGTCAGGTGCGGGTACAGCGCGTAGTTCTGGAACACCATCGCGAGGTGCCGCTCGCGGGGCGCCTTGTCGTTGACGACCTCGTCACCGATGCGCAGCTCGCCGGACGTGATGTCCTCGAGCCCGACGATCATGCGCAGCAGCGTGGACTTCCCGCAGCCGGACGGCCCGACGAGGATCACGAACTCGCCGTCCGCGATGTCGAGGCTCACGCCCTTGACGGCGAGGAACCCGTCGCCGTAGCGCTTGACGATGTCCTTGAGGGTGATGGCGGCCATCGGAAGTCTCCTTGTTCAGCCCTTGACGGCGCCCTGGGTCAGGCCGGACACGATCTGGCGCTGGAACAGCAGCACCAGGATGACGACGGGGACGGTCACGACGACCGCGGCGGCGGAGATCGCGCCCGTCGGCTCCTCGAACTGCGACGCGCCGGTGAAGAACGCGAGCGCGGCGGGGACCGGCCGCGCGGCGGACGTCGAGGTCAGCGAGATGCCGTAGACGAAGTCGTTCCACGCGATGAAGAACGCGATGAGCGCGGTCGTGAACACCCCGGGTGCGGCGAGCGGCACGATCGCCTTGCGGAACGCCTGCCACGGCGTCGCGCCGTCCACCTGCGCGGCCTGCTCGAGCTCCCACGGGATCTGCCGGAAGAACGCGGCGAGGGTCCAGATGGAGATCGGCAGCGTGAGCGACAGGTACGGGATGATCAGGCCGAGCCACGTGTCGTACAGGCCGATGTTGCGCCACAGGTTGAACAGCGGCGTGACGATCGAGATGACGGGGAAGATCGAGACGCCGAGCGCGGTGGTGAGGATGAGCCGCTTGCCGCGGAAGTCGAGCCGCGCGATCGCGTACGCCGCCAGGGTCGCGAGGACCACGGCGACGAACGTGGCGATCAGCGAGATGCCGATGGAGTTGCGCAGCGCGGGCAGGAACAGGTCCTTCGCGGAGCCGACGAAGATCTGCTCGTAGTTCGTCGTCGTCCACGTCTTGGGCCAGAACGTGCCGAGGTTGAGCTGGCTGGGCAGCTTGAACGAGGTCGCGATGATCGACACGACGGGCAGGAGCGCCCACACCATGACGACGACGGTGATGACGGCCCACCCGACCTTCATGCGGGTCGTGAGCGTGCGCATCAGCCCTCCCCCTCGCGCTGGCCAGGTCCACCTTGAACAGCTTGATCGCGATGAAGCAGATCCCGATGACGCAGAAGAACAGCAGCACGGAGATCGCGGAGCCGAGGCCGATCTCGAGGCGCCCGATCGACGTGCGGTAGGCCAGCAGGGACAGCACCGTCGTGCCGTTCGCGCCGTTCGTCATGATGAAGACGTTGTCGAAGATGCGGAACGCGTCCAGCGCCCGGAACAGGACCGCGACCATGATCGCCGCCTTCATGTTCGGCAGGACCACGCGCTGCAGCCGCTGCGCCCACGTCGCGCCGTCGACCTCCGCCGCCTCCTCGAGCTCACCGGGGACCTGCGAGAGCCCCGCGAGCAGCAGGAGCGAGATGAACGGCGTGGTCTTCCAGATCTCGGACGCCATGATGACGGCCAGGCTCGTGCCCTGGTGGGCGAACCAGTTGAGGTCCGGGTCGACGCCCGGCACCCAGTCGAACCAGTGGTTGACGAACCCGGAGCTGATGTCGAACGCGTAGAACCACGCGAACGCGGAGACGACCGTGATGATCCCGTAGGGCACGAGGATCGCGGTGCGCAGGACGCCGCGCAGCCGCTGGATCGCGCGGTGCATGACGAGCGCGAGCAGGAAGCCCAGCACGAGCTCGACGAGCACGGTGACGACCGTGATGAGCGCGGTCACCGCGAACGCCTGCCACCACACCGGGTCGCTCAGCACGACGACGTAGTTCTCACCGCCGTTGAACGCACGCTCGTCGGGTGCGGTCAGCCGGTAGGAGAACAGCGAGTCGTAGAACGCCTGCAGGATCGGGTAGATGGTCACCGCGACCATCACGACGAACGCGGGGCCGGCGAGCCACCAGCCGAGCCGCGCCTCGTCCCGCGCGCGGTCGCTCAGGCGCGGCCGCCCGCGCCTGGTGGTGCCCGTGCCCGGGTCGGGGGCGGTCCGGGACCGGGCGTCCGCTCCGGCCCCCGGCGGGATGGACGTGGTCACAGCAGCGCCTCCCCTCGCAGGACGGCGGTGATGAAGTCGGTGGACCGGCGCGGCGTGGTGTCGGGGTCCACGTCGGCCGGCGGGTGCCACGTCTCCTGCAGGCCGGTGGACACCTCGTTGTAGTACGGCGTCTGCGGTCGCGGCGCGGCCTGCTCGAGCGACTCGCGGATGACGTCCGCCATGGGGAACGCCTTGTGGACCGCGGGGTCGTCGTACGCCTTCGTCGACGCGGGCGGGTTGCCGTTCGTCGCGAAGTACTCGGCCTGGTTCTCGGGGGTGACGATGCACTGCGCCGCCTCGAGCGCGAGGTCGACGTGCTCGCTGAACGCGCCGATGCCCAGGCTGATGCCGCCGTACGGCGGGCGGGACTCGGTGTCCGCGTCGACGCGCGGGTACAGCGCCCAGCCGATGTCGTCGACGAGCGACGCGTCGAGCGTGCCGTCCTCGACCGCGGCGTTGGTCGCCGACCACACGAACGGCCAGTTCACCATGAACGAGCCGCTGTCCCGCTGGAAGACGGTCATGGTCGCGTTCTCGTCGGCGGTGGGCAGGCCCGCACCGCCCAGCCCTTCGCGCCCGATCGTGCCGATGATCTCGGCCGCGGCGCGGCCCGCGTCGGACTCGAGCCCGAGGCGCAGCTCGTCGGCCGGGGCCTCGGGGTTCTCCAGCACGTGCCCGCCCGCGGACTCGACCAGCGCGTTCACCCACACCGTGAGCGACTCGGCCTTCGCGCCCTGCACACCGAGGACCTTCCCCTGCTCCTTGGCGGCGTCCATGATCTGCTGCCACGTCACCGGCTCCTTGGCGGGGTCCAGCCCCGCGGCCTCGGCGACCGACTTGCGGTACCAGAGCAGCTGCGTGTTCGCCCAGAACGGGATCGCGACGAGCTCGTCCTTCCACGTCGCGCCATCCAGCGCACCCTGCACCACGTCGGTCGTGACCTTCTGGGCCACGTCCTTCGGGATCGGCGCGAGGAACCCGGGCTCCGCGAGCTCGGGGATGAACGGCGGGTCGAGGCTCATGATGTCGATCGACGAGTCCTTCGCCGCGAGCCGCCGCGCGAGCTGCTCCCGCTGCGACGCCGCGTCACGCGGCAGGACCTCCGTCGCCAGCCGGTACCTGCCGTCCGCCTCCTGCGTGCAGCGCGCCGCGATCTCGACCTGGCCGCCGTTGTCCGGGTTGATGTACCACGTGAGCGTCGGTGGCCCGGACTCGGCCGCGCACGCCGCGAGGGGCAGTGCGACCGCGACCGCGGCGACCGCCGCGATGTGGCGGGTGCGTCGACCCACGGTGGCCTCCGTCCGTTGCGCCTCGTCGTGCTGGGTCCTGGGTACACCCCGCGCGGGGCCGCCGCACGTCCAGAGCACGCGACGGGGTTCGTGGACGTCTTGTGCACGTTCGTCGCGCTGTGCGAGGGCCGCCCGGTGCGCCCGGCGCGAGCGCTACCGTCCTGCTGTGTCGAACTACCTCGGCGCAGTGCTGCGCCGTGACGTCGTCCCCCGCGTCCGCGAGTGGCTCACGGTCCGCGGGTCCGTGGGGTCCGAGCACCGGTTCGTCGACCTCGACGAGCGCACGGTCCTGCTCCTGGTGAGCCGGGACCTCGACGCGAGTCTCGCCCCCGGCCGGTTCTTCCGCGGCACCGCCGTCTCGCCCGAGCACGGCGCGATCGGCTTCGGGCTCGCCGGCTGGCAGGCCATGCCCGCGGGCGCGCACGCCGACCCGCACGGCGTCTCGGGCGAGTTCGTGCTGCTGGAGTGGGACGACGACGCCGTCGTGGCCCGTCGCGACGTGCTCGGCTCGGTCGCGCTCGCCTCGACGACGGGCGACGGGTTCGCCGCGGTGAGCGACTCGCTGCTCGTGCTCGTCGACCTGCGGCGCTGGTTGGGCCAGGGCGTCACGCAGCGCACCGAGGTGCTGCTCGCGCGCACGTTCCCGAACAACTTCGCCTCGCAGCAGATCAGCGAGGAGACGCACGTCGTCGAGGTCGCGTACGCCGCCGCCGGGCGGGGCGTACGCATCCCGCTGCGCACGCTGCGCGCCGAGCCGGACGGTCCGCTGCTCGCGTCGCGGGTCGTCGACGTCGACCTCGACCCCGTCGAGACGATGCGGGGCGTCGCGACCTTCGTCGCCCGCACGATGACCACGCTCGCGCTGCGCGACGACCTCGACGTCCGTCTCATGCTGTCCGGCGGGTACGACTCGCGCGTGCTCCTGGGCGGTGCGGTGCACGGCGGCGCCGCGCACCGGCTCGCCGTGCACACGCGCGGCGGCTCGGGCAGCCACGACCTGGACGCGCGCGCGGTCGCGCCGATCGCGGAGCACTACCGGCTGCGCCTGAACGCGCCGCGTCTCAGGAGCACCCCGTCGCAGGACGCCGGCGCGCCGCTCGCGCTGCTCGCCTCCACGACGCTCGGCTTCTACGACACCCTCTCGCCGCTGAGCACCGTCCGGCGCGGTGCGATCACCATCAACGGCGTGGGTGCCGAGATCTACAAGGGGAACTGGAAGTGGCGCACCGAGCGCCAGATGTTCGAGCAGACCAACCAGCGCGCGGTGCAGCTCGGGGCCATGCGCGCGCAGGCCGCCAAGGGCATCCGCGCCACCGGCGGCGACCCCCGGTGGGCCGACGCGAGCGAGCTGCTCTACTGCGGCTTCCGCAACGGCATCCACGGCGCCGGCAACTCCATCGCGCTGTCGATGACCGGCCTGCGGCCCCTGCACCAGGTCGCGCTCGCCGCGCTCGGCCACCAGCGCGTCGACGGCCTGCCGCCGCGCGAGCGCCGCGACCGCGCGCGACTGCGCGGCCAGGGCGAGAACGTCATGGCGGGGCTGCTCGCGCTCATGGACACCCAGCTCGCCGCGATGCCGTACGACCGACCCGACAAGACGCTCGCACCCGACCTGGTCGCGCAGCGGCTCGCGGACCTCGGCGGCCCGCTCGGACCCGAGGCGAAGACCGAGCTGCCCGTGCACGGGTCGCCGTCGGACGTCCCCGCGGGCCCCTCGGCCCTGGGCCTCGGCGTCGCGGAGCATGCGGGGATGGCGGTCGAGATGTCGACCGAGCACCTCATGCGCCTCGCGGAGCGCGGCCACGAGTCCGTCGAGCACCCCGCGGTGCGTCCCTCGTACGGGCGGGTCCTCAAGCGGGCGCGCGAGCGGCTGGTCGACAACGGCGAGTCGCCCCGCGACGCGGGCGCGATGCTCGGCAAGCTGCTGACGCTCGCGATGATCGGCTGACCGCCCGGGCGTGAGACCGGCGAGCGGGGACCGCGCGGTTTTGCGACGATGACCGCCGTGACGACACGGATGACTCCCGCCGAGGCCTGGTCCGCGCTCAAGGACGGCAACAACCGGTTCGTGGCAGGCGAGATGCTGCACCCCTCGCAAGGCGTCGACCGACGCGCCGAGGTGACGCAGTCCCAGCACCCGTTCGCGGTGCTGTTCGGCTGCTCCGACTCGCGCGTCGCCGCCGAGATCATCTTCGACCGCGGGCTCGGCGACCTGTTCGTGGTGCGCACCGCCGGGCACGTGCTCGACACCACCGTGATCGGCTCGATCGAGTACGGCGTCGAGGTCCTGGGCACCCCGCTCGTCGTCGTGCTGGGCCACGACTCCTGCGGTGCGGTGGCCGCCGCGACGTCCGCGCTCAACGACGGCACGCTGCCCCCGGGTTCGTGCGGGCGGTCGTCGACCGGGTGATCCCCAGCATCGTCGGCCTCACGCGCCGGGGCGAGGGCGCCGAGTCGCTCGACGCCGCCACGCTGGGCCACGAGCACGTCAAGCACACCGTGCGCATGCTGCAGGGGTACTCCGTCTCGCTCGCGGACGCCGTCGAGCAGGGCCGGTGCGCGATCATCGGCCTGGAGTACACGCTCACGGACGGCCGCGTGCGGGTCGCCGAGGTCGTCGGCGACGTCGGCGAGCTCTGAGCGCCGCGGCCGGTCGCGCGTGCGGCAGGATGGGCGCATGACTTCTGCGCTTCCCGACGACGCGGTCGAGTACCGGATCGAGCACGACACGATGGGTGAGGTCCGGGTCCCGGCCACCGCCCTGTACCGCGCCCAGACGCAGCGCGCGGTCGAGAACTTCCCGATCTCGGGCTCGCGGCTCGAGCGCGGGCACATCGAGGCCCTCGCGCGCATCAAGAAGGCCGCCGCGCGGGCCAACGCCGAGCTCGGCGTGCTGCCCGGCGACGTCGCCGAGGCGATCGCCGCGGCCGCCGACGAGGTCGCCTCCGGCCTGCACGACGCGCACTTCCCGGTCGACGTCTACCAGACGGGCTCGGGCACGTCGTCGAACATGAACACCAACGAGGTGCTCGCGACGCTCGCGACCCGCGCGCTCGGCGCGCCCGTGCACCCCAACGACCACGTCAACGCGTCGCAGTCGTCCAACGACGTGTTCCCGACGAGCGTGCACGTGGCCGCCACCGCGGGCGTCGTGCGCGACCTGGTCCCCGCGCTCGAGCACCTCGCGGGCGCGCTCGGCGCGAAGGCCGACGAGTGGGCCGGGGTCGTGAAGTCCGGGCGCACGCACCTCATGGACGCCACGCCCGTGACGCTCGGCCAGGAGTTCGGCGGGTACGCCGCCGCGGTGCGCTACGGCGTCGAGCGCCTGCAGGCCGCCCTCCCCCGCGCGGCGGAGGTCCCGCTCGGCGGCACGGCGGTGGGCACGGGCATCAACACGCCCGCCGGCTTCCCGCAGCGCGTCATCGAGCTGCTGCGCGAGGACACCGGCCTGCCGCTGACCGAGGCGCGCGACCACTTCGAGGCGCAGTCCTCGCGCGACGGGCTGGTCGAGCTCTCGGGCGCGCTGCGCACGATCGCGGTGTCGCTCACCAAGATCTGCAACGACCTGCGCTGGATGGGCTCCGGCCCGAACACCGGCCTGTCCGAGATCGCGATCCCCGACCTGCAGCCGGGCTCGTCGATCATGCCGGGCAAGGTGAACCCCGTGGTGCCCGAGGCGGTGCTCATGGTCGCGGCGCGCGTCGTCGGGAACGACGCGACGGTCGCGTGGGCCGGCGCGTCCGGGTCGTTCGAGCTCAACGTGCAGATCCCGGTCATCGCGTCGGCGGTCCTGGAGTCGATCCGCCTGCTCGCCAACGCGAGCCGGGTGCTGGCCGACAAGACCGTGGCGGGCCTCGTCGCGAACGTCGACCGCGCGCGGGCGTACGCCGAGTCCTCGCCGTCGATCGTCACGCCGCTCAACCGCGTCATCGGCTACGAGGCCGCGGCGGCGATCGCGAAGCACGCGGTCAAGCGGGGGCTCACGATCCGCCAGGCCGTCGTGGACCTCGGCTACGTCGAGCGCGGCGAGGTCACCGAGGCGCAGCTCGACGCGGCGCTCGACGTGCTGAGCATGACGCGCCCGCCGCAGGGCTGACCCTCGCCCTGGCGCGACCCACCCCGCCTCGGCGGGGGCCGGCCCCGCCGGCCCCCGTCAACGCGCGCCGGAGACCTCCCGCGCGGCGTCCGTCGTGACCGGCCGCGCGTGGGGTCGCACCGCGTGCATCCCGAGCGCGGCCACGAGCCCGAGCACGAGCGCGCCCGCGGTGAGCAGGAGCGTCTGCGCGGTCGCGGCGGCGAAGCCCGTGTGGACCGCGTCGAGCGCGGCCACGCGCACCTGCTCGGCGAGCGCGGCCGGGACCCCGTCGGGCGGGGCGAACCCGGCCGCGCCGTTCGAGAGCGCGGACGGGTCGAGGCGCGCGAACCCGTCGAGGAAGGGCGCACGCACCGCCTCGGGGAGGTCCCGGGCGGCGTCGGCGGCCGCGGCGGGGATCTCGACCGACAGGCGTGACGTGAGCATCGCGACGACGGCCGCCGAGCCGACCACGCCGCCCATCTGCCGCGTGGTGTTGAAGGCGCCCGCTCCCGCACCCGCGGTGCGCTGGTCGAGCCCTGCCGTCGCAGCCGCCGCGAGCGGCGAGAACACCAGGCCGGTGCCGATGCCGAACACCGTCATGGGCACGACCAGCGTCCAGACGGGCGCGTCCGGCCGCACCGCGGCGGCCAGCCACGCGACGACCACGGCGAGGGTCGCGAACCCGGCCGCGACCACCCACTTCGCCGGCACCCGGTCGGACAGCCGTCCCGCGAGCGGCGCGACGACGCCGGACACGAGCGAGCCGCCCGCCCCGACGAGCGCGGCCCGCAGCGGCGAGAGTCCCAGCACGAGCTGCAGGTAGATGGTGAACGGGAAGAAGATGCCGGTCATCGAGAACGTCACGGCGGCGCCGGACACGTTCGCGAGCGAGAAGTTGCGCACGTGGAAGAGCCGCAGCGGCAGCAGCGCGCGGTCGCCGATCCGGTTCTGCCACCAGACGAACGCCGCGAGGACCAGCACTCCCGCACCGATCACCAGCCACACCGAGACGGGCCCCCGGATGGTGCCCCAGTCGTAGGACTCGCCCTCCTGCAGCCCGAACACCAGCAGGAACATGCCGACCACGGAGAGCAGGACGCCGACGACGTCGAACGAGCGCGCGTGCGTCGGCAGCGACGGCAGCGTCCGCACCGCGAACCACAGCGCCACGACGCCGACCGGGATGTTGATGAAGAAGATGTACTCCCAGCCCACAGTCTCGACGAGCACGCCGCCGAGCACCGGGCCGGTGATCGTGGCGACGCCCGCGACCGCACCCCACACGCCCATCGCGGCGCCGCGCCGCTCGGGGGGGAACACGCGCGTGATCACCGACATGGTCTGCGGCGTCATGAGCGCCGCCCCGACGCCCTGCACCGCGCGCGCGGCGACGAGCAGGGCGACCGAGTCGGCGAGCCCGCAGACCGCCGACGTCACGGTGAACAGGACGAGCCCGGCGATGAACACCGGCCGCGGCCCGAACCGGTCCCCGAGCCGCCCCGTGACCAGCAGGAGCACCGCGAACGAGAGCAGGTAGGCGCTGTTCACCCAGCCGACCTGCGTGATGCTCGCGTCGAGCTCGCGCCCGAGCGTGGGCACCGCGATGTTCACGATGGTCGTGTCGAGCATGATCATGAAGAACCCGAGGCACAGCGCGGGCAGCACGCTCCACGGGGAGCGCCCGTGCAGGTCGACCTGGCCGGGGGCCGGCGCGGCGGTGGGCCGCGCGGGGCTGGGGTCGTGCGTCATGGGGCCTCTCGGACAGCGCGCGGACGGTGGACGACGCTCGGGGCGGCGACGCGCGCTCGTCGGGGCCCGTCGTCGAGCGTAGGACCAAGGACCCACACATGCGCGCGACCGCCAGAGCCACCCGAACGGGTGACAACCCGGGGAAGTTGCTGTGGGAACCCGACAGAACTCCCCGGTACCCCGCACTCACCCGGACAGAACCCTCGCGGCGTTCGTGGGACCGCTCCCGGGGCCTCTGCGCGCTGGGTTACTGTCGCCCCGCCCGGCCCGCTGCGGACCGGTGACGACGAGGTCGGGAGGTCGACGCGTGGGCTGGAGGTCACGGCTGCTGCTGCGCCGGGCGACGGCGCAGGGCACCCTGCTGCTCGCGGTGCTGACCGTGACCCTCGTGGCGACGACGCTGCTCGGCACGTTCGCGCTGCTGCTCACGGCGAGCGAGACGCGGGCGCCGCAGGTCGCCCTCGAGCGGGTCGACCTGGGGGACACGACGATCGACCTGCGCTCGGTCGTCGGCGGCAAGGACGGGACCAGCGTGGCCGCCGCCGCGCACGCCGCGATGGACGCCATCGTCGGCGACGTCGCGCAGGAGCGGGACGTGTGGACGTCGTCGCCGTGGCTGTCCGTACCCGGCACCGCGGACCCGGTGGACCCGATCGTGTACCTCGCCGACTACCCCGTCGTGCCCGAGCACACGACCCTGCTCGCCGGCGAGTGGCCGACGACCGCGTCCGTACCCGGCTCGTACGCCGTCCCCGTCGCCGTGCCGCAGGACGCGGCCGAGCGCTACGGCTGGGAGCTCGGCGACGAGGTCGCGCTCGAGGGCGTCGAGCTCGGCGCCGACCTGCGCATGCGGGTCGTCGGCGTGTACCGCGCCGAGCCGCCGCGCGCCCTGTGGCAGCGCGACCTGCTCTCGGGCCGCGGCCACGAGCCGTACTTCCCGGTGCCCGGCTCGTTCGGCTCGGTCGTCACCGAGGCGTGGGGCCCGATCGTCGTCGCGCACGACGTGGACGCGATCGTCCCGGGCACCCTCACGCTCGTCGCCAGGCCCGACCTCGGGTCCGCGACGCCCGCGCAGCGCGCCGGGCTGCGCGACCGGCTCGAGACCGCCCAGACCGACGCGTACGCGTCCATCCCGGCCGCGAGCGTGCAGGTCAGCACGACGCTCGACCGCACGCTCGACGAGATCGCGGCCACGCTCGCGGTCACGCGGGCGGGCGTGGTCGTCGTCGGGCTCCTGCTGCTCGTCGTCGCCGTCACGGTCCTGCTCATCGCCGCGCGCCTGCTCGCCGAGCGGCGGACCGCGGAGCAGACGCTGCTCACCTCGCGCGGGGCGTCCGCACCGCAGCTCGTCGGCCTCGCCGCGCTCGAGGCGCTCGGCGTCGCGCTGGCCGCCGCGCTGCTCGCCCCGTGGCTCGCGCGCCTCGCGTACGGCGCCCTCACGCGCGCCCGCCTGCTGCGCGACGCGGGGCTCGCGACCGACCCCGGCACACCGACGACGCTCTGGCTCACGTGCGCGGTCGCCGCCACGCTGCTCGCCGCCGTGCTGCTCGCGCCCACGCTCCGGCGACGGGTCTCGGCGGTCGACTCCGAGCAGCAGGAGGTCCGCCAGGACCGTCGCCAGATGTTCGCCCGCTCGGGCGTCGACCTGGCGGTCGTGGTCGTCGCCGGCGTCGCGCTGTGGCAGCTCGTCCGGCACGGCGCCACGGGTCTCGCGGGCTCACGCGGTCTGGACCCCCTGCTCGTCGCCGCCCCCGCGCTCGTCCTGCTCGCCGGCGGCGTGCTCGCGGGCCGCGTCCTGCCGGTCGTGGCACGCACGGGCGAGGCCGTCGCGCGGCACAGCCGGTCGCTCGTCGCCCCGCTGGCCGCCTGGCAGGTCAGCCGTCGCCCGCACCGGGCCGCGGGCGCCGTCCTGCTCGTCACGCTCGCGGTCGCGGTCGGCACGTTCGCGCAGGGCTGGCTCGCGACGTGGCACCTCTCGCAGCGTGAGCAGGCCGAGCTCGCGGTGGGCACCGACCTGCGCGTCGACGAGCTCGGCGGCTCCCCGCTCGAGCAGTCGGCGCTGCTCGCGGGGCTGCCCGAGGCGCCCATCACGTCACCCGTCGCCCGGCGTCAGGCGCAGGTCGGCATCGCGACCGGTGCGAGCGCGCTGAGCACCGGGGTCCCGGCCACGCTCGTCGCGCTCGACACGCGGCACGCGGGCGACCTGCTGCGCGGCCGGCTCGACGGCGGGTGGCCCGCGGTGACGCGGGACCTCGCGCCCGCGTCCGTCGTCCGCGGGGCACCGCTCCCCGCGGGCACGCGGTCGATCTCGTTCGACGTGCAGGGCTGGCTCGCCAAGCGCATCAAGGGCGCCGAGCTGCGCGTGTCCGTCCTCCTCGCCGACGAGCGCGGCCTTCGCACCACGCTGGACGTCGGCATGCTCGAGCCCACGTCGGGGCGTCCCGTCGAGGAGGCCGTCCCCACGACGTTCACGCTCGACGTGCCCGAGGGCGTCGGAGCCCTGCAGCTCCTCGGCGTCACCATGGACATCCGCCTCGACCCGCTCGCGGTCGACCTCCTCACGCCCGAGAACTGGGAGGTCACGGTCCACGGCATCGTGTCGCGCATGCAGGCGCTCGACGCGGACGGCGAGCCGACGCCCGTCGACCTGGCACGCGCGCAGTGGCGCACGACGTCCCCGTCGACGTGGAACCCGCTCGCGGAGGGCAACCGCCTGGGCGCCACGTGGGTCGAGGCCGGCGCGCTGCACGTGACCGCCGCGACCAACATGGGGCTGGTGCTGCAGGGGTACAGCGCGCTGTACACCACCGCGTTCGAGCGCGAGCCGATCGTGCACGCGATCGTCACGCCCGGCCTGCTGAGCACGCTCACCGCCGAGCCGGACGAGACGCTCGTCGTCCAGGTCGACGGGATCGACGTGCAGGTGCGCGTCGACGCCGTCGTGCCCTACCTGCCGTCGGTGCCCGACGGCGACGCCCTGCTCGTGGACCGGGACGCGCTCACCCGCGCGACCCTCGTCGCCGGCGGTCGGGACGCGCTCACCGACGAGTGGTGGGCCATGGTCGACGACGCGGCCGCACCGGCCGCCGCCGCGGCGGTCGCCCGCTCGGAGCTCGGGACCGCCAGCACGCGCGCGGCAGCCGTCGTCGAGGCGACCGACGGTCCGCTGCGGGTCGGGATCCCCGCCGCGCTGTGGAGCGTCACGCTCGCCGCCGTCGCGCTCGCGGTCACCGGCGTCGCGCTCAGCGCGACCGTCGCGGTGCGCACACGACGGCTCGAGCTGGCCCGCCTGCAGGCACTGGGCGCGTCGCGCGGCGCGCTGTCCCGCGCGGTGCTCGGCGAGTACGCGCTGCTGGGGCTGCTCGGCACCGTGGCGGGCGTGCTCGTGGGCGCCGCCCTCGTGCGCGTCGTCGGGCCCCTCGTGACGGTCTCGCCGCGCGGTCTGGCGCCCGTGCCGGGCGTGCTCGTGCAGTGGCCGTGGCCCGCGCTCGCGGCGGTCGTCGCGGTGATCGGCCTCGGTGCCACGCTCGCGGTGGTCGTGACCACGCGCGCACTCCTGCGCCGCACCTCCGGCGCGCTCCTGCGACTGGGGGACGAGGGATGAACGTGTCGACTCGCGTGCGGACGGTCGTCGGGGGCGCCCCGCTGCTCGTGCGCCGCCGCGCGCGCACCGATGCGGGCCTGCTCGCGCTCACGGGTGCGCTCGTCGCCGCGCTCGTGCTCGTCGCGCTCCTCGCGCCGCGGCTGGTCACGAGCGTCGCCGACGAGGGCGCGCGCGACGTCGTCGAGCGGGGCCGTCCGGCCACCGACGTCGTCGCACGCGTCTCCGGCGCCGTACCGCCCAAGGCGGGCGTCCGCCCGGACCACGCACCCGACGACCAGCGCAGTGCTGCGAGGACGGTCGCCGCCGGCGTACCCGCGTCGATGCTCCGCGACCTCGCGGGACCGTCGCTGTCGACGTTCACGTCCGCGTGGACCGGGAACCTGCCCAGCGGCCAGTTCGTCGCACGCGCGGGCTACGTGCTGCCCGCGGACGGCGCCGACCCGGTCCGCTGGGTCACCGGCCGCGCACCCGAGCAGCTCGACGACGTGGTCGTCACCGAGGACCAGTCGCTCGCGAACGTCGAGCGCCGTGTCGAGGTGGGCGTGAGCGTCGACGGCGCCCGCGCGCTCGGCCTCGAGCCGGGCGACGAGGTGCGCGTGACCACCGCGATGGTGTCCCGGCTGACCGCCGTCGTCGTCGGCACGTACGAGGTGACCGACGCCGACGACCCGGTGTGGACCACGCTGCCCGAGCTCGTCCGGGCCATGCCCGCCCCGGGCGGGTCCGCGGACCTCGCCGCCGTCGGGCTGCTCGTCACGGACGCGTCGCTGCCCGACCTGCTCGTCGCCGTCCAGCCGTCGGCGGTGACCACCGACGTGCGCTTCGTCTCGGTCCCGGACCGCATCACGGCGGCGCGGGCACAGGTCATCGCCGCCGAGGTCGCAGCGCTGCGCACCGACCCGCGCCCGCTCCAGCTGCTCGACGCGCGCCAGCCCACGCTCCTGACGTCGCTCGACGACGAGCTGCTCGCCTACCGCGACCGCCTGGCCGGTGCGACCGCGCAGGCGAGCGTCCTGCTCATGGGGATCGTCGCGGTCGGAGGGCTCACCGTCCTGCTCGCCGCGCGGCTCATGGTCGAGCGGCGCTCCAGCGGCCTGACGCTCGAACGCGCACGCGGGGCGTCGGTCACGTCCGTGGGCTGGCGCGCGCTGCTCGAGTCCGTGCCCGTCACGCTCGCCGCGACGGCGCTCGCGGTCGCCGCGCTCCTGCTCGTCATGCCGCCGCAGGGCGCGTGGTGGCCGGGCGTCGCGGTCGCGACCGTGGGCGTGGTCGCGCCCGCGCTGCTCGCGGGGGCCCTGGTCCGACGGTCGTGGACCGGCCGACGCGTGCCCGCCAACCGCGCCGACCGTGACCGGCTCGTGTCACGTCGCCGCACGCGACGGCTCGTCGCGGAGCTCACGCTGCTCGCGGTCGCCACCGGCGCGCTGCTGTCCGTCCGCGCGCGCGGTCTGCTGTCGAGCAGCGTCGGCGACGTCGACTGGCTCCTCGCGGCGACCCCCGTGCTGCTGGCCGGCGCCGCGACCGTCCTGACCGCGCACGCCCTGCCGCCCGTGCTGCGCCGCCTGCGGGCCGTCGCCTCGCGCGGCCCCGCGCTCGCCGGGCTGGTCGCCACGGCACGTGCCGAGCGCGCGAGCCGCACCGCGATCCCGCTGCTCAGCGTGACGGTCGCGGTGGCGCTCATGGTGTTCAGCGGCATCACGGTCGCCACCGTGGACCGCGGGCAGGTGCGTGCCGCGGACCTCGTGGTGGGCGGCGACGTGCGGATCGACGGGCCGGTCGGGGACGACGCGTTGGCCGCGCTGCGCGAGCAGGACGGCCTGACGAGCGTCACGGGCTCGCGCACGTGGGTGAGCCGCACGTTCGGCGTGGGCTCGGGCGTGGACGTCACGCTGCTCGCCGTCGACACGGCACCGTTCGAGGCGCTGCGCGCCGCCCGCGGCGAGAGCGACGCGGGCCTCGCCCGGCTGGCGGACGGCGCACCGGGGACCGGGGTGCCCGCGCTCGTGACGGCGGACCTGGAGCCCATCGCCGAGACCAGCGACCCGCAGGTCTGGGTCACCGAGTCGTTCGTCGCGCTGGACCCGCGCGGCACCACCGACCTGCGGGTCGACGGTGCGCCGACCGTCGTCGTCGACCGCGCCGTGCTCGCCGCCGCGATGGGCGTCGAGATCCCCGCCGAGACGACGTGGCTGCTGGGGCCCGGAGCCGACGACGCCGTCACCGCTACGGCCGTCGAGGGCCTGCCGAACGTGCGCGTGCTGAGCCGCACCGACTGGCTCGACGCGTGGAACACCTCGCCGCTGACCACAGGGCTGCGCACGCTGCTGCGCGTCGCGCAGGGCGCGCTCGCGGTGCTCGCCGTCGTCGCGCTCGTCCTGACCGTCGTGGCGACCGCGCGCGACCGCCGGCGCACGCTGCACGTCCTGCGCACGCTCGGGCTCGACGCGGGCACCGCGCGCCGGCTGTCCGCGGGCGAGGCCGCGCCCGTCGCCGTCGCCGGCCTGCTCGCGGGCTGCGCGATCGGCGTCGCGGTGCCGTGGCTGCTCACCGGCGCGCTCGGCCTGTCGACGCTCACGGGCGAGCCCGACGGCACGCGCGTCGCGACGACCTGGGTCCCGTTCGTGCTCGCGGCGGGGGCGCTCGCGCTGGGCCTCGCGGTCGCGGTCGAGGTCGAGGCCCGCACGCGGCGCGACGACGACCTGGCCCTCGGCATCCGGGAGGCGGAACGATGACCACGACGAAGGAGGCGCGATGACCACGACGCTCGACCGGCTCACGCAGGAGGCCGGCGCCCCGGCGTTCGGGCGGGACGCGCTCATCGTGTGCGACTCGCTCGTGCGCATCTACCAGTCCGAGGGCATCGAGGTGCAGGCGCTGCAGGGCCTCGACCTGCTCGTCGAGCCCGGCGAGCTCGTCGCGATCGTCGGCGCGTCCGGCTCCGGGAAGTCGACGCTGCTCGCCGTCCTGTCTGGCCTCGACGTGCCGACCGCCGGGCGGGTGCGCGTCGGCGACTGGGACCTCATGGCCATGACCTCCGCGCAGCGTGTGGCGTACCGCCGCCAGATGGTCGGGTTCGTGTGGCAGCAGACGGCCCGCAACCTCGTGCCGTACCTCAGCGCGACCGAGAACGTGACGTTGCCCCTCGCGCTCGCGGGCAGCGGCCGGCGCGAGCGCGAGGCCCGCGCCGCCGAGCTCCTCGAGCTGCTCGGCGTCGGCTACTGCGCGGACCGGCGGCCCGGCCAGCTGTCGGGCGGCGAGCAGCAGCGCGTCGCGATCGGCGTCGCGCTCGCCACCTCGCCGCAGGTGGTGTTCGCCGACGAGCCGACCGGCGAGCTCGACTCCGCGACGTCCGACCTGGTGCTCGAGAGCCTGCGGATGGTCAACCGCGAGCTCGGCACCACGGTCGTCGTCGTGACGCACGACCCGGGCGTGAGCGAGCACGTGCAGCGCACGGTCGCGATCCGCGACGGGCGCACGTCGTCGGAGACGGTCCGCCGCACGCACCTGCGTGACGACGGCACCGAGCACGTGGTGGCCGAGGAGTTCGCCGTGCTCGACCGCGCGGGGCGGGTCCAGCTGCCTGCCGAGTACCGCGAGGCCCTCGAGCTGTCGGGCCGCGTGCGGCTCGCGCTCGAGGCGTCGCACGTGTCCGTGTGGCCCGACCGCCCGCGCGTGGCCCCCACGCAGCCCACCGCCGCGCCCCAGGACGGCACGCACGAGGGAGGACCCCACCGATGAGCGTCGAGACCGCGCACCAGGGCAAGCACGCCGCGAGCACGTCCGAGCCGATGGTGCTGGTCGACCACGTCTCGCGCACGTACGGCAGCGGGGACGCCGCAGTGCACGCGCTGCGGGACGTCTCGCTGTCGATCTCCCCCGGTGAGCTCGTGGTGCTCGTCGGACGCTCCGGCTCGGGCAAGACGACCCTGCTGAACGTCGTCGGCGGGCTCGACCGCCCCGACGAGGGGCGCGTGGTCGTCGACGGCCAGGAGGTGTCCCGGCTCGGCGAGCGCGGGCTCGTCGCGTTGCGGCGCGACGTCGTGTCGTTCGTGTTCCAGACGTTCGGGCTCGTGCCCGTGCTGTCGGCGGCCGAGAACGTCGGCGTCCCCCTGCGGCTGCGCAAGATCCCGCCGAAGGTCCGCGACGAGCGCGTGGCGCTGCTGCTCGACCTCGTCGGGCTGGGCGGGCACGCCAACCAGCGGCCCGGGGAGCTGTCGGGCGGTCAGCAGCAGCGCGTCGCGATCGCGCGTGCGCTCGCGAACTCGCCGCGCCTGCTCGTCGCGGACGAGCCCACCGGCCAGCTCGACTCGGCCACGGGCGTCGCGATCATGGGGCTGCTGCGCGCGGTCGTCGAGCACGAGCGCACCACGGCCCTCGTCGCGACGCACGACCCGGTCATGATGTCGCTGGCCGACCGGGTCGTGCGCCTGCAGGACGGCGTGCTCACGCAGGACTGAGCACAAGACTGAGCACAGGTCTGCCCCCGGGTCGGGCGTCGGGCTCAGACCTCGATGCCCTCGAGCAGCTCCGTGACGAGCGCCGCGACGGGCGACCGCTCCGAGCGGGTGAGCGTCACGTGCGCGAACAGCGGGTGGCCCTTGAGCGCCTCGATCACCGCGGCGACACCGTCGTGCCGACCCACGCGCAGGTTGTCGCGCTGCGCGACGTCGTGCGTGAGGACCACGCGCGAGCTCTGCCCGATGCGCGACAGGACGGTGAGCAGCACGTTGCGCTCGAGCGACTGCGCCTCGTCCACGATCACGAACGCGTCGTGCAGCGACCGGCCGCGGATGTGCGTGAGCGGCAGGACCTCGAGCAGGTCGCGGTCCATGACCTCCTCGACGACCTCGCGCGAGACGAGCGCGCCGAGCGTGTCGAACACGGCCTGCGCCCAGGGGTTCATCTTCTCGGCCTCGGAGCCGGGCAGGTAGCCGAGCTCCTGACCGCCGACGGCGTACAGCGGTCGGAACACCATGACCTTGCGGTGCTGCCGGCGCTCGAGGACGGCCTCGAGCCCCGCGCACAGCGCGAGCGCGGACTTGCCCGTCCCGGCGCGACCGCCGAGCGAGACGATGCCGATCTCCTCGTCGAGCAGCAGGTCGATCGCGATGCGCTGCTCGGCGGAGCGGCCGTGCACGCCGAACACGTCCCGGTCGCCGCGCACGAGCGCGACGTGCTTGTCCGCGGTCACGCGCCCGAGCGCGGACCCGCGGGGCGAGTGCAGCACGAGGCCGGTGTGGCACGGCAGGTCCCCCGGGGCGGCCGTGCCGAACCCCGGCTCCGACGAGGAGGGGACGACGTCCGCGAGCGGGAGCGACTCGTGCTCCCACAGCTGGGCCATCTGCTGCTCGGTGAGGTCGAGCGCGTCCATCCCCGTCCAGCCGGACTCGACCGCGAGCTCGTGGCGGTACTCCTCGGCGCGCAGCCCCACCGCGGAGGCCTTGACCCGCATGGGCAGGTCCTTGGAGACCACGGTCACGTCCCGGCCCTCGGCGGCGAGGTTCGCCGCGACCGCGAGGATCCGCGTGTCGTTGTCACCGAGCCGGAAGCCCGCGGGCAGCACGGTCGGGTCGGTGTGGTTGAGCTCGACGCGCAGCGTCCCGCCGAGGTCGCCGATCGGCAGCGGCTCGTCGAGGCGGCCGTGCTGGACGCGCAGGTCGTCGAGCAGGCGCAGCGCCGAGCGTGCGAAGTACCCGAGCTCCGCGTGGTGCCGCTTGCCCTCGAGCTCGGTGATGACGACGACCGGCAGGACCACGTCGTGCTCCGCGAAGCGGTAGATCGCCCTGGGGTCGGACAGCAGGACGGACGTGTCGAGGACGTGGGTCCGGCGGGCGTCGTCCTGCCCGGCCGGCTCGGGTCCGGTGGGGCCCTGCTGAGCTGCGCTGCTGACCACGGCGTGCTCCCTCCGGCGCTACGTGCGCCGCAGAAGGCGTCGCGCTCCGGTGGCCCGCACGCGGGGGTGCGGGGGCCGGCTCGCGGCGGCGGGACGGGGGCGGTCCGACCCTGCGAAGGGCCGGGTCCGGCCCTCCTCCCGGAGCGGATGCTCCATGGGCTAGGCCTCCCGGGGACGCCGGGGCGACGTCCTTGTGGTGACGCTAACCCCGGCCGCGCGCGGGTCGCAGGCTCGACGCGCCGTCCGAGACACGAAGTTCACCTGCACCTCGCCGGGCGTCCACCCGGCGGGGTGACGGCGCCGCGGGAGGTCCGCTCGTGGCGGGTCGTCCGGGGCAACCGCGAGCGCGCGTCAGCGCCCGAGCCGCCGTTCCCGGACCGCGTAGTCGCGCACCGCGCGCAGGAAGTCCACGCGCCGGAAGTCCGGCCAGTACGCCTCGCAGAAGTAGAACTCCGAGTGCGCCGACTGCCACAGCAGGAACCCGCCGAGCCGCTGCTCGCCCGAGGTGCGGATGACGAGGTCCGGGTCCGGCTGCCCTTTGGTGTACAGGTGTGCGGCGATGTGCTCGACGTCGAACGACTCCGCCATCTCGTCGAGCCCGAGGCCCTTGTCGGCCGCGTCCCGCAGGTAGGCGCGCACCGCGTCGGCGATCTCGCGGCGGCCCCCGTAGCCCACGGCCACGTTGACGTGCAGCCCGACGACGTCGCGCGTCGCCTCCTGCGCGTCGCGCAGGGCCTGGGCCGTGTGCTCGGGCAGCAGCTCGAGCGAGCCGACCGCCTGCACGCGCCAGCGGCGGGTCGCGGCGAGCTCGCGCACCGCGTCGTCGATCACGACGAGCAGGCCCTCGAGCTCGTCGGCGGGGCGGTTGAGGTTGTCGGTGGACAGCATCCACAGCGTGACGACCTCGACGCCGACGTCCTCGCTCCAGGCGAGCACCTCGCTGATCTTGTCCGCGCCCGCGCGGTACCCGCCGTGCGTGGACTTGCCGGTGGACCGCGCCCAGCGGCGGTTGCCGTCGAGGATCACGCCGACGTGCCGCGGCATCCGGTCCGAGGGCAGCGACGCGGCGAGGCGGCGCTCGTACAGCCCGTACAGCGGATGGGGCAGGCGCACGCGCTCTCCTGTCGCGATCGGTACCGGCCGGGCTCGCGCCCGGCGGGTGCGGCGTGGTGTGCCGGCGCGGTCAACCGTACTCGTCCGTCGATGTGCGTGAGGCAGGATCGTCCGTGCGGCGCTGGCGGTCGACACCGCTACCTACGGTGCCGTAACCTACGGGGTCGTAGGTTCCCGACGACGAACGCGAGGCACCATGGCCAGCACCCCCGCCCCCAGCGGCACCTCGGGCGTCGTCCGCGCGGTCGAGCAGGTCGCCGCGACCGTCAAACCGCTCCTGCGGGGCTGGATCCACGCCGGCGTCTCACCGTTCGTGCTCGCCGCGTCGATCGTGCTCGTCGCGCTCTCCCCCACGGCCGCCGCCCGGTGGTCCACCGCGGTCTTCGGCCTGTCGGCCGTCATGCTGTTCGGCACCAGCGCGGTCTACCACCGCGGCACCTGGTCGCCGCGCGTCGCGGGCGTGCTGCGCCGCCTCGACCACACCAACATCTTCCTCATCATCGCGGGCACCTACACACCCCTGGCCGTGCTCCTGCTGCCCGCCGCGACCGCCCGGAACCTGCTCATCGCCGTCTGGGCGGGCGCGCTCGTCGGGCTGCTCGCCCGCGTGTTCTGGCTCTCCGCACCCCGATGGGTCTACGTGCCGGTGTACGTGATCCTCGGATGGGTCGCGGTCGCGTTCCTGCCGCAGTTCTACCGCGAGGGCGGCGCGGCGGTCCTGTGGCTCATCGCCGCCGGCGGCCTGGCCTACACCGTGGGGGCGGTCGTCTACGGCACCAAGCGCCCCAACCCCAGCCCGCGGTACTTCGGGTTCCACGAGATCTTCCACGCGCTGACCGTCATCGGCTTCACGTGCCACTACATCGCCGTGTCGATCGCGAGCTACTCGCTGCGCTGACCCGCCGGCACCACCGCGTACCGCCGGTTGGCGAGCGACGGGTTCGCCTCGCGCACGCCGCGCAGCTCGACCGGGTCCAGGTCGACCGTGCGGATCGACGGCTCGTCGTCGAGCTCGAGGCCCACCACGCCGTCCGGCCCCACGACGAGCGAGCGCCCCACGACGCCCTTGCCCGCCATGCCCACCGCGACCACCGCGGCCGTGTTCTCGATCGCACGCGCCGTCGCGAGCGTGCGCCAGTGCATCGCCTTGAGCGCACCGTCCGCCCACGCCGCGGGCACGACGAGCACGTCCGCACCCGCGTCCACCACCCGCCGCGCCGACTCCGGGAACCGCAGGTCGTAGCACGTCAGCACGCCGAACCGCACGCCCGCGACGTCGAGGACGAGCGGGGGCGCGTCCGCCGGGCCCGGCCGCAGCCGGTCGGACTCGCGGCTGCCGAACGCGTCGTACAGGTGCACCTTGCGGTACGTCCCGACGAGCGCGCCCGTGCCGTCCACCGCGACCACGACGTTCGCCGCGCGCGGGTCCTCGTCGTCGCCCGGGACCGTCACGCCCGCGAGCGCCGCGACGCCCGTGGCTGCCGCCCGCTCCCGCAGCGCTGTCACGTACGGGCCGTCGAGCGGCTGGGCGTGCTCGGCGCCCACACCGCCCGGGTCGAACGCCGAGGCGTACTCGGGCAGCACCAGCACGTCGGCCCGGACGTGGTGCGCCTGCGCGAACGCGTCACGCAGGACCACCACGTTCGCCGCCGCGTCCGCCGACGCCGCGACCTGGGCGATCGTCACACGGACCGCGGGCCGCCGCGGCGGTTCGGGGCGCTCGCTCACCGCGTGCCGTCGGTCGCGTCGTCCGGCTCGCTCGTGCCGTCCGCACCGCGCTCCCGCGCCGCGGCCTCGGCGGCCTCGTCGGCCTCGAGCTGCTTGGCGCGCCGGTCGACGACCCGCAGGTGGCGCGTGAGGGACAGGAACAGCAGCACCGCGACCGCCGCGAGCCCGAACGTGAACACGAAGCCCAGGAAGCCCGGTGAGCCCCCGGTGGCCGCGGTGACGGTGGGGCTGGGGCTCGGCGCAGGCGTGGCGGCCAGGACCAGCGCCAGCGTGTCCAGCGCGTTCATCGACCCGTCCCCGTCGTCTCGTCGGCCGGCTCGAGCGAGCCGAGCGGCTGCACCGAGATCCCTGCGAACAGGTCGTGCTCCGGGAGCGTGACCGGCACGCGCGACTCCGCGAGCTCGTACTCCTCGGTCGTCCAGTGCGCGAGCTCGACCTCGCGCGGGACCGCGAAGAAGAAGCCCTCGGGGTCGATCTGCGTGGCGTGCGCCCGCAGCGCCGCGTCCCGCCGGTCGAAGTACGCCGCGCACTCGATGCGCGTCGTCACCTCGCGCTCCGGGATCTCCCGCGCCTGGCGGGACTCGATCCAGTCCCCGAACGGGGACTCGCCGCCCGCCTCCAGGATCGCCTCGTGCATCGCGCGCAGACGCGCGAGCGAGAAACCGTGGTTGTAGTACAGCTTGAGCGGCGCCCACGGCTCGCCGTGGCCCCGGTAGCGCTCGGGGTCGCCCGCGGCCGCGAACGCCTCGGCGGCGACCCGGTGGCACATCACGTGGTCGGGGTGGGGGTAGCCACCCGTCGGGTCGTACGTCGTCATCACGTGCGGCCGGAACTCGCGCACCACCTCGACCAGCGGCGCGCTCGCGTCCTCGAGGCCCACGAGCGCGAAGCACCCCTCGGGCAGCGGCGGCAGCGGGTCCCCCTCGGGCAGCCCCGAGTCGACGAAGCCGAGCCAGCGCTGCCGCACACCGAGCGCGGCCGCGGCCGCGGCCATCTCGTGCCGGCGCACCTCACGCATGCCCTCGATGCCGCCCGGCACCTCGCCGTAGCGCTCGTTGAGCACGTCGCCGCGCTCGCCGCCGGTGCACGTCACGACGAGCACCTCGACGCCCTCGGCGGCGTACCGTGCGGTGGTCGCCGCACCCTTGCTCGACTCGTCGTCCGGGTGCGCGTGCACCGCCATCAGGCGCAGCGGCTCACCCGCGGCGTCGGTGCGGCGCACGAACGCCGACCCGGCGGGAGCGCTCGGGGACGAGGTGTCGGTCACGTTCTGAGGGCGCCGTGGTTCGGCGGGCAGCTCGGGCACGGGACAATGATCGCGCACGGCACCCACGAACCCGGAACCGGTCCGCCGACCACACAGGAGGAACCCCCGTGGCCAGCACGCCCGCCGCGAGCCCCACGCCGCCCGCGGGACGCTACGGCGACGACCCCGACGAGCGCTCGCGCGTCCCGTGGCTCGTCACGGTCGTGCTCGCCGCCCTCGTCGGCGCGGTCGTGGTGGGCTGGATCGGCATCAGTGCGCTGCGCGACCCCGTGCAGTGGAAGACCATCGGGTTCTCGGTGCACGGCGCGGACACGGTCGACCTGACGTTCGAGGTCACCAAGGACCCGGAGAGCACCGCCTCGTGCCGCGTGCGTGCGCTGTCGCAGTCGTACGCCGAGGTCGGCGTCAAGGACGTGCAGATCGGCCCGGGCGCCCGCACCCAGCGCGTCACCGTCGTCATCCCCACCGCGGAGCTCGCCGTGAGCGCGAGCGTGCAGACGTGCGACCCCGTCGAGGACGCGCGGGACGCCCCCTGACGCGACCGCTTGCTATCCTGGGCGTTTCGCACGCCGCCCACGCCTCGTCGCGTCCGGCCCGCTCCCAGCGCGGCACGGCACGACGAACCGGGACCGGACGGTCGACGCGACCGGACGGAACGGCGACACCCCGCCCCAGACACCGCCGACCGGTGACGCCTGCGGCCTCGAGCCGTGGGGTCACGGAGGGCGCCGACGGGACGCACCAGGAAGCAGGAAGGAGCGATCGTGACCGACACGACTGCGGCCACTTGGCTGACGCAGGAGGCCTACGACCGCCTGAGCGCCGAGCTCGAGGACCTCAAGGGCCCCGCCGGGACGAGATCACGCAGCGCATCGCCGCGGCGCGTGACGAGGGCGACCTCAAGGAGAACGGCGGCTACCACGCCGCGCGCGAGGAGCAGGCGAAGAACGAGGCCCGCATCCGCGAGCTCGAGGCGAAGCTCCGCACCGTGCAGATCGGCACGCCGCCCGACGACGGTGTCGTCGAGCCGGGCATGGTCGTGACGGCCGTGGTCGCGGGCGACGAGGAGGTCTTCCTCCTGGGCTCGCGCGAGATGGCCGGCACGACGGGCATCCAGGTCTTCTCCCCCACCTCGCCGCTCGGTGCGTCGATCCACGGCAAGTCCGTGGGCGACACGACGAGCTACGCCGCGCCGAACGGGCGCGAGATCGAGGTGACGATCGTCGCCGCCAAGCCGTTCGAGGGCTGAGCAGCACCACGACGGGCGCGTCCCCCGGGTCACCACCCGGGGGACGCGCCCGTCGTCGTCCCCGCCACCGCGCGCGAGCCGGCCCGCGCGCAGCGGTCAGTCCGTGAGCCGGTAGCCGGCAGCGCGCAGCGCGTGCTGCACCGCCGCGCAGTGGTCCGGTCCCTTCGTCTCGACCTGCACCTCGACCGCGACCTCGTCGACCGCCAGCTCGGTCTGCGTGCGCACGTGCGAGACGTGCATGACATTCGCCCCCGTGGCGGCCAGGTCGTTGAGCAGCCGCGCGAGCGAGCCCGGACGGTCGTCGATCCGCACGTGCAGCCACAGGAACCGGCCCGCCGACGCGAGACCGTGCCGCACCACGCGCAGCAGCACCTGCGGGTCGATGTTGCCGCCCGACAGGATCGCGACCACGGGCCCGGCCAGGTCACCGGGCGGTGCGGCCATGAGCGCGGCGACCGCGGCCGCACCCGACGGCTCGACGAGCAGCTTCGCGCGCTCCGCGACGAGCAGGAGCGCGCGGGACAGGTCCTCCTCGGACACCGTGCGGATCTCGGTGCGGGTGCGGGCGAGCACCTCGAACGGCACGTCGCCGGGCAGGCCGACCGCGATGCCGTCCGCCATGGTGCGCAGCTCGGGCGCCCTGGTCGGGACGCCTGCGGCGAGCGACGCGGGGTACGCGGCCGCGTGCGCCGCCTGCACGCCGACCACGCGCACGTCGGGGCGCAGCTCGGCGAGCGTCGCGACGACGCCCGCCGCGAGCCCCCCACCGCCGACCGGCACGACGACGGTCGCGACGTCCGGCACCTGCTCCACGATCTCGAGCGCGATCGTCCCCTGGCCGACGACGACGTCGCGGTGGTCGAACGGGTGGATCAGCGCCGCTCCCGTGACCCGTGCATGCTCACGCGCGTGCACCAGCGCGTCGTCGACGCTCGACCCGACGAGCTCCACGCGGGCGCCGTACTCGCGCGTCGCCGCGATCTTCGGCAGCGCCGCGTCGGTCGGCATGAACACCACGGCGTCGATGCCCAGCAGCCGCGCGGCGAGCGCGACGCCCTGCGCGTGGTTGCCCGCCGACGCCGCGACCACGCCCCGCCGGCGCTCCTCGTCGGACAGGCCCGCCATCCGCACGTACGCCCCGCGGATCTTGAAGGACCCGGCGCGCTGCAGGTTCTCGCACTTGAGCAGCACGGGCGTACCGGCGAGCTCGGACAGCGCGCGGCTCGTCTCGACCGGGGTGCGCTCCGCGACCCCGTCGAGCAGCGCGGCCGCCCGCCGGACGTCCTCGAGCCAGGTCATCGCCCGCCGTCCCCGGACGGACCCTCGTGCGCGGCATCGTCGTGCGACGGCTCGTCTCGCGCCGGGTCGCCGGACGCGTCCTCGAGGTCCGTCGCCGCACCCTCGTCGGGCCCGACGGCCGCCTCGCCACCCAGCTCCTCCTGGTGGGCGAGCTGCGCGACGGCTCGGTCGATCGCCGGGTGGCCCACGGGTCTGAGGAGCACGTGGTCGTCGTGCCCCAGCTGCGGGAACTTGTCGTGCCCGTGCAGGTACAGCACGACGGTGTTCAGCACCGCGACGATCGGCACGGCGAACAGCGCGCCGAGGATGCCCGCCATGAACGAGCCCGCGGCCACCGCGAGCAGCACCGCGACGGGGTGCAGCGACACCGCGTGACCCATGAGGAAGGGCTGCAGGACGTGCCCCTCGAGCTGCTGCACGGCGAGCACGATCGCGAGCATGATCAGCGCGACCACGGGCCCCTGGGTGACGAGCGCGACGAGCACCGCGACCGCACCGGTGACCACGGCACCGACCACGGGGACGAACGACCCGAGGAACACGAGGATCGCGAGCGGGAACGCGAGCGGCAGCTGCAGGATCGCCGCACCGATCCCGATGCCGACCGCGTCGACGGCCGCGACGAGGATCTGCGTGCGCGTGTAGGCGCCGAGCGTCACGACCCCGCGCCGCCCTGCCTGGTGCACGTGCTCGCGCGTGCTGCGCGGCAGCAGCCCGACGAGCCACGACCAGATCTGACGGCCGTCGTGCAGGAAGAAGAACGTGCAGAACAGCGTGATGATCGCGCCCGCGAGCACGTGGCCGATCGTCACGGTCGCGTGCAGCGCTCCGGCGACGAGCGTGTCGCTGTTGTCCGCGGCCGCCTGCCGCGCCTGCTCGACCCACCCCTGCACGTTCTCGGTCGAGATCTGCAGCGGACCCGTGGCGAGCCAGTCGAGCAGCGTGTCGACACCCTCCTGCGCCTGCTGCCACAGCTCCGCGATCCCCAGCACCACCGAGCGCCCGGCGAGCACGAGCAGCCCCAGCACGAGCACGACGAGCGCGCCGAGCGACACGCCCGCCGCGGCGGCCCGGCTCATGCGCGCGCGCCGCTGCAGCCACGTGCTGAGCGGCTGGAGCAGCACGGTCAGCAGCAGCGCGACCGCGACGGGCACGACGACGAGCTTGAGGTACGCGATCGCGGCGACGCCCACCGCGAGCGCGGCCGCGATGAGCAGCAGCCGCCACGACCACGCGGCGGCGCGCTGCACGGACATCGGGACGGCGTCGGCGGCGCGCGGCGCCGCGGGCCCAGGAGCGTTCACCGCCCCAGGCTACGGTCGCGGGCGGGCCCGCATGCGCCAGGAACACTCCGGCCGACCGCACGGTTGTGCCACCTGCGAGGGCGCGCCCCGCGCAGCACCCGGCGCGCGAGGCCGGCGCCCCGTCGAAGGAGACCCGCGATGGGATGGCTCTTCGGATCCGCGATCCGCACCACGATGGTCGAGCCCGAGCGCGCGCTCGTCGGCCGCGACCGGTACGCCTACACCGTGCCCGAGACCCACGTGGTCCTCGGGACGCCGCTGCAGGGCCCCTGGCCGCAGGGCACCGCGGTGATCCACCTGGCCCTCGGCTGTTTCTGGGGCGCCGAGAAGGAGCTGTGGCAGCTCCCCGGTGTCGTCACGACGGCCGCCGGCTACCAGGGCGGCTTCACGCCCTACCCCACGTACGACGAGGTCTGCACGGGCATGACCGGGCACACCGAGACCGTCCTGGTCGCGTACGACCCCGCGGTCCTGCCGCACGACGAGCTGCTGCGGCACTTCTGGGAGGCGCACGACCCGACGCAGGGCTTCCGCCAGGGCAACGACGTCGGCACCCAGTACCGGTCGGCGGTCTTCACGACGACGCCCGAGCAGGCGCAGGCCGCGCACGCCACGCGTGACGTCTTCGCGCCGAGGCTCGCGCGCGCGGGGTTCGGGGACATCACGACCGAGATCCGCTCCGCCGACGAGGCCGGCCCGTTCTACTACGCCGAGCCGTACCACCAGCAGTACCTGGTCAAGAACCCGAACGGCTACTGCCCGGTCCACTCGACGGGCGTGACGTGCGACTGACCTGACCCCGGCCGGCGGCCCTCGGGCCGCGGTCCGACCGCAGGGTGGGCGGTGCTGTCTCCCCCCGGAACACCGCCCACCCGCGGCGCGCGCGTGGCTCCCCCTGAACCCGCGCTGCGACGAGGGCCTTGCGACGACCGGACGCACACCGTTGTGCGACCCAGCGAGCTGCTGTGGCCACGAGGCGATCGGTCGACCTGGTCAGAAGGTACGAGTCCGCGCGAACGGTGTGAACCCGGCGTCCACGTGGCGTCGGACCGCAGTCCAACTTCTCCTCAGGGCTCGACCGCCGTGGGCCGGTCGTCCACGGCCGCGACATGGTCGCTGTGACCGAGCGGCTTGTCCGGCGCGACCACGTCCCGTACCCGGCGCTTGAGCTCGGTGATCTCCGGGAACCCGCCGTCGCGCCCGCGGTCCCACAGGACCACCGGGGCGTGCTCGTCGTCGGTGGCCGGGGCAGGACCCTGCCCCGGCCATGCCTCGACGACGAACACGCCACCGGTCCCCGGACGCAGCGCGACCTCGTCCACCTCGCGGTGGAAGGTCGTCAGCAGCTCCTGGGCGTACCAGGCCGCACGCAGCAGCCAGCGGCACTGCGTGCAGTAGGTGATGACGACGCGGCTCAGCGCGACGTCCGCACGATGTCGACCACGAAGACGAGCGTGTCGCCGCCCTTGATGCCGGCCTGCGGCACGCCGCGGTCGCCGTAGCCGAGGTGCGACGGGATCGACAGCAGCACGCGGCTGCCGACCTGCTGGCCGACGAGGCCCTCGTCCCACCCTGCGATGACCGCGCCGACGCCGATCGGGAAGCCGATCGACGAGCCTCGGTCGTACGAGTTGTCGAACACCCCGCCCTGCCAGGACTGGCCGAGGTAGTGGACCTCGATGTCGTCGCCCGCCTCGACCAGCTCGCCGTCGCCCCGGCTGAGGACCTGGACCTCGAGCTCACCGGACGGAGCCGCGGCGGGGAACGTGAGGGTCGGCTTCTGGCCGAACGAACCCGAGACCTCGGGCAGGGCAGCAGTCATGGAGGAACCTCCGGTGGGATCAGGTGGGATCAGGTGGTGCGAGCGCCCGGTAGCGGACGCCCGCCCATCCTCGCGCATACCGCCGACACGGGCATCACGTCGTCCAGCCGCAGGCCGTGTCGTCTGCGAGGGTTGGACGCGTGACCGAGATCGCCGACGCCGCGCCGCCCGTCACACGCGCCCACGTGCCCCCGCTGCACGCGCTCGCGGCGCTGCTCGTGTGCGGGTCGGCCGTGCTGCTGTTCGCGGTGCACGTGCGGCCGCTGGCGTACGTGCCGCTCGTCGTCGGCGTCGCGCTCGGCCTCGCCGTCGACCGCGTGCTCGGCCGGGACCTGCTGCTCGTCGCGGTCGGCATGAGCATCGTCAGCGCGATCCCGCTGGCCGCGGACCTGTCCGACGCGGGCATCGCACGGTTCGCGGTGGCCCTGTCGCTCGCGGTCGTCGTCCCGTACGTCCTGTCCCACCGCGTGTTCGGCGACGACGTGATCCGCTTCCCGTGGCGCACCGGGCAGCGCTGGACGCGGTTCCAGTGGGGGTACCTGCTCGTCGTCGTCGCCGCGGGGTACCTGCTGCTGCCGTTCTACTTCCTGACCTCGGGCGCGTACCGGAACTGGCCCACCGTCCAGGCGCCCGACGAGATCGCGCGGCTGTTCGTCGGCGTCAACGCGGTGGGCACGTGGGACGAGCTGTTCTTCATCTGCACCGTGTTCGCGCTGCTGCGCCGGCACTTCCCCGTGTGGCTCGCGAACCTGCTGCAGGCCACGGTGTTCGTGTCGTTCCTGTGGGAGCTCGGCTACCGGTCCTGGGGGCCGCTGCTGACGGTCCCGTTCGCGCTCATCCAGGGCTGGACGTTCAGCCGCACCAAGTCGCTGACGTACGTGCTCGTCGTGCACCTGCTGTTCGACGCCGTGGTGTTTATGGTGCTCGTGCACGCGCACTCGCCGCACCTGTTCGACATCTTCGTCACCGCGCGGCGGTGACGCCCGCACACCCGACGACGTCCGCACCGGAGCGCCGATGACCCTCACCACCTGGGCGGGCAGCCACACGTTCAGCGGCGGGCCGCTGCTGCGCCCGACGAGCGTCGAGGAGGTCGCCGACGTGGTCGCCGCCGTCCTCGCACGACCGTGGGCACGTGCGGGTCCGTCAGTCGACGAGATCGCGCAGCCAGCGCAGCTGGCGGTCCAGCTGGAAGCCCTGGCCGCCCTCGTGGCGGTTGAACTCGTACACCTCGATCTCGGTGCGCGGCCGCTGCGCCGCGAGCCCCGCGTAGTGGTTGTACGCCGCGAAGACGGTCGAGGGCGGGCAGATGTCGTCGCGCAGCGCGACGCTGAACAGCGCGGGCGCCGTCGCACGGCGCGCGAGGTGCACGCCGTCGACGTAGGACAGCGTGCGGAACACCCGCTCGGTGGAGCCGCGGTGCACCGCGAGGTACTGGACGAGCTCGCCGTACGGGAAGCCGTCCGTGATGTCGACCGCGCGGCGGATGTGGCACAGGAACGGGACGTCGGGCATCACCGCGACGAGCCCGTCCGACAGGCCCGCGGCGGCGAGCGCGAGGCCACCGCCCTGGCTGCCGCCCGTGACCGCGACGCGTGCCGGGTCCACGCCCGGCAACGCGCGCACCGCGTCGACCGCGCGGACCGCGTCCGTCATGATCCGGCGGTAGTAGTACCGCTCCGGGTCCTCGACGCCACGCGTCATGACGCCGGGCGCGGCCGGGCCCGAGCCCGCCTCGTCGGGCGTGTGCGCGCCGCTCCCCCACGTCGAGCCCTGGCCGCGCGAGTCCATGACCAGGTGCACGAACCCGGCCGCGGCCCACGCGAGGCGCTCGTGCGCGAACCCGCGGCCACCGCCGTAGCCGATGTACTCGACGACCGCGGGCAGCGCGTCGCCCTGCGACCCTGCGGGTCGCGTGACCCATGCCTTCACCGGCTGACCGTCGAAGCCCGCGAACGTCACGTCCGTCGTCTCGCCCGGCCGCAGACCGGTGTCCTGCGGCCGGGCGTCGAGCAGGACGTCGTGCCGACGCGCCTGGGTGAGCGTGCGGGACCAGAAGTCGTCGAGGTCCGCGGGTTCGTCGAGCTCCGGAAGGTAGCGCTCGAGCTCGGGCAGGGGGAGGTCGAAGAGAGCCACCCGCCGACCCTAGCGAGGTCGACGGGTGGCTCCGTGTCAGGTGTGCGGCGCGCCGGGTCGCAGCCGGCGTCCCCGCGTCAGTTCCGGAAGATCGCGAGGATCCGCAGGATCTCGAGGTACAGCCAGACGAGGGTCACGATGAGGCCGAAGGCCGCGGCCCAGGCCATCTTGCGCGGGGCGCCGCCCTCGACGCCGCGCTTGATCGCGTCGAAGTCGACGATGAAGCTCGCGGCCGCGAGACCCACCGCGAACAGGCCGACGAGGATGCCCAGACCGCCGCTGCGCAGCGGGCCGAAGTCGCCGCCGCCCACGCCCGCGATCATGAGGACCACGTTGAGCAGCGAGAACACCAGGTAGCCGACCATCGCGAGGACGAGCCAGCGCGTGAACTTCGGCGTGACGCGGACCTTGCCGGACTTGAAGACGAACAGCGCGCTGGCCGCGACCGCGACGGTGCCGAGCACGGCCTGGCTCACGATGCCGGGGTACGCCGCCTCGTAGAACGCGCTGATGCCGCCCAGGAACACGCCCTGCGCGACCGTGTAGAGGGTGATGAGCACCGGGCTCGGCTCGCGCTTGAACGCGTTGACGAGGCCCAGCACGAGGCCGACCACCGCACCCGCGATCCACAGGCCCGGGGCGAGCGCCCACGTCGCGGCGCCGACGACCACGAGGAGGGCGAGCAGGCCGCCCGTCTTCATGATCACGTCGTCGTACGTCAGGCGGCCCGTCTCGCGGGTCGTCGCTGCCGGTGCCGCGTACAGGTCGTCGAGCGTCGCGGCGTCCACGGTCGAGTACGTCGTGCTCGACTGCGCGTAGACGGTGCCACCGCCACGGCGCTTGTCCTCGCCGAAGACGGGGCTGTTGCTGAAGACGGGGTTCGCCACGTCGTCCTCCTGATCGGCCCGCGCCACCTCGGCGCAGGTCTGTGGTCCTCCAACGTACAAGGTGCACGGGCAGTTCCCGGGTCCTGACCGACCGTCCTGGGGACGGACCCGCCGCCGTCCGCGCGGGGCAAGGTCCACCCGCAGTCGGATGCCTCGGGCCGGGAACCTGGCCCTAGGTGTACTCGGCCATCACGTTGGTGACAGGGCGTTGACGTGGGCGAGGGCCTCCGGCGTAGTGGAGATGTCTCGTCTTCACGATCCGGAGGCCCTCGTGGTTCACGCTAATGCGCGGCTGACGCCGCATGGGAGATGGTTGTTGGTGCAGCGGGTGCGGGTGCAGGGGCGCCCGGTCGCTCATGTCGCCCGCGAGCTGGGTGTCTCGCGCCAGTGCGCGCATCGGTGGGTGGCTCGTTTCGATGCGCAGGGCCGTGCCGGTCTGCAGGACCGGTCCTCGCGTCCGCGACGGTCACCGGCGGTGACCAGCCCTGAGCGGGTCGCACTCGTGCTCGCTGCGCGTGAGCGGTTGCGGCGCGGTCCGGACGAGCTCGCGCGGGCGACCGGAGTGCCGGCGCGGACCGTCTCGCGGATCCTGCGCCGCGCCCACGTGCCCTACCTGTGGCAGTGCGACCCGATCAGCGGTGAGCCGATCCGGGCGTCGAAGGTGACCGCGGTCCGCTACGAGCACGCGCACCCGGGTGACCTCGTGCACGTCGACGTCAAGAAGGTCGGGCGGATCCCGCAAGGCGGTGGGTGGAGAGCGCATGGGCGAGCCGGCACCCAGGCCGCGAAGAAGAAGCGCCCGCTGATCGGCTATGACTACGTCCACGCCGCCGTGGACGACTACTCACGAGTCGCCTACGCCGAGATCCTGCCGGACGAGAAAGGCGCGACCTGCGCGGGCTTCATCGACCGTGCCCTGACCCACTTCGCCGCGCTGGGCACACCCGTCAGAGCCGTCCTCACCGACAACCACTGGTCCTACGCACACGCCCACGAGGTCGCTGCGGTGCTCGCCGCGCACCAGACCGCGCACTGGTTCATCAAGGCCCACTGCCCCTGGCAGAACGGCAAGGTCGAACGATTCAACCGCACCCTCGCCAGCGAATGGGCCTACCGGCATCCATGGACCTCGAACGACCAGCGAACCACCGCCTTCACCACCTGGCTCAACGAGTACAACACTGAACGTCACCACCACGCCGTCGGCGCCGCCCCCGTCACCCGACTGTCACCAACGTGATGGCCGAGTACACCTAGGGTCGGGGCGACACGTCACCGAACGGAAGAGCCTCCGCGATGATCGAGGCAACGAACCTCACCAAGCGATACGGCGAGAAGCTCGCCGTCGACTCCATCTCGTTCCGGGTCGAGCCCGGGACCGTCACCGGCTTCCTCGGCCCCAACGGGGCGGGCAAGTCGACCACCATGCGCATGATCGTCGGCCTCGACCGTCCGACGTCCGGGCACGTCACGGTCAACGGCAAGCCCTACGCCGAGCACGCCTCGCCCCTCACGCAGGTCGGCTCGCTGCTCGAGGCGAAGGCCGTGCACACCGGCCGCAGCGCCCGCAACCACCTGCGCGCGCTCGCCGCGACGCACGGCATCGCCGACGCACGCGTCACCGAGGTCATCGAGATGACGGGCCTCGAGTCGGTCGCCAAGCGCCGCGTCGGCGGCTTCTCGCTCGGCATGGGGCAGCGCCTCGGCATCGCCGCCGCGCTCCTGGGCGACCCGCGCACCCTCATCCTCGACGAGCCGGTCAACGGGCTCGACCCCGAGGGCGTGCTGTGGGTCCGCAACCTCGTGAAGTACCTGGCCGGCCAGGGCCGCACCGTGTTCCTCTCGTCGCACCTCATGAGCGAGATGGCCGTGACCGCGGACCACCTCATCGTCATCGGGCGCGGCCGGATCATCGCGGCGGGTCCGGTGCAGGACATCGTCGAGCGCGGTACCCGCACGTCCGTGCGCGTCGTCAGCCCGCAGGCCACGCAGCTCGCCGAGCTGCTCACGGGGCCCGAGGTCAGCGTCACGTCGACCGAGCCGGGCTCGCTCGTCGTGCACGGCGCGACCGCCCCGCAGATCGGTGAGGCCGCCGCGGCCGCGGGCGTGGTGCTGCACGAGCTCACGCCCGTGCAGGGCTCGCTCGAGGAGGCGTTCATGTCCCTCACGCAGGACACCGTCGAGTACCACTCCACGATGGGCCACGACGGGTCCGCACCCCTCGGCACGACCGGTCAGGAGGCCGCGCGATGACCGCCACGACCACCGACGCACCCACGGCCGGCGCCGACGTGCGTGTCACGTTCCCGCGGCTCGTGCGGTCCGAGTGGATCAAGCTCTGGTCGCTGCGCTCCACCGTGTGGACGCTCGCCATCACCGCCGTCGTGATCGTGGGCTTCGTCCTGCTCATCACGTGGGGCATGCTCGACGCGAACGAGATGTCCGGGAGCAGCGACGACGTCAACGCCCTCGACGCGTTCGGCGCCATCCCGTACCTCGGCCCGACGGCCGTCGCCGTGCTCGGCGCGCTGACGATCACCGGCGAGTACACCACCGGGATGATCCGCAGCAGCTTCGCCGCCGCGCCGCGCCGCCTGCCGGCGCTGTGGGCGAAGGGCCTCGTCCTCGCGCTCGTCGTGTTCGTCGTGACCGCTCTCGCGGTCGCCGTCGCGGCTTCGCTGCAGGCGCTGATCTTCGGCGGGCAGGGCGCGTCGGTCGACCTGGGCGACCCCCAGGTGGTGCGCGCCCTCGTCGGGAACGCGCTCTACGTGACGATGATCGGGGTGCTCGCGTTCGGGCTCGGCGTGCTCATGCGGCACTCCGCGGCCGCGATCACGACGACGCTCGGCATCCTGCTGGTGCTGCCGATCCTGTTCAGCCTGATCCCGTGGAAGCCGCTGCAGGACCTCACGCCGTACCTGCCGAGCGTCGCGGGCTCCCAGATGACGTTCACCGACGCGATGATCGAGCAGCAGGCGGGCTTCACCGACTCGGTGGTGCTCTCGTCGTGGGAGGGCTTCGGTGTGCTGCTCGCGTACCTCGTCGTCGTCCTCGCCGCCGGTGCGTGGCTCACCAAGCGCCGCGACGCCTGACCCGGCACGACCCACGCGGCCCCGTGACCTGCCCGGTCGCGGGGCCGCGTCGTCGGTGCGCGCGGTCCTGCGCCACGTCCGCGGCGCCTAGGTGTACTCGGCCATCACGTTGGTGACAGTCGGGTGACGGGGGCGGCGCCGACGGCGTGGTGGTGACGTTCAGTGTTGTACTCGTTGAGCCAGGTGGTGAAGGCGGTGGTTCGCTGGTCGTTCGAGGTCCATGGATGCCGGTAGGCCCATTCGCTGGCGAGGGTGCGGTTGAATCGTTCGACCTTGCCGTTCTGCCAGGGGCAGTGGGCCTTGATGAACCAGTGCGCGGTCTGGTGCGCGGCGAGCACCGCAGCGACCTCGTGGGCGTGTGCGTAGGACCAGTGGTTGTCGGTGAGGACGGCTCTGACGGGTGTGCCCAGCGCGGCGAAGTGGGTCAGGGCACGGTCGATGAAGCCCGCGCAGGTCGCGCCTTTCTCGTCCGGCAGGATCTCGGCGTAGGCGACTCGTGAGTAGTCGTCCACGGCGGCGTGGACGTAGTCATAGCCGATCAGCGGGCGCTTCTTCTTCGCGGCCTGGGTGCCGGCTCGCCCATGCGCTCTCCACCCACCGCCTTGCGGGATCCGCCCGACCTTCTTGACGTCGACGTGCACGAGGTCACCCGGGTGCGCGTGCTCGTAGCGGACCGCGGTCACCTTCGACGCCCGGATCGGCTCACCGCTGATCGGGTCGCACTGCCACAGGTAGGGCACGTGGGCGCGGCGCAGGATCCGCGAGACGGTCCGCGCCGGCACTCCGGTCGCCCGCGCGAGCTCGTCCGGACCGCGCCGCAACCGCTCACGCGCAGCGAGCACGAGTGCGACCCGCTCAGGGCTGGTCACCGCCGGTGACCGTCGCGGACGCGAGGACCGGTCCTGCAGACCGGCACGGCCCTGCGCATCGAAACGAGCCACCCACCGATGCGCGCACTGGCGCGAGACACCCAGCTCGCGGGCGACATGAGCGACCGGGCGCCCCTGCACCCGCACCCGCTGCACCAACAACCATCTCCCATGCGGCGTCAGCCGCGCATTAGCGTGAACCACGAGGGCCTCCGGATCGTGAAGACGAGACATCTCCACTACGCCGGAGGCCCTCGCCCACGTCAACGCCCTGTCACCAACGTGATGGCCGAGTACACCTAGGGTGGTGCTCACCGGACACAGGAGAGCACCCATGGATCCCGCGATCGCCGACGTCGAGCGCCAGGTCGCCCTGCTGCTGCGCCTCGCGGACCGCAACCGGCGCCGCAGCCGCCGCCTGGAGGGCACGCTCGAACGCTCCGCGTACCTCGCGCTCGGCCGGCTCGCCGACGACGGGCCCGCAGGCATCAACGAGATCGCCGACCACCTGCGCCTCGACGCGTCCACGGTGACGCGCCAGGTGCTGCAGATGGAGGCCCTCGGCTACGTGAGCCGCTCGCGCGACGACAACGACGCGCGACGCTCGGTGATCGACGCGACCCCGGCCGGCCTGGCCGCGCTCGAGGCCACGCGACGCGCGCGCGCCGACGTGTACGCGCAGGTCCTGTCCGACTGGGCGCCCGACGACCTGCAGCACCTGGCCACGTCCCTCACGCGGCTCAACGCGTCCCTGAACGCCTCGCTCGACGCCTCGTCGGCGGCCGAGTCCCGCTCCTGACCCGGCCGTCCGGCCGAGCCGTACGCCCCGCCGAACGCCCACCGAACGCCCGGTCGCGTACCGCTCGGGCGGACGTAGGCTCACGACTCGTGACGACCCCCTCCCCCGCCGACGACCGCACGCCCGGCGGGACCAGGCGCCGACCGGCACCCGTCCTGGCGCACGTGCTGCGCACCGAGCGGCCGACCCCGCACCTCGTCCGCGTGGTCCTCGGCGGGCCGACCATGGCGCCGTTCGTCGCCGACGAGCACGCGGACTCCTACGTCAAGCTGATGTTCCTGCCGGCAGGTGAGCGCCCGCTGACCGACGACGGTCGCGTCGACCTGGACGCCGTGCGCGCCGCGCTGCCCGAGGGCGTCGCACCACGCCTGCGTGCGTACACCGTGCGGCACTTCGACGCCCACGCGCTCGAGCTGACCGTCGACGTCGTCGTGCACGGCGACCAAGGGCTGGCCGGCCCGTGGGCCGCGGGACTCGTCGGCGGCGAGGAGATCCTCGTCTCGGGCCCGGGCGGCGCGTGGTCGCCCGCGGTCGACGTCGACCACCACCTGCTCGTCGGCGACGCGAGCGCACTGCCCGCGATCGCGGTCGCGCTCGAGCGGATGCCCGACGACGCGCGCGGCGTCGCCGTGGTCGAGGTCGACGGCCCGCAGGACGAGTTCCCGCTCACCGCTCCCGCGGGCGTCGAGGTCCGCTGGGTGCACGCCGACCGCGGGCACCCGGGGCGGCGGCTCGTCGAGACGACGCTCGCGCTGCCGTGGCCCGGCGGCCGCGTCGGCGCGTTCGTCCACGGCGAGGCCGGGGCGGTCAAGGAGGTGCGCCGGCACCTGCGGCTCGAGCGCGGCGTCGCGCGCGCGGACCTGTCCGCGTCGGGGTACTGGCGCATCGGCGTCGACGACGAGGGGTGGCGCCGCGCCAAGCGCGCCTGGGTCGCCCAGGTCGAGCAGACCGAGCAGGCCGCCGGGCTGGTCTGACGCGGGCCTTCGCGTCGGACGCTCCGGTGGGAGGATGCTCGCGTCCGCGCCCGTAGCCCAACCGGCAGAGGCGGCCGGCTTAAACCCGGCTCAGTGCGGGTTCGAGTCCCGCCGGGCGCACGACGACGAGAGCCCCGGTCCACCAGGACCGGGGCTCTCGTGCGCGCGACGGGCGGACCGTCAGGACGCGGACTTCTTCTTCGCGGCGGGCTTCGCGGCGGGCTTCGCTGCGGCCGCGATCGCCGGGTCGGCCGGCTGCGCGTCGGACTTCTCCTCGACGACGCGCGGCTTCGGCGGGACCGACGCGGCGCGGAACTCCGCGCGCGGGTCGTGCAGCGCACCCAGCGGGACGACCTCGCGGCGCAGCAGGAGCGAGCCGGTCCAGCCGGCCATGATGCGCAGCTTGCGGTTCACGGTCGGCATGGCGAACACGTGGTACGTGCGGTGCAGCACCCACGCGAGGAACCCGCGGACCTTGATCTTGCCGAACATCTGGGCGACGCCCTTGTACATGCCGAGGGACGCGACCGCGCCGATGTTCTTGTGCGAGTAGTCCGTGACCTCGGCCGAGCGCAGCACGCGCGCGAGGTTGTCGCCGAGGTGGTTGCCCTGACGCAGCGCGTGCTGCGCGTTCGGCGGGCAGAACGACCCGGGGTTGTACAGGTCCGGCACGGCGGCGCAGTCGCCCGCCGCGTACGCGTCCGGCACGATCTCGCCGTGCTCGTCGACGACCTGCAGCGCGGCGTTGCACGTCACGCGGCCCATCTTGTCGAGCGGCAGGTCCGACTGCTGCAGGACGGGGTTGGCCTTGACGCCCGCGGTCCACACGATCGTGTCGGCGTCGAACTCGAGCTTGTTCGACAGGACCACGTGCCCGTCGACGCACGAGCTGAGGAACGTCGACAGGTGGATCTCGATGTGCCGCTTGCGCAGCTGCTCGAGCGTGTAGCCGCCGAGCTCCTCGCTCACCTCGGGGAGGATGCGGGGGCTGCCCTCGACGAGCACGAACCGCAGCTCGTCCTGCTCGATCTGCTTGTAGTGCGCGATCGTGTAGCGCGCGATGTCCTCGAGCTCCGCGAGCGCCTCGATGCCCGCGAACCCGCCGCCGACGAACACGAACGTGAGCATCCGCTTGCGCAGCTCGGGGTCCCACGTCGAGGACGCGACCTCGATGCGGTTGAGCACGTGGTTGCGGACGGCGATGGCCTCCTCGACGTTCTTGAAGCCGATCGCCTGCTCCGCGAGGCCCGGGATGGGCAGCGTGCGGGCGACCGAGCCGAGGCCGACGATCAGGTGGTCGTACGTGACCCAGTACGGCTCGCCCTCCTCGGGCGTGATCTCGACCGTGCGCTCGGCGTGGTTGATCTGGGAGACCTTGCCCTGGAGCACGTCGACGCCCTTGAGGGCGCGGCGGTGCGGTGCGACGACGTTGCGGGGGTCGATCGAGCCCGCGGCCGCCTCGGGAGGAACGGCGCGTACGTCATGTACGGGCGAGGGTCGACGACGACGATCGCGGCCTCGCGCCGACCGAGGCGCTTGCGCAGCCGGCGCGCCGAGTACAGGCCGACGGTGCCGCCACCGAGGACGAGGACCCGGGGGACCTTGCGCGACTTGGCGGGGCGGACCGCGGTCTCGGCAACCGGGGTGGAGGCAGACTGAGGCATACCTCAACGGTATCGGCGCACGCGCGACCCACCACCTCAGCACCCGGTGACGATGCGCACATCGGGCGACCCGGCGTGTGAAAACCGTCACGAGAGCCGCTCGCGGCCCCCGGTGGCCGGGGTCAGGCGGGCGGCACCGCGTTCGTCCGCACGACCTGCGAGTACCACCGGGCGCTCGACTTGGGCGTGCGGCGCTGCGTCTCGTAGTCGACGTGCACGATGCCCCAGCGCTGGGTCATGCCCCGCGCCCACTCGAAGTTGTCGACGAACGACCACGCGTAGTACTGCTGCAGGTCCACGCCCTCGGCCACCGCCCGCGCCGCCTGCTGCAGGTGCGTGCGCAGGAAGTCGAGACGCTGCGGGTCGTCGATCTGGCCCTGCGCGTCGGGGTCCGGGATGCCGTTCTCGCTGATGACGAGCGGCGGCACGTCCGGGTAGTCCGCGGGCAGCCGGACGAGCAGCTCGTACAGGCCCTCGGCGTGCACCTGCTGCCACCCGGCCGACGACGGCGGGTACAGCTGCAGCCACGCACCCGGTCTTGTCGATGCCCGCCACGCCGTAGTACTGACCGCGAGCAGGTCGCACGGCTGCGAGATCGTCTCGAGGTCACCGGGCTGGACGAGCGCCTCGAACGCCGCGCGGTCGCCGCGCAGCTGGCCGGGCTTGTCGCCCACGGCCTCGTCGGGGTACGTGCCGCGCAGCACCGGGTCCAGGTAGAGACGGTTCTCGGCCGCGTCGAGGCGGTCCGCCGCCGAGCTCGGCGCCCGCGGCCCCGTAGACCGGCATGAGGTTGAGCGCGATGCCGATCCCGCCGCGTCCACCGATCTCCCGGAACGCCTGCACCGCCTTGCCGTGCGCGAGGAGTTGGTGGTGCACGGCCGCGAGCCCCGCGTCGATGTCCCCGAGCGCCGGCGCGTGCTCCGTGCCCGCGTAGCCGACCATCGCGGTGGTCTTCGGCTCGTTGATGGTCAGCCAGGTCGCGTCCACGTCCCGCAGCGACTCGAACACCACGGCCGCGTAGTCGGCGAACCGGTCGGCGGTGTCGCGCACCGCCCAGCCGCCCGCATCCTGCAGGGGCTGCGGCAGGTCCCAGTGGTAGAGCGTGATCGCGGGGTGCATGCCGCGGTCCAGCAGGCCGTCGACCACGCGCCGGTAGTGGTCCAGGCCCTTCTGGTTCACCTCGCCGCCGCCCGTG